>JBLXFH010000010.1:0-5555 GCA_048262255.1 Rhodospirillales bacterium | reverse complement strand
AGCTGGTCAGAATATGTCGATGGGGCGCCGATTTCTGCAAGTTTTTTAGTGCTGTATTTATCATCGTGAGCTGGGCAATTGCGCTGACGTTTGTTGGTGTGAATTTCTCCCTGCTCAGCACCTAAACCGCTTCTTCAGGCCATTGAACCCCAGAAACGCAAAAAGCCCGCCGGATGGCGAGCTTGGTTATCGAAGGAAAGTGGCGACCCCTACGGGATTCGAACCCGTGTTGCCGCCGTGAAAGGGGCATAACATTGGACATACTGGACAATAGCAATTCCGTACGGACACGATAAAGCCCATATTTAAAGTGTATTTTCGTCCATTGTTATCCCCTTGCATCCACCTACATATTTTCCGTATAATTTCCGTACGTTTTAACAGGAGGGTTTTCCAATGGCTCGTACGGTACGCAATGCAAAGTTAGATAGTCGATCCGCGCGCGTGAAACTGGCCTATAAGCGCGAACCCTATTGGACTGTCATATCCAGAGGATGCGCCATCGGATATCGAAAAGGCTCGAAAGGCGGCACATGGATTGCCCGCTTTCGCGATGATGCAGGCAAGCAGCATTATCTGTCCCTGGGGGCCGCTGATGATGCCCTAGAACCAGACGGTATCGTTTGCCTGTCCTATGCAGACGCCCAAAAAGAAGCCGCTAAATGGTTCAAGGTCGCCGCAAATGGCTTTCACGATGAAACTCCACGTTCCGGTCCTTACTGCGTTCAAGATGCAATGACCGACTATATGGCCGCCTATGAACGAAATGGCGGCAAGTCCGTTAGCAACACACAATCCGTTATTCGCGCGCATATCCTGCCGACATTGGGAACCATCCCTTTGACCAAGCTGAACAAGCGCCGGATTGAACAATGGCTTGATGGGCTGGCAAGTGCTGCCCCCCTCCTCCGAACGGCTCCCGGCAAAGAACAGAAACGCCAGAAAATGGACAATAGCGCAGACACCCTTCGTCGCCGCAAATCGAGCGCGAACAGAATACTGACGGTTCTGAAAGCTGCGCTAAACCATGCACACGCAGAAGGAAAAGTTTCGAGCGATGATGCATGGCGTAAAGTTAAGGCCTTTCGCGAAGCCGACGCCGCGCGTGTTCGTTATCTCCAGGACAATGAAGTAAAGCGCGTTGTAAATTCGTGCTCCATCGAGTTTCGTCCGGTTGTCCAGGCGGCATTGCTCACTGGATGCAGATACGGTGAATTAGTCGGATTGAAGGCGGTGGACTTTAATTCCGACTCCGGCACCCTGCATATCCGTCTCAGTAAATCGGGCAAACCCCGTCATGTTGTTCTGACCGACGAAGGCCGAGCCTTTTTTGAAGGCCTCGCCACTGGCAAGACAGGCACATCCCTGCTGCTGACCAGGGACGATGGTGCGCCGTGGGGGAAATCCCATCAACAGCGTCCGTTTAAAGCCGCCTGCGCCAGGGCAAAAGTAGAAACCCTCACCTTCCATGAGTTGCGGCACACCTATGCATCACGAATGGTCATGAACGGCGCACCCTTGGCTGTTGTTGCTGCCCAACTTGGCCATTCGGACACGCGCATGGTTGAAAAGCATTACGGACATCTGTCACCGAACTATGTCGCCGATACAGTCCGCGCCACCTTCGGCGAACTAGGGATTGTAGAGAAAACAAACATTGCCTCTTTAAATTGAACAAAATACGCTAATTGGCGCGGCTAGGGTAGCTCCCGAACATTCGGTACCGCACCGGGTTGCCGCGCAATATTATTATGCGGACAATCTGCGGGGATTGTTATGAAGAAGGAAAAACAAAAATTTTATCAACGTTTGCGAAAAGAAGCACATACGATTCTGGATAAAATACTAGATGCGAATGAGCTCATCGAAATCAGCGAAGGCAAAGACGAACGCGTTAGAGCAGCTTTTTCAGCGGCCATGTATTTTGAAGAACTAAATCAAAATTTTCTCACAATCACTTCTGAGGTAAAAAGACACCTCATTCCGATCGACGAAAACTTCTCATCGACAATTGAACAGTGGCGAAATGGGGTCGCAAGAATGATTGGCGATCAAATCCCACTGGACCCCTACGATCGAGACACGATTAGGCGAGCTTTACGGGGTCTAAATCATGGAGAGGTTCAGTTTTCCGTTTCACCAACGAACACAGGGAAAAAAAACAAGGCTTGGACTTTGTCTTGTATGCAATTTCTAGGGGTAGTTCATGTCTATGCTTTGAGAGGAAGCGGCTTACAGGCGAAGGCAGCTCGACAAAAAGTAGCCAAGGCTTACGGATATCACACTGAAGGCGGCAGCGAGACAATCAGGACTTGGGAAAATAGAGAGCTTCAAAAATACTTCAGTGAAAACTCTATTTCCAACTGGAAGAAGAGCGCACGTGCACTCGGTAAAATGGGATTAAAATTCGAGACCGAAGATAGTGTTGATTTGGAAATCCTAGAGACCCTCATTCACTCCGATGGCAAGGAAAATTTTTTCTTATCTGGAAAGGCCGATATTCTAAAACACTATAGTATTGAAGAATGCGGCATCCTATATAAGCTCGCGCAGAGAGATGTAGATATCAAAATTCCTATAATCTTTTAACAATCTAATTTTCTTCGGTTTGTGTTTCAAATATCAGCACGATTTGACGCATTTTTTTGCGTCAAATGCGTACCACATCGGTTACACGACAAACAAATAATTTGCTTTAAAAACGTATCCATCACCAACCGATGGAGAACTTTATTATGCAAACGGATACAACACCCCGACTAGCTTACGGCATTAACCAAGCCTGCGAAACATCCGGTATGGGGCGGAGCTTCATTTACGAAGAAATCCGCGCCGGAAAACTCAAGACATTCAAATGTGGGGCCAGGACGTTGATAGCGTCTGACGACCTTCGCGCCTGGCTGGATAATTACCGGAGCGTTTCCGCATGAGCACTTCAGTCGAAAAAGCCCCAGTGCGCAAACGCTGGGGCTTCTTCTTACAATTATCAATTCAACGGCTAAGAGGAATTAACGAAATGAAGTATATACGCAAACCAAATTCAAATGGCAATAAATCTAACGGACCGTCAAAAGCCAAACGAGAATATCACGCACTTCAAGCGACGGCATTGGATGCCAAGAAGTTTCCGATTCTATGCAAACACTGGCCGGGGATTATCGTAATCAATGATGAACTCGCCGTAAACGATAACAACGTGGTTAAGCTGCCACAGGGGGTGCGTTATGAGTAAACGTAATTCCCAAAACTTTGTTATCGGTGGTCTTGCCGAGCGTGTCCTGAACCTAAAGGGACGATACGCCTGGGCGTTAAAGGAATTGATTATCGCTGGACAAAAAGGATGTACATCAATTGATAATCCAGGACCTAGGTTAGCTGCGTACATACATGTCCTGAGGCATGAACATGGTCTGAAAATTGACACCATCCATGAAAAACACGCCGGTTTATACCCTGGGACTCACGCAAGGTATATCTTGAGAACTCCCGTTCACATCATCGAAAACGATAGGCGGGCGGCATGAACAAGATTGTAAACCTGAAAGGGGCCGCAGAACGCGGTCCCGTTCATGCCGACAATACAGAAACCATTTTTCTTCAGTTGTCTGAACGATGGGCTTTAGGCAATGACAGTCTTCAGTGGATTGTCTACCGCTGGAAGGGCAGCAGCAAAGGATGGCGACCCATATCCTTTGTAGCGTCAAATAAAGGGGTCCTCGTTCGCGTTATCAATGAACATGGCATCATCCTAACCCCTGAAGCAAAAGCTATCCTAGCCAGCTTTCCAGAGGCCTTTAGAGATTGGCTAACGGCATCCAAACCACCAAAGAATCTAACCATTGAAAACTTGGAGAATAATCCCGCTGGAGAATTTCCCGAACCCCTTACAGGGCGGGAGCCAGCGCGTTTTTCGGCAAATCAGAAACGGACGAAGGTACGTATATAGTAATACCCCATTTTCCAGACAGACAGGACATGCCGGGCGCTAGTTGCCTTCAGGTAGCAAGCGAACGCCCGGCGGATGAATGAAATGAACAAAGCAAAAGCGGCTAGATTTATAAATTTGCCATCGGCGGAAAATGCCATTCAGGCGGTGGGATATGCAGACCAGATTGGGTTTCCGTTGAACAGACACCTGACAGTCAGTTGGGAACACGCGCAATGCCTTGGCCGCGTCCAGGATTTGCAGGGCGGGTTACTAGAACGCTATTCAAAATGGATCCGATACCATAACAGCGGTGCGGCCTATGTCTGGTCAATCGAGAACGGCGCGGTACTGGGTTATCACTCGCACATCTTCGTTCATGTTCCCCGGCTGTTGTTGAAAGGATTTAGGAAACGATTACCGCAATGGATAGGCGGCAATGTTGACCAGTCCGGACCAACCAAAACCTACGCGATAACCACCATCAAGTATGGCGGCGGTATACGGCGCTGGAACCGGCTCAAAGGGGTTACCCGCTATATCCTGAAAGCCGCCAATGATGAAACGGCGGAAATGTTCAACATCATCCCACGGCCCGATAAGGCTGGTGTTGTGGTCGGCAAGCGGATCGGCACATCACAGAATATCGGACGCAAGGCGCGGAACGACAACCTGACAAGACCAGACGTTCAACAGCATAGCTCAAACGATAATGTGAAAGGAAATTGTCCATGACAAAAAAAACATCGCAAAATCGGACGGTCAAAAAAACCGCCGCAAAAAGCAAACCCTATGAGCCGACACGTCGCGAACAACTGGCCTTCAATGCGCATGAAGACCGTAGGCGGCAAACCATTCCGTCTCCGGCTATGAAAGCTGAGCAAGTTGATGGAATCAATAAATTAGACATCGACCACCCGGATGGCCAGGCGGGTACAATCTTGCTCATGGAGGCGCTTGGGACAACCAGCTCAAACTTTTCACACATCATGCTTAACCAGTTGGCGAATGCAGCAACAACAGGAAAGGAGACGAACACAGACGGTCTAAACTTTATGCTTTCGGTCATCTCAGGCATCCGGCCAACAGACCAAATGGAAGCCATGCTGGCGGCACAGATGGCGGCCGTTCACATGGCGACAATGACCTTCGCCAGACGCCTGGCAAATGTAGAAACCATCCCTCAACAAGACAGCTCAGAGCGAGCGTTTAACAAACTTGCGCGAACCTTCACCACTCAAATGGAAGCCCTCAATCGTTACCGTGGCAAGGGCCAACAGAAGATGACAGTCGAACACGTTCATGTTCATGAAGGCGGACAGGCGATTGTCGGCAACGTCCAGGGGGGCGGGGTCAAACAAAAAACTGGAGAACAACCCCATGCAAAAGAACTTACCCATGCACCTGGCCAAACGCTTGGCCAGAACAAGAAAGAAGACGCTGTGCCAGTCCCCCGCAATGGCTAACGGTCGGTGCCGGATGCATGGCGGCAAATCGCCGGGTGCGCCAATCGGGAATCAGAATGCTTTGAAGCATGGGAATTATACTGCTGAGGCAATCGCGTTGCGTCGTCGCATCAGGAAGCTGGTTAAAGAGAGCAATCAGCTCGTCTTGGGCTTGTGAGGTATTC
>JBLXFH010000009.1:0-8296 GCA_048262255.1 Rhodospirillales bacterium | reverse complement strand
TGACCGGAAGCGCCGGGGTCAGTATCGGGAGGAACGGAACAGACGCTACGAGGTTGGCCGTCAGTTTCCACGCGACGTCATCTTTTACGAAGTTCCGCGCCCAGTTTGCCCGCGAATTTGGCCAACCGCCCAGAGGGTATCTCTACGTCCGGGTCTCGAACGATATTTTGTTCATCAGTGCGATCACCGGCCTCGTCATCGACGCTCTACAGCATTGAAAAATTACTCGATAGAGGAAACGCAATGAGTCTCGGAGCCATTCTGATCATCATTTTGTTGCTTATGCTCATAGGCGCGTTGCCGACATGGCGGCATAGTCGACGCTGGGGGTATTTGCCGACTGGTGGATTAGGTGTCGTCTTAGTTTTTGTTCTACTTCTGCTGTTGTTCGGGCGATTTTAAGCGCCAACGCACCGGCCGGACTAGTCGTGGACGATGACATTCAGCAGCGCCGAATGCACTTTAAGTGTGCCGTTGTATTCGATAAGGCCCAGTTTTCGAAACTTGTTCATAAAGAAATTGACCCGGGCCCGGGTCGTCCCGATCCTGGCGGCCAGGGCTTCCTGGCTGACTTTCGGTACGGGTTCCAGTGTGCCTTCTTTTCCGAAGTTCGTCAAAAGCAGCAGCGCGCGGGCCAAGCGCTTTTCGCTGGAATTAAATAATTGATCAACCAGATCCGCCTCAATCTGGATGTTGCGCGACAGCAAGAACGACATGAACATTTCCGACAGTTCCGGTTGCTCTTGAAGGACGCGGATCATCACCGCCTTTTCAATAGATATCGCGGTCGTCGACGCGGTCGCGTGAGCCGAGGCCAAATATAATTCCTGACCGGTAAGACAGCCCTCACCAAGAAAATCACCTTTGCCAAGAGTTGCAATATTTCCCTCTTTGCCTTGTGCCGACACGACGGTGATTTGAGCCTGGCCTTTCTCAATAAAGTAGATGGCATTAGCCGGTTCTCCCTGATTAAAAATCAGATCTCCGGTTTGGTAGTTTACACTGCGCCGTCCGGTGCCAACGGATGTGAGGAATAGATTAGCGTCAAATATTTGAATAGGGTTTGGCAGCTTCGGTGGCTTCGCAGACATGATGTTTTTTCCCAGGTTTATTTTATCCAAACAAAAAACCCCAACCAAAAAAAGTGCCGGGGGGAACATACGATAAAGAGTAATGGACGCAATTCCGCACATCGAGAACAAACGAATCACAGTTCGATGCAAATTACGCTGTATATTCTAGCACAGAGATTGCGGTCTTGTCTAAGCACCACTGAAGCAACGCGCGTTTAGTTGCCCTTCGTTGATCGATCTCTCGGTCGCCGCCTGTTTACAATGACCTTGCAGCACTGGGAAGCTAAAGCATCCATCCTCGTTCGCGGTAATACCGAATAGCACCGGGATGGAAAGGCGCGTGACCAGCAGCATTTAGCATGTCTGCGACCGATACAGTGGTAAAGGCCGGGTGCAGGCGCCGGAAATCCTCGAGGTTCTGGAAAATATCCTTGGTGATCTTGTAGGCAAGGTCATTTGACAAGCGGGTTGTCGTCACAACGACGGCCCGGACGCCAATCGTTTGCACATCGTTTGGGTTGCTAAGGTACGTTTCACCTGGGATGACGTGGCGTTCATATTCAGGGTGGTCCCGCAACATTTTGTCAATCGCCGGACCGCGAAAGTTCACCAACGCGCCACCGCACTTACGCACGACGGCCTGGATCAATCCGCTGGGATGGGCGACCTGGTAGAAGATGGCATCAAGCTCGTTGGCGCATAAGGCGCGGTACTGTTCGACAAGCTTCAGTTTGTGGACTTCTGCGAATTCGGTTTCGGCGACGCCCAAGGCCGCCATGATCCGCACAATGGCGATCTGTTCGCCGGACCCAGGCCTGCCCATGTTGATCCGCTTGCCGCGCAGCGCCGCTGCACTGCGCACTCCCGACTCCCGGCGGGCGACGATCGTGAAGGCATCAGCATGACCAGCAAACAACGTCCGTAATTTGAGGTTCGTACCCTGTGTTGCAAATGTGCCGACACCTGCCACGGCGTCGGCCAGGACGTCGGACGCCAATATTCCAACGTCAATCGAACCCTTACGCAATGCCCTGATGTTGGCGACGGGGCCATCTGACGGACGGGCCGCGCAGCGTTTGCCGGTGGTTTCCGTATCCAGATTAAATAATCGGCAGATTGAACCGCCCAGCGGATAATGGGTCCCGCTCCGGATTCCAGTTCCAATCGTCACATCCGGCGGCGAAATAACAAACGCGCAGGCTGATAAAGCCACAACCATAACAAGGCTGGCAACCACAGTAATGGGTTGCCGAATTTTTACACCATACCTACGATATGAGTGCATATTCAAGAACCTCCCCCTGGCGCTCTATCAGGCTTTTGACCCAACGACCGGCGTCATCGAAATATAGGCTTCCGGCATAGTCGGTTGTGATGATACGGAAGCGACGGGCCATAATTTGACCTTGTGGGGTGACGACCGGCTCTCTGCCAAGCGGCTTTACCACCAGTCCCGTTTCGCCGCCATTTTGAACGTCGATCATTTTATCTTCTTCGACCAATTGACTGTTCCAAAGCGTATTCGTCGTCAACAAGGTGCTGTCTGCCAGAAATGGACCGTCGGTGCTATCGAGGTGAAAACCCTCATCTGTTGCCTGTCCGGAAACGCGGCGCTGCTCGCCGTTGTCATTTGTCGTGCTTTCAACGGATATCAATCGGTCCGAACGCCAGACTTCCACAGCTTCATGTTCGAAACGATAGGCGGTGAAAAACATAACCTTGACGATGATATCGATCTGTGAGGTGACAATAAGGTGATCATTATTACCGCGAAACGAGACGCTGTGCGTGCCGACGGAAGATCCCTCATACAAAGCCCTAAAATTCAAGTCCGGCGGTGGTGGTGCGGCCAGGACGGAAGTCGGAAGGACCGACTCAAAAAGGGGCAATGCCAACACGGCCGAAGCCATACCAAGTAGCCGTCGCCGTTCAAGATTTTCGAGATGGAGTGTCGATTTTGTGACTTCAGTCACGGTTCCCTCGCGAAGTAATGTGAGTATCGATTCCTCCGTCATCAGCTCCTTGACTGGGTGGTGGTCCGCACACCAATAAGTCCGTAAAGGTGCCTCATGAATGAGACATCAAATAATATGGTTTCGAGAATCATAAACAATTATAGCTCAGGGGCAGCCCCAAAGTTACGTTATTTTCGCGCGCCAATGAAGGCAAGCATACCCCCACCAACAGTGGCAGCGAGGCCAATAACTATGGTCCACATTGTGTTGTCGCTGTAACTCCCGGTGATCGTGCTTGAGAGTTCTTCAGCCGGTGCCTGTGTTGAATTGTAAGCCGTCATCAGGAGGAACGCGCCGACCGCAAAGATGACGAAACCGATAATTCTGTTGGTTGGCATGGCGCTGTATCTCCCGTCTACCGTCAGTGGATGATGAGGTCGTTGCGTACTGAATGTACACCGGACACGGCGCGCGCGATGGCACCCGCACGGGCCAAGCTCAGGTCCGACTCCACCCAGCCGCTCAATTGGACAACATTCTGCAGGGTTTCCACGCTTATGTTTGATTTCTTCAACACCGGATCATCGATGATCGCGGCGATCACTTTGCTGGTGATCGTTGCGTCATCAACGTATTCCCCTGCCGTTTCTCGTCCGGCGATCGGATCGCAGGCCATGACAAAGAGGGTCACAGCAACCACGCCGGCTAACTTCAAAACATGCATCGTTCTAAACATAGTGAATTATCCTTTGGTCTGATTATTGATGACCGTCATGTATCGCCCGCTGGCGATGATCAGCCTGCGAAGATGGCCTGAAAACCGAAAATTCCCCGCTTATTTCCATCCCGGTTTGCCCAGATCAATTTCGTCCTCGTTTGTGACGGCTCCGGCACCTGCGCCAACTGCGGCGCCGATCGCTGCACCTTTGAGCGGCGCGCCTACCAGCAATCCGCCGACGGCACCTACGCCAGCTCCAATCCCGGCGCCCGAGATGGCGCGGTCGGAAGTGCTTGACCCGCAGGAGGATAAACTCAGTAGCGCTAGCGTGATAATCGATGTCAGGGCAATGGTTTTCATAACTCTGTTTCCTTAAGATCTACGATCTCGTTTGCACCGGCAGAAAATGCCGCTGGCACGTCTTTTACTGGCGAGGGCGGAAGAACTGAAAGCGATCCGATTGGATCGTAACCATCTTTACCCATATATCCTCAAAAAATGCCGAACCGCGTCAGGCCCGGTGAGTCGATAGGGAGGAACCCAAAAACAAATTCGAAAAGTGGAGATCTCTAATTAGAGCTGAAAAATTGCGACCGCGCTGTCTCATATTGCACAGGCCGCGAAATCCTTATCATCCGATCAGCTAGCCCTAACTGCTATTTTTTTCGCCCGGATTTCCATCAAGGTTTGCTTGGCCACGCCTTTTGTTTTGCCGCCAATGGCAACGGCTTTCAGCGCGTGCCGTTCAGCCTCATCAAGCTCACCCACGCGCATCAGCACGTGCGCTAGGTTATTGAGAGCCATGGGGTTTTGGGGATGGCGTTGTACGGCGGCTTGCAGACGCGTCTTTGCGTTTTGCAGACGGTTCGTTTTTATCAAAATATTAGCGGCAGAAATTAATGGGGCACTCGCATCGGGCCAATGCCCAGCGGCGAAATTAAAAGCCGTTAACGCGTCCAACTGACGGCCGGCTCGCTCTAACCCGTAGGCTTCCTGCAGCCATTCTGATAACGAGGTGCCGTCCGGCACCGGGCCATCCGGTCCAACGACAACGACGCCCCAGTACCCGGACCGCTGCCATGTATATTCAAAGGTTTTCATCGGCATCGCTAGCCTGAAAGTCGTGCCGGACCGCAACAAAACGGTTTCACTCGGCAAGTCATACCCGATGACCACCGCGTAATGCCATTGCGGCGCAATATCAAGCGCCAGGTTTTGCAAGATCAGTACGGGCCGCCCTTGGGCAACGTTCGCGAACACATCGTTCAGAGTTCGGAGTGGCAGAGCAAGTCGGCCTTGTCGGCGGGATCCGGTGATTATTTCGGTTTGCAGAGTGCCTTCACGACCCGGCGTGTAGACGCTTTGTGCAAGATCATTGGGCTCAATTTTAAGCCCGGTTGTATTTAAAACAGTGGTCAGCGCTGCAGGCCCGCAGAAGAAGCGCGTTTGTGCGAAGAACGGCACATCGGACAATTCAGCAGACGCGGGCAATCCTAGCGGTGGCGACGCCGCGAGTTGCGAGGTCATGGGCGTTGCCGCACAACCACTCAACACCACCATCGCCACCACCGCCGCGAGTGCGTGGATTTTGAAAGGGTACAGGTGCATTAATTGTTTGCGCTTAGGTTGGGTTCGCCGAACCTTTGTTTGTGAAGCCAAATACGCTGGTGAAGCCAAGCAGGTCGGTAATCAGCAAGACGACAAATATCAGCACTGCAGCACCAACCACGGCACCCAAAGCACCTTGGCCCGCGGGCGAGCTTTTAATCTGCTGGGCCAGTTTCGCAACTTCGGCATCGCTGAGCGCTGCGACACGAAGATTGGCTTCGTCGGGATCAACGCCTAAAGTTTCGAATTCCGTGCGTACGTCTGCACGCTTCATGAATTCTTTCACAAATACGCGGTCACTCTCTACCGCCTGAGTTTGGGCCATACGGTCATTGTCGATCAGGGCGGCACTGACGGGGACGATGGGGACGACGGCTGCGCTGAAGGAAATGATTGTGGCTGTTGCAACGGCTTTTAAGCCATTCTTTTTATTTGGCATATCTAGTTTCTCCATAAGGTAAATAACAATTAGCGGCAAATGGTAGCGGTGCGCCTTAGGTTTGGTGTGCGAACCTGTAACAAAGAGTCCGATGCGCGTCTGGCTCAAGCGCGCGCTCAACTAGAAATGAAAAATTTCGACACCGCTGTTCTATATTGCACAGTCGGTGATTTATTAATCGTCCGATCAGATACCGATTATTTGATCCGTGGCGGGCTACCTGCCTATGCGACGGTCAGAAAGCTTCTGGATGGGCGGCAGGCTATGGACAATTTTGCAGTCGGCAAGAATAACGTTTTCAGCCAGTACTCTGGCACACTACCACGGAACGTCTGTCAGAAAGCGTTGGATATCGATCAGCGAGTAAACGGGCGTTAAGCTACACGTATCAAACCTAGGCTATGGATTTGGTCTGGCCTGGGTCAACAAAAGCAAGTCTGGTCAGATATTTGGCAGGTCCGCTTTGTCCCATAGGCAGCCATCAACAAGGTCTCAATCGCTACAAAATTAGCAAGTTCAACAATGGCTCCTATTGGCCCTTAAGAGGCATCTCTAAATTAGACGAATTGTGGCTGCTGCGTCCAACAGCGGACACGGTCTCACCGTATGTTTTAAATTTCTCATTTAAGTGAGAATCGACAGTATGGGGAAGGGAATGGTGGGCCCGGCAGGACTCGAACCTGTAACCAGACCGTTATGAGCGGTCGGGCCGGCGGCAGACATAAAAAAAGGCCGGTCCTTTCGGCACCGGCCTTTTGGATTGGATCGGGGGCGCCCTAGTAATCCAGGAAGCTGCGCAGTTTGCGCGAGCGGCTGGGGTGCTTGAGCTTACGCAGGGCCTTGGCTTCAATCTGGCGGATGCGTTCGCGGGTCACAGAGAACTGCTGGCCCACTTCTTCGAGGGTATGATCGGTATTCATACCAATGCCGAAGCGCATGCGCAGAACCCGTTCTTCCCGCGCCGTCAGGCTGGCCAGAACCCGGGTTGTGGTTTCCCGCAAATTGGCGTGAATGGCCGCATCCAGGGGCTGCACGGCGTTCTTGTCCTCGATGAAATCGCCCAGATGGCTGTCTTCTTCGTCGCCAATGGGGGTTTCCAGGGAAATCGGCTCCTTGGCGATCTTCAGGACCTTGCGGACCTTCTCCAGGGGCATGGACAGCTTGCCGGCCAGTTCCTCGGGCGTCGGCTCGCGGCCGATTTCGTGCAGCATCTGGCGTGATGTGCGGACCAGCTTGTTGATGGTTTCGATCATATGGACCGGAATCCGGATGGTCCGGGCCTGATCGGCGATCGAGCGGGTGATCGCCTGGCGGATCCACCAGGTGGCGTAGGTGGAGAACTTGTAACCGCGCCGGTATTCGAACTTGTCGACGGCGGCATCCGGGCGACAGAAGCGACTTCCCGTGCGTAAACCCAGTTTGACTGCTGGATGGAAGAGCAGGAAGAAGACATGCAGCCTGATGACATAGCACTTTGCCGCGGCGGGTTCCTGAGTGCCATCGACCAAGCCGCCGGGATCGTCTTTGCGGCGGCAAAACCAATGCCGGAACCGAAGATCGCCGAAAAGCCCGCTCCTGCGGTGCCGACACCGATCATCGAAGTCGGATCATTTACGGTCTATTTCGGCCATAACAGTTCGGCACTCGACGCCAAGGCGGCGACCTTAAGTCAAGACATCGCTGATCGGATCAAAGCGACACAGGCGACCATCGTGCTGGTCAGTTGGTACACCGACCGTTCGGGAACTCTTAAGTAAAACCGTTCACTGTCGGAGCGCCGCACGGCTACGGTGGTTGCCGCTCTGGAGGAGATCGGTATTCGGCCAGACGTCGATTGCGGGTCCTTTGGCGAAAACCGTTCCGCCGTGGAAACCGCCGACAACGTCCGCGAATTGCGTAACCGCCGTGTGGTCGTCACCTTACGGAAGTAAGACGATCCGAAGCACCATGTAACCGAAGACTGAATTGACGGCGCCAGCTCTGTCCGGCGCCGCTGTTCGTCTAATCAAACAAATTGTTGGCGCGGGTCTGCCACATGGGACGGTTCGCACTACTGAAACCCCAATGGTCGTGCCTGCCGGATAAGACGTGAATCCAAGTGAAACCCGGCCGATGGGGGCCGGGACATCTTTCACCTTCTTGTATGGGGGGCCATCGACCGGCCAGAAAGGTAAATGCGATGAATAAAGTGACAACGACTTTTATGAAGAAAAACACCAGACGAGCCTGGCAGATCATGGCATTCGTCATTCTCTATGTGCTTGCGACCGGCCCCGTGCTTTCGGATGGGCACAACGACAAAAACCAGAGCGACCGCGGACAGACAGCCGGAAGGACAAGTATGAGCGTAGGGGGGACCAAGGCCGCAACCAGGGTCGCGAACGTTTCAACGATCGTCATCGTCAGTATGCCCGAGATTATTACAATGACCGGAAGCGCCGGGGTCAGTATCGGGAGGAACGGAACAGACGCTACGAGGTTGGCCGTCAGTTTCCACGCGACG
>JBLXFH010000008.1:0-8705 GCA_048262255.1 Rhodospirillales bacterium | reverse complement strand
GTCAGATAAGATTGCACTCTTGCCATTTAGTCTGCCCTATTCGGCCAGTTTGCGCTCGATGAACTGCCCGTTCATGGCGTCCAGAGTGGTTTGCTCAATATGTTCAAGATGGTCCGCCATGGCTTGTGCGGTTTTTTCATCATCATGAAGTTTGATGTGGTCCACAATGCGCTTGTGTTCTTTCACACTCCGCAAGGTAACCTGCGCACTGCTTGTGGCTTTTCTGCGCTCTTCCAACCCCATGTTGTAAAATCCGGATGACAACCGCTCCATAACATTATTTCCAGCAATGGAAGATAATTTTTCGTGGAACTCGCTGTCCAGAATTCGAAAGCCGATCGGATCAGCACCCACCTTTTCCTGCGCAGTCACCATGTTTTCAAGTTCTGAAATATCCGCCTCTGTCGCATTCAGGGCACATTTTCGGGCTATCTCAATTTCAATGAGACGGCGACAGGCAAAGACTTCTTGCGCATTCTCGACAGACAAACTGACAAAAAAATCGAGAGGCGCCAACAAGGATTTAGCCTTCAAATCGGTTACAAACGCACCACCACCATGACGCATTTCAATCACTCCCAATATGGATAGAGACCGAAGCGCTTCTCTCAGGGTTGGCCGGCTCAGGCCAAAAATTTCATTTAACTTGCGTTCTGAAGGAAGCTTATCGCCCGCCCGCAGATTCCCGGATTTTACCAACTCGAGAATGCGTTTTACGACCTTCTCAGCGGCCCCTTCTTTTTTGATTTTGTTGCCTTCATTTAGTGATAAAGGGTCGATTTGATCCATTCTTTCTGCCTTATCCCAATCATCCGTTATATTCCCTAAAACATAAATGGTCTGACCAGAATTGACAAGAAAACGTCTAACGGAGTTGAGAGTCCGGCGAATGCTAAATTGTCGCAGTAGAACCTGAATTGCCGACTCCACCAAATACAATCAGATTTATTTTTGTTTAAAGACAACAGGTTATAGACAAACTGGCAGGTGTTAACCGATTCGGGCCGGAACCCAGAAAATTTCACATAAATCGTTATCCATTGTATTTTTTGTATTTATGGTAAAGTGGTTTGACAAGTTATATATGTTCTGCAAATTTACGTTCGATCAATCACCAGACCAAGAGACTAAAATGGCTAAAATTATCGATGTAAGAACAACGATCTGGGAATGGGTTGGCGATGTCGCCCCCATGCCCCCTCACTTTTGCACCACCGCCAGCGATCTGATTGCAGATGTCAGCGGCTCCATCTCCGGTTTCCGCTTTCTGGGTTGGCTAATTGTCGAGATTGAATGCGATGACGGGACAATCGGCATCGGTAACGCCGCCTTGGCACCGCACGCTACAAAAACCACGATTGATACCTACCTGAAGCCCCTGTTAATCGGCACGGACCCACTCGACAACGAATACATCTGGCAATCCATGTATCGGAGAACGTTACCGTTTGGGAGAAAGGGGATTGGCATGACAGCGATCAGTGCTGTCGATCTGGCCGTTTGGGATGCGAAGGGAAAAATTCTCAATCAACCCGTTTTCAAACTCCTGGGCGGTCGGACAAAACCAAAAATCCCGGTCTACGCCAGCAAACTCTACAGCCAACCCCTGGACACCCTTTTTGAGGAGGCCCGTCAATACAAAGAGGAAGGCTTTAGCGCCGTAAAGCTGCGGTTCGGTTGGGGGCCAAAAGACGGTGTCGCCGGAATTCAAAAAAATCTCCAGTTGGTCAAAACCGTACGTGAAGCCATTGGCGATGAAGTGGAGTTGATGGCGGATTGCTATATGGGATGGAACCTTGAATATGCAAAACGCATGCTGCGTGAGCTGGAACCCCTCAAACTCCGATGGGTAGAAGAATGTTTGGTTGCAGATGATCTGGCTGGATATGCTGAGCTCAAATCACTGAATCGGGTCGCCATCTCGGGCGGAGAGCACGAATATACCCTTGCCGGTTTTCGCCAAGCCCTGGACCTCGGCGCTTTCGACATTGTTCAGTTTGATGTAAATCGGGTTGGCGGCATTACAGCGGCTAAAAAAATTGCAGATCTGTGCGAAGCCTATGACATCACGGTCATCCCGCACGCAGGACAGATGCACAATTACCACCTGACTTTATCGACCTACAGCGGGCCTATCTCCGAATATTTCCCGAAAGTTCCTGTGGAAGTGGGCAACGAGCTATTCTGGTACATATTCGACGGTGAAGCCGTTGCTGAAAACGGCTATATCAATTTATCAGATGACAAGCCCGGCTTTGGGTTAACCCTCCAAACCCCTGCTCCTCAGAACTTCCAACTGATTACGTAGACATCAAACTGTGTCTGCTGAGAGCTATGGTTGAGGGAAACGAATAATCTTAAAAGGAGAACGGTGATGAATAGCTATGATTTTAGCAACAGAACGGCCATCGTAACGGGTGGCGCCCAAGGACTGGGGCTGGCAGTTACCCGCCGACTGGTTGAAAGCGGCGCAAGGGTCGCCATCTGGGATCTGGATGCAGGACTTGCTCAAGATGTTGCGACCAAGCTGGGGGCTGGTAATCTCGCCATTGGAGTTGATATTTCACGTTCAGAACAGGTCGACAAAGCCTATCAGGAAACCCTCTCTGCGTTCGGACGGGTGGATGTTTTGGTCAACTCCGCTGGCATCGCCGGGGTTAATGCATCGGTTGAAGATTACCCGATCGCAGAGTTTGAAAAGATTGTGCAAATCAACTTGCTTGGCTCATTCTATGTTAACCAGGCAGTCATTACCCAGATGCGAAAACAAGATTACGGGCGCATCGTCAATATTGCGTCCGTCGCCGGTAAAGAAGGCAATCCCAATGCGTCTGCTTATTCTTCATCTAAAGCGGGCGTCATTGGGTTCACAAAATCACTCGGCAAGGAGCTGGCTGGCTCCAATATCGCCGTTAACTGCGTTACACCGGCCGCAGCCCGCACCCGGATTTTTGATCAGATGAAACAGGAACATATCGACTATATGCTCTCTAAAATCCCGAGAGAGCGGTTTCTGGAAGTTGATGAGGCCGCTTCCATGATTGCCTGGCTCGCTTCCGAAGAAAACAGTTTCACAACAGCTGCCACTTTTGATCTTTCGGGGGGGCGCGCCACTTACTAAAAGATTTGGTCGTTCTGATTGAAACAGCGCGCAAAGGCCAGTATTCCTTCTTTAGGCCCATTTCATTTCGAAATGAGAAAACGGAGAAGACAATTGGCCAAACGTGCCAAACCCATCAACTTACAGCCCGGTGCAAAAAAAGACACGACAGGAACGCGCCGCAGCTTTGAAGTGGTCGAGCGAATTCTGGAACTAATCCGAACCGGTAACCTGCAGCCGGGGGATCGATTGCCGCCGGAACGCGAACTGATAAAAATTTTTGGAATCAGCCGCCCCAGCCTTCGTGAAGGGCTGCGTGCGCTTGATACCTTGGGGGTAACTGTATCCAAGCACGGTGGCGGTGCCTATGTGGGAAGCCTTGAGGCGAGGCAACTCCTTGCCCCCATCGATTTTTATTTGTCGCTTTCCGACGATAATCTGGTCGGGTCCTTCGATTGCCGCCGACTGATTGAGACCGAAGCTGTCAAAATAGCAACCAACCGCGCGACGCAGGAAGATATCAAGAACCTGAATCTGATGATTAAAGCACACGAAGATGTGCAAAACGATGCCATTGCTTTTCGTATACTGGATGCCCGCTTCCATGGTGTGTTGTGGGAGCTTGCAAACAACCCGCTTCTCGAAAGATTTTGTTCCGCACTCTACAACTTAGGCTTGGATGTACGGCGCCAGGCTACGGAAAATCCGGATCAAATTGTCAAAAGCACCAAAGACCATATCGCCATCGTCAAAGCCATTAGCACCGGCAAACCCGAAAAAGCTGCGGAAGCGATGTATCAGCATCTTAATCAAATCGAAAACAGCACCCGGGACGTGTTGAAACAGCTAAGCGAAAAAGGATAACCGACTACTGCTTCTTGTAGGGGCGCAATGCCATCCCCTTGGACTGAGCGACGGCACGGGGGAGTTCCGGCAGGTTTTCTTCTTCAAACCCAAGCGATAACGTTTTCTTGTAAACATCTGTTATGGACTGAAGAAGCTCTGATTCCAGGCCAATTTTCTCGGCCAGTCCTTGAACGTCAGAAATGGTGTGTTCTGCAAGTTTGAGCGAGAACTTGTGCGTACTGGAATCACCCTTACGCACCCAGCCCATGAACGTTTGGAAGAACTCACAGTTCATGCGGCTGGAGGAAATCAGATCATCAAATGCGGAAATCTCCAGTCCGCTTGATTTCACCAGACACAAAGCTTCCGAATAAAGCGCGGCATAGCCAAGAGAAACCATGTTGTTGACCATCTTCAGCGCATGCCCGCTTCCCAACGGTCCTGCGTACTGAATGGTGTCTGCAAATGTACTGAGAATCGGCTCTACAGCCTTCAGTACATCTTTGTCAGCACCGACCATAACGGACAACTTTCCAGACCAGGCTTCTTTGGGTGACCGCCCCAACGGCGCATCGACGAATACAAACTGGGGGTATTTGTCTGCCAATTCCTTAATCCCGTCCGGCGTAGACGTGGTGTGGTCAATGATTGTCAAACCCGAACAGCCAGAAGCCAGGACACCGCCCTCACCTTCAATCAGCTGGCTGACCTGTTCGGCGCCCGGGACACAAAGCAACAGCACATCGCATTCTCGGGCCATTTCCCCAGCCGTTTGGCATTCAACAGCCCCCTTACTGACCAAATCGTCAATGGCTTCGCGCTTTCGGTTACCTTTTATATAGAGAGGAATGCCTTTTGTAATAAGGTTGTGCCCCATGCCGTGGCCCATAAAGCCCAGACCGATCAGACCAACCGTCGGTCCCGTGTATTCTGTGGGCATACCACGTGTCGAAGGTTCCAATTTATAAGCTCCGTGCACGGGATGAATAATCCGCCCAGACACGTTTGACGACCATCACCATGATAAGTGTTACGCCCCAAAGTGTCAGGGATAGTTGAGTACTTAACCCCATCAGATTAAAGCCGCTTGAAATGGTTTGTAGAATAATCAGCGCAATAACCAATCCGGATATCCGGCCAAATCCGCCATAGGGATCAATACCACCCAGTATGGCTGCTAGAATGGTAATCAGCAGATAGGATTGTCCGAAATCCGCCCCGGAGGAATTAAACCGGGCCATGGTAATAATGGCCGCCACCCAGCACAGCAGGCTGGAGAGCGTGTAGACGCCAATCAGGACCTTTTTATGGTCGATACCGGAATACCGCGTCGCCTGCATGTTGGAACCCAGCATATGGATCCGGATCCCGCCGGGTGTGCGCGTCAGATATAAATGAACGATCAAAGCCAGGAACAGGAAAATAGAAAAAGATATAGGTATGCCCGCGACAGTACTGTTGGAAACAGCAAGTAAAGGTTCTGGGAAACCGGAAATGGTTCTTCCGCGCGTCAAAAAAATCGAAAGCCCATTAATCAGGGTCATCGTCCCCAAGGTTACCAGGATGGGATGGACGCCGATGACGGCAACAAAAAAGCCCGTTATAAATCCGATCAGCAAACAAAGAAGCAGCCCCGCCAAAAGCGCAAGACTGATCCATAATGCCAATTCAGAACCGGTTGCGGCGGCGGGCATATGGGCGGTTAAAATCCACCCCATCAACAAAGCTGCCTGATTAGTCGTAGCAATAATCGCCAAGTTCAATCCCCCGGAAATAAGGGGAATGGCCATGGCCAGAGATAACAGACCCAATTCTGGTATCTGATACATCATGGCTTCAAAGGTCGTGACCTGCAGAAAAGTTCCCGGCATGAACGAAGCAAACCCGATAAACAGGATTACCCACAGGGCAAACAGTCCGGCAAGGTTATTATCGGAATGACGAAGCTTATCGATTGACTGATCCAGGCGATCGTTGAGGCGTTCCATCGCCGTCATCTGGTTTTGCGCTTTGGTGTTATTCATGATGCAATGACTTCTCTTCTGCGTTGACGTCTTTTTTCGGCATATCCCGTCAGCCCGATCGATATCAATATGGCCAAGCCGATGACCACATCAAAAAAGTAGGACGAGACTCCCATAAGGTTCAGACCATTTTCTAAAGACGACAACAAGAGAACCCCAAGCACCACACCAACCATGGTACCTACACCGCCCACCAGACTGGCGCCTCCCAATATCGCGACTGCCAGAACGTTCAATTCCATTCCTGCCATGGCGGTTGGGACTGCTTGCCCTACTCTGTGGGCCTGAACAAATCCGGCAAGCCCTGCCAACACGCCAAGATATCCATAAGCGAACAGCTGAACTCGCAAAATATCGAACCCCATCCGACTGGCCGAATCCGGGTTTCCACCCAGCGCAAACACCTGCCTGCCAATCCGTGTGTGGTTCATGATGAAATGCGTCACCAAAACAACACCCAACATGATTATGATGGGCAATGTTATGCGCGCGAACTCACCTGGTCCGAAATCCCAGCGCCAGAACACCATGCGCTCGGACCACCAGTCAGGAAGATTATAAATTTCAGACCCGCCCGTAATTTCGATCAGCAATGCAAAATAGATACTGGATGTCGCGATGGTCACGATGATCGACCAAATTCTGAGATAATGCGTCAACAATGCGTTGATGGCGCCTAAAAGCATTCCCAATACACAAGCTGTAAGAATAGTCGGCAAAGCCGGCAATCCGTATTGGGTTGCCATGTAAGCGGCCAGGTATTGCCCTGCGGATGCCGTGGCTGCGAACGAAATGTCGATCCCGCCGGAAACCAGCACAACAAAAACACCGGCCGCCAAAATGGTCGTCACGGAATATGCTTCAATCAGATCGACCAGATTTGGCCAGGTCAGAAAATAGGGGGATGAAAGGGAGAACACGGTCCAGATCAGGACAATGACCACCGCCAATGCCGTCTCGGTGCGTCCAAAAATAAGTGATTTCAATTTATGCATAAACGGCACTTTCCAGTTTTTCGATGGTATCTTTACCGGGAATAAAAGCGTCTTTGATCTTGCCCTGTTTCATATGCAGGACCCGATCACAGTTGTAATAGACTTCGGGGATTTCATCCGAAATCAGCAGTATCGATACGCCCTTTTCCGCAAGTGATCGAACGATGTTGTAGATACCCTCTTTGTTCTTGATGTCGACCCCAACGGTCGGGCTATCCAGGATCAGCACCTTTGGGTTTGTCGCCAGCCATTTGGCCAGAACTACCCGTTGCTGGTTGCCACCGGATAACGTTTGGGCCAAGGCCCCGACATTCGGCGTTTTGATCCCGAGTTGCTCGACCCAGGTTTCGGCCAGATTACGCCGCGCATCAGACGGAATCAGGTTTAACGCATTCGCTAATCGACCCAACACAGAGATCGCAATATTATCGGATATGGAATTACGAAGGTTCAGACCCAGCGACAACCGATCTTCAGAGACGTAAGCAATACCTGCTTTGATGGCATCTTCATTCGACTTGATTTTAATCTCATCGTTCTCGAGGATCAGAGTTCCGCTATCAGGTTGTGTCATCCCGAAAAGTGTCAACGCCAGCTCGGTCCGTCCGGCCCCTAACAAGCCCGTCAGGCCAAGCACCTCACCTTTTCTCAACTCAAAATTGATGTCTTCGAATTCATTACTTCGATTAAGTTCCCGCACTTCCAAAAGAACCGGAGCAGCCGATGTGTCCTTGCATTGTACTTTATGCCCAATGGAATCGCCGGTCATGAGTTCGGATAATTTATGATCATCCATCTCACCCGCCGGATAGGTTCCAAGCATGACACCGTCCCGCAAGACCGAAACTCTTTCTGCAATCTCCGTAATCTCGTCCAATCGGTGGCTAACAAAAACAACGGTCACGCCAATGGATTTCAAGTGCCGCACCAGATCGAACAACACGTTCACTTCATTCCGTGTTAAGGACGCCGTCGGTTCATCCATAAAGAGGACCTTTGCATTCGCAGCCAACCCTCTTCCGATGGCGACGATCTGACGTTCCGCCACCGATAAGGTGCCGACATTCACATCCAGAGGGATATGGTGTTTTAATCCGCGCAACGTTTCAGCCGCTTTTTCTTCCATCTTCTTCTTGGAGACGACGGCCACCGGATTGCCCAGCAACTGGTCAATGGAAATGTTTTCAGCAACCGTCAAATTAGGGAACAACGACAGGTCCTGATAAATTACCTGAACCCCCAGTTCTTTTGACTGGTGCGGCGTGAGGCGATCAAACTGCTTTTCGCGAATGCGGATCTGGCCGCTGGGTTCAGGTGCATGAACACCAGATACAAGCTTGATCAGCGTTGATTTTCCGGAACCATTTTCGCCAATCAGGCAATGGACTTCGCCTTCTCCCACACTCCAATTGACGTCGTTCAATGCAACCGTTCCGCCGAACCGTTTGCTGACACCTATTAGTTCAATAACAGGAGAAGATTCTGACGAAGTTACCTGATTCGTGGTCGTGTTCGAAGTCATGAAGTACTCTGCCCGGATATTCTTATGGAAAATTTTATAAGGAAAAGCGGCCGGCAGAGCCGGCCGCTTCACCAGGGAGACCTCGGTTAAATGATCTTTGCCAGATCAGCGACCGAGTCAGGATTGATATCCAACATTTTGTTGGCGCGAATGGTACGCGTATCTTCTTCAACCTTCACATTACCCAGGCCGTTGATATGCATGCCATCTTTGACCGC
>JBLXFH010000007.1:0-29891 GCA_048262255.1 Rhodospirillales bacterium | reverse complement strand
GATCTCCATTGTCAATTCGACGGCGGTGCTGGCCAGCGCTCTCGATGTGCCCGTCTGGGGCGTCGTGCCGAGCGTATCGGAATGGCGCTGGGGCAACGAAAGCGACCGCTGTCTGTGGTACCCATCCATGCGGCTCCATCGCCAGACCACAACCGGCGACTGGTCGTCGGTCCTGGAAAAGCTGACACCGGCCTTTCGACAATGGGCCGGAACAGCAGACCCGACCGACGCCTGATCCCGGGGTCCGTCATCGCGGATGATTTATAAACAATCGGCCGGCCGGAAAGGGCAGCCTGTCCTATCCTCTACACCACAAAAGCAAGATCGGACTTGCCTTCCTAAAGCTTCTCCAACAAATCCGGAACATCGCTCATGGCTTGCAACTGATAAAAACCAGGATGATCGATATTGTCTTCTACGACTTCCAAATGGGCGGTAACGTGATAGGGGATATGAACGGCGTGGCCGCCAAGCTCGAGGACGGGCAGGATGTCGGATTTCAAAGAGTTTCCGACCATCATCAACGTGTACGGATCTATGGCATGTTCGTCACACAGGTCCCGATAGGTCGCCACATCCTTTTCCTGAACGACGATGGTTTTTTCGAACAAGGGCTCCAGTCCCGACTTCTCTATCTTGTTGCGCTGATCCAGCACGTCCCCCTTGGTGATCAGGAAAAGCCGGTGCTTGTCTTGCAACTCCTGTAACACTTCAGCGACGCCCGGAAACAAATTCAGCGGAGAATCCAAGATCCATTTTCCCAGCATGACAATTTCGTGGATGTCTTCCGCCGAAACCTTTTGTCTGGATATTTCGATGGCCGATTCAATCATCGACAAGGTGAACCCTTTGACGCCATAACCGAACAGCCGCACATTGCGGACTTCCATCTCATGGAAATGGGCCTGCACGTCGTGCTTCGACGCATAGGCCGCCATCATTTCATACAAACGTTCCTGTACGTCCTGGAACAATTGTTCCGTATGCCACAGGGTGTCATCGGCATCAAAAGCAATGACCTTCGGCTTGCTCATAACCGGGCCCGCAATTTGATTTTTGTTGCTTCGTCAACAAAAGCCGCGTCAATAGCAGCCTTTGTCAGGCCCAGCAATGCATCCTCTGTCAGCCCGAAATCTGCCAGTGCCCGCTGGTATTCGGCACCGATGGAAGTTTCGAAAAAAGGCGGATCATCGGAGCCCAGTGTGACACGGCACCCCGCCTCTATCAGATCATTCAGGGGATGCTGCGCCGCCGTTTCATAAAGGCCCAGTGCCAGGTTGCTGCCGGGACAAACTTCCAGGGTGATGCCCTCATCCACCAGTCGGCTGACCAGATCCGGGTTCTCGATGGCCCGCACACCATGGCCAATGCGCACCACCGGCAGGGCATCCAGGGCATCCTCGACGCTTTCGGGCCCCGCCACTTCACCAGCATGAACCGTGCAAGGCAATCCCGCTTCAAAAGCCAGATCAAAGGCCGGAGCAAAATCAAGCGGCGTATATTGGCCTTCATCTCCACCCATGCCGAAACCGACCACATAGGGGTGCGGCATCGATGCCACCTGCTCGGCCACGGCGATGGCCTGAGCCGGACCCAGATGGCGGACACAGGTGGCCACCATGCGGCCGATGATACCTGTTTGCCGTTCCGCTTCATCAATTCCCCGGGCGATGGCCGCATTCATTTCCTCATAACCGATGCCGATCTCTGCTGCATGGTCGGGTGAGGTGAACATTTCCACATAGATGGCCCCTTCTGCGGCCGCCGCGCTTAAATATTCATAGGAAATATCGCGGTAATCCCGGGCTGTGCGGATCACCGAACTGGCCCCGTCATAGGCCTTCAGGAATTCCAGGAAAGTCGCCCATATATAGGAGCCATCCTTCGCAACCAGATTTTCCGGTACATTCAGGCCGTTGCGCCGGGCCATTCTGACCATCAGTTGCGGTGATATGGTGCCTTCAAAATGACAATGAAGCTCTGCTTTGGCGATGCCTTGCACCATCAAAGACAACCCGTCCCATAGGCCAGGGGCGGCAGTCCCAGGTGAGCCGCCACGGTTTGGCCGATATCGGCGAAGCTGTTGCGCCCGCCCAATGACAGCGCCGGAATATCCGGGCCGAACATCAGCACCGGAATGTTTTCGCGGGTGTGATCGCTGCCCGGCCAGGTCGGGTCGCAGCCATGGTCGGCCGAGATAACGACCAGATCCCCGGCCCGCAGCCCGGCTTCCAGTTCCGGCAGCCGCCTATCCAGGGCTTCCAGTTCTGCCGCATAACCGGCGGTGTTGCGGCGGTGGCCATAAACCGAATCAAAATCAACCAGATTGGTGAAAATCAGATCGCCGTCAGCCGCTATCGCCACCTCTGCCAGGGTATGATCAAACAGGCCGTTTGTATCGGCAGCCTTCAAGCCTTTGGTAATGCCCCTGTGGGCAAAAATATCGGAGATCTTGCCAATGGAAACGACCTGGCGCCCGGCCTCCTTGGCCACATCCAGAAGTGTGGGCCCGTGGGGTGGCGTCGTATAATCCCGGCGATTGGCGGTGCGTTTGAAGGTTTTCGCACCATCGCCAACAAACGGGCGGGCGATGACCCGACCGATGGCCAGAGGCTCCAGCAGTTTCTTCGCCAACCGGCAGAGCTCATAAAGACGCTCAAGGCCGAATTGTTCCTCATGAACGGCGATCTGAAAGACCGAGTCGGCGGAGGTATAACAAATCGGCTTGCCGGTTCTTAAATGTTCTTCGCCGAGATCTTCGATAATCTGGGTCCCCGACGCATGGCAGTCGCCAAGAATGCCCGGCAGGTTCCCCTGCGCCACCAATTCGGCGATGATATCTTGCGGGAAGCAGGGAACCGTTTTCGGAAAATAGCCCCAATCAAACAACACCGGCAGGCCGGCCATCTCCCAGTGTCCGCTGGGCGTGTCCTTGCCGAGGCTGGTTTCCCTGGCAAATCCGTAGGCGCCGGTAACCGGCCCCTGATCTTCCAGCCCCTGCGGCGTTTGCCCGGCGCTGGCCCGCGCGGCACGGCCCAGCCCCAAACGGGTCAGATGGGGCAACGACAACATCCCCGACCGGCCGCCTGCAATATTGGCTTTGCCAAGGGCGCAGGATTCGGCGATGTGACCAAGGGTATTGGCGCCTTCATCACCAAACCGCTGGGCGTCGGCAGCCCCGCCAATGCCGAAAGAATCAATAACTATAATAAAGGCCCGGCTCATGAAGACTCTTCCCCGCGCAGACGTTTCAGGATTATCTCGTTTGGCGCAGCGGGCGCGGACGATATTGTGAAGGCCTCGGCCAGTTCCGCCGCCGCCTTTTCGCCGGAGGCCCGGTCGCGGGCATGAACGAAGGCCAGGGGCCGGTCGCCGGAAACCGCATCCCCCACATGGGCGACATCGCGAAAACCGACCGCATAATCGATGGTATCCGATGCCCGTTGCCGCCCGCCGCCCAAACCAATAACCGCGACGCCGACCGCCCGGGTATCGACTTTGCTGACAAACCCCTGGGTTTTAGCATGACAGGGCGCGACATAGGCGGCGATTGGCAGATGCGCTTCGGACGTGTCCATAAAGTCAGCGGGGCCACCCAATTCAACGACCATTTTGGCAAACCGCTCGTGCGCGGCACCGCTGTCCAGGGCCTCGCGGGCCTGGGCCCGGCCCTGCTCCTCTGACGCGGCAAGGCCGCCCAAAAACAGCATCTCGGCGGCCAGCGACAGCACCAGTTCCTGCAGACGCGGCTCGCTTTCACCCTTCAAAAAGAGCACAGCCTCCTGAACTTCCAGGGCATTGCCCACGTCCCGGCCCAGCACCTGATCCATATCGGTGATCAGTGCAGACGTCTTCAGGCCGGCCCCGTTGGCGACCGTGACAATGCTGTCGGCCAGTTCTTCCGCCATGGCTCTTTCGGCGGCAAAAGCACCGGATCCGGTCTTCACATCCATCACCAGCGCCTGTAATCCGGCCGCCAGTTTCTTGGACAAAATGGAAGCCGTGATCAGGGGAATTGATTCCACCGTCGCGGTCACATCCCGGATTCCGTAAAACCGTTTATCGGCGGGGGCCAGTTGCGCCGTCTGGCCGATAATGGCACAGCCGGCACTCCGGACCGTTTTGCGAAACAGCTGATTGTCCGGCGCCGTGGAATAGCCCGGGATCGAATCCAGCTTGTCGAGGGTGCCGCCCGTATGGCCCAGGCCGCGACCGGAAATCATCGGCACGAAGCCACCGCAGGCGGCCACAATCGGGGCCAGCATCAGGCTGACTTTATCGCCGACCCCACCGGTCGAATGTTTGTCGAGAACGGGCCCCGGTAAATCCAGCGATTGCCATTCCAGGACATCCCCGGAAGCGGTCATTTCCCGGGTCAGGGCAATCCGTTCCGCCATGGACATGCCCCGGAAAAAAACGGCCATGGCAAAGGCGGCAATCTGGCCTTCACTGATGGACTCGTCCTTCAGGCCTTTGACCATGAAAGCGATTTCGGCGTCCTTCAAGATCCCGCCGTCGCGTTTTTTGCGGATGATTTCCTGCGGTAACATGCGCTCTCTTACCCGTTCTTGAAATCGGACAAAAACCGATGGATTAGTTTCTTGACACTTTCCGCTGCAATTTTGGCATTCGCCATGGTTTGGTCGTGACTGAGTTTCGTATCGCCCAGGCCGGCCGCCAGATTGGTAATGATCGAAAGCGCTGCCACCCGCATGCCCGCGTGACGCGCCAGGATCACTTCCGGCACGGTTGACATGCCGATCACCGTCGCCCCCAGAATTCCCGCCGCCCTTATTTCCGCCGGTGTTTCAAAATGGGGCCCGCAAAACCACATATAAATCCCGTCATACAAGGTCAGGTCGAGAGCCTTGGCGTGACCCTGAAAGGCCTGACGCAAATCCGGATCATAAGCTTCGGTCAGATCGACGAAGCGGCTGTCGCCGGTTTCGCCGAACAACGGGGAGACACCGGTAAAACTGATATGGTCCGACAACAGCATGACACTCCCCGGACCGGCTTGCGGATTGAGGCTGCCGGCGGCGTTGGTCAGCAACACCGTTTTGCAGCCCAGCCCCTTGAGAGCCTGCACCGGGGTTTTCATGACCGCCGCGTCAGCCGCTTCGTAATAGTGGGCGCGGCCCTGCATGACGGCGACGCATTTGCCAGCCAGGGAACCGACCACAAGCCGACCGGCGTGCCCAGCCACGCCTGCACTGGGAAACCCCGGCAGATCGCCGTAAGGAATGACGGTCGGGTTTTCAACGGCATCGGCAAAATCGCCCAGGCCGGAGCCCAGTATAATGGCCATCTCGGGGGTTTGCCCGCCGATGCGTTCGCTAATAATCGCAACAGCTGCTTTGCTTTGTCCGGTTACGTTTGTCACTTCAGATCTTTCATTTATCCAGGTTTTCAGGCCCGAAGGAAGCTGGCAAAAGCTCTCCCAATGTGAACGTTTTTCGAAGTCCTTTCGGGCCCCAAACGTGGATGGCAACATCGTCGCTCGCGAATTCCCGAATGCGCTGACGGCAGCCCCCGCAAGGGGTCACCAGCGGATCACCGGATCCTATCACAGATACCTCGCGGATCACAGTTTGGCCATCCATGACCATGGCCGAAATGGCGCTGGTTTCGGCGCAGCAGCCCTGTGGGTAAGCGGCATTCTCCACGTTGCAGCCACTATAATATGTGCCGTTGGCGGCCTGCACCAGCGCCCCGACCCGAAACTTCGAATAGGGGGCATAGGCTTTGTCCATAGCCGCTTTCAACAGGGCCAGCCGCTTGTCTTCCACATTACCTCTCCTTCAGATAAGGCATGCCGATGGCTTTCGGCGCAACCGCCTTGCCGATGAATCCGGCCAACAGGACAACCGTCAGAATATAAGGCAGGGCCTGAATAAACTCGACCGGCACTTCACCGATACCGGCAATGTGGACGCCTTGCAGACGAATGGCAATGGCATCGAGTAGACCAAAAATCAGACAGGCGCCAAAGGCTGAAAACGGACGCCACTTGCCGAAGATCAACGCGGCCAGGGCGATGTATCCCTGCCCGGCTGTCATGTCACGGACAAATCCGGCGTTTTGCGCGATTGACAGATAGGTGCCGGCCAGACCGGTCAGAAGACCGCAAATGATTACCGCCCGATAGCGCAGCCAGGCCACCGAAAGACCGGCCGTATCAACGGCGGTCGGGTTTTCGCCAACCGCCCTCAGGCGCAAACCGAAGCGCGTGCGAAAGACGATCCACCAGGTCAGGGGAACAATCACAAAGGCCACATAGACGAGCAGGTTATGACCGCTGACAAGCTCCTTATATAGCGGGCCCATCAGGGGCACCGTGGCAATGGCCTCGACGAACGGAAATTCCAGGGGCATGAAACGGGCCGTCGCCGGCAGGCCAGGCGTCTGCCCGCCCTGATGAAACCAGGCAATGCCCAGCACAATGGTCAGACCGGACGCCAGAATATTGATGGCAACACCGCTGACAACGTGATTTCCCTTATGGGTGATACAGGCAAAACCATGCAGAACCGCCAACCCCACAGCAACCGCCAGCGCCGCCAACAGGGCCAACCAGGCGGAGCCACTTATGGCTGCCACACTCGCCGCAGCAAAGGCGGCCGCCAGCATTTTGCCCTCCAGGCTGATATCGATAATGCCGGATCTTTCGGAAAACAGGCCGGCCATGGCACAAAAGATCAGGGGCGTTGAAACGCGGAGCGTCGCATCGAGGGTGAGAACCGACAGGAGAAACAGATCGTCCATCTAGGGCCCCTCCTCCACCACACCGCCGGACCGCCCGCTCCACTTTCCATAAACCCATTCGACCCAGGGCGTCGACATATAGGCCAAAGCGCCGGAGAACAGGATCACCAGTCCCTGGATCACGACCACCAGTTCGCGGGTTATGGTTGGCACTTCGAAGGCCAGTTCGGCACCGCCCTGATACAACAGACCAAACAGCAGACTGGCCAGCACGATGCCAAAGGGATGGTTGCGCCCCATCAGCGATACGGCGATGCCGGTAAAGCCGTAACCAGCGGTAAAGTTCAGCAACAGGCGATGGTGCACCCCCATCACTTCATTGACCCCGACAAACCCGGCCAGCGCACCCGAGATGATCATTGCCAGCATAATGATCCGGGCCGGCGTTATACCGGCGTAAACGGCGGCTTTTTCGTTGAAACCGACCGAGCGGATGGCGTAACCCCATCGCGTGCGCCAGATAAACAGCCACACGCCGACGCAACAGAACGCGGCCCACAGGATCGACACATTCAGCGGGGACCGCGCCACCTTGATCCCCATCCAGGCGAACACCTCATGCACAAACGGCAAGTGCGCCCCGTCCATAAAGACACGGCTTTCAGGCGACATCTGGCCCGGTTTGATCAGGACATTGACCATCAGATAAACCATCAGGGCCGAGGCGATAAAGTTGAACATAATGGTGGTTATGACAATGTGACTGCCCCGATAGGCCTGCAGGTAAGCCGGAATCGCGGCCCAGGCGGCACCAAACAGGGCAGCGCTCAGAATGCCGATTGGCAACAGCAACAGCGGCGGCAGGGAGTGATCCGTCCACAGCAAAAACAAACCGGCCCCCAGGCCACCGATATAAGCCTGGCCCTCGCCACCGATGTTAAAAAGCCCGGCATGAAAGGCGACGGCCACAGCCAGGCCGGTGAACACAAAATTGGTCGTGTAATAGAGGGTATAGCCAATGCCTTCTTCATATCCCAGGGCACCGACCAGCATGATCTGTACGGCCTCAAGCGGACTCTCACCGATCATCAGAATGATGATGCCCGACACCAGCAACGCCAGCACGACATTGAGGACCGGAATCAGGCCGATATCGATCCATCTGGGCAGGGTTTTTGACGCCTGACTCATGGGCGTGTTCCGGATGACGGGCTGGCCGTGTCATGGGCATTGGCCATCATCAAACCCAACGTCTTTTCGTCGGCTTCATCGCCATCGACCTCAGCGACAATCCGGCCGCCAAACATCACCAGAATTCGATCGCTCAGCTTCATGACCTCATCCAGTTCGACAGACACCATGAGGATCGCGCATCCCTGATTGCGCAGCTCAATCAACTGCGAATGGATGAACTCAATCGCGCCAATATCCACGCCCCGGGTCGGTTGGCCGACCAGCAGAACTTCCGGGTGCTTGTCGATTTCCCGGGCCAGGATAAGTTTTTGCTGGTTGCCACCGGACATATTGGCAGAGCGGATTTCCGGCAGTCGCGGTCGGACATCGAATCCTTCCATCATGCGCCGACAATCCTGGGTGATGGATGTCAAGTTAAAGAAGGGCCCGACATGATAGGCATCCGCGTCCTGATAGCCCAGAATGGACGATTCCTGGGCTGAAAAACTCGTGACAAGCCCCAGGCGATGCCGGTCTTCCGGCACATGGGCAATTTTAAGATCCCGGACCTCCCTGGGACCACAGGCCTGTCCCGGGGTGACAAGGCGACCATTCAAATTAAGGCTGCCTTTGTCGAACCGGCGGATCCCGCTCAGGACTTCCAGAAGCTCGCTTTGGCCATTACCGGAAACACCCGCAATACCAACGATTTCGCCAGCGCATAATTCGAAACTGACCTGATCCAGCAAGGGTACCGCGCCGGCGGAATTAACTGTCAGCTTGTCCGCTTTCAGAACGGGTTTGCCTCGGGCCTGGCGGGCCTTATCGATTTTCCCGATGACCTTGCGCCCGACCATCAGTTCGGCAAGTTCACCGGCATCGGTTTCCGCCGTCCTGCGATGGGCGACCATCTGACCGGCCCGCATAACCGAGACATTGTCGGTAATCGCCATAATCTCGTTCAATTTGTGGGTGATCAGGATAATCGTCACGCCTTCTTCTTTGAGCGCCCGCAGGATCCGGAACAATTGCTGGGATTCCTGAGGTGTCAGCACCCCCGTCGGTTCGTCGAGGATCAGAATTTTTGCGTTCCGGTAAAGAGCCTTCAGAATCTCGACCCGCTGCTGTTCGCCAACCGGCAGGTCTCCGGTCAGGGCGTCTAGGTCAACGTTCAACCCGTATTCGTCTTCCAGTTTGGTCAGTTTGCTGCGGGCCTCTGCCAGGCCGACATCCAGCAAAGGGCTGGTTTCCGCCCCCAGAATGATGTTTTCAAGAACCGTAAAGCTGTCAATCAGCATGAAATGCTGATGAACCATGCCGATGCCGGCGGCAATAGCCGCCTGCGACGAGGTGATTTTGACGGGCGACCCGTCCACCTCGATCTGCCCGGCATCGGCTTCGTAAAAGCCGTAAAGAATGCTCATCAGGGTCGATTTGCCGGCCCCGTTTTCGCCGATGATGCCGTGGATCGTCGCCGCTTCGACTTTGATATTTACATTGTCGTTGGCCCGCACCGGGCCGAAGGACTTGCTGATCCCTGTGAGCTGGATGGCAGCCGACGACGGGGCAGACGAAGCTCTGTCCGCCTGCCCCGCTTGAGTGTCAGCTTCCGTAATCGAATTCGGCATGGGATGAGGATCCCTCATGCCCCCTTACATCGTGCATTTATTATCGGAACGATAATCGTGAACCTTAATTTTTCCGGAAATAATATCGGCTTTGGCCTGATTAACCTTGGTTTCCATGTCAGCCGAAACCAAAGACCGGTTATGTTCGTCCAAAGCCCAGTCAACACCCCCTTCTTTCAAACCAAGAGATTGAACACCGGCTTTCCAGGTTCCGTCCATACCGGTTTTGAAGCTGTTATAGGCAGCCACATCGACCCGCTTGACCATGGAGGTCAGCATGGTTCCCGGATGCAGGTGGTTCTGATTGGAATCAACGCCAATCGCCAGTTTTCCAGCGTCTTTGGCAGCCTGATATACGCCAACCCCGGTCCCGCCAGCCGCTGCATAGATCACATCGGCGCCCCGGTCCACCTGGCCCTTGGTCAGTTCGGAACCGCGGCCCGGATCATTCCACGCCGCCGGCGTTGTGCCGGTCATGTTCTGAATAACCTCAATCGCGGGGTTGGCAAATTTCGCACCTTGCTCGTAACCGCAGCCGAAAGCCCGGATCAGAGGAATATCCATGCCGCCGATATAACCGACCTTGCCGGTTTTAGACGCCATGGCTGCCAACATCCCCACCAGAAACGAACCTTCGTGTTCCTTGAACAGGACGGCCTGAACATTGGGAAGGACAACGTACCCATCGATGATCGTAAACTTCAGATCGGGGAATTCTTTGGCGACCGCTTCAATGGCCGAGGATTGTGCAAAACCAACGCCGACAATGGGACTTTGCCCGCGCTGCGCCATTTTACGGATCGCCTGCTCCCGCTGGGTTTCGTTGGTGACCTCAAACTCCCGATAAGCGACACCTGTTTCCTTCTTGAAACGTTCCGCACCGGCGTAAACCCCCTGGTTAAAGGACTTGTCGAATTTACCGCCCATGTCGAAAACAACAGCTGGTTTGTCATCTGCCGCCTGGGCGGACAGGGACATAACCAGGGCAGTACCGACGACCATAGAGTATTTTAAGAAGCTCATTTTGATTTCTCCTGTGTTGCGTAGCTGCCTGCTCTTTTTCGGGCAGTTTTTACGTGGCGCGAAGCTGTATTGCATACAGTTTGGCGCTGCTCTTTTGACGAGTCAAACGATCTGTTACAGACGACATGAAGCCGTGACTTGAAATCCGGTTTCTCTTATCGTGCGGCAACATGGCACACTCTTTCATTCCGCAACGTCTGGCCGTTAATGTATTCGCCACTTTCCTGATTATTGGCGCATATGTGCCCTTTTTGCCGCTGTGGCTGGAAGGTCGCGGCATCAGCAAGGAAGAAATCGGGTTGATCTTCGCCGTTGCCTTATGGGTAAAAATTCCGGTTGGCCTGCTGGTCACGACTGTTGCCGATCAAACCGGTGACCGCAAGAAAACCCTCATGACCATCAGTGTCATCACTCTGGTCGGCTTTTGCGCCTTCCCGTTCCTCCAGGGATTCTGGCAGTTGCTGTTGGCCTGGGCGGTTGTCGGCACGTTGCTCACCACCCTGATTCCGCTGGCCGACAGCCTCGCTGTGACAGCCATGAAACAAACGCCCATGGACTACGGGCGGGTTCGATTGTGGGGCTCGGTTGCGTTTATTCTGGTGTCTATCGTCGGCGGATATTATCTGGAAGGAAAATCAAGTGAGGCCGTGGTTCACATTCTGGTGCTCGGTTCGGTTCTGATGGCGATCAGCGCCTGTACCGTACCGGATTTACGCGAAGCACCCCGGCTTCACCAAAAACCAGCGTTCTACGAATTACTGAAGGAACCACCGTTTGTTGTTTTTGTCCTGACCGCCGCCATCCTACAGGCCAGTCACGCGGCGCTTTATGGCTTCGCCACATTGCACTGGCTCGAGGCCGGCCTCGACAAAACAGTGATCGGGTTTTTGTGGGCCGAAGGGGTGATTGCAGAAATCGTTTTACTGACATTTGCCACCCGTCTTCTCAGACGGGCCGGCGTTCCGGGCCTGTTATTAATGGCCGGTCTGGCCGGTATCCTGCGCTGGACCGTGCTCGGATCAACAACTTTTCTGCCCGCCCTGGTCATCGCCCAGGCCCTGCATGCCTTTACCTTCGCCGGAACCCTTATTGCCGCCATCGGTTATATTTCCCAGCACGTACCGAAGGACCAGTCGGCGACGGCCCAGGGCTTATATGACGGGCTCGCCATGGGCTTTCTGTTTGGCGTCGCCATGGCGGTTTCCGGTTGGGCCTTTGCCGATTACGGCCCGTCCGTCTTTTATGTGATGGTCGGATTTTCCGCCTGTGGCTGCTTCGGCGCCCTGGTTCTGAAGACCATGACCCGTCCCGAAAATTCCGTCAGTTGACGGAAAGATCCTGCAAAAGTGCCCGCGCCTGCTCGGACAAGGGGGTTGAACGGCGCGTCTCTTCATCCATCAGAACCAGAACACTTTCGCTGCTGGCGACGCAAATGTCATCGATATAAAGGCCCTGCAGCAAATCAAAGGAGGAGTTGCCGATCCGGGTCACAGCTGTTCCGATGGTCACATCCGCGGGCCAGTTCATTTCGGCAATAAAGTTGATGGTCAGTTTGGCAATGACAAACTGGGTCCCGTCACTGAGCAGCGGTCGCTCCGGATCATAAAGAAAATCGACCCGACCGCTTTCGCAGAGCGTTGCGAAAACGGCATTATTAATATGCCCCAACCGGTCGGTGTCACCAAACCGGAGCTTTTCACGGGTGATGACGGGAAACCGGCCCGGGCCTGCTTCAAGAATTTTATGATCCATATCTTCAACCAGCCTTGTTCATGCGACGGTGGGCGGCCCACAGCCGGACAGGCCACAGACCGTTAGAGCGATAGCATGCTCCCGCCCCATTTCAAGCACAAACAGGGATCATTCTGGCATGGGTCATTCCGGCAACTCGTGCTATAGTGAAGACCACAACCGTGTCCCGGAATAAGGAAAAACCCATGGTCGAAATCGACTACAACGCTGAACTCTCCAGACTGTTAACAGAATCACAGGGCGATCTGGGAGATGCCCACGAAATTCACATGCGTCTCAAACAAATGATCTCAACAATGCGCGCCGAAGGTTTGCCGGTGCCCGAGGATTTCAAACATCTGGAAGCCGAACTGGATGAGGAATTCGAGAAAGAAGCCAAGGAAAGGTGATCCTTGATCCGATATCTCGTACCGGCCCTGCTTTTGATCGCCGCTTCCGGTCCGCTGGCAGCCGACGACTTGTCGGGGCCGGTCCGGGTTGTTGACGGAGATACTCTGGCCCTGGCAGGAACAACCATAAACCTGTGGGGATACGATGCCCCGGAACTTGCCCAGGACTGCAGCGTCGACGGCGAAAAATGGTCCTGCGGCTGGGAGGCGGCACAGCACCTGCAGACCTTCACCCAGGGCAAAACCGTTACCTGTCGGCAAAAGAACAAAGCTGCCCCTGAGGACCGCCTTTATAAATGTGCAGTTGGCACACTTGATCTGGGGGCCGAAATGATTGAGGTCGGATTGGCCTTGCCCGACTGGCCGACAAGTGCGCGCTATTATATCCGCTCCTATCAGGAAGCCCGCGGCCAGGGTCGGGGCATGCACAAGGGGTCGTTCGAAGCCCCCTGGGACTGGCGCCAGCATCGGGCCCTATCCGACTAACCCCCCTAGGCTTACCCTCCCATGATACAGTTGGAGCTAGCGGATCAGCCCCATGTGACCTCAACCGAAATTCGCGCCGGTTACCGGAACTATGCTGGATCATCCCATCACCTGTATTGGCGGGAAGTCAGGCCCCCAATGGTTACGGTTGCACCAACGCAAAACTCTTTCCTGAGTTGATTTTTCAGCCGTTTATCGCGACCGGACCCCATGGCGAAGCGAAATTCAGTAAAATAACAGACTTGACCTTCCAGTCGCTGAAAAGTGCAGAAAGAACGTCTCACGAATAGGAACCCAAATATGCCTTTATCCCGCTCGAGCCTTTTTCGCACCGCTATCGTCTTACTGGCGGTCACCGCTTTCTTGCTGACGGTGCCTGGCCTGGCCCTAGCCGCAGCCCCCTTGGCACCGGATTCTGTTCAGGTGCCCAAGATGACGCCAGAACTCAACCTCGGCAAACTCAACTACGAAGCCAAATGTGCCTCCTGCCATGGAATCAACACGGTCGGGACTGACAAGGGACCCACTTTTCTGCACAGGGTCTATCATCCGGGTCATCACGGCGACGGGGCTTTTTATCAGGCGCCCAAAAACGGGGTGCGGGCTCATCACTGGCCGTTCGGTGACATGCCTGCCGTTGATGGCATAACCGATTCCCAAATTGAAAAAATCATCGCCTACATTCGTGCCCTTCAACAGGCCAACGGAATTTTTTAGGCCTTCCCCTTTATCCATAAGGATTTCTCCATAATGCCCGCAGCCAATACCCGTCCGGTCACCCTTGCCCTGCTATTTGTACTGGTTCTAGCCCCCTCGCACGCCCATGCCCACGAAGGAGCCCAGGGGATTGTCAAAGACCGAATGATGGCCATGGAAAACGTCGGCAAGGCCATGAAGAACCTGGCGCAAATGGTCCAGGGCAAGCTCCCGTACAAGGCAGAAGAGATAACCGCCCATGCGCTCACCATCAAAAGCCACGCCGGATCAAGCCTGACGGAGTTGTTTCCCGAAAACAGCCTGCAAAAACCGACGGCTGCACTGCCTGTTATCTGGCAAAAATGGGAGCAGTTCACAAATCTGGCAAACCGTATGTCGGAAACGGCGGACAAGCTTGCACAAGCCCCCGGACCGAAATCGCCAACCCTGAAAACAGACTTCAAAAGTCTGGCAAAGGTCTGTCGCGACTGTCATTCAACTTTTCGCCAGAAAAAATAATCACTCCATATCAAGTGATCCCCGGCTAATGACCGTGATGGCCCTTTTCTGAAGGACCGTGATGGCCCTTTTCCGAAGGGATGTCCCGCTTCTGGCTCTGATATCCCCGCAATTGATTATAGGCCGATATCTGCCCGCGCGTTAAAACTGCCGGCATCTTCAAATGAGCCGAAAGATGAACAAATCTCAGGTTTCCAAGTGTTTCCGAAATTTCAGTCAAATGCGCCCGGAGCCGGGGCTCGGTCATCTGGCCTGAGGCGAACTCCTGATCCAGTCGCTGCTCCAATGCCACCAGTTTCCGTCCCGTTGCCGTGGCCTGCCGTTTCATATCCTGAAACAGACTCTGAACAGCCGCGACCTGAGAGGGCGACAAGTCTATTTTTGTGGCAAGTTCCAAGACATGGGTCGGGCCGGGGATACCATTTAGTTCAGCTGCCTTCGCCAGCCCCCAGCCACGCCCGTTCACAAGATCATCAATATCTTCTGGCGATAGTGATTTTATGGTCCTCCGGTCCTGCCCCGCATAAGGTTGTGCATTTTCTTTTTGCCCTGTCCCGGACTCTGCCGAAAGGGCAATGCCCGGGATCAGGCCCCCGCTAACCAGGGTCCCGATCAGGGCAATCACGGTTTTTCGCATCTCATATACCTCCAAAATTCATTGGTATCAGATATGGCACGCAGGGCTCTTTTCCCATATGATCAGGATCATATAATGCAGGACGACAAATGACATTATTCGAAACCATGGGCCTTACGCCGTTGGCCGACCGGCATCTCGACAAATCCCGGTTGCTGTTCCGGCAGGGCGATCCGGTTCACCAGATATACGTGATCCGGCAAGGTAAAATGCGCATGATCCGGCATCTGATTGACGGCGCAGGCGTAACGCTCCATGTGGCCGGTGCCGGACGGGTCTTTGCCGAAGCGTCCCTGTTTTCCGATCACTACCATTGTGACGGTATGGCCGACGAAGACAGCCGGTTGACCGTTTACAGAAAAAACGACGTCCTGGACGGCTTAAGGAAAAACCCCGCGGCGGCCGTCGCCTTTATGTCTCAATTGGCGCACAGCGTGCAGGCGCTGCGCTCAAAAGTGGAACTGATTAACATTAAATCGGCAACCGAACGCGTACTCACCTATATCCAAATGGCTTTACCGCCCGGCCAGACCGAGATGGTCCTGGATCAATCCTGGAAATCGGTCGCCGGGGAAATCGGCTTAACTCACGAAGCCCTGTACCGGGCCTTGGCAACGCTTCAGAAAACAAACCATATTGTCCGTCATGGCAGACGGGTGGTCCGGCGGCTGCCCTGACCTGCGGGGCTTTGTTTACAACTCCATCGTATCTCAAACACCCCTTGGGGAGCATTTCCAAGAATGCGTCAGGCGCGCCGGTCCTGCTTGATCATATCGGATGCTTTTTCGGCGATCATGATCACCGGCGAGTTGGTATTGCCCGACGTAATGGTCGGCATGATCGACGCATCTACCACCCGCAGCCCCTCCAGCCCGTGCACATTCAGGCGATCATCCACCACTGCCATGGGGTCGCTGCCCATCTTGCAGGTGCCGACCGGGTGAAAAATGGTCGTCGCAATGTTGCCGGCTTCGCGCACCAGATCTTCATCGGAAGAAACATCAGCACCCGGCAGCATTTCTTCGGGCTCGAACATGGCGACGGCATCGGTAGCCATAATTTCACGGGTCAGACGAATGGACTTGGCAGCGACATCCCGGTCGGCCTGGGCCGACAAATAGTTGGGAGCAATAGCCGGTTGTGCGGCCTTGTCTTGCGACTTGATATGAACACTGCCCCGGCTTTCCGGCCGCAGATTACAGACCGACGCGGTAATTGCCGGGAACGGGTGCAAGGGTTCCCCCAGTTTATCGGTGCTGAGCGGCTGGATGTGATACTCCAGGTCAGGCGTCGCAATGCGCGGGTCGCTTTTGGCAAACAAACCCAACTGGCTGGGTGCCATGGACAACGGGCCGGACCGGAACAGGGCATATTCCAGGCCCATGGCCATTTTGCCGAACAGGCTGTTGGCCTTCTGGTTCAGGGTCTTGGCATTCTTGATTTTAAAAACGGTGCGAATTTGCAAATGATCCTGCAGGTTTTCCCCGAGCCCCGCCATCTCGTGGTGAACCGGAAGATCAAATTTTGACAGCACGTCACCGCGCCCGACGCCGGACATCTCGAGTATTTTGGGGGAATTGATGGCACCGGCAGACAGGATGACCTGGCCCCCGGCAAAGGCTTCGGACGGCACCCCATCCAGATCAAAAGCCACCCCCGTCGCCCGCTTGCCGTCAAACAGAAGATGCGAGGTGTGAGCCCCGGTCAGGACTTTCAGATTGGGCCGGTTGCGGGCCGGTTTCAAAAAGGCTTTGGCGGTGCTCATGCGCATTCCGCCTTGCTGGTTGACTTCAAAATAACCGGAACCGGCATTGTCACCGGTATTGAAGTCTTCGACCTTTGGAATGCCCACCTGTTCGGCCGCGTCGCGAAATTTATCCAGAATGTCCCAGGACAAACGCTGCTTGTCGACCTGCCATTCGCCACCGCTCCCGTGCAGATCCGTTGCCCCCAGGTGATGGTTTTCAGATTTCAGGTAATAGGGTAAAACATCATCCCACCCCCAGCCGCTGTTTCCCAGTTGCCGCCACTGATCATAGTCAGCGGCCTGTCCCCGCATATAAATCATGCCATTGATAGAAGAACATCCGCCCAGAACCTTGCCCCGCGGATAGGCCAGGGAACGGCCGTTCAGACCGGCATCCGGTTCGGTTGTCATCATCCAGTCGGTACGCGGGTTGCCCATACAAAACAGATATCCGATGGGAATATGGATCCAGGGATAGCTATCCTTGCCGCCGGCTTCCAGCAGCAGCACCTTAATATCAGCATCTTCCGTCAGACGATTGGCCAACACACAACCGGCCGACCCGGCGCCGACGATGATATAGTCATATGTTCCCTGATGAACCCGTGTCTCGTCAGTCAAATGCCCCTCCTCGCGCCAAGCCTCCTAGATACAAAAGCTCATGCGCAGGCTCAAGTTGAATCTTCCGGTCGCAAAGGTGGTGATACGGACGTCGTCATCCAGGCGCCGGCCTGGGCGCCTTGCGTCACCTTCTGAACTTCCCACTGGAAGGCCCGCTTTTGCCCACTGGCGGTGACAATCACAACCGAATACAGGGCCCTTGTGGCGCTTTCGACCACCGTTTCGACCGAATGGTGACGATGGTCCAGCATGGTTCGGTAATTGGGGCTTTTGATCATTTGACGAAACCGTTCCAGAGGACCGGTTTGCCGTTTGTTACGGGGATGGGCAAATATCCAGGTCTGCAGAATCCCCGAATCCCGGGTTGGGCTGTTGTTTTGCTGCAGGGCCTGCAATTGGATTTCAACAACCTGTCGGGCAGAAATCCCGGGCGCCGGCGTCTTCATCTCCTGCGCATTTGTCAGGGTCGCAATACAGATTATAGCAACAGCGACCAGGGCCTGTGGGGTCATCATGTCATCTGCCTTTTCGATTTATTTTGCGGGGGGTGTTGTCTGTTGGGCGTCTGACAGAACCCGCCTACCTGATTGTAATCATCTCCGAAAATTTTGAAATTTCGAACATTTTCAGAACCTGGCCCGCAGCCCCCGACACTTCCATCTGCTTGCCAACCGCAACAAGAGCATCATTGATCAGCAGCAGCATCCCCAAGCCGGCCGAATCAATGGTTTGCAAGCCCGCAACGTTCAGGACGCACAGATGACAATCGATTTTTTCAACCTGCTTGATCAGGGTCTTTATGCCGGCATTGTCGGCAAATGTCAGTTTGCCGCGAAATGACACTTCACAGGTCGGGCCGTTCTGAACTGTCTCGTAGTTCACTCTTTGCGCTCCCCTTACCCTTTGTTACGATGGGACCTGTCAGGGCGACAATAGCATGCTATAAGAACAGGTTCGCACTCTATTTTTCGGGTCGTTTTTCGACCCCCGGCCAGGGCCGGGCACATATGGAAATTCAGGCGATTATAATGACAAACAGGGTCATCCCCATGGTTTCAGTTTCCGCGAGCCTTTTGATCCTTCTGGTTCTGGCCATCGGGACCTATGTCGGCAGAGACAAGGTCCTGATTTTGCTGTTCGGACCCATCGATACGACGCCTGTCGACTTTCCTTCGCTTGACCTCAAACCGACACCCAACCAGTTTCTGGTCTGTCCTGCGGACTATTGCAAATCGCCCCCGCATCTGGTCAGCCCGGTTTTTGATATGTCCGTCGACGTCCTGCAGCAGCGATGGCTGGATATGGCGGATCGCCAACCGCGAATCGAACCCCTGCATAGGGATGAACAAAACCGGCAGTTTGATATAATCCAGCGGACAGCGCTCATGAGGTATCCCGACAGCATCACCGTCAAGTTTCTGGCCTTGCCCGAAGGCCGATCTACCCTGGCCGTTTACAGCAGAAGCCACTATGGAAAAAGCGACTTCGGCGTCAATGAAGAGCGCATCCGCAATTGGCTTGAAAACCTGGCCCAACCTTGACGTGACCTTTACCAAGACTTCGGCTATCTAGCTCCGCCTGCATCTATACCCATTCTCATTTCTTATGACGGAGTAGTTTTATGTCTGATACAAAAACAGCGGTAATCACCGGATCGACCAGTGGCATAGGCCTGGGCGTTGCCCGCGGTCTGGCCAAATCCGGCATGAATATCGTTATGAACGGCATCGAGACCGCCGAACAGGCTGAACCTCTGCGCCAGGAACTGGAAAGCAACCATGGCGTTCGCGTACTCTACAGCCCGGCCAACATGATGGTGCCGGAAGGCCCGCGTCAGTTGGTCGAAATGGCGACCGATGCCTTTGGCGGCGTTGATGTCCTGGTCAATAATGCCGGCATCCAGTTTGTCTCTCCGGTCGAGGATTTTCCCGATGAAAAATGGCAGGACATTATCAACCTTAATCTGTCCGCCGCCTTTTACGCCACCAAGGCCGCACTCCCCGGCATGAAGTCCCGGGGATGGGGGCGAATTGTCAACATCGCTTCTGCCCACGGCCTGGTCGCTTCACCGTTCAAATCGGCTTATGTGGCTGCCAAACACGGCATTGTCGGATTTACCAAAACCGTCGCCCTGGAAGTCGCTGAACAGGGGATTACAGTTAATGCCATTTGCCCGGGTTATGTCTGGACCCCTTTGGTGGAGCGGCAAATTCCGGATACCGCCAAGGCCCGGGGCCTGACGGAAGAAGAGGTCAAACGGGATGTCCTTCTGGCCGCCCAGCCAACCAAAAAATTTGTTACCGTCGAAGAACTGGCGGCCCTGACCGGGTTTCTCTGTTCGGATGGCGGCGCCTCGATAACCGGCACCTCGTTGCCGGTTGATGGCGGCTGGACAGCCCAATAGGTCTGCACTTCCAGCTCTCCATAAAAAGTCCGGCAGCATCGCGATCAAATTGCCATAAATTCTTAATAAAATTGCATTTTATTTCGCACAACCAGCAAGCTCGCTCTGGTTTCCCGTGGAGTGATCAGATATACCGCCACATTGGCCGCGGGAGGAACTTCCGCATCTTTTAAGTGATATAGGTTTTTTATGCAGCTGCGGAATTGGCAACAAAAGATAATCGATACCTACCCTTCGATTATACAACAATATAACCAATTTATTCTCAAGGCTCCCACCGGGGCCGGCAAAACGGTATTGGCCAGCGAAATCGTCGAGCGCTTCTACAAGGACAAGAAGATTGTTGTCCTGTGCCATCGGCTGGTTCTGCTGGAACAGCTTGAGAGAGCGCTTGGCAAAAAGCACACGGTACGCAAGCTGGAAGTTTCGGACACCGGCCCGGCCTTCGATGGCTATGATGTTTTGTTGTCGACCAGCATGCGGGCAAAATCCGTATTGAGCGACGCTATTCAACAGGCCGATCTGATTATCGTCGATGAAGCACACCGGGTGTCGCCGAATGGCAAATCCTACAAATGGATTCTCGATACCTACAAGAACAGCGGTAAAACCACGGCCCAACTGATGGGCCTGACGGCGTCGCCCGAGCGACGCACGGGCGACCAGCGCGATCAGCTCAACCTGGCCTTTGATGCGATTATTGATTGCGCCAATATTGAGGATCTGATTGCCGAGGGCGTTTTGGTGCAACCGATCTATCGGCCGCATTTTGTTCACGACCTCAATCTTGCCAGCATCGACATCAGTTCCGGAGACTTCCCGGTTGCCAGCCTGGCTCCGGCGATCATCAAATCATCGATGATTGATTACGCCATCTGGAGCTATAAGGACGAGCGGGAAAAAACCACCCTGCCCCCCATATCTGCCTGGTTCTGTGCCGATATCAGCGTTGCTGAAGAAACCCTGCGCTGTATTCGCCTGGAAGGCATTGAGGCGGCAATCGTCACCGCCGGGACACCGCTCAAGGAACGGATGCGCCTGCTGGCCCAACATGAGCGCGGCGAAATTGAAGCCATGGTCTCCGTCGGCGTTTTGGCCGAAGGCTGGGACAATCCCAATTGCAACATCATCGTTCATTTGCGACCGACCCTGTCGAAGGTGCTTTGGGGACAATCGGTCGGCCGCGGCCTGCGCTCGGCGCCTGGCAAAGACAAATGTGTGGTCATTGATGTCAGTTCCAACTGGAGCACCTTCGGTCCGGTGGAGAAGCTGGAATGGAGCCTGTGGAGCCACCGCAAGTCCTACATGCAGTTCATGAACCGCTTCAACTGGATCGGCCAGCAGCAGGACGACGAAGACCAGCATACCACCTACCTTTTGTGCCAGAACGAGTTACCCAACAAAACCCGCTGCTCGCACATTTATCAGAAAGACGCCCACGAAAACGACACCTGCCCCGTCTGTGGCACCTATGCCGCCATCGACATCTACAAGGAACAAAAGCTCGACAGCTCCCTCAACGAAAACAAACTGCATTCCTTGTTCTTCGAGCGTGTGCCAAAGGTATATGCCGAAATGAACCTGTCGGTCTGGAGCAGTCTCGGTAAAACCGCCTGGAAATCGGCAACTCCCAAGGAGCAGGTCTTCCTGGCCTTTTGCATGGCTTTTGCCCATGTCTCCGGGGATGCCACCCAGTCCGAATCCGATTATTGGGATGCGGCCCTGGCGGCCGAAGCCAAAATCCGCGGCTATCTGGTTGAAAACAAGTTCCAGATCGTCAAACAGGAAGACTTTAACCTGGCCGATATTGCCGACGGCATGCTGGCCGGCACGGTGATCCGGACTCTGCAGGCCCACTACGGGATCTCCGTTTGTGGCGATGTCTTCCTTAATCATTCCGACACGGAATGTGACCGCAAATATCATAAGGCAATCAAAGTGGCGGAACGCTTATCCATGATCGGTTGCTCCAGTCAGGACAATTTGCCCTATTTCAATGCAAGCGAACATCTGGCAAATCTATAAAAACCGGGGACCGCAAGATGGACCCGCTGTCCAAATATCGGCCACATCGGGATTTTACAGTCTCCCCGCAAGCCGTTACAAAGTATAACTAAAATCGCAAAGGCCGCACCATGACCCTTGATCTGGACCATATCATTGACCGCACCGGCACCGGTTCCAACAAATGGGAGAATTACCGGGGGGGCAGCCATGCCGGCCCGATCACTCCCATCGGCACCGACCTGAAAGACGACGGCCCCATTCCCATGTGGGTCGCGGACATGGATTTTGCCGCCCCGCAACCGGTGCTCGATGCCCTGAAAGCACGAATTGACCATGGTGTTTTGGGTTATACAACGACCACGCCGGGTTATTTTGAAGCGGTGACAGAGTGGTTCAAGAAACGCCATAACTACGACATTTCCCCGGACTGGATCACGACCACCCCCGGTGTCGTCCCGGCCCTGCATTTTGCCGTCAAAACCTGGTGCCAGCCCGGCGACAAGGTCCTGATCCAGCGGCCGGTTTATTACCCGTTTTTCCGCTCCATCACCAATGGCGGTTGTCAGATCGTTTCCTCCAGCCTGATTGAGGAGGACGGGAACTACCGCATGGATTTCGAGGATCTGGAGAAAAAAGCAGCGGACCCGGAGGTGAAAATGGCGATCCTCTGCAGCCCCCATAATCCCGTCGGACGGGTCTGGACCGCCGATGAGTTGCGCCGGTACGGGGACATTTGCCTGCGCCACAACGTCAAGGTCATGGCCGATGAAATCCATTGCGACCTGATTATGCCCGGGCACACCTTCCAACCTTTCGCCACGCTGGATGATGCCTTTGCCCAGAACGCCATGGTTTGTACGGCGCCGTCCAAAACCTTTAATCTGGCCGGTATGCACCTGTCCAATATGGTGATCGCCAACCCGGATATGAAAAAGGCCTATGACGCCTACCTGGCGGAAACAGGTGTCGCCGGGGGCCTGAACCCGCTGGCGCTGGTTGCCGCTGAAGCCGCCTACAAAGAAGGCGAAGACTGGCTGGGCGAGGTGCTCGCCTATATTCACGGTAACGCCCAAACCCTGGACCGGTTCCTGGCCGACCAGTTACCCCAATTGCGGCTGACTCCCTTGCAGGGCACTTATCTGGCCTGGGTTGATTTCAGGGCCCTGGGTCTGGATCAGACAGCGCTTGAGAAAATGACCCAGCTGGATGCAAAAGTCCTGTTTGACGAGGGCCACATCTTTGGCCCGGAAGGGGCGGGATTTGAGCGCTTCAATCTGGCCTGTCCGCGCCCCCTTCTGAATTTGGCGCTGCAGCGACTGGCCCGGGAAATCGGTAAACGGGGTTAGGCGATAACACCGGCTCCCCAGTCTGGCGACACAGACGAGCTTCCGGACCGGCTTCCAAAAAAGCCGTCCGGGACCCTTCACCAGTTGTCACCGAACCGATTACAATCGAAGAGACACAGGCCTGCTGGGAAGACTTGTGTCGCCCTTCAGAGATTGCCCATACCACGGATTTAGATTCCGTTGTCAGTCAAGATCCGAAAAGGGTTTTGCCGTGTCGAGGTGGACTTCCAAAACCTGCATGAAATCTGAATAGTCTTGATGAAGATAGTGATAGATCAAGGTTTCCTGGACGGTTACCAGCCGATAGGGGGGCGGACTTAAGGCGTCTTGCTTAAGCATGTTGTTGATCGTGAAATCGCTTGATAACAACCCCGCCAAAACCCCTTTGTTGTAAGCTTCGTAAAGTTTGTCTTCGCTGTGAAACTTTTCACCACTTTTGCCGACCATAAAATCTTCCTGCCAGAGGATACCGTGAATATAACCGATGGGCCTGACGCTCCGACGGGCATCGTCAGGGTGGGCCCAAAGAGAATTTATCAAGGAGAACAGAGGTTTTTCCGAACGTACAAAAGGGACCTTGTACAAGCCTTCAACTTTCGTGGCGCGTAAAACTTCACCATCCACCGTTCCTTTATTGAATCCGGTGATACCGCGCCGCAAAGGCACGATTGGAAACTCGGTCTCGCACCCCAATTCGCGGTAGGCCTCCATCAAAATCTGCCGGGTGGATACAGAGACAAAATTATTATCACCGGAGGCAACACGCCGGGGGCACTCGTAGGCCGGGTCAGCCGCAAAGGCCACACCGCATAGGATTACGCTCAAAAGGAAACAGGCTACCTCTGATTTCATACATATCACCCATACGACCGGCCCGGGTTTTTACGGCAAGGCCTGAATAGAGCCTAACATATCCGGTCCCATTATGTGAGCCTGCAACCCGTCGTTTGCCAATTTAATTGCCTTTTGCGAGCGTCCTGTCACCGCAACGCCGGTCGGCGGATTGATCTTGATCATGGCTTCATCTCCGCCCCCGGGTTATAGGGAAGCAGACTTTTGTTTTTACATCCGGATTCCCCATATGAAAACGTCCTGTCCGCTGTGTTCCCTGTTCAGACGGTCCCTTGAAAGCGCGCGACGGATGTTTCGGCGTTCGCCGCAAAGTCATGCCCAGGCCACCCACGACCGTCACCACACACCTGTGATTGACCCGCCGGACAGAACGGGCGACGACGAACTTTCGGAAACCAGCCCCCGGCCGCCGGAAAGAGATTAAACGCCCGGCTTTCCGCCAAAGTTAACGACGCCACAAAAGCAGCAACAAACCGATGGTCACAGCCGCCATCCCAAGCCATTCGATCAGGCCAAGATGTTCACCCAACAACGGGATCGCGACCAGGGCGGCAACGGTCGGCACGGAGGCAGCAAAACCGGCGACCTGGGTCGGCCCCAATTTCTGGACAGTGAAGGCCATCAGCAGGACGGCCAGAACCCCCGGGCCAATGCCTTGGAACAGGCCATGGAACAGAATCTCCGACATCGATGCAGCGGCCAAATTGGATGGCAGCAGGAAATACCAGATGGGCAGGTAAACAAGCGCCGTCGGCACATTTACAACGATCATTGCCTGCTTGGGCGTCAGCTTCCAGTGCTGCAGACAGACAAAATAGATGGCCAGCAAAAAAGACGCCGACAGAAAATAGACAATGCCCTGAAGGGCATCCGCCCCACCCGTCATCAGGCCATTGTATCCAACCGCCACCCCGCCGCTGAAAATGACGGCAATCGCCAATACACCTTTGCCGCCCAGTTTACTGCCCATCAGACAGAGGGCGATAATGGCGGTAAAAATCGGGATGGTGCCGTTGGCAAAGACGCCGGCATAGGCGGCGGGAGAGGTTTTCAGACCCGTGAACATCAACATGGAATAGAGGGCTCCCGGCCCGCATGCCGACAAAAACAACGTTTTAGGCAGCGACAAATGGCGTGGCCAGTAGACATAGACAAAGGGAGCGGTGATTAAAAAACTAACCAGAAATCGCAACGCGGTAATATCAAAGGCATTCAGGTTCCCAACCATGCCCATGCGGGAAAACACGATAAAACCGGACCAGATGCAAATGGTCCCCACCCCGCCCAGGTAGCCGGACCATCTGTCGAGAGAAATACGATTCACTTGATTATATGCCCAGATGCCTGTCAGGAAAGGTACGCGAAGCCCGCAACCTACTGAAACAGGCGGGCAGGTGAAAGGCTTTTTCCGATTTCCTGTTCCCTGCCAGGAAGCGGTATGCTTGCCCTGGTGAAACAGCTGAAACATCCATTTACATATTCGATTTTTATATAATATAATTCACAGAACCCACGTCATCAGCCCGACCCATTATGCAAACAGAGGAGAGTACCGACAATGCCACCGTTTTTGATAGCCCTTGCAATGCTGTTCGTTTATGGCGCGACGCCCGTCGCAGCCGATGAACTGGAAGTCAAGATCAACGCCCAAACCCCGAGTGTGACCGTGCAGACGGCGAACGGCCCGGTCGAGATCATGCGCAACCAGGATCAGGATGCAACCATAAACCCGGCCTATGCCAAAACATCACGCAAATGCCCTCCCTTTTGCATTCAGCCCATGCAGGTCGCAGCGGGTGTCACCACAGTCGGTGAAGTCGAGTTGCTGGAATTTGCAAAAGCCGGTGGCAAACTCATTGATGGCCGGACTGTCGAATGGCATCTGGACGGCACCATTCCCGGCGCCATCAACATGCCCTATACACAAATGGCCGACCGCCTTGATGAAGTCGGCTGCCAGCGTGGCGCCGATAAAAAATGGGATTGCGCAGGGGCTGAAAAGGTTCTGTTGTTTTGCAACGGGCCTTGGTGTGGACAATCTCCCATGGCCATTAAAGCGATGATTCGCGAGGGATATCCGGCCGACAAAATCCTCTATTACCGCGGCGGCATGCAGGCCTGGCATACACTCGGACTGACTGTCGTCGAGGGCGACATGTAAGCAAACGGTTTGATCATCTTGCTTGCCTTAAAGCCCGTCCGCGAACCACCGGACGGGCTTTTTTTAGGCCTCGCAAACACCGCTAAAGTCCGGCATCCGGTCAATTCCCATGAACCACCCGGACCGATCAACCGGTTGAGCCGTCAGCTCGATCGTTTGCTACCAACCCTCCTTTCAGTTTGTTTTGGTTTTAATCATGTGGACTATGCTAACAATGAGGCAGATGGTCGGAACGACGGGCGCCGGAACCCGAACAGGGGCGCCCTCAGGTCCGAGGGGAGACACGAGATTTTGAGGTCAAACAGGTAACGCACAACCGGGGAAATTCACTGCCATGAGTAGATATTTCGTTTTGATGGGGGTCGCTCTGGCTTCGGCCATCGGCCTGGGCCTGATTTTCTTTGATATCCTGCTGGGCTACTGGATCGCCGGCATTGCCGTCCCTCTGTTCCTGCTGGGTCTTTACGATATCTTGCAGACCCGCCATACCTTATGGCGCAATTATCCCATTCTTTCTCATATGCGTTGGCTGTTCGAAGGCATCCGGCCGGAAATCCGCCAGTATCTGATCGAAAGCGATTCCGACGCCTTTCCCTTCAACCGCGAACAGCGCTCTCTGGTGTATCAGCGGGCCAAGAACGAGCTGCAGACCATTCCCTTCGGCACCCAGCAGGATGTCTATAGTTCTGACTATTCCTTTTTCACCCATTCCATCAAAGTTGAACAGGTTCCCGACGAAGCGCTTCGCGTTCGCATCGGTGGCAAAGACTGTAAACAGCCTTATGACTGTTCGCTGTTGAATATCTCAGCCATGAGTTTCGGGGCGCTCAGTGGCAACGCCATTGCCGCCCTTAACCGGGGCGCCAGACTGGGCGGATTTGCCCATGATACCGGCGAGGGCGGCATATCGCGCTACCATCGGGAAAATGGCGGCGATATCATCTGGGAACTGGGGTCCGGCTACTTCGGTTGCCGGGCTGCCGATGGCGGTTTTGATGCGGATATCTTCGCCGATAAGGCAAAAGACCCGCAAATCAAGATGATCGAGATCAAACTGTCACAGGGCGCAAAACCGGGCCACGGCGGCATGCTGCCGGGCGCCAAGGTCAGTGCCGAAATTGCCGAAGCCCGAGGCGTTCCCGTTGGCACGGACTGCATTTCCCCGGCTTCTCATTCAGCCTTTTCAACCCCCCTGGAGTTGGTTGATTTCATTGCCCGCCTCAGGGACCTGTCCGGCGGCAAGCCGGTCGGCTTCAAGCTTTGTGTCGGCCACCGGCGCGAGTTCATGGCGCTTGTGAAAGCGATGATGGAGCGCGATTGTTACCCGGACTTCATTGTCGTCGATGGCAAGGAAGGCGGCACCGGGGCGGCGCCGCTCGAATTTTCCAACAGCCTCGGCCTGCCCCTTCGCGACGGCCTGCATTTCGTCAACATGGTCCTGATCGGGGCCGGCATCCGCGACCAGATGAAGCTGGGGGCCAGTGCCAAAATTGTCTCCGGTGCCGATATGACCCGGGCTCTGGCGCTGGGCGCCGACTGGTGCAATTCCGCCCGCGGCTTCATGTTTTCCATCGGCTGTATTCAGGCCCGGGCCTGTCACACCAACCGCTGCCCGACCGGCGTCGCCACCCAGGACCGGCGCCGCCAGGCCGGACTGGATGTCGCCGACAAGGCCCAGCGCGTCGCCAACTTTCATCGCAACACGCTCCATGGATTTGCTGAAATGGTCGGTGCCATGGGCCTCAGGTCACCGACCGGCATCACCCTCAATATGATCAATTTTCGCGAAGACCATTTCAGTGGCACGGAACTGCCGGCCCTGGCAGACGGGCAACTTTTGGGCGACAACTGTCCGCCGGAATATGCCGATCTGTGGCAACGGGCGGAGGCCGCGTCTTTTCACTGACCCCGCCCCGCCAGACCGGAGCCCCAGACGAAACCGCGGAGCCGGGTTCTTCCCCCTCATGCCGGCCCAGGCCGCAATGCCAACAGGCCCGCACCTCCAGCCCGGACCCTGCGCCGCTCAGCTTTTTTTCGGCCGGTGTTTCGTATAGCGGGTGGCTTGTGCCGCCAGCGGGTCATCGGGCCAGGGATGTTTGGGATAACGGCCGCGCATTTCCGCCTTCACCTGGGGGTAGCCATTGCTCCAGAAGGCGGTCAGATCCTGGGTGATTTGCAAGGGCCGGCCGGCCGGTGACAACAGATGGATGGTCAGGGCAAGGCGGCCGTCGAGAATGCGGGGCGTTTCCGTAGTGCCGAACATTTCCTGCAATTTGACAGGCAACACCGGTGCCGTGGGGTCCGAATAATCGATGCGGATGCTGGATCCGCTGGCCACGGTCAGGTGGCTGGGCACCTGTTTTTCCAATACTTGCTGGGCCGGCCAGTCCATCAGGGATTTGAGCACCGCCAGCAAATCGAGGGACGCCAGATGGGTGAGCCGGCTCATGCCCGCCAGATAGGGCCCCAACCATGGCTCCGGATCCGCCATCAGGGCATCGTCGGTGAGATCCGGTCCCGCCCCCGTGGCCCGATGATAGCAGGCAACCCGTTGCCGCCAGTCGGTGACCTCTTTGGTCCAGGGCAGACAGGCGGGCCCCGCCTCTTTGATGCCTTCCAGCAAGGCCCGGGTAATCTCATCCGGGGCAATGGATTTGGCCCGGCCGTCGCTCAGCACCAGCGCCTGCAGGCGCCGCTGCCGGCGCGCCAGAACGGATTTGGTCTGGCTGTCCCAGACCGCCCGTTCCTGCTCGGTGATTTGCGGCTCATACAACGCTTCGATGGTCGCCAGCGTGACCTCTGCCGCCAGTCGGATTTCCGCGTCGCGATTTTGCCCGGTGACCAGGGCGATGGCCAGATAGGCGGCGCCTTGCAACCCGTCTTCCCGGGAAAGGGCCGCGCCCTTGCCATTGGCCTGGCGGTAGCGGGCCTCGCCCCCCGGACGGCGCTGGGCAATGCGATCGGGATAGGCCAGAGCCACCAGCGCTCCGGTCTGCTGATCGGGCGTCAAATCCAGATCTGTGGTGACGGGGCCGGCTTTAGGCGCCCGTTTCCGCCATTGCCGGGCCAGGCTGCGGGTCCGGGAGACGGCATTGCGGTTGACCCGCAAGGGCGTTTTCTCCCCTTTGAGCGCCGCCAGACGCGGGTTCAGATCCACCGGCAGCGGTCCCGCTGCCGGGCGCTCGGCAATGTCTCTGCCCGACAACAGGGCCGCCAACAGGCAGGCCCCTTCGGTCCAGCCGAATTCCGCGCTTCGGACCACCATATGGGCCAGACGCGGATGCAGGGGCAAATCGGCCATGGCCCGCCCGTGGGCCGTGATCCGGCCGCTGCTGTCCATCGCCCCCAAGGTCTTCAGCAACTGGCGGGCCTGCGCCAGGGGTGCCTCGGGCGGTGGTGTCAGCCAGCGCAGGGACGCCGCGTCGTGAAGGCCCCAGTTGGCCAGATCAAGGGCCAGCGGGCCCAAATCCGCCTCCGTGATTTCCGGCGGGCTGAATTTCAGGAAGGCCCCCTCCCCGGCCTCATGCCACAGGCGGTAACAGACCCCGGGTTCCATGCGGCCGGCCCGCCCGCGGCGCTGGTCAGCGCTGGCCAGGGACACCGGCTCGGTGACCAGACGGGTCATGCCGCTTTGCGGATCAAAGCGGGCACGCCGGGCGCGGCCGCCATCGATGACCACCCGCACCCCTTCGATGGTCAGGCTGGTCTCGGCAATGGCCGTCGCCAGGACAATCTTGCGCCGGCC
>JBLXFH010000006.1:0-165211 GCA_048262255.1 Rhodospirillales bacterium | reverse complement strand
CCAAGGCCTATCTCTAAACCCCAGGGCCGCCGTCCGCGTATCCCTTCAATTACGTATTCTTAATGGTATCTTGCAAAGCTCAATTTCTTGAGCGCCCCAATCTGATCGGCACCGCCGTTCGCGTCGGGAGGCGCTTTCTAGGCCCCTGGTGTTGTTATGTCAAACCCTTTTCAGAAGGTTTTTTTACATATCCACAACTTTTTTTCGATCATTCCCCCAGACCCGCAGAAACCCGCCAAAAAGACATTCAAATAAATGTCACATATTGGCCTTCAGCAAAGGGGATGATATAGAATTTATCAGCATCAAGCGAATGACTTGGAGAAACCCGCTCTCATGACGCAAGACAATAATACAATTCAACGCCTTTGTCGGCAAATGATTCTTGTCGGACTGCTCATCGGATTGAGTGCTTGTGACCGAACAACACCGATCATGTCCTCATCCAGCGCCAAACAAGCGGGTGGTCAATTCACCCAGGCCTCCTCCGCATTCACCCAGTTTCCCGATATTCCCATTCCATCGGGATCCGAATTGAATGTCGACAAGACGCTGGTCTTTGGCTCAAAACCCTGGTTTGGCCAGTTATCACTTTCCACATCGACCCGGGCCGATGCCTTATTTGATTTCTACCGATCCAATCTCCCGCAATACCAATGGCGTGAGCTGACGTCGGTGCGCGCACCAACCAGCATCCTGACCTATGAAAGCGATGACCGCGTTCTGGCGATCGCCATCCAGGGCGCAACACTGCGCAATTCGCAAATCACCCTTACCGTGTCGCCCAAAGGAAATTCTGGGGGTCAGCCGCAAGGCGGCCTCATGCCAGCGCCGGTGCAAACCATACAATAGCTCAGACTAAGGACCCTGTTTATGAAAGAAGTCGTTATTATTGATGGCGTACGCAGCGCCATTGGGAAGTTTGGCGGCGGCCTGTCAACCGTACGTCCCGATGATTTGCTGGCCGATGTCTATAAAGCCCTGATTGAGCGAACCGGAATTGATCCGGCAAGCATTGATGATATCTATGCGGGGTGCGGCAATCAGGCCGGTGAGGACAACCGCGACGTGGCGCGCATGTCGAGCCTGCTGGCCGGCTTTCCCATTGAGGTTCCGGGCGTCACAGTCAATCGGCTTTGCGCCTCAGCGCTTGAAGCGGTGAACCAGGCCGCCAAGGCCATTGTTGCCAACGAAGGCGATATCTATATAGGCAGTGGTGTCGAGAGCATGAGCCGAGCGCCATGGGTTATGGGTAAACCGGACCGCACCCCACAAATGGGACATCCGAAAATGTGGGACACAACCGTCGGCTGGCGCTTCGACAATCCCAAAATGGACGCCATGTATCCGATCATCAGCATGGGGGAAACGGCGGAAAACATTGCGACGGACATGCAAATCTCCCGTGAAGACCAGGACGCCTTCGCCGTCGAGAGCCATCGCCGCGCCACTGATGCCGCGAACAAGGGATACTTTAAAGACGAGATCGTTCCCATTTCCATTCCCCAGCGCAAGGGCGACCCAATTGTCATCGACACGGACGAGCACCCGCGCTATCGCAGGGAAAATGGCGGCTTTGTCCTCGATACATCCGTTGAGGATATGGCCAAGCTGCGCCCCGCCTTTAAAAAAGACGGTACGGTTACCGCCGGCAACGCCAGCGGCGTCAATGATGGCGCGGCGGCCCTGCTCATGATGAGCGCTGAGCGGGCCGCATCACTCGGTGTCAAACCGAAACTACGCTGGCTGGGTTCTGCCGTTGCAGGCGTTGATCCGGGCGTTATGGGCTACGGACCCGTCCCCGCTATCCAGAAACTGCTGAAACGCGCAAACCTGACCCTAGAGGATATCGATCTAATCGAACTTAATGAAGCTTTTGCGGCCCAAGCACTGGGCTGCATGCGACGGTTAGGGCTGGATCATGCAAAAACCAACGTCAATGGCGGCGCCATCGCACTCGGGCACCCAACGGGCTGCTCGGGATCACGCATTCTGGTTACCCTCATGCATGAGATGGAGCGCCGCGCCCCAACAGCCAAGCGCCCCATGTACGGGATCGCGACGCTCTGTGTTGGGGTTGGCATGGGTGTCGCAACGCTTGTTGAATGGATTGGTGACTGACTGTCGCCGCACAGCCTAACCGCTTCTCCGGCATATACCCGGCACTGATGACGGTTTCGGGCGTTTAACCGGCGTTGATTGTCGTCGGCTCGCAGAACTGGCGGCGGCGTTTCAACTGGCCACATAATTCGCGGGCCGCACTTTCGCTCTCAACAGGGCCTGCTTTCAGGCGGTAATAGGTTCCCTTGCCCTGTAAACTGATCCGCGACACGACATGCGGCATATCGCCCAGAATATTTTGCTGGGCCCGGCGGATTTGCGCCCATCCGCGTTCTGCCTGCTGGACGGACCGATAAGAGGCCAGATGAATGCCTGGCTGGGGACCGCTCATTTGCGATTCGAGCATTGCCGGTTTCGCGTCCGCTTTTCCGGAGGCCGATGAAACAGCGCTGACAGGTGCTGCGGCAGGCGCAGCCGGGCGCATCGACAACTCTATCGCCTGGCGTTCGCGTCCATATTCGTTCGCATCGATAAAGCCGCTATTTTGCAACTGTTCCAAACGTCGTACAGAATCAGCCGCTTCCATCAGACCGCTCGGCGGGACCCCCGGATTGGCAACAACAACCGGCGCAGAAGGCATCATCGCATCCAGAATCATTGAGCGTTCTGCCGCATGTTGCGATACGGATATAGCACGCATTTCCAGGGCCCGACCAATTGCTCGCAATCGGCCCGAAATCTGTTCTGTTGTTGGTACGGGCCGGTCAAGACCAGCGGCTGGTGGTGGCGACGTCAGGGGCAACAAGGCCCCAATATTGGTTTGTCGACGCTGGTTATATTCGGCATCGGTGATGAGCCCCTGCTCCTTAAGCGCCCGCAATGTCGCAAACCGCGACATGATATTGGCGTCGCTGCCATTGAACTCGCCCACCGGAACTGCCGGAGCGTTACTTTGCTGCATCGGCCGGCCCAACATCGCCGAAGTGGTCGGTGCACCTGTTACAGGAGCCATGGGCTGCGCAACAGGCGCCGGTGCCATAGCCATTCCCGCATCAGGCGCCGCCATTGGCATACTTCCCGGAACATCCCCTGTTTCCAAAAGCGACAGATTAACACTGGCGATTTGCGCAGCAGGACGGGTGGTCAGTTTGTTCCAGACCACAAACTGGTGAGAATCGTCGGGTCGCAGAGCCAGTACAGCTTCGTACATTTCCCGCGCCTTGGTGATTTGACCGGTGTTCTGGTACAAAATGCCCGCGCCAATAAGCGCGTCGATATCACGAGGATTGGCCTTCAGGGCTTTTTGAAAATGCCCCTCAGCGGTGACATAATTACCTTTTGCCAGCTCGGCAACGCCCAGTTCACCTTCGTTGTTATTACGCAGCGGGCTTCCGGCCCAAAAGGATTCCGTAAACAAATCGTTTTGCATGAAACCACATCCCCCGAGAGAGACGGCAACCCCGACGATGACAGCCATACATTTTATCGACTTGACCACGATGTTTTCCTTATAACCCTTGCAAATTTGCCAGTCCCATCAATTTGTCTGGCAAAACACACAATATATAGGGACCCACGCAACAACTGGTATACTTACCAGTGATCGAATACTAATGATCGAAAATCAAATAGCAACAAATAATCAAGTTCGAGCCCCGCTCAGGCTCAAGAGAAACAACTAAAAAATCAATAATATCAACAAGGTACAAATAAAATATACGTTATTTTGTAACTTCCAGCTCATCACAACCGTTCACACTGGAAAACGGCAATCGCGTGATTGCGCCACTTCCCATGCTCATGATTCCCTTGAGAACGATAATTTGTTCAATCTCATTGCCGCCAAGAGCATGATTGATAATACGAATAAGGCGCTTGTCTTCCGCCTTTTGCTCCTTTGTCCGTCGATAACCGACGTTCGTTTTTCCACTGTTGCTTTCACGATCATAAAGATAGCCGTAAGGGATCGGGTTTTGATGCCAGGCGCTCATCAGCGAGTCGTTGATCCGGGGAGCGGAATCACAGATTTCGCCAACCTTGGTATTGTCCTTCACACTCAGGATGACCGTCACCGGTATGGTTGCCACCTGTTTGCCAGAAGCACTTCTTTGGGCAGGCGCCATGAGCGAGCGCATCTGGATATGGCCTTCTCCGCCCGATCTTAAGCCAAAGGTCCGCTTCTTGTTGATATCCGAAGCGGCAACGGCCAGAGACGCCGTGACTATACACAGACAAAATACGACAAATAAAAAAGCGCCTTTCGCCCAACGATTGGCAGAATAATGTAACAAATCAACGGTCCTGTTTTAGTTCAACACGCTCCTAGCTACATACCATAGCAGGAAATTCCTTACAAAAGGTTCACATCCCAACCTTGCCAATCTCCCTTTGCATATATACCACATTTTCCAGCGGATTGTCATAATAAGGCGCCGTTTCCATGAACCCCATTGATTTGTATAGGCTGCGGGCTTCTGTCAAGTGGCTGATCGTATCAAGGCACATCTGATCATATCCTATACTGTGCGCTTCTGTCAGGCACAGTTCCGCCAAAAACCGCCCGAGACCACATCCCCGCCAGGATTTGCGCACGTACAAGCGTTTCATCTCACAGCGCCCCTCCCCCTGGGGCCGCAGGGCAACACAAGCAACGCGTTCAGATGTTTTGCGGTCCACGACCAGATAAAGCCGGCCCATTGGCGGGGCATAATTTCCCGGTAGCGTTTGCAGTTCGGCTTCGAAATCCTGAAAACACAAATCGACGTTTAACCATTCCTGATACTCACGGAACAACAATCGGGCACTTTCCATATGGGTGTCGTCAACCGCCTGGAAAATGTCGAAACGGTCCTTCATGGCAGGTATATGCGCCCTTCCATATAAAGCACCGCTCGCCCGGCCATTTTCACCCTGTCTCCGACCAGTTCGCAGGAAAGCGCACCACCCCGCTGCGAGATCTGTCGGGCCTGCAAACGCGTTTTATAGAGACGCGCCGCCCAATAGGGAACGGACGTACAGTGCGCCGATCCGGTCACGGGGTCTTCGTCAATGCCGACATGCGGCGCAAAATAGCGAGAGACAAAATCAGAGGCATCACCCGGGGCCGTGACGATAAGGCCATCGCCCTGCAGGGATTTGATATAAGTCAAATCGGGCTGAAAAGCCTGCACATCCGATTCCTTTTCAAACACCGCCATATTTTTCGAAGCCCGCAAAAATTCCATAGGAAGGCAGCCATGGGCCTCCGCAAATCCCCCAGGCAACGCCATAGGCGTCGCGGGACGGGACGGGAAATCCAGCTCGATCAATTCGCCCTTGCGGCTGACCAGTAACGGGCCGCTCAACGTCTCAAAGGCAATCCGATCAATAGCCGGGTTGAGCTTTTCAAAAATCAGATGCGCGGTAGCAAGCGTGGCATGGCCACACAAATCAACCTCATGTACGGGCGTGAACCAGCGGAGATGGCAACTGGCATCGCCGGTTTGCACAAAAAAGGCGGTCTCGGACAAATTGTTCTCGGCCGCAACCTGCTGCATGACCTCATCGGGCAGCCATTCCGAAAGCGGACAAACGGCGGCCGGGTTTCCTGAGAAAACCCGGTCCGCAAAGGCGTCAATCTGATAGATTGGCAGGGTTGTCGTCATAAGGCATCAACAACGGCCTGGCCCAGTTCCCGGGTGTTCGCCTTGCCGCCCATGTCAGCGGTCAATACAGAGCCATCGAGAATGACCTTTTCGATAGCTGCGACAATTTCATCGGCGGCTTCCTGATGCCCCAAATGCTCCAGCATCATCGCGGAGGACCAGATCTGGCCGATGGGATTGGCAATGCCCTTGCCCGCAATATCCGGGGCCGAACCATGGACCGGCTCAAAGCAGGACGGAAAGTCGCGCTCCGGGTTGACGTTGGCGCTGGGCGCAATGCCAATGGTGCCGGCGATGGCCGGGCCCAAATCGGACAGAATATCACCAAACAGGTTGGAGCCAACGACCACATCAAACCAGTCGGGGTTGCGGACGAAATGCGCCGTCAGAATATCGATATGGAATTTATCTGTCGTGCATTCAGGATAATCTTTGGAAACTTCCTCAAACCGCTCATCCCAAAAGGGCATGGAATGGATAATACCATTTGATTTGGTTGCCGACGTCACATGTTTGCGTTCACGGGTTTTTGCCAGCTCGAAGGCAAACCGCATAATGCGGTCCGTTCCACGGCGGCTGAAAATACTCTGCTGAACGGCAAATTCTTCAGGTGTTCCCTGATACATACGGCCACCGATTTCGGAATATTCGCCTTCGTTGTTTTCGCGGACAATCCAGAAATCGATATCGCCGGGGCCACGCCCAACCAACGGACATTGCATGCCCTCAAACAGGCGCACCGGACGGATGTTCGCATATTGCTGGAACTCGCGACGGATCGGGATCAAAAGCCCCCAAAGCGAAACGTGATCCGGCACACCCGGAAAACCAACGGCACCAAGCAAAATCGCATTATGATCCCTGATCTGATCAAGGCCATCTTCCGGCATCATGGCGCCCTGCTTATGGAAGCGCTCGCAGCTCCAGTCCTTTTCATCGTACTGAAAGGACAGATCATGGCGACCCGCAATCACGTCCAGAACCCGGATTGCTTCCGGCATCACTTCATTGCCAATTCCGTCACCGGGAATAACAGCGATTTTATAACTGTTGGTATTCATTCGTTTGTGCACTCCACTGTTTTTATTTTCAATCTGCCAGGCGAATATTCACCCGGCGGTTATGTTTGCCTTTATTCTCGATTTTGCCAACCTCCAGACGGCCAATTTCGCTGGTGCGTTTGACGTGCGTGCCGCCGCAAGGCTGCAGATCGACATTGTCACCGATTTTCATAATCCGGACCCGCCCGCTACCCATAGGCGGCTTGACGGACATCGTCCGAACCAGATTGGGGTTGGCGGCCATTTCTTCATCTGAAATCCATGAAATTTCAAGCGCGTGATCTTCCTCAACCAGCCGCTTGAGCGTGGCACTAATCGCTTCCTTATCAAGAGCGGTATCTTCCAGATCAAAATCAAGCCGGCTTTTGTCCGGCCCGACCGAGCCTCCCGTCACGCCACCGTCAATCGCCGCACATAACAAATGGCAGGCCGTATGCATGCGCATCAACCGGTAACGCCGCTCCCAGTCAATTTCTGCTGTCACCTCATCGCCAACGGTCAGATCCGCCGCCACACCGTTGGTCAGATGACAATAGCGACCGGTTTCCGAATCTTTTTGTGTATCGCTGATTTCAATTTCCGTGCCGTCGGCCTTGCGCAGCGCGCCTGTATCGCCCAATTGGCCGCCGCCCAAGGCATAAAAGACGGTCCGGTCCAACTCGACCCCGGCATCATCGACGGAGACAACGGTTGCCGTACAGGATTTCAGATAGGAATCGTCGCGGAATAATTCGTCAGTCATAGGTCCCTTGTCCTTGTATGCCGGTGTAATCTAATGGGACGCGGGGGCATTCGCCAGAGCTTTACCGAAAAGTTCCCGGTCCGCATTGCCACCGGACAAGATCAGCCCGACTTTTTTACCCCGCATCTGCCGACGTTCCTGCATCAAACCGGCCAGAGGCGCGGCGCCCGCCCCTTCGCTGGTATTATGGGTATCGGTGAAATAGATTCCCATGGCCTGCAAAATCTCGTCCTCGCTCAAGGTCAGAATGCGCTCCGCCCCGGCCAGGATGATTTCCAGCGCACTTTCATCGGGTACCCGACATGCCATACCGTCGGCGAGAGTCTGGGCTGTATTTGTCGAAACAGACTCTTTCGCTTTAAAAGACAGGGCATAACTGGCGGCGTTTTCGGCCACCACACCAACTACATTGGTTTTCAGGCCCAACGCATCGCGCGCTGAGATGACGCTGCAAATACCCGACCCCTGACCAATGGGCACATAGACCGTATCCAGATCAGGCGCTGCGGTGAAGAATTCCATAGCGTAGGAACCGACTCCCTGCATCAGCCAGGGATCAAACGACGGCACCATATGCAGGCGGCGTTCTTCAGCAAGCCCGATGGCATGCAGGCGGGCCTCTTCAAAGTCGGAGCCATATTCTATCAACTCTGCGCCATAGGCTTTCATGGCTGCATTCTTTTCCCGATTGTTGCCATGCGGAACCACAATGGTCGCCGCCAAACCGACCTTGGCCGCGGCCAGAGCAATACTTTGTCCGTGGTTGCCGCGGGTTGCCGAAATCACACCCGGACAGGCCGGTTGATCGGCGATCAGCCGGGTCATGTAGGTCAGTCCACCCCGCACCTTGAAAGCGCCGATTGGCGTATGGTTCTCATGCTTGACGATAACGTCAGTGCCGGTCCGGCTTGCCAGAAGCGGCCAGCGGATTTGCGCCGTCGGGGACATATGCCGGTAGACAATTTCCGCGCCGTCAATAAGGTCCTGTTTGCTGGCTGTCGGCATCTGTTCCCTTTCCTGCACGTTCCTGCACCAGAGCTTGCGCAAGGACGTGTTCCACTAGTTGACACAGAACGGCTTATTCGCTTCCGCTAGAACCTGATCACGGGTCAGGCCGACATCTTTCAAAATGTACGCCGGCAATTGTCTCATTTGGTTGCGCATTTCTGCACGGGACTGCCATTGTGACAATAGAAAATCCAGATGGCGGCAACCTTTTATCGCGGCACGCCAAAGAGATATCATACCCGTTTGACAACGGTCCCGCAGGGAAACCGGGGCCGAATGCAGGGGCATTGTATTCATTGAATTGTATGCATTGGTCATATTGACCTCCTGTATATAAGATATTGTATGTATATATTTGACAAAAAATTCGATGCAATGTAATTATTGTATCATGACAATATGGACTCCTGATATCTCCCAGGCCGAAGGCCCCAAGTATCTGGCCATTGCCAATGCGATTTCGGTGGCCATCTCTGACGGTCAACTGCCGCCGGGTGCCAAGCTGCCGCCGCAACGCAATCTCGCTTATGATCTGGGAGTGACACTGGGCACCATCACCCGGGCCTATCAGGAGGCAACGCGGCGCGGTTATGTAGATGGCGAGGTTGGACGCGGCACCTACGTGCTGGGTCCGGCCCACAGCCGCTCCTCCGCCGGAAGCTTCATGAGCGCCACCGCCAACCAGTCTTTTGACCTGGACTTCGCGCTGGCCACACCAGCCCTCGGCAAGGCCGGTGAATGCCTGGCCCGGACCTTGGGAGAACTCAGCCGCGAGACCGATTTAACGCCTCTGACCGATTACCAGCAGAATACCGGACACCCAGACCATCTGGCCGCTGGCGCCGCCTGGATTTCGAGCTTTGATCTCGACGCGCCGGTCGATCAGGTTGCGATCACCAGCGGCGCACAGCAGGGTATTTTGCTGAGTTTGATGACCATTGCCCGACCGGGCGAACTGATCCTGACCGAAGCCCTGACCTACCCCGGCATTATCAACCTGTCGAACCAGATGGGCTACCGGCTGGAAGGTGTCGCCATGGATGAGCACGGCCTGCGCCCCGACGCGCTGGATGACATCTGCCGGCATTCATCGCCGAAAGCCCTCTATCTGATGCCGACCCTGCACAATCCATCGACAATCACCATGCCGACCGAGCGGCGTCAGGAAATTGCGGCGATTGCCCGCAAGCACGACCTTTTTATTATTGAGGATGATGTCTGGGGCTCTCTGGCGGAAAATGCGCCGCGCCCCCTTTCGGCTTATGCGCCGGAACTGAGCTTTTATATCTGTGGCCTGTCGAAATGTATGGCGGGCGGTTTGCGGGTCGGTTATGTGCTGGCCCCGGAATCACGCGCCCAGGCCTTGCGCGGCATGGTCCGTCTCAACAACTGGATGACGCCACCGCTGATGGCGGAAATCGCGCGGCGCTGGATGGCAGACGGGTCCGGCGATGAACTCATTGCCTGGCAACGCCAGCAAGCCCGGATTCGCACCGAACTGGCTATTGAGACACTGGACGGCTTTACCTTCGCGTCTGACCCCAATGCCTATCATGTGTGGCTCGACTTACCGGCTCCCTGGCGGGGAGAATCCTTTCGCGCGGAAGCTGCTCGTCAGGGTATCCGGCTGGCTTCCGGGGAGGCTTTCGTGGTCGGCAGGACGCCTGCGCCAAATGCCCTGCGCATTTGTACGGGCGGCAGAAATTCCCTGGAAGATGTCAAACGGGGGCTGGAAACCCTGACGCGTATTCTCAATGCAAAGCCCGACACCGGGTTTGCCGTCGTCTAGAAGCGCATGTGAGTTACTTTGCCGCCTGCTCAACCGCTGAGGCAATATCGTTGACCACGGACGCAATCAGCGCTTCATCATCGCCTTCCGCCATCACCCGGATCAAGGGCTCGGTTCCCGATTTGCGAATGAGAATGCGCCCGGTGTTTAACAGGCGGGCTTCCCCTTCCCGGATCGCGTTGACCACCTGCCTGTCTTCCAAAGGTTTTCCATGGCTGAAGCGAACGTTTTTCAGCAACTGCGGCAGCGGATCGAACAGACGGGTGGATTCACTTGCTGGCGCGTCGGAGGCGACGACCACATCAAGAACCTGCAGAGCCGCCATCAGGCCGTCACCGGTTGTGGAATGATCACCCAGCACGATATGCCCGGACTGCTCGCCCCCCAAATTGAAGCCGTTCGCACGCATATGTTCAACCACATACCGGTCGCCCACCTGCGTCCGGTCGAGTCGCAAGCCAACATCCGTCAGATAATGCTCCAGTCCCAGATTGGACATAACCGTGGCGACAATTCCCTGACCTTTCAAGGCCCCTTGGTCGAGCCAGCTTTTGGCGATCAGCGCCATAATCTGGTCGCCATCAATCATAGCGCCATGTTCATCACAAATCAGCAGGCGATCCGCATCACCATCCAGCGCAATGCCAATATCGGCGCCGTGGGACACGACTTGTTCGCGCATATAATCCGTATCCGTCGAGCCGCATCCCTTGTTGATGTTGGTTCCGTCCGGATCAACACCAACCGGTATGACATCCGCGCCCAGTTCCCAAAGCACCTCGGGTGCCACCTTGTAGGCAGCTCCATTGGCGCAATCGATCACAACTTTCAGGCCATCCAGGCCCCGCGCCCGCGGGAAGGTGCGTTTCACATATTCCGTGTAACGTCCAACCGCATCATCAAGCCGGCGTGCCCGACCGAGCTTGGATGGCTCTATCAGCTTTTCCGTAAACCCGTTCGCCACATTGGTTTCAATCTCCGCCTCAACGGCATCGGACAATTTATAACCGTCCGGCCCGAACAGCTTGATTCCGTTATCTTCAAACGGGTTATGGGAAGCCGAAATCATGACACCCAAATCGGCACGCAGAGAGCGTGTCAGCATGGCAATGGCCGGTGTCGGCATCGGGCCGACCAGAATGACATCCATACCCATGGAGATAAAACCGGACGTCAGGGCCGGCTCCAACATATATCCGGAGAGGCGTGTATCCTTGCCAATGACGACCCGGTGCCGGTGATCGCCATTGCGAAACTGCAAGGCCGCCGCCATGCCGACTTTCAAGGCAATTTCCGCCGTCATGTTGCCACGGTTTGCGGTGCCGCGGATACCATCCGTTCCGAACAGGTCTCTTGTCATAAATTTTACCAATATTCTGTTTGATCAAATTTAACCCAAGGCGCTCGAAACTTCAGGTCACAAATTATTTCATTATGTTAGGTCGTCAGTATTAACAACCGATTAGCTCAGAGAAAGGCCTCAACCAGTTGCTTCCATTCCTCGGCAATCGGGCCAGAGGCGACGGGCTTTTGTGCGCGCCGGTACCAATAACCGGCATTTGACAAATCGCCTTCGTCACGATGCAGAAACGCATGCACCCAGTCGCCTTCAGGAGAGCTGTTGTCTTGCGCAATGTTATGGGCCTTGGCCCAGTTACCGTTGGCCTGATACCACATGGCCTGCAGGACCGGGGTTGCGTCCTGCGGTGGGGTATCGTTGCTCAGGGATTGTTTGAATTCGTCAAAAGTCATAGCCACCTCCAATTCAAGCTTTTGTAACAGATTGAATATGATCACAAACCGCCAAGGCCTGTCGGGTTTCTGCGACATCATGCACACGGAAAATCTGCACCCCTTTGGTGCGACCGTAAACCGCCGCCGCCAAAGACCCCGGCAAGCGTTCCTGAGGTATTTTAGCGCCGGAAATGGCCTCAATGAATCTTTTTCTCGAAACCCCCAGAACCACCGCACAGCCATGTTCATGCAAGTTATCAATCTGGTTGATGATTTGCAGGTTGTGCTCAAGCGTTTTGCCAAAACCGATGCCCGGATCGATGGCGATCTGTGCGCGGTCGATACCCGCCTTCTCACAAGCCTCGATTCGCTGTTTCAGATAGATGGAAACCTCAGTTGGCGCGTCTTCATAGTGCGGATTTTTCTGCATGGTGCCGGGCTCGCCTTGCATATGCATCAGCATCACTGGACAGCCCAGCCGGGCGACTGTCTGTAGGGCTGCTGCATCGCCGGTGAGCGCTGTCACATCGTTGACGATCTGCGCTCCGGCCTCTACGGCCGCCGCCATCACATCGGCATGGCGCGTATCAATAGACAACACAGCACCACAACCAGCCAGCCCCTCAAGTACGGGGATGACGCGGCGGATCTCTTCCTGCGTTGATATTTCGTCGGCGCCGGGACGGGTCGACTCCCCTCCAATATCAAGGATATCGGCACCCGCCGCCACCATTGCCTGACCACGCGCGATGGCATCCCCGGGAGCAAACACTTCGCCCCCATCGGAAAAACTGTCTGGCGTCACATTGATGACACCCATGATCCGAAACGTTTCCAGAGATATCCCGGCATAAGACTCAGGCGTCATGGACACCACCATCCCGCCTGAAATCAGGATTCAGGCTGAGGCTCTGCGCCGCCAATACCGGAAGGGCCTTCGCCTTTTTTCTTGGCCGATCCACTGGAGGGAACCGATGAGCGATGCCCGCCTTCTGGAGAAGGTGTATCATCCCCATCATCACGCGTTATGGCTTCGCCATTCAGCAAAGCCCGAACATCATCGCCCGAAAGGGTTTCATATTCGAGAAGGGCTTTAGCGATCAGTTCCAACTCGTCATTATGGTCAGTCAGAATACGGCGGGCCTCTGTTTCTGCTTCTTCGATCAAACGACGCACTTCGCTGTCGATAAGGGCAGCCGTTTCATCGGAGATATTTTTGGTGCGGGCAACGGAGTGACCCAAGAAAACTTCTTCCTCGTTATCCGAATAGCGCAAACGCCCCAGTTTATCGGAGAACCCGTATTCCGTCACCATGCGGCGCGCCATATTGGTCGCCTGCTGGATATCGTTACCGGCACCGGTCGTGATGTTTTCCTTACCGAAGATCAATTCCTCGGCAATACGGCCGCCATACATCATCGCCAGACGTGATTTCAGCATCACTTCAGAAAAGCTCAACTGATCGCGTTCCGGCAGGTTCATGGTCACACCAAGCGCCCGACCACGCGGAATGATGGTCACTTTGTGAAGCGGATCGGTTTTCGGCATATGGATGCCAACCAACGCATGTCCGGCTTCATGATAGGCTGTCAATGATTTCTCATCTTCCGTCATCACCATGGACCGGCGTTCGGAGCCCATCATCACCTTGTCTTTAGCCATTTCAAAATCAGCCATGGTGACAACCCGCTTACCCGTACGGGCCGCCAAAAGAGCCGCTTCATTGACCAGATTAGCCAGGTCCGCACCAGAAAAACCAGGCGTACCACGCGCGATCGTGCGGGCGTCAACATCAGGTGCCAAAGGAACCTTGTTCATATGTACTTTAAGGATTTTTTCACGGCCAATGATATCCGGATTGGGAACAGTGATCTGTCGATCAAAACGGCCCGGACGCAACAGGGCAGGATCAAGCACATCCGGCCGGTTGGTTGCGGCAATCAGGATCACGCCCTCGTTGGATTCAAAGCCGTCCATTTCGACCAGCAACTGGTTCAGGGTCTGCTCGCGTTCATCGTTACCGCCGCCAAGACCTGCGCCCCGGTGACGACCGACAGCATCAATCTCGTCAATAAAGATGATGCACGGCGCGTTCTTCTTGCCTTGTTCAAACATGTCACGCACCCGGCTGGCACCAACACCAACAAACATCTCAACAAAATCCGAGCCGGAAATCGTAAAGAACGGGACATTGGCTTCACCGGCAATGGCTCGAGCCAACAAGGTTTTACCGGTTCCCGGAGGACCCACCAGCAAACAGCCTTTTGGAATTTTTCCGCCAAGACGCTGGAACTTTTGCGGATCTTTCAGAAAATCGACAATCTCTTCCAGTTCCTGCTTGGCTTCATCAATGCCGGCAACATCATCAAACGTCACCCGACCGGTTTTTTCCGTCAACAGCCGGGCTTTCGATTTACCGAAGCCCATGGCTTTCCCGCTGCCGCCCTGCATCTGGCGCATGAAGAAAATCCACACCCCGATCAAAAGCAGTATGGGGAACCAGGATATCAGAATGCTGAACAGCGTTGGTGAGCCTTCATCGGAAGGAACAGCACTGATCCGCACACCTTGCTTGGTCAGATTTCCGACCAGTGCTGGATCATCAGGTGCATAGGTCTGGAAGGTGCGGCCGTCTCGATAATGGCCGGTTATGCCTTGTCCCTGAATGGTCACATCACGCACATCACCCGCCTCAACAGACGTCATGAAATCCGAAAACGCCAGAGACAACTGGGTATTGCGTTGTGATGACCCCTGGAACAAGTTGAAAAGGGCGAAAACCAAGAGGGCGATAATTACCCAGAGTGCCAAGTTTCTACCGAAATTCAAAACAGTGCCCTTTCAAACCAGCCGCTAATAACATCTTTTCGCGGCAACGCCGCATTCTGTACTGAGATAATCGGTTTCATCGATTAAGCAACAGCAAACCCCGCCCCTGACAGGGAATATTGAGGGTAAAATGACAGAAACCTTATGGATTCGCTCGCATTATTTTGATTCTTTTTCTTTTCGTCCCGCAAATACCCCACATGCGGCATGGCAAAGACCCCCTCATCATCCATAATCACCGGCAGACTTCGGCAAATCTGATAAGGTGATAAAGGCCATTGCCGCAGGTCTGCTTTGGCTTTGATCATCGGCCAGTCCCTGTCTTCAAGCGAACGCAGAGTGGCCGCCCCCCGACACCTTAAAAGGCCTTCGCCGAAAACCATCTGAAACCGGTTGTCCCAATGCACGCAATCACCGGGCTTCACGGATAGAGGATGCGGCAAACCACGCTGCTCTCTAATTATGGACACTCCCGTTTTTGTCCAGGAAATCTGACAGCCACCCATTGTCATGGTTGGAAACTCCGCCTCGGAAATCTGCGAAAGCAACGCCCCCATCCGACGCAAGCTCGGTGCATAGGCGCGCCCGCCAATTACCGACAGCACCCGGGACAGAACTTTCGCCTGCATTTCACTGTCAGCTTGTGCAAACACGTCATGAGAAATCGCGGCAGTCCCCAGCGGGTGGAGCGATACAGCCTTTGCTAACTGTTGAGCCAGTGCCCTGTCTCCTACCATGCGCGCTTTTGCAAAACCGGAGGCTTTTATGCACAAGTCGGTTTCGGACGGCTTGCTCATCGCAAGATGCATCCGACAGCGTACGCGCTCGAATGCGGCGTTCTTATTGGAAGGGTCTTCCACCCAATCCGCCTCTTGCATCCTCAAAAAATGACGCAGTTCATCCCTTTTCATCGCCAACAACGGGCGCAGCAGGCGGCATTTGCGAGACTCCCGAATTAGGCTCATCCCGGCCAGCCCGTCCTTGCCGCTGCCATGGCTTTCCCGCATCAGGTAGGTTTCCGCCTGATCATTGGATGTGTGCCCAACGCACAAATGCAGGACATGGTTGGCCGCACACCATTCTTCCATGAGCCGGTAGCGCGCATCGCGGGCCGCCGCTTGAATACGGGTCGCCCGTTTTTTGCCCTGCCAGGTTAGAATATGCTGATCAACGCCCAATGCGCTCAGCCAATCGCCAACCGCTTCGGCTTCCTGTCGCGAGCCGCTCCGCAGGCCATGATCAACCGTAAGCGCCACGACGCGGCCTTGTCGTGACCGGGCCCAGCGCTGAACAAGACGGACCAGCGCCATACTATCGCTGCCGCCCGAAACGCCAACAGCAACATGCGGGCGCTCTTCAAAGGGGCCAAGCTTCTCCATTCCCAGAAGAAACCGCTCGTAAAGCGACGCTTCGGAAGGGCTGATGTCAAGCGGATCAGGGGCAGGAATGCTGCTCACGTTCGCGCGCAACGGCATTTTTCACACTGGATGAAGCCTTTGGAAAATCAGACAGAAGTTTGTTAAAGGCTGTGCAGGCATCTTCGGTTTTCCCGAGCGCGCCCAATGATTTTCCAAGCTTCAAAAGCGAATCCGAAGCCTTCGGACCTTCTGCATCTTTGCTGAAGGCTTCCAAAAACATCTGGGCCGCCTCATTGTAGGCGCGCCGAACATAATAGGTCTCGCCCAGCCAATAGCGGGCATTGCTCGCCAGAGGATCCTCGCCATTTGCATCGATAAACGCTTTGAAGGCTACTTCGGCTTGCGCATAGTTGGTTTGCCGGAGCAAATTAAAGGCGTAAGTATATTGCTCCTTAACCGTTCCCGCAGGTAAGGCACCACTCGGTGCTATGCTTGCCGTTTCAGTCGCCGGGCTTGGCGGCGGCGTGGATGTTTGGGAGGCTTTGGCCTGTTCGATCTTTTCGAGGTCAGACACCGGAATGGTTCCCAATATCTGATTGCCCGGCGGCGGCGCTACCGCTTGCACGCCGGCCGGTGAAGGCGCTGCCGAGAGAACCGGCTGTTCCGTTCCAACGCCCTGCTGCCCCGCAGGCATCATCCCGCCCCGGGCTTCAAGTGCAGTCAGGCGAAACTCAATATCGCTAACCAGTTTATCCAACCGGTCCGTTACCCGGACAATCTGATGATTAACGGTTTCAACGGTTCCAGTCACAACCCGAAGGTCATTTTCAAGACTGTCCATACGCGCGCCCATCCGGGCAATGGCTGGGCCATCCAGCTTCTGTTCCGGTCCAGAGGTTTGTGCACTTGCCAGTGGCGTCACAGGCCCGCCACGCGACACCTGGATATTCAGGGTTCGGATATCGCGCTCCAAACGCTCCAGCCGGTCAAGAAGGGGCTGAACATCCTGCTGCTGTCCAAAGGCGCTTGGCGAAACCGCAAGAACGGTCGCTCCGAAAAGAAAAACACAGGCGCAAAGACGTGTTAAATGGGACGAACGAGGCATTAATGATCTCCATAACTCGCAATATCCGGGTCATGATACCAAAACATCTGGGCAAAAATAAGACGCCTGCCCCGCCGGCAGTACCGGGGGACAGGCGTCTACATCTACGTACGCTAAGCGAAATAACGTCGCTTAGCTGCCAGCACCACCGACAACCGTTACAGAACGGCGATTTTGCGCCCATGCGGCTTCATTAGAGCCCAGAGCTACCGGGCGCTCTTTGCCATAGGAAATGGTTACAACACGGCTTGGGTTGATACCCAATTGAACGAGATAGTCTTTAGCTGAGTTTGCACGACGCTCACCCAGAGCCAAGTTGTACTCCCGTGTTCCGCGTTCGTCACAATGACCTTGGATCGTTACAGTCACAGACGGGTTTGCATTCAACCAAGCGGCTTGCTTGTCCAGTACAGCGCGGCTTTTGCCATCAAGCGCGTATTGGTCAAAAGCAAAAAAGACACGGTCACCAACATTGGCTACCAAATCTTCCTGCGAGCCAGGCGCTACAGCGGAAGCTCCACCAAGTGGAGTCGTGTAGGATTCGACTGGTTTCGCATCAGCCACAGAACCAGCACCACTCGTCATGCCTTTATCTTCTGAACCTGAAGCACACGCACTCAAAAGCGCGGCAGCTGCGAGAATGCCAAAAATCTTAAAGCGCATTTAATTCCCCCTTCACCGGGATAGTAATTTGCTGATACCACTCAAAATAAGCAGATCAGGCACACAAAACAAAAGAATATTCCTTGAGTCACAACTAATTAAAGAATCAGGAGCTAATTTCAAGCGTTTTTTTCTTAAACGCATTGAAACATAAAGATATTACAAGATGATTAAGGGATCAAGGGTGACCATGCGGGGTCGGATGCATCCATGGGAGTGATAATTTCCCGTAAATTATGGCCGGTCAAATCGACACTGAACAGTTTTGACTGCCCCCCCTTACCATCAGCCGTTGACTTGCTTTGTCGAAAAAACATGAGAACTCGGCCATTTGGCGACCAAGTTGGCGATTCAACCAGAAAGTCTTCGGCCAGCAAACGTTCGCCAGTGCCATCCGGGCGCATGACCCCGATAAAGAACCGGCCTTTGTGAATTTTCGTGAAGGCGATCAAATCACCGCGAGGCGACCAGACCGGTGTCGCATAACGGCCCTGTCCATAACTGATCCGGCGAATCGACTTTCCTTCGGCTGTCATCACGTAAAGTTGTTGCGTGCCCCCCCGGTCAGAGTTGAAAACAATGTTTGCCCCATCCGGCGCAAAACTGCCTGATGTGTCGATGGCCGAATGAAATGTCAACTGAGTGACTTTGCGGGTCCGCAAATCCATGGTGAAGATATCGGAATTCCCATCCTTCGCCATGCTGATAATGACTTTTTTGCCATCGTCCGAGAACCGCGGCGCAAACGTCATACCCGGGAAATCACCCAGCACCTCCTGCCGGCCCGTATCAATATTGAAAATATAAACGCGCGGCAGGTTGCCGAAATAGGAAAGATAGGTGATTTCCTGAAGTTCCGGTGAAAACCGGGGCGTCAGCACCAACGATGACCCATCGGTAAGGAACCGATGGTTGGCGCCATCCTGATCCATAATCGCCAGTCGTTTTATCCGACGGTTAGCCGGCCCTGATTCCGCAATATAGACAACACGGGTGTCAAAATATCCGGACTCGCCGGTAATGCGCTTGTAGATGGCGTCGGAAATGATATGAGCAACACGCCGCCAGTTATCTGGAATCGTGAAATAGGCGAGACCGACCATCTGGGTTTCAGCAAAGACATCCCACAACCGAAACTCGACCCGTAATCGCCCATCCGGCACCAACTGCACCCGCCCCTGAACCAGCGCCTGCGCATTAATCACACGCCAGTCGCCAAACCGAGGCAGAGATTGCAAAGCATCGGCCGTTTGAATGAACGATTGCCGATCAATCGGGCTGAACAGGCCAGAGCGTTCCAGGTCGGCGGCAATCACCCGCGCAATATCAAGCCCAAACTTTTTCTCGGAACTGGATTGACCAATCATATCGGCGACGGCAATCGGCATTGGCTTGACGGAGCCTTGCGTGATATCGATCCGCAACTCTGCCTGAGCCGGGCCATAAGCAAAAACAAGGAGCGCAACCAAAGCCGAGCAAACTGAAAATTTTGATACCTGCATAAAACCCATCATTCCTAAAACATATCCTTTGGATTAAAAGTCAATGTCATGCGTTGCCATTGGCTGTATTTCTCCGGCGGTAGTTTGAGCGGACTGCAGTCCGGATTCAAGACCGCTCTTCGCGCCGATTCCGCAGATGCCCTGTAAAACGGGTCGCTTCTCATCCGGGCCTCGTCCACAACCTCCGCCTTACGCACCGTCCCATCCGGATTCATAATCACAGAAACCTCGATAACCAGATCCTGTGCATCTTTTGCCCCTGCCGGAAGGTTCCAGCATTGTTGAATCTGCAGGCGGACAACATCTGTCTCACTTATCGACAAAGGTTGATCGGGAATATGTTTTTTTGAGGGCGCTTTGAGCGCTTGCGCCATTTGTTCCTCAAAAGACGGTTTCTTTTCCGCAACCTCCTTCGGCGGCGCCGTTTTCGGTTGTTTTTTCAGTTCTTCAAGCGTTTTCAGCACCTTGGCGAAAGCGTCCGGCGGTTCCGGCTTTTTCTGCGGCTTCAAACCGGACATTTTGAATTGCGGTTTTTCCTCCGCTTTCGGTTTCGGTTCCGGCTTGGGTTTAGGCTCCGGCTTTGGCTCCGGCTTTGGCTCCGGCTCTGGAATAGGCTCAGGTTCGGGCTCTGGAATAGGCTCAGGTTCGGGCTCAGGGGCTGGCGGTGGCGGTGGCGGAGCCGGCTCAGGCGCTGGGGGCGGTGGTGGAGCGGGTTCCGGCTCGGGTACGGGTATGGGTTCCGGTTCTGGTTCTGGTTTTGGTTCTGGCTCAGGTTCTGGCTCAGGTTCTGGCTCTGGTTTGGCTTCCGGCACTGGCGGCGGAGCATTGGTGACCTCCGACACATTCACGATCTCGACCCAAATCGGCGTATCAACCATTTCCGGAGACTTGCGTAAAAACGGGATACCGAAATAGCTGACCGCAACCAGCAACAGGTGTAAGATCAATGACGTTGAAAGCCCAAACCGCATGATCGTTACTTAGCGCCTTCTTTTTTCTCAGGCGTTTTATTACTGTCGCCTTGGGCCGTTATCAGGGCGACCTTGCGGTACCCCGCCGCATTGATACGCCCCATCACGGTCATCACCCGGCCGTAATTAACCGCATTGTCGCCCCGCACAAAAATCCGCACATCCGGATTCTTTCCTGTAATGGCGATCAGTCGCGGCACCAGGGTATCCATACGGACTTCCGTATCCTGAATAAAAATATTACCCCCGGCATCCACGCTCACCGCCAACGGTTCATCTTCACCTGTGATCACCGATGCCTTGGTTTTCGGCAGATCGATCTGGACGCCTACGGTCAGCAGCGGTGCTGTAACCATGAAAATGACCAGCAATACCAGCATGACATCAACAAAAGGTGTTACGTTGATTTCGCTCATTGGGCGCGTGCGATGGCTGTGGGTGCCGTTTTTGCGCGGCGCGAGATAACCCGCCATATCAGTCTCCGCTTTCCATTTCGCGGCTCAGTATGGCCCCGAATTCGCCGGCGAAATTATCAAGTCGCCCGGCATAACGGTCCAGATCCCGCGACAACTTGTTATAGGCGATAACCGCCGGAATGGCCGCCAGCAGACCAAGCGCTGTTGCAAACAGGGCTTCGGCAATCCCCGGCGCAACGACGGCGAGGCTTGTGTTTTTCGACAAGGCAATGGCCTGGAAACTGTTCATGATCCCCCATACGGTGCCAAACAATCCGATGAAGGGTGCCGTTGATCCGGTTGTCGCCAGAAACGTCATGTATTTTTCGACCCGGTCCATTTCACGCTGAACCGTAATCTGCATGACCCTGTCAATGCGCTCAGACAGGCTGGCCATGGCCCCACCGCCGCCCGACTTGCTGGGTGATCGCCGCCACTCGCGCATCGCCGCTACGAACACCGCTGACATCGGATCCGTCGGCTCGGCGGATATGCGGTCGTACAGATCATCCAGCGACTGGCCCGACCAGAAAACAGACTCAAAACTGCTGGAGCGCTTGTTCAGGCGCCGAATTCCCGACCATTTTTCAAAAATAATGGCCCAGCACCAAAGCGATGCCAGCAGCAACAGAATAATGACCGACTTGACGATCATGTCCGCCCGCTCAAACAACGACAGAAGGCTGAAATCCAGATCACCGACCGATCCGGCCAGTGTCATCGCATCAACTGCTTGATTCTCCATATTCGTTCGATCCCTATACCGTTTTCATTCTTTAAACACTGTCCTGCACTTGTTTCTGCAAACCCGCTCGCAGGTCTTTCGGCAGGGCAACGGGGCGTCCACTTTGGAAATGGATGCAGCCGAGTTTTACATCCATCTGGACAAGCGCCTCATCCTGACGCGTCACGGTCTGGCGCAGTTCCATGGAAGCCCCACCGACCTTGCTTAATACCGTCTCCACAACAAGCTCGTCATCCAGCTTGGCTGGATTAAAATACTCCACGCTGCAGCGGCGCACCGCCAGACCAACACCCATCCCCAGCATCATGGCACCGCTTTCAATCCCCATGGAACGGAGCATTTCGGTACGGGCACGCTCGGCAAATTTGAGATAGTTGGCGTAATAAACAATGCCGCCGCTGTCGGTGTCTTCGAAATAAACGCGAACTGGCAGTCGGTGAGTATCAGTCATCGCTGTCCGCCCCATCACCAAGCAAATCCATCTGGGGCGGTGCCTTCGGTGGCGTCAGGCCCAAATGCCGATAGGCTTCCGGGGCCAGCATGCGGCCGCGCGGTGTGCGCATCAAAAAACCCTGCTGGATCAAAAACGGCTCGATCACTTCTTCCAAAGTATCACGCTGTTCGGATAAGGCGGCGGCCATGGTGTCGATACCGACGGGCCCCCCCGCATAGTTGTTGATGATACAATTCAGATAACGCCGGTCCATGGCATCCAGGCCGCGCCCATCCACCTCAAGACGGGTCAATGCCGCATCGGCGGCTTTCGCATCAACGGCCTTCTCGCCTTCCAGATGGGCAAAATCCCGGACCCGGCGGAGCAGACGTCCGGCCACCCGGGGCGTGCCGCGGGCACGGCGGGCAATTTCCATGGCGCCATCGTCGGTCAGTTCGAAATTCAGCAGTTTCGCGCCGCGTGTGACAATACGGATCAGTTCCTCAGGTTCATAAAAAACGAGCCGCAAAGGAATGCCGAAACGATCTCTGAGGGGCGTTGTCAACAGACCAGCCCGGGTGGTTGCGCCAACCAGGGTAAAGGGCGGTAAATCAATACGCACGGAGCGCGCCGCCGGGCCTTCACCGATGATCAGATCCAGTTGCCGGTCTTCCATGGCCGGATAAAGGATTTCCTCAACCACCGGATTGAGGCGGTGAATTTCATCAATAAACAAAACATCACGCGGCTGCAGATTGGTCAGAATGGCGGCCAGATCGCCCGCCTTGACTATAACCGGACCGGACGTGGCACGAAAGCCAACGCCCAGTTCGTTGGCGACAATCTGCGCCAGGGTTGTTTTGCCAAGGCCTGGTGGCCCGTGGAACAGGACATGGTCCATGGCTTCGCTGCGTTTGCGGGCCGCAGCAATAAAAACCTTCAGATTGTCACGAATTTGTCGTTGGCCAATAAAATCGCCCAGTTCGCGCGGACGCGTTCCGGCATCAACAAAATCCGCATCGGCCTCTTCTGGCGCAATCACCCGTTCCTGATCATTCATTTATCAAACATCTCCCGGCTCAGTTAACCGCCGGGGCCAGTTCGCGCAGGCCTGCGCGAATAAGCGCCTGTACGTCCGGGTCCTCACCGTCGAGTTCCGCCGCAGCCCGCGACACCGCGCCCAGAGCCTCGGAAGGTCCATAGCCCAGATTGACAAGTGCCGATGCGGCATCCGACAAAGCGGAAGACGCATTGCCCGCAGCAACCCGATCAACGGAAACCGCCGGACCGTGCGATGCGCCAACACCCAACGCCATGTTACCCACTTTATCCTTGAGCTCGCTCAGGATGCGTGTCGCCAGTTTCGGACCGACACCGGGGGCCCGCGTAATCCCGGCTTTATCGCCTGCCGCAATGGTTTGTAAAAGCTGCTCGGCGCTCAACACACTTTGAATGGCGAGCCCGACCTTAGCGCCGACCCCCTGAACGCTGGTCAGCAAGCGGAACCAGTCGCGCTCGCTTTCATCGGCGAACCCGTACAGATGAATATGGTCTTCGCGCACATGGGTCTCGATTTCGAGGCGGATCGCCTCGCCGATGACCATTTGCGACAAAGTGCGGCCTGAGCAATACACAAGATAGCCGACACCGCTCACATCAATAATCGCCCAGTCGTCGCCAATGGCATCAATCAGGCCTTTCAGGCGTGCAATCATTGCGCCGTATCCAGTTGCGCCTGCACAGCATTGGAGCGGCGATGATGGGCATGACAAATAGCGACAGCCAAGGCATCGGCCGCATCGGCGGTGGCAATCTCGCAACCGGGGAGTAACATTTTCACCATCATCTGCACCTGTTCTTTCGCGGCGTGGCCGCTGCCGACAACCGTTTTCTTAACCAAATTCGGCAAATACTCACTGACCGGAATGCCCAGCCGGGCTGGAACAACCAGAACAATCCCCCGCGCCTGCCCAAGCTTCAGGGTCGACACGGCATTCTTGTTCACAAACGTCTCTTCAACAGCCGCCTCATCAGGGCGGTAGCGCTCGATCACATCGTGCAAACCATCCATGATCTGAACCAGCCGGTCAGCCAGCGAACGCTTGGAATCCGTCAAAACAACACCGTCGGCCACATGGGTCAAACGGTTGTCCTGAACGTTGATTATTCCCCATCCGGTATTTCGCAGTCCCGGGTCCAAACCGATCAGGCGCATCGTCCTATCTCCGGGGTCTGTTACGCGCTCAGGCGCTCCAGCACGTCATCATCAATGTCAAAGTTGGCGGCAACCCGCTGAACATCGTCGCTATCTTCCAGCGTATCGATCAGTTTCAGCAACGTTTGCGCTGCCTGCTCGTCAACCGCAATACTGTTGAGCGGCTTCCAGTCCAGCCCGGCCGATTGTGGTGGTCCATACTTTTCTTCCAGAGCATCACGCACGGTGGCAAAGTCACCCGTCTCACAATAGATTTCATGGGAATCTTCGGAACTTTCCACATCGGAAGCACCGGCTTCCAGTGCGGCTTCAAACAGTTCATCTGCCGAGGCAACACCCGGCTCAAAGGAAATGCTGCCGATCTGCTCAAACATGAAACCAACGGACCCCGTTTCACCCAGGTTTCCGCCATGTTTGGTAAAAGCCGATCGGACTTCCGAAGCCGTCCGGTTGCGGTTGTCGGTCAAGGTCTCGACAATCAACGCGACGCCACCCGGACCGTATCCTTCATAACGCACTTCTTCATAGTTGGCGTCATCACCGGCCCCGGTTGCCTTGTCGATGGCCCGCTGGATGTTGTCGTTGGGCATGTTCTGGGCTTTTCCGGCGGAAATGGCCGCGCGAAGGCGCGGATTCATATCCGGGTCCCCATTGATTTTCGCGGCAACAAGAATTTCACGCGCCAGCTTTGCAAAAATTTTGGCGCGCTTTTTATCCTGCGCGCCCTTGCGATGCATAATGTTCTTAAATTTTGAATGGCCAGCCATTCCGCAAACGCTCCTAAATATTTAAAAATTTAATGACGGCTGAAAAATAAAGTTATTCGAAATCCATGGATACTTTTTTAACCAGGACAGCCGCCTTCATGTCACGGCAATATGGCAATAATTTGACACGAAGGTAAAGACACCGTTCACCAACCCCGCCCACAACGCCCAAACCGGCACAAATGTAAGCAAATCTGGATGAAAAATCGTCATTATTACCGCGTAATAACAACGAATGATGTCTTTGGCAGCACCAAAGCCACATGTAGAGCTACCGATTCGCCGGCGGTACGGCGGCATTTCAAAGGTGTAAAACCACAGAAACGACGGGCTTTATTCGCCCGTCTTTTGGGCAAACCGCAGAATGGTATCGACCACCATCTGGCGCAGTTTCTGTTGTTCTGCAGCGGTCCATAATTGATCGCCAAAGATCGCTGAGAAGGTGGGCCGGTTCGAAACATTGAAAAAGGCCAGTCCGCTTATCTGCCAATGCAGTTTAAGCGCATCAATATCGGAGCGGAATACCCCATCCCGGATACCACGCGAACAAATCTCCTCAAGCTTTTCGATTGCCGTCCTGTTGAGTTCGCGAATGATTTTGGAATGCTTCAGATAGCCGGCATGGTGAATGTTTTCAATCATCACCAGGCGGACAAAATCCGGGTATCGGCAATGGTGATCGAATGTAAAAGAAACCAGTTCCGCCAGCGCATCCATTGGTGACAAGCCTGCCAGTTCAAGATGGGTTTCCCCCTGGCGGATTTCCGCATAGGCGGCCTCCAGAACTTTTCCATAAAGGCCCTCTTTGTCGCCAAAATAATAATAGATCATCCGTTTGGAGGTTCTGGTTTTGGCAGCAATATTGCCCATGCGAGCGCCGGATAGGCCGTGTGCGGCGAACTCCTCGGTCGCAACCCGCAGAATATCATCGCGCACGGCTTGCGGGTCCTGCTTCCACCCGGGCCGGTCGGGTTTAGTTTCTGGCATACGCTTTATTGGTTTCTGCATTGATCACCTGTTTGCATTTTCTACCGCCTAGCACATTTAACCACAACGAACAATTTGATTGACTCATTTAACCGCAATGAACATTATTCATATTAACCATCGAGGCGAACCATATGAAAACCTCCATAGCAACCGTATCCATCAGTGGTGATCTCAAGGAAAAACTCGCGGCTATTGCCGAAGCGGGCTTTGACGGTATCGAGATTTTCGAGAACGATTTTCTGGCCTTTGATGGCTCGCCAAAGGATGTGGCGAAAATGGTCGCTGACCACGGCCTGGAAATTTCCCTGTTCCAACCATTTCGTGATTTTGAAGGCATGCCCGAACCGCAGCGCACGCGCACCTTTGATCGGGCCGAGCGCAAGTTCGATCTTATGGAAGAACTGGGCACCGACCTTATGCTGGTCTGTTCCAGCGTTTCGCCTTTGGCGCTTGGCGGCATTGACCGGGCGGCCGATGATTTTCGCGAACTAGGCGCGCGCGCTGCCAAGCGCAAGCTGCGGGTCGGGTTTGAGGCGCTGGCCTGGGGAAAGCATATCAGCGATCACCGCGATGCCTGGGAGGTGGTGCGCCGAGCCGATCACCCCAACATTGGCCTGATCCTGGATTCCTTTCACACCCTGTCGCGCAAAATTGATCCCGAAACCATTCGCTCCATCCCCGGCGACAAGATCTTTTTTGTGCAGCTTGCCGATGCGCCGCTGATTGATATGGACCTGTTTTACTGGAGCCGCCATTTTCGCAACATGCCGGGCGAAGGCGATCTGGATGTCCTCAAGTTCATGAGTGCCGTTGCCGCCACGGGATATAACGGCATGTTGTCACTGGAAATTTTCAATGACCAGTTCCGGGGGGGATCACCGCGTTCCATTTCCGTCGACGGCCATCGTTCGCTGGTCAATCTCATGGATCAGGTCCAGCGACAGGAGCCGGACACAAAAATCCGGGTACCGGCCATGCCCGACCGGGTACCTGTAAATGGAATCGAATTTATTGAATTCGCCGCCAATGAAACCGAAGCCGAAGTGCTGGGTGGTATTCTCAAGTCCCTTGGTTTCTCTCATGTCGGTCAGCACATATCAAAAGATGTGGAGCTCTGGCGCCAGGGCGGCATCAATATCGTTTTGAATACGGACCGCGAAGGTTTTGCCCATTCTTCCTATGTTGTGCACGGCACAGGCGTGTGCGATATCGGACTTGTCGTCGAGGATGCCAAAGCGACGGTTGAACGAGCGCAGGCGTTGGGGGCCCGCACCTTCGCGCAACCCGTTGGCCCCGGCGAACTGGAAATTCCGGCAATCCGCGGCGTCAATGGCAGCGTGCTTCATTTCATTGACCGAAAAACCTCGCTGAAAGACGTGTGGGACGTTGAGTTCACGGCAATTGCCCCCGACCCGGCAACCAGGCACGGTGGCCTGACCACTATCGACCACATGGCGCAGACCATGAACCATCAGGAAATGCTGACCTGGGTTCTGTTTTACACCACCATTTTCAACACCGCCAAACTGCCCATGGTGGATGTGGTTGACCCGGCAGGTCTGGTCCGCAGTCAGGTTATTGAAAATTCGCAAGGGTCCTTCCGGCTCACTCTGAACGGCGCGGAGAACACCCGGACCCTGGCCGGGCATTTTATTGCCGGTCGGTTGGGATCGGCCATCCAGCATCTGGCCTTCGCCTGTGACGATATTTTCGCGACCGCCGCAGCCCTTAAATCAAACGGTTTTAAACCTCTGGTCATCTCACAAAACTATTACGATGATCTGGACGCCCGGTTCGGCCTTGATGATGAAATGCTCGATACCCTGCGCGCTAACAATATCCTTTACGACCGCGACGACAGCGGCGAATATTTCCAGTTCTACAGCCAGACTTACGGAGAAGGGTTTTTCTTTGAAATTATTGAACGACGCGGCGCCTACAAAGGGTATGGTGCGCCGAATGCCCAGTTCCGGATTACAGCACAAAAGCGCCTGATGCGGCCCGAGATCTACGACTAACGACACAATAAATGATAAATGGGAGAATAGTTAAATGGCGTCACGTTTGTTGATTGTGAACGGCCCCAACCTGAACCTGCTTGGCGAGCGCGAGCCTGAAATTTATGGCTCGACAACGCTCAACGCCGTCGAAGAAAGTTGCCGCGATTATGCCGAGGTGCTTGATATTGAACTGGAATTTTTCCAGTCCAACCATGAAGGCGTGATTGTCGACATGATCCAGGAAGCCCGCCATACCTTTGATGCCATCGTCATCAATCCAGCAGGGCTCTCTTTCCATTCCATCCCGGTGCTCGACGCTCTCAAGGTCTTTCCCGGGCCGATCATCGAACTGCATGTTTCCAACATACACACGCGCGATGAACTGCACCGCCATTCGATTATGTCCACGGCCTCAACCGGTGTGATTTGCGGGCTCGGCACCTACGGCTACATCACCGCCATGCAGGCCGCCGTGCAGATGATTGGTGCGATACCGGACCATCTCCCGGAACCGATCCGCATCGGTCCCGTCTGAACATAAAAATCAAGGGACACTGAATACCATGTCGTCTTACTCTGTTGAATGCGTTGTCCAGAACCATGACCAACTGGGCGAGACGCCCTTGTGGTGCGACCGGACACAGAAGCTGTGGTGGCTCGATATCGAAAAACCGAAGCTGCAATCCTTCGATCCCACAACAGGAGCCCATACAGCACTGCCGCAACCGGGAACCTTTCTGGGTTCGCTGGCGCTGACCAAAACCGATGACCTGCTGGTCGCCATTGATCTGGAATTGCAGCATCTGGATGTGGCGACCAATACCCTCACCCCTTTGGCCGAAATCGAAAGCGGCCTCGACAACCGGCTCAATGACGGCCGGGTTGATCGCAACGGGCGTTTGTGGATCGGCACCATGGACAACGAGTACAACCGGCCCAATGGTGCCCTCTATTGTGTCGCGCCCGACGGCACGTTCAGAAAAGCGATGGGCGATGTCAAGGTCAGCAACGGCATGGCCTTCTCTCCTGATGACAAAACCTTTTATTTTACAGACACCCGACGGCACCTGACTTGGGCCTTCGATTATGACATCGATGACGGCGCACTTACCAATCAACGCCTGTTTGCAGACTATACCGAAACCGGCGAGCGCCCGGATGGCGCATGTGTGGATGTGGATGGCTGTTTGTGGAATGCGTTTTTTGCTGGTGCCTGCCTTGTCCGCTATCGACCGGACGGGACCATTGACCGGAAAATCCCGATGCCGGTCACCAACCCGACCTGCATTTGTTTTGGCGGCAATGACCTGAAAACCCTTTATGTGACGACCGCCGCCAAATTTCTGTCGGAAGACCAGTTAAAGGCCGAACCGCTAGCCGGTTCCCTGTTCGCCATCGAAGGGCTGGGGCAAGGATTGCCGGAACATCGGTTCGGCTCTGAACTGAAACCCTTGTAATTTCCTCACTTAGCTGCGTCCTGTTTTTGCACTTTCCCCATGCTTCGCCAAAGCTTTTACAAGCTGCTCTTCCGTAAAGGGTTTAGTAAGCACATCATTCATCCCGGCATCGCGAAAGAGATCGTGGCGCTCAGAAAAAGCCTCGGCAGTGAGGCCCACAATTGGCAAGCGAGCCCCATGCTCTGTCGCACGAATGTACTTCGTCGCTTCAACCCCATCCATTTCCGGCATATGAATGTCCATAAGAATAAGATCAGCCCAGTTTTCGGCGGCAATTTCAACGGCTTCTCTACCGTTCTCCGCTTGCTTCACCTCATGACCCAACTTTTCAAGAAATGCCTTTGCAATCATCGCGTTTACAGCATTGTCTTCTGCGACAAGAACTCTCAATGGCTTGAAGACATCCGTTTCTTGTTCTTGGCTAGACATCGAAAGCATAACCGCTTCCTCATTTGTCGCCCGTTTGAAAGGTATAAGCACAACAAAAGCAGTTCCAACGCCAACCTCACTGCTTACCTCAATTGTTCCCCCCATCAATTCAGTCAGTTGCCTGACAATTGACAACCCCAGCCCGGTTCCACCAAATTTCCGCGTAATCGAGTTATCTTCTTGCGCAAAGGCATCAAATATTGCGCCCAAACGATCCCTAGCGATACCGGCCCCCGTATCCGAGACTGTAAAAACCAGCGTCAGATCATTGTCGGCAGATTGAGGATATAACTCCTTACCTGTTTGCTCGATTGATAAAGTCACCCCCCCCTGCTTCGTAAACTTGATTGCATTGCTCAACAGATTCCAAAGAATTTGGCGCAATCGAATGGGGTCCCCTCTCAGAATAGCTGTTGTATCCAGTTGACTGGTTACCCTCAATTTCAATCCCCGCTCATCAGCCAGGCTTTGAAATGGTGTGGCGATGGTTGCGACCAAATCTTTTAAACTAAATGCAGTGTTTTCAATTTCCATCCCCCCCGCTTCAATTTTACTCATATCCAGAACATCACTGATAATCGCGAGCAACGTTTCACCCGACGCTAAAATCGTTTCAACTTTTTTTCTTTGATCGTTGTCGAGCTCCGTGTCTTTTAATAATTGCGCAATTCCCAATACTCCATTTAAGGGGGTTCGTATTTCATGGCTCATCGTTGCCAGAAACCCTGATTTTGCCTGATTTGCTTCCTGGGCTTGCCGCTTGGCTAATTCCATTGCTTGACGTGTTCTTTTCCGCTCCGTCACATCCCGGTGCCAAACAATAATTACCTCCTCACCTTCAAATACGGCATGTCTCCGATAGAGATGGCACCACCAACGTGTACCATCTTTACGGAGTCTCTCCATCTCGGCTTCCGGTAATAGCGCCCCTTCAGCATCAGAACGCCTCATCCGGTTGAGGTCTTCAGGATCGCAATAGCTGTCAACAGCAGAGAAATTAAGCATCTCTTCAGCAGTATCGTATCCAAACATCTCCAGCATTCTTCCGTTTACAAAAAGGCGCTTTTTTAAATCATCTAATGAGACGATCGAGATGCCAAAAGGGCTGCTTTCTAAAATCAGCCTGTGGTTTTCATGGCTCTCTTTTAATAAATCTTCAGCCTGCTTAAGTTCCTCGACCACAACATTATTCTGATGCAACTCATCATTAGCTTCTCTGAGCGCTAAACATTCTGCCTCCAGTTCCTGGATACGATGGCGAGCCGTTTCCAGATCAAGCTCGGGTATTTGGCCTGTATTTGACATTAGGATTTATTCACCATTTAGGTTTGTACATCGGACGGTTACATTCGAACCATCATCTGCCAAGCAAGGTAAAATGATTATTAAGAATGACATTACGCGCATCATTGGCATAACAATAAAACTGTTTCTGAAAGTTATCAGTTTGTCTTGCGCAAAACTAACACGTTTCCGCAATTTACGTCTGGGTCAGCCGACCACCAACGCGTATAGGAGCGGCCGATTTCGCCAAACCCGTTTGATCATCAAGCTCAACAACAAGGCCACATAACGTGGCCTCGCCATCTGCTGGCTGAAGCCGTTCCTGCGGCAATTTTGTCGTGAAACGATCGCTGGCGATTTTTTTCTGCATACCAATCACCGAATCATAATCGCCTGTCATGCCGAGGTCTGTCTGGAACGCAGTACCACCGGATAGGATCCGGTAATCAGCCGTCGGTACATGGGTATGGGTGCCGACCACGACGCTGGCCCGGCCGTCGACCACATGGCCAATAGCCTGCTTTTCACTGCTCGCCTCGGCATGAAAATCAATCAGGATCGCAGCGATATCCACACCCAGCTTGTGCTTTGCCAGCACACCCTCAATAGCAGCGAATGGGTCATCAAGTGAATCCATGAACAAGCGACCCATGGCGTTAATCACCAGAATTTGTTGACCGCCCCGCGCCTTATAGATGCCAAAACCGTTGCCGGGGGTCCCCGCCGGATAATTGATCGGACGCAGCAGTTTCGGGTCGCCATCGATATAATTCATGATTGGGCGCTGGTCCCAGATGTGGTTGCCAGTGGTCACCACATCAGCGCCATTCTGATAAAGGGATTCACAAATTTTGTCGGTAATGCCAAAGCCATGGGCGGCGTTTTCACCGTTGACGGTGACAAAATCCAGACCCAGGCGCTCTCTGAGTGCCGGCAAATGCTGGGAAACGGCTTCACGACCCGATTTTCCAACCACATCGCCGATCATCAAAATGCGCATCAATATCCGTCTTTCATTGTTTTTAATATTTGTTTTTCAGTCGCAATAAAATCCATCGGCATATCATAGGTGTCGACGGGGATGTCATCGCGGGCCTGACCATCGTAGGCCACGCCAATGGCGATCGCCTTGTGAGGCAAAGCCATGAGCTTTGCCAGTGTCCGGTCATAAAAACCGCCGCCCCAACCAATCCGGTATCCGGCCGTATCGAAGGCCAACAAAGGCACGAGCAGAATATCCGGCAGGACTTCCAGAGCACTGGATAAGGGATGGTGCGTCTTCAGCGGTCCCGGCGCAATGGCGTCGCCCTCTTTCCAGATCCTGAAAACAAGTGGCTGGTTTTTTGCGATCACCACCGGCAGGCAGGTTTGGTAGCCGTTGGAACCAAGCTGGCGCAATGTGGGCAGAATGTCGATTTCATCGGCGATAGGCAAAAACCCGGAAACCGTTCGCGCCCCTGAAAACGTCGCAATCATATCCATCAAATGCCCCGCCAGCCGATTGCCTGAATCAGTCGGTGCGCTGGCAGCAGCAGCCTTTCGTTTTTCCTGGGCCAACAATCGAACCGTCCGTTTCGTATCGGCTAGGGACATAAGGCATGCTTCAATGAGATTTGGAATAAGCGGGTTAAAGTGAGCGACACCAAGAAACCGTTGGGATGAAGTATCTCCGTGGCCTGCAGATGCAGGTGGGCACCATATACCGGACCCACGAGTCCGACAGGGACAGCTCCCTAAAGATTCTTATTGGCCCCAGGATAAATTGCCCTGACGCATTCCGCAGTAATCGCTCGCGACCATACTTAAGCCGGTTCGAGGCTCTCCGCAATACTTTCGATGCGGCTGGCCAGCCCGTCCATCTTTGTGCTGAGCTTTTCTTCTGCGCTGAGTGCAGCTGAAACGCCGCCTTCGGCATTGCGTGCCACTTCAAGTTCGGCATAGGCATCGGACAATTCATCGGCGACCAGCAGTGAGACCATAACCAGCAAACGGGCATCCCCAATCTGGCCCACAGCAGCAATCAGTTCGCCGATCCGGTTATCAATATAAGTCCCCAGACGCGACAAATGCGCTTCCTGTCCGTCATCGCAGGCGATCTGATACTTACGACCGTTGATCTCAACGTTAACCTGTCCCATTCAATCAATCCTCAATCGCATGGCGTAAACGCCCGATGGCTTTATCCAGTCTGCTGGATACCTGTTCGTTGACCCGTTTTAGAGCAAGATTTTCCTGGCGAAGTTGTTGAACCTCTTCCGAAAGAGCCTTTAGTTGCGCATTTTGATCGGCATCCTGCACAACCGATACTGGCGCGTTACCCTGTGCCGAAAGCGCATTCTCAAGACGCGCAACAGCCGTTTCCAAACGGTCCCGCGCCCGCTCGACACGAGTCGGCTTTTGAATGGATACCTGATTGGACAAAAGCCATCCCCCGATGTGTGCTAAAATCTACCAATTAACCACATTTAGACATTGTCGACGCAACAGGTCAACTAAACTCATAGAAAGTTGCCATAAAGCCCTTAATAAAAAGAAAAAAATGCCGTTTAGTGCGATACGGTTTTATGTAATGGCAAACGATCACTTCATTCCGGTTGCTATCGATCGTTGTTTTTTACGTTTGGTCGAACACGATTCGCAACAGTAGGTATTGACGCAAGGGGCCAATCCTTGGATGTTTGCCACCCAATTGAAACAGCGTTTTTAAGTCTCCAACACGCCTTTTCGGCAGACAAAATCCCGTTTTAAGGGCACATTACTTAAGTTCCATCAAAGGAGGAAATTATGACGGTACGACTCGCAATCAATGGCTTTGGCCGAATAGGCCGCCTTGTCATGCGCAGCATCATCGAAAGCGGACGAACAGACGTTCAGGTCGTCGGAATTAACGATCTGGGCTCAGCCGAAATGAACGCCCATCTGCTCAAGTATGACTCCGTGCACGGTGTCTTGAATGCCGACGTCAAAGTCGACGGTGACACCATTGACGTGGGCTATGGCCCCATCAAGGTCAGCGCCGAACGCGATCCGGCTGCTTTGCCTTGGGCCAGCCTGGATGTCGATGTGGCCATGGAATGCACAGGCTTTTTCACCGACAAGCCTTCAGCATCGAAACATCTGCAGGCCGGCGCCAAAAAGGTGCTGATTTCCGCCCCGGCGAAGGAAGTCGATAAAACCATTGTTTATGGCGTCAACAGCGATCTGCTGACGGCGGCCGATACGGTTGTTTCCAACGCCTCCTGCACCACCAACTGTCTGGCTCCGGTCGCCGACGTGTTGAATAAGGCCGTTGGCATCGAAAAAGGTTTCATGACAACCATCCATTCCTATACAGGTGACCAGCGCCCGCTCGACGCCCTGCATTCCGACCCCCGCCGGGCCCGTGCCGCAGCCCTTTCCATGATCCCCACATCAACCGGTGCGGCAGCGGCTGTTGGTCTGGTTCTGCCGGAACTCAAAGGCAAGCTGGACGGAACGTCTGTCCGTGTCCCGACTCCCAACGTCTCATTGATCGACCTCACCTTCGTTTCCGGACGCGACACCACGGTCGAAGAAATCAACGCTGCAATGAAAGAAGCCTCGGAAGGCCGATTGAAAGGTGTGCTCGGCTATAACGAGCTGCCTTTGGTTTCGGTCGACTTCAATCACAACCCGGCCAGTTCCAGCTTTGACGCCACCCAAACGCAAGTGATGCAGGGCAATTTTGTCCGTGTCCTCAGCTGGTATGATAATGAATGGGGCTTCTCGAGCCGCATGCCGGACACGGCTGTTGCATTGATGAATGCCAGCTAGGTCATCCTCCCGACTTCGCATTGGGGGCTCCCACACATCAATGGCCCTGACCCGTTTCAGGAGCCGTTGAATGGGAGCCCCGCAATCCGACAGCACACCCTCCCTCCTGCCATGCTACATCATCCATGGACGGGACCATGCCGACTGCGTGGCGCAGGCATCGGAACAATCGGGCCTGCCCGCACTTCTTTTCAGCGACCGGGGTGCAATGCTGAGCCTTGGACCGGAAGTGTTTCTGGAGATCATCACATCCACCCGTCGCCGTTTTCCGGGTAGCCAGATTGAGGGCGTTCTCGATTGTGCGAGCGATGCCGGCGCGGCGCTGGGTGCCTTACGCCGGGGCGTGCTTCATATTTCCTTGAATGCCCCCGAACCAACCCAGACAAAAATCATCGATATTGCCCGACAACTGGGTGCGACCGTGCAGAAATATCCGACAAATGCACTCGATCTGGCCTATCTTGATGAACCGATGACAACCGTGTTGAGACATCTGATGGAACACAAATCATAATGAATGAGTACCGTAGCCGCCTGTATCTGGTCACCCCCCCGCAATTCGAGCCGAAAACCTTTCGCGATCACTTCAAGGCCGCCCTCGATGGTGGCGATGTAGGCGCTGTGCAATTGCGTCTGAAAAATGCCGATGACGACGCCATTCGCAGGGCCTGTGAGACGCTATTACCAATCGCCTCGGCTTATGACGTTACTTTTTTAATGAACGACCGTCCGGACCTGGCCCTCGAAATGGTTTGTGATGGTGTCCACATCGGTCAGGAAGACGGAACCTATAAAAAGGCGCGCGAGATTGTCGGGCCCCATTGCGTCGTTGGTGTCACCTGCCACAACTCGCGCCACCTTGCCATGGAGGCCGCCGAACAAGGGGCTGACTATGTGGCCTTTGGTGCTTTTTACCCAACAGAGACCAAACAGGCGAAGACCCAGGCCGATCCGGAAATCCTCGAATGGTGGAGCGAGATCATGTTGCCCCCCTGTGTCGCCATAGGCGGCATAACCGTGGACAATTGCCGCCCCTTGGCTGAAGCTGGTGCAGATATGCTGGCGGTTGTCTCAGGTGTGTGGGACCATCCGAGGGGCGCAACGGTCGCCGTCCAGGAATTTAACAAAATCTTTGATGACGTGGCGGGTACAGATGTTGCCAGCCCCGCATCAAACTGATAGGTTCCGCCGCCTTTTGAATAATCCCCTTTTGAAGCTAGGGTTACGCCAATGAAAATTGATGGAAATGCGATCCGGCCCGGTAATGTGGTCGAACACCAAGGCCGCCTTTGGCGCGCCGTTAAAATACAGCACACTCAACCCGGCAAGGGCGGTGCCTACCTTCAGGTCGAATTGAAAGACATTCGCGACGGCACCAAACTGAACGAGCGGTTCCGCTCTTCGGAGAAAGTCGAAAAAGTGCGTCTCGACCAGAAAGAGTACCAGTATCTGTACGAAGAAGCGGGTCTCTATACCTTCATGGACAATGAAACCTATGAACAGCTCGCGCTGGATACAAACACCATCAATGAAGATCAAGTGCCTTACCTGCAGGATGGTATGTCTGTGCAAATAGAAAGCTATGAAGACAGCCCCTTGGGCATCAAGCTGCCAGACACCGTCATTCTCGAAGTGGTAGAAGCGGACGCTGTCGTCAAAGGTCAAACCGCCTCATCCTCCTACAAACCCGCTGTGCTGGAAAATGGTGTGCGCATTATGGTTCCGCCCCATATTGAATCCGGCACCCGCGTGGTCGTTAATACAGAAGAAGGCGTTTATCTTGAGCGCGCCAAAGATTAACCGGAAGAAAGTACACCAAACAAATGGCTGATCGCCGCAGTGCCTTAATGAATGTCATGACCGCCGCCGCTATCCGTGCGGGGCGCAGCCTTACACGCTCTTTCGGAGAAATCGAGAAGCTCCAGGTTTCTCTTAAAGGGCCTGCCGATTATGTCTCCGAAGCCGACCATCGGTCTGAGAAAATCCTCTTTGAAGACCTCAAGAAAGCCCGGCCCAATTACGGTTTTCTGATGGAAGAAGGGGGCGTTGTTGAAGGCTCGGATAATTCCAACCGCTGGATCATTGACCCCTTGGATGGAACCCTGAATTTTCTTCACGGCATACCTCATTTCTCCATATCCATCGCCCTTGAGCGCGACCGCGAAATTTTCGCCGGCGTTATCTATGAACCCATCACCGACCAGATGTTCACCGCCGAACAAGGCAATGGTGCATTTCTGAACGACCGCCGCATTCGGGTTTCAACCCGCAAAAACGTTCTTGAATCCGTCTTTGCAACGGGAATTCCCTTTGCCGGGCGGGAAGGCCACAAAGCCTATCTGGCACAGCTGGAGAACGTGATGGCAGGCTCTTCCGGCGTCCGCCGATTTGGTTCAGCTGCGCTCGATCTGGCCTATGTCGCCGCCGGGCGATATGAAGGGTTTTGGGAAAAAGGCATCAAGCCCTGGGACATTGCCGCAGGCATTATTCTGGTTCGGGAAGCAGGTGGTGTCATAACCGATTACAGCGGAAAAAAAGACATGCTCAGCAAAGGCGAAGTGATTGCCGCCAATGTCGACATTCACAGACCTTTGAAGAAATTTCTGGATGATGCCGCCTGAATTTCGGGTCTTCTGAATTTCTCATGCGGACAACAATGGGACCCGGCCGGGTCATCGCCGGGTCTGATCCCAAAAAAACCGGTAAACCTGTTGTGTGTCGGCACGCGGTTAAGTATGTTGAGCATGCTCATTGGGTGCGCTAAACTGCGTGTGCGCGGCCCAGATTCAAATCATGCAAAGGGATGCAGAACCCGATGACGGAACAAACGTTCATTTTCCGCCCAAAAACGATAACAAAATCGGTTAGCGTATCCGCTCTGGCTGCATTGGCTGTTTGCATCAGCAGTTTGCCGTTCACGCCTTCGGCTCTGGCACAAACCGGCGCTGTTACGGTTGATTTGAGCGTTATTCAGGATGGTGGCCTTTCCGGTCCCGGACCGGCATCGCGTTCGGGCCTGCAAATTCCACCGCGCACCAATCCCGTTTCCGAACTACATGTTGCTCCCAAAAACGCCCCGGTTCTGGCCCGCCCTGCCCCGTCTCCCAAAACAACCTTGAAAGCACCGGATCAAAAACCGGCTTCAATGGCTAAAATGCAAGAACCAAAAACCACAATGCCGGAAGCGCCTGCAAAGGCCGCTCCCAAAAAGCTCGACGCGCCAGCACCACAGGCAATGCCGGCTAAGGAGGTCGCCAAGGCCGAACCCATAGCACCGCCACCGCCACCAGCGCCGAACAAATCAACTGAGTCCGAAACAATGCCTGCGAAAACCGCAGAAGCGCCAATGCCGGCAAAGACGTCTGATGCACCGCCACCGCCGCCAAAAGTTGCGGCAGCACCCGCACCGGCCGTTTCCGCTGAGCAGGCCAATGCAGGTGCCCAGGCCATCGAAATTGCTCCGGGCCGGGCAATGCAAATCGAATTTGAGGAAGTCGCGACTAAACTTCCTGAATCCATGAAAGATCCTCTCAGGAAAATTGCCGATGGCATGCGTGACAAAACGGATTTGCGCCTGCAGTTGATGGCTTATGCCGGAGCGGAAGGACTATCCGCCAGTAAGGCACGCCGCCTTTCCCTTTCCCGCGCCCTTTCCGTTCGGTCTTTTTTGATCGAAAGTGGCGTTCGCAGCACGCGCATTGACGTCAGGGCCTTAGGAGACAAAACGTCCGAGGCACCTGCCAACCGGGTTGATATAAACATTGCCAAGCGTTAGTCGACATTCTGGGCCGTATTTCAACTTTAATCACAACAAGCGATCTGGCTTAGTCTACAGATGACCCGCCCGCATCAATATCTCATACGGATGCTTCTGTTTCTTGGTGCTGTGGTTGCCGCCGGGTCCATGCTGTTCATGGCTTTCCATGAAGCCTTTATGGCAAACCCGGCATTGAACGGCTTGATTGTCGGGGTTCTGCTTTTAGGCATTATTTACAATTTCCGTCAGGTTATTCGTCTTTATCCGGAAGTGACCTGGATCGAAAACTATCGTGACAGCGCATCGGATTCCGGTGCCCGGGCCCGCCATGCACAATCAGCGGCGCCAAAACTTCTCGCCCCCATGGCGACCATGGTTGGCGCCCGTGACCGCTTCACGTTGTCTACAATGGCCATGCGGACCCTCCTGGACGGCATCGCATCTCGCCTCGATGAAAGCCGTGACACGTCACGCTACACCATCGGCCTGCTGATTTTTCTGGGGCTTCTGGGGACTTTCTGGGGATTGCTTGGCACAGTCAGTTCCATAAGCAACGTGATTGGCAGTCTGGCAGTCAACGGCGGTGATGCCGGTGCCATATTCAGCGATCTGAAGCGCGGCCTGCAGGCTCCTATGGAAGGCATGGGAACGGCCTTTTCCTCATCCCTGTTCGGTCTTGCCGGGTCGCTCATTCTCGGTTTTCTGGATCTGCAGGCCAATCAGGCGCAAAACCGTTTCTACAACGACCTGGAAGAATGGCTTTCGACGGTGACCCGCCTTTCGTCAGGCGGCATAGGCTCTTCCGATGGTGAGCAATCCGTGCCTGCCTATGTGCAGGCCCTTCTCGAACAAACAGCGGAGAGCCTGGAGAACCTGCAGCGCACTCTGGCGCGCGGTGAAGAAAGCCGGATTGCCGTTGATAGTCATCTTATAGGGGTTGGTGACAAACTTGAAGCCCTGACGGATCATATGCGCACCCAGCAAACCCTGATGCGCAGTCTTGCCGAAACGCAGGTTGAGCTAAAGCCTATCCTCGCACAAATGGCCAATGGCACATCCCAGGCCGCAGGCCTTGATGAAACAAGCCGCATGCATCTCAGGAATCTGGATGTCTATGTGTCGCGTCTCGTCGAGGACCTGAAATCCGGGCGCGAAGACACAACCCAGCAAATTCGCAGCGAAATCAAACTTGTCGCCCGCCTGATCGCTGCTGCCACGGGTGATGGCCGTGACACCTAAAAGGCCATAGGAGGCCCCATGGCAGGCCTCTCACGACGCGCGGAACGCAGCACCAATATATGGCCCGGCTTTGTCGACGCCTTGGCGACGCTGCTCATGGTCATCATGTTCCTGTTGCTGATCTTTGTTTTGGCGCAGTTCTTTCTGAGCGAAGCCTTGTCGGGCCGTGATCAGGCTCTCGACAAGCTGAAAATTCAGGCCAATGAACTGGCCGAGCTTTTATCCCTTGAGCGAAAAACCAATGCCGACATGCGCGACAACCTGTCGCAAATTTCTGACGAGCTGCAAGCTTCAGTCGCACAGCGTGACGAACTGAGAACCTCTGTGTCCCTCTTGCGCAAGAATGCTATCGAAGCGGAAGAAGAGATTGCCAAACTGGAAGCCGACGCTCAGGCCTCTTTTTCGACCATTCTGTCCTTGCGATCGGAGGCCACGGATACAGCCCTGCAAATGTCCGAACTGAGCCAGAAGCTGGCGGAAGCTCAGGCAGAAATCGCAATCCTGCAAAAGCGGTCTGCGGATTCTGCCGAAAAAATTGCCACCATGGAAAAAGAAGCTGAAATTTCCAAAGTCAGCCTGGCGGAAGCCGAAGCGGCAACCCGCGAACAAATCCAGAAGATTGCCAATCTCGAGCGCGAGGTCATTCTTCTTGATGCCCTGAAAAAGGAAATGGAAACGAAAATATCGGAAATGGCCGGAAAACTGCAAGAAAGCGGCCAGTCTCTGATCGCCGAAAAAGAATTGTCCAACAGTGCGCGCGCCGAAGTGGCCTTACTCAACCAGCAAATTTCAGCCATGCGAACACAATTGGCCGAACTTAAAAAAGCCCTCGATATTTCAGAGGCCGAAGCCGAAAAGCAAAACGTTCAGATCGCTAATCTGGGCAAACGCCTGAACGCCGCTCTTGCCAGCAAGGTTCAGGAACTTTCGCGCTACAGGTCTGAATTTTTCGGTCGCCTTCGCGAAGTGCTCGGCAAGCACCAGGGCGTACGCATTGTTGGCGATCGTTTTGTATTCCAGTCGGAGGTGCTTTTCGCCAAAAGCGAGGCGGAAATCGGCCTCGCCGGGCAGGAACAGCTGGATCAACTGGCAACTACGCTCCTGGAAATTGCCCTCGAAATTCCTGGTGAAATCGACTGGATTTTACGGGTCGACGGTCATACGGACAACGACCCCATCAATACCGCCCGCTATCCCTCCAACTGGGAGCTTTCCACGGCCCGGGCAATTTCCGTGGTTAAACACCTGATCAAGGCCGGTTTGCCGACGGACCGTCTGGTCGCTGCGGGTTTTGGCGAGTTCCACCCCATCGACGACCACAATGATGAGATATCTAAACTGCGTAATCGCCGCATTGAACTCAAACTGACGCAACGCTAACGTCGCCCTGGTAAGTAGGCTTATAACTCAAACATGTTTGTTCTTTTTCTTGTCGTCGTTATCGACCTAATCGGTTTCGGGATTATCATCCCTCTGCTGCCCTTTTATGCAGAATATTTTCAGGCCAGTCCTTTTGAAGTTGGCCTGATTATGGCCATCTATTCTCTGGCCCAGTTTATTGCAGCGCCCATTTGGGGGCGGGCCAGTGACCGCTATGGCCGCCGACCGATCCTGCTTATCAGTCTGGCCGGCGCTGTGGTCACGTATGTATGCCTGGGGTTGGCGGAAAACCTCTGGGTTCTGTTCGCTGCGCGCGCCGCCAGCGGCTTTATGGCCGGAAACATTTCTGCTGCATTTGCCTACGTTGCCGATGTGACAACCCGGGAAAATCGGGCCAAAGGCATGGGCATTGTCGGCGCGGCCTTTGGCCTTGGCTTCATCATGGGGCCCGCCATTGGCGGTATTATGGCGGGCAGCGATCCGGCCAATGCCGATTTCCAAAGCCCCGCATTTGCGGCGGCTGGCCTGTCTGCCGTGGCTTTGATTTTTGGCCTTTTTGCCTTGAAAGAATCCCTTTCTCTAGAGGTCAGGGCCCGCATTGCAGAGAAACCCCGAACATCCCGTTTTCAACAATTCCGGTCCGCTTTTGCAGATCCGAATATACGCCTGTTGCTGATCTTGTCGTTTCTCTCGATCTTTGCCTTTTCCGGCATTGAAGCAACCTTTGCGCTCTGGTCACGCCGCCAGTTTGGCTGGGGGCCGGAACAAAACGGCTATCTGTTTGCCCTGATCGGACTGCTTAGTGCCGCCATGCAAGGTGGCCTCATCGGCCGTATGGCCAAGCGGTTCGGGGAAGCCAATTTACTCATTCAGGGCGCCCTTGCCCTTGTCGTCGGTATGCTGCTTATCCCCTTTTCGACAGAATTGTGGCTGCTCATTACGGCGATGATGATAGCCACTTACGGGTTTTCCGTCATCTCCCCGTCCCTCAACAGCCTGATCTCGTTGCGCACCAATGAAGAGGAACAAGGAGCCATGATGGGTGTAACCCGGTCTGCCACCACCCTGGCCCGTGTCGGTGGACCGGCATGGGCAGGCCTGCTGTTTTCGGCTTTCGGCATGAACTGGCCTTATTTTGGTGGCGCGGCGGTTATGGCCCTGGTTTTGGTTCTGACATTGGTCGCATGGCCTGCTTTCAAAATGCAAGATGGTAAAAAGGCGGCACAAAAGGAAAAGTCCGCTTGATCAACAAGGAAACCTCGCATATATAGGGCGCCTTGATTTCCGGAGCATGATTATGAAAAAAGACACTCATCCAAATTACCATACCATTACGGTTCAAATGACCGATGGCTCAACCTACGAGACCCGTTCGACATGGGGCAGTGAAGGTGACGTCCTCAAACTGGACGTCGATCCGAAGACCCATCCGGCTTGGACCGGTGTTCATCGTCTGCTTGATAGCGGCGGGCAGCTGGCAAAATTCAACAAGCGCTTTGCAAACCTGGGCCTCAAAAACTAAGCATTTGCTTTGTTTTTTTGTGTTCGTTTCGTAAAGACGGACCTGTAAGATTTAAAAAACGCCCTACCGGGCGTTTTTTCTTAACCATTTTCACTTACCATTAAGCCAATTGTCGTCGAATTTGCGTTTTGCTAATATTGAACAAATGGGTGCCTTTTTTTACCCAAAAAGTTTATTATCTTGCTATTGTTTGTTATTGATTAGGTGAAACCGTTATCCCACTGTGATAATTAAGTTTATCCGGATACTGATTATGGTTGCTAATTGATGAGGGGCCAATGCCGATCCAGACCCACTATGAAGTTCATGTCCTCCAAGGCAGCCGATGGAGTATTCATGCCCAGTTTGAATCCGGGCAGAAAGAAATGGCCGTTGAAGAAGGCAAACAGCTTGATCGTCAGCCTGGTATTGACGCCGTAAAAGTGATCCGCGAGGTTTATGATCCGGCGGAGAGCACCCATCGCGACTATGTCATTTACAAAAGCGCCGTTATTCCCGCGGCGGGCCGTGATACCAGTACCGAAGAAACGGAATCTGCTTCTGGCGGCAATAAGGACAGTTGGCTGGATGCGGCAGACGAAGACGACGATGGTGATGAATATGGCGGCTCCTTTGGCTCGGACGATTGGGGTGACGATAATTTTGAAGACGCGCCAAAAAAGAAAAAGAAAAAAAAGACCTCAGGTAAAAAAACAACCATTGTCGGGCTTTTAACAAAACTGCTGGTCGTCACACTGGTCAGCATTCTTTTGGCCGCAATCTTTACAGTTGTCACCTCCAATGTGTTGCACGGAACCATTCTGTTCGGCAACCGCATGCAGGGGAATTTTGAATCCAACGTCCTGTTCATCGTTTTTGTTTCCACATTTATTCTGAGCGCCGCCAGTCTTGCTGTTACCCAACTCAAGGGGACAACCCTCAGTGAACGCGAAGCCAGGGAAAAGGCAAAAAAAGCACGGGCTGCAAAAAATGCGCAAACGGCTCAGGCTAATGCCAACAAGCCGGGGATGTCGGCCGCCCAGAAAAACCAGAGCGACCTTGATAAGGCCATGGATGGTATTGACGAATTCAAAATCGACGATGCGCAAAAATCAGCTGAGGAATCAGCGACGGATGAACGCTTGAAAGCTGCCATTTCCGGTGATGAGGCGGGCAAACAGGATGGCACTCTGGACGTCGACGGACGCGAAGCCGTAGAGACCCTGTCGCCACATGCAGAAAAACAAAAAAAATACATGATGGAATTTCTGACAAATACTCTGGATGGCGCAAATGCCGACCATAAGAAACTCGATAATTTTAATAAATTCGGCGTGAATCTGTTTTTGGCTGGCGCTTGTGAAACCCTGGCCCAGACACGCAACCTCGACATCAAATCGCGCGACAAGGTTTTGGCCGATAGCGTTCGGGTGATGGGCTTCAAAAAATCCCATGCCTCGACTTTCGCCGGAAAATATGAAGATTATCTGATGCAGGATCCCCGTTACATGCAAATGTTCCAGGCGGGACGCAATGCCATGAACACCTATTATCAGGATGAAGACGCCGCCGGTCGGCATATGCAAAGCGCCCTGCAGGAATGGAATAAACCCAAACAGAAAGCCGAGCAGGCCGGGCCGGTTACGGTTCTTTTCACCGACATTGCCGGCTCGACGGCGATGACCCAGTCCCTCGGGGATGCCGGAGCGCAAAAGGTTGTCCGTGCGCACAACCGGGTTGTGCGTGATGCCCTGACGGACTGCAATGGCAAAGAGATCAAACATACGGGCGATGGGATCATGGCCTCTTTCTCACGCATTACCGACAGTGTTGATGCGGCGATCCAGATGCAGCGCCAGACGATGATCCACAACCAGCAGAACCCGGATTTACCCCTGCATTTGAAAATAGGCCTAAACGCCGGAGAACCGATTGCCGAGGACAACGACCTGTTCGGCACCGTCGTGCAGATGTCGGCAAGGATTGTTGACAAGGCCCAGGCCGATGAAATTTTCGTTTCCGATATCGTTCGCGGCATTTGCGTCGGCAAAGATTATAAATTCATCAACCGGGGCGGTTACGCCATGAAGGGGTTTGATGAAGACCCGACTCTCTATGAAGTTGTCTGGCGGGAAGCCGAACTGGCTGCCGCCGAATAACCTTTCATTTTTTCCGCCTTCCCCCTTGCGGGCAAAAATCAATCTTCCTACATCTGTTCTGTTAGTGAATGCCTATTGAGGGTTCACCGACTGAACCGCCCGAGATTCCGGGCATAATTGTTGAGGTTGGCAATTTTGCAGCCTCGTGATCCATGTCGCTCATTAAGGAGAATATGGCTATGCGTACACTCGATTTATCCCCCTTGTTCCGTCACTCTGTTGGCTTCGACCGCGTTCAGCAGCTCATGAGAACCGCTTCTGAATGGGATTCAAACGCTCAGGCTTACCCGCCTTACAACATTGAACAGGTCAACGATGACCAATACCGAATTACCCTTGCTGTCGCCGGTTTCAAGGACAAGGATCTGGACATCACAACCCACGAAAACACGCTTGTTGTATCCGGAAAGCTCGAAAGCGACGACAATCAGGACGTCAGTTATCTGCACCGCGGCATTGCTGGCAGAGCCTTTGAACGGCGCTTTGAAATCGCGGACCATATTAAAGTCACCGGAGCGGACCTAAGCAATGGATTGTTGACGATCGAACTTGTCAGAGAAGTTCCAGAAGAGAAAAAACCGCGCAAAATCAACATCGCAACACAAGCTCTTGAGCATAAAAAGGCTGCCTGACGCCTCCCCCTCGTCAGATATGCCGAAGGCGCGCCCTCTATTGTGGGGCGCGCTTTTTTTTAAGTCTGTATTCTCGGAAAAAACCGGGCCACAAATGGAAAGCGCCAATTAATTAAGGGCTGTCGTTACCGACAGCCCTCTGATTTTTTTAACACCACGTCCCTGTTAAACTCGCCTGAAATGTCTTCTTTCAGCTAAGCTGCGAAGGCACTGTACTAAGACAAGTCCGTCTTGGTCAACAGGAGAATTTGATTTTTTAAAAATAGATCAGCCATATAACCAAAATCGTAAAAGTCGGGCCTGTTACAGAGAGTTATAAGCACAGAGAAAGCCCGCAAACCCTCGAAAACAGCCAACTGGAAGTCCCAATTTCTTAATCGACATAACGTTGGTTTTCCATTGTAAAACCGCTTATGGTCGCGCTTATGACCCCTGCAACGGCCTGGATAATTCTGATTATTTGGTTGGTGATTCCAACCCTGCATGTCATTACCTCGGCAAGTGGCGGCACCTGGTTACCGCCGAAAGGCTCAAAATGCCCGTTCGGGCCGCGCGCCGGCTGGCTGGTGATAGTTCTGCTCTTTGGCTTGATTGGCTGGTTTTTGTTTTTACGCTCACGACGCCGAACCAACGCCCCCTGATGCCGCCCCGTTTCAAGGCTTTTTGAAAAAGCTTTCCGCGCCTTCCCGGGCCTTTTCCTTGACGGCGATGGCATCTCGGGTTCGCACGATTTCGGCCTCCAGTTCCTCGATATATTCGCCCAGCGCCTCAATCGACAGACTCTGCAGGTCTTTCAGAGGCTTTTTCTTTTTAACCGGCTCCAGTTCGTCGAAATCCATATCCAGCCTCCCTTCTTCCTTTGCTGTCTTGTCTGATACGCAACAACCTACTAGATACGAGGGAGTTGAATCAAACAGATGGTAAAAGGACCCGGCAATGACGCTTCCAGAGATGATGAACTGCATAGACATACCTGAACCCGGCGGACCGGAAGCGCTCAAACCGGCAACACGCCCCCTGCCCGTCCCAGGCACCGGGGAAGTGTTGATCAAGGTTGAAGCGGCAGGCGTAAACCGCCCGGACTGCATCCAGCGGCTTGGGAATTATGCACCCCCTCCAGGCACAACAGATATCCCCGGCCTGGAAGTCGCCGGCGTAGTCGTGCAGTTGGGCACAGACGTACAGAAACTGGCCATAGGCGACAAGGTGACAGCATTGGTCGCTGGTGGCGGTTATGCGGAATATGTAGCCGCTCCCGAGCCCCAATGCCTGCCCGTACCCGACGGTCTGTCAATGATTGAGGCTGCTGCCCTGCCCGAAAACTATTTCACGGTCTGGACCAATGTGTTTGGTCGTGGTGCTCTGCAGCCCGGCGAAAGCCTGTTGGTTCATGGCGGCTCCAGCGGCATAGGCACAACCGCCATCCAGATGGCCCATCAGTTAGGCGCCCGGGTCATTGCCACAGCAGGGAGCGCCGAAAAATGCCAGGCCTGTCTGGAATTGGGCGCGGAACGGGCCGTTAATTACCGTGAGGAAGATTTTGTCGAAGCAGCGCGGGAATTTGGCGGCGGCAAAGGCGTTAATGTGATCCTCGATATGGTCGGCGGCGACTATATACCAAGAAACATCAAATCCCTGGCGCCGGACGGTCGTCTGGTCCAGATCGCATTCCTGCAAAGCCCACAGGTTGAGGTCAATTTCATGCACATGATGCTCAAGCGCCTGACCCTTACGGGCTCCACCCTGCGCCCCCAATCCATTGAGAAAAAAGGCGAAATTGCAAAAGCTCTGAAAGAAACCGTTTGGCCGTTGCTGGCTTCCGGCAAAATGAAGCCGGTTATCTACAAGACTTTCCCGCTCAATCAGGCCGCCGAAGCCCATGCCCTGATGGAATCGAGCCAGCACATTGGAAAAATCATGCTCACGATATGAAGATATGGCCTTTCGTTGTTTGACCCGGCGGCAAAACCGGGGCTATAAAGGGCCGCAAACGATCACTGGTCATCCGTGATTGGTGCAAAAACATCTGGAATGGGAAAAAGATTATGGCGCATCCGTTGATGCCAAAGGCAAAAGCTGTTTGGCTTGTTGATAATACAACGCTTTCTTTTGAGCAGGTTGCCGAGTTTTGTGGTTTGCATGAGCTTGAAGTTCAGGCCATTGCCGATGACGAAGTCGCGACCGGAATGCAGGGCCTTGATCCGATTGCCGCAGGCGAATTGACAGCAGAAGAAGTCCTGCGTTGCGAAGGCGACCCGATGGCCTCTTTGAAAATGTCGAAAAGTGATGTTCCGGAAGCCCGTGCCAAGCGAAAAGGTGCACGCTATACGCCTGTTTCCAAACGGCAGGACCGCCCTAACGCCATTGCCTGGCTGGTCAAAAATTATCCCGAGTTAAGCGACGCGCAAATCTCGAAACTGGTTGGCACCACCAAGCCAACGATCAGCTCCATCCGCGACCGCTCGCACTGGAACACACCGAATATCAAACCGCAAAACCCGGTCGGTCTGGGTTTGTGCCGAGGTGAAGAACTGGAACGTCTTGTCGCCATCGCCCGCGCGCGCGCAGGCACAGTCCATACCCCAGGCGCCGCCACGGCACCGGACGGCATTGTCCCGCATGCGACAGCTCCTCAAGAGGAGGCAGCGCCCAAAGAGCACACTGTTGAAGGCGTGTTTGGCAAACCGGCGACCGAGACCGCAGAATAGGTTATAACATCTGAACACAAAAAACGCCCGGCAGCGACATCTGACCGGGCGTTTTTTTGTTGGTGACGCAAATCCCGCCAATAGTTTCAGTCGAACGTATATTCATCGTCCAGCGCCATGCGAAGCTTGAACTCAACCTCCCCCGCCACCCGCAAATCGGGAACGAAGATTTCCTTTCGCAAATGGCGGACATCGTGCTTGCTGACCGGACCGACAAACATTAAACGGTGGCGCACGCTGTAACGGGCCAGTTTTGTACCAAAGACCTTTTGCAGAACGTAGAAGGTCAGATAATGGTTATCGACAACGGCGAATATGGGTGTTTCGGATTTACGAACAATCTGGATCAGATCGAGGTCAAACAGTTTGTCGCCATTGACCAGGGAATGGCGCTCCGGGCCATCGGAAAAGACAAAATCATAATCCCGCTCCGGGATTTCCGTATACTGAACGCCGCGGAACATCTTATAGAATCCGTCAACTTTCGGGCTGTGCACAATCTCTACCAGATGCGCCACATTTTCAGGGAGATTGCCCTGAGCCGTCGCCGTCCAGCCCGCGTCTTCTTCCATTGAGGTTATGCGTCCCAGTGGTGCACCGTCTTTTTCATTGGCCAGCAAAGCGTGAGCGAGGACAACAGTTGAAAAGCCTGTGCCAAACTCCAGGATTTCTTTCGGTTTGCGCTGACGCACCTGTTCGTAGAGCGTCAGATAGTCAGACATGGACGCGCCGGTCACCGATGAGCCTTTGGCGTAGTCCTCCAGCGCCTGCCACAGGGTCGGAATGCGCCTCAGCGTCACTTCCGCCTGGCGGTTCTTGGCCTGCACCAATCGCTCGACTATATGGGCACGCAAGCGCACCAAAGGGCTGAAACCACGGATTTCCAGTTGTTCAAGTGACACGGATAGGCACCTATAATCTGTGAGACGGACATCATATGTTTGCCCGATACAGTAACCGCTCGCGCTTTGGCAAGAAAGACCCGAGGAGAATTGGCATTTCTGTTTTTTGCGGATTATGATTAAATCCATATATAACGATAAAATATTGGCTTCAGGGGACACAGATGCCCAATTTTCCGATTGTCGACAGTCATGTCCATCTGTTTGATGTGGACCGCCTACGCTATGGCTGGCTGGATGCGGTTCCGAAAATCAACAAGACCCATAACCTCAATGACTATGACGCGGCCTGCGGACCCGTGATTGTTGAAAAAATTGTTTTTGCCGAGGTGGATGTCGCGCCCGGCTTGCATCTCGACGAAGCGGCCTGGATCCAGTCCCTAGCCGACGAAAACCCGCGGTTATGCGGCTCTGTCGCTCATGCGCCGCTGGTCAAAGGGCCTGCGGTTGAAGAGGACCTGATCAAACTCAAGGAAAATCCGACCGTTAAAGGGATTCGCTATCTTATGCAGAACGAGATGGATCAGGGTTTCTGTCTGGAACCGGACTTCCTGGCCGCGCTACAGCTTTTACCAAAATATGATCTCTGTTTTGATATCTGCGTCAAACACTGGGGCCTAACCTTCGCCATTGAGCTGGTCAAGCGCTGCCCCGATGTCAGCTTTGTCCTCGACCATATTGGCAAACCGGGTATCAAACACGGCCTTGAGGAGCCCTGGAAACGCCAGATGCGGGAACTGGCGCGCTTGCCAAACGTGGTCTGTAAGGTCTCGGGCGTCATCACGGAAGCCAACCACAACAACTGGTCGGCAAACGAAATCAAACCCTATGTGGCCCATACCATTGGCTGCTTCGGCTTCGACCGGGTGATGTTCGGCAGCGACTGGCCGGTTTCCGTGCTCAGTCACGCCTACCCGAGCTGGGTCGATCTGCTTGATGACGTGTTAATTGGCACCAGCGTTGATGAACAACTCAGCTTTTACCGCCAGACTGCGATTGAGACCTACCGGCTTCCGGCTGACTGAGCGGCCCTATTCCCGGCGACTGCGGCTTAATCCCAAAGTTCGTAACGCCGCATCGATTTCATCCAGAATGGCCGGGTCATCAATGGTCGCCGGCATTTTATAATCCTGGTTGTCGGCAATTTTCTGCATGGTGCCGCGCAGGATTTTGCCGGACCGGGTTTTCGGCAACCTCTCAACCACCACCGCCTGCTTAAAGGCGGCAACCGGCCCAATTTGATCGCGGACCCGTTGGACCACTTCCGAGACCACCTGTTCGGGTTCTTTTTTGACTCCGGTATTAAGAATCAGAAAGCCGATGGGCAGTTGGCCCTTCAGCTGGTCTTCGACGCCAATCACCGCGCATTCCGCCACATCCGGGTGCGCCGCCAACACTTCCTCCATACCGCCCGTCGACAGGCGATGCCCGGCGACGTTTATGATATCGTCAGTGCGGGCCATGATGTAGAGATAACCATCCTCATCCATATAACCGGCATCGGCCGTTTTGTAATACCCCGGATATTCCTCCAGATAGGCATTCTTATAACGCTGATCGGCATTCCACAGGGTCAGCAGGGACGATGGGGGCATGGGCAGCTTGACGCTGATGGCGCCAATGTCGCCCCGTGGCACCTCGTGACATCCATCGTCCAGGATGCGCACGTCCCAGCCCGGAACGGCCTTGGTGGGAGAACCGGCGCGCACCTCAAAGGCATGAAGTCCCATACAATTGGACGCAATGGCCCAGCCCGTCTCGGTTTGCCACCAGTGGTCAATAACCGGCACCTGCAGTTTGTCCTCGGCCCAGTGCAGGGTATCGGGATCGGTCCGCTCCCCTGCCAGAAACAGCATTTCAAACCCGCTCATATCATAGTCTTTGATCAGGGCCCCAGTCGGGTCCTCACGCTTGATTGCCCGGAACGCCGTGGGAGCGGTGAACATGACCTTCACCTTATGTTGAGAAATCACCCGCCAGAATGCACCGGCGTCAGGCGTACCAATGGGTTTACCCTCATAGATGATGGTCGTGCAGCCATGCAGCAGCGGCGCATAGGCAATATAGCTGTGGCCGACAACCCATCCCACATCGGACGCCGCCCAATAGACATCGCCCGGATCCACATTATAGATGTTCTTCATGGACCACTTGAGAGCGACCATATGGCCGCCGTTGTCCCGCACCACACCTTTCGGCTCGCCCGTTGTGCCTGAGGTATAGAGAATATAAAGCGGGTCCGTCGCCGCAACGGAAACGCAATCCGCCGGTTCCGCCGTTGCCATGGCTTCAGCCCAGTCAATATCCCGGCCCGCCACCAGTTCCGCTTCCAGTTCCGGGCGCGCAAGGATCACGCAAGATGCCGGTTTGTGCGACGCCAGATCAATGGCTCCGTTGATCAAGGGCAAATAGGGAATAACCCGGTTGACCTCAATGCCGCAGCTGGCGCTGACAATGACTTTCGGCTGTGCATCATCAATGCGCACCGCCAGTTCGTTGGCGGCAAACCCCCCAAAGACAACCGAATGGATCGCCCCCAGCCGGGCGCAGGCTAGCATGGCGATCACGGCTTCGGGAACCATGGGCATGTAAATGATGACCCGGTCTCCTTTGGCAACACCCTGGGCCCTTAAAACCCCGGCAAAACGGGAAACCTGATCAAGCAGATCCGAATAGCTGTAGGTGCGGATGGTTCCGGTGACAGCGCTGTCGTAAATCAGCGCCGCCTGGTCGCCACGGCCCCGTTCCACATGGCGGTCCACTGCATTGTAGCAGGTATTGCACTCAGCCCCGGCAAACCAGCGATAAAAAGGTTTGTTGCTATCATCCAGCACCTTGTCCCAGGGCTTGTACCAGTCAATTTCCTTTGCCGCATCCCCCCAGAAGCCCTCAGGGTCCTTTAGAGACCGCTCATATGCCAAATCGTATGCGTTGCTCATTGTTGCCTCTATCCGCCCTGTTCAGCGCCTAAGCCGGTTATTATTGAACTCAGTGTGGGGCAAAACGACATTTCATGTAAAGTACGGTTTGAACCTGCCTTTGCCAGCAATTACGCTATCGGTAATCTTCTTGCCCTGCGCTTATCATGAGGCCCCAAAATGACTGCTAACGGTATTTTTGAAACTGACCTGGATCAATCAGCGGCCAATTATGCGCCGCTGTCGCCGATCTCGTTTATTGCGCGTACGGCGCACACCTATCCGGATCACTGCTCGGTTATTCACGGGGCCCGGCGGTTTACCTGGAAAGAGACCTATGCCCGCACCCGCAGGCTCGCTAGCGCCCTTCTGGGACGCGGCATCAAGGCGGGCCAAACCGTTGCCATTATGGGCTCGAACACACCGGAAATGTATGAGGCTGCCTTTGGCGTGCCTATGGCTGGGCTGGTTCTCAACACCCTCAATGTGCGGCTGGATGCGGCCAATATCGCCTTTTGCCTGAACCACGGTGAAGCGGCCATTTTGTTAACCGATAGCGAGTTTTCAAAAACGGTCGAAGAGGCCCTCAAACAGGTCGATCACGAAATACTGGTGATCGATATTCTGGATAGCGAATACACCGGCGACGGGGTTGCCGTGGGAGAAACCGATTACGAGAGTTTTCTGGCGGAAGGGAATCCAGCTTTTGACTGGTCCCTACCTGACGATGAATGGCAGGCCATATCCCTGAATTACACATCCGGCACCACAGGCGACCCGAAAGGCGTCGTTTATCACCACCGGGGCGCTTATTTGAACGCCATGTCGAATATTGTAGGCTGGAACATGGGGCATCATCCCAAGTATCTGTGGACGTTGCCGATGTTTCACTGCAACGGCTGGTGTTTCCCGTGGAGCATTGCTGCGGTTGCTGGCACCAATATCTGCTTGCGTCAGGTCAATGCGGCTAATATTTACGCAGCCATCGGCGATCACGGCGCCACGCATTTCTGCGGCGCGCCCATTGTTCTGAATTTTGTCATCAACGCCACAGATCAGGAGCGCCGCAGCTTCGATCATCAGGTCAATGTGATGACCGCCGCCGCCCCGCCGCCCGCAGCAACCCTGCAACGCATGCAGGAGCAGGGCTTTAATGTGACCCACGTTTATGGCCTGACGGAGACCTACGGGCCTGCCGTCATGTGCGCCTGGCACCCGGAATGGGACGACCTGCCGATCGCACAGCAAACCGAGAAAAAGGGCCGCCAGGGCGTCAAATACCACGCGCTGGAAGACCTGACCGTCATGGATCCGCAAACCATGACACCGGTCCCCGCCGATGGCGAAACCATGGGCGAAGTCATGTTCAAGGGTAATATTGTCATGAAGGGTTATCTGAAGAACCCGAAAACCACTTCCGAGGCTTTAAGTGGCGGCTGGTTCCATTCCGGCGATTTGGGCGTTATCCAGCCGGACGGCTACATCAAGCTCAAGGACCGCTCCAAGGATGTGATCATTTCCGGTGGCGAGAATATTTCTTCCATTGAAGTAGAAGACACCCTGCACAAGCACCCGGCCGTGATGTTTGCTGCCGTGGTCGCCAAACCGGACGATAAATGGGGAGAAACGCCTTGCGCTTTCATTGAACTCATGACCGGCGCACAAGCTCCCAGTGAGCAGGATATTATCGCTTTTTGCCGCGACAATCTGGCGCATTACAAATGCCCCCGGCATGTGGTTTTTGGCCCGTTACCCAAAACATCGACCGGCAAAATCCAGAAATTCATGCTGCGCGCGCAATTTACGGAGTAACCCCGGGCCATGACATCACCTCCTGCCCCTTTTATTTCAGAGGCCCAGTCTTTTGACGATCCGGTTGCGGCCGTTGATCGTTTGTGTGAAATTTACGACAGTGGCAAAGCCTATTTGCTCGCACATTTTGAGAAATTTGCCGCGGATGATCCGTCGATCGACAAACCGGATGCCTGCTATCCCTATTTGTGGATTGATGTTTCGGATGTAGCCCCCAAATCCGGCCGCCGTCTGTCCTATGGCAATGTCTCGGATATCGGCTCATATGGGACGACAATCACCGACCCCGTCCTGTTTCGCGACTACCTTCTCGAACAGATCGGGCTTTTGATCCACAATCACAAGGCTCCTGTCTGGGTTGGCATTTCAAACCGCCAGATCCCGCTCACCTTCGCCCTTGAAAACCTGACGGCCGATCTACGCCCGGAACAGGTCGCCCAGTTGGCCGCAAAATTTCATTTACCCAACCTGTCGGACATTGATGACAATGTCGCCAACGGCACTTACCGCGCCAGCCCGGGAGAACCGAAACCACTCGCGCTGTTTAATGCGGAACGGGTCGATTATTCACTGTCGCGCCTGCGCCACTATACAGGCACATCCCCCGAACATTTCCAGCAGTTTGTCCTGTTCACCAACTATCAGCGTTATGTTGATGAGTTTGTACAGTTCGGATTGTCGGAAATCGAGAACGGTGAATCGTTTCAGGCCTTTGTCGGGCCGGGCAATGAAATCCGCACCAATCCGAAACTCACCGACACACCCTCCTCCGGCGAGGCGGCGGTCAAACTCCCGCAGATGCCCGCCTACCACCTGGTCCGTGAAGGCCACATGGGGGTTACTCTGGTCAACATTGGTGTTGGCCCCTCAAACGCCAAAACCATTACCGACCATATCAGCGTCCTCCGGCCCCATTGCTGGGTCATGGTGGGTCACTGTGGCGGTTTACGCCACACCCAGCGGTTGGGTGATTATGTTCTGGCCCATGCCTACGCACGGCTTGACCATGTTCTCGACAACGACTTACCGCTTGAAGTGCCGGTCCCGGCGATTGCCGAGGTGCAGGTCGCTCTGACCGAATCGGTTAGCGAACTAACCGGGCTGGAAGGTGCTGAAATGAAACAGCGATTGCGCACCGGTACTGTTGTCTCGACCGACGACCGCGACTGGGAACTGCGCTACGATGAGCTTTCCACCTTCTTCAACCAGTCCCGCGCCATCGCTGTTGATATGGAATCCGCGACCATCGCAGCCAATGGTTTTCGGCTGCGCGTGCCCTACGGCACCCTGCTCTGCGTTTCCGACAAACCCCTGCATGGGGAAATCAAACTGCCGGGTATGGCAAATGCTTTTTATGAGGAACGCATTAGCCAGCATCTGAGCATCTGCCTGAACGCCATTGAAACCATGCGCGACGACGTGGTTCATCAATCCCTGCATTCGCGAAAGCTGAGGAGTTTTGATGAACCGGCCTTTCGGTAAGCAGGGCCTTTAATAAGGTTTGTCTCCGGCTACTGTAACCCGGTATCCGGAGCGGGTTTCGGGAAAATAATCCCAAATGGCATAATGCTGGACACAACGGTTGTCCCAAAAAGCAACGCTGCCCGGTTGCCAATTGAACCGCACCTGAAATTCCGGTTTTTCGACATGATGAAATAGATAATCCAGCAATGCCCGACTTTCCGATTCCGTAACACCATTGATCCGCGCTGTGAAGATGCGGTTGACGTAAAGCGCCTTACGCTGGCTCACCGGATGGGTACGGATAACCGGGTGATCATGGTTCGGATATTCAACCCCCGCATCATCAACACCGCGGTAGGCATAACGCCCCCGGTAGGCCATTTCGCCGCTATGCAGGGCCGTCAGATCGCCCAGCATCCTTTTCATCGGCTCCGACAACGCCTCATAGGCGGCATACATGCTGGAAAACAGGGTATCACCACCGGTCTCCGGCACCGTATGGAGATGCAGAATGCTGCCCATGGGCGGTTCGGCGTCACAGGAGACATCCGAATGCCAGTCTTCCCCGGCAATGCGGGTCGACGTGGCATCGGTATGGATGGGGATGACTTCCGGGTGGCCTTCCGGCCCCGGAATTCCCGGATGAATATGTAATTCACCAAATTGCCTGGCAAACTGCTTATGCTGATCAAGGGTTAAATTCTGGTCACGAAAAAACAGGACCTGATGGGTCGTCAAAGCCTCATGGAGTTCACCAAAACGGCTTTGGTCCATAGGTTCCGAGAGCTGAAAGTTTTTGACTTCCGCGCCAATGGTCGGCGTCAGCCTTTCGATATGAAATTCGCTGTTAGGAACTGTCATCATATTTCCTGCGTCGGGGACGGAGATGAGACCTTATCCCCCAACAAAAACAACATGACCTGTTCCTTAAACAAGCAACAGAGCCGGTCCGTCAGTCGTTTTTGGGCCTAGTCGCCCAATGAGAATCTGTGTCAGTGAGAACTAATCGATTCAATTTCGTCTTTGATCGCGAGCTTTTGTTTTTTCAGCTCGTGTAATTCAATTTCATCCGGGTGGGGGCGGCTGGTTTTGGCTTCCAGCGTGGTCTCCAAGTAAGCATGTTTTTCTTTTAAAGATTCAATCCTATTTTGCAAACTCACAGGCTATTCCTCCTTGCTAAGATTCAGCTTCTTACTCTAAAAAGAGTACTACCGTTTTGTTACAAAATCTATAGGGATATGAGGCCTTAATAGGCAGCAGAACCTATCCTTTTCAATAATTTACTGATAGACTGTAAATCCCCGGTAAGGCGCCAGAGTGGCATGAACGATATCAAAGAACTTCGCAAAAAACTGGAAGATTTACGGACAGAACATCGCGATCTGGATGACGTTATCTCACGACTGGCCGAATCCGGCCCGATTGAACAATTGCAACTGCAGCGCCTGAAAAAACGCAAACTCGTTCTCAAGGACCAGATTAACTACTTCGAAAACGAGTTGCTTCCCGATATCATCGCCTAGCTTCCCGTATTCAGCACCGCCATATCGGCATCGGCCTGGGCCATCGCCATTTCACCAGTCATATTTTCCTGTAAGTCCGCAGCCCCGAAAACCAGACTGACAGGAACAGTCTTGCCAGATAAGTTTACCGGCTCCCTACAAACGTCATCAATGAGCGTACGAACCATCTCTCTAGCCTCGAGAAATTCCACCCCGAGCACCAGCAAAGCGAAGTCATTTCCTCCCAGGCAGCCGAACGCATCAGTTGGCTGTATGGAGTCAGAAACCCGCTGGCAAACTTCCGTCAGATACAGATCAAGCATCTGCCGGCCAAAGTCCCGACGGACATGATCCGCATTACGGACATGCAGTAGAACCAGAACCGGTGGTACGGATAAAACGGCCCTGTGTGCGATAAGGTGTTGCAGTTCCCGCAAAATTTCACTGCGGTTGGGAATATCCAGAAATGGATGTTGTGCGGCGGCCTTTTTAAATTCCTCGGCGCGGGCCTCCGCCGCTTTCAGCTTTTGGCGGAGCGGCTCGATTTCCTGTGTCAGCGCATTGATTACACTCTGCACTTCAGGTGTCAGGGAATCGATCAATCCATGATCGAATGCCACAGCCCCTTCGTCGCGCCAGGAACCGGATTCTCCGTCGTCAGCGTCTTTCTGATCCAACATATCTGACTTATGCTCCCCACCATGGGGCGCTTTGCGTCCGTCCGGATGTGTCTGTGTAATTGTATTCGCCGGGTTGACATCCATAACGCCACTCCTTTGCTCAGGACTGCTCGTTTTTTCTTAGGACTGCTTGTTCAATGTAAAGGCTACCATATTATGGTTAACAAATCATTGTCTACCGGGTCAGCACCTTTGGCTCTGTTCCGACAGTCGCATATAAACTTTTTCCCTTAATTTTGATTTGATATCTGACTGACGGCTTTCACTTAAGAAACGTACTCATCCCTGGTTATCTCCCAATATCTAACGGTCATCGCATAGACGTATAATAAACGGACTTATCTGTTCGGGTTGTGGTTAAGATTGAACAATATCAATGCCGTTATTAATTATTATCGGCTTTAACAATGTTATCGAACCGTGTAAAAAACCTGAAACCATGCATGAAAGAGGTCTTAAGTGTCTGAAAATACAGAAATTGGCGCGTTATCGGACATCCCCGCACGCGTTGGCATTATCATGGGAAGCACATCCGATTGGCCGACCATGGAACATGCGGCAACAATTTTGACAGAGCTTAATGTCCCTCATGAATGCCGCGTCGTTTCAGCGCACCGGACACCAGACCGGCTTTATGATTATGCCCGGTCCGCCCGTGATCGCGGGTTGTCAGTCATCATTGCCGGCGCCGGGGGTGCTGCGCATTTACCTGGCATGGCCGCTGCCATGACAACCCTTCCCGTTCTCGGTGTCCCGATCGAAAGCAAATCCCTGAAAGGGCAAGACAGCCTGCTCTCCATCGTTCAAATGCCGGGCGGCATTCCCGTCGGGACATTGGCAATTGGCAAACCCGGCGCCATCAATGCCGCCTTACTGGCGGCGCAAATTCTGGCCATCACGGACGCCGATTTGGCCGAGCGCATTGGCGCCTGGAGACAGCGTCAAAGCGAAGCCGTGCCGGAAACCCCATGCTGACCCCATCCAAGCCCCTATTTAACGGAGTACCACGGGGCGGTATCATTGGGATTATGGGCGGCGGCCAGCTCGGCCGTATGGCGGCGATCGAAGCGGCCAAGTTGGGATATCGCGTCCACATCTACTCGCCAGATCCAGAGTCACCGGCCGCAGAAGTCAGCCTCACCCATACCTGCGCCGCCTTTGACGATGGCCCTGCGCTGGAGGCTTTTGCAAATGCAGTTGACGTTATTACCTGTGAAATGGAACACGTCCCGGCAGAAGCTTTGAGACGTGTCGAGGCGATAACACCGCTCTATCCCAAATCTGGCGTCTTCGAAATTTGTCAGGACCGGGTTGCCGAGAAAAGTTTTCTCAATCAAATTGGCGTAGCAACGGCGCGCTGGCTGCCAATTGAAAGTCCTAAAGACATTCTCAATGCTCATGAAAACGGCTGGCAGTCGGGGATATTGAAAACCGCCTTTGCCGGTTATGATGGCAAGGGGCAGGTCCGCCTTGAGAGCAATGCACAGTTCCAGGATGCGGAAAACATCTGGAAGCAACTGTTTGACGTGAACGACAACAAGACGACGGCGGTTCTTGAAGAGATCGTTGCGTTCGAACGCGAGATTTCCGTGGTTGTTGCGCGGAATTCACAAGGGCAAATTTCGGCCTTTGATACGGTCGAAAATATCCATCACAACCATATCCTGTCGATCACCCACGCGCCCGCCGCCATACCCGAAGCATCTCGCAAATCCGCGATGGATATCGCTTCGAAAATCGCCGAAGCTCTCGATATCCAGGGCGTGTTGGCGGTTGAGATGTTTTTAAGCCATTCCGGCGAAATTCTGGTCAATGAGTTGGCACCACGCCCTCATAATTCCGGTCACTGGGCCATGGATGCATGCAACACGGATCAGTTTCAATTGCTGATCCGGGCCATATCCGGCCTGCCCCTGACAAAACCGGTGCGTTGGGCGGATGCGGAAATGATCAATCTCATTGGCGACGATATAAAAAAGGTACCCGATTACCTCGAGATGCCCAATGCACACTTGCATCTCTATGGCAAACGCGACGTTCGCACCGGCCGGAAAATGGGGCATGTCACGATCGTCAAGGCCTTGACCGGCAACACGGAAACAGGTTCAGAATAAAAGGTGCGGCGGCGGATTTCTGGACGCTAATCAGTTGGCCGCAGCGGCTAGACTGCCTTCAATATCGCTCACCGACAGGCGTTGCAGCTTAAAGGCTTCCAGCAGTTCAATCTCAATGGCTGCGGTTTTTCCCAGTTCGTTTTGAATCATGTACTTAACGAAATCGATGAGTTCCTGGCTTTGCCCCGGGAAAGCCAGGATATTGGTCAGCAACTCACGACGGATCACCGGCGGATATTTGAGAATTTCAAGGACCAGCAGCTTTTTAACCTTGCTGGGAACGCGCGTACTTCCCATCAAACGGTCCAGACAAAAGCTGTAAATACCAAAATCCAGCCGCCCGGCAACTTCATGGGTGAAGCCCCGAAACTCGTCAAGGAAAGGCCCCGCCGTCACTTTGCCGTCCATGAGCTTTTTAACAACGCCCAGAAAATCCCGGTAGCGCGCCCGCGCCGGGCTGAGCGTATCACCCAGTTCAGCTTCCAGCGCCCGGATTTCCGCTCCGCGAAAATGAGTTTCACGGATCGCCCGCGCCGAATTTTTAACCGGTTCGGCCAGGGCTTCTTCTTCAATAAGGGCAAACAACCGCTCAAATTTATCGCGCTGACGCGTTGACATTTTTTGCGCCGACTGGCTCAGCGGCAGCAAGGCTGCCTGCGCGACAAGAAAGTCCTTTGAATATATAGCAGCAATGGCAGACGCCGATGGAATGACCGGCGAGGTGCGAAAATCATCTGTGATCACAAAACGACTGCCATCCTCGACCGTCAAATAACGCCCGAGCTTAGAACACAGCAGAAAATGATCGGCCAGATCAGGCCCTTTAATGGAAGGTGGGGTTTCTGGTTGCGGTGGCTCTCTGTGCAAAGGAGGCGGTTCCATGCTTGCGTAGCTGGCTTGCCCGTTGCGCGGCTCTTCCGATTTTTTCAAAGGTGGCGGTTGTTGTCTGAACATCTGTAAAACCGGCTTTCGTTACCTTGGTGGCTTATCTTACGCCAGACTGCAGGCGAAGTCCAAAACCAGATTCTCAGACAGGGAAGATTTCGCCCCTCTGCCAATCAAGTGGCAACCTTCTAATTGTTGTTTCGTGATTCCCGCGACAAACACAAGATTATGTTAATCCGATCCGCCGTATCACGGATATAGCCAGCCAGGGATTCTCCTTGCAGAATCTCGCCCGTGCTGGTTTTGATGCCGGATCCCCGCTCGGCAATATCCTGCAACTTGGTAATTCGGGACCGCCAATTGTTGAGATAGGGTTGCCAGTCACCGTTATGATTCTCATCCACAAAATTGATGATCTGTTGGTGAGTTTTCACGCGCCACCATTTAACATCCGGCAATGGGTCACAACGGTTATCTGTTACGATTGCTGGCGGGGTTGCAGGCAGAGCCGCCAGTTCGGATTCTCTCTGCCGCCGACTTACCGTCGATGGCAGAGAATTTGTTGAATTCAGATCCTGAGTGCCTCCACCTGTCGTCGCTGAGCGTGACAGACCATCCGTCGTTCCCTGCTGCGCACTCCGGGCAATCGGGACATCCGGTTCCGGTGGTGGTTGCAGCCCCCCCCGTCTCGGTGGCTGGCCTGTTTCTTCATTGTTTTGTTGATCGCCGGAACTGCCCGCCAAACGGTCCTGACGCTCGGCAACGGTCTCATTTGTACCGCCTGCCCATGTCGGCATTTTCATTGTTTGGTTGTACCAGTAATAACCGGCACCACCGAATGCCAGAATAGCCAATACCCCGGCAATAATAACTGATTTGTCGATATTACCTGTGGCTTTGCCTTGTGGCGGCGGTGGTGGCGGCGCTGATTTTTTTAACGCAGCCTGCAGGCTAGGCTCGACAACGCCCGCAGCAGCACCGGGGAGCGGTTCAGGTGTGGAAGCAGGCTCTGTTACGGGACGGACAGGCCCGGAATTGATTTGCGGAGGTTGTGGTGGTGTCGGGCCTGCATGGTCAGATGCACGCCGCCCACCACTTCGGGCCGATGTGTTTGTGGCACCCGCTGAGGGCTGGGCTGCTGCCTGCCCCGCCGTACAACGGGCCAACAGGTTTCGCAGACGCAAAATCATTTCCGCCGGATCAAAGGGTTTGGTCAAATAATCGTCTGCCCCGCGCTCAAGGGCGGCGACCCGGTCACTGGCCCCTTGCCGGGCGCTGGAAACAAGGATCGGCACGGTGCTCACAGACCTGATCTCGCTAACCAGATCGAGCCCGTCGCCATCCGGCAATCCCAGATCAAGAATGATCAGGTCATAGGGATTCTGCGGAAACAACGTCCGCATTTCTGCAAAACTGGAGGCTGCGGTAACGACATAGTTCTCGTTTTCAAGGGTCAGGCGCAGGAAACCCTGAATCATCTCATCATCTTCGACGATCAGGATCTTATAATTCATTGCTTGTCTTCCACTCTATGAAATCACCAAAAAGATAATTTAAGCGGAAATCCCTTAAATCAAATTAACCTCTTGAACGCTCCCTGGATAAAAAAAATCAGGATCGCGATGTGTGCCGAGGGGCATAGGGACGGATGCGCGTCAATGCCGCTTTCAAGCGCCCGGGCAAACCAAATGTTTTTAGAACATCGGAAATACGGCGGTCCAGAAAAGCCCAGGTTTCGGGATAATCACCCGTCTCGTCACCGTCATCGCCCATCCAGTATAAGAGGGTCGAACTATAGACCCCCACCAGAAGTCCGCGTTTGGTATAATGGTTCCAGTCAGCGGACCGATCTCCCGATGCATACCACATGGCCGAACAGCTACGCCAGGCCAGACGCGCCGCCAGGGGCGCATGCCCCGGCAAAGCCAGATAGGACAACAACCGGCGGATGGCATCCTTGTAAGGTGCATTGATCTGGATTCGGGTTTTGACGCAGGCATGAATGCGCGCGCGGACCTTCATGGCATCCAGGTCTTGCTTTTCCAATGCTGCAAGCATGCGCCGGTCGGACCAGTCGGCAAAGTGATCAACAACTTCGGTCATGCCGTTAGGAAATGCCCGCCACGCCATGTTTTCAGGATAACCGGCATCTATCGCGCCCTGGACAAGGGCGCTTTCCGACCATCCGTCAAAGGCGACATGGGGCAGCATGGCTTCGATAATCTTGTCGCGTCTGTCTTGCCGGTCAGCCATGGCTTTCCTCCGCCTCGTCTTGAACAACTGCGTTCTGTTTTTGCAGTTCATCAGTATAACCGAGCGAACTCAGATCATCCATGCGCATTGGGTATAGAATGCCATCCAGATGATCACATTCATGCTGAACCACCCGGGCATGGTAACCTTCCGCCTCGCGGACCAGTTCCTCACCCGACGGCAATAGCGCCGAATAACGGATTTTTGTATAGCGCGGCACGGTTCCGGCCATTCCGGGCAGTGACAAACAACCCTCCACACCCAGTTCCTGCTCCTCCGTCAGCGGTTCGATCACCGGATTGATCAGCGCCGTCAACGGAACCCCGTCGTCCCCATCGGCTGTGCGCCCTGCCGGGACAAAGAAAACCACGACCCGCTTGGGGACATGCACCTGAGGCGCCGCCAGACCAATCCCCGGCGCATCACGCATGGTGTCGATCATATCGTTGATCAACATGTGAATTTCCGGATCCGTCGGGTCATCGACAGGAAAGCTCTTGTTTGCCAGCACCGGATGACCCATGCGGGCGATTTTCAATATGGCCATTTGTGAAATTCTGCCTCTAACTCACAGGTTTCAAGCGTTTCAACCATATAAATAAGTTCGAATTCGCCCTTCACAACCCCGATATGATGTGGTAGAAACCGCACCTCAACAGGGAAGTCCTTGATTTCCGTGACCTCTAACATGAAGTGAGAATTGATAACGTGCAAGTCAGTGTTCGTGACAACAATGTCGATCAGGCCTTAAAAGCCCTCAAAAAGAAAATGCAGCGTGAAGGCATTTTCCGTGAAATGAAACTCCGTCGTGCTTACGAAAAACCGTCAGAACGCAAAGCCCGTGAAAAGGCCGAAGCGGTTCGTCGGGCACGCAAACTGGAGCGCAAGCGCGTCGAGCGCGAAGGCTTCTAGTCTCTTTTCCGATCGATCAGGCGAAGACGCATCTTCGCCCCTTCAAAAGATTTTAAACCGCGCGAATCCCGAGTCCGCGCGGTTTTGTCGTGTCTGAACGGCATATCCGTAGCTTTTGCTTAGCTGTCCGAATAATCAGAGAGCCGATATCTCTTTCTCCTGCGTTCCCCTAAATTCGGGCTTTGGCAACAAGCGAGATGAGTTCCTCGAATTCGCGCCGTGTCGTAAAGCGATGCTCAATGCAATATTCGCTTTTACGACCACTTCGGCTGTTGCATGACCGAATCAATTCTAATAGTGCCGCTTCGCTATCCTGATTTTCGTCCGTTATCATAGGTATAAAACGTTTGAGAAACTCTTTTGTATCTGACTGAACCACGATCACTGTATTCCACGCAGGAACGACAAACAGCGCTTGATTGCCCAACCCCCAGGCCCAATAGGTACCTTTTGGTAATCCGCTCTCTGGATTCGGTAACCACCAAAGATCACTATGGCCCCATCTCAGGTCTTGTCGGCCCGTCTGTGTATACTCAGCTTCAATACGTTCGACCCAGGATGCGGGCAAGAGCTGCTTTGTGTTGACGCGGCCTTTGTTAAGATAAACCTGACCAAATATCGCCAAGTCACGCGCAGACATCTGAAAAGCGGCCGATTTATGAATTGAGCGTTCCGGATCACCGAGATAGGAAACATCATCAGGTTCGAAATCTTTCATACCCGACGGTTCCGCAAAGCCTTTAAGAAAAGCCTCAGACACGGCTTGGCCCGTACGCATCTCAAAAATTGTTGTGAGGGCATTATAGTCCCAGTTGTTATAAGCCCAGATTGTTCCGGGTTGGTTATTACCTTTACCCAACCGACGGTTTTTCTCTACAGTCAGTCCGCCCTCAGCTGCTGAAGGATGGTTTATCCCGGATTTGCTCTTTAACAGATGATCGACAGTTGCTGTTTTCTGTAATGCGGTTAATGGTATTGGAAAATCATCAATGCCAAGGTCCTGCAGTGTTGCACTGAGTGGTATCTGACCCTGCTGTGTCCCAATATGCTGACCGACAACGGCACTGAGAAGCGCTTTACGTATAGAATGGACATTATACGGTTTGGTGACATCTCCAACGGCACTGACAATTTGACCATCGGTTACAATCATGAAGGAATCGGTGCTTAACTTGGCGAAGTAAGCAAAGACCTCATCCAAACCTTCTTTATTCCACCCCAAAACCTTGGCATCGGACGTCTCTAGGCGCGTAACCTCAATGATACGGGCTGTTCGTGAAGACAATCCTAAGCCCCGATCTCCAGTTTGGATCAGATAGATTAGTACAGCACATGCAATCAAGAAAACCGCTACACCAAACATGATGTAGTGCTTTAAATGAAAATGAACAAATATGTGAGTTATCCGCATGCTGTTAAATCAGGCTGTTTTTTCTATAGACGCACAGTAATCATGTTTCTGATTCTCTTTTCGCAAATAACTTTTCGAAAAATTACCAACTCTAAATATAGGCCAAATATCTGATACAAAAAAGGGAGCCAACCGGCTCCCTTTTTGTTGTCTGGCAGATGCTGGGGGCTTACCCCAGCGCCTGAACAATCTCTTCTGTCATTTTCTTGGCGTCACCAAATAGCATCATGGTGTTGTCTTCAAAGAACAGTTCGTTATCGACACCGGCATAACCGGACGCCATGGAGCGCTTGATGAACAGCACGGAACCGGCTTTCGCCACGTCCAGAATGGGCATGCCGTAGATGGCGCTGGTTGGGTCTGTTTTCGCGGCCGGGTTGGTTACGTCATTGGCGCCGATCACAAACGCCACATCGGCGGTCGAGAACTCGTTGTTGATCTCTTCCAGCTCAAACACCTCATCATAGGGCACATTGGCTTCCGCCAGCAAAACGTTCATATGCCCCGGCATCCGCCCGGCGACCGGGTGGATGGCGTAGCGCACATCAACGCCCTCAGCTTTCAGAACATCGGCCATCTCACGCAAGGCATGCTGGGCCTGGGCGACGGCCATGCCGTATCCCGGAACAATGATGACCTTGGAGGCGTTTTTCATCAGGAAGGCCGCATCGTCCGCAGCGCCCGATTTGACCGGACGCTCGGCACCACCGCCCGCTGCCGCAGCCGCCCCGCCGCTGTCGCTGCCAAAGCCGCCCAGCAGAACGTTGAAGATCGAGCGGTTCATGCCTTTACACATGATATAGCTGAGGATCGCACCCGAAGACCCGACAAGGGCTCCGGTGATGATCAGCGCCGGGTTGGAGAGCGTAAAACCAATGCCGCAAGCCGCCCAGCCCGAATAGGAGTTGAGCATGGAGACAACAACCGGCATATCCGCCCCGCCAATAGGGATAATGATCAAAAAGCCGATCAGGAAAGCCAGGACAACCATGAACCAGAACATGCCGTAGGCTTCGGTTTGCACGAATGAGACAAGCGCATACACGATAACCAGGGCAATAACCGCGTTCAGCGGATGCTGGAACTTAAACGTGATGGGCGCGCCCGACATGATGCCCTGCAACTTGGCAAAGGCGATCACGGAGCCTGAGAAGGTGATCGCGCCGACAACCGTGCCCAAGGCCATTTCAACCAGACTGGCCCCGGCAATATTACCACGGGTTCCCAGACCAAAGGCCGCAGGGTCATAAAGCGTTGCCGTGGCCACAAATACCGCCGCCAGACCAACGAGGCTGTGAAAGGCTGCAACCAGTTGCGGCAATGCCGTCATCTGGATCTTGATCGCGAGGAAAGTTCCGATGCTGCCACCGATCAGAATGCCGACGATAATCATTTCATAACTGAGCACACCCGGTGCGTTCAGCGTTGTCACAATGGCGATGACCATGCCGATGATGCCAAACATATTGCCGCGGCGTGATGATTCCGGAGAGCTCAAACCGCGCAAGGCAAACACGAAGAAAATTGCCGAAACGAGGTAGGCGTAACCTGTAAGTCCTGATTCCATAATTTGAGCCCCCTATTTCGTCTTTTTCTTGAACATCGCCAGCATTCGCTGAGTGACAATAAACCCGCCGAAGATATTGACGGATGCCAATGTCACGGCCAGGAAGCCCATTACTTTCGAGAAGTCCATGCCCGCAGGCCCGGCAGCCAGCAGACCGCCAACGATAATGACCGACGAAATGGCGTTGGTCACGCCCATCAGGGGTGAATGCAGCGCCGGAGTGACGCTCCAGACCACATAATAGCCAACAAAGCAGGCCATCACGAAAATCGTAAACAGAGACAGGAAGGAACTTCCCGTTCCAGCCAATGCAGGGGCTTGGGCAACAACCAATTCGGTTGATTGTTGTGCCAGTTTTTCCGCGGCTTCGGAGAGCTGTGCGGCACCCGTCGCCAGTTTGGAGGCTTGATCCGCTAAAGTCGCAGCATCCATGATTTAATTCCCCTTACCTTCGTCTGGCGCTTTTTCAGGCGCGGCTTTGCTTTCTGCCGGTTTTTTTGCAGCGGGTTTCTTGGCTGCGGGTTTTTTAGCCGCAGGTTTTTTTGCTGCCGATTTGGCTTTCGGCTTGGCCGAAGTGCCGCTGGCAACCCGCTCATTGACAACTTTTCCGTCTTTCGTCACCAGCGTTCCCTTAACAACCTCATCCGCCCAGTCGATCACAAATTCTTTCGACTCGGCATCCACAAACGGCTTGATGAAGTTCAGAAGATTGCGGGCAAACAGGGCGCTGGCATCAACAGCCAGACGGGCTGCCACATTGGCATGACCAATGATTTTGACCCCGTTGGGTGTGATTACCGTTTCACCAAGCTTCGAAAGCTCGCAGTTGCCGCCAGCCTCAACCGCCAGATCGACAATCACAGAACCCGGCTGCATGCTCATGACCATCTCTTTGGTGATCAGCACCGGTGCCGGACGGCCCGGAATGAGCGCCGTTGTGATAACAATATCCTGCTTTTTGATATGTTCCGCGACGACCTTCTTTTGTTTTTCGAAATATTCAGGCGGCATCTGTTTGGCATAGCCACCTTCGGTCTGTGCATCTTTTTCCATTTCCGGATCAACGACCAGAAACTTGCCACCCAGGCTTTCCACCTGTTCTTTGGTTGCCGGGCGCACATCCGTCGCGGTCACAACGGCGCCCAGCCGCTTGGCCGTGGCGATGGCCTGAAGGCCGGCAACGCCGACCCCCATGATAAAGGCTTTGGCCGGTGCGATTGTGCCAGCCGCTGTCATCATCATCGGAAAAGCCCGACCAAACTCACCCGCCGCATCGAGAACGGCTTTGTAGCCCATCAGGTTGGACTGGCTCGACAAAATATCCATGCTCTGGGCCCGGGTGATGCGCGGCATCAGTTCCATGGCGAAGCCCGTAATACCCGCCTTGGCGAGGGCCTGAATGGCCGCACCATCCGATTGCGCATTGAGATGCGCCATCACGATTGTGCCTTTTGCAATCTTTGAGACTTCAGAGGCATCCGGCCCCTGAACCTTAAGGATCATCCCGGCATCTTTCTGAGTTGCAGTAGCGGTCGCCGCAATCGAGGCACCAGCGGCCTTATAGGCATCATCAGGGAAGGATGCGCCGTCCCCTGCGCCTTTTTCGACGGCAACGTCGAAACCAAGGGCGATCAGCTTGCCGGCAACTTCCGGAGAGACAGCGACACGGGCCTCGCCGGGGCGGCGTTCTTTGAGAATTGCAATCTTCATATTGGAATACCTTACGAATAAACGAACTCAGGTCAGCTTCGCGTAGCTCATGCGGTCTGTACCAGCACTCTGGAAATATTGCTCAATAACCCCTGACATTCAAGGTTCGATGCATCCCGTGTGGAAGAATGTCCGTGCATTTTGACATAATTCCCCGATTTCACTGAAAAAGCACAATATTCTGGCCGTTGAACAGGTTATACAGGAATATGGTGGCGAACCTGCCAAGCGAATTGACCTCTTATTCCTTTTAAGGGAACTCCAATGGAACCCGTCATTGAAATCCATAACGGTGAATCGGCCAAAAACACCTTTAGCAAAAACGAGTACGACCGCCGCCTGACGACACTCCGGAACCATATGAACGAGCAGGATATCGACCACGTCCTGTTCAGTTCCTACCACAATATCAATTATTATTCGGATTTCCTGTACTGCCATTTTGGCCGTTTTTACGCGCATGTGGTCAGCGCCGAGCAAGCGACTACGGTTTCTGCCAATATTGACGGAGGCCAGCCATGGCGACGCAGCACCGGCGACAACCTGATTTATACGGACTGGCAGCGCGACAACTACTTCAGAGCCCTGCAAAAGCTGATACCGGCGGGTGGCATCGTTGGTATCGAGTTTGATCATATCAACCTTCTCAACATGGGGAAACTGAAGGCCGCACTCCCTAACACCCGATTTATTGATATTTCAGCACCAGCCATGAAAATGCGCATGATCAAGTCAGCTGAGGAGATTGCCCTGATCAAGCAAGGCGCCGCCATTGCTGATTTGGGTGGTGCCGCCTGCCGCGACGCCATTGGCGTCGGTGTTCCGGAATATGAAATCGCCTTGCATTCGACACAGACCATGGTTCGTGAAATTGCGAAACGGTTTCCGGAAGCGGAACTTATGGACAGCTGGACCTGGTTTCAGTCGGGCATTAACACCGACGGCGCGCACAATCCGGTCACCAGCCGTAAAATCGAAGCAGGAGACATCCTGAGCCTCAACTGCTTTCCGATGATTGCCGGTTATTATACGGCGCTGGAGCGGACACTGTTTTCGGAAAACTGTTCCGATGCCCATATGCGACACTGGCAGGCGAATGTGGAGGTCCATAAACGCGGGCTGGAGATCATTCGCCCCGGCGTACGGTGCTGTGACATAGCGCTCGAACTGAACGAAATCTACAAATCCCACGATCTCCTGCAATACCGAACCTTCGGATACGGCCATTCCTTTGGCGTTCTCAGTCACTATTACGGTCGGGAGGCGGGACTGGAACTGCGCGAAGATATCGAAACGGTGCTGGTTCCGGGAATGGTCGTCTCCATGGAGCCAATGATCATGTTGCCTGAAGGGTTGCCAGGGGCTGGCGGATACCGCGAACATGATATATTGGTGATTACCGAAACCGGCGCCGAAAACATCACAAAATTCCCGTTCGGACCGGAACACAACATCGTTCGCTCCTGATCTCATCCGAAACCGCCCCTGAATGTCCGACCATCCTTCCCAAACAATGCCGTTGCTGCGCAACCGGAACTTCCTGCTGTTTATGTGCGCCCGCACCAGCAATGTGGTCGCCACCCATTCCCTGACCGTTGCCGTAGGCTGGCATGTCTATAAACTCACTGGCGATCCGCTGGATCTCGGTCTGATCGGTCTGGCCCAGTTCGCGCCGGCCCTTGTTCTGTTTCTGGTCGCTGGCATGGCAGCCGACCGTTTCGACCGGCGAAACATCCTCGTTGTCTGCAATACTGTGCATGCCTTGTCCGTCACCGCGCTGATTGCTGTCTTCTGGTTCAAGGTCGATACAGTCTGGCCGGTTTTACTCATTCTGGCCGTACACGGCGCGGCCCGGTCCTTTTATCATACCGCAAGTCAGGCTGTGTTGCCGAATCTGATGACGAAGGACCAGTTCCCGAGTGCCGTTGCCTATTATTCATCGGCCAACAAGGCTGCGCAATTGGCCGGACCGGCGCTCGGCGGGTTCCTGATTGCCGCCATTGGGGATGGCGTTTACATTTTCACGTTGGGGATGTTCGTCATGGCTGGCGTCGCCGCGTCGCTCTTACGCGGCAATTTGAAGGTCCAATCGAAAGAACCGGTCAATTTAAGAACCGTCCTCGGCGGATTTTCTTATATCTGGCACAACAAGATCGTTCTTGGTGCGGTGACCATCGACCTGCTGGCTGTCTTATTTGGCGGCGTTATGGGGCTGCTGCCGGTGTTCGCCAGCGACATATTGCATGTGGGGCCAACAGGCCTCGGCGTCATGCGGGCCATGCCTGGCGTCGGTTCCCTGGTCGTTGGTATCCTGCTGACGCAAATTGCCGCACCGCGCTATATGGGCCCCATGCTGTTCTTTTCTCTGGCCGTGTTCGGCCTCTCGATCACCGTCTTCAGCCTGTCCGAAACCTTCTGGATTTCCCTGGCTGCCCTCGCGGCTTATGGCGCGGCGGATATGGTCAGTGTTTACGTGCGCCAAACCCTTGTGCAGATCGCCACGCCGGACGACATGCGCGGCCGGGTCAGCGCCGTCAACGCCATCTCCATCAATGCCTCCAACGAACTGGGGGATTTCCGGGCCGGTGTGATGGCGGGTGGCATCGGCACCGTTCCCGCCGTTCTGGTGGGCGGTGTCATGACGCTGGTGGTCTCTGGCCTGTGGATGCATTTGTTTCCGGCAATCCGACGCATTGACCGTCTTGATCAGATCAAGAGTATGGCCGCATCAAATAACGGCCCGGCCTAACCGGCGGCTTGCGGGTCTGCCGCTGAGGCGCCCGGTGACGGCACGCTGTCCCTCGGGATCGCGCCGTCACGCGCCAGATTGCTCAGCCGTTCCTGCTTTAGGCGCTCTTTGTATTTGTCCAGATAGGTTCTGAAATTGGTGACTGTTTTCACCCGGTCAGATATCGATCCGGGATCAATCATACCCAGACTCAAAGGCTCCGCAACAAGAGCAAAGGCTTCTTTCAGTGATGTTCGCGACATGGCGCCTGCATAATCAGTGCGCAGGCGGGCAATTGCGCGTTCATTGCCACTTAGCGTATAAGCCGTCGCCAGATTAAGAACTTTTGCCGCCTGATCCTCTGTCAAATTGTCGCCGGGCCGGATATTTGATGAGCGAACGACGTTGAGCAGCGACAAGGCTGCATTCTTCCAGTCATTCTGCTCCCAAAATAGCTGTGAACGGATCAAATCCGCATCCAGACTTTTGTCGTCTTTCAACAACATCAGGGCCTCTTCGCGCTGATTCAGGCGCATCATCGATTGCGCCCGCAAATGACGGCGACTTGCAGTCAGTTCATCAGGCATATCCGGCACCTCGGTCGCGTCCAGAGTCTCGAGCACCTTCTCCTGTTCCGTGGCCAGAGCATGAATCAGCGCGAGATTCATGCCGACTTCCGCCTTTTCAACACCTTGCAGCCGGAACTGGACCTGTTGCTGTAAAAGCCCTGCAGCCTGATCCAGCAAATCCACCTTTACCAAACGATCAGCCAGATTGCGGATCATCTCATCGCCTTGCCGGCCGGCAGGCGTGAGCTCTTTAAATTCCTCATAAATCGCAATGGCCGTGACCGGTGGCATACTGTCGGCACCGTTTTCCAGATAAAGGAAATTGAATGTATCCGACATTTGCTGGGTCACCGCCGGTGCGTTTTCATTGTCCCGATAATAGGTCGCCGCCTGGCGCAGGGCTTCCAATCCGTTCCGATAGATACCGGCGTCAAGATAAAGCCCGCCGAGACGCCTTAGCAGATTGAACTCATCCTCATCTCCCCGCCAGATATAGCGCAGTTGCTCAAGCTCCTCGATGGCTTCCGGTATTTCCATGCGTCCCAATTTCAACAGCATGTCCTGACGGGCCATGGTAGCCTTGTATCGGGTTGGGCGGTTATCAACTTCGAGAACCTCTTCCCACTTGGCGATGGCCCCTTCTTCGTCTCCACCAACTTCCAGAAGTTTGCCATCAACAAAATTGATTTCCGCAAGTTGGTTAGTTGTCGGCTCGAGAAGTTTTAGCGTCTCTATATACTTCTGGGCCTGCTCGATATCGCCAATATCAACAATGGCGTCCGTGGCCAGCGTGGTCATAACGATGCGTAATTCCTTCGGGTAGGGCTGGGTAATATTCCCCGTCCGGCGCAATTCATGAGCAGCGGCAATGGTCTCACCGGTTTTGGCAATGACTGCCGCCCGCCAGAAAGCCCCTTCATCTGCATCATCAAGACTCGGGTGACCCAAATCATCAACCGCTTCGGTATAGCGATGCATCAGGAATTTGGACCCGCCCCGGATCAAACGGAATTCGGCCGTGTCTTCAATTTCCGGCTCCACTTCCGACATCAGGCGGAGTACCGCCATCGCCTCCGCGGCATAAGCATGGGCGAAATAGAACCGCGCCAATTCAAACCGGATGTCCTGCTTGTTGGCATCTCCCTCCGCTGTTGCGATCTCGGCTTCCAGTTCCTGTTTGCGTTTTATGAAAGCCGCCGCATCGGGAAGCTTCCATTTTTCAAGGTCAAGAATGCGCGACACCGGACCGAGTGCGCCAAGCTTCGATTCAGCGGCAAGTTCTGCAGAAACCGAACTCAGACTGAGCGGCACCGAACTTGCCAATTCAACACCCTGACGCAAAGGACGCACACGCAGATTGTCGGTAATTGGGACGACGACAACTCCCTGCATGGATTTTAAAACCCGGACTTCCGGGAAGGTATAGGCTTGGGCCACGCCATGACCGAGGGGGATGGTGGGAACGATAACGATATTATCTCCGACATCCGGGTCTGTGACGCCAATCGGCGTCCCGGGCTCCGGCACAGGTAGAAAAATGCGCGCTCCTGCCGGAGAATTCGGCTGTGCATCAACGCTGATCGGCGTGCGCACCTCAAAGTCCTGATTTCTGAAGTTCAACAACCAGCTGAGGCCGGATCGGGACAAGGACGGATTGACTTCTCTTGGTGTCGCCATGCGCAGTACGGTTCCGCTTGTTGCCGCCAATTGCTGAACGGATCCGACCATACCTGCACCAGCCTGTTCCAATGCAGCAACATCGACCGTTGTCGCCTTGTCAAAAACAACCCATAAATAGCCGACACGTCTGAAAACTGCTGCGGCAACCGGTTCCGTCCAGTCGAACTTCAGCGTGGTCCCCTCACCTGGGGCTCCGGTGTTGCCACTGACGGCTGCCGGTGCTGCCGGTGCTCCCGGTGCCGTGCCGCTTCGCGAGACCTGGCTGGATGTTTGCCGGTTTGCCGCAACCAAAGGGGTCGGCCCGCCCGGACTTGCAGGAACGGTCGCATCACCAGTTGCCGTCGTTGTGGCTCCAGTAGCAGCGGGCTTCTCTGCACTGGCTTCTTTTGCTTCTGGCAAAGCCGATGCGACCTCAGGTGCTTCAGCAGGTGTCGGTGGCTCTGCCGGAGGGCCATCATTGGTCACAACTTCGGCGTCCGGTCCGGTTCCAGGAACCGATTTTGGCTCCAGCAAGCCTTGCGGCAGGTCAGCAATGGCCGCATCCCCGGTCGGCGCGCCGATGTCCACAACCACTTTCGGGCCCGACAGGAAGTGCTTGGCTGAAGCGGTTTTTGGAATCGCAATGGCAACGTGTGCCCCATCAGCATCCACAAGAAACTGGATCTGGCCGACGAACCGGGGCGGATCCTGTTGTATCCGGGAAAGCCCCAGATTGGCCGCCTGTTTGAAATGCAGAACAACAGCCCCGTCTGTCTGCTCGAACGTATAAGGAACCGTATTCGGCCAATCGAAAACCAGCCGGGTATAGTCGGCGTGTTCACCCGAGCGGACACCAATATCCGGAAGTTCGGCTGGCTGTTGCGCGGCTTGCGCAAAGGATTTCGTATCCGATGTCTCAATGCCGTCAGTCGACGAGCGCACGGCCCTATCCGTCACGTCATCTGCTTTTGAGCCCGGCAGACTGGCGATCTCAAGAATAACCGCCGAACCGGAATCATAGCTGTAAGCTTCGTAAGCCTCATTCAGCTCGAATTGAACACTACGTCCGTCCGGCAGGTTTTCAACGGAGCGCACATACTTACCAAGCGCGCCGCGCACACGCTCGAATGACGCCGAGATCGGCCGACCAAACCGGATAATCAGCTGTTTGTTCTCAATTTGAAGCTGATGAGTAACCGGAGATGGCCACAGGAACATAATACGTCCATAATCTGCCCGATTGGCAACACGGACACCAACCTCATCCGCCGCCGTAAAGGCGGGTACAAGCCCTCCTAACAGAACGACTGCAATGAGACAAATCCTCAGCATCAATCCTCCGCCCGAACGGTTGGTAATACGACAATCTCTATGCGCCGCCCCAGCGCCTGGCGTTGCGTTACGGGCAAGCTGGATATCGTTTGAAACCCATTATCGGCGAACCCAAGGGCCGTGATCTTATCCTGGTATCCTGCCTGGCCTAATGCATTGGCGACAGCGACCGCCCGGCTTGTTGAGAGTTCCCAGTTTGAGGAATATGCGCTGCCCGCTGCAAGCTGCAGGTCCGAATAACCATTAACCCCAATCTCGTTCCCGATATTCTGAAACACCCCGCCCAGAATAAACAGCGCACTTTGCGCCGCAGCCGACATCACCGCCTGCTCCCCCTGGAACAAGAGGTCTCCCGGCAGCGTCACCACCAGCCGATCTTCATACAACGTGACGCGGGTCCCGAGAAGGCCCTCCGTTCGGGCAATGTTTTCCACCAAAATAGAAGACAAATAATCCAGATCAATCGCTTCTTTTCTATAGATTGTCCCAATATTGAATGTTGCTGTAACCGCCTTGACTTGGGGTTCCGTTGTTGGACGCAACGTTTGTGAGAGAGAATCGGAAATGTTTTTCCATTCATCCAGTTTCACATTCGACATGGCAAACAGCATCACAAAAAAGGTCAGCAACAAGGACACCAGATCTGTAAACGTGATCAACCACGCCCTACTGGAAGCCTTATCATCCGTGGCTTCCCAGCCAATGACCTCGGTTTGTCTCGGGCGGTATCGGGCAGACCGAACGACCATACTTACGATCCTATATTGCATACCAACAGCTGGCTTGAAGACTCCCTGCCCTCAACCCCTGCTGTTGGCGATTATACCCTATTACAAGGATTTACGCCCATTCCTTTAATGTTTGGTTAGCAACTTCCTGAGCCACAGGGCTTTGCGGCAAGCTTATTGTCCGGATAGGGCCCCGGATAGCGATTCCTCGCGCACATAGAACCAGACATTTGCCCGCTTGGGATCAGCGGGTTCAATTCCAACCGCAATGCTGTTGGGCGGCACGCCCCGACGTGCCATCTCCCTAGCAAAACTACCCGCCCGTGACAGTTCCAGATTCTGTTGAACCGGCAACTCCCGACCTTTCAGGTAATTGGTGCCAACGACAAACTCCATGTCGTATTTAAGTCCGGTTGGCGGGCTGCTCAAGGCCGCCACAATCCGGTCGAGCAGCGGGATTGATACCGGTCGCAGATCGGAACTGGCGTTTACAAACATCGAATTTATGGGAAAAGAGACACGCATTTTTTTGCCAGGCTGGACCACTTCAACTTTGGCGACGGACATCGCTGCTGAAAAAATATCGGTCACCTGATCCTGAAACTGCTGTCCTGCGATAATATCGCCGTCTTTTGCGGTAAATTCCGTCGGGTCGGATTGGGTCGGCAAAACCGTCGTAAATGTTGAGGTCAGGCTATCCATGACGGCTTGGGATTTCACATCTTCAAAAGTGGAGATTGCGACAAGAAGGATGAAAAACGCCAGAATCAGTAAAAATAAGGATAGAAACAGAGAGATGCTTGGGCCATCACGGCCTTTATCCGATGCCGGAATAAATGGGATGGCCGGATGATCGTCCATAAATCTAGTCGAAGCTGGCGAGAAGCGCGTCTATTTCTTCCTGTGTCGCAGCTTCCCCTTCCTGCTGGGGACCACCGAGCAGGTCCTCATCCGATGGCGCATCCGGAGATATTGCATCCTGTTTCGGCTCGTTGGCCTTGACCTTGTCGATCTCGCTCCCGAAAGCCATCACCAGAGCATCAATCTTCTCTTCAATATCCTTCAAGGCCTTCACGACTTTTGTGATGCGCTGACCCGTTATGTCCTGAAACCCACAGGCTTCATAAATATTGGTTGTGGCTTCCATGAGCTTTTCGGCCTGCTCACCGTCCAAAGTCTCCATTACGGCCTCTACCTGTTCCGTGGCATCCATAATGGTGTTAGTGGCTTTTTCCGTCGCCATAACAATCGCATCCAGTTCATCGGAAGCTGTCGGCAAATACTCGTCGCGAACCTCATCGGGGCGCAATGCCGCAATATCGGACTTGGCGTCATGAATATAAATGGCCAGGGCTTGTAGCTCGTTATAGAGCTCCAAGTCATCCGCCGATAAATCCCCCTTCATAGTGGCCATAATACTTTCCACTACGCCGGATATTTCAGATACTTTGACTAATTCCCCATGCGCTGAACGCAAGGAGGAAAGCCTGTCCTGAATATTTTGATCTGCACTGGTATCTGTCGCCATTCCTATAACTCCGCCTGTCTAAACATCAACACACCAGAATGACAGGGCTGACTCCTAAAAGTCCCCCAACACACTAACCATTTTGGTTTTTAGCGTTTCAGCATTGAAAGGTTTGACGATGTAGTTGGATACGCCCGCCTGTTTTGCCGCAATCACGTTTTCGGATTTGCTTTCCGCGGTGATCATAATGAATGGCAAATGTTTTAATTTGTCATCAGCACGGACCTCACGGAGCAATTGAATACCCGTCATTGGCTCCATATTCCAATCTGAGATAACGAAATCGATATTGCCTTGACGGAGTATTTGCAACGCCATCGACCCATCCGTCGCCTCTTCAATATTAACGAAATTGAGTTGTTTAAGCAGGTTACGAAGAATCCTGAGCATGGTTTTATAATCATCCACAATCAGAATAGTCATATTTTTATCGACGGCCATTTACCACTCCATTCTCGAATTCGGGAAGTATATAAGCATACTTCGGTATGTCACTACATCCCTATTTATTCACTTCTACAACGCCTGTCCCTATTGCGACAAGTTTTATCGTTGCCAAAGCAAAATGAATTACCCACCCACTTGCGGAAGTTCACGTAATTGCCGCAGTTCTACGGTCATTTCGCGCGCCTTTTCCGGATTCATTTTCGCCATGACAGGAGCAAGTTTGCGCTCTTTCATTCGCTCGGCAACTTCCAGCAATGTTTCCATTTCCAGCTCTTCAAAGATTTTTGCCGCATCTTTCGGCTTCATATTCTCATAAATTTTCACAAGGCTTAGAAGTTTGGCATCCTGCTGGTCGTCAAAGGTTTTGATCAATCCGTTTATTGTTGCCTGCAGGTTCTGTAGTTCTACAACCTTTTTGTCGATTCGGCTTTCCGCAGCCTGCATCAGTCCAACCCGGATATCCATCTCGCGTTCGCGTTTTTCGATTTCTTCACGACGAATTGCAAGATGCTGCAACAGTTCAATTTCCGCCGGTGTGAGCAAGGTCGGGTCATCTGTAATCAATCGCGATGAACCAAAGTCTTCGCTTGGCTCACTGTCCATCTCGATACTGTTGACAGCAGCGCTTTCCGGATCTGGCTCCACAGCCGGGTCCGGTGCAGCCCCTGGGTCCGTTTGCGCGACGGCGCCAGCAACTTCAAATGTCGGCGCCCCCATCTCTTCAATACCATTCCAGATGTGGCTGACTTTTACAGTCAACATCATCGCGGCAAAAAAGATCATAATCGGCAAAAACCGAACTCTAGAAAAAAATCTCATCACAAATCAACCTCGCATCCCATCCGCTTGGCGGCACGTTTCAAGGAACTCAACTCGCGGACCTCAGTGCCTTCAACAGATCCTTTTCGGCTTTCGATACCGGTTCAGCCGCATCAATCCGGTCGCTTTCGCTGACCCGGAGTCTGGGCTCCACACCCTCTTTTTTAACCGGTTCCTGAGCTTTCGGCACTACCGGCTTCGGCGCTTCTGCCTTCATCCCGGCCGCAGCCGATCCCACAGTTCCAGAAGCACTGGCTCTCGACAAGCGCACAGACTCTTCAAGGCGGTCTGCTGTCGCGCTGCCCCGCTCCGTCAAAAAGATCAGGTCATCGCGCATTGATTCCGCTTTTTCGATCTGTTCCTGCAGACCATCCACACTGGCACGTAAATGGCCGATGCTCTCATCCGCCCGCGCCGTCGAAGCATGAAAATTGATTGCCAGCTTTTCCAATTCGCTACGATCACGCCTGAGATTGCCCAGGCGCTTGTTTAAAACGGTTGCATAGCAAATGGTCACGATCAAAAGCACTGCAACAACAATATCAATTACGAGAGAGAGAGACATGCGATCACCTTATACATCTTTCAGCCATTATTTTCATAACTGATTCTTTGGCAATTTTTGAACACGATCCCCAATTTGCACCGCAATCTGGTTGCCTTTGCGGCCCATTCGCCCTGTGTACATAGGGATATCGCCGCAGGTCAGATGGATATCTGAATCCGGTGTTGCACTGAGCAAAATCTGCGATCCCACTTTCAGATCGAAGACATCGCTCAGGCGCATGATTTGCGTATCCACAACCGCTTCCAGATCGACTTCGGTCATCCAAAGTTCTTCCGCCAAGTGAGTTTCCCAGATGGAATCCCGACCGAATTTTTCACCCATGAACATCTGCAGCAGGAGCTCGCGGACAGGTTCCAGGGTGGCATAGGGCAGCAACAACTCGAGACGTCCGCCGCGGTCTTCCATATCAATCCGCAATCGTGTGACGATGGCCGCATTGGATGGCCGTGAAATGGTTGCAAAGCGCGGGTTTGTCTCAAGCCGGTCGAAACGGAAAGTCACAGGGCTCAATGGCTCGAATGCAGCGCTCAAATCGGCAAGCATGACATGGATCATCCGCTCGACCAGTGAACGTTCAATCGTTGTATAGGGGCGTCCTTCAATCCGCATGGCAGCGGTGCCCCGGCGCCCACCTAACAGCACATCAACAATCGAATATATCAGCGATGAATCTACGGTGATCAGGCCATAGTTATCCCACTCTTCCGCTTTGAAAACGCTCAGCATGGCGGGCAACGGAATTGAGTTCAGATAATCGCCAAACCGGATCGATGCGATGTTGTCGAGAGAGACCTCAACGTTGTCGGAAGTGAAATTACGCAACGATGTCGACATCAGCCGGACGAGGCGGTCAAAGACAACTTCCAGCATCGGAAGCCGCTCATAGGACACCAAAGCACTTGAGAGAATGGCCTGAATACCGGACTTTTGCGTATCGTCGTCGTGCTCTTCGTCAAAGCCGAGCAAGCTGTCGATTTCGTCCTGATTGAGGACGCGGGTCGATTCATGTGATGAAGTGGCGTCATCGCCAGCTCCATCGTCGTCCATCATGGCTTCCCATTCGGCCGCCAGATCGTCTTGCTCTTCGCCGTCCTCGCCCTCGTCCCCGCCGAGCGAGGCTTCCCACTCTGCAGCTAGGGCATCATCATCAAGATCGTCGCCTGGGCTGGTCATATTCTCTTAATTTCCACAACAGTGCGTTTTGTCTTTTCAATCTGGTTCACTGAACCAACATCTCTTTAAACAGGACATCCTTAATCTTGGCCGGCGCAGTCGCGGCGCTGACCCGGCGCATTAATTCCTCACGCAACCGATACATGCCGGCAGACCCCTTCAGATCATCAATCCGCAGCTCGCGCAGATAGACCTGAAAGTTATCGACAATCCTTGGCATCACACTTTCAATCCTTGGTATATCCGTCGCCCTTTGTAACTCCAAACTCACACGAATTTTCAGGAAGCTGGATTTCCGCCCACCTGTATTCAGGTTTACCAAAATCTCTTCCAGGTCGTAAAACACAGCGCGACCGCCTTCTTCGCCCGCCTCGCCTTCGGCACTTCCGTCGGTCTTATTTCCGCCCACGATCATATGGATCAGCGGATCAAGCAGTCCTGTAAAATAGGCTGCCGCCAAGCCACCGACAACGAGCAAAAGGATCAAGACAATAATAATCATCAGCTTGCTGCGTCCGCCTCCACCAGAGGCCTCTGCGCCTTTTTCTTCATCGCCACCTTCGGCTTCTTCAAGTTCTTCTTCGTCAGCCATCTCTTACTTTCGGGCAATGGAAGCGGGCCATATCACCTGCGTCCGGGCATCAATATATAAGGCCTTGGTTAACAACTCGTTGAAAGGGCCCTGATTTTACAGCGGTTCATATACCATATCCCTAGCTATCGACGAATCATATGATACCAAATGCTGGGTTTTGAGGACAACGTTAATTGCGCTCTTCATATGGTATAGCCCGAACTGCCGACAAATTCACTCCCTATCGGTAAAAGCTGCCGGGCCGATCATACAAAACGCTCCCAACTTTCCTGCTGCCAACCGCCTGAAGAACATTAATCATTTGAAAATAAACAATTATTTTTTTTGGCACGGCATATGCATAGGTATGAGCGGAACGTGTGGAAGCGTGGAAATAGGAAGCAGATCATGGAAGCAGCAAGTTACGTCGCATTATCACGACAGTCTGGATTGAGACGACAAATGGATATTGTCGCCAATAACCTGGCGAATATGAGCACATCCGGTTTTAAGGGTGAGAAAATGATGTTTGTCGAGCATCTCGTCAAATCCAAGGGTGGTCATAAACCAATCTCTGAAAGAATCGCTTATGTCCGCGACATCGCAACATTGCGAGACCACAGCGAAGGACCGATTGAAACCACTGGGAACCCGCTTGATCTGGCTATATCCGGTGAAGGTTTTTTCACTATTCAGACGGATCAGGGCGATCGATATACCCGCAATGGCCGGTTCCAGTTGGACCAGGGCGGACAATTGGTCAACCAGCAGGGATTTCCGGTCCTCGCAGAAGGCGGTCAGCCGATTTTCTTCGCACCGGGAGATACAAATATATCCATTGCCCGGGACGGCACCGTCGCTACAGATAACGGAGATCTGGGCAAACTCTCTTTGGTCAGCTTTGAAAACCCGCAGGAAATGCGGCCCGGTGCAGGAGGTTTATTTGCAACCGAAGCCGCACCACAGGCTGTCGAAAACCCAAATATCCAGCAAGGCATGCTGGAGGGCTCCAATGTTCTGCCGATTATCGAAATGTCGAGAATGATTGATGTTCACCGCACATACGACAACGTGAAAAAATTTATTGAACGCGAAGACGACCGAATGCGTCAAATGGTCCGGGATATGGCCAAGGTCTAATAAAGACCACATCGGACCAAGACATAAAAAGAAAGGACGGGAAAATGAGATCACTTGATATTGCTGCCACGGGAATGCTCGCACAGCAGCGAAATGTGGAGGTTGTTTCCAACAACCTCGCCAACATGAACACAACCGCTTTCATGCGCCGCCGGACGGAATTCCACGACCTGATTTATCAGGATCTGCGACGCGTTGGCGCGACATCGTCGGATGCGGGGACCATTGTCCCGACCGGTGTTCAGCTTGGGCTTGGGGTCAAGCTGGCTGCTGTATACCGAATTCACGAACAGGGCAATCTGACGGCCACTGACAACACCTTTGACATGGCGATCCAGGGCAAAGGGTATTTTCAGGTCACCCTGCCAACCGGAGAAACCTCCTATACCCGCGATGGCACCTTCCAACTGGACGCCAATGGCCAGCTAGTCACGCACGACGGCTATACGGTTCAACCCGGCATCACCATTCCAACGAACGCAATTGACGTGACCGTCAATGGCTCCGGTCAGGTGCAGGCAAAAATCCAGGGTCAAACAGCCCTGTCAACGGTGGGTCAGTTAAACATTTCAACTTTTCCCAACGAAGCCGGTCTCGAGTCCATTGGCGACAACCTCTATCTGGAGACACCTGCATCCGGAAACGCGACCTCCAGCACACCGGGCTCAACAGGTTATGGATCTGTTCTCCAGGGGTTCCTGGAAACATCCAACGTCAACGCCGTGGAGGAAATTTCCAACCTGATTTCTGCTCAGCGTGCATACGAAATGAACTCCAAGGTCATCAAGACCTCGGACGAAATGCTCGGAACTCTGGCGCAACTCAGATAGGGATTAAGATTATGAAACGCATCTTATCAGCCTTCATTCTTCTGGCATCTCTTGGGTTTGCTCCCAGCAGCGCCCATGCTGCCAGCAATGGCCTGCAACTTGAAAAGATGGGGATAACACCAGGCGTTATGTTGCGGGAGTCCGCAATGGTCAGCAGCAAGGTGATTTATCTGGGCGATGTGTTCGCGAACACAGGCGACAAGGGAAATATTGCCCTGGCCTATGCCCCCGGCGCCGGTAAACGGGCCGTCTTTGACGCCCGCTGGCTATATCGCGTCGCCAAGGCCTACAAGCTGGACTGGCGTCCTTTGACCAATCGCGACCAAATCGTTGTCCAGCGGGTTTCAAGCGTCATTACGCAAGATGAAATTGCCGAACAATTGCGCGAACATCTGGCCGACAAGGGTGCTGACCCCGATATGGAAATCCATTTTTCAAACCGCTTGCTGCAAATGCATGTGGTGGGCGAAGGTATTTACGACATCGGATTTGAGGATGTGTCCTTTGATCCGCGCTCAAAACGGTTTTCAGCCATCGCCCATGCGCCCGCCGGCGACCCGGCGGCGCCCCGGACACGGATTACCGGTCAGCTTTTTGACATGACCGAAGTACCGGTTACAGCGCGGCGCATCCTCAAAGGTGAAGTCATCAATAAGTCTGACTTACAATGGGTCCGTGTCCGCACAAACCGGTTGCAGAACGACGCGGTCGCCAGCATGGAAGAACTGGTTGGCAAGACCCCCAAACGCGGCCTGCGCGAGGGAGTGCCGATCCGGTCATCAGCCATTCAGGACCCGATTCTGGTCGAGAAAGGCAGTCTGGTGACCATCATTCTGCGCGCCGATAAAATGCTGCTCACCGCTCAGGGCAAAGCCATGCAGCCCGGTAGCGACGGCGATATCATTCGCATCACAAATACACAAAGCAACAAGTCGATTGAGGCCGAAGTCATTGGTTCGGGGCGTGTTGCCGTCCGCCAATCGACTCTCGTCGCCTTGAATTAAAATGGCCAATTCGATCGGTCCATGGAGATAAAAATGACATATCAAGCATTCGCTTCCCCCCCAAAACGCCGTCCGCACTTTCTGGCTATGTCGGTCCTGGCATTGATTATGCTCAGTGGCTGCAATGTACTGACGCGGGTGTCGGAAATTGGCGACCCGCCACAACTGAGCCAGATCAAAAACCCGACAACCCGCCAGGACTATCGACCTGTCAGCTTACCCATGCCAGCCCCACAAATTGCCGAAGACAATCCCAATTCTCTTTGGCGTTCCGGTGCCAGAGCATTCTTCAGAGACCATCGGGCCAAAGAAGTCGGCGATATTGTGACGATTGAAATGACACTGGCTGACAGTGCAACCTTCGCCAACAAAACAACACGGGCCCGGGCCGACAGCGAGAACTTCACAGCCAATGATTTGCTGGGCTTGGAAGCCGAACTGAACAAGGTCCTGCCGCAAGCTGTCGGCACCCTCGGTGTGGGCGGACAGATTGTCGACTTCGCGAACGACCATGATACCTCGGGCGATGGAACAATTACCCGGTCTGAAAGCTTGAGCCTGACCTTTGCAGCTGTTGTCACCCAGATTTTACCTAACGGCTCACTTGTTGTGATGGGCCGACAGGAGGTCAGCGTGAACTCCGAACTGCGTGAGCTTGTCGTAACCGGGGTTATTCGCCCGAGCGACATCGATTCTGACAATACCATTTCCGATGACAGCATCGCGGAACTTCGGGTGGCGTATGGCGGTCGGGGATCGCTCAGCAACCTGCAAAAACCGCGTTGGGGCATGGAGATGTGGGATATACTGTTCCCGTTCTAGGCGGCGAAAGCCTTTACCTAGACAAACTAAAAGGCCGACGCATACGCGTCGGCCTCTTTTTTTCGAGCCCCTTCAGAAAAATGTCTAGTCGTCGCGATGGGTTCTTTCCATGCGCTCGTGACGCTCCTGGGCTTCGATACTCAAGGTTGCAATGGGCCGGGCTTCCAATCGTGAAATACTGATCGGCTCGCTTGATTCTTCACAGAACCCATAGGAGCCGTCTTCAATACGAAGCAGGGCCTCATCAATTTTGTTGATCAGCTTGCGGGCCCGGTCCCGGGTCCTCAGTTCAAGCGAACGGTCCGTTTCAATGGACGCTCGATCTGCGATATCCGGCTCAACAACACCGCCTTCCTGCAAATGCAGAAGCGTGTCACTGGATGCGGCCAGCAGTTCGGCTTTCCAGCTTAAAAGCTTTTGACGAAAATATTCAGCCATCTGTTCATTCATGAACTCTTCTTTTTTTGATGGCTTATAATCAGGTGGCAAAGTGACAGTCATTCCTCGCTAAGACTCCTGTTTGTTGCGCTGATAAGGATTTATAGCGCCGGGAATATAAGTGGGGAATGCGGGAACCGCAAGCCCCATTTACGGCTTTTGCATATCGCTTAATTCATTGAAAATGTTGAGGGAAGTATTGTAACCAGGTTCAGAATACTGGACTTTATTAACGACGGGACAGCTTTGCGATTTCCACTTCGGCCCGCAATTCTATCTCGGCAATTATTTCGTTAAGCCTCTCATCGGAACTGGATTGCCGCTTTTGACGTAAATGGTGAGCAAGATCCGTAAGTTTTTCCTTGGGAATACTACCATCCAAAACACCGATTTTCAATTGATCAAGCCGTTCCAACAAATCATTGCCATAGATCATGGCCTGTTTTCGTGAGCGTTGCTCCAATGCATCGGGAACTTCCTGAACGGCAAATACGGAACTGACATTGCCGACGGTACCGGATTCGGTAACCGGGGCCGATTCCGTTTCCGTCTGGGCTGTTTTCAGGCTATCCGCAAAAGCTCCACTGGTTCCGGAAACCGAACCCTTCTTACGGGTTCCCTGCGGCTCCTTCGGACCACCTATTTTTGAAACATTCATCGTCAATCACCTAAAAATTTTATAAAAAAATATTAATTCTACCACTTTCAAGCGTTTAACCGTGCCATATTCCGCAGGCATCTGTTGTTGAGTATACGCGGATATCCGGTTGCCGCCAATCCGTACTTTGCCAGTTATTATTTCCGGCACAGAAAGAGTAACAGCAAACGCGAATGATTAGCATTTACATTTCATCCCGACGCCTGTAAAAATGTATGCACAAGATGCGAATAATTTTTAATATCATTGCATCAATACAAATCTAAACAGGATGTTAGCAGATGACCTCACAGATACCCTTATTTTCACGGGCTTTTATGTCCGCAATCGTTACCAGCGCCGCCATTAGTTTCAGTGCGGCTCCAGTACAAGCGGCTGATGCGCAGGAAGTAAATCTCTATTCCTATCGGCAACCGTTCCTTATTCAGCCGATGCTTGACGAATTCACCAAACAAACCGGCATTAAAGTCAATACGGTGTATGCGCAGAAAGGCATGCTGGAAAAAATTCGTGCCGCCGGTGCAAACAACCCGGCCGATGCGGTTCTGACAGTCGATATTGGTCGCCTGAACGAATTGAAAGAAGCCGGATTGCTGCAATCGGTTCAGTCAGAGACACTTTCAGCCAACATTCCCGCCCATCTCCGCCATCCGGATGGTCTCTGGTTTGGCTTGACGATTCGTGCCCGCATGGTCCTGGCTAGCAAGGAACGCATCAAAGAAGGTGAAGTCACGACACTTAGTGGACTGACCGACCCGAAATTCCGTAACAGTATCTGCATCCGCTCCGGCAAACATGCATACAACGTAGCTCTGATCGCCTCTGTCATTGCCAATAAAGGTGAAGCAGAAGCTGAAAAATGGCTGCGCGGCATCAAAGCCAATCTGGCACGCAAACCTCAGGGCAATGACCGGGCCCAGGCCAAAGGCATTTATGAAGGGGTTTGTAATATTGCCCTGACCAACAACTATTACATGGGTTACATGGCGACCAACGACAAAAATCCGGAACAAAAGGACTGGGCAAATGCTGTCCGCGTGGTGTTCCTGGATCAGCAAGGCGGTGGCCAGCACGTCAACATTTCCGGAGCCGGCGTTACCAGCACGGCAAAACACAAAGAAAATGCGGTCAAGTTGATCGAATTTCTGAGTGGAGACATTGCCCAAAAAATGTACGCTTCACAGAATCATGAGTATCCGGTCAAAAAAGGCGTTGAGCGGTCTGAACTTGTAAAATCATGGGGTGATTTCAAAATGGACACCCTCAGCCTGGAAGAAATCGCCAAGAACCGGGCTGCCGCCTCCAAGTTGGTTGACAAAGTTGGGTTTGACGATGGCCCGAGCAGCTGATCGCAGCTAATCGCATCCGGTCAATACAACACGCCTGAATGCGTGGATAAGACAGAATTTTTTATGCGGGTGGGGCTTTTTCCCACCCGCTTTTTTCTGTAGGACTGGAGGCCTAAAAACCTGGGAAACTGACAGTGACATCAAGCGCGCCTCTTTCGACTTCTCCTCCGCCGTCTATTGGCCTTTGGCTGAAGCGGACCCGCATGCGTTTTGATTTGTGGGCTTTTGGCGTGCTGGCGATTGCCGGACTGATTGCACTCCCCCTGTTTGCCGTTATCTATCTTGCAATTTCACCCAGTGACGACATCTGGGGACACTTGCTGAACACCGTTCTGGGTTCCTACATTTCAACAACCCTTCTGTTAATGATGGGTGTTGGGTTGGGCGTTATGATCATCGGAACAGGCACAGCCTGGCTGGTCACCATGTGCACCTTTCCGGGCAGCCGCCTTTTCAGCTGGGCTCTGCTCTTGCCGCTTGCGGTTCCGGGATATGTTCTGGCTTTTGTGATTACGGATCAGCTGGAATACGCAGGAACGGTTCAGGTTCTGCTGCGTGAGGTTTTTGGATGGGCCAATCGTCAGGATTACTGGTTTCCGGAAATTCGCTCTCTTGGGGGAGCAATTATCGTCATGACACTGGTCCTGTATCCTTATGTGTATCTGCTCGCCCGTGCCGCGTTCCTGGAACAATCCATTTGCGTACTTGATGTCAGCCGGACGCTTGGCAACGGTCCCTGGCGATCCTTCTTCCGTGTCGCTCTGCCGTTGGCCCGCCCGGCAATCGTCATCGGCATGACGCTGGCCCTCATGGAGTGCCTGAATGACCTTGGCACAGTGGAATTTTTTGCCGTCAACACATTTACCGTTGGAATTTACGATGTATGGCTCAACATGAACAGTCGGTCCGGCGCCGCGCAACTCGCTTCCGTCATGCTGATCTTTGTCTTTACCCTGATTGCTCTTGAACGCACAGCTCGCAGCGGCCAGCGTTATCACCATACTTCAAGCAAATACAGCGCCCTGCCCAGTTTTCCGTTAAGAGGCGGAAAAGCGGTTCTGGCGTTTCTGGCTTGCGCCTTACCGCTCATGCTCGGTTTTGGGCTTCCAGCTGCCGTCCTTGCGTCCTACTCAATGCAATTTTATGAGCAGACATTGGCGGCCAACTACTTTCAGCATGTGGCCAACAGCCTCACGCTCTCGTCGATTGCTGCTGTCGGGTCCGTGATGATTGGCTTGTTCATGGCCTATGGTGTGCGTGTCCATGGCTCCACATTGGTGCGTTTTGCGACCCGGTTTGCCAGCATCGGTTATGCAGTTCCCGGCGCCATTCTGGCCATCGGCGTTGTCATACCGCTGGGCGCTTTTGACAACTGGCTTGATAGCCTCCTGCAAAAGACCATCGGAATCTCAAGCGGACTATTAATCAGTGGCACCATCGCGGCTGTTATTTACGGTTATATGGCCCGCTTTCTGGCTCTGTCCTACGGCACACTGGAAGCCAGCCTTAGCAAAATCACTCCCAATATGGATGGAGCCGCCCGCACCCTGGGGCTGGGGCCTGCAGCAACCTTGCGCCGGGTCCATTTGCCGTTGGTGCGCGGCAGCTTGATGACCGCCGGGCTACTGGTTTTTGTCGATTGCATGAAGGAGCTTCCCCTGACATTGATACTGCGCCCCTTCAATTACGACACGCTGGCGACATTTGTCTTTCAGTACGCCTCCAGCGAACTCTTGGAAGAGTCGGCTTTGGGCGCACTGACGATTGTTGGCGCTGGCATCCTTCCGGTAATTCTGCTGAGTTGGAACATTGTCAACTCACGCCCCGGTCAACACGGCAATCAAGAGGACGTATTGGATATCACGCGATGAGCCGCCTCCAGGTCAATGCCCTGACCCATGCCTTTGATAATAAAGAAGTGGTTCGGAATGTATCGGTATCCGTGGAAGCGGGTGAACTTAACTGCCTGCTTGGCCCTTCCGGATGCGGGAAGACCACCTTGCTGCGTGTCGCGGCGGGTCTTGAAAATCTGCAATCCGGCGAAGTGCTTATCGCCGATCAAACGGTCGCCAGCAGTGATACCGGAATTAATCTACCGCCGGAAAAACGTGGCGTCGGCCTTATGTTTCAGGATTATGCCCTGTTTCCCCACCTGACAGTGATGCGGAATATCCTGTTTGGCATCAAAACCAATCCGGCGCGCCAGGCCTGGGCGGAAAACGCCCTTCAGCAAATGGGCCTGCAGGCCTACGCAAATGCCTATCCGCATACATTGTCCGGTGGACAGCAGCAACGGGTTGCCCTGTTGCGTGCTATTGCACCCGAACCCGGTGTCTTGTTTCTCGACGAGCCGTTTTCAGGTCTTGATGTAACCCGGCGGGCGGAAATACGTGAAGACACGCTCGGGTTTCTCAAAGAAACCGGTGTCGCCACCCTGATGGTCACCCACGATCCGGAAGAAGCCATGTTTATGGCCGACCGCATTCTGGTCATGAACCACGGCTTGATCATCCAGAATGGGACCCCGGATGAAATCTATTTTCAACCCAACAGCCCGTTCGTCACCCGGTTGTTTGGGAGCGTCAACCGGCTGGATGGTAGGGTTAAAGACGGCGCGATTATGACCCCGCTTGGCAGATTCCCGGCACCCCATCTTGATGAAGGAAGCGACGCCCAGCTTCTTATTCGGCCCGATGGCCTACAACTGGCCCCATCAGAATCCGGCATTGAAATCGTCAATGCCCGCTCACTGGGCCGCGCCAGCCATATTGTGCTACGCCTCCCCCACCAGTCCACCTCTTCAACCCTTGTTGAAGCTCGGGTTCCGGGTGTGTTTTTACCAGCCCCCGGCAGTCTGGTATCGGTCAGTGTAAACCCACAGGACGCCTTTGTGTTTGCTGCAGACTGACCCGGCAGTTTTTTCACACCCGGTGACCCATTCGGCAAAAACGCCCTTCCCATCCCCCGATACCTGAAAAACAGACAATAGTTTCAATGATTTAAGCCCGGTCAAAACTGGCATCAAATTTGCTTTAATAGATTGGCTAATAACGACAGGTCCGTTTTGCGGACTGCAGATCTTTGGAGCAGGCGCATGGTTGGTTACAGTTTTTTTCAGACCAGTACTCTCGGAATGCGGAGCAATGCCCACGCGCTGAACACCATCGGTAGCAACATTGCGAACGTAAACACCGGGGGCTACAAGCGCACGGATACCAATTTCGAAACGCTGATAAGCAGAACACTCGATCAGAACCAATCGGATCTGGGCGGGGTCAAACCCAAAGACTATATGCGCATCGACCAGCAAGGGGTCATCACCAGCACAACAAGCGATCTTGATCTCGCAATCGTCGGCACCGGTTTTTACCAGCTCACCGACTCCCTCAATTCGACCAATCCGGAAAACATGTTTTATACCCGCGACGGCTCTTTCCGGATTGCAACGGCGGACGAAACCTCATCGGTGACCGCAGACGATGGCAGTACCATTACCATCACCAACGGTTATCTGGTCGATAAAAACGGCTACTATCTGCTGGGCTGGGCGCCGGAAGCCGACGGCTCGTTTTCAAATACCGGAGCATTGCAGCCGTTACGGGTTGACAGTTACGCCTTTTCCGAAATTTTCCAGTCAACATCGACGGCTAATCTCAGCTTAAACCTGCCCGCTTCCAATGAAATCATTTCAGACCACGCCGCCACCGTATTGGGCGCGAACACCGGCACTGAAAATGACAATCTGGAAACCTATACAATCAATGTTGTTGATTCCAATGGCAACGTGCAGACGGCCACCTTGAATTTTACCAAAAGCGCGACAAACCAATGGGAGGTATCGGCAACCACCAGCCGGGCCGCTACACCACAAACCGATACACTGGTCATTCAGGGCACTGTTGAAGCAGGCGACACCTACGCGGTTACCGTCAATGGGAATACGGTCTCTTATACGACAACAGGCACAGAGGCCGATATTTCAGAAGTCCGAAATGCCTTTGTTGCCGCCATTAACGCGAACGCCATTGTCGGCAACCGGGTAACGGCTTCTGCTGGCAACGGTCCGGGTGAAATCACGATCACCGACAACGTCGGCGCAACGACGGCCCAGGTCGATACCGTCACCATTTCCGGCACCGTTGACGCCGGCGATGTCTATTCGGTTGTGGTCGACGGCAACGCGGTCAATTATACGGTGCAAACAAGCGACGCGACGCTCTCCGATATTCGCGACGGGCTGTTGGCTGCCATCACCGCCGATGCAACGGTCAGTGGACTGGTCACAGCGGCGGCCGGAGGTGCCTCTGGCGCCATCACCCTGACAGCCACCACATCCGGCACGGCTTTCTCCTCTTCGGCAAGCGCAACCAACATAGCAGCTGGCACGAATGACAGCACTGCGGCAAATGCCAATACCACCGCCAACACCGCCCAGGTCGACACCATCGCCATTTCCGGTACGGTGGAAACCGGTGACCAATATACGGTTACCGTCGACGGCACCCCTGTCACCTATACCGTACAACCGGGCGACGTCACCATATCCGATGTCAGAGACGGCCTGTTTGCGGCAATCAATGCCGATGGAACAGTCGGTGCACTGGTTACGGCAGCGGCAGGCGGGCCTGCAGGCGCACTCACCCTGACGGCGGATAGCGCAGGCGTCGCCTTTACCTCGTCGGCAAGCGCCGCCAATTTTGGCGCGACCAATGACAGCACAGCCTCCGGTACCACGACCACGGCCAATGCCGTTCAACTCAATACAATCAGCATTTCGGGCACCATTGATTTTGGTGATGTCTATACCGTCAACGTCAATGGCAACCCGGTCAGCTATACGGTACAGGAAACGGACACGACCATATCCGATGTCCGCGACGGACTTATTGCCGCCATTGGCGCTGACGCGACTGTGGGGCCCTTGGTCACGGCGGCGGCTGGCGGTGGTGCCGGTGATTTGACCCTCATCGCATCAACACCCGGAGCCACCTTTACATCATCTGCCAGCGCGACCAACCGACCGGTCGGCACCGATGACAGTTCCGCCACAACAAATACAACCATCACCAATGACGATGGCACCAGCATGACCACCTCAGCCTCCGCAACGGAGGTTGGCGCTGTTGCCCAGGTCGATACGGTGACTCTGACCGGGACCGCGGGAGATGTTGGTGATCAATATAGCGTAACGGTGAACGGTTATACGGTCACCTATACGACAGATGGTACGGAGGCTAATCTTAACGCCATCCGCGACGCACTGGTCTCCCAGATCAATGCCGACGCCAATGTCGGCGGTATCGTCAACGCCGCAGCAGGAGCCGCTGGCGCGCTTGTTCTGACGGCGGTTTCCAGCGGCAGCACCCTGACCACATCCGCCAGCGTTCCTGCCCAAACCGGAACACTGGATAATACCGCGACCCTGACCAATACCACAGCCGCTGTCGCCGTCACTGACGATAACGGCGTTGTCCTCGGTACCAACACCACCTACCAGACAAGCGCCGCACAAACGATCGATTTTTCAGAACTGGGTGAAATTATCGGGACCAACCCTGTCACCACTGAATTCACGATGAGTTTTGCTGACGGGGCAACATCCACAGTATCTCTTGATGTCTCCGACTTTACTCAGTTTGGCGATGACTTTTTACCCTATACCTATTCCCATAACGGTCTGGCCGCCGCCAATATGACCCGCGTTACATTTGATTCCACCGGGCATGTCCTCGGCAATTTTGACGACGGCACCCAGCGCCTGGTTTATAAACTACCGTTAGCGACCTTCACCAACCCGAACGGTTTGGACACCCTTAACGGTATGGTCTTCAGAGCTTCCGCCGACTCTGGCGAAGCCGAGACCTTTGCCGCCGATACGTCGGGCATTGCATCTTTCACGCCCTATTCAGTCGAACTGTCAAACGTCGATATGGCGGATGAATTCACGAAAATGATGATGGTTCAAAACGCCTACAATTCGAATGCAACCGTTTTCAAGACCGTCGACGAGATGGTCATGGTGGCGCGCGACCTGAAAGCCTGATCATAGGTCGGGGAATAGCGCATTTCTTACCGGGTAAAAACTACCTCTTAAACAGTCTGTTTCACACAAAGCCTCTGTTTTTGACCTAGACATAAAAATTATCGTTTCTTTTCAATAACTTATGTTTTTATAAAATTGGCATGAAATTCGCATTGATATTGGGGAAGAACCAAAAAAGCGGGAACAAGTAGGTACGCAATGATTACGACAGGAACAGACATCAACCGTAATAAAATTGTGAAAACAATAGTGGTTTTTACCGCATTGCTTTTCTCATTTGTCTACACCCATTCAGCCGCCGCATCGTCCCGCATCAAGGACGTGGTCCAGTTTGAAGGCGTTCGCGACAACTTACTGGTCGGTTACGGCCTGGTTGTCGGCCTCAACAATACCGGAGATACCCTGGCAACTGGCCATTTCACGAAACAAAGCCTGCAAGCCATGCTGAATCGCCTTGGTGTTAAGCCGACGGATGCCGGACTGGACTCCGAGAACGTCGCCGCCGTTATGGTTACCGCCTCCCTACCCGCTTTTTCGCGCCAGGGCAGCCGCATTGACGTGACGGTAAGCGCTTTGGGCGATTCAGAAAGTTTGTTGGGCGGCACTTTGCTGGTGACCCCGCTGTTGGGTGCCGATGGCGAAGTTTATGCGGTTTCTCAAGGACAGCTGGCGGTTGGCGGTTTTGCCGCAACCGGCAATGCCGAAACCGTTGTCAAAGGTGTCCCAACAAGTGGTCGCATAGCCAACGGGGCGATTGTCGAACGTGAGCTGGGTTTTGACCTGGCCAGTCTGAGATCCGTCAAGATGACTCTCCGCAACCCCGATTTCACGACGGCGCGTCGTGTTGCCCAGGCGGTAAATGCCTTTTTGGGAACATCTGCCGCGGCATCTCTGGACCCCTCAACCATTGAGGTTCAGGTCCCCGACAGTTATCAGAAAAATGTCGTCAACCTTTTGACCGACATTGAACAGCTCAGGATTGAACCGGATCAGTTGGCCCGCGTCGTTATCGACGAACAGTCCGGAGTGATTGTGATGGGCGAGAATGTTCGCATCAGCACCGTCGCCATCGCACAAGGGTCCCTAACGATCCGCATTACGGAGGCCGATCAGGTTGTCCAACCGGGGCCATTTGCCGAAGTCGGAACAACAGAAACGGTAAACCGTACAGATATCCAGATTGATCAGGGCGAAGACAAACGGTTGACCGTTTTGCAGGATGGCGTTTCCCTACAGGAGCTGGTGAACGGGCTGAACGCCCTTGGCATCGGTCCTCGCGACATGATCACGATCCTGCAGGCCGTCAAAACAGCCGGCGCCCTGCAAGCCTCCATCGAGGTGATGTGATGAGCGGTCTTTCCGAAACAAGCTTCACCATGCAGGCGCAGAACGCGATGCTTGCTGGAAAAGGCGACTTCAAACCCAAGAGCACGCACTCCGTTGATCAACTGCGCAAAGTCGCAGAAGACTTCGAAGCCGTATTCATTGGTCAGATGTTGCAACCGCTGTTCCAAAACCTGGGCGCAGAAGAGCCCTTTAGCAGCGGCGAATCCGAAAAAATGTGGCGCAGCATGCAAGTCGATGAATACGGCAAAGCCATTGTCAAAGCTGGCGGCATTGGCATCACAGATGCCGTTCTCAAAGAAATGCTCAAACTTCAGGAGGTCTAATCAAAATGACAACAGAAAGCCGAATCAACGACATTATCCTGATCACAGAACGTCTGACAGATGTTCTGGAGCGCGAAAATGTTGCGCTGAAGGACCGCCGGAACCGGGATTTGCATGACCTGTTGGATGACAAGGTCACGCTGAGCCGTGTCTACGAAACCCGCATGCAGTATTTCAGCAAAAACCCCGAAGAGCTGACCAACGCAACGCCCGAGCTGCGCGAAAAACTGCGTGAGATGGCCAATCACATCAGCGCCCTGCTGCAAGAAAATGCCAAAATGCTGAAGGTTTCGATTGAAGCCAACCGGCGGGTTGTCGACATGATTGCCGAAGCCGTGAAAACAGCTGCCCCCGGCCCCGGAACTTACGGCGCTAAAGGCACGACGGGTCTTTCAGACCACAAGAGCCAGGCCCAGGGCTTGGCGATTTCTCTCGACCAGACTTTATAGTCCATAGCAGAAGACCTGGAGCACATCTGAAATGTCAGGGATCACACAAGCACTTCGAAACGCCCAGTCGGGGCTTCTGGTCAACCAGCAGTCACTGAACACCGTCGCTAACAACATTTCGAACGTCAATACCGTTGGCTATTCGAAAAAAGTTGTGAATTTCGAAAACGTTTCCGTCGCCGGAACGCCTGCTGGTGTGCAGATTTCGGATGTCACACGCCAGATCGATGAGGGACTTCTCAAAAGCCTGCGCATCGAGAGCAGCGAATTGCAGACGGTTGCTGCAAAAGAGGATTATTACGCCCGATTGCAGGATCTTTTTGGCGCACCAGGCGACAACAGTTCGATCAGCCACATGATTGAACAGCTGGCCGAGGCCTCCGAACTTCTCGCCCTGGCACCAGACAAAAGCCTTGAGTCCTCAGAATTTGTGCGGCGCGCCGCCGACGTGACAAATCTGCTCCAGCAAATGAGCGAAACCATTCAGGAACTCCGGCTTCAGGCGGACGGCGAAATCAGTGCATCCGTAGTCGAGATCAATGAAATCACGTCTCAGATCGACCAGTTGAACGATGACATCATCTCCAACGGCACCGTGGGTCGTGACGTCACCGATCTGCGTGATCAACGCGACCTGCAGATTGATCGCCTCGCTGAACTGGTCGACATTCGCTATTTTTACCGCAGCGACGGCGATGCCGTGATTTTCACCAGCGGTGGACAAACTCTTGTCGATACGGTGCCGCCAGAATTGTCGCACTCTGCCGCCTCCGCTATGACTCCAACCTCGACCCATGCCGAGGGCAACATTGATGGCATCTATGTCGGCACGCAGATTGCCGGAAACGACATTACCAATGATATCCGCGACGGTACGCTCAAGGCGCTGATCGACATGCGCGATGGCATCCTGCCGAACCTGCAAAGCCAGCTCGATGAACTGGCTGTAGAAATGCGCGATTCCATCAACGAAATTCACAACCAGGGGGTCGCCTTCCCCGGTGCCCAATCATACAGCGGCACCCGTGTTTTTATCGATCCGTCGGCGCAAACCATTCAGCTGGATGCGGCCAATAATTCCGATGACGTAACCCTTGCCCTTTTTGACTCGAGCGGCAACCAGACGGCATCAACAACACTCAAGACTCTCCTGCAATCTGCGGATTATGGAACTGGCGCACAGGCTGCAAACAGCGCATCGACCATAACAGAGGTCGCAGCGACAATCGAAGACTGGCTGCAGGAAAACGCTTCGTCCAGCGCAACCGTCGCCATCGACGCCAGCGGCAAGATGCAGGTCGACCTGAACACCACAAGCAGTAATCTGGCCTTCATCGATCAGACGGCGACTGCCGGCGGCAGCGACGTGGAACCGGCCTCGATTTCATTCGATTCAAATGGCGACGGGCTTGCCGATGAAACCGCAAGCGGGTTTTCAAACTTCTTTGGCCTGAATGATTTCTTCGTCGATAACATGGCGGAAAACATCTACGAGTCGGACGTTCTGGACAGCTCATTCAGGACCACTGCTGCAACCTTGTCGTTCCGGGACAGCACGGGCCTCCTGGGAGGCGCGACCTATAGCGTCGCAGCCGGCACAAGCCTTACCGAAATGGCGGCTGATATTACCGAGAATGTTGAAAATGTGACCGCGTCTGTGGTCCCTGATGGCTCAGGTTACCGCCTTCGATTTGCGCATGACGATGGCGCCAGCATGACCGTCACACAGAGCAGCGGCGATTCGTTTTTGACCACAATCGACCTGCATGTCGCTGATGTTGGCATTACCCAGAATCTGACGGTCCGTGCCGACATCATCGCCACACCGGCACTCGTCTCAACTGGACAAGCCAAATGGGACGCATCGCGCGGACCAAGCGGCGAGTATCTCATGAGCGTAGGCGATGACACCATTGCGCAGGCGCTTGCCGTCGATTTTGCCGGCAAGAACACCTTCGACAAATCCGGTGGTTTGCCCGGCGTTGACAGTACCTTTTCCGAATATGCCGCCGGTATCATTGCTGACAATGCAAGCCTGGCCGGAGTTAACGAGCGCGAGGCGGAATCCCAGCGCGCGCTGAAGGATGCCTTGCAATTCAAGTCCGATTCCATGCGTGGCGTAAATATCGATGAAGAAATGGCCGATCTGATCGTTTTTGAACAGGCGTTTGCGGCAGCAGCACGGGTCATTTCAGTGATTCAGGACATGATTAAAACTCTCGAGCAGGCGGTCAGCTAAGGAATAGACCATGACCAGAATTTCCACACGCGCAGCCAACAGCATTCTTCTCAATCAATCCTTGCGCACGCAGCAACGCCTTTTTGATGCGCAGGTATCAATTGCCAGCGAGAAGAAAACACAGGTTTATCAGGGCCTCGCCATTGATTCCCGCCGTCTGGTCAACATAGAGAACTCCCGCAACCTGTTGCAGCGGTTTAACCTGAACAATGATCAAATGGACGTAAAACTGGAAATTATGAATACGTCCGTCGAGGCCATTCGCCAAACCTTCAGTGAATTCCGCGATTACGCCGGATCCTTTGCAACGACGTCACAAAATGGCGAAGTTGAGGTCAGGGATATCCAGGCTCAGGCCTTCGAAGCGCTGAAAGCGATTGAAGGTTATCTGAACATTGATGTCGATGGCCAATATCTGTTTTCTGGCAACAGCGTTCTGACCGAACCCATTGATTTCGGGCTCACCACAATTGAAGATTTTCAAGCCAAATACAATGGCGACACGGTTAGCGTTCCCACCACCCGCGACGCTTCCCTTGAAAACTTCTCCTATAGCCAGGATGTCATCAATAAAGATGCTCTCAGTGTGGATGCGGCCAACTTCCTGCAATTCCGTCAGGACAGTGCGGATGAACTCACGCGGCTTATTTATTCACTGACAGCGGCAGCAGCCACCGGGTCGGTCAGCACCATCACCTCCGAAACGCTCGCCGTAGCGACAACCAACAATGTCGAGACAATCGAATCCGTGGCCGTTAACGGCAACAACGTTTCCGGAAGTTCCACCCTTATGCACGCTGATGTTTTTGCAGCTACGGCGGGGGATGCTTTTACATTTGAAGTACTGCTTGGCGGCACCTCGCTCAACTCGGATATTTTCACCATATCCGCAACCACGACCGTTGATGATTTACTGGCAAGCATTACGGCTCTCGACGACAGCATTACGGCGACCTTCAATACAACCAGCGGCGAAGTCGAAATTGAAGCCAGCGGCGGCCTTGAATTCAAATTGACCAATACCTCCGCCGCCGCCCTTGAGGCAGATGTCACCGCTGCCGCTGCCAGCGTTGCTGAAGTTGAAACGATCACCCTTGCCGGTCTTTATGGGATTGGCGATACGATTGACATCAACATCAACGGGCTTGGAGTTGATACTTATACGGTAACAGCGGGCGATATCGGAGCCAACGCCAACGCCACACAGACGAACGTTGCCACAGCCGTTGCCGCCATGGTCGACGCCGGAAACGGAACGGCTGTGATTGGCGCCGCATCAACCGGCAATGTCATCACCATTACCGCCGATACAGTCAATACGGCCTTTACGACCGTCGTTTCACCGACGCAAGCCGCGACAAACGATCCGCAAACGGAATTCCAGTTTGGCAGCGGGGCAGGTATTATGGTGAGCGGGGTTGCACAAACCTTCGATACCACACAAAGCGACACCGATCTGATCGCCACCGCATTCGGTGCAACGCTGGGCGACACCCTGACCTTTAGTGTTACCGGTGGTGAAGGAACGACAAACGCCGTCGCCTTCACGATTGGTACGCAGTCCGTTTCCGAACTGATCACCCATATCAATGATATCGACACCGATATTACGGCGTCCTTTAACACTGTCACCAAGCAAATCGACATCACATCGGGATCCGGTGGTTCAATCCTGACGTTCGCCGAATCCGGTTCAGCTCTTTCCGATTTCGCCTTTAATGATGGCGCCGCAGCCGTTACGGCTGGCGCCGTCACCTACGCCACCACACAGACCGATAGCGACACGCTCATTGCGGCTTTTGGGCTGGACAGCGCCGACGTTCTTTCCGTTGAACTTGGCAATGGCGCCAGTATCGACTTTACCGTGGCCAACCAAACCATTGCACAATTAACCAGTGCAATAAGCGCATTGGATTCGACAATCACAGCGTCCTTTAATACCACATCCAAACAAATTGATATCACCTCAGACACAGCGGACACCGCAGTCACTTTCACCAACACGGTCGGCGATCCTCTGACCGAGTTTCAGTTCAATGATGGTGGTTCCGTCGCTTCTGGTGAAACCTCGACCTTTACCGTCGATGGCCTGACGAAAAGCAGTACGATCACTGCGACTTCAGCATTGTTTTCAAATGTCAGTGTTGGCAGCACCATTAACGTTACAAATTCCGCGACCAATAACGGTACCTATCAGGTTACCGCTGTATCCGATGATGGCCGTACGGTAACCGTCAACACCCGCATGCTGACAGATGAATTGAACGCCACACCAACCATCACTTACCCGGACCCGGATAACCCAAATTCAACTCTGAGCATGACCGCTGCAGACTTCTATGATCTCACGTTCACCCGTTCCAATGACACCATCCATTCCGCCCAGGCGGGTGCACTGGCTGCGCTCGCTGTGGGAACGTCCTTCACGGTCACCGGCACCGCAAATAACGATGGCACCTACACGGTTGAGTCCAATGACGACTCGAATGTGGTTATCAAGTCGCTGAAGCTGAACGACGAAGGCCTGACCACAGGCAATACCTATTTTGAAACCTACAGCAACACAGACGTCAATTTTGATTCGGCGACCAAGACCATACAAATTCGTCAGGCTTCGACAACGATCGGTGTGCCGAACTCGTTCAATGGCCTGACAGTTGGACAGGCGATCACCCTGGCCGGAACCGCTGTCAATTCAAACACCTTGACCGTCGCTTCCATATCCGCCGACGGCTCATCAATAACGGTCAATGAAACAATTAATGATGAAACAAATACCACCGGCGTTGACATCAATAGTTCTGGCAATAGCAATTTCACCTATACCTCGGACTCTCGGATGGTATTCGATGCGACTGCCGATACCATCCAGTTGCAGGACAATTCCGGCAACCCTGTGCTTAAAGCGTTCAGCGGCCTGACAGCCGGCATGAAGATCGTTGCAGATAATATGCCAACGGCCACGAACAACAGGACCTATACCATTGCCTCCGTTTCCGACGATGGCTCAACAATTACGATTGCTGAAGACATCGAAACGACAGAAACAGATACGGACGGCGCCAGACTGCGCGTGTTTGCCGCTTCAGGTGCAGTTTCCGCCAATTCCTATTACAATGGCGACGAACTCACCAGCAAGCACCGTGTCAGCACAACACAAAACTTCACCAATAATATTGACGGCATCGACCCCGCTTTTGAAAAAGGCATCCGGGCACTGTTTCTGATCGCCCAAGGCGAATATGCGACGGCAGGTGGCCTTGATCAGAATCAGGAGCGTATCAATGAGGCCCTTTATCTGATCAACACTTCCCTGCAGCGTGCCGTGACCGGCGAGGCCCCCTTTGGTGATGAACTGGCCGGTAATATTGAACAGGTCGAGATCGACATCGGTTACCACCGCGTGCTAATCGATACGACGAAAACAATCAACACGGATCTGATGGCCTTTTATGATGCGACCACCTCCGACATTGAAAATGCCGATCTGCAGACTTTGGTCACAAAGCTGCTTGATGATCAGAACGCCCTGGAAGCCTCCTATCAGGCTTATGCACGAATCACCCAGCTCAGCCTGACTAATTATCTGTAAGCTTGCACTATCTGAACCGCAGGAAACATAATCGTTTACAATGAAGCACGGCATCATTGCACCAGGTGCAAGATGTCGCTTGGATAGTCAGGGCTGCTTCATTTATGCTGATCCGGCTGCAACACAGAATCCGGGGTTAAAAGTTGAAAACAAAGCGAAACCAACACCTGCCATGAATAACCCAACGGATCCTTCTTTCCAGACCGTCCCACAAATCCTTGCCGACGCCATGCAACATCATTCGGCTGGCCGGCTGACGGAAGCGGAACGCCTTTATCGGAATCTCCTGGAGACGGATGCAAGCCAGCCTGACGCCCTTCACCTTCTTGGCGTTATTGCCCTGCAGTCGGGCAAATATGACCAGGCGATTGATCTGATCAACCGAGCTATCGCCATCAAACCGGACTTCGCCGAAGCCTATAACAATCTGGGCACAGCCTTGCGGGCTTTGCGTCGACTTGACGAGGCAATGATCGCTTACCAAAACGCGCTCACCTATAAACCCGATTTCATTGACGCCCATTTCAACCTGGGCACGGCCCTTGTCGACAAAGGCCTCTATGCAGAAGCCGCAACCAGCTACCAGAAGGTGCTCGGATTTAATCCGGAATATACCACGGCCTATTATAGTCTTGGGCAGGTTTTACAACAGATGGGCGAACCGCAGCAGGCTATCCCGTATTGCCAAAAAGCCATTGCTTTGCAGCCAAAAAATGCCGGGTTTCATTTCAGCCTGGGTACAGCCTTGAGCGCGACGGGTGCGTTCAGCGATGCCGTGTCTGCATTTCTGGAAGCCACCAACCTCAACCCAACGTATGCCGAAGCCTATAATCACCTCGCCAACGCCTACAAGGACACGGGACAACTTAAAGCGGCTATTGACGCCTATCAGCAATTGAGCTCTCTGGCCCCCAATGTGGCGGAAGTGCAATTTGAAATTGGCAATTTATTCAAAACCCTCAACCAGCCGACAGATGCTAAAGCCGCCTACGAAAAAGCCCTGACAGTAAAGCCGGAATACCCGGAAGCCATGATCAATCTTGGGATTCTCCTGCGTGACCTTGGCAATCATGACGCGGCTCAAAAACATATCAACGAAGCCCTCCGTCTCGCGCCGAATTCAATTGAAGGACATAACAACCTGGGTCTTATTTACAAAGACAAGGGGCAACCCGATGAGGCGATCCGTTGCTACCAAAAAGCCATTTCGATCAAACCGGATTATGAAGCCAGCCATGCGAACCTGGCCTTTGCCCTGTTTGCCAAAGGGGAGGCCAAACAGGGTTTGATCGAAAACGAATGGCGGCTGCGCAATCGCTTCTTTACGGAAAGAATCAAACAAATCCGCCAACCGCTTTGGAATGGCGAAACCCCATTGGATGACAAACGGCTTTATATCTGGGCAGAGCAAGGCCCCCAGGACATGACCATATGGTCATCATGCCTGCCCATTGCAGCCAACCGGACAGGACGGTGTATCGTGGCGCCGCCACAAAAGCTTGTGGCCCTGTTCAAGCGCTCCTTTCCGGATGTCGAAGTGCGGGCCGATAACTTGGCTTCCGATACCGTACCGTCAGACTTCGACACACACCTGCCTATGGGCAGCTTGTTCAGATATTTTCTTGAGAACCCATCAAATGAAGCGCCCATTGAAGCTTTTCTGGTTCCCAATCCAGAGCGTGTGGATTATTGGCGCAAGCGACTGAAAACCCTGGGCGATGGTCCGTTTGTCGGTATCAGTTGGAAAAGCCCCGTGATCACACTGCGTCGGTCGCCCAATTATACGCAAATCAAGGACTGGGCTAAACTGTTTAAACAGCAGACACCCGTTTTCATCAACTTGCAGAGTACCGATTTTGAAGATGACATATCGGCCGTGCAGCACGCTTTTGGCGCGACCGTCCATAATTTTGATGATCTTGACCAGTTCAACGATCTAGATGATGTGGCGGCTCTGTCAAAGGCCCTCGATCTGGCCATATCCGTATCAACGGCCGTTGCTGCCATTACCGCCGGTGTTGGTACGCCCACCTGGGTCGTTTCCTGGCGACAGAGCCCGTGGAACAACTTTCTGCTGGCCCCAAGAGGGCCGAATGTCCGGTTTTTCCAACGCAACACCCATGAAACTTGGGGAAACGTCTTCGATAAGATCAATCAGCAGCTATCCCAGTCTCAATTCTAAGCAGTCTCTACTTTGGCTCCTGTTTACGTTCTTTTAAGACAACCGGGATAAGTTTCAGTAAGCTTTCGCACAAGAAAACCAAGCCTCCTAATGCAATGCTTCCCCAATACGCAGACACGCGAAAACGTTGCATCAGGACATTCATATCCTGGCAATAGCGCATACCGTTCTGGCAATAAAGTCCACAGCGTTCTACATGTGGATAGGTCAGGGACCCGGCGTATTCGTCTTTAACTCAGACGGCCTGGATCATTCGTTATTCGTCGTTCCTAATTCGGCCGTGCCGGCAGACACCTGGCTCGAAGGCGTGGGTGCTGAGGAAGCAACCTGCTGTGAGGGCTCCGATGAAGCAACCGCCGGACTCGGGGCCTTACCCTCTGAAGAGGACGGGGCACTTAGCTTGTCTGAACGGGTGTATTCGGCAACAACCTTTTTGTTTGGATACTGGAAATCTACATTTCCTGTTGCCGCACTCCGGAACTGAACCACATAAACACCACTTTGCGGGTCTACGCTTCCTTTAGGTGATACAAATCTTGGCACATCATTAAGTTTTGCTGTTGATGGCTCCGATTGCACGACGGAACTCGATTCACGTGCTTTGTAGCGTGTGATTTGACTGCTTAGGTCAGTTTTAATCGGTTCCATGACTTACTCCTTTCTTCCCTTAAGTTGTTTAAACAAAAAATGACAGGTTGGTTGTGGAAGGCACCGAAGTGCCTTCTCAATCAACCCCGATGCATCAAACCGGCTGCAATGTTCCGGTTGATATTGATGAGGCTATCGAGCATTTTCGGGTCGCGAGCGCCGATAGCTTTATCCGTTTGGTTATCGATAAAGAGACTGAGGCTGATCAAGTTGGCCTTGATCTCCAGAGGCAAGGGGTGCTCTTCGGTCATTTCTGACTGGATAACTGTCCAGATCAGTTGGTTGTAGAGCAAAACTTCCTCAAAGATATCTTCGTTCGGCGTATCTTTTACGTTCAACAGCTTGTCAGCTGCCGTACTAAGCACCATCGCGTCAACATCATTGGGGGTTTCAATCCGTCGCTGCGATTGCCCGTAGGCACTGGCGGCGGATGTTCGAACACTAGCGCTTACGGTCGGCGCACTCATTGTTACGGCTTCTTCCATGATTTCATACTCCTGTTTTGAGTTGATAATCCAGAGGGGCTTCCTCGAATTTGATCAACTCTCGGCACTTTGCGAGGGCGAGATAGTCTTCGCCTTCCAGGATGTAGTTGCCAATCTCACCGATCAGCTCCAACACCTTCGTGCTTGGGTATAATTCAACAAATTGCTTAACAAGTTTGAAAAATATCTCGTGATTTTTTTTACTGCCATCAATCCCACCATCGAAGTAGATCAGTTGAACAACAAAGTAGATCTGTTTGGCCAACGTATCTGCCGTCTCTTCGGTAAGAATATGTTTCTCACGCAATATCGTCGTCTTGTTCGCAATCATGAGAGAGGCTGGCTTACTGCCGTTTTGAATAGCGGCACCGCCTATGATGCATTTTTCATGGGGCTTTAAATTAAGCTTCAGCATTTCACCAATCCTCCCGTTACTACCAAGATTAAGAAAATGTGTGGGCGGCGGCGACGCCGCCCACACGGTTTAGTTAATCTTACCGGAACAGGGACAAAATGCTCTGTTGCGACTGGTTGGCGATACTCAGAGACTGAATACCCAGAGACTGACGTGTCTGCAGAGCCAGCAAGTTGGCTGATTCTTCCTCCAGGTTTGCATTAATCAGTTTATCCGAACCGCTTTGAAGCACGTTCACCAACTCACTGGTGAACTCTTCGCGGGTTTGAATAATCCCGAGACCGGTACCAAAGGTAGAAGCAACGCTCCGGAGATGATCGATCGCATTTTGCGTATCGGCCAGCGCCGTATCAATGCCCGTACCCGTGAAGTCGTAACCACTAGCATCCAGGGTAAATTTCAATTCGGTATTTCCGGTAACGCCCAGATCCAGACCGGCTAGGGTCAGGCTGGAACTACCGTCCGCATTGAATTTCACCTCAAAGTCATTGCTACCTTTAAGGAGGTTGGTTCCTTTGTAGGTTGCATCATCCAGAAGCGTATCAATTTGCTCCAGGATAGACTGGAAGTCGGCATTCAGTGTACCAACCTCCGATGCCGAGCCGGACGAACCGTAAGTTACAGCCGAACCGCTGGTCAGTGCGGATGTACCATCCGTCAGACCCAGGTTGCCAACAGCCGACCCTATCGTATTGGTAAAGGTAACTGCCGTTCCTGTCGAAGCCGAGATTTCAATAGCCGCACTCGTGGAATTGAAGCTCGCTGTTAATGCCGAGTCGGAATTCCCGATCGCAGCAACCAAATCGGCAACCGTTTGCGTACCAACCGTAAAGGAGGTTGTCCCGCCGTTGGATGTCGAAACCGTCAGAACGTCCGTCGCCAATACGCCGGAGAAGGCCGTCGTCAGAAGGTCACCGGTGGTAACCGCTACCGTTGTATCCGTAAATGCAACAGCATCGCCTGAAGTCACAGTAGAAGAATCACTACCTGCCAGCGTCAACGATGAAACGGCCGAACCGGTTATATCCGTGAAAGTGATCTGGTTTCCGGTCGCAGTGGAAATATCAATCGCTTTCGTGCTGGTGTTGAAAGACGCTTCAACTGCTGAGTCAACATCGGCAATTGCAGCAACCAGTTCATCAATGGTCAGTGTGCCAACGGTTATATCCGCTGTACCACCACCTGTCAGAGCTACCCGAAGAACATCCGTTGCGGAAGCCCCGTAAGCAGACGTGACCAAATCACTACCGGTCGCCGTAGTTGCGAAGGTTTCAGCAGTTGCTGTGACAACAGCCGATGTTCCATTGTTGAAGGCCAGCTCTGTCAGTGGATCACCTGTTGTTTCGGTGAACGTCACAGCAGCACCACCAGCACCCGATGTGATATCGATCTGGTTGCTCGTTGTGTTGTAGGACGCCGTGATATCCGCATCAATGGCTGTAATGGAGTCGACCAATTCCTGAATCGATTGGTTGCCAATAGAGAGGATTGTATCCAAACCATTGTATGACACCGTCAGAACATCGGTTGCATCTGCACCAAAGGCTGCAATCAACGTATCGGTTGCCGCCTGCGTGGTTGCATAAGTGACTGCCCCTGCCGTAACCTCAGCAGTTCCGTCGTTGAAGGCAAAATCAGACAACGCACTTCCTGATTCAGCAAACGTTAATACGGCACCACCGGTACCCGACGTAATGTCGATTTGATTGGTGGAGGTATTGAACGAAGCCGTAATGTCGCCATCGACGTTGTTGATAGCTGTCACCAAGTCTGCAACCGTACTGGTTCCGACTGTGAAAGCAACGGCGTTGGTCGTGCCATCGCCGCCGGTGACGGTGAAGGTCAACGTATCCGCTGCCGTTGCACCAAAGGCCTTGGAGACAAGATCGCTCGCGCCGCCAGTGGTGTCGAAGGTTTGCGCCGTTCCGCTGACAAGAATACCAGAGCCACTGCTGAACTGGAATTCATCCTGCGGGGAACCCACCACTTCAGTAACGCTGAAGGCCGTGGTGAACGCGGTGTTGACCGTTTCGTGGGTCAACGTAATCACCGCACCTGAGGATGTAGCAGCGATACTGGAGATGGAATCGGCATTACCCGCGTTCAGAACCGCCGTAACAGCCGTGGCAATTGCCGTCAGATTGGCTGTCGTATTACCGGCAAGGTCACCAGCAGTAACGGTGTACGTATCCGCACCCGCGCCATCAATATCAATCGAAATCACATCACCGACGGCGTACGCACCAGCCAAAGTGATTGTCTCAACTTCTTCGGTGGCTGCACCAGCTGCGGTCACGTCTCCAGCTACCGCACCGCCAATAGAGGTGACGGCTGTTGTAAAGCCGGTGTTGACCGTATTGTGGGTCAGCGTGATAACCGCACCGGAAGCCGATGCCCCAACACTGCTGATCGAGCTGGCAAAACTTGAAGCTTGATTCAGTGCGTTAGCAACAGCCGTCGCCACGAGGGCCTGCGTCGCTGTCGCGTTGGCCCCAATGTCATTAGCAGTAACCGTATAAACATCGGCGTTTTCTCCATCGATGCTGATAGCAATCGCCTCACCAGCAACATAGTTGTTGTTAAGGGTGATGGTCTCAACTTCTTCAGTGGCTGCGCCAGCTGCGGTCACGTTTGCGGCAACTGTAACGTCTGCCGTATTTGTGATTTCAAGCTCAAGGCCACCCGCAGAGGAAGTGATCTCGATTTCGCCACTTACAGTATTGAATGTTGCTGTCAGATTGGTATCAAGTGCAGATACAGCCGTCAGCAAATCATCAATCGTGCTCGTAGCAGTAATTTTGAAGTTGGTACTGGCTTGGCTTACACCGTCAGCCAAAACTTCAAACGTCAGGATATCGCCCGCCGTTGCAGCAAACGTACTTGCGCTGGTCAACAGGGAACTGCCGGTTTGACCACCGCTGGCTGTCGCGATGGACTCGATGACGGAAACATCATTGGCCGCATCAACGGTTGTGGTGAATGAGGAGTTAACGTTATCGGCCGTCAATGTAATGACTGCGCCGGAAGCAGCAGCGCCAACGCTTGCCGTTGCACCACTGCCCAAGTTTATGGCATTAGCTACAGCTGATGCAATCGCAGTCAAATTCGTTGTCGTGTTATTGGCAACATCGCCGGCTGTAATCGTGTAGACATCTGCCGTTTCAGAATCGAGCTGGATGGTGATCGTATCACCAGCTTCGTAATCACCCGTCAGGGTAATGGTCTCGACTTCAGCAACCGAAGCGGCTGCCGCCGTGACGTTGGAAGCCAACGTTGCGCCTCGCGGCTGTTGGGTGGTTTCAGAAGAGATCGTGGTCACACTACCTGTTGCGGCTGCGGCTGTGCCCGATGAAATCGCGGTGACAGAGCCGGCTGCCGTTGCAGCGGTTTCCGTCGACACGGTTGTAATGCCTGTCAATTGAGCCGCTTGAGATGAAATGGTTGAAACACCACTCGTTGCAGCCTCCTGAGCTTGCTGGGCAACAGCTTTCGCCTGCTCAACCAGGGCCGTGATCGAGTCGATGGACTTATCCGTCGCCTGCAGAAGTGAAATAGACTGACCGATGGAGTCCTTACGCGAAGTAAGGTCGTTCGCCCGGTTGGACAAGCCACGCGCGGTAAAGAATGAGTTTGGGTTATCAAGGGCGCTGTTAACGCGCTTACCCGTTGAAAGCCGGGTGGACGTGGTGTCCAGCAGCTTTGTCGTATTCTGCAGCGAAAGCAAGTTCGCCCGAATACTGGCTGTGAGTGTAATGTCTGACATGTTCAGGTCCTTTTCTAAGGTTAAAGCGGGTTTTTCTGTCCGCCGCGAAGTGGTCTACGACCACATTGGTAAATAAGCCACTCCATTCATCCCAGAGATTGAGGAAAATTTTGAGGTAGAATTTGAACACAAAAAAGCCCAAGCGTCTTCACGCACGAATGCGCTGGACATCTCAGGATTATTCAATCCGTTCAAATCTTGTAAGCCCATGAGAATAATTCCCATTCACTTTCTAGCTCTATATTTCGCCAATTTCTAGGCTTGACCGGTTCTCGGTCACCATAAAACTATGCATAATTACTAGACTCAGCACAGTCCTACTTGAGTGCACACTAACAAGGGCACGAAAGAGAGTCAATAATATTATTTTAGGGATAAAAGTTCGCATGACCTGCAGCTCCGATTGGACCTCGGAGAAGGTGTTTTGAATAAACGATACGGAGCCGCCCTGAAAGCCATAATTTGATTACCAAAACCGACCTGTGAAGCCAGCCTCATCCAGCAGCGGGCAAATCGTTCAATCCCACAACAACCTGCTCAAGCACACCATCCCAGTCGTCAGGCGTTTGTTGCTTATATAACTGCACACCCGAATACCAGGCGCTGGCACCTGTCTTCTCCAAACACCAGCGCCAATTGGCGTTTGAAGGCAGCAATACCCAGGTTGGCACGCCGATCGCTCCGGCAATATGCGCGGTACTGTTATCAATTGAGATCACCAGATCGAGAGCCGCAACCTGCGCGGCAAACGCATCCATATCCAACAAAGGATCAACATTGGTATCAGAGAAAATTTCAAGACCTGTATTGTCCTTGAAATCTGACAGATCATTTTTAAAGTTGCCATATTGCAAGCTAATAAACTGGCACCCGCTGGAGGCAAAAATTGAATCCATTTGCTCCAGGGTCAAGCTTCTTTCCGCTCCAACTGTTTTGTTCCCGCTATGCCAGGCGACCCCCACCAAGCGCTTATCCGGCCATCGTTCTCTATAGCCGTTCCGAAATGCCAACTGTTTTTCTGGGTCTGGAAGAAGATAAGCATCCCGCTCTGGAAACTTGTCCATCTGATTTCTGAAATACTTTGGCAGGCTGCCAATCGGCAATACAAAGTCTATGTCGTCTGGATTGCCGGTCCAGGAAAGATCATACATTCCTGAAAGGACGTCTTCACCGGTTTGCGCCGCATGAGTTACCCGGTTTATTCCGCACACATGAACCGCAGGAAACGAGCGTGAAAACAGACCTTCAAGACGCGGGTCACACTCCAGAAAAACCTTGTTTGGCGATTGCTCCAGGAGGTCAGGGACACAACCAGAAAACATGATTTCGTCGCCAATCCCCTGCTCGGCATATATGAAAATATTTTTACCTTGTAAGGAGCCGCCTTCCCAAACCGGAAAAGGCAGGTTTCGTGCATGGCCTCTTCCCTCAGATATTTTCAGCCCCCACTCATATTCTTCCCAACCTTGCTCCAATGCCCCCTTCTTCAGTTGATAGGCGGCAAGATTCCAGTGTGCATCGGCATAATCCGGGTCAATCGCCACCGTTTGCCGAAAACAGGATTCAGCCTTATGCAGATCATTTTTCTTTTCAAACGCAACCCCAAGATTGAAATGCGCATCAGCATATTCCGGGCAGATGCTGAGGGCTTTTTGACAACTCGCAACAGATTCATCGAGTTTACCAAGCGCCTGATAGGCAACTCCAAGATTGTTATAGGCGTCTGCATAATCTGGCTTGATGGTGAGGGCCTGATTATAACAGAGAATGGCCTCGTCGGTTTTCTTTTGCTCCTTCAACACGACACCCAGATTATTGTGAGCTTCTGCATAGTCGGGGTTAATGGCGATCGCTTTCCGACAACTGGCGGCAGCTTCCTCCAGCTTGTTTAGATGTAGAAATATAATGCCAAGATTATTATGCCCTTCAGAAAAATCAGGTCGAAGGGCAAGCGCCTTGCCATAATATTTTGCCGCGTCAACAGGCCTGCCTTGCTCGTTCAAAATCCCGGCAAGATTATAATAAGCCTCCACAAACTCGGGCTTGAAAACAAGCGCCTTCTGGTAATTTTCCTTAGCCTCATCCAGCTTTTTCAGATCTTTCAGTGCATTGCCAAGATTGTAATAAGCATCCGCATAATCAGGACGGGCTGCGAGGGCCCTTTTGATGAGTTCAACGGCAATCTCGGGCTTTCCTGCTTGTCGGGCAATCAGGCCAAGCAGGTGCAAGGCAACAAACTGGTTGGGATGTTTCGACAAGATTTCCCGACAAACACGTTCCGCTTCTGGCAAACGCCCGGCGCTGAAATGCGTCATTCCCAATTTCAGAGTTTCATCAAGAGCCTGTCCCCGGTTCTCTTCTCCCAAATCCGGGCGAGCATCGCGCAATTTGGGTGCTGCTTTTTTTGCCAATTTCTGCTTTCGGCGTTTTTCGGCTCTATTCATTCCCCATCAACTCCCACAGAAGCTCTCAAAACCGCATGGCGAAAACCTGCATTACGCATTTACAACAAAACCGTCTTAATTTTCCGGCATAGTGACAATCTTCTGTCGCAATTCATTTGCCACCTGAGTAACGACTCCGTCCCATTCGTTAAACTTGTGCTGCCGATACAAACTGACACTCGAATACCAAAGAGTATCATTCCCAACCAATGGCCAACGCCAATTCGTATTGAAAGGCAGCAATATCCAGGTGGGAGTACCCACAGCTCCTGAAAAATGCACCGTGCTGTTATCAATGGATATAACGAGATCAAGGGCCGCAATTTGTGCGGCAAACGAATCAAGATCAGTTAAAGGATCTATATTTGAATCAAAATAGACATCCATTCCGGTTTCTGCCTTCAATGCGGCAAGGTCTCCTTCAACATCCCCATATTGTAAATTGATAAACTGGCATTCCGCACAAGATAAGACAGGAAGCAACTGCTCCAATTCCAAGCTTCGCTGGCTACCTGACCCTTTATCCACGCTTTTCCATGCAATTCCCACCAGGCGCTTTTCCGGCCATTGTTGCTGATAATGCGCCCGGATTGATGCCTGCAATTGTTTTTCCGGGATCAGAAACCGATCACGTTTGGGAAAGTCGTCCGGGTGATTTCTCAAATACTTCGGGAGACTGCCTATCGGCGTATAATAATCCAACTCAACGCCTTGCCCAATCCACGAATGATCCTGGTCTCGTGCCTTGCCGTAAACCTCAACTTCGGGGAAGGAGCGAGCAAACAAGGGGCCGAGCCGCAGCTCGCATTCCAGAAAAACCCGGGATGGCGATTGCACAATCAGGTCAGAAAGACAGCTTGCAAACAAAACTTCATCACCAATGCCCTGCTCCGCATAGATGAATATATTTTTACCCTGCAAAGACTCCCCCTGCCACATCGGACATGGAAAATTGTGATCTTGCGCCCGCGCATTGGGGATCTTCAATCCCCAGTCGTATTCCGCCCAACCCTGTTTGAAATCATATCTTTGCAGATAATAGCGCGAAAGGTTGTTGTGCGCCTCGGGGTAATCCGGATCGGCCGCTATGGATTTCCGGTAATATTCAAAGGCCTCATCTTCCCGGTTCAGGTCAGCCAGGATGAGGCCAAGGTTGTTATAGGCTTGTGCGTGACGGGGGTTCAGAAGCAATGTTTTGCTGTAACATTCCATTGCCTCGTCAAGCTGGCCTAGTTCCTTCAACGAAACACCCAGATTGTACTGGGCATCAACAAAAGACGAATTGAGAGACAGAGCCTTACGATAGCTTACAGCAGCCTCTTCAAACCGTTCCAGAGCCTGCAGGGCTGAGCCCAGATTGCTGTGCGCTTCAGCGTAATCCGGTTTTACGGCGAGTGCTTTTGATATGAAATCAACGGCAATGTTGCTCTCCCCCACCTGATGGGCAAGAACCCCCAGAAAATGCAACGCCGCCGGTTGATTGGGAACGGCTTTGAGAATTTGCTGGTATATGCTTTGCGCCTTTTCCAAGTCCCCAGCGGATTGATGCTGCAAAGCCAGATTGATGGCCTGATCCACCGACATCGGCTGTGGACCGGTTGAAGGTGGTGGCGAAACAGGCTTCTTCTGCAGAGCTTTTTTCTTCGCTTGCTTTTGCTGGCGGCGTTTTTCCGCTCTGTTCACCCCGCCACCTCTTTTTTGCCTTGTCCCATTTGACTGCTCCTGGTGCATAAGCCCAAACGTCAGCACATGCCTGAATAACGGAAGTTAAAAACCGTTTTTGATTTGCTGGCCCAGATCTTCTGTCACCCGTTCAATCACATCACTCCATTGGTCAAACATCTGCTGTCGATACAAATGCGTACTCGGATACCACCGGCTTGCGTCATTGTTGCGGGACCAATACCAGTTCGAATCATACGGCAACAAGACCCAGGCCGGCACACCAAGCGCCCCGGCCAAATGCGCTGTGCTATTATCGATGGTGATGACCAGATCAAGGGCCGCAACTTGCGCACTGAAAGCATCTATATCTGTCAGCGGATCTATGGTTTCATCGATAAAAACCTCAACGCTGGACGTTTCCTTGAAAACAGTCAGGTCTTCTGTCACATCGCCATATTGCAGATTGATAAACTGACAGTCCTGATCTGAAAGCAGCGGCAGCAATTGCGCCAGAGTCAGGCTTCGGGCTGCGCCGACGGCACTATTTCCACTGTGCCAGGCAAGGCCAACCAGAGGCTTGTTTCCAAAACGCGATTTGTAGCCAGACCGAATGTCGGCTTGCCTGTCCGCATCCGCAACCAGATAGCGGTCTCTTGCTGGAAAAGACGCTATGTTCTTACGGAGATGCTGGCCAAGGGACCCAGCGGCGATTTGAAAATCAATATCCGGACTGTTCAACATCTCCTGCGGCGGGTCCTGGCGGACAATAAATTCAATGTCCGGAAAGGAACGTGAAAACAACGCGTGTAAACGTTGCAGGCACTCAACAACCACCGTATCCGCCATTTCACACACATCAGAGAACATGCTGGCGAACAGGATTTCTTCACCAATCCCCTGTTCTCCCCAAATAAGAAGTCTCTTGCCACTTAAATCAGCGCCACCCCAGACGGGTTGCGGAAAGGGTCGCCATTTCTGCGCCGTGTCAAAATCCACTTTCCAGCGCCAGTCATAGAGCTCCAGACCCCGGTCAAAATCTTCCGCCATCAGCAACGCATTGCTCAGCCCCCAGAACGACTGAGGGTTTTCAGGTTGAAGTTCTATGGCTTTCTCATGACATTCGATTGCCGCTTGGGCATTTCCAAGCGTCATTTGCACCAATCCCATGTGGTTCAATGCCCCCACATGACTGGGGTCAAAATCCAGCGCCTTTTGGTAGCACTTAGTTGCCTCTTCCGGTTGCCTACGGTTCTTGTATACATTTCCGAGATTGTTCAGGGCGTCCGGGAATATCGGCTTTAGATCAAGCGCCTTGCCAAAACTTTCTATCGCCTCGTCGTGGCGACCCAGGACTCGCAACACATTGCCAAGATTGTTGTATGCCCCCGGATTTTCACTGTTAAGAGCAAGGGCCATCTGGAGACATGCCAAAGCCTCTTCGTTGCGCCCCAAATCCAGATAGGCAACACCGAGATCGTTATGGGCTTCATAAAAATCTGGATCGATAGCAATCACTTTTCGATAATCGGAAATCGCCTCATCCAGTTCGCCTGCAGCATGATGCATACCACCCAGCGCGTAATGGCCGTAGACATAGGTGGGGTCAACAGTGATGGCTTTGTAAAAGCGCGCCATGGCCTCCTCCGGCCTCCCCAGCTCTTTCAAAGCGGCACCCATACCGAAGTAGGCTTGAGCATAAATAGGCCGGATCGTAGCGGCCGCCTGATAACAATCCAAGGCCTCTTCATATTGCTTGAGATCAAGCAGCACATTGCCCAGATTGTTATGAATCTCAGCGATATCAGGCTTTAACGCCAGAACTTTACGAAAACTGTCAGCCGCCTCGCTCAGGCGGCCCAGCTTTCGATAGGCATTCCCCATATTGTTCAATGCTTCAAAGTAATTGGGTTCAAGGCTAACGGCCTTGCGGTAGTTAAGCAGCGCTGTTTCCAGTTCGCCCGCATCCTGAAACGCCAGACCCAGACTATAGTGGGCCCGCGCGTGGTCGGGCTGAACGGCAATCGCCTTGTGGTATTGCACCAAAGCCGCGTCCATTTTTCCCTGCTGCCGCAAAATATCCGCCATGTTGATATAAGCTTCCACATAATCGGGCTGGGCAACGGTTGCTGCATGAAAACGGGCAGCCGCTTCATCATGACGTTTCAATTGAATCAGAATAATGCCCAGATTATGGAGCGCCTCAGCATATCTCGGTTGCAGGGTAACTGCCCTGCCAATCAATTCTGCCGCCTCTTCATTTTTACCTACCTGATGGACAATCAGGCCAAGCAAATGTAAAGCGACCGGCTGATTGGCGTCGGCCTCTATGATCTGCCGATAAAGGCTTTCCGCCTGAGGCAGACGACCGCCCGAATAATGCTGCCAGGCCGTATCCAGAGCTGCGGAGAGTGACATTGGTGCTTGATCAAACGAGGAAATGACGGGCTGCGCCGTTTCTGCGTCAGGCGCCATTTCGTCATCTTCACTCATTCTTGCTAACCTTCTTTTCAATCCACAGGTTTCAACCCCAGCTCGGGAGACCTCACCGTCGGTTATCGCCGAATACCTTTTACAAACTCTTAACCATGATTATTTTGCAGCTCTTTTGCGACGTGTGAAATAACGCTTTCCCAGTCATCCCGCTCTGGCTGCCGGTATAAATGCAAGCTATCATACCAGATGCTGTCGTCGCGTCCCGTCAGCCACCGCCATTCCGCAACAGCAGGCAGCATGACCCAGGTCGGCACACCAAGGGAACCCGACACATGTACGGTGCTGTTATCAATGGATATCACGAGGTCTAGGGCCGCGACCTGTGCGGCAAATGTATCCATATCGACAACCGGGTCCACATTCGGGTCGCAATAGACCTCATGACCTGTCGCGTCTTTAAGGCTCGTCAAATCCGCTGCCACATCGCCATATTGCAAATTGATGAACTGGCAATCGGGATTGGAGAGAATTGGCGACCACTGATCCAGTGAAATGGATCTTTTAACACCAGCCGTCCTGTCGCCGCTTCGCCAGGAAATGCCAACAAGGCGTTTGCCGGGCCAGCGATTGGTGTAATTCGATCGAAAGGATGTCCGTTTTGCATCATCCGGCAGCAGAAAGTGCGGCGACTTCGGGAACTGATCGATCGATTGCCTTAAATATCGGCCCAGGTTCCCAGCCGGAATCTGGTAATCCATTCCCTCGCCAGGCCAGCCATCGTCCATGGGCGCGCCCCGAGCAACAAATTGAACACCTGGAAATGAGCGCTCAAACAGAGCGATCAAACGTACCTCACATTCAACAACAACCTTGCCGCCAGTCGCCACCAAATCGGGGATCATGCTTGCGAACATAATTTCGTCGCCAATCCCCATCTCCATCCATAAAAGTATTTTTTTGGGTTTAAAAGCAGTCGTATCCGCCGGCTCCTTTAAGGATTCACCTCTCCATAAAGGCTTATCAAAAAATGTGGGACATCGTGGCAGGTCGTCTGCTTCCCATCGGCTTGAAAAATAAGCCCAGCCGTTTTCAAAATCGCCCGTCGACAACAACGCCAGCCCCAGGTTTCGACGGGGAGCAAGAGAATCGGGCTCAAGATCAAGAGCCTTGCGGTAACATTCAAAAGCCCCTGATAAATCACTGAGTTCTTTCAGGGCGTTCCCCATGTTCGAGTAAGCCTCTGTATATTCAGGATCAATCGCGAGTGCCTTTCGGTAGCAGTCAATGGCCTCGCCAAGCCTCCAGACATTTTTAAGAACAGTTCCCAGGTTGGAGTGGGCAGATGCAAGTTCCGGTTCAATTTCAAGGGCTTTGCGGAAACACTCTATTGCCTCATCCATGTCCCACATGTCCCGATACAGACTTCCCAAATTTGAATGGGCTTCCGCATAATTCGGACGTATGGCTATCGCTTTCTGATAGCTGGCAACTGCATCATCCTCATGTCCCAGTGCGGCCAATGCGCTGCCAAGATTATAATGCCCCTCCGCAAAATCGGGTTTGATCGACAATGCCTTGCGATACGCCGCAACCGCCTCATCCAGTTGTCCCAATTCATTATAGACATTCCCCAGATTAGTGCTGGCGTCGGCATAATCCGGTTTGATCGTCAGTGCCTGCCGGTAGCTTGCCACTGCATCTTCCAAACGCCCCAATTCATGCAGGCCATTCCCCAGATTATAATGCGCGCTCACAAATTTGGGGTTGCAGGCAATCGCCTTTTCATAACTCGCTACCGCCTCGTCCAGACGCCCCAGAGCTTTCAAGGCGTTGCCCAGATTGGAGTGGGCGTCAGCATAATCGGGTTTCACAACCAGCGCCTGTGTGATCAGATCAACGGCCGACTGGTTTTGCCCCACCTGTAAGGCGACCACACCCATTAAATGCAGCGCTATAGGGTGCGTCGACGCGGCTTTCAGGACTTGCATGTAGGCCGCTTGTGCCTCGCTAAGGCGGCCTGCGTTATGGTGCTGCACCCCTGCCGCCAAAAGGTCTGGAATGGATAACGGATGATCCCCGGAAGTCCCGGTTCCTTGTCGCGCCGTTAATTCATCTTCCAATGTCTTGAACCTTTATTTCCAGGACAGGCGTTTTCTTGCGTCTTTAATCGGGGCCCATGCTGACCATAGTGCCAAACCATGTCCACAAGTGGCACCTTTTTAACAATATCTTCAAACCATGGGGCCTATGCTAACGTCTCGATTCTTAAGATTTTATGAGATTATGGAATGCGACCGTTAATTAATTTACTGGAAAGCTCCCCCAGACCAAACGCGACTTCGAAGTGCGCGGCAAAGAAAAAACCGGAGAAGACCGTCAGATTGCATGCCTGTTCGGCGAAGCGGTTTTTGATGGAGAGTGTCGCCATGGAGTATAGTTGATGCCTGCACAGAAAACCGTTTTCATTTCCGGCAATTTTATTGCCCTGCATCCGGGTCATTTGCGACAGTTCCAGTTCGCCAAGGATATCGGACATAAATTGATTGTCGGCGTCATGGGTGACCGGTTCCAGCAGGGTCGAATTCTGGTGCCCGAGAAAATGCGCCTTGAAGGTGTCCTCAACAATGTCCTTGTCGACGAGGCTTTGATCATCAAGGAGCCCATCGCCGATGCCATCCTGAAACTGAAACCGGATGTGATCGTCAAAGGGAAAGAACACGAGGGCCGGGAAAACATTGAGGCTGCCGTGCTTGAAGAATATGGTGGACAATTGGTGTTCAGTTCCGGGGAAACCGAATTTTCCACGCTCAACCTGCTGGCTGGCGAATATATGGCCAATCAGGTATCGACCCGCGAGATCCCGACAAAGTACCGGGTTAACCATCAAATCGATTCCGAAAAGATCAAACAGATTATTGAGAAGTTCAAAACACTGAAAGTCGCGGTTATCGGCGATCTGATCATCGACGAATACATTGACTGCCAGCCTCTGGGCATGTCCCAGGAAGACCCGAGCCTTGTTGTCACCCCGATCAACTCGCGCCGTTTTATCGGTGGCGCCGGTATCGTCGCACTGCATGCTGCCGGACTGGGCGCAAAGACCCATTTTCTGTCCATTTCCGGCGATGACGAGTTGCACGATTACGCTCTTGAAAACCTAAGCAACAAACTGAACGCTACCCTGCTCAAGGATGTTAGCCGCCCGACCACCCTTAAGCAGCGCTTTCGCGCCATGAACAAGTCGCTTCTGCGCGTCAACCATCTTCACCAGAACAACATAAGTCTGAAAAACCAGGACCGCCTGCTCAAACATTTTGCGAAAATCGCGGACCAGCTTGATCTTCTGGTGTTCTCCGACTTCAATTATGGTTGTCTGCCCGACCGGCTCGTCAACGGGCTTGTTCAAGCGGCAAAGGAAAAAGGCATTTTCATCTCCGCTGACAGCCAATCATCATCACAGGTTGGGAATATCGGTCGCTTTCAGGGTGTCGATTTAATCACGCCAACGGAACGCGAAGCCCGCATTTCTCTTCACGACAATCAATCCGGACTTGTTGTCTTGGCCGACAAATTAAGCAATATCGTCAACTCCGAAAATGTGTTTTTGAAGATGGGCGAAGATGGCGTGCTGATTTATCATAACAAACAAATCCATGGAGATGTCCCGCCTGATACCTGGACGACCGATACCTTACCGGCAATGAATCTTAATCCAAAAGATGTTGCAGGCGCCGGTGATTCCATGTTGATCGCAAGTTCAATGGCTCTTGCAACCGGGGCTTCCATTTGGGAAGCGGCTGTCATTTCTTCTCATGCTGCAGCCTTGCAAGTGTCCCGGTTGGGGAACATACCCATTTCATTTGACGACTTAATGGGAATCATCAGCCGATGAAAGTGCTGCTCCTTTGCGCTGGATTTGGAACACGCCTGAGGCCACTGACGCTTGAAACCCCCAAGTGTCTGCTGCCGGTTGCGGGGCGCCCGCTTCTTGACTATTGGCTCGATACATTGTTCGCATCTGAAAAAATTGAGCATGTGCTGATCAATACCCATTACAAAGCTGAACAATTTCATGAGCATATCAAGGCGTCACCCTACAAAAACCGTGTGACGATTACGACGGAACCCGAAATTCTCGGAACCGCCGGCTCTCTCATTGCAAACAGACGATTTTTTGAAAATGATTCTGACCTACTCCTCATTCATGGCGATAATTTCTATACAGGCGATGTTGATGAATTAATCGATGCCCATATCCGCAGACCTCCATCCTGCCAGATGACCATGTTGCTGTTCGATACCCCAAACCCTGAAACCTGTGGTATTGTGACGCGCGATGGGTCTGGTGTTGTTAAACAGTTTTACGAAAAGCAGGAAAACCCGCCAGGCCATTTGGCGAATGCCGCCATATACGCCCTTTCAAGCCAGTTTGTTATGTCCCTGGAGACACATCTGACGGATTTCAGCTTGGAAGTCATACCACAGCTCATGGGTAAAATTTTCACGGTAAAAACAGCTGGCGACGTTGTCGATATCGGAACGCCAGAGACCTACCAATACGTACAAAGCATGATGCAAACGGCCTGAAAGACTTATTCTTGAATAGCTTTCGCACACGATATGATAATCAGTTTAAATTGTATGGGGCGGATGCGATATGTCTCTATCTTCGCAGTGCCTACGATCTGTTAAAGACGCGTATTGCCAGGGCAGTTTGTGTCTGGACGGCTCATAAGCAGGATGACCTGCCATGAACGAAAAACCCAATGCTTCTGGTTTTCAACAGACCTCTTTCCAGCAAGACCTCAATGACGCTTTAAAATTTCATATGGCGGGCGATTTCCCACGCGCCGAATCTATTTACAAGAGGGTCCTGCAAGCGCATCCCAACCAGCCCATCGCCTTGCATCTGCTGGGCATCACGGCCCACCAGCAGGGCAAGAATGAAGCCGCTCTGTCTCTCATTGAGCAGGCCCTCTCTTCGGATCCCGGCTATATGGAGGCCCATATCAATCTGTGCAAAATTCTGAAATCTCTCGGACGTCTCGATGACCTCGTACCGGCCTATGAAAGAACACTGAGCTTAGCCCCGAATTCGGCTGAACTGACTTTTGAGTTGGCGCTTGTTCTACAAGACCTTGGCCGTCTGGATGAAGCCCAGATCACTTACCGACGAGCCCTCGCCTTAAAACCTGATTATTTTGAGGCTTACACCCATCTGGGCGACATCTGCAAAAAGACCGGCCAGCTTATAGAAGCCGAAACCTGTTATCGGAAAGCGTTGGCAATCAACCCGGAAGCTGCCGAATTACACAACAACCTTGGTGATGCACTGTTGGTCCAGCAACAATGGAAAAAGGCTGCGGCGAGCTACGTTCATGCCCTCACCCTCAAGCCGGACATGTGCGAGGCGCATTACAATCTGGGTAACGCCCTGAGCAATCAGGGGCGGGGTAGCGAGGCGGTTTTCAGCTATCAAAAAGCTTATGATCTCAATCCGCACGAACCGCGTTATCTTCTTAAACTGGGCAACTGCCTATACGAGTTGGAGCGCTTTCAGGAGGCTGGAGGTCATTTCATAACGCTACTTGAGATTGAACCGCACAACATAATGGCCCTGAACAACCTGGGAAACGTATATAAGCGGCAGGGCGATTTGAAACAGGCCACAGACTGTTACCTCAAAGCCCTGGACATCCAGCCGGACGATGTCATCACCTATATCAACTTCAGCGATGTGCAAATTCAGCAAGGCAATCTGGAAGCTGCGGTTAAGACTCTTGAAACGGCCATTCAGATCGACCCAACCCATGCCGTTGCCCATTGGAACCTTTCCCTCGTGCTGCTCATGTGCGGTGACCTCAAGCGCGGTCTGGAACTAAACGAATGGCGCTGGAAGACCGGACATACCTTCGCCTTCCGCCACCGCGACTTCCCCTTCCCGAAATGGGACGGCCTATCCCTGCAGGGCAAACGCATTCTGGTCTGGGCGGAACAGGGCATTGGCGACGAACTTTACTTTGCATCGTTGTACCCGCAGCTTCTGGCACAAGGGGCGAAATGTATTTTCGAAGTTGAACACAGGCTGGTTGATCTCATGCAAAGATCTTTTCCCGACGCTGTTGTGGTGGAACGCCTCAGCCCACCCGCACCAGAGGCCATGTCGCCAGGCATCGATTTTCAATGCGCCGCTGGCAGCCTGATGCGCTTTTTTCTGACATCTTTCGACGGTGGCGCAAGCCGTGAGAATTATCTGGTTGCCGATGCAGATCGGGTCAAAAAACTGCGTGCGCGCTACCTGACTGCGGGCATTGAAAAAGTCGTTGGACTTGGTTGGTCCACGCCACAGCTTAATAACGCAAAGCGCGAGGACCTACCTATAGAAATTTTTGATCCGATCCTGCAAACGCCGGGAGTGCGCTTTGTCAACCTCCAGTACGGCGACCGTCAGGCTGAGTTGGATGCCGCCTATGAACGAACGGGAGTGCGCATCTATCAGGATGAGGACATCGATCCGTTACAGGATATGGATGGTTTCGCAGCTCAGGAAAGCGCCATGGATCTGGTTATTTCCAATGTTAACTCAACCGCTGTCCTTGCGGCGGGGCTCGGCGTACCGGTCTGGGGTCTGGTTCCGACCATTTCAGAATGGCGAACCGGCAACGAGCGCGACCATTGTCTGTGGTTCCCCTCAATGCCGTTGTTCCGGCAATCTGTTGAAGGCGATTGGGCCTCTGTTCAGCAGGACCTGGTCAAGGCCTTCTCACAATGGCGGGAAACGCCAATTCATACATCATGAAAACAAAGCATTTTTTCATGATTTAGAAATGAACTCCGGTTAAGACATGGAGATCGTTTTAAAGTCCCGCAGAATGGAATTCTGCAAGGGGAATGCTCTGATGATCATTTTTAATGGTAAGTTGGCAGAATGAAATTTTCCGATGCAATCAAAGCAAGCAGGGAGTCGCTAAATTCTGCAGGCCCTACCTATAACGTTGTTTTAGCCTGCGGCTTTACACCTCAATACCTGGATGTCTTTATTAGCGCCTATCTGTATCAGTACAATCCGGGAAAATCGATTGCAATCACCCCCGGCCCCTACGGCAACATTCTTGAAGCCATCAAACTGGCCGAACAAACCAACAGCCATGCACTTGTCATCCTTTTGGAATGGTCGAATCTGGACCCACGTCTCGGTTATCGCAGTACCGGTGGTTGGACCAGAGCCCGTTTGGATGATGTGATCGACCAGGTTGAAAGTCGGCTGGACAGATTGCGGTCAGCTCTTCAGGCGATTGGCACTCAATGTCGGGTCTCTTTGTCTTTGCCAACACTGTCATTGCCACCCTGCTTCCATACAACCGACTGGCAAGCGTCAGCTACTGAACTCCGCCTGCATCAGCTTGTTCTTGATTTTGTCATATCGATGGCAGAGCATAAAAATGTTGCTGTTCTCAGCCCACATCACATAGAGAGAAACTCGCCTTATTCCGACCGGCATGATTTGGAAGGCGAATTTCATGCAGATATCCCCTTTAACAGAGAGCACGTCTCACAACTGGCAAAAGCGATCGCAAGCTGCCTGACGCCTCCCCCGCCCAAAAAGGGCCTGATAACCGACCTGGATGATACGCTCTGGTCTGGCCTTGTCGGTGAAACCGGGCCTGAAAACGTGACGTGGGATCTTGATAGCGGAACCCATATTCATGCGGTTTATCAGCAGCTTCTGGAATCGATAGCCGATACGGGGGGGCTTTTGGCCATCGCCAGCAAAAACCAAAAAACAAACGCCCTCGCGGCTTTAGAGCGCCCTGACCTTCTTATATCAAAGGAGATGTTTTACCCGATCGAAACCGGCTGGAATCCAAAATCAGAAATGGTCGCGCACATTCTTGAAACGTGGAATATTGACGCCAGCGACGTTGTTTTTGTCGATGACACCCCCATGGAACTGGAGGAAGTGAAACGGAGGTTTCCGGAAATTAACTGTGCTTTGTTTCCTGCCAATGATGTAAATGCAGCAGCAGGTCTTTTCCGCGACTTGCGCAGTTGGTTTGGAAAGGTAGACATCAACGAGGAAGACCATATCCGGCAAAAAACGATACAGCAAAACGCCCAACGGCGCGATGCTGTTGAGGGCGTTTCATCCATTGATGATTTTCTTGAAGAGAGCCATTGCAAAATAGAATTGAATAGCACCAAAAAATCAACGGACAGTCGCCCCTTTGAGCTTTTCAATAAAACAAACCAGTTCAATTTGAATGGCCGTCGTATGAATGCAGGCGAATGGCAACACATGCTGGAAGATGAAAACTGTTTCTTAAATGTTATCAGTTACTCAGACAGGTTTGGATCCCTTGGCCGCATTGGTCTTATTTTTGGGCGCTACCGGCCAGATGTGGTTATTGACGGATGGGTTCTCAGCTGCCGCGCGTTTTCCAGGCGCGTAGAATATGCGATGTTGGCTCAGGTTTTCGATCGTTTTGATACTGACCGGATCACATTAGACTATCAGGAGACGCCAAAAAATTTGGCGCTCCAAGCATTTTTACAATCTATCGGGCTTGATCTCGAAGATCATAAGCTCGTCGTCAACCGCGAGACTTTTATGAATATGTGCCCCCCTTTGCACCTGGAGTTAATCAACAGTGACTGAAACGATTGATCAGAATAATCTTGCGGTACGCGACCGGCTTCATGAATGTTTTTCTGTTGTCTTTCCAAATCTGACAGGCGACGAAATTTATTTAGCATCGACAGCATCGGTTTCAATGTGGGATTCCTTAGCGATGCTGACCTTGATTGGCGTCATCGAAGAAGAATTCGGGATCACCATAGGTCTAGATGATATTGCAGAGCTCATATCTTTCGAATTGATTGCCACATTCATTGAGAACGAATTAAATCCATGACCCAAAGTATCGCAACCTATAAACCGGAAGACATAAGCGTTGGGTTAACAGCTGAATTTACCCGACAGGTAACGGAGCAGGATATCCTGAATTTCGCTGAAAACTCCGGGGACATAAACCCGCTCCACGTTGATGCGGGATATGCTGGCGGTACCGGATATGGTGCCCGTATTGCACATGGCGCTTTTCAGATTGGACTGGCTTCAGCGTTGATCGGCGTCCATTTGCCCGGAAAATCCGTATTGCTGGCGGGCATACAGGCAAGCTTTCCCTCTCCGCTGTATTTTCCCACGGAAGTAACAGTTCGCGGAGAAATCATTTCATGGAATCTGGCCAATCAGTCAGGACGCATAAAAGTTGAAATTTCCGATTCAAATAAAAATGTATCGACCTCAATCATACATCTTGATTTTGCATTTCATGCGCTAGCAAAGCCGAAACAGAAAGCTGCCCAAAAACCCCAGAACGAAGAGGCCCCTGCCTTACCGAAAGAAGGGAGAAGGCTGGTTTTGGTTACCGGGGCATCCGGTGGTTTGGGTCGTGATTTGGCCTTACGTCTGGCCGATCACTATCAGGTTTTGGCACAGGTCAATCGGGGCGGTTTGTCCGCCGAATTACAGTCCCACCCGCATATCTCTGAAATCAGATTTGACATGGAAAGCGAAGACTGGTCTTCGCTCCTTGAAAAATCCCTGACTGGCACCCCCCTTTTCGCAATCATACATGCCGCCTGGCCGAGCGCGCCACGTGGTTCTCTGCTGGATGTCGAAGTACAGAATATCGAACGACAGTTAAGATTTGGCGTTTCCCATTTCATTCAGTTGGCCAAAATCCTGAGGAAAAGCATCCATAGCGATGGGGGCCGCCTGATCGCGATAGGGTCCATTCACGGGCAAAAACATCCCTCCCTCGGGCTCAGTTCATATACGCTAGGGAAAAACGCTTTGGAGCAGACGGTGCAACTGCTGGCCCCCGAATTGGCCCGCAAAGCGATTACCGTTAATACAATTTGTCCGTCTTTTATGGCAACCGGCATGAACCAAAGTGTTTCAGACGCGCGTCGCCTGCAAATGGAGGCTGCAAAAGTTCCCATGGGCCGGCTTTGCGACACGTCTGACATTGAAGCCGTCGTTTCCTTCCTGCTTTCCGACGCCGCAGCCTTTCAGTCTGGTGGGACAATCCAACTCAATGGCGGACAATTATAGGGAGACCGGCTTATAAGAAGAGGAGCAATTTCGGCACGACTGAACCCGGGGACAAAACCAAGCCAAATAATATAAAGATTATAGAGGCCAGCAATATGTGTATCACAATAGAAGAGATGGGCAGCAAAGACATCAATGCACTGCCGACGAAGACCATCCTGGCACACCTCGCCAAAGACGGCGTATTCATTGCAAAACAATACTGGTCAAAAACTCAGGTTCTGGATTTTCGCGAATATATCCGGTCTTTTGCCGAACGCGTTGAGCCAAAATGGTACCCGATTGACGATGACTCTCCGAGCTTCCACCGGATCAACGATGAATATCCAGGCTCTTATGTGAAAACCCGATCCCATCAGTTCAATTTCCACCTGTGGCAGGAAGACGCCTCAAGTGTATTCAACCGGTTCAGGGGGTTGTTCGAATTAAGAGCCAAATGGTCCAATCTCAGTAATCTGGACTTTGTTACAAAAAAGCCTTCCGACGGTTTCGGCACTCGCATAACGGTCAATCACTATCCCAGAGGGGGTGGCTATCTGGCGGATCACACTGATCCAGTCAATCCTTACAACCTCTTTCAAACCTTGATCAAAGGCTCTGAACGTGGGGAAGATTATAAGACCGGAGTGCTGCAAATCCGTGCCACCGGCAAAGAACAAAGTGCCCCCGTTAATGTCTCATGGGAAATAGGCGATTTGATCGTTTTTGACCCGTCCCGAATTATTCATGGCGTGACCCAGATTGATCCGGAAATGGAGCTCAACTGGGAACTTGATCAAGGACGATATACGTTTGCCGCCGTTAGCGGTCATAGCGTAAAGAACCCCGAACGTATTGTGTCACAACAGAAGAATTAACCAGCAGGGATGGAATTGCATTTGAGTTCAGTGGAACTGAGAGAAGGACGTCTGAGATATGCCACCTCTATATTGCGACAATTAGCCCCTTAGCGCTCAATAACGCCCAATAACGCTGTGATCCAAAACTTTAATCGTTTTATTGTCAAAACCCATCGGGTCCAGCACGCGGATATTGCTCCTTATTTTTTCCTTATATGCGTCTGAACAAATTATAACGACTTTTGCATCTTGTAATTCTGTGACAGCTTCCGAAGGCTGCCTTACTCGCTGAGGCTCCAAAAAACGTTTTTTCCTTGGATCATCGTCGACAAATGTAAGCCCATCCAAAATACTCGAATGGGTGGACCTCAGCTTCTCGACAAACCCCAGGGTCACATTATTTATCCCATATATGCACGATGTCCTGCCTTCCGCATGTGCCGTTGATATCTCTTCCATCAGCTTATCCTGATAGTCATCGTATCTGGTTATGAACCGTTTCACTTCTCGGGCAACCGCAAGAGCCATGTTCTTGTTGGCCAACGCAACGTGTGACTCAGGTATCCCCCCAGCGTCTTTGGGAATATCGGGAAGCATGGAATATCGGGCAAATATCCCCCTTGGGTGGCTGGAATCCAGAACGCCCATATCTTCCATAACGAATCCGGCCATCAGGAAAAGCCGCGACAGGGTTTCGACAGAAAAATGACTTAAGTGAAGAGGAATATCGAATTCAAAGGGGTAAGCCGATAATGTCATCAGTTCCGGCACCTCGACAAGAACATGCCCCCCCTCTTTCAATAGCCGCCGGATCTCCAGAAGGAATTGAACCGGGTCTATGATATGCTCAAGGGTGTGGTACATGGATATGAGGTCGAAATGGTTGTCTGGCACGTCTTCGAGGTTTCGATAACCGGAATCCGTTGATTCAGATGGCTCCAGAATAGCGGCTTCAAGACACATCTGTGAAAGCTCATCGTGAAATTTGGTTCGGCGGTTCGCTCCTATGTCCAGCACTCTTGACTGACCAGGATCTCTATTCAAATGACGGATTGCTCTGGAAAACTGTGTCATCCGGAGTTTCGTATTGTAGGGTTCCGGGTTTTTGGATGACTGATTTAGCTGGCTGGCATAAAACGTCATCAGGCTTTTCACGTCGGGCACCTTCGGCACAAAACAAAACCCGCAGTCTTCACAGATGCCAATGCGGTTATCAAATTGGTAATACCCGTTTTCCGTCTGAAAGGACCGGACGCATTCATATATGGAACTGTTGCGAGGGCTGCAGCAAAGGGGACATCTCCTCACCGAGTAATTAAATGATATCTGATTCCTCATCGGACCCCGTTTCGATTTTGGCCAACCGTATTTCGTATCGAATACATTTAAAAGATTGGAACCCAAAAAACTTATTTCATTTTAATCAGACATCGCCCGGCGGTTTGGCCAGATTTCATTGCTTCAATCGCCGTATTGATTTGAGACAATTCAAAAGTATCTGAAATGACTTCATCAAAATGCAATTGTTTGTTGTCCAGCATTCTTTGGAAGCGCGGGATATCTTCATGGGGAACGGCTTCGCCGCCATGCGAACCTGTAAGGGTTTTGCCAAAATGCATCGGCAACGAAAACAAGGAGATGTTATTCCCTTTACGCGGAACCCCGACCAAAATCACGCGGCCCTGCGGACCGGTTAAAAGATATCCGGTTTCGATAATACCGGGGTTACCCGTGTTATCGATAAATACGTCAAGGTCCGCGCCTGCCATAATTTCCCTGATCCTGGCTTCGGCATTTTCGCGCCGGGAATTGATGATATGTGTGGCGCCCATTTTTTTTGCCAGCTCAAGCCGATTGTCAAATACATCCACGGCGATAATGGGATAAGCAGAACCTAGCGCAGATGATTGCACGATATTCAGGCCAACGCCCCCCGCCCCAAAGACAACAACCGATTCACCGATTTTTAGCTTGGCGTTGTTTTCAACAACACCAAAGCCCGTTGTTATCGCGCAGCCGAATAACGTTGCGATCTGCAAGTCGCTAGACTCCGGTATGACGGTTACGCGATTTTCGGAGACCACGGCATATTCATTAAATGTCGTGACCAAGCCCGCGTTCAGTGTCTTGTCGCCCCAAAGATATTTGGGCGGAACCGCCTCGATCCCCAAACTTTTTCGCCAATGCAGAACAACTGTATCCCCGGGCTTTGTCGTCCGCACGCCAGGCCCAACCGCCACGACCTGACCCGATCCTTCGTGGCCCAGCAAATGGGGAAGATAATTATCCTCCCCTTTGACGCCGCTGATTTCGCCAAGCTGCGATCCGCAAATGCCACTATAGAAGACCTGAACCAGAACCTGCCCAACATCCAGTTTATCCGGCAACTGGATTTCCTCGATTTCCAGCGGTTTGTTCAATTCCACCAGAATAGCCGCCATGCATGTTTTGGGTGCGTTCACAATCATATCCTATTCGAAATATATGAAGGAATGGTCGCCAGAATACCCCGTATTTTTGAACCACCATTCCCATTCTTCAGGGGTGTTAAAGGCTTCGCAGGTTACTTGCCAATACAACAAATTCGCCTTTTCAATTTCGTTCCGATAGGATTCCACGCAAATATATTTATGTTGTTTACCCACCCGCTCAATTTCGCGCAGGGACCGATCAAGATCGTAGCAAGGCAGATTATGCAGGGTATTCAATGAATAGACAAAATCAAAACTATCCGCATCGTAAGGCAGATCTGTTGCGGTGCCTTCGGTAATCCGGTGTTTGATTTCTTCTTTGGAGTTTTCAATGGCATAAGCGGAAATATCAATTCCGTGGATTTCAATTCCAGGAACAACCTTGGTGAAGTCGAACATTAAAAAGCCTTTGCCGCAGCCGACATCCAGAATCCGATCTCCGGCTTTCAAGCCATAATGACGGGCCATTTCCCGGGCGACTTTTTCCCAGCGCCCTTCCATGTATTTATATCCGCCGTAATTGATGCGCCGGTCACCATCCCAATAATCATAACCCCACTTTTTCGCTAATTCTGCGGCTTTCGCTTTCGGGTAGTTGTGATCATTGACGCGCGCCAAATAATCCCGAGGGGTACTGCTGTGCACAGCAGTAAGAAAATCGACATAGCTCACGGTAATTGTTTCCTCATAGTGTTGACGCTTTATCTATCCTTGCCGCGCCTGCAAAATGTCCGAAGACAATGTATTATGCACGCGCGCGGCTTTATACATTTGCTGTTCTCTCAAATTCTCTAATTCTGCTTCTGACATATCCAGATGGCGCCCTTTTATCCAGTTGGGCCGAAATGGGTTGAGGATTATGCAGCACCACTTTATCGCAAATAAGGGCTCCAGCATCGCGGTACGGGCTTCTATTTTCGCAGGTTCCGGGAATTGTGAAATCCATCGATCAACAAATCTATGATAAAAGTCCCGGCTAACAGATACGGCGGGCTGTAGAAAAAAATCACAAATCAATTTGGCAGGATCATCCCAACCTGCATATTCAAAATCAATAAAGCTTAACTCGCCTTGCGCATCTTCGATTGCATTGTGAAATCCAAAATCGGAAGGTGAAATACACCTTTCTTCCGTCGCCAGTTCACTGTCGATCGACACGTTTTCACGTTGGCAATGTGTGATAATACGTTCTTTGACTTTATACCAACTGGCCAACAATTCCGTTACAAAAATGGTGGCGTTTTCATTAACGCGACTGTCGGGAATAATATCTCCAAGGATTGACAGGCGTTTTTCAATCATCACAAAATGCGAACGGATGCTAAAACAAGCTTCCGATGCATCGTTAAGGCTGTTTGATGTCCGGGCCTTAATCGCGGCCTTCGATGGTGCATTCAACGCACTTATGAACAAAGCCGCTTGATCGATATGGTGCCCGCTTACGTGACCAGGAGAAATTTTGTTGCCGTCGATAAATGAATAAAGCCCAAGGTTGGATTTTTCATCATAACACAGAGGTTTCGGGACACACGCCACCCCTATTTCATTGGCGTATTTTAAAAACAGCCATTCTGTCTGCAACCGGCTTCGAGCATCATTGGGGTCTGTCAAATAGCGTTTTATGACATATTTTTTGCCCTTCATTTCAAAAGCCTGAATTTGATTATTGCCGCCTTGTAACGGGCTCTGGAAATTTATGGGTCCAGCCAACAGACCTGACTGCCGAAGCATGTCTTCGATTTGCCCCGCTTTTTTTTTATCTTCCATCATTGTTTTAAATACCCGAGAAATTTCTCCCAGCTGTTTACGGGAAGAATCCCATCGGTTTTTCTGGAGACGTCATCGGGGTCAAAAAGAACCTTTTGAGTATTCAGTGGGAAATCGGGGGATGCAAAAATCTCATGTAGATCATCCAGAAAAACCGTACATTTCAGGTCAGAAATGCATTTGATTTTCAGAGCCTTTGTCGCACAGAAATATATATTATCTGAATGAACAAGCGGTCCTTTTGCATCATATAAAGTCCGTTTTATCCATTTTTGCGCCGCATCATGAAGATTGTATTTAGGGCCGAGAAATGGAAACTTGCTTTTATGGCTGACAATGCAAACCGCTATTTTTTGAGCTCGTAACCATTGAAGTGTTTCAATAACATGCGGGAATAAATCAGCCTGATCCATACAGGATCCATAAACGTGACCTTGCAGTTCCGTCCAGGCGTCTTCAATATTTCGATTGCGCAAATCATCTCTAACCGCAAGTTTTGTGGGAGATATTGCGGAGTTGATAATGCCTTTCCGAACAGCTTCGGCGTAAAACACCTCGTCATAATTTACGATTGTATTGTCAAAATCCAACCCAACGATCATATAACGAATCCCATAGCCACGCCCTTAAGACTTAAATGTGGTGCTTACGGATTGAGCGATATTGTCCGACGTTAAACCGAATATGTTGCGGGCGAAATTTTGCGAACCAATTTCGTGCATAAATTCATCATCGGTCCCAAAACTCAGAATATGCGGAGGCCGAACCCTCTGAGAAGCCAACCATTCAGAAATGGCTCCGTATAAACCGCCAATGCGCCCATGCTCTTCGATGATAGCGATGAGTTCATATTGGCTTGCGAGTTCGGACAGTGTTTTAGTATCCAGTGGCTTTACCGTGTGCATATTGACGATGCGAGCAGAAATACCTTGCTCATTCAATTTTTCAGCCGCCTCCATAATGACTGGCATAATGGTGCCACTGCCAATCAAACAGACATCATTGCCTAGCCGCAATGTATTGGCTTGCCCAATTACAAATTCATCGAACTCGCCGGTTAAGTCCGGTTCGCCTTTTTTGCCAATGCGCATGTAAAGCGGGTTATTCTGCTTCAACGCAGCGCGCAGACCTTTACGCATTTCTGTTGCATCGCAGGGACAGAAAATTTTCATGCCCGGCAAGGTCCGCAAAATCGCAATGTCTTCGAGGGAGTGGTGCGTCGCGCCTAAATTGGCATAGGAGAGGCCTGATCCGGTGCCCACAATGATGACGGGCGCCTCGTGATAACAAACATCAACCCTGATTTGCTCAAAGCACCGCGCCGTTACAAAAGGTGTGATCGTATAGACCACAGGACGGTAACCCGTTAACGCCATACCAGCAGCCACGCCCATCATATTTGCTTCGGCTATACCGCAGTTAAAAAACCGCCCGTTCGAGACATCCTTAAAATTGTCGAACAGTCTATTTCCTATATCACCAGACAAAACAACAACACGGCTATCCTCTTTCGAAATGTTGGTTATTTCATCCGCAAATGCATTTCTCACATTGCCACCTTTAATTCTTTTTTTGCGGCAATCACTTCGTCAGCCGTTGGAATGCGGTAGTGCCAATTGTTATCATCCTCCATAAAGGAGACACCTTTACCTTTTATCGTATGAGCGATAATCGCTGTCGGGCGGCCGGTCTTGTCTGGAACGTTACGAAGCGCTTGGGTAATCTGCGACATGTTATGTCCATCAATTTCATGGCTTGCCCATCCAAAGGCCTGCCATTTATCTGACAATGGCGCCAAAGCCATTACGTCCTCGCTTCTATCCGTCGCCTGCCATTTGTTGTAATCAATAATGACGACAAGATTGCCGAGGTTTTGGGCCCCGGCAAACATGGCGGCTTCCCATACGGAGCCTTCATTGCACTCGCCATCTCCCAGCAATACGTAAGCTTTATTGGTTTGACCATCCAGACGACAGGACAGCATCATTCCGATCGCCATTGGGAGCCCATGCCCCAGTGATCCCGTTGCAGCTTCTATACCGGGAAGATAACCAGGCGGTGGGGGATGTTCTCCGAACAAACTTCCCGCTTCATTGTCAGATTCCGAAATTTGTTCAAATGTGTAAAAGCCCCTCTTCGCCAGTGTTTGATAGAGGGCAGGAGCACCATGCCCTTTACTCATAATAAAGCGATCCCGGTTTTTATCGCTGGGGCTTTCGGGGTCAATATTCAATACATCAAAATACAGTGCCGTTAATATATCAACGCTAGATAGACATGACCCCAAGTGCGGCATTCTCTTCAGGTGAGAGTGCTCAATAATACGCGCCCGAATATCTTGGGCCGTTAATTCAAGAGTATCGATGCGGTTTTTCATAATTTGGGATCAAATATTAATAAATTTTAACAATAATCCCATCAATTGGTTACCATTTTCTTACTTTGCAAAGCGATGGCTGCCAATCGCCAGACAAATCAGTGAAGTAAAATGATGTCTTTTATTAGCCTATGATTTCAAATGACAAATCAATGCATTTACAAGTCCCTGTGAAACCATATTCTATTTTCCAGATAGATCATCCAATATGCACGTGATCCCAGGCAAGAGATTATGCCATGAGGAGTTTTTTCATCTGTTCTATACCCTCAGGGTTCATTTCAGTGGCTTCTGCTTTTTTAATTAATTGATCAATGGCTTCTTTATTTCCAAGCGATACAGCGCATTTATAAGCGTTTGCGATAATGTCAGGACTCGTCTCGATACGATCAAGAACATCCATGTAAATTGCCAATGCTTCCGCAACATGGCCGGTATTCTGCGATATAGCCGCCAGATTAAGATAGGCGAGTTTGAATTTATCATTGACCGTAATCGCCTTACGAATCGCCTGTTTCGCCTCTTCCGGTTTTCCCGTCTTTGAATACCAGACGCCTAACAAATTATGGGCTTCTGCAATTCTCCCATCCGTCAATTCAATAATCTTCAAAAGTGTATCCCGGTCTTCAGGAAAGCAGGTTCTTTGCATTTTAAAGGTCGTATCATGAAGAACCCCAGCGCACGTATCTACAAGCTGGGTGTCTGAGCGAAAACCATGAGGCGGCACATCACCGTTCGGGTATTTTTCAAGCAACGAAACCAGTTTTTCAAATTCCGACCGAATTGTTTCGAAGTTATCCCGTCCCCAAACAAGGCTCTGGCTGGAAGGAAAGCCATATTGCTGATCGCCTTCACTAAATCCAAAAACGTTTTTCAAAAAGTTTTCTGATGATGCAACGTGGGTTGCTGTCAGCACACCGAAAGAAATCATCGGGCAAAAGGCATGTGAAGAAAGACTTGATGGACCGTTGCTAATGAACAAATTCGCATAAGCGTTTTGATATAGTGCGGTTCGAAATAGAAGGCTGATCGCGGCCAGGGGACATTCTGGAATGCTGTCAAAAAGGGGCGGCAAGTGTGCGTTTTTTGTCTCACGAATAATGACGACAGCGTATTTAGAACTGTCGAGATAGTCCGCAAATTTTTTCCATTCATTTAACTGGCTGTTGCGTTCAGGGTAATAATTTGATTCACGCAATGTAATTGTTATCAGCTTTTTGTTTTCGCCAACCAGTTTCACATAGTCCTTCGCCTGATCCAGATACTCCTGCGGAGCTGAAAATTGAGTGAGTTTTTCTTCGCGAAGCATCGCTGAATTTATGCTCGACCACATATATTCAGCAACCGGATTTTCAACCGTATAACCGCGCGGGAAAATATCAGTTCCGGATTTTTCGATTAAAGTCTTGGCGTCTGAACGTGTTGAAAAATAACTTACGCCAGCGCAACTGGGCAGTAGCCAGCACGCGGGCAACGCGACGTTACGCACCATGCTCCGCAGCTCTTCAGGGTCATTTGGCGGCAGATTATCATTCCGAAACCCGTCTTTTGGACCTGGAACAAAAATGAAATATATCTGATCGTATCCATGGCGCACACGATGAAGTTCGGCCAGACGTAGAAAAGTGATAAAATCATAGGTAGGTTTTGATACTGAAAGATCATTTACTGCGAACAACACGGAGGGTTCAGCATTCGGAGTGTTCATATCTGCTCACCCTGTTTTGAGTCTTGATCTAAATATTTAGTCACAGGGCCGCTTAATTAGTCTTAACTTTTGAGGCTCGGCAAAAATCCGCATTATTAATCGCAAAATATCGTTTTTATAACCACATCAGAAGTTACTGGTGAATACAGATAAGTTCCGCACGACATCTAAGATACGGCAAAACCATCAAGTCGATACGGGCTCTGTGTTGAGTTGTTGATCTGTTTACTAGACGTCTTTGTATTTCGACGAATAAGCGTTTTTGATCCGGTTTTTATCCTCTTCCAAACACATTTCCTCATCAAATGTTTGGCAGCCTGGGCAAAAGGGAATTTCATTTCTGCGCCCAGCGGCATGCAATGAACGGACTTCTCTGAATTTATCCGCCTGCCAAACCTCGGCGATCGAATGGGTGTTGATATCTCCAAGATTTGCTTTCGCGTCAAAATCATGTCCACACAGGGCGATCGTTCCCATAGCGGTGATGTGCATGGTGCCAAAGGGGATAATGCATGGATGATAAATATCCTCCTGAAAATCACCTCCATCAAACGCAACCTGATTGCCCCAAGTATGCAATCTTTTCATATAAACCCGGTCAATGGGTTTTTTATGTTTGTCCCAATAGTTTTCCCACTGTTCAAGTTCTTCGCGATTTTCTTCAGAATCCGGGTCCACCGTACAAACACCGCGTACTCGAACCATCGAATCTGGATTGATTTCATCACGAAGTTCAAAATAGCGTGTGATATTTTTCATCACCATTTCGTATTTCAGACCAACCCTTGTCGCCTCATAATTTTCTTTGGTGACAGAATCAATCGAGATCATCAATTCATCGATACCGGCTTCAAGGATTTTACGGGCATTTTTTTCATTAAGGCCGGATGCATTTGTTGTGATCATCACATGTTTGATACCACCATCCTTTAAGCGTTTGATCCGGTCTGCAATTTTTTTATCGAGCATGGGTTCACCCGCACGCTGGATATCAACAAATCGGATCCAGTCCGAATATTGCACCAGTTCATCTGCTATTTTGTCCCAGAGTTCGTCGCTCATCCACGCCGTTGTTTTATCCCATTGGTCAATGGCACAGAACGTACAACGCGCATTGCAAAGTCGTGTCGTTTCAATCTGAAAAAACCGCGGAAAGTAAAGCGCCTCATCGATATCATCGACCCCGATACGAGCCGCTAACCTTGCCATTTCAGCGTCAAGCGAAGCTTCTAATACATCGTCTTTTCTTTTGAGCAAAACAATCTCCTAAGTGCCTACTTATGGCCTTTCTGATAACGTCGAATGTCATCGAAACAATTTATCGGCGCAACTTATTAAGGTAATAACATCACACTTATAACAATCAAATTATAGACGATGAATTATTAACAGATTCACAATTTACACGCTTTTCGTGAATTTTTTACCTGGGCTGCTGAAAGAACAGGGCGCGAAACCAAGCGCCCTGATGCAACAACCGGTTTTCCATTACAGCTTCATCCGGTCGATATCGCTATCTCCAGCCGTCATATAAAAATTAGAAAGATCCGCTTTGTTGACCGGAAAACGCTTGGGTAAATCGATTGCAATTTGGTACCCGCCCGAATGATTGGTCGGTCGAAACATATCGGGGACCATGAAATCACCACCATTTTCTGGCAAAAACCCGTGTTTCATGAGGCCGTTTCCAATATCAACAGCGGTGCAATAGAAATCAATCAAAGCAACCTCTTCTATTTTTAGCCCCTGCATCAATCGTGACAGAAAGTTTCCCGTATGCGCCTCGTCAACCAGCCATTCCAGGATTCGTATGGCAACGTATGGCGTATGCATTATGGGCTCAACTCTAAACACCGCCAGATTATCCCCATCCGTGATAATCTGGTACGTGTGTTTGGGGATGTCGACATACCGCCAATTCAAATAAGCCGCATCACGGACCCCCCCAGAGGTCACATTTTTCCACCGGTCTGTCTTAAACGCTGCCTTCTCTTCAAGGCGCCCGCATAATTGACCCATTGGCGCCAGATCAAGCGACTTGCCGAACAGGCCCGCACCGGAGCAGCCAAACGTCGGTTCGGTGGCGCTCTGTTTGGTTATTTCGGCTAATATTTTCGGATTGGGTGAGACCCACCATCTTGGCATGCGTTCTAGAACAGGAATTTTATATATCTTGCAAATTTTTTCGGACATCTCATTCAGGCGAACAAGCAGCCGGTTCGGGCAAACCTTTTGAAATTCCGCCAGAAGTTTTAAACCGGCTATAGAGTCAGAGCTTTCGTTAATCCAGTTGTGTGACCAGATCGCGTTTTCATAAATCTGGTCAATCTTCAACTGAAAGCCGGAATATCCGAAACATCCGCATAACCTGTCATTTTCAAACAACAAGAAAAGGTCATACTCTCTCTCAGCAGTTCGAAACGGTGATGATTTGAATTGCCAGTCGATATATGCCTCATCTTGTAAGAGCGGATTGTAACGATACCATTGCGCGAATTTGGCTTTGAGTTCCGGGATGTCATCTTTCGTACAAGGATGGATTTCGGTCGCCAATGATCTATCCCCCGCCCCAGGGCGCGATGTCAACGGCTTCCGGATTAAAGGGGCCGTTGGTTATTTCGTGGATTGCTGCAAATTCTGAAATAATTTTCACCTGATGCCAGACAGCTCGGGGAATCCTGCATATAAAATCCCCCCCCGTTGCAACGGGCCGCAAATGAACCGTCCGGATAACGGCCCCCTCATTGTCAAATATCAAAACATCGATTTCACCGAAAATATGATGAAAAGTTTCCGATTTATTCAGGTGTCGATGCACGTGAACATCGGTATCTTTGTGAAAAACGATAACCATTTCGTGCAACGGGTCTTCATTAGCGGCATGCAGGCATAGGCGGGCGCGTTTGTTTTCTGACCGCAAAGCCGCATCCTGAAGCCTGTCTAGCCAGTCTTGCTGAACGGTCGAAATGTCGCCATTTGAGTGAAAAACATTTTCCATGTTAATTTTTATAATAAGACCTGATCAGGTCGATGACCCGGTCCTGCTCAGCGCTTGTCAGCTTTTCATGCAAGGGCAGACAAAGTATCCGCTCAACAATGTCTCGGGCCATTGGTGAATGTCCGGAAATATTACCCTTGAAAGCCGGCTGGTCGTTTAGGACCATTGGGTGCTGTATACGGACCTCAACACCGTGACTTTCCAGATATTGGGCAAAATCGTCACGGTTATCGACAAGAACCGGATAGGTATAGTACGCCCCCATGCTGTTGTTTGGTTTTGTCGGAATCTCCAGCATTCCCTGCAGCTGCTGGTCATAGTATTGCGCAATGGACCGCCGTCTTTCCAAATTAGCTGGCAATCTTTTGAGTCTTTCCAGTAAAAAAGCGGCCTGGAGGGCATCCAACCGACAATTATGGCTTAGTTCAATACAGGTGTCGCGATCAACAACCCCGGAATGACGCAAATGCAGGACTCGTTTTGCAACAGCATCGTCATTTGTGAGGACCACACCGGCATCTCCAAGGCCTCCAAGAACTTTCATGGCATTCATGCTGATGCATGAAATATGGCCAAAGGAACCGGACGGTTTTCCATTTAACGTGGCGCCAAATGATTGGGCACCATCTTCTATGACATACAGGTTGTGTTTCTCAGCAATTTTTAAAATGGGTTCCATATCGCACATGGTGCCGGTAAAGTTGACGATCAGAATGGCTTTGGTGCGCTCCGTGATGTGGCCTTCAATTGTCTTGGGATCAATTGTCAAAGTCCTGTCGACATCGGCGAAAACCGCTCTCGCGCCATTTTGCAGAATACTGGCGCTCGTTGCGAGCCAGGACAAAGGGGTCGTGATCACCTCACATCCATTTCCGATATCCAGCGCCTTTAAAGCGAGCAACAAAGCGTCGGTTCCGGTGCCGACGCCGATGCAATGTTTCCTTTGTGTGTAGAAGGCGATTTGTTTTTCAAAATTTTCAACTTCCGGCCCAAGCACAAATATCCCATGGCTCATGACGCGCTTTAATGCGCCCAGCAGTTCCGATCTCTCCCCTTCGTCTTCAACCCGCAAGTCCAAAAATTTAATTTTTTGGCTGGATTTGAGCGATGTGTTTTCCACGCGATCCATCCGTTATTTTTTGTTGGTGCAAAGGGCGAATAAATAGTGGCACATATCCGGAAATCCGGTATGCAGCACTTCATCGTTCATGCCGAAAATAAAAACATTTTTATAATATTTTTCACACGTTTTTCTCAGGGATTTGTGGTTTTTCCAGTTGATATGCTGGCTCAGGGCTTCCTTGGATGCATAGGCTTTAGCGGCTTCATTTGGGGTGCCGATAATCATAGGCGCATCATTGTGAATGGAATTGACCATATTTTCTATAAACAGATCTTCCTGATCGGGGTGGATATGCTCAATCACATCAAGAGAAAACGCGGCATCAAACAATTCTTTATCTTTTCTGGTCACCGGCCCGGAAACCATATCGTGTTGTTTGGGCGTGATATGGTTCTTTACCCAATGCGTATCCATCATCTCTTCCAAACCAAGAGGTTCCAAATCTATGCATGTAATGTTGTTGCCCGCCTGAGCGAGTAGAATAGTCCCGAACCCATCACCGCCACCGACTTCAAGAATGTCACCTTTATTTTCAAACATCTTGGCGACAAATTTGTATCGTGCGGACACAAAGAAAAAATGTTTTGGATCTTTATCAATTTCACTACTGGCCCGTGACCCTAAAAGAATACGATTTTGCTTTTTCAAAACAGCCCGGACATCTTCTTGAATTGAAGCGTTGTTGGATTTTTGACCCACAATTTTCTCCTATAATGCAATAGGTTTTGCATACGAGTGGTGCATTGTGGTGAAGCTTTACACAAACTATCTGAATCATTCATTAAGGATTTTTGCATGTCGCAAGACTTGAGGGGTTTCCAAGTCTTTTTTGGCACGAACGGGAGACTTTTTCTCTAATATGCAGAGTATTTTTATGCCATAAGACCTGTTCAGGAGGCCCTCAGATCACCCAATACGGGGGCTTTCCAATGATCCGTAGAAAAACTTTATGCACCGCCCCAATCTTGAAGAAAATGGGATAAACCGCCTCTCCTCAAAAGGGGCGGGTACGGTTTGCGAAAACACCGTGAAGGAGACATGCAAAATCACACTGCCAACAGCTACAGAAAAAAAATTCCATCATGATGGAGCGGCCGGAACTTCAAATCTGGAATTTAAGCCCCCATCTAGACATATCGATGGTGAGCCCCATGTAGGTATAATCATCCAGGAAGGAATACTTGAGATTAATATTATTTTCCGTGGAGTTGGCGTTTAATTTCCAAAATTGACAATTTTCAAAAATGAATTTTATATTCATAATCTCCAAGCCTGCCTCAAGGTTATATGGAGAGCGTTCCCGGTGTGCAGCCGTCCATTGGTAGCCAGCCTCTTGGCGTTCATCCAAAGAAAAATTCTTGGCCTTTTTAACGATACAGCAATTTTCGATTGCCCCGGCCGAGATAATCTTACCTGTCTTACAGTCAAAACCGGCATGGATCAGGTTTTGAATCATAAGAGGGAGGAACCAGCAAGTCAGGTGCCCTTCAATAAATCGCTCCGCTTCATGTTTTGGAGCGGAGAGGATCAACACCCCCTCGTCTGCCAGCACATCGAAAATCTTGTCGAGGAACAACCCTGGATTCCTCTGGTGCTCCACCACATGTGAACAAAAGACAACATCATATTTATGATCAAATTCGTGATGTATAAAATCTTCGCGAATTTCGGCATTGGCCTGATATTTATCCAGTTGCTCAACCTCAAGACCAAACCGCCGCATCAACATCGTCTGGACACCGGCGCCACTGCCGATGTCCAGGGCTCGTTTATATTGCCCTGGAATATTGATTTGTTCAGAAGTCAGAAATTCAATGAGCCCGAACGCGCCCCAATCCATTTGATATGTATCGCTGGAAACCTGATTTTCCAAAACCTCTCCCTTTCTTAAAAAAACACTTCAAAAAATATCTATTTACCAAAATCAGGCGATTACAAACTACAAATCTGCCAAGGACTTAAGCCTTGTGGATATAATCAAAATTCTGTTTTTTCAGATCTTCCAGATTTTCATCAACCCAGGCGATACAGGCTTCCAGCCCCTGATCCAGCGTAATTTGATCCGCCCAGTCCAGCGTCTTGCGGATTTTCGAACTGTCGAGCATATAGGCCGCATCCTTGCCCAACCGTTCGCCAACCACTTCTGCCGCATCTTCAAAAGGAACACCCATTTTCTCGCAAATGCGCTCGACCAGTTGCCGGATGGAGACAATCTCATCCGTCGAAATGTGGTAGGTTTGGCCAATCTCCCCATCGGTCATCACCCGCCATGTGGCGTCGGACACATCATCAATATGGATGAAAGACCGCAGGGAATGGCCGCCGCCATGCAATTGCAGCTTCTGACCCAAACGGATAAACAGGATGGTGCGCGGGATAATCCGGTACAACTGCTGGCCGGGTCCATAAACGTTTGCGGCCCGGGTTGAAACCGCTGGAAAATTATATGCATCAACAAAGGTTTTCAACGACATATCGCCCGCCGCGCGCGACACCGCATAGGGCGTGCTCGGGTTGTAGGGGGTCTCTTCCGTAATCCAGCCATTGGTGCTTCCATACACTTCTGGTGTGGTGATATGCACGTAGCGCTTCAGTCCTTCGCACTCCTTGCGTAGCCGGTTGTGCAGCGAAACGGTCGATACCGCATTGGTGCGGAACCAGTCCTCAGGATGATCCCAACTTTGCCCGACCATACTTTGGGCGGCAAAATTGACCACATAGTCGGGGCGTTCGCGGGCCATCAACGCCATAATGTCATCAAGATGTTTGTTCAAATCATAGGCGTAAAACTGGAAGGCTTCGTCCTTACCCGACCATCGATAGGGCAGAAAGGCCGGATGCGGCTCGTCTGACCGGCTGATCCCGATAACCTCTGCCCCTTTACCCAGTGCAAAGTTGACAAAACTCGCGCCAGAAAACGCATTGCTGCCCAAAACGACAATTTTCAACGGTCAGCCCTTTGCGTCATTTCACCCGCGGCCAGCGCCTCAACCGGGTTCCACTCCATTGCAGATGATATGCCCTTTAAACAATCATTTATGGAAGTCACGCCAGTTCCTTTTCCTGCATCCATTTCAGGTTATGAAAATGCAGTTCATCCTTAAGCGCGCCTGTATTATACGCCGAAACGATTTCCGAAATGGCGTCCCGCACCGTTTTCTTGGGCTTGAATCCCAGGGCAAGAAGTTTGTCCGAGTTCACCCGATAGGAGCGTGGGTCGTTGGACTCCGTCACCGTCACTTTGGCTGGCACGAATTCCGTCACCATATTGGCGATATCAAGGATCGAGATATTCTCGAACCCGACATTGTAAACGCCGGTATGCTCGGGGTGTTCGAGGAAAAACAGATAGGCGTCGGTAATATCGTCGATATGCACGTTGGGGCGGATTTGCTTGCCGCCAAACACCGTGATTTCACCTTTGGTCAGTGCTGCCATGGTCAACAGGTTAACCGACACATCCAGACGCATGCGTGGCGACAGCCCGCAGACCGTCGCCGGTCGCAGGGCTTGCACCTTCATGTCCCCCGTATAGGACTGCAAGACCCGCTCGGAGACCATCTTGGTCTTGTTGTAGCCAGAAATCGGCTTGAGTTCCAAGTCCTCGGTAACCTGTTCTTCTTCCTTGACGCCATAAACACTACCCGACGAGGCATAGATAAACTGCCCGACCCCATGGCGTGCCGCCTTATCGGCCAGTTGCATGGTTGCCAAGGCGCTGACTTCCCAGGTCAGGGTCGGGTTGAGGTCGCCGCACGGATCATTGGCAACCGAAGACAGATGAATAACCACGTCCACATCATCCATGGGGATCAGGTCCGGCTCGAGAACCGAGCCCTGGGCCACCGTCAGATTGGGGTGCGGGGCAAGAAAGTTGCCAAACCACATGACGTCGACAACATGCACGTGATGCCCCAGAGCCAACAGCTTGGGCACCAGAACCGTGCCCTTGTATCCACAGCCGCCTGTGACAAGTATCTTCATCTTCACCACCTTCTTCTGACTGAGATTCAGGCCGCGTCACGCGGGCCGAAAACATCACGAAGGCTGTACCCTATCAGCAGAATCATAACGAAACGCTAACTTGCAACGGGAATTCTCGATTTCAGCCCCTGAATGGCGTCCGCAGGCATCGCCATGGATTCCGCCTTTTGCACCAGTCGGTTGGCGGCAGCCACATCGTTTTGTGACAAGGCGCATTTGAAAGCGGCTTCGACCACATCCGACGTCGCCTCAATAGCTTCAAGAATGTGGAAATAAACAGGCAGAGCTTCCTTTGGCTTGGCCTTGTTTTGCAGGGTCGCAGCAAGGTTCATATAAGCGATCTTGAGACTTGAATCCCGTTCGATAGCGGCACGAAACGACTGTTCGGCCTCATCCTGGCGACCTTTATTGGAATAATAAACGCCGATCAAGTTATGGGTATTGGCATCCCCACCCTCTGTCAGCTCAATGATTTTAATGAGTGTCGCATAATCTTCGTCCATGCAGGTTCGCTGCATTTTTAATGTCGTATACCCCAATACATTGCGACAGGTGTCGATCTCTTGCTCTTTCGAACTGAATCCATAGCGTGGATAGTCTCCGGCGGGGTGGCTTTCAACCAGTTGAACCAACGCCTCGAACTCTGTTTTTATAGTTGCATAATTGTCCTTCTCCCAAACCAGCTTTTGGCAGGTCGGAAACCCATAGAGTTGATCGCCATAATTCAAACCCATGACATTCTTTATAAATGTGGCGGACGATGCCGCGTGACCCTCGGCCAGAACCCCAAAGGTCAGGGTTGGAGCCAATGAATAAAATGCAATGGTTGTGGGTCCGTTGTTCATCAGCATTGCCATATAGGATTGCTGATATAGGGCGGTACGAACACCAAGATCAACAGACGCAAGAGGACATTCCGGTACGCCCTCAAATAGGGGCGGTGAATGTGCCTTCTCTGTATCGCGAACAACAACCACGGCATATTCTTCAGGATCCAGATAATTAATAAATTTCTTCCATTCCGCTACCCTGCTGTTGCGCTCCGGATAATAGGTACTTTCGCGCATGGTGATGGTGATCAGCTTTCTGTCGCCAGCCACCAGTTTTTTGTAGGCGGTGACCTGATTGCGGTATTCCCTTGGCGCTACAAATGGCGCAAGTGTTTCACCTCTCAACATGGCAGCGCTAATGCCCGGCCAGAGATAATCGGCAACGGGGTTTTCAAGCGTATAGCCACGTGGGAACAGATGATCACCGCAGGCGGCCATAAAGGCTTTGGCTTCCTCACGGGTGGAAAAATAACTGACCCCGGCGCAAGACGGCAGTAGCCAACAGCACGGCATCGCCACATTGCGAGCGATGCCGCGCAATTCTTCGGGATCGTTCGGTGGCAGATTGTCGTCACGAAACCCGTCTTTCGGTCCGGGTACGAAAACAAAATAAATTTTATTGTAGCCATAACGAATGCGATGCAATTCCGCCAACTGGACAAAAGTCGTGAAATCAAATGTTGGTTTTGAGACCGCTAAATCATTGAAAGCATAAAGCGTGGAATTTTTACGGGTTGTAATACGCATTTACAAAAAGGCCTTTAAAATCAATGTAAAAAACGAATGCAACCCTTATATTTTAATCTGCAGGGGATGCAAATAATTGCCTTTGCACAGGCATAACGGCTAGCTGTTATAATCATACTGATCTATCCATGGCTGCAAAATTGGCAAAACGTCTTCCATTTCCGATTTATAACGTCGCCAACGGTTTTCAGCGCGGCGATAAATTGGCTGCGTTACCTGGTTGTAGCTGGGTGTGCGGATGATCTTGCCGTGCTTTGCGCGCTGCGCATAATCGCGAACCCCCTCGTCCCATTCAAGTTCCAAAAACCCGAGCACCGGTTTGAGCGTTTCATCAAAATCAGTTAGCAGGCTTTCATATCGAATGGTCTCAACCTGCATCGGCAAGAGTTGCTGAAACTGCTCCCAAAGCGTCATTGTCCTGTCATAAAGGTGAGCCGCATCCTGCAGGTCGAGGAAGTTCGACATGGCATCGTTCAGTTCGAAATTCTGCATGAAACAACTCAAAACACAGTCACAGGGATGGCGCAGCACAAACAGAAACCGAGCATCGGGAAACACACGATGTATCAGACCGGCCTCAACCAGGTTCAACGGCATTTTATCGATGACCACGTTGGCGGATGCGCCTTCTCCCGCCTGTTCAGCCAAACCGCTGAGATAGACGCCCTGAAGCTCTTGCTGCTGCGCTTTTGACATCCCGGCGAGCCCTTGCGGGGCTCTTCCCAACATGCGCCGAGCTGCCTTCAGGGTTTGTGTGACAACCGCACTTTCACCAACCACGTGAACCGACTTGTGACTGCCCAGAACCGCTTCCATCAAGGTTGTTCCAGATCTTGGAAAACCGACCAAAAACACCGGCGCATGCGGCGGTTGAACGGCTTTAAGATTGTTCCATCCGGCCACCCATTCCGGCGTGAAACAGTTGGCCAGTTCCTCAATACGGGCCAGATATTTCCGCCCGTCGACCGACGTACCTTCTGCCATTTTCCGGCTCAAGGCATTACTTTTTTTGAAGCGGTCAAAAGCTGCTTTCGGGTCGTCCAACCGGTCACACAAGTCCCCTAACAGTTGTTCTCTGATGCTCTTGAAACGGGCGTTTTCGGCAATTTCACCCTGCGCTTCAAGCAAGTTCCGTGCTGCTAGATAATCGCCGTCACGTTTCAGGACTTGGGCTTCTCTCAGGGTCAGGCGAGGGGCTATTTTACAGTTCAATTTCGCCCTGTTGATTGTTTCACGCAACGCCCCAACCTTGTTTGTTTTTTCCAACACCTCGCACAAATTGTCGTAAGCGATGGCAAATCCTGGGTCGAGTTCAATGGCTTTCTCGTAATGACTTATTGCATCTTCAAATTTTTCCTTGGACTTTAGCGAATTGCCGAGATTGACATGCGCCTCCGAAAACTCTGGTTTCGCCTCCAAAGCCATCTGGTAGCGGGCAATTGCCTGATCAAAATGACCACATTCATGTTCACAGACCCCAAGACGATTATACGCCCTGTAAAAGGTGGGATTGAGGGCAACCGCATCTTCAAAGGCGGCAATTGCGGCCACCCAATTCTGGGCGTTCTGCAACGCGATACCCAGACCATAATGGGCGTCTACGTAGGCGGGGTTCAATGCGATTGCCTGACGGTAGGCTGCGACGGCTTCCTCCAGCCGCCCCAGCTTGACCAGCATATTCCCAAGGTTTGCATGTAATTCGGCTGTTGAGGTTTCAATGGTCAACGCCTTGCGGTAATGACTTTCGGCCCTGGCGAAACGGTTGAGTTTTTTATAGATGTTGGCCAGATTGTTATGCGCCTCAAAATAATCCGGTTTGATTTCAATAGCCCTTTTATAGGCTGCAATCGCTTCTTCCAGTCTATGCGTATCCTGTAGCACAAGCCCCAGATCATAACTGACGTCTGCTGCCTGTGGGTTGATGGAGAGGGCCTGCCTGTAGATCAGGATCGCTTCGTCAAAACGCGCCAGCCCCTTGAGTACAGCGCATAAATTCACATGCGCTTCAAAATAGGCGGGGTTGACCTCAATCGCCCGCTGGATCAGAGCAACCGCCGTATCCTGATCGCCTTTCTGATGCGCAATCAAACCCGACAGATGCAACGCAACGGGCTGGTTAGCATCTTCATGCAGGATTTCCCGATAAATCGCATCGGCCTCGGCCAAACGCCCGTCCGAATGATGTTGCACGGCAAGATTGATAACCTGCTGGAGGGGCGGGTTCATAAAACGGCCTGATGTGGGACGGCGCACACAGTGTCCCGACATTGCTCCTGAAACCGGCAACCGGCCAAAAGACTATCACCTCGCCATTTTCGCGTCTTATGAATCGTAGCCATATGCGTTTATCCAAGGCTGTAGCACCGGTAAAACCGGTGCCATTTGGGTTTGGTAACGTCGCCAGCGCCCCCGGGCCCGCGTATAAAGCGGCTGCGTCACCTGATTGTAGCTGGGTGTACGAATAAGACCCCGGTTGCGGGCCGTCTCTGCATAATCGCGCATCCCCTCATCCCATTTCAGATCGAGGAATGCGAGAACCGGGTTCAAGGTTTCGTCAAAGGATTCGATCAAATTTTCATAACGCACCGTCTGCACACGCAAGGGCAGGACCTGCTGATACTGACTCCACAGGGCCATCACCCGATCATAAAGATGGGCCGCATCCTGTATATCAAGAAAGTTTGACATCGCGTTGTTCAGTTCAAAGTCCTGCATGAAGCAACTCAGGACGCAATCGCAGGGATGTCGAAGCGAAAACAGAAAACGCGCCTTGGGAAATATCCGATGGATCAATCCCGCCCCAATCAGGTTCAGTGGCATTTTATCGATCACGATTTTTGATGTCTTGTCGATCCCGTTCTGCTTATCCCACGCCTCGAAAAAGACCTGGCGAATTTTTGTCAGTTTTTCACGATCCACCTGCACGAGACCACCCGGATAAGATCCCAGTAATTTTGCTGCTGCTTTTTCCATCAGTTTTACAGCCGGTCCTTCCTCGAGAACGCTGATCTCATGATGACTGCGTAAAATGGTATCAAGCAGCGTAGTTCCGGAGCGCGGAAAGCCGACCAGGAAAACCGGATCAGGACCCACATCCTCAATATCCGTCTCCTGCCAGTTGGCCACCCATTCAGGGGTATATGCCTGGGCCAAACCATCAATCTCGTCCAGATAGATCTGGGCGCTCGTCACCTGCGGGTCCAGTGTCATTCTGCGCAAACTATTGCAATGCTGAAAATACTTAAATGCCGCATCCGCATCATCCAGCCGATCACACAGATCACCAAGAAGTTGTCCCTTCGCCGCATTAAATCGCAGGTCGTCTTTGATATCAGGATATGGTTCTAAAACGGCCCGCGCGGCGGCAAAATCACCGTCACGTTTGAGCAACTGCGCCTCGCGGTGGGCCAGACGGACATCCTGCAGGCAATGACGTTTGGCTTCATCAACCACAGTGCGCAGCGCTTCCGTATCGTTGGTTTTTTCGAGTATTTCACACAGGTTGTCGTAAGCATCTGAATAGCCTGGATCGGCGGCAATGGCTTGCTTGAAAACAACGATGGCGTCATCCAGCTTTTCCGCGTCCTTATAAAGAACACCAATATTGTTCAGAGCTTTTACAAATCCGGGGTTGATTTCAAGTGCCTTTCGGTAGCTGACGATCGCTTCATCCGCCTTTTTCTGCCCCTGCAAAAGATTTCCCAGATTGTAATGTGCCTCCAGTAGCTCTGGCTTGAGGATTGCGGCCTGTCGATAGCATTCCATCGCCTCGTCCATCTGTCCCAGATCCTGCAATGCCAACCCGAGATTGCTACGCACTTCGGCATGGTCCGGATACAGGTTTAATCCTCTCTGATAATTTTCGACGGATTCCTTAACCCGCCCCAGTTCATGATACAGTTTGCCAAGATTAAAACAGGCATCTGTGTTGTCCGGCTGAATTTCCAAAAGCTTTGCATACACGCCAACGGCCTCTTCCTGACGGCCGATCATTTGCAAAGACAGCCCCAGACTGCTGTAGGCACCCGTTTGCATCGGATCGATGGCAATCGTTTTCTGAAATGCGGTTATCGCGTCATCCACCCGATCCAGGCGAAGCAGAACTTTGCCCAGGTTGAAATGTGCCATAACAAAATCGGGATTGTAATCAAGCGCTTTTTGGTAGCTGTCCGCCGCTTCCGACAACTGGCCACTGTCGACAAAGGCCGTCCCCAGATTGTAATGGGCGTCGGAAAAATCCGGTTTCAGAGCTAGGGCTTTTTGATAGACGGAGACCGCTTCCTCAAGCCGCCCCAAAGCCCGAAGCGTCGTTCCCAGATTATTATAGGCTTCCGTAAAATCCGGTTTAATGGCAATCGCCTTGCCGATCAGTTCGACGGCTCTTTCATGTGCACCCGCTTGCAGGGCGATGACGCCGAGCAAATGCAGTGCGGCAGGCTGTTCAGCATCCGCTTCGAGAATTTCCAGATAGAGCTTTTCTGCTTCTTTAAAACGACCAGCCGAGTGATGTCCAATAGCCAGATTCAACCGCTCCTGTATCAACACGGGAGACAGATTAACAGAGGGACTGGCGGTCTGGAACGTTTCCAAGTTCTGAAAATCCTTTTTTATTCACACTTTGCCGGAAGGCGAAGGAACGATGATGTTTCAGACAGCATAAGGAACAAGGGTTTTAAAATTCATTAACTATGTGTGGCACCAGTCGCGCCAAACCATGCGCAACAAACCCGCAAATCCTTCAGAAAATTTATGGGGATCACAGGTTGGAGAGTTTGCCATGCGGCCCCGCATTTCTGCGCGCAACTGAGAAAGACCGTCTATGTCATTGGCCCATTGCACCGCCAGCGCAACATACTGATCAAGATCGCGGGCAATAAATTCCGGATAGCCAATGGTTTCAAGATGGCTTTCGGAATGACGGCTGGCGAAGGTTTGCCCCGGAACCGTAATCACCGGCACCCCCATCCATAACGCCTCGTAAGTCGTGATGCCACCGGAATAAGGAAACGGGTCAAGCGCAATATCGACATCATTGTAGCGCGCCAACAACTCGGCATGGGGCGAACGTCCTTCAAACAGGACGCGCGTTGCCGGTATGCCCACCGCATCAAACATTCCGGTCAGGCGTTCGATGTTGGAAGACGTATCCATGCCGCGGTATTTCAGCAACAAACGAGAGCCTTCCGTTTGTTGAAGGATGCGCGCCCAGACAGAGATAACACCCGCATTCAATTTTCCCGGATTGCTGAACGAGGCGAACGTCACGAAACCATTCTGTCTGGCCGGCAGCGGTGTCACATCGGGCGCATAGTCGGGCGGTTCATAGCACAGCCACTGGTCGGGCATGCGAAGGACTTTTTCGCTGTAAAAAGGTTCTTCATCGACATGTGTCGAAAACCGGTCCGAGATCAGATAATCCATAGCCGACAAACCGGTTGTCCCGACATAACCCGCCCAAGCCACTTGAATAGGAGCTGGTTTGCGAGCAAAGACGAACAGCCGATTATAAGCAGAATGCCCCGTCAGATCGATGAGAATATCAATCTGATCCTTCCGGATCATTGAAGCGACCGCCTCATCGGGTGCCCCACGTATAGGACGCCAAACGTTTACCGCCGCCTGAATCCGGCGCGTCAGATCATCGGCGACACGATCCGAATAACAATAGGTCTCCACGCCAAATTCCTGTAGATTCTCCAGCAGACCAACTGCAAAATAACCCACTGGATGACGACCAAGATCTGCAGAGACAAAACCAATTCGCAGCGACCGGTCAGGATCGCGGCTATTCAGATGATCGAATCTGGTCTTCAGAAAGGCGCGTCCATACCGCTCATCCCACTCACAATGCAACGCATAAAGGGATTTGGCTGTATGGCCGGGACGATACTGTTCAGCCAGCAGTCGGTTACTGAAGGAGCTGGCGTAATCCGGTTGATGCACAACCGCCTTTTCATAGCCGGTAATTGCGGCGTCGATATCTCCCAGACTGAACAGCGAATTACCCAGATTGTTATATCCTTCTGCATAATCCGGTTGCATCTGAAGAACGCGTTGGTAAATATCAACTGCCTCATCCAGTTTTCCCTTATCGTGCAGCACCGTCCCAATGTTGTTGAGGGCGGGTACAAATGCCGGGTTTATTTCTAGGGCTTTTTTGTAGCTGACAACCGCCTCATCCAGCTGCTTTCGGTTTTGCAGAACATGACCAATGTTGAAATGGGCTTCCATCAGATCAGGCTGCTGGGTTAATGCCTGCCGATAGCAGGTGAGTCCCTCGTCAATCAGGCCCTGTTCCTGCAAAACCAGCCCAAGATTGCAGTAAACTTCTGCCCGCTCCGGTGCGATGCGCAAACCGGCCCGATAACTCACCACCGAAGCGTCCAACTGCCCCAGTTCATGATACAGTTTCCCAAGATTGAACAACGCCTCGGTTTGATCTGGTTGCACCTCCAACGCCTTTTTGTAAGCCGCCACAGCCCCCTCGCGATCGCCGGTTTCCTGTAAGGCATGCCCCAGACCGATATTGGCTCCAATGTCTGTCGGATTAAGAGCAAGCGCCTTTTGAAAGCTCGCTACGGCATCGCCCGCCAGCCCCTGGGCTTGCAGAACCGAAGCCAGGGCAGCATGGGCGTCGGCACGGTTTGGGGCGAGATCGATCACTTGTTGATATTGCGATGCCGCTTCACCCCTAAGCTTCATTTGCTGGTACAAAACCCCCAGGTTATAATGAGCGTCAACAAAACCCGGTTTCAGGGCAATCGATTTCCGGTAGGCCGAAATGGCCTCATCCTGGCGGTTGAGTGCCCGCAATGTCGTACCCAGATTGTTGTAGGCCTCGGTAAAGTCCGGCTTGATGGCAGTCGCTCTTCCGATCAGCTCAACAGCTTCATCGTGTCGGCCTGTCTGCAGGGCGATGACTCCGGAAAGATGCAGGGTCTCGGGCTGGTCCTTGTCTTCCGCCAGAATTGATCTGTAAAGACTTTCAGCTTCCGCCAGACGCCCGGCTGAATGATGCGCAACCGCCTGTTTTAGGCGTTCCTGAACTGTCATGGACGCTGTATCAGACGATTCATTTCCCGTATGGGGGCTCTCCAAATTCTGTAATTCCTTTTCGTTACCACGCGCTCACAGGCTCGGCAAAAGCGGCTTTATCTTCCGTGCACCTTAATCGTCAATGATTTTAAAATTCATTAACCATATGCGCCTATCCTCCTCCCGGAACGCCAACTCACCGATCTGCGAGCAATCAAACACATGTGTTGCAAATCATTTTAAGGAGCAGGCCGGGCTCATCCGCACAAACCATGATGACAAGCATCGAAACAGACTTCAATCAGGCCGTAACATGCCATCAGGCAGGGGAGATCCATAATGCTGAGGAGTTATACCGCAAAATACTGACGACAGCCCCCGTTCACACGCCAACTCTCAATATGCTTGCGGTCCTTTTGCATAAAAAAGGCGACAGCTCCGGCGGCCTGTCATTGCTGACCCAAAGCCTTCAGGAAAACCCGAATCAATTTATTGCGGAAAACAACATGGGCATCATCCTGAAAGACCTAGGACAATTTGATGAAGCCCGCACCTGCTTCCAGTCGGCGCTGCAAATCCAACCGGGATATGTGGATGCTCACTACAATCTGGCGAACACTTACCTGGCAATGGGAAACCCGGTTTCTGCACTTGATCATTATCAGTTGGTTCTGGAGCAAACGCCGAACCATGTTAACGCCCGGGTCAATCTTGGGAATCTCTACCTCAAACAAAATGACACGGACAAAGCCATCACCGTTTTGACGCAAGCCATTGCCATCGATCCCGAAAACGCTTCTGCTTACAACAATTTGGGATTGGCGCTTGAAGCCGCCAAGAATCCGAAAGGCGCTCTTCTGTGTTATCAGAAAGCGCTCGCAATCAACCCGCAGGCCATTGATTCCTATAACAATTTGGGCAATTTACATACGGCCATGGGGCAGTCGGAAATAGCTGCCCGGTGTTTTGAAGCGGCCATCAAAATCGACCCCAAACGCGCCGGAAGCCATTACAATTACAGCCGCTTATTGCAGCAAATCGGTCGCCTGAATGACGCCATTACCGCCAACCGGAAAGCCCTGGAGTTGAACCCTGCGCGTTCGGATGCTCATAGCAACCTGATCTTCACGATGCAGTACAACACCGCTTCACGACCCGAAGAGATTGCGCAATGCGCGCGAAACTGGGCGCATGCGCTTCCCGCATTCCCCAGATCAACCCCGCTTGCCAACACGCCCGTCCCCTCGCGTCCATTGAAAATTGGCTATCTTTCTGGTGATTTTCTAAATCATCCCGTTGGATATTTTCTGACCCCTGTTCTAGAAAACCACGACCCGGCCGCCGTCGACATCTACGGTTATTCGAATACACCGCCCGGCCTGGAAGATGACCTGACATCGCGGTTTCGCGGCCTTACGGGCCACTGGCGTGATATTTCCTGCCTGAATGACGACGATGCGGCAGAGCAGATTGAGAGTGATCAGATTGATATTCTGGTCGATCTCTCCGGCCATACAGGCCGCAACCGCCTGCCTTTGTTGGCACGTCGTCTGGCGCCTGTTCAGGTGGGCTGGATCGGCTCCTGCGCCACCACGGGTCTTGAAACCATGGATTATCTGCTCGTCGATGAACAGGTGGTTCCTGTCGATGAGGAAGAGTTGTTTAGCGAGACCATTTGGCGGTTACCGCAAAATTACCTGTGTTTCAGCCCACCGCCCTTTGACGTCCCCATCCGGCCAGCGCCACCCCGGAAAAACACAGGCATCACCTTTGGCTGCTATAACAATGTTGCGAAAGTGACAGATCAGACGCTCGCCCTTTGGGCCCGGATTCTGTCAACACATGCGGACTCCCAACTGCATTTCAGAGGAAAAGCCTACCAGGACGCGGCAATCCGCGAGCGCCTTAAAGAACGGTTTAGCCTCGTCGGAATAGAATCAAGCCGGATTTCCTTTAAGGGCGGACAGGAGCGTGCCGAATTTCTGGCTTCATATAACGACATTGACATCGCCCTCGACCCGTTCCCGTTTGGTGGCGGCGCGAGCACTGCCGAAGCCCTGTGGATGGGCGTTCCCGTTGTCAGCCTGCGCAGCGACCGTTGGGCCGGGCGGGTTAGTGAAAGCCTGCTGAAAGCCATCGGGCAACCCGATCTGGTTGCGCCCACACAAGACGCCTATGTTGACATCGCCTGTGCACTTGCCGATGACACGTCACGTCTTGGCGCTTTGCACCAAAACCTGAGGGCCCGGTTGGAAAGCTCTTCCGTCTGTAATGGCCCCGCCTTTACAATTCAACTTGAGACGGCGTTTCGGCAAATGTGGCATAAGTGGTGCGCGTCCCAAACAGCATGACATATCAACACAACAAGAAGGCAGTCAGCTTATGAGTTCTAACCAGACAACGGGAAACGTGCCTTCTGGAACACCTTCCGACCTCAACGCAAAACTCAAGGAGGGCCTGACCCATCACCAATCAGGCCGCCTTGCCGAAGCTGAGGCCGCTTATCGCCAAATCCTCCAGCAAGATCCCAACCATTCGATTGCCCTGTGCATGCTGGGCATCATCGCCCAGGCAATGAACAAGCAGGAGTCGGCCATCGAGCTGTTCACAAAATCGATTGAAATCAATCCAAACTTTGCCGATGCCCACTGCAATCTGGGGGCTTCCTTTATGGCAACAGGACAGTTCGAAGACGCATTGAAGAGTTTCAGTAAAGCGCTGGACATCAAACCGGACTATCTGAATGCCTGCGTCAATAGGGGTATCGTTCGGCAAAAGATGGGGCAAGACGACCAGGCATTGAGTGACTTTCAGAGCGCCCAGCGCCTGGCCCCGCAATCGCCAGAAATCCTGTTTCATCTGGCTAACCAACTCCGCCTCCTCAATCAGCAGACGGATGCCCTGAGTTTCTGTGATGCAGCGCTTGCCGCCAAACCGGATTTCGTTCCGGCGCTTGAATTGAAGGGCACCCTGATCCAGGCCACAGGGCAGACAGTGCAAGCCGTTGCAATCTTTGATGCGGCGCTGAAGCTTAACAACAACGTTCCGGGCCTGCACATCAACCGGGCCAATTGTCTTGTTTTTCTGGAGCGCTATGACGAAGCCATGGCAAACCTGAACACGGCGTTACAGTTGCAGCCACAAAACGCTCTGGCCCATTCAACAAAAGGCGTTTTATTGCGCTTGTTGGGAAAACCAAGGGAAGCCGAGGCGGAATTCAGGGCCGCCATTTCTCTAGATCCAAACTACGCAGAGGCCCACCAGAACCTGAGCTTTGCCCTCCTCGACCAAGGCATCATTGATGACGCCTTCACTGAATATGAATGGCGATGGCATATCCCCAATACGGCCTTTCCTATGCGTGACTATGAAAACCCGCTTTGGGACGGGAATAGCGATTTATCGGATAAGACCGTTCTGCTGTGGCCGGAACAGGGGCCAGGCGATGTTGTCATCTGGGCTGCCTGTATTCCGGACATCATCAACCGCGCCAAACACTGTATCATAAATGTCTACCCCAAGCTTGTACCGCTGTTTGAACGCTCCTTTCCGGATGCAGAAATCCGCCCGGATAGCGGGACTTTCGATGCCAGCCAGAATGATTTTGATATGCATCTGCCCATGGGCAGCCTGTTCAAATGCCTCGGGCTCACTCCTTCATCACAGCAGGAACGCTATCTTACTCCAGACCCCGCCCGTATTACGTACTGGCGGGAACGCCTGTCGAAACTTGGGGCAGGCCCCTATGTCGGCATCAGTTGGAAAGGCGCATTGATCACTGATGCCCGGTCCCCCAATTATACAAAAGTCCCCGACTGGTCGCAGATCCTGCAAAACCCGGCTGTATTTATAAACCTGCAATGCGGAGACCGCAAAGAAGAGCTTGAGCAATTTGAAAGTCGGTATGGCGTGACCGTTCACGACATGGCGGACCTGGATTTATATGACAATCTAGATGATGTCGCCGCCTTTTGTGCGGCTCTGGATGTGGTCATATCCGTCTCAACAGCCGTCGCCCCCATTGCCGCAGCCGTTGGAACAACAACATGGCTGCTCTGCTGGCAGCAAAGTCCGTGGAACAACTTTCTGCTCAAAGCGCGGGGCCCCGATGTAACGGATTATGAGCGCAAAACCGGTGACGGCTGGGAACCGCTTTTCGAAACCATGACGGAACGGTTACAAAAGCTTGCACGCCCCTGACCCACAATCCGGCTCCGGCTGCCGATGCGTTTCAGCAATGCAAAAAATGCCCCATACTCTGGTCAATTGTTGCCCCAGCACTTTCTCGTCTAGCGCCTGAATTTATGTGAAAACAAAATAATATCTTTATATTTCAAACACTTCATATGAATTCGAAAAGTTGGCCCGCAGATTGCAGTAAGTTCATCGGAATTTCAATTTTCGAGGACTTAGGCAATGGACAACCTGGCGATCAAGAAGACATACACGGCGGATGGCGCCGTCAACGGCACCCAATCCCGTGACAAGGATATGTCCCTTGAGAAACTGGCGAACACATTTCGTCAACTCGTAACATCTGCAGGATCGACTTTTGATGGCGGCCTGAATTCCCTGTCTCAGCAAGCTGGCATCAGCAGCATCGCCAAATCGACCGATTCCTCTTATACATCGAAGGATTATCGTGACACTGCCGACAGCGGCGACGACTACAGCGCGAACCATCGTGTCGACAGACGTGATGATTCCCATAAGGATGTCAGCCACGACGATCCGAAAAATGATTTCACACCACGCCGCGACGATTCACGGGCAGCAGACTCGAACCGCACACCGGATTCATCTGACAGCGATTATCGTGATGCCGGGACGTCTCAGGATACAGGCCCGAAAGACTCTGTCACATCCAACAAGGACCATGCAGATAGCGCGTCCCCGTCCGATAATGGCAACGATCAACCCTCATCTCAGGCAGACAACGCCAACACGACAAATGAAAGTTCCAAACCCGGCCAGAGTGACGCCAATGCGTCTGGCAACACTGCCACCAACGCCCAGCAAACCGCAACCACAACGACAAATGCCGGCATGGACGTGGCTGGCGCCGCAGCAGGGGCAGCAACCAAAACCGATGGCTCCGCAGCCGGCACCTCCAACTTGGCGGCACAACAATCCGCCATGGCAGAAGCCGGACCATTAGCCACAAACAAAGGCGCAAATGCCAACGGTGCACAGACCAACACCCATAACGGTCCGCAGAGCAACGCAGCAGCCAACGGAGCCCAAGCTCAAGCTCAGGCGCAATCCGATGCCGCGACACAAGCCAGCAACACCGCCCAGCAACAGGCCCAGCAAATTGCAAAATCCCTCAACTCAAATGATAAAATGCAAATCAATGTGACAGTGGACGCTGAAGCCGATGCGCTGAAATCAAAACCCGGTGCCACCTTGACCGCCGGCACCATTCTCGCAGCAGCAGATGGCAAAGCCGGCAACCAGACGGGCCAGCAGAACGCTTCAGCGCAAACAGCAAACGGACAGAACCCTTCCGTAGCGGCCGTTGTTCAACAGGCGCAAACCGCCCAGAACCAGGGACAGCAAAACGCCAACCAGAACAATCAGGCCCGGGCGCAAATCCAGAGCGCCGCTGATGGAAAATCCGCAGTAAGTGCCGCTCAGACCGGGCAAGGCGCGACCTCTTCCCTACATGCCGGAGGTGGTGAAGGTGCCTCCGCATCGGCTGGTAACGTAACCGGCAGCGGCACCTCACAGCTCGCACAACAAACCCAGCAGGCACAGCAATCCCAGGCGCAAACCCAAGGACAGCAGGCCGCTAAAAGCCAATCGGTTGTCGACCAGGTATCCGTTAAGATCACAAAAGCTCTGCAGGCCGGCAATGACCGGATCAGCATTCAACTCAAGCCGGCAGAACTGGGGCGTGTCGACGTCAAGATGGAGTTGACCCATGATGGACGTGCCATGGCCGTCGTCACGGCCGACAACAAAGAAACGCTCGATCTGCTACGCCGGGATTCATCGGATCTACAGAAAGCCTTACAGGACGCCGGTATTCAGATGGACTCTGGAGATTTGGCGTTCAATTTGCGGGGCGAGGATGGAATGCCCGGCGATGGTAAAGACGGCTCCGGGAAACCTGGAGAAGACATCGCCGACAATCTCCTCGATACGGATATGGAAGACGTCATTCTGGCACAAGAGACGGACGTCATCAGCGACTCCCGCGTAGACGTTCGCGCCTAAGACGATTGGACTGGTTAAGGAACTAAGAAGATGATTATTGGCAGCAATCCCACAACGGCCACATCAACCGATACGACTGATGCCGAAGCCGCAAAAGCCAAGCTTGATGAGGATCTTAACCAGTTCTTGACCCTGTTGGTGACGCAGCTACAGAATCAGGATCCATTGGACCCCATGGACGCCAACGAATTCACTTCGCAGTTGGTCCAGTTTGCCAGTGTTGAGCAGCAGATTTATCAGAACTCCAATCTGGAGAAGATGCTGAACCTGCAAGAGACCAGTCAGATTGCAACAATGGTTGATTTCATTGGCAACCAGGTCGAATTCTTCAGCCAGGATTTGCCATTAGCCGATGGATATGCCGAATTCTCTTATGTGATGCCCCAAGGGGTCAAATCCGGCACCGTGAATATTGCAAACGCCAATGGTCTGAACGTGTTTTTCTCAGATGCCGACGTCAGCGCTGGCAAACATACTGTCAAATGGGATGGTACGGATAAAAACGGTAAACAGCTGCCGGATGGTATTTACACACTTCTGGTGACAGGTCAGGACCCGGATGGAAATCTGGCCAGTGTTGAGCATCTTGTTGTCGGCCCGGTTACCGGGGCTGGTGTGGATGATGGCATTGTAAAACTGTTCATCAACCAAGAACTGTTGATTAACCAGGATCAAATTTTGTCCGTCAGAAAACCGGCGGAAGCAGCAGCAACGGAAACGTCTGAAGAATAATTTGCCCGCCCGAAGTGGCTGGGCATTAACCAATGACTATTCGATCCGGCAGATAAGCCGGTTGAAAGAAGGAGAAGAAAAATGAGTTTGTTCGGTGCATTAAGCTCTGGTGTTTCAGGTCTCACGGCACAATCCAGTGCGATGGGGGCGATCTCCGACAACATCACCAACGTATCCACTGTGGGTTATAAAAATACCCAGGTTGATTTTCAAACGCTGGTGACGACACAAACCTCTTCCACCTTCTATTCCGCCGGTGGTGTGCAATCGCGCCCCCGTCAGGACACAGGCGTTCAGGGACTACTCGCCTCCTCCACGTCGCAAACCGATATCGCCATTTCAGGCTCCGGTTATTTCGTGGTCAATGAATCTGCCGAGCCGACTATCAACAATGAATTTCTATTCACGCGCGCCGGCTCCTTCTTTCAGGATAACGAAGGATATCTGCGCAATACTTCGGGATTTTACCTGCAAGCCTGGCCGGTAACCGCCGATGGGACCGTTACCCCGAACAATGATGACCTGAGTATTCCGAACCAGAACGTTATCTCCACGGATTATCTGGCCACCGTCAACCTGAACCGGGTCGGCGGAACCGCTTCGGCAACGACCACGCTCAGCATCGGCGCCAATCTGCCTTCCAATGACACCACCGGGACCACTCACAAAACAGACGTCCAGTTTTTTGACACATTGGGCAATGCCAACACCATGAGCTTCGTTTATGAGAAACAGGGCCGCGACAACCAGTGGGATGTCACAACAAACCCGCCTCCCGGCGCAGCCGTGCTTACCCTTGAGGACTCCAGTGGCGACGCCTACAAAAGTATCGGCCAGTTGGAATTCACCAACAAACCCAACGAAGGTGCCACCGTTGAAATTGACGGCATTACCTATGAGTTTTCTGCCGATGCAACCGTTGGCACGGGAAATACGCGTGTCACAACAACTTCAACCTCTACAACGGCTCAGGACGTAGGCGCCCTGATTGCCAGCGTTATCGCCACGGATTCAGACTTCACCTCGACCAATCAGCGGATCAAGGTCGATCCGGGCAATTCAACAACCGTGTTGATTGAAGATGACGGCACAAAAGATATTGCCATTGATCCAACTGGCCTGCTGACATCATCGGGCGCTCCTGCAACCAATCAGCAGACCTCCTTTACGGTCCGCCAGACGGCGGCTGGATATCGGGACTACGAGCAATTCAAATTCGATGCTGTTCCGGCCGACGGGGATACCGTTGTTATTAACGGCATTACTTACGAATTCGAACTTGCTGGCAACGATGATACGCAAGCGGCAACAGCAGTAAACACCACGGCCAACGTGCTGGTCACCGCGCAGGTCGCAACCCTGGCCGACGATGTCACTGCATCAACAGCAGCATCCGCCGAGGTGGATACAATCACCCTGTCGGGAACCTATGGCGCCGGCGACCAGATTTCCGTACAAATCGACGCGTTGACGGCTGACGTCTATACGGTTACCGCTGGCGATGTTGCCGGTAACGCAACCGCCAACCTGACCAGCATTGCGACCTCCATCGCAGCGGCCATTGAAGGCGGCAACGGTACGGCCAGTTTGGCGGCAACGTCTTCCGGCGCCGTTATCACCTTAACCCATGACGCCGTGAACACTGACTTCACGACAGCTGTCACGACCACCAGTGCCTCAAACGTTGCCCAGGTTGACACGATTACCCTGTCCGGTATCTATGAAGAAGGCGATGTGGTCTCGGGGACTGTCGATGGAACGGCCTATACCTATACGGTTGTTGCTGGTGATATTGGTGCCAACAACACAGCAACCATCGCCAACGTCGCAACCAATGTCGCTGCGGCGATCACCGATCCGGACGTCACAGCCGTTTCCGCCGCGGGTGTCATTACCGTGACAGCCACAACAGCTGGCACCGCATTTACGGCGGCAACCGGTGCGGCGGTCAACTTCTCGACAGGCGGCGTCTCCGGCACCAACACGGCCGTCATCACCAATAACGATATCGCAACGACGGTCGCCAACCTGCAAACGGCCATAGAAACGGCGGACCCGGAATTTGCAGCGGGCGCAACCACCGTTGATATCCGAGAAGACTCAGACTCCGGGGTTGTCGACACGCTGATCCTTTCGACCCTCAGCGATGCCTATACCGTGACCTTCAACTTTGCGACGGCAGCCGACGTCCCGGTTCACCCCGACGGGACAACACCCTACACCAGCGGCACAGCCTTCACGATCGACAAGGATAACGCCATTGTTTTCGATGCTGCCGGTCTGCCGACATCCATTAACATTGCCGAAGCTGAAATTCTGAATTTCGAAAACGGCTCCGCCAATATGGATGATGACCCATCCAACAGCCCACAGATGACCCTCGATTTCGGCGATATTGGCGAAGCCAACGGCATGACCCAGTTTGGCGCAGAATTTACGCCGGGCTTCATTACCCAGGACGGCTCCCAATTCGGGACCTTCGCCGGCGTGACGATTGACACCAACGGCCTGGTTACAGCGCTGTTTGACAATGGTGAAACCCGGCCTGTTTACCAGATTCCGCTGGCGACCTTTACCAACGTCAACTCGCTCGGAAACCGCACCGGTAACGTATGGAACTCAACGGAAGCCTCCGGCGACCCAACGCTCCGGACCGCTGATAATGGTCCTGCAGGACAGGTCACCCAAGCTTCGCTCGAGCAATCGACCGTCGATATCGGTACCGAGTTCACCAAAATGATCGTCGTACAACGCGCCTTCTCGGCCTCAGCCAAAATCATTTCAACGGCTGACGAAATGCTTGAAGAACTGCTGAGAACCAAGCGTTAATTAAGTTCCACAACCCACCGTCCCAACCCAAGGGGCCCGGTGATGATCTTCGGATCATTGCCGGGTCCTTTGTCATTATTCATCTTTGTTATTTGTTGTTTTCCAGCCACGCATCAAAAGCTGCACGAACCGCCTTCAGCACCGGTGCCCATTCTCCCGGTGTCGATTGCCGGAAAAACCGCACAGACGGATACCACCGGCACTCATCCTGTCCCTGAAACCACCGCCACAGGGGAGCAGACGACAACAGCGTCCAGGTCGGCACACCCAGACCACCCGCCATATGGACGGTTGTGTTCGAAATAGAAACCACAAGATCCATCGCCGCAACCTGCGCCGCAAACCCATCAAGGTCCTGCATCTGGTCAATCGTTTCATCATGGATCAATGAGATGCCCGTCGCGGCCTCGAAGGCGTTGCGTTCGGCCTGTGTATCACCGTATTGGAGATCAATCAGAACCAAGCGTCTGCTCTCGAAAACCGTTAAGAGATCAAGCAACTCGATAGATTTCTCCCATCCGATTTGCAGATTCTTACTGTGCCATGCGACCCCAACCAATGGCCCGTCACCGAGCGATTTGTACTTGCGTTTCAGGGCCTCCGTCTGGGCTGGGTCTGCCCTCAAGATCGGAGACTGGCCGACAAAAGCAGCCATCTCGGGGCGCAACAAGCGACTGAGATCACCCGCCGCACAATGGTAATCGGCTTTAATGTCCATATCTTTCGGATTTACAGCGTCTTCGCGCGCCATACATTGGATTTCTGGGAATGACCGCTGAAACAGGTTCCGCAACCGTGGCGCACAGAGCAAAATCACCTGGGCCCCCAAGGCAATCAGGTCCGGGATCATGGTCGCATAAAGGATTTCCTCGCCAATCCCTTCTTCTCCCCAAACCAGCAACGTCTTGCCTTTCAAAGGCTCGCCCGACCAAAGCGGGCAGGCAAAATCACACCATTGCTTCTGGAATTCCGGTTTTACCCAGCGCCATGTGTATTCCTGCCATCCACGACGCAAATCTGCAGCCACATACAGCAAGACTTCCGCTAGAGCGAAATGTGCCTGAACATGTTCAGGATCGATTTCCAGGACTCGTTCATAGAGGGCCTGCGCCTCCGCGTGGCGGTTTTTCTTATGGAGAACGGTTCCCAAATTGACTAGGGCGATCAGAAAACCCGGTTTCAGTTCGATGGCCCGGCGAAAATCCTCTTCCGCACCGTTCAGGTTTCCCAAATTCTGGTACACCGAACCCCGGTTGTTATAGGCCTCGGCATATGTTGTCTTCAACGCAAGCGCCTTGCCATAACAGGCCAGTGCCGCATCGGTCTGGTTCTGATCGCTAAAAATGGTCCCCATATTGTTATAGGCATCGGCATTGTCGGGATCCTGTTCAAGAGCCGACTTGAAGGCCATAAAAGCCTCCTTGAACCGTTTTTGCTCATGCAGGACAACACCCAGGTTGTTGTGGGCCTCTGCCATTTGTGGAGCACTAACGACGGCGCGGCGCAAGACGGTTTCCGCCTCACCATATTGGGCGCGTTGGCGAAGCAGTAGACCCAGATTGATGTTGGCTTCGGCAAAGTCCGGATTGATTCTAAGCGCTTGTCGAAAACAGGCCTCGGCCTCTTCGGTTTCGCCCATTGCCTGAAAGACACTACCCAGCCCGAGATAAGCCTCGACATAGTTTGCATCCTGCTCAAGCGCCGACTTAAAAAACTGCTGAGCTTCATGAAGATGGCCAAGTTGTTGATAAACGGCCCCTAAATGATTGTGTTCCGATGCAGAAGACGGGTCAATTTCAAGCCCGCGCGCTATCAGCCTAACGGCCTTATCCAGTTGCCCATTCTGGCGGTACAAACGCGCCAGTGATCGCAAACAACCAAGATGATCCGGTTCGGCTTTCAAAACCGCCAGAAAAGCCGTTTCCGCCTGATCAATCAGACCCTGCCGATGCATTTCAAGCGCCTGTTCAAAGTCCACCACGCCCCCAAACCCTTTTTTGTTTCCATACCCGAAGAACGATAGCCAAATTACCGGCGGCAACCAGCGCCAATTATCCTGATGCTGTCGCTTTTCGTCCAGCCTGCCATGGCGTTTCGCTTAGCAAGCCCAAAAAACGGCCTTATTCGTCTATCAATAAGCTATTAACCATTTTTTTTAGTCATTCCTTAAGAGCCTATAGCTAAGGTTTTGAAAAGCTAAACAAGGACCACAATCTGTCGTGACCAGCAGGACATCATCACATGAACCGCATCGTCTGAGTGACGGTATGCGTCCGCGTTCAAAGGACCAGGTGATCAGCCCGATGGGGAAAAAAATGTCCCTTGATGATCTGCCTCCTCCGAGCACCAAACGCTGGGTTATTCGCCGCAAGGCGGAGGTTGTTGCCGGTGTCCGCGGTGGTCTGTTAACCCTTGATGAGGCCTGCCGCCGCTATAACCTTTCCGTAGATGAATTTCGCTCCTGGCAACGCCTGTTGGAAAGCCACGGGGTTCAGGGTTTGCGTACGACTAAAATCAAGAAATACCGCCACGAATCTCCGCTCAGCAAGGATAACAACCGCTCGCGCTGAACCATGCCGTTGAATTTCGATTTCTGACCGGCAAAAATTGCCTAGCGTTAACCTCTTGTTCAGAGTCCTGAGGCTACGATTGCCTCACAGTCGGGCGTACCCGAACGGATTTTTCATCCGTCAGGCATACATCGGCGTCACAAACCAGGACTAGGACGGGGAAAAAGCGTGGATATCATTGGTCAAGCCCTCAAAAACATCGGACCCGGACGGATCGCAATTGTTGGCGGTGTCTTTTTGGCCCTCATTGCATTTTTGATCATTTTCATAACCAAACTGAGTTCTCCCGGTCTTGAAACCCTCTATGGTGAACTCGACGCTTCTGATTCAGCCCGCATCGTCACCCAATTACAGACCATGGGCGCTCCATACGAGATTAAACAGGGCGGCAAGGAAATCCTGGTCCCTTCTTCCGATGTATCGCGTGTCCGCATGCAGCTGGCCGAGCAAGGCCTGCCCGGTAGCGGTGTTCTGGGTTATGAGCTTTTTGATAAATCTGACTCCCTGGGAACCACGAATTTTCTGCAAAATGTCAACTATATCCGAGCCCTTGAAGGTGAACTGGCACGTACAGTTGAATCGCTCAATTCCGTCAAAGGCGCCCGGATTCATCTGGTTCTTCCCAAGCGCGAGTTGTTCAGCCGCCAAAAACAGCAGCCCAGCGCATCTGTCTTCCTGCGGATGCGCGGCGCAACGCGCTTGAGCAGTGAGCAGGTTTCCTCCGTCCAGCATCTGGTTGCAGCCGCCGTTCCCTCTCTCGATCCCAGCCGCATCTCTGTTGTCGACAACAAAGGCAAACTCTTAGCTGCCGGGTTTGAAGACGGCGACGAAGTCGGTGCCATTTCAAACAAAATTGATGAGAAAAACCGGGCACTTGAAAACAGACTGTCACGAACCATTGAAGAACTGCTCGATAAGACCGTTGGGTTTGGTCGGGTCCGCGCCGAAGTGCATGCGGAAATGGATTTTGACCGGATCAGCACAAACGAAGAATCTTATGATCCGGAGGGCCAGGTTGTCCGCTCCACCCAGTCAATCGAAGAAACGGCGTCTTCTCGCGACGCAGAAGGCACCCCGACCGTCACCGTCGGCACCAACCTGCCCGACCTGAATGGCGACACCGGCGACAATCAATCGAGCACGTCCGCCGAAAACCGTACGGAAGAAACGGTTAATTTCGAAATTTCGAAAAAAGTCATTAACCATATCCGTGAAGCAGGAACCGTCAAAAAATTGTCTGTTGCTGTTTTGGTCGACTATCAACGGGTACAAAATGAGGACGGGGACTGGGAATCACAGGCTCGCAGCGAAGCTGAAATGGAACTGCTAGCCAATCTGGTAAAGGGTGCCATCGGTTATGATGCCGATCGCGGAGACCAGATTGAAGTTATCAATATGGAATTCCGCGACTTTATTGAAGAAGACGAACCTTTGAATCTGTTCTTTGGTTTGGGTAAAAACGACCTGCTCCGGGTTGCAGAAATGCTGGTCCTGGGGATTGTCGCCTTGCTGGTTATCCTGCTGGTGGTTCGCCCCCTCATTTCCCGCGCCTTTGAAGCGACATCCTCCGCGGCTTCCGCTGCGCAAGCGGCAAGCGAACGTCTTCTCGCAGATCAGGCCACAGGTGCTCCTGCCCTTGCTGGACCGTCCGGGTCATCCGGTGTTCCGGCCCCGTCAGATGCCGGGGGCGAAGAGGAACAGTTTGAGGAACTGATCGATATCGACCGGGTGGAAGGCCGTGTGAAGGCCTCTTCTGTGAAGAAAGTTGGCGAGATCGTCGAGAAGCATCCAGACGAAGCCTTGTCGATCATTCGTGCCTGGATGTATCAAGAAACATAAGAGGCAGCTCACACCATGGCACGGGTCAAAGACGACTATCGCAGTTTATCGGGCGTACAGAAGGCAGCCATGTTCATGCTGGCCATTGGTCA
>JBLXFH010000005.1:0-180804 GCA_048262255.1 Rhodospirillales bacterium | reverse complement strand
CCAACAGACATCGAAGCCACCGACGACAAACCCCGGCCGTCCATCACACGGAAATCAAACCCGTCCGCGCCGTTGTAACCCGAACCCGCCTGATACTCATACGTCCCGGCCGAGCTGTCCAATATGCGAACACGACCACCACCCGTCGTCGTGACCCAGCCCGAACCATCCGCCGTGCCCTCAATCATGTAAGTCAGGTTACCATCACCGCCTGAACCTGTGAGAAGCCATTCAACGCTCGCATCTTCCTGAACCTGCATTGCACTATCGACAGCATCGGGAAGTTGCATAACCGTAACGTCAACACTGGATGACGCCACACCGCCGTTTCCATCAGAAACGGTGTAATCAAACGTTGCAATTCCATCATATCCCTCTTCAGGGATAAACAGGATATTACCATCCGCATCAATACTTACGCTTCCGTAAACGGCATTGTTTACCGACTGGATTGTGAGAGTGTCTCCATCAATATCGGTATCGTTCGCAAGCAAGCTTGCCGCCGCAATGGTTAAATCTGCCGCAACTGTGCTGTAACCACTATCGTCACTGGACACCGGCCCGTCATTTACGGAATTCACCGTGATGTTAATGACACCGGTATCGGTGCCGCCGTTACCATCATCAACAGATACATGGAAACTGTCGGTACCGTGAAAGTTTTCGTCAGGTGTATAGGTATAACCGCCATCGGCATTGAAAATCAGAGATCCATTGGCGGTTCCCTGTTCCAACGTGAAGGTGACCGTATCGCCGTCGCCGTCGGCAACGACGACTTGACCCGATATGCTGGTATCCTCATCCAAGCTAACCGGCGTTTCGGCAATAATCGGGGCCAGATTTACCTGAACATCAACCGACAGGGAGGTCGGCGTGCTCAGATAATTTTCTGCGCTACCGTCATTCAATTGAAGCTCGATCGTGCGGCTGGCTGCAAATTGCTGCGTATCTTCATAATGATATGTAACGCTTTGCAAAGTGCTCTGGTAATTGGCAATCGACGCGACGCCGGTGAAGGTCAGAAGGCCGGTCGATTCATCGTAGGCCCCGCTGATACCGCTGCCGGAAGGAATGGTGAAAGACAGCTCGTCGCGGCCAATGTGGAACCCGTCTGTGATTGAAACCGTCGCTTCCACAAGGGTTGGGCTGTCAACATCAGACAGACTCAGGCTGCCAAATAGCAACGTCGCGCCATCCGCGGGAGTGTGGACAACATCGTTCTGCCCGACGCTTACCGGAGCATCATTCACCGACGCTAGCTCAACAGTCACCGTCCCCGTTGTCGTTCCGCCACGGCCATCATCAGCAATAAAAGTAAATTGATCCGAGCCATTATAATCGGCAGTTGGCGTATACACATAAGAGCCATCCGCATTAACAACCACCGAGCCATGATCAGGCACCTGATCGACTGTGAAAGTAATGGCATCTTCATTATAATCGGAGGCTGAAAGTTGGCCGGAAATTGAGACATCTTCAGTGCCCGACAGGCTGACATCTGTCACCTCTGGCGAAATGTTGGCATTTATATTCACAATCACAGAACTGACAGACGTCGAACTGTTGGCGCTTTCACTGGACGTGGCGGATACTGTGACATCAAATGCAGGCAACGTCGTATCACTGATAATGACAGTAAGACCTGTCAGTTCTGATGGGGATAACGTCCAACTGCCATCGCCGTTATCTGTTCCAGCGGAAAGTGTGGCCCCTGTTGGCAAACCTGAAATGCTGTAGGATGTGATGGTTTCAGAACCGTCCGTATCGGTCAGAGACGCACTGATGTTAAGCGGGGCTTTGAAAAGATCAGGCCCTGATCCGACGGGGTTGCCATCAGCATCAAAGCGTCTCGCAAAAACACCTGACTCATCCCCATCTTGTTCTGCAGACGACCAAGTGGCAATAAACCCGCCATCTGGTAATACGGCAATTGATGGATCGCTCTGGTTGTCATATGTCGTAAGGTTGACCAAAAACTCCGGCCCGGCTGGATTTCCTTCGACATCATAATATCGGGCAAAAACGCCCCCTTTATCACCATCCTGCCCTGTCGTTTGACCATCATACCAGGGAGAAGACCCCCAAGACACGAGAAAACCGCCCGTCGGCAATGCGGCAATTGATGGGTTAGACTGATGGCCTTCCGTGAAGGTATTGACCTGAAATTCTGAGCCAAGTGCATTCCCAGCACTGTCATACCGCTGCCCGGAAAGCCCCCAACCATCGCCATCAACTTCGTAATTTTGCCAGACAACAACCAATCCACCATCAGCCAAATTCGTTACGGTCTGTGAGGTGGAATGAGAGGAAAGGGTGGTGTTGATTTGTAATTCGGAACCCGTGGGATCACCAGACGCATCAAACCGACGAGAGTGAAATTCGATCGTTGACTGATTCTCGTCGTAAACGCTCCAGGAAACAAAATAACCACCGTCCGGAAGGGATTCGACATTGCTATTTCTGTTGTAAACACCGGCACTTGACGCAATTGTCTCCCTCGGCCCAATGAGGGTCCCATCGGAAGAAAAACGTCGGCTGTATAAAGCCTGCCGGCCATATGAATATTCGCTCCAGACAGCAATAACGTCACCGCTACCTAATTCTGCCGTTTCGACCAGAGTGGCGCCTTCTGCAATTCGAACTTCCGTACCAACAGTCTGCCCCAGAGCGTTAAACTTCTGGTAATAGACGGAAAATTCGCCACTCAAACTCTCAATGGGCCATGGGCCTTCATGCTCGGAATGCCAGGCGACAAGAAAACCGCCATCAGATGTCGTTTCGAGCGTTAGACCATTATGACGCCCGCGCGAAGTGGGGTTTACCCGAAACTCGCTGCCGACGGGAACACCGGATGCATCGTAAATTTGGCCAAAAATATCGGTTTCAAAAACACCTGAGCCAATAGGACTATCAACACGATCTTCGGAAGTTTGCCAGATAACGACATACCCACCACCGGCCAGCGTCGCAACTTCCGGATACGCCTGACTGTTCTCTATTGCCGTATTAACCTGAAATTCCGAGTTCTGGAAAGGAACCCAATCACCGACGCTCGCCGAAAGGCTTGGCGCATCGGCGACAGGAGCAATGTAAACAGTTGCGGTTTCCGTGCTTGTGGTGCCGCTACCATTGTCAACGGTATAGGTAAAGCTATCCAGCCCGCTAAAGTCGCTGTCTGGCGTATAGCTAAAGCTGCCGTCTGCATTGACCACAACAGCCCCATGTGCCGGGTTTTGATCCGCCGTGAAGACAAGTGTATCACCGGCATCAAACCCGCTTGCTTGAAGCTGGGCATCCAGAGAGACATCTTCTTCCGTGGCAAGAAATTGAGTGCTCAATGCCGGGGTAATGGTCGTTGTTGCGGTTGATCCGTTCGCTCCTTCGCCAGCGGTGACCGTAACCGAAATATCAAAATCGGGAAGTCCATCTGGTATGGCGAGGGAAATCCTCAAATCAACAAGGTCGGCCGGTGCAAGCGTCCATGTTCCATCCCCATTATTGGTTCCGGAAGACAACATGGTTCCAGTAGGAATGTCTGAAACAACAATGCTCGTGATCGATTCGGAACCGTCCACATCAACAAGGCTGGGCGCAATATCCAGCGTTCCGTGGATAAAGGGCAAACCTGACGTGGTTACCTCGTAAGTCTGGGCGGAAACTGTGTTGGCTTCATACCATGAAATAACAACCCCGGTTTCCGTTACCGCAACAGATGGGCGGGCGTTCCCGATATAGGAGGATCCACCGGCAACAAACGGAGCTCCAACAGGCGTTCCGTCGGCTGCAAACTGGCGTACATAAATACTGCTTGGCCGTTCGTAAAGATTCCAGCTCCAGTTGGATTCATAATTCGTCCGGCCATCCCAGACGACCATAAAACCGCCTTCGTTCAAGGCGGCGACTTGCGGGGTGTAGACAGCCGTCGTATCGCCCGTATCGATACGGAACTCGGAACCGGCTGGCGTGCCGTCGGCTAAAAACCGTTTGGCAAAAATACCCTGGTTGCTGCCACTGACATGATCTGAGACCCAGGTGACAACATAGCTGCCATCCGCCAGTGTTGTGATCGAACTGCTAGCCTGATCCTGACTGGCACTGTCATTTACGAGAAATTCACCTGTAATGGCTGAACCGGTTTGATCGAAAACGCGGCTGTAAATACTTTCACCGCTGCCGTCCTGACTTGTTGAGTTCCAAGAGACAACAAAACCGCCATCCGCCAGGCTGCTCACATCAGGCGATGTTTGGGAATAGATGGTCGCCGCATTGATTCTGAACTCGCTGCCACTTTTGGCGCCTGCGGCATCATAGCGTTGGGCATATATGCCATAGCCACCGGCATCTTGTAAGTACGATTGCCATGTGACAACAAATCCGCCGCCTGAAAGCTCGTTGACCTCGGCTTCCATCTGCGAATCAGTCGTATAGGTATTGACTAAAAACTCATCACCAAGCTTGCCACCATCGGCATCGAAACGCTGACCTATAACCGCATTGGAAGATCCATCGCCACTGCTTTGATAGCTCTGCCAAGTCGCGACAAAGCCGTCACCCAGCGCGGATACAGAAGGCCCCGTTTGTCCGGCAAAAGTCTGCGTACTGAGTCTAATCGTAGGGCCAACTCTTCTGCCGTTGGCATCATACTTTTGTCCAACAACGCCCGTAGCGCTATCATCTGTATCGGACCAAGCAATAATATAACCGCCATCCGTCAGCGCCGTCGAGGACATCTGCTCCGAATACCAAACACCTGATGGACCGACTTGAAATGCATCGTCGGCCGTAAGCGTTTCCGTGTTCGTTGCCTCAAAGCTCCAATTTCCCATTACAGCACTAACCGTCGGCGCATCGGCAACCGCCGTGACATCAACGCTTATTGTGCCCGTATCTGTGGCACCTTCACCATCATCAACAAGATAGGTAAAGCTGTCGGCACCGCTGTAATTATCAGCAGACGTATAGGTGTAGCTGCCATCGGCGTTAATGGTTACTGAACCATGTGCCGGGCCCTGATTGACGGAGAAGTTCAGGACATCGTCGGAATTGTAATCGGATGCCGTCAATTGCCCGATGGTTGCTTCATCTTCATTGGCGATTAACGTGCCGTCATCGGCAACAGGGGCGAAGTTATAGCTACTGACCGTAATCGTCTGACTGGCAGAGGTCTGATCGCCATTGGCACTCTCGGTTGCTATGGCCGTAACCGTCAAATCAAAATCGGATGCCGTATCCGCCAGCACAGAAATGGTCAGGCCCGCGATGTCGCCCGGGGCAAGGCTCCAGGTGCCATCCCCATTATCGGTTCCGGCAGAAAGTGTCGCACCTACAGGAAGGCCTGAAACGGTATAAGCTGTTACGCTCTCAGAGCCATCGGCATCTGTGGATGCCGCAGAAATATTGAGCGCGCTCGAAAAAGTATCCGCAAAATCCGGGGAAAAAGTTCGTGCAAAGACGCCACTTCCACTGCCATCTTGTTCATACGATGTCCAACTCGCAACAAAGCCTCCATCGGGTAATGCAGAAAGACTTGAAGAAAACTGATTTTCAGCAGTTTCAACATTCAAAAGAAACTCAGCACCTATGGCGCTTCCCGCCGTATCATAAATTTGCCCATAAACCCCGTATCCGCTCCCGTCCTGATCCATGGAGGTCCAGGATACCACATAACCACCATCGGTAAGGGCAAGAACAGAAGCATTCGTTTGAATGGACTCTTCTGTTGTATTAACCTGAAATTCGCTTCCTACCGGAGTGCCATTCGCGTTGAACTGCTGCGCATAAACGCCTGTCGCATCCGCGTCCTGCCCCTCGGACGACCAAACCACAACAAACCCGTCATCTGATAATACCGTGACATCAGCCCCCTTTTGATCCCCTGTCGTATATGTATTAATGTCAAATTCTGAGCCAACGGGCTGGCCTGCTGCATTGTAGCGCTGCCCGAATATGCTATTAGGGCTGCCATCCTGACCTTCTGACTGCCAAGTGATAACAAAACCGCCATCAGAAAAGGCAGCGACAGATGGGCTGTATTGTGATTGATTCGTCCAGGTATTGACCCTGAATTCGGAGCCAGAAGCGATTCCCGAAGCATCATACAATTGCCCGTATACACCGCCTGAACTGCCATCCTGACCATATGAATACCAGGTGACGACAAATCCACCATCGCTGAGCCCTGTAACATCGGCCTCTCTTTGTGAGGATTGGGTGTAGGTATTGACCTGAAAAATTGCGCCCAGCGTCCCGCCATCAGCATCAAAACGCTGCCCTACTACCGCAGTACCACTACCGTCCCGATAGTGAGAGTTCCAGGTTACTACGAATCCACCATCTGCTAACGCAGTTACAACAGGGTCTCTCTGAGATGAAGACCCATTAGAATTAACTCTAAATTCGTTTCCTGTGGCATTTCCATCTGCGTCATAAAGCTGCCCATACACATTATCCGAACCCTGATACGATAACCAGGTGACGACAAAGCTGCCATTTGACAACGTCGCTATGGAAGAGTTGCTCTGGCCGTTGTTTGTATAAGTATTGACCTGAAACTCTTCGCCTCCCGCATACGCGCCCGTTGCCGTATGCAATGTCCACGCCTCAACATCGACATTCACCGTCGGTGCATCGGCCACCGGGGTCACATCTATGGTTATGGTACCGGTATCTGTGCCGCCGTTGCCGTCGCTCACCGTGTAGGTAAAGCTGTCGGCGCCGCTGTAGTCTTGATCCGACGTATAGCTATAACTGCCATCGGCATTTACGGAAACCGAACCGTTGGCGGCATCCGTCTCAAGCGTATAGGAAAGCGTATCGCTGTTGAGATCGTTGGCAGTTAGTTGCCCGGCCGTTGTCACGTCTTCATCAGCCGTTAGGGTGGCGTCATAAGCGATAGGTGCAATATTTCCGATCTCAACCGCAATCGTCTGACTGGCGGAGGCCGTCGCGCCGTTGGCGCCTTCGGTAGCAATGGCCGTGACCGTTAGATCAAAATCAGAGAAACTACCATCCACGGGGAGATGAAGCGTTAAACCGCTTAACTGGGCCGGGGTTAGCGCCCAGCTGCCATCGCCGTTGTTGGTTCCATTCGAAAGACGGGCACCGGTGGGAAGATCGCTGACCACATAGGACGTTATCGATTCAGAGCCATCCAGATCACTCAGTCCGGCAGTGATATCCAAACTTGCACTTATTTCATTGCCTGTTGTTGGCAGATTAATGGTGCGTGAGAAAACATCATAGCTTTCTCCATTCTGCTCATAGGAGGACCAGGTTGCCAGTATGCTGCCATCGGCCAGGGTCTCCAGAGTGGATTGATATTGGTTGGCACTCTCATACTCATTGATCCGGAACTCTTCGCCGACCAAATCACCATTGGCATCAACCTGCTGTGCATAGACTTCATAGCCTTGTCCTGTTTCATGCACCGTCGTCCAGGAAACGAGAAAACCGCCATTCGCTATTGCTGCAATCTGAGGATCAAACTGATTGCCTACTGTATAGCTGTTAATTTGCACCTGATCGCTTACAGCGTTTCCATCGGCATCAAAAATACGTGCATAAACGCCAATGCCCATACCATCCTGACCATTTGACTCCCAGGCAATGGCAAATCCGCCTCGGGTTAATGCGGTGATTTCCGGATAGGTTTGGTGATAGTCAATATTGGCGTTGATCTGGATTTCGCCACCAACAGGTGCACCATCGCTGTCGTACCGTTGCGCAAGAATACCATTACGGAACTCTTGCCCGTGTTGTTGGTAAGACGCCCATGCAACTATCATGCTGCCATCAGCCAAGGTCGTGGCCGTGGGATAGACCTGATTGCTTATGAACTCTGAATTGACCTGAAATTCCGCTCCCAGTTCGCTGCCGTCTGCATCATAACGCCTTGCAAAAACACCATAGGCATTCCCATCCTGTCCGTAGGAATACCAGACAGGCATAAAGCCCCCGTCCGCCGTCGCCGTAACATCATTCAGAACTTGATAACCGCTGGTGAAGTCATTGACCCGAAACTCGGTCCCAACTGCAGATCCGCCCGCATCATACCTTTGCCCGAATACTCCGCTGGAGTTGCCATCACTTGAACGCCACAGCAGAACAAACCCGCCACCGGAAAGTTCCGTGCCATGCACCGTCGATTGATGCAGTTCTGTTTCCGTATTGACCTGAAACGGACTGCCAGACGGAGTTCCATCTGAGCCGTAAATTCGGGCAAAAACACCGTTTCCATCCCCATCCTGGTCCATAGAATCCCAAACGGATATCCAACCCCCATTGCTCAGGGCAATGGCCCGGCCTGCGGATTGGCTGCTGTTTGTATATGTATTGACCTGAAACTCTGCGCCTAACTCAAATTCCGAGCCCGGCCCCTCATTCATTACCCAATCACCGACAGAGGCGCTCACCGTCGGCGCATCGGCCACCGGGGTCACATCTATGGTTATGGTGCCGGTATCGGTACCGCCGTTGCCGTCGCTGACGGTATAAGTAAAGCTGTCGGCGCCGCTGTAATCTTCATCTGCCGCATAGCTATAACTACCATCAGCATTTACGGTAACCGACCCGTTGGTGGCGTCCGTCTCAAGCGTATAGGTGAGCGTATCGCTGTTGAAATCGCTGGCTGTCAGCTGTCCGCTCGCCGTTACATCTTCAACAGCCGTTAATATCGCGTCGTCGGCATCAGGGGCGATATTGTCGATGGTAACGGAGACCGTCTGGCTGTCGGTTGCCGTATCGCCGTTAGAACTTTCCGTAGCGGTTGCGGTGATGGTCAGATTGAAGCTGGCATCACTGCCAGCCGGCAAACTCAGGGTCAGTCCGGCAAGGTTGTCCGTCGTCAGCGTCCAGGAGCCGTTGCCATTATCCGTTCCCGCAGAGAGCGTCGCGCCAGTGGGAACCCCGGCGACAAGGACAGAGGAAACAGTTTCGGAACCATCCGTATCTGTGAGAACAGCGCTAATGGTAAGGTCGGCGGTAATGATAGAAGACGCGCCCAGCGTCCATTGGCCGATGGACGCTGCGAGTGTTGGCGCATCGGCAACCGGTGTCACATTGAGCGTGATTGTCCCGGTCCCGGTGCCGCCATTGCCGTCATCGGCAATAAAGGTGAAGCTGTCCTGACCACTGTAATCGCCGGTTGGTGTATAGCTGTAGCTGCCGTCGGGATTGAAGCTCAGAGTTCCGTGGGCGGGTCCCTGGTCAACGCTGTAGGTCAGATCGTCGCCGTCTATGTCAGTCGCGGAAACCTGCCCGATAATTGAAGTGTCTTCATCGCCCGAAACGGTGGCGTCTTCCGCATCGGGGCCGATATTACCGATTTCAATGGATACGGAAACGTTGCTGGATGCGCTGTCTCCATTACTGGCTTCTGTTGAAATGGCGGTGACGGATAAATCAAAATCGGCCGCACTGGCAACGGGAATAAACACCGTTAGCCCCGCCACCTCTCCCGACGCCAGGCTCCAGGTGCCGTCGCCGTTATCAGTTCCGGCCGAAAAGGAAACGCCTGCCGGAATTCCGTCCAGTATAAAAGTGAGGGATTCTGAACCATCGGCATCGCTCAAAGCCGCAGCAATGGTAACCGGCGCATTTAACAAAGGCGTTGGCGTTGCCTCATAGGATATAGCGCCAATCGATGCGCTCAGTGTTGGCGCATCAGCAACTGCAGAAACCGTTACGGAAACCGTCGCCGTGTCTGCCGCTCCGTCTTCATTTGTAACGGTATAACTAAAACTGTCGGACCCGCTGTAATTGGCATCCGCCGTATAGACCACATCACCGTCACCGTTCAGCGAGACGGTGCCGTGCGTGGCCGTGCCAACAGCAGTAACGGTGAGCGCGCCACCACCTGAATCGCTATCATTCGCCAACAGGCTGGCTGCTGAGATAACCAGGGACTGGTCTTCAACGGCAGAAACGAGGTCATCACTTACAGTCAAAGACGAGGTTGAAACTGTTTGATCCGCAAACTCCAGAAACTCGACGCCGCTCAGGACATCAGTTCCTTCGCCACCGCTAACCGTAACAAACCCGCCAGAAATTGTGATCGTATAATCAGCGAAATTTCCGCTGTAGAGGGCTGTATCTGACCCGGCTCCACCATCAAGCAAATCGTCCCCGGCACCACCTTCCAAGATATCACTTCCCGCCCCGCCGGAAAGCGTATCGGAACCGCGCATACCCGACAGCATGTTGTCAGCATCATTCCCCGAAATCGTATCGCCACCATCGCCGCCATAGGCGTTTTCAATGGTTGTCGAGGCATCAATCGTCAGGCTCTTGCCAAGAATGGTACTGGTGACACCGGCAACGAGGCTCAACGAAATGCTGGTACTGAATGTTGCAAAATTCAGCGTATCCGTACCACCATCGTAATCCGTAACCAGACCGCGACCGCTTTCGCTGCCGTGGCGGCCCCATTCGTCGGTATAAATATATGTGTCTTCAGTGGTTGTCGGGTTGCCGTAGGCACGTATTCCCCAATCATTGAGCGTTGTTGAATTTCCTGTAGCCGCGTCAACGACATCCAGTGTCCAAGTGCCGCCGCTATCTTCGCCCCAAAATTGAGCACTGGATGTCGTGAAATCCACACGACCATAATAATAATTGTCTTCCGCACTAAGACGAGGTCTATCATATAGAAGCGACGTCGTCCCGCCAGGAGAAGTGAGACGCACAATGACATCACTTACGCGATCATGCGTAAAATCGAGATCGATTTCAACATACTCAAGTGTCAGGCCGGACGGCAGAATTACCTGTTTTTGAAAACTGCCGCTACTCGAAATTGAACCACCGCTTCCATAGGCTGAAAGCTGGGAAATATTATGTTCGGTCTGGACCACATCCCAGGTTTCAGACAGCCGGACCGCAGCTCGAGCATCGACTAGTCCAAAACCATAGTCATCGCTAACGGTCAGACCACCGCCATTCCAGTTTGTTGCGTTGTTGGTGATCCAGCCAGTTGAACTTGACCGGGGATTGCGGCTGGAATAGGCCAATATCTCCTGAACATCGCGATACCCAAGCCCGCTATTGGCCTCCATCATCAAAGCAATAACACCTGCAACTGCAGGTGCTGAAAATGAAGTGCCATATTGAACGATAGTATCGCCAGAAAGGTTTTTGCCTGCCGAGCCCGTTCGGTCGGCAGTCAAAACTGCATATCCGGGTGCAGATACTAATACAGATGATCCTGGACTACTAAAATACGCAGGGTTTCCATTTTGGTCGAGAGCCCCAACGGCGATGGTATAGCGTGATGTTTGGAAACTATGATAGTTTGTGCGTTCACCATCAGTATTATAATTCCCTGCAGACCAGGTAATCGCTGTTCCAAGGCCATCTCTGCCGTTTAATACCGCGTTTCGCAGATGGGTAAATGAATTCGCTAAACTTAAGTTAGACTTTGCATTGTCTGAAAAATGAAAGTCATTGCCCCAACTGCTGTTGGCGATATCAACCGTTGCGTAACGAGTAAATGCCTCATTAAGATCGGCATATGTAAAATTATCGAAATTAATGCGAAAACTTGTAATTTGGGAATTCGGAGCGACGCCAACCAAGGACCCGCCACCAAAGATCCCGGTGATCATACCCGCAACTGCAGTCCCATGATTGTCCGTTGTTAATTTTGGGCCACCGTCTGTATTATTGTTCTCGGTATCGTAATCCAGATCGAAACGATAGTTCGGCGCAAGATCAGGATGGGTGTAATCAACCCCCTGATCATGAACCCCAATCACGACACCTTCGCCGGTATATTCGTCCCAAACATCAATTACGTTCAGGTCGGCATCAACACCAGACGTGTCGTTCAGATGCCACTGGGAAGAAAAATTGGAATCACCGGGAATGAAATTTGGTGAGGCTGGATCATTAAAGTCATACTCACCCTGCGGCATGACAGCGGGCGCAAATGCCGGGATCGGTCCAGACAGCCCTAAAGGCGCAGCAAAGTATGCTGTCGCCTGATAGATGCTATCGTCTTTCTGTACGATGTCCGTTCCCCCACGCCACTAGAACTATTTTTCTTCGGCCAATGGCACTGAACTGTTCGACTCACTCTTCAAATTCAATCGGGGAATCTCAACCTGATGGTGTCCCCAACCCTCAACACATCTCCATTTTTTCTAATAAATCGGGCCCATAAACCTGCTTATTATTATGTGAGCCCTCTTGCCGCATAGAAATTGCAACCAAAAAGAAATAGCTGCACACTAAAAACATATAGAAGCACTATTCGTTGTAAACTTAAAAATAACTTGTTTTTGCAAGTACTTTAATAAAAATATCACCCATGAGTTGTATTTTTTATCCCGCAATCCACTAAAAACAAGGGTTTGGGCAGTGCAGCCTCCTGTTGAAGCAATATAAAACAGGACAAAACTGCTGATTAAGGATTTTAGGAGCACGCATCGCATGCCCCTCATCGAGACCGAAAACACGTCTATCTTATTGAAATCTTGTAATATTATAAATTATTACGGTATTGACTAAAGTCGATAGCGCAAACAGGAGCAGGCGCAACGCTACCGCTAAGAAACGTATACAGACAACGGTCATTTCATCCGTCAAAGGTCACCGTTATCGATGCCCCACCGGCTCGCACAACATCCATGTTTCTTATCGATATGCAGGCGCCGTCTCTTGTATTGCTGGTAAATGCGGCACAGATTCGCCATCGCTCTATTAAACCGGCCAACCCAACAGAGGCACTCTGTGGCGCCACCAGAGGGTGTTGCTCACATTGTAAATATAGAGAGCCTACAATGCTCCGGATGACGCAACTATGGGTTAAGGAACGCTCAAGAATGCATTATGTCTGTCATCCAATGGCGATTGGGGCCGAATAGATACGTTAACTGCGAATGGATCCTTGGAGAAACTTGAATTATATCACCGTACAGACTTAACTAAACGGATTGGAAACAGGACAACCCGAAGGCATTACGCCTTTGAGTGACAAAAACTTCGAGAGAATTCAGGGCTGATCAGCCACTCATCAAGAACATCTATCAGAAACGACGAACAGGAAAAGCGACCGCTATGAAAAAACGCAAGCTGGGGACAACGGGTGTCGAAGTATCGGCCATGGGTATTGGCGCCATGTCGTTTTCCAATTTTTACGGCCCCACGGATACAGAAAAATCCCACGCCATATTGAACAAGGCATTGGACCTCGGCATTGACCATATTGACACCTCCAATGTTTATGGTGGCGGCGTATCGGAGGAACGTATCGGCTCCTTTCTCGCCAACCAGGGCAAACAGGCAGGCGACCTGTTCAAGATTGCGACCAAAGCCGGCATCACCCGCGATGCCGACGGCAACCGGGTCTATGACAATAGTGCCAAGCATTTGACGGAGGAGCTGGAAAATTCACTGAAGCGCCTGAATGTTGAACAGGTGGAACTGTTTTACGTGCATCGGCGCGAGCCGGACAGACCCATTGAAGACGTAACGGAAACACTGGCGTCTCTGGTGAAAACGGGGAAAATCAACCAGTTCGGTTTTTCGGAAATCGCCCCCTCCTCGCTGGCCCGCGCCGCAGCCGTGCACCCCGTCGCTGCCGTACAGTCGGAATACTCACTTTCCACCCGTTCGCCGGAACTGGGTCTGTTGCAAAAGGCATTGGAAACCGGCACCTCAATTGTCGCCTTCAGTCCGGTAGGCCGTGGCCTGCTGACAGATACGCCACCCGATTTCGCGAAATGCCAAACCATCGATTTCATGAAAGGTAATCCACGGTTTCAGCAAGACAGCCTGCGGCGCAATCTCGATGCCGTAAAAGGTTTTCAGGCCTTTGCCAAAGCGCGCGGCGTCGCGACAGCGTCGTTGGCCATCGCCTGGCTGTTGCATCAGGGAGAACACATTCACCCGATCCCCGGCACCCGCTCCCTTGAGCATTTACAGGAACAGGCCGATGGCGTTTCGCTTGAGTTGTCGCAAGCCGATTTAATGGAAATCGAACGCCTGCTGCCTGTCGGCTGGTGCCATGGCGATCGCTATTCATCTGCCCAGTGGAACGGCCCCGAAAAATATTGCTAGGCTGCCGACAAGCGTCGTTCTCGATGTGCAATATACAGACCGGAGCCGACGATCAGGGCAATCCCGCCCCAGGTGACCGTATCGGGCACCGTACCGAATACGAAATAGCCAATGAGAGCCGCAAACAGCAGCATTGTGTAGGAGTAAGGCGAGACGATCGCAGCAGGAGCGAATTTGAATGATGAAATGAGCATCCCCTGCCCGACGATGCCAAGCCCGATGATGACGGCCAGTTTCAAATAGACCGCTGGCGGCACCGGCTCCCAAAGCCACAGGACAAAAGGTGTCATGGCCAGGGTGCCCATAAGCGTGTTGTGGGTGATGTTGAGTAAAAAATGCTGGGTCCCGGCCAGCCGCCGGTTGGCGATGAAATAAAGCCCCAGTAGAATACCCGACGCGAGGCCGATGTAATACCCCGTCGGATCACCATGGAAACCGGGCCGCAGAATAAGCAGAACGCCGGCAAACCCGCAAGCTGCTGCAGCGCTTCTGATAACCCCTATTCTTTCACCCAGAAAAAACGGCGACAACACGGTGACCACGATCGGTGCGAACAGCATCATCGCCGTCGCATCGGCCAGCGGAATAAATTTTATAGCCCAGAAAAAGGCGATGACGGCGCTGGCATTCAATGCGCCACGCACAAACTGCTGGACCGGCGCTTCGGGGCGCACCACCTTCCAACCGTGCTGCGGCAGAGACACCAGCCCCATGAACAGAAATGACCCGGCAAACTGGATCCACAAAACCTGCAGTGGTCCGACCTGATCGAGGACGGTCTTAACCGTACCGTCTTTGCTCGACAACAGTGCTGACGCCATAACCATCAGCCCGATACCGATCAAGGAGGTATTTTTACGCATAGGAGAACCTCCTGTAATCTACGACTTAAAAGTTGGACGGATTGCCGGGGACGGCGGGGATATATCAAAGGTCAGAAAGCGTCAGCATCCGGCGCTTTCAGATCGACAACGTACATGTTGTACACGGCGGACGGTGATTGTGTAAACAATTTCCGGCAGCTGCAAACAGCCCTGTGAATAGGTACATGGTCCGGCCTGATATGGGTGCCTGAAAATCTGATGGACGACTTAACCTAGTTTAATGCGCCATATCCCTGCGCTCTCTATGGTCCTGCCCCATAAGTACTGAGGAAAACCTCTTGTTTTCCAAGGTTCTTTTTCACCTACGGGTCGAACAAAAAGGAAAGAAACGATGATGAAAGACGCCTACGTTAAAAAGGTTAATGCTCAGCTTAATGAGTGGCAGGCCGATATCGACAAACTGAAAGCCAAGGCGGAGGATGCGGAAGCGGATCTCCAGCTTGAAATGGCTAAAGATGTCGAAAAATTGCGAGAGCAACAGGATGCCGCTCGCCAACGCCTGGAAGAAATTGAAAAAGCAGGCGAAGGCGCGTGGGAAGACCTGAAAATTGGCGCCGAAGCAGCATGGCTGGAATTGGAAAGTGCAATCAAGAATGCCGGTCGCCATTTCCGATAACCGCCTGTAACCAGCTAGCCGCAAACCATAAATGAAATCACAGACAGATGAATGGACTATAAAAGTGTTACATAAACTAATATTTCTCCCGGTCGCAGCGCTATTGGCGCTGCCTGCCATCCACGTTCCCTCCAACCATAGCACGGCATCGGACGTTGCCAAGGTGACGGATGATAAGGCGCAAAAAGAACTAATGGATGCTCTGGAGGCCGTCAAAGGCTATTCCGTTACCCAACGGGACCAGCTTCTCGAGAAAGCCAAATCCGCCGTCGCTGAACTGGATGTAAGAATCAATCGTCTGGAAAGCAAGATCGACACCGGCGCAGAAAAGGCGACGCAGTCCACCAAGGACCAATGGAAAGAGACTTTAGCCACCTTGCGACAGCAGCGCATTGCCATTGCTGAAAAATATGGGGAATTACAGCAAAGTACCGAAACCGTCTGGGACAAGGTCAAAGAAGGCTTTCGAAACGCCTATGACGAGATCGCAGAAGCCCTAAAAGAGGCCGAAGAAGCCTTCTAGGCGATTTGCCTCACCCATCTTAAAGCGAAACATGAAAGCAGCTTTTCCGAAAACGGAAAGGCTGCTTTTTCATTGTCGTGATGCATAATGAGACTAAGTCTCAGTGTCGACAGCCTTAGCCGATAGCTGTGGCATCCTGAACGTCCGAGGACGGCTCTCCCGCCTGATCGAGAAATCCGGCATCATATCCAGTGGTTTCCATCAAAGCCTGTTGATCCAGGATCCTTAAATGCCGTGTCGCGCTGTCGAGTTCAATGAGACCATCCTTGCGCAACTGACGCAGTGTTCTGTTCACATGAACAATGCTCAGGCCAAGGGTATCGGCCAGCACTTCCTGGGTCAACGGCATCCTGAAACTGTTGGAGCCTGCCCGGTCCACCAGTTGCAGGCGATGCAAAAGTTCGAGCAGGATATGCCCAAGCCGCTCATAGGCGTTTCGACGGCCAAGACGAACGATCTGTTCCGTCAGTATGGCCTGCTCGCGGGCCCGCGCCCAAGTCAGCGCAAGCGACAGGTTTTGATGGCTTTCACACATCTCGATTATGTATTCGACAGGAATGGGGTGAACCACCACAGGAGTTAAGGCCTGAACCGACGCATCAGCCAGATCAAACAGGCTCTCACTAAAGCCAAACGTGTCGCCCGGCAGCAGAAAGGAAATGATTTGCCGTCCGCCGTCCGGGACAATTTTGTAGCGAATGGCCCACCCCGATTGTAGCAGATAAACACGCCCGACCGGTTCATTCTCGATAACGATATCCTGCTGTTCATCAAAGGCTTCCGTATGCTTTGTAAAGTCTTCGATGACGCGGCGTTCGTCTTCAGACAGATCGATGTAAGACGAAAATACAGCAACGAAAACATCTGCGCTTACTGAAGACACGTCGTCCAACAAGGCTCACCTCTTCTTTGAAGATTGCAGTAAATCAAACGGCTTCCACTTATATTCATATAGGTATAAACGCCTATAGGTAGAACATTACGTCATCAAATTGGGCTGCACTACTCTTTTTGCATAATGGCTATATGAAATGTGGCTGACCAGCCTTTATGTAACGCTGGAAATCACACCACAACCCATTGGAAACAATACACCCGATTTCTAATGGCGATATCTATGAAAGGGTTTCCAATCGAAGTTTACAATTTAATTGCTGGCCTGTGATTATTTGGATTGCATCAAATCATAAGCAGGCTCAAGTTACGCAAAATATACGCCCTATTTTATGCGTCTTTATGAGGCCCGAAAATGTCATTGGATGATCTGAATAACTGGTTGCTTGAGCGCCCGGAAATTGAAACTGTTTTTGCCTGTGTCTGCGATCTGAACGGTACTATGCGAGGGAAACGCCTGCCGGTGGAACAGGCGGCGAAAATTCTTGGTGGCGGCTTACGCATGCCTCTGTCCATATTGAGCCTTGACGTTTGGGGCGAAGATATCGAAGGCAACGAGCTTGTTTTCGAAACCGGTGATTCGGACGGTATTTGCGACTTCACCGGCAGACCGGTCGTCTTGATTAACTGGACCAGCCGCCCCTCTGCCCTGGCCATGCTCTGGATGCGCGAAGAAGACGGAGCACCCTTCACAGGCGACCCGCGCCGGGCTCTCGCAGAGGTCATCGACCGCTACAGGCAGCGCGGCCTCGTCCCCGTCGTTGCCACCGAGCTGGAATTCTATCTTTATGACCCCAGCGATACGCAACCGCAACCACCCTGTTCGCCAATCACGGAAAAACGCCTCGGGTCTGATGGCGCAATGTCGCTCGACGAACTGCAGCATTTCGACGAATTTCTGGATGACGTCTATGACGCCTGCGCGGAACAGGGAATCCAAGCTGACGCTGCCATTTCCGAGAACGGCGCCGGCCAATTCGAGATCAATATGGTGCATGTCGCCGACCCACTGAAGGCCGCAGACGATGCGGTTCTGTTCAAACGGCTGGTCAGAGGCATCGCCCGCAAGCACGGCTTCGCCGCAACATTTATGGCCAAGCCCTACGGAGAACGATCCGGCAGCGGTATGCACGTCCATTATTCGCTGGAGAACGACGCCGGCGAAAACCTTTTCGACAACGGTGGCGACGAAGGCACACCACTGATGCTGAACGCGGTCGCAGGCATGCTGGCGACGATGCAGGAAAATACCCTTGTCTTTGCGCCACATGAGAACTCATACCGCAGGCTTCTGCCTGGGGCCCACGCGCCAACCAGTGTCGCCTGGGGCTACGAAAACCGTACCGCCGCCATTCGAATTCCAGGCGGCAACCATAAGGCGCGCCGGATTGAGCACCGGGTCGCTGGAGCAGACACCAACCCATATCTCGTCCTGGCAAGCATTCTGGGCGGGGCGTTAGTTGGAATCGAAGCTGGGATGGAACCCGCGAAACCGATTAGCGGTGATGCGTACAGTATGAAGCTGGACCACCTCCCCTTGGACTGGGCAACCTCGATTGATGCCTTTCGTCGCGGCGATCTGGTACAGAAAATATACTCGAAACGCCTCCAAACGATGCTCGTTGAAAGCAAGATGCAGGAGCTCCAACGGTTCGCCCGTCAGGTGACCGATTTCGAGTATGACACGTATCTGGAGGTTGTGTGATGGGCCGCCAAGGTTACGCCAAGACAGGCGTGACCGCTCACACCACCAGTTACTACGCAGCCAGCGCTAATCCGTCGCCGGAACGCCCATCGCTCAACGGTGACATCACAATCGATATTCTGATCATCGGCGCAGGATACAGCGGACTATCGACGGGTCTGCATCTGGTCGAAAAGGGCTACAAAGTCGCGATCATCGAAGCGGCTCAGGTTGGCTGGGGCGCGTCGGGGCGCAACGGCGGTCAGGTCGTCAATGGCTTGAACGCCAGCCTGCAAACGATCCGCAAACGCTATGGCACGGACACCGCCAATTTCGTTGCCGGACTGGTGCAGGAAGGCGGGGAAATCATCCGTGAACGAATCAAGACCTATGACATTCCGTGTGATTTGAAAGACGGCAATATTTTTGCCGCCTATACCGGCGCACATATGCACGAGTTGGAAGACCGCCTGAAGCTTTGGGAAAGTCACGGCATCAAAAACCAGAAAATGCTCGACAAGGAACAAATCCGCTCTCACATCAATACGGACGTCTATGTTGGCGGCATGATCGACCCGACCGGCGCTCACATGCATCCGCTCAATCTGGCGCTTGGCGAAGCTGCCGCATTTGAAAAGCTGGGCGGGGTGATCTACGAACACACACCCGCTATCCATGTCGACACGATAGCCGCGAAGCCTGTTGTCAAAACCCGGGATGGATCGATCGCTTGCAAGACGCTCGTTCTATGCGGCAATGCCTATCTCGGTCACGTGGTCCCCTCGCTCACGTCGCGGATCATGCCGGTTTCCACCCAGATCATGGCGACCGAACCGTTAGGCAATGACCGGGCACAGGACCTGATCCCCACCGATGTCTGCGTTGAGGACGTACGTTACATTCTCGACTATTACCGGCTGTCGGCTGACAAGCGCATGCTGTTCGGCGGCGGGGTGGTCTATGGGGGCACGGACCCAAGTGATATCAAGGCAAAGCTGCTGCCCAACATGATCAAGGTGTTTCCGCAGTTAAAGGGCGTGAAAATCGACTTTGCCTGGAGCGGAAATTTCGCCCTGTCCTTCAGCCGCGTCCCACAGATGGGCCGGATAGGCGACAACACCTATTTTGCACATGGTTACAGCGGCCATGGGGTCACCGGCTCTCACACCTTCGGTCGTATCCTTTCGGAGGCCATCAATGGCGACCGGTCCCGGTTTGATGTGTTCGAAAAAGTGCCGTGGATTCCGTTTCCCGGTGGGCGGATGTTCCGGGTACCCTACTCGGTCGCCGGATCATGGTGGTACGCATTACGGGACAAGCTGGGCATATAAGCGGCTATCGGCACTAGGGTGTCGTACTGGCTAGAATGGGCGCAATGAGCGGGCTCAAACCGGAATGTAGCCTGCTTAAAAAAAGTAAGTAATTCCGGGTAAAATGGCAGCCATCAGCGGCGCGTAAAAGAGCAGGGGCAAAAAAGCTAAAAAGAAGCCGCCCCTAAGAAGTGATAGAAAAGTGAAAAAATGGCGACCCCTACGGGATTCGAACCCGTGTTGCCGCCGTGAAAGGGCGGTGTCCTAGGCCTCTAGACGAAGGGGTCATCTGAGGTGTGAGGGGGTTAGTAAATGGCCTTGTCGGCAAAATCAACACTTCAATTCATCGTTTTGACGATTATTTTCAACACCGCCAACGGGCCCCGGAACAGCCCTTGTGAAGGCCCGAGCGGCTGGCCTTTCTACTGCCCGGGTAAATGTCCCCTGGAGCTCATGAGTCAGGCTTCCAAAAGCCGCCATTTCCCAACATTTTCAGGCAAAAACGTGAATTGACCTTTTCATACAGGGGACGCGCAAATACTATTCGCCAACTGTCGCCGTTAAGGTGCAAGCTGTGTGTTTCGTTAAATAGGGGTTTCAATGCTAAACGGGAATGTTCTTGTCGCTCAGGGAGGCGGACCTACCGCCGTCATCAATCAATCCATGGTCGGCGTCGTCCTCGAAGCCCGTAAATTTTCTTCCGTTGGCCATGTCTTCGGCGCCCTGCACGGGGTCAGCGGCATCATAAATGAAGACTTTCTCGATCTGTCGCAGGAAACAGCGGAAAACCTCGAACGGGTCGCCGCGACGCCGTGCTCGGCACTTGGCTCAACCCGCGACAAACCGGATCATGCCTATTGCGTCAAAATATTCGAATCCTTAAAAGCGCATGACATCCAGACCTTTTTCTATATCGGTGGCAACGATTCGTCCGATACGTTACGCATTCTTGCCGAAGAGGCGCGCGCCGCCGATTATCCGCTGCGCTGCATCCATATCCCGAAAACCATCGATAACGACCTGACCGTCAATGACCACACCCCTGGTTTTCCCTCCGCCGCGCGCTTCGTCTCCAATGCCTTCGCTGGCATCACTCTCGACAATCGGGCCCTCAAGGGTGTTTATGTGGGTGTTGTCATGGGCCGCCATGCCGGCTTCCTGACTGCAGCATCTGCGTTTGGCCGGAAATACCCGGATGACGGTCCGCACCTGATCTATCTGCCGGAACGCAATTTCTCGCAAGAGCGGTTTCTCGATGACGTGCGACGCGTTTATGATAAGCTTGGGCGCTGCGTGATTGCCGTTTCAGAAGGCATTCACGACGCCGGCGGCACCCTGATCGCCGCCAAACTGTCCCAGAAACTGGAAACCGATGCGCATGGCAATGTGCAGCTGTCCGGGACCGGAGCGCTGGCCGATTTGCTGACGGATACGATCAAACAAAACACCGACATCAAACGGGTGCGTGGCGATACCTTTGGGTATGTGCAGCGCTCATATCTCGGCTGTGTGTCTGATGTGGACCAGCGTGAAGCTCGCTCCGCAGGCGTTGAGGCCGTGCGCTTCGCCAGCGAACAGGACAGCGATGGCTCCGTCACCCTGCACCGGGTCGGCGACTACAAAATTGAGTTCCGTCTGAGCCCGCTTGAGGCTGTCGCCGGGAAAACGCAAGTCATGCACGACCGCTTTATTTCCGAATGCGAAACTGACGTGACACCGGCTTTTATTGATTATCTCAAACCGATGATGGGATCTAACATGCCAGAGGCCTATCGGCTGGAAGCCCCAAGCGTATCCAAAGTTTTAGGCAAGAGGTAAACGTTACTAAAAGAAAGCTATAACAGAGCAAACATAAAGAAAAGCGAGCTGTAGAAATTTGTCTTAACTACAGCTCGATTGAAAGTCTGTCAGACTTACTCAGAGGCAACCATACCACGTGCCAGATCAAGCAGTTCTTGTGCTGCAGAGAAATTCTTTTCATCACACCGTTGCTGTGCCAGTTTCATAACTTCCAGCAGAATTTTCTCAGACTTATCACCAATGGCCGGGTTTTCTTCGATGGCTTCTTTTGTATCAGCAATAACATCAAGACATTGTTTTCCAGTTTCAATATCCGCTGAATAAGCCTGCTCACTCAAAAAAGCAGGCGATACAATCAAAGCGCCAATCAGTACATATTTAGTCAACATGTTCATCACACTAACCCCTGTAAAATCTTGCCCCCACGGGCATCATAGCGCTTGATTAATATAGTGTGTTTCTCTTCGTATGGATACACAAATTGATGATGGCTAAGGACACACAAAAAGGCGGCTTCCTCATCCTTCAGGGATTGTTTTAAGCCAATGCAAACTTAAATGGTTTAGACTAGTCGTCTCCGGCGTAGTCAATATGGACACCGGCTTCCGAGAACATTTCTTCAGCGATTCGGCTTTGTGTTGCCCACGGTTCGCGGCTCATATCCGGTTTCGGACAGACAACGCGCGCAATTCCGGCCTGAATAATCACCACGGCACAGCGTGCACAGGGTGGCAAAGGTGTCACATACAGCGTGCATCCCTGGGCTCTGGCGCCCGCCCAGACCAGGGCATTTTGCTCTGCATGGACAACCATTTCATACTTAATAGCCCGGTTCTCCAAACGGTCGTGGGTGTCTTCAACACCCGCCGGAAAACCGTTGAATCCCGTAGAGATAATCCGTCGCGATTCCGGATCAACCACCACAGAGCCGACCTTGGTCGATGGGTCTTTTGACCAGTCGGCAATATAACCCGCCAAATCAAAAAATCGCTGGTCCCATTTATCTAGCATTCCAACCCCCTTTATGTGATCACCAAACCGGTGACGCGTCTTCCAACTGAAATTGCGGATAACTGCGCCCCTGCCACCGGTTAATGCGCAGTTTCCCGACCAGATGAAACGGTTTCCCGTTGTGGTTCATCATCGCCTTGCCAAGCGGCATGCCGAGACAGCGAAAAGCGATGCCGCGCGTCTGATGACCGCCCGGATTCTCAAGACTAAACCGCACATGGTCCGTACCCGCCACATCGACATGGGCAAAACGCACATTGGAAATGACAAACCGCGGCTCCGGGTTGCCCGATCCGTATGGCCCCAGGTTTTCCAGCTCCTCGATCAGACGCAACGTAATACCGCCGGCCGAGATCGCACCATCGATTTTAAGGGTCGGGACAATTCCCGCACTGGCAATACGCCGGCCAATGCGTTCGTCGAGAAAATCCCTGAATTCTGACAGGTTTTCCAAAGGGACCGTAAAACCCGCTGCCATCTGGTGGCCGCCACCCTTTTCGATCAGGCCTACCTGGCGGGCTGCAATGACCGCCGCGCCCAGATCAACACCGACAATGGAGCGTCCGGAACCGACCGCCTTGTTGCCATCAATGGACAACACGCAGGCTGGTCGGTTATAGCGGTCTTTAAGGCGGCTGGCGACAATGCCGACAACACCCGGATGCCAGTTCTCACCCGCGACAAACGCCGTGCTGCGGTCTGCCTGCTCCGCCTCCAGCGTTTCAATGGCTTGTTGCAGCACCTGATCCTCAATCGCCTTGCGTTCGGCATTGAAACCATCCAGTCGATGCGCGATTTCCATGGCGTCGGCCGAATCTTGCGTTGATAACAGCCGCGCTCCCAGTTCTGAAGAGCCAATGCGCCCGCCAGCGTTCACCCTGGGGCCCATCATAAAACCCAGATGGAAAGTCCCCGGCGGCTCATCCAGCCCGGCCACATCGGCCAGCGCATTGAGACCGATATTGCGCCGCTGGGCCATGACTTTAAGCCCCTGACGCACGAAAGCCCGGTTAGCGCCCTGCAGAGCGACCACATCACAAACCGTTCCCAGTGCGACCAGGTCAAGCCACTGCGTCAGGTTCGGCTCATTGCGTTTCTTATACCAACCGGCGCCACGCAGCACCCGGTTGATCGCCACCACCAGCAAAAACGCCACGCCAACCGCCGCCAGATGCCCCTGCCCGCTATTGTCATCAAGCCGGTTCGGGTTAACCACGGCAATGGCGCTTGGCAAATCAGATTCCGCCGCATGGTGGTCAATGACAATCACATCGAGTCCCGCTTCTTTGGCGACCTCAAGCGGACCATGAGCCATGGTACCGCAATCCACCGTCACAACCACGGAAACCCCGGCTTTACGAAGTTCCAGCATGGCCGGTCCGTTGGGGCCGTAACCTTCTTTGATGCGGTCCGGGATATAGGTGACCGAACGCCCACCGACAGCCGCGATCATACGCGTCAGCAAAGCCGATGAGGTGGCGCCATCCACATCATAATCGCCAAAAACACCAATTTGCTCGCCCTGCATGATGGCGCTGGCCAGACGCTCTGCGGCAATGTCCATATCCTGTAAAAGGCTGGGGTCCGGCAGGTGATCACGTAGCGTCGGGTTCAAAAAACCTTGTGCGTTGTCCAGATCAACGCCCCGCGACGCCAGTATACGACCAACAATCTCGGAAACATTGAGGCGTTGTGAAAGTGCCAAAGCAAGGCGCTCATCGACAGGCCGCAAAAGCCAGCTTTTATCGGAAAGAGAGTGATCTACCCCAAGGTAGCTATCGATGGCATCCGGCTGGAAAGCCGGATCAGCCATCAGATTGCACCCGTGTAAAGTCACGATGCGCCTTGATATAACGCAAAGTGCCGGTTTGCGAACGCGTAACGATAGAATGGGTAATCGCCCCTGTTGGTGAGATACGCACACCTTCCAGCATCGCCCCATAGGTAACACCGGTTGCAGCAAAAGTTACATTGCCCGAGGCCAGCTCTGTCATGTCATACTTACGGTCGGGGTCTTCGATGCCTACTGCCTTGGCGGCGACACTGTCTTCGGTATTGCGCATGATCAGCCGCCCCTGCATTTGGCCGCCAAGTCCGCGCAGGGCTGCGGCCGCAAGAACCCCTTGCGAGGCGCCGCCGCTGCCCAGATAGACATCGACCACGCTGTCCATTTCCGCTGCCTGAATCATGCCGCTGACGTCGCCATCCAACAAAATCCGGATGCGCGCGCCGGTTTCTCGCACTTTGGAAATCAACTGCGTATGGCGTGGACGATCCAGCACGCAGACAACCAGATCTTTGACCTTACAGCTTTTGGCCTCGGCCAGCCGGTTGAGGTTTTCTTCCGGTTCGTTGTCGAGATCGACAACGCCGTCAGGCAATCCAGGGCCGACGGCTATTTTTTCCATATAAATATCAGGCACTTGCAGAAACCCGCCCTGCTCGGCCATGGCGATCACCGAGAGCGCATTTGGGCCGCCACGAGCGACAATGCTTTTGCCCTCAAGCGGCAATATGGCAACATCGACTTTTGGGCCATCGCCGGTGCCCACAGCTTCACCTGCATACAATTTGTCAACATTGCCTGGTAATCCTTCACCGATACGCACGGTGCCATCCATGATCAGGTTGTTTAATGCCGCATGTACCGCTTCAACTGCAGCTTGATCGGCAGCGCGCTCATCACCACGCCCCATAAGCCGGACAGCCGCAATGGCAGCGGTTTCCGTTACACGAACCGCTTCCATAGCAAGATTTCGATCAAGACCTGTTAAATCACTCATATGCCTATGTTGACCCGATCAACGGAAATTGCCAAGCCAAACGAACTATTTTTGAAAAGTTTCGATACGGATCATGGTTGGCTGCTCGACGACGGCACCAATTTTGGCAATATCGTTCAGTGTATTGACCATGTCCGCCTCCCTGGTTTCATGAACCGTCATGACCACCGGTACAGGCTCACCCGGGTCACGCGATTGCTGCAGCACCGATTCCATAGAAACCTTATGATCACGCAGACAAGCGGCAAACTCGGCAAAAACCCCCGGCTCGTCAACGACCATCAAACGCACGTAATACGGCCCGTAATGATCGGATATGGAAGAGATCGTGGGCGGTTTCAGCGTCGATGCAGCAACGCCAAAGGCCGGAATCCTGAGCCCCCGGGCAATATCAATGATATCCGCCACGACGGCTGAAGCGGTTGGCCCGGCACCCGCGCCACGCCCCTCATAAATGGTGCTGTCGACAAAATCACCTTCGACGACCACGCCATTGAACACGCCCGAGACATAATTGATGGGCGCATCAATCGGAACCATGCAGGGATGCACGCGCTGTTCGATCCCGGTGGCTGTCTGATTGGCCACGCCTAATAGCTTGATTCCATATCCCAGTCGCTTCGCAAAATGGATGTCGATAGGCGAAATCTGCCTGATTCCCTCCAGATAAACAGAATCGAAATCGACTTCCGTGCCAAAGGCAATACTGGTGAGAATAGCCAGTTTATGGGCCGTATCGACGCCATCCACATCAAAGCTCGGGTCCGATTCGGCATAGCCCAACGCCTGAGCTTCACCAAGGACGTCTTCAAACTTCCGACCCGAGTCTGACATGTTGGTTAAAATATAGTTACAGGTTCCGTTTAAAATACCATAGAGCCGCTCGATTCGGTTGGCCGCCAGACCGTCTCGCAACGCCTTGACGATGGGAATCCCCCCGGCTACAGCCGCTTCAAACGCTAGGCAGGCGTTGTTTGCTTCTGCCATCCGGGCGAGAGATGCTCCATGATGGGCGATCAGCGCCTTGTTTGCTGTCACCACATGTTTCCCGCTAGCGAATGCATTTTCTGCCAGCGTTTTAGCAATGCCGTCGGAGCCGCCAATGAGTTCGACAACCACATCGACATTGTCCTGACTAGTCAGATCGGTCGCATTCTCGAACCAGTCCAGCTCGGCGACAGACACGCCCCGGTCCTTTGTTTTATCGCGCGACGACACCGCCGTCACAGCGATATCCCGACCGGCGCGTGCCGATATCTCTTTTCTGTTATCCTGCAAAATTTTAAGCGTTCCCGCCCCAACCGTACCGAGGCCAGCAATTGCAATCTTTAAAGGTTCGCTCATTCGCCTGTACCAACAACCAGTTTTTCAGCTGGCAAATCACTGGCCTGGGTCGACACATCAGGGGTCGGTGCGGCCAGAAAGGATTTGATATTGCGTATGGCCTGACGGGTCCGGTGAACGTTTTCGACAAGCCCAATGCGGACATGGCTATCGCCATATTCGCCAAAGCCAATGCCCGGCGCGACAGCCACCTGTGCACCATCCAGCAACAGCTTTGAAAATTCAAGCGAACCCAGATGCTTGTATTGCGGCGGGATTGGCGCCCAGGCAAACATGGTCGCAGGCGGCGACGGGACCACCCAGCCAGCCCCAGCAAGTCCCTCAATCAAAACATCCCGACGATCCTTATATAACGCACGCATCTGGTCGACGCAGGATTGGTCGCCGTTAAGAGCCGCTGTTGCCGCGACCTGAATAGGCGTAAACGCTCCATAGTCGAGGTACGATTTTACCCGGGCCAACGCAGCAATAAGGCGTTTGTTTCCAGTTGCGAAACCAATGCGCCAGCCGGGCATGTTGTAGGTCTTGCTGAGCGACGTAAACTCCACGGCGATATCCCAGGCCCGACGAATTTGCAGAATGGACGGCGGCGGGTTGTTATCGAAGTAGACCTCACCATAGGCCAGATCGGAAAGAATATAAATGCCGTGGAACAGGCAAAAATCAACCACCTGCTCATAGAAGTCCAGATCAACGCATTCCGCCGTTGGATTGTTTGGGAAATTGAGGACCAGTGCCGTCGGTTTGGGCACACTATGTTTGACGGCGCGTTCCAATGCCGGAAAAAACTCGTCATCCGGTCCCACAGGCACATTGCGAACAGCCGCCCCGGCGATAATGAACCCAAACGGATGAATTGGATAACTGGGATTGGGAACCAGAATGACATCGCCCGGCGTCGTGATGGCCGATGACAGGTTGGCAAGGCCTTCCTTGGAACCCAGTGTCACGATGGTCTCGGATTCTGGATCCACTTCCACGCCAAAACGCCTTGCGTAATAGGCCGCCTGCGCTTTCCGCAAACCGGGTATGCCGCGCGAATTCGAGTAGCGATGCACTTTCGGATCCAGCGCTGTTTCACGCAGTTTCTCGATGATGTGCGGGGCCGGCGGCTGGTCCGGATTTCCCATTCCGAAGTCGATAATATCCTCGCCAGCCGCGCGGGCGCGGGCTTTCATGGCATTCACTTCGGCAAAGATATAGGGCGGCAGACGTCTGATTTTATGAAATTGGTGGTCCATGAGTTGCAAATTCCAAAGTGCTTAATTTATCACAAGCGAAACCAAGGCCTTTATAGGGCCTTAGGTCGTCTCTCAAAATAGTAAAAAAGATGATTAAGGCGCGTTAACTTTCCAGATAGATTTCCGCTCGCCGATTTCCGGCTTCACCAGACGGCATCACTTCCAGATATTGAGGCGCACTGTCGGAAATGGCGTCAATTTGCAATTGTGCCTGATCAACGCCCATGCGCATCAGTTCCTTGGCGATCACATCGGCCCGTGCAACGGAAACCTCAAAGTTAATCATTTTGTGCTTTACCGGATCGGTATTGCCGGTCCGGCTCGACGCATGGCCGACAATATGGATACGTCCACCGCGTTCATTCTTGAGTTTCATAACGCTGGCCAGGATCTGGCGGTCCCGGCGCGACAATCGGGCCGAACCGTTCTCAAAACGAATGGTCGCAACCTTTACCGCACCCTGCGAAAGCGGACGGGCGGGACGCTCAACATATGTCAGTTCGCTGTTCAGGGGGGCCATGGCCTGCATCGACTGTGATGCCTGATCGCCATACCCCGTTTCAATTCCAGTAGAAGAAACCACGACGGTTTCAGAACTGTAAGCGCTTGCGCTCATCGTATTCGGCGTATTCGGGATTGGAAGATCAACACCCTGGCTTACCTGTGCGTTGATTTCGGCCAACCGTTGGGCAAAGCGTGCCTGAAAATCATCATGCTGAGCGTTGCCGGTCGAAATGGCCGCAGCAACGGGCGCAGCAGACGTCGGGGCCACAGGAGTTGCCGGGCTTGCAACATTGGCCATTTCCACGGGCGCTTTCGGTTGCGCCTCAGGTGCCGGAGCGACAGGAGCCGCAGCAGAGGCGACGGGTGGTGATGGAGGTGGCGAATTCAGGGCATTGACGGCATCGCCCTGACGAGCCACGGCAGGCGCGTATTTGCGGCCTTCCACATCAGCAACCAACCCTGCGTCCCGCGCTTGCGCACGCTGTTTTTGCAATTCAACATTTGACAGAGTGGGAAAGGTAGCGCCTTTTTGCTCGGCGGCAACCACCTGTTGCTCCATCGTCTGCTCATCGGCTGATGTCTCGGTTTCTGCCGTTTTTGTGTCTTCCGGCGTTTCATCCGAAAAGAATTCGACTGAATTGTTGTACCATTCAACCGGATTAACAGCATCCGGCACTTGCGAACAACCTGCTAAAAACCCAAAAGCGACGAGGGTTGCAAGAGGGCCACTAACGCGTTGTATGTTTTTATTTTTTATCTGACTTACTTCGTTGGCCATTTCGTGCCGCTCCCTCAAATTCCTAAAACCCCAGGCAAACATACGCTTCAGTTTATAGAATGCCATTAATTCATTAACAGACCCCAAAGACCGGTAGCGGGAGTCATCTCCCTGCTATACATTACTTTTTGTCGAAAATCTTCATATTTTACAAGGACATCTCTTGTTGTATCAGGAGATCATAGAGGATTATCCCATGAACGATCAACCACGTACGATACATTCCCCCGTGGATCCGGTTGAATTTTCACAGACAATGCAGGATATCGCGGTGCGCAGCCATAAATTGATAGCAAAATTTATGGCAAAACAGATGCAATCCGCCCCCCCATCCGAGCTTGACCCAATGGGGGTCGGCCAGGCCTTTCTCGAATTCACATCAAAACTTATGACCAACCCGGCAATCCCGATGACTGCAGGTCTCGAACTGTGGCACAGTTATATGGATCTGTGGCAGAACACTGCCGCCCGCATGATGGGCCAAGACCCGGATCCGGTTGTGGTTCCCGAACACGACGATCGACGCTTCAAAGATGAAGCATGGACGGAAAATGGTGTTTTCGACTTCATCAAACAATCTTATTTGCTGACATCCGAATGGATGCAGAAAACGGCAGACGAAGTGGAAGGCCTCGATAAACAAACCGACAAAAAGGTCCAGTTTTATACACGTCAGTTCGCCGATGCCCTGTCACCAACCAATTTCATCATGACCAACCCCACCGTTCTGCGTGAAACGCTTGAGACGGGCGGCGATAATTTGGTCAAAGGGTTGGAAAATTTGCTGAACGATCTGGAAGCCGGTGACGGCAGTCTGAAAATCCGGATGTCAAACTCAACAGACTTTCAGGTCGGCAAGGATATTGCGACATCACCGGGAAAAGTGGTTTTGCGCAATGATCTGATGGAATTGATACAATTTGCGCCGCTTACAGAAAAGGTCATTAAAACGCCGCTTCTGATTATCCCGCCATGGATCAACAAATACTACATCCTCGACCTCCGGCCAAAAAATTCATTCGTTAAATGGGCAACGGAACAAGGCCATACGGTATTTGTTATTTCCTGGGTCAATCCGGACAAGAAGCTGGCGAAAAAAACTTTTGGAGATTACATGCTGGAAGGCCCGCTGTCCGCCATTCCAGCGGTGCTTGAAATTACGGAATCCGAAAAGGTCAACATGGTTGGCTACTGCATTGGTGGCACCCTGCTCGCTTCAACGCTCGCCTATATGGCCGCCACCCATGATAACCGGGTCAATACAGCAACCTATTTCGCCTCCATGGTCGACTTCGAAAAATCCGGCGACCTGTCGGTTTTCATTGATGAAAAACAGGTCGAGTCTCTAGAAAAAACGATGAGCGACCGAGGTTTTCTTGAAGGTTCTGAAATGGCAGCCACCTTCAACCTGATGAAGGCCAATGACTTAATCTGGTCCTTTGTCGTCAATAATTATCTGATGGGCAAAGACCCATTCCCCTTCGACTTGCTTTACTGGAATGACGACTCAACCCGTATGCCGGCCGCCATGCATAGTTTCTATCTGCGCAACATGTATATGAAAAACAGGCTGCGCAAAAAGGGGGGTATTACGCTGGCTGGCAAAAAACTCGATTTGCGTAAAATTCAGGTGCCAAGCTATATCCTTGCAACCCATGAAGACCATATAGCGCCCTGGGAGGCGACATTCGATGCAACACATCTTTATGCCGGTCCGACACGGTTTGTCCTGGCCCGCTCCGGCCACATTGCCGGGATCATTAACCCTCCTGCCGCCCAAAAATACGGCTATTGGACAGATGGTAGCAGCGCTAATACAGCGGATGAATGGTTTGCCGGTGCAACCCAGCATGAGGGCTCCTGGTGGCCCGATTGGGACAAATGGGTGAAGCAAACAGGTCCGCAACCAAAAGTTCCGGCCCGCATCCCGGGCGACGGCCCCCTCCCTGCCCTGTGCGACGCGCCGGGAACCTATGTCTTTATAAAATCTGACGCGGAGTAATGCCGATGCCCGATAATGCGAATGCCTTTAAGACCGGCGGCTGCCTGTGCGGTTCTGTCCGTTTTGAAATTGCCGGGCCGCTACGCGATGTCGTCAATTGTTACTGCACGATGTGCCAAAAACTGCACGGAAGCTTTGGTGCCCACAGCAAGGCCAGGAAAGACCATATCCGCCTCATCAAATCCGATGGCCTTAAATGGTATCGCACGTCTGAAATCGCCCAGCGGGGCTATTGCACAGATTGCGGCTCCAGTCTTTTCTGGCAACCGGATCAGCAGGACTCAACCGGCATTCTGGCCGGCGCTCTTGATCAACCTTCCGGCCTCAAAACCATCGGCCATATCTTTGTTGGAGAAAAAGCTGATTTTTGTGAGATCACCGATGGCCTGCCACAGTTTAAGAACTCATCGGACGGAGGTTTTCCCGATGACCAGCGCTAAACCCCGGCAACTCATGCTCCAAGCGCCTCGACCAGTCGGTTGACCGACTCTTTGATTTCTCGCTCAGTCAATCCGGCATAACCCAATATCAGCGCCTTGCGATCGGTTGTTGGGTCGGCGTAATAGCGAGACAGAGGCGGCACAACAAGCTGCGCTTCTGCGGCCAGTTTCGACGCTTGCCTGTCAGTCATATTTAGCTTGTCCGAAAACCGTGCGACCAAGTGCATGCCTGCTTCGTGATGTTCTGCGGTCAACAAACCGGAGGCCCGCTCCGACAAGGCATCCCGCATCACTTCCTGACGTTCCCCGTAAAGCTTGCGCAGACGCCGGACATGTGCGGCAAAATGACCGTCGTCGATAAACTGCGTCAAGGCCGGTTGCAGGGCCAGAGCGGGCTGATCATCAAGGGCGGAGCGCACCTGTAAAAAAGGCTCCAACAGTGGGTCCGGCAAGACCACATAACCCAGACGCAGGGACGGGAACAGAATTTTAGAGAAGGTCCCGACGTAAATCACCCGGCCGCTCTGATCCAGCCCCTGAAGCGCGGAAAGAGGTTTTCCGGAATAACGGAAATCGCTGTCATAGTCGTCTTCCAAAACCCATGCTTTTTGTGCCTCTGCCCAATCGAGCAACTCCAACCGGCGCGGTAGGCTCATGGTAACCCCCAGCGGGTATTGATGCGATGGCGTGACAGCGGCAAGCACGGCGTCCGGTGCTGTCTGTAAACCAGATTGCACGGAAGCGCCCTGCCCGTCGACGGGAACATGAACCAATTCAGCTCCTGCCGCCGCCAGCGTATTGCGTAGGCCTGCATAACCGGGGTTTTCAACCCAAACCTTATCGCCCGGGTCAATGACCGTCCGCGCAACCAGATCAAGCGCCTGCTGGGCGCCTGACGTAATAACAACATTTTCACCGCCGCAATGGAGCCCACGCACAGCGCCCAAATAGGTGGCGACAGCATCACGCAAGGGTCGGTAACCTGCGATATCTCCACCAAACACCAGCTCCTTCGGCGGGTTACGCCAGAACCGCCCAACCAGCCGGCTCCACACATCGAACGGAAAACTGTCGAGATCGGGCAGGTTTGGACGAAAGGCGCGGAGCCGGGTTGTATCCGTTTGATGCCGCGACCAGATGATGGATTGCGACATTCGGGACAGCTTCCCGGCTAACGATGGCCCCTCCGATCTGGTCCGGCCATCACGGCGCGCCGATAAAAGCTCCTCTGGCAGCACCTTGGAAACACGCGTTCCCGATCCTGTCTGACCTTCCGTGTAGCCTTCCGCATAAAGCCGCTCGAAGGCGGCCAGAACCGTATTGCGTGACACGCCAAGCTCAGTTGCCAAAGTGCGTGAAGCTGGCAGACGGGTCCCCGGTGCGAGGCGCCCCGCTAAAATGGCATCGCGCACCTGATCGAATATTTGAATTTGCAAAGACATCCCTGTTCTCTTGTCAATGGAGACGGAGAGCAATGGCGATTTCTGCTGATGATTGGACATAGGCTCCTCAACACAATGGCTCTAGTAAAAATACAATAATGGACCTTTTCACAAAGCCAATTTATTTCGTACAAAACCAACGCATACACCACCATGACATTCAACAGGACCCAACCGATGATTTCCGAACACCCCAGCGTCTGCCCCATGGATTGCCCAGACACCTGCAGCCTGACAGTCACCGTTGAAGACGGCAAAGTCGTCAAGGTCCGGGGGTCGGACGCCAACCCGATCACCAAAAGCGTCGTCTGTAACAAAATCGCCCGTTACTATCCGGAGTTTGTGCATGGCGAAAACCGCCTGATCCAGCCATTGCTTCGAGTAGGCCCTAAAGGTGAAGGCCGGTTCGAACCCACAACCTGGGAACAGGCATTTGATATCATTCATGAGCGGTTCAGCACCTTCATTAAGACATACGGTCCGCAATCCATTGTCCCGTTCAACTATGCCGGTCCGCACGGTATGATTTCAGATTCCTCCATTGACGCCCGTTTCTTTCATAAAATGGGCGCGTCGTTGCTCCATCGCGGCGCGCTTTGTGGCGGCGTCAAAAGTGAAGCCTATAATAGCTTATTCGGCGCGATGCCCGGCATGCCACCTGAACAGGCGGTGAAATCAAAATTGATCGTTGTCTGGGGAAATAACGTTACGGTTTCCAATCTGCATTTCAGCGGGATTATCAAAGAAGCCAGACAGCACGGTGCAAAGCTGGTTGTCATCGACCCGAAACGCGTCAAAATCGCCGAAAAGGCGGATATGCATTTGAGCATCACACCCGGAACGGACGTCGTCCTGGCCTGGGCCATTGCCCTTGAACTGGAACGCATTGGCGGTATTGATCAGGCGTTTGTTGCCAAGTGGGCACATGGATATGAGGCCTATATGCAGGCCGCCCGGCAGATAACCGTTGAGACAGCGGCGCACATCTGCGGCATTTCGCCGGATGACATCCGCACCTTTACCCGGCTGTATCACGACTCAAGCCCGGCAGCGATCTCGATCGGCAATGGTATGGAACGCAACCGCAATGGTGGCAGTGGCAACAGGGCCGCCATGGCGCTTCCCGTGCTCGCCGGAAAATTTGGCGTTGAAGGCGGTGGCCTGATTGCAAAAGCCGGCAATGCCTTTCCGGCAACACCAAACCGGCGCAAGCGGCCTGATCTGGCACCGTCCGGAACGCGGACCTTCAACATTATCGATGTCGCCAAGCATATCCTCGACGATACTCTGGATATCCCTGTAAAGGGGCTATTCATCTACAATCACAACCCCGTCAGCGTGCATCCGGACCAAAACCGCATGAAACGCGCCCTGACGCGGGATGACCTGTTCACCGTTGGCTGCGATGTCGCCATGACAGACAGCATGGCCTACTGCGATGTTGTATTGCCTGCCTCCACCCACTTCGAGTTTGCCGATGTTTACGGTGCGTACGGCCAACAGTTCCTGCAGCGGGCCGAGCCGGTGATCCCACCCGTAGGCGCCTCACTTCCCAATACGGAAATCTTCCGGCGGTTGGCCTCGCGCTTTGGTTATACGGAGGATATCTTCACGCGCACCGATGCCCAGTTGATGGATGAGAGTCTTGATCTTGATGATCCGCGCCTAAAAGGCTTACGGCCATCCCAGTTGCCACTCGATCAGGCGCTTCGTATGGACTTCAATGGTGATTGGGCCATCCCGTTCGTCAACACCTTCCCGAAGACGGTGAGCGGCAAGGTCGAACTGGTTTCCGATGATCTGGGACAGCGCTTTGATCAGGCATTACCCACCTACCGGGAGTTGGAATCGGACTATCCGCTCTATCTGATCTCGCCATCTTCTGACAAACGTATCAACGCCACCTTTGGCGGATTGAAAGCCAGTGACGAACTGCCGGTTCTGGAAATGCATCCGGATGACGCCGACTCGCGCGGGCTAAAAGACGGTGCTCTGGTGCACGTCTGGAATGATCTGGGGGCCGTCCATTTGCTGTTAAAGATTACAGATACGGTCAAGGCCGGAACCGTTTATTCCCCAAAAGGAACGTGGTTCAAAACCAGCGATACCCAGCAAACCGTCAATGCCCTGATATCAGGCGATTATGCCGATATTATCGGCGGTGCCTGTTACAACGATACGCGGGTTGAGGTCAGGTCGAAAGCCGCCTGACGGCATTGCAAAAAGCCAACAATCGACGGGTCGGAAAACCCCAAACACCGCTATAATGCCGCGCCACTAATTTCCGATGTCCATCAATTCACTGAGGACGGTTGTTGTTTTTTGATGCTGTTTTTCAGACCCTGCATCAGGACACGGCCCGCCTTTCCACCATGCCCCAACAATTTCTTTTCGCTGACAACCAGGATAGCTCCCACACAATTGTCGAGATATATCATGTCATCCGTTGAAAGCGCTCCTTCCTGATCGTCGAGCAGATCATCGGACATTTTGGCAATTGCTGTTATCAGGTGATAGCCAAAGGAACCGCCCCCACCTTTTAAACTATGGATCAATGCTTTCACATCGGCTTTCTTTTGCTTGTCCCCGGGCTTTTTCTGAAACGCCTGATTTGCAGCGGCCAGTTTTTCACACTGATCAACCAAACCCGATTCATACAATTTGACCAATTCCTCAAACTTTTCGACAGAAAGACCGGTGGCCAATTGCGGTGGCGTTTCATCCAGTTCATTTGGACCGTCAACTTGATCCGCAATAACAGAAACGTTTGCCAGAACCTCGTCAAAACCTCCTGATGTTAGATGTGAAATGTCATCCTGATTGTCCGCCAAAGGTTTGGGCGCTGTCTCTTCTGGCAAAACCTCTTGTATCTCTTGCTGCTCGATGGTGTGGATATCTTCGCCAAGGTTTGCGTTTATGGTTTTCAGAAGATGCGATAGATCAATCGGTTTGGCGCAGACGCCATTCATACCGATATCCGTGTATTCAATGACGTTTCCCGCTGAGATGTCAGCCGTCAGGGCAATGATTGGAATTTTCGATTTCGGCCCTTCCATTGCGCGAATCGCTGCCGTCGCTTGCAGCCCGTCCATAACAGGCATACGCACATCCATCAAAACAAGATCAAAATCTTCCGTCTCCAGAAGTTCGAGGGCTACTTTCCCATTTTCGGCAATTGTCGGTTGATGCGACAGGTTGACAAGAATGGCGCCGGTGAGTTGCTGATTTACAATATTGTCTTCGGCCAACAGAATTCGGAGGGATTTTGAAGCCTGCCAGCGCTCACGGGATTGCCGCTTGTTTTGTGGTTCGACATCCGCTGTGGACGCCCGACAGCATATTGTAAACCAGAAAGTGCTGCCTTTGCCTTCGATGCTTTCGACACCGATATCACCGCCCATCAGCTCCGTCAGTTGTTTGGAAATGGACAGCCCCAGACCTGTGCCACCGTAAGTTCTGGATGTTGAACTATCTGCCTGCACAAAGGGTGAAAAGAGTCTGTCTTTTGCCTGTTCACTCAGGCCAACCCCGCTATCGGAAACATAAAACCCCAGCACAAGTTTGTCGTTCTGAGTTTCTTTCAGTTTAACGTGGACTTTTATCGTTCCCTGGCTGGTGAACTTGAGCGCATTGCTCAATAAATTGCTCAACACCTGACCGATACGCATGCGGTCTGCACAGATTCCACTCGGCAACGCCTCATCCAGATTGATTTCAAAGGACAGTCCTTTTTCCTCAATTTTTGGATAAAACAACTCGGAAACTTCTTCAATAAACGAGGCCAGATGAAAATCAATCGGATCAATTTCCAATTTGCCCGCTTCCAGTTTTGACTGATCAAGGATTTCATTCAGGATGGTCAGCAGACTTTCGCCTGAATTTCGAATGCTGATTGCCCGATCCAGTTGTTCGGGAGTAAGATCTGTATCCAAAAGCAGGTCCGTCATTCCGATCACGCCGGCCATCGGCGTTCTGATCTCGTGGCTCATTGCGGCAAGGAATTGCGATTTGGCCAGACTGGCGGCCTCGGCGCGGCTCACAGCCACAGCCAGGTCGGATGCCAACAGTTCCTGTTTTTCAGCTTCCGATGCCAGACGTTCTCTGGCCTCCGTCAATTCATCAATATTGTTTTCAAGCTGATGGTTCAATTCATATAACGCTCTTTCATGATCATCCGCCTTGATTTTGTTTTCCCTGAACACCTGCACAGCCCGCACCATCCGGCCAATCTCGGTACGTTCACCGGCATCTGGAAGATCAAAATCCGTATCCCCGTCCGCAAGCTTATTCATAGTCTGGGTAATATTGCGGATGGGCCGTACAATCCGATACAACAAGACCCAGACCGACAGAACAACCAGAACGACGGAAGATATTGCAGCCATTAAAATGATCGTCAGGGAGACCGCTTCCACATTGGCGAAAATCCTGCTCAACGAAGTCCGGGATTGCTGTATCTGAAGCGCATTTTCATCAACAAGAAAAGTCAAACCTCGAAAGGCTGGCATGTCATCAATTTTGACAGCCTGATCAATATTCTCCGGAGTTTCACCTTCTGCGATCAGCCGCGCCGCTATGTTGAGTTTTTCTTTATACTCAAGAACAACGGCCTCAATATTATCTAGAGCCTGTTTTTCACTTGCGTTAATTCCCAATGTTCTAAATGCATCAAGCGCCACAATTGCCGCATTGATGTCGTTCGCCACTTTTCCAGCGGCGAGTAGATCAAGGCGAATAATCAAATTTTTAAAATTGTGAATCATACCGCCGTAGCCGAGCCTGGATCGAATATCCGACAGCGCCTCCGTTTTTGAAAAAAACTGCTTGCGGATTTCCCACTCACTTACCAGGGCATCTTTTAAAGTGCGAATACCCATTAAAGCCGGAACATCATCAATCCGGACGGTGTCGTCTATAAGACGAACCGAACGTCCGGCGTTCTCGAGTCCATCGACAGATTTAAGTTTGATTCGATACTGCTCAATCGTTTTCCGGATATCCTGAACAGCTCGTTTTTCACCCTCATCCATTCCAGACGAGGCATAGAGCCGCAGCGACGCGAGCGCCTCTTCGATATCATTTATAACTTCATAATGGTAATAGTCATTGCGCCGCAGGATGAGGTTCTTGAAATTATGAATCATCCCGCCAAAACCCAGACTGCTGACCAGGTTTTCGACGGCCCGCGCTTTTGGCGAAGACTCCGCCTGATATTTTTCCCAGTACTGGATCACATCCACAATATTGCTGCGGATTGTTCCCGCACTTGCAAGGAGCGCAACACCCGAAATGGTTACCAGCCCGACAATCACAAGCGCCATGGTTTTGATTTTTACAGGCCGCACATCAATCATTTTGTCATAACAGACCAGTTAACGGGTTGAGGTGAACTTGATAAAACGCCTTTTCATAACAAGAACCCGCATTAAAAAAGACTCTTCAGTATTTTTTAAAACCATTCAAGCGGTCACAATATTATGCATACAATAATAAACATAGTTTCATTCCACTGAAAGACCTACTGTTTTTGGCAACTGCGGCCGCTTTACTTTACCTGCAGTCCATCAATAAGTTCGGATGCCGCTTGTCCAGGGTCAATATCCCGGCTCAGTGTCAGTTGAACAAGTCCCGATATTTTTTCCTGCCCCCTTTCCGCCAAGGCTTCGCGAACCTGATCTTCGGCCATTTTCAGAATACGCATTTCGACAATGTCGCGCTGACGTACGGCCAGTTCACCCGAAACCTTCAAATGTGCACTGTGGTCCAGCACCGTCTTGCATATTTCGTCAATGCCTTGGCCCAGTTCAGCGCTGGTCGCCAATACGGGAACCTTCCAACCAAACCGATCTTTTCCCTGCAGCCCGAGGTGCATCATGGAATTGAGGTCAACAAGCGTCTGTTCGGCATCCGGCTTGTCACATTTGGTCACCACATGGATATCGGCAATTTCCAGCACACCGGCCTTGATGGCCTGAACACCATCACCCAACCCCGGCGCCGAGACGACGACCACCGTATGGGCCGCCGTTGCGATATCGACTTCGTCCTGACCAACGCCAACAGTCTCGATAATCACAAGGTCGAAACCCGCCGCATCCAGCACATCAACCGTATCCAGACAGGCCCGCGCCAGCCCGCCAAGCGCACCACGCGTCGCCAGTGACCGGATAAAAACCCCTTCATCCGTCGCCAGTTGCCCCATGCGGACCCGGTCCCCCAAGATCGCCCCCCCGGAAAAAGGGCTGGACGGATCAACGGCTACAATTCCGACACGAAGTCCCTGATCACGAAAACACCGGGTCATCGCCTGGACCAGCGTTGATTTTCCGCTGCCCGGCACGCCTGTTAACCCGATGACATGAGCCTTACCCGCATGTCTGTAGATGTCGCTCAATACCGTCCGCTGGCTTACGGACCGCGACTCGGCGATCGATAACATCTCGGCTATGGCTTTACGTTTTCCGGCCAGCACGCCGTCGACAAGGTTTGTCCGGTCTTTTGCACGGCCATTGTTCATCAGGCGGTCTTTCGCTATTTGACCAGTGGCAACAGCGCCTTGAATTCCGGTGTCGCCGCTTGCCCTAACCATTCGAAGACGACCATTTCCGTCGTTACGATACCGGCCCCCGCCGCACTCAGTCGATCCAGGCAGGCCTTTTCGCTTTCCGGCGTCCGCGATGATGTGGCATCGGTGACAATAAAAATCTCAAACCCTTGATCCATCAGATCCATTCCCGTTTGCAACACACAAATATGCGCTTCCATTCCGGCAATCACGGCCTGTTTGCGGTTCTGCGACCTGAAATGCGTTGAAAACCCATCATCCTTCATACAGGAAAAGTGCAGTTTTTCGAGAATGGGGGCATGCTCGGCAAGGCTCGACAGCTCAGGAACTGTGCGGCCCAGCCCTTTCGGGTACTGCTCTGTCAGGATGGTTGGTACCGACAACAGTTTCGCGGCTTTGATCAAAGTTGCCGCATTGCGGATCGTCCTTGCGGGCGCTTGCATGGCGGGAACAAGGCGCTCCTGCATGTCGATAACAATCAGGCAGGAGCTTTTCGCATCGATGAGCATGACCACAACTTTCTGGTTTATATAAGAATTGGTTATTGATTATAACCATGCGACAAACTGTACAAGCAAGCGATATGAACGGAGACGATTGACTTAAAGGAAACAGGGCCTAATATCGCGTTGAATTGAGTTCCTGGAAACTCGAAAACTTACCTCCGCCCTCATCGAAATCGCGGACGAGAACATATAACTTAATGAAATTTTCCGAACTTGGTCTTAGTGATGAACTTCTGCGCGCCGTATCGGACGCAGGTTACACGGACCCGACACCTATTCAGGCTCAAGCCATTCCTGTCGTATTGATGGGGCGTGATGTTTTGGGCTGTGCCCAAACCGGCACCGGCAAGACCGCTTCTTTTACCTTGCCGATGATTGAAATTCTGGCTTCTGGTCGGGCCAAGGCGCGCATGCCGCGCTCCCTGATCCTTGAGCCGACGCGCGAACTGGCCGCTCAGGTCGCCGATAATTTTGACACCTATGGCAAATACCACAAATTATCAAAAGCCCTGCTCATTGGCGGTTCAAGCATGGCTGACCAGTTGAAAGTTCTCGATAAAGGCGTCGATGTCTTGATTGCCACGCCCGGTCGGCTGCTCGATGTCTTCGAGCGCGGACATTTGTTGATGAACGATGTACGCACCCTTGTGATCGATGAAGCGGACCGGATGCTGGACATGGGCTTTATCCCCGATGTTGAGAAAATCGTATCCCTTCTCTCGCCTATGCGCACCACGTTGCTGTTCTCAGCTACCATGCCCAAGGAAATCAAACTTCTGGCTGATAAATTCCTGAGCAACCCCAAGGAAATTACCGTCAGCCGCCCTTCCCAGACTGCCGATACCATTACTCAGGGTCTGGTTATGGTCAGCCATTCGGACGGCAAACGCCCGGGCGGCGGTCAAAAGGAAAAGCGCGAAGCCTTACGCCAGCTCATCGAGAAAGACAATCCGAAGAACGCCCTGATTTTCTGCAACCGCAAACGCGATGTCGATGTGGTCTGGCGCTCGTTGAGCAAACATGGGTTTGAAACGGCACGCCTGCATGGCGACATGGACCAATCGTCCCGCATGGAGACGTTGGACAAATTCAAGGCCGGCGAGTTTAAATATATGGTCTGTTCCGACGTGGCAGCACGGGGCCTGGATGTCCCGTCCATGAGCCACGTATTCAATTTCGACGTTCCCACACACCCGGAAGATTATGTGCACCGTATCGGTCGCACCGGTCGGGCCGGCAACAAAGGCCATGCCTATACCATTGCGACCCGCGAAGATCGCAAATACCTGACTGCCATTGAGCAAACGACGGGCTTTAAAATTCCGGAAGTGATGCTTGGCGGCACTGCTGCGGCACCGATTTCCACAGAAGAGGCAGAAACCCCGGTCGCGGAAACAGCCGAAAGGCCAAAACGTCGCCGCCGTGAGCGTAAGCCTGCAGCCGATAAGGCTCCGCAAGAAGCTGCGCAACCCGCTTCATCCGAACTCGAGGTTGAGGCCGAGGTCACTACCGAAAACAAACCCGAAGCAGCGCCCGTTGATGCGGCACCAAAGACAAAGCAGGCGCAAAAGCCAAAGCCACAATCAGCAAGAAATGAAAAGGCCGATACAGGGAAACCTGTCAAAGGTCTTGGCGATCATATGCCGGCTTTTCTGGTTGCTCCGCCGGTCCCAACCAAAAAATAAGCTGGAAAAATCGTATCGTTCGATAAGGCCCACTTACAAAGGGGCGACGCCTTCACGTTCCACATAGGTGAAGGTTTTGGTGATAATCTGCCAGCGACCTTCTGTTTTTAATAACGTCAGATAATCCGTAAACATCTGGTTGCCGAGCGCGATGTAGATTTTCGCAAAGGCGCATTCTGGTGCCGATTGGTCAATCGTGATAATGCCGTCTTCACGCGGGTCGCCCCGCTCAGACGGTTTTGTCCGGCCTGCAACCCGCCCATAAACGGTTTCCATATCAAAATCAGTCATGGGGGAATGGGTGGCACAATAGAGATGGCAGGAGGGGTGGAAAATCGATTTCAGTTTTTCTGTATCGCCTTCATAAAACCCGTCAAAATACGGAACCAGCGCAGCGACTATTTCGGCATGGTCATTTCTCATTACTCATCTCCAGTGTCCCGTAAAATTCAATCGCGACAAACAAATCTTAAATTAGTCCGGCCAATGGTGATGACGGATCCGCATACATGCGTTTCGGCATACGCCCGGCGAGATAGGCCAGACGCCCTCCTTCGACAGCCAGCTTCATGGCTTTCGCCATTTTGATCGGGTCCTTGGCTTCCGCAATGGCCGTGTTCATCAACACGCCATCACAGCCCAGTTCCATGGCAATGGCGGCGTCTGAAGCCGTCCCCACACCCGCATCGACAATCACCGGCACATTTGATTGCTCGACAATCAGGCGGATATTGACGGGATTCTGAATACCCAAACCGGATCCAATGGGTGCGCCCAGCGGCATGATAGCGACCGCCCCCGCATTCTCGAGCCGCTTGCAGATCACCGGATCATCTGAACAATAGACCATCACCTGAAACCCTTCCTTGGTTAAAGCTTCGGTCGCTTCCAGCGTTTCAATCATCTGCGGATATAGCGTTTTCTGATCGGCTAGAATTTCCAGTTTGACCAGATCCCAGCCGCCAGCCTCGCGCGCCAAACGGAGTGTGCGTACGGCATCTTCCGTTGTGAAACAGCCCGCCGTATTGGGCAGATAGGTGTAAACCTTCGGATCGACAAAATCGACAAGCATCGGCTGGTCCCGATCCGTCAGGTTAACCCGGCGTACAGCGACAGTGACCATATCGACGCCTGCCGCTTCACAGGCCTGACGGTTGATCTCGTAATCCTTGTACTTACCAGTACCTATAATCAGGCGTGACGAAAAGGTGCGCCCTGCAACAACAAGCGGGTCATCACTGGCAGAAGCGTCCGGGCTGCCGCCGCCAATAAAGTGAACAATCTCCAGACGGTCACCATCGCTTAAATCGATGTTAGTATAGGCGGATTTCGGGACGATTTCCAAATTGCGCTCAACCGCGACCTTTTTTGAATCCAGACCAATTTTTCCGAGCAGTTGCTCAACGGTCAGGTTTTCATCATAGACTTTGTCTTCGCCGTTAATCATCAAACGCATCAGATTCTTCCGTACTTTCAAGCTGTAATTGGGGCAGGTCTTATCACCTACCGGTCGGTGATTATGAGCACGCGGGCCATTCCGTCAACACTCATATCCCTATTGTAACGCCCCTAGACAAGTTCCCTCAAGTACGGTTCAACTAAAAACAATCAAATGCAAAGGACTCAAGCCATATGGATGCCAAGGACGTCAAGATCGTCGCCAAGGAAACCCTATACCAGGGGTATTTTCGCGTTGATCGCTACCGGATCAAACACCAGCTTTTTAACGGTGGCTGGAGTCAGGAGGTCAGCCGTGAAATTTTTGAACGGGGCCATGCCGCCTGCTGCCTGCTTTACGATCCGGACCTTGATGAATTGGTCCTCATCGAACAGTTCCGGCCCGGTGCCTATTGTGCGCTGGACTCACGCTGGTTTGATAAAGAGATTGAATCTCCATGGCTGATCGAACTGGTTGCCGGCATCATTGAAGAAGATGAACGTCCCGAAGATGTTGTGCGCCGGGAATCCATCGAAGAATCAGGATGCCAAATCCTGGATATCGAGTTTATCTGCAAATATCTGGTTTCCCCCGGGGCAAGCAGTGAAACGGCCCTCCTCTATTGCGGCCGGGTGGATGCCCGCACAGCAGATGGCATTCACGGGCTGGATGATGAAGGAGAAGACATCCGGGTCTTCCGATGCCCGGTGGATAAGGCTTTCCAACAACTCGATAACAACACATTCAACAATTCCGCCCTGCTGATCGCTATGCACTGGTTTCGTTTTAACCACCCCAGGCTTCGCGCAAAATGGGCCACGCAGGGCAAATAAAGTTCATACGGCGCTTGAATGGCCGCAAGCGGACTTCTATCTTTCGTTGGTCTGTTTGGGACCAAGCCCACATAATACTTGTTACAGGAGCATGCCTATGGATATCCGTCGCGGTTTTGTTGAAACGGTTGGGAATACACCGCTTATCCGTTTAAATAAGTTTTCGGATGAAACAGGCTGTGAAATCCTGGGTAAAGCCGAGTTCCTCAACCCCGGTAGCTCCGTTAAGGACCGTGCCGCCCTGTTCATGATCAAGGATGCCGAAAAACGCGGTGCGCTGAAACCCGGCGGCCTGATTGTCGAAGGCACCGCCGGTAACACCGGGATAGGCCTTGCCCTATGCGCCAACGCGCTTGGCTACCGCACCCGGATCATCATTCCGGAAACACAAAGCCAGGAAAAGAAGGATATGCTCCGGCTGTGCGGGGCTGAACTGGTGGAAGTTCCGGCTGTGCCCTTCAAAGACCCCAACAACTATGTCCATGTCGCCGAACGCACGGCCAAAGAGCTGGTGGACAAGGAGCCCAACGGCGTTCTTTACGCCAACCAGTGGGACAATACGGCGAACCGCATGGCGCATATCGAAGGAACTGGCCCGGAAATCATGCGCCAAACGGATGGCAAGGTGGATGCCTTCATTTGCGCCGTTGGAACGGGCGGCACACTGGCCGGATGCTCCATGTATTTGCGTGAGCAAAAACCGGAAATCGTTATTGGCCTTGCCGACCCGGCGGGCGCAGCCATGTTTAACTATTTTTCCCACGGTGAACTCAAGCCAACAGAGGGCTCGTCCATATGTGAAGGGATTGGGCAGGGCCGGATTACCGGAAACCTGGAAGGCGTTACGGTTGATAAACCCTATCTGATCCCGGATGCCGAAGCTGTGCAGGTTGCCTTTGATCTATTGCAATATGAAGGCCTTTGTGTTGGCGGCTCAAGCGGGGTCAATGTGGGCGGCGCTCTGCGTCTGGCAAAAGAGATGGGCCCCGGCCATACCATTGTCACGATCCTTTGCGATTATGGAACACGTTATCAAGGCAAACTCTTCAATCCGGAATTCCTCAGGGAAAAAGGCCTCCCTGTCCCCAAATGGTTGGTGTGAACATGACCTATACAAATCCCGATGCCCTTGTCAGCACCGAATGGTTGGCCGAACATCTTAACGCGCCTGATGTCCGGGTGGTTGATGCCACCTCGTTTTTACCGACACAGGACCGGAACGGTTACGCCGAATACAAGGAATGTCATATCCCCGGTGCTGTTTACTTCGATATCAATGATATCGCCGATGAGGCCTCCCCCCTGCCCCATATGCTGCCATCACCGGAGAAATTCTCAAGCCGGGTCCGCAAACTGGGCCTTGGAGACGGCAACAAGATCATCGTCTATGACGGGAATGGCGGTTTCAATGCGGCAGCTCGGGTCTGGTGGATGTTTCGGGTGTTTGGTCATACGGACGTTGCCGTGCTCAACGGTGGCTTACCGAAATGGCTGGCAGAAGATCGACCGACAGACGATATAGAGCCCAATCCCGGTGACCGGCATTTTACGGCGCGGACCAATAACTTTCTGGTCCGCAATGTCGATCAGGTGATGCGGAATATAGAGACTGCCAAGGAACAGGTTGTCGATGTGCGTTCCGCAGATCGCTACAGGGGTGAAGCTCAGGAACCCCGGCCCAGCAACAAGGTCGGTCGCATTCCCGGAAGCTTAAATTTACCGTTCAACCATTTGATGGATTCTAAAAACCACTTTGTTTACCGCTCTGCCGAAGAGATCAAAGCTGCCGTTGAAAACGCCCGGCTTGATCTCTCCAAACCCATCGCCACCAGTTGTGGCTCCGGCGTGACGGCCTGTGTTGTTTCCCTGGGTCTTTATCTGATCGGGCACGAAAATGCGGCTGTTTATGACGGGTCATGGGCCGAATGGGGCAACCATCCGGACACTCCCGTCGACGCCGGTTAAAACAGCACAGATTTCCTCGTTAGGATATTTCTAATGGCAGCGAAGCCACAAAAAATAAAATCCGTCATCACCTATCTGGAAATGACGGAACGTCCAACATCGCCAACGCCGCCGCGTCCGGCAGTCAAGATCGCCCTGCTTCGGGCTGAAAAACCGACGCTTTCCTTTTACCGCTATCTTTACAACACGATCGGTCAGGACTGGCTCTGGTGGGAGCGGCGAACTCTTTCAGACGAAGACTTAAAAGAGATTATCCAGGACGAGAAAGTCGAAATCTATGTGCTTTATGTGAGCGGTGTGCCCGCCGGCTATGGCGAACTGGACCGCCGGCAAGGCAACGACATCGAACTGGCCTATTTCGGCTTGTTGCCTGAATTTATTGGACAGAAGCTTGGCGGCTATTTCCTGCGCTGGCTCATTGATCAGGCTTGGTCTTACATGCCCAAACGCTTGTTCGTCCATACCTGTACGGAAGACCACCCCGCCGCCATCCACACCTATCAGCGCCATGGGTTTTCCCCTTATAAGCAGATAACCGAAGAAATCGACGATCCCCGCGCCAGCGGCAATTTTATGTGAGAGAAATAATGGATATTGGAGTTCCCAAGGAAATCAAACCTCAGGAGGGCCGGGTCGCGTTAATGCCGACGGAAGTTGCAGCCCTCGTTCAGGCGGGTCATCAGATGCGCGTCGAAGCCGCAGCTGGCCATCCTTCCGGTGCTGATGATGCAGCCTATCAAACGGCAGGGGCAGAAATCCTCGATACCGCCAAAGCGGTTTATGAAGCGTCAGAAATGATTGTCAAAGTTAAGGAAATTATGCCCGACGAGTACGGGTTTCTGCGTGCTAACCATATTGTTTATACAAACCTCCACACAGCCCTCAATCGCGAATTAACAGATGTTTTGCTGACTAAAAAAGTCGCCAGCATTTCAGCGGAAGACACCCATGAAGACGGATCGCCCAATTGCCCGCTGGCTGGCGAGATTGGCGCTTTCGAGGGGGTTCGCCTATGTATGGCGCCACACAACGGCACCGGCCGTCACTTTATGGAACACTTTGGCGCATCTCCCTTAAAAGCCGTGGTTATTGGTTTGGGCGCCGTCGGGCAAGGCGCCTTGCGCACCTTATTGCGGCTGGGCTGCTCGGTAGTCGGACTGGACATCGTATCGCGTGCGCGCAAGGCTACGGAGCTGACCTGGGCCAGCTATGATTACCGTTCCGATGATGTTGCAAACTTGGGCCAGCATCTGGTCGATGCGGATTTGATCGTCAACTGCGTGCTTTGGCCAAAACATCGTGAGGATCATCTGATCAGCCGCTCCATGTTATCGCTTTTGAAACCAACCGTCGCCATTGCCGATATCTCCTGCGACACAGCAGGCGCTATCGAAACATGCCATCCAACTACCTGGGCCGACCCTGTTTACGAAGTGGATGGTATCCGGCATTTTTGCGTCGACAACATTCCGGGCGCCGTTCCGGCGACCGCTTCTGCGGGTTACAGCCGGGCGATCCTGCCTTTTGTCAGCCGCATCGCCGATGAAGGCCTGTTGGCCGCCTGTAAAGCCGAGCCTTGGCTCATGCGCGGCCTGACAACCCACAACGGCACCCTGACCTTGTCAGAAGCCGCGCGATATCAGGACAGGCCCTTTACCGATGCCGCAATCTATCTCGATACGTTTTAAAAGACATTCCGGCTGAGAACTGCCGTTATTTACTCAGGTCTTTCAGCCATCTCTGTTTCATGCACATGGGTCTGAATAAATTTCATCTGTGACAGAATAAAAACAAACGTCAGCCCCATGATCCCGAACACTTTGAAATTCACCCAGAAATCCGTTGACTGGGTACGCCAGACCAGCTCATTGATTGCAGCCATAGCGAAGAAATAACCGACGAAGCGGACGGTCAGCGTTCGCCAGGCCGAGTCCGTGAGAGGCCAGACCCCTCCCATAACCGACTTTAAAAAAAGTTTCCCGAATGCCAGGCCCGCCAAAAGAGTCACACCAAAAAGAGCCTGAATTATAGTCGGCTTCATTTTGATAAAGGTTTCATCCTGAAGCCACAGGGTCAATCCGCCAAATACCCCAACAACAATTGCCGTGATTAATGGCATCATCGGTATCTTGCGCTCATAATAGTAGGAAACAATCAGGGCAACTGCCGTTGTTGCCATGATGGCAGCCGTCGCCGGGAACAGCCCTCCCATGTAATAGGCGGCAAAAAAGACAATGATAGGCCCGAATTCAACGGCTGGTTTGAGCCATTTGGGCGATGTGTGCTGTTGTATTTCCATCCCCTATTTATTAAGCCCTCTGGCCCATTTCACAAGACACGAATGCCTTCTCCCAATAAAAAAACCGGCCTGCCGAAACAGACCGGTTTAATTGGAAACAGCTCTTCCTAGTGCGCCAGAATCTGGCTCAGGAACAACTGGGTGCGCTCATGCTGCGGGTTGTCGAAGAACTGATTGGGTTCGTTCTCTTCGATAATTTCGCCGCCATCCATAAAGATCACACGGTTAGCCACGGTTTTTGCAAAGCCCATCTCGTGCGTCACACAAATCATGGTCATGCCTTCTTCCGCCAGTTCGATCATAACATCGAGCACCTCTTTGATCATTTCCGGATCCAGCGCAGATGTCGGTTCATCAAACAGCATGATCTTCGGGCTCATGCACAAGGAGCGGGCAATTGCCACACGCTGCTGCTGGCCGCCGGAAAGCTGGCCTGGGAATTTAGCCGCCTGCTCGGGGATTTTTACCCGTTCCAGATACATCATCGCGGTTTCTTCAGCTTGCGCCCGCGGAATGTTGCGCACCCACATGGGAGCCAACACCAGGTTTTCCAGAATCGATAAATGCGGGAACAGGTTGAAGTGCTGGAAACACATTCCCACATCGCGACGGATTTCATCAATTTTTTTCAAATCGTTGGTCAGTTCCACCCCGTCAACGATGATCTGACCCTGCTGGTGCTCTTCCAGCCGGTTGATGCAGCGGATCATTGTGGACTTGCCGGACCCGGATGGGCCGCAAACAACAATTCGTTCACCAGAGTTGACCGTCAGATTGATGTCCTTGAGGACGTGAAATTGACCATACCATTTATGCATGGTCTTGATTTCGATCATCACATGGTCGCTAACGGTCATTTCCTTAGCGGGATGCATCAAGTCTTCCGTTTTTACATTCATTTCAGACATTCATAGTCTCCTAAAATCTTACGGATCAGATGTGTTTAATGGCCCGTATGCAGTTTGCGCTCAAGGTGTTGAGAATATTGACTCATGCCGAAGCAGAACGCCCAGTAAACAAGCGCCGCAAAGGCAAACCCTGTGGTCAGATACCCGAGCCAGTCTTTATTTGCAGCTCCGGTTTGGATCATACCCAAGAAGTCAAACAGACCAATAATCCCGACCAGTGTCGTATCTTTGAACAGACCGATAAAAGTGTTCACGATACCTGGGATGACCATTTTCAGGGCCTGCGGCATGACAATAAAGAACATCATTTTCGAGAAATTCAGTCCTAATGCCTGCGCCCCCTCATACTGCCCCTTGGGAATGGCCTGCAAGCCACCCCTAACCACTTCTGCCATATAAGCAGAGGAGAACAGGGTTACCCCGATAAGGGCGCGCAGCAGTTTGTCAAAGTTCCAGCCTTCCGGCATGAACAGAGGAAACATGACGGATGACATGAACAGCACCGAAATCAATGGCACGCCCCGCCACAACTCGATAAAGGCCACACAAACCGCCTTAACGACCGGCATATTGGAACGCCGCCCCAAAGCCAGAAGAATGCCAATGGGTAACGACGCTGCGATCCCCGTGATGGCAATCACCAGCGTCAGGAACAGACCGCCCCAACGGCTTGTTTCAATCACTTCAAGACCGAACGATCCCCCTACATAGAGGAAATAGCACATGATCGGAAACAGGATCAGCAAGAACAGTGCGACCCATTTCTTGAAGGGAACCCGGGGAATTATCAAAGCCAGCAGACCGATCCCGAAAATCCAGTAGGTCAGCTTGATCCGCCACAGCTCTTCATCCGGATAAAACCCGAACATAAATGGCTTGAACCAAGAGACAATAAAGGGCCAGCAGGCCGCCGCTATTGGTCCGCCATCAGCGTTCTTACATACCGTATTGTCGTTACCGACCCAGGCGGCATCAAAGATCAGCCAGTTCAGGGATGGTGGAAAGATGGCATAAACCAGATAAATGGCAAAGAGCGTAAAAGCCGTATTGATCGGTGATGAAAACAGATTGGAACGAGCCCATCCATAGATACCAATGGTCGATGCCGGCGGTTGAAGGTCAGGATGGTGCCCTAATTCGTAGTCACGTGTTTGTTCAGCCATGATCAACGCTCCACCAATGCCATCTTGGTATTATACCAGTTCATAAACATCGAAATGATGAGGCTCACCACCAGGTAAAAACCCATGGCGATCGCAATAATTTCGACAGCTTGGCCTGTTTGCATCAAAACCGTACCGGCGAACACCAGAATAATATCCGGGTACGCAATGGCCGCAGCCAGAGACGAGTTCTTGGTCAGGTTCAGATACTGGCTGGTCAACGGCGGAATGATAACGCGCAAGGCCTGTGGAATAACCACAAGACGCAACGTCACACCCGGTTTTAACCCGAGGGCATAAGATGCTTCCGTTTGGCCTTTGTTCACCGACATAATTCCTGCCCGGACGATTTCAGCAATGAATGCGCCGGTATAGGTCGCCAGCGCCACAGCCAAAGCGACAAGCTCAGGGGGAAGTTCAGCCCCACCGGTGAAATTAAACCCGCTTAATTCGGCATAATCCCAACTGAGGGGGAAACCGGTCACAACGGCGGCAAGGAGCGGAAGCCCAATGATCACACCCAACGATGTCCAGAAGACAGGAAAGGGCTGACCGGTCAGTTCCATACGTTTTTTCGCCCATTTGCCAAGAAAAATGCTGCCAACGACTGCCGCGATAAAGGCAATCACAACAACATTGAAGCCGGCTTCATAGACGGGTGCCGGGACAAACATGCCCCGGTTATTCACGAATATGGTTCCACCAAAATCAACACTCTGGCGGGGTCCGGGTAATGCGCGGAGCACACCGAAGTACCAGACAAAAATCTGCAACAACAATGGAACATTGCGCATCATCTCAATGTAAATCAGCGCCAGATTTGCAATTAACCAGTTTTTTGAAAGACGGGCGACACCTACGACAAAGCCAATAATCGTGGCAAAGATGATGCCAATAAAGGCGACCAGCAGGGTATTTAAAATCCCGACAAACAGCGCCCATCTATACGTGTTTTGCTCGTTATATTCGACAAACGGGCTGTAGCCGATGGCAAACCCGGCCGTGGTATCTAAAAATCCAAACCCGGACGCAATCCCCTGGCTCTCCAGGTTGTCCATGGTATTGCTGATAATGATCGTCCCGAAAATAACGACCAACCCGACGACCAAAGCCTGAAAAAACAAAGCCCGGACCCGAGGGTCGTTAACCAACGCCACTTTTGGCGGAGCTGGTTGCTCCTGCGATATACTGTCTACGGCCACAACAGATCCCCTGATGTTTATTATTAAAGCCGAGGACATAGAACGGGTACGTTTCCGAAGAAACGCACCCTATCTATGACATGAAGTAACGGTCAGCCCTTAGCGGACTGGTGGGGCATACAGAATGCCACCATTACTCCAAAGAGTGTTCAAGCCACGCGGCAGGGCGATCGGCGTATCCGGACCCAGGTGCTTGTCAAACACTTCACCATAATTGCCAACTTGCTTGATGATGTTGTAGCTCCAGTCTGCGCTAACACCGAGGTTCTTGCCGGTATCGCCTTCAAGACCAAGCATACGACGCACGCCGGGGTTCTTGGATTCGGCTTTCATTTTGTCGACATTGCTTGACGTCAAACCAAGCTCTTCCGCTTCGATCATCGCATTTAGCGACCATTTGACGATATCAAACCACTGATCGTCGGCATGTGGAACAACCGGGCCCAAAGGCTCTTTCGAAATGATTTCCGGCAGCACCAGATGCTCGCCCGGATTTTTCATTTTCGTACGCTGTGCAGCCAGTGCGGATTGGTCGGTTGTGTAAACATCGCAACGGCCCGCATCGTAAGCGGCAACAACTTCGTCAGCCTTCTCGAAGAATACGCCCTTGAACTTCATACCATTGGCACGGAAGTAATCGGACAGGTTCAGCTCGGTTGTTGTACCGAGGTTTGTGCAGACAGAAGCGCCATCAAGCTCAAGCGCGCTTTTCACACCTAAGCTTTTGCGAACCATGAACCCCTGACCATCATAGTAAGCAACACCAGCAAAGTTCATGCCCAATGCCGTGTCACGAACCAAAGTCCAGGTCGTGTTGCGCGACAGCATGTCGATTTCACCAGACTGAAGCGCAGTGAAACGCTCTTTAGATGTCAGCGGTGTGTATTTGACTTTCGATGCATCGCCAAACAATGCGGCGGCCGTTGCCCGGCAAACATCAACGTCAAGACCACTCCAGTTGCCTTGCGCATCCGGGTTCGAGAAACCGGGAACGCCCTGGCTTACACCACACTGGATAAAACCTTTTGCCGTAACGCGATCGAGGATCGGACCAGCGCTGGCTGGCGTAACAATCGCGGTCGTGACCAATGCAGCAGCCGTAGCTGCAGCAAAAGCTGTAATTGTTTTTCTCATAAGTTTTTGCTCCCTAGTGTAAATACACTCTAGTTTTTACAACTGTCAGAACCTGATATTCTGACGGTTCATAGTGAATCCGTAACATACTTCTTGAAAGACGCTCAAGCATTAAGAATTTATGAACACCATTAACCTTGAACTATTCAGTCGAATTAACAATGGGTCTACTTGTTCTTAAAAGGCAAAGGGGCTTTGAAACTGAGGCATAAATTGCTGTTATTACGTTGATATGCCAAGGAAACCGTCTAAACTTTTATTTTACAACAAGGGGCGAATTAAATGAACCGCAAAGACCGGCGGCGACATAATAAAAATGTAAAAAACCACCTGTCCCTACCCCAGATGCCTCCCGGTGAAATCCTTTCAAAGCTCGAACAGGCTGGCCAGATGATGCGTTCAGGTGCCCCGGATGCAGCCCTGTCGATATCCGAAGAGATCCTGCTGGCAGCCCCCAGCCACCCGGATGCCTTGAACCTGAAAGCCGCCTGTTTTATGGCTTTAGGCAAAAAGAAGAACGCACTTCCGATCTTGACGAAAATCGCCCAGTTGCTTCCGGATTATGCTCAGGCCCATTTCAACCTGGGCACGGCCCTGAATGCCATGGCCAAACCGAAACGCGCCATTGCGTCCTTTCAGCAAGCCTTGGCGCTGAATCCCAGTTACGCAGATGCCCATTACAATCTGGCCAATGCGCTACGCCAAACAGGCCAGACATGCGAGGCGATCAAACACTACCAGTTGACGTTAAAACAAAGCCCCAACCATTCCGCCGCTGCCACCAACCTGGCCAGTGCGTTTCTGGAACAGGGGAATGCTGCCGAAGCTTATGCGGCTTGCCAGTTGGCCCTGAACGTCGAGCCAGGAAACAGGGATGCCCTGTCCTTTGCCGCTATTGCAGCGACGGAAAGCGGCAACCCTCAGCAATCGGCAGAAATCCTGAAACCGGAATTACTGATCCGGCCCAAGCTGTTTGACGCGCGCCCCGGATACGACAGCATCAATGCCTTCAACAGCGCACTGGTTGCCCATGTCCTCAACCATCCGACACTGGTCCGTGAACCCCACAACAAAGCGACCCGTAACGGTCAACAGACGGAAAACCTGGCGCTCGGTGAGCGCGGTCCGGTGGCGGAATTGCAGAACATGATCGGGGAAGCGCTGGATATCTATCTGGAAGATATCAACAAAAACAATATGCACCCTTATCCGCCGCTGATCCCCCACCTCACAAAAATTGATATCTGGGGAACCGTGCTCGGCGCTCAGGGTCATCAGACATCGCATATGCATCGTGCCGCCTGGATCAGCGGGGTCTATTATGCAAAATTGCCCGACGTCATGCATACGGGCCAAAACGGCCAAGCCGGCTGGATCGAGTTTTGCCGCCCGCCGGATGAGTTCCCCTGCAAACAAACCCATAATGTGAAAATGATCGAGCCTAAAGAAGGCCTGATGGTGCTGTTCCCTTCCTATATTTACCACCGGACCATTCCTTTCGAGAGCGACGACAAAAGGATCAGTATCGCTTTTGATCTGCTGGCATAGTAGCGTGCGCGCCAAATACCGATGATAAATTCTAAAATTTAAGAGATTTGAGAGAATGACCAGACATAAAGATACCATACTTTGCCATGCCGGAAGCAACCCGGAAGACAATTTCGGGATTGTGAACCCGCCCGTTTATCACGCCTCCACCATCACCTTCCCCACTCTCGATGAATATGAAGGACGCAGCAAAAAAAGCCACGGCTTCAGCTATGGACGTTCCGGCACGCCAACCACTGCGGCCTTCGAGACTGCTATCACCGCCCTGCATCAGGGCCATAAGACCGTCGCCTGCCCATCTGGACTGGCCGCCATTTCCGGCGCGCTCATCAATTGCCTGAAAAGCGGCGATCATCTGCTTATGGTCGATACCGTTTACGCCCCGACACGGCTTCGGGTCTGTGAAGGTCTGCTCGCCAAAGCTGGAGTGGAGACGACCTATTACGATCCGTCCATTGGTGCGGGGATTGTCGATCTTTTCCAACCCAATACAAAAGTTGTATTTCTGGAATCACCGGGTTCCATCACTTTTGAAATGCAGGATGTACCTGCCATTACAGCGGCCTGTAAGGAACACGGTATCCTGACCGTTATCGATAATACCTGGTCATCGCCCTATCTGTGTCAGCCGCTCACGCTGGGCGTCGATTTTGTCGTTGAGGCCTCAACCAAGTATGTGGTCGGCCATGCTGATACCATGATGGGGACCATCACCGTCGCCACCGAATCCCATTACAAGGAACTGAAAAACACCACCAACTCACTGGGATTCGCTGTCGGCCCGGATGATTGTTATCTGGCGTTGCGCGGCTTACGCACCCTGTCGGTACGGTTGGAAAGGCACGCTAAAAACGCCCTCAAAGTTGCGGAATGGCTGAAGAGCCGCGCCGAGGTCGAGCGCGTTTTGTATCCTGCGCTTGCCAAAGATCCGGGACATGACTTGTGGAAACGCGATCATGCGGGCGCTTCAGCGCTGTTTGGAGTGATCCTGAAACCCGGCTCCCGGGCCGCGCTCTGTGCGCTTTGCGATCATATGGAGATTTTCCGCATGGGTGCCAGCTGGGGCGGATATGAAAGCCTGATCACCGTCAATTATCCTGAAAAACTGCGCACCGCAACGCCGTGGACCGCCAATGGTCCGCTGATCCGCCTGCATATTGGCCTGGAAGACCCGGATGACCTGATTGCTGATCTGGCGGCTGGCCTCGATCGCTACAGCAGCACGGAATAGTTTACTTTGGATTATCCGTGCTGCAGTGGGGGCACATCCCCTCCACTTCGATGGTCCGGCGATTGACGGTAAAGCCGACCGCCGCCGCCTGCTCGTTAATCGCCGCATCAATGCGCGGATCGTTCAATTCCGCCGTGGTGCCACAGGTACCGCAAATCAGAAACTGTGCGCGGTGTGGGGTTTCCGGCTCCGTACAGCCAACAAACGCGTTGAGGCTCTCAATGCGGTGTATAAGCCCGTGCTCCAGCAGGAAATCCAGCGCCCGGTAGACGGTTGGCGGTGCCGCACTGTCGCGCTCATGACGCAGCACATCCAGAATGTCATAAGCGCCCATGGGCTTGTGCCCACGCCACACCAGTTCCAGCACCCGCTTACGGATATCCGTTAAACGAACACCACGCTCCGCACAAATGGCGACGGCCCGATCCAGCGCGTCATCCTGACAGGCGTCATGGTCATGGTCATGGTCGATAAAGGCCGGTGCGGTGTTCTCAGAGCTCATGGTCTTCTTTCTATCATGGAACAAGAGCTAACATAATGTTGTTATCCCCCATGTGCATCCTTATATTATAAAAAGCTTATATTTCATCCTATTAGGGCCCACAAAATGGTATCTCCTCCCAGTTCCAAAACCGTCAATGCGGTCATCGACATGCTTGTGTTCAACGCCGATGGGCTGGTCCCGGTGATCGCCCAGCAACATGACACGGGCGAGATTCTGATGATGGCCTGGATGAATGAAGACGCCGTTCGCGAAACGCTGGATACAAATCAGGTCTGTTACTGGTCGCGCTCGCGCGGACAGCTCTGGCGCAAGGGCGAAACCTCGGGGCAGACGCAAAAGCTGATGGATTTGCGCTGGGATTGCGATGGCGACACTTTGCTCGCACTGGTCGATCAGGTGGGCGTCGCCTGTCACACCGGACGGCGCAATTGCTTCTTTAACGCCATCCGGGACGATGCCCCTGCAATCATCGCCGAGCCGGACGTGACGCCGGAAGACCTGTATTCCTGAAAACCGCCATGCGCCCCCTATTCCGTTTCCTTTTGTGCCTGGTCTTCGCTATAGCCCCAGCTTTATCCGCACAGGCCGCCGGAAAAACCTATGTTTATGCGGCATCGAGCCTGACCGGAGCGGTCACAACCCTCTGTGCTGCGCTTGAAGGCCAGAGCGGGCAGCGTTTCATCCCCGTGTTTGGTGCAAGCTCGACGCTGGCCCGCCAGATCTTGCAGGGTGCACCGGCCGATCTTTATATCTCAGCCAACGCCCTTTGGATGGACAAAGTCGAAGAGGCCGGAATGATTGAGCCGGGCAGCCGCATGGATATCGCCGAAAACCAGCTTGTCGTCGCCGCCCCGACAACAACGGCGGCCCCTCTTGAACTTTCAGACCCCAATACCTTTCTTAAGCGCCTCGGTAAGGGGCGCCTGGCCATGGGCGACCCGGCGCACGTGCCCGCCGGCATTTACGGCAAACAGGCGTTGACCCGCCTTGGCCTTTGGGATGCCGTTCAAAACCGCTTGGCGGCGGCGGCCAATGTGCGGCTGGCATTAACCTTTATCGAGCGGGGGGAAACCCCGCTGGGCATCGTTTATGCCAGCGATCTGGTGGGGCGGGCGGATGCCCGTGCGGTGGCCGTATTCCCTGCCGAGAGCCATTCGCCAATTCGTTATCCGCTGGCGACAATCCGTGGCAAATCATCGCCTGAGGCAATCGCTTTTCGACGGTTCTTGCAATCTGCTGACGGGCGCGCAATTCTCACCCGCTATGGATTTCAGCCGTTATAACCACTCACCCCGGAAACCGAGGGCTGTCTTGTGTTTGCCTTATCCCCCTTTGAACAGGAAGCCATAAAGCTAAGCCTGCAGGTTGCCGGGCTGGCCTTACTGGGCTGTTTACCGTTGGGGTTGCTGGTCGCCTGGATTCTGGCGCGATATGAATTTTACGGAAAATCCGTCCTCAACGGAATTGTCCATTTGCCGCTTGTCGTGCCGCCTGTGGTCATCGGCTATTTGCTGCTACTGGCCTTCGGCCGACAGGGTGCACTTGGCCGCTGGCTTTGGGAAACCTTTGAAATCACCGTCTCCTTCAGTTGGAAGGGCGCGGCCATCGCTGCTGGCGTCATGGCCTTTCCGCTTATGGTCCGGGCCATACGTCTGTCTCTGGAATCCGTCGACCGCGGACTTGAACAGGCGGCACGCACCCTGGGTGCATCACCGCGCTGGGTGTTCATCACCGTGACCCTGCCGCTGATCCTGCCCGGTATCCTGACTGGTACCCTGCTCGCCTTTGCCCGCAGCCTCGGCGAATTTGGCGCGACCATCACCTTTGTCTCGAATATCCCCGGTGAAACGCAAACTCTGCCGCTGGCCCTTTATACCCTGACGCAAGCACCGGATGCAGGTGCGGGTGCTCTGCGTCTCGTTGTGATCTCCATTGCCATCGCCTTTGTCGCCCTGATTGCCTCCGAAGGCCTGTCGCGACGCATTCACAACCGGCTCCAGTAGGACAAAAATGGCTAAAGAACCCATCCTGCAGGTCAATGTCAAACGGCAAAAAGGCGACTTTTTCCTGTCCGTCGAATTTCAGAGCGATGCCCCCATAACCGCTTTTTATGGCCGCTCCGGTTCGGGAAAAACCTCCCTTGTCGATTTAATCGCCGGTCTCGACCGGCCGGACTCAGGGCATATATCCGTTGGCAACCGTATCCTTTTTGATTCCACACAGGGTATTGATATCGCGCCGGAAAAACGGCGGGTGGGATATGTCTTTCAGGATGGCCGGTTATTTCCGCACCTGAGCGTCAAGGCCAACCTGCTCTATGCCCGGCGGTTTTTGAGCGAGAACGATGATGCACATCCCTTTGAGCAGATTGTTGATCTCCTCGGCCTCACCCCCCTGTTGGCGCGCCGCCCGAGCACCCTGTCGGGCGGTGAAAAGCAACGGGTCGCCATTGGTCGGGCCTTGCTGGCCGAACCGCAACTGTTGCTCATGGATGAGCCGCTTGCCTCCCTGGATGCGCAGCGCAAGGCCGAAATTCTGCCTTTTATCGAGAACCTGCGCGACCAGTTGACAACGCCTATTCTTTACGTGTCCCATGCCATGGAAGAAGTCATCCGTCTGGCCGATAATCTGGTGTTACTCGACGGTGGTCATGTGATTGCCCACGGGCGCGTCGAGGATGTCATGAACCGTCTTGATTTACGGCCCTTGACGGGTCGTTATGAAGCCGGTGCGGTTTTGCCGGTCAAAATTGCCCAGCACGACAAGGCCTTTGACCTGACAGGACTGGCGTTCACCACCCATACGCTGTGGGTTCCCGCCATTGATTTACCCATTGGCAGTGAACTGCGCATGCGGATCCGGGCCCGCGACATCAGCCTGAGCAAAACAAAACCGGAAAAAACCAGCGTTCTCAATATTTTCCAGGGAACGATCAGAGAAATCTCACCCGATGACGGCTCACAATGTGACATCCTGCTCGATGTGGGGGCCCCGCTTATCGCCCGGATCACCCGCAAATCGGCAAACGAGCTCGGGCTGAACGTCGGTGATACGATCTACGCATTGGTGAAAGCTGCCGCCATTGACCGCCATAACATGGGTCTTGGCGGCACCCGTACCCGTGAAAACAATTAGTTAATTTAATTTTTGTTACTTATTGTGAAGGCAGATAATCGTCGGACCATTTAAGCACGATATTGAAACTGATGGATATGCGCGTTTCATCGCTCAGGTTGGGATGCACGAAGTGATTTAGAAAGGCCGGCCATAGAAGCAGCAGACCCGGTTTTGGCAAAATCGTATGCTCCGGATCGATGTATGGATCTTTATTAATCGAAATCATGTTAATTCCTGGGCGAGGATCATAAAAGGTTATATGCCCAGGCCGTACATCCGACCTGTTCCGGCCTACTGTCGCCGGTGACGGCACTTTCAGATAATAGGTCCCGGACAGATAGGAATGCGGATGGTTATGGGCGTCATGATAATCACCTTTGCGATTGATATTGGCCCATGCGTGGATCTGCCAGTTGACGGCATAATCAATGCCAATCGTCTGCAGATATTCAATAACCGACCGATTTACTTCCTGACGTAGCCAATTGGCCCCCGGGTGATCGAGATTGAGGATGTTATTGTCCCGATATTCCACGGTAATGTTCTTGTTTGATTTATCCAGATCACGAACAAGTTTCAGCAGGGCCCGGTTTGGCTCCTCAAAGCTGTCGATCTGGCGTTCGTAAAATTTTGTCGGCCACAAATCTCTGACGCGACCTTGATCTGAACTCACCGGCAACCTCCAAAAATACCGGAATCAGTCGTCTTCCACATCGACATAACCCTGCTCGATGGCACGGATGAGTGCATCAAAAGCGTCGCGGGATTCCTCATAGAGTTCACGATGATGGCTTAAACTTTCAACATCCTTTTCATCAATCGGCGTCGACTGGTTCATGTCTGCCATATGAAAAGCGGCTTCCAGATAGCGGGCGCGCATCCGCGCGACGGTTGTTGCCATAGGCAAAATGGAAGCCCTTGTGATTTTGGGGATGCGTTCGTGAATAATCTCACGGTTAATGTCACGAATGGCCTGTTCTGTTTCCAGAAGAAATCGTTTGCGTTTTTGTTCTACACCCAGCGTCATTTTAACTTTATCCCAGTTAATTTATGATTATTTAGTTATTGCCGTCGTTACGCTTCTCGGGCGTGCGCGCTACATAAACCTTACAGTTCGAAAACCCCTGATTAAAAAAGTGGTAGGTGAACCCTGTTTTTGCAAGGCCTTTCGGATCCACCAAATTCCATTCCTTGTTGGCAATCCCCGTCAGCCCCCGTCCCCTCTCGCCAATAAAACCAACTGAGTAGGTGACGTATCTGCGCTGCTTGAATTCACCGCGCTGGCAGGCTGCCGTCAGGTCCTTGTCAATCCGCCCCACATTCCAATACGGCTGTTTGCTGGTCGCATGTTGTCCGCGCACGCGCACCTCCGCCAATGCTTGCCCCGCCATCAGTGCCGCAAAGGTCGCAATTATGATGGCGCATCCGCCACCAATTAGCCAAGAGGCAAATAACCTGTCTATTGCTACTGTCTTCTCATTGCTCATGAGTTAACAATAACTTAACTTTCTCTGATCACCAAGAAAATCAGAAAAATGAAGGTATGAAGATCAAACCTCTGACTCTAAGCTTGACGAGTGAAACTGCAGGTTTTGGAGTCAGGCCCGGTTAATTGGCCCCTCTTTCATCAATAATCTCCTGCACCGCACTCAGGAACCGAGCGACTTCCTGCTCCGTGTTGTAATGGCACATGGAGACCCGAACGCAGCTTTCGAGATTGAGCGGGTTGAGGACATTTCCCGAATAGAGATCATTTTTACGGGCATGGGTGCGAATACCGCGCTCGCGTAGCGCACTTACCAGATCCTCTGCCGTCATGTCTTCTATGGTCATGGCAACAAGACCTTCCCGGAGCGGGTTATCGATACCACCAATAACCTGAACTTCCGACATGGACGCCAGCCCGCTTTGCCCATCGACGCCATAAAGCATGGCTGTCGTTAAGTCTTTTTCATGGTCGTGAATGGCCACTCCGGCGGCATTGATCCGCTCGCGGCGATCCGACGAGTCCGTAAAATGCCCACCCAACCAGTCAAAATAATCGACCACTTCACTGAATGTCCCATAGGACGCCGTATCGCGGGTTCCCAGTTCCCACTGGTCTTCGGCGGACCCCATCAGCCGGTCATGCGGCAAGACCGACATACGCTCGGAGACCCAGGCGATGCCATAACCGTGACGCGAGAACACCTTGTAAGGAGATATCGCATAGCCGTCGATGCCATAGGCATCAATATCCAGCCCGCCATGCGCCGCATGCTGAATACCATCGACAATAATAAAACAATCAGGCGATACCGAGCGGATCACTTTAGCAATAGCAGCCACATCAACAGCCATGCCGGTCACCGGCGAGGTATGGATAATTGTCGCAACCCGTGTGTCTTTATTGACATAGGGGCGATAGTCTTCGGCCGTCACCGAGCCCGTTTCATTGTTGTGCGGCACCCGTATGAAGTCGCGTTTGGCGATCTTGGCCCAACGGTCACAGGCACTGGCAGAGGCCGGGTGTTCCAAAGTGCTGCCGACCACATTACCGCCTTCAGGAGCACCCAAAATCGCAGCACTGATCAGCCGGAACAACAGTTCCGTCCCGCTTTCACCCACAAATACAGGCCCCTTTGCGGCCCCCAGGAACGTCCGGATATCTTCTTTTGATCGATTAATGATATTAACGAGTTCGTGTGATGCCGGATTGTCGCGTCCCTGATTGTCGGGGATGGCCGCAAGCTCTGCCGAACGCTCAACGACCGATTTGAGAGTTAACGCACCGCCTGCGTTTTCAAAAAAAATCCTCGGCCCCTGATACGGGCACTGATCGACATGGGCAAATCGATCCCGAATTTCTTCAATTAATCCATCATTATTCTTAAACATTAGTGCAGACCTTTAGGCATCTAGTGGCAGAGGGCGGCAGAATAGAAGTGAAGCCATCTAACGACAAGACACCTGTTGCATATATGATGAGTTAAAGAGTTACATCAGGGCATTGGGCAGAAAAAGAACAATTTGGGGAACCGCAGCCAGGAAAACAAACAGGGCAATCATTCCGGCAAAGAACGGCATTGCGGATCGGGTAAATTCACTGACAGTACATTTCAGAATACCGCACACCGTGAACATGATCACACCGACCGGCGGTGTCAGTCCCCCGAAATTGATAACCGTGACAATCAACACCCCCATGTGAATGGGATCAAACCCACTGGCGACCAGCACCGGCAGGACGATAGGTGTAATCAGCAGGATGTTTGCCGCTGCCTCAAGAACCATTCCGGTCGCGACCAGCATCACAACAACCAGAAACAAAATGAACGCCGGGTCATCCGTCAAAGCGGTGACCATTTCGGCCAGATGCTGAGGGGCGCGTTCCAGAGTCACAGCGTAACCGAGTACAGCCGCCATGATGATCAGCAACATAACCATACCCAGATCATCCACGGTACCGCGTAAAGCCACGACCAACTTTGGATACGTCAACTCGCGATAAACGAACAGACCGATGAACAGCGCATAGAAAACAAGAAACGCCCCGGCTTCCGTAGCCGTAAAAATGCCAAACCGGAAACCGACAATCAGAATAATCGGGAACATCAAAGCCCAGATGCTTTCCAGAAAGCTGCTCCAGAGTTCGCGGCCCGTCGGTCGCTGATCCATTTCAGCCACATAACCGTGACGTTTGGCGACCAGCCCCGTGATCAGTAACAGTAACCCTGTCAGGATTATGCCCGGCAAAATACCGCCCAATAACAGGCGGCCAATGGACACCTCATTGATAAAACCAAACAGAATCAGCCCGATGCTCGGTGGGATGGTTGCCGTAATGATCGAGCTGAAAGCAATAACGGCGGCTGAAAACCCTTTTTTGTATCCGCGTTCCGCCATGGTCTCGCCAAACAGGCGTGACTCCATGGAGGCATCAGCAACCGCCGAGCCGGAAATTCCGCCCAGCATGAAACTCAAAACCACGCTGATTTGCGCCAGGCCACCGGCCATCCAGCCGGTCAGAAGTCGCGAGAAACGGACCAGCCGCTCGGTAATTCCCGTAGCGTTGAGAAGGTTACCGGCCAGAATGAAAAAAGGAACCGCCAGCAACGGAAAGGACTGCGTCGCGACCGCCATCTTCTGCAGGACAATGGTTGGCGGCATGGCGCCACTGATCACAAAGACCGGAATACAGGCAATCGCCAGAGCGAAGGCAACCGGAACGCCAATCAGCAGCAGAACCGCAAATAACACCGCTATGGTTATTAACATGGGGGCTGCATCTCGTCCTGATCGGCAGCGCCGGAACGCACCTCCTGGATCAACTGCGCAATGGTTGTGCGGAACATGAGGGCAAGGCCCAGGCACAAAGCCGCCGTAATAAAGGAATAATGCATTTGAATACCACCGATCAGTCGTGGATGACTGATCACAGTGAGTTTAATGGAATAAAAGAATAAAAACGCCAGCAGTGCAGCGACAATGCAGAAATTGCACAGACGCAGCAGCCATGCACCTTTTGGCGAAAGGAAATGTGACAGAAACCCCAGACCGAAATGCCGGGAACGTTGCATGGCAATATCTGCGGCGATCATACACAGCCAGATAAACAGCATCTGGGCGATTTCAATAGCGCCAATGATGGGGATCCCCATGTAGCGCGTTACCGAGCCAACGGCCACCAGCAGAACGATGGTGGCCAGCAGAAATGCGGCGCAAATGAATTCGATACGCTGAAACACTATTTTGACTCCATTTACGCCGCATTTACCGGGAGGTTACTTACCGAGAACCTTGTTGATGACGGCAACTTCGTCATCAAGCCCCAGTTGGGCGTGAACGCCGCCTACGGCTTTTCTGAAAACCGAAACATCGACTTCGTTGATTTTAACACCGCTCGCGGCCACATCCTCAAGCGCTTTTTTACCCAGGGACTCTGTCAGGCCCGATGCATACCGGCCACTTTTTACAGCCTCTTCCCGGACAATCTTCTGCTGCTCCGGGGTCAAACGATCCCAGGCTTCTCCACTTGTAATCAGAGCCGTTAAAAGCTGTATATGACCGGTCAGATTGACGTATTTGACAACTTCATAGAGCTTGGCGCCCCAGATGGCTGTGGGCTGAGCTTCAGCGGCGTCAATTGCGCCCAGTTGCAAGGCCGAATAGACCTCAGCCCAGGGCATCGGTGTGGGAACAGCGCCCATGGCCCGAATGGTTTCAATCCAGACTGGCGCTCCAATGGTCCGCATCTTCACCCCGGCCAGATCGGCAGGAGACGCGATTGGCTTTTGGGTCAACGCATGGCGCGGCCCCTGATACCAGTTTGAGGAAAGCATCACCAATCCGGCTTTTTCCTTCAACTGGTCGGCCCACTTGAGATAAGGCTCTGAAGAGGCAAACTTATCGGCCTCCGCAAAGTTATCGAAGACAAAAGGCGCACTCATTACAGCAAGCTCAGGGACAAAGCTGCCAAGACGTGCAACATCTGTCACCGTTCCTATATTGGCACCGGCACGGGCCTGATCAATCATGTCCCGCGTATCCCCCAGTTGGGAATTGTGAAATATCTCGACCTTCACCTCACCTTTTGTCCGTTCTTCGACATTCTTGGCAAAGTGCTCCAACCCCTGCCCCATCGGGTCTTGTGCAGAGAGAACGGTGCCGAACCGCAAGGTTTCAGCCTGCGCCTGAAGCCCTGCCCCAAGCGATAAAACGGTCCCAAGAAGCAAAGCTTTCATAGAACGCGACACTTTTATTGATTTCATCATTTAACTGCTCCCATGTTTTTTCGTTACGGATTTATTTTTTTATTCGTTGATCCGTTCTGGAATACACACTTGCATATTAGTATGCAAGTATTAAAAATGGGCGCTAGCAACATCGAATGGAACAGCATAGGATGCGCTCGATTATGACCGTGCCTTTCAAAATCCCCGGCAGACAGTCGACGACGAAAAGTCAGATTCTGGATCATCTGCGGAACCTCATCATCTCCGCTGAATTGCTTCCGGGCAGACGCTTGTCAGAAAACGAACTTGCTCAGGAACTGGGCACCAGCCGCACGCCTGTTAGGGAAGCTTTGCAGTTCCTGCAGCGTGAAGGCCTGATCGAAGTGCGACCGCAACGCGGCAGCTATGTCGCCCCTATCAACATTAAAAATCTCGAGAGCAATTATCTGGTACGCGAAACACTGGAATGCCGGCTGGTTTGTGAAGCGGCCCGTGTCTGTTCGCAAGACGATGCGCAAGAGCTACGAACGGTTATCGCCCACCAGAAAGACTGTCATGCCAACAATGACGACAAGGCCTTTTTTGAAAGCGATGAAACACTGCACAAATGTTTCATGCGGATATCCGGTCATCCGGACGTTTGGGAAATTGTCCATGCGGCGAAAGCACATCTCGACCGGGTCCGGCATTTGGCCGTACGCGACCCCGACAGTGTTGCTCGAATCATTCGGGATCACGAGGCGGTTGTCGATGCCGTATGTAAAAATGACGAAGATGCCGCCGCCAGCGCCATGCGCAAGCACCTGAGCAATATCTTTCAGGTTATTCAAAAAGTAAAAGTCGAACATCAGGACTTCTTTGTCGACTAATCTCCGGCCAATCAACGGCCTGCCGTTAATCAGCTTCAGAACCCACACTTATCCTTGAACCGCCTTATTCTCTCCGAGGGTCAAGGGAATGTATGATATTGCTGGATATGGGAACATTGATAAACCGGGATCGCCGGTTGCGACGCACCGTTTTTAAGATTCGAAAAACCAGAAAAGCCCCTGCCAGACCCTGAAAAGCCGCACTGAACTGAAACAGGGCTTTTGCTTCGAACACATCCATAAACTGCCCGGCGACAGCTGGCCCAAGCAACGACCCTATTGACCAGGTGACCAGCATGGTTGCACAAACAGTGACGATGTTATCCCCTTCAAAATGGTCAATGGCATGGGCCAGAGCAATTGAATAGATTGACAGGGAGGTGCCGCCCCAGACAAACGCCAGCGACAAGGCGATGATTTTCGGATCACCAATAAAGACCGGAATGGCAAGCGCTGCTGCTGCGGCTAAGAAAAAACCACCGGTCATTACGGCGCGACGATCGAAGAAATCCGAAAGCAGGCCAACAGGCCACTGCAGGGCCAATCCGCCCAGATGCATAATCGACAGCAGGGCCAGAACTTCGGCGTAGGGAATTTTGATGCCCACCCCATAAGCCGGCAACAGGTTTAGAACCGCGCCGTTTGTCAGGCCGACCACAAAAGCCGCCAAGAGGGCGCTTGGTGCGTCTCGGATCAGGGCCGGAAATGACAACCCTTTGGTCGGGTTGGTATCGACGGGGGCTGTAATACGTGTCATCGCGACAGGAACCAGCGACAGGGCAAACAGAGCACTCGCCAGCAAAATCGCCTGCTCGCTGATAAAGGGTGAGAACGCCAGCAATGCCGGCGCTGAAACATGGGCCAGTTTTGTCACCGTGGCATATAGGCCCATAACCCGTCCGCGCAGAGCCGCAGGCGTTCCGCTACCGACCCAGCTGTCGGCACAGGTTGTGATGACGGCGATCGAACACCCCATAACGCCGCGTATAAGAATCCAGGCTGTTGTGCTTGGTGCCAGTTGCATGGTAATTGCCAGCGCTGCCAGCAAGGCCGCAGCAACAGCAAAACTGCGGATATGGCCAATTTGTTTAATAAGCTTCTGGCCCCAGAAGCAGCCGCCCATAAAACCGACTCCATAAGCCGTCGGGATCAGCGCGACATACCCCAAATCCGCACCGGCATCCAAGGCCCGGACCACAAGAACCGGACTCACCATATTGTTGCCCAGCTGCAAAATGACTGTACTGAAAACAATCGCGATAATGGACAGGACGACAGGAAACATTAAGGCGCTTTCATCCGTTAAGGCGTTCCAGGTATTTGAAACATTTGGCTGGCGGTCCCGGCAGGACTTGAACCTGCAACATCTCGCTTAGAAGGCGAGTGCTCTATCCAGTTGAGCTACGGAACCTGCACCAGTCTGGGCCAGCCTAGCGGCAGCCTCGCTTGGGCGACGTTTTAGCCCCTGTTGGCGGATGCAACAACTCTGAAAGTGAACTCCTGCGGCAAAAAACTAATTCAGGGTATGGGGGTCGCGCCCGCTCTCCGCCAATCCACCGGCCATACTGAAATTGATTTCAATAAGCGGTGTCAACGCGTTGGCGCTCGGTCGGCTGAGGGCTTTCAGGGTTTGCGTATCAACAAACAGGCTGAGATTGAGCATTTGTGTGCGGATGGCGTCTGGCACCCGGCACGTATCGCCGGTCAACGCCGCCTGAACAGCCGTCCACAAGCGCTGGTTATGTTTCAGCGCTGTGGCATAAGCTCCGTAATTTCGGATATTCTGGCTGGCCTGCTTGAGTTGGGCTGCGGCCCGATTAAAGGCCATGACTTCAATCTGCTTGGGCGGCAAGGCGGACGTTTGGGCGCGCTGATAGGCTTGCAGAGCGGATTTCTGATGCGAAGGATACATGATTCCCGGGCTCCATTACGTTTAAACAACAGTATGGTACCCTTCTGGAACCTGAATTTGCCCTGGCGCTTGTCCTTACTAGTTAAGCTGCAACAGTTCAGTTAGAGACTTGTCGCTCTCGAATACGGATTCAACCTGAACAATGGCGAGATCGTGGCGGGTTTGTAAGGCCAGGATGGTTGCCGATTCTTCCTGTAAATCCGCTCCGGTGAGCTTGTTCGCCCCTTCTCCTAGCAAATCGATGATATTTTGCACGAAATCGGTTCTGGAATCCAATATTAAATCTTTGTTCTCGAAGCTGCGTTTGGTTGATTCCAGTGTGACCAGCGCCGCATCCAGTTCATCAAGCGTCGTTTCGATCCCGGCATTGGTCGAAAAACTGCCAGCCGAATCAACAGCAGTAATACTCAGGGAATCAGCACTGGTGGAAACGCCGGAAATCGTGATTTTACTGTCGGCGTTATCCGATAACTGAACAATCAGGGTCCCCGGCGAACTGCTGATCAGGTTTGTTCCCAAAAACGTCGCGCCTCCTATGACAGCGGAAATTTGGTCGCGGAGTTCATCAAAATTCGTCTCGGCCACTTCACGGGTCGCACTGGAAACGAAGGTTCCGTTCGTTGACGACTCAATCCCTAGGTCCGCCGCCAAATCATTGACAGTATCCGTTATTGTTATATCCCTGCCATCAACGGCGGTGATTTCAATCCCCTCGCCATCAGAAACCGTTGCCGTTAATCCGCTGATGGCGTTAATCTGTGCTGCAAGGGAGGTGAACGTCGACCCAGCAGAATTGGTGATAGTGGTCGTCACCCCGTCATGCGCAATGGTGAACGCGTCATCATCCGCAGCACCTGCGATGGTATCCGTGATATCGGCAGAGGCCGTTGTCACCGTGTTGGATGTGATGGTTGTGGAAACGCCCAATGCCGTGTTGGCTTCCGCCTTGAGAGACGCGATCAGGTCTATGATTTCATCAATCGCTGCGACGGTTCCCGCTGTGACCACCGCGCCGTTGGTGATTTCGTCCTTGATCGTCAGCAACCGGCCGGCGCGGCTGCTCAATGAACTGGCATCAAAATAAGCGCTAACGCCTTCTAGCGGGCTCGACACCTTGAGACCGGTAGAAACACGCTTTGATGAGATTTCAATGAGCTCTTTGGCTTGTTGCAACCCAATAAGAGTTGTGCGCAGACGCGCACTGACAATTGGAAAATCAGCCATTCGCATACCCCTCCTGAGGCCCCAAACAGCAGATACCTGCCATTCAGGCTATTTCGGAGTTGTTTCAGCCTTGTTTTATACCTTTTGGTTAAACAGACCGCCATCTCACGCAGTTCTCGCATGAAACAACACAACCCCACCTTATCGGCATTTCTTGCCGCAAGGTTTGTCAAACTGACGTATTATTGTAACCCTAATCGACGAAAAGCTCAACTGCGCCCATATTCCGGCAGAAACGCACTTCTATACCTTGTAATGATTCAGGAAAAGCGGAACCGAGGGCTGTAGTTTTCAGCATAGCTTTTCGGTTTTATTTTGCGGGTTTTGGCTTCCTGAACGCGATAAGCTAGGCCTTTATGTTTTGCATAGGCAATAGCTTGAGCCTTATTGGGAAATTTCAGTTTTATCTGGCCATTCATATCACCGGATCCGATCCAGCCCATCAGGGGGTCTGCCTGTTTTGCTTCCGCAGGCTCATATTCAAGAACCCAGGTTCCGAGCGTCGCACGGCCAGACTGCATGGCATTTTTTGTTGGCTGGTATATTCGGCATTGGGTCATCTCAAACTCCTCAAAAGGAATGATGGACATGAAAATGGCTACCAAAAATGGTCGGGGCGAGAGGATTCGAACCTCCGGCCTCACGCTCCCAAAGCGCGTGCTCTACCAGGCTGAGCTACACCCCGACAAGGCGGTTTATTAGGCGCTCCCCTCTCCATAAGCAAGCCCCTAAAATCAAGTTTCAGGAACTAATCGCCACCCGCCCACTATTTCTTGGTCGGCCCTGCAAATAAACCATTGAAAGTCCTTAATTGTTCAGGAAGTATCTTTTGGCGAATTTGAGTGCCAACATTAAACTTATAGAAATAGCCTATTGAGTAATTTGCATTTATACGACCAACCCGTTGAGTATACGGAACGTCCGCTTGACGAAATGCCGGAAGACATGCGGCCCGTCTACACCTATTGGCAGGAAATCACGGGCCATCGATTCGCTCCGACATGGGCCGAATTCGACATGATGAAAATCCCCCCCAGCCTGTTGCACAGCACATTGGTGAAAGATGTTGAGCGCAATCCACTGGCTTTTCGCTACCGATATTACGGCACCCATTTTGTCCGGCTTTGGGACCGCGAATACACGGGAAAGACAACGGATGAAATGGAGAGTCAGAGTCTCGCTGTCGCCATTCGCAGGTCCCTGGAGCAGTATATAGAGCTCAAACAACCGAGGCTTTATCTACTCGGGAGCAAGTCAGCACAGGACATGAAATTGTTTCAGGTGCAGTTACGCCTGCCCATCTCGAACGATGCGGACAAGGTAACAAACATCGTCACTCTCATCAGCCACCTGATCGATAATGACGACTACAAACAATCCCTGCTCAAAGGCTGATCGTGGAAATCAAGACGGCCAACAATGCTATCGATTGAACATGGGATGATCGACCCTGTCTCCTGCCCGAATCCCTAAGCGTTTTGCTGTGCCGGACAAAACTTCCAGCACGCCTTTCACAGGTCCGGCTGAATTGATATAGCCAAGCGAAAAAGGCTCCGTATTGCGGGCAATGTTAACAATCGTGCCGTTTTCGCTGATAAAGAACATATCAAGCGAAAGAATCGTATTTTTCATCCACATCGTCACGGGAACGGCTTTTTTAAAATCAAACAGCATCCCCTGATTCGCAGCCATGGACTGACGCCCCTGCAGTCCTTGCGACCGCTGCGATGCTGTTTCTGCCACTTCGACAATGAAGGAATGCGTTTGGCCGGCAGACAGAATCCGCAGTGGTGACTTGCGGAAATATTCACCTGATTGCGAACCATTTGACCAAAGCAAAACAGCAAACAAGAGCAGGAACACGGACCTCGGAATGAGCTTAACTGTTTGTGGTTTTCTATTTTTATTGTTTTTTTTCAATGCCTTATGACCAATCACCCAGATGGGTTTCGAAAAAAATCAACAAAATTTTAATTTTTTAAAGATTTTTACTGGTATACCACGGTAGTCGATTTTATCTTCCTCCAATATCAAAGCACCGCATAATCATATATAAATATCACGGTGTATATAAACAGTGGACGAAAGATGGGAATTGGCTCTTGCTACATGCAGTCAGTTTAGCAGTTGTTTTAAGCGGTGTCTGGTGGATCCTTTCCGGCTATACCCTGACCTTGATTTTGGGTTTGGGCGCAGGTTCCATCCTTTTTATCCTGTGGATCTGCCACCGCATGGATACCATCGATCATGAGACCCACCCCATTCATCTGGCTTTTGGCAGCCTCTCCTATTTTCCTTGGCTGTTCTGGGAAATTGTCCTGGCCAACTGGGATGTCGCCAAAGCCATTGTCAAAAACGACTTATCCCTTCGCCCCCGTTTGATGTGGGTCGAAGCCTCTCAAAAATCTGAGGTTGGGCGCGTTACCTACGCCAATTCCATAACCCTGACCCCCGGCACCGTGACTCTTGATACGGAAAACGAGCATTTCCTGATCCATTCACTGACACAAGGCTCGAAGGAAGGGTTGGAAAGCGGAGAAATGGACCGCAAGGTCACCGCTTTGGAATTAGGTAAAGGCGGGCCCTCTGCTTTAAGGCAACCGGCCCTTCAGGACCATCCGGAAGACAAACTGGGAAAGCCGGAGAGCGAAACATGATGTTTATCGTCGCTGGCGCAGCTGTCCTGGTCACTATGGCCCTGGCGTTGACGCGGTCCCTTAAAGGGCCAAGTGTTTATGACCGCATCCTGAGCATCAATGCGTTTGGCACGCTAACCGTTGTCCTGATTGCCGTTCATGGGTTTATGACAGGACGACCGGAATTTCTCGATCTGGCCCTGGTTTACGCCTTGATCAATTTTATTGGGACCATTGCCGTCACAAAATTTGTCACCCACGACCATATGGGACACCCGACCGACGAACACGAGCGGGGAGACATTTGATGGACCTGCTCCTAGATATTGCAAGCTGGGCCTGCATCATCGGCGGCGGCATCTTTTGTCTGATAGGCGGCATCGGTCTTATTCGCCTGCCGGACATGTATACCCGGATGCATGGTGCCAGCCTGATCGATACAATGGGCGTCGGTCTTATTCTCATCGGCTTGATGTTTCAGGCTGGCTTCACCCTGATTACCGCCAAGCTCCTGCTGATACTGGCATTTATCTTTTTCACCAGCCCGACCTCAACGCATGCGCTGGCGCGTGCGGCGCTCAGCGGTGGATTGGTCCCGCAAGTTGTTGAAGAAAACCCAAAAGACGGGGGGGCCGACCCATCGAAGACCTGATTATTATTGTCCTGCTCGCCTTCATGGCAGTGACGGCGCTTGGGATCATCCGCATCCGCAACCTGTTTTCCGTGGTGATTTTAACCGGCGTATTCAGCCTTTTGGGTGCAGCCATTTACGTCATCATGGATGCGGTTGATGTGGCTTTCACAGAAGCCGCCGTTGGCGCTGGCGTTTCCACCGTTTTGATGCTGGGCACATTGGCCCTGACCACCAGCGAAGAGAAAACAACCGCCACCAGTCGGGCCGTACCGGCAGCCATATTCTCTATCCTGACCGGAGCCGTATTGATATATGGCACACTGGACATGCCTTTCTACGGAGACCCGAACGCGCCGGTTCATCAGCATGTTGCGCCAAGATATCTTGAAGAGTCTGGACAGGAAGTTGGGGTTCCAAACGTTGTGACGTCCATTCTGGCGAGCTATCGAGGCTACGATACATTGGGCGAGACGTTTGTGATCTTCACCGCCGCTATGGGGGTTCTGGCAATCATTGGCCGTGGGCGCAGGCGCCGTAAGAAAATGGGCGAAACCGCAAGTGATGACAAGGAGGTCAAGGCATGAAGCCCGATGAAATCCGTAGCATGCAGAGCAAATCCATTTTGCGTGTTGTCTCCAAATTCCTGATTCCGTTTATTTTGCTGTTTGGCCTCTATGTGCAATGGCATGGCGATTTTGGGCCCGGCGGCGGTTTTCAGGCCGGTGTTATTTTTGCCTCCGCTTTTATTCTTTATGCGCTTATCTACGGCGTTGATCAGACTCGCAAAGCCGTGCCTGCATGGGCGACCCGCAATGGCCTCGTGGTTGGCGTTTTATTGTATTCGGGTGTCGGTGTGGCAAGTATGCTAATGGGAGAGAATTTCTTAAGCTATAACGCTCTTGCCCATGAACCGACCCATGGACAGCATTTAGGCATTTTGCTGGTTGAACTGGGCGTTGGCATTACAGTCTGTTGTGCCATTATCACTATATTTGTTGCTTTTGCTGGTCAGGAGCGCTCATAGATGGCGTTTCCGGGTCTACTTGTTTACTGGATCATCATCGCTCTTATGATGGCCGGTTTTTATATTGTTATTGCCCAGCATAACCTGGTCAAAAAGATTGTCGGGCTGAACGTTTTTCAGGTCTCCGTCTTTTTGCTTTATATCGCCATGGGCAAGGTTTCCGGAGGCACGGCGCCTATTTTGGCCGATGGAATAACCAGTTATTCCAACCCCCTTCCCCATGTCCTCATCCTGACAGCGATTGTTGTTGGCGTGGCGACAACCTCGCTGGGACTGGCGCTCGTTGTCCGGATACACGAGTCCTATGGATCCATCGAAGATGATGAGATTCTCGAGCAGGAGAGCGACGCATGATCGACCAGCTTCCGGTCCTGCAAATCATTATTCCGTTGATAGCGGCGCCGATTTGCATATTACTGCGCAACGCTTTCCTGACGTGGGTTCTGGCGACGGCCACCAGCTGGATTTGTCTCGCCATATCGGTTGCGCTGTTGCAACAGGTGCTGGCCAGCGGTGAAATCATCTACGAATTGGGTGGATGGGCGGCCCCATGGGGCATTGAGTACAGGGTCGATACGCTTAGCGCCTGGGTGCTGGTGATTGTCTCCAGCATTGGTGCTGTCGTCACCCCTTACGCGAAGCTCAGTGTTGAAAAGGAAATTGAGCACGAGCGCATCTATATTTTCTACTCCATGCTACTGCTTTGTGAAACCGGCCTGCTTGGTATTACCATCACCGGCGACGCCTTTAACCTTTTTGTCTTTTTGGAAATCTCGGCGTTATCCACCTACGTGCTGGTCAGCATGGGGAAGGATCGGCGCGGGCTGACGGCTGCCTACCGCTATCTGATCATGGGAACGCTCGGAGCCACCTTCTACATCATCGGTGTCGGTCTGATGTATATGATGACCGGCACCTTGAATATTGCCGATCTGGCGCAACGCATTCCGGAAGTGGCGGAAACCCGGACAGTACAGTCGGCGCTTGCCTTCCTGACCGTCGGGCTTTGTCTCAAGCTGGCCCTGTTCCCACTTCACATGTGGCTGCCCAATGCCTATGCCTTTGCGCCGTCGGTCGTCACCGTCTTTCTGGCGGCAACAGCCACAAAAGTTGCCGTCTACGCCTTGGTCCGGGTTGTCTTTACGATTTTTGGCGGCGTCGATATTCTGGAAACCATCCAGATCCGTGATGTCCTGATGGCAATGGCCATTGTCGCCATGTTTGCCGGATCTGCCGTCGCTATTTACCAGACAAATATCAAGCGCATGCTGGCCTATTCATCTCTGGCGCAAATCGGCTACATGATCCTCGGTTTGAGCTTCAATACCGTTAGCGGCGTTTCCGCCGGACTGGTGCATTTGTTCAACCACGCCATGATGAAGGGCGGCTTGTTTATGATCATGGGCTGCGTTGTCTATCGCATTGGTTCTGCCAAACTTGACGATATGGCGGGCCTCGGCAAACAGATGCCCGTCACCATGGCGGCTTTTGTTGCTGGCGGATTAAGCCTGATCGGCGTGCCATTGACAGTTGGTTTTGTTTCGAAATGGGCGCTCTTGCAAGCCGCCCTTGAAAAAGGCTGGTGGCCGATTGCCGCCTTGATTGTCATCAGTTCATTGCTCGCCGTTATTTATATCTGGCGCGTCATCGAGGTCGCCTATTTCCGGAGCGCCCCAGAAGGACAAACAGCGGTACGGGAAGCCCCCCTGCTGATGATGGTGCCGATGCTCGTTCTGATTGGCGCTTCCTATTATTTTGGTATTAACGGCACGACCACCCTTGAGGTCGCCGGGAACGCAGCGACGACGCTGATTGGTGGATTAAAATGATGCCCGATCAAGTAATTCCCTGGGCCATTTGTTTGCCTTTGCTGGGCGCGCTGGGTATCTGGCTGACCGGAAAATGGCCAAATGTCCGTGAATCCGTCACCTTGGTCACATCGCTTGCGGTTTTTGTTCTCGTCGCATCGCTGTTTGATAATGTGGCGGCCGGTGAACGCCCAACCTGGGCATTCGGTGAAATGCTGCCCGGTCTTGGTATATCGTTTGTTATCGAACCGCTGGGCATGGTCTTCGCGGGCGTTGCCAGCTTTTTGTGGATCATCACCACCCTCTACGCCATTGGCTATATGCGCGGCCACCACGAGGCCAATCAAACCCGGTTCTATATCTGTTTCGCCATTGCCATTTCCAGTGCGCTGGGTATCGCCTTCGCCGGCAACATGCTGACCCTGTTTATCTTCTACGAAGTCCTGACCATTTCCACATTCCCGCTGGTCGCCCACTCGGGAACTCCCGAAGCTAAACGCGCAGGGCGGGTGTATCTGGGCATACTGATCGGTACTTCCATCGGTCTGCAACTGGTCGGCATTATCTGGACCTACACCCTCACGGGAACCCTGGACTTCACACCCGGCGGCATCATGGAAGGCAAGGTCCAACCGGTCATTGTCGCCATTCTGTTGCCGCTTTATATCTTCGGCATTGGAAAAGCCGCCGTTATGCCCTTTCACCGCTGGCTGCCAGCGGCCATGGTTGCCCCGACACCGGTCAGTGCCCTGCTGCATGCCGTTGCCGTTGTTAAGGCGGGCGTTTTCACGGTTCTGAAAGTCACCGTTTATATCTTTGGTATTGATTTCCTTTATGAACTGGGCAGTTCGGAATGGATTCAATATATGGCGGCGGCAACCATCCTGCTGGCATCGCTTGTCGCCATGACCAAAGACAATCTGAAAGCCCGGCTTGCCTATTCAACGATCAGCCAGTTGTCCTACATTGTGCTGGGCGCCATGATGGTGACCCCCATGGCGGTTGTCGGTGGCGGCATGCATATCGTTATGCATGCTTTTGGCAAAATCACTTTATTCTTCTGCGCCGGCGCTATCATGGTCGCCAGCCATAAAACCGAAATTAGCCAGATGCGCGGCCTTGGCCGCAAAATGCCAATCACCTTCATCTGCTTTTTGATTGGCAGCCTGTCCATCATCGGACTGCCGCCCTTTGGTGGCGTCTGGAGCAAATGGTATCTGGCATTGGCGGCGGCAGAGACGGAACAGGTCATTTTCATCGCCGTCCTGATGATTTCATCCCTACTGAACGTTGCTTATCTGGTGCCCATTGTTGTGCGCGGTTTTTATAATGACCCGTCTGCGGAACATCACGACCACGATGCACATTCTTCCGGCAGTGATCATTCCGAACCGTCGCAACATCAGGCAGGCGATGCGTCCGGACCGCATCAGTGGAAGCGAGCCGGACTGGAAGAGGCTCCGCCGCTTTGTTTGATCGCGCTGGCGTTGACGGCTCTGGGCTGTGTCGGGCTCTTTTTCTATGCAGAAATCATTTACCAGTTCTTATTGCCCGTCATCCAGGGAGGTGTGTAATGAGCGATCATCACGAAAAGGCCTCCGCGCCGGAAAAAGGTTGGTTTGATGAGAAACGCAACGTTCGGAAAATTGTCTGGGCGTTAGTGATCATTTGTGCAGGTTTGTTTGCAGCGGACGGGTTTTACCATAAACATCCCTATTTCGCCGCCGAGAATATTTTCGGGTTTTACGCCATTTATGGCTTTGTGATGTGCGTCGCCCTGGTTCTCATCGCAAAATGGATGCGGACAATCTTGATGCGAGACGAAGACTACTACGACAAGGATGACAACAATGATTGAGTTCAACCCTGGCTTAATCATGATCCTGGGCGGCCTTCTGGTCCCTCTATTGCGCGGCCATGTCCGTCGGGCCTTATTGTTGGGTTTACCCATTGCCGGGTTTATCTACACCATCGCCCTGCCCTCAGGCGCCTCCGTTGATCTGGCTCTTTTTGGTTATGTACTGGAAGTCCTGCGTGTTGACAGTCTGGCGCTTGTTTGGGGTTACATTTTCCATATCGCCGCGTTACTGGGTGTTCTTTATGCGCTTCATGAGGATGACCCGCTGCAAGGCGCGATGGCGCAAATTTACATGGGAAGCGCCGTCGGCGCTGTTTTTGCAGGCGACCTGATCACGCTGTTTGTGTTCTGGGAATTAACGGCCATTTCGTCGGTCTTCCTGATCTGGGCTTCGCGGACAGAGCAATCCTTCCGTTCGGGCATGCGTTATCTGCTTATCCAGATCGGCTCAGGCGTCCTCTTGCTCGCTGGCGCAATTCTGATTTTCAACGATACCGGATCGTTAGCTTTCAACCACATTGGCATTGATAGCCTGGGCGGAAAGCTGGTCTTACTGGCTTTCGGAATCAAATGCGCCTTCCCGCTATTGCATAACTGGCTGCAGGATTCGTATCCGGAGGCAACGGTCACCGGGACTGTGATCCTAAGCGCCTTTACGACCAAACTCGCCGTGTACTCGTTGGCCCGGGGTTATGCTGGCACAGAGATTCTGATCGTCATTGGTGCAATAATGACGGCGTTTCCAATTTTTTACGCGGTCATCGAAAACGACCTGCGTCGCGTGCTTGCCTACAGCCTGAACAACCAACTTGGTTTCATGGTGGTGGGTATTGGCATTGGCACAGAATTGGCTTTAAACGGAACCGCGGCTCATGCCTTCAGCCATATTCTGTACAAAGCTCTGTTGTTCATGTCGATGGGTGCGGTGCTCTTTCGTACGGGAACGATTAAGGGGTCGGAATTGGGTGGTCTCCATAAGACCATGCCCTGGACAACCGGCTTTTGCATTGTTGGAGCGGCATCGATCTCGGCGTTTCCGCTTTTTTCAGGTTTCATTTCAAAATCGATGATTCTGACTGCGCTGGGTCACGAAGGGCATTGGCTAACCTGGGCCATACTCGTCTTTGCGTCGGCAGGCGTCTTTCACCATTCAGGAATTAAAATTCCGTATTTTGCATTCTTCGCTCACGATTCCGGCAGACGCCCAAAGGAAGCCCCGCTCAATATGCTTATCGCTATGGGCATTGCGGCGTTCCTGTGCATTGGCATCGGCGTCTATCCCGATGCGCTTTATGCGATCCTGCCATTCCCTGTGGATTATGTTCCCTACACCACAGCGCATGTGATTACGCAGCTTCAACTTTTGATGTTCTCCGCCCTGGCCTTTACATTCCTCATGTTAAAAGGCCTCTATCCGCCTGAACTCAAATCAACGAATCTGGACTTCGACTGGGTATACCGCCGCCTTATCCCGAATTTCATCCAATCGGCCGCGACGAAAGTTGCTGTAGCCGACGCTCATATCCGGGGGGTGTTCCTGCTGTTCATCCGCCGCGTCATGGACATAACAGAAAGCTGGAGCGGGATGAACGGTGTATTGGCCAAAACAGCCAGCATTCATTCCATGGCCTCATTCGCCATAAAAATGCTCGCCATCTTTTTGGTGCTTTATTTTATCGCGTAAGCCGAGCCCCACTTCAGGAATCGACTTCATTACCCCAGGTCGGGTTGGGCAGTTCTTCATAGAGCTTACGCAGCCCTTCCCCCCATTGCGTGCTGACCATTGTGAAATAAGGGTCATCATCCTCAAGCCGCTGATGGGTGGCCGCCCGGTAGGTATCTTTCCGGTAAACCAGAATATCAAGCGGTGGCGCAACGGAGATGTTTGCCCGGATCGTTGAATCCATGGAAACGATGGCGCATTTCGCCGCATCCAGCAGCCCCATATCCTGATGGACAACACGCTGCAAAATCGGTTTTCCGTATTTGGCTTCGCCAATTTGCAGATAGGGCGTGTCCTCTGTGGCTTCAATAAAGTTACCCACCGAATAAACCTGAAACAGGCGCATGCGACGTCCCTGAATTTGCCCGCCGACAAGAAACGTTGCCGAAACATCTGCCCCCTGTGCAGCACCGTGTTCCTGATGATTGTCGATGACATTCTGTAGAGCCTGGCCGACCAGTTGCGCCGCCCGGTACATGGAAGGTACCTGATAAAGCGTTTGCGCTTCCGGCTCGCCGTCAAAACGCACACCTTCCTCTAACTGTGAGAGAACCGATTGCGTGGTCGCCAAATTACCTGCCGATAAAATGACGATAACGCGCTCTCCCTCTGTTTCAAACAAATGGAGTTTTCGATAGGTTGAAATATTGTCTACGCCCGCATTCGTCCGAGAATCGGCTGCAAAGACAAGGCCTTCATTTAACAAAATGCCGAGGCAGTAAGTCATTTCTATTTTCCGCTGAATTAACCTTGGGTTTGTTGAACCTGCACGCGCACGTTCATATCTTCAAATCCGCCACCTTCGCGAATACCGCGAACCGGTGTCGCATCGCCAAAATCGTGCGCTACCGCCAGGCGCACATATGAATCGGTAGCGGATTGCTGGTTTGACGGATCAAAACTGACCCATCCCAATCCCTCGACAAAGGCTTCGGACCAGGCATGACTGGCCAGTTCACCCTCACCCGCAAACATATATCCACTGACATATCGCGCCGGAATTTTTAAGGCCCGTGCGCCTGCAATAAACAAGTGCGCATGGTCCTGACACACTCCTTTACCGGCTTTTAGTGCATGGGTGGCATCTGTCGTCACATTCGTAAATCCTGCCTGATAGGTCACCGCCTCACCTATGCCATGCATAAGGCTATGTAAAGCCTGAAGGCTTCCGGAATTGTTTTGGATGTCTATATAAGGTTTGGCAAACTGCTGGATATCCTCGGTCAGTTTGGTGAAATGGGTATCACACAAAAAGATCAAGGGCGGCAAGCCATCAATAGCGGGAAGTATCCCTGCCGTATCAAAGGTCTCAATCTCGCCTTTGACTATCACTGTAACGTGGCTATGTGGGCCATCCTGAACCAAAACATGCGCAATGTTTTCAAAACCATCAACCCAGGACATTAGTTGCCCCTGTGGCATCAGATTCCAGGACAGGACGCGCTGACAGGCGTCATCACGTGGCGTCAGCCGCAAATACTGAATGGAATAATTGGCTTCTTCCGCAAACTCATACTTTGTTTCATGTTCTATAGATAACTTCATCGGACCATCATAAATTCATGTTGAATTTGCGAACTCAGCTCATTTGTACTCAAACGAAACTCCGTCAAAAATTTTTCTAGGCCATATCTGAATATTCGATCAACCCGCCCTGAGACCAGTTGCGACCGAAGATCATCGGCTTTCCGTGTACAGTCTGCATTTCTTCGTATTTTATTTAAAATTTGAAATATTTCATCTATACAACTCAACAACGAGCGCGGCATATCCGGTGTCAACATCATTAGCTCAGCAACTTTCCTAGGAACCGGTGCACCCCGATAAATTTCCCGATAAGTTTTATAAGCGTTGACTGACCGCAGTAACGTCCCCCATTGGTAAAAATCAATGGCGTTTTCCTGACGCGCTTCTGGACGCTGAAACGAATCAGATTTTGCCAACATCAAACGCACCGTATTTTCTGAGCGCTCGATATATGTTCCCAGTCGCCAAAAATCATAAGCTTCTCCTCGGCGCATCGTCCCATGAACGATTCCGCTAAATAGATGGCATCGTTCCTTAACCCATTCAAAAAAATCGTATTGTCCCATCTCTTTGATATCAGTAAAGGTCATGTTTCTGATTTCAAGCCAAGTCTGGTTGATACTTTCCCAGAGCTCGGCTGTAAGAACGTGGCGTGTCGCACGCACGTTTTCACGCGCAGCACGAATGGATGATGCAATGCTAAATGGATTTTCCAGATCCAGCGCCATATAAGTGATGACAGAAGCCGGTGCAAAAACATTGCCTCGCGATTTAAAAATGGCTTTTTCTTCATCCGAAATGAACAAATTTTCCCAGCGGTAATCGTCGCCAACATCACCCGTTGGCAATAACGACATACGATAAGTTCCTCCCAGAAGGCGGGCGGTGTTTTCTGCACGCTCCAAATATCTGGACATCCAGTAGAGGTTATCTGCGGTTCTGCCTAGCATCCCTAATTCCTCAAGACCCAGGTGTCTTTGGTTCCGCCACCTTGCGAGGAATTAACAACCAGAGAGCCCTCTTTCATTGCGACGCGGGTCAAACCACCCGGCATAACGCGGGTTTGCTTCCCCGACAGGACAAACGGCCGCAAATCCACATGTCGTGGCGCAACCCCGCTTTCAACAAACGTCGGACAGGTCGAAAGGGACAATGTCGGTTGCGCAATATAGTTTTCCGGGGTTGCAATGATCCGTTTTCTGAACTCTTCAATTTCCTTTTTTGTGCTCGATGGCCCAACCAGCATTCCATAGCCACCGGACCCATGGACTTCTTTGACCACCAGATCACCCAGGTTTTCGAGCGTATACTTTAGATCATCTGATTTACGCAGGCTGTAAGTGGGAACATTCTTCAGAATAGGCTCTTCACCCAGATAGAACCTGATCATCTCCGGCACGTAAACATAGGTCGCCTTGTCATCCGCAACCCCGGTCCCGATGGCATTGGTCAGCGTCACCCATCCATTTCGAACCGCCGCCAACAGACCCGGCACGCCCAGAGTGGAACTGGCATTGAAGGCCAGCGGATCGATGAAATCATCATCAATTCGCCGGTAAATGACATCAACCCGCTGCGGCCCTTCCGTTGTCCGCATATAGACACCATTATCAGCCACGAACAAATCCTGGCCTTCGACCAGTTCAATACCCATCTCCATAGCCAGAAAGGCATGTTCAAAATAGGCGGAATTATAAACACCAGGCGTCATCAACACGACTGTCGGGTCCTCAACGCCCACCGGCGCGACGGATTGCAAGTTGCTCAACAACTGATCGGCATACCGGTCAACAGGTGCAATGGCGTATTTAGAAAAAAGATCAGGAAACAGGCGCATCATCAATTGCCTGTTTTCCAGCATGTAGGAAACCCCGGAGGGGGTGCGAACGTTATCTTCCAGAACGAAGAATTCTTTCTCACCAACACGCACCAGATCAACACCCGCAATATGTGCATAAACCTTGCGCGGCATATCAACACCAAACATTTGCGGCTGAAAGGCGATGTTGGTTAAAGCCAACTCGGCAGGAACGATCCCGGCCCGAATAATCTCCTGATCGTGGTAAATGTCATGAAGAAACGCATTCAGAGCGTCAACCCGCTGAATACACCCTTTTTCCAGCAGGCTCCATTCTTCGGCATCGATAATTCGCGGTATGACATCAAATGGAATCATCCGTTCGGTGCCTTCATTTTGCCCGTAAACGGTGAAGGTCACGCCTAACCGGCGGAATAAAATATCAGCTTGTTCGTGCTTTCGGGCAAGAAGCTCAACAGATGTTGAATGCAGCCATTCGGCGTATGCCGCGTATGCATCGCGAATACCGCCACCTGATATATGCATTTCATCAAAAGGTGGCTGACTGGCTTTCATTTTCATCTTATTTGTTGCCATTTATTACTCAATTCCATTGAAGTAACTCTATGTAGTATGCCGGTCGATATGGAGCACCACAAACAAAAACGTATTCAGTTGTTGTAACATTGGTGCCAAAGGAGCCCGGAAGTGCTGTGATTCACAATATCGAATGAGATACCACGTGTATGCTGGGAATGAACACGTCCTTCAATATCAAAACCAAGTTCGGCACCCTTTAAAGTGCCCCGCCAATTCTCAATCACCCAACCTTTTGGTTTGATTCCGGAGAATCGGATTTCATAATCAACACCGGGGCCGCTCAATGCACATTTCACATCAATATATCCTGCCTTTCCAGTTTCCCAGAACGGAAAACGGGCCGTATCCCCGGGCAGCACCTCATGCGGGTGGGAATCTTCCGTCTGCATATAAATCTGTTCAGACGAGTCCAATATCCCCCCTTCACAAGCGGTGCTCATCAGGACAAGAAAAAATATATAAGTTCTTTTGACTTGCAGCATTGCCTTTCCAGGGAACTTTGCCAAAATCCGAACTCATCTAATTACATACTCATCATGAAAGTAGCTATCTATGACCGATAAGAAAACCGGAATGCGCAAAGGACTCACCCGTTATGGTGATGAAGATTTTTCTCTCTATCTGCGCAAGGCCTTTATTAAGGGAATGGGCTACACGGATGATGCTCTGGATCGGCCTATTGTTGGCATCACAAACACGTTTTCTGAATACAATGCCTGTCATGGCACAGTTCCTCAATTAATTGACTCCATCAAGCGCGGCGTCATGCTGGCGGGTGGCCTGCCGGTCGAGTTCCCGACCATAACCATTCATGAATCCTTTGCCTTTCCGACCAGCATGTATATGCGCAATCTGATGGCCATTGATACCGAGGAGATGGTCCGGGCCCAGCCTATGGATGCCGTCGTCCTGATTGGCGGCTGCGACAAAACGGTACCGGCTTTGCTGATGGGCGCAGCTTCGGCTGGCGTTCCTGCCATCCTCGAAGTCACCGGCCCGATGTTGCCGGGGTCGCACAAGGGTGAACGATTAGGTGCCTGCACTGATTGTCGGCGGTTTTGGGGTCAGTATCGGGCGGGTGATATTGATGCCGATGAAATTGCCGAGATTACAGACAAACTTGTCCCCTCAGCTGGCACCTGTGGCGTTATGGGCACCGCCAGCACAATGGCAATCATCGCTGAAGCCTTAGGCATGATGCTGCCGGGAGGGGCCTGTATTCCGGCCGTCCTCGCCGACCGTTATCGCCATGCCGAACAAACCGGCGCCCAGGCCGTGAAAATGGCAAAAGAACACTCTCCTACTCCAGACAAGATCATGACCCCGGCCGCCTTCCGCAACGCCTTGACGCTGCTGCAGGCCATTGGTGGCTCGACCAACGGCATCGTCCACCTGGCCGCTATTGCCGGTCGGCTTGGACTTGAAATTGATCTGGAAGAGTTTGACGAGATTGGCCGTAATACGCCGGTCCTGGTTGACCTAAAGCCGTCTGGCGACAACTACATGGACGACATGTTTAAAGCGGGCGGCACCGACCCCCTACTCCGCGAACTGGCCGGTTCTCTTGAACTGGATGCGATGACGGTCAACGGCAAAACGCTGGGTGAAAATATCGAAAACCTGGCCCCCGCTTTTGAGCAGGAAGTTGTCCGCACCAAGGCGAACCCGATTTCCGAAAAAGGTGGTATGGCCGTTTTGAAAGGCAATCTGGCGCCAGACCGCGCCGTTATTAAACACGTCGCCGCCTCGCCCCATTTGCTAAATCACACCGGCAAGGCTGTGGTTTTCAAAAACATGGAAGATTTGGTCAGCCGCATTGATGACCCGGATTTGGATGTCGATGCCGATAGCGTGCTGGTTCTGCAAAATGCCGGCCCGAAAGGCGCCCCCGGCATGCCGGAAAGCGGATACCTTCCCATCCCCCGCAAACTGGCGCAACAAGGGGTAAAGGACATGGTTCGCATTTCCGATGCGCGGATGAGCGGCACGGCGTTTGGCACAATCATCCTACATGTCGCTCCGGAGTCCGCCATCGGCGGGCCACTGGCTTTGGTCGAGAACGGCGACATGATCAAATTGGACGTGGAAAACCGGCGTTTGGACGTTCTGGTCGATGACGAAGTCCTCGCAACACGCCGCGCCAACTGGACCCCACCGCCACCGCATCCGGGGTCCGACCGGGGCTATTCGAAACTCTATCAGGACACCGTAACGCAAGCCCCACAAGGCTGTGATTTTGATTTTCTGATCGCAACAAAATAAGGAAACTTGATATGTCCGTATTGAAAATTGGTGATAGCGACGGCCTATTTTACGAATGGGACAAGCCAACCGCTGCCGACGGAAAAACCTTTGTTTTTATCAATGCGATCACTGGTAATTCTTCCATGTGGCAAAACACAGTCGGCCCCAACCTCCGTGAAGCCGGACACGGGACACTGGTTTATAATTTCAGAGGACAGCCCAACAGCCCCTATTCTCCGGGCCTGGAACTGACGGAACAGGTTATTGTTGATGACCTCGTTCATTTGCTGGAAAGCCTTTCACCCAAAAACCCGGTTCTGGTCGGTCTCTCCATCGGTAGCCTCTATGCGGTCAAAGCCCTGCTCAAAGGCGTCCATGCAGATGGTCTGATCATGCTCAATATGCTGAGGCGCATCGACACTCGAATTCAATGGATGAATGATATTATCCCCCGCCTGTTGGCTTTTGGCGGCACGAATTTGGTTCGCGATGCATTCACCCATCTAATCACCGGCCCCGCTTTCACCGAGAAATCCCATAGTATTATATTTGGTGAAGCCCCTGACTATAAGCCACTTGCACCGGACAGCGATCTGATGAATCTGGTTACCCATATGGGCAAAGCCGATTGGAATGTTCCTTACGAGCAAATCAACGTTCCAACATTGGTGATTAGCGGACTGCAAGACCGGGTTTTTTATGACGCAGACGTATTTGAAGAGCTTTACGCCCGTATTCCGGACGCCCAGCGTCTTGATATGGCCGATGTCGGTCATATGATCCCTGCCGAAAACCCTGACGGGTTGCTTGCGGCCATGTTGGAATTTGTTGCATGAATGAACCGCTGGCGAAAGTCGCCGTCGTCACCGGTGCCGCCCGCGGCATTGGCTTCGCAACCGCAAGGAAGTTTCTGTCGGAAGGCTGGCGCGTCGTCCTGCTCGATATCGACGGCGACACCCTGTCGGGCGCCAGCGATACGATCAATTCGCCGGACAACAGCATCAGCATTACCTGCGACGTTTCCGATGCAACGCAGGTTGCTGCAGCAATAAACGACGCTCTTCTCAAGTTCGGGCGCATTGACGCTTTGGTCAACAACGCCGGTATTGCCGTCTTCAAACCAGTGATGGAAACCAGCCTCGACGAATGGTCGCGTGTGTTGGCAGTCAATCTCAACGGGCCCTTCATCTGTACGCAAGCCTGCGTTCCGGCGATGCTGAAAAATGGCGGTGGCAGCATCGTCAACATCACGTCCATTTCCGGTGTCCGCGCCTCGACACTGCGTGTCGCCTATGGGACCAGCAAGGCCGCTCTCATGCATTTGACCAAGCAGCAAGCCGCCGAGCTAGGCAATCAGGGGATACGCGTCAATGCGGTCTCCCCGGGCCCTGTCGATACAGCCATGGCCAAACAGGTGCATACGCCGGACATCCGCGCCGATTACCATGATGCCATCCCGCTCAATCGCTATGGAACCGAAGAAGAACTGGCCGAGGCCATTTTCTTTTTATGCAGTGATAAAGCTAGTTATATCAACGGACAGGTTTTAAATGTCGATGGCGGCTTTGCGGCAACCGGTATTGGCCTGCCAAGCCTCAGACAAACCGATTAGTGTGTACGATCAAAATTTAAGCCGATATTCCGTCGCTTTAAATTCCCGTAGAAGATGCGCACAATAATGCATATACTCTCTGGACCTGACAGTGATCAGGACATCCAATAATGACAAACAGGGAGTAATAAAATGAACACGGTTCATAAAATAGCACCCGTTGGTGCATTTCTAATAAGTATTGGCCTCATCACCAGCGCCTTGGCGCAAGAGGTCAATGATGAGCCTTTGAATCAAAACTGGTCGCCAACCGAATGGGGCGCCGATGACAAGATGGGCGCCGTCAACCGAACCACGCCGGAAATGGTTTTAAAAGCAGTTGGACTCGTTAAACAGGGCAAGGTCGCAACCCTTGGCAAAGTGTATGCCGGAGACGCACCCGCTTTCGGTTCACGCGGTTGGCGCATGACAATTCCGGGCTTGCCGACGGGTGGTCCTTTTGGTTCTCAGATGCTTGTCTACAACGACGAATATCTGGCTACGGAGATTGGCCAGATCGGCACCCAGTTTGACGGCCCCGGCCACATTGGCGTCATCACATCGAAGGGCATGTATTATTATAACGGTCGGTTTTTGAATGATAGCAGCATTTCAGCCTACGGCATGGGGCCACTTGGCGTTGAGCACGTTGCGCAGAAGGGCTTTGTCTGCCGCGGCGTGTTACTTGATGCTGTCGCCTTGCGGGGCGGTCAACTACCAATTCCGGTAGAAAACTCAAAAGCCGATCCCGGCATCGTCACCGATGATGACATTGAGGAAATGGTCAAACGCCAGAATATCGCCCCCATCGGAGAAGGTGATTGCGTTTTTCTCCATACCGGTCATGGCAATATCTGGCACCCGTCGGACTGGGACAAATTTGACGCGGCGGAAAAATCCAAACGGGTAAAAGAATTTAATGCCGGGGAACCCGGTTTTGGTCTTTCAGCCTGTGAGTATATGGCATCACGTAAGATCATTCTGACCGGCTCCGACACCTGGGCGACGGAAGCCGTTGGCAAGGGGGCAGCAGGCGAGAATGCCGCACAACCCTTTGAATGTCATATCCGTTTGCAGACCAAACGAGGCATCTGGAATCTGGAAAACCTGGATTTCAGCCAGCTGGTCGCCGACAAGGCCTATGAGTTCCTGTTTGCCTGGTCACCGCTAAAAATGAAGGGAGCGACGGGATCTCCCGGGAACCCGATCGCCATGTACTAACAGGTCACCAACGAAGAGCCCCGTCAAAAGACGGGGCTTTTTATTGATTGGTCTCTATTAAATTTTGATTCTTAATGGGCAATTCTACAGTAACGATGGTTCCTTTCTCAAGTTCACTGGCAATCGACAAGGTACCACCATGCGCATCGACAAGTGACTTAACAATAGCCAGACCCAAGCCTTGTCCGACACCATCCTTCGCAATCAGAGCGTTATTGTGACCACGGACAAAAGGCTTGGTCAAATCCGGCAAATCCCTTTCAGCAATTCCAAGACCTGTGTCTTTTACTGTGATGACGACATTCTCGCCTTCGATGTGGACTGATACATGGACACCCCCCCCATCTTTTGAAAACTTCACGGCGTTCCCGATAAGGTTAAGCAGAATTTGCTGAAGGGCCCGGTCGTCGGCGTCAACAAGAGGAAGGGAAGCAGGGACCTCAGAGGTCACCTCGATGTTTTTATTGCTGGCGTTTGCCCCGGCTCTTATCAGCTTTACACAGTTGCTTATAAGAGCATCCAGATGAACAGGTTGCAGCACGATATCACGTCGCCCAAGTTCAATGGCTGAGATATCGAGAATATCGCTGATCAGGGACAACAGATGCTCACCGCTGTTCTTGATATCATTGGCATAATTCAGATACTTTGCATTTCCGAGTTCCCCGAAGTACTCACCAATCATCACACCGCTGAACCCGATGATCGCATTCAAAGGAGTACGCAACTCATGGCTCATGGTTGCCAAGAATTCGGATTTTGAATGATTAGCTTCTTCAGCTTTTATCAAGGCCTGACGCAAGTTTTCTTCCATCCGCTTGCGTTCCGAGATGTCTGTGTTCACGCTGCCAATCGCAATAACCTTACCCTGTTCATCAAGAACCGGAAACTTCTGTAGCAATGTCGTGATCTCTCCCCCGCCGACGATTGGCGTTTGTAGTTCCTTTTCAATAGGGGTGAGGGTTTCGATTACTTTTGTGTCAACATTATTGATTTCTTCAGCGTGATTCGAAGGAGCAAAATCAGATATGGTTTTGCCTTCAATTTTTTTCTTTCCGGGATTAAACCATCGATACCAGGTCGAATTTGCGCTCAAATACTTGCCGGATAAATCCTTGATGAGAATGGCGGAAGGAATTTGCTCAATAAGAGCTCTAAATCTCTGGTCGGTTTCTCTCTTTGCCTGTTCAATCTGCATAACCTTGGTGATATCTGTACCGGACCCGCGGTATCCTGCAAACGTTCCATTCTTTTCATAAATCGGAATACCGCTCAGGCGTATCCAAATATACCGTCCGCTGCCCAGCTTATGTTTGTAGTCGAAATTCCGGAAAGGAACATGTCGTTTCAGGCTATTTAAATGACGGTCCAGCTGGGTTTTATCAAAATCATTCTCAAGCAGATTTTCCCATCTCTTGCCATAATAGAGTTCCGGCAGTTCTCCCGTTTTTGTTTTGAAAGATTCTGAAATATAGGAAAATCGAAGATTTGCATCCATTTCCCAGTACCAGTCAGATGCCGATGCAGCAAACCCTGCAAACCGTTCTCTACTCTCACGCACCGCATTTTCATGATTTTCCAGCCGTTTCTGCATCTGGTTGAATACAGAGACAAGTTCTCCAATTTCATCATTGGTCGGCCATTCGATTAGGTGTCGACTGCCGCTACGGGCATCTAAAATTTTGTCTGCAAGCCTACGAAGAGGAAGGACAACAATTTTCCGATGGGTAACAACCGTCGCCGCGATACTCGTTACCAACAGGAGCAGTCCAAGCAAGAGATGATCAATCAGATATTTTTTTGCCGCCACCCGCAACTTGGCGTCAGACATGACAATTTGAAGAGACCCGACTTTACTGAAGCCACCCTCATTCACATAATTGACTGAAATACGCTTGCTGAGATCCGGTTTCTCAGACGTCAACAGGCCATAGGAATCAATGACTGTTTCATTTGAATCATAAACAGCTGCACCGATGACATATTGGTCACTGATAATCGTTGCGAGCAGCAAAGACAATTCTCGCATATTTTTTGATGCGATAGACTCGCCTATGATAATCGACTGGCTCGCCGTCATTACCTCTAGATGCTGTCTTAGTCTCGATTCAGAATTCCGAAAATCGAGCCACACGTAGACACCGACCAAAACGATATAGGAACACGTAATAATGGGCGTTACGCAAGCCAGAAAGCGGACGTTTATTGACTTAAACAGAACCGGCCTCACTGTCCCAATGGCGGCAACGTGTTACCGTGATTAATTACCGAGAACTTGTGTCGAAACGCTTTTGATCTGGGGCCATAAACGGTCAGCAATCTCGATGTTTTTGGCTTTGTCTTGGGCCCAGATTTTTTGAGTTCCTAGATCGAGTTGAAGGAAAAGTCGCTTGTTTTCAATCACCCAAGCACTTGGGTCAATGCGAAATTTTTTACCGACCCGAACCCCATAGGAACACCATCCGCCAAACGCAGGCGCGTACATTTCGGGGTTGCTTTGAAACATTTTCTTATTTTTTTTGGATGCAAAATAGTAGGTGGCACCTTGATATTCACCTATATGAGCGGAAGAGCCCAATACGGGCTTACCATCTGTAAAATAAGCCACAGGATCATAACCCTCGATCACCACTCCGGACGGTGTCGTATTGGCTTCATCCGCCGCCTTTACTACCGGGGAGACCAAAAGAGCCAGACCGCAAACCAAAACCCAGAAAATGTCTTGTAACCTTAATATCGTCATCTTTCCTCTCAATCAGATCCACAATTTAGATACAAATATTGCGGCTTCATGCTATGCCCCCCATGAGATTCGGAAATTCGGACTGCGGAACCAAGCCTGCATATGCAAGTATTCTATTCATATCCCCTTCTCGGGCAAGTCAAAGCTGCTGGGGTGATGTGAACAGGTGTATCAGAACACACGTACTTAATGCCTGCTGTTCCGACATCGTTAACGCAGACGGAAAGCAATCAGGGCCCGCTACTGCAGGCCCTGATTGGATTTCGTATCAACAATTTTTCTTGGGTTCAGGCTTTTGCTCTGTTAGCCGCAAGCCAAGCATCTACAGCAGCAACCGTTTCATCCACTGTATCGTTATGCATGCCTTTCTGCGCGGCAATTGTTTTTACAATACAATCAGCCCGCTCGATATTCGGCACACCGGCAAGCAACGCCCGCGCGGCAGATGACGGTTTCGCGAGGCCTTGTGCAGCATTGGCATATTTATCGAAAGGAACCTGATCTTCCTCACTCGCGCCCATGGCCCGACACACTTCACTGACCCAGTTATAAACGGACCTGGACAGTTCGAGATCACTATGCACGGCATCCTTGATGGAGCGCATATCGTCTTTCTGGACGCAGCGGTAGTTGCCAGCCAGCAACATGCTCCATTTCGCCAAAGGTACAAAAATCGAATCATGCACTTTCAGCTTGACCGGCAGTTCAATCTCGCCATCGCCGGCATCAAAGCGGATAGCTTCGATATCCGCCTGAATCTGACGCAACATGTTGGTGTGTTCATCGGAATCAAAACGGGCCACCTTGAAGTTGGTCGGCAAACTGACCTGCAACACGTTGAGCTCTTCTTCCGGCGGACGGAAGGCTTGAGGATCCGGACTGCACAGGGTGAACAGGGAAGGGTCAAAACTGTCCCAAACGGTTGCGTCCGTGTAGCATTTTTTCAGTGCTTCCGCATCCAACCCAGGAATGCGTTTCAGGAATGGCAGTGGCGGCATGTTCATGATCGACATGCAGGGCACCCGTGATTTGGCGACCGCATCCAGAAGCTCGCGTACACCAGGTGCCCGATATTGCGGCTCCTGCATGGCCAGGGCGATCAGATCATAGTCGGATGGGTTAACATCTGCCGGACCTGCCGCAGTCAACTTACCCGGTGCATCGCGGGAATCAATATGTACAAGCCCCTCACGCCCCCGAACCGGCATGCGCACATGTGCGCCCTTGGCGTTGAAAAGTTCAACTTCTGCCGGCAAACAAACCAGATTTACCGAATGCCCGGCCAACGCCATTTTGGTGCCAAGCAGGGAGCCATAGGAAGCACCCAAAATCAGAATATTGTATCCCATTAACCTTTAGTCCTTTTCTTATTCAATTATTCAAGTCGTCACATATCATCCGCCCAGGAACAAGCGCCCGACATCGGGGTTTTCCAAAAGCTCGTCACCAGGACCGGCGATTGCCAGCTCGCCGGAAACCAGAACATACCCAATATCGGCAAATTCAAGCCCCTTCTTGGCGTTCTGTTCAACCATCAAAATGGTTTTTCCTTCACTGTTTTGCAAGTCATCCAGAATATCGAAAACCATATCGATAAAGCGCGGCTCCAAACCAATGGAAGGTTCATCGACGAGTAATATATCCGGTTCCATAACCAATGCCCGAGAAATCTCCAGCAAGCGACGTTCACCGCCCGACAAGACACCGGCCGCATGCGTTCGGCGCGCCGCCAGACGGTCATATTTCTGAAAAACCTTTTCAGCCGCCTCTTTGGCTTCATCCGGATGGTCCTTCAGGTATCCCCCCATCCACAGGTTTTCTTCAACCGTCATGCCCGGAAACACAGACTTGTCCTGAAGAATATAGGCAATACCGGCTTTCTTCAGTTTTTCCGATGGCGTGAGATGGGTGACATCGGTTTTCTTGTCGCCGTCTCCAATCTGGATGCTGCCGGAAAAAATATTGGTGAAGCCGAAAATCGAATGAAGGATTGTTGATTTTCCGGCTCCGTTCGGACCGATCAAGCACAATGACTGGCCCTTCGCGACCTGCAGGTTTAGATCGTGCAGGATTTCCATTTTTCCGTAACCCGCATTCAAATTATCAATACGGAGAAACGGATCGTTTTTGGAAAGCGCTTCAATACGTTCCAGCGGAATCGATTCCGCCATGGCTTTCGCTTGCTTGTTGACGTCTTCAACGGAGATAACCGTATTGACATCTCCCATGTGGTATCCTGATGCCCGGCTTTTGGTGCCCTCAGGATTCGTCGTCTGTTCTTCTGACATCTATAAAATCCCTCTAATGTGCGCCCAAATAGGCATCGATAACACGCTGGTCGCTTTGAATGTCTTCCGGCGCACCATGAGCCAGCATTTCCCCATGCGCCAGACAATAGACATTGTCCGCCAAATTCATGACCACACGCATATTGTGCTCAATAACAAACAGCGTAATGCCAAAATCCGTATTGGCGCGCCGCAACCGGTCGATCAATCCATTGATTAACGTCGGGTTGATACCGGCCGTCGGCTCATCCAGCAGAAGAGCTTTAGGTTCGTTCATCAACGCCATGGCAAATTCCAGCAGTTTTTGCTGACCGAACGAGAGATCCCCAGACGGTAATTTGCGTTTTTCATAAAGCCCTACGTATTCCAGCAGGTGCTCTGCTTTATCTGTCAGTTCACTATCAAAAGGCTTGAACATATCCATAAACTTGGCGTTGCGATGCGGGATCGATGCCAACATATTCTGGATGCAGTTCATCTTTCCGTAAATCCGGGTTTGCTGAAACGTTCTCAACATCCCGAGACGGGCAATATCCTGCACGCCCAATTTGGAAATTTCCTTGCCTTCAAACTTGATGGACCCTTCATCAACCGGATGATAACCGACAATCGAATTGAACAGGGTTGTCTTGCCTGAACCGTTGGGACCGATCAGCCCGGTGATCCGGCCTTCCGGTACTTCCATGGACACCTGATGATTGGCAACCACGCCACCATAGGCTTTTGAGACGCCACTGACTTCAATAATATTGCTCATTGTGCCACCTCCTTAGCTTCCGCGTCGGCGCCGGCACTTTTATCGACCTCAATACCAAATTTTTCCGGCCATTTTTCCTGCATCCAGCCAACAAGGCCCTGCTGGAAGTATACGACATTCACGATGATGATAACTCCCAAAGCGACCCACTGCCATCCGAGGAAGTACGTCCAGGTCGCTTCTTTAATGATATGAAACAGAATAGCGCCAAGCACCGGCCCCCAGAACGTTCCGGAACCGCCAAGCAACGCCATGGCAACCATAAAGATACCAAAAGTGATGGTCGGGAAAGCAACTTCAAGGGGCTCGATAAAGCCGGTCATATTGCCAAACAGCGCCCCGGATATCCCCAGAAAAAAGGCAGAAATCGTCCAGGAAACTGTTTTGTACCGCAAAGTGTGGACACCCATTGCATCCGCTTTGTCTTCATCATCACGAATGGCATTAACGGCCAACCCAAACCGAGTTGAAAAAAGCCAGCGATAGAAAACGAAAGTCGCGATAGCAGCTACGAAACAAAGTATGTAGAAAAATTCTGATTTGCCATCACCTGATCCGGGGTACACCGGCATAGCGATACCACCACCAGCGCCAACCCACTCCCAGGCACCGAACAATTCACCCGCAGCCAGGGCAATCCCAAGCGTGCCGATAGCAAAGTATGGACCACGAAGACCAAAAACAGTCCACCCTAAACAGGCTGCAATAATTGCCGAACCGACGGCAGCAAAAAGAACACCGACCGCAAGGCCGATAAAATATTGCTCATCCGTAAAGGTAACGCCGCTACCCGTTGCAGAGGTGTATTCGCCGACATCAGAAAACAGACCGACCTGCGTGACAGCGCAGATATACATGCCACAGCCGAAAAAGAAGATGTTCCCAAGCGAGTTGTATCCCATCTGACCGCCCATAGCATCCCAGGTTTGGGCGAACAAAACCATGATCCACAGAATGGCGATCTGGAAGGTATAGTCGGGAAAGACGATAGGACTGAGAATGCCGAAAACCAGCAATCCGAGTGTATATTTTTTCTCAATGCTAGTCATATTATTGTACCGCCTGACGTTTTCTACGCATTTGAATTTGGCGAATAACAAGAACCAAAAGCAGCAGACCGACGACTGTCGCCTGCTGGAACTCGGCCCCCATGATGAACCCACCATATTGTTCGGCTACGCCCAGTCCGAGAGCCGCGACAATGACCCCGGGAAGGTTGCCAATACCGGCCGCAACGACAATGACGAATGATCGAATGGAATGTGGAACACCATAAAAAGGCTGGATCACCCAGATCATTGAAACCAACACACCCGCAGCACCACAAATGGCCGCATTCAGGGCGTAGGTAAAGGCATAAACCCGTTCCGTATCAATGCCCATGACTTTTGCGGCGCGGGCATCTTGAGCCGTTGCACGTATGGCCTGCCCCATTCGGCTTTTTTTCATGAACAGAACAACGACAGTCGCTAGCACACAACAAAGGACAAAAGAAATCAGTCGGATATCGGCAACAGTGACGCTGCCGTCAAAATAAGAACGCGTGCCAAACCCGGAATCGGCAACCTGCACTTCAGGACCAAACATCAGGTTCAGGACCTGTTGAATAACAATCGCCAGGCCAAAAGTGGCCAGTAGGGAAATAAACATATCTTTTGCGACCACGCGACTGATAATGGTCCGGTACACAAACCAGCCAAAGCCGAACATAAGCACGATTGCGACCGGCAGCGCCAAAATCGGATGCATGCCCTGCGTACTGGCAAACCAGGCAATATACCCGCCCATAATAACAAACTCACCTTGCGCCAAGTTCTTGACGTTCATAACACCCCAAACAAGGGCCAGTCCATAACCAGCCAGAGCGAAGATCGCACCGATAAAAAAACCATCAAAAATCAACTGGAGATTCAGCACCGGAATCATGCTGAGCAGATTTAAATTATCTAACATTTAATAAGCCATATTTCTGTTTCAATTAAAGAGGTCCCGCCCTCACGCAGGGTAAGGGCGGGATAAACTAACGACTTCAACACAAATGCTGAAATCTTACATCATAGGCTTACGCGGATGCTGGATCGGCTTCACAGCCTTATCCGTCGGGGCAACAATATGATATTCGCCACCCTGGATTTGGCGCAGGAACATCGGCTTGGCGATATTGTTTCCTGCTTCGGAGAACTTGATCGCACCATAGAATGTTTCCATGTCTGTCGCAGCCAGAGCATCACGCACTTTATCTTTATCAAAAGATTGTGCCCGCTCGAAGGCGTCTTTCCAGACCAACACAGCGGCGGCTGCCTGAGCCGACTGGTAAGGCACGCCTTTTTCGTATCCTTCAAAAGTCGCTTTGAAGGTCTTATCGAATTCTCCGGCTGAGCCGAAATGCGCGTCCTTCAATGGCAGGGTTTCAGCCCATTGTGTCGGGCACAAGAAGCCTTCAACAGCGCCACCGTACTTGTTGGTGACTTTTGCAGCTTCACAATGTGTCAGTCCAACCATTGGTGTGTTGATCTTCATTTCATGGATTTGGCGGGCAGCTGTTGCGGCCCCTTTTGAGTGGCCGGAAACCAGAAGAAGGTCAGGCTTCAAGGCACGGACTTTCGTCAATGTGGTCGACATATCCGAAAGATCGCGCGGCAGCTTGTCGTCGATGACCACTTTTACACCATATTGTTTAACCGCGTCCATGACACCTTCACGGACATCAAGAGAAAACGGATCGTTTTCAAAGGCCATGGCGACTTTAATATCGCTGGCTTTTTTACCACTTTTGGCGCCGAGTTCGACAGCAAGTGGAATGGACGTCGAAAGATACTGCTCTGCGGTGGAAAGCACGGCAAACAGATACTTGTAACCTTTGGTGAACAATGAACGCGATGCGCCTTCTGCTTCAACCATAGGAACGCCGTATTTCTCAGTGATCGGAGCAGCAGCAGCTGTCGTCGCAGAGCTGTATGGCCCAAGCATGAATTCAACGCCGTCCTGCTTGATCAGGCGCTCCAGCAACTGTGCGGTACGCGCAGGTGTCGACTCATCATCATAATAGACGACCTGAAGCTTATAGGACTTGCCGCCAACCTTGACGCCACCCATTTCATTGATCCGCTTAACAGCAATATTGTAGCCGTTTTTGGCATGAATACCATTTGTCGAATATTTGCCCGTAAAGGAAATCGCCGAGCCAAGAATAATCGTATCGCCTTCGACTTTCGCGAAAGCGGGATTAGCTGTACTGAATGCAATCGCCGTAACACCCACAGCCAATGTTGATAACAAAGTTTTGCCTAGTGACATGAATTAATCCTCCCAAGGATCTCATATTTTAAAGAACCATTACCAAACATAACAAAACCTGAAGCTTTTTTGAAGATATACAGCTTTCTTATGGTCTTGATCGTCCAGACTTTGATCAACGCATTGTATCGGGAGGAATTAAAAGCGCAACCGCGTTGTTGGTTTCTAGACTTTTCTGGGTGTCCAGGTTTTCACATTAACAGGACGCCCTGATTGCGTTCGCATAATTTTTGGTTTGACCACCTGATCGACTCCAGGCGCTTTTTCAGCACGTTTAAAGGACTTTTTCATATCCATAAGTGAAATTTCAGCGCGGTTTCCCCGCTCTCTGGCTTTTTTGAATGCAGTTGATTCATTGGTGATTTCATCAAGCCTTTCGACTGAATACGAACCGAAGCGTAGCCAGATATTTTCCAAAAAAGATTGTGTTTCATAAGGCAAAAACAACTCAACATCGATATCCGGACGGCCTTTTGAAAAAGCGAGAAATACATTTGGTTCAACCGGTCCCAATTCATCGGCGACAAAAACCGCAGGCATCAATTTCCGGTTAAAGGCTACGGCATAATAGGCCTGAGACAAAAACAGCAGGCGCTGCAGTTTTTGGGGTTGAAGATAGGCCCCTTCCTGTTCAGCCATGTCATCGAAAAATATCGATATATCAAATGCGTTGTTCACGTCCGCAGGCATTGTTCTTTCCTCTTTTCAATACCGGATAACGTAACGCAACCTAGTAAAACAAGGACATTTTTTCAACATGTCTCCCACCCGTCCGAAAGCAACTGGCAAAGCCATCGCCACACATGCCCTGTTAGGCGAGCAGATCTCGGGTCAGTTTTGACATGGAATCTGCCGTTTGAAGCATTTTGGCGCTGGCTTTATATGCCATTTCCGCTTCAATCAAGTTGGCAAACTCTCCAGCCAGATGTCCCTCTGCGCCACGCCTCAATTGGCTTTCCAGTGCATTGTTGCCACTCACCGTCGGACGTGAGGATGGCAATTCTGCAGACGAAACGGTATTGCCGCCAAAATTCACAATTTTAGCAGCGGCGTTCTCAGCACGTTCCGCACTCTTGTGCAATCCGTTAACGGCTGTCGATAAAGCGGATATTACGGACATTTGCATCTCCTGTCTGACAAATATACCAGATTACGAGATTATTCCGGTGATCGCCGTCACATCCCTCCTCAGGAAAACAAGATACAAGAATATTTGTAAGAAGGAATTAGTCAGGCATCGCGCCTAGAGGGTCAGACTGAGTTCCGTACCCAGAACAGGATTGGAGCCCGCGACCACCAGACTGTTAAATTCGTAACGATTGATTGCCTGGGAGACAACGCTTGGTGAATTCTTTTGATGTGTGTTCCCAAACGCATCGATAACCTCACCCTTGGCATCAAAATCAAGAAGGGACGCAAAGGCCTCGGACGAGGCATTGATAACACCGAAATGATTGCGCCGGTCCGGTGACTGCTGATTTTGCGGCCTGTCATCATTACGCGCCTGGGGATGGCCGCCCGCATAGTCATAATCATAGGGGGACGTATCAAAGAACGTCGATGTGCTGACCGAAGCTTCTTCAACGCTTCCAGCACCAAGAGACGCTACCCTTGCACTCGCCAAGGGGCGTGGAACCGACGTTGAAACCGCCGAGCCCGCCGAAGCAATTTTCGGAACCAGCGCCATGTAGCTTTCCTAAACGGATGCGTGGCGCGCCTTCTGCACTTAAGTTTTACCTGTAGCCATTCTGCTGCAGATACACAAAATTATTTTCCATTATATAATTGGGAATCATTTATGACAAGAGACTGGTGGCAACAGCCGCCCGGTCACTTGCCAGAAATCAACGGCAACAACGCAACCAGATGCGTTTTATAAAGTCGATGACACCAACATCTGCCGCAAAATCATACAAATTCCCGTGCCCCGCGCCGTCGACCCATAACGATTCTTTTGGTTCTTTTGCTGCTTCAAACAACCTTTTACCAAGTTTTTGCGGGACTGTCCGGTCTTGGTCTCCATGTAACACCAGCAGTGAAGTGTTTATTTTCCCGATTTTTGAAAGGGAGTCATAACGGTCTTTGATCAACATACTGACAGGTACAAACGGATATTGGGTTTTCGCAACATCGGCCATGGCCGTAAACGGTGCTTCCAGAACAACCGCAGCGACCGGTGAAACCGCTCCATAGCGGGCGGCCATTTCGACAGCAACGGCCGTTCCCAGCGACTCCCCATAGAGCACCCAATGGTCCGGCGCGATCCCTGTTCGCACCAAAAACTCCAATGCCGTGTTGGCATCATCATACAGCCCTTGCTCGGTTGGATGGCCAGGATTCCCACCAAATCCCCGATATCCAACCATCAACAGCCCATAGCCGGCCTCAATATACGGCCGGACTTTTGACGCCCGGTCGCCAATATGGCCGGCATTGCCTTGAAAATAAATTAGCATGGGTTTGTTGGTGCCAGCGGCCCGAAACCAGGAGGTAACGGTCAGGTTGTCGGTTGTTGGCAGTTTTATGGAAACCGTTTCAGCAATACCATGCATAGCGGGCGTCCCCAACGCCTGCCCCGGACTGTACATAAGCTTGCGCTGGCCCAGATACATCGCTGCAACGAGGACGATATAAAGGCCTGCGAGCGCCGCCAAATAGATCATCATCAGCCGGACAAGCCTGAGCACATGAGTTAACCGAAATAGTTGGAGATGATTTCCCAACGGCCATCTGCCTGATAGCAAGCTGTTCCATCTCCGGATTCAACCGCATCGGAAAAAGCGACAGTTGACCGGAAGTGCCGGCACGTTTGACCATTCAATGCCTTGAATGTCTGGGTGGGCCGAAAGGCCCCGGAGTTTCCGGTCTCAGGATTCTGCCAATTGCTTGTGATACCGTTGTCCGCTTCGGCCAGAGCCTGCTCTGCCGTACGGCGATAGAAAGCCATGTCCGACTCCTTGAGTATACGTCCCACCTCATATCCACCGACGGCGCCGGATACTGCACCTGCGCCAATGTAGGCCAGTTGCCCCAGGCCGCCGCCAAACTGCGCCCCGGCATACCCGCCAACTGCCGCGCCAACCACCGCGCCAGCCATTTCCATCGACATTTTCTGATTTTCACAGGCGCTTGTTGTGACAAGGGCCAGAATGCAAAAGGCGAGTTTCGATCTCATGCTGTTACTCCCAGGGTTCGAATGGTTTCGATTCTCAGTTGATTGCGCTTCCTACGCAATTGTAAATGGCTGCAACGGGTGTAACCAATGGACAAATCTGAAGGCTTTGCTCGCGAAGCACCGCACGCTTTTTATCCAGGGCGCATTCCTGCTGGGCCAGCGCCGACACCATAGCTGGGGTCGCGCCGTCTTTCGCATAACAGATTGTGACCTCTGTGCGGTTGCTCACCCCCTTCAGGAAAACCGATGACGACCGGTCAAACTCTTGCGACTTATGCACATATGGCGGTGGAGCCGTGCAAGCGGTTGCAGCGAATGACAAACCAACAATCCAGGCCCGTTTTATAAGCGTTTGAAATACCATAACAAATATATACCGCCTATAGAACTGCTCGACAATATATGTCTGCGCATTCGGTAACGAATAATTGTCAGTCTTCCAAAGCCATCAGGGCGGCATTTCCACCAGCAGCTGTTGTATTTACAGACAGCGTCCGCTCAACGGCAAACCGATGCAGATACCTGGGGCCGCCAGCCTTTGGGCCGGTTCCCGACAATCCCTCACCACCAAACGGCTGAACCCCGACCACGGCACCAATCATGTTGCGATTGACATAGACGTTGCCAACACGGGCCTTTGAATAAATATACTGACAGGTGGCGTTAATCCGGCTGTGAATGCCCAGAGTTAAACCAAATCCGGTTTTTTCAATCGCTTCAAGGACACGGTCCAATCCCTTGTTGTTATAACGGATGACATGCAGAATGGGGCCAAACACCTCGCCTTCGAGCAGGCTTAAGTCGTCGATTTCATATGCTACCGGTGCAAAGAAAGTCCCCTTGCCGCTCATTGTCGGGCGCGTCTGTCCTATCCGCTTGCCCAACTCATCCATACGCAAACAATGAGCTTCAAGCATCTCCTGCGCTTTCGGGTCAATCACAGGCCCGATATCGGTTTCGATGCGCCCCGGATCGCCGACACTCAACTCATCTAGCGCCCCCGCGAGCAGATCCAAAACCCGTTCGGAAATATCGTCCTGAACAAACATCACCCGCAAGGCTGAACAACGCTGACCCGCACTGCGAAAAGCCGAAAAAACGGCGTCTTTCACGACCTGTTCCGGTAGGGCTGAACTGTCGACTATCATCGCATTCTGGCCACCGGTTTCGGCAATTAGAGGAATAATCGGCCCGGCCCTTTCCGCCAGCGTCTGATTGATCAGACGGGCGGTCGCAGTCGAGCCGGTAAAGGCCACACCACTAATGCGCAAATCAGCCACCAGCGGCGTACCAACGGTCGGTCCATCGCCAATAACCAGTTGCAAGGCCGCGCGCGGCAACCCGGCCTCATATAAAAAAGCCGCACAGCGCGCCGCGATCAGGGGAGTCTGTTCTGCCGGTTTTGCAATAACCGCATTTCCAGCCGCCAAGGCCGCCGACACCTGCCCCACAAAAATCGCCAATGGAAAATTCCACGGGCTGATACAGGCGAAAACGCCACGGCCATGCAGCGATACATTGTTGACCTCGCCGGTCGGTCCCGGCATCCGCTCCGGCGCGGCGAAATCAAGCCGTGCGCGAACGGCATAGTAGCGCAGAAAATCGACCGCTTCGCGAAGCTCCGGTATGCTGTCTACCAGTGTTTTTCCGGCTTCGCGGATACACAGGGCAATCAGTTCATCCCTGTTCTCTTCCAGTAGATCAGCAGCACGCTCCAGAATGCGGGCCCGTTCTTCGGCCGGCGTGGCGTCCCAGCCGGGGGCAGCTGACTTCGCTGTTTGCAAAGCCTCGTTCAGTTGCTGTGGAGTGGTTGGATAGACGATTCCAACTTCTTTTTCGCGGTTTCCCGGCTCCTGTATTTTCAATGACGCCTGGCCATTGTCCACACCTGCCATCCACGGACCCGCACAACTGGCGACACCGGATGTCAGCTGCGCAAGATTTATCGGGCTGCTTAAATCAATCCCGCATGAATTTTTCCGCTCGGTCCCATACAGATGGAGCGGCAAAGAAATTTTGGGGTGGGGGATTTGTGTATACCCCCTTACGGTTTCACAGGGATCGGCAATGATCTGTTCAATGGGCGACTCCACATCGACAATCCGGTTCACAAACGACGTGTTGGCACCATTTTCAAGCAGGCGACGCACCAGATAAGCCAATAAATCTTCATGCGAGCCAACCGGTGCGTAAACGCGGCAAGCACCGCCCGCCGCCACAACTTGTTCAGACAGCGCCTCACCCATGCCATGCAGGCGCTGAAACTCAAAAGCCGTCAGGTCCGGCAGAATTTCCTGAATGGCGGCAATGGTGTGCGCGTTATGTGTGGCAAACTGCGCATAAAAAGCATCCGGGTTTTTGGCAATTTTCTTTGCGCAGGCCAGATAGGAAACATCAGTCGAGGCTTTACGGGTAAACACAGGGTAGGCCGGAAGACCTTCCTCCTGACTGCGTTTGATTTCCGTATCCCAGTAAGCTCCTTTCACCAGCCGGATCATGAAGCGGCGTTGATGGGCATTGGCAATCGCCGCCAGCCAGTCGATCACATAGGGCGCGCGCTTCTGATAGGCCTGAAGTGCGAGACCAAGGCCATCCCAATCTTTCAGCGATGGGTCACCGGATACGGCCTCGATGACATCCAGCGAAATATCCAGCCGATCCGCCTCCTCGGCATCAATGCAGAGCCCGATGTCGTAGTCTTTGGCTAGCCGGGCCAACTGGATAACAACAGGAACAAGCTCATTTAAAATGCGCTCCCGTTGGGCAAATTCGTATCGGGGATGCAATGCCGACAACTTGACGGAAACGCCGGGCCCTTCAATAACTCCCTGCCCGTTTGCCGCCTTGCCGATGGCATGGATGGCGTTGGAGTAGGCCGCGTAATAACGCTCGGCATCCACCTGCGTCACCGCTCCTTCTCCCAGCATATCGAAGGAATAGCGCGCCCCCGCTTCGGTTTCCTGCTTGGCACGACTGATCGCTTCTTTGATCGTACGACCCAGGACAAACTGGCGGCCCAGGATTTTCATTGCCTGCAGCATCGCCTGACGAATAACCGGCTCTCCGCTTTTCGAAATCATCCGTCGGACAGTGGTGCTCACATCGTCGGTCCGTACGTCATCCAGATGGATCACCCGGCCTGTCAGCATCAACGCCCAGGTCGAGGCGTTTACAAACAGCGAAGAACTATGGCCCAGATGCTTTTCCCAATTGGCCTCTCCAATCTTGTCCTTGATCAGTTTGTTGGCTGTTTCGGAATCCGGAATACGCAACAAAGCCTCTGCCAGACACATCAGGGTCACGCCCTCTTCGTTCGAGAGCTCGTACTCCTGCAAAAAGGCATCAAGACCGCCCATCCGATCCTCGCTGCGGCGCACCTGCTCAACCAGCGCCCTGGCACGCTGTTCGATGCGTTTGCGTTTGGTGTTATCAAAAGACGCCTGCGGCAACAGCACCACGACGGCAGCTTGCTCATCCATCCGGTAGGCATTGTCCAGCGTTACGCGCAAAGCGGCGAGTGCGGATTTGGAAAGGGGCTGGGGCATCACAGTCTCCGTCAAAATTTAATCTGCACTGGTACCACGATTTAAAGAGAATTGTTCTCCAATATTCGCATTCTTTCAGACAAATATCCTTTTAAAAATAAAAATTAAGATTAATGTGCTGTCATTATGTCTAAACACGTATCTTCCTTTACCACCGATCTGGATGCCGTGGATTTTCGTATTCTCCGCGAGCTTCAAAAAGACGGGCGCATTTCCAATCTTGAGCTTTCCAAACGCGTCAATCTGAGCGCCACCCCATGCCTGACCCGTGTCAAACGCATGGAACGGCAAGGCGTGATTACCGGCTATGCAGCCTTTGTCGCCCCGGAAACGCTCGACGCCGCCATGCTGGTGTTCGCTGAAATCGTACTCGACCGAACGACGGAAGACGTTTTTGATAAATTCCGACGTGCGGTTGCGGAAATTCCGCAAATTATGGAATGTCATATGGTGTCCGGTGGTTTTGATTATCTGATCAAGGCCCGGGTCCGCGACATGGCCGATTACCGAACCTTTCTCGGAAAATCCCTTGTTGAATTACCAAGCGTTCGCGAAACGCACACCTATGTGGTCATGGAAGAAGTGAAAAGCACAACGGCCATTCCGATCCCCGCCTCGCGATCATAAAAACCGATTAGTCCGTGCATCGGCTTGGGCAAACCGCTATTTTCCGATCCTTAACAGATCAAAGGTCAGCCATGTCCCTTTCCGTTCTGGTCGGAATCTCCGGCGCCAGCGGCGCCATTTATGGGGTTGAAGCGCTCCGTATGCTGCGCGAACTGTCCATTCCGACCCAGCTCATCATCAGTGAACTTGGCCTGCGCACCCTTAAAATCGAAACCGGTATGGGCCTTGCGGACATTACGCCCCTGGCCGATACGGTTTTTAACAACAAGGACCTCGGCGCTGCCATCTCCAGCGGCTCACACAAAACGCGCGGCATGATCGTCGCCCCCTGCTCGATCAAGACACTGTCCGGCGTCGCCCACAGCAATTCCGCCAACCTTCTGATCCGCGCCGCTGATGTAATCCTAAAAGAGCGCCGTCCGCTGGTTTTAATGGTCCGTGAAACGCCGCTGCATAAAGGCCATCTGGAGCTGATGGTCAAGGCTGCCGATATCGGTGCGATCATTCACCCGCCACTTCCGGCATTTTATACAAAACCCGAGAGTATAAACGATATTGTCCGCCACAGCGTCGGTCGGGCACTCGATCATCTGGGCATCGACCATAACCTGATCGCGCGCTGGAACGGCGAATAATTCCGCAGCAAGACCTCAGCCAGTCAGGGACTTTCGGATAATATCGGCAATCTCGCGCACCGCACCGGAACCGCCAATCTTTGTCGTGACAATATCCGCCACATCAATCACCTCATCCATGGCGTCGGCAACCGCGATTGGTAACCCGACCACCTCGAACAGCGGCAGGTCATTGATGTCATCACCAATATGCGCCACGTCCGCGAGATCAATGCCCAGTTTGGCGACAATTTCTCGAATGCAGTCTGCCTTGTTATGAACATCCGTATAGACATATTCGATGTTCAATCGTTTGGCCCGATAATCAATCGCCCCCGGCATCCCCATGGAAATGATGGCGACCGGCACCCCCGCTCTTTGCAAATGTGTCAGGCCCATGCCGTCCTTGGCATTAAATTTCCGAAAAGAATCGCCTTTATCCGTGTAATAAATACCGCCATCTGTCAGAACGCCGTCCACATCCAGCGACAACAACTTAACTTTTGACAGTCGCTCAATATTTTCCAGCGGTGATTTTTTATTCGACGTGGTCATGGAATCCCCTTTTGATTTTTCTTTACCATTGGTATCACGCAGGTCTCCTTACGCCAAACCCAAACAGGAAAATGCCACAAACGCCGGAAGGGAAAGGATCTATAAAATTTCAGGTAAAAACTTGTCAGTCAAAAACCGCCGCCCCATACTTCACCTCCCTCCGATACATAATCTCCTAAAGAAAGACAGGCCATGAATAGCACAACACCAACCCGCCTATTGACCACATGGCTAGAAGCAATTGAGATCGCCCTCTCCAGAGGCGAAACATCAGCCGCACTAGAGCTGTTTGGCGAGGATTGCTTCTGGCGGGACCTGGTGACCTTTACGTGGAACATCAAAACCATGGAAGGGCCTGCTGAAATTGATGCCATGCTGCAGTCAGTCCTCGCCCGCGTCCAGCCCCGCAACTGGCAACTCGACGGAGACGCAAGCGTGGCGGAGGATGGCAGTCTTGAAGGCTGGATTACCTTCGAGACGGAGATCGCGCGGGGGCGTGGGCATGTGCGGCTGGTCGATGGCCGTTGCTGGACGTTGCTGACAACCATGGTTGAATTGAAAGGCTTTGAAGAAAAGAAAGGACCTCGGCGCGAACGCGGCACTGTTCATGGCGCGATCAAGGGCCGCAAATCATGGCTGGAACTGAAGACAGAAAGAGAGGCCCGCCTCGGCTATGAGGATCAACCCTATTGCCTGATTGTCGGCGGTGGTCAGGGCGGCATCGCACTTGGCTCCCGGCTGCGGCGTCTCGGTGTGCCGACAATCATTCTGGAAAGCAACCCGCGGGCAGGAGACAGCTGGCGCAAACGCTACAAATCCCTCTGCCTGCACGATCCGGTCTGGTACGACCACCTCCCCTACTTGCCGTTCCCCGATGACTGGCCCGTCTATACACCCAAGGACAAGCTGGGCGACTGGCTGGAAGCTTACGTTAAAATCATGGAACTGAATTACTGGACCTCCTCCGTTTGTAGGTCCGCATCTTATGATGCGATAGCCGGTGAATGGACGGTTGTAGTACAGCGTGGCGACGAGACCGTCACTCTCAAACCCAAACAATTGATTCTGGCGACCGGCATGGCGGGTGTTCCCAATATGCCAGCGCTTCCCGGTCGGCAGGACTTCAAGGGCGAGTTGCAGCATTCATCACAACATCCCGGCGGAGAAGCCTATGCGGGCAAGCGCTGCGTCATTGTCGGCTCAAACAATTCCGCCCACGATATCTGCGCCAACCTGTGGGAACACGGGGCCGAAGTGACCATGATCCAGCGCTCGTCGACGCTGGTCGCCCGAGCCGAAACCCTGATGGATCTGGGCTCCAGCAAACTCTACTCCGAAGCTGCCCTCGCCAGAGGCATCACCACCGATATCGCCGACATGACAAACGCCTCCGTCCCCTATCGCGTCATGTCGGAGCGCATGAAACCCATGTATGTGGAAATGCGCAAACGCGATGCGGCGTTCTACCGCAAGCTGGAGAAGGCCGGATTCCGGCTCGACTTTGGCGAAGACGAAAGCGGGTTGTTCATGAAATACCTGCGCCGGGGCTCCGGTTATTATATCGACGTTGGTGCATCCGAATTGATCGCCAATGGCGCTATCAAGCTGGTGCAAGGGCAAATTGCCGGGCTGACCGAGGATGGTGCTGTCATGGAAGACGGCACAGAACTTCCGGCGGACCTGATTGTCTGCGCCACAGGCTACGGCTCCATGAACGGCTGGGCGGCGGAACTGATCAGTCAAGAAGTTGCCGACAAGGTGGGCAAGGTCTGGGGTTTGGGCTCGAACACCATCAATGATCCCGGCCCCTGGGAAGGCGAATTGCGCAACATGTGGAAGCCGACACAACAGGACAGCCTGTGGTTTCATGGCGGTAACCTGTTCCAGTCGCGCCTCTACTCGCATTTCCTTGCCCTGCAACTGAAAGCCCGCATGGAAGGGCTCGAAACGCCGGTCTATGGCCTTCAGAAATCCTATCACAAGAGTTGAAGATAGACCCTCTTGATGCAGCCGGAAATCCATGCCAGCCTGCCAAGCTGTAATTTTTGAAGGTATAGGTATGGTATTGCGCAGACATCACGACATGGGCGGCCTGGAGGCTGGGCCTGTTGAACAGGGCGAGCATCTTCACGCCCCCTGGGAAAAGCGCACAGACGCCATTATGCGGCTGGTCTCGGACAAAAAACGCGGCCTGATGACGGTCGATGAACTGCGCCGTGGCATTGAGGAAATCGGCCCCAATGCCTATGATGACCTGAACTATTATGAGCGCTGGATCACGTCCATCACCAACATCCTACTGGAAAAGGGCGTCCTTCACGTTGACGAACTGGGTCGCAAGATGGCGGCAGTCGAAGCCCGCTGGCAGGCTGAAGGAGCAACCGGCAAATGAGCTATTCGGTTGGCGATACCGTTGCCGTCCGCCGGGCATTTCCGCCGGGTCACGTACGCGCCCCATATTTTATCCGAGGCAAAACAGGAACCATTGATCAGGTTGTCGGTGCTTTTGGTAATCCGGAAGAACTGGCTTACGGACGCAAGGATACGCCGCCTCTGACCTTATACCGGGTCCGCTTCAGCCAAACCGACATCTGGTCCGGTTACGATGGCCCGGTCAATGACAGCCTTGTTGTCGATTTGTATGAAAACTGGCTCGATCCGATGGACGGAGGAAACCAATGAGTGACCACCATTCGCATGACCACGATCATCCACACGAGCCCCATCCCTATCAGCCCGATATCGAGGATACTCCTTATACCCATCATCAGATCATGGCCGAAGCCGTTGGCGAACTGCTGATCGAAAAAGGTGTTATCAGCGCCGATGAATTGAGGGCAATGATCGAACTGATTGATTCCAAAAGCCCGGCCGAAGGCAGCCGGGTCATCGCCCGCGCATGGGTAGACCCCTCCTTCAAGGCACGGGTTCTGGAAAACGTCAATGAAGCCGCAGAAGAACTGGGCATTGACCCCGGCACCATTCCCATCCGGGCTGTCGAGAACACCGATACCGTTCATAATGTCATTGTCTGCACTTTGTGTTCCTGTTATCCGCGGCTGTTGATCGGCCTGCCGCCCGACTGGTACAAGTCACGTTCTTACCGGAGCCGCGCCGTGCGCGAACCGCGAGCTGTGCTCAAGGAATTTGGCACCCATATTGGAGACGATGTGGAAGTCCGGGTTCATGACTCGACGGCAGACTTACGTTATCTGGTTATCCCCAAACGTCCGAAAGGCACCGAAAACAAAACCGAGGACGAGCTGGCCGCACTGGTCACCCGCGACAGCATGATTGGTGTAACTACTCTCTAAAACCAAGTATCTCTAAAACCAAGTATAGGATATATAATTCAATGACGAGCAAACCCACCTTTCACTGGGATGATCCCTTTCTGTTTGAAAACCAGTTGGAAGAAGACGAGCGCATGGTGCGCGACACGGCCCGCGACTACGCCCAGGAAAAACTGATGCCACGGGTCTTGATGGCCAACAGGAACGAAACCTTTGATCGCGACATCATCAGCGAGATGGGTGAGTTGGGTTTGATGGGACCGACCATCAGCGAAGAATATGGTGGCGCTGGCGTCAATCATGTCTGTTACGGATTGATTGCCCGCGAGATTGAGCGCGTCGATTCCGGTTATCGCTCGGTTATGAGCGTTCAGTCGTCATTGGTCATGTATCCCATTTCCGCCTATGGCTCGGAAGAGCAAAAACAGAAATACCTGCCGAAGCTGGCGCGTGGTGAGCTGGTTGGTGCCTTTGGCCTGACGGAGCCGGACTTCGGTTCCGATCCGGGCGGCATGCGGACCCGCGCTACGAAAGTCGATGGCGGCTTTGAACTGACCGGCAACAAGCTGTGGATTTCAAATGCCCCGATTGCCGATGTGTTTGTGGTCTGGGCCAAGCTGGATGACGTTATCCACGGATTCCTCCTGGAAAAGGGCATGAAAGGACTGAGCGCACCGAAGATTGAGGGCAAGATGAGCCTCCGCACCTCAATTACCGGCGAGATTGTTATGGATAAGGTGTTTGTTCCTGCAGAAAATCTGCTGCCCCATGCAAAAGGCCTCGGCGGCCCGTTCGGTTGCCTCAACAAGGCCCGCTATGGCATCGCCTGGGGCTCATTTGGTGCGGCGGAGTTCTGCTGGCACGCGGCGCGCCAGTATACGCTGGACCGCAAACAGTTTGGCCGCCCCCTCGCCGCTAACCAGCTCATCCAGAAAAAACTGGCTGATATGCAGACTGAGATCACAATTGGTCTGCAAAGCTGCCTGCGTGTTGGACGCTTGCTCGATGAAGGCAATTGCCCGCCTGAAAACATTTCCATGATCAAACGCAACGCCACCGGCAAGAGCCTTGATATCGCCCGCATGTCCCGCGATATGCACGGCGGCAACGGGATTTCAGATGAATTTCATGTGATCCGTCATTTGATGAATCTGGAAACGACAAACACCTATGAAGGCACCCACGATATCCATGCACTCATTCTGGGTCGGGCTCAAACCGGCATTCAGGCCTTTACCGGCGGTTAAAACGGCAGGACGTAGCGACCGATGATCGGTTCGTGGAGGAACAGAAGTCCGGCATAAAGTCCGACGGACAGCAGGACTTGCCACCAGCGGTATTCGCCCCGCTTAAAGCGGGTGCGGCCTTGCATAATTGCGACCATTGGCACATGGGATGTGGCCTTCATATAGGCCTCCCATGTGACCCGGTTGGCACTCCGTCTTTTCCGGTTCAGGCGATAGGCCCCGGCAATCCCCAGAAGCCCGAAACTGCCGAAAAAGAGAACCGCAGCAACATGCCCATTGGCAATGATGTGGCATATCGCCCAGAGGATGATGCCCCACAGCACCGGATGGCGCGTGATCTTGAAAATACCCTGCACATCAGGCACAGATTTACCCGTTTGCGGCCCAACCGCCGTAGGGTGCGGGGTACTGAATCCGCATACGATGAAAAAACTAACGATAGCCATGACCGACAAAGTTAAATGTTTCATGCCCATTGTTGGCCCGTAAAAAGGCATGTAAGGCGCGTCAAAATAAGAAACCACCACCCAGACAAGCAGGACACTTGAAACAACAGAATAGAAAATGCGGAACGGCCACTTTCCAATTGTGTTGACGAGGGGGGCGCGGAAGGTATCGGTAGCCATCCCGACATGACTGACCGTGAAGACAAGGCTTGCAAGAAGAAGTTCAATCAGGTCTTCACTCATTGAGTTCCCCATTCCGTGTTGCGCGCCGACCAGCGCTCAGGCTTTTAGTATCCGTTAAAAAGGCAGGACATAGCGACCGATGACCGGTTCGTGGAGAAACAGCAGTCCTGCATAAAGGCCAACGGACAGCAGGATTTGCCACCAACGGTATTCGCCACGCTCGACACGGGTTTGGCCTTTGAGTATGGCGAGCAACGGGATATGGGATGTTTCCTTCATGAAGGCGTCCCATTCCGTGCCGCCATCGTGGCGCCGCTTCATGTCGATATGGCAGGCGCCGGCAAAAGCCAGCACCGCTAGTCCACCGAAAAAAATCAGGGCCGCCGCATCCCCATTTGCCAGAATGTGGCTTAAAGCCCACAGGATAACGCCCCACATGATGGGATGGCGGGTGATTTTAAGCACCCCCCGGGGCCCGGACTGGAGGCCGGCCTTCTCCATGCCGATGGCTGTTGGATTGAGGGTTGTATAACCGCAGACCAGCAGGAATGAAACCAGCGCCATGACCGATAACGTCAGATGCTTCATACCGATGGTGGACTCGAACAGCATCACCTCGGGCGCTTTGTTGAAGGCCGTTATCATCCACGTAAACAAAACACCCGCGACAACAGAATAAAGGCCCCGAAATGGCCACATCCCGATTTTTCCAATCAGGGGCTGACGGACAGGTCTTGAGGACAGGATCAGATGCCCGGCGACAAATGCCAATGAGGCAAGAAAAAGCGCAACAAGCGAATCCGTCATTTAGGCCACCGATCGTCAAGATTAAACGTTAAACAGTTTCCGCTATTGACTATAATCAATAGGCGGGGGTTGCGATAGCCCACAAAGCCCATGCTGTCGGCAGTCCTCTGCCCTGGCTATCAGGCTTTACGTATCATAGGCCGCATCAAAAAAGGCGACTTCCAGTTCAACGGTCCGGTTAAAGATATCGTGCACCCGCTGGCGTTCTTCGGCAGAAAGTATTGGCCCCAGACGATCCATTTCCGCCACCATCCACATGACAAACGCCTCGAAGCCGGGGTCCGTATGCAGATCAATCCATTCTTTCAGATAGAACCGTTTGGGGGCATGATCCCTGACCGACTTTGCCCAACTCAGATAAACCCATTCAACGGGCAACAGCGCCGCCAGAACGTTGACATAGGTCGCGTTTGTCTGATGCAGCATGACGTTGCGAAACCCCGTCACCACCGGATGGCGGGAAGGCGCCCGCCAGGTATCTTCGGCAATGCCCATGGCCGCAAACGAGCGCAGGAAGTAATCATCCTCACCGCCGGTCAATACGCCCAGAAACTCTGCATAACGGCGTTTTTCCTCCATGCCGGGGGCAGTCATTACCGCCTGCCCCACATGCGCCACCAGAATATCCAGAAACGCATAATCGAGAACCAGATAACGGGCATAGGCGGCATCGTCGATCTGGTCATTCGCCAGTTCAGCAACAAAACGGTGCTCGACCGATGCCCGCCAGTTGGGCTGGCTGGCCTCACGCAATTGATCGGAAAACTTCGTGGTTTCGTCCATAAACTTACCCTTTGTTCGCCAAAAAAGGCAGATATTGTCTAGCAAATGTTGTCCCGGAAATGTCATCACAAACCTGCAAAGCAAGCAAAACCATATCAAGCGCGCCATAGACATCGTGGAGAATCAGGGCCAGCTTTTTCAGCCTCTCCGGGCTTAACTGATCCAGTTTTGTAAAATCCCTGACAAAAATCGCATCGGTCCAAAAGGCCTGGCTCAAATCACCATAAATATTATCGTTAATGAGCATCGGCTTCAGGATTCTGCTTTTTATGGCCTGAAACCGGTGAATCAGAAACCCTTGCGAACGCAAAAACTGCTCGACCTCTGAAAACAGCGGCTGTTCCTCATACATGGGCAGAAACTCGACCTCCGTCTGTATCACCAGACATTCGTTTAAGCGTTTCTTGCCGTGGCGAAACACTTCGAGCTCACCCCCCTGAATATCGATTTTCAGATAATCCAGGTTTTCAATTTCACGGACATCATCCAGTCGTATCGTCGAAACCGGTATCCGCTCGACCACTTGGCCCCAGTCCGGAAAACCGTGGTAATAGCTTAGTAAATCCATATTGGGTTCAAGCAGGGACGTCATACCGGGTGCTTGGCAGACTTTCAGTTCATGCTCAGCCCCGTCGAAGACCGCATTTGGCAAATAACGCTCATGGGGGCCTTTTTTCTCATTGAGTTCTGCCAGTGCTTCCGGATTTGGCTCGAACCCGACCAGCCGTGCATAACCCGAATCCAGCAGGCCTTGGTAGGGCGGTGTGCCGTCACTCGCAATCGGGTTGGCCCCAATATCGACAACATCGATAACCGTGCCATCGTCCAGCAGCTCCATCAGGGATTTTCGTTTCTCGCTCATCCCCTTGCCTAGCACAGCCCTACCCATGGACCAAGGCTTCAAGCTTCAGGTTACTCGAAGACCTGTTTAGCGGTCTCCCAGCGATTGATCTTGTCCCAGTCATAAGTCACGCCTAGCCCTGGCCCATCCGGTACAGGCACGCAACCATCAGCGCCCACATTGCTGATCTGGTCCCCATAGTCGCAGGCGAAAATCGGCGGTTGCAGGCCATTCCAGGCGTCGTTTGGACGAACCAGCCCCAATTCGTAAAAATGCGTGTTTTGAATCGCGGACATACAATGACGGTGGATCGGGCCTGCGGTATGCAGTTGCACCTCCATCCCCATGGCATCGGCAAAATGCGCCAGTTTCATCGTACCGGTAATACCGCCATCCAGTTCCGGGTCGATGTGCAGGATATCGGTGCCCCCCGCCAGCACAAAATCAGCTTTTTGTTCAAACCCGCGCACATGTTCGGCAACCAGCATCGGGGTCCGGATAAAATCACGCAAACGTTTGTGGGCAACAGCACTGCTTGATGCGTCGCGATACGGGTCTTCATACCAGAAAAACTTCAAGTCATCACAGGCCCGGCCAACTTCCACCGCATCCAGAAACGACGGCAGGGTGGAGGCCGGATCGGTCATCAGTTTCAGGCCATCGCCAACCCGCTCACGGATGGCCGTCATAATGGCGATTTCGTTTTTTGCACTACCGTCCATGAAGCCATGAATTTTAAATGCCTTGAAGCCCCTGTTCATACAGTCTTCGGCAAAGTCCGCATAGGCTTCTATCCGGTCTAGTCCGCCAGGTGTGGATTGCCCCGGGAACGTGCTCGCATAAACAGGTAAACGGTCACGGAATCCCCCCAGCATCCTGGAGACCGATGCCCCGTATTTTTTACCCGCCAGATCCCATAAAGCACAATCCAGCGCGGCAATCCCAATTTTGTCAAAATGTCGCCAGGTGATTTTCAGTTTTTCAAAAATTGCTTCACGATGCTCTGCATCCATACCAATCAGTGCCGGGGCCATATCCCGGACCTGAGCCAAGGCATGGGCCGTCGCCCCGTAATGCGGGGCATAGCTGCCTGTATGGCTGTCATCGGTTTCAATAGACACGACGAATTTGGAAACCGGCAGCTTGCCGTCTTTTTGAAACACCATCACGCTGGATCCAAAATCGTCCAGTTCGTATGTATAGGCCTGCACGGTAATCCGTTTGATCACACTCATTCGATTTCCTCCCCGAAGCAGCTTTGCTTAATTGCTTAAAAATGTATCCGATGTGGGCGGAAACAAAAGGTTTTTAAGTTGCTGTTATGTGTTTCTGGTCGAAACAAAAACTGGCGGTTCAATTTAAAAACTGGGGCAAAAAAGGATGGAGTCAAGTTTGACGGCATAAAAGCGTAATGGTGATGGCGGTAAAAAACCCGCGTCTTTCACCGTACCCCTTTAAATCACTTTATTCCTTAACGGAAACCGGAACCTTTTGACGGACTTCACTGTTACGCGTAACCACATAGAGAGCCGGAGGCCCCATCAGAGCCGCCATAACCATCGGCAAAACCCAGCTTTCGGCGACAAAAAAAGTGAGATAGGCGAAACTTGTCGACATCATGAAAACGGCCATGACCTTGGCTTTCACAGGGATGACCCGATGTTCATGCCAGTTACGCAAGGGCTCGCCAAACCGGGGGTGGTTCCACAACCATTTATGGAACCGGTCCGAACTTTTTGAAAAGGCCCAAAAGGCCGCGATAAGAAAAACCGTGGTGGGCAAACCGGGAACAAAAATTCCGATAGTCCCAAGACCGATATTCAGCCAGCCAAAGGCAAAGAAAAGCCAGCGAAGCCAACATCGATCAATACGTTGGGACCTTTTATCGGCCGGACACACCATGACACTCACCTTCTCGGTCGATGCCCCCATACATGGGAAACGATGCTGGTTCCCATTCCCTAAGGGCAAGTATATAAGCATATGCAAAGATTTCAACGACGAGAACCTAAATCCATATGAATATCTATAAACACCCTCATCTCCCGTTTGGTGCCGTGATCGACGGTGAAGGCATATGGTGTCAGGTCTTAAACCGCACAGCAGGCCGGCATCCCCGTGGCATCCTGTTTCTGGATCGGGACGGTGTTATCGTGGAAGAAGTCCATTATCTGCAGTCCCCGGACGATGTCAGCCTTATCGAAGGGGCCAGCGATCTTATCGCCGAGGCGAACGCAATCGACATGCCGGTGATCATCATCACCAATCAGGCCGGAATTGGTTATGGAAAATTTCAATGGCAGGACTTTATTGACGTTCAGGAACGCATCCTTGATGAACTGGATGCGCGTAACGCCTATGTGAATGCCGTATTTGCCTGTCCCTTTCATGCCAAGGGACTTGCCCCCTACCAGCATCCGGACCATCCCTGCCGCAAACCCAACCCGGGTATGCTGGAAAAAGCATCCGAGCATTTCACCATAGACAGACAACGCTCGTGGATTGTCGGAGACCGGGCATCCGACCTGAAAGCCGGGCAAGCCGCCCGTTTGGCTGGCGGCATTCATGTTGCAACAGGGCACGGCCATTCACCGGAAGAGCAACGCACAGCACAGGAGTTGGAATCCGAGCAGTTCCGCGTTCACGCGGTGGATTCAATAGCACAGGTATCGAGCCTGTTGGGACTTACAGATCGGACTTGAGCGTCGCGACGGATTTTTGCAACTCGATAACCATCAAGCGGATGTTTTCCAGAAAATCATCTTGCTGAGACGGTTTTTCTGGGCTGTTTTTGTCTGTGTAATCGGACAGGCTGCGAGCAAAAGCTGCCGTATCCGGCAAGCCAAAGGTGCCCGATGAGCCGGCCAGTTTATGAGCTGCCGCATGCAGCGGAGCGAGCGCATCCAGAAGGTTCTCCGAATTATGCGCAGCCCCCATAAACTCGTCGTAACGCAAGACAACTGCCTGCAACTGTTCCGGCAGCCCCTCATTCAGATAAGACAAACGAATGGCGGCCAACTTGGCTTCAAAGTCATCATCTTGCGGCATCAAGAAACTCTTTCAGGCTTTGAGATTCAGATTATTCATTTTTCGCGGCTCAATTCCTATCCTAGCCGAAACTTTATGTGATTTACAGGAAACCAAAAGTAAAATTTCCTGATCGGGACATGAAATCCCTTGGCAAGGTGGAAAGCAACGACAGTTCTCTCCCACTCACAGTCTGGCTGTTCATATTTTAGACTAGAGAATTTAGAAAATTTGAGGTACACCGCAGGAGCTTGAATGCAATAGGCATGCAGGCTTATGAAGATCGACAGGCATTTGAAACACTGTCGGCATTTGGAGGAATAATGAAACTTTTAAGATATGGACCTGCGGGGAACGAAAAGCCTGCGCTTTTGGACGATAGCGGACGCGTTCGTGATCTTTCAGAACATCTGAATGATCTGGACGGCACGGCGCTTGATCCCGAACGTCTGGCTTCTCTCGGCAAACTCAACACGGACAATCTGCCTGTTGTTGAAGGGACTGTGCGTCTTGGCGCACCGATTACCGGCGTTGGCAAAATCGTTGCAGTTGGTCTCAACTATTCAGATCACGCCAAGGAATCCGGACTCCCGGTTCCGGAAGAGCCCATCCTGTTTTCCAAAGCTGTGACATCTCTCAACGGCCCCAATGATGACGTTGTGCTTCCCCGCAATTCCGTTAAAGGCGATTGGGAAGTCGAACTGGCGATCATCATCGGGCGCAAGGCTCAATATGTCGAAGAGGCCGTCGCCCTCGACTATGTGGCCGGTTATGCAGTCGCCAACGATGTTTCCGAACGTGAATTCCAGATTGAAGGTACTGGCCAGTGGATCAAAGGCAAAAGCTTTGATACCTCCTGTCCGCTTGGCCCCTGGCTGGTCACAACGGATGAAATTACAGATCCGCAAAACCTGAACATCTGGCTGGAAGTCAACGGCGAACGCCTGCAGAACGGCAATACCCGCACCATGATTTTCAGTGCGGCGCATATCGTCAGCTATATTTCCAATTATATGACATTGCTGCCGGGTGATGTGATTGTCACGGGCACACCTCCGGGTGTTGGGCTTGGCTTTAACCCGCCACGCTATCTGAAAGCCGGCGACACAATGCGTCTTGGCATTGAAGGACTGGGCGAGCAATCGCAGACCGTTAAGGCCTACAGCGCTTAACGTTATTGAACGGCCTGAAACGGGCTTCCGATTCCATAGATCGATGCCCATTTCAGGCCTTCCTGCGTTTTTTTACGGGGCGAATACTCACAACCGATCCAGCCTCGATACCCAAGAATATCCAGTAATTCAAAAATCGGTCGAAAATCGACCTCCCCCGTATCCGGTTCAGCCCGTCCCGGAACTCCTGCTACTTGGAGATGATCGATTACATCGAGATTTGAGCGAATGCTTTCTTCCAGGTTTTCTCCACTCATTGCGCCATGATACAAGTCATACTGCAGATACAGATTTCCTGAATTCACAACCGACATGAGTGCGCGCGCCTGGACACTGTGATTGACCAGATAACCCGGCATATCCGTCGCGTTGAGGGGTTCAATCAGGGCATGAATACCGGCGTCGGCACAGACATCGGATGCATATTTCAGATTCTCCGCCCATACCGACAAGGCAACCTCCTGCGCCACACCCGGCATCAACACACCCGACATGAAATGGACGCGCGGGCAGTTTAACGCCGTCGCATAATAAACGGCATCTTCGACCGATTGGCGAAATTCAGCTTCGCGTCCGACAAGTCCGGCTATTCCCCGATCCCCCGCCTGCCAGTCCCCCGGCGGCGCATTGATCAGAACCATCTGCAGACGGTTTTGGTCCAATGCCTTTTGCAACCGGTTTGGGTCTTCGTTATATGGAAACTGGTACTCGACAGCCTTAAACCCCAGATCAGCAGCAGCGGAAAACCGATCTAGCAGGGGCCATTCCTGAAACAGATAACGTAAATTGGCGGAAAAATTAGGCATTGGACGGACGTTTCGCGTCCCGAAACCGGGGCATCATTTGACCTATCCGCTCCGCAATATCTCGGGCGGTTTGGAGCGGCCGATATGACCAGGTATCAAACGCAGCGGAGAGCGGGCGGGCACAACCCAGCCTGTACAGTTCATCATGCAAACGCTGGTGCTTTTCAGTGATCAGATCTTGCGGTGCGTAAATAAAAACCGGTTTCCCCGTCGAGCACGCTTCGGAACACATGGACATGGACTCGCCGGTCACGATAAGCGCATCCGCTACGGCCAGATAAGACATATATGGATTTTCCCCAGGATCATTCCATTGATGAACTCGCGCGGCCCCTCTGGTGTGTTGCTGAAGCGTCACCGCTTCTGGTCCCGTTCGACGGCTGGTTGTCACCAACAGACTGCCACCGCAGGCCTCCGTCATATCGGAAGAAAGGCGCCCCAGTTCCTCTGCCATTTGGGATGTAAAACGACGGTTCTTGGTCGACCCGCCACACAAAAGCGCAATGCGCGGTGACGCCAACCCCTCATAATGCGAACCAACCGAGTCGTTCGGCAGCGTCAAGTCTTCAGGTCGGATACGGTTTGGCGCGCCGGTGATATGCATAACATTTGGACACGTAGCAACCGCGTCATGATGGGGCACACAGACCAGATCGAAAGCATCAATGCCCGCCCCCCCCGGCCACATGATCTGAACCAGTTTTGTCATTCCATATGAGCGGTGCTTGATCTCCCGGGCAACCGGTGCTGTACGACGCCCTGCCGAGATCACAAGCTCGGGCCATGGCGCAACAAGACCCTGTTTGCACTCATGCCTAAGGCCACGAAACGTTGGACCAAGCAGTCCGTTGGGTAATTTAGCCCAAAAAGAATAATCAAGGTCTTTGATTTCATAAGGTACGGCCAAGGCCTCGGCGACCCCCAGACACTGACTCCGATTGCCAGCCCGGTCATCAAGCAACAGCCACAGGCCTGACGTTGTTTTTGTCAAAATCCATACCCAATCATGATGAATACATCTATATCCATAGCGTCAATCAAGCCTTACCACCAAAATTGATTATTCGAAATGTCTGATGTCGCCATTTGACCAGATACACATGCCATGAAGACTTTAAATTCTGGTAACCTCCATTCATACAATATTATCCAACTCAGACCGTATTCAATTGACTACTCACGCCTCCAACATCAAATTAGAAGCAAGTTCGTTGCACTCGATTATATGGCGAAATATCAAATTTAAGGGCTCAAAACTCACTTTCTTTAACCCATGTCCATAATATCCAATTACAGTGGCGGCAAAAAAATTGAACGGCATTAACGGCACTAACAACCGACCAATTCAGGCGCTCATCGTCGATGACGATGTTCTAATATGTGACTACATAAAAGTTTTCAGCGAAAAACAGGGATTTGAAACCACCATCCTGTCAAAACCGGAAGCTTTTGAATCGATCTACAACAACGCCCGCTATCAACTAATTGTTCTTGATCTGAACATGCCCCAAATTGATGGCATTCAGCTCATCAGATTCCTGAGCGAACAAAAAAGCAATGCCGATATCATTCTGGTCAGTGCCGTCTCAAAGAATATTCTGTTCGCTGCCCAGGATCTTGCACTCAACCAAAACCTGAATGTCTTGGGTACTCTGAACAAACCCATTGCCCCGGATACGCTTGATCAGCTTTTGACACTGGCGCGCGAACGTATCATTGGCAGGATGGACAGCGAATTACAGCCTCTTCCTTTGTTCCCCGAGGGCTCCAATGAACTCCCATCCCGCGTGGAACTGATCACCGCCATTGTGGAAAATCAAATCGACGTTTATTTTCAACCCAAAATCCAATTGCCTAATCAGACATTTTCCGGTGCTGAAGCCCTTGCCCGCTGGAACCATCCTGAAAAAGGTACCATTCCTCCCGACTACTTTATTCCTTTTGCCGAAAGGCACGGTCTGATTGGCGTCCTTACGACACATATTATTGAACGCACCTGCCATCATGTCCGCAACTGGCCCACGACTTCAGCCCCCTATCAGGTTTCTATCAATCTGTCAGAGAGAAATCTGGATAACCTGAATTTCCCGGATGTGATTTCCAATATAGTTGCCGCAAACGGGCTTTCACCCACACGGTTTATCCTGGAAGTGACAGAGACAACGCTTTCATCCAAACCGACGAACGTTCTCGATGTCCTGACCCGGCTTTGCCTTCGGGGATTTGACCTTTCCATTGATGATTTTGGGACCGGCCATTCCTCGTTGGCCCGGTTGCGCCAAGTGCCGTTCAGCGAAATGAAGATCGACAAATCATTTGTTGGTGAATCCGATATCAACAAAGAATCCCGGATTATCGTCAAAAACACAATCGAACTCGCCAACAGCCTTGGCCTCAGCGTCGTCGCAGAAGGTGCAGAAAACGATAAACATCTTCAAACTCTGCTCGAGTTTGGCTGCGACAAGGTTCAGGGATTCTATTTCGCCCCTCCACTTAAAAACGATGATTTTGTGGAATGGATGACCAACTGGCTTACAAAAACCAAGCCACAGACTTAATGTCTCTCAACCCACAGGTTGTTATATTTTTGGAAATCTTTTGTTTCGTTTGCCGCTTGCCGGACCCCCGTATTGTCACCGAGGTCATCAATACCCAGAAAGGCAAACAACTGGTTTATTGACGTATCCATATCACTGATGAGCATCTCATAGGGCACTGTCAGGACAGGCGTCTGCAAGACCTGCTTCCAATGCGTCATGAGATGCGCTTCTGCCTCCACAAACCGCTTTATATGAGCCACATCTGTCGCCCATGCATCGGCCATACCGAAATCCTCAAAATAACAGGCCAGCCCCAAATCCGTTTTGTCGCGTTGGCAATGGATGATCCGGGCTTTTGGAAACAATAATTCAATAACTCCAAGATAGAGAAAATGCAAAGGCGTCGTATCGATGATCCTTTCCGCAGATCCCGATGGTGAAAACATCAATCCGACGTCTTCTAAAAGCTCTGCAAATGCCTCGTTCTCGGCATCGCCCTCATTAAACAAATTTTGTGGGTCGTCACCAATCAGCCCCATAACAGTTGCCGCATTTCCCAGACTGACAACGTTCGGATGTGCGGATAAAAGCCGCTCAACAAGCGCCATGCCGGCATTAGGCACGCCCACAAGAAACACCGGTTCCAGTTGATCGGCGACGCGGCTCGCAGTCAGCGGCTTTTGTGGCCCCGAAAAAGCTTTCATGAGCACCTCGATATGCGCATCAAAGACGTCTGGATCAAATTCGATGTCATTGGTTGTGAGCAGCGACTTGCGCTGCTTATTAGCTGCCGTATAGGTCGCAAACGCCTTTTTTTCATCGCCGCGCTCATCCAGAATATCGGCCAGAGTGAATGTGAGCCTTACCCGGTCCGAGGCCGTCGTTTTAGGATCATCGGAAATCTTTTGCAGAGCTTCTAACTCGGCTTTGCTTATGGCCGCACCCAGCACAGAAGCCAGTTGGCGGTGGCCTTCCGCCAACCCCGGCTTAATCGCGATTGCCGAACGGAAAGCATCGGCAGCCGCATCGAACTGGTCTTTCGCCGTTAATACAGTGCCAAGGCCCACAAAAACTTCCGCTGCTGCCTCCTCATTGACAATCAAATCACGGCAGGCCGCCTCCGCTTCATCCAGCTCTCCCTTCTGAAGAAGCGCCGATGACCGGCAGAGCGTTGCCTCTATGGATTGCGGACGCAACTCAAGGGCCTTATTGAATGCTTGGAGCGCCTCTGGATATTGCATCTGTGCCGATAGTGCATTGCCCAAGGCGATCAGTGCTTCCGGGTAGTCAGGGTTAAGGTCGAGCGCTTCACGGGCCAACGTCTCTGCTGCTTCCGGTTCTCCCAGGCGCAGCAGGGCAAGGCTCATATTGGCGCGTGCCGTCGGGTTTTCCGGCGATGCATCTATCACTTTGGCGTATGCTTCCACCGCACCAATAAAGTCGCATTTGCGGACCAACAGGTTGCCCAGGTTTATACGGGCTTCCGGATAATTTGACTGATGTTTCAAGGCTTCCCTTGCGGCATCTATCGCCTCATCGAAACGCCCCTGCATCTCCAGCGCCACCGCCATATGACCATAAGCGTCGGCCCGGCGTGGTCGAAGCGAAATCACATGCCGGCAAGCAGCTTCCGCTTCCGCATAGCGTCCCAGCATATTCATAATCGCACCGCAATTGGCATGAATTTCCGGGTCGGTATCGTTTCGTGTGATGGCTTCCAGAATCATGTCTCCGGCCAGAGACATATTGCCAAGCCGGTACTGAATCAGGGCCCGCAGATGAAAAGGATCCGCATCCAATGGCATGCTGGCCGAAACGTCCTGACACAGGTCATCAGCTTCAGCATATGCGCCCTTTTCAAACAACGCGCGGGCTTTCTCCAACTGCGTATGGGCAGCCTTGTCTCCTTCAGACAATCCTGAAGGGGCCTTTGTCTGATTAAGGCTTTTTTGACGTCGCCGTTCTTCGCGGTTCATTTATTGAATACCCTGCCCTCTTGAGAATAATGAACCTAACGGGTCGCAGGCTTGATCCGCAAGTACGAATGCCGATTGTACCTGCCCGGAATTCCCATTAGAAATAAGTCTTGTATTGTTTATGCCACGCCAAAGAAGGAATCCTCCATGTCGCACAATTCCGGCTCACCGGTCTCTCCCGAAGCCGCCTATGAAACGGCCAAATGGCTTCTCGACATCAAAGCCGTTAATTTTCGCCCTGAAGAGCCCTATATGCTAACCGCCGGATGGGCGAGCCCTGTTTATATCGATTGCCGGTGGGTCATTTCCTTTACCGAGGCGCGCCGACGAATCATCGAAATGGGTGTCGACATGTTGCAAAAAAACGGCGCTCTTGATGACGTGGACAAAGTTGCCGGTGGCGAAACAGCCGGCATTCCCTACGCCGCCTGGATTGCCGAAGCTACCTCCACGCCAATGCTTTATGTCCGCAAAAAACCCAAAGGGTTTGGCCGTGATGCGCAGATTGAAGGTGATCTGAAGGAAGGTGAAAAGGTTTTGCTGATCGAAGATCTGGCAACGGACGGCGGCTCCAAAATCAATTTTGTCGAAGCCCTGCGCAAAGCCGGATCCGAGGTTTCGGATATCTTTGTTGTATTTTTTTACGGCTCTTTTCCTGGTGCCCTCAAAACCCTGGATGACGCCGGTGTCCGCCTCCATTATCTCTGCACATGGCATGATGTGCTCAAAGCAGCGGAAGAAGGCCAGTATTTCAGCCCCGCCGCCATTCAGGGTGTGCGCGATTTTCTGAACGACCCCATTGGCTGGTCAGTCGCGAACGGTGGTCGCGGAGCTGATTGAATATCAAATACTATGTGCCCACATGATAAATGACGACAACCTCCAACGGAGAGTCTCACATGAGTGGTTTTCTCGAGAACCTGAAACGCAACTATCTGTCCCATATGGAACGACAGAAAAACAGACCCTTTCTTGAAGGCGTAATGGGGGCTTGTGCCATGGTTGCGACAGCCGATGGTGAAGTCTCTTTTGCCGAACGGGTCCGCGTCGATCAAATTCTGCAATCGTTGAAAAAACTGACTGTTTTTGATCCTCACGAAGGGATTGATATTTTTAATGAATTTACGGACCTCATTCTCGAACATCCGGCAACGGGCCACGAGACGGCTTTCCTCGCTATGGAGCGTGTTGCCCAAAGCCCGGAAGACGGAGCCTTAATGATCCGCATCTGCATCGCCATCTGCGAGGCCGATAGCGAGAAAAACATCGCCGACCAGATCGAGATCATTTCACTCTGCTCCCGCCTCAAGCTGAACCCAAAAGACTTCGGTTTTGATATCGACAAAGCCGTCGAGGGCGCGACGAACACAAAACGGCCATAATCCAAACCGGATGAAGGATGGAACACACAATTGTTGCCACCAATTTAAAGAAACCGCACAAGACATCCGGATAGGAATTGGATATGCTCCTGATCAAGGCCCTGATTTATAGTTTTATAACCCTGTCCTGTCTGATGGGCCCGGCGGCCCTCGCCGCCAAAGACAAACTGGTCATCGGCGTCACCCAGTTTCCTCCGACCATGCACCCCAATATCAGCTCCTCGCTGGCCCAGTCCTATATTCATGGCATGACCGCCCGGCGTTTCACGGTCTATGACAAGGACTGGAAGCTGGTTTGCATGCTCTGTACGCAGCTCCCGACCCTGGAGAACGGTCTTGCGAAAAAAGAACCGGCCCCCGATGGCAAGCAGGGCATAGCCCTGACCTATACCATCCAGCCCGAAGCCACCTGGGGCGATGGCGTTCCTGTATCGACCAAAGACGCGGTTTTCACCTGGAAAGTGGGACGGCACGAGAAATCCGGCGTTGGCAATTCAGAGCTTTATCGCAGCATCCATAAAATTGATGTGATCGACGACAAGACCTTCATCCTGCATTTTGACAAGCTGACGTTTGACTATTACGCGATCAATGACTTCACCCTGCTGCCTGCCCATATCGATGAAGAGAATTTTTCGGACCCGGAAAAATACAAAATCCGAACCGCCTATGATACCGACAGCACAAACAAGGGACTGTATTTTGGCCCCTATGTGATTTCCGAAGTGGTTTCGGGCTCCCACCTTGTGCTGACCCGCAACCCGACCTGGTACGGCAAACGGCCCGAGTTCAACGAGATTGTCATACGCGTTATTGAAAACACAGCCGCCCTGGAAGCCAATCTGTTGTCCGGCAGTCTGGATATGATCGCTGGTGAACTAGGCCTTTCCATCGACCAGGCCCTGTCCTTCGAAAAGCGCCATGGTGATGCCTACAATGTCATCTACAAGCCCGGGCTGATTTATGAACATATCGATCTTAATCTGGACAATCCGCTGCTTCAGGATATCCGCCTGCGCAAAGCGCTGATTTATGCCATCGACCGCAAGGCCATTTCTGAGCGCCTGTTCGGCGGGCATCAGCCGGTCGCCCATACCAGCGTCAATCCACTGGACTGGGTTTATGCCGAAGATGTACCGACCTACGCCTATGACCCGGATAAAGCTGCAAAGCTTCTGGATGAAGCAGGTTGGTCGGTCCTCAAACAGGGCACCCGACACAACACAAAAGGTGAAAAACTGACCCTTGAGATCATGACCACAGCCGGAAACCGGACCCGGGAACTGGTCGAGCAGGTATTGCAAAGTCAGTGGAAAGCCGCCGGAATTGACATTAAAATCAACAACGAACCGGCTCGCGTGTTCTTTGGCCAGACACTCAACGAACGCCGCTACAAGGCGCTCGCCATGTACGCTTGGCTATCGTCGCCAGAAAACATCCCGCGCACGACGCTGCATTCCGACAGCATCCCCACCGCCGACAATAACTATGCAGGCCAGAACCACCCCGGCTTTAAAAACGCTGAAATGGATGACCTGCTGGAACGCATCGAAACGGAATTAGACAAGTCGAAACGCCGCGAGATGTGGCGGCGCATCCAGTTTATTTATGCCGAGGAACTGCCTGTGATCCCGCTCTATTTCCGCGCAACCCCGTTCATTATCCCGAAATGGCTACACGGCATCGAGCCCACCGGCCATCAATATTCGTCATCCTATTGGGTTGAAAATTGGTACACGCAATAACCAATCACAGCGTCAGATACGCCCCATGACCGCATTTGTCGTCGGCCGGCTTTGTCAGTCCATAGGCGTGATCCTGGTCATGTCCTTTATCATCTACGGGTTGATCGGACTGATGCCGGGCGACCCCATTGATCTGATGATCACTTCTGACCCAAACATCACGCCAGAGGATGCCGCCCGCCTGCGTGCGCTGTATGGTCTCGACACCCCCATTATCGAGCGTTACTGGCACTGGCTGCAAGGCGCATTGACCGGTGATTTCGGCTTTTCGCGCATGTTCGCCCGGCCGGTTTTTGACGTGATCTGGCCAGCCCTGGGTAATACGGCCCTATTGCTCGGATTAAGTTTCGTGTTTGCTCTGGTGATCGCTCTGCCACTTGGCATCATCGCAGCGGCGCGGCCCTATTCGGGTCTCGATTATGGCATCAACCTGTTTGTCTTTGCTGGTATTTCCGTTCCCCCCTTCTGGCTTGGCCTGCTCCTGATCGCCCTGTTCGCGGTGATCTTTGGCATTCTGCCAGCGGGCGGCACGGCGGCAGCGTCCGGCGCCAGCGGCATCTGGGAAAGTGCCAAATATCTCGTTTTACCCATCGCCAGCCTGACCATCGCCAGTATTGGCGGTCACACGCGGTATATGCGGGCCTCAATGATAGAGACCCTGCGCCACGACTATATCAAGACGGCCCGTGCCAAAGGCCTGAGCGAGGTCCAGGTCATCACCCGCCATGCCCTGCGCAACGCGCTGATCCCGGTGGTCACCGTCATCGCGCTGGATTTCGGTTATCTGTTTTCCGGTGCACTGGTAACGGAAACCATTTTCGCCTATCCGGGCATGGGTAAGCTGATTTTCGATTCCATAATGGGCAACGACTACAATCTGGCGCTTGTCACCCTGCTGTTTGCCACCGGCCTCACCCTGTTCGGCAACTTCATGGCCGATGCCGCCTACATCTGGCTTGACCCACGGCTGCATTTTACGGAGTCCGAGCAATGATCGCCGCCTCCGCTACTCCCTGGCGGCTTGTCTGGCAACGCTTTTGTACGCATCGTCTGGCCGTGCTGGGTGGCCTTCTTCTGCTTTTACTGGCCGGTTTATCCGGCGGCGCTCCGTTGTGGCTCGCGTTGTTCAATCTGGATGGGGAGACCGTTGATCTTTTTAACCGGTTCCAGCCTGCGACCTCCCTGCACCCTCTGGGTACGGATGAATTGGGCCGTGATCTGCTGGCCCGTTTGATGGAAGGCGGGCGGGTTTCGTTATTTGTCGGTCTGACCGCTGCCGTATTCGCATCGGCCATCGGCACCCTGCTCGGTTTGCTCGCCGGTTATTTTGGCGGCCGCCTGGACGCCATCCTGATGCGCTTCACCGACGGCATAATATCGCTGCCCTTGTTGCCTTTGCTGATTGTCCTCGCGGCGCTTGATTTATCCAAGCTCGGTCTGCCAGACGCCATCACCGGCTCGGAGAATGCCAGCCTATACCGCATAGCGATTATCGTTGCGCTGGCCGGCTGGACCACAGTCGCGCGTCTGGTGCGGGCCGAAACGCTGGCCTTACGAAACCGCGATTTCGTCAAGGCGGCGCGGGCTCAAGGCGCTACGTCGGCGCGCATAATGCGAGTCCACCTTCTGCCCAACCTGTCGGCCTCGATTATCGTCGCGACCACACTCTCAACCGGCAATATCATCCTTCTGGAATCAGTGCTCAGCTTTCTGGGCCTCGGCATTCAGCCGCCCATCGCCAGTTGGGGAAATTTGCTAACCAATGCTCAGGAGCTGATCTGGGAAGCGCCATTGCTGGCCTTCTACCCTGGAGCCCTGATTTTCCTGACCGTTATCGCCTTTAATTTTTTAGGTGATGGCCTGCGCGACGCGCTGGACCCGAAAGCGCAGAAGCGATGAAATCAAGTAACGCCCAACACAGCAGGCGCTTCTACATTTCAGAAGCGATTTCTTTCTGGCATTCGGAGCTGATTTTCTTGACGGTTTCCATGGTCAGGACTTTTTGGCGGTCAACTTTGCCATCATCACCAATGGCGCCAAGAACTTCCGAAGACAGCAATAAATATTCTTTGAAAGTCAGTGTGTTACGCAATTCAACAGAGATGCATAAACAGTAAGACGATGTCCATTTTTGCAGGCTTGATGCGGTTGCCAGACACGCGTCATAGTCTCTTGTCAGAGCCGAATACGGGACTTTTTCTGCGGCATATGCAGGTGTGACCACGAACAAAGCGGCACCGATAATAACCCATTTTTTAAAGTGAAACATAACGATCTCCGATCCCTCTTTTCTTGTTCGTTTTTTTAAGGAACATCCACCAATGCCTGAAAGGCGCTTTTTGGATTGCATCGGATATGTTCCGGGCGAAATGCGATTTTAAAAACGGTTTATGAACCGCGTGCTTATCATCAGCGACATCTCACACAATTTAAATCATTAAAGCGAAATTTAATTAGCTTTAAAAGTGTTTACCGCCGTTATCCTTACAAAATTAATTTCGACAATCTCAACACCTGAAGACAAGCCCCCCTCTCACCTCCGTCAATTTGGAAAATGTTCGTCGCAAAAAGACAGGTAGAACGAAAGCCGTAATGGAGTGAATTTGTGGATAATTCTATGGATAACTGATGCATGAAATAAGGAATATGGGGATAAATCTTGCCTGAGATAGGCACCAGCATCATTTAAAAGTTGCCAATTACGACCCCGTGCAATCAACGCTCAGAAACAAGCCCTTTTTATCATTCACGGAAAGCCAAATATTGAGAATTCAGGGCATGAAGTTCCTTACCCCTTCCTGCCAAACATGTGTATAATTGACACGTATCAAATGGAATGTCATTCCATACTGGACGCCGCTTTTTAAAGGTGTATCAAGGCTACTTTAAAACCCATTATTATTGAGGGAAACCATGGATCCCCGTGCTAATTCCGCCGCTGCCCGTGATATTGCCTACCATGTCCACGGCTATACAAATCTGAAAAAACATGAGGAAAACGGCCCGCATATTATTGAGCGCGGCTCAGGCATCCGGGTTTTTGATGATAATGGCAATTCCTATATTGAAGGGCTGGCCGGGCTTTGGTGCACGTCGCTGGGCTTTAATGAACAGCGCCTGATCGATGCCGCCATGCGCGAATTCAAGCGATTGCCTTATTATCATGGTTTTGCTGGACGCACGCCGGACGTCACCATCGATCTGGCCGAACGGCTAGTCAAGATGGCCCCCGTGCCCATGTCAAAGGCACTGTTTGCCAATTCCGGCTCGGAAGCCACCGATCTGGCGGTCAAGCTGATCTGGTATTATCACAACGCCATCGGCAAGCCGGAAAAGAAAAAGATCATATCCCGGATCAAAGGTTATCACGGTGTTACGGTTTGTTCCGCGAGCCTCACCGGATTGCCGCACCTGCATAGCGATTTTGACCTGCCGATCGCCGGGATCATGCACACCAGTTGCCCGCACCATTACCGCTTTGGCAACGAAGGCGAGAGCGAAGAGGACTTTGCCAGCCGTTGTGCATCTGATCTGGAAGAACTCATTGAACGCGAAGGTGCAGACACCATTGCCGCCTTCTTTGCCGAGCCGGTTATGGGTGCTGGTGGGGTGATCGTGCCGCCGAAAACCTATTTCGAGAAAATTCAGAAAATTCTTAAAAAGCACGATATTCTGCTGCTGGCAGATGAAGTTATTTGCGGGTTTGGCCGGACCGGGAATATGTGGGGGACGACCACCTTCGACATGAAACCCGATATGATCACCATGGCAAAAGCCCTGTCATCTGCCTATCTTCCCATATCGGCATTGCTGATTAACGAGAAAATCTATCAGGCGATGGTTGGGCAAAGTGAAAAACTGGGCCTGTTTGGCCATGGCGGCACTTATGCCGGGCACCCTGTTTCCGCTGCAGTCGCCCTGGAAACCCTTAATATTTACGAAGAGCGAAATATCATCGGCCATGTTCAAGCTGTATCACCCACTTTGCAGAATGGCCTTAGAGCCTTTGCCGATCACCCTTTGGTTGGAGAAGTGCGGGGCGTTGGGTTGGTTGCCGGTGTTGAGCTGGTCAAAAACAAAAAAACCAAAGAGTCTTTTGATCCAAAATTGGCGATTGGTGCGACCTGCCAGTCAAAAACATTGGAAAATGGGCTGATCATTCGGGCTGTCGGTGATACAATCGCATTCTGCCCACCGCTGATTATCAATGAGAATGAGATCGAAGAGATGATCAGTAGTTTTTCAAAAGGACTGGACGAAACCTTGACTTGGGTCAAGGCAGAGGGTCTGCAGGACTAATATGAAAGACCCGAACCGGTACAGGAGCCGACATCGTGGATTATGAAGATTTTTTCGCTGAGCGCATTGATGATCTCCGTAAGGAGGGCCGTTATCGGGTCTTTGCCGATCTGGAACGCCGTGCCGGTCAGTTTCCCGCAGCCATCAATCACACGGAAAACGGGGTGCGTGAAGTCACGGTCTGGTGTTCCAACGATTACCTGTGCCAGGGCCAGAACCCGGTTGTTCTGAATGCCCTGCATGAGGCCGCCGATAAATGTGGCGCTGGCGCTGGCGGTACACGCAACATTGCCGGCACCAACCATGCCCATGTCCTGCTCGAACAGGAACTGGCCGACCTTCATAACCGCGAAGCCGCTTTGTTACTGGGATCGGGCTGGATGGCAAATATGACGGCGCTTGCCACGCTGGGTGAGACAATACCCAATCTGGTAATCCTTTCCGATGCCCTCAACCACAACTCGATGATTGAAGGTATTCGTCACGGCAAATGCGAGAAAAAGATATTTGCCCATAACGACCTGGTTGATCTCGAGAAAAAGCTTCAGGCTTATCCGCTGGACCGGCCCAAATTGATCGCCTTTGAATCCCTTTATTCCATGGATGGAGACATTGCACCGATCAAGGAAATTTGCGATCTGGCCGACAAATACGGCGCGATGACGTTTATTGACGAAGTGCATGCGGTCGGTCTTTACGGGCATCGCGGTGGTGGCGTTTGTGAGCGCGAAGGGCAAATGCACCGACCGACAATCATTCAGGGAACACTGGCGAAAGCCTTTGGTGTGGTCGGTGGTTATATCGCCGGTTCGGCTGCCCTCTGTGATTTCATCCGCAGTTATGGCAATGGCTTCATCTTTTCAACCTCCCTGCCCCCAGCCATTGCCGCAGCGGCGCAGGCCAGTGTTGCCTACCTGAAGACCCACAATGAAATCCGTGAGCGGCATCAGGAACGGGCACAGACCCTCAAAAACCGATTACGTGAAGCCGGTATTCCGGTCATGCCATCGGTCAGCCATATCGTGCCTGTGCTAGTAGGTGATGCAACGCTGTGCAAACGCGCCAGTGATATGCTGCTTGATGAGCATGGCATATATGTTCAACCGATCAATTACCCGACGGTTGAACGCGGGACCGAACGCCTGCGCTTTACCCCAAGCCCCCTGCATAGCGACACAGATATGGATCACCTTCTGGTTGCCATGAAAGATATTTGGGCACGCTTAGGATTAAAACTGGCAGCTTGAACTCATTTGCTTTATAAGAATGAGAATGATTAGCAGTTTGCTTCGAAAGATCCAGTATGTACGCTGACAACACCTTAACCCCAAAAGAAACAGTGCGCTTTTGTGCGCTCGGCCTGTTGGCAGGCGGTGACTGTTCCTATGGCGACTTGGCCATGGCCGTTCGGCATTTCATTGATCGCGTTCAGGGGCCTTCGCTGGATGTTCTGGGGACGTCCATTGAATTGCTGAAATACGAAGGACTTGTGATCGCTTCCGACCGCAAAGACACTGACGCCGTTCTTCAGATTACCGATGAGGGGCGTACAGAATTGCGCGCCTTGTTGACAGCCAATATCCGGGCAAATGATTCCGATCACAACAAGCTGATCGAGGCGCTTAAGTTCCGTTATCTGCATTTGCTGGATGACGCCGAACAATGCAATCAAAGAGATTTGCTCAGAGAACGCACGGAAACCCAGTTGGCGCGTCTTGCCGATTTGCGCAATCATTATGCGCAGGAACAAGGCCATCTGGTTGACTGGCTGGACCGGGAAATGATCGAACTGGAAAGTCGTTTGAGCTGGCTGGATACATTTTTGGTGGATTCCTGAACATTACACAAGACGCGCGCAGATAACGCTATTTCAGGATTTTTTTGACGACCTTATCCAATCCGGCCATGATAATCTTTCCATCGTGCCCGCCATCGCCCTTCAGCTTTGTCGAAATAATCAGTTTCATGGCGTCAACATGGACGGAGATGACTTCCGATAGGTCGGGATCATCAGGGCTCGACTTCTCGATCAACCGGCAAACCTGATTGCCAATCGTCGTCATCAGATCGAAACCAAAACTCCCCCCCTGTCCTTTAATATCATGGGCAACCTGAAAAATTTCTTGTAGTTTTTTCGCACGATCCGGAACACCTTTACGCAACTCTCGACACGCCGCATCAATTTGTGAAATATCCTGCTCCACCCATTCGAGGTATTCGTCCGTCATTCCCGCGATAGCTTCCTCGGCTCGTTTTATGGCGGCTTCATCAACTGCACCAATGCCGCCAACCGAAACCTTGGATTTCAGGAGGTTCGGCGGCGTGATAAATTCGAGGTCGTCTTCAGCCATATATAATGGGTACTTTCTGGTAGAGTGGAAATTGACAAACCATCGCTAAAGCTAGCCTGTCTCCCCCCTTAACGACAATAGAACAGCATCATTGGTTCAAGGCCTTGATCTTGACAACAAACAATAGCGGTCATGGCCCGGCCACCACAAATGACAATATAGTGAGGCGGCAGGTAGCGGTCTCAGATCAAGCCCAGTTCCCGCAGTTCATCCGCCATCCCGTCTGGAAGGCTTTCTGATGCATCCGTGCCTGCAGGCAGATCGGGCGGCGCATCCCCTTCGGACAAATAACGCCAGCCCTGAAAGGGTCGGAAGTTCCGGGGTTGTGTGCGGATCAACTCGGGATGCAGAATAATCGCGCAGGCAGGTTTTCCGTCTTCGCGTTCAACAGCTTCAAAGGCGGTGATGCGCTGGCGCACCCGCAACACCCGGCGGATAACCCAATAAAGCGATCCGCCCCCGTCCAACAGCTCTTGGGCACGTTTCGGCGTATTGCGGGTCACATGACGCAATTGCGGGTTGGCTTGCCCTGCCGCCCGTGCCGCATCCAGTCGCGCATTTTGTGCCTGCTGCAGGTGTTCCACATCATCAATTCCGACACAGAGTTTAATCAGGTTTACGCTCACTTGCTCTTATCCATAGATCCCAAAAAGGCTTGCGCCACTTTACTCGAAGAAGGCCGCGACAGTTCTTTGGAAATGAAAGCCGAGGCTTCCAGAAGCCCCATCATATCGACGCCGGTTTCTATTCCCAGACCGTTCAACATATACAAGACATCCTCTGTCGCAACATTACCTGACGCACCTTTTGCATAGGGGCACCCACCCAATCCGGCAACGGAACTGTCAATCACCCGCACCCCCATTTGCAGGGCGGCATAAAGATTTGCCAAAGCTTGGCCAAAAGTATCGTGAAAATGCACCGCCACCTTATCTATTGAAATGGCTCTCGCAACTCTTTCAATGGCAATCTCCGCCGTATTCGGCGTACCCCGGCCAATGGTATCGCCCAGGGAAACCTCATAGCAGCCCATATCCATCAGTTTCGCAGACACATCGGCGACAGCTTGCGGGTCAACCGCCCCTTCGTAGGGACAGCCGAGAACACATGACACATAACCGCGCACCCTGACCTGCGCGTCCCGGGCCACCTGGAAGACCGGCAAAAACCGCGCAAGGCTTTCTTCGATACTGCAGTTGATATTTTTATGGGAAAAGCTCTCGGAGGCAGCAGCAAAGACAGCCACTTCGTCAACGCCAGCCTGCAGGGCGGCTTCCAGACCTTTCAGATTGGGGATCAAGGCCGAGTAGACAACCCCTGCTTTTTTGCTTAACGCCGCGAATACTTCCCCTGAGTCCGCCATTTGCGGCACCCATTTGGGTGATACAAAGGCCCCCGCCTCAATCGACTGCAACCCGCAATTGGCGAGCTTTTCGATAAGCGCGACCCGGATTGCCGTCGGGACCTTTGTCGGTTCGTTTTGCAAACCGTCGCGCGGGCCAACCTCAACAAGCTTTACGGCTTCTGGAAGCCCCATCAGTTCGCCTCCATAGCCAACAATTCCGATCCTTCATCAATCTGCTCGCCGACTTTGACGAAAACCGTTTCAATGACGCCTGATCGGGGCGAAGTTATTGTATGTTCCATTTTCATCGCTTCCAGTACCACCAGCACATCCCCGGCCGCCACCCGGTCGCCGCTGGCGATATTCACCACCGTAATTTTTCCGGGCATAGGCGCCAGGAAAGCATTTTCTGACGTCCCCTCCGACCCCACCATGTCAAATGGCCAACAGTAAACCAGCCCGACCGGTCCCTGCGAATCAAAAGCCTGCAGATCGCTGCCGCACGGCAAAAGCCGTACATCCGCATAAGCGCCCATATCCCATGGCGCACCATTGATTGTATAGAGTATACGGCCTGACTTGTTTCTTTTTGAAACACGGTACAGGGTGTCATCCATATCGAGCCTGATATGGAGCGCTGTTTCGCCCCCCAGACGCCAGCCATCACATACCCGCCAGGGTGAATTCACGTCTTTCTGGTTTTCTGTTTCACCGACATTCCGACGGCCTGAAGACGTAAAACAATGCTCGGCGGCGGCAATAAGGGTTGAGTATTTCCGATCTTCTGACAAGGCGAAGTCGCTTTGCGAAAGAGAGTCGACAAATGACGTATCCGCCTTGCCTTCCAAGAAGGGTTTTGAGTTTAGCAAATAGGTTAAAAACCGGATGTTCTGTCCCGCCCCAATGATCTCCGTCTGCCGGAGAGCTTGATCAAGCACAGCAATGGCGTCTGCTCTGGTTTCTCCATAGCCGATGACCTTGGCGATCATCGGATCGTAATAGGCTGAGACGTTGTCTCCTTCGTCAATGCCCGTATCGATACGTAGCCGGTCGGTTTTCGCTGGCCATTCCAAATGCCCGACCCGGCCGGGAACAGGCAGGAAGCTGTGATCCGGGTCTTCCGCATAAAGCCGGGCTTCCACTGCATGTCCGGTCATTTTGATATCCGTTTGCGCAAGCGGCAAAGGCTCGCCATCGGCAATCCGCAATTGCCATTCAACAAAATCAAGCCCCGTAATCCACTCACTGACCGGGTGCTCTACCTGTAGACGGGCGTTCATTTCCATAAAATAAAAAGCGTTGTCGGGCGCCAGTAAAAACTCCACCGTCCCCGCCCCCTCATAAGCGACGGCCCGCGCCGCAGCAACAGCAGCAGCGCCCATTTCCGCGCGCAGTTTAGCCGTCATGCCCGGTGCCGGGGCTTCCTCGATCACTTTCTGATGACGCCGCTGCAAGGAACAATCGCGTTCGAACAGATGAACCACATTACCCTGATGATCACCGAAAACCTGAATTTCAATGTGGCGGGTTTTGGTCAGATAGCGCTCAACAAGCAAGTGGTCATCGCCAAAGGCGGAAAGCGCTTCGCGTTTTGCGCTGTTAATCGCATCGCCCAGATCGGCTTTCCGCTGGACAATACGCATTCCCTTGCCGCCGCCGCCCAATGCCGCTTTCAGCAAAACCGGGTAACCAACTTCCCTTGCCGCTTCACGCAACCGCTCATGGCTCTGATCCGCCCCATAATAACCCGGCACAATCGGCACATGGGCAGCGGCCATGATGGCCTTGGCGTTATCCTTTGCGCCCATGTCGCGAATGGCCTGGGTGGGCGGGCCAACAAAAACCAGCCCGGCGGCCCGCACAGCTTCGGCGAAATCCGCATTTTCCGCCAAAAACCCGTAACCGGGGTGCACCGCATCGGCCCCCACAGCTTTTGCCGCCTTGAGAATTTCTGAAATATTCAGATAACTTTCAGCCGCCGCTGCGGGTCCAATGCAAACGGCCTCATCTGCCAACCGCACATGCCGGGCTTCGCTATCAACTTCCGAATAAACGGCAACGGTTTTCACCTCAAGGCGTTTTGCTGTAGCCATAATCCGACAGGCAATTTCACCCCGGTTGGCAATGAGCAGCTTTTTTATCACAGGCACACAATCAGGACTTTGCGCGCCATGCCGGCGTGCGTTTATCGAGAAACGCGCTCAGGCCCTCCCGGCCTTCATCGGACGCCCGCACCCGGGCGATGCGTGTAGCCGTATCATCCTTGACGGCCAAATCGATGGGGCGGTTCATAACAGCAGCAATCAGGTCTTTCGCCTCGCGCATGGCCGCCGGGCTGTTGCCCAGAATCTCCTCGATCATTGCCTCAACGGCAGCATCCAGTTCATCCTCTCCCACCACTTTGTGCAGCAAACCAAGACGCAAGGCCTCATGGGCATCAAACCGTTCACCGGTAATCATGTAACGGCCGGCCTGGCGGGCACCCATGGCGCGAATGACATAAGGGCTGATGACCGACGGGATCAGGCCGAGTTTGACTTCCGAGAGGGAAAAAAGCGCCTTCTCGGAGCCGATGGCAATATCGCAGGCCGAGACCAGGCCGACGCCGCCGCCAAAAGCTGCACCATGAACGCGCGCGATCACCGGTTGAGAGGCTTCGGCGATCACCGCCAACAATTTGGCGGCACCCTGCGCATCGGCGAAGTTTTCAGCTTCCGTGTAATCGGCCATGCGGCGCATCCAGTTGAGATCGGCACCCGCCGAAAAGCTTTTGCCTTCGCCGCCCAGCACAATCACGCGGACCGCCGGGTTACCGGATATCTCCCCAAACTGGGCAATCATTTCATTGATCAGTTGATCATCGAAAGCGTTGTGAATTTCAGGTCGGGTCATAAAAACGCAGGCAACGCCGCGCGCATCAAGATCACAGCGTACAAAAGAATTCTCAGGCATATGCATTACATCCTAAATAAGCCAAAACGTGTTTCTTCAATAGGCGCATTCAACGCCGCTGAAATACCCAGCCCCAACACCCGGCGGGTATCTTTCGGATCGATCACTCCATCATCCCAGAGCCGAGCGCTGGCATGGTAAGGATGCCCCTCGGCCTCATACTTCTCTCGGATCGGGGTTTTGAATTCATCTTCCTCTTCGGCGCTCCATTCCCTGCCGGCCGCTTCAAGGCCATCGCGCTTGACGGTCGCCAGTACGCCCGCTGCCTGTTCACCACCCATTACCGAAATACGCGCATTCGGCCACATCCACATGAAACGGGGTCCGTAGGCACGCCCGCACATGGAATAATTACCCGCACCAAAACTGCCACCAATGACCACGGTAAACTTCGGCACATTGCTAGTCGCCACAGCGGTGACCATCTTGGCGCCGTTTTTGGCAAGGCCACCCTGCTCGTATTTTTTACCGACCATGAAGCCGGAAATGTTCTGCAGGAAGATCAGCGGGATTTTGCGCTGCGAACAAAGCTCAATGAAATGCGCCCCTTTTAGGGCCGATTCCGAAAACAGGATACCGTTGTTGGCAATGATCCCGACCGGATAGCCATAAAGCCGGGCAAAACCGCAAACCAGTGTCGCGCCATAATTGGCCTTGAACTCATCAAAATGCGAACCATCCACCAGCCGCGCAATGACCTCACGCACGTCATAAGGTTTACGTAAATCAGAGGGGACCAGCCCATAAAGGTCATCAGCGTGAAACAGAGGTTCAATGGACGGGCGCAAATCGAGATCGACTTTTTTCACCCGGTTCAGGTTGTCGATAATCTGACGCGCAATGGACAGCGCATGGGAATCGTTTTCGGCCATATGATCGACCACACCGGAAATGCGGGCATGAACTTCCGCGCCGCCCAGCTCTTCCGTAGAAACAATTTCCCCTGTCGCGGCTTTCACCAGTGGCGGACCGCCCAGGAAAATTGTGCCCTGCCCTTTAACGATGATGCTTTCATCGCACATGGCCGGCACATAAGCGCCACCCGCCGTACAGGACCCCATGACCACCGCAATCTGCGGAATGCCGGCGGCACTCATTTGGGCCTGGTTGTAAAAGATGCGTCCGAAATGATCGCGGTCCGGAAACACCTCATCCTGTCGCGGCAGGAAGGCGCCGCCGGAATCCACCAGATAAACACAGGGCAACTGGTTTTCGAGGGCGATCTCCTGGGCCCGCAAATGCTTTTTCACGGTAATCGGATAATAGGTGCCGCCTTTGACTGTCGCATCATTGGCGACAATCAAAACCTCACGTCCGCTGACCCGCCCGATCCCGGTTATAATACCGCCAGCCGGAACCGCATCCTCATAGAGATCGTAACCCGCAAGCTGCGAAAACTCGAGAAACGGCGCGCCCGTGTCGAGCAGTTCAAGTACCCGATCGCGAACCGTCAGTTTGCCACGTGCCGCATGTTTTTTCTGTGCTTCAACACCACCGCCTTTTTTAATGCCGTCCACAACCCGGTTCAGGTCATCAACAGCAGTCTGCATGGCTTTTGCATTCGCCTGACTGTCGGGGCTGTTGGGCTTAAAGGCGGATTTCAGAACAGGCATTCGCTTATGATTTCTTCGGCTTTTCTGCAACCGGGCCACCGGCTTTTTTCCAGCCGCCAAAACCATTTTCAAAATGTTTGACGTTGGTCATGCCCATATCTGTGAGGGTTTTTGTCGCCAGTACCGAGCGCCAGGCCGCCTGACAATAAAGCACATAGGTTTTGTTTTCATCGGCGAAGACGTCTTTGAAATAAGGGCTGGCCGGGTCAACCCAGAATTCCAGCATGCCGCGCGGTGCATGGAAGGCCCCCGGCACCATACCTTCGCGCTCCAGCTCACGAACATCGCGGATATCGACAAAAACAACGTCGTCGCTGCCATGGGCCTCGATGGCTTCTTCCGTTGTCATGGTCTGAATATGGTCCATGGCTTCGGCAATGAGACTTTCAACGCCTTTGGTTACGGGCATGCTGTATTCCTTTTTGTTGTGTTACCATCCGCCGGTTTTCAGCCAGCGCTTAATCATCCAGAGCCGGTCCGAGCCCCAAAACTTTTCACCATCAACAATAAAGAACGGAGAGCCGAATACACCGGCCTCAACGGCCGCCTGGGTTTCCTCTTTGAGACGTTCCTTCACCTGATTGTCGGCGATGGCCTTGTGAAAAGCCTCCGCATCAATACCGACCCGACTTGCCACTTCTGCAACGGTTTCCACATTGCTGATGTCGCGACCTTCGCCGAAGTAAACGGCCAGACACTGTCGGGCGAAGTCTTTAGCCTGGGCTTTGTCGCGGTCCTTGATCCAGTAATAGGCCCGCGCGGCGGCCAGCGTGGCAATGGGGAAGTTGCTGGACAGGGTCCAGGGCACATCCATGAACCGCGCCAGCCGGGCCCAGTCATCAATGCAGTAATCGCCCTTCAGCGGCTGATGGGCCAACGGCACATTGTTTGTTGTTTTCATAGCAACGCCCAACAAAAAGGGCCGCCATTCGACCTCGCGACCGCCAAATTCCATGGCGATCTCGTCGATTTTCTGCGCCGCGAAGTAGGCATAAGGCGACGAAAAATCAAAATAGAAATCAATTGGCTCCGCCATCCCTACTCTCCCTGAATTTCCGGGTTATTGACCATGCGCTGAACACCGCTTGTACCTTCATAAATCTGACAAACCCGCACGTCACGATAAATACGCTCCAGCTGAAAATCTTCCACATAATGATACCTGCCCCAAGTCTGGTTCGGCGCCAAACAGACCCGCCCGCCCATTTCAGACAAAACGACCTTTGAAAAATTGGATGGTTTGTCACGCTCCCCAGCGGGTGGCAACAGACGCTCCGATGCAGATTTATGCGCCATGTCGCGGACCAGAATGTTGTGTTCTTCAGCAAGTTGCATGTGATCGTCTATACGGCTATAGGACTTGGAAACGGGGTCTTGAAAGTGAAGGCGTGGGCGCTGGGCCCGTGGGTCTGTAGATGCTGCAGCCGGCTTTTCGCTTCACCCAGTGAAGGCTCCGTTTCGGCTTCAATCCACCACAGCACATGGTACGGTGTCGTCATCACCTCAAACCATTCCCGACGCCGCGCCATGACCGAACTGTGGGACGATTTGTAAACAAAACCCTTCAACGCCTCAATATCCTGCCAGACAGACATATTCACAATCACCCTGGGATCATCGAAAACATTAATGGACGTGGCGTTTCCCGCATCGTCCTTCAGCCGCCAGACAAACCCGGGACTGCTTTCCGCAAGCGCGTTGACCTCATCCAGTTGGGCGACAAAGGGGGCCAGTGTCTCGGACTCGATGTCATCGACGGCTCTGGCGATATTAAGTTGTGCGATATGGTGTTGTGTCATCCTCTTTCACTTCACCATGGCAGTTCAGTGCCATCGTAATTGTAGAACATCCCGGTCGATGACAGGCTTAAACCGTCAATAACAGTGCGCATCCCCGTCACGCTTTCTTCCACCGAAATGGCAGCACTCGGTCCGCCCATATCGGTTCGCACCCAACCCGGATGCAGAACCCGAACGGCGATGTCCTGCGGCTTCATATCTTCCGAAAAACTTTTCATGACCGAATTGACTGCGGTTTTCGACGAACGGTAAATATAACTGCCGCCTGTATTGATCTCAGCGATGCTGCCCATCTTGGAAGAGACCGTAACAATTTTCTTTTGTGCTGATTTTGCCACGTGGGGAATAAACGCCACAGAGACTTTCAACGGCGAAAAGACATTGGTATCAAAAACCTTCCGCCATTCCCCGTAATCGATATTGTCATAAGTGCAATCTCGCGGACCGAAAATACCGGCGCTGTTAATCAATAAATCAATGGCCGTTCCGTCCAGGTCCTTGGCCAGCCGGGCAATTGAATAATCATCCGTCACGTCCAGGCCATGGACTTCAATATCACCGGTCAACGTGGCCAATTCGCCAACCCCGATTGGGTTTCGGCAGGTCGCAATAACCTTCCAGCCATCGGCCGCATATTGACGGGTCAGTTCCAAACCAATACCGCGGTTTGAGCCGGTAATCATAACAGTTTTCACAATATCCAACTTTCGTTTTCGTGATTAATTCAAACGTTCAATGGCAATGGCCGTCGCTTCACCGCCGCCAATGCATAGACTCGCCACGCCTTTTTTCAGATCATGTTTTGTGAGCGCATTTAAAAGGGTCACAAGAATCCGCGCGCCGGATGCGCCGACCGGATGGCCAAGCGCGCAGGCCCCGCCATAGACGTTCATTTTATCGTGGGGGATGTCGAGATCGCGCATCGCAGCCATAGTGACCACGGCAAAAGCCTCATTCACTTCAAATAAATCCACATCGCCCATACTCCATCCGGCTTTGCCCAGAACCTTTTCGATAGCGCCAATGGGGGCCGTGGTAAACCAGTTGGGTTCCTGGGCGTGGGTGGCGTGGGCATGAATGGCCGCCAGAGGGGTCAGCCCGCGTCTCTCCGCTTCCGAACGTTTCATCAGAACAAGGGCTGCGGCACCATCGGAAATGGAACTGGAATTGGCCGGTGTGACGGTGCCGTTTTTACGAAACGCCGGACGCAGTGTAGGGATTTTTTCAATGCTGGCATTAAAGGGCTGCTCGTCCGAACTGACAACCGTCTCGCCCTTTCGTGTAGATACCGTCACCGCTTCAATTTCCGACGCAAAGGTACCGTCTTCAACGGCTTTGCGGGCGCGGGTTAGCGATTCCACAGCGAAGGCATCCTGGTCGTCGCGGGTGAACTGATATGTCTCCGCCGTATCTTCAGCGAAGGTGCCCATCAATCGCCCTTCGTCATAGGCATCTTCCAGGCCATCAATAAACATATGGTCCTTCACCGTGTCACCATGGCCCAGCCGGTAACCGGTGCGGGCCTTTTGCAGAATGTATGGGGCATTGCTCATGCTCTCCATTCCGCCCGCAACCATTATATCGTGCGAGCCCGCCAGAATATTATCGTGCGCCAGCATGGTTGACTTCATGGCGGAACCGCACATTTTGGAAATGGTTGTCGCTCCGGCAGACCAGGGAATGCCGGCATTATGCGCAGCCTGACGGGCAGGCGCCTGCTTGACCCCGGCGAACAGACACAGCCCCATGATCAGGTCTTCGACTTCCGTTGCCGCAATATCGGCCCGCGCCAAGGCCGCCTTGATGGCAATACCGCCGAGTTCCGGCGCACTGACATTATTCAAGGCCCCCTGAAAACTGCCCATGGGAGTCCGGGCGGCACCAACGATAACAATGGGATCAGGTGAGATCATAACTGCAAGCCTCTAAGGGCCAATTTGGAAATCGGGATTAAAAGGGAAACTACATATAAGAGCACCAAACCGCGCACGCCATAACCCCATCCCTTATTCACGCAGTTCAAAGCACATCGCCATAGAGAAACGCAGCACCATACCGCGTAAGGAACCACCGTTATCACCAGCAACACCGCCCCCGTTGCCATGCCAGCAAACCCGGCATTCAGCGACGCCGGATCAAAGGCGAAGCCCAAAATCATGGTGATCATCATAAAACCGACAGAGCACCCCAAGATCACCCCATGGCCACAGAGGAACCAGCCCCAGAACACTTTCCACAGAACCTCGCGGCCATGCCAGCAGCGCTTCCAGGAAGGTTCCGGCTGTATCGGAGCGCCAAAGTCAATGAATACAGGCCCCGGCGCTGTCATATCGTTTCCTCAAACAGTTCGCGACCGATAAGCCAACGCCGGATTTCCGATGTCCCTGCACCGATTTCGTAGAGCTTGGCGTCGCGTAGCAACCGTCCGGTCGGCGCTTCATTCATATAACCCGTACCGCCTAAACACTGGATCGCTTCCAGCGCCATCCAGGTGGCTTTTTCAGCCGCATAAAGGATGGCACCCGCCGCATCCTTGCGCGCCGTTTCGCCCCGGTCACAGGCTGCAGCGACCGCATAAACATAAGCCCGGCAGGCATTCATGGTCGTGTACATATCGGCGATTTTTCCCTGCATCAGCTGAAAGGTTCCAATGGGCTGACTGAACTGTTTGCGATCGTGAATGTAGGGTACGACCACATCCATGCAGGCTTGCATAATGCCAATGGGACCGGCAGCCAAAACCGAACGCTCATAATCCAGACCACTCATCAAAACATTGACGCCCTTGCCGACCCCGCCCAGCACGTTTTCTTCCGGCACTTCACAATCGGTAAAGATCAGTTCGCAGGTGTTGGAACCCCGCATGCCCAGCTTGTCCAGTTTTTGAGCCGTGGAAAACCCTTTAAAGGTTTTTTCAATCAGAAAAGCTGTTATTCCGCGTGGCCCGGCCGATGGATCGGTTTTTGCGTAGACCACCAAAGTATCTGCATCCGGTCCATTTGTGATCCACATTTTCGTGCCATTCAGAACATAGTGATCGGACTTTTTGTCGGCTCGCAGCTTCATGGACACCACATCGGACCCCGCACCCGGCTCGCTCATAGCCAGCGCCCCCACATGCTCCCCGGAAATGAGCCTGGGCAGGTACTTTTCCTTCTGTGCTGTTGTGCCGTTTCGCCCAATCTGGTTAACGCATAAATTAGAGTGCGCTCCATAGCTCAGCCCAACAGAAGCGGATGCCCGGCTGATTTCCTCCATGGCAATGCAATGTTCCAGGTAGCCCATGGCCGCACCGCCATACTGTTCATCTGCGGTAATTCCCAAAACACCGAGTTTTCCCATCTTGCACCACAGGTCTGCTGGAAAATCGTTACTTTTATCTATTGTGTGGGCCCGGGGTGCGATTTCCTCTTCTGAAAAGGATCGAACGGAAGCGCGCAGCATGTCCGCTTGTTCTCCGTGATTGAAACTTAAACTGGGATAGTCATTGGAAATCATAAAAATCTGCTCATCCCTGTTGAACCCGCCATTTGCGCATGGCCCTATACACTAGCATGCCCCGCTTGACGATTATTGTTGAATCTTAATTAACGTTTACGTTAACGTCATCTACACGCCGACACGAAAACTGGACACCAGTCCCTGTAACGTCGCCATAACAGATAATGGTGTCAATTTCCCGGTTCCCGGCGTTTTTTCGGTCGGCACCCCTTCGACGGAAATCTCGAACCGGGTCGAGTCCGCATCGAGTTTTATCGTATGGCTGTTGCGTTCCACTGCCGGATCGGCCCAGATTTCATAAGCCGTTTTCTCCGGGCCGATACCGGCAAAGGCCAATGCAACGGCAATATTCACATTCGCCGGAAACATGGAGGCGGCTTCCGCGACAGTCCCTGAATAAAGCATCTGCGGCGCGGTCAGAGCCTCAAGATCATATCCCTGTTCCACGACAAACTTGGCGTCCCGCAATGACTTTGGCGGTTTGCGGGTCTTCATGACCACCGAATAAATCGTGCCGAAAGAGGCGGCCCGCACAGCATCCAACCCGACAATGGCGCCTGAAGGCACAATGATCCGGCCGCCTGAACTCCGCGCCAGATCGATCAAATCCATACGCGGAAGCAAAGACGTGACACTGAGCGGCATGAAAGTCTTACCTGCCCGCAGCACGGTTTCGGCGAGAGAGGCAAAGCATTCCGGCGGTGCACATTCAACCACCACATCCGCCACATCGGCCAGCTTCTCAAGCGGCAAAACCGGCGGCGGCGTTGTGAACCCGGCTACGCGGTCTTGCGCCTGTGACACATGCGCAGCCGAGACAGCCACCAGATCCAGTCCGTCAATTCCACTATCCAACCAGCGCGCTACCGGCATCCCGACAGCACCAAGCCCACAGATTGCAACTCTAAGCGTCATAACCTCACCATCAATTCGACTTACCTGCCAATAGGCCCGCGCATTCGGCCTCGCGCTGATCCAGTTCTTTCAAAATTTCAGAAATATCCTGCTGTTGCTGGCGAAGGGATCGCTGGCGTTCACGTATCAATTCCAAAAACCGGCTGAGCTGGGAAGCTTCCGTTGCATCAGCATCGTAAAGATCAATCAACTCGCGGATTTCATCAAGGGAAAAGGCAAGGCGCTTACCCCGCATGATCAGACGCAAACGCACATGATCACGGGCATTGTAAATGCGCCGTTGGCCGTCACGCACAGGACTCAAAAGTCCTTTATCTTCGTAATAACGAATGGTCCGGGTCGTTACATCGAATTCTCTGGCCAATTCGGTAATCGAATACATTTTTCCCATAAGCGGAGATTACGGAAGGTTGACGCGAACGTAAAGAGAGACCAAGCGACTTGTCAGAGCAAAAAGGTGGCGGCAAGTCCCAGAAAGACAAAGAAACCGACCACATCGGTAATCGTCGTAATAAACACACTGGAAGCAATTGCCGGATCAATGTTGTTGCGGTCCAACAAAATGGGAATGGTTGTACCGGCCAAACCGGCAACAATCATGTTGACGACCATGGCAACCGCAATCACCGCACCCAGTGCCGCACTGCCAAACCACCCCCAGGCGACGCTGCCCGCCAACACAGCAAACAGACAGCCATTGATCCCGCCAACCATCAATTCCTTGCCGATCAGGCGGCGAGCGTTGGTCGCCGTGATTTCCTTCATGGCAAGAGCGCGGACCGCCACCGTCAGCGTTTGTGTCCCCGCATTGCCTCCCATGGAAGCGACAATCGGCATCAAAACGGCCAGAGCAACCATTTGATTGATCGTCGCATCAAACAAACCAATGACTACGGAGGCGAGAATTGCCGTCAACAGATTGATGACCAGCCAGGAGAAACGGGCTTTTGTTGTATCAATGGCCGCATCATACATATCATCTTCCGAGACGCCACCGAGGCGCATGAAATCCTCTTCATGCTCCTCATCGATAACGTCAACGATATCGTCAATGGTAATCACGCCAACAAGACGCCCTGCCTCGTCTACCACCGGCGCGGAAACCAGATCGCGCTGACGAAACAGAAAGGCCACGTCTTCCTGATCTGCCGTTACCGGAATCTGTTTGAGGTCCGACTCCATGATCTCTTCCAGCTTCACTGGGCGCCGGGTTCTGAGCAACGTATCGAGGTGGATGGCGCCAACCGGCTGATGTTTCGGGTCAACAACAAAAATACTGTAGAAATGGTCCGGCAGCGGATTTTCATCCTGATCTGCGGCTTTGCGCAGATAATCAATGGTATCTCCAACCGTCCAGAACGCGGGAAGCGTGACAATTTCACGCTGCATGATCCGGCCGGCACTGTCATCCGGATAGGAAAGACCTTCCTCGATAAACTGGCGGTCGCTGTCGGGGATGGCTTCAAGAACCAGCTTCTGGTCTGCCGCATCCAGTTCTTCCAGAACTTCAATAACATCATCGGAATCGAGGTCAGCCAGTGCGGCGGCTACGCCCTCAATACCCAGCATTTCAAGAACGCCTTCACGGACGGTTTCATCCAGATCCGGCAGAATTTCCGCATCAAAGTCGTCCCGCAGAATGTCAACCAGGCTGGCGCGATGGCTTTCATCAACTCGTTCCAGCAAATCCGCAATGTCTGAAAAGTGAAGGCCCTTTATCAGGCCGCGAACACGGCTTTCATTCCCTGAATCGAGGGCGGATAAAACCTCTTCTTCAATACCCGAGGCGAGGTCATGGACAAGTTCTTCGGAGGTCGTTTCCAAGGGCTCCTGCTGATTGTTCTCTGGGGTCGCATTTTCCGGCTCACTCACGGTTATGGCTCCCTTTTTATATGATCAACAGTGATCTACCGTTTAGCACCAATGCCAATTCCCATCAAGCAACGCCCATGTGTGACGGACATCACGTGATGTCCGTCACTGCCTATTTCCGCCCAATCGTATAGTTTTTATTTATCGTAGAAATGCCGCGCATATTCCTGGAGAAAGGAAGTTGTGATGACGACGATTAAAGCATTTGGGTTGGCTATGTTGCTGGTCGCATTGACTGTAGCCTTATCATTGGCGCAACAAATTTCCGGCGGAGCGCCATCGGTTTTGATAACTCTCACGCCGTAACGCCAGCCTTTCCCCCTTTGTAAGAGCTTTCCCAGGCCCGCCCCATTCCGGCGGGCCTGGGTCCAGGACTGAAGGAAACCACTGCGGCCGCGCAAGCTCTTTTCAACCCGTATCGTTCTCGTGTAGTTTAGGCCTCGTCAAACTCATACAAGGGAAGCCTCATGAGACGCACCTTTATCTCGACTCTGTTTTTTATCCTGCTCCTAAACTTGCCGGCCCATGCCGAAAGCTTTTTTTCATCCGAAAACTTCTGGAAAGGCAAGGACGCCTATCTGAAAGGTGATTACGAAACGGCCCTGACACATTGGAAAGCCTCTGCCGATGATGGCATAGGCGAAGCCCAGGGATTTGTCGGCGGGCTGTATCATGCCGGCCAGGGCGTTGAAAAAGATCCTAAAGTTGCCATGGAATGGTATCAAAAAGCTGCATTACAGGGTGTTGCACAAGCCCAGCTTGGTATTGGCAACTTGTACGGTGACGGCCTTGGTGTTGAAAAAAATTATATCAAAGCCCTGATGTGGTTTAACATTTCGTCCCTTAACGGGCATGAACGGGCTGAACAGAACCTGAAAAAAGCCTCTGCGCTCTTGAATGAAGCTGAAATCGCAAAAGCTGAAGCCATGGCACTGGAATGGATTAAAGCGCACCCCAAGGCCGTAAAGTGATCCAGATTTATAAAACCCAATTGCTGACCCGAATGATCGCAACCGGTCTTGGTATCGCAGCGATACTTTTTGGGGTATTTTCCTTTTCCGTGAGCGATCAGGCACCAACGGAACTTTTGGCAGATCGGGCCGTCTGGTTTGGCGTAACCCTGATGTTGGCCGGTGTTTTAGCCATATCCGTCTCATGGCTGGTTTCGGACCTCAGCAATATCTGGTGCCGGCCACCCCGTCGCTCCGGCTTTTAATCAGTCGAGTTTATAAACACCCCAAAAATGCCGGACCCCGGCATCTCCCTTGCTGTTTCGAAGCGGGTACAGGACCCGTTCATAGGTCCGGCTGCTGTCGCGGATATTCATAATTCCGGCGGACCGGCTCCAAAGATGGGGTTTTTCCGTCTTGTAGACTTCAAAATAGGTGGGGGAGATGGCCTTGTAAGCACTCGAATCAAAGGCCTCGTCCATCATTTTTCCCGACATTTCGATGCCAAAAAAATCTCGCAATGCAGTTCCCGCATAACGCCAGTAGAACCGAAGACCCATTTGTTCATCCGGAATGGCATCAATAATAGACATCCGGGACGCCAGCTTATGCCAGTCCATCAAATGTATATCGCTCAATTTGGGCAAATTCCCCTGCCCTTCATGACGCTCAAGCCAATAAAGATAGACGGCCTTCATGTCGTCGGTCAGGTCGTTCGGAAACGTCAATTCGGCGTTTGTTTTGTACATAAACATCTTACTCAGATTCCCAGATCTGATTGAAGCTACTGTTTAAGCACATTTCGTTCAATAAATAAACGTTATGGTATTATTTTATTTCATAATTTTTATTTATGATTTTATTTATAATCGCAATACATCGTTTTACGTGTGTGTCTCAAAGCGTTTTGAACGGCGAAAAACGGTAACGGAGAACACGCCGTTATCAAAAAAATCCCCGCCTAGTTACCTAGGACGGGGATGTTTGGTGCGGTCGAGAAGACTCGAACTTCCACGGGATTATCTCCCACAGCGACCTCAACGCTGCGCGTCTACCAGTTCCGCCACGACCGCATGAGGTACAAAATCCGCTTGAAAGAGATGCGGACCTCGTCTTTACATAGGGGGAGATAGCAAATGCGACCGACCCAATCAAGCGCAGTTATCAAAGGTGCAAATGACCCTGATAAACACACTTCCCGCCGCCGCACCAACCGACCAAATCGAATGGCGGATTTCCGATGTTCCTGTGGAATATCCGGACGCTATTGCCTTTATGGAACAGCGCGCTGCCGATATCCGGGCTGGAACCGCGCCGGAATGCATTTGGTTGCTCGAGCATCCGCCCCTCTATACGGCAGGCACCAGCGCCGATCCGTCGGAACTGGTCGATGCGGAGCGCTTTCCGGTCCATAAAACAGGCCGCGGCGGGCGTTATACCTATCATGGGCCTGGCCAGCGGGTGGCTTACGTTATGCTGGATTTGAAAAAACGCGGTCCCGATGTGCGCCGGTATGTGTTCAATCTGGAGGACTGTGTGATTCGCACGCTGGCCCAGTTCAGTATCATCGGTGAGCGCCGTGACGGCCGGGTCGGCATCTGGGTCCGTCAGGGTGCACCTGACAACCCCATGGCCCGTGAAGATAAAGTAGCGGCCATTGGTGTACGCATTCGCAAATGGGTGACCTTTCACGGCATCTCGATCAATGTGGAGCCGGACCTCAGCCATTTTGACGGAATTATCCCCTGCGGCATCGCCGAACATGGCGTGACGTCGCTTTGGGACCTCGGCGTTACCGCCAGCCTACCGGAAGTCGATGCAGCTCTGCGCATGAGCTTTGACGAGGTGTTTGAGCCTTAAAGCGGCTTATTCGGTCGGGCGGGTCTCAAAATGTGGGCTGTCCGGCGGGACCGCCTCTTTCATTTCAACGGAGGAGACGACCGCCAACCTGGGCCCTTCATGACACAGTTGGCAAATTTCATCCACATGCGCCGCTTCGCCGCAGAAAACGGCTTCCACGGAGCCATCCTTGCGGTTGCGCACCCAACCGCTCAATCCCAGGCGTTGCGCTTCCTGCGCCGTCCAGCCGCGAAACCAGACCCCTTGCACGCGCCCGCTGATCCTCACATGCACCGCCTGAGTGCTCATCCGCCCAGCTCACCATTTATCAATGAAACAGCGACCGACCACATAACCAGACACACCAAACCATCGAGAACCTGCGCGCCCCTTTCCGTCTGGAAAAACCGCGCAACCCGAAGAGAGCCAACCGCCAGCCCGTAGAACCAGCAGCATGACGCTATGATAGCACCACTGGTAAAAAACAGGCGTTCCCCAAAACCGTATTGTGCAGCGACACCCCCCACCAGTACCACCGTATCGAGATAGACGTGGGGGTTCAAATAGGTCAGGGCGAGCGTCGTCAGGGTGATTTTCCAGATCCCTTGCCCGCCATCAACGCCGTCACTTAATTCCATGGGTTCCGGATTAAATACTGCATAGGCGGACTTGATCCCATACACACCCAGAAAAAAAGCCCCGCCCCAGGCAGCAACGGTGCGCAACAGATCGTCTGACGCAATAACCGCGCCCACACCTGCCGCGCCAATGACGATCAGCAGGGCATCCGATAAAAAGCAGAGAGTTGCGATATAGAAAACGCGCTCGCCGCGCACACCCTGGCGAATAACATAGGCATTCTGGGCGCCGATCGCGATAATCAAACCACCCCCCAGCGCAAAGCCTTCAAGCCCCGCCAGCGCATTTGCCAGCATCAAAGCCCCCCGGTCAAATTACGCGAACTCGATGATAATCTGATCCACCATCAAACTGTCGCCAGCCGCCGCTTCCACCGACTTGACCGTCTGGTCTTTTTCAGCACGCAGGACGTTTTCCATCTTCATGGCTTCAACAACGGCAAGCTCGTCACCAGCCTTGACCTCCTGACCCACCTCAACCGCAACAGAGACCAAAAGCCCCGGCATAGGTGACAGCAAGAGCTTTGAGGTGTCCGGCGGCTCCTTGAAAGGCATCAGGGCGTTTAATTCGGCACCGCGCGCACTGAGGACCAGCACATCCGCCTGAGCGCCGCGATATGTGAGCCGGTAGGCGATACTCTGACGCTCGACCTGAAGGCATACGACCTGGCCGTCAATCTCGGCGATGAACAAAGGCTGCTCGAACTGCCATTGGGTTTTCACCGTGCACGATTGATTGTCGATGACCAGTGTGTACGCCCCTGCTTCTCCACTGACGGATACGGGATGCTGCTCATCGCGCATGACCACCACCCAGTCGTTTTTCACCGTACGGGGGTGACCGGAAGTCTGGCCCGAAATATGCGCGGCGCGATCCTGAAAGGCCTTATGGATAACGGCCGCCGCCGCGATCAGGATTTTCGGATCATTGAACACCAGGTCCTGGGCATGGAAACCATCCGGGTATTCCTCGGCAATAAAATTGGTTGTCAGGTTACCGCCGGTAAAGCGAGGATGCGCAATCAGTGCCGAGAGAAACGCCATGTTATGGCTAACGCCACGGATATAATAACGATCCAGAGCGTTTTGCAGGTTTTCGCTGGCTGCCGCCCGGTCGGGCCCATAAGCGACCAGCTTGGCGATCATGGGATCATAATAGATGGAGATTTCACCACCTTCATAAACGCCCGTATCCACGCGCACGGTATCGCTTTCTTCCGGTGCCATATACTTCACCAGACGCCCCGTTGACGGCAGGAAGTTTCGGAACGGGTCTTCCGCATAAACACGGGCTTCAATGGCCCAACCATTCAATTTGACATCAGACTGCGACAGGGGAAGCGCTTCGCCATCCGCCACCCGGATCATGAGCTCGACCAGATCCAGCCCGGTGATGTATTCGGTCACGGGATGTTCGACCTGTAACCGCGTGTTCATTTCAAGGAAGTAAAAATTGCGGTCCTTATCGACAATAAACTCAACCGTTCCCGCTGATTGATAATCAACGGCTTTCGCCAGAGCAACCGCCTGCTCGCCCATGGCTTTGCGGGTTTTTTCGTCAAGGAACGGTGACGGTGCTTCCTCTATTACCTTTTGATGGCGGCGCTGAATAGAGCATTCGCGCTCGCCCAGATAAACCACATTCCCATGGCTATCGCCGACCACCTGAATTTCGATATGGTGTGGCTCTTCAATGTATTTTTCGACAAAAACACGGTCATCGCCAAAGCTGGCTTTCGCCTCGTTGGTGGCGCGGATCAGCCCATCGCGGCATTCTTCATCATTATGCGCAATCCGCATGCCCTTGCCGCCGCCCCCGGCTGAGGCCTTGAGCATCACCGGGTAGCCAATGTTGTTGGCGATTTTTACGGCATCTTCCGGATCGGTGATGGCTTCCGTATGTCCCGGCACGGTATTTACACCCGCAGCCATGGCCAGTTTCTTAGACTCGATCTTGTCGCCCATGGCGTTGATGGCAAGCGGTTTCGGGCCGATAAAAGCAACCCCTTCCTTTTCCAGGGTTTCGGCAAAACCGGCATTCTCTGAAAGGAATCCGTATCCCGGATGAACCGCATCGGCGCCTGTTTGGCGTATGGCAGCCAGAATATTCTCAATAACCAGATAGCTTTGTGCAGATGGGGCTGGTCCAATGTGAACCGCCTCGTCAGCCATTTCCACATGCAGGGCCAGGCGGTCGGCATCCGAATAAACGGCAACCGTCGCGATCCCCATTTTTTTGGCGGTCTTTATCACGCGGCAGGCAATTTCGCCCCGGTTCGCAATCAGTATTTTTTTAATCATAGACGGCACTCAGTTTTGATTATGAAAAATGCGTTTCCCGTTTAACGGCTCGCTCCAAAAAAACCGAGCACATAAGCCACATGTATAGCCAATATGCTCCCCCAGCCAACCATCGGCAATACAAACCAAAATGTCTCCGAATAGATGAAGAGGTTCACGGGAACCAATATCACCATCGCGACAAGATAGCCCAACAAGTGCAGGCCAAAGCCTTTGAGCCTGCGTTGCGCAACCGTTGTCTTTTGATCGTCCGTTTCAGCCCGTTGCATGCCAGCTATGCTCCGGTCAAAGCGGAATATTGCCGTGCTTACGCCACGGGTTTTCGAGTTTTTTATCCCTGAGCATGCGCAGCGATTTGCTGATTCGGGCGCGCGTATTGTGGGGCATGATCACATCATCGATAAAACCCCGGTTCCCGGCAATAAATGGATTGGCGAAGCGTGTGCGGTATTCTTCCGTTCGCTTTTCAATTTTTTCCGCATCGCCAATGTCTTCACGGAAAATAATCTCGACCGCGCCTTTCGGCCCCATTACAGCGATCTCCGCCGACGGCCAGGCATAATTCACATCGCCACGCAGATGCTTGGAACTCATCACATCATAGGCTCCGCCATAGGCTTTGCGTGTAATCACGGTGACTTTCGGCACGGTTGCTTCGGCGTAGGCATACAACAGCTTGGCGCCGTGTTTGATAATGCCCCCATATTCCTGCGACGTGCCCGGCAGAAAGCCCGGCACATCAACCAGCGTCAAAATCGGAATATTGAAACAATCACAGAACCGCACGAAACGAGCCGCCTTGATGCTTGATGAAATATCCAGACAACCGGCCAATACCATGGGCTGGTTGGCGACGATACCGACGGTCGAGCCTTCAATGCGGCCAAAACCTGTAATGATGTTTCCGGCATATTCCGGCTGCAACTCAAAGAAATCGTTTTCATCGACCAGTTTGGTGATCAGCTCCATCATGTCATAGGGTTTGTTGGTGTTATCCGGCACCAACGTATCCAAGGACGGTTCCGCCCGGTCATGCGGGTCCGTGGTGGGGCGGACCGGTGGTTTTTCGCGGTTATTTGCCGGCAGAAAATCAATGAACCGGCGCAAATACAAAAGCGCATCCACATCATTCTCGAAGGCCTTGTCGGCCACACCGGAAGTCTGGGTATGCGTGGTGGCCCCACCCAGTTCTTCATGGGTCACTTCTTCATGGGTGACGGTTTTCACCACGTCGGGCCCGGTCACGAACATGTAGCTCGAATCCTTGACCATAAAAATGAAATCGGTCATGGCTGGCGAATACACAGCTCCCCCGGCGCATGGCCCCATGATCATCGAAATTTGCGGAACGACACCCGACGCCATGACATTGCGCTGGAACACTTCCGCATAACCGGCCAGCGAATCAACGCCTTCCTGAATACGTGCGCCGCCCGAATCGTTGAGCCCGACAACAGGTGCGCCCACCTTCAGGGCCTGATCCATGATCTTGCAGATTTTCTCCGCATGAGAGGCCGACAGGGAACCGCCAAACACCGTAAAGTCCTGAGAAAACACAAAAACCAGTCGCCCATTGACCGTACCAAAACCGGTGACCACACCATCGCCAGGGATGGTCTGCTCGGCCATGCCGAAATCCGTATTGCGGTGTTCGACAAACATGTCGCGCTCTTCAAAGGAGCCCTCATCAAGGAACAGGTCAATGCGCTCACGCGCCGTCAATTTTCCCTTTTTATGCTGACTTTCAATCCGGCGCTCACCGCCCCCCTGGCGGGCCCGCTCACGTTTGACTTCCAGTTGATGAATGATGTCGTGCATGGTTCCCCCAATGGAAAAGCAACCCTTTATGTGTTAACGAAAAAACCTCGTCGTGAAGCCTACTTGCTCTTGCCGGAAAATCAAACCACGTCAACACACCAAAGCGTTTATTTCCAGCTCAGGCATCCATATCTGAAGGCCCTGTCTCGGCTCAAACGTGAAAGCCGATTAAGGTGTTTAACCATTGCGATAAGTATAGCTGTAACCGTTTAAGGCCGGAGCACCCCCAAGATGCGCATAAAGCACGTTTGAGCCTGCAGGGAAAAAACCTTTCCGCGTCAAATCAATCAGTCCCTGCATGGATTTTCCTTCATAAACCGGGTCCGTGATCATGGCTTCCGTGCGGGCCGCCAAGCGGATCGCTTCATTTGTCTCATGACTCGGAACGCCATAGGCCGGATAGGCGTAATCCGGGTTGATAATAATTTCGTCATCCCGGACTGTGCGGCCCAGTTCCACCAGTTCAGCCGTATTATCAACAATATCCCGCACCTGTTTATGCAGTTGCTCCGGCGTCCCCGACCCGTCAATTCCTATCACCCGGTCCGCACGGTTATCTGCGGCAAATCCGACAATCATGCCAGCCTGAGTTGATCCGGTCACCACACAAACAATAATATAATCGAACTGAATGCCCATCTCCGCTTCCTGAGCCCGGACTTCTTCTGCAAACCCCACATATCCAAGACCGCCAAATTTGTGGACAGATGCACCGGCCGGGATGGCATAGGGAATGCCCCCCTTGTCACGCACGGACTGCAGCGCGTCTTCCCAACTCTGGCGAATGCCGATATCAAAACCATCATCAACCAGACGGCTGTCGGCGCCCATCAGGCGGGTCATCAGAATATTGCCAACACGGTCATAAACAGCATCATCATGGGGCACCCAGCTTTCCTGTATAACCACACATTTCATGCCGATTTTTGCTGCCGTTGCCGCCACCATACGGGTATGATTGGACTGCACGCCGCCAATGGAAACCAGCGTGTCGGCACCTGATGCAAGGGCATCGGGAACGATATACTCCAGCTTGCGCAGCTTGTTGCCGCCCATCGCGAGTCCGGAATTACAGTCGTCCCGCTTGGCATAGATCTGCACCTTGCTGCCCAGCGCCTCCGTTAAGCGTGGCAGATGTTCAATAGGGGTTCGTCCGAATGTCAGGGGGTAGCGTTCAAATTTTTGCAGGTTCATTTCGATTGTCCGTTTCATTAAGCGGGGAGGACAATACTAACGCACATGAACTCAAAAGTGTTTTCAATATTGTTCTATATTTCTCTTATTTATTCCATATAATTTATAAAATTTAATATTAATTTCATTTTACTTATAAAAATTGGGAGATTATTTCATTATGCCGGATATTGATAAAATTGACCGCAAAATTCTTAAGCAATTACAGATAGATGGACGCATTTCGAACGCAGACCTAGCCGAAAAAGTGCATGTAAGCCCGGCAACATGCCACAGGCGAACACAAAGGCTTTTGGACGAGGGCGTCATTTTGAATATCCGTGCAGAGATTGACCCCAATGCCGTTGAACGAGGCGTCTTGGTCATGGTTGGCGCCGTATTGGACCGGTCAACGCCAGAAAGTTTCACCGCCTTTGAAAACGCCGTCGCAAAATTACCCTTCGTTCTGGGCTGCCATTTGGTTGCGGGTGATTTTGATTATTTCCTGAAAGTCCGGGTCCATGACATTTCGGGGTTTAACCGTCTGCACAGCGAACAACTTCTTGCCCTGCCGGGTGTTCGTCAATTACGCAGCTTTTTTGTGTTGAAAGAAGTCATTGAAAATGCCGCCCTCGATTTTTGACTACGATACCTGTCCCTTATTATTATTCTTAAGGAAGAGGTAAGAGTCTCCCCATAAAATCACGTTCTAGTTCATAATAAGAAATGCAAAAATATGGCGGATTATAATATCGCCCGGCTTAAAATTCTGATCATTGAGAGCAATGCGCTAACGGCGAAAGCGATTAAAAACGCGCTTTGTCAACTTGGCGTTCTTGAAGTTTTTTGTGCCGCGAATATTGAAGACGCGCTGGAAACGCTCGCCACAACTGAACTGGATCTGATATTGAGCGACTGGTCACCGCAAATGAACGGTCTTCAGTTGTTACAGCGGGTTCGCAATGACCACTCAAAGAGCAATCCGTACATCCCGGTTATCTTTTTGTCGGCCTTTTCTGACAGTGAACAGCGCAAAGAGGCTATCAATGCCGGCATTAACGATTTCCTGACCAAACCGTTTACAGCGCGCCGCATTTACAATCACATCAAAAGAACCATTGAAGTTCCCAGTTTTTTCCTGCGTTCGGGTAGGTATTTTGGCCCCTGTCGGCGGTTGGCCAATAAACCCTACGACAACACCCCGCTCCTTAACTCAGAAATCTATGCCGGAGACGAAAGGCGGTTTCACAAAGTTCCTATGGAAGATGACGCCTTGGCCTATCGGCAATTCAACCAGACAGACAGATAGCCCGGTTCCCGTCCTGCTCAGGCAAGCGCCCTGAAAAAACGGATCGCTTCGCTAAAATCCGCTTCCAGACTTTTCCGCCGGTCCTCGGCTTCATAATCAAGGCCCCACTGCTCAATCTGCCAGTCCTCATCGAGCCGGGAAGCGTCAAGGGTGGCCATTTCATCCAACCGGCCATCCATACAGGCGAGCGCCAACGCCAATGAGCCTGTCAGTTGCGTGATCTCGCCCAGGGCGGCCAACCGGAATGCATCAAAATCGGAAACAAGCGCATCCAAAGCAGAAAGGCTTTCTTCAGGTTGAGAAACGGGAACGATCCCCACGGTAACATTCAAAGCGACGCCTTTGGACTCCGCCAGCCAGTCGAGAACAGGTTGCCAGGCCGCTGTTTGGCGCGCAACAAGGTCATCCGGCCTTTCCGCCCAGTAGCAGAGCAAATCGCTTTGCCCATAGCGGACAATTTGCGAGACTACCTGACCATGAACAGGTGCGACCTTGTCAATAGCCGTACATGCCAGTCGCATCTGGGGCATCGACAGAGGATTGATTTCATCACCCTGCCCGTCCCATTCCGCGACAACGGATTTTACCAGTTCGTGCGTTGGCAAAACCATCGCGTTGCCCAGCGGGGTTCGAACCGAACGCCCATCCAGCAACACGCCATACCCATCATCTTGCGGTTCAAAATCGACTGACTTGTAAAACCGCTTGGCTTTTTTACTAACCATTCCTTATGCGTTCGCCTCAGTTACCAAAAAGGCTTTTAAGCCCGGAGCCAATACCTTCCAGAGCACCTTCCTTTTTTGTTTCCGGTGCAGGAGCTGCGGACCCGGAACCCGATTTCTGAGGCGTTTCAACCGCCTGCTCTTTACCAGGAACCACCACTTCTCCAGCCAACGCTGGTGTGCAGTAATCTGTTTTATCGATAGACGCGGTAACTGAACCAACAGCTTTTTCAGCCAGCAATGAAAGGCCCATCGTGGCGATGGCACCGGCCGTGCGAGCCGCACCAGCCGCGGCATTTCCAACCATGGCGGCTTTATCAATTGTCCATTCCGGATTGGCCAAGGTGCCCGAAACGTCAATCGGAACCATTGCCGCAGACGCCACACTGGCTTTTTTGGCGCGGGGATCAATACGCAGTTTCGGTGTTTCGTTCTTGAGATTCACATCCCCCGTTCCGACAACAGAAAAACCGCCTGTTTCAATAACAATCGCTCTGGTTTTAGCGAGGCCATCCGTCATGTCGAAATGGACAACCGCACAAATCAGTTTTTTATCGTCTTTGCTATCAAACACATTCAGCAGATCGGTCGAGACGATATTCAAAGCCCCGCTTTTAATCTGACCATCCTTGGCTTCAACCCGGGTTTTTCCCGTCAGGCTGGCCATCAGGGCCCGAACCGAAGCGCCTTGGCCTGTGATATCCACGTCCACATCGACCTTACCTTCGGCCACATCATCCTGCCCCTGCGATTTAAGCGCCAGACCGTAGTCCAATTGGTTGACGTTCAAGAGCGCCTTCAGAGTCGGGGTTGAGACGGAAGCATCCAACGCAACGGTTCCGGAAATCTGGCCGTTGAATACCTGTGCAGCCAGCGGGTCAATATTCAGACGCCCATTTTCAAGAGACAGATTGACGGATGTGTTCGTAACTTCGATGCCTTTTGCGATAATTTTCAGAGCGTCAAACTTCAGTTTTGCATTTACGGCTTTCAACCCATCCAATGGCAACGGATCATTCGGGAACAAACGCCCATCATCGGCCTTGGCCGCTGGCGCTGGCGCCGTTTCTGATGGCGGCAACAACTTGTCGATGTTGATCAGGTCTGAGGCCAATTCCGCATCAATCGTCGGCACTTTTTTGTCCAGATCAACGGCCACCCGCCCAGTCAGAACCGTCTCATCCAGTGCTATGCTCAGGTTGGAAAGCCCAAGCAAATCGTCACTGAATTTCGCTTTGGAAGTAATTGAATAGGCTTCGATGGGCGGCACCGGCGTGTCTTTCAACTGCGGGACCAGAAGAGTTGCTGCAGCAATTGTATCGGCCAGTTTTGCGCCGGACAGCGACACGGTCACATCCGCTGCCGGATCATCGCCAAGCAGGCCGACCTGACCCTCAACAGAGATTTTTGCCGCCAGCGCCGAAACGTCCAGTTTCAGCGGGAACATACCACCTGCCGCCAACGCGTTGATCGTCCCCAGTTGGCCGGCGACCTTGATCACCTGACCATTGACGTTAGCGTTCAGGTCAATCACCAGGGGCGCATCCGCTCCGTCAGCCTTTAAGTCAATATTCTGGATTTCCAGATTTTCGATTTTACCGCTCACACCGTCTTTATAGATGATTTTCACATCCCGGATGGAAACCAAACGCACCACAGGGAGCGAACCCATGGAGCCTGACGCTTCCGGCGCGTCATTCGACGGCTCGCCAAACACCCAGTTCCCCATGCCTTTGCTGTCGGTTTCCGCCAGCAAATCAACGCCTTCCAGAATCACGCGGTTGATATCAATCGTCCCCGTCAGCAAGGGCAGTATGGAGACTTCGGCGGCAAACTTATTGACCGTAACCATGTCATCGCGCGATCCCCAGCTGGCATTCGAAAAGCTCACACCATCAACGGCAATTTTCGGGTTCAAGGAGATTTCCAGGTTCAAATCGCCAGCAATGGTCAGATCCCGCCCCGTCGCTTCTTTTGCTTTTTCGGCGATCAAATCCTTGTAGTCGTTAAAATCAATTGATTTCAGGATGGCAATCCCGGCAACAACCAGGCCGATAACCAGGACAAAAACAACAGAAAGAATTTTTATTCCCGTTTTCATTTCACATCTCCAAAGTAGGGTTCAGGATGGCAGGTAGCTCTCCAAAGGACTGGATCACACATTCTGCTCCACATGCCAGCAACTCGTTCTCATCATGATATCCCCAATTGACGCCAATCGCACGTACGCCAGCATTGCGGGACATATCCATATCAAAAGTCGTATCGCCAATCATCACGGCATTCTTTTCAGTAACTCCGGCCTCTTTTAAAGCGGCCAACATCATATCGGGGTGTGGCTTCCCATGCACAACTTTATCTGACGTCTGCAAGGTCACAAATCGATCGAGAATTTCATAATGTTCCAGCGTGGCAACAAGCCCCCGGTAGGATTTTCCGGTGGCGACACCCAATAGCCAACCCGTATTCGCAAGGGTCTCAATGACTTCCAGTGTCCCCGGAAACAGGGGCTCTTCCAGCATTTGCGTGGACCTCATCTTTTTCCATTCATCGGAATACCCAAGGCACAAAGCTTCAACCAGTTCCGGATCAGCGTTCGGTGTTAGCTGTAAAATGGCATTAGCCAAAGGAAGACCAACAACACGGCGCACATCTTCACGGTTTGGAAGCGCCAGTCCCCGGCTTGCGAATGCTGATGACATAGAGTGATAAATGGCGTGTTGGGAGTCAACCAGAGTTCCATCGCAGTCAAAAACAGCCAGCCGCAATTCGTTCACACGGACCTCATCACTCGTTTCACGAAAACATTCTCAATCTCTATCTGTTTAACCGGGTATGTCCCTGGGGTCACGGCAATCTTGTTGATTCACAAAAGATTATAAAAAGATTAAATATTCTGGATGCAGGAGAACTGCAACTTGCAGACCGTGCCGCCCCCTTTTTTATCTGTGATATACAGGCTGGTCCCATGGGCTTCCGCAATACGCTGAACAATCGACAGACCCAGACCCGAGTTTCCGCCCCGGCGGTCAAAGCGGACTTGCGGGTTCGTCAAATTATCCCGGACCGTTTGTGAAATTCCGGGCCCGCTATCGCTAACCTGAACAGAACCGTCATCATCAACCCGAACGACTACCAACGTATTTTTTGGGACGTATTTTATCGCATTTTCAACCAGGTTTCGTATTGCAATCTCAATGGGTTCCGCCAAACCACTGACCCAGACGGCATGATCTGCACCCGACAGTTCCAGGTTCCGTTCTGCCCGAATGGCCGAAAGGGCCAAGCCAGAGACCACATCCTGAGCCACTTTCAGCAAATCAACCCGGTCGTTGTTTCCAACTTCTGGCTTCTCCCATTTGGTTGCATCCAGCAACTGCTCCACGGACCTCGCCATTGCGTTCACATCCTGTCGGAGTGACGCCGCGAGAGCCTTGTCTTCAATGTTGTCGATATTGGCGCTGAGAACGGCTAAAGGCGTTCGCAAATCATGTCCGACATTCATCGTAAAAATCCGGTTGCGCTGGGCGCTTTGACGAAGCGCCTGCTCAACGCGTTTCAATTCGGAAATGTCATTCGAAAAACTCGCCGTGCTCTGGTCATCCAATTTACACTCCGTAACCTGCATAACGACATTGTCATGGCGATTGACTTCGAACGTTCCATGCGGATTACGATGCAGATACATGCGATAACTGACCCACTCTTCTTCCTTGCCTATGGCATTGGGTATCAGCCCTTTATCGACCAATGACCTGAGAAAATCATCGAACGCCATCCCGATAACTGGTGAGTCATCAGTTATCTGGTTAAATTCGCGAAACATCTGATTGACGAAGACCAGCCGGTCATCCTTGTCGGTCAGAAAAAACAAACCGGGGAAATTTTCCATGGCGAAGCCAAGCATTTCCAGTGTTTCTTTGTTATTCTTTTCGACCGTTACATCACGGGAAATTCCACGGACACCTTCAAACGCGCCGGTATCCGGGTTATAAACCGGCAAACCACTTATCAAGAAATGCCGCATTTGGCCATTTCGGTTTTCCGCCTCAAAAACCAAATCACGGAACGGACGGGAAAAATCCGGGCTCACCGGTGCACCATCCGTCGATCTGAAAATGCCTAATTGCGTGATTTTCTTGCCGATTACGGTTTCACTGGCAACGCCAAGACTGTCAAATATCTTCGTCGAAACATAAGACAGTCGCAGATCCTGATCTATTTCCCATACCCAGTCGGATATCAGCCGCGTCAGATCATTCAACATGTCCCGGTATTGGCTTAATGACCTCTTCGGGTCGGCATTTTTAATCTGCCAACTCGTAGATACAAAGTTCTCCATCGGCACCCCATCACCCGACTTTTTAATGTCAGATTTGTTCACTTTTCCTCTAAAGCGAGCAAATATCCCACCCCTCTGATTGTATGGACGACACAATTTGCGTTTGCGGCGTTCAAACGCTTTCTCAATCGAGAAATATGAACCTCGACAGAATTGGAAGAAACCTCCTCATCAAAACCGTAAATCTTGTCTTCAATAACATCCTTTGGGACAACCCGGCCCGCCCGACGCATCAACTGCTCAAGAACACTCATTTCACGGCGTGATATGGCGACTGCCGTATCGGAAATACGGACTTCCCGGGCGGCGGTATCAAAAGCGACGTTCCCCACTTCAATGACGGTCCCGAGCGTCCCGCCCGGACGCCTCAGCAAAGCCCGTAATCGAGCCACCAACTCCTGCATTTCAAAGGGTTTCAGTAGATAATCATCACCACCGGCGTTCAGCCCTTTGACCCGGTCATCAACCCCGTCCCGAGCCGTCAAAATCAATACGGGAACACTGCTACCCTGGTCTCGCCAAGATTTAAGCAGTGTTAAACCATCTGCATCGGGTAACCCAAGGTCGAGAACAACGGTATCATAGGTGACCGCAGCAAATGCCGCATCGCCATTGGCTGCGGTATTTACGGCATCGACCGTAAAACCTTCTTTTTCCAGGCCCGCCTTCACAAAATCAGCAAACCGTTCATGGTCTTCTACAAGGAGAAGTCGCATATACAAAACCCAATCAACCCAAGAGCTATTCTGTGTCCAGAATCCAATCATACTCAGGCTGCGCCTGAAACCCAAGAAAACGACAACTCTCTGAAAAATGCTCGGAAACTGGCGCAAAGACTTCAAGAACGCCACCAGACAGGTTGGGAACCCGGATACCGCGCGCATGGAGATGAAGCTTCCGGGTGTGTTTTAGGCCATCGATATACGCCTCACCTGCGCCGTATTTGCCATCGCCCAACAGAGGCGTTCCCAGTCCATCCGCCGCATGGATACGAATTTGGTGGGTTCTGCCTGTCAGGGGTTGAAAGGCGACCCAGGAGACTTTCTGCCCAGCGGTTTCCAGAACCCGATAACCGGTTCGCGCGAACTTGCCCTCATCCGCATCCACCACCATGCGCTCGCCTGTTGCGCCGGGCAATTTGACTATGGGCAGGGTAATGATTCCTTCATCGGGGTTCGGATGGCCGACCACCAAAGCCCAATAAAGTTTCTGCGCTTCCTTGCTTTTAAAGGCAGAGGTGTACCATGTCGCCGCTTTGCGAGAGCGAGCCAAAAGCATGACGCCACTGGTGTCTTTATCCAGACGGTGGACAAGACGCGGGCGTTCATCCTTGTCATACTTCAGGGCATCCAGCAGACCATCCACATGACGGGTCATGCCGCTCCCTCCCTGTGCGGCCAGCCCGGCAGGTTTGTTGATCACAATCAGATGGTCGTCCTTGTAAAGGACCCAGCCTTTCGCCTCCCGGATATCCTGATCCGTCAATTTCGGTTTCTGTCGGTTTTGGGTTTTTGCCTTTGGCGTATCGTCCATCGGCGGTATCCGAACGCTTTGCGCCGCCTCAACCCGGCTGTTGGCTTTCACCCGACCGCCATCGACCCGGATTTGCCCCGTCCGCAACAGCTTTTGCAATTGACCATGCCCGAGATCCGGGAAGTGCACCTTGAACCAGCGGTCAAGACGCATGCCGTCTTCTGCAGAACTTACCTCTATGGATTGAACCTGGCTCATGCAAACACCTGACGTCCCAGGGCCACCCCGGCCATCAATGCGACAATGCCGAGAACAACAGATCCCCCGATATAAGCCGCAGCGCCCAGTATTTCACCACGCGAGATTTGATCATAGGCGTCCATGGAAAACGTTGAAAAGGTTGTGAATGCGCCCAGCACACCGACTTGAATCAGCGAGCGCAATTCCGGGGAAGGTGTCCAGTTGAGGGCCAACGCAGACAAAAGACCGCCCAACAACAAAGAGCCGAGGATATTCACTATCATTGTCCCCAAGGGAAACGGGCTGTTAACCCATTGTGTGACCATGGCCGTCACGGAATATCTGCCGACAGCGCCCAGCGCGCCGCCCATGGCGATAAAAAGCAAAAGTTTTGCGGACATCTATAATTTATTCCCATACGTCATGTTGCACATTCCAGTTAACGCGTCCCTTTTTCGCGCCGCAGTTTATCCCAGTAGTCCAGACGCTTGGTAATCTCTTTTTCAAACCCTTTATCACCAGGACGGTACAGTCGCTCTCGTGGCATTTCGTCCGGAAAATAGTTTTGGCCTGAAAACCCGTCTTCAGCATCGTGATCATAGGCGTAACCGTCGCCATAACCGAGGTTTTTCATCAATTTTGTCGGTGCGTTCAGAATATGTTTGGGTGGCATTAAAGAACCGGTATCGCGCGCTGCCCGTTTCGCGGCTTTTTCACTTTTGTAAGCCGCATTGGACTTCGGCGCCGTGCCGAGATAAATCACGCACTGGGCTAGCGCCAGTTCCCCCTCTGGCGATCCCAGACGGTCATAGGCCTCCCAGGCGGCAATTGATTGCGGCAGTGCCATGGGGTCTGCCAACCCGATATCCTCTGAGGCAAAACGGACAAGGCGGCGCGCGATGTATGTCGGGTCTTCGCCACCGGCCAGCATCCGCGCAAACCAGTAGAGCGCCGCATCCGTATCGGAGCCGCGCAGGGACTTATGAAGCGCACTGATCAGATTGTAATGCCCGTCCTGCGACTTGTCGTAAAGCGGCATCCGTTTCTGGACAGCTTGCGCCAAAGCGGTTGTGTCCAATAGCGGTTCGTCCGGCAAGACAAATACCTCTTCCGCCATATTCAACAGATACCGGCCATCACCATCCGCCATTGCCCGCAGCGCCGCCCGGGCATCTGCCTCGAGGGGCAGTTTTTTGCCTTCCTGCTCCTCAGCCCGTTCCAACAGCATTTCCATGGCCTCATCGCTCAGGCGGTTGAGAACCAGGACCTGTGCGCGCGACAGCAAAGCCGAATTCAATTCAAAAGACGGATTTTCCGTCGTCGCCCCCACCAGAACCACCGTGCCATCTTCCACATAGGGCAAAAACCCATCCTGTTGTGCCCGGTTAAAGCGGTGAATTTCGTCAATAAACAAAAGGGTGCCACGCCCCATGGTGCGCCGTTCCTTGGCCCGGTCAAAAACCTTGCGCAGATCGGCAACGCCTGAAAACACCGCCGATAACGGTTCGAATTCCAGGTCGCTGTGATCGGCCAGCAAGCGGGCAATGGTTGTTTTCCCCGTTCCGGGCCCGCCCCACAGGATAATCGACATCATTCGGCCATTGGCGACCATCCGGCCAATTGGCCCATCACGTGCCAGCAAATGGTCCTGGCCAACAACGTCGTCGAGCGCCATCGGGCGCAAGCGATCGGCAAGGGGCCGGGTCAGGGTTGATTCAAACAGGCTGGTCATTGTTTATCCATCCGATTCCGCGTTAACGGTTAATCACTAAGTCACGGATTTTTCCGCCGCGCTCAACGGAAATGCGCCAGCGCTCTGCCGGTATCTTCAAAAGCCTGACCAGTTCTTTAACTGTCGGCGATGCTTTGCCGTTAATGGCCCGTATAAAGTCGCCTCGCTTGAAGCCAAGACGATTGGCCGTCGTGCCGCGTTCAATATCCAATATAAAGACACCCGTAGCGAAAGGATCCGTCCCCAACTCATCCGCCACAGCTGGCGACATGTTGGCAACCCGTGCGCCACGCAAGGGCTGTTCTCCCTGTAAATCGCGAATATCACGTTTCGGGTCTTCTGGCGGCGCCGTTAAATTCAGATTGACCGCCCGTATTTTATTGCCGCGCCATATGCGCAAGACCGCCTGGTCACCAACCGCCAGCGTCGCAATGCGATGCGCCAACTCATTCCCGTCCAGAGCATCGTGCCCGTTCACCGCAAGTATCACATCCCCAACAGCAATACCGGCTTTTTTGGCAGAGCCAGATGGATGCACTGCATTCACCAGAACACCGATGGGCCGTTCCAGGCCTAGTGAATGGGCAATATCCTGTGTGACGGTTTGTCCGGCGGCTCCAAGCCAGGGCCGAATCAACCGCCCGTCCTTGGAAATCCCGCGGATGACCGCACGCACCATATTGGATGGGACGGCAAACCCGATCCCTTGGGACCCACCGCTTTTTGAAAATATCGCCGTGTTTATCCCGACCAGACGCCCGTCCAGACCAATCAATGCACCACCGGAATTTCCCGGGTTAATGGCGGCATCGGTCTGGATAAAAGACCCCAGTGCAGACAAACCGACACCGGAACGTGACAAGGCGGAAACGATCCCGCTGGTAACGGTCTGACCGACCCCGAACGGGTTGCCAATCGCCAACACAAGGTCGCCAACTTCCAAATCATCCGAATCTGCCAGCTTCAGGACAGGCAATGGCGTGCCATTGGTTTCAATACGCAATATGGCCAAATCGGTTTTTTCGTCTGTCGCCACCAGAACTGCGTCAAACTCACGCCGGTCATTCAGGACGACCCGAATTTCTTCAGCACCATCAATGACATGATTGTTGGTGACAATGACCCCGTCATCCCCAACAATAACTCCCGAACCTAGGGAGTTCTGCTGGCGTTTGATTTCCGGGTTTTCCATGCCCAGACCAAAACCATCACCAAAAAACTGACGAAAGAAAGGGTCGTTGAAAAGCGGCATTCGGGCCCGCGTTCGAACTGTTTTATGCGTATAGACGTTAACGACAGCCGCAGCGGTCTTTTTGACCAGTGGCGCAAAAGAAAGTTGTACTTCCAGCGGGTCCTTTGGCACGACCTTATCGGCGGCAAATGCCACAGAAGCTATGGCGAAAAACCATAATACAATTCCCAAAAGAGCCGGTTTGCGAAAACTCTCAAACATTATTCTTCCCATTGGTATACGGCGCCTATTGAGCGCATTTTAACATTCCCATAACAAAAAAGGCAGCCCGCAGGCTGCCTTTTCCAAACACGTTTGACCGAGCTTGTTAAGCGTCAGCAAGTTCGCCAGCGTCTTCCATTTCGGCCTCATGTCGTGCAATATCCGCAGCGCCCTTGGCATCCGGATCGCGATCGACAAATTCGATAAAGGCCAATGGTGCATTGTCGCCATAACGGAAACCCGCCTTCAAAACACGGGAATAACCGCCTTGACGGTCTTTGTAGCGCTCAGCCAGTGTCCCGAACAACTTGCTCACAGCCTCATCATCACGCAAAAATGCAAAGGCCTGACGACGGGCATGGATAGAACCGTTCTTGCCCAAGGTTACCATTTTGTCTGCAAAGCGACGCAGCTCCTTGGCTTTTGGCAATGTGGTTTTGATCTGCTCGTGGGTGATCAGCGATACAACCATGTTCGAAAACATCGCTTTGCGATGTGAACTGGTCCGGTTAAGTAAGCGATGCTTAAAACCATGTCTCATAGTAGGCTCCTTTAATTATCCACGCGTGCCATTTAACCCGTGGATCTATTGTTTAATTTTTTTGTCTTTTAACGCTTCAAAACGGATCTTCAAGTCTTTTTGCCAACTCTTCGATGTTCTCTGGCGGCCAGCTGGTGATTTCCATACCGAGGTGCAGCCCCATCTGGCTCAAAACTTCCTTGATCTCGTTCAGAGATTTACGGCCAAAGTTCGGCGTGCGCAGCATATCGGCTTCGCTCTTTTGCACCAAATCGCCGATATAGATGATATTGTCGTTCTTCAGGCAATTGGCGGAACGGACAGACAATTCAAGCTCATCAACCTTGCGCAGAAGATTCCGGTTAAACGGCAGATCGTCTTTCTGATCATCCGATGTTTTCTGATCCGGCTCATCAAAGTTGATGAACAACTGCAACTGGTCCTGAAGAATGCGTGCAGCAAGAGCCACAGCATCATCCGGCGTTACAGCGCCATTGGTCAGAACGTCAACGGACAGTTTATCGTGGTCGGTTACCTGACCAACGCGCGAGTTCTCCACCTTGTAAGAAACCTTACGAACCGGCGAGAACATGGCGTCGATCGGAATCAGGCCAATCGGGCTGTCTTCCGGTTTATTCTGGTTGGCGGCAATGTAGCCTTTGCCATTTTCAACAACCAGTTCCATGGACAGTTTCGCCCCTTTATCCAAATGACAAATCACCAAATCGGGGTTCATCACTTCAATATCGGCGCCCGTTTCAATGTCACCAGCCTTCACTTCGCCAGGGCCGCTGGCATTCAAGGTGACGCGCTTTGGCCCCTCGACATGCATTTTAAGAGCAACACCCTTCATGTTCAGGACGATATCCGTGACATCTTCGCGAACCCCCGGTACCGAGGAGAATTCATGCAACACGCCTTCAATTTGAATAGCGGTTACGGCAGCACCCTGTAATGAGGACAGCAAAATGCGTCGCAACGCATTGCCGAGCGTCAAACCAAAGCCGCGCTCTAGGGGTTCTGCAACAATCGTTGCCGAACGATCCGGGTCTACACCAGGCGCAACTTCGAGTTTCGCCGGTTTAATCAATTCTTGCCAATTCTTTTGAATCACAGGGGTGACCTCACACTCGTAGAATTAATTCCAAGTCACTCGAAAGTGACTCACATTTAACCAAAACCAGAAGGAATTAGTTACGGAAATTAGGGGTGAATATACTGGAAAACCAGAATTCACCCTTTCACGCTTATACTCGCCGGCGTTTGCGCGGGCGGCAGCCATTATGCGGGATCGGCGTTACGTCACGGATCGCCGTGATCGTGAAACCAACAGCCTGCAAAGCCCGCAACGCGGATTCGCGTCCGGCGCCTGGCCCCTTAACTTCAACTTCCAGCGTTTTCATACCATGTTCAATGGCTTTGTTACCGGCATCTTCACCAGCCATCTGAGCGGCATAAGGGGTTGATTTACGCGACCCTTTAAAGCCCATCGTGCCCGCCGACGACCAAGCGATGGCATTGCCCTGCGCATCGGTAATCGTGATCATCGTATTGTTGAAACTAGCGTTCACATGTGCCACGCCGGAGACAATATTTTTTCGCTCGCGACGACGCGGGCGTTGAGTAGTCTGCTTAGCCATTTTGCGTCCTCAAAATTATTTTTTCTTACCAGCAATTGCCTTGGATGGCCCTTTACGGGTACGGGCATTTGTATGGGTCCGTTGACCGCGTACCGGCAATCCACGACGATGTCGAAGCCCCCGATAACACCCTAAATCCATAAGACGTTTAATGTTGATTGCGCGTTCCCGCCGAAGATCACCTTCAACTTGAAAATCACGATCAATCATATCGCGAATTTGCGTCAATTCATCATCCGTCAATTCATTAACACGACGTTCCGCAGGAATGCCGCAGGCTGCACAAATTTGTTGAGCAGTCGTTCGTCCGATACCGTGAATATAGGTCAGGGCGATGATCGCCCGTTTACCGGTCGGAATATTTACACCAGAAATACGCGCCAAAGCTCGATCTCCTTAAACTTTGGATTAAAAAAAAGTCCGACAGGATTCGGAAGGTGCGCGATTATAGGTATTCCAATCGGCAAGTCAACCAATCAAAACCCTTAAATTGCGCAACTCGTTATCCTGTAATTTGGCCCAGTTGCTTCGTTACTTCATCTATTTCTGCCATGCCATCTACCGTCTTCAGTGCACCACACTCACGATAGTAGGCAATAATCGGTGCCGTTTGTTCGTGATATGCACTTAAACGTGATGTGACAGTGGCTTCATTGTCATCTGCACGGCGCGCAAACTCTGTGCCGCCGCATTTGTCACAAACACCTTCCTGAGAAGGCTTTTGAAACGTGTCGTGGTATCCCGCACCACATTTCGAGCACGTATAGCGCCCGGTGATGCGTTCGATCATGGCTTTATCATCGACAGCCAGCTCGATCACATGATCAATCTTTAGCCCCTTGGCTTCAAGCATTGTGTCCAATGCCTCCGCCTGGGGTGTCGTTCTTGGAAATCCATCAAGGATGAACCCCTTGTCACAATCGGGCTGATCGATACGATTGGAAATCATGCCAATCAGAATTTCGTCAGAAACCAGTTGCCCTGCGTCCATAACTTCTTTGGCCTGGCGGCCCAATTCGCTTCCTGCAGTCACTTCGGCCCGCAGCATATCGCCCGTTGACAGTTGGACGATTCCCTTCGAGGCCTCCAAGCGCTTAGCCTGGGTACCTTTGCCGGCACCCGGAGGACCTAGCAAGATAACATTCATTACCGACGGCCCCGCAGTTTCGATTTTTTGATCAGGCCTTCATACTGGTGCGCCAGAAGATGAGACTGAATCTGGGCAACCGTATCCATGGTCACTGTAACAACAATCAGCAAACTGGTGCCACCAAAGTAAAACGGCACGGAATACTCGGAAATAAGAAGTTCGGGTAGCAGACAGATAATCGCCAAATAACCGGCACCGACACAGGTCAGTCTTGTCAGAACACGGTCCAAGTATGCGGCTGTATTCTTGCCAGGACGGATCCCGGGGACAAACCCCCCATACTTTTTCAGATTATCTGCCGTTTCTTCCGGATTGAAGACAACAGCCGTATAGAAAAACGCAAAAAACACGACCATGGAAATATACAGCAGCAGATAAACCGGCTGTCCACGTCCGAGATAGGACGCCATGGTCGTCAGCCATTCCGGACCGGTTCCCGCGGAGAAACTGATTACGGTGATCGGCATCAACAGAATGGAACTGGCGAAAATCGGCGGAATGACACCAGCTGTGTTCAGCTTTAAAGGCAGATGGGAGCTTTCCCCACCTGTCATTTTATTGCCGCGCTGGCGCTTGGGATATTGAATAAGGATTCGGCGTTGGGCCCGTTCCATGAAGACGATGAAATAAATCACGGCAACCGACATAATCAGCAGAACAAGAATAAAACCTGTAGACAGAGCCCCCGTCCGGCCCAGTTCCAGCACACTGGCCAGAGCGGAAGGAAGATTTGCGACAATGCCGGCGAAGATAATCAGTGAGATGCCGTTACCAACACCGCGCGCCGTTATTTGTTCACCCAGCCACATCAGGAACATGGTGCCGCCGACCAGCGTAATAACAACCGAGAACCGGAAATAATACCCCGGATCATGGACGGCCGCCCCTGCACTGGACGAAACACCTTCAAGACCCGCAGCAATGCCGTAAGCCTGAACGGCACAGATAATGACTGTCAGGTAACGGGTATATTGATTGATTTTCTTGCGACCCGTCTCGCCTTCTTTTTTCAGCTGTTCCATTTGCGGTGAAACGGCTGTCATCAACTGCATGATAATCGATGCGGAAATGTAAGGCATGATATTGAGGGCGAAAATCGTCATCCGGCTTAACGCGCCACCGGAGAACATATCGAACATGCCCAGAATTCCGCCCTGATTCTGGCGGAAGATATCCTCCAGAACGGTCGGATCAATACCGGGCAGCGGAACAAATGTCCCCAGTCGATAGACAAGAAGCGCACCCAGTGTAAACCAGATCCGCTTTTTTAATTCCGTCGCTTTCGAAAAAGCCCCAAAATTAACATTTGCTGCAAGTTGCTCGGCGGCTGAAGCCATAAAATCCGTCTCTTTATGTAGTCACAAAGCGCCTCCGAAGAGACGCTTTGTCATTTTACCAATTACTCAGACGCTGCTTTCGCGCGCGCTGCTTGTCTTTCGGCCTGAATACGGTGTCTGGCCTTACCTTTGCCTTCCGGCTTCGGCTTTTCTTCTGGCAGAACCACACTTCCCCCGGCTTTTTCGACAGCTGCAATGGCGGCTTTGGATGCTCGGGCGACCTCAATAGTCAATTTGGTCTTAATTTCGCCTTGCGCAAGCAGTTTCACACCATCCTGGCTGCGCGAAACCAACCCAGCGGACAACAGGCTCTCACCCGTTACCGTTTGCTTGGGGTCCAAACGACCGGCTTCAATCGCTTTTTCCAGCTTGCCCAGATTGATTTCAGCAAAATCCTTGGAAAATGGGTTCTTGAAACCACGTTTCGGCAAACGCCGATACAAAGGCATCTGACCACCTTCAAAGCTCAGCAGCGAAACACCACTTCTTGCTTTTTGGCCTTTATGACCTGAACCGGCTGTTTTGCCGGTTCCGGAGCCTATTCCGCGTCCAACGCGTTTGCGAACTTTCGCAGCGCCGGCATTGTCATTAATTTCATTGAGTCGCATTTTGCAAACTTCCTGTTTGTCGATAGGTCACTGATACCGGGATTAACCGGCTTCTTCAACCTGAACGAGGTGACTGACTTTATTGATCATACCGCGAACCGCAGGCGTATCTTCCAACTCGCGGGTCCGGCGAATCTTGTTCAGCCCAAGCCCCTTGAGAGTCGCCAATTGATCTTTCGGACGACCGATTGCGCTACCGGTTTGGGTAACCTTAAGTGTCGATTTCTTGTTCGCCATGGTCTAATTCCCGTCCTTATGCCGTTTCCAGCTGATCCGTACGACGCGAAACAATCTCGCCGACTTTTTTACCACGTCGCGAAGCTACGCCACGGGGAGACTGGCACAATTCCAGAGCCTGGAAGGTCGCCTTGATCATGTTGTGCGGATTGGAAGTGCCAATGGATTTGGCGACAACATCCTGAACGCCCATCGTCTCGAATACGGCGCGCATGGGGCCACCGGCAATGATACCCGTTCCCGGAGGTGCTGCACGCATCACAACCTTGCCAGCGCCGAACCGGCCCTGCATGTCATGATGCAATGTGCGTCCTTCACGAAGCGGAACCCGGATCATGTCACGTTTTGCCTGATCCGTTGCCTTACGAATGGCTTCCGGTACTTCACGTGCCTTGCCCGTTCCATACCCGACTCGGCCCCGGCCATCGCCAACGACGACAAGTGCCGAGAAAGAGAAGCGGCGACCACCCTTGATAACCTTGGACACACGGTTGATGTGTACCAGTTTATCAATGAGATCATCACCTTCTTCGCGATCGTTCGAACGCTGTCTATTGTCGCCACCGCGGCCCCGGTTTTCACCGCCGCGTCCACGTCCGCCACCAGCACCCGCTCCGGCGCCTTTTTGATTACGCCCTGGGGCGCGTGGTGTCGCTGTATCTGCCATCAAAGTAACTCCTAAAAACTCAGGCCGCCCTCACGGGCAGCGTCGGCCAGCGCTTTGATGCGGCCATGATATTTAAAACCACCGCGGTCAAAGACAACCTCTTTGACACCCTTTTCGAGGGCGCGCTCGGCAATCAATTTGCCCACAGCCGATGCGGAAACCGTCGTCGAGCCGTTCTTTAGTGCAGCCCGCTGTTCTTTTTCAACTGTCGAAGCGGCAGCTACCGTCTTGCCAATCACATCATCAATCAGCTGGACATAGATATGACGACCGGAGCGGTGCACCGACAAACGGGGACGCCCGACGGCATTACGTTTGAGTTTCAAACGGGTACGCTGTTTACGACGTGCCACCATACGATTAAATTTGTTGGCCATGACTATTTCTTCTTTCCTTCTTTGCGCAGGATATACTCGCCTTCGTACTTGATCCCCTTGCCTTTATAGGGCTCCGGCGGACGGTAGCTACGAATTTCCGCTGCAATTTGGCCGACTTTCTGCTTGTTTGCGCCGGAAATCGAAACGTGCGTCTGATCGGCACATTTGATTTCAATATCGTCCGGTATTGGGTAATTCACATCGTGGCTGAAACCGAGCTGAAGAACGAGTTCTTTACCCTGAATCTGTGCACGATAACCCACACCGTTGATTTCAAGCTTCTTTTCAAAGCCGTCAGACACGCCAACAACAAGATTATTGATAACCGTACGCGTTGTTCCCCACATCTTGCGGGCCGTCATGCTATCGCCAACCGGGGTTACCGTAATGACATTGCCTTCCTGACTTACGGCAACTTCTTCTACCAGGGTTGCGCTCAACTCACCCAGCTTGCCCTTTGCCGTAATCAACTGTCCAGCGATATTCACTGAAACGCCATCGGGAACCTCAACTGGTTTATTTCCGATACGGGACATGGTTTTTCCTATTCTCTCTACAGCCTGACGCCACGGGCGTCCGGCTTAAAATACCTGGCAAAGGACTTCGCCACCGACATTACCTTCGCGGGCTTCCGTGTCCGAAAGAACGCCGCGCGGCGTCGACAAAATGGCAATTCCAAGCCCGTTATAGACCCGCGAGAGGTCTTTAATACCCGAATACACACGACGACCTGGCGTGGAAACCCGTTTAATTTCACGGATTACCGGGTCACCTTCGTGGTATTTCAGCTCAATCTCAATCTCGCTGACTCCGGGACGCAGTTCATGTTGAGAATAGCCGCGAATATAACCTTCACGTTGCAATACGTCCAAAACGCCATTCCGAAGTTTTGAAGCCGGCGAAGAAATCATGTTTTTGCGTGCCCGTTGTCCGTTCCGGATGCGGGTCAGCATATCGCCCAAGGGATCTGTCATCGACATTTAATGTATTCTCCCTACCAGCTTGACTTGACCATACCGGGGATCTGCCCGGTAGATGCCAAATCACGCAGAGCTATACGGCTCAATTTAAATTTTCTGTAATTGCCGCGGGGACGACCCGACAGCTCACAACGCAGTCTTTGACGAACAGGTGCAGAGTTCCGTGGAACTTCTGCCAGTTTGAGGCGAGCATTAAATCTCTCTTCAGGCGTCAAAGACGTATCTTTTGCCAGAACTTTCAAAGCGGCACGCTTTGCAGCGTACTTCTTTGCAAGTCTGGTGCGCTTTAAATCGCGCTCGACGGCACTTTTCTTAGCCATTGGTTATATTCTCCAGTTGCAATCAGTTCGTGAAGGGCATGTTAAAGGCTTTTAGGAGTGCTTTTGCTTCAGCATCCGTTCCGGCCGTCGTACAGACAATAATATCCATGCCTCTAATCTGATCGACTTGGTCATAATCAATTTCCGGGAAAACAATCTGTTCTTTCAGGCCCATGGCGTAATTGCCGTTGCCGTCAAAACTTTTTCCCGAAATTCCTCGGAAATCCCGAACACGTGGCAACGCAATCGTTACCAAGCGATCAAGAAATTCATACATACGATGACGCCGCAACGTGACCTTACAGCCGACAGTCATGCCGTCCCGCAATTTAAACGTCGCAATTGACTTCTTGGCCTTCGTAATCACCGGCTTTTGACCAGTAATACGAGTCAGGTCGTCAACGGCGCCTGTAATTTTCTTTCTGTCCTGAGAAGCTTCGCCAACGCCCATATTCAGAACGATTTTGTCGAGCTTCGGAACTTCCATAACACTTTTGTAGCCAAACTCTTCAATCAGAGCGGCACGTATGGTGCTGTTATATTCGTCCTGTAACCGTGTCATGTTCCCATGTCCTCTCAGGAATCAATCACTTCACCGGAACGCTTCGCATAACGAACTTTACGTCCGTCATCGAGAACTTTGACGCCAACGCGTGTTGGTTTGTCATCGTTCGGGTCCAGGTGAGCCAAATTTGATAAGTGAATTGCTGCTTCTTTTTCGATAATGCCGCCGGCTTCCGATCCGCTGGGGCGGGTATGACGTTTAATCATATTAACACCCTGTACGATCGCTTTGTCCGCTTTCGGCATCACTTTGACCACTTCACCGGTCTTGCCCTTGTCACGTCCTGTAGTCACAGCAACGCGGTCGCCTTTTTTAATACGAGTAGCCATTACAGCACCTCCGGCGCTAGCGAGATGATTTTCATGAAGCTTTTCGAACGCAATTCGCGTGTAACCGGACCGAAGATACGGGTACCGATCGGCTCACCAGCGGTATTGATCAGGACAGCCGCATTGGTATCAAAGCGAATGGTTGTCCCGTCTTTGCGATGAATGTCTTTTGCCGTGCGAACCACAACAGCCTTCATAACATCACCTTTTTTCACACGACCGCGCGGAATAGCTTCCTTGATACTGACGACAATAATGTCACCAACGGAGGCATACTTGCGTTTCGAGCCGCCAAGAACCTTGATGCATTGCACCCGGCGAGCGCCCGAATTGTCGGCAATCTCCAGATTTGTTTCTGATTGAATCATTTCTTATATCCTTCAATCTTCGACCCGTTCCTTAGGAACCGTCGGAGATAACTTCCCAACGCTTACGCTTCGATATCGGTGTGCATTCGCGAATGTTGACGATATCTCCAATCTTGGATGCATTCACTTCATCATGAGCTGCATATTTCTTGGAGCGCTTGATCACTTTCTTGTAGAGCGGATGCATAACACGACGCTCGACCTGAACCGTGACCGTTTTTTCCATTTTGTCGCTAACGACGACACCTTGTAAAACCCGTTTCGGCATTTCGCCTACTCCTACTTTAGGACGCTGCCTGGGTGCCACGTGCACCCAGAACCGTCTTGATTCGCGCAATATCACGTCGCACCTGGCGAACTTGCGCTGTATTTTCCAACTGCCCACTGGCGCGGCGGAACCTCAGATTGAAGGCTTCCTTACGCAGGTCCAGGAGCTGCTCTTTCAACTCATCGTCGCTTTTGGCGTGTACTTCTACCGCTTTCATCGCCTTAACCCTCTTCGCCCAAACGCGTTACAAATTTTGTACGCAGTGGCAGTTTCGCTGCGGCCAGCTCTAAGGCCCGACGCGCAATATCAACAGGAACCCCGTCCAGCTCGAACATAATCCGGCCCGGCTTAACGCGTGCAACCCAATATTCCGGGTTACCTTTACCTTTACCCTGACGAACTTCGGCAGGCTTTTGCGAGACCGGGAGATCAGGGAAGATACGGATCCAGACCTTACCGGCACGTTTCATATGACGTGTCATGGCGCGTCGCGCGGCTTCGATTTGACGGGCTGTGACGCGTTCAGGCGTCATTGCTTTCAAACCATAGGCACCGAAATTTAAATCCGTGCCACCTTTTGCATTCCCGTGAATACGCCCCTTGTGCGCCTTCCGGAATTTTGTACGTTTAGGACTCAACATTTTGTGATTTCCTTATCCCTGCAACTGGCACTTAGCGTGCTGGCTGCTGGTCCTGAGCAAGTTTGTCCAGCGCCATCGGATCATGATCCATGATGTCGCCCTTATAGATCCAGACCTTCACGCCTGTTGCGCCATACGTTGTAAAACCTGTGGCTTCACCGTAATCAATATTGGCGCGCAATGTGTGCAAAGGCACCCGCCCTTCCCGATACCATTGGGTCCGTGCAATCTCTGCACCGCCCAGACGGCCCGCACAGTTGATCCGGATACCGCCGGCACCCATGCGCATAGCCGATTGAACGGCCCGCTTCATGGCGCGACGAATGGAAACACGGCGCTCCAGCTGCTGAGCAATGTTCTCGGCAACCAACTGACCATCAATTTCCGGCTTGCGCACTTCAACGATGTTCAAATGCACTTCCGAACCGGTCATTTTGGCAATATCGCTGCGCAGCTTTTCAATATCCGCACCTTTTTTGCCAATCACCACGCCTGGGCGCGCTGTATGAATGGTTACGCGGGCTTTCTTAGCCGGACGCTCAACCATCACCTTGGCGATACCGGCTTGTGCCAGCTTTTTTTGCAGATACTTGCGAATGCGAAGATCTTCGTGAAGAAGCTTTGCGTAATCGCCATCGGCAAACCAGCGCGAATCCCATGTTCGGTTGATACCGAGACGCAGGCTGATTGGATTTACTTTCTGACCCATTAAACAGTTTCCTCACGTTCGCGCACAACAACACGCAGGTTGCTGAACGGCTTCAAAATTTTACCGGTACGACCACGTGCACGTGCCCGCCAACGTTTCATCGTAATGTCTTTACCAACCGAGCATTCTGCGACGAACAACCGGTCCACATCGAGCTGATGATTGTTTTCGGCGTTTGCAATTGCGCTTTCCAGAACCTTCTTCACATCACCGGCAATCCGACGATGAGAGAAAGTCAGTGCGGCAAGAGCACTTTCACAATCTTTGCCGCGAATTGTTGCGGCAACAAGGTTGAGTTTTTGCGGGCTGGTCCGAAGATGCTTGGTTGTAGCCAAGGCTTCATTGTCAGCCAGACGACGTTCTGCTGCTTTCTTGCCCATGACTAACCCCTCTTCGCTTTCTTGTCAGCGACGTGGCCAAGATAGGTCCGTGACGGTGAAAACTCGCCAAGTTTGTGACCAATCATGTCTTCTGTCACCAGAACCGGAATAAACTTTTTGCCGTTGTAAACGCCAAAAGTCAGACCAACAAATTGTGGCAGCACTGTCGAGCGACGCGACCAGGTCTTGATGACCGTGTTGCGGCCGGACGCACGAGTATCTTCAGCCTTTTTAAGTAGGTAACCGTCAACGAACGGACCTTTCCAAACGGAACGAGGCACTTATGCTCTCCTTTATTTCTTAGCGTGACGACGGCGCATAATCAGCCTGTCAGTCTTTTTGTTGGAACGGGTCCGCTTGCCTTTGGTCGGTTTGCCCCAAGGGGTAACCGGATGACGGCCACCGGAAGTCCGGCCTTCGCCACCACCATGCGGGTGATCAATCGGGTTCATGGCAACACCGCGTACGGCAGGGCGTTTGCCCAACCAGCGTTTACGACCGGCCTTACCAAGTTTGACGTTCTGCTGGTCCGGGTTTGAAACCGCGCCAACCGTTGCCATGCATTCCGCACGCACCAGGCGAAGTTCGCCTGAGCTTAACCGGAGCTGCGCATAGCCCTGATCCTTACCGATCAACTGGGCATACGTACCAGCCGAACGGGCGATCTGACCACCTTTGCCAACCTTCATTTCCACGTTGTGGATAATTGTTCCAACGGGGATATTCTGCATCGGCATCGCATTGCCAGGCTTAATATCAACGGATTCACCGGAGATGATTTTGTCGCCAGCCCGAACGCGTTGAGGCGCCAGGATATAGGCGATATCGCCATCGGTATATTTTACCAAAGCGATAAACGCGGTCCGGTTCGGATCATATTCCAGACGTTCAATCGTCGCTTCAACATCATATTTGGAGCGTTTGAAATCAATAACCCGGTAACGCTGTTTATGACCGCCACCACGACGCCGTGCAGTAATACGGCCCTGGTTATTGCGGCCGCCCTTGGAGTGCAGACCTTCAGTCAGACTCTTTTCTGGCTTGCCTTTCCACAAATCCGAGCGGTCGACGAGGACTAAACCCCGTTGGCCCGGCGTGTTCGGTTTGAACTTTTTAAGTGCCATGCGAACGTGTCCTCTACTATATACCGGTGGTCACATCGATCGTCTGGCCTTCGGCCAGAGTTACGACGGCTTTTTTGGTTTCGACACGTTGACCTAAACGTCCACGGAACCGCTTGACCTTACCTTGGGTGCGAAGCGTGTTAACCGCATTGACTTTGACCTTAAACAGATCCTCAACGGCCGCCTTGATTTCAAACTTGTGAGAATCAACAGGAACCCGGAAGGTCACTTGGTTGAATTCCGACAGCAAGGTTGCTTTTTCTGTAATAACCGGAAACCGGATCAACTCGTACATCCGCTCACGGCTGGGCTTTTTATCGCGAAGTGCTGCATATTTGCTCATTTCAGGCGCTCCACTAGCTTTTCGACGGCATCTTTGGTCAAAACCAATGTGTCACGACGAAGAATGTCATAAACGTTTGCACCGACACTCGGCAGGACGTCCAAACCGATAATGTTGCGCGCGGCCAAAGCGAAGTTTTTATCGACTTCCGCTCCGTCAATAACCAGCGTACGGCCCCAGCCCAATCCGGAAAGCAGCTTGGAAAGATCAGCTGTTTTCGGGGTCTTGGATTTGGCGTCTTCAATGACAATAAGCTTGCCTTCCGCCTGCTTTGACGACAAAGCCGTCTTCAACGCCAAACGACGAACCTTTTTGGTCAGGTTATGACCGTGATCACGGACAACAGGACCAAAAACCTGGCCACCACCGCGCATTTGCGGAGCGCGCAACGTACCCTGACGGGCCCGTCCACCACCTTTTTGTGCAAACGGTTTGCCTTTGCGTCCACTTACTTCGGAACGCCCTTTAACTTTGTGATCGCCGGAGCGGCGTTTCGCCAGCTGCCAGTTTACCGCCCGCGCCAAAAGATCGCCGCGAACTTCGAGACCAAAGACACTTTCGTCCAGCTCGATTGTTCCCGCCTTCTTATTGGCCAGACTGATTACGTCACATTTCATGGCCGATTATTCCTTTATTTCTTCTGCATTTTCGGAAGCGGCATCCGTTGCCGGCGCCTCTTCAGAAACCTGTTCAGCCGGAGATGCGCTTACCGCCTCATCTGCTGCGGCTTCAACCACCTCTTCTGCCGGAGCGGCTTCATCGGGCGCATCTGATGCACCTGCCACCTTCAAACCAGCAGGAAAAGGAATTCCATCAAACGCGGCCTTTTTGACAGCATCTGTAATCCGCACGTAACCACCCTTGGAACCAGGGACTGCGCCTTTGACCAAAATCAAACCACGTGCATCGTCCGTAGCAACAATTTCCAGGTTCTGAGTTGTCACACGTGTCGCACCCATGTGGCCAGCCATCTTTTTACCTTTAAAGACACGGCCCGGATCCTGACACTGACCGGTAGAACCAATGGAACGGTGGCTGATCGAAACACCGTGAGATGCCCGCAAACCGCCAAAACCATGACGTTTCATACCACCGGCAAACCCCTTACCGATGCTGGTGCCGCAACAATCGACAAACTGACCGTCAACAAAGTGGCTCACTGAAAATTCGGCGCCAACGTCGACGAAATTGTCTTCCGAGATACGAAACTCAACCAAACGCTGTTTCGGCTCGATTTTCGATTTTGCATAATGGCCGCGCATCGCCTTGGATACGTTTTTAACTTTGGCTTTGCCAAAACCGACCTGAAGGGCGTTGTAGCCATCTTTCTCGGCGGTTTTGTGAGCGACAACCCGAAGATCATCGATCTGCAAGACCGTGACAGGAACATTTTCGCCTTTCTCGCGAAAGACCCGCGTCATGCCTACTTTGCGTGCTAGTAATCCGGTACGCATCTTAAATCCCCTACAGCTTGATTTCGACATCAACACCGGCAGCCAGGTCGAGCTTCATCAGCGCATCGACGGTCTGTGGTGTCGGATCGACAATATCGAGCACACGCTTGTGAGTGCGGATCTCGAACTGCTCACGCGACTTCTTGTTAACGTGCGGTGAACGAAGAACCGTAAACTTCTCGATACGGGTTGGAAGCGGAATCGGTCCACGTACCGTTGCACCGGTACGCTGTGCGGTATTTACGATTTCACCAGCAGACTGATCAAGAACCCGATGATCAAATGCCTTTAACCGAATACGTATATTTTGTTGTTCCATGGCCTACGCCTAACTTTCAAAACACAAGGCCGTTCCCGGAGGAACGGCCGAATAAATCAACTTTTACTCAACGACAGTCGCGACGACGCCGGCACCAACGGTACGGCCGCCTTCACGGATGGCGAAACGAAGACCTTCGTCCATGGCGATCGGCGCAATCAGCGTCACTTCCATGGCAATGTTGTCACC
>JBLXFH010000004.1:0-213421 GCA_048262255.1 Rhodospirillales bacterium | reverse complement strand
AGGTCGCAAAGGCCCTCGCTGACGCCGGCGAAATCGTCATCTCCAGCGGCGGCGAAGAAGACGAACTGGTGTTCTAGACCTTAGTCTTACCGAAAGCTAACCGTCTTCCGGCTGAATTTGTAATTCATCAAGCTGCCCACGGATGCGAAAGGGACGGACATCGCGCAAATCATCATCCGTATCGGCTGTTCCTGCAAACAGTGATTGTAGCCGGATATCAGCAAACCGGCGCGTCAAATCTATGGCCCCATCACCGACTAAACTGATCCGTGGCGCTTTCAACAGCAAATCATTCCCTTCAAGGATTCCCTGGTTTACGGAAAAGCTGCCAATCAACTGGGTAAACGGCAGACTGTCGGGGCTGCCTTTCATAAGATAATCAGCCAGGGCTTCGTGATAAACACCGCCCGCCAGAATGTTAAAATCCCCGTTACCCTTTAACGCGGCGAGCAGTTCATCGAAATCGCTACCAACGGAAAACAAGCTCAAATGCAAATCTCCGTCTCCCGAAAGCGACGCCGCGGCTTCGAACTTTTCCAGTAACAACCCTGTTTTGATCCGGTTCAACTGCAACTCCGTACGAAACGATGTCATCCCCTCGCCCACGCCAAGCTGAACATCCGCCCGCCCAAAACCGCCAAACAACGCGACTTGTGGAATAGACAATTCGACACGCCGGGGGCTTTCTTTTAACGACACGACAGCCTCCCCTGGTCCCGTCGTGAAACGCCCATAAGCGCCTTCCGACCATTGTATATTTGCGGTGCCGACAAATGCTGAAGCCCAAAAGCTGTTGGACAGAAGAGACATAAAAGGTTTCAGATCCATTGATGGCGCGATCAGATCGGCATCCATGCGTCGGCTTGCCACACCCTTTGTGAACAATGCTTTTCCGCTCAGATGGTTGTCTGCGGCATGAAAGGAAAAATCGTCAAGGGCAACCCGGTTGCCATTTGCGTTAAGCCGCCCTGATATTTTCAGACCGCCGTTCAGAGGCGTATCGAAAATCGGGCCAAGCCACATTTCCAGTTGCCGGATAGCGGGGGCTTCAATGATAAATCGTCCGTCACTAACCAGATATTGGCGCTTGGCGATTGCCCCCTGATAGTCAACAGCCCCGAAAGCCGAAGTGATTTTGCCGACAACCGGCAACCGTCCACCAGCCAACAGTTGGCCGATGGCGCCAATGTCGACCGTAACCTCAGTCGTCTCACCGTTTACTTCGGCACTACCGGTAACCGATATCCCTTTTTCCGCGCCGGTTGCATTTGACCGAAATGCCCGCAGGTTCAGGTTTTCTCCAATGATTTTCCGGCCCGCCTGACGGTCCACGTACAGAAACCGCCCTTTTGAAACCCGGACATCGCCAACGCTCATATTTCGCCACCAGCCCCAGTCCTGATCCGGTTTCGCAACAAGCGGCTTTGTTATCTCTGCCGGCTGCCAGTTCGCGTCGCCGTCCAGGTCACGGACAAAGCGAATTTGCGGCTCGTTGATATACAGCTTTCTGAGGACAACTTCATCGGCGAACAGGGCTAGCGTTTCGATGTCAAGTTCAAGGGTTTCAATATCAAGAAGAACCGCATTGTCGGGTCCCGGTTTTCCATAGCCCGGCAAAACCACACTTGTGGCTTTTATGTACAGTGAAGGAAGTATGGTGAAACGTGTGTCGCCCATGACCTGGACCTCACGCTCAAAAACATAGGATAAGCCTTTTTGGATTATTGCTTTTTCAATGGATTTTGGCGTCAGATACGGAACGGCAAAAAGCCCCACTATCAGAAGAACCGCGGTGGCCGCGCCCCCAATAAGAATCCGCCGCAATAAAGGCGCACTTGAATGGATGTCAGAAATCTCAGCCATAGCCCGTCTTGCCAGCACGCGTGAATTTCAAGATTTATAAGGTTCAGGCCTTAATATTGCGTAAATCAACACTCCATATTCCCAATTCGTGATATATAATTGCTTTCCTTGACTTGTCCGCGTTGACAGGGTCAGTTGAATGGCATAAAAGCCGCAACATATTCTCATGACTGCCTTTTTCGCACATGAAATATGATTGATGAGGTCGCTTCGGGCGTCTTTGGGATACAGAAATGCATCCGCTATTTCTTTCCCAGCCAGACGATCAGCGCCTTATCCATAAATCAAGGGGACTGAGAACCTACGCCAATGCAGATTTACCTTCCCATTGCTGAGATGTCAGTCAATATCTTTCTGATATTGGGTTTAGGCGGTGGTGTTGGTTTCCTATCAGGGCTATTTGGTGTTGGTGGTGGTTTTTTAATGACCCCCCTGCTGTTTTTTATTGGTATCCCATCGCCTGTTGCGGTTGCAACCGAAGCCAACCAGATTGTCGCATCCTCCATATCGGGCGTTCTTGCCCACTGGCGGCGCGGCAATGTTGATGTCAAAATGGGTATCGTTCTGCTGATCGGCGGCGTAATTGGCTCATCCTTTGGTGTATGGCTGTTCACGGTTCTCAAGAACCTCGGTCAAATCGATTTGGTTATCAAACTGAGCTATGTGGTTTTTCTGACGATTATTGGTTCATTGATGCTGGTTGAAAGCATCAACGCCATGCGCAAACGCAAGAAATCCATTGCCTCAAAGGCCCATCATCACAACTGGATGCATGGCTTGCCATTTAAAATGCGATTTAGAAAATCACGCCTGTACATCAGCGCATTGCTGCCCATCGGAGTTGGTTTTTTTGTTGGTCTGCTGGCTGCAATCATGGGCGTTGGCGGCGGCTTTGTTATGGTGCCCGCAATGATCTATCTGCTGGGAATGCCGACATCCGTTGTTGTTGGCACCTCGCTTATGCAGATCATTTTTGTCACGGCAAACGTGACCGTATTGCAAGCTGTCAACAACCAGACCGTTGATATTGTGTTGGCCTTGTTGTTGATGATCGGTGGTGTTATCGGGGCTCAAATTGGGGCTAAATTCGGTTCTCGCATGCAAGGCGAACATTTGCGCGGGCTGCTGGCTGTCATCGTTTTGACTGTCTGTGCCAAACTCAGCTACGATCTGGTCTCCATACCCGCCGATCTCTATTCACTTGGCGGCACCGTGAGGCATTAAGATGATCCGTTTCGCAGGCCTCATTGCACTGATATCCGTATTGTGGACCGGCCTTGCCCTGCAACCTGCTTCCGCCAACGATATAACGATCAATCTGTCCGACCCGATCGTCAAAATAACCGCCGGATTTTCCGGAACAGATTTGTTGTTATTCGGCGTTGCGCCAGCAGAAGGCGATGTTGTCGTTGTTATCCGCGGCCCCATTCGCGAAGAGATCGTGCGTCAAAAGGAACAGGTAATGGGGGTTTGGGTTAACCGCAATGAAATTGTCCTGCAGGATGTTCCCTCGCTTTATATGACCGCCAGCAACCGGCCTCTCGACGAATTTTTACCGGGCGGTATTGCCTACACCCATCAGATCGGACTCGAGAACATCCTGATGAAACCGAGCGAAGCCCATGCAGAGGTTAAAGACTGGGAACATTTCCGCCATGCCCTCATTCGCAACAAGGTTCGTCAGGGTCTATATAAATGGGATCCTGAACCGTTACTGTTTCTGGGCAATCGCCTGTTTCGGACCAATATCCATTTTCCGGCGAATTTGTCGGTTGGCACGTTTGGAATTGACACCTATCTCATACGCAAGGGCGAAATGGTCGCTTTTGAAACAACATTGCTGAATGTCCGTAAATTTGGCGTTGAGGCGGATGTTTACGATTTTGCACATCGCCATTCCTTTGCATACGGATTGCTTGCTATCATAGTCGCAGGTTTGGCAGGATGGGCTGCAAACGCAGCATTCCGCAAAGCGTAGTGAGGGCAAACCCGTGAGTGACAAGACATCCACGCCAGAAACAGGCGATGCAAAACCCGCTGTAGGGCGTACGTTCCTATGTGTTGTTGATGAGAGCGAAGAACTGGGCGCCGCGCTGCGTTTCGCCTGCCGACGCGCTGTCAACACGAACGGGCGTGTTGCCCTCCTCTATGTCATGCAGCCGGCCGAATTTCAGCACTGGATGGCCATTGGCGAGCGCATGCGTGAAGAAGCCCGCGAGGAAGCGGAAGAGCTTTTGCAGGTCGTCGCGTCTGTTGTGGAAAAACGTACAGGTCAACTGCCCGTCTGCTATATCCGCGAAGGAAAAGTGCGCGAGGAAGTGGTCAAGTTGATTGAAGAAGAAAGAGACGTCTCGCTGCTTATCCTGGGGGCCGCAACCGGCACCGACGGTCCTGGCCCACTGGTCACTTATCTGGTCGAGAAGATGGCCGGAAAGCTACGTGTGCCTGTAACCATTGTTCCTGGCAGCCTGAGCGACGAACAGGTGGATGCGATCAGTTAAGGGGCGGCGTTCCGAATAGCCGCAATAGCGTCGGCATAATCCGGTTTGTTGAACACGGCGCTGCCCGCTACCAGTACGTTAGCACCCGCCTCGATCACGTCTTTTGCTGTTTCCGTATTGACGCCGCCGTCGACTTCCAGATCAATGGGGCGATCACCGATCATCTGGCGGATACGGCGGATTTTTTCCAGTGATGCGGGGATAAAACTCTGTCCGCCAAAGCCCGGGTTGACGCTCATCACCAAAATCAGGTCGACTTTATCCAGAACGTATTCGATAACATTTTCCGGTGTCGATGGGTTGAGCGAAACGCCGGCTTTTTTGCCCAGTGAACGGATCACCTGTAGGCTTCTGTCCAGATGTTTGTCGGCTTCCGCATGAACGGTAATGATATCGGCTCCCGCATCGGCATATTCCTGCAGATAGGGCTGCGCCGGTTCGATCATCAAATGCACGTCGAAAGTTTTGTCCGTACAGGGGCGAATGCATTTGATCACCGGCGGACCAAAGGTCAGGTTTGGCACGAAATGACCATCCATGACGTCGATATGTATGTAGTCTGCCCCGGCCAAATCAATGGCCCGGATTTCATCGCCCAGTTTGGAGAAGTCCGAGGCCAAAATGCTCGGTGCGATTTTCACTTCAGCCATATGCCCTGCCCCAAGTCCGTTTAAAATGAAGGCTACTTAACTGTCGGGTCCAATGAACCGTCGGCATAACGCGCTGCCATTTCACTGAGCGGGATCGGCTTGATTTTGGAGGCCTGGCCAGCGCAGTTGAAACGCTCGAAACGGTCAATACAGACCTTTTCCATAGCTGCCATGGCTGGCTTCAAATAGGCGCGTGGATCGAACTCTTCTTTGTTCTCGTTGAGAACTCTGCGAATTTGTCCCGTGATGGCCAGGCGGTTGTCCGTATCAATGTTGACCTTGCGCACACCGTTCTTGATGCCAATTTCGATCTCTTCAACTGGAACTCCGAAGGTCTGTGGCATGTCGCCGCCATTGGCGTTGACGATATCCTGTAATTCCTGAGGGACCGACGAAGAGCCGTGCATCACCAGATGGGTATTGGGCAGGCGGGCATGAATGGCTTTGACCACATCCATGGCCAGAATGTCGCCTGTCGGCTTGCGACTGAACTTGTAGGCGCCATGCGACGTCCCCATGGCAATGGCCAGCGCATCGACTTTGGTTTTCTTGACGAAATCCGCCGCTTCATCCGGGTCTGTCAGCAACATATCCTTGTCGAGCTTGCCTTCAAAGCCATGTCCGTCTTCCTTGTCGCCTTCACCGGTTTCCAGCGACCCCAAACATCCCAGTTCGCCCTCAACGGACACGCCAACCAGATGCGCCATGCGCGTCACATCGGCGGTCGTATTAACGTTGTAGTCATAGGAGGCCGGAGTCTTGGCGTCTTCTTCGAGAGAGCCATCCATCATCACGGAGGAAAAGCCGTTGGCGATAGCCGACATGCAGGTTGCGGCATTGTTGCCGTGGTCCTGGTGCATGCAGATGGGAATATCCGGATACATCTCAGCGGCGGCGATAATCAAATGGCGCAGAACAATATCGTTCGCGTATTTGCGCGCACCGCGGCTGGCCTGCATGATCACCGGACTGTCGGTCTTTTCAGCTGCCGCCATAATGGCCAGCATCTGTTCCATATTGTTGATATTGAAGGCAGGCATTCCGTAATCGTTTTCTGCCCCATGATCCAGCAATTGCCGTAACGATACTAAAGCCATTTTATTTCTCCCTTTATATCAAATATTTACCACGAAAATTTAAAGTCGTGATTTAACTTCCGCAACAACGTTCCCGGCTGTTATACCAAAATGCTCAAACAGCTGCTCGGCCGGTCCAGAGGCACCAAACCCATCCATACCAACAAAGCCGCCGTGGCTGCGGATATACTTGTCCCAGCCCATGCGAACCGCCGCTTCAACCGCAACCCGAACCGAACCCGGGCCGCGAACAACCCGCCGGTAGGCTTCGTCCTGCTCGTCGAACAGTTCCCAGCACGGCATTGAAACAACGGCGGTGGGCACCCCTTCGGCCTGCAGCGTATCGCGTGCCGCCAAAGCAATGGAAACCTCGGAGCCCGTTGCGAAGATCGTCGCCTTGCGTGCCCCTTCCGCTTCGGCCAGCACATAACCGCCCTTTGCAGAAAGGTTTTCGTCCGTATGTTCGGTACGTGCCGTTGGTAACCCTTGACGGGTCAGAACCATACCGGACGGCCCCGATGTGTCCTGCAGGGCCAATGCCCAGCATTCCGCCGTCTCAACCGCATCACATGGGCGGAATACTTTAAAGTTAGGCGTCGCGCGCAAGGTCGCAAGGGTTTCAACCGCCTGATGGGTCGGACCGTCTTCACCAAGACCAATCGAGTCATGGGTCAGCACATAGACTACGCGCTGTCCCATCAATGCCGACAAACGGATCGCGCCCTTCATATAGTCGGCAAACACCAGAAACGTTCCGCCGTAAGGAATAATACCGCCGTGCAGGGCCAGACCGTTCATCACAGCGCCCATGCCATGCTCACGAACGCCATAATGAATATAACGACCTGAAAAATCGCTAGCGCTGATCGGCAGGGTCGAAGGGGTTTTGGTATTTACAGAACCTGTCAGATCGGCCGAGCCGCCAACCAGTTCAGGTATGGCTTTGGTTAGAACCGCAAGCGCTTCGCCCGAGGCTTTGCGCGTTGCCCAGCCGGGCTGCTCTTCCGAGCAGGTCTTCTTGTGGGCATTCAGGGCATCCAGCCAGCCTTCCGGCAATTCACCCGCCAATGCCCGCTCAAACTCGGCCCGTTGATCAGCAGCCATTTCACCAATGCGGCCTTCCCAGGCAGTGCGATCGTTAGCACCGCGCGAACCAGCGGCCCGCCAGTCGCTCAAAACCGTATCCGGTACTTCAAACGGCCCATAAGGCCAGCCCATGGCTTCGCGTGCGCCAGCCAGTTCTTCCGCACCCAGTGGCGCGCCATGCGTCCCTGCCGTGCCCTGCTTGGTAGGGGCGCCTTTACCGATAACCGTCTTGCAGGCAATCATTGCTGGCTTATCCGATGATTTGGCACGTTCAATCGCAGCACTGACTGCTTCCGGGTCATGCCCATCAACAGCTTCGGCGTTCCAGCCACAGGCCTTGAAGCGTGCAGTCTGATCATCTCCAACCGACAGGTTGGTCGGCCCGTCAATGCAGATATCATTGTCATCAAACAGCACAATCAGCTTATTCAAATTCAAAGCACCCGCCATCGAAATGGCTTCATGACTGATGCCTTCCATCAAACAACCATCACCGGCAATCACATAGGTGTAATGATCCACTGCCGCATCGCCGTACCGCGAATTCAGCATGCGCTCGGCCAAGGCCATACCTACAGCCGTCGCCACGCCCTGGCCCAGAGGGCCGGTCGTCGTTTCAATACCGGTGGCATGGCCATATTCCGGATGGCCGGCGGTCTTTGCCCCCAGCTGGCGGAAATTCTTCAGCTCATCCAGCGTCATATCCGCATAGCCCGTCAAATAGAGCAGCGAATAGAGCAGCATGGAACCATGGCCGGCCGACAACACAAAGCGGTCGCGATCGGCCCAGTTCGGCTGCGCCGGATCAAACTTCAAATGACGGGCAAACAGAACCGTCGCCACATCGGCCATGCCCATCGGCATGCCGGGATGTCCGGAATTTGCTTTCTGCACTCCGTCCGCAGACAGAAAGCGGATAGCGTTTGCCATGTTTTTGTGTGCCGTGTCGATTGCCGCAGTCATATTTCAATCTCCTTAGAAAAAACGCTGACGACCCTCGAGGCATCGACATGCATCTATGCCCCAGCTTTTCCCGCGCTTTTCCCGAAAAGTCCAGCCTCATTTGCGGCGAATTGCCTATTCTTTTGGATACAGATACCTCAAAAACGCACCTCCAGTTCAGAGGGTCTGAGAACCTGCTTTAAAAGCCCAGAGGCGCAATTGAAAATGATACATTCACCTCTCTTTTCAGACCTTTATTTGGATCTGTTTGCGAATCGATACATCATAAACCAAGCTTTTCCTAACACAGCCATATGTCTTCATAATCTTCAACAAGGGCGGAATTACAGGAATTCACAAGCTGTGGATAACCTCGAATTGAAGTAAAAAATGAATCCGTCTATTGTGTCGCAACGTTTTGTTTGGAGATTTTGAATGGAACTCATCGTCAGTTTTTTGGCTCTTGGCATTTCCCTGATCGCCATGTGGATCGGAAGCACATCAATCCGGAAAACCGATGGCGATATGAATTCATTTCTACTCAATGCACGCAAGGAACTCGGCTCCGTCAAATCGGAGATCGACAAACGGGTATTAAGCATGGACACCCGGGTTAATACGCTGGATCAGCTTCTCTCGGCCCTACAAACAGAAACCGGCAACGCCAACAAAACCATTCTCAACCTGAAAAAAGAAATCGCCGCACTGCGTGATGACCTTGGCGTTCTTGATGAGAGTATTCCCAAACAATACCGCCATCCCGCTCCCCGCACAGCCCGCCCCCAGGTCCATCAGTAGAGCGCGCCCGCGCGCTTTCTGCTTTTGGTTTCTCTTGGCGTCAAAGCAATTGCGTCCTATATCATAGCAGGAACGCTTCAGTGTTCGATTTCGACTGTTATTTGGGAGATATCACATGACCATTCAGCAAACCATTGAAACCAAGCTGCAGGACGCCATGAACCCGGCTCATCTTGAGGTCATTAACGAAAGCCATATGCACAACGTACCACCCGGTTCGGAATCCCATTTCAAACTGGTCGTCGTATCGGATGCCTTCAATGGCATCTCCCGGGTCCAGCGCCATCAGAAGATTAACGGCCTGCTCGCCCAGGAACTCCAGGGTGGCGTTCATGCCCTGTCCATGCAGACTCTGACAAGCGATGAATGGTCTCAGAAAAATGGCACTGTAATGGCGTCTCCGGCCTGTATGGGCGGCAGTAAGGCGGATACGGCCACCTCGTCCTAATATTGCAGCGGGAAAATGCTCGCATTTGCCGTAAGCCCGAATTAACGTCAGTTGGCTTATAAAATTCTGTCTTAACGCTATCGTCAGGTATCTCAATGCTGTCGTGGGTTCTCGGAAACAGACGCAAAAAATCGAATAAAAAGCGCCCGTCCTATGAAGACGCGAAGCGGATTGCCGCGACGGGCAGCGTCGCAGAACGCCAGGAACTGGCAACCCACGAGACGCTTGAGCCAGAACTTCTGTATTTTCTGGCGGAAGACAAGGCGCCAGAAGTGCGCCGCGAGATCGCCAAAAATGAAGGTGCGCCCCTGCAGGCCGACCAGCTTCTTGCTCGCGACGTTATCGCAGAGGTGCGCTCCGAACTGGCATACAAAATAAGCCGCCTGATCCCGACACTGACCAAAGACGAAAATGACCGCCTGACGGAAATGGCCCTGTCTGTTTTGGAGATACTGGCGAATGATGAGCTTCCGGAAATCCGCGCCATTGTCGCCGAGGAAGTCAAATTTCTGGAAAACGTGCCCAAACCGATCATCAAAAAACTGGCACATGATGCGGAAGAAATCGTTGCCGCCCCCATCCTTGAATATTCGCCTTTGCTATCCGAATTGGAGTTGGTTCAGATCATTGCTGGAGGCATCCAGGGTGCTGCATTACTGGCTGTCGCCCGTCGCAAGGGAATTAGCGAACAGGTTTCCGATGCCATTGTCGAACAGGACAATGCCCCTTCCATGATCGAACTGTTGAAAAACCAGGCGGCGCAGATCAGCGAAAAAGCCATGCTGGTCATCGGCATGAAAGCGCCTGATATCAATGACATGCACCGGCCACTTGTCGAACGCTCCAATTTGTCCGTAAACACCATGAAGCGGATCGCCATGTTCGTCAGTGCGTCGCTGGTCGAACGCCTGATCGAGCTGAACAAGTTACCGGAAACCGTCGCCAGAGATTTGCGCCACAGCATTCGCGAACGCATCGAATCCGGTGACCTCAGGCCGGATGATGAAGGGCCGGAATTGTCTGAAGACAAGGCACAGCGCCTTTTTGATGAAGGAAAACTGGACGATGACTTTTTGAAACAGGCCATCGAAAAAGGTGAAATATCGCTCATCCCTCCGGCTCTCAGCCTGTTAAGCGGCATGGAAAGCGAAATCGTCAAACGCATCCTCATGGGGGATAGTGGCAAAGGCGTGGTCTCACTGACCTGGAAAGCCGGGCTGAGCATGGAAATAGCGGAAATGATCGAACGCCGGGTCGCTCAGGTTCCAACCCGGGCTATGGTCTCCTGCCCGGCCGACGGCAGCTTTCCCATGACCGAAGACGACATGGAATGGTATCTGGCCTATTTCGACGAATAAGGGAACCCTAACCATGACGGATAAACAGCACACTTACGTGACCCGCATCAAATGGCCTGCCGATGATTCCGGCCCGACACGCAACTATAAAAGCTATTCGCGAACGCATCGCATCATGATTACCGGCAAGCCAGATCTAATGGCCTCGTCCGATCCCGGCTTTCGCGGCGATGCCTCCCAACACAACCCCGAGGACTTACTGGTGGCGTCCCTGTCATCCTGTCATATGCTCTGGTATCTGCATTTATGCGCCGTCAACGGAATAGCTGTTCATACCTATGAGGACCGGGCCGAAGGCACCATGCAGGAAACACCGGATGGTGGCGGCCGCTTTACGCAGGTGACTCTAAATCCGGTTGTCCAGATGTTGCCGGCAGAAAAGCAGACCCTGGCCCATACGCTCCACCAGCAGGCACACACCAAATGTTTTATCGCCAACTCCGTCAATTTTCCCGTATCCCACATCCCGACCATCACCTGCGCCTCCTTGTCGCCCAATCATTAGCAGCCATTTCAGACACATAAAGGTAATCTCTTGCGCCCTTCCCGTTCCCTCATCAATCTGACATCAAATCTGACAAGTCTGGTTCGCGGCCGTCTATGGCTTCAGGTGATCATCGCCATGATCCTCGGCGTGGCGTTCGGCATCCTTATTGGCCCCAACACCCAGTTTATTGCAAAAGACACGTCAGAGCTGATCGCCGGGTGGATCGCATTGCCCGGTAAAATCTTTCTGTTGGCCATCCAGTTCATCATCATACCGCTGATCGTTGCATCCGTGATCCGGGGCATCGCTGCGGGCGAGGAAAATGAAGATATTGGCAAGCTGGGAGTTTTCACGATTCTTTTCTTTGTCGCGACAACGGCCATAGCCGTGGTCATCGGCATTGGCGCGGCCCTTATTATCCAGCCGGGCTCCTATATCGACAGCGCCCTGTTGCAGGATATCACAGCGCAAAGCGCACCAGCGACAAACGGCATGGCGCCGGGCAGCCTGCCGTCGCTGAAGGAGTTCCCGGAAATCCTCACCGGGTTGTTCCCAAAAGACCCGCTCGCCAGCTTTGTTAGCGGCAACATGCTGCAAACGGTGATCAGCGCCATCATCATTGGAATTGCCCTCGTTGCCATGCCGGTGACACAGCGCAAGCCCATTCTCGATCTGCTCGGCGCTGTTCAATCGGTTTGTATGGTTATCGTCGGATGGGTTCTCAAATTCGTGCCTTATGCCGTGTTTGGCCTGCTCGCCAATATCAGTGCACGGGTGGGTATTTCCACTTTGCTGGCGACCGCGGTCTATGTAGCGACAGTCCTCGCTGGCTTGCTTGTCCTCCTCGCTGTCTATCTGCTGATCATTGCTGTTATCGGCCGCAAGGACCCGCTGTTCTTCCTCAAAACCGCCAAAGAGGTGATGCTGCTCGCGTTATCCACGTCCAGCTCTGCCGCCGTGATGCCGCTCACCCTGAGCACAACCGAGCAAAAACTGGGTGTGCGTTCGGGCATTGCACGCTTTGTCATCCCGCTGGGCACGACCATCAATATGGGTGGCACCGCTCTCTATCAGGGCGTCGCCACCTTGTTTCTGGCTCAGGCCTTCCAAATAGATATCGGCATTTCCGGCATGATTCTGGTGGTGGTCATGGCGACAGGGACCTCCATTGGCTCCCCGGGCACGCCGGGCGTCGGTATCGTCATCCTGGCGACCATCCTAGAAAGTGTCGGCCTGCCCGCCGCCGGGATTGCCCTGATCATTGGCGTCGATCGAATTCTCGATATGTGCCGGACGTCCGTCAATGTCACGGGCGATATGGCGGCCAGCCTGACCCTAAACCGGCTTATGCCGGAAGATGGGAATCAAAGCCCCGAATCGCCCACATCAAAACAGGGCAAGAGCGCGCCCCCGCAGGCTTAACTGGCTTCCATAATTTCCGCAATCAGGGTTTTTTCTTCCATGCGACTGAGATCGAAGGCGACAAAGATACCAGCCAGTTCGGTGCGCACCACATGGCCCTTTAACGGCAAAAAACCATCGATGACCACTTCTACGTCATCACCGGCGGAAAACGTATGATCCACCTTGCCCATGGGATTTACAAAATCCAAACCCAGCCCGGCGGCAGATATATCACGCAATAAACCGCCCCTTGCCATCTTTCCGCATTTTGCAAAAGCCAGTTTCCGGATGGACTGGCGCAAGCGACCCCGTTGTTCACTCATGCGTTGCGTCTCCACAAAGATTTAGAGAGCCTGAGTATACCCCGGTATGAGAAAATCCTGAATTAATTTTCCGAATACCTCTTGCGCAACCCTAATGTTCCTGTTATGTTCTTTTTATGGGAAAGCTGAAAAACCAATATCTCCTTACTGAGGATCTGGCGTTAAGCCCTCTGCAACTGGGGGAACTCATCGGCCAGCCGGCTTGTGTTGAAGCCTGGTGCAACCGTTGCGGTCATCTTCAGATGCTGGATGCGGAACACCTGGTCAAGCGACTGGGCCCGCAAGTCCGGGTTCCCGAGATTGGCGTCCATATGGAATGTGAATGCTGTAGCAGCAAAGACATTGCGGCCCGCCCTGTCTGGATGGAGCCGGTCATGCCGATGGTTATGGCCGCCGAATAAGCAGACTTTAAATACCACGCCTAAGGGGCCCATCAACTCCGGGCTTTAGGTAGTACGGATTTGCTTGCTCGGGTCGTAATCATCCAAGGTTTCATAGAAGGTATCAGCAGGCCCTACTATTTTCGGATCAGGCCGCAGTTGAACATCCAGCGCAGCTTCTGGGTACTCCAGACTTGTGAGAAAATGCCGCATACAATTTAGTCGCGCTCGTTTTTTATCGTCAGACCTAATAACGGTCCACGGACAATCTGCTGTGTGCGTATTAAAAAACATGGCCTCTTTGGCTTCTGAATAATCATCCCACAAATCAAGCGAATCAAGATCAACAGGACTCAGCTTCCAGTGTTTTAACGGGTCATTCTGACGCGACAGGAAGCGCCGCATCTGTTCTTCACGACTCACAGAAAACCAAAACTTGAAGATTTGAATGCCGCTCCTAACCAGCATGCGCTCGAACTCCGGGACCTGCCGCATGAATTCCATATACTCCGCAGGCGAACAAAACCCCATAACCCGTTCCACACCCGCCCGGTTATACCATGACCGATCAAAAAAAACGATTTCACCCCGTGTGGGTAACTGTTGGGTATAGCGCTGGAAATACCATTGACCACGCTCCTCATCAGTCGGCTTTTCCAATGCAACGACGCGTGAACCACGCGGGTTTAAATGCTCGGTAAACCGTTTGATGGTGCCCCCTTTGCCTGCCGCGTCACGACCTTCGAATACGCATAAGATCCGTTGCCCGGTTTCCTTAACCCAATTCTGCACCTTTAGCAGTTCGATTTGTAATTCCTGTTTGCGGACTTCATATTTCGCCCGCGCCATTCGTTTTTTGTAAGGATAATTTTTGGGCAATGGTGCCGAGCGACCTTTTTTCGCCAGAAGGGCATGCCTTATCAAGGCTTGGCTCTGATGCCCCCCGACTAAAAGTTTCGCTGTTCCGGAGCTTTCCTTCAGGGCGGTCTTCAGCACCTTCTTTCTTTTAGCTTCAGTCGTGGGCTTTTGATCGGCTTTTCGGGACGACTTATTGGTCACAGCACCCTTGGTTGATTTCCTGTTCAGTTCCATAAGTTAAGTGTTTCCTTCTGTGTTATCCCAATGATCAGCATCTCTAATTGATTTGCATGGCTCTTCAGTATTTCTCAGGCAGATGGCACCTGATCAAGATGAAAGGGAAAATATGAACCCGCGTACACCAATGCCCCGAAACCTCGTAAACCGGCCGCTTCACAACACCAATAAGGAGTTCCATTTGCTCAGCATTCGCTGATGCACAGCTCATGTACTATTTCTTCTTTCCCTTTTTTTTGGCTTTTTCCTTTTTTAATGCCTTCATTCCTTTGGTGAGCACCTTCTTTTTCTCCGTCTTCAGCTTTTTGATTTTCTTTTTCAGCTTCTTGATCTTCTCTTTGCTTTCCAACGCCGACATTTTTTTCTCCTTAACGGAAGGTTTTACTGATGATTTTATAATTAACTTTTGTCCTTGTTCAGATTCCTGTTCCCTCGTCGAGGGTTTATTCGCCTTTGGGGAAGGAGCTCTTTTTCCGGATTTCAAAGGAGCAACGGCGCGTTGTTTATTGTTGTTGGAAATTCTCAGATTGCCTGCCTTGGGCAATAACGTCTTTGCCGAAACAATAATCGTATTAGCACCCTTTTCACTAATACCAGGCACCACCGACAATTCACGAGGCGTCGCCGCTGCAATTCTTGCGATGGTGCCAAAATGATTCTTTACGCACGCCGCCGCCAGCGACGGGCCAATACCATCAATTTCCGTCAAACCACGCATATCAAGCACTCCCTTCCTTCCGTCAGTCCACGAAAAGAAACCGACGACGCAATCCCACGTCTCATACTGTTTTATGCTTACAGGATAATAGGAAAATACCTCTAGAAGCTTTGACCTAGGTCAACATGGCAGTATCGCGATAATGCGCTTCAGAGCGATTACCGAGCCGGTCTGATGCGATCACTACGGACTTCGCCAAGCGGGTGAGGGCCGGTAATGCCGGGGGATATGGCCGCCGATTACAGCCCCACCAGAGACTCAGCTCCAGAAGGCCTCGGCTTTTTCGAGAAGGCCCGTTTCCGCCACATGTATATTCGTATCGGAACTAGCGATTTCACGCATGGCGGCAAGGACAAGCGGTCTCAGCTCGGGCTTTGCGATGCGCCGCAAAGCAATATCCGTCGCCCCGCCCAAGTTCGAATCATCAATCAATGCACGCACCCGCGCCGCCTGGCGTATCATCAAATTGCCCAGTCCCTCCGCCGGAACGGCAATCGCGTTATCCGTAAAGATAGACAGGTCAGCGACGGCCTCCCGAACGGCGACCAGTTCCTCTTCCTCTGCCTTGCGGTCGGCGAAGACCATCAGCAGCAGAACCTGTAACACCGCCTCTATCGAATCATCAGCAATCGTATCCACGGGCAACCCTCCTTAACTTATGCCCGGACTTTACCCAAACACAACCGTTCTGGGAAGCAAAGGATGGCTGGTGACGGCAGAAACCGAAACCTGCTGGCAGCAGGTAATCTGGTGCCGCCCCATTAATCCTCTTTATTTCTTGTCGTTGCCCTTTTCTTTTTTACCCTACCCATCCATGGCGTTGTCGGACAGCATGACAAAGGCTTAAATTTCAGGCTTAAACGTCACGGGCGCACCCATTCCACCCGATAAATGGGGTTGTTTATCCGGGCGCATCCCACTAACCAAGAGAGTCTATTCCTTCAATTCAGGTCCGCCCATGATCCCCGCCCGCTTTGCCACCGTGCTGTTCAGTTTTTTCCTGTCGCTTTTCATGTCGTTTGTCGTTTCCGGCATCGCCACCTACAGCGCACTCGGTTTTATTGATGCTTTCTTTGGCTCCTGGATGACTTCATGGCTGCGCAGCTGGCTGGTCGCTTTCCCGACAGTGCTGGTGATAGCTCCTCTGACGCGCAAGCTTGTCGGCAAACTGACCGTCAGCAACTAAACGCAACAGTATTTTCACACCGTGTCGTCCCCTCCATTTACGCAGCCGACAAGAGCCTGTAAAAGCATAGACGCACACCGCTTCGGTTTGCGATTTCAAAACGGACGTCACCTCCAATGACCAACAGTACGCCGTCCACGGACGGCCAGAGCGGTAGCTCCAACGTCGGCATCTTCTGGATGCTGCTGACCATGTTCCTGTTCGTCAGCGGCGATACCATTGCCAAATATCTGATCCAGACCCATCCGACGGTGCAGATTGTCTGGGGTCGCTATTTTTTCCATTCCACCGTCCTGCTGATTGTCCTGGCGCCGCGGCTGCGCAAGGTTCTGGTGACCCGCAACCTGAAACTGCAACTGGCCCGTTCGTTGTTGCTGCTGGCGACCACGGTCTGTTTTTTTGTCGGCCTCAATTACGTTGAACTGGCCGACGCCAGCTCGATCATGATCATGGGTCCGATTTTTGTGACGGCGCTGTCCATGCCGATCCTGAAGGAGCATGTAGGCCCGCGCCGCTGGGCCTCGGTTGTGGTGGGTTGCATTGGCGCCCTGATCATCATCCGTCCCGGCAACGGCCTGCTGCAACCGGCGACCGTGTTTCCCATGGCGGCAGCGATCCTGTTCGCCTTCTACCAGATCAGCACCCGGTTTTTGAACAATTCCGACGGCGTTTTCACAACACTGTTCTACAGCGCCTCGATCGGCGCGCTTTTGTCGTCCATTGCCGTGCCCTTTTATTGGCAACCCATGAGCCCCGAACAATGGGGCCTGTTGATCCTGCTCGGTCTGGTCGCCGGCAGCGGGCATTTCACCCTGATCAAGGCCTATACCGCCTCGCCGGTCGCCGTCATCGCGCCGTTCACCTATTCCAATCTCTTGTGGGCCGTCGGCTACGGTTATCTGGTCTTCAACGACCTGCCGGACCTGTGGACCGTCGTCGGCGCTCTGGTCATCATGGCCAGCGGCCTCTACATCTTCCACCGCGAACAGGTGGTGAAGCGGTAGGGTGGACACGCGCCCTGTTCTCACGAATTCAGCATTCATGGTCTTCGTGCAAAAGGCTGCCTCCCGCAGAAACCTGCAGGGTATGGGTCATAAATCATTTAGGGAGGGAATGGGGTGGCTGAGGGGATTTGAACCCCCGACCCTCGGCACCACAAGCCGATGCTCTAACCAACTGAGCTACAGCCACCACATTACATCGAAAACCATCGGTTTCGAAGGCACTTCTTAGGCCTGTCGAAAGGCCGTTTCAAGAACAATTTGCCGGAAACCGGATGGCATCCGCTTAGAAACCGTTTCCAGCGCGGTTTTCAGAGAATAACCTCAATCAGATAAGGCCCTTCGCAGGCCAGCCCGCGTTCGATCTGTTTAACCAGTGCGGGGGCATCGGCGGCAATACCGGCCTCGACGCCTAAGCCTTTGGCGAGCGCCACCCAGTCCAGCGGTGGGCGATCCAGTTCCAGCATGTCGAGCGCCCTGGGCCCCGGGTTCTGAACGCCGACCCCGGCCATTTCCCCCAGCAAAATCTGATACGAGCGGTTTGAGAAAATCAGCGTCGTCGTGTTCGAGCCTTCCCGCGCCTGCGTCCACAGGGCCTGCAGGGTATACATGGCCGAACCGTCGGCCTGCAGGGCGATCAGCGGGCGATCGGGACAGGCGATAGCGGCGCCGGTCGCCATAGGCAAGCCTGCGCCAATGGCGCCGCCGGTGATCTGGATCCAGCTGTGCGGATTGGAGGCAAAGGTGTCGGCGAAGAACCGTCGCCCGGTGGTGATCGCCTCGTCGCAGATAATGGCGTTGTCCGGAATCAGGTTGGCGAGCACGGCGGCGATGGAGTCCTGATCGATGCCCCCCGTTGGCAGGGGCGGCAGCAACAGGTTCGACAGGCGCGGCGGCACGGCGCCCACCCCAAGCTCGGCGACCAGCGCGTCCAGCGCCCCGATGACATCTTCCTCGCGCTCGACCAGCGTGTGGATTTTACAGCCTTCCGGCATCAAACGGCTGGGTTTGTCGGGATAGGCGAAAAAGGCTACCGGCTCCTTGGCGGCGACGAGGATCACATGGCGGTATTTGGCCAGTTGCTCAAGCGCCTGATCAATCGGGTATTTGACCCGGTCGATGGCGACCCGCCCGGCGCCGCGCTCGACCCGGGCGTTGGACATCTGGGCCAGCAGATCAACAGTGTCATCCCCTGTCACCCGGCTCAGCCGCTCCAGCCCATCGACCCGCAGGGCCCGGTTGGCGGCCAGCACCAGAACCGGCTCGCCGGAGCGGATGATCTCGGCGGCCTTGGTAATCTGGCGCTCATCGGGCATTGGCGGCGCGGGCGGGGCCAGGACCTCGGCCGGGCCATCGGCCGCGCCCCAGGCCGTGTTGGCGGGCAGGATGAGAGTCGAAATATTGCCCGGAGCGGTATTGGCGAACTGAATGGCTTCCGCCGCATCAGACGCCACCTGCTGCGAAGATGTCGACGTGCGGACCCAACCCGATACCGGTGCGGCAATACCTTCGATGTCGGACGTCAGCGGCGAGTCATATTGCACATGATATGTGGCGTGATCGCCGACGATATTGACGACCGGCTGGAAGGCCCGTTTGGCGTTGTGCAGATTGGCAAAGCCGTTGGCCAGACCGGGGCCCGTGTGCAGCAGGGTGGAGGCCGGTTTGTCCATCATCCGGGCGTAACCATCCGCCGCGCCGGTAACCACGTTCTCCTGCAAACCGAGTACGCAGCGCATACCCGGATGGCGATCCAGCGCCGCGACAAAATGCATCTCGGAGGTGCCTGGATTGGTAAAACACACATCAACGCCGCCGTTTAGCAGCGTTTGAACAAGACTATCGGCGCCATTCATGAGTTATCGACCTGACTGTTAAGGGGGAACGCAGCGGTTAAAAGTGGGCTTTCAGCTTCTCAAGCGCCGCATCAAGAATATCGTTTTGCTTTGAAAAACAAAAGCGCACGAAATGATCCACATCCGCCGCCTGATAGAAGGCGCTGAGCGGAATTCCGGCGACGGCCGCTTCACGTGCAATCATCTCGCAAAAGCCCACATCGTCGCCGCCAAAGCCGACGGAACGGATATCAACACTAATAAAGTAGGTGCCTTCGCTGTCCATGACCTCGAAACCGATGTCCTTCAGCCCCGCCGCGATGCGGTCGCGTTTGCTTTGCAGATCGGACGCCAGACTGGAAAAATAGGCATCGTCCTGGGCCAGCCCTTCGGCCACCGCCGCCTGCAAATTGCGCGGTGTGGTGAAGGTTACATACTGGTGTGCCTTGCTGATGGGTGTCAGCAGGTTGGCGGGTGCCGTCAGATAACCGACTTTCCAGGCCGTCATGGAAAAGGTTTTGCCAGCTGAGCCAATGCGCACCGTGCGCTCGCGCATACCGGGGAACGTCATCAATGGCGTGTGTTTAAGGCCATCGAAGGTGATATGTTCGTAAACCTCATCACAGACCGCATAGGCGTCGTGTTTGATGACCAGATCGGCGATGGCCTGCAGCTCTTTGGTCGTAAACACCTTGGCCGCCGGGTTGTGGGGCGAATTCAATAAAATCAGTTTGGTCTTATCGCTGAAGGCGGCGCTCAGGGCGTCCAGATCCAGATTCCAGTGTGGTGGCTCGATACGCACCAGCTTCGGGATCGCCCCGGCCCGTTTCACCATGGGCAGATAACAGTCATAGAGCGGCTCGATCAAAACCACCTCATCGCCGGGCTCAATCAATGCCAGCATGCAATCCGTCAGAGCTTCGGTCGCGCCCGAGGTGATCATCACTTCCGATTGCCAGTCCACATCCAAATCGTAAAACCGCTTGTTGTGGGCGGCCACAGCCTGGCGCAGTTCCGGGATTCCCATCATCGGCGGATACTGGCTGGGCCCTTCGATCACGGCATGTGCAGCAAACTGGCGCAGATTCTCCGGCCCCAGATCATCGGGGAACCCCTGCCCCAGATTAATGGCGCCGGTTTCCATGGCAAGCCGCGACATGGTCTCGAAAATCGTGACCCCGGTATTTGAAAAAATCGAGTTGGCTGGTTTCATATTATTCGGGTTCCGGAACGTCTCAGAAAAGGCTCGACAAAATTCGTAGCCTGTTTGTGAAGCCGCATCAACCCAATCACAGGCGCTTTGATTATCAAATATTTTTTGAAAGAGTTCTCATCTCTGGTCTGTTTCTGCGCTGCAGCATTCTGTGACAACATGTGGAACGCAAGTTCTGTTCAAGTTATAAAAATTTGTTTCATGTTCACTTCAATTTTAAGGGGGAAGTAAATCGTGGCATCCAATTCAACAGTAGGCACACCGGAGCAGCTTCGCGACCCGGATTATACACCACCGCTGGCCCAGGCCATTCCGCTGGGCATCCAGCATGTGCTGGCGATGTTCGTTTCCAACGTGACGCCCGCCATTATCGTCTGTGGCGCGGCGGGTTTCGGCTTTGGCTCAAACTCACCCGACTTTCCGCAGATGATCTACATGATCCAGATGTCGATGCTGTTCGCTGGCGTTGCGACGCTGTTCCAGACCGTTGGCTTTGGCCCGGTCGGTGCGCGGCTGCCGATTGTTCAGGGTACCAGCTTTGCTTTTCTGCCAATCATGATCCCGCTGGTCGCCGGCAAGGGCGTTGATGCCATGGGTGCCCTGTTTTGCGGTGTGCTTGTGGGCGGCGTCTTCCATGCCCTGCTGGGAACCGTCATCGGCAAGATCCGTTTCGCTCTACCCCCCCTGGTCACGGGTCTTGTTGTCCTGATGATCGGGCTGGCGCTGGTCAAGGTGGGTATTCAGTATGCTGCCGGTGGTGTGCCAGCCATGGGCAAACCTGAGTTCGGCAGTCTGCAGAACTGGTCCGTCGCTTTGGTTGTTGTCTTTGTTACCCTTGGCCTCAAGTTTTTCACCCGGGGCATGCTCTCCATTGCCGCCGTGCTGATCGGCATTCTGGTCGGTTATGCGGTTGCCTACTTCATGGGCATGGTCAATTTCGGCAATGTTGGCCGGGCGGCCAGCTTTGCCGTCCCGACACCGTTTCATTTTGGCTTCGAGTTCAGCGTTGCGGCCATTATCGGCTTCTGTCTGATGGCCTTCGTTTCCGCCGTGGAAACCGTTGGCGATGTATCGGGGATAACCAAGGGTGGCGCCAAACGCGAAGCCACATCGGAAGAGATTTCCGGCGCGACCTATGCGGATGGTTTAGGTAGTGCCATCGCGGGTATTTTTGGCGGTCTCCCCAACACCTCATTCAGCCAGAATGTCGGCCTGATTGCCATGACCGGAGTCATGAGCCGCCATGTCGTGACCTTCGGGGCGATCTTCCTGATCTTCTGCGGGCTCATCCCGAAAGTCGGCGCAATCATCTCAACAGTCCCCATTGAGGTTCTCGGTGGTGGTGTGATTGTCATGTTCGGAATGGTCTGTGCGGCGGGCGTTTCCATGCTTTCCGACGTCAACTGGAACCGCCGCAACATGGTAATTTTCGCGGTCTCCCTGTCGGTCGGGCTTGGTCTTCAACTGGTTCCTGATGCCCTCCAGCATATGCCGTCAACGGCTAAGGTCCTGCTGACGTCCGGACTGCTGCCCGCCGCCTTCCTGGCGATCATTCTCAACCTCGTTTTGCCGGAAGATATCGACGAGGAGCGAACGGAAGAGATTTCAGGCGGTATGTCCGGCCATAGCCGCGACAGTTAATCTCTGTTATCACAAAACCTAATGAGGGCGGCTCCGGTTTGGGGTCGCCCTTTTTTTGTGACGTCTATGTGATCTACCGCTGGCTAGTTCAGATCATTAAAAACAAGACTGACAAAGGCATCGGGTTTCAGGAAGCCCTTGCCCCACACGGCATCAAACGCCTCTGACGGCTTGGCGGCAATGACCTCATCGAGGGTCTTTCCGGCCTCTATTTCCGCTTCCACCTTATTGCGAATCCCCATCAACATGTCGCGAAATGCGGCCACTTCCTCTTTATTGCTGAGCGGACCATGGCCGGGGATAATCTGTGTGTTCGGGCCCGACATTTCAATGATGGTCCCGGCGTTGGCGATCATGCCGTCAATAGAACCGCCGTGTTCGATATCGATAAACGGATAAAGGCCATTGAAGTACAGATCGCCGGTATGCAGAACATCGGCCTTCGTGAAATAGACAACGGAATCGCCATCGGTATGGCCCTGTGGCAGATGTTTGACGACTATCGTTTCGCCATTAAGATGGAAGGTCGTGGAGTCATTGAAAGTGATAACCGGCAGGGCGGCGGCCGGCGCAGCGGGGATTTGCGCGTTGAAAAAACTGATCATCTGATCGCTGTTCATGAGCTTGCGCACGTTGTCATGGGCGACAATAACCACGCCGTCCTTGCCGAAGTTCTCGTTGCCGCCGGTATGATCAAAATGCCAGTGGGTGTTGATCAAAAATTTCACTGGCTTGTCACTGAGTTTGGCGATGGCCGCCTTGATTTTGGACGTCAGCGGTGCGAACTGGTCATCAATCAGAAATACCCCGTCTTCGCCTACAGAGATGCCCAGATTACCTCCTGCACCAAACAGCGCATGCACGCCGCCGCCCAGATCGCGGCTGGTGATTTCAACTTTGGAAAAGTCCCGTCCCTGCGCCAGAACGCTGCCGCTGAAGATAAACAGCCCGATGACAAAGGCCGCAAAACCGGTTTTTTGATTGATCGCCATTTTTCCCTCGCTGGTTCACATTTTGAGTCTTGTTGGTTATGTACATAGGGGGGCGTCGACCATCTGCAAGAAGAATTCGTTAAGTCTTTGTGTGGGTACAGGCTTATAAAAGGAAGGTTACCCAGCGACATGATGCCGCATCATCTGAAATTGTTGCTCGTGGCGCTGGCCTTTCCCGTCGCCATTCTTCTGGGGATCAGTGTACATCAGGGATACACGGCTTACTTCCACACACCAACGGTCCAACCGGCCAATCAAACGCGAATTCAATATCCAGACTACCATCTGGTTGCCCGTAACGCCCTGGCCCGCTTCAAGGCTTTGCCATTAGCGCGTCAGAACCGCCTCCGTGAAAATCTCAACTCAAATCTTGTCGATTTCCCAGTATGGATCGAATCTTTCAAGGCGCAAAATTTTGCATTTGTCTGTCTTGGTGAGAATCACAATGACCGGACCCGCCTGTTTCTGGCGCAGACCTTTTTCGCCGCCTATCAACCCGATGTCCTGATGCTGGAAGCTACTGGCACAGCGCTGGCACGTATGAAAGACTCTTGGCGCGCTTACGTTCCTCTTCTCGGCGCTGATATTTCCTCAATTTTGAAAGCCCTGCCCGCAACAACCGAAATTGTCGGGATTGAACAATCCGAGCGGCAAAAGACCGTTGTCACACAAAACCGAAGCCAATCCCGCGACCAGGCCATTCTTGCTAATTTCCAAAGCCATTTTCAGTCTCAGAAAAGAAATCTGGTGCTGTTTGGTGCACTCCATTGCGGTGATTTTGAAGACTGGTTCTATGGTCTGGCTTCACGGACTTCGACGTTGGGGCCCTCCCATAGAAAGACAAACCTGCGGGTGCTGGGCGAACATCAGGACGGCGCACTTGAGGCCTTTATCTATTTTCTCGACGAAATCGGCCTGAAAAAGGCAAATTTTGCCATCTCCAAAACCGGCAATCTGGATTCCTGGATATACGACGCATTCGCGGTCTTTACGGATCAAACCCTGAAGCATTATGATTCCGTAATCGTGTTTCGGGAGACCTGATTACATCGACGCATGACCAAATTTTCGCACAGATTATCTGGCTCAGATGTAGCTTTATTGCCTAAACTGGTCAAAACAACCCTATTTAGCGAACAGGAAATCGGATAATCATGACAAAGGAAAAAGCCATTTGCGTGGCGGGAGCCAGTGGTCTTGTTGGCTCTAATATCATCAGGCTGGCTCTGCAGCGCGGCTACAGAGTTCAGGGGACGTTGCGCGACAGGAATGCACGGGATAAGGCTCCCTACCTGAATGCCCTGCCAAACGCCGCTGAAAACTTACACCTTTTCAGCGCTCATATGGACGATGAGAACACATTTGATAAGGCGATACAGGGCGTTGACTGTGTGTATATCGCCTGCCTTATCCCTGTCTATAACGGGCCGACCGGCATGCCTGCCAGGGAAATGGATGACGAACAGGGCTACGCGGAAATCATTATGCCCACCGTGAACGGGTGCCTGAACATTATGCGCTCAGCAGCACGTCAGGGCGTAAAAAACATTGTGATCTGCAGCAGCACCAGCAGCACCAATCCCGTCCCGCCTGTTCCCGTCAAAAACGAAATTGACCACTGGTCTGATGAAAACGAACAGTGCCGGGCGAAAAAATACACATCCGCAACCAAAACCGTTATGGAAAAGGCTGCAATCAAATTCGCTACCGAGAATAATATCCGCCTTTCCATACTTATGCCGACGGGTATGTTCGGACCGGTCATCCTGCCCGAGCATATGAACCATAACCCACATGCCTGGCTGAAAAATCTAATAGACGGCGGAGAACAGCGGCACCGGAAGATCCCCAATGATTCCACATCCATGATCCATTTGCATGACCTTGCGGCCCTCTTTCTGGCAGCTTATGAAAATCCGAATGCATCTGGCCGATACTATGGGGTATTCGACAGTTGGCACTGGCAGGATCTGTATGCAGAGCTTCAACACCTATTGCCGGAAATGAAAATGCCAGACCCCATTACGGGGCCTGCCGCACCACCAACCCGATTTGATTTCACCCGACGCGACAGCCTGGGGGTCGCATTGCGCGATATCCCAACGATGCTGCGTGAAACCATCGACTGGATAAAAGCAAACCCGTTTGAGTGATCGCTGATACGTTTCAGCTGATGGGCATTTCTGTATAATTCCACATCCCCCTTCCCTTCCGTGGGGAGAGTTTGTATTAAACAATTCCTGACGACTTCCATACTAAGGACAAAAATCATGAAAACGGCGGCTGCTTTATCACGACTGGGAACCGAGTCCGCCTTCGAGGTTCTGGCCCGCGCCAATGCACTGGCTGCACAAGGGAAAAGCATTATCAATCTGGGGATCGGGCAGCCCGACTTCAAAACGCCAGATCATATTGTTGAGGCCGCCGTTAAAGCGCTGCGCGACGGCCACCACGGCTACACGCCCGCAAATGGCATTCTGGAAGCACGCGAAGCCGTTGCTGCCGATATCGCCAAATACCGTAAGGTCGAGGTGGACCCGGCCAACGTCATGATCGTGCCCGGTGGCAAAGTCACCATGTTTTTCGCAATCATGATGTTTGGCGAACCCGGGGCTGAAATCATTTATCCCAATCCCGGCTTTCCCATCTATGAAAGCGTCATCAAGTTTTCCGGCGCCAAACCGGTTCCCATGCCGCTGCATGAAGAAACCGGCTACGCTTTCGACGCTGAAGAAGTTCTGTCCCTCATTACACCAAAGACCCGGCTGATCATTCTCAACACACCGTCAAACCCGACCGGCGGCGCGGTTCCGCGCTCTGAAATGGACAAATTGGTGAACGGTTTGGAAGCCCATCCGGATGTTGCCATCCTTTCTGACGAGATTTATGCCCGCATGCTTTATGATGGCCGCGAACACGTCAGCCTTCTGGAATATGAACAGTTGCGCGACCGGGTCATCATGCTCGACGGCTGGTCGAAAACCTATGCCATGACCGGCTGGCGCATGGGCTATGGCGTTTGGCCGGCAAGCCTGATCCAGCAGGCGACACGTCTTTCCATCAACGTTCACTCCTGTGTCAACGCATCTGCCCAGTTCGCCGGTATCGCCGCGCTTGAAGGACCGCAGGACGCGGTTGATCATATGGTTGCAGCTTTTGATGCGCGGCGGCGCGTGATTGTCGATGAACTGAATTCAGTGCCGGGCTTCACCTGCCCCGAGCCGGGAGGCGCCTTCTATGCATTTCCAAACATCACCGGCACCGGGCTGACGTCCATGGATTTGCAAAACAAACTTCTAAATGAGGCCGGGGTTGCGATTATTTCGGGGACCAGCTTTGGCGCTTTTGGCGAGGGATATCTGCGGTTTTCCTACGCCAATTCAACCGAGAACATTATTGAAGCAATCGGAAGGGTCAAAGCCAGCCTTTAGACTCTGCCCCCGTGATGCAGCAGCATGGACAAAATAAGGGCAATTGCCTATTTTTTGAGCATACAATTTGGCCTTCAGCAAATCAGCAAGCGAAAACCATATTCTTAACAAATTGATTTTGTTGACTATTTTTTATATCCCAAAACTGGCATGATCTGTGTAATACGCGTAGAACATATTGTTATTACCCTGCCGCCTGGAACAAGAAACAGAGTGGCTAATCTAAACAAGGAAGTGCGGCGCTAATGAAAAAGATCGAGGCAATTATCAAGCCGTTTAAGCTGGACGAAGTCAAAGAAGCCCTTCAGGAAGTCGGTTTGCAAGGCATAACCGTACTGGAGGCCAAAGGGTTCGGACGTCAAAAAGGACACACAGAATTGTATCGGGGCGCCGAGTACGTTGTTGATTTTCTACCCAAGGTCAAAATCGAGCTTGTGGTCGAAGACGACATGACCGAGCGGGCTGTTGATGCTATATTGCAGGCGGCACATACGGGTCGCATCGGAGATGGCAAAATTTTCATCACGCCCGTCGAAGAAGCGATCCGGGTCCGGACCGGCGAGCGCGGCACAGAAGCCATTTAATTATCAAAACAAATTCTCTTTAACTCAAAGAAGGAACATCAAGTATGTCAATCAATTGCAAGACCCCCAGCGACGTTATCAAGTACGTCAAGGACGAAGGGATCGAATATGTCGATCTGCGCTTTACGGATCCACGGGGCAAATGGCACCATTTGACAATGTGCGCGGATTTTGTTGACGAAGATGCCTATGTCGACGGCATCATGTTTGACGGATCATCCATCAATGGCTGGAAAGCCATCAACGAATCCGACATGACATTGATTCCCGATGCGACAACCGCCTGTCTGGATCCGTTTTCCGCCCAGCCTATGGTTATTGTTTTCTGCGATATCATCGAGCCGACTACCGGTCAGGGATATGCCCGCGACCCGCGCTCTGTTGCCAAGAAAGCAGAAGCATATCTGGCATCAACCGGTATCGGTGACACTGCCTATTTCGGCCCCGAGCCCGAGTTCTTTGTCTTTGATGATGTGAAGTTCAGCAATGATCCGCATCTGACATTCTTCGGCATCGATTCCGATGAAGGCCCTTACAACAGTGCCAAAGCCTACGAAGATGGCAATATGGGTCACCGCCCGGGCACCAAGGGCGGTTACTTCCCGGTTCCTCCGGTTGATGCGGCTCACGACTTGCGGGCCGAAATGGTAACCGTGATGAAGGAAATGGGCCTCAACATGGACAAGCACCACCATGAAGTGGCCCCCAGTCAGCACGAACTGGGCCTGACCTATTCAACGCTCGTTCAGTCGGCTGATAACGTCCAAATCTATAAGTATGTGACACAAATGGTCGCTCACACCTATGGCAAAACGGCAACCTTCATGCCGAAACCTGTTGCTGGCGATAACGGTTCTGGCATGCACACCCACCAGTCCATCTGGAAAGACGGCAAGCCCGCCTTTGCTGGTTCTGGTTATGCGGATCTGTCCGAAACGGCATTGTTCTACATCGGTGGCATCATCAAGCACGCCAAAGCCATCAATGCTTTTTCCAACCCGTCAACAAACAGCTACAAGCGTTTGATCCCAGGTTTTGAAGCCCCGGTTCTGCTGGCCTATTCTGCCCGCAACCGTTCGGCCAGTTGCCGGATCCCGTTTGCTTCCAGCCCGAACGGCAAGCGCGTTGAAATCCGCTTCCCCGATCCCATGGCCAACCCCTATCTCGCCTTCTCGGCAATGATGATGGCCGGCCTTGACGGCATTCAGAACAAAATCCACCCAGGCGACGCCATGGACAAGGATTTGTACGACCTGCCGCCGGAAGAACTGGCTGAAGTGCCAACCGTCTGCGGTTCACTGCGTGAAGCCGTTGACGCCATGAACAGCGACCGTGAGTTCCTGACCAAGGGCGACGTGTTCACCGAAGATCAACTGGACGCCTATGCGGAATTGAAAATGGAAGAAGTTCACACCTTCGAACATGCCCCGCATCCGGTCGAGTTTAAAATGTACTACTCGTCGTAAAAATAAGTTGTTGAAAAGCAATAACTTAAAAATGAACTGATTAGGCTTTATCATGTAAAATCTGAAAATAGTGGCAAGGAAAACCGAGGGCTAAAAGTTGGCAGCCTAACGTAAAATCTGCTTCTGTTTCGATAATCGTCTAATGTCATCTTACAAGATGCCCCGCCAAGGAATTGTGCGGGGCATTTTGATTCATTGTTATATCGCTTCAGGAAGCCTCGTTATTCACATCAAGACAGGCCAACCTCTTTTCAATGATAGAGAAATATAGTTCATTGGAGTCGTCGCATGAACTGGTGGAAAATCGTCAACAGCAAAGCGGTCACAATTTTATAGGGATGAGTGGCGTGAATGAGTCGGGAATATTATATGACGTTCTGATTTTTCTGATGGCGGCTGTTGTTGTGGTCCCGGCATTTCAACGCCTGCGAACAAGCCCTGTGCTGGGATACCTTGTGGCTGGCGTCCTCATCGGTCCACACGGCCTGGCGATCATACGCGATTCGGAAAGCGCGCATACACTGGCTGAATTCGGTGTCGTTTTTCTTCTTTTCATGATCGGCCTTGAATTGTCGCTGGAGCGCCTGCGTTTACTGGGCCGTTTTGTTTTTGGCCTCGGCGCCTTACAGGTGATTGTTACAGGGGGTGCCATCGGTGGCGTTTCCTTGGCTTTTGGTGTTCCTAAAGAAGCCGCCATCGTCATTGGCGGCGGCTTGGCATTGTCGTCCACAGCATTTGTACTTCAGCTTCTGATAGAGCGCGATGAGAAGGCGACATCCTATGGAAAAGTTTCATTCGCTGTCTTGCTGTTTCAAGACCTCGCCATTGTTCCTCTTCTGATGATGGTTTCACTTCTCGGTGAAGCGGAGGGAAGCTTCATTGCTTCTATGGGTTTTGCGATCCTGAAAGCAGCACTGGCGCTGGTTCTGGTTGTCGGCGTAGGACGACTGGTCTTGCGGCCGGTCTATCGGATTATTGCAGAAAGCCGCAGCTCGGAACTTTTTATCGCAACAACCTTGCTCGTCGTTCTTGGAGTCGGCTGGCTAATGTCCCTTGTTGGCATATCGATGGTATTGGGGGCTTTCCTGTCGGGTCTGCTTTTGTCGGAAACCGAGTACAAACATCAGGTTGAAGCGGATATTCGGCCTTTCCGCGGACTTCTGCTCGGTCTGTTTTTTATGACGGTGGGCATGTCCATCGATGTCACCCTGATTTGGAAAGAGTTGCTAGCCATTACATGGCTTGTGGTTAGCCTCATGGCTGGCAAGAGCTTCATCACTGCCGTCTTATGCCGTTTATTCGGCGTGTCGCTGACGGACTCTGTACGGGCTGGAATGATTCTTTCGCAGGGCGGAGAATTCGGATTTGTGCTTTTTTTAGCCGCCAGTACAATGGGGCTTCTTGACGCGGAAACGACTCAAATCCTTCTTGCGAGTGTAACCCTGACAATGGTTGCCACTCCATTTATGGCTTTTGCCGGTGGAAAATTTTCACAATTCCAGGCAAGACGTTCTGAAATACCGGCTGCCGGTGCCGAAGAAATAGCAGAAGACGTGAGCGATCATGTCTTGATCATCGGGTTTGGCCGCGTTGGTCAAACAGTGGCAAAAATCCTGTCCGCTGGCGGCATTACTTATGTGGCCCTTGATATGGATCCGCGCCGGGTTGCGGCCTGTCATGCCAAAGGAATGCCCTGTTTCTTTGGTGATGCAAGTCAGATAGAAATATTGAAATCGGCAGGAGCAAGCCGCGCCAAGGGCGTGGTCGTCACAATTGATCAACCCGCCAGCGCAGACAATATTGTTATGGCTCTCCATGCGTTCTATCTGGATTTGCCCATTTTCGTGAGAGCGCGGGATTTACATCACGTCCGCCTTATTGAAACAGCGGGGGCAACCCAAGCCGTTCCGGAAACGCTTGAGGCAAGCCTTCAGCTAGGGGCAATAGCGATGACGTCAATGGGGGTGAGTTCTGACGAGGTTACCGGTATTGTGCAGGAATTTCGTGAAAACGACTACGCTGCCCTGGGTCAAACGATTCAGAGGTAAAACGAGCCTGTGGAATTTTAATCAGGTATTTCATAATGACAAATCAGGGGCTACCTTCGAGTAGCTCCATTTTTTGATGCCCCTTTTCTAGCTTCATACCTATGACTAACCCAAGGACAAGATTATGACACAGCAGACCTACCGGTTCGGCATTGTTGGTGCCGGTATGATTTCAGAATTCCATGCGAAAGCCATTGAAGCCATGGATGGGGCCGAACTGGTGGCAATCTATTCCCGCCGCATGGAACCGGCTCAGGCGTTTGCGACAAAGCACTCATGTGCTGCCTATGATGACTATGCAGCTTTTCTGGCTCATGAAGGCTTGGATGTGATTACCATTTGCACACCCAGCGGCGCTCACTTGGAACCTGTTGCGCAAGCCGCCGCCGCTAGCAAACACATTATCTGCGAAAAGCCTCTGGAAGTGACGGCGGAACGGGTCGATCAGATGATTGCGGTGTGTGACAAAGCAGGCGTCATGCTGGCGGGTATTTTCCCGAGGCGCTTCAATGCAGCCACGGGTCTCTTGAGGTCTGCCATTGATGAGGGGCGCTTTGGTAACATTGCCATGGCCGACGCCTATGTCAAATGGTGGCGAACCCAGGAATATTACGAAAGCGGCGCCTGGCGCGGCACCTGGGCGCTGGATGGCGGCGGCGCGCTGATGAACCAGTCAATCCATACCATTGATCTGTTATTGCATGTCATGGGCGATGTGAAATCCGTGCGCGCCGAAACCCGGCTGGTCGCCCATTCCGGCATTGAAGTGGAAGATACCGCCATCGCCATGCTGGAGTTTGAAAGCGGTGCCATGGGTGTTATCCAGGGCTCCACCGCCTGCTGGTCTGCTGAAGGCCATCCGGCGGAAATCCATATCACCGGCTCCGGTGGTTCTGCCTTTATGACCGACGACAAATTCCGGGTCTGGGAATTTCGGGACGCAAAACCGGACGATGATCATATTCGTGCAACCTACGGCTTGTCGCAGGACGCCGCAGGCGCCGGTGCCGCCGATCCCTCCAGCATCGATTTTGTCTGGCACCAGCGCAATTTCGAGGATGCCATTAAAGCTCTTCGCCAATCCCGCCCGCCGCTCATTGACGGCCGCGAAGCCCGCCGCTCGGTTGCCCTCATTAACGCCATATACCGTTCTGCTGCCTTGGGTGGCGAGAAACGGGAGGTTTACTAAATGCAGATGTCGGACATCCCCTTTGGGACAACGGACTGGTCAGACGTTGAACGGACAGAGCATAAAGGAGAAATCGGCACGGCCTATTGGCAAACCCGGAATTTTGGCCCCCTCCGGGTGCGCATGGTTGAATATACAGCCGGATACCTCGCCGATCATTGGTGCGAAAAAGGCCATATATTGCTCTGCCTAGAAGGCGAATTGGATACAGAGCTCGACGATGGCCGTCGCTTTACACTGACTCCCGGCGCCAGCTATCAGGTCGCCGACAATGCCGAGCCCCATCGCTCATCAACAAAAACTGGGGCGAAACTGTTCATCGTCGACTGACAGCCCAGAATCAAAACCGCCCTGCGCAATTTCCTGGCAGGACGGCTTTAACAAACCCAAGTTATGAGTTTAAAGAATTCATTCAGCTTTTCAGTTCTGAAAGTGCGTTGGCACAGCTTCTTGATACATTGGAATCCGCTTCTTCTTCACCGGGAAGTTTCGACCAGCCTTGTTCGGCGACATAATTGCCTCTCTCCCAGCTTTTCGTATCCATCAAGGCGGCATGCTTCGCCACTTTATCGGAGTCCATATTATACTGCGCAACGCACATTGGCGTCACACGTGCAAGAACAGCAACAGCTGAAGCGTTGTCAGACATGTGTGCGGCTTTGCTCGGTGTCACCCAGCCCCCCCATGTAAAACCAACAACAGCCAGGACAATCGCGCCACCAACGGCACCCCATAAAGGGGCCTTAATTTTTTCGAGATCCATGAGATAACTCCCTATAAACGATAAATCGCAATTAAAAATCCCCCTCGACACGCATTATCGAAAGGATACAAACGCGCCGCTCAATACTGGCGCGTCATCGGAAATTGACTTGGGCGCAGAATGGCATAGTTCACTCGCTTTAATGCATAAAGTGAGTGTGGCTCATTTAGAATCGCAAGAAAATAAGGCCATATACGAAAAAGCCCCGCCGAAGCGGTATCCACAATGTAACACCGTTTAGCTATGGCAACACGCCCTATAACAATTTAAATATATTAGAGCCTGCATCCACTATAAAAACCTATACGAACTTCGCGCCTGCGGATCGACGCTGTTTGATGAATTCCATCACGCAGCACATAAAAAGATGGGGAGTAATTTGAAATGTATTTAACCGGATTTGCTGATGAAGCAGCGCAGGATCTGGCGGGTCAGATTAAAGCCACGAAAGCCCTTGGCTGGTCTGCCATTGAATCGCGGAGCATTGATGGACAGAACATTCATGATATCCCCGAACCGGCTTTTGAGCGCGCCTGTGAGATGCTCGAGCACTCTGGAGTGCATATAAACTGCTTTGGCTCAACCATCGCCAATTGGGGTAAAAGCATTGAAGACCCCTTCGAGATCACGCTGGAGGAGATCAGCAGGGCGATCCCCCGTATGCAGAAGCTGGGCAGCAAACTGGTCCGCATCATGAGTTATGCACGCCGCAAGGATGGGGATCAAATGGCCGACGAACGGTTCCGCCGCCTGCGCGAGATCACCCGCCTGTTCACCGAAGCGGGCATTACACCGGTCCATGAAAACTGCATGAATTACGGCGGCATGAGCTGGCAGCATACAATGCAAATGCTGGACGCTGTGCCCGGATTAAAACTGGTATATGACACAGGAAATCCGGTGATTAGCAAAGACTGGTCAAACGGCGGCATGGACTATCAGGACCCCTGGGAATTCTACCAGAACATCCGCCCCCATATCGCCTATGTCCATATCAAGGACGTGGTTATGGATGGCGGTAGGGAAATCTATAAGTATGCGGGTGAAGGCCATGGCCGCATTCTTGACATTCTCAAGAATTTGAAAGATACCGGATATGAAGGTGGCATCTCGATAGAGCCGCATATGGCCACCGTCTTTCACAACCCCGATGCGGGCCGTTCCGGCGCTCAGGAAAGTTACGACATCTATCTGGCCTACGGACGCCGCGTTATGGCGATGCTTGATGAGATCGGCTATCCATGGGGTCCATTCAAACAGGGCAAACATAAGCCAAACCGCTTCACAGCGAACAGGGAGGAAACAAAATGAACGTCTTTATCACAGGGGCTTCTGGATATATCGGCGGCTCCGTCGCCGCCGGACTGATGGCGCAAGGCCATAAGGTAACGGGCTTGGTACGCTCTGATGAACGCGCCGAACAAGTGCGCGCTTTGGGGATTACGCCGGTTCTCGGCACCCTTGATGATCATGCCGTGCTCACACAAGCAGCCCGTGATGCCGACGCCGTTATCAACGCGGCAAACGCCGAAGACCAGGGCGCAGTTGAAGCCATTGTTGCTGGGCTGGCCGGTTCCGGTAAACCGTTTCTACAGACTAGCGGATCGAGCATTGTCGCCGATCTCTCCAAGGGACATGGTGGCGGTACTGTTTATGATGAAGACACACCGCTGTCTCCTCTGCCCGGCCGGGTTTTACGTGTCGCCATTAACCAGTTGGCACTGGATGCCAAAGATCAGAACGTGCGCTCCATCGTCATCGCGCCGACATTGATTTATGGCCGTGGTCACGGGGTTAATCCCAACAGCATTCAAATTCCATGGCTCGTCAATCTGGCGAAAGAACACGGCTGCGCCCGTCACATCGGCCCCGGTGAAAACGTCTGGTCGAATGTCCATATCGATGACCTGGTCGATCTCTATCTGCTGGCGCTGGAAAACGCCCCGGCGGGCAGCTTTTATTACGCCGAGAACGGCGCCAATTCCATGCATGAGGTCTGTCAAGTGATCAACGATGTTTATGGGTTTGCCGGAAAACCGCAATCCATGACCGTAGAAGAAGCTGGTAAGATCTGGGGCGACGGGGCCGCCAACTATACCATGGGTTCCAACAGCCACGTCCATGCCAAGCGCGCCCGCGCGGAGTTGGGATGGGCCCCGCACAGGCCTTCCCTGTTCGAGGATTTGCGTGCAAACGGACCTGCCTGAGGGCATAACAGGGTTGGCGTGGGTGTTCCCACGCCTTCTCTTATGTGAATAAAAAAGTGAACGATCCATCTATGCTAAACCCACCAAAACTCGGCACCCACGATATTGAAAAATTCGAAGAAGACGGCTTTCTTGTCGTCAAAGGCGCATTCACCGATACCGACATGAAAGCCTTCAGCGGCTGGACCGAGGAAATGCTGGCCCGGCCTGAAGAGTCCGGAAAGCACTGGGTCTATCACGAACAAAGCCTCATGGGCGACGGTGCCAAACTGGTGAGCCGGATCGAAAACATCACGCCGTTTCATGCCGGTTTTGCGCAGATGACAGAAGCCCTGCGCCATCCCGTCGGCCAGTTGCTTGGCGAAGAGGCCGTCCTGTTCAAAGAGAAGGTCAATTTCAAGATGCCGGGCGGCGACGGCTTCAAACCCCATCAGGACAGCCAGGCCGGGTGGGATGTTTATGCGGATTTTTTCATCAGCGTGCTGGTCAGCATTGATGCGGCAACGCCGGAGAACGGCTGTCTGGAAATCTGCGGCGGTCATCACAAGCGCGGGCTGTTCAAATCCTGGGAGCCACTCAGCGATGAAGACATGGCCGATATGGAATTCATCAGCGTCCCGACTGAGCCCGGCGACATGGTGTTTTTCGACTGTTTTGCGCCGCATCGCTCCGAACCCAATTTGAGCGACAAAATCCGGCGCATTTATTATGCGACCTACAACCGAAAGTCCGCCGGCGACCATTTGACACAATATTACGCCGACAAATTCAAAAACTATCCGCCCGATATCGATCGCCGGGAAGGCAAAGAATATGTTTTCCGCGTTTGATCGATAACCTGTCAGATTAAAGAGAAAATATCTGGAACCGTTCGTCCTCATCCTGGTTTTGGTGGCTGCCGCTCTGCACGCCACCTGGAATGCCCTGATCAAAAGCGGTGGAGATCCGTGGATACGGATGGGGGCCGTTATGGGAACGGCCGGGTTTATGGGGTTTGCCCTGACCCCCTTTGTCGACTTTCCCGATCCCGCAGCCTGGGGGTATCTGGCGACCTCCATCGCCATCCATCAGGTTTATTATATCAGCGTGTGCTTGGGTTATCGTTTTGGCGACCTGTCACAAGTCTACCCCATTCAGCGAGGCATTGCGCCCCTATTGGTCGCCATTGGCAGCTTTGTCTTTGCCGGAGAGGTCTTGAATACACAGGGGATGATCGCCGTCTGCCTGATCAGCCTTGCCATTCTCAGCCTTGCCATTGGTTCCAATATGCGTTTCACCGGCGGCAGGGCCGTTCCCATTGCCCTGTGTACTGGTGTGCTCATTGCCGCTTACACGATCACCGACGGCCTCGGCGGACGGCTTTCCGGCGATGTGCTCGGCTATATTGTCTGGCTGCAGGCGCTGGAGGGAATCCCGTTCACAATTCTGTTGATCTGGATGCTCAAACGCGAACCGCTTCGCGTCAGCAAACGCCATTTACTGACCGGCGCGGCAGGCGGCGTTTTGTCATTCTTTGCCTACGGGCTGGTGATCTGGGCCATGAGTATATCCCAGATGACCTATGTGTCGGCCCTGCGCGAAACCAGCGTTATTCTGGCCGCCCTTATTGGCAGTCGCATGCTCGCCGAGCCTTTTGGCCGGCACCGAATCATAGCGGCCAGCCTCGTCGCCATCGGCGTTTTTATGCTGCAGGTCAGCAACGCCGTTTAATGTTTCGGAGATAGAGCGCTGATGCGGGTAAGGCAACGTTGCAGCAAAGGGCGGCAGGGAAGAAAAACCCGATAGGCCATTTCCAGCAGGCCGGCAAGAAAGCGAGCCTGAAGCAGCCGCCCGCCCCAACGGAAAGCCGGCAAGGACAACCACAGGGTCGTGAATGCCTGCCCTCCAGACACCAACTCGCCCCCGGCACTCAAGACATGGAACCGGGCCAAGGCGTCTTTCTGTGTCAGGCCGGTGGGCAAAGCCTCTTGAGGGGCCGTTGTCACATCGACCCATTTGACACCCTCGGCACCCTTCTGGCGTTGGTAAAACCCGATTTCCCGTGCACAGAGTGGACATTGGCCATCAAAAAAGACGGTTACATGGTCAGGACTGGTTTTATCTGTGGTCATTGAACTCAATCCTGCCTTTGTTCTGTCTGGAGCCCTTGCTTTTCACTTTATACGCAGAAATGCTCTTTACAGATCACTTCAGTTAAGGTTTCCCGCCCTACGCGCCATCAAAGAAGCCCATGCCATCATTTAAACACCTTCCATCCCCATACTTTCTTCCCATTCAGGTGATCCAGTTCGGCATGAGATCGTACAAATGGATATAAGACTCAGAATGGGAGAAAGCAGAATGATGACCGGCCAAATCGATAAATATGGCAAAAGTGGTTTTATGGGGCTCGTCGCCTGTTTCTTGTCTTTGATAGCTTTACTCCTTTCTGGCCCAGCACAGGCAGAAAACACTTCACTTTGGAAGATGCTCAATTCACCGGGGCATGTGGCTTTGGTTCGCCATGCCCTTGCGCCGGGGACGGGCGACCCTGCCCGTTTCGACTTAACGGACTGCCAGACCCAGAGGAATCTGTCTGATGAAGGGCGCCAGCAGGCGGAACGTATAGGAGAGCGGTTCAGGACAAACGGGATTGCAGAGGCCAAAATTTACACCAGCCAATGGTGCCGTTGCCGTGAAACCGCAGAACTGTTCGATCTTGGCCCGGTTTCAGAATTGCCCATTCTCAATTCATTCTTTCAACGGTTTGAGAACAGAGACAAACAGACCCAGGCTTTAAGAGACTGGCTGACAGATCAACCGCTCGACGGGCCATTGGTACTGGTCACCCATCAGGTGAATATCTCGGCATTGACGGGCGCTTATGCGGGCTCGGGCGAGATCGTCATCATCCGCCGGTCCGATAAAGGCGAGATCACTGTGGTTGGCTCCATAAAAACCAGTTAGTCGATTAAAAGCTTTAAATCCAAGCTATCGAATCCGATGGTTTTGGTCGCATTAAGCGGGTTTTTTAGGGTTTGACCGATACCAGTTGCGGCAGAATCTTGCTTTCGGCTTTTTTGAGATCCGTTTCATAGTCGAGTTCAACCCACGGGGTGCCGGTAATGTCCTCAAAACCAAAGGTTTTGGTCGGTGAACTCTTCAGCACTTCACAATAGGCGTCCTCATAGGCCCCTTCATCCTCGCCACGCGCGATAAACCCGAGCACACTGTCGGCCACCTTGCTGGCGATTTCCGGCGACATTTTCAAAAACCCCGGCCATTCGCCAACAATGTCGTAGTCATCGCCCCGGGATTTGCCAAAATCTACCACCAACCCGTCATTGATACAGACCTTCACAAAGTCATCCGTAGACTGAAATTCCCGGTCGATCACAAAACAGTTCTTTTCCTGGGATTCAATCAGCCGCTCGAGCAGGGTTGGGTGATAGAGAACGTCGGCATCCATAAACAGAACATCGTCGCCGGAGCGCAGCACCTCTTCACCACATGCCAGGGAATGTTTCGGGCCTTCGCGATAGCGCGGGTTATAAAAAGACCGGACAAACCCGTCTGACGCAACGCGTTCTGCTTCGGCCAGTAAATCGTCCTTGCGATGACCAACAATCAAAACCAGTTCATCAATACCACAGGCCTGCAAAATCCGGATATGGCGCTCAATCAGAGTCTGCCCGCCAAACTGCAACAATGCTTTCGGCAGATTCTCGTTTTCATCCCCATATAAACGGCGCCCAAGACCGGCGGCCAGCATCAACGCTTTCATGTCTCGTTCCTGTCGTGAAGCCCATCAAAAGAGGCAATTAACTAACCTTGCCGACAAGGTTGAGCAAGATATTTACAGAGTTTGAGTTAAAAATAGCCGTGTGCGCGAAACCAGTTCACGGCATCCGCTAGGGCCTCGGTTGCGGGTCGGGATTGATATCCCAGTTCCCGTATGGCTTTGGCCGACGAAAAATACATTTTCTTTTTCGCCATTTTGATCCCATCCACCACAACAAAAGGCGTGTCACCACCGGTCAGGCGTGTCCAGGCCTCTGACAGGTATCCGATGGGTAGAATGGCATTGTGGGGAATTTTGATTCGCGGCGGCTTGCGGCTCGTCATTTCGGCGATATGAGCCAGAATCTGCGACAATTCCATATCGGTGCCACCCAGAATATAACGCCCGCCCACCTGCCCCTTGTCAAAGGCCAGTATATGCCCTGCAGCCACATCATCCACATGGGCAATGTTGAGGCCCGTATCCACAAAAGCCGGCATGCGCCCGGCCGCCGCTTCAACGATCATACGCCCGGTCGGGGTCGGTTTGATGTCACGCGGACCAATAGGGGTCGATGGGTTAACGATGACCGCTGGTGCGCCCTCGTCTGTGACAAGGCGTTGCACGGCTTCCTCGGCCCGATATTTCGACTGTTTATAGACACCAATCATATCGGCATAGGAAACCGGGGTATCTTCATCGGCGACGCCACCTTTGACGATCCCCAGAGTAGCAACACTGGAGGTATAGACGATACGCGGCACCCCCGCTTGCGTTGCGGCCCGGATAATGGCCTGGGAGCCTCCCACATTGGCTTCAAACATTTTTGCCGGGTCACGTGTCCAAAGCCTGTAATCGGCGGCCACGTGATAAAGCCCGGAACACCCCTGTACGGCCGGTTTCAGGGTTTCGGGTTTCAGCAGGTCACCTTCAACGATTTCGACTTCCAGACCATCCAGATTGCGGCGATCACTGTCCGCCCGTACCATCACACGAACCGCCTCTCCCCGCTGCAACAGGAGGCGGACCAAGGCCGAACCCACAAAACCGGTTGCCCCTGTTACAAGAATCATCGTTTATCACTCAAAAAAGTCATTGGTATTCCGTCGCTTTTTTCAAGACGATGCTGGAATTCCTATCCATAATCCGATAGTAAAAGCCTTGAAGGGGCTTCACCTTTATCAGGTTCATCCCTATTTTCAATATGGATTGAGATTTAAGCGTGTATTCTTGTCTCATGCGATTTGAAAGCCCGAAAGAACTGCTGGATGCGAGAACTCTATGAACCGTCCCATTAAGGTCCTGTTAGCAAGCCCCCGGGGGTTTTGCGCCGGTGTCGAGCGCGCCATTGAAATTGTTGAGCGTGCGCTTGAGAAATTCGGCCCTCCCGTCTATGTGCGCCACGAAATCGTACACAATAAACATGTGGTCGAATCGCTGCGGGCCAAAGGTGCGATTTTCGTTGAGGAAGTCGATGAAATTCCGGAAGGCGGCAATACGATTTTTAGCGCTCACGGTGTTTCTGACGCCGTTGTTGAGGGTGCCAAAGCCCGCGGTCTTGCTGTCGTGGATGCGACATGCCCCTTGGTCTCGAAAGTTCACAAGGAAGGCCAGAACCATGCCAGCCGAGGCCGTCAGGTGATTTTGATTGGTCATGCCGGGCACCCGGAGGTTGAAGGCACACAAGGACGCATTCCAGGCGGGGTTCTGTTGGTCACCAACGCCAAAGACGTAGATACTCTGGAGGTCGGCAACCCCGAATCTCTGGCCTATGTCACCCAAACAACGCTCAGCGTTGATGATACGCGCGAAGTCATTGTGGCTTTGAAAAAACGCTTTCCGTCCATTCAGGGACCCGATGTCAAAGATATCTGCTATGCGACACAAAACCGTCAGGAAGCTGTCCGCGAATTGGTGAAATCTGTGGATCTGTTGCTGGTGGTTGGCGCTTCTAACAGCTCGAACTCAAACCGCCTGCGGGATGTCGGTGATGAAATGGGTGTGCCAAGTTATCTTGTTGCCGACGCCACTGAATTTAACCCGGAATGGCTCACTTCCGTTAATATTGTTGGTGTAACGGCAGGTGCCTCAGCACCGGAAGAACTGGTTCAGGGCCTGATTGAGCGGTTAAGTGACTATGGTGATGTCACCGTCGAAAAGCTCAAAGGCGTTGAAGAAAACGTAGTCTTTAAATTGCCCCGCGAAATCGCCGACTCCAAACCCCTCACCCGAAACCCTTTAGGAGCCTAACTCATGGCCGTTCCTGTTATTCAGCAAATTCGTGTGGGAAGCTACATCATGAAACAACGCCTTAAAGGTGTTGATAAATACCCGCTTGTCCTGATGCTTGAGCCTCTGTTTCGCTGCAATCTGGCCTGCCCGGGATGTGGAAAAATTGACTACGAAGATACCGTTCTCAACAGACGCTTGAGCGCCGAGCAATGCCTCGAAGCCGTTGATGAATGTGGCGCGCCTATTGTCTCAATTCCGGGTGGTGAGCCGTTGATCCACAAAGAAATCAAAGAAATCGTCGAAGGCATCGTGGCCCGCAAGAAATTCGTTTACCTATGCACCAACGGCCTGTTGCTTGAAAAGAAGCTTGATCTGTTCACGCCATCTCCCTATCTCACGTTCTCCATCCATCTGGATGGCATGGAGAAACACCACGACCATGCCGTCGATCAGGCCGGAACCTTCCAGAAAGCCGTATCGGCAATCCGGGAAGCCAAACGCCGAGGCTTTCGGGTTAACGTCAACTGCACCCTGTTTAATCAAATGACGGCAGAAGAAGCGGCTTCGTTCTTCGATTTCTGCGTGAACGATCTGGATATTGAAGGGATTACCGTATCGCCGGGTTACGCCTATGAGCGGGCTCCCGATCAGGAGCATTTTCTGTCCCGCCGGAAGACCAAGCAGTTGTTCCGCGATATTTTTGAATTGCAGGGCAAGAAAAAATGGCGCTTCAGTCAGTCATCCCTGTTTATGGACTTTTTGGCAGGCAATCAAACCTACGAATGCACGCCTTGGGGCAACCCGACGCGCAATATCTTTGGCTGGCAAAAACCCTGTTATCTTTTATCTGAAGGCTACACAGAGACCTTCAAGGAATTGATGGAAGAGACGGAATGGGAGAAATATGGCACCGGAAAATATGAGAAATGTGCGGATTGCATGGTTCACTGCGGTTATGAAGCCAGTGCCGTAACAGATACAGTTTCCAATCCATTAAAAGCTCTGGAAGTCTTTTTGAATGGTATTGATACCAAAAGCCCGATGGCGCCGGAAATCCCGCTTGATAACCAGCGCCCGGCCGAATTCGTATTTGAAGGGTTGGTGAAAACCCTGACCCAGCAACGCGAAGAGGACGATGCCCGCTTAAAGGAAGCGAAACAACGGTCCCGTAAGACGGGACACGCGGCGTAACTGGGAGACGGCAACTTCCATATCTTTGGCAAGGTGAATGAGCGCTGGAATTTGCCCTGGGTGGCGAAGAAGACCATTCAGGACCCGACCGATATGCGGTTTACCATCTGCGCCGATAACGCCCAAAGCCGCTGATGGAACGACCCGGGTTGAATCATCCGAGATTACGCGAATGGCAAGGAAAGGCGTTTGGGCCTCTGCTGCGACCCGTGCCATTCTGTGGGTTTCCATATCGACACATAAAGCACCCGTTTTTTGATGGCAATCGGCTTTCCCCGATGGCAACCCAATAGCATCGTCTGAACCGTAAATCAGGCCCTGCCAGACAATCTCCTCATGCTCGGACAAAACCGCAGACACCCGTTTGCACCAGCTCTCTGCCGTTGGAATTTCATTTCCACTGGCATCAATAACACCTGTTGCCAGCACCACATCACCGACACTCAATTCAGGAGACAATGCGCCTGCTACACCAAAGCTGAGCAGCGCTCCGCAGCCGTCGGCAACAAGTTCGCGAGTGAGCAGCTCTGCACGTTCAGGGGATGCGCCCGCGCATTTTATGATCATATTCGCAGATTGAGGGGGCAGGCAGCTGACTTCCCGGGCCAACCCCGTCAGGATGCCCATTTTCATGGGTTACAAACCGACTTGCGGAAGCTTTGTATTGCTGCTTTTCAAATCACGATAACGGGCCAGCGTCCACAGTGGGAAAAACGAACTGTAGCCATGATAGCGCAAATAGAAAATCCGTGGGAACCCGACAGCATTAAAATACTCTTCTTCCCATTTTCCGTCTTCATGAGGGTCGCGCAGCAAATACTCAACGCCCCCTTTTACCGCTACACTATCAACCTCACCAGCAGCCATCAGGCCAAGCACCGCCCAGGATGTTTGTGAAGGTGTTGTTGCTTTGACTTCATCACGCCGGTGCTGCCAATAGCTGGCGCAGTCTTCGCCCCAACCGCCATCCGACTGCTGGCGTCCTTTAAGCCAATCGACGGCTTTGCGGATATAGGGCTGGCTCATATCTTCATGGATCGCATTCAAGGCACACAAAACGGACCATGTTCCATACACATAGTTATTACCCCAACGCCCAAACCAGGAACCATCAGCTTCCTGTTCTTTCTTCAAATACTTCAGGGCCTTGGCAACAGTTGTATCATCTTTTGTAAACCCTAACTGGGCCAGCATCCCCAAACAGCGTGCACTGACATCAGCCGTAGGTGGATCGAGCAATGCCCCGTGGTCGGCAAACGGGATGTGCTGAAGCAGGCTATGCGTATTATCTGCGTCAAAGGCCCCCCAACCGCCGTTCTTGCTTTGCATGCCGATAATCCACTCGGTCGCACGGTCAATGGCCACTTTGTATTTTTCCGGGTTCGCCCGGTGCAATGCCATGACAACAACGGCGGTATCGTCGACATCGGGGTAAAAGTCATTCCAGTACTGAAAGGCCCACCCTCCGGGACGCAAATGCGGTTTATTAGCGACCCAGTCGCCTTTGACTTCCAGGATTTGTCTGCTGACAAGCCACTCCGCTGCCTTGTCGAACACCGGATCGCCGTCGCCAAGACCGGCCTCCAGCAAAGCATGCACCGCCAGACCGGTATCCCAAACCGGCGACAAACAAGGCTGACAGTAAGCGGTTTCACCATCGTCATCGAAAACCAGAAGTTTTTCGATGGCGGAGCGAGCCGTCACATAATCCGGATGGTCCTTTGCATAACCCATGGCATCAAAAGCCATGACAGAATTTGCGATGGCTGGAAAAATCCCGCCCAGGCCATCATCGCCATTCAGCCGATCATGGACAAACTCCAGCGCCTTTTTGATCCCGCGTTTTTCAAAATAGGCAGGGAGAAATGGTTCGACTTTCTGCATGACCCGATCCAACCCCAGAATCATACTGCCAATCCAGTGACCGGTCGGGTTGACCATATAATGTTTTTCCTGATCAGCCGGTGTCACGAACAGCTCATGAATATGAACGCCACGTGGGTTTTTTGCTTGCGGCTTCAGGGCGGCAATCACGAACAACGGCACCATCACCGTACGCGACCAATATGAGACTTTATCGATATGGAACGGGAACCACTTTGGCAGCAGCATGGCTTCAGGCCGAATAACCGGAACTGCACGCCAGGGAACCTGACCAAACAAAGCCAGAGCAATACGTGTAAAGACGTTAGACTTGGCCGCGCCGCCGTTCTCCAGAATGACCTTTCGCGCACGGGCCATATGCGGCGCATCGGGGCTGTCACCCACCAGTTTCAGCGCATAATAGGCCTTCACGGAAGCGCTCATATTGAAATCGCCATCGTGATACAAAGGCCAGCCGCCGTGATTTTCCTGGATGGACCTTAAATAGACGGCAAGCTTCTGCTCAACTTCCGGGTTTATGTCGCCCAGAAAGTGGTTGAGGAAAATATATTCAGCCGGAATTGTCGCATCGGCCTCAAGTTCAAAAGCCCAATGACCATCGTTGTTTTGCTGATCGATCAGCCATCGGGATGCCTGCTCGATTGTCCCATCGAGCAGTCGATCATCCGACGCCCTCACCAGATCGGCGGGGCTCTCTTTTCTGTCGAAACTCACCATCCAGCCTGCCTAATTTATGTGAACCGCTTTGAAAGAAGGTCTGCCCCCTAATATGCGATTCACATATAATGAATCGGATGGGCGGGTTTTGTCAAAAAACCGCAACAAACACAAGGATTGCTTCATCTTTTCGTCAATTTGGCCGCTTTCCGGCCGGAACGAATAGTGCCCTCAATCGTCGCTGGAAGGCCCGTATCCACCCAATCTCCAGCAAGAAACAGGTTTTTCCAGCCGGTTTTCTGCTGTGGCCGCCGTCCGGACTGGACAGGCGTTTGAGCAAAGGTTGCGCGTTTTTCCTTAACGATTCGGTACGGTCCAAGAGGGGCATCTCCCAGTTCCAGAGCCCTGCAGATATCCAGCCATAGGCGTTGAGCGATCATATCGCTATCCTGAGCCGCCAGCTCCGTCGCGGCGCTAACCGTAATTGAAGCCACCTTGCCCCGCACAAAGAGCCAATGGGCAACACCCCCCACCAGCCCGAGAAAACTCATTTGTGGCGCTTCTGATGGGAGGATGAAATGGCCGTTTACAATGGGTCGGAATTCATCGGGCGTTTGCAATCCCGGAACCAGAGCGCTGGCCACCGATGGCGGTGTTGCCAGAATAACGCTGTCCTGTTCATCAACCCGGACCGTGTCCTCACCAAAATTCAAGGCCGAAACATGGTCCCCCGTAAATTCGATACGTCGTAGCCTTTGGTTAAAAGCCACGGACCCATTCTTTTGCTCCAGAAATGCCAAAGCGGGGTCGACAAAGGCCTCGCTCAGGCCTTCACGGACAATCAGCGGAATGCAGGCGTAGGCACCACGGCCGAAGGTTTCCCTGAGAACCGGCCATAACAACCTTGCCGAGGCGGCATCGGCCTCCGTATTCAGAACGGATACGGCCAGCGGCTCCCAGAATTTTTCGAACAGTACACCACCTTTATCCAGACATTGCGCAATGGTTTGATCAGGTGTTGTCCGCGCCAGCGACAGTCCGCGTACATATTCCCCGAAAGCCGTTCCCGGCACCCGGCCCTTGGCCGAAAACAGTGACCACGGAATGATCCATTTGTCCGGCTTGACGACCCAGCGTGTATCGTTGCGCAAGTCGAGAAATGGAAATTCCGCCTCGGCCGGACCAACAAGCGCGTTCTTGGAGCCGATATGCGTCAGATAATCTATGGCGGCATGATTGCCGCTGAGCAGCAAATGGTTGCCGTTGTCGATACGGCACCCCAAAATCTCATCATAAAATGACCGGCACCGCCCGCCAGCATGCCCCGCCGCCTCATAGACGGCAACGGTATCAGCTTTGTCTGTCGCATAAGCGGCTGCCGAAAGCCCGGCCAGACCGGCACCAATCACATGAACCCTATAGGCCATTTCAGAACATCCCGAAACGGACTGCCGTCCAGGCTTTTTCGAATTTAGTAAGGCGTACGGGCGTCGACAGATCTGCCCAGCCCCGGCGGGTCAGTTTATTGAGAATCTGGTTATAGACTTCCATCATCATGATCGCCGGGCGGACCTGATCGCGCCGGCACTGTTTGATCAGGGCACGGGCTTCCTGATAGCGCCTGGCGGCAATATCCGAAAGCAATTCACTGACCATCGGCAAGGCCGGATGACGAATCAGTTCATCCAGATTTTCCGTCGGGATATCATGGGAAACCAGCAAGTCTCTGGGCAAATAAAGGCGATCCCGCTCCGCATCTTCCTTGATATCGCGCAGAATATTGGTCAGTTGCAGCGCTTGGCCCTGTGCAAACGCAAGGGGGATTCCAAGTTCGTCCGGTACCCCGAAAACCCGAACAGACAAGCGCCCGACGGCACTCGCGACACGGTCGCAATAGAGTTCCAGTTCGGCCATGTCGGTAATCCGCACCGCCGCTTGCGCATCCGTCTCCATACCGTCAATGACGGCCCGGAAATCCTCCTTGCGCAATTCGTAAGCCTCGACCGGCGTCATCAATGCCTTTGTGATGAAATGACGGGGCTGTTCCCCGTACATGCGCTCGATCTCACCCCGCCATATCGCAAGACCGGCCTTTTTATCCTCGATTGCGCCCGGCTCGTCAGCCAGGTCATCGACTTCACGGCAAAACGCATAAATGGCGTACATGGCGCGCCGTTTGGCTTCCGGCAGCCGACGCATGGCCCAGAAAAAAGAACTGCCAGAGCGCCGGACAATGGCTTCGACAGCCCTGTCCGCATCCTGCACATTGATTTGAGGTTGATCCATATTCATGGGGGCTATCCTTACACGACCAAAAGCAACACGTCATCCCTCTCGCGTTGTTTTGGAATAACTTCTGCCTTTCCAAGCGCCACCATGCCCCTGCCAGTGGCGAATGGCTGAAGAAATCGTCATCAGGGTATAGAGGAATCCCGCAAGCGGCAGGAAGATCCCAGCCCACAGCGGTATTTTGTACAGGCGCAGCGTCGGCCCGTATACGCCTATCATAACCAGATATGCCGCACCGGCGACGCTGTAGGCTACAGGCAATCCCAAAACCAGGCCATATACACATAAAATCGGCGGTGCAAGGTAGATCAGAACCATGGCGAGAACCGTTGCCAGCAACTGCACAGGTGAATGATCAAGCTGCACAAAAGCTGTACGCGCCACCATGTTCCAAATTTCGGAAAGTCGTGTATAAGCCCGCAAACTCTCGGTTTTCTCGGACAAACCCAGCCAAACCGCACCTTTTGTCTTGATCAGCCGCCCCATGGCGCAGTCGTCGATCAGTTGATCCTTGATAGCGGCGATCCCTCCTGCCGCATGCAGGCTTTCCAGTCGTATCAACATACAGCCCCCGGCAGCTGCCGCCATGGGATGGTCAGGCGAATTGACCCAGGGAAACGGATAGAGCTTCTGGAAAAAGAAAACAAAAGCCGGAATCAACAGCTTTTCCCAGAAACTGCTGCATCTGAGGCGGACCATCAAAGACACCAAATGCCTGTCCTCACTGATCGCCTTTGAAACCAGTTCGCGCAGGTTTTCCGGATGATGCGCTATATCAGCATCGGTCAGCAGAACGTAATCGCTTCCCGGCGCAAAAGACCTGATTTCGGAGATTCCCTGACTGACAGCCCACAACTTGCCGGTCCAGCCATCCTCCAGAGGTTTCCCTGCGACGACCCGAAGATTCTCATTTTGACCTGCGGCCCGCCGGGTTCCATCATCGCTGTTGTCGTCAACAACAATCACTTTCAACTCACCCGGATAATCCTGCGACAACAGCGATTGGACCGTTTGTCCGATTGTTTCTTCCTCATTGCGCGCTGGAATAACGGCAACGACGGAGGGCCAGTTCTGCAATTCAATGGCCCCGGCCAGCTGCTGGTCGGCTTTCCAAAAACCGCCGCGCAAAAATACCAGGCCAATCCAGATTAACAAAGAGACACAAGCAATGACGGCCAGCCAGTTTCCAGCCAATGCATTCACGAATGAAATCACCGGGGAGCCATCCAGCCCGAGAGACCGCGCAGGAAGCACCACAGATAGGCCGGTTTCGACAATTCAATGCGCGTCGCCAGAGGGTCGCCTTGCTGAAGCTGCTCTATCAACCGCCCGGCGATATTGATGATGACCTGACTTTCCATGGCCAGACGGCGGCTGTTCAGGCCCATGGGCAGTTTTTTGGCCTCCGGCATCAGATTTACAGTCGCCGCCAGAACCTGATCGAGCACGCGACGGAAGGGGTCGGAAAGCGCAGGCTCAGCCAGCCCGTCCACGCCAACGCCCTCTGCCGCCATCCAGTCGCCAGGGATATAAACCCGATCCATCAGCATAAAGTCTTCCTTGCAGTCCTGCAGATGGTTGATCACTTGCAGGGCGATGCAGAGCGCGTCGGACGGTCCGTAACCATTGTTTGATCCGCCATGCAAATCGATCAAGTAACGCCCGACGGGAGCTGCGGAAAGCAGGCAGTAATCAACCAGTTCCGCCCAGTTTTCATAGCGGTTCTTGACGGCATCCTGCTTGAATGCCGTGATCAGATCGAGACAATGGCGGGGAGTGACGCCGGTTTGCTGCAAGCTCTCGCGCATACGGTGCGCCGTCGCATATTCCGGCGCGTTTCCTTCTTCCAACAGCGCTTTTTCAAACCCATCGAGACGCGCAATTTTATCATCCGCCTGTAAATCCGGATTATCGGCAATATCATCAATGGCCCGGGCGAAATGGTAATAGCGGGCGATGTGAGGTCGCAAGTGAGCTGGCAGCAACCACGAACCGACCGGAAAGTTCTCGTACGCCGCGTCTTTTCCCGATGGCGTTTCCACCCGGGGGGCATCTGTGCCTGCCATTAAATCACCTGAACAAGGATGGAAACTGAAACCTGTATCTAGGTATCAATATTTACACGCTTGCGCAATTCACTAAGCAAACCTTCAACCTTGTTGTTATGATTGCGGATAACGGAAGAAAACTCTTTCTGCTGGGTGATTCCCATACTCAGACCCTCAACCATGACATCAACGATTTTGTACGAGTCATCTTTGGGGCGCACCCGCCAGATAACAGAAATCGGCTTTTGCTCATGGGGCCGTTCCAGAAGGGAATGGACAAGGGCATCTTTCTCACCGCGCAGTTCGGATTTTTCGATAGTCAGTTTTTCGCCGGCATAGGTCTCAAAACGATCCGCATATGTGATGACCATCAATTTTTCGAAGAGATCCAGATATTCATCTTTTTCTGCGTCGCTGGCTTTCCGCCAATAGCGACCCAACACCCATTTGGCGATGGCGTTAAAAGCAAAATAGCGGTGCATCAGCTCGCGGAACCGCTCGCGGCGTTCAATCAGGTTGAGGCTGGAATCAGTCAGAGAAGAAAGGGCTTCGTCAGCCAGACTACTCACAAACTCTACGGCGCCCTCCTGAAGAGAAACCGTATTTTCAGCCGCATACAAAGCAGACCGCCCGAATGAAATTTCGGTTACCGCGGCACTTGTAAAGGCCAAAAACCAACGACGACTATACATCAATCCATCCCCCGATGAACAGAACCCACACTTTATTTGTGCCTTTATATAACAATCGGCCAAAAAATAACAATTGCGAAGTTATGCAGACATCAACTTGCAGGCGTATTCTTAAATACGCCTGACAGCATCACAAAGATTGCTTAGTTTCCTTTGAGCGAGATCACGCCCGAGCAGGCCAAGGCCGCAATCCGGGGCAGCGATCAAACGATGCGCGTCAATATGCCCCAGAGCATTGCGCAATCGGGTTTCCAGCATATCGACGCTTTCAACATGGCTTTTTGCAATGGCGACAACGCCAAATATGACCGTCGTTTTTTCAAAAATTTCCAGCAGGCTCAGGTCATTGTTACGATGCGCATCCTCAATGGATACGGCCTGAATGGACGATTTCTCAATGGCTGGCGCCAGATCAAAATAGCAGGCTTTGTCTGCTTTTTCATAGTCCGGGTTATCCATTCTGTCCGGATAACCGCAACACATATGAACGGTGCGGACAACATGGTTCGGCACGTTGTGAAAACAGCGCTCCAGGTTTTCAAAGCCATAGTCCAGAGCATCGCCGACTTTGCGCGCAAATACCGGCTCGTCGATTTGTATATGTATACACCCCGCATCGGCCAGCGCCAGAACTTCCCTGTTCAGGGCATCGGCGATTTCGGCCCCGCGTTTTTTAGGGTCATTGTAAAACATATCGGCAACCGTATCGCCGATGGTCATCGGGCCAGGAATAGTGATTTTCACATCACGGCGAGTGAGTGCCTGCGCCGTTTTCCAGTCATGCGTCAGGAATGGCGCCATGGCCATCACGGGCCCGGTGATGGTCGGCAGTGATGCTTTATAGGCACCGTTGCGCAAATCCTGTTCGGTCAGCAGTTCAAAATTAATGCCGCTCAAATGTCGGCAATGGTAATGAATATAGTTTTCCCGGCGGACTTCGCCATCGGTCAGGATATCGATCCCGGCTGCTTCCTGATCGCGAATTACCGCCTCTGCGGCGCGCACGAAAAGCGCCTCCGCCTGATCGCCCAATTGCCTGAGTTCGCGGGTATAATGGGCCGTCGGTTTCTCGGCTGTCGTTCCTCCTAATGATTGGTCGAACCAGTCCGTCAGACCGAGAAATTCCGGTTTCTGGTAAGCCCCTATCGTCGTCGTTTTAAGGGGCATCGCCTATTTCCATAAAACCCATCAGGCAGCGACATAACGATCACGGAATTCATTGCGGGACGTCGCATACCAGGTTGGTTCCGGCGGCCACCACCAGAGATTTTCCAGCGCCCCCTCCGGATAGGCTTCCCGGTAATTCTTGGCCGCTTCATGCGTCAGGAATTTATCCGCCCCCACAGCGACCGAATTGTATCCGGTCTCGGAAGCCAGACGACCACTCACATCCGGGCGGTAAATATAATCCAGAAAGGCATATATCTGGTCAAAGTTTTCGGCCCCTTTCGGGATCGACAATCCGTCGAGCCAGGCCAACGCCCCTTCCTGCGGGGCCATGTAGTTTATGGCCTTGCCTTCATTCTTCAGGGCAATGGCTGGGCCATCCCAGGTTTGCCCAAGAATAACGCCATTCGTCAGAAAGCCCCTCTGCTGGGCTTCGGCGTCGTTCCAGAACAATTTTACCGAAGGTTTTTTCTCAATCGCAAACTGGGTGATTTTACTCCATATCCGGCGCATGGAATCTTCATCTTTGTAGGCATCCAGCATGCGATTACTTGGCAATTTGCCTATTCTGTCCAGATACAGCCCCATGCCCAGCATCATCGAATGCGGCCGCCCCATGACCTTGCCTTTCAACTCAGGCAGCCACAAATCGCCATAGCTCAGGTTTTCGTAGGTTTGTTCCCAGCCATTGGTCAGCCAGGCCAGAGCCTCAGTCCCCCAGAAAAATGGAAGGTGGTAAAGCCTGTCGTCCCAGGTCCAGTGCTCCACGGACCGCTCCAGCATATGTTTGTTAATGCGATCTGAGGGAACCCGCTTCATATCGAAAGGCTGCAGGAGGTCTAGCGGCCGCCATTGCAGGGCCCGCAGCGCCGTCGGACTGAGCAGATCAAAACCATGCCCCTTAACGGCCCTGGCCTTGTTCAAAAGTTCTTCATTGGAACCATAGGGAATGTGCCGCAGCTTGATTCCCGTTTCATTCTGAAAACCGTTGACGAAATCATCCGGCAGATAGTCCGACCACATCATGACATGCAGCTCACCGGACGAAGATCGTGCATCACGAACAATCCAGGGGCCCAGGGCCGCAGCACTTGCCGCGCCGAGCGCAAATTTGAGGGTCCGGCGGCGAGCGGGAGACGCGGCCTTTAAACCATGATCAGTTCGTTTCTGAACAGTCGAACTCTTCTTTTGTGCTGCCATAAATTGCTACCGTTTTTCCTATTTTTCAGGCCCGCAAGCAACTTTCACTCTTTATACGCCGATCATTCTTCTTGTGAACAAAAAACCATATAATTCTGTCAAAATTTTGATGATGATCCCAGACCCGAACTCTCAAACCTACAACACCACACCCGGCCTTATTTGCTGTTCAAAACCCGACGGATATTATCTGCCGTCACACGCCCCACCCGAACATTCGATTCATCCGTCATTGCGCCGACATGCGGCGCCAGAATCAAATTGGGTGCCTCTTCGAAAACCGATCCTTTTTCAAGTGGTTCATGGGTAAACACGTCAACAAAGGCCCCGGATAACTTTTCGGACTTGAGCGCTGCCGCCAGAGCCGCCTCGTTCACGATACCGCCGCGCGCCGCATTGATGACAATGGCGCCCTGTTTCATTTCGGCTATGGCATCGGCGTCGATCATATCGCGCGTGTCATCGGCCAACGGCACATGCAGGCTCACCGCATCGGAGATCTTCAGGACGTCCTCCAATGAAGACTTCGTTACCGAATAGTCGTCCCAGGCTGGATCGGATTCTATGACGTAGGGGTCATAAGCAGAGAGGCTCATTCCCATGGCTTTTGCACGCAAGGCGACAGCACGGCCAATGGAACCAAAACCGATAATACCAAGATGATGCCCCTGCACTTCCCGTCCGCCCAGTTGCATGCGCGGCCATTTCCCTTCCAGCATAATGTCCGTCACGTGATAGGCACGGCGGAACAAAATGAACAACGCCCCCATCACAAGCTCGGCGACGGAGTCCCTGTTTGCACCGGTTGCCGGGAAAACCTGAATATTACGGGCAGCGCAGGCTTCGACATCAATGTTATCGAGCCCAACACCCAGACGGCCGACGGCTTCAAGTTTTTTCGCTGAAGCCAAGATATCACCTTTCACCTGGGTCATGTTTCTAACGATCAGTGCCCGCGCATCGGCCAGCGCCGTTTTCAACGCTTCCGGCTGGTTAAACAGATCCGGATCAAACAGAACATCAAATTCCTTTTGCAGGGAGGCAAGGGCCGTCGGGTCCATAGTTTCCGGGATCACAATATCTGGCATGGGTTTGCTTTCGTTAAATAAAGAGAGGGCGGATTGGCGTCTTGGATACGCTTTCATTCATTAGACATTCTGTTTGCCATGAAGACTTGCCTTGGTCAACAAATTCCTATAACTCTTATATAAGACTTATTAGGAAACGTTATGCAGATTGTTCGCGCAACCCCCGGTCAGGGGCCTTTGTTTGCCCAGGTTCAGGCGCTGATTGTTCAGCGCATGGTTGATGGCATCTGGTCTCCCGGCGCCTGTTTGCCTTCGGAGTTCGCCCTCGCTGCAGAATTCAACGTCTCGCAAGGTACCGTGCGCAAGGCTCTGGATGCCCTGACCAAGGAGAATCTGGTGGTTCGCCACCAGGGCCGCGGCACCTTTGTCTCCTCCCATTCCCCGCAGCAGGAATTGTATCGTTTTTTCCATCTGGTCGGGAAAAACGGCGAGAAACAAATGCCGCAGACCAGCCAACTGATTTCCTTTGCCAGGCGGCGCAGCACCCGCAAGGAAAGCGAACGGCTTCAACTGAAAAAGAATGCCGAGGTTCTCAACATCAAGCGCCTGCGCAGCATGGGTGGCAAGCCGGTGATTATCGAGAATATCGTGATCCCGGCCGCGTTGTTTTCCCATCTCGGTCAGGAAGGGGGAATTCCCAATGAACTTTATCAGCTCTATGAGCGCGATTTCGGCGTGACCATCCACAAAGCGGTGGAACATCTCCGCGCTGATGCGACAACGCAACGCGAATCCGGTTACCTGTCATTGCCCGTTGGTGCACCATTGCTTGAGATCGAGCGGCTGGCCGTGACCCTGAACGGCACCCCTGTCGAGTGGCGGGTCAGCCGCTGCGACACCCGTGCGCATTCCTATTTAAGCGAAATTTTTTAATTCCGAAAACAGAAACGAGAGTGAAACATGGCGGCGAATATCAGTGAACAAATAGTCGATGATTTAATCGGCAATGGCATCGACTTTATAACAACGGTCCCCTGCAAGCAGCTGGCCGGCGTGATTGATCTGGTTGAAAACCGGAACGAGATCATGCATGTGCCTTCCAACAAAGAAGATGAAGGCATGGGGCTCTGTGCCGGGGCATTCATGGGCGGCAAAAAACCCTGCATCATCATGCAGAACACAGCGCTGGGCGTAACAGTCAACACGCTGGCAACGCTGATCCAGTTTTATCAAATGCCACTTCCCATGCTGATCAGCTATCGCGGTGAAGTGGGTGAACCGGTCGCCTGTCAGGTAGAAATGGCGCTGCATACAAAGGCCCTGCTCGCCCAATTGCATATCCCGACCTTTCACTTTCACAAAAAAGAAGATGCCGAAGAACTGGGCGACATTCTTGTCTACACGCAAATGTGCAACAAACCGACGGCTATTCTAACGGATGCATCTTTCTGGAGGGCTGCCTAATGATCAGGAATGACGTTTTAAAATCCATATTGCCAATCATCACGGACGAACTGGTCATCTGCAATATCGGCAGTCCGTCGCAGGAACTGTTCAGCCTCGACGACAAGCCCAGCAATTTTTATATGCTCGGCACCATGGGGCTGTGTTCCTCCATTGGTCTCGGTCTGGCTTTGGCGCAATCGAAAAAGGTGATCGCCATTGATGGCGACGGCTCGGTCCTGACCAATCTGGGCACTCTGCCGACCATCGCCAACAACGTGGCCGACAACTTTGTCCTGCTGATCATCGACAACGGCAGCTACGGCTCAACCGGTGACCAACCGACCTATGCGGGCAAGAAAACCTCATTGACCGCCGTCGCCGAAGCCTGCGGCTGCGAGCATGTGGTCGAATGCCGGGCTGAAGACACGGCTATTGAACTGGAAAAGGCGCTGGCCTCCAACCAGATGACCGTCATTGTCTGCAAATGCGAGTCCGGTAACGTCAAGGTGCCGGTGATTTCCATGAACCCGATCGTCATTCGCGAACGGTTTATGGAGGAAGTCAAAAGCTAGGCGGCAGGGATCAAGTGATTGGCATCTCCATAGGCCTCAAGTAGGCTGTGGGCATGGCAATCACTTGATCCCTTAAAAAAGGACGCATAGCGTCTATGACAACCCCAACATCGCCAGTGCCCCCTCTCAGCACGGATAAAACACCCACCGGTCTTGTTCTCGGCATGATTGGTGTCGCCTCCTTTAGCCTGACCCTGCCCATGACGCGGCTTGCCGTGGCCGATATCGATGCCTTGCAGGTGGCGGTCTGGCGGGGCCTCGTTGCGGGCGCTCTGGCGATTATCCTGCTGATACTCATGCGCCCACGCCTGCCCGCCCGGGCCGACCTGAAACCGCTGGCCCTCTGCGCCTTCGGCATCGTTTTCGGCTTTCCTCTGTTCACAACCCTCGCCATGCAAACCGTTTCGTCCTCCCATGGCGCCATTGTTGTCGGTCTGTTGCCATTGGCGACGGCGGTAGTTGGCGCGCTGATCAGCGATGAGCGGCCATCCGTCGCCTTCTGGCTCACCGGCATCCTTGGTACGGTGCTCACTCTGGCCTTTGTCATGCGCCAGACAGAGGGCGGACTTGCCATCGGCCATGTCTTTCTGCTTCTGGCTGTCGTAACGGCGGCCATTGGTTATGCCTATGGCGGCCAGCTCTCAAAAAGCATGGGCGGTTGGCAGACCGTGTGCTGGGCCCTTGCTGTCAGCTTTCCCCTTGTCCTGATTGCCGCCCTGTTCGTGCCGCTCTCCTTGGCCACGGCAACACCGGCATCACTGACCGGGTTTCTCTATGTGGCCGTGATCTCGCAACTGGCCGGGTTCTTTTTCTGGTACAGGGGCATGGCCATGGCGGGCATTGTTCGGGTCTCGCAACTGCAACTCACCCAGCTGTTCCTCACCCTGATTGCCTCGGTCTGGTTGCTGAATGAACAGATCGGCCCTGATGTGGTAATTTTCGGCTCGCTTGTCGTCGTCACGGTGTGGGCCGGAACACGCTTTCGAATTCAAAGAAAAAGCTGAAGGACAGCCACCCCTGCAGGGTTGTTTTCTGTCTCCAGACAGGATAATCAGCTTGAAGGTTATTTCTTTCAACAGGCGTGTACAGCGCCGGGTTTGATTCTATGCAGCTTCCTATTGTTCCCGGCGTTGAATTTGACGCACAGCTTCTGTCCCTGATTTTTGGCGCCTTTTTTCTGGGCGGCCTGATCAAAGGGGCCATCGGTTTTGGCCTGCCGATCGTTGTGATCTCGCTGCTCTCGATGTTCGTGCCGGTCAGCTTCGGCATTGCACTGAACGTCATTCCGCCCAGCATCCTCAACATCTGGCAGGCGGTTTACAAAGCCACCCCCATCAAAAACCTGAAACGCTTCTGGCCGCTGTTTCTTGGCTTTGTATTCGGCGCTTTCGCCAGCACGACCTTTATCACCGGCCTATCGCCCGATTTGATTCTGGCCAGCGTCGGTGTTGTGATCCTGGCTTTTTGCGCCAATTCGGTTTGGGGTATCACCCTGACCGTCCCGCCTGAAAAAGAAAAACTATACGGACTGATTGCGGGTCTGATCGCCGGCGTTATGGGCGGACTGACCTCCATCAGCGTGCCGCCCGTCATTATGTTTCTGGTGGCGCTTGGCCTGCAGAAAGATGAATTTGTTTCGGTTCTGGGCCTCTATTTCATCACCGCCAGCCTGTGCCTGATCGCCGCCTACAGCAAAATCGGCCTGCTTGATACTTCCTTCATCCCGCTGGCGCTGGTCTGCGTCGTGGTGACGGCGGCGGGTATGTGGTGTGGCCAACTGGTCCGGGGCCGTCTCGATCAGAAAAAGTTCTACAACGCGGTGCTCATCGTATTGGCGATCATCAGCCTCAATTTGCTGCGGCGGGCGATTTTCTAGTCCCCTTCGCCTGTTCTGTCTGTTCTCACAAACATTGAGACAACGAGTGCCGTTTTGAAGAATTAACAGATATAAGAAAGGCATGTTTCGAACATTAGTGCGCCCAAACAACAGGTTTTTAATTTTAATGCGTCAATTTTTCACAGGTTTTCTTGCGAACAGGTGATTTCGATAAAAAATTTATGAGGCGCTTATTTCAGCCCTAAGTTTTAACAATTTCAACCGGTTGGTAATATCGGTTAATCGCTCTATTTCCTGAGATGCAAACTGCTCTAAATCAACTGAAATTGCGCCATGCTCTGCGGCATTAATTAGCTCAGAAATAATCTTTTCAGATTTTCCGCCTCGTATATATCCTAAGTGCCACGTATCATCCCATAGCGAACGGTTTTTTTGGGGTCGCTTTTCGACGCTTACTGCAACGGGCCCTACTCGCGATTCCGCACCAAGTCTCTCCAGATAATTCGCGATTGCCCCTCCAGGACCGTAGATTTCGTACATTACAAAGATCATATGAGTTTGTAATTCGTGATTCTCAATAACCTTATCTCTATCAATTAAATTTTCGCCAGAAATATACGATGACCACTTTCTTGGCTTCTCAATCAGAGATTCAAGGCGGGCTTGAAGAGATCTCGCTTCTGACCCAATGTCTGTACTGATAAGAGTTTGCCTCTCCAATAGAGCAACAATTTGTTCAAACCCTTCCGGATTTTCATTGTGAATGCCAGGTAAGAATCTTGATCTCCGTATTTTCCGGTTTTCTGGATCAGGCACGCTTAGAATAATTTCTGCACTGTGAACAATTGCATCACCTGTAATTTCGGAGATGAATTTTAGTTCGTTTCCCGGAACGCCCAATATAGTGGTGCCCGCATTGAAATCGCTTTGTAGTTTCTCATTTGTCATGATCACCACCATACGCGCTATTTGTCCGCGTCATTCTAAGATTTTTAAGCTTTGCTTTTAGATATACGCATTCATTACTCGGTGAGGTATTACGATACAACCAGAAAAACAACTCAAGAGTGCTAATTTGGCGAAACAACATCTGCTGTCTCATTAATGTGAGAAATTTCTCATTTATTTTATGAAGTCAAACGTGCCCTACAGCCGCTTAACCTCAACCTCCGCCCCGCCCTGCTGGGCCGAGACGTAACCGCTATAGACGGTGGAAATGGTATCTGCGGCCAGTTGGCTGTTGCTTTCCACTTCATCGCCATAAGCCACCGTGCGGTAGAAGGCTTCAATCTCTTGCACGAAACCATGGGCATGGTCTTCATCCGGCGCGGTTTTGGCCCAGCCCTGTTTGGTGCCGATTTTCTCGACCACATAAATATCCTCAAACTGTTTTTCGTCCGGGTTATAGGTTTCCATGGCATTGGCCGGGTTCAGGTTGCAGATGGTGCGGTGGTTGTTGGCGCAGACCTCGAGCCAGTTGTGAACCCCGCCCATAACGATTTCGGAAGCGAAGACGGTGGCCAGGGTGCCGTCTTCAAAGACAATGTGGGTCATGGCGAAGTCTTCGATGTCGTGATAGCCGGTGCGCAGATGGCCTTTATCTTCAAAATTATCCATGCCGGTCAGGGCGTGGGTGCGGGCCGTCACCGTTGCCGGACGAATGGGTTTGCCAAAGCGGGCCCGGCCCTCGACCCGCTTCAGATAAAGCGCCGCCGTCAGCGGATGCACGCTCTTGCCCATCATCGAGCCACCACCGGAGAACTTCCAAAACCCATAAGCCTCTGAATGCGAGCCGGAATGGGCTTCTTCGCCGTGAATCCACAAGACCTGCGCGCCGGTTTTCTCGATCAGTTCGCGTTCCTTCTGGATCGTTGGTGCATAGACCCAGTTTTCCGCATAGAGGATTTGCGCCGTTGAGGCGGCTTCCGCATCAAGCATGCGCTGGATCGAGCCCAAGGCCTCCTCGCGGATGACTTCCTTGTCAGCGGTCCGCCCGTCGAAGCTCTCACTGCCATCGCCAAAACTGCCGGTCAGTGGTTTTTCGACAATCGGAAAGACATTCTTTTGTAAGGCCTTGATGGCGATCTCTTCGTGCAGGGCGGCGGGATAGAGCACATGCACCACATCAACCTGATCAAGCAAGTCGTCAAGCTCTCTGACGGCCGGAACGCCAAAGGTGCCAGCCAGTTTCTCTGCATTGGCGAAGGTCCGACTATGTACGCCGGCCATCTCCACATCGCAGCCGTATACCCGCTCGATAGCCTCCATATGGAAGCGTGCCGCAAACCCGGAACCGATGACCCCGGCGCGTACTTTTTTCTTGTTCATTCCGTATCTCCAAATTTTATCGGGGCGACGCCCAGAACTTGGCGAGAACCGCCAGATTGATTGCGTGGTTTCTAACATATTTGCCAAGGCCGACAAATGGATTTGAGGGGCATCTATCCGACATAAGGAAAAGGCCCCTCATTTTTCAATGAGAGGCCCCTAGATTCGATTCCCGGTATAGACGGTTAGCCCGCAGCCGCCAGCCGTCGTTCGCGCAACGACATGATCGGCTCGGACGGGTCATAAGCCGTCTGGTATGGGGCGGAGATGATTGTCGTCGCCTCCAGCCAGTCGTCTTCCGTCTCACCGCTTTTAATTTCGAGGGCATCGATGCCACAACGCTTCATGTTGAGATACTGGTCACGCAGAACGTTGCCAATGGCGCGAATTTCGCCGTCAAATCCGGAACGGTGCAGCAGTCGTGCATAGGAATAGGCGCGGCCATCAGTGAAGGCCGGAAACTCCAGAGCTACCAGCGACAATTTATCAAGATCATCGGCGATCAATTTTGGCGATTGACCAGCCGCCAGCCAGATACCGACGGGCTCCGTCCTCGCCAACAGCGCATCGCGGTCCTTTTCCCAGCGATCAAAGGAGACATAAACCAAGCCGGACGACGGGAGGGCGGCATCATCCGCAAGCCGTGTCCAGTTGTCCTCGATGATTTTTCCGTTCTTAAGCAGCGGCATTGAGTTTCTCCGGATACAAGCGGGCTTTAAAAGGATCTTCTCCAATGCGGCGATAGGTATCGAGGAACCGCTCGCCTTCGTCGCGTGCTTCGACATACACACCAATCACCGCCTCAACCGCATCAACAACATCCTCGCTGGAGAAAGCCGGGCCAATGATCTTGCCGATGGCCGCGTCCTCAACGGCGCTGCCACCCAAGGTGATCTGGTAATATTCCTCACCCCGGCGATCGACACCCAGCAAACCGATATGGCCCACATGGTGATGCCCGCAGGCATTGATGCAGCCGGAAATTTTCAGTTTCAGCTCGCCCAGATCAAACTGCCGATCGAGATCGGCAAAACGTTTGGAGATGCGCTGACCAACCGGAATTGAGCGGGCGTTAGCCAGAGCACAGTAATCCAGACCGGGGCAGACGATCATATCCGTGACCTTGCCAATGGTCGGCATTTCCAGACCGATGGCGGTCAGTTGTTGCCAAAGGGCGAACAGGTCGGCCTGTTTGACATGGGCAAACACCAGGTTCTGTTCGTGCGTCGCGCGCATTTCACCAACGCTGTAAGTTTCAGCCAGATCGGCGATCTGATCCATCTGATCTGCTGTCACGTCACCGGTCGGCAGGCCTTCCGGTTTCAGCGAGATATTGGCGATGGCATAGCCCGGTGCCTTGTGAGCGACCACATTGCCGTCAACCCAGCGGGCGAAAGCCGGGCTTTCAAACTTCTTGATCTCATAACTGCGATCAACGGCATCCAGCTTTTCAAACACCGGCGGCGCGAAATAGTTGCGAATGCGTTTGATTTCGCTGTCCGGCACTTTCAATGCACTGTCGCGGATTTCCTGCCATTCGGCATTGATCCACGATTTCAACTCATCCAGCCCGGTTTCATGGACCAAGATCTTGATCCGCGCCTTGTATTTGTTATCACGACGCCCGTACATGTTATAGACCCGCAGAACGGCTTCCAAATAGGACAGCAAGTCTTCCGACGGCACAAAGTCGTTGGTCACCTTGCCGATCATCGGTGTGCGGCCCAAACCACCACCAACCCAGACTTCAAAGCCCAGATCACCGGCATCATTCTTTTTCATAATCAGGCCAATATCGTGAAAACGAACCACGGCCCGGTCATAATCCGATGCGGAAACGGCGATTTTAAACTTGCGCGGCAAATAGGTGAATTCCGGGTGCAGGGTCGACCATTGGCGGACGATTTCCGCCCAGACCCGCGAATCATCAACCTCGTCAGCAACGGCACCGGCATAGGGATCAGCTGTCACGTTACGGATACAGTTGCCGCTGGTCTGGATGGCGTGCATCTCCACATCAGCCAGCTCAGCCAACAAATCCGGCACATCTTCCAACTTCGGCCAGTTGAACTGGATGTTCTGGCGCGTCGTGAAATGACCATAACCACGATCATATTTGCGCGCGATATGGGCCAGTTTGTGCATTTGTGTGGCTGAAAACGTGCCATAAGGAATGGCCACGCGCAGCATATAGGCATGCAGTTGCAAATAGAGGCCATTCATCAGACGGAGTGGCCGAAACTCTTCTTCCGACATCTCGCCAGACATCCGGCGCGCCACCTGATCGCGGAACTGTGCAACACGCTCGTTGACAAAATTCCGGTCAAATTCGTCATAACGATACATGCTTATCCAACTCCATTGAAATAAACGGGCGACACATCATCCAGATGCTGCAGGTGTCCGGGGATATCCTGACGGGCGAAATCGGCATGGGTGGATGGGCCGTAGGCGCGAATGCGTTCACGATAGCGGACCGGGCGAATGCCATTATCATCCCCCTGTGCAACCTCAATCTCATAAGGGCCGACAACAACAAGCGCCTGCTCTGCGTTGTTTGCGAAGGCGAAATGCGACTCCAGTTCCTTGTCATCACTCAGGACTTTTGCTTCTGAGATCGAATCTACCCAGCACTCACCTTCAGCCAGGTAAACGACCAATCCATCGCTCAGGCGGTTTGCGGTGATAATTTGCAGTGTCATTTTTCGATCCTTCGCACGTTTCAATGACCAATTGAGTTGTTATATTCCGGTGAACAGGAGGGTTATCTCTCTATTCACCACATCAATATGGTCCTTTGTTATTAAATAGTCAATTTTTTTGTATATTAATTTAATATACATTTTTATTTTGTGTTTTAAACACTCTCCCTCTTCCAGTACCTTGCATCCCTCTCCATTCAGAAGGCATTCCCATGACCACAAACACATCCCCCCTTCCCGCTCCAAACGAAGCCATCAGTTTTTTTGAAAAATGGCTGTCGCTGTGGGTTGCGGGATGCATTGTTGCCGGAATTGTTCTCGGCAACGTAGCCAGCGGCCTGTTCCTGTTTCTGGCCAGCCTGGAATATGCTTCGGTTAATCTGGTAGTCGCCGTGCTGATCTGGGCAATGATCTACCCGATGATGGTCAATGTGGATTTCGCCAGCCTGCGTCATATTGGCGAACGGCCGAAGGGGCTGGTCATCACCATCGCTGTTAACTGGTTTATCAAACCGTTTTCCATGGCGGCACTGGGTGTTTTGTTTTTTGAGATCCTGTTTGCTGACTTTATCGCACCCGAACAGGCGTCCGAATATATCGCCGGACTGATCCTGCTGGGCGCAGCACCCTGCACGGCCATGGTGTTTGTCTGGTCGCAAATGACCAAGGGCGATGCCACCTATACCCTCGTTCAGGTCTCGCTCAATGACGTGATCATGATTTTCGCCTTTGCACCGATTGTCGCCATGCTGCTGGGCATTACCGATATTGTCATCCCCTGGGAAACGCTTTTGCTCTCAGTCGCACTTTATGTGGTGTTTCCGTTGGTGGCTGGCGCGATCACCCGAAAAGCATTGATCCAAAAAGCCCACAGGCAGAATACACCAGATAACGAGCAAATCGAGCGTTTCGGGCAAAAGATCAAACCGGTTTCCGTGATCGGGCTGCTGGTCACCGTGATTTTGCTGTTCGGCTTTCAGGGCCAGACCATCCTGGAACGTCCCTTACTCATCGCCCTGATCGCGGTGCCGCTGATCATCCAGTCCTACGGCATCTTTATCATCGCCTATGGCGCCGCCTGGCTTTGGAAAGTGCCTTATAACGTGGCCGCGCCCTGCGCGCTCATCGGTACATCCAACTTCTTCGAGCTGGCCGTCGCCGTTGCCATCAGCCTGTTCGGTTTGAATTCCGGTGCGGCGCTCACCACCGTGGTCGGGGTTCTGGTCGAAGTGCCTGTGATGTTATCGCTGGTCGCCTTCGCCAACCGCACACAAAGGCATTTCCCAACCAAGTAAGCCCTAACTTATTGCCAATAGCTTTTGCGCCGTCTTGAACAGATCAGCATCCCTGCCCCTGCGGCCAATCACCTGCACACCAATCGGCATGCCGTTCGGCCCCTTCATCAACGGTAGTGAGAGCGTCGGCACGCCCATCAGCGTCCAGATTTTCTGAAAAGCGGCGTCGCCCGTTGATTTGAGCCCCAATGGTGCTTCCCCCGTCGCCGAAGCGGTAATGATCGCATCATAATGATCGAGCAGGCCGTCCACCGCATGGTTAAGGCTACCCGCCAGTTCCGTGGCTTCAATATAGGCCTCTGCCGAAACAGTCCGCCCCGATTCAATGCGCTTGACGGTTTCCGGCAGCAACGCGTCTCGCCCCTTCTCCACATAGCTCGATAAATTGTACCAGAGGCTGGCATCCATTACCGTTTCCTGCGCCGCCAGGGCATGATCAAAAATACCACCAAGCTCAACTTCCGTCACCGATGATCCAAGGCCTTTCACATATGCCATCATTACCGCATCCAGATGATCTTCCGCATGGGCCCAGGCCGGGCCTTTGACAAAGGCCAGTTTTAACGGCGTGGCGGCAGTAGGAGCGTTCAGGGCTTTCATCAGATGCGCCCCGCTATGGCCGCGCATATCAAAGTCCGCCGCATCCTGCACCATTAACCCGTCGGCGATGAGCGCCAGATCATCAAGGCTGTTGGCATAAACGCCCAGATGGTCGAGCGGCCGCGAGATGATGAACACGCCCTTGCGCGAAATGCGCCCATAGGTGGGTTTAAAGCCATAGACCCCGCAATAAGACGCCGGACGTAACATGGAACCACCGGTTTGCGAGCCGATGGCAAGCGGCACCATAAAATCGGCGACCGCCGCCGCTGAACCGGACGAGGAGCCACCGGGGGTGCGCGCTGCATCATGCGGGTTGGTCGTCGCCCGCGCGCCGGATAAGGCAAACTCGGTGGTTACCGTCTTGCCGAGGATGACTGCTCCAGCATTGCGCAGAAGGGAGACAACCGTGGCGTCATTAGCCGGTCGACGCCCTTCAAAATAATCAGAGCCTCTGGCCGTCGGCATATCCGCCGTATCAATTATGTCTTTCAAACCAACGGGGACACCGTGCAAAGGGCCAAGCACCCCGCCCTCCTCAGCCGCTGCATCCGCTGCCTGTGCCTGCTTGATCGCCAGTTCTTCGTTCAGATAAGCCCAGGCTATAACCGCTGGCTCACGCGCCTTGATCTGCTCCAGACAGGCCTGCACCACCTGCACCGACGTCACTGCGCCGGACCGAATAGCCTCAGCCATTTGGGTTGCTGTCTGCTGATTTATGAGTATCGTATCGGCCATTATCTTCCTTCACCCGAACGGGTCGAGCTTTCAAAACTTATAAAAAGTATGAGTACCCCTATGACAAACGATACAATTGATTTACGTAGCCGGACAAGCTTTCGCTTCTGGACCCCAGTCACCATTCGCTTCTCCGACCAGGACCCACTGGGACACGTCAACAATGTTGCATACGCCGCCTATATCGAAGCCGCGCGCACGATGTTTTTGGGCGGTCTGTTAGACCCGGAGACAAATGTCGGAATCGACTTCATTCTGGCGCGTGTGGTCATTGATTACGTAAAAGAGTCCCATTACCCCAATACGGTGGATGTGGGCGCGCGGGTGATCAAGCTGGGCACCAAGTCGATCACCACCGGCTACGGCTGCTTTATCGGCGACGATTGCGTCGCCACCTCGGAAAGCGTCAATGTGTTCTTTTCCCCGGGTGAGCACAAAACCGTACCGATCCCCGACAGCGTGCGCGCCAATCTGGAAGCCGACCCCATGCAGGAACATAACAAACGGGGCTATGTGAGAGGTTACAAATGACAAAATCTGCCTATTTCTACAATTACCCGGAGATTGATGGCGAGGTCTATACCCCGGAAGCCCAAGAACGCATCGCGGACCTCACCGACGTTTATCCGCATCGTGTCCATGCGGGAAACTTCGATGAGCACGCGGCGCAATTGGCTGACGTCGAGGTGATCTTCGCAACCTGGGGCATGATTTGCTTTGAAGAAAAACATTTCAAGGCCATGCCGAAGCTGAAAGCCGTGTTCTATGCGGCGGGTAACGTCCGGGCCTTCGCCCAGCCGCTGGTCGACAACGGGATTATTCTGGTCAGCGCCTGGCAGGCCAATGCCATCCCGGTTGCGGAGATGTGCCTGTCGCAAATCCTGCTGACGTTGCGCGGCTATTTCCGCTCGGTCCGTCAATACCGCGAGGTCAAACAGCATTCGGCAAAAACCTACCCCCGGCCCGGCGTCAATGGCGAGACCATTGGCATGCTCGGCATGGGCAAGATCGGCACCCGGACGCGCCATCTGCTGAAGGACTATCCGCTCAAGGTCATTGCCTATGACCCCTTCCTGACGGATGAGCGCGCCAAAGAGCTGGATATCGAAAGCGTCTCCATGGATGCCGTGTTCGAGCGCTCAGCTGTCATCTGCAACCACATCCCCGATTTACCGAGCACCCGTGGCACCCTAAACGCCAGCCATTTCAACCGCATGCGTGACGGCGGCACTTTCATCAACACCGGGCGCGGTGCGCAGGTGATTGAGGATGACCTGATCCGGGTGATGACAGAGCGCCCTGACCTGACGGCCCTGCTTGACGTCACCATGCCGGAGCCCCCCGTCGCGAACTCACCGCTTTGGGACCTGCCCAACGTCGTCATCAGCCCGCATATCGGCGGTACCATTGGTGATGAGACATCACGTCTCTCATCCCTCGTTATCGAGGAATACAAGCGCTGGACTGCTGGTCAGCCTTTGCAACAACAAGTGACTGCGAAAGTACTTGAAACCATGGGCTAGGCAGCCCCCCGCAAACCGGTAGCAGCCAGCGGTAAATCCGGCTGCTGGTCGAGCTGCCAGATATTGGCAATGAAGGCTTCCTGATGTTCCGCGCCTAATACCGGGCCTGCGAGTTCGCGAAACTTGTCTTCCAGCTCCTGATCGCTCAGCGGGTTATCCGGGTCGCCCTTACGGGTCGGTGCGTAATGAGACATCTGGCTGCCATCGTTCATATCGATGGTTACCGTCGCGGAGCGCAGGCTGGGGAACGCGGCTTCGGCCTTGTCATCCACCGTCACCTCAACCTTCGCCATCAACCTTTGCAGGGCCGCGTCGGCAAGCCACGTTTCGGCGAAAGCCGCCAGACGCACCCGTCCCTCAAGCGCTGCCATGGCCGCCGTATAGGGCATACTGAACTTGGCTTCATAAGGGGTTTTCGGGTTGCGATTGCCACAGACTTCCAGCGCCTTGCCATAGCTGGCAACATGGATTTTTTGAATATTTTCCACATCAAAACCCGGCTGCTCCCGCAAGGCCAGAATGGCATCGATACCGGCAAAGGTATGGCCGCAACAGCTATGGTTTTTCTGGGTCATGCGAGTGATGGTATAATCGTCCGTGCCCAAGGCAGCAAAGGCCGCCTGCCAATCAACATCGCGGCTCATAGCATTACCAAAGCCGCGCGGACCTTCCAGCATCGCATCCGCGCCAGTCACACCCGCTGCCGCCATCTGCGCACAAAGCACGCCCGTTTCCGCAGCACGGCCCGCATGCAGGGGCTTGCTCATAGCGTCTGAACTGAACGCCTGCAACAGGCCCGCCGCCATGGTCGCGGCGTTGGCGATGGCATGTTTGGTCTGAGCAGCCGTCAGCTTGAGCATTTTTGACGCGGCGACCACCGCACCAAAGGCCCCAACCGTACCGGTCGTATGCCAGTAGTTATAATGAGTGGGCTGCACGGCTGCGCCAATCCGGTTGGAAATTTCATAGCCCGCGATGACTGCGGTCAACAACTCAGCCCCTGAGGCCCCCACCTGCTGGGCGGTGGCAATGGCGGCTGAAATCACCGGCGGCCCCGGATGGTAGATCGCCTCGCGATAAATATCATCAACCTCAAGGGTATGGGCGGCCACGCCATTGATCAGTGCCGCCGTCCGCGCCGTCGCCTGCAAGCCGGATGGCATCAATGTCGCTTTGCCGTGGCCCAGATCGTCGCTCAAGGCTTTTTGCAAGGCCAGTGCCGGTGGCTCCAGCCCACCCGGCAGGGTCCCCGCCATATAATCCAACAAACAGCGCTTGGCCGCATGGCGCGTGGTTTCCGGAATATCGGAAAAGGTCAGGTCGGTGATATAGGTGCCTAGTCGTTGAGCCCACATGAGACGTTACATCCGGTTAGAGAGGGTAAATAACATTATACATAAATCCAGGGCCGGTTCTTTTCGTCCTGCTGGCGGTGGCTTTTTATGGCATCGGCCTTGGTCAGGGTGACGCCGATATCGTCGAGCCCATCGAGCAATTGCAGCCGGCGTTGCGGCTCGATCTCAAAGGGGTAGTCTTCGCCATCTGATGCGGTCACCTTCTGGTTTTCCAGATCAATTGCGAAAGGCGCCCTATTGCCCGCCTCCGCAGCCAAATCGCCAAGCTTCTCAACAACTTGCTGATCCAGCACAATTGGCAGCAAGCCATTCTGGAAACAGTTATTATAGAAGATATTACCGAAACTGGGCGCGATGATGCAACGCAGGCCCAAACCATGCAGTGCCCAGACAGCTGACTCACGCGAGCTGCCGCAACCGAAATTGGCTCCTGAAATCAGGATTTGGGCGTTTTTATAAGTGGGTTTGTTCAGCACAAAATCCGGGTTGTCGGTTCCGTCCGGCAGATACCGCAACACTTCGAAGGCATAACGCGGCATTTCGGCCCGGTCCGCCATTAAGTAACGCTCCATAGGAATGATCAGATCGGTGTCCACATTGGCCCGCATCAGGGGCGCAGCGACAGAACATAGCTGTGTAAATTTCTCCATTCCGTCAGTTCTCCATTAACTTCCGCACATCGGCAATCTCGCCCCGGATCGCAGCCGCCGCCGCACTCATGGGGCTAGCCAGATGGGTGCGGCTGCCCTTGCCCTGACGGCCGACGAAATTACGGTTGGAGGTCGACACGCAGCGGTCCCCTTTCGGCACCCATTCACCATTCGAGCCCACACAGAGAGAACAGCCCGGATTGCGCCATTCAAACCCGGCGTCCTTAAATACACGATCCAGTCCTTCTGCTTCTGCCGCCGCCTTGACGCTCTCCGAGCCCGGTACGGCCCAGGCGGTCACATGCCCCGCCACCTTACGCCCCCGAATGACCTCTGCTGCCGCCTGAAAATCACTGAGCCGCCCGTTGGTGCACGACCCGATAAACACCTGGTCGATTTTCTGCCCCTCCAAAGCCTGCCCCGGCTTCAGTCCTACATACGCCAGCGCAGATTCGTAAGCGGCCCGCTTCTCCGGGCTCAGCTGTTGCGACGGGTCCGGTACAAGCGCATCCACCGCCATCATATGTTCCGGACTGGTGCCCCATGAAATCTGCGGACGGATATCGGCCACATTAACGGAAAGTTCCCTATCAAACGTGGCCCCAGTATCTGACGGCAAGGACCGCCAGTGCTTTACCGCCGCCTCCCAGTTTTCATTTTTAGGCGCATATTTCCGCCCGGAGATGTAATCGATGGTCTTGTCATCGGGCGCGACCATGCCGATTTTGGCCCCCATTTCGATGGACAAATTGCAGAGCGTCATGCGTTCTTCAATCGACAAGGCCTGCACGGCAGCTCCAGCGTACTCAACGGCATAACCATTGCCCGCCGCCACACCTTCACGCCCGATCAGATAGAGGATCATATCCTTGGCGCTGACGCCTTTTTGCATCCGACCATCAAAGGAAACCCGCAGGCGCTTCGGTTTTTGTTGGATGACCGAGCCAGTCGCCAGAACATGCGCCACTTCGCTGGCACCAATCCCCCAGGCCAAAGCCCCCAGCCCACCATGGGTGCTGGTGTGGCTATCACCACAGACAATAAGCGCGCCCGGCACTGTCAGGCCGAGCTCAGGGCCAATGACGTGGATAATGCCAAAGCCTTCCGTGCCGATATCGAAGAACTGAATCCCGTGTTGTTTTGTTAAGACCCGCAGCGGGTCAACGCATTTATCGTAGCGCGGGCCTGTATGCGTCGCGTCCGGTGCTGTTGAAACCGTATGGTCCGGGCAGGCAAAAGTCAGATCGGGATGCATAACGGGGCGGCCCTGATCCGTCAGGCTGCGCAGCGCCCGGGTGCCGCTCAAGTCATGAATGAAGTTGCGATCTACCTGCAACAGGGAAAAGTCACCGCCCATATCGGCGATCACATGCGCGTCCCAAACCTTGTCAAATAGCGTACGGTTAGCTTGTGGCATGGACCCCAGCCCTGTTCATTTTGTCGTGGTTTTTTACTCAACCCGATTTGAGAAGAACAATGCCTTCTCCCGGATAAGTCTGCAATAGGCAGGAGCAACGAGAAGGGTTGGATTCCTCTTAAGCGCGCCTGTATAACTTGCTCTGGAATTTATTTACCTGTCTCCGGGAGGAACCTCGATGAAAAAGACTTTATTTGGCGCTGTTGCAGCGCTGGCCCTCGTGACTGCACCTGCAATGGCGGCAGATCCCGTCAAAATCGGCATGATTACAACCCTGTCCGGTGGCGGCAGTTCTCTGGGTATTGATATCCGTGATGGTTTTCAGCTCGCGGTCGATTTGCGCGGCGGCATGCTGGGCGACCAACAGGTTGATCTGATTATCGCCGATGATGCCCGTAAAGTGGGCAACGCCAAACAGATTGCCAACCGCATGCTCAAACGCGATAAAGTCGACATCATGACCGGCATCGTCTGGTCGAATCTGGCGCTTGCTGTAGTCCCCTCTGTGACCAAAGCTGGAAAGTTCTACATTAGCCCCAACGCCGGGCCTTCCAAGCTGGCCGGTGACGGCTGCCACAAGAATTACTTCAACGTCGCCTGGCAGAACGATAATCTGCACGAAGCCGCGGGTCAGTATGTGACCGATCAGGGTTTCCGCAACGTTTACGTCATGGCCCCCAACTACCCGGCGGGCAAGGATGCAATTTCCGGCTTCAAGCGTTACTACAAAGGCAAGATTGCCGGTGAGGTTTATACCAAGCTCGGTCAGGTGGACTATGCAGCTGAACTGGCCAACCTGCGCGCCGCCTCGCCCGATGCTGTTTTCTTCTTCCTGCCCGGCGGCATGGGCATCAACTTCGTCAAACAGTACGCGCAGGCCGGTTTGAACAAAACCACGCCACTGTTCGGCCCCGCCTTTTCATTCGATGAAGGCATCCTGAAAGCCGTTGGTGATAATGCCATTGGTGTGCACAACACATCGCAATGGAACAAAGACATCAAAAACGCCGCAAATGCTGACTTTGTTGCTAATTTTGTCAAAACCTACAACCGCTTTCCGTCGCTCTATGCCAGCCAGGGTTATGACGCCGCCCTGTTGCTCGACAGCGCCATCCGAACTGTCGGCGGCGACATGAGCAAAACCGATGACTTCCGCAAGGCCCTGAAAGCCGCCAATTTTCAATCGGTACGCGGTCCCTTTAAGTTTGGCCCCAACCACCACCCCATTCAGGACATCTATGTCCGGGTCGTGCATAAAGACGGTGACAACATCACCAACAAGATCGTTGGCAAGGTGTTCAGCAATCACGGCGATGCCTACGCCGCTGACTGCAAAATGTAAGCAAAGCTAAGAGAATTTCGGCGGAGCCCAGACTGCGGCTCCGCCGTTTTTTATGGCCATGACCTTTTATCTTTTCCTCGAACAAACCCTTAACGGCTTCCAGTTGGGCGTTATGCTGTTTCTGATGGCGGCGGGCCTGACCCTGGTGTTCGGGATCATGAACATGATCAATCTGGCGCATGGCTCTTTCTATATGATCGGGGCCTATGTGGCGGCTTATGTGGGCAATCTCACCGGCAGCTTTTTCATCGGCGTTGCCGTCGCCCTTCCAACCGCTGCCGCCGTTGGCATGGCGGTCGAGATGATTGCGCTGCGCAAGCTTTACAAGCGCGATCATCTGGATCAGGTGCTGGCGACCTTTGGCCTGATTTTGTTCTTTAACGAACTGACCCGCATCATCTGGGGACCACAGGCGATTTTTGTCCCCATCCCATCGTTGTTTGCCGGATCCATCGAATTGCTGCCGGGTGTGCCCTACCCGATCTATCGCCTGGTTATCATCGTGGCCGGCCTCATTGTCGCCCTGCTGCTGCGCCAATTGATCATCAAAACCCGCACCGGCATGTTGATTCGGGCTGGCGCTTCCAACCGCGAAATGGTCAGTGCCCTGGGGGTCGATATCGACGGGCTCTATACCCGCGTTTTCGGCCTTGGCGCGTTACTTGCCGGTCTGGCCGGCGCTTTGGCAGGTCCCATTCTGGCAACGGAAATCGGTATGGGTGAGAACATTCTGATCCTAACCTTTGTTGTCATCATCGTCGGCGGCATTGGCTCCATTCGCGGCGCGCTGGTCGGCGCCCTGCTGGTCGGGCTGGTCGATACCTATGGCCGGGCCTTCCTGCCAACTCTCCTGCGCTCCGTCTTTGAAGACCCTTCGGTCGCCGATGGCGTTGGCGCGTCGGTCTCTTCCATGTCGATTTATATCCTGATGGCTGTCGTTCTGGTTTTCAAACCACGCGGATTGTTTCAAGCCTATGGATAAGCTTTTTCTCAATCGCAAATTCATCGTCCTTTCGGCAGGACTGCTGCTATTGCTGACCCTGCCTCCCATTGCGATCGCGCTGGATGAGCCTTTTTTCATCAGCCTTGCCAGCCGTATTCTGGTTTATGCGCTGGCCGCCGTCAGTCTCGATTTGATCTTGGGCTATTCAGGCATGGCAAGTCTGGGCCATGGGGCGTTCCTCGGGGTCGGGGCCTATGTGGTCGGCATTCTGGCCTTCCATGTGACAGAAGAGGTCGCCATTCCGTTCCTGCCCGGCGGATGGATGGGCACCGTCAATGCTCTTGTTTCTTGGGGTTTGGCGGTAATCGTATCGGGTTTGTTTGCGCTCGCCATCGGGGCGCTCAGCCTGCGCACCAGTGGCGTCTATTTCATCATGATCACCCTCGCTTTCGCGCAAATGCTCTATTATTTCTTTATTTCGTTGACGGCCTACGGCGGCGAAGACGGCATAAATCTGTATGAACGTAGCCAGTTGCCAATGCTCGATTTAGGCGACGACACATCGTTTTATTATGTCTGTCTCGGCCTATTGCTGGCCTTTGTTTTCATCTGTCACCGCATCGTCAATTCACGTTTCGGCGTGGTTTTGCGTGGCTGCAAACAGAACGAGACCCGTATGCAGGCGCTGGGCTTTTCCACTTACCGCTATAAGCTGGTCTGTTTTGTCATCGCTGGCGCGGGCGCTGGACTGGCAGGGGCACTGGCTGCTAACCAAAGCGAGTTTGTCAGCCCCGGCCTGATGCACTGGACCCGCTCGGGTGAGATCATGATCATGGTTATTCTGGGCGGCATGGGCACCCTGTTCGGGCCGATCTTTGGTGCCGCTGCCCTGTTATTGATGGAAGACGTGCTGGCCGCCTATACGGAGCACTGGATGATCATCCTGGGGCCGCTTTTGCTGTTTGTCGTGCTGTTTGCCCGGCGCGGAATTTACGGCTTTCTCGCTGGACCGGGGGGACGCGATGGCTGAAACTCTGCAACCGCTCTTACAGGTCAACGGGCTGGTAAAATCCTTTGGTGCGCTGCGCGCCAGCGACGACATTTCATTGGACGTCAGGCCCGGTGAAATTCATGCCCTAATCGGTCCCAATGGGGCTGGCAAGACAACGGCCATCAATCAGCTTTCCGGTGAAATGATACCGGATCAGGGGACCATCCATTTCAACGGCCAGGACGTTACAGCCCTGCCCGTCGATCAGCGGGCCCGGCTGGGCCTGGCCCGCTCCTACCAGATCACCAGCATCTTTCCCGCTTTCACAGCGCTGGAAAATGTCGCGCTGGCCGTACAATCGACCCAGGGGCATAATTTCCGCTTCTGGAAAGCAGCCCGCGCCGACACCACCCGGACGGCACCGGCGCACGACATCCTCAAGACCGTTGGCCTCGGCGCACTTGCCAACACCGTTTCCGGCGCGCTTGCGCACGGTCAGCAGCGCCAACTGGAACTTGCCATGGCGCTCGCCACAAATCCTAAAATGCTGTTGCTGGATGAGCCCATGGCCGGTATGGGGCCGGAGGAATCGCGCCGCATGACCGACATTCTGCTGCCCCTGAAAGACCGCCTCGGCATTCTTCTGGTCGAACATGACATGGATGTGGTTTTTGCCCTGGCCGACCGGATTACCGTATTGGTGCTGGGCAAACCCATCGCCACGGATACGCCCGAGAACATTCGCGCCAATGAACAGGTGCGGGCCGCTTATCTGGGTGAAATGGGCGAAACGCCATGATCCTCGAACTGAAAGACGTCACGACCTTTTACGGCGCCAGTCAGGTTTTGTTTGGCGTCAATCTTACCATTGCTGCCGGCGAAGTGGTCACCCTGATGGGTCGAAACGGTATGGGCAAGACCACCACGGTGCGCTCAATCATGGGCCAAACCCCGGCCCAGGGTGGAACGATCCGCTTTTACGGCGACGATATCCGCCACCAGCCCTCCCACAAAATCGCCCGGCGCGGGATCGGGCTGGTTCCCGAAGGACGTCAGATTTTTCCCAACCTGACGGTCCGTGAAAACCTGATTGCGACCGCCGCCAATCATGAGGGCATTGCATCCCCCTGGACGCTGGAGCGCGCCGTTGAGCTGTTCCCCCGGCTGGGCGAGCGCCTCAACAGCTACGGGCGCACCCTATCCGGTGGCGAACAGCAGATGCTGGCCATCGGTCGGGCCTTGATGACCAATCCGAAACTGATGATACTGGACGAGGCGACAGAGGGACTGGCGCCACTGATCCGTGATGAAATCTGGCATTGTCTGGAACACAATCTGAAACAGGCCGGTCAGGCCATTCTGGTCATTGACAAACACCCTGAGGCCATGGCCCGGATCGCCGACCGGCATTATGTGATGGAGAAAGGCCGGATTGCCTGGACCGGCACCTCGCAGGAACTTTTAGCCAACGAAGACATGCAACACAGCCTTTTGGGCGTATAGGAGACCACCGATGACTGCTGCCATTAACCCGGAAAATGAAAAGCTATACAACGCCCGCGCCGCCATCCCGGACAATGAAGAGATTATCAAACGCTGGCAGGCTGCCAGCGCCGAGGCCCGTGCCACCTGCAAGAACACCCCAAATGTCCGCTATGGCGCAAGCCCCCGCCAGATTCTCGATATCTACCCGGCGGAAAAACCCAACGCACCGATCATGATGTTTATCCACGGCGGCTACTGGCAGGCCCGCGCACCAGAGGATTTCAACTTTATCGCACCGGAACTGGTGAAGCTGGGGTTTTGCACCGTTCTTGCCGGATATGATCTCTGTCCCACCGTGACGCTTGCTGAAATCACCCGCCAAATGCAGGCCGCCGCATCCTATATCTGGCATCATGCTGCCCAATATGGTGGCAACCGCAACCGCTTTTACGTCTCCGGTCATTCAGCGGGTGGGCACCTGACAGCAGAACTGATGGCCACCGACTGGTCAACAATCAACATAGATATCCCCAATGATTTTGTGAAAGGCGGCTGCCCGATCAGTGGTGTGTTTGATCTCACACCGCTGGTTGAGACCACCATCAATGAAAAGGTGGGCCTGGACCCGGACACCGCCAAAACCAACAGCCCCCTGTTTCGCGAGCCGATCTCAACAGGCCCCCTGATTCTCGCTGTCGGCGCTGACGAGAGCCAGGGTTTTTATGATCAGTCCGATGCTCTGGAGGCCAAATGGGCCCCCAAACTCGCCCGCACCAAGCGCATCAATCTGGAGGGTTGCCATCATATGGCGGCGGTTGATGAACTGGCGAAACCGGGTAGCCTGCTGCTCAGAGAGATCGCCAAGTTTATCGCCTGACCGAGGTCTCTGGCTTGGAGTTTAATTTGTGATTTTCGCGCAAAAGAGAAAGGCCATCAGCACATCCCAAATATTTGGCTATTTTAGAATGGTTGTAATAAGATGCCTACGTGAGCAACCAAAAAACTGGGAGGTTTTTTATGAGATATATTGGATTTGCAGTCGCCGTACTGGCAACGGCTGTCTTTGGCGCGTCGCCACAGACGGCTTCTGCCCAAAATGTAAAAGTGACGCCTTTGGGCGCCGTTACGGGCGAGTTCTGCCCGCTCGACCGGGCCCTGATTTTTGAAGACCCCAACGGAACGCGTATTCTCTATGACGCCGGGCGCACCGTCGCCGGCGCAAACGATCCGCGGCTTGGAAAGATTGATGTGTTACTGGTCAGCCATATGCATGGCGACCACGTCGGCAACCGGCACATGAAAGGCGTAAATTCAGGGGAATGCGGCAAGCCGGACATGTCTGTCGACGCGACCCCGAACACTCTGACCGTCAACATCGCGCTCGCCAAGAACGCCAAAATCGTCACCGGTAGCGAAATGCCGCCGTTCTTCTCCAACAAGCTGAAAGTCAATGGCGGTGATCCGAAAAGCTCCATGCTGGTGCGTTTCGGCGCAACCAAGGACGTGGGTGGCGTCGGCATCTCAACGGTTCCCGCCTCACACAGTAACGGCCTGGCACCGGAATATATTGGCGGACTTTTGGGTGAATCCATGAAATCCGCCGGTATCGCCGGTTACGTGGGCCCACCCACTGGGTATGTGTTGCGGTTCTCGAACGGTCTCGTTGTCTATCTGTCGGGCGACACGGGCATGACCGCCGAACAGAAAAGCGTTGTGCATGACTATTACAACGCCAAATTGGCTGTCATAAACATCGGCGACACCTTTACCACCGGCCCCATGGAAGCGGCCTATGTGGTCAACGAACTGGTGATGCCCGCCTCGGTGATCGCATCCCATGCCAATCAGGTCTCCACAAAAGGCGGCAAAGTCATTCCCGGAACCCGGACGGATATTTTCCAGAAGGCATCAAAGATGCCGGTCCATGTTCCGCTGAGCGGCAAGACCATGGAGTTCAACAACGCCGGCATGTGTGTCGCTGGCTGCTAAGCGCTTAATTGCCTATTCAAAAAGCCCTGATCATCTGATGATCGGGGCTTTTTTTCTGCCTTTTATTTGACGCTACGCGGGCTTCGCGCCGTCCGCATAGGCCGAGGACTCATAGGTCTTTGTCCCCTGTAGCGCGTCCAGCCAGTAGCCGGAACTGATGACTTCAATCCCCATGACATCGTCGCTGACAGCTTCGGTTCGGACGATCCAAACAACCTCGGCGGCTTCCGGGAAAGATTGGCCCCGCAACTGATCGCCATAAAGCCGGTGCAATACGGCATGGTCATCCATGCCATCGGCCAGCAGGCGCACAACAAAAGACTCTCCAGGAGGTGCCGTCAGAAGTTTTTTGGCAGGCGCATTGGTCGCCGTGACTTCCAGCTTCACGCGCACCGCATCGGGCTTTGGAAAGGCTTTTGGAAAGGCCTGATAGAGCAGGCTGCCCACCGTGAACAGGCGCTCGTGAAAGGACGAATTGGAATATTCTTCCCACAGCTTCTCCTCCTGCGCCTCACCAGCGATATTGCGCAACTGGCCATCACGTAAATCGCCGCCAAGATCGTGCTTGAGCACGACATAGGCGGCCTCTGCCGGCTCTAGGTCCTGTAACGACATCACACACATTTCACGGCGCTCGTCGTCACTCATGCCCGACTGGTCGCCATATTCCATGGCGTCGAGTAATTGCACGTAATCATCGGGCATCCGTGCCCCTTCAATTTCCATGATATTTGAGAAACTCAGCACACGGACCTGAAAAATCGGCGTCATTCTGCGTCAGCTTTCTTAAAAGCAATTATACAATTTTTGGGTAAGGTCACCTCGACTTGGCGACGGTACGATAAATTAGCAGATCACTCGGCGCTATGGAAAGCGAGATTGCAAGGCTGGCCTCAAATTTTTAAGAACGCCTTAATCATACGGGTCCGCCGCGTCGCGCAGGCCATCGCCGAGGAAATTGAAGGCGAGTACGACGATCACCACTGGCAGCATCGGCGCCATCAGCCACGGGTAAAGCGCCACGGCTTCGATGTTCTGGGCTTCCGACAGCAACACCCCCCAGCTGGTGATCGGCGGGCGCAGGCCAAGGCCTAAGAAGCTCAAGGCCGTCTCACCCAAAATCATCGCCGGTACAGACAGCGTCGCCGAGGCGATCAGGTGGCTCATGAAATTAGGCAAAAGGTGGCGGGAAATGATGTGTTTTGGCGTGCTGCCCATGAGCCGGGCCGCCACGGCGTAATCTTCCTCGCGCAGCGCCAGCAACTTCGAGCGCACGGCGCGGGCCAGCCCTGGCCAGTCGAGCAGGCCGAGAATGATGGTGATGCCCAGATAGATCAGAAGCGGGCTCCAGTTGGCAGGCAGAGCCGCTGACAGGGCCATCCATAGCGGTAACTCGGGCAGGGATTTGAGGATTTCAATGGTCCGCTGCACCACATTGTCGACCCAGCCGCCGAAATATCCCGCCATACCGCCGATGCTGATGCCCAGAATAAAACTGATGGTGATGCCGATCAGGCCGACGGTCAGGGAAATGCGCGCGCCATAGATCAATCGCGACAGCATATCGCGCCCAAGGCGGTCGGTACCCATAAGAAACAGCGTACCCTCTTTCGGTGCACACATGAGATGGAAACTCCCCTCGATCAGGCCCCAGAACTCATAGGGATCGCCGAGACAGAAAAAGCGCAGCGCCTGTGTTTGCGAACGATCTTCCGTATATTCACGCTTCAGGGTTTCCATATTCAGCTTGTAGGACAAGGGATAGACGAAGGGACCGACCAGTTCTCCTTCATGGAACAGATGCACCGATTGCGGCGGCGCGTAAATATACTCCGTATGGCGTGTGTGCAGGGCATAGGGGGCGAGGATTTCCGAGATCAACACGGAGAAATAGCTGAGCAACAGGATAATACCGGCGGCGACGGCCAGCTTGTGGCCCTTGAAACGCCACCACATCATCTGCCATTGCGAGGCCAGATAATATTTCTCCTGTTCCGCCGACAGCTGTTCGACGGAGACCGGATCGAACGGTGCGGAGGAAACAAAATGTTCCAGGCGCTCGCTCATCGGCGCACTCCACCATCAAGCCGGATACGCGGATCCAGCATCGCCAGCAGCACATCGGAAACAAACATGCCGATCACCGTCAGTAAGGCCAGAAACATCAAAAACGAGCCCGCCAGATACATGTCCTGGCTTTGCAGGGCAGAGAGCAGCATAGGCCCGGTGGTCGGCAGTGACATCACGGCGGAGACGATCACCGAGCCGGAGACCACCTGTGGCAACAGGCTGCCGATATCGGCGATAAAGGGGTTGATGGCCATGCGCATGGGATATTTGATCAGCAACCGCATTTCACCCAAACCCTTGGCGCGGCCTGTCACCACATACTGCTTTTGCAATTCATCGAGCAGGTTGGCGCGCAGGCGGCGGATCATGCCCGCTGTGCCCGATGTGCCAATGACCACAACCGGCACCCACAGGTGTTCCAGCACCGACATCATCTTGCCCCAGCTCCAGGGCTGGTCGATATATTCCGGCTCCATCAGGCCACCAATGGAGGTCCCGAACCAGACGTTGGCGAAATACAGCAGGATCAGGGCGAGCAGGAAGTTGGGCGTCGCCAGACCTATGAAGCCCAGAAACGTCAGACCGTGATCGCCCCAGCTGTACTGGTGAGTGGCCGAATAAACGCCAATGGGAAACGACATCACATAAACGAACAATACGGTTGAGAAATTCAGGATCATCGACAGCCACATGCGGTCACCCACCACATCGGCAACCGGCAGGTTGTATTCGAAGGAAAACCCGAAGTCACCCTGCAGCATGCCCGTGACCCAGACGAAATATTGCGTTGTCAAAGGCTTGTCGAGACCATACTGGGAGCGCAAGAATTCAATTTTTTTAGGGTCAACGATTTCTCCCTGAGCCTTCAGATCCTCAATATAGGTGGTCAGATAATCGCCCGGTGGCAGCTGGATAATGACAAACACCAAGGCGCTGATGACGACCAGCGTAAGCCCCATGATGGTGAAACGGCGGAGAAAATAGCGATGCATCAGACCCTACCCTTTCTCGAACCAGAAGGTATCCGGCCGGTAAATGCCGAAATGCGCGCCCGGGTCCCAGTTGTAGACGCCTTTTTCCGGCACATTGCGCAACACATTGTTGACGACGACGGGCTGCGGAATTCCGGCGACAAGACCGATGGTAAAGACCTGTTCTGCATTGATTTCCAGTATTTTATGCCAGATATCCTCACGCGCCGCATCGCTTGTCGCTTCAATCCATTGCCTGTTCAGCGCCACCAACCGGGCCGCGGCAGGCTCATCCACCGGTTCTCCACCCTGCCCGTCCGTGAGCTGGTAATGCCCCCAACGCGGCCATTGCAACTGGTCATTCCGCGACGGCACCAATTCCGCCGGGGATGAATTTTCCGTCGGCACGCCGTTCTCCAACCCGTGCCAGACGGACATTGTGGTGGCGCCCGCCAGCACACGGCGACGTAGGATTTCACGGCGGGTCAGTTTGGTAAACAGCTTGATTCCCAATTTGGACCAGCTGTCTTTGACCAACTGTAAAACATCCGCCTGATCACTGTCTTCTCCAGCAGACTCGACAATAATTTCCAGTCGGTTGCCATCCGGCATAAGACGAAACCCGTTATCGTCACGCTCGGTCAGTCCAACCTGATCCAGCAGGTCGTTGGCTTTTTTCACATCATACGCGGCCCACCGGGTCCGATAGGCCTCTTTATACAACGGACTTTCGGGCAGGACTGTGTTGCCCCCCTCCAGCCCCAGGCCGAAATAGACCACCTGATTGATTTCGTGGCGATCAATTCCCAGCGACAGGGCGCGGCGAAAGCGCACATCTTTCATCAATTTGTTCCATATCGGGTCGGCTGCGTTCAAATTCGGATAAAGTGCCATTTGCGCGCCCAATGCCGTCAGCCAGCGGCGTACGGTAAATCCGTTGCGTTTCTCGCCACGTTTCAGAAACGTGTAGTTCTTGAACTGCAAAGCCCGCGCCTGCAAATCTGCTTCGCCACTGCCCGCCTTTGCGGCAATCAGTTTTGCACCGGCGATGGTCATTATGAACTCATTCACATAGGGCAACTGGCGCCCGTTGTTATCGATGCGGTGATAATAGGGGTTACGTTTAAAAACAAAGCGATCTGATGGCGGCGGAGTGGTCAGGAGCCAAGGCTGCAATGTCGGCAAGTCAGGGAGGTCATAGCGGTTTTGGCGATCGTGGGCGAAATGCAGTGCCCGCCAGGTTGGTTTATGCGCCTTTTTGATTCTATGGGCCAGCTTATGTTCGTCCGCGTATTTGGCGTGATAGGGTTTCAGATAATGGGCCGGACGATAAATAAACAGCGGAGACGCCCCAGCCAGTGCCGGCAGGAAAAAGGGGTTGGCCTTGTTCCAGGTATAGCGCACGGTCAGATCGTCAATGATCTCAAAGGTTGGCAGCTTGCCGTCGACCAGCAATTCGGCAGGCGCGCCGTAGGGCGAGATGTCCGGGTCAGTCGCGACGTCTTCCCAAAAATAGCGGAAATCCTCCGCCGTAAATGGATGGCCGTCTGACCAGCGATGGCCTTTGCGCAAATGAAAGGTAAAGCGGCGTCCTTCTTCCACTTCATAGTCGCGCAGGATATCCGCCTTCAGCCGGTATTTCCGGTCATAACCTACCAGCCGGGCATACCCATATACCACCATCATGCGGATGTCCTTGGCACGGCCCATGATGGTGCGGATCGCCCCACCATATTGACCCGGAGACAATCCGTATTTATCCATTGCAACGATACTCGGCTCAGTCGGGATGCGCTCTGCTATGGGCGGCAGTTCCCCCGCTTCGATGGCATGCATTAGAACCGGCGGTTCCTGCAAAGGCATGTCAGCTTGCGCCTGTCCGGAAGCACCCAAAAATCTGCCGCATATGAGCAGGGTCAGTAAGAAAAAATGTCGCAGATTACAGGTCATTCTACGTCAGCCATTGCCTTGCGGGAGGGCCAGATAATTGGCATATCCCTGATCTGGAAACACGCATTCAATACGGTAACCGAGTTCATCTAAAATGGCGAGCAGTGCGGTAATGTTTTCATCCTGTGCCTCGACCAGCAACAGCGGGTGCATCTCGGAGAGCAACCTGCGGGCCCCTTCAAGAACGTCAATCTCCATGCCTTCCACATCGATTTTCAGGACATCTACCGGGCAATCGATCAGTGTGTCGAGCGGCTCAACCGGGATATCACCCGTCTCTCCCGCTAGCACCGGCTCCAACCGGACCGTACCCAAATGCCCGCGACGGCCGGTCACCAGCTTACAGTGCCCGGCTTTCCGGCCAATGCCAATCCCCAGCTTCGACGTATCCACGGACGCCAGCCCGTTCTTATCAATGACGCGCTTCAAGACGGCGGCTGCCTGGGGATTGGGCTCGACGGGGATCACTTTTGCAGCTGCCAGAACCTTCGCAAAAAACACGGTGTGATTGCCCGTATTCGCCCCCACATCGACAAAAACCGCATTGGGCGGCACATACCGTGCCAATGTTTCCAGATCGGATTGCTCATAAAACAGGCCGCGCAACTGGACCCGTTCAAGCGCCGGATTTCTGCCCGTATAGGGCAGATGTATCTGATGGCTCCTGTATCCAAAAGACATGTATTGGGGGTACGCGTTCAAGCGGGCGACCAGATAGTCGCGATCCGGCTGGGCAATTTCCGATAGCTCCCCCTGCCGCGCCGTGACCGGTTGCGCCGTTTTCAGACAACGCGCCGTCTCCCACATACGAACCAGATAGTCGGCATACCAGGCATCTCCGGCGGCCGCATCAAACCGGACCTTGCTGGCCGATACAGTGCGGACAAAATGGCTTTTTCCAACCCAAAACTGCAATGCCATATGGAAGTTCCGGGGGCTGTCGCTGGCGCAAAACAGGCTTTTTTTAGCGATTACCGACTGACCGTCTTCGTCAAGCAGATCAATCCCGCCCCACAAACCGTCATAGGCCTCAAGGGCTGGCAGGGCAAAGGCCAGGGCGTTACGGTTAAGCACCTCGTCCGGCTCGACATACAGCATCCAGCCTGCCCCCAGCGCCACGGCCTGATCAATACCCGTATTGCGCTGCTGAGCGGGCCCTTCGTCAGAACGGATATCGATAATCTCAACCAATTGAAAGGGCTTATGGAGCGTTAGCCCCTTTGCCGCCTTGAGGCACCTCTCCCGTTCGTCAGGACCCGAAGTCCCTTGCGGAATTACGATGGCAAGCACTTCGGAGTTAATCATTTTATGCGACGGTTCTCTTCTTGGTTTCCCCATGCACCCGCACAAAATGCCCACCACCGATGTCAACCAATGAGGCTTCGGACGCATCGCGCACATCATAGGGGGCTGGCCAGTTATCCGGGTGGGTCATTGTGCTTTCACGCACAGCACTGAAATCCAGTGGGTGCGCCGGGTCCGGGAACGGTACGGAATCGAGCAAGGCCTTGGTGTAGGGGTGCTGAGGTGACTTGAACAGCAAGTCCCGGGGTGCCAGTTCCACCAGCCGGCCCCGGCACATCACGGCAATCCGGTCCGCTATGTAATTGACCACAGCCATATCGTGGGAAATAAACAAATAGGTCAGGCCCAATTCATCTTTCAGATCTTTCATCAGGTTCAGAACCTGCGCCTGGACGGAAACATCAAGAGCGGATACCGGCTCGTCGCAAATCACCAGATCCGGCTGCAATGCCAAAACCCGGGCAATTCCAATGCGCTGACGCTGCCCTCCGGAAAAACTATGCGGGTAGCGGTTCAGATGCCGCGGGTCGAGTCCCACCAGATTCATCAACTCAATCACCACTTCACGGCGATATGTAGCATCACCAATGTTATGAATGACCAGCGGTTCACTCAGAATATCAAAAACCGTCATGCGCGGGTTTAGTGATCCAAAAGGGTCCTGGAAGATATACTGGATTTTCTTGCGGTAAGGGATCATCTCCCGATCGCCAAGGTCCGACAAACGAACGTCGTTGCCCTGATCATTGTAGATGATTTCACCCGTGTCAGCGTCCACGGCCCGCATGATCATCTTGCTGACCGTGGTTTTGCCGCATCCGGACTCACCGACAATCGCCAGACATTCCCCCCGCGCCACTTGAAAGCTGACATGATCCACGGCAGTGATGCGGATGGTGTCTTTATGGCTGGTCATGCCTTCACTGCGGATCGAGAAACTTTTGCTGATGTTGCGCACATCCAGCAACGGTTTACCGTCATCCGCCACCGCGCCACTCACTTTCGGTTTCAGCAAGTGACCCTTGTGAGGTTTGATTTCACGCAAAGGAATCAGCCGCTCGCCCGGGCCATAATCGAATTTTGGCACGGCCCGCAGCAGAGCCTGCAGATAGGGATGGCCCGGCTTCGCAAAAATATCATCGACCATGCCGCTTTCCATAACCTCGCCGTGGTAGACGACCACCACTTCATCCGCCACGTTGGCGACAACACCCATATCATGAGTAATCATCAGGACCGCCATGCCGAGCTCTTTCTGCAGATCCTTGATCAGGCCAAGAATTTGCGCCTGAACGGTCACATCCAGCGCCGTTGATGGCTCGTCGGCAATCAGCAGGGCCGGGCCACAGACCAGCGCCATTGCAATCATGGCCCGCTGACGCAGTCCACCTGACAGCTCGAAGGGATAAGTCTTGTAAGCGCGCACCGGATCGGGAAATTTAACAAGATTGAGAATATCGATACAGCGCGCCTTGGCCGCCTCACCGCCCAGCCCTTCATGCAGGCGCAAGGCCTCACCAATCTGATCGCCAATGGTATGCAGGGGCGACAGCGAGGTCATCGGTTCCTGAAAAATGATCGATATACGGCCACCGCGGATACATCGGTATTCCTCGCTGCGCGGATCAAGCGTCGCCAGATCGGTAATGACTTGGGTTTTGGGATCACAAAACTTTATGCTGCCACTGGTTATCGACGCATTGCGTGGCAGAATGCCCATAACCGCCTGCGCGCAGACGGATTTTCCAGAGCCGCTTTCTCCGACAATCGCAACGCAGGAACCGGGGCGCACCCGAAAGGAAACACCGCGCACCGCCTCAACGTGCCCGGCACGGGTCTGAAATTCAACATGCAAATCCTGAACCTGAAGCAGATCATCCATGTGTCTTATCTGTCCACCGGGTCATCATCTCTGTTAATGTCAAAGGCCTCAAATGGCGTCAGCCACCTTACGCCGGATTGTCCATGGGTCCAATCCATCAATTCATCCATGAACCGCCAGCATTCTGCGTCATGGTCCAGATGATGCGTTAACAGCCCGGTCGGTTCGCTCGCATCAACGGCCCCTGTCCGGCGACCTTGCAGATGCGACAGCACAAAACCAAGCGCTTTCGCTTCGCCGACAAACTGCCCACTACCGCGCCAGTTAATGATATCCACATGGGTATTCACCTGATGCAATCCACCCTTAACCAGCATAGTCTGACGCGGGTTGTGCTGGGAAACGCCTTTCAGCCCCAGCCCCGCCAGACAGGCATTGAACGCATCGTTCATCTTGTTCCAGGGCGGCACGAACACCGGCGCCAACTGGCGTAACGGCTGCAATCGCCGCCAACCGACGGCAAATTCCTGCTCGGCACTTGCCCGGTCCCGGTGGGCGCCAAACTCAGAAGCTTTTTCGCCCTTCGGTTCGTGATTGTGATGCTGATAACCGTGCTGCACGGGAAAGATGCCGGGGGATCCGTTCAGCTGTTCAAACAGGTCCTCCGTCGCCGGTCGGGGCACCACGGCAAGAGCGCACGGCACGCGGTGACGGGCGCTGATCTCAATCAGGCGGTCCAGTGCCGCCGTCGGCTCAGTGGCGTCATCATCGCGCCACCAGAACGTCGCGTCTCTGCCCGCCTTCCGCCAAAGCGCGATTTCCTGATCCAGGTCCTGCCAGTCCGCCATTGTCAGCGCATCTCCGCAATGAGCCGGGCCGTCTGCTCGGCCCCGTTGATATCAAGCCCAGTACCCTGAAAGATCGGTTTTTCAAGCGCCGCATCAATGGCGGCAGCCAGCGCATCTGGATCGTCTGGCCGGCCTCGATATAGATTGATCCAGCCCCGCCGGTCGAACACATCTGCCCGGAACAATTGCTCGGTTTCCTTGCCACCGGTGAACGGCACTATCAGGTTACGACAACCCGCCGCCATCACATCCATCACCGTATTATAGCCGCCAAGCGACACGGAAAGAGCGCAGTTGCGCAGGAGTTGCAGAAAATCCGGGCGCGCCCGCTCCAGACTCAAGCCGTCGATGCATTGGCATTCAATGTCCTGATAAACGGCAGGGTCCAGGGCTTCTCCGGCAATCATCCGCCAGCGTTTGTTTTTGTATGAACTCAAAGGCCGCGCCGAGACAACCCCGCGCAACAATTCCTCTCCCAGTCCGCCCCCCCCGACGGACACGACAATTTCATTCCTGCCTGCGGTGCTGTTGCCGGCAACCGGAGCTTCTTCGACCACATATCCCGTATAGGTCAACAAGTCCGCGACCCGTTCGGCAGCGGGAAAGGTCTCTTGCAGTCCGATCACGTCTTCCACACCATGCACGAGAATGTCATCAAAGTAGGCTCGCAGTATTTCGACGATTTTATCGTTTCTATTCGGGTCCGCCTTGCCGACAATCACATCGCGCGCAGAACAGACAATTCGAGCCTGGCCTTTCCAAGCCTGCATCAGTGGGATCAGTTCGAACCGAAATTGCCAGCGGCCAAACGGGAACAGTTCGATAAACAGCAGATCCGGCTGAACCTGATTGGCGACATCAAGCATGGTTTCCAGCCGCCCTTCGCGCCACGCGTCATCAATGGGCTGGCCTTGCGCATTTAACAGGGTTTTGAAGCTGGAGTCTTTGGCTCGGGCCGAGGGCAGATAATGGATTTTGGCGTTACCGAAATCCGCATGGGAAAACGCCTCGCCGCCGAGAACAACGCTCACCGGCACCTGCTGGCGCTCCAGCGCACGGACAATAGAAGCCGCCCGCCTGACATGGCCAACACCAAACAGATGCTGGATATAAAACAAGACGCCGCTCATGAGGGGGCTTTCAACGGAACATTCAGGCGGCGCACCGTTAGTGCACCGTTTTTGACATCAAACAGATGGGCACTGGCTGCCAGAAACTTGTCGGGTGCCTTATCGGTCATCTGCCAGCCCGTCGCCATGGCATAGAGGGCCTGTAGAACACCCTTGTGGCAGACCGCGACGGTCGGTTCACTGAGAGACTGCAGCCAAGGCGCAAGACGCTGCTGGACCTCCCGTGGGCTTTCGCCGTTCGTCGGCCTGAAATCCAGACCCCGCACCCGGTTTGCATCAAGTTCCGGATCATCGGCCTGCAATAATTCCTGCCAGACCCGGCCTTCCCAGTCGCCCCACGACATTTCCATAAGCGCCACCTCAACACACGGCTCATGGCCCAGCAGCCGCGCCGTTTCAAGCGCCCGAACCAGGGGGCTTGAAACCCACTCAAAAGCTGCAAACTCCGGGGGAACGGACCAAAGCAACACGTCCTTTCTGCCGTCTTCGCTAAGCGGAATATCGGATCGGCCCTGTAGGCGTTTTTGCGCGTTCCAGTCGGTCGGTCCATGGCGGAGGATCAGGAGTTCAGTCATGGCTGGATCAGCGAGAGTCCGGCATTCAGGCGCTTTGCTGCGGCCACAAGGGTATGGTTCGCGTTCACGTAATTAGCAGCCGCAATCCCCATTTTCTGCCGGCGGGCCGGATCCTGAAGAAGGGTTGTCAGATGGCGGGAAAAGTCCCCTGCATCGCGTTTTTTCGCAAGATAGCCACCGACCCCGTGCGCAATGACATCCGACACACTGCCGCCATCGCCGCCAATCACTGGCAACCCCGACGCCTGCGCTTCCAGAAACGTCATGCCCGGCGATTCTCGAACCGACGGCCAGACGTAAATATCACACGCCCCATATAAGGCCGCCACCTCTGCCGCCACCATTTCCCCAAGCCAGCTTATGCGCTCTTCAAGCCCCGAAAACAACGCCTGCACCGCCTCTTTCTCTGGTCCATCACCAACCACCAGCAAGCGCCACGGTTGATCTTCACAACGCTTCAGGGCGTCTGCCAGCACCTGATAGGACTCGAATTTCACGCCGGGCCGCATCATGGCGACCGTCAACAGCCATGGCATATCCTCCGGCAGGTTGTGCGTCGCTGCAATTCGGGCCCGGGTTGATTTCCGCTCAACCGGGACCGGATCAAATGGTGCGGTATCAATAAACGGTTTGATGCGGACAAAATGTGCATTTTTGGAAAGCTGTGGGATCAGGCAGGCCTCATCGGCGACGGTCAGGCCAAACGCCAGATCTACCTCTGCCAAAGCATCAACGGTGCCCTGGTGACCGATCGACCAGGCCCCATTGTGCTGACTTGGCGCGAAAGACGCTTCAGCCACCACATAGGGAATGCCCAGTGCACAGCAGACGGTCGGACCGATCCAGTCCGGCGCCTTACGGTAAAGATGATAAGTGAACCAGAGGTCTGGAGGGTCCCGTCTCAGTTTCCCAAGCACCCGCTTCGCCAATTTCTCACCGATGGCCTTTAGACGTTTCTGACGTTTCGAGTCACCGTTTCGGTCATAACTGCGAAACCGGCTGACCACCTCAACCTCATGGCCACCGGTTTCCAGGGCCTTTTTCAGCAAACGGCCAATCAACCGGTCGCCGGAAGGGTTGGGCGACGAAATGGGCTTCATAGGCGCATAAAAAGCTATTTTCACTCGGCCGCCACCTCTGCCGCGAGACCAAATTTATCAATCAACACCGTTAAATTTCCCTGATGGCTGAATGTCGCGCGCATCCGCTTTTCACCCGCCTGTCCAAGCTGCTGGCGCAAGTCCGGGCCTGTAATCAGACGGGTCAGCCCCTTGGCGAGTTGATCCGGGTCGCCAGGTGCCACCAGCAGGCCGGTTTGTTCATCGTTGATCAGTTCCGGTATGGCCGATACACGGGTTGAAAGGCAGGCCAGCCCCTGGCTTTGCGCTTCCATCAAGACATTGGGCAAACCGTCTCTATCGCCATCGTCGGCGACCAGACTGGCCAGCACAAAGATATCGGCCGCCTGATATTGAGCCAACACCTCGGCCTGCGGGCGCGCCCCCAGCCATGTGACCTGCCGCGCAATGCCAAGCTCTTCCGCTTGTCGCTTCAAGGCCTTTGATAAGCTGCCACCGCCGATATGTACCAATTGCCAGTTCAGGTCTTTGGGCACCTGGCTCAAGGCTTTTAACAGCACATCATAACCCTTTTTTTTCACCGCACGCCCAACCGACAACAGAACCACTGGAGCTTCCGGGTCACGCCCGTCACGCAGAGAGTTGGTATTCTGGTGCGGCTGAAAGCGGCTGAAATCAAGGCCGTGGTAAAGCAGGTTAACCTTGTTCGCCTGCTCTCCCGCCAGTTGTTTTAAATGAACGGAATTAGCCTGCGTGCAAGTCACAAGCCATTGCATGTCCGCCAGTTTTTCGGTGATCTCCCAATCCGGGCTGGTCCAGATGTCCTTGGCATGGGCCGAACAGCTCCAGGGCAATTCCCGGATTAACGCCGCATAGCGGGCAACGGAAGCGGGCGTGTGAATAAAATGCGCATACAATAACGTTACCCCGTTGGGAAGCTCATGAGCCAGAACCAGAGCCTGACCAAAACGCCGCACCCGGTTGGCGGACCCGTCGCGGCGCAAGTCTTTTAGCCAGGTAGAGACTGCCAGCCTGTACCCCGGCCGCTTTCGCACTGCCCACCAAGCTTTAAAAACCCTGAACGGTTCCTGATAGAGATATTCCGGCAGATAAGTGACCGGCGCATTGATTTCCTTGTGAATGGGATGGGTTTGTTTGTCGGTTGGATGACGAAGCGAAACAATTGAAAATTCCAGCCCGTACTGCTGCAAGCTCAGCATTTCCTGAGCAATAAAGGTTTCCGACAAGCGCGGGTACCCCTTCAGGACAATGGCGACAACCTCGGACATGTTACCCTTCTGTCGGGACGACACGAAGCGGTGCTTCCGCAGGAGGCACAACACTTAACCATTGATCAACCATGGCATTGATACTCGACAGACCATCAAGAAGGCCTGGCAGATGGACCTCCGAAGGCTTCGGGCGGTTGGGCAGTTCGCGGATGGCGCGCGCCATTTCCTTCGGATCACGCGTACCATCATCAACAATCATGCTGACCAGCCCCAGCTCCTGCGCCCGGGAGGCCCGGATATATTGTTCAAGCCGCGGCACGGTGCGGGGTACAATGAGACTGGGTTTGTCGAATGAAAGAATTTCACAGAACGTATTGTAACCACCCATGGCGACAACACCTGAGGCTTTTGAGACCAGATTTTCGAGATTGGAATCAAAAGTGGTTGCCTGCACATTCGGGAGCAACTCGACACGCGATTTGAATTGCGCCTGCAAATCGATATGCATAAACGGGCCAAACACAATAAACGCCTGATGCGGAATATCCGGGTCATGCTCATAGGCCCGGAGCACCCAGTCAACCAGACTCGCCCCATCACCGCCGCCACCGGGTGTCACCAGCACAAAGGGCTCATTAATATCTGTTCCAGCCATAGATGAAGGGTTCACAGATGGAACGGAATTACGGCGCAAGTAACCCGTATAGGTCAGCTTATCGACAACGCTTTTTGGGATATTCCCAACCCCTTCCAGTGGGTTGCAGATTTCGGAACGGCCATAAACCCAAATATCATCGTAAATATCGCGCAGGGCCGGGATTGCCATTTTGCGTTCCCACTCGTCTGTCAGCTTTCCGGGATCATCCATAACATCGCGGAGTCCCAGAACCAGCCGGGTCCCCTTCTGTTTCAGCATGTTGAGGGTATTGCCCACTTCACCGCGCAAACCCAGCGGTTCTTTGTCTACAAGAAAGATATTGGGATTAAAGACTTCCGCCGTATTGCGAATAATCGTCTCGCGAATGGCCATGGCATCCTCGATACCGATATCCAGGCCGAGTGTCGTGTAACCGCCGGTACGCAGTTTGACGACGCCCGGAATACGGACAAAATCAACGCTGGAACGAAAGTCGAAGCTGCCGATGATCGGCGAGCCCGATAAAATCAAAACCGAGAGCCCTCGGCGGTGATCAACAAGGGAATGGGCAATGGCGCGGCATCGGCGCAGGTGGCCAAGACCAAAGGAATCATGGCTGTAAATAAGAAGCCGTGTTTGTCCGCTGTTTTGAGACATCGCTAAGTCTGCCCAGTTTTACTATCTAGGCACCTTAGTTGCCTTGTTCCCAAAGTACCACCGTAAATCGAATACTGGATATATGATCACAAACAATTCATTTCAATTTCGCTTGCATACACAACCCCCTTACACCTTTAATAATTCAATGGAACCGACGCTTTTCAAATTCATCTGGCGGTATTCGAAAACACAGCAGCTGACTCTTTTGCTGGTGACAGCCATTGCTTTTCCTTTTCTGTATTTTTCTCTCGATCTGCCAAAAATCATCATCAATCAAGCGATTGGCGGTAAAGATTTCCCGCAAGCCATTTTGGGTCATGAGTTTGAACAGATCGAATATCTGCTGATCCTCTGTTTTGGGTTTCTCTCTCTCGTTTTAATCAACGGTGGTTTCAAGTTCTGGATCAATGTTTATCGCGGGCGCATGGGCGAACGAATGCTGCGGCGATTGCGATATATCCTGTTCAGCCGCATTATGCGGTTTCCCCTGCCCCAGTTCCGCAAGACTTCACAGGGCGAGATCATTTCCATGACCACGGCGGAAGTCGAGCCATTGGGCGGATTCATTGGAGATTCAATTTCACTTCCAGCCTTTCAGGGCGGAACCCTGCTGACCATTATCGGCTTTATTATGGTCCAAAACCCGTTACTCGGATTGGCGGCCATCGCTTTGTATCCGGTGCAGATGTATATCATCCCGAAACTGCAAAGGAAGGTAAACCAGCTGGGCAAGCAGCGGGTGCAAGCTGTGCGTCGGCTCTCCGAACGGATCGGAGAGTCTATTTCCGGCGTACAGGAAATTCACGTACATGGCACATCTGCCTACTCGCAGGCCCATATCGCAAGGTGGCTGGCGGTTATTTACGATATTCGATATGAAATCTTCCAGCGCAAGTTCTTCATAAAATTTCTCAACAATTTCATCGCTCAGGTGACGCCGTTCATGTTTTACTCGATTGGCGGCGTTCTGGTCATCAAGGGGCATTTAAGCTTTGGTGCGTTGGTTGCGGTTCTCGCCGCCTACAAAGACCTTTCAGCACCCTGGAAAGAGCTGCTGACCTACTACCAGTCTCTGGCCGATGCGCGGATTAAATACGATCAACTGATCGAGCAGTTCCAGCCTGCGGGCATGCTGGCGGAAGAACTACAGACCAACGCGCCGGAAACCATCCCGGAAATCTCGGGTGATTTCGAACTCTCAAACGTTGTTGTCGAAGATGACAGTGGCTTCAAATCCCTCGACAGCGCAAATGCCATTATACCCCTACGCGGAACCACTGCCATTCTGGGGTCCAGTGAGTCGGGGCGTGATGACCTGACCCGCTTGATGGCTCGCCTCGCCCTGCCAGGCAAAGGCACCGCACGTTTGGGTGGTATTGATATCACCCAACTGCACGAAGCGGTCATTGGACGGCGGACAGCCTATGTGGATCAAAGTGCTTATGTCTTTAATGGTACAATCCGCGACAACCTTTTTTACAGCCTCCAGCACAAACCCATAGCCGATCGTGAGCATGACGAAGAGCAACGTCTCCATCGCGCCACAGCCATAAAAGAGGCGCAATTGGCCGGGAACACGACAGATGATCCAGATGCCGATTGGCTCGACTTCAAAAGCCTTGGCCTGACAGAACCCGAGCAGATAAAATCTTACGTCGACGACATTCTTGTCGCCTGCAATCTGCGTAAGGACTTGCGTGAGTTCGGGTTGCAATCGAGTGTCCGTGTTGCAGAGCATCCAGGAATCGCAGATGCCATCCTGACGGCACGCCAGGAGTTGCTACGCCGCCTCGACGATCCCAAGGTGGCCCGTTTGATTGAGCCCTTTGACCGTGAGAAATTCAATTCCAACATGACCATTGGCGAAAACATCCTGATGGGCACCCCCGTCGGCGATGTGTTTGATCCCGGCAACCTCGGGACCAACCCCTACATGCTTTCCATTTTGCATAAAGCTGATCTGTATCAGCAGTTTCTGGAAACCGGCGTTAAAGTTGCCGAAATGATGATTGAACTGTTCCAGGATTTGCCGCCGGGGCATGCCTTTTTCGAACAGTATTCCTTTATCCAGTCCGATGAGCTTTCGGATTTTCAGACAATTCTGAGGCGCAAGGAAACCAACGGCCTGGAAGCGCTTAGTGAAGACGATAAAACGCGCCTGCTCAGCCTGCCGTTTATGCTCATACCGGACCGCCACAGACTGGGGTTGGCCGATGACGAAATCCGTGAAAAGCTGATCAAGGCGCGCCATATTTTCGCAGCCGAGCTGCCGGACGACCTCCAGGATTCCATCGAATTTTTCGACATCAACGCCTACAATGCTGCGGCAACGGTTCAGGACAACATACTGTTCGGCAAAATTGCCCACGGGCGCGCCCAGGCCCGCAAGGAAGTCGGGCAGATTATCGATGAAGTGCTCAAAAAACTGCAGCTCGATCAGGCCCTGATCGAACTGGGGATGGAGATGCCCGTGGGCATTGCGGGCAGCCGCCTGTCCGCAGCCCAGCGTCAAAAAATATGCCTTGCCCGGGCTATGATGAAAGCCCCTGATTTGCTAATCTTAAATGATCCGCTCAGTGCGTTGGAGCCGAAAGCCCAGGAAGCGCTCATGTCAAACGTACTCGACCGCTTTAAAGAGCGCGGATTGATCTGGGTGCTGAACCGGGCAGACTTGGCGACCCGGTTTGATCGTATCGTTATTATCGAAGAAGGACGGGTCACCGAGCAAGGCGAGACTGAAAAACTCGCCAAATCGGGAAGTCGGTTCCATGAACTGCTTTCGGCCTGAATCCGAGAAAAGTAAGGAAAGTGTATAATGGATCTGGATGAAACAGCCCGCGTTCTCAAAAGCATTCCGTTGTTTTCAAAACTGGAACCTTCAAAACTGAAGCTCCTTGCTTTCGCCAGCGACCAATTCGTTTATGACGATGGAGAAGTGGTCTTTAGCATCAGCGATGCAGCGGATTCCGCCTATTTCATAGAATCAGGAGAAGCCGAGGTTTTTATCGACAGGAACGACAAACACGTCAAAGTCAATCATCTCCATGCCTTTGATATCTTTGGCGAAATGGCACTGTTTTTGAGCTCCGGGCGGTCGGCAACGGTGATTGCCAAAGGCCCATTGAAAGTCATGCGTCTGGATGGCGACATGTTTCTGAAAATGGTCACGCAAAACCCCGATGCCGCGCTGGGTGTGATGACGGCGCTCAGCGAAAAAATTGCAAGCACCAGTGAACAGGTCGTCAATAACGCCTGAATTATTGCTTCGAAACCTGCGATATGGCCCTATTTCCGCTATGCGTCAGCGATTGTAAAAAGCTCGCGTTCGTGTTCGACACCACGCAAATGATGCCGCCCGACAGAGACCAGGTCTCCCTTATAGGAATTGGCGAAAGCGCTTGAAATCAGGACAGGGACGTTCAGTTCCTTGGTCATCGCCTCGATCCGCGCCGCCTCGTTTGCCGCAGCGCCAACAACGGTAAACTCAAGGCGTTCGGGAATGCCAATATTGCCATAGGTCAGGTCGCCAATGTGAATCCCAATCCCGAATTTCACCTCAGGCGCGCCCGCCGCCTGTTGCGCAAGATTGGTTTCGGCAATGGCCGCAATGGCACTCTTGGCCGCACTCACCGCACGTTCACAGGCCATTTCAACCCTCTGGCAGGCTCCCCAACTGGTCATATCGCTGTTCTCGATAGGGAAAATCGCCAAAACGGCATCGCCAATAAAGCGCAGAATTTCACCATCGTTATCGACAACGGCACCGGCCATACCGTCAAAAAACTTGTTCAGATAGTCCAGAAAATCGGCGCGGGACATGCTTTCTGCCAGGGGCGTTGAATTGCGCAAATCCGAAAACCAGATTACGGCATGAATATCCTCGCCGTCGCCCCGCTTGATTTTCCCGTTCAGAACCCGCTCACCCGTATGCGCCCCCATAAAGGTCCGCATCAATGTTGCCGCCGAGCGTTCCTTGGCATGAACTTCATAGAGACGGCTGAGCATCGGCAGAATTTCATGAATATAACCAAGGTTTTCGACTGAAAACCCGTCGGGGGCGTCCGTCGCCAGCGTTACGGCGTTTATCTGTCCATCTGAAAACCGCATGGGCATGGCCACATAATCCGTTGCACCCAGCGCCTCCAATTCACCAAGAAACGCGTATTCAGCAACGCTGGCGGCATCAATCCGGCGACGCACCCCGCCCACCCCCTGGAAAACAGGTTTTAAAGGGCTGTTCAAAAACTGGTCACTACCCATCAGGTCATGCGATGCCTCGAAACGGGTAATCTCCGTTTCCCCCTTTGCCCATCGGTAGGATATGGCTGCCAAAAGAGGATGCAGGGTCCGAATGGCAACATTAATGTGCACAATACGCATGCCCTGCACTTTCAATTGCTTGATGAAGCGATGTGTTAGCTCTCGTGAAGTGGTCGCATCCCAGGCTTCGGATAAAAGCCAGTCAACAAGCGGATTGGCGGTCTTGCCACGGCCTTGATCTGCTTGCGTAAAGACCTGCTTACCATCTTCAAACCAGGCCTCCATTTTGTCCCAATAGAAGGCAACATAACCGGCGATGTCAGCCGCTTCACCATAAGGCTGCTCATAGCTCCAGACCACATTCTCCAATGTTTTGTCACCGAGCTCTAATGACCAATAGGAGGCATTTCCCTTGAAAGGGCAATGCGTATGGTGATCCGACGGGACCAGCAAATCCATCCGGACATCGGATTTCGGAAAATAATAGGTTGGTGCATGGCGGGTTTCGTGAAGGATCAGTGCATTGCGACTGTCGACGATTGTCTCACCGCCAAAAATTCCAATAACATTGCCTTTCGCCGGCTCAATCCTGACCTGATAGTCGGGCCGGGCAGAAAACCCGGGTGCCATATCAATCACACGCTCTGGACGCCCCATATTGCCTAATTCCTTGCTGCTGTATCCATGTTCAACAAAGTTGGATCACTCTTGCATAAGTGCAAGCGATATAATGAAATAATATCTTATTGCACTTTCCTGTTCGGATGAATTGCTTACCCGCCTGCAAGTCGTTAAAAGAATAACGTATACATTATTTAGGAGTATCAATGTGTCTATTCTGCTTGGGGTAATCGCCGACGATTTTACCGGTGCTACGGATCTCGCCAGTACGCTGGTCAAGGAAGGTATGCGGGCCGTTCAGGTGATCGGCGTACCGCAAACGGAGATTGATCTGGGAGATGCGGAAGCGGTGATTGTCGCCCTCAAATCCCGCACCGAGCCCGCCGAACAGGCGGTAAGCGAATCCCTCGCCGCGCTGGAATGGTTGCAGGCGCGAGGAGCACGGCAGTTCTTTTTTAAATATTGTTCGACCTTCGATTCGACGGACAAGGGTAATATCGGCCCCGTCGCCGATGCCCTTATGGCAGCGCTGGATACGGACTTCACCATCGCTTGCCCGGCATTTCCGGTAAATGGCCGCACCATTTTCAACGGCCATCTGTTTGTTGGCGATATTCTGCTTTCCGATTCCGGTATGAAAGACCACCCGTTAACGCCGATGACGGATTCCAATCTGGTCAATGTTCTTGCCAAACAAACGGATAAACAGGTCGGTCTGGTCAAATTTGCCGACGTGCAAAAAGGCGCCGGTGCTATCAAAACCGCCTATCAAAACCTTCGATCGAACGGTTTTTCCCACGCTATTGTCGATGCCATTTCGGACGAACACCTGCGGTTTATCGGTGAAGCGTCGAAAGACCTAAAGCTGATTACTGGCGGCTCCGGCGTTGCTCTGGGCCTGCCCGAAAACTTCCGTAAACAGGGGCTTTTGGAAACAGCGGCGGAGATCGGCATCGATGCGCCATCCGGTCGCATGGCGATTATTGCCGGAAGTTGTTCACAAGCAACGCGCGGACAAATCGCCTATGCACAAAAGCACATCAAGAGCTTTCTCATTGATCCTATGGATTTGGCGGCAGGCAAGGACATGGCCAGTGAAGCCCTTGCCTGGGCCGAAGCGCAAAGCGCTGACAAGCCGATCCTGATTTATTCCTCTGCCGACCCGCAAGTGGTCAAACAGGTGCAGGACAAACTGGGTCGTGAGAAAGCCGGGGCGATGGTTGAAGAGGCCCTGGGAAAGGTCGCAAAAGGCCTCGTCGCGCAAGGTGTGCGGCGGCTGGTCGTGGCGGGCGGAGAAACCTCTGGTGCCGTCGTTAACGCCCTTGCCATCCCGGCGCTCAGGATAGGCCCGGAGATAGACCCCGGCGTGCCATGGACGGAAACGCTGGGCGAGACAAAATTGGCGCTGGCCCTTAAATCCGGCAATTTCGGCACGGAAGATTTCTTTCTCAAATCGTTCACGATGCTGCCATGAGCGAGACAACACAACGCGATAACATCGTGCGCCTTGCCAAATCCATGTACGAGCGGGGACTGACCTTCGGCAGTTCCGGCAATATCAGCGTCAGGCTGGAGGATGGCTGGCTAATGACGCCCACAGGCTCGACCATGGGCACGCTTGATCCCGAACGCATATCAAAGCTCGACGATAATGGCGACCACATTTCCGGCGATAAACCAACCAAGGAGAGCTTCCTGCACCGGGTCATGTATGAACAGCGCCCGGCAACCGGCGCCGTCGTGCATCTGCATTCGACTCATTCCGTTGCCGTCAGTTGTCTTGCCGATGTGGACCCGAAGAATGTGCTGCCACCAATCACCGCCTACTATGTCATGAAGATTGGCACCTTACCGCTGGTTCCCTATTTTCCGCCGGGCGATCTGGATCTGGCGAAGGCCGTGCGCGAAATGGCGTCCGATCACCATGCCGTCCTGCTTGCCAACCATGGCCCCGTGGTCGCCGGTAAATCGCTGGAAGATGCCGTTTATGCCACAGAAGAACTGGAAGAGACGGCGAAACTATTTCTCATGCTCAAGGATATGAAAACCCGATATCTAACCGATGTCCAGATCGCTGATCTGAAGGCTCGTTTTCCTAATTAGCCAAACATCTGCCAATCAACAAACAGGAGGCTACTTAAAATGAAGAAAACGCTCTGCACTCTGTCTTTTTTCAGTTTTATCTTCGCCTTCAGTATTGGGAATGCGGCATATGCAAATGACTTTCAAAAGGGAGTAGAAGCATACACATCGAAGGACTACATGACTGCACTTAAAGAATTTTCTCCCCTGGTCGAGCAAAAATTTGCGCCTGCCCAGTTCTTTATTGGAACAATGTTCGTCAACGGCGAAGGGTTACCGAAAGACGAAGAAATTGCCTTATTGTTATTTAACCGCGCAGCTAGACAGGGGTTTGTGAATGCTCAGGCAAGTTTGGGGGCAATGTACACATTAGGAAAAGGGACACAAAAAGACACCATTCTAGGGTATATGTGGTTACACATTGCGTCTATTCATGGGTTCGAGAATGCAAAAACGACTCTACCAAAACTTGAAGAACAACTATCACCAGCCAATATTGAAATGGCCCAAAAGCGCGCGAATGAATGCATACAGAAAAACTATTTAGATTGCTGAAAAATTAGGTTTCAAACCTTAATCTATTTAATTTCAACTTACCCCACGGCTTTCAATTGGAACCATTTCATATTGTCGTTTCATCTACATATAACCAAAAGGACCTCCCATGTTTGTTGTCACCGTCATGTTCCAGATCAAGCCAGACCATATTCACGAATTCGCCGAAGCCATGCAGGCAAATGCACAGTTTTCAAAAGACAAAGAAGAGGGTTGCTATCGCTTTGATGTCTGCAAGGACCCGGACGACCCCAATTCCATCTTCCTCTATGAACTTTATACGGATCGGGCGGCTTTTGGCCTGCATCTGGAATCTGAACACTTCAAGACGTTTGATGCTATGGTTGCGGGCTGGGTTGAATCGAAAGCTGTGAAAGCATGGGAACTGGAATATGAAGCCAAATAAACGCATCGGTCTGGTGGCTCATGATGCCCGTAAAAAAGACATGGTCGACTGGCTGAACGACAACAAGGCCCTTTTACAGCCGCATCAGTTGTGGGCGACAGGCACCACGGGCCGGACCATTCTGGAAAAAACCGGTCTTGACGTCACGGCCCTAAAAAGCGGCCCTTTGGGCGGCGACGCCCAGTTGGGTGCGATGATTGCCGAAGGCGAACTGGACGCGCTGATCTTCTTCAGCGACCCGCTGGCTGCCATGCCCCACGATGTGGATGTGAAGGCACTCATTCGCCTTTCCACCCTGTATAATATAATCATGGCCTGCAACCGCACGTCTGCCGATTTCATCATCCGAAGCCCGATGTTTTCCCAGGCCTACGACCCCCAGCAATTCAACGCCACCAGCTATCTCAGACGCGAGGTCGGGGTTTAAGACCTTCCATGATCGCCGAAATCACCCTCTCGTCATCGGAATTTGAGTCACAAAACCTGAGTCCGTCCTCTTTTTCCAAAGCCCTCGGCTATCTGGAAACCGAGGGTTATCTGGTGCTGCACAACGTCATCGCAACATCACATCTCGACGCCCTGAAAGACGACTTCGATGCAGCCTGGCTGCGTTTCAAGTCGGCCAAACCGACCTGGCTTGCCGGTGGCCGGATCATCGGGCATCTCAACGTCGCTCCACCCGTTTCAGAGCATCTTGCCAATTCATCGGTTCTCGCCAACAAAATCATATGCGCCCTGTCGTCCGCTGTCCTCGGACCCGGTCTGCGCATTACCGGCATTGGCGGCAATACCAATGCGCCCGGCAGCGTCGATCAGTATTTTCACAGCGATGTCGACGATAAGGATTTTGATAAACTGCTCGTCAACATCCCTCTGGGTGATGCCAACGAGCAGAACGGCAGTATTGAACTCGTCCCCCGATCCCATAAAGCCGACATTCATTTTCCGGAACCCAGAGATATGCAAATGGCTGCCAAGCCTGTTCGCATCAATACGCAAAAGGGCAGCGTTTTGATGCGCTACCCGCATGTCTGGCATCGGGGCCGCGCGAACCTTTCCGGCAAGCCGCGTCATATGCTTGCCGCCTGGCATGAGTCCGTCTCTCAGACCGAACACACCGAGAAACGCTTTCTCCTTGACCCGACAGACCGCGACCTTTTTGCCGCGCACGCAGGATTGGCCCATTCCCTCGGTTCCTACCGAACCGCGCCAGAGTTTCATCCCAATTATTTTTCGACGGGCATCGCTGGGCTAATCAAGGAAACCACCTATCGATTCGCGCCGGCAAGCTATCTTTATCTACACAGGCAGTTAAAGCGATTGAAACCGATCAAGCGGGTGGTTCGTTAAGTGTTTCCTCAAGAAACGACAAGGCCGCCGCAGCGAACGCCCACATATTGGCTTGGCGGTCCGCATCTCCTGTTTGCAGGATCATTGCCCGCTCCAAAGGCCCAACCACAGCAATGGCCACATGACCCGGCGGGTTTCCATAGCGGTTACCACTGGGTCCGGTTGCGCCCGTTTCGCAAAGCCCCCAGGTGCAGCCGAACTTGTCGCGCATGGCGCGCGCCGCTATCCGGGCATAGTCTTCATTGGCGCCCGGCATGGTCACAAGTTCTTCCGGCAACCCAAGCAGCTCGCGCCGCGCATCGCGGGTGTATATCACACCACCGCCCAGAAAATAAGACGACGCCCCGGCTACGCTCAACAAAGCGGCCGACACCAGCCCACCGGATGATGATTCAGCAACGGCAATGGTCTCGCCGCGCGCTTTCAACAGCGCACCAAGGCGGCCAGCCTGATCAAATAACGGGTTCACATCCTCACTCCCTCACAGTTGTCGGTTCCAGACAGACGTTCATATTTTCACATATTCAGTCATATCCTAAAGCCGTCACCAATCCCACCGTCATAATTTATTGAAAGACAAAGAACCATCCATGCCTGCTAAACAGTTTGATTATATTATTATTGGCGCTGGCTCCTCTGGCTCCGTTGTTGCCGGTCGACTTTCGGAGAACGGCAAGTTCAGCGTTTGTGTTCTGGAAGCCGGCCCGATGGACCGAAACCCGTTCATACACATTCCGGCGGGCGTTCTCTATACGCTCAGAAACCCGGCGATCAACTGGATGTATAAGGGAAGCCCCAGCGCCGGCACTGCCGGTCGGGAAATTAATCAGGCGCGTGGCAAGACGCTCGGTGGATCAGGTTCCATCAACGGTCATATCTATAACCGCGGCCAGCGAATGGACTTCGATAGCTGGGCGCAAAAGGGCAATCAGGGCTGGGGTTATGCAGATGTGCTGCCATACTTCATGCGCAGTGAAAACATGCTGGGTTCCGGCGACGAAGGTTTCCACGGAAAGGGCGGACCGTTCACGGTCACCGATATTGATGAGACGCACCCGCTCTGTGACGCCTTTATTGATGGGGCAGAATCGCTCGGCATCCCGCGCAACAAGGACTACAATGGCCGGGTTCAGGAAGGTATAGCCTACGCCCAGCGTAGCGTCCACAAGGGACGGCGCGTCAGCCCTGCCCGCAGCTTCCTCTACCCCGCCATGAAACGCGGGAACGTCGAGGTGATCACCAACGCCCATGTGCAGCAGGTTTTGATCAAGAACAAACGCGCCATCGGTGTACGCCTGAAAGTCGGCGGGGCCAGTGCGTCGGACCAGACAATTACAGCCAACCGGGAAGTCATCCTTTGTGCCGGAGCCATCGCCTCGCCGCAACTCCTTCAATTGTCAGGGATCGGCGCTGCTGCGCATCTGAAAGAGATCGGCGTGCCAGTTGTTCATGATCTGCCCGGCGTCGGCGAGAATTTCCGCGATCATTACGCCGTGCGCACCGTCGCCCGTATCCAGAATATGCAGACCATCAACGAGCGGACCCGCGGCCTGAATCTGGTCAAAGAGGTTGCCCGCTACGCCCTGTTCCGCAAGGGCGCGCTGACCCTGACGCCCACCCTCGTCTATTGCTTCTGGAAATCCAATGAAGCCCTCGAGCATGGCGATATCCAGTTGACCTTCACGCCCGCCAGCTATCCCGGTGGCGTGCAGTCGGGCCTCGACCCGTTCCCCGGTGCCACTGTCGCTTGCTGGCAGCAACGGCCAGAAAGCGCCGGCCATGTGCGGGCCCGGTCCGCCAACCCGTTTGATTATCCTGACATTCAGGCCAATTATCTGGCAGAAGAGGAAGACCGTCGTGTGCTGCTGACCGCCATACGCCTGAGCCGCCAAATCCTGCAAAGCGATCCGTTCCGGCCTTATATGGAAAAAGAGCACTGGCCGGGTGCCGATAAGCAAAGTGACGAGGAACTTCTCGACCATGCCCGCCAGACCGGCAACACCGCCTACCACCCCATGGGCAGTTGCCGCATGGGCCCCGCCGACCAGACCAATACTGTTGTCGATGACCAACTGCGTGTGCATGGCATTGACGGCTTGCGGGTTGCCGATGCCTCAATCATGCCGATGATGCCTTCAGCCAACCTGAACGCCGGAGCCCTGATGATCGGCGAAAAAGCGGCAGACATGATCCTTGGATATGCGCCGCTCCCAGCCAGCCCGCTTACCTAAATTATAAAACTCATCTATGAAAAGGTGCGCTACGGATTGTGATGTGCGTCATCGGACGCATTGGCTCGGTATAGGCTGAGGGATGTCAGCATGGACGGATATTGCGATGTCTCCCAGGTCTTTAAGTGCTCAAATGATAATTGCCTGGAAATATTAAAACCATTTTCCCCATATACAGCGTTCAGATCTTCGACCAGTTTTGAATTGAACTGATTTGTCACCACGAGAAATACAAAATTTCCTTTTCCCTTTGGTGACAAATTTCGGGCCGTTAAATAAGATGTCAAATTGCCCGCATGCAGCTTGTCCACCAATGTCCCAAAGGGACGAAAAACATAAATATCTTTTCCGGCACGATGGCTATAGCTCCAGTATTCCTGGGCAATCGTGTCGACAGGCGGAACCAATGTGTCTCCTGGGGAAAGTGTCGAATCTATTTCCTGATAGACGGTTCGTTTATCATGGCCTTGAACAACAAATGAAGACATCGCCGGAAAATTGGGGTGATTGCGGAGATCTGGAATCATACCAACTGTTGCAGCCAGAAAGATCAGAACAACCGGAATTGCCCACACAAGCTTTTGCACCGTCGCAAAGTGCAGGCTAAACCGGCATTGGCTTAGGGTTACAAAAGCCCTGACCACGAGCCAGGAATATCCTAGGATCAAAAAAGGCACCACATACCCGCTTGTTTTTTGATAATAACCAAATCCGTTTAGAATGCTGGCTGCCCCCAAATGAGCGAAGATCAGCAGGGCAAAAAGTGGAAGTTTTTCAAACTTCCAAATAGCAGCAAGTCCGGCAATCGCAATAAACAACCCACCGGCTGGAAGTGCACTTTGATGAAAAGAAAACCAGCGTATGAAGCGATCATCGAATTCACTTAGCGTTCTTTCAAGAGAATAAAAAACCGCTCCGCCGGTAGAGATCAGGGTTTCCGAATTCTGTATACCTACAACATTCAAGACTTCGATAGACATGAGAAACAATGCAGGCAGCATGGTCAAAATAATTAATGCCGCATAAAGCAGGCAATTTCGCTTCTTCCAGTTCCAGCCCCGGTTTTGAGCAAAGGCAATGGCCAGGAAGGTCCCGACAGGAAGCAGAAACACATTCGTATAATATGAATAAAGAGCTATGGTCTGCACCACAGCCATACATAACGATCCGCGTCTATTTGACTCAAAACCTCCAGAGGCAAGCCATCGCGCATTAAAAACTGTCGCAACCAGTAAACTTAAGACACCAAAATTATGGGGCCCTATGGCTGAAAAGTAAGTCATAAAAGGATTCAAGATGCTGAGTAAAAGGATCAGAAGACTGATCCCGTAAAGTCTTGTTTGAACTCGATTAGGCCCTTTATCTGCAAAAACATAAAACGGCATGAGAGCCAGAACGAAGAGTGAAAGAGCATTTGTTGCAATGCTGAGGGCGACCTGACTATCAACATCAGTGCCGACAACAAATGACCATAAATAAAACCACGCTACGCTAAAAACCGTGAAAACATGCGCATGGGTTGCGTAGACCTGCCGGAGATAAATATTCAGGACACTTTGTTCATCATGCATGAGGGCCCGAAGCCAGCTATCACCAGAAGGGTTCAGCGGGAATATATGATCTGCCAGATGTAATCTCTTGATCCACTGTATAAAAAATATCTGGTCGGTAAAGGGCTCAAGGGACTTAAATGTATGGATGCGCCAAGTAAACGTCAGTCCGCACATCAGAACCAGACATATGCAAAAGAGCCAAAACAGCCATTTTTTCCATGCGTATGTGTGGAAGAGACACAGGTATCCCCAATGCTTTTGAAGTTCGTAATAACAACTTCAAAATTATAGGGTTTTGAGCTGCGTTGAAATGCCTATTCCAGGAACAGCATGCTGTTTAAGGCCAAAGATCGGCCCTCAACGCCTTAAACCACAGACTGGTGTCGTTCGATGCAGACTTTCAGCACCTCATCCGGGTCGCGCTTCCACCAGTTTTCGGCGGAGAAGATTTCAACCTCGCACTGCCCCTTGAAGCCTGCCGTCTCAACCCAGCCCCGGATTTTCGGAATGTCGATGACGCCGTCGCCCATCATGCCACGATCAAGCAGAAAATCCGTGGTCGGGACCAGCCAGTCGCAAACGTGGAAAGCAAGGATACGCCCGCCCTGCCCGGCGCGAATGATCTGTGCTTCCAGCTCCGGGTCCCACCAGACATGATAAACATCAATGGCGACGCCAATACCGTCACCAATGCGCTCACACATATCGAGGGCATGCCTGAGGGTGTTCACACAGGCCCGGTCGGCGGCATACATGGGATGCAGTGGCTCGATGGCCAGAGGCATGTCGTTCGCCCGGGCGTATTCCATAACCTGGGAAATGCCGTCCTCGACCTGAGCGTGAGCATCAGCCAGATCTTTCGAGCCTTCCGGCAACCCGCCAACCACCAGCACCAGACATTCCGCATCCAGCGCCACCGCCTCGTCAACGGCGCGCAGGTTGTCTTCGATATTGGCCCGGCGTTTTTCCGCCGTGCTTGCCGGGAACATACCGCCCCGGCAAACGCCGGATACCCGAAGCCCGGCATCCCTGGTTTGTCTGGCCGCCTTATCGAGACCGCATTCGGCGATCTGGTCGCGCCAGGGAGCAATGCCGCCAATGCCATGACGGGCGCAGCCCTCAATGATCTCACTCAGGTTCCAGCGCTGGCGAACGGTCGCTGCGTTCAGCGATAGGAGCTTGGTGTCGGCTGAAAAATCCCGCATGGCTCAGCCGTCAATCCCGTGCACGGCCAGCAGCGCCTTCATGCGCGCCGCCGCCAGGTCCGCATCCTGCACGAGGCCTGCCTTATCGGCCAGGCGGAACAGTTCCGCCAAATGCTGCAGGGAGCGGGCACTTTCCTGCCCGCCAACCATGGTGAAATGTTTCTGATGACCATTCAGATAGGCCATGAAGACAACGCCGGTTTTGTAGAACCGCGTTGGCGCCTTGAACATGTGGCGCGACAGGGGAACCGTTGGCGCCATAATGTCGTGATAAGTGTCCATATCCTGACGGGCCATGGCTTGCAGGGCGGCGCTGGCGGCCGGTGCGATGGCGTCAAAAATACCGAGCAGCGCATGCGAATAGCCCTCTTCATCACCGGCAATCAGATCCGGATAATTGAAATCATCTCCCGTATACATGATCACGCCTTCGGGCAGGCGGCGGCGCATGTTGATTTCTTTTTCATCATCAAGCAGCGAGATTTTAATACCGTCAATTTTCGCCGCGTTGGCGCGCAGAACTTCCAGACAGGTCTCCATGGCGACCATGTGATCCCTATTGCCCCAATACCCTTCAAGGGCCGGATCAAACATCTCACCCAGCCAGTGCAGGATGGCCGGTTGTTTGACCTGACTCAGAATGCGCGAATAGACCTTGATGTAATCATCCGGCGATTTCGCCGTCACCGCCAGGGCCCGGCTGGCCATCATGATGATCCGGCCACCCGCCGCCTCGACGGCCTCCATCTGCTCTTCATAGGCGCGGATGATGTCGTCGATGCTGAGCGACGGATCGGGCGTGATGTGATCGGTCCCCACCCCGCAGGCAACCAAGGCATCACCATCAAAGTCTTTTGACGCAGCGACCGAGCGCTTGATCAGTTCCAGCGATGTCGGCCAGTCCAGGCCCATGCCACGCTGTGCCGTATCCATGGCCTCGGCGACGCCCAGCCCCAGTTTCCAGATATGACGGCGATAATCGATGGTCGCATCCCAGTCAATGGCGGTATCAAGCCACGGGTCGTTATCGGCCAGCGGGTCATTAACCACATGCGCCGCCGAAAACGCAATACGCGGCAAGCCGCCGGAGATACTGTCCGCAAAATTGCGGGGCTCCGAAGTGATGTAGGTTTCAAGTGCGCCGTTGGGTGTCGGGAGATTTAATTGTGCCATGCGTCTATTCCGTCATTTTTCTGTGGTTGTCTGCGTCTTACCTGAATTGCCATCAAAGGACCAGTTCGGGTACGTCCATCCAGCGGCGCTCCGCCCAACTTTGCAGGCCCAGCTGTGCCAGTTGCACACCCTTGGCGCCTGAAAGCAAATCGTAGGACCAGGGCGTGTCTTCATAGAGGTGGCGAATGAAGTCTTCCCATTGCACTTTGAAGCCGTTGTCATAGATTTTGTTATTTGGCACTTCGGCCCAATCGTCATAGAAGTTCATGGTTTGCGGCACGTCCGGGTTCCAGACCGGTTTCGGCGTATTGACCCGCGCTTGGGTCTTGCATGAATGCAGTCCGGCAACGGCTGAACCCAGAGTGCCGTCCACATGCAGGGTCAGCAGGTCGTCGCGGTTGACGCGCGTACACCAGGAGCTGTTCATCTGAACAATGGCGCCGCCTTCCAGTTCGAAGGTCGAATAGGCGGCATCGTCGCTGTCGGCCACATAAGCGTTGCCGTTCTCGTCAACGCGTTTCGGGATATGGGTGGCGCCCATGCAGCTCACGGCCTTGACCGGTGCAAAGGTGTTGTCGATGACGTAGCGCCAGTGACACAGCATGTCGAGAATGATGCCGCCGCCATCGGCTTTACGGTAGTTCCAGCTCGGGCGCTGGGCTTCCTGCCAGTCGCCTTCAAACACCCAGTAACCGAACTCGCCGCGCACAGAGAGAATCTCGCCAAAAAATCCACTGTCGCGCAGAGCTTTCAATTTCATCAATCCGGGCAACGACAGCTTGTCATGAACAACGCCGTTCTTGGCGCCTTTGTCCTTCGCATAACGCGCCAGATCCATGGCCACATCAAGAGTCTCAGCAATCGGCTTTTCGCAGTAGATGTCCTTACCGGCATCAATGGCTTTTTTGAGCAGGTCAGCGCGCAGCTGGGTTGAGGCTGCATCGAAGAACAGACGATCGTCCTTATTAGCCAGCGCCGCATCCACATCCGTGGTCCAGCGCTCGACATTGTGCTTTTTCGCCAAGCGTTCCAGTTTGTCGGCATTGCGCCCGACCAGGATTGGGTCGACGATGACCCGGTCTTCATTCGACAGGACCACGCCGCCCTGTTCACGGATCGCCAGGATCGATCGAATTAAATGCTGGTTCATGCCCATGCGTCCAGTGACGCCATGCATAATGATCCCAAGTCGATGTTCAGCCATATTTATTTCCCTTCTTTATTTCATTATTCTATTCGTACCGGCCATGACGGACATGGCCTCCCAATCCGGCTCTGCAGCGCAGCCAAATCCGGCACATTGCAAAGAACCAATATTCAGTTTGCCATTTTCGATATGGGTACAGACCCGGCCATTCTTGCGGCGGTAGAGATCAGGGTGCGCCTGTATGAAACGGGCCTGCTCGCCCTCGCTGGCACCCGCCATACCATTCACATAATGATGCCCATTGCGTTCCACATGACCGACGCCCAGCAAGGCAACAAGCGTCAAATCCTGCTGAACGGCCAGACCGGCCTGACAGGTCAGGTCCTCCGCGCTCATGAAGTAGGGTTTACGGTCCTGCTCTGACCATATTTTGCAGCGCGCCAGATTGATCAGGGATTTGTAAAAACCCTTGCAGTCTTTTGAAGAAACGCCCGCATACGATTTTTCGCGAGCGACAGCAAAGGCCGACAGATCGGCATCGGATTCATCAATGATCACCGGGAATTTTTCAGCCAGCGCTGCAACATCGCGCTCCAGTGCCTTGCTTCGCTGTATGGGCTGTTCAACCAATAAAATGGAGCTGGCAAGACGCTGAAGAGTGGGCTCCTGACCAATGGCACCCAACAATTCGATCACTCCATCCACGTCGTCATACTGTTCATTGCCGTCCAGTGTCGCGTGATAGGCGGCGGGGCTTTGATCTAGCACGGACGCGATTCTTTTCAGACGGTCCATATCCGCTGCCAGATCCCCACCCACCTTGATTTTAAAATGCGTGAGCCCATAGGCGTTGATGACCTCCTCCAGCGTTTCCGGCAATCCATCATTGACCCGCTCTTCTGGCTTTTGGTCGTCAGCGGTCAACGGATCAACCATGCCAATGGTATGGCGGGCATACAGACTGGGGGCCGGGGCAAGGCTGGAGAGGAACCCCGTCATATCAAACCCGACGAATTCAGGCAGAAGAGCTTCCGGGCGGATACCTGCCAGATTTTTCTGCATTGCCTGGGCAAAAGACAGGCCCTCAATTCGGCACAAGCCATCCATAACCGCACGATCAATCAGCGCCGGTCCAAACCCTGCCGTAATCGGGTTCAGATCAACTGACGCACCAGCGGCCAGGTGAGAACGGTAAAGCGACGCAAAATGTCCAAAGGCCGTTTGACTGCCGTTGCTCAGAATGGCATCCCGATAAATTCTTAACGCCGTGCGCAATTGGGTGAAATTATCGCTGTTCGACAGGTCGGGATTCTTATCAAACCATTTTGGAACAATAAGTTCAGCCGCCTGCCCCCATCCTTCCCGCCCATCAGCCAGTTGAATACGGCAACGGACAAAGGCCTGCGGGGCTTCGGTCAAAGTGACAACGCCAAAACGAAACGGCAGGCGTAACGTTACGTCCCGCTCATAAAGCTGAACATCTTTGATCTGGAGGTGCGGCGCAGACACTTGATTCATCAAACAAATATACCTTTAATCAAACATACAAGTAACTATCTAGTTATTTATATTTACACATCTTCAATACCCGCATCAAGAAAAAACCACTCAACCGAGCTGTTCCTCATTGCGGGCTTAATTCGCCGATCTGACGGAGCGTTCCACACATTCCAAAGATCACATCTGTTTCTGCGATATCCGCCCGGCCTGTTAGCAAATCGCTTTTTGCTGTTGCACCGGATAGGGCCGCCAAATGATCCAACGCTTGTTCTCCCGCTGCAAACGGCCCGTCCAATATGGCCTGTTTGAAGACAGGTGCTTTCCCGGCAATTGCAAGGCGGTGGGTATCGATAAAGCGGGCCAGCTCGGCTGTGTAAGCGGCTTTGTCCGTCTCCCACAAATCCATCAGAACGCCATAAGCACGGGCCGAGGCATCCCGGCGCGCCATGGCGCCGTCCAGTCCCGACTTCACAAGTGTCCGCAACCGCTCATATTCACCGGGCGTATCATCCACATCCTTGCCAAAATAAATTCGGGCATCGCCCCGCTCGGCCAACCCGCCATTGCCCATAACGGCCAGCACTTCGAGATGATCCGTACTGACGGAGCGGTGCAAAGTGCCGGGAGGAAACTGGACAAACGTGCCTTTTGTAATAGGCACCCGGCGGTAGCCTTTTTCGAGGTCATGCAGTTCAATGGCCCCTTCCCCGGAAACCCCGAAATAGGCTTCCGGTGTCAGAGCATGCACATGGGCGCATCCCGCATGAACGCCATCCGGCCCCGGTCGTTCCTGATATACCGTCAGGTGCGTGAGTCCGATCCCGCCGAGCAAAGTTGATTGTGTCATGGTCCGGCCCTCCCCCGTAATTGACGCACAATCTGAACAAACGGCGCAGTTATTAACGTCCAGAAACCAATCACAAGGCGGCGCGTCGGATTGAAGCTCATGAGCAGCGTGAACAGGCACATGGACATCAGCACTACGCAGATCGGTCGGGTGAAGTAGAACATAAAATCGCCGTCATTAATCACCGACGACCGCCGATAGCTTTTGTCGAAAATATCGCCCAGCACAATACCGAGAACCAATGGCGCCATGGGATATTTCATCTGTCGCAAGCCAAAACCAAGCACGCCAAAAATCACCATAACCCAGACATCAAACATCCGTTGCTGGATGGCATAACTGCCAATCACGCAGAGCACAAATACCACCGGCATCAGGCGCTCGCGGCGGACCGACAGAATTTTCAGCAATACGGGCGTCAGAAGAATGCCCAGAATCAGGATTGCAACAGCTGCGAACAGCATCATCACAACGACTTCGTAAACAAAGCTTGGCGATTCAATCATGATCATGGGGCCGGGTCGCACACCATGAATGACCATGGCCGCCAGCAACACAGCGGCAGGCGCAGACCCCGGAATCCCCAAAGTAAGGACGGGGATCAGCGCGCCGGGAGGAGCCGCGCTATTCCCCGTCTCGGCTGCCATGAGCCCCTCAATGGACCCCTTGCCGAATTTCTCTTTTTCTTTCGAAACACGCCGGGCCGCTGCATAGGACACCCAGGCCCCAATATCCTCACCCACCCCCGGAATAACCCCGATCAAGGTGCCGAGAACACCGGAACGACCAATGGTCCGGCGATATTTGAACACGTCACCAAGATTGGGAATGACATCCCGTAAAGTGGTTTTGGCCTTTACCACAACGGCGCGCCGCGCATACATCACCGAGATGACTTCCGAAAACCCGAATGCCCCGACCATGGCCGGAATCAGGTTGATTCCGCCCTGCATTTCCGTATACCCAAAGGTAAAGCGGTCAGTCATATAGAGACCTTCCTGACCGATCATCGCCACAGACAACCCAAGGAAACCGGCGATCCAGCCTTTAAGCGGATCCTCCAGCGCGGTCAGTTGACCCGCAATCAGGATGCCGAAGATCGCCAGCCAGAAATATTCATGGGTCTGAAACTTCAAAGCGTAATCGGCCAGAATTGGCGCGATGGTGGCCAGAAAAAACATCCCGATTACCGTTCCCAGAAATGAGCCTGTTGTCGCGACCCCCATGGCCGGTCCGGCCTTGCCGGCCTGAGCCAGCGGATAGCCATCCATCGTGGTTGCCGCATTGGCAGGCGTGCCGGGAATGTTCAACAGAATGGCGCTGCGCGAGCCCCCATAGATAGCCCCCACATAAAGACAGATGAGGATCATCAGGGCATCATCATGATTCATGCGGTAGGTCAGCGTGGTCAAAAGAGCAACGCCCATGGTCGCGGTCAGGCCGGGCAGCATGCCAATAGAAATGCCCAACAAGGTGCCCCCGCACACATAGAGAGCCATTTCAAGATTGGCGAACTTGGCCGACGCAAGGCCAATCAGTTCAAAAGTGTTGGCAAAATAGCCAATAAGGGAAACCAGCGTTTCAGTCATGGAAGGGGCGCGTCCTTAAGGCAATTGCACATAGAATTCTTGTTCAAATAAATAGGTCACGCCCCAGGTCACCAGAACGGCCTGAGCCAAAGCGACGAAGACAATCCAGACGTAAGGCGCATGTGCCACCGGGATGAAACCGAAGAACCTTGTCAATTTTTGCGCCAGTGACGGCCATCTGGCAGTCAGCCATGCCCAGCGTTGTGCGCCCATGTCCGGCGCGAACTCCCATTCAAAACCAGCAACAAAAATGAAAATAAAAAAACCCGTCGCCTGATGATAGAGAACATCCCAGCCTGCGATTTGTGCGCCCAGCAGACCGACGGCATAAAAACTGCAGCCCACCGCCGTGATGGCAATTCGCAAAATACCGTTTTTGCTTTCGGCATCAATGGCACCCACATCCCATATTCTGTAACCGCGCCGGACAACGGAACGGACAAGTAGAATAATTGCAAAAAAGGCAATAATCGCACCCAGCAAAACCGGAACTTTTCCCGGCTCGCCACCAACTTCAATGAACCCACCGGCTCCCGGCATTTTTAATCCTTCGGCAATCATGTATATGCCAAGCACAAAAAAAATCAGGGCGCTGATGAAATCGGCTTTTGCCATAGGCGAGTCGACGACCGACTCCGGCTTTAATTCAGAAGATAAATCCGACACAAAGATTATTCCTCAACAACAGGACACACAGAAGAATGGCGGACGGGATATCCCGCCCGCCATCTTAACATATAGACGCGCAAACCCCCTATGGGCGCGGAATGCCAACCGTATCGGGGCTGACTTTCGACTTTCCGCCGTCATGGATTTGCCACGCATTGATTTGCGTAGTCGGGAATGCCTGATTATAGGCGTCCATACCCGCCATGACATTGACACCAAGACCTTTGGAAGCGGCATATTTAGCCAGGTTTTCCGAAGACTTGATTTTGGTGTTCCAGACATTGGTCATCGTATCGACAACCTCCTGTGGGATGCCTTTAGGCGCCCAAATGCCAAAATTCACAGCACCCACCTTGGCTTTCGGCAAGGACTTGACGATGGACGGAATGGTCCCGATCCCCGGCAAAGTTACGTCGTCCGTGGTGAAAGCAGCCAATGGTTTAAGCTTTTTGGCACGCAGCATTTCATACTGCTCGGCAACCAACTGGGTCGTCACTTCCGTTTCATGGGCGACAGCCGCCATAACAGCAGGATTGCCACCATCATAAGTCACCATCTTGTAGTCGCCACCGGCAGCCGCCTTAAGCGCTTCAGCCGACGCGCCACCAGCGGAGTTAATGCCGCCCGTTGCAATCGTCACCGAACCGGAATCGTCATTCATGGCCTTGGCGATGGCATCCACGGACTGGAATTTGGAATCCGGGTTAACAGACAAAACCGTATAATTGACCGTCGCCAGAAACAGGTTCCAGTCTTTCAGGTGGGTATCAATGGCACCGGTAACGCCATATGTCCCTAAATCCTTGGCGGCCCCCGCAGTCCAGGTATAACCGTCATGCGGCGCATCGAGAGCAGCCTTGGTGCCCACAGCACCGGCACCACCTGGCTGGTTCACAACTACAACCTTTTGTCCCAGCGCATCTTCCAGATCACCGGCCAGGGTTCGCACCAGTTGATCCGTTGATCCCCCAGCGCCCCATGGCACAATAATACGTAAAGGTTTGGTTGGTTTCCATTCCGCCTGGGCGGCACCACTCAACGCCAGCGCAGCCACAGCTATGCCAGCAAAAAGACTTCTTTTGATCACGATTTAATCCTCCTGGTTAATGAATGTCTCCCGGACTAACAGATTATTATTATCTGTTTAGTTACTTATTTTTGACACGCAACGAAACAGCCGTCAAGCGAATAGTAACTAAACAGTTCTTTTCGGTATGATTAGGCGCGAAGATAGCCGAGGATGACATCCACGGCATGGTCCCGGCGGACTTTCAATGCCTGATCAGTCGAAAGGTCCCGCTCGAAAATAGCGCTCAATGTGTAAATGTTGGAAAAGTAAAAATAACAGACACCGGCAATCGACATATACAGTTGAACCGGATCGACGCCGGAGCGAAACACCCCTTCCTGCTGACCCTTTGTTATTATATGGCCTAGCATTTCAACGAATGGTGAATGGAGCGAGAGGATTCTCTGCGAGCGTTTGATATGCACGCCCTTGTGCAGATTTTCGCTATTTAGCAAAGACAGGAAGTGGGGATTTTCTTCATAATAATCCCATGTAAAGGTGACGAGACGGCGGATCGATTCGACCGGGTCAACGGTTTCCAGTTCGAGGGCGCGTTCGGCGGTTCGGATGTCCGCATAGGTTTCTTCCAGCACAGCCAGAAACAGCTCATCCTTGTTGCCGAAATAATGATAAAGCATGCGTTTGTTGGCGCCGGACAATTCGGCAATGCGATCAACCCGCGCGCCCCCCAAGCCGTAGGTTGAAAACTCTTTGCGCGCGGCTTCCAGGATGGACCTCTTTGTCCCTTCCGGGTCGCGCTTCTTTACTTTTTGTCTCATTCGCCTATGGTTCCCTTGTTCTTTGGAGTGAACCATACCCATAAATGAATGAACTATCTAGTTACTTGTTTGTGGAATTAGTCAGTTGCGACCTTCCCCACCTGATGCCCCACCCATAGCGTTATGACTTCAGTCTTGAAAATCCGTCACGGTTCCGTCACTCCGTCGCCATGGCTTGCGCTCAGACAGGATGCCGGATTCATGAACAATATCCGCCACCAGCTCTTCCTGACGGTAAGCCATGACGTGCGCACCCGAAACACCCGGTATTTCACGAATCTGCTGAAGGATCTCGATGCAGATTTTTCGCCCTTCCTGCTTTTGGTCCTGGGCCCCTTCCAGGCGCTCAATCACAGAATCGGGAATGTGAACGCCGGGGACGTTGGCACGAATCCACTTGGCCGAACGGGCTGAAACCAGCGGCCCGGCTCCAATAAGAATGAAACATTTCTCATGCAGTCCCATATCTGTGACCGGTTTCATGTAATCTTTCAGCATGCCGATATCGTAGCAGTATTGGCTCTGAACGAACTGCGCACCCGCTTCAATTTTCTTCTTCAGCCGCAGGGCGCGAAATTCATGGGGCGGCGCAAAGGGATTGATGGCGGCGCCCAGAAACAGTTTTGGCGGATCGGTAATTTTACGACCCGAGAGAAAGCGCCCGTCATCACGCATGGTCCGTATGGTTTCGAGCAGCGACATGCAATCGAGGTCAAAAACCGGCTTGGCGCCCGGCTGGTCACCGGCCTGCACCCCATCGCCGGTCAGGCAGAGAATGTTGTTCACGCCCATGGCCGCTGCGCCCAACACATCGCCCTGAATGGCGATGCGATTGCGGTCGCGGCAACTGATCTGCATGATTGGCGCATATCCGGCCCGGGTCAGCAGCGCACAAATGCTGACACTCGACATGTGGCAATTAGCGCCCGACCCGTCCGTGGCGTTAATGCCATCGACCCAGCCGTCAAATATTCCGCCCCGCTCATAGACTTCTTCAGGATCGGACGAATCCGGCGGATTAAGTTCGGCAGTGACGGCAAACTCACCCCGGCGCAGGATTTGTTCCAGCCGCCCACGCGACGTATGGCCGGGCAACGGGCTTTCAGGCTGGGTGCTCATTGGTTTTTCTCTTCAACCGTTTGCCCACGACCCGCAGCGTGTTGGGCGGTCACCCGGAGCCAAGCCGAGGTGCCTTGCAAACTTTGATCGACGGGGGCCTGAACGGCCATGATATCCGTTTTCTTCCGCATCCGTTGGCTGCCTTCCCAGGCCTGCACCCAGACACACGGCATATCCGGCTCGACCTCACAGTTGCCATTGGCCCGGACCCCGCCACAAGGCCCGTTACGCAGGGTTTTCGGGCAATTCATGGGGCACGACATGCCGGTTTGTGACAGCACACATTGGCCGCACATGCGGCAATCGAAGAGAAAGCCCTTCACGCGCTTTTCAACAAACACCACCGGTCGTTCGACCCGGCTGTAACCGATGGCGCTCCAAAGCCAATGCAGGCGCAGCATAATATCGGCAAAGGTATCGTAAACCCATTCCAGGAAATTAGCGTGGCGCACGGCCCACAGGCGCACCGTATATTTGGCTCCAACGCGGCGCACCGGATTGACACCAGCCGGTACGTAGGCGTTATCACCCGATACTTCAGACAACGGTAAAACCTCCGTTACGAACCAGTCCATCCAACTGCGCGTCGCTGAACCGGGCTTCCAGTTCCGCTGCTGCCCTGTCGGCTTCCGCCTCCTGAGCATCCCCGCAATCAACCGGATCAGTGCGTCGCCACTCTTCCAGATAGGCATCCGTCCCATGCAGCTTCGAACGCATGGCGGCCCGATCAATGGCTTCCTGAAAACGATCCGAAAGCTGCCTTTTGGCTGAAACCCGACCGGCTTTTATGATCACCTGCGCCGGAATATCGCGCCAATAAACATCAATCCTTTTCGCCATGCCGGTCTCCATCCTCAAACTTGCATATATGCGTTCATGCCCATCAAACGGGACCTTCGCTTTCCGCAGTTTCTCATTTATGACGTGGCTTGGTAGCCTGCCTCCGACACTGGTTGTTCCAATATCGAAGACCGCGTAGTCTCTAGAGCGCCTGCATGGCCATACCCAAATCGCCATAACCCGTAAACCGCCGGACGAATGCAAGCTCCAATTGCTGGGCGGCGTGCTCGGCCTGCCCCGTCAGTTCCGGGTCATCGGTTTGTGCCAGATAGACCAGCCGCGTATAATTGGCGAAATACATATCTCGAAGCTCCGGGTATCGGTCAATCCCCATCCCCTTGATGACCAGGCTATCAAAATGGCGAACCAGAAAGTCGGTCAGATAAAAAGTCCCGGGTTCCTCGTCATGCAACGCTTCAAACGCATCAAGACCGGCAAAGAAGGCATAACAATGGGCCCCGCCAATGCGCTCAACCCCTTCTTTCTCCAACATTCTGTCGATTATTCCACCTGTGCCACAATCGCCATAGCCGACAAAGACCTTGTCATAATTTCCGCGGCTTTCGTGAATTTTACGGCGCAACACATCGGGAATTAGGTCCGGTGTGTTGTGATAGCTGGCTGGCAGGCAGTCCAGCGTGATATGGGCAAGTCCGTTGATTTCCTTCAAGGCAAGAATCTCATTGGCCAGAGCGCCGCAGGCAATGACCAGAACCGTTTCCTTGTTCGTGTGCCCAATCATTTACTTCTTCCTTGGTCAGAAGGCGCCGGACATTCAGGGTAAAGCCAAAGCGGACGTTTCCGCAATCGGAACTTTGCATTTTTAATCCGGAACATTTTGGGATTTGTGTTTAGCCAGATACGACGAAATAGATTATAATTTAAATTCAATTTTGTTTTTCTGAGGAAGATCATGCATCTTAATCTTGCGCACTTGTCTTATGTGATCGCCGTCGCCAAGTGTGGAAGCATTACCGATGCTTCAGCCGAGATCGGGATTTCACAGCCAGCAATTAGCGCCGCCATCAGCGGCATGGAAGAGGCCTTTGGTTACAAACTGTTTGTCCGCAACCGGGCAAAAGGACTGTCTCTGACGCCAACAGGGCGCAATTTTGTCAACCGGGCGCAAAAGTTGCTGGATGAAGCAGGCACGTTTCGCAACGAGGTTCAGGGGTTTGGCGAACACCTGGTTGGTGAAATTCAGGTTGCCTGCTATCACGTCATCGCACCCTACGTCCTGCCTTCCGTCATCAGCCAGCTTGCAAAAGACTACCCGTTGTTAAGCGTCCGCCTGCACGAGGGCTCGCTGATTGATGTGGTTAATACGGTCAAGGAAGGCATTGCCGATATCGCCATCACCTACGACATGTTTGATGACAGTACGGTGCAACTGGAAAAAATCCTGCCCGTCAAACCGCATGTCCTCATATCCAAGGATCATCCCTTGGCCAGCCGAAAGACGGTTTCCCTGAAAGATCTCTCAACGTCGCCGTTCATCATGCTCGATATTCCGGGTATTCGGGAATATTACCAGAATTCCTTCCGCCAGCGCGGCATCCAGCCCGACGTAAGATTCCGTGCCAAATCCCTTGAGCTTGTCCGTAGCATGGTCGGCATGAATCTGGGTTATTCCTTCGCCATGCTGCCGATTATGAGCCAGCGCAGCTATAGCGGCGACGTGATCGTCCGCCGCCCGCTCTCAGATACCGTTGACGACGCTTACCTCAGTCTTGTTTCTCCAAAGGAAACGCCGCGCCCGAAAAAAACCGACGTGTTTGCCGATGTCTGCCGCAGTGCCATCACTGCCGCCATCGAAGCGCATTCCCAAAACATGTACAAGGAACTGCCGCCGCCGCTGAACCCGGCTGGTTGAAATCACCCCTGCTCTTCGAGGCGGTCCGTTGCCGGCGGTGGGGTGCGGCCCAAAGCCGAAATTTCGGTGCGCAATTCAGGCGTCATATCAATATTGGTCGAATCCAATGACGGCTGTAATTGCTCGAGGTTTCGAGCACCAACGATCGGGCAGGTCACAGCCGGGTGGGCCGCAACCCAGGCCACAGCCAGCGATACGGGATGCACACCTTTGGCCTTCGCCAGTTCTGTGAATTTACCCGCTGTCTCGAAGACCCAGTCTTCGCCGTAGCGCGCCGTATATTCCTTATTGCTCATCAGACGCCCCCCATCGGGACGGCTGTCCATTGAATATTTACCGCTGAGCAATCCGCCACCGACCGGGCTGTAGGTAATTACCCCCAAATTTTCGGCTTCAGCCAGCGGCAGAATTTCCGCCTCGACCTGGCGTTTGACCATGCTGTACATGGGCTGGATCACATCGAACCGAGGCCAGCCCATGCGTTCGGCAATGCCAAGCCCTTTCGAAATTTGCCAGGCGGCGTAATTGCTGGCGCCCAGATAGAGAACCTTGCCTTGCGCCACCAGATTTTCCAGCGCCCGCATGGTTTCCTCAAGCGGCGTCTGGGTATCCCAGCGGTGCATGAACAGCACATCCAGCCGATCCGTCCCCAGACGTTTCAGGCTGGCCTCGACGGCCTGTGCGATGTGGCGGCGGTTACCACCACGTGCATTCACATCATCACCCATGGGGACAAAACATTTCGACGTGATAATCAGCTCATCGCGCTCGCTGGCCATCAGCTGACCCAGGATTTGTTCCGCCTTGCCCCGGCTGTACCCATTGGCGCAATCGAAAAAGTTAATGCCCTTGTCGCGACAGGCCCCATACATTTTTGCAGACTCCGCCGCGTCAGCATCGCCACCGAAAGACATGGTGCCAAAGCATAATTGCGATACCCGAACGCCGGTTTTCCCCAGCCAATTGTACTCCATGATAGCCTCTTTTTATCCGTGATGAATTGAGATTGCGGGAAAATCGAAAGCTCTCCCGCCTGCGGAGCGCAGTGTGCCTCATTATCGGATGCAGGACAAATTGATAATATGCATTCAGCACTTTGTATTTTCTCGAGTTCGCGTGACAAGACCGCAACACTGAGATTACCATCACCCAAATGAAGCCAATAAACGACCACATAAACAGGAAGACGAATGACCCAAAATACCCAGGTTCTGTTTCACCGTGAACCCCACGGACTGCCCCAAACCGATGATTTCCGGATCGTTGAAACCGAGCTTCCGGAGATTGCTGAAAACCAGTTTCTGATCCGCAACCTTTATCTCTCTCTCGATCCCTATATGCGGATGATGATGGGTGGCGGCTGGACGTACAGTGGCACGTCCCTGTCCCCCGGCGATCTGATGGTGGGCCGTATCCTGGGGGAAGTCGTGGAAAGCAAAAATCCGGAATACCAGCCGGGGGATCATGTGGTTGGCCGATTGGGCTGGCAGACGCACGCCATATCCGATGGTGCAAACCTCGACTTCAAACTGGCCCCGAAAGCCGGCATCCCGCTTTCGGCCTATCTGGGGGCCTGCGGCTCAACGGGCGTGACCGCATGGCTTGGCTTGAAAGTCATCGCCGGACTTGCCCCGGGCGAAACGGTGCTTATTTCCGCTGCCGCTGGCTCGGTCGGCAGCGCTGCCGGGCAAATTGCCAAAGCCATGGGCTGCCATGTGGTAGGCATCGCCGGTGGGCCCGAGAAATGCCAGACGGTTACTGAAGAATTCGGCTTCGATTCCTGTTGTGACTATAAGGCGGACCATCTTTCTGAACAGCTGGCAACCGCCGCACCGGGAGGCTTTGATGTGTATTTTGACAATGTGGGAGGCGAAATTCTGGATACGGCGCTGCCGCACATGAACAAAGGCGGGCGCATTCCCGTCTGCGGCGTGTTGTCGCAATACAACAACGCAGGTAACCCTTATGGCGTGGTTAACACACATCTGATTTTCGATAAGTCGCTACGGCTGGAAGGGTTTGTCATCAGCGCCCATCGCGACAAATGGCCGGAAGCCCGCGCCGAACTGGAGAGGCTCATTCAGTCCGGGCAGTTTGTTTACCGCGAAACCATTGCCGAAGGGATTATTAATGCGCCGGAGGCCTTTATCGGCATGCTGCAGGGCCTGAACATCGGAAAGCAGTTGGTGAAACTGGCATGATCGAAAAAATCAGGCCCCGGAACCCGGCTTTTTCTCGCGCGGCTGCGGCCGGGTCGAAATTTCCATGAGCAAGCCGCCAGTGGCCATGGCAACAAACGCCTCCCGATCCAGCGGCAGCCCCGCAAAGATCCGTTCCAACACCCAGTCAAACCCGTTTTCCTTGATCGAAGCGGCGCAACTGGGCACGCCGACAACCGGTGTTTCGGATGCCTCGCCATAGAGCAGCAAGTTACCCGGATCAACCGGCATACCCAAATGACGGATTTCGCCGCCGGCTTTCACCAGGGCCGCCGGAATCACATCGGCCCGGTCAACGATTGCCGACGCACCGAACACCAGAACCAGATCACATCCCTGCGCCAGAGATTCCTGAATGGCCGCAGAAACCACTTCTTGCTGATGGTCGCAGATACGCACATTTTTCAAATGCCCGTCCAGACTATTGAGCCGCTCGGCAATGGCTGCTCGCCTTTTTTCAATCACGCTATCCCGGTCTCCGGCAAAACGGGTGATAATCAAAGCGACGTTAAGCGGACGAAAGGCGGCGACGGATATACCGGCCATCTGGGTCCGCGCCATATCTTCAAGTTCCAAAAGTTTTTGTTCAGACACCGCAAAGGGAATGATTTTAACGGTCGCCACCATTTGCCCCTGATTAACCCGTGAAAAAGGTCTCAGGGTGGAGATGGTCATGGTTTCATCAATGCGGTTCAGATTTTGTATGTCCTGTTCGCTGGCGACAAAAACGCCCGCAAGTTCAGCATATATATTGGCCCGCCCGGTAAAGGCATCAGCTATGCGGATGTTGTTGCCGGCAATGGCCGCCGCAATCCGCCGGGCCGCCTCATCCTCCGGCACATCACCCGGTTCCATATGCGCCGCCATAACCGCATCCACCCCGTTGCTGCGCAGTCGTGCGATCATTTCAGGGGTCAGGACCGTGCCTTTTTTCAGAACACCCAGGTCAAGCCGGACAGAATGCGCCAACACACAGCCTTCCGCCTCTTCTCTGTTTACCGTACCGAATTTCATATGGAATCTTCAAACCGGGTTAATCAATCAGGCCCCTTATATAGGCACATCCAGATATAAAGGCCACATCAACACAGCATAAAGCAGCGCGCAATCTCTTCGTTTACAGTGCGGAAAAAAAGCCGGCGGAGCAATGGGACCTCCGCCGGCATATCAGGCCTCAGGCCTTGAGTTGATCACCAACCGGCAAATCACGGATCCTTTTCCCCGTGGCATTGAAGATGGCGTTTGTCAAAGCGGGCAGAAATGGGGGAACGCCCGGTTCGCCAACACCGGTTGCATGGGTTGCAAAACCGTGGGGGACAATGTGGGAATGAACGGTCTGCGGATAGTCATTGGACCGGATCATTTCATAATCATGGAAATTGCTTTCCGCGACAGCCCCGTTTTCAAAGGTGATGCCGCTATGCATGGCGGCCGTCATGCCAAACACACAGGCCCCCTGGATTTGTGAACGGACCCGTTCTGGATTGGCCACATAACCACAATCGACGGCAACGTGGGTTTCAGGCACAGTGACCTTACCGTCTCTGTCAACTTTCGCATGAACGACCATGGCAACGTAAGAGACAAAGCTCCGGTGGACAGCAATTCCGAGCCCTTCGCCCTGCGGCAGGGTCTTGCCCCATCCGGCCTTCTCGGCGGCAAGTTCGACCACATGACGCAAGCGCCCTGTGTCGTTCGGGAACTCGTCATAAGGTTCGCCATAGTTCCAGAAATCACTTGATACGCCCGCCTGAAAACGGTCAATGATTCTCGGTTGGCCGATCATTTCCAGAAGAAAGTCCTTCTGGTCGCGGCCCAGTTCATGGGCCAGTTCTGCGGTGATCGACTGCACGGCAAAAGCACGTGGCACATTCGAGACGGACCGATACCAGCCGACCCGGGTATGGGCCTTGGCTTCGCAATCCTCGCAACGGATATTGGCGATTTCATAAGGCATATCGGCCAACCCCATACCCACTTCGATGGGATGCATATAGCCCTTATCTTCGGCAAATAGTGCGAGAAATGAGGGTGCCGCACTGCGATGCCGCCAGGCCACGGGTTTGTTGTCGCCATCCAATCCGATCTCAATCCGCTCAACGGATGTGGTGTGGAAGAACCCATCGCGCAGATCATCCTCGCGGGTCCATTGAACACGCACCGGCGCCCCTATCTTTTGAGACAAAAGTGCAGCTTCAATGGCAAAGTCACATTTCGACTTGCGACCAAACCCGCCTCCCAGAAGGGTCACGTTAATGGTCACATCGTCCTCTTTCATGCCCAGAGCATTCGCCACATCAACACGGGTGCCGTAAGGGCTCTGAACACAGGCCCAGACTTCACATTTGCCGTTTTTCACATCGGCTATGGCCACCGGCGGCTCCATTGCCGAATGCGCCATATGGGGCTGATAGTACTCACGTGTGAACACCCTCGCAGCGCCCTTCAGGGCACCCTCCGGGTCTCCCTGATTGCGCACAACCTTGCCCGGTGCGGCAGCCGATTTGCTCAAAGCCTTGTGATAGTCGGCTGTGTTGTAGCTGCCGTTGGGCCCGCTGTTCCATTCGACCTTTAAAGCTTCCCGCCCTTTCATTGCGGCCCAGGTGCTGTTGGCAATCACGGCAATACCGCCTTTCGGGGCAAATTTGGCGGGCATGGTGCTACCGGCGAGTTGCTCGATGCGCTCGACCCCTTTGACTTTTCTGGCGGCACTGTCGTCTACCGACTTGACGGTGCCATTGACAACGGGCGGGCGGGCGATGACCGCATATTTCATGCCGGGCAGACTGACATCCGCCCCATACACGGCCTTGCCGGTGGTGATGTCGTGCAGATCCGTGATCGGAATATTACCCTTGCCGATATAGCGGAATGAGCGCTCATCCTTATAAACAAGATTGTCGCGGGCCGGCGTCGGCATGTCCATGGCGGCCTGCGCCAGGTCTCCATACCCCAGCCGTTTGTCGAGAGACTTGTGAACAACTTCGTGATTGATCGCCTCGACATCGTCGATGGAAACACCCCACTCCTGCGCGGCCGCCTGCTCAAGCATTTGCCGGACGGCAGCACCAATATCTCGGGCTGGCTGGATGTGATGACGCAAACTGCGGGATCCATCCGTATCCTGATTGCCGTATTTAGGCTCATCCCCCGGCGCCTGGACGATCTTGACCCGCGTCCAGTCGGCTTCCATCTCGTCGGCCATGATCATGGGGATCGAGGTTCTTGACCCGGTGCCCATTTCGGAACGGTGGGCGACCAGCGTGACGGTACCATCGGGGTCAATGGAAACAAAAACATGAGGGTCATTGACCACTCCGTGTGGCATCCCCTCTCCGCCATGGGGGTAAGGCTCATAAGCCCCGGCCGAAGTCAGTGGCACGAACTGCAAGGCCACCACCAGCCCCGCCGTGCCTTTCAGCAGAGAGCGGCGGCTGACGTTTTCCATGATTGAGGTTGTTGCAACGGGTTCGGATGTTAACGCATTAAATTGTTCGATCTGTTTTAACATGGCTCAAGCTCCCGTCGACGCGACACGTACCGCCGCAACAATCCGTTGATAACAGCCACAGCGGCAGACATTGCCCTTCATACTCGTCTCGATTTCCTGATCGGACGGATTGGGATTTTTCGCCAGCAGAGCCGATGCCTGCATGATTTGACCGGATTGACAGAACCCGCATTGCGGCACATTGACCTCCCGCCAGGCCTTTTGGACGGGATGATTTCCATCCACGCTCAAGCCTTCAATCGTCGTTATGGATTTGCCCTGCGCCTCTGCGACTGTTATCTGGCAGCCACGCACAGCTTCTCCATCAAGATGGACTGTACAGGCCCCGCATAACCCTGCACCACAACCATACTTTGTGCCCGGCAGGCCTGCGTTGTCCCGGATAAACCACAATAAGGGCGTATCCGGATCGCCGTCGAAACGCTGTTCGACGTTATTCACTTTCAGAGATATCATTATCGCCACCTGTTTTGTTTGTTGTATTTGCTTATTCACTCCCTTGACCTATTAAGGATACGACCTCGCGGGTTTCATCCAATTAGAAAAAAATTCAGTACAAATTTAACTTTTCTGATGATGAAGCCTTTTCACCTCATATTATGTAATCCGGATAAGCAGTTACGTGAATTCAACGCCTGCTTGTTTTCAACCCGACGTTCAGAAAAAATGTTTCCATGTTTGCACGACTTGGATACCATCGGACCAAGAGTTGGAAAAACTCACAAATCACGGACGGCTTCTTCTCATCAAGATCGGTAAATACCCAAATTCCAATTGTGTTTGATGATCCGTTGCCGACAAAATGCGACGCGCTCAACGTTCAAATAATTCTATAGCAACCCATGAGGACATGATGACAAATCCAACAAACAGGGACTGGCTGGCACTCACCATCGAAGAAGCTCTAGAGCCGGAGTTGCCCATTTGCGATCCGCACCATCACTTGTGGGACGAGCGCCATGAGCGTTCGACTTGGCGCTATCTACTTCCCGATATTCTGGAAGACATCAACAGCGGTCACAACATCGTCTCGACCGTTTTCATCGAATGCGGTGCCATGTGGAAAGAAAATGACCCGAGCCCCATGCATGTGATCGGCGAGACGGAATTCGTCAATGGCATTGCCGCCATGAGCGCATCGGGCATGTATGGCCCCTGCCGGGTCGCCGCCGGTATCATTTCGACGGCCGACATGACTCTGGGCGCCGATGTGGGGCCTATTCTGGACGCACATACGGCCGCTGGCGGCGGACGCTTTCGTGGCATCCGACATGCGGTAGCCTGGGACGCTAGTGACGCAGCGCCGATTTCACGCACTGTGCCGCCACAGCACCTGATGCTGGACAAAGCCTTTCAAGCGGGCCTGACAGAACTCGGCAAGCGCAATCTAACCTTCGAGGTTTTATGCTATCATCCGCAATTACCAGAGCTTGTGGAACTGGCGCGCGCCTGCCCCGACACAACGCTCATCCTCAATCATTTCGGATGGCCGCTGGGCGTTGGGCCTTATGCCGGGAAAGCCGATGAAGTCTTTGAGCAGTGGCGCAAGGATATCAACGAAGTCGCGAAATGCCCGAACATAGTTGCCAAGCTGGGCGGCATCAACATGGTGGCAAACGGCTTTGGCTGGGAAAACAAACCAAAACCACCGACCAGCCAGGAACTGATGGAAGCGACAAGGCGCTACTACGACCATACCATCGGTCAGTTCGGCATTGATCGCTGCATGTTTGAATCGAACTTCCCGGTCGATCAGGTGAGTTGCAGTTACACCGTGATCTGGAATTCCTTCAAGCGCCTGACGGCCAACTATTCGGCGGACGAAAAAGCCAAGCTCTATCACGATACGGCAGCGCGCATTTACCGTTTGTAGCAGGCGTACTTTTGCCCGCGGGGGGATGGCTGTTTCAGATGTGTTGCTTGCTAACGGCCGTTTCCCCCTGATCACCCCACAGGTCGGTCCGTCGTGGTTGATTGAGGGTCGGTTTCGGGCATATATGACAAGTCCGTATGAAACATTGTCGCCCCCTGCTGACTGAGCATCACGTGTAGTTGCCCGCGATGATGCGTTTGATGATTGAAGAACTGCATCACCAGAACAGCGCGGTTTTTTGTATCTGTTTGCTGGGCCGCACCGGAGTTCCAGACGGCGCTCCCTTTCAGCCAGTCTTCTGTCAGCTCATCTGTCCAGTTCTGTATCTTCCGGTCTGAAAGCCGGTGCGCCTGTTTCAGCTCATGCCAGTCCTGATAGAGATTAACAGACGTTCTTACTGTAGTAACTTCCGGCAAGGGGGCCTCGGTGAGACAAGTCATCAACATGCGATCATCCCAGAGCATATGGCTCAGGGTATTATGAATTGAACCAAAACACATGCCTAAATCCTGACGGCGTTCCGCTTCCGTCAGTTCTTCGGCTTTTGCATAAATTTGATCATTTTGCCAGCAAGCGTAGCGCGCCATTCGCTGAGCGAAACCGGGGGTGATCATGACATTGCTCTCCTTTCGATCATTGGCCAGCGGCAATACAGATTTCCATCGCCATAGTCGAAAACTTGCGCCGGTAATTGATCATAAGAAGGCGAAATCTTCAAATCAACCTAAATGATAATAATAATCATTCTTATTTTATGCATCACCTACAATAGCTTGACCGGACCTTCATCTTTTTGGAAATCTAGCTTTCCAATACCGCCGTTACCTCAAACTCCACTAATGCCTTTGACGGTGTGAGTTTGGAAACTTCGACTAAAGTGCTCGCCGGTCTTGCCACGCCAAACGCTTCGGCGTGGGCTTTCGCAACCAATGCAGCATTATCCATAGATGTCACATAAACTACGGTCCGAACGACATCATTTAGCTCTGCACCAACTTCGCTCAGTGCAGCGGATATCGTTTCCAGTATTCCAATAGATTGTCCGTAAGCATCCTCATCAAGGTCGTTAAGACGCGCGGTTGTACCTGAAACATATACAGTCTGACCTGCTTTTACCGCCCGTGAATATCCATACTCCTCCTCAAACACATATCCTGAGCTAACATGATGTTTCATAACTGTATATTCCTTGACCGGGCAGGCGCTGAGCCCCCTTCGCTCGACGAGCTTGTGACGGCATATGGTGTAAAGAACCGAACATAATCTCAGGGCTGCAATATTGTAAACACCACCTTAATTCATTTATACGAGACCGTTTACAAACCACGAAATAGGCAGACGTTTAATCGAGCGCCATCTGTCGCCTTCCCAAATCCGTCAGATCGTCAATGGTGGCCCGCCCCGTGAAATCAACTTCATAATCTTCCGCAGCAAAGTCCGGTGCGCTCTTTCCAGCCAGAAACCGCCCCGCCTGATTTTTGGCATAGGCCCGGTTTTTCTCGCATTCCGGAGAAGCCCCGATATAGATGACATTCGAATAACCCGTTCCTTTATGCTCATCCTCAACCGCATGAATGATATCGGGATGCCACCAGACCGTATCGCCCGGCTCGACATGCGGGATGGGCACCAACCCGGCCAGCAAATCCGCATGCCATTCAGGAAGCGCACTGAGTGCCCGCCCCGGTTCAGCCCCACACAGGTCATCTGCCGCCACATCGTCCTGCAAGGCGCGCAACAGCATATAGACGATCCCTTTTGCATAAGGCACCAGCCCCAATGTACCATCATTCGGTCCTTGCGGCGTCAGCGCCGTCCAGCCCTGAAAGGTGCGGAACATGGAACAGACGGCCGGCGACGGATATTCTTTGGTTTCCGTCCGGTGTGCCGCCTTCCAGGGGTCATAATCCTGCCAGCGCCCGGAAAACACGCTCCCATAAATTTTCTGGTAAGCAGCATCGGTCCAGCGCTCGTAAGAGCCAGAGTCCATATGTGGTGACAATCCCAACGACACATCGCCCGGTTCCCGGCGCCGTGTACGGTCCGCATAGGCGTAGTCGAAATCCGGATTGAATTCATTGCCGCTTGGCGTAGAGACATCCCACAAGCGGTTAAGAAATCGCTTGGTCACCGCCATCGAGACAGCTTGCCGGGCTTCAATTTGCGGCTTTGACCAGTAGAGGCCAAAAATCTGGGGTTTGCCGGAGGCCAGGGTACTGAAATAATTATCCAGTCCGCGTTTTTGCTCCTGTTTTTCATAATAATGGTTGTCATCGATATAGGTGCCCAGTGTCGTGTTCCAGTCTGCCGCCTGGGAGCGGTCAAAAACGCCACGGATGATCGCACACCCCCGGTGGCGAATCTCGGACCGCACCTGTTCGGAAACCGCATCGTTTTCGATGTCTGCATAAGCCATCTCGGGGACAACGGATACGCCTTTATCGGCAAGGTTGCGAATGGCCTCCATCTCCCGTCTGAGGTCATCTCTCACTTCACCGAATGCCCGGTCAATCAGGCTCTGGTCCCGTTTCAGTCTGGTTTTTGTTTCTGCAATTTGAAACTGGATTTTTTCATCCATTATCTACCTCCCATTCAAATATACGCCGCACACCGTGCCCGTCCCACCAACTGAAATAAAGGTGCCGGGGCCGCTGTCAGGGCGTTATTTTGCATGTCCAATTTTCAGAATTCTAGCATGAAACGGCCCGAATATATCAGGAGAAAACGGTTCTTTCTGGAGGAAAATATATGCTGACCGTTGTTCCCTCTCCGAGCTTGCTGGTAAGCGTCAAGTCGCCCCCATGTAATCCCATGAGCGACCTGACCAGCGCCAGACCAAGACCGGTTCCCTCGTGTTTCCGGGTATAGGCATCACCAGCTTGCCCAAACGGTTCAAGCACCTTTTTCAGGTCTTTCGGCGCAATCCCCTCTCCGTGGTCTGTAACGTCAAGATGCAGAGCATGTTCTTCATCTTCATAGACCTTAATTTCAATCTCACCTCCTTCTGGTGAAAACTTCACAGCATTCGACAGGAGATTAAGAAAAACCTGAATCACTTTCAGACGATCCGCACGTATCTTTGGAATTCCGGCCTGGATATCCAGCGGGAAGCTCAGTTTTTTGCTGGAGGACCGAGCGTACATCATCTGCAAACATTCGTAGATTACATCATCGATATCGACCAGTTCTTCCTCCAGCCTTTCCTCTCCCGCCTCAATCTTGGACAGATCGAGAATGTCGCCAATCAGCCGGTGCAGATGCCGCCCCGAACCGTGGATAATATCCGCATATTCCTTGTTTTTCGGCCCGCCAAGCGAACCGAAGGCTTCAGACGACAACAGTTGGGAAAACCCGATAATCGAGTTCAGCGGGGTTCGCAATTCGTGACTCATATTGGCGAGAAACTCGGACTTCGCCTTATTGGCGACTTCCGCAAGCTCTTTGGCTTCAATCAACTGGGTTTCCGTCCGTTTGCGTTTCGTGATATCGACAATACAGACTGGGATGCTGCGAAAGCCCTCTTCGGAGTCTGGTATCTGAAAAGAAACAAGGGTGTTGATGTCTTTGCCATCAAACCCCCGGAATGTGATTTCTGAGAGAAAGGTCTGATCCCGGTTCCAGATGCTGCACAGCATGCTGGTCAAGGCCTCTGTGGAACGGGGTCGGAAGACTGTCCGAATTCTGATCAGAAAATCTGCCTCGGAAGCCGCTCCAAAAAGGGCGATGGCTGCTTTGTTCACCTGACGGACGCGAAGCTTTTCCAGAAGCGTCCAGACTTGCCGTTTGTGAGACACAAGATAACCGGGGAAATCACCTATGTTGTCCGAATGCAATTGCTTGATGGCTGTGTAAACGCCGGAAAAATCGACATTCCAGATCGAAACCTCGGAGTTCTCAAAAATACTCCTGAACTGCTGCTCGCTTTTCTGCAGCTCAATCATGGTGTTTGCAAGTTGCTCACGCATGCTGTTGATGGCATCGACCATCTGATCAATTTCATCGCCATCTTTTGATTTTGAGTAACTTCTTTTCAATTGCAAAGGTGCACGCTTGTCATCAAGAGAGATCGAAGCCGTATAATCCGCAATGTCATTGAGATGGCGGGTAACCAGACGCTGAAAAATCCAGAAGATAAACCCCGAAACAAAAGCCGTCCAAATACCAAAAACCGCCAAGGCTTTGATCCAGTTATTGAACAGTCTTTTATACACGACATCGAGGCTGGAGACGACGAGCAAGGTACCGACCCGCTGATCCATACCATTGTGCGTCTGATAAAGCGGCATCTCTCTAGAAATGCTTCTTTTCGACACCTTTTCTCCAGACTGCCAGTTGAGCGTATCATCCGAATAAATCGCGAGATACTCTATGCCCGGGATTTGCAGCAGACTGTCGAGCTCAAGTTGTACGAATTCCTCTTCGTAGAGCCAGACACCGCGCGCCAGACTGTTCAGGCTGCCATCCCTGATTTGCTGAAAATGGCCGTCAATCTCATCCAGACTACCTCTGTAGTCTACGTAGAACTGGGCTCCGGCAGCAATGAATGTGAACATCACACTGACAACAAACGTCGTCATAACAAGGCGACGGGCCAGCCGACCTTTTCTCAGTTTTGATTTTTCAGCCAAAGACGCCATTATAACTCACGAAAAGAAACATCAAGCTTTGCACGCCCCAAACCAGAAGGCCAGTAAGAGCAACACCTTTCTGGGACTATCTGCTTGTTTGGATGTTGACGGCTATTTGTATTTCGCTTTAATGCGATCATAGGTGCCATCTTCTTTAACAAGTCTAAATCCGCGATTGAATAAATCCGCTTTTTCTTTTGCACCGGGACGTGCCTGGCTGAAACAGGCGAAGTAAGGCGACTGACGTATATCTGAATAGGCGACTTTGGAATCAGACTTCATTTGCGCCAGAATATAAAGACCCGTATCACGAAATGAGAAAAAGGCATCAATACGATTGTTTGTCAGCAATCTCAGTCCTCTAAGGTCCTCGCTCACCAGTACTGTTTCGACATTTTTATCGATGAGTTCCTGATGCAGGTTATAGGCCCGTACGACACCTACGGTTAGGCCCCGCAAATCCTCAATGCTTGAAAATTTGTTGCGCCGGTCAGTGGGATTGTAAAACACGCCAATCCCAACCGTCCCCATCTCTTCAGAATAGATCAGCCAATCGTCGCGGGAGGCATGCTGTGAACATGAACACAGGCCGTCGACTCTGCCCATTCGGGTGTATTCCAAAGCCCGCTTCCAGGGGAAATATTCGATTTCGATCTGCGCCCCGGCCCGAGCATAAGATTCTTCCAGAAATTCGACATCAAACCCGCGCAGACCATCAGATGAGTTTTCCATTTTCTGGGGTGGAAATTCATTACATGCCAGTTTGATGGTATTCGGGTCATCTGAATAGGCATACGCCTTCGAGACGCTCCCTGTGTTAATCAGCAGCCCAACAACAACCGCAAGCGTACAATATATGACCGCCTTGTTCGAACCTTTAGACATTTCAGGCGTCCTTTCAAACATGCAGTCCGTTAGCATTCTCTGTTCTTTTGACGACCATCATAACGAAAACCTCCATAAAGGATAATAGCGATTTTTTGCTCCTAGACGACTTTGCCTTAAGCGCCCGGCAGGATTGACGGTTTTACGATCAATCCGGGGCCTGAAAAAGGCAGAGGAGAAGGTTTAAATGGCCGTTCCCGTAACAAAGGGCGGGTTCCGTTTGCGGCTAGCGTTTATAGGGATCATCCAGACGCGTGATGTCATTTTCATCAAGCAGGTCGCCAATCTGGACCTCGATAAATTCGAGCACGGCACTTCCCGGATTACCGATCCGGTGATTCTCACCGGCCCGGATAAACACATGATCATTTACGGAGACATCAATGAATTTATCGTCATGGGTAACCCGGCCAATACCAGCAACAACAATCCAGTGTTCGTCCCGATGTTCGTGCACCTGATAGGAAAGCTGCTCGCCCGGCGATACGCATATCTTTTTCACGGCATACAAACCGCCCGTATCGAGAACCTCCCAAGTGCCCCAGGGGCGATCATCGCGTTCGCCTTTTTTATATTGTACGGTCATCGTATGTATCCCGCCTCTTAAATCAGCCTCTACAAGCGCCCACCCGTTACCGGGTCAAAAAGCACAGCTTTCGCCATGTCGATTGTAAAGTCCGCCACCTGCCCAGGCGACACCTTTGCTTTCGGGTCCATGCGGGCCGTCACTTCAATACCGCCCATGGTAATTACCGTCAGCACGTCTGGCCCTGTGGGTTCGGTCAATTCGACGCGTATGGAGGCTTCGGCAAACTGGCTATCACTTCCGGCCATTGCCGATTTATCGCCAAAGGCCTCGGGGCGCAGCCCCAGCAGAACCTCTTTATCCTGGCTGGATGAGGTGATTTTGGGTGGGCTCAACAGGTCGAGAGAAACGGACGTTTCGTTTTCCAAAAGCACTTCCGCACAGACCTTGCCATCGCGTTCTTGCAAGCGGGCCGGGATCAGGTTCATGGCTGGCGAGCCCATGAAACCGGCAACAAAAGTATTGGCCGGTTGATCATAAATATTCTGCGGCGTATCGAATTGCTGCAGAACACCATCTTTGAGGACAGCGATGCGGGTCGCCAGGGTCATCGCTTCAATCTGGTCGTGTGTGACATAAACGATGGTGGAGCCGAGTCGCTGGTGCAGCTTTTTGATCTCGGTGCGCATTTCAACCCGCAATTGGGCATCCAGATTGGACAGCGGCTCATCAAACAAAAAGATACTCGGATCGCGCACCAATGCCCGGCCCATGGCGACCCGCTGGCGTTGACCACCCGACAATTGAGCCGGTTTACGGTTAAGCAGTTCTCGGATTTGCAACAGGTCGGCGACGCGCTCCACGGCTTCATCGATGATGTCCGGCGCAACTTTCCGAACTTCCATGCCAAAGGTGATGTTCTTGCGCACCGTCATGTTGGGATACAGGGCATAGGACTGAAAAACCATGGCGATGTCGCGATCTTTCGGATGCACATCCGTCACCGCCTGATCCTGAATAAGGATTTCGCCGCCGGACGAGGCTTCCAACCCGGCAATGATATTCAACAGCGTTGACTTACCGCAGCCGGACGGTCCGACCAGCACCATGAACTCGCCGTCTTCAATAGCCAGATTGATGTTTTTCAGTACTTCTACACTGCCAAACTGTTTGTAGATGTCGCGAATTTCGAGAGAAGCCATGGCGATTACCCTTTAACTGAGCCAGCCATCAGGCCGCGCACAAAATATTTACCGGAAATGACGTAGACGACCAGCGTTGGCAGGGCCGCCAGAATGGCCCCGGCAAAGTGGACGTTATATTCTTTGACCCCGTGCGACGAACTGACCAGATTGTTCAAGGCGACGGTCATGGGCTGGCTGTCAAAATCGGCAAAGGACGCACCAAACAGAAAATCGTTCCAGGCGTTGGTGAATTGCCAGATGACAGTCACGACAATAATCGGCCCCGAATTGGGCAGCAGGATTCTGTAAAAAATCTGAAAGAATCCGGCCCCGTCAATGGTCGCGGCTTTTACCAGTTCCGTCGGGAAGGCATCATAATAATTCCTGAAAAACAGGGTCGTGAAACCAAGGCCGTAAATCACATGCACGAACACCAGCCCACTGGTGGTTCCGGCAAGGCCGAGAACGCCGAGGATTTTTGCCATGGGGATGAGGACGATTTGAAACGGAATAAAACAGGAGAACAGCATCAAACCAAACAGCAATCGATGGCCGGGGAATTGCCACTTGGTCAGCACGTAGCCGTTAACCGCGCCCATCAGGGTCGAGATCACGACGGCAGGCACTACAATAGCGATGGAGTTGATGAAATAGGGTTTAAGCCCCGTAGGCTCGACACCAATCTGGGCGACCGACCAGGCTTTGATCCAGGGCTCGAAGGTGAACACACCCGGCAGGGCCAGCATGTTGCCGCCGCGAATTTCTTCCAGTGGTTTCACCGAATTGACGACCATGACAAACAACGGTAACAGATAATAGACGGCGAACACGATCAGGATCGCATACAGAATGACCCGGACCAGCAGGCTCGACGAGAGGCCCGGTGCTTCACTAGCAGAGCTCATGATTTTTTCTCCGCAAGTTCGCTGTACAGATAGGGAATGATAATCGAGCCGATCATCAGCAACATGATAATAGCCGATGAACTGCCGACGCCCATCTGGTTGCGGGTGAAGGTGTAAGAATACATGAAGGTGGCCGGCAACTCGGTCGCCCGGCCGGGGCCGCCGTTGGTCAGGGCGATGACCAGATCATAGGATTTGATGGCGAGATGCGCGAGCACGACAAAGGCCGACAAAAAGGCCGGACGCAGCATGGGGATGATGATTTTGCGATAAAGCGCCCATGATGAGGCGCCGTCGATCTGGGCGGCTTTCATAATTTCCGTATCAATGCCGCGCAGGCCAGCCAGATACATGGCCATGACAAATCCCGAAGACTGCCAGACGGCAGCGATCACCACCGTATAGATGGCCATGTCGCGGTCCTTGATCCAGCGGAAGGAAAACTCCTGCCAGCCCCACAAATGCATGATGTTTTCAATCCCGATGCCGGGGTCCAGAAACCATTTCCAGGCCGTACCGGTAACAATGAAGGACAATGCCATGGGATAAAGATATATGGGGCGCAACACCCCTTCGCCGCGGATTTTCTGATCGAGCAGAATGGCCAGCCCCAGGCCAAGCACCGTACAGATTCCAATATACAGCCCACCGAAAATCAGCAGGTTGGTCAGCGCCGTATGCCAGTGGCGCAGCCCCCAGAGCCGGTCGAAGTTATCCCATCCGACAAAGCCGTATGACGGCAGCATGCGGGAATCGGAAACCGACAGGTAGCCCGTATAGGCAATAAAGCCATAAACAAATATCAGGACAAGAAACAGGCTGGGCGATAGCACCAGACGCGGCAGCCAGTCTTGCAGGTAACGTCGAAACGACACAGAAAAATCTTTCCTTCGGCTTGGCCAAGGCCAAGGTTTATCGGATGTTCTCAATCATTATATCAAAAGAGAAGCCACAGAAAACCGCACCATTAAGGCAGGCCTCCTGTGGCTCCGGTCTTTTGGGTCAGAACTTACATCGCGCCTTTGACGGCTTCGACGAGTTCTTCCACTGCGGTTTCTGAATCGTACTCACCGTTGAAATGCGCGGTGACAACATCATAAATCGCATTTTTGACGCCAGCCGGTGCAGCATGACCATGGGCCATGGAACCGAACAGTTTGCCGGAATCATTGGCAGCAGCCAGTTCTTTCATGCCTTGCTTGCCGCAATCGTCAAAATCCGTATCTGGAACATCGGTGCGTGCCGGTACGGAGCCTTTTACGACATTGAACGCCGACTGGAAGGCCGGTGCCATGATCGAGCTTGCCAGCTTGACCTGGGCGCCCTGACGATCATCGCCAACAGTGAACATGGCGAATTGATCGGAGTTGAAGGTGACAGTGCCCTGCGTGCCTGGGAAACGGAAGCACAGGAAGTCCTTACCCGGCACTTTACCGGCTTTCAAAAACTCGCCCTTGGCCCAGTCGCCCATGAACTGTACGCCTGCTTTATCGTTAATGACCATAGCAGAGGCCAGGTTCCAGTCGCGGCCCGAGAAGTTGTCATCCACATAGGAGCGCAGCTTCGTCATCCGGTCGAAAGCGGTTTTCATCATATCGCCACCAAGCGTTGCCGGGTCCAGATCGACGAAGGCTTTCTTGTAGAAGTCCGGTCCACCGGTGCCCATGACAACGGCGTCAAAGATCGTCGCATCCTGCCAAGCCTGACCGCCATGCGCGACAGCCGTGTAACCGGCAGCTTTGATTTTATCAAGCGCAGCGACCAGTTCGTCCCAATTGGTCGGCTGGGAAATGCCCAGCTTGTCAAAGATCCCTTTGTTGGCCCAGACCCAGTTGGTGGAATGGACATTGACCGGCGCGGCAATCCATTTGCCTTCATATTTGGAAAAGCGCTGGAGGGCTGATGGAACGACCTTGTCCCAGTTCTCTTCAGCGGCCACCTTGTTCAGGTTGGCCAGTTTGCCCTGTACGGCCCAGTCCTGGATGTCAAAGCCCAGCATCTGGACAGCGGTGGGTGCATTGCCAGATGTGACGCGGGCGCGCAACACCGTCATGGCCTGTTCGCCGCCGCCACCAGCAACCGGCATGTCCTGCCAGGTCACGCCTTTGGTTTCCAAATCCTTTTTCAGGACGTTCAGCGCTGCCGCTTCGCCACCGGATGTCCACCAGTGCAGGACTTCCACTTCGGAAGCCGCATTGGCGGCCATTGGCAAGGCCAGACCGGCAACCGCAGCCGCTGATATCAGTGATTTTCTCATGTTCATTTTAGGTCTCCCTGTTTGATCTAATAAACCAGCCAAAACACATCTTTTTTGGCATTTCCACTCCTAAACTCTCTTCTTTGCTTATCATCGCGACGGCGTCTCTAAACACCTCCTATCCGACCGCCACGTTCACTTGTTTTTTCAGATTCATATCGCTGGTCGGAAACAGCGTCCGGGACAAAGGCACAATGGCCGCCCCCAGTGCAGTTGCGTCCGTCGAACATTTCGCCCGCAGAATCGGGGGCGCATCGGGTAAACTCTCCCGAACAGCGTCAATTCGGGCATCCAGATCGGCGATGAGCGTATCAATCATGCGATGCGGCAACCGGCCACCTATAAGAATGGCGCCCGGATTGACGACACATATAACGGAAACAAGGGTGTGCAGAATATTTTCTGCTGCACCATCTAGCCAATCCTCAATTTCCTGAACCCGCTGGTCAAACAGTCGGCCAAGGCCCGCCGGGTCGGACACATCCATCCCGGCTTTCTGGAGATGGTCGTATAACGTTGCCAGGGAGACATGGTCCTGCAGATTGGTGATACCGCCATCTTTGTTAAATTGCGGAACAAAACCGATCTCACCACCATGGCCGCTATCCCCAGCCACATAGTTGCCGTTTATGACCAGCCCGCCACCCAGCCCGTACCCGAAAAACAGATAGAAAAAACTTCGGAATTCCGTTCCATAACCATATTGCGTTTCACCAATGGATGCGGCTGTTGCATCGTTTTCTTCGATGACCGGCAAACGGGTGATTTCCTCCAGACGCTTTCGTGACGGATAATCCCGCCACACACCGTAGGATTCTGGCGTAATCGCCAATCGTAAATATCCCAGCTTGTAAGGCAACGCCAAACCCACGCCGACCAGGCTGTCGCGGGTCAGGCCATGGGTCAGGAGCAATTTATTGAAACTCGCTTCAATCCATTCAAAAGTTTCATCCGGCAACATGAAATTTTTTTCAAGATGCTCACGCCCCAAGATGTTGCCCGCAAGATCAATCAGCAAAACCGTCACATGATCGCGGTCTATATTGACGCCGATCGAATAGCCGCCAGCCGGGTTGATAGCAATTTCCGTCGCCGGCTGGCCGCGCCCGCCACGGCGGCGGCCGGTTTCCAGGATTAAACCATCTGACATGAGCTTTTTTGAAATATAGGCGATTGTTTGCGGCGTCAGGCCCGTCAACTCCGCCAGTTCGGAACGCGACACCGGCCCCTTCAGGCGAATAGCCTGCAGGGTGACGCGCAGATTGTGATCACTGGCGTTCTTGAGATTCGTGCCTGAGAAGCCCGTTTCCGGCATTTGAGTTTGTCACATCCCTGTAAATACACCCGCCCAAACGTCGTTGCGTTCAGATCGTTATATTAATTAAAACAAATTGTTTTAATTAATTCCAGTATTATTTTTGCAAGAGCTTGAGACACCCGAACATCTTCAAAAGATGAATTGCCAATAGTGCAATGCACCAACGAAGTGACGTTAAAAAAATACGAGCTAAAGATACTTTTACAGTCTCCCCACCACCTTGAATTCTATAATTCAAGCTCATTTATAAAACCACCATTTGCGCAGCAATAGAATATTGGATAGAGTTACCCGCAATAATGTTAATGCAATAATATGTTGCCTAGGTTACCAATGTATGTTTTTAATTTTGTAATTAAGAAACAAAATCAGGAAATACCTAATATCCAAGCTGCTAGTAATGTCTTGCAAGCATCATGGGCCCCCATTAAAAACTAAGAGGTTTTTTTGTTATAAAACAACAAGTTAGAAGCTATTCCAATTGATGTTATTTATAATCCACTCGATGAAGATCACGGAGATTTTTTGTGCCTGAACAATCAAGAAAACCGCTCAGCGGCTTATCAAGTATATTTGCGAATCTTAAAATGCGCGGCAAACTCCTTATAGGTTTTTGCTCTGTCATTTTTGTCTTCACGGTTGTGATTGGACTGGCTTTTTGGAACTTCGTTAAAATTGGCCATGAAATCCATATGATGGAAGAATCGGCACAAGAGCTGGCTCTCGCTTCAAATATAGAAATCCAGTTTTTAAAAATGAGTCGGGCCGCACGCGCATTCGTGCAAAAAGGTGATGAAAAATCTGAACAAGATTCATTAAAATATGAAAAGACCACAAAGCAAGCTCTTGAAGAGGCAAGAGCCGGTATAAAAATAGAAAGCCATATTAAGCTGGTCGATGAAATTGCAACGGCGTTTAAGAATTATACCAACGATTATGTGCGTGTTATTGAGCTTAAAAAAGAATTCAAGCGTCTGGTTAGCGATGAATTAGAACCAACCGCGGATAAAATGATCTATGATTTGGATGAACTCATCAAGGATGCGGACGCTGAGGATAATACCCCCCTACGTAGAGCAGTTGTAGACGCGCGGGAGCACGCCTTCCTTATTCAGATCGAGACCAACAGGCTGCTTTTTGAGGGCAAACAAGAATATGCCAAAAAAATAGCCGATGAGTTTATAGCTTTCGACGCAACCATGAAAAAGGCTCAACCAGAGCTGCACACTGATCACGAACGTGAACTTTATAAAGAACTTGAGGACTTACTGAAAAAGAATCAGACCATCTTTGAGAAAACCCTGCGCGACCAGACAGAGCTGAACAATACGATGGACGTCGTCATGCCCCAGTTTGCTGCCATCGTTTTAAAGGATTCCGAAGAGCTTGCGCATCTGGCCGCAGAACATGAGCATGAAGTTGCCGAACAAGCGGCACATGAAATTCAACAGGCTGAAATCCAGTTGGTTGTGTTTGCTCTCATCGGCATCACCTTGGGTCTGCTGATGACTTGGCTTTTAACCAGCATGATCGGCAAGCCAATCCAAGGCATGACCGTGTTCATGACGAAGGTAGCAGATGGCAATTTGGACGAAGATGTCCCTGCTGTAGGCAGAAAAGATGAGATTGGCGAAATGGCCCTTGCCGTGAATACATTCAAAAACAACATGATTGCTAATAAAAGATTGGAACAGGAGCAATCTGAAGCCGATGCGAAAAAGCGCGAACGCGCTGAGAAAGTGGCCCAGCTGATCAAGTCCTTTCAAGAGCAGTCGGAGGGTATGCTCAAACAAGTGGCCACCGCCGTTTCTCATATTGAAAAATCAGCCAGCCAATCAGGACATGAAACCACAGAGACGGGCAGCAGATCCTTCGAAGTCGCAGAAGCCGCGGAGCGTACGGCATTCAACATCGATTCAACGGCAGCGGCAGCCGAAGAATTGTCCGCGTCTGTTTCCGAGATTGCGACCCAGGTCACCCAATCATCTCAAATTGCCACCGATGCCGTTAGAGAAATTGACGCCGCAACGGATATGGTGCGTGGACTGGATACGGCAAGCCAGAATATTACCGAAGTTGTCGAATTGATATCTGCTATTGCGGAGCAGACCAATCTTCTGGCTTTGAATGCAACCATTGAAGCGGCCCGGGCAGGCGACGCAGGAAAAGGCTTTGCCGTTGTCGCTTCCGAGGTTAAAAACCTGGCCACCCAGACAGCCAAAGCAACGGAACAAATATCCAGCATGATAGGCACGATCCAAGGGTCAACGGGGAATTCCGTACAGGCGATTGAGCGCATTGGCAAGGTGATCGGAGAGATCAATTCCATGGCAACCATAATTGCCAGCGCTGTCGAAGAGCAGAACGCAGCAACTCAGGAAATTGCTCGAACAGCGAGTACGGTCAGTGCCGATGCAAACATCGTCCTGGGCAGCGTTGGCGCGTTAACTCTTTCCTCTGCCCGTTCTTCGGGCAAATCCGTAAGTATGCTCTGGAATGCCCAATCGCTGAATACAACGATGACTGCGTTCAGCGGGGAAATAACCGATTTCTTAAATTCTGTGGCTGAGGATTGATCAGCCACTCCCCTTACCGACAATTAAAACCTAAGCATGGAGCTATAACCCGTGGACTATTCCTCGAAAATAAATGGCAACACACTCGAATTTTCCTTTCAAGGCAACTTTTCCTTTGATGATAACGGCAAGGTAAATCAGGCAATTTCAGAGATTTCCGATATGGAGTGCGATCTATGCTCTATCGATTTATCCGGCTTGAAAAGTATTGATTCTGCAGGACTGGGAATGCTTTTGCTCATGAACGATGCAGCTGCGGAAAGGAACAAAAATTTTGGAATAAAGGGGGCGGCTGGACAGGTTTCTAAAATGCTTGAGATATCAAAGTTTTCAGAAATCATATCAATCAGTTGATAATAGCCTGCGGCTCCGCACATTAATAATACATAGCCAATCTGGATAAAGCTCTTTGCTTGGCCTAATAGGGCGTGCAGACGAAGTTGTAATTGTCAGCGTCAATATTCCGGCCTGCAACAACGCAAAACGACTGATTGCATATGGGTAGGCATAGGGCGCCAGTTGTGTTGGAAGCCGTTTTTATCTGTGATGCCGTTTGATTTAATATCCAGTTCGCTATCGTTGCCATTCCTTGATAGATAGCCTTGGGTTTCGGCAATTCGGTTCTTTTGCGACACGAGACCCGAAATCGTGTTGTCCGCAACCAGGAGCCAGGCAAATGGCTTTCCGCTCGCTTCGTGTATCCCTGTGGAATCATCAACGACATGCAGGAACAGAATGTGGAAATAAAAAAAGCCGGGAGATTACAAATAAATTTATAGGCGACTTGACTGGAGTGTCATCGTAATATGCAAGTGAATTTAGTGCAATTTTCAGAACAATTGCAAACTCCGAGAGGCCACTAAATGACACCGGCACCCAAGCCCCAGAAACCCTGTGCATTTGATCTTGTCGCCATCGCCGCGTCAGCCGGTGGCCTCAATGCCCTGATGCTTGCCAATGAAAATCACTACGGGACCGTCCTGAGCTTTTATGACACGACTTTGGAGCATCAGTTACATGGGGAACTGGAAACCACAAACGAAGATCTGGAGATCACCAACGAGGAGCCTCATACCCGTGGTGTTGAGCTTGATACCTATCAGAACATCATGGATGCGGCGCTTGGGAGCGTCGATATCGGAATCATCATTATCGACGCCAAATCTTCCGTCACGGTCTGGAATAAAGCGTGCCAGAGCCTGTGGGGGTTGAGTGCTGAGCAGACCATTGGCGAACCTCTGCTGAGCCTTGAATTTGGCCTACCCGTCGAATCCCTGAAACGACCCATAAATAAGATCCTGAGCGGTAAGGAAGCACGTTTGTCTGTGCAATTAATCGGAACCGAGCGACGCGGGCGCAGGCTTTCCAGTCAAGCCACTCTTTCCGCCCTGAAAATGAAAGACGGCACCTTAAACGGCGCTGTCATTCTAATTGATTCGACACTTCTCCCTGAAAAGGAGATAACGCCGGATGGAGAAGCAAAGGCCCGGCCCACAAAGAGAAAATAGCGTCATGAGCAATGTCAAATCAGCGTCGGGTGAACAGAACCCGCTGTCTCTTCAGATCAAGACATTGGAGGATAAACTCGAAGACGCTCAGGTCAGCACCGAAAATGCTTTGTCGGCGGTCGAGGAGTTGACACGCGTTGCTAAAGAAAAAGAATTGGAATTCGAAAAAAAACATAAGGCGTTAATAGCCCAACATGAGGCCGAATCCCTTGCCCTGAACGCTAAAATCGCTCAGTTGCAGTCGGCAGTCTCCATACATCAAACAACGGCTGAGCAACTGGACACCACAAACGAAGAACTTTACCTGACTGCAGAAGAACTGGAGACCACAAACGAAGAGTTGCGTCTTATGACCGATCAACTGGAAGCCGCAAACAATCGGCTGGGCCAGTTGAACGTGGCCCTGGAAAATAAAGTCCAGTCGCGTACGGCAGATCTCAATCAAGCCAATGTCTCGTTAAGCGAGAGTTTGGCGCATCGCCAGATTGCCTTCGAACACGCACCGGTTGGCAATATCGTGCTTGATGAGCAGGGTGTTATCGTATCTTTCAATCCGGCAGCTCAGAAAATATTCGGTTTTTCAGCCGAGGAAATCATTGGTGGGAACATAAAACGGCTGATTTCGGAACCCTTTGTGTCAGCCCATGAGACCATTCCCCAGAGGCATCTGGCCCCCCCCTTCACGGAAGCTATGTCGGCGGGTCACGAAGTCCGGGGTCTCCACAAAAATGGCGCCGAACTGGCGCTGCAGATCAGCATCGGCAAGGTCCAAATCGGAGGAAAAATCTCATTTATTGCAACCATTGCAGACCTCTCGAATATCAAAGTTCTCGAAAAGCAGCTTCTTCAATCGCAAAAAATGGAGGCCGTGGGCCAGCTCACCGGCGGGATTGCCCATGATTTCAACAATCTGATGGCGATTATTGTCGGCAATCTGGAGCTCCTCAGAACAGCAAAAACGCCAAATGACCAAAACAAGCTGATATCCAATGCAAAAAAAGCCGTCCAACGCGGCGCCGCCCTGACGGAAAGACTTCTTTCCTTTTCCCGACAGCAGCCCCTGTCCCCTGTCGTCATTGATGCAAACGTGTTTATCAATTCCAACACCCTGCTGATCGAAAAAGCCCTGAAAGAAAACATTGATCTTGAGATACGTGCCTGCAAAGAAGCTGTTCCTATCCAAATCGACACGAATTTGTTTACGAACTGCCTGCTCAATCTATCGATCAACGCGCGTGACGCTATGCCGGAAGGGGGCAGCCTGACCATCACAACAACGCGGCATAGTCCCAGCGACGCCCTCCCAGTCCCCGATGTTTGTATCCAAATTGCCGACACAGGTCATGGCATCGATAAGGAAATCCTCAATCGTGTGACCGAACCTTTCTTTACAACCAAAAAACTGGGCGAAGGCAGCGGACTGGGGCTCAGTATGGTGCGTGGTTTTATCGACCAGTCAAACGGGCGCATGAAAATTGAAAGCAAGCAAGGAGTCGGCACGACCATTTCCCTTTATCTGCCTCTGACGGCGGAAAAAGAAATACAGCCCTCTGAGGAAACCCCAACGGACAGCCAAACGCCCCCGTCAAAAACCATCCTTGTTGTTGAAGATGATTTTGCCCTGCTCGAAACAACAGGCCGGTTTCTAGAGAATCTGGGATATAGGGTCATCCGCGCCCCGAACGGCCTTTGCGCCATTGAAATGCTGACCATGCAAGCCGACGAGATCGATATGGTTTTCAGCGATGTTGTGATGACCAAGGAGATGAGCGGTCTGGAACTGGCGGAATGGGTCAGCGCGGAATACAAACACATCAAAATATTACTGACTTCCGGCTACCCGGACATCAGCAACAAAACATCACGGCAACCCAAATTCGAGCTGTTATCGAAACCTTATCTGGGTGAGCCCCTGGCAAAAGCGATCCGTGAACGCTTTGATGTGTCAGACCAAGCATAAGTCAACAGGGTCCACGCAACTAGAAATACCCGGAATTTTCCCAGCTGAGGAACTGTGATTTATTGCCAGAACCAAAGCCCTTCATGACCAGTCCGGGCTTCCCGCCTACGCGGATTCCCAATTGCCGCATATAGGGACTTATAAAAAAGCCACCGCGTATCACATGGGATCCTCAAGATCACCACTCAATAGTATGCTTTCAAGTAATATTATTGTATGCTTATAAATTGCTGGCTTATGTGACGAGCTATGTATTTCAAACTTTTTTCATCGTGATGCGTGCGCATCGTTTTACTATTGGCATTTTGGGTTCAGGCATATGTGAGAGGTCTCTGTATTCATCAAATAAGCAGGCAATACCGGTTTCATACCTGATTAAACCAAAACAGGAGCGTAAATTTTGGATTATTCGCTGAATAATGACGGACAGAATTTTGAGCGCTCCTTTTCCGGAAATTCTGCTTTTGCTGATCAACAACATTACGATCGAGAGGGGGAAAAACTGGAGCTATCGGGGGCGACAGGACAAGCCAAAAAAATGCCCGAGACTTCAAAGTTTCCCGAAAATCATCTCCATTAGACCGTAAGTGCTGTCATGCCAAAATATCCGTTCCCAAACTTTATTGCAGATGGCGTTCCAAAGCCGGTTGCTGAGAATCTTTGGACGATTTGCATACACCGCTTTGAGAACAGAAATGGTCCCTCCATAGCGCCATTGCCAAACCTCAATGGCTCAGGACAAATCCGGCTCTGTAGAAGTCCCGATGAGGAGGCTTTTGATTCCGCAATGCAAAGCAATTGCCTCGGCCTTTTTGAACTGGTCAAAGGCTATGATGCCCAAGTGGTTGCAGATCAGATCATGGGGCTGGTGATTACAGGCACCTGGTTTACGTCCGTTTGTTCACGCAGTATTTTCAAAAGTTCATTTATGGATTTGTTCAGCCAAAAGATGGAAACGGATTTTGCTATTGAGCATGAAGAACAAATGTTGATTCGGACAGCGGTAGATGAGGCTCTGATTAACAGCACGGTACATGGCAACCTCGAGATGAAAACGCCGCCCATTTCAAATATCAATGAATTCTCCGCATACTACGAGAAAATTGATCAACGCCTTGAAATAGACAGATATGCGACCCGGCACATCGCTGTTCAGACCTGGAAAAATAAGGATGGCATTTACGTCTCAATAGCAGACCAAGGGCCGGGTTATGTTCCCTATCGTGAAAAGAGAACGCAAAGAACAACGCGCAGGAAACCGCCCATGATTGAGAACCGAAAATCAGGAAGAGGAATGGACATTATAAAAAGTGTTGCAAAGGAAACCCGGGTTGATCAACAAGGACGCCGCATCACGATGCGGTTATAATCTTGGAAATCACTATTAAAATTGACCGCAACGCTGACGCGGATGACGCCCAACAGGACCGGAAACATCATATACCGGCTGATCTACGCGCCTGTACAATCCACATTGTCGATGACCAAGACATTATCTGCAAACTGATCAAGTCACATTTAAATGCCCAGGGATATCAAAATGTCACTGTGTCGACCGACGGCCTGAAAGGACTTAACGAGATCATCGAAAACCAGCCCGACCTCGTCATTCTGGATTATGAAATGCCTAAAATAAACGGTTTGGTCATCATTAACATGATCCGCGCCGATACGAATTTTGACGACATGCCAATTATCGTGGAAACAAGCCATGATCATTTGAATATCCGCAATCAGATCCTTCTGGCGGGCGCTTCCAACATCATCTCCAAACCTATCGATTTTGATGTCCTGCTATATCGTGTCCGCGCACACCTGGAACATCGCATTCTGGTGAAAAATCTTAAAATTTATCAAAACAGGGTTATTCAGGAGCTGAACGCTGCCAGAACGATGCAGTTGCAATTGCTACCGCATGAGGGAGATATAAAGCGGATTCAAGTTCAGTATGATGTCAAGCTGGACTGGCACTATAATCCATCATCAGAGCTTGGTGGAGACTGGTGGGGAGTTCGTCCCATCAACAACCAAAAGTTTGCTCTCTTTGTTGCTGATTTTACAGGCCATGGCGTCGGGTCTGCCATAAACACCTTTCGCTTGCATGCCATTATGTCGGATATAGAGCCGGACCCGGACAGCCCTGCCCGCTACCTTGAAAAGCTCAATGTCGTTTTGACAGACCGCATTCCGCGGGGGCAATTCGCGACAATGAACTACGCCATCATTGATGTTAAAAACGATTCCCTCGTCTATGCCTCTGCTGGACACACATCGCCGATGGTCGGAAGCAATCAGAAGCAAAAACTGACCATTGGCAATCCACGCGGAACGCCACTCGGTATAAAAAGAAATACCACTTATACAGACTGTTCCCTGACCATGAACCGAGGCGCGTTTCTGTTTCTCTATACGGACGCACTGACCGAGACCCATGGAAAACAATCCTCCCCTCTGGGCGATAAAGGACTGCAGGAAATGGCCAAGGAAAGCCTGTCATTACCCGCAGAGGAAACGTCTCTGGGGTGGCTGCTAAATAAATTTTATTCACGCTCAATACTTCCCACCGATGATGTCACCGCTCTATGGCTTACACGTAACAAATAAAGACAACCTCACTTTCGGTTATTCTATCCAGACAAAGCTTGATGACCTGACCATACGGCACGTGCCAAAGTATCCCTCTCCGCTGTCCGCCTGTCCTCTGCAGCAGTGCTCACACGAATTTATCTTGAAATAGGAGGGCGGAACCGCTTATGCAGTGAAGCCTTAGCTATTGAGGGAACCAAAGATCATGTTAAAGACAATCAATCCGTTGCTCGGCCCAGACCTGTTGCATGTTCTCGGGTCCATGGGGCATGGAGATGACATTGCTATTGTTGATGCTAATTTTCCAGCCGACAGCAATGCCAGGCGGCTGGTCCGTATGGATGGACACTCGGCCACCGATGTGCTCAACGCCGTGCTATCGCTAATGCCTTTGGACCGCTCGGTTGAAATTCCGGCATTTCGTATGGAAATGCCCAAAGATCCGGATACAGTCCCTCCCGTCTGCAAAGACTTTCAGGAGATCATTGATAAACACGAGGAGCAACCCGTAAGGCTTGGACCAATTGAGCGTTTTGCTTTTTACGAACGGGCAAAAGACGCCTATGCCATTATCGCAACGGGAGAAACCCGGCTGTTTGGAAACATTATCCTGAAAAAGGGTGTCATTGCTCCTAAGTAATCGCTTCCAGGGCAAGAGCCTTTCACGTTTTACGGACATCAGGGAAAACCAATGGAACAAGATTTTACAGGTAAAGTCGCACTGGTGACGGGCTCAAGCGGTATCGGTCTGGCGAGCGCCTTGCGTATCGCTCAAGGGGGCGGCAGTGTGCATCTCTGTGGCATTGACGAACAGTTGAATGCCGAAGCCGTCAAAGCCGCAGATGGTCTTCGAATTTTCGTGCATAAAGCCGATGTGTCTGATGAAACACAAGTCATAGACGTCGTTGAGGCGGCCGTAAAACAGGATGGTGGGCTTGATATTGTCGTCAATGCGGCAGCCATTCAAACCTATGGCAATGTGGAAACAACCGATAGCGCCCATTGGGACCGGGTGATGAACATCAATCTGCGGTCCTGTTATCTGACCAGCCATTACGCGGTTCCGCACATGAAAAAACGCGGCGGCGGTGCAATCGTTCATCTGTCATCCGTTCAGGGTCACGCCAACCAGTATGGCGTCTTGGCTTATGCCACATCGAAAGGCGCTATCCATGCCCTGACCCGTGCCATGGCCGTTGACTGCGCGCGCGACAACATTCGCGTCAATTCGGTCAGTCCCGGTTCCGTGCACACACCGTTGCTTGAAATTTCCGCCCGGCACTTTCTCAAAGACGGTCAGACCGTTGAAGACGCCATCAAGGGATTTGGCGAAGCGCACCCCATTGGCCGGGTCGGCAAACCGGAAGAGGTCGCCGAACTGATAGCCTTTCTCTGCAGTGACAAATCCGGTTTTTGCACGGCAGGTGATTATCTGGTTGACGGCGGGCTGAAAGCCATTATTGGCGCTTAAGTAAACACGCAGATTTTCGGCCAATGGGTTTCCTGTTTAGGTTATGCACCCAGGCGCAGAAGATCAACAGGGCGTGCGTAGGCTCTCACTCAGCGGCTTGTCTGGTTTCCTGCTCACGGCGCAAAAGAGCGCGAAGTTCCGGCAGGCAGGAGCCGCAATTGGTGCCGGCCTGCAACTTCTCGCCAATTTTGGCAGCGGTCGTGCAGTTTGATTCTGATATGGCCGCCGTGATTTGATTGATTCCAACACCAAAACAGGCACAAACAACAGCACCCGAATCCGGGCGGTCAGCACTGGCACGCCCGGAAAGCACGCTGATCTCGGTGGTTTCCTGGCCCAGTTGACCGGTCACCCAGGCCCGGGAAACGGCAACGGGCTGGCGGTCAAGAAACAGAGCACTGACAAGCCGGTTATCTTCGATAATAGCGAACCGATAAATGCCCTTCCCGGAATCGATATAGGTGCGCCAGGTTTGCGGGTCGTGCCATTTACCAAACAAGTCTTCGGCAAACGAGACCCAGTCGGTTTCAACCGACAATCCCGCCAGTTCAAGACGCCAGCCATTTACGGCTTTCGATACGGCCCAATAGTCGCACTTTATTTCTGCCGGCAGCACACCCGAGACAGCAAAGCCATACCATTGGGCAACAAACGGCTTCAGGCGAACGTCCGCCGATTTCAGACCGGGCTGACCGGAAACCGGGTCAACATCCGCTGGAACGAGGGTATTAACCCGTCCGTTAGCCGTGAATTGATCGGTCCAGTGCATCGGCATAAAGATTGTGCCTGCCTGCTGCCGGTCAGAAATCAAAACGCGCGCCGTAACCCTATGGCCATCCGTATAAATTTCAGCAAGTTGTGCTTCATCCAGGCCCAAAATATCCGCATCCGCTTTTGTTATTTCCACATAAGGTTCGGCCAAATGCGCCGACAGCTTGGCAGATTTACCGGTGCGGGTCATGGTATGCCATTGATCGCGCACCCGGCCTGTATTGAGCACGAATTGCGGCTGAGGTATTTGTGTTGGCGCCTGCACGGCAACAAACCGCGCACAGCCACTCGGCGTATAAAACGTTCCGTCAGCGAACAGGCGGGTTGCGTCCTTGCGGGAATCCCCGGCGGTGCGTGCGGGCCACTGGAAAGGCTGAAGCTCCTCGTATTCGGAACCCAAGGCACCTGCATAAAAGCCAATATCGAAATCGCGGTTTCCATAATTTTTTGCGGCGGAAAGGCGGGCATGTTCCCGAAAAATACTGGCCGGATTGGGATAGCTGAAGTGTTCAGCCCACCCCATGCGTTTACCGACTTCGGCCAGAGCCCACCAGTCCGGGCGCGCTTTGCCGGGGCTTTTCAGGAATTGGCGCTGCCTCGATATGCGGCGTTCGGAACTGGTGACGGTACCGTCCTTTTCAGCCCAGCCGGTGGCCGGCAGCAAAACATCAGCATGGCGCGTGGTATCCGTCTGTTTCAGAACATCAGAAACTACGACAAACGGGCAATTTTCAAGCGCCTGCTCAACCAACGCTGCATCGGGCAGGCTGTCAGCCGGATTGGTCGCCATGATCCAAACCGCTTTCACCTTTCCATCGTATATGGCCTGAAACAGATCAACGGCTTTCAGGCCGGGCTTGCTGGCGATGGTCGGGGATTTCCAGAAATCCTGTACAAGGTCCCTGTGCGCGGGATTTTCAATCTGCATATGGGCGGCCAGTTGGTTGGCCAGTCCACCGACTTCCCGCCCGCCCATGGCGTTCGGCTGGCCAGTGACGGAGAACGGCCCCATACCGGGCCGACCAATGCGACCGGTTGCCAGATGGGTGTTGATGATGGCATTGACCTTGTCGGTGCCTGTTGTCGACTGGTTAACGCCCTGGCTGTAGACGGTCACGGTTTTTTCCGTATCCCGGACCCAACGGTAAAAAGTCTTGATATCGGTGACGGCCAGCCCCGTCTGTTCGGCGACGGCTTCCAAATCGACGCGGGCGGCGGCATTGCGGGCATCCTCAAAACCTTCCGTATGGGTGTCGACGTAGACTTCATCAACCGCCCCCTCCGTATCCAGATAGCGCAGCAACCCGAGAAACAACGCGACATCTGTGTCGGGACGCAAAGGCAGATGCAGATTGGCGAGGTCGCAGGTCACGGTGCGCCTGGGATCGATAACCACCACCCGCATCTCCGGGCGTTCCTCCTTGGCAGCAACAATGCGCTGATAGAGAACCGGGTGACACCAGGCCAGGTTGGAGCCGGTGATGACGATCAGGTCCGCCAGTTCCAAATCCTCATAACACCCCGGAACCGTATCACTGCCAAAGGCCCGCACATGACCGGCGACACTGGACGCCATGCACAAACGCGAGTTGGTGTCGATATTGGCCGATCCCATAAAGCCCTTCATGAGTTTGTTAGCGACATAATAGTCTTCGGTCAGGAGCTGGCCCGAAACATAAAAGGCAACGGAATCCGGGCCATGTTCGGCAATAGTTTTCTGAAATGTGTGAGCTACCAGATTGAGTGCGGTATTCCACTCCACTTCGCGTCCATTGATTTCCGGCACCAACAAGCGCCCCTCCAGATCAAGCGTTTCGGCAAGTGCGCTGCCTTTGGAGCAAAGCCGCCCAAAATTGGACGGGTGCTCTTTATCGCCGCTGATCGTGACCTGGCCGTCTGGATCAACCTTGGCAATAACCCCGCAGCCGACGCCGCAATAGGGACAGGTCGTTCGTGTTGAAAGGGGCGCCGTTTCCTCTGTCATCGCAGCGTTCCTAAGCCGCACGCTCAAGCGGCAGGCCGATATCAAGCAGGATCAGGCCGTTTTCGAGACGCACGGGAACGGTTCTGACCGCGCCTTCATCTTCACCAAGGACTTCACCGGATTTCAGGTTGATCACCCAGTTGTGCAAAGGGCAAGTCACACAGCCGTCATGGACAATGCCCTGGCTTAAAGGGCCGTTCTTGTGCGGACATTTGTCTTCAATGGCATAGACCTGATCGTCTGCTGTGCGGAACACGGCAATGGCAAACTTCGGGCCCTTGATGCAGCGCGAACCGCGCCTAGCGATGTCGTTCAGGTGTCCGACGACAATCCATTGTTCAAGATGTTTACTCATTCGGCGGCCTCCAACATTGAAAAATTTGCCATGGGTGTGAATTCGCGCCAGTCTTTACCGGCAACCCGTTCGGCCCAGGGATCGACCTGTGCGAACTGTTGGGAATAGAGGAAACGGCGGAACAATTGGTTGCGGCGTTCCGGGTCATTGACGATCTGCTCGCGCACCGTTTCAATGCCAACACGGTCTGCCCATTTGTAGATGCGCTCCAGATAACGGGCCTGTTCCCGGTACAACTGAACCAGTGCCGCACAATATTCCAGTGCTTCGTCTTCCGTCGCCACCGTGCACAAAACCTCGGTGCCCTTGATATGCATCCCGGCGGCACCTGCAAAATGCAGCTCGTAACCACTGTCGACACAGATCACACCGAAGTCCTTGCAGGTGGATTCGGCGCAGTTGCGCGGGCAACCGGATACCGCCATCTTGACCTTGTGCGGCGTCCAGGCACCCCACATCATCTTCTCGATCTTGATGCCAAGGCCAGTCGAATCCTGTGTGCCGAACCGGCACCAATCGGTTCCAACGCAGGTCTTGACCGTGCGTAGGCCTTTCGCATAAGCATGACCGGAAACCATGCCTGCCTTGTTCAGGTCGGCCCACACGGCGGGCAGGTCTTCCTTCTGAACGCCCAACAAATCGATGCGCTGGCCACCCGTGACTTTAACGGATGGGATATTGAACTTGTCGGCCACATCGGCGATAGCACGCAACTCATCGGGTGAGGTCATGCCGCCCCACATGCGCGGCACAACCGAATAGGTGCCGTCTTTCTGGATGTTGGCGTGCACCCGCTCATTGATGAAGCGCGACTGGTTGTCATCCTTGTATTCACCGGGCCAGGTGGCGATCAGATAGTAATTCAGGGCCGGACGGCATTTGGCGCAACCGCACGACGTTTTCCATTCCAGATCCTGCATCAGTTGCGGGATTGACTTGATCTCCTTGGCGACGATCAGGCGGCGTACATCGTCGTGCCCCCACTCCGTGCAGGCGCACATAGGCTGCACCGCATCGGCCTGGAATTCATCCCCCAGTGTGAGTGCCAGCAGTTGTTCAACCAGCCCCGTACAGGTCCCGCAGGATGCGGAAGCCTTTGTATGGGCGCGCACACCATCCACCGAAGTGATCCCTTTTTCGGTGATCGCATTGACGATGGTGCCCTTGCAGATGCCGTTACAGCCACAGATTTCCGCCTCAAGCGGTAAGGCTGCAACGGCCCCCATAGGGTTTAGCGGTTCGCCTCCCACAAAGGCCGGACCAAAAATCAGGGTTTCACGCATATCGCTGATATCTGTCTGGTCTTTCTGCAACTGGAAGAACCAGGCGCCATCCTGAGTGTCGCCGTACAGAACCGCGCCGATAATACGGTTGTCTTTCAGGATCAGGCGTTTGTAGATACCGCGCGTCGCATCGCGATAAACAATCTCATCACGGTCCGGGGCTTCGCCGAAATCACCCGCCGAAAACAGATCAATGCCGGTGACTTTCAATTTGGTCGATGTCACAGATCCGGTGTAGTCCTTGGCCGCTTCACCGGCCAGCCGGGTCCCGATTATGGCCGCCATTTCATAGAGCGGCGCGACCAGACCGTAACACATCTCACGGTGTTCGACGCATTCGCCGACCGCCGAAATAGAAGGGTCCGACGTCAGCATCTGGTCATCGACGACAATACCCCGGTTCACATCAAGTCCGCAGGCTTCTGCCAGCTGAATGCTGGGGCGGATCCCAACAGCCATGACAACGATGTCGGCCGGGATTTCCGTGCCGTCATCCAGTTTGACGCCGCGCACCTGACCGTCACCGACGATTTCATGGGTATTGGCTTTGGTGATCACATCAATGCCGCGCTCGGTGATGGATTTTTCCAACAGGTATCCGGCAGCCGGGTCGAGCTGTCGCTCCATCAGGGTCGGCATTAGATGCAGGACAGTGACTTTCATGCCTTGCGCCTGTAGCCCGGCAGCGGCTTCCAGACCAAGCAGCCCGCCACCTATGACGACGGCACTGGATTTGGTTTTCGCTGCTGCGATCATCGCTTCCACATCATCCAGATCGCGGTAAGTCAGAACGCCCGGCAGATCATGTCCGGGGAGCGGGATAACCACAGGGTTTGAACCAGTGGCAATCAGCAGATGATCATAGGTCTCTGTTATCCCGGTTTCGGAGGTGACGGTCTTTGTCTGACGGTCAATGTCGCTGATCCGCGCACCTTTGTGAATGGTAATGCCCATTTTGGCGTACCAGTTGTCATCATGTGTGATGATCTCTTCAAAGGTTTTTTCGCCGCTGAGAACGGGCGACAACATGATCCGGTTGTAATTAACACGCGGTTCGGCGTTGAAAATCGTTATGTCATAGGCGTCCGGCTGCTTTTCGAGGAGTGTTTCCAGAACACGCCCCGGCGCCATGCCGTTGCCAATGACGACCAGTTTCTTTTTCATCAGGCGGCCTCCTCTCTTTTTTCAGACGATGCGGTTTTCTCTTTGCTTGGCGATGCCCCGCCTTCGTATTCCTCCAGAAACTGCAACAGTTCCTGGCGGTATTTGTAATAATCGGGATGTTCGAGCAGCGCCTTGCGAGTGCGTGGACGCGGCAGATCCACGTTCATGATGTTGCCAATTTTGGCCTCAGGACCGTTCGTCATCATGACAACCTTGTCTGCCAGCAGGATGGCTTCGTCCACATCATGGGTAACGCAGATGGCGGTCACCTGGGTGCGGCTCCAGACGTCCATAAGAACTTCCTGCAGGTCCCACCGGGTCAGGCTGTCGAGCATGCCAAAAGGTTCGTCCAGCAACAGGAGTTTGGGCGATAGGGCAAAGGCGCGAGCAATGCCGACACGTTGCTTCATGCCGTTTGACATTTCATCAGCCATGCGGTCCATGGAATCGCCTAGGCCAACGCGGTCCAGATAATATTCGACGATATCCGAGCGTTCAGCCTTGCTGGCGTGCGGATAGACCTTGTCAACGCCAAGCCCGACGTTGTCGCGCGCCGTCAACCACGGCATCAGGGACGGCGCCTGAAAGACCACAGCGCGGTCCGGTCCGGCCTTGAAGATTTCACTGCCGCCAAGAACAATTCCACCGTCGGAAATCTCGTTGAGCCCGGCGACCATCGACAGGACGGTTGATTTGCCGCAGCCGGAATGCCCGATCAGCGAAACAAACTCGCCTTTCTTGATTTTCATATCGAATCCGTCAACCACGGTGAGTGGTCCTTTCGGGGTTGGATAGGTTTTGGAGACCCGGAAAAACTCGACATAACGATCTGTGATCGGCGAACTGGCTTCTTTCAGATAGGCCTCGGGCAGCGCCTTGTCGGTCAGTTCCTCCTCGGAATGGGTGATCGGGCGGACATCGGGGAGCGTGATGATCTTGTCCGTATCAAGATTGCGACCAATGCCCACATCGAACAGATATTGGGTGACCTGAGCCCGTAATTTCTTGAATGCGGCATCATCGTTCATGGCAGCCCGATCACGAGGACGTGGCAAGGCGACGTCGAATGCTGGGCCGAAAGTCGCACCAGGCCCCGGGTTCAAAGGAATGATACGGTCGGCGAGCAGGATCGCCTCATCCACATCATTGGTAATCAGAACGACCGTCTTTTTCTCCTGTGACCAGATGCTCTCGATTTCATCCTGAAGCTTGGCGCGGGTCAATGCATCCAGCGCGGAAAGCGGTTCGTCCAGCAACAGGATTTCCGGGCTCATGGCAAGCGCCCGGGCGACGGAAACGCGCTGACGCATACCACCCGACAGTTCCGCCGGGCGCCTGTCTGCTGCGTGGCGCAGGCCGACCATGTCGATATATTTGTTAATCCGCGCTTCGCGCTCGGCTTTCGATTCTGTTTTGAAAACTTCATCGACAGCCAGTTTGATGTTGCCGTGAACTGTCATCCAAGGCATCAGCGAATAGGACTGAAAGACCAGTCCGCGGTCTGGACCGGGGCCGTCGATTTCCTTACCTTTCAGTGTAACCGAACCACTGTCGGGTTTGATCAGTCCGGCGAGCGCAGAGATCAGCGTGGTTTTGCCGGAACCGGAGAAACCGACGATGGCAATAAACTCACCTTCCTCAACACTCAGGTTGATGTCTTTCAAGACATCCGTCCGGTTGCGACCGAAGCCATAGGATTTGCTCAGGTTCTTGATTTCGAGATAGGGCATCGCTGAGTTTCCTTTTCGTCAGTCTCTAGCGGTTGCTGGAAAAGGTGAAAGCGGCTTGCAGGGCATACATGACGCGATCCAGCAAAAAGCCGATAATGCCGATGGTCAACACGGCGACCATGATCCGCGCCAATGACGATGAAGAGCCGTTCTGAAACTCATCCCAAACAAATTTCCCAAGCCCTGGATTTTGCGCCAGCATTTCGGCGGCGATCAAAACCATCCAGCCAACCCCCAGCGACAGGCGAAGCCCTGTGAAAATCAGCGGAAGGGCGGAAGGCAGGACAAGCTTGGTTACGGTCTTCCAGGTCGGCAGTTGCAACACCCGGCCAACGTTCATCAGGTCTTTATCGATGGACGCCACACCAACGGCGGTGTTGATCAGGGTCGGCCAGAGCGAACACAAGGTCACCGTAACGGCCGAGACAACCAATGATTTCGGCAGGGCATCGGAGGCATCCACATAGACTGCCGAGACAATCATGGTAACGATAGGTAGCCAGGCCAGAGGCGAGACCGGTTTGAATATTTGAATGAGGGGGTTCAGCGCTCCGTTGACACTCCTGGACAGGCCGGATGCAATGCCGAGCGGCACGGCAATGGCCGTCGCGATAATGAAACCCAGAGCCACGGTGAACAGACTGGTGAAAATCTGGTCAAAATAAGTGGGTTTGCCGGTGTAATCGCGAAACTTGACGCGTTCCGGTTTGCCCGCAGCGATGAATTTTGCATTACGGGCATCCTGACGTGCCATAAAGGCCTCTTCCTTGATGCGTTCTGCCTTGTGGTCGTCATAGAGGTTGACGGCCTGGGCCCAGACAGCTTGCGGCCCGGGGATGGTACCCAGTGACGTTTCGACTTTCGGCGCGAAATAAGCCCAAAGGCTCAAGAATAGAATAAGTCCTGCCAAGGGCACGCAGAGCAGTTGCCATATCTCGCCCATCTGCTGGCGCGGGTTGTCGCCAGCGGCGATCTTAAGCAGCGGTACCATCCAGCCAAGGCCGGCAACGGTCAAATACCCTTCGGCTTTGTTAATGGCGCTGAAAATCCGCTCTTTGCGTTTGGCGCGGGTATCTTCGTCAAAATCTGTGGGGGTGACGCTGTCTAGGGCACTCATGTTTCTATCCATTTTTTAACGCGTTAAAGATATTAAAGTCGGACGGTGTAACCGGTGGGTGATCACACCGCCCTGTCTGCTTAGTTGCTGACGACCGATGTGCCGTTCACCATGTCAGTGCCTTTAAGGCCGATGGAGAATTGCTTGAGGTAGTCGTTGGGTTTGCTGCCATCGAAGGTGATGCCGTCAATGAACTCCGTCTGCGGCTTGCGATACCCGTTGGAGTCCCAAGGAACCTCGGCCTTTGCCACATGACCTTCTTCAAGCAGCAGCTTGGCGGCCTCAATATAGATGTCCGGGCGATAAACCGACTTGGCCACTTCTTCGTACCAGGAATCCGGCTTGCCTTCGCCAATCTGGCCCCAGCGCCGCATCTGGGTCAGATACCAGACAGCGTCGGAGTAGAAAGGATAGGTCGCGAAATAGCGGTAGAAAACGTTGAAATCCGGGACGTCACGCTTGTCACCTTTTTCATACTCGAAGGTTCCGGTCATGGAGTTAGCGATGACTTCCTCATCGGCACCCACATATTCGGATTTCGCCAGGATTTTCACAGCTTCCATGCGGTTGGCGTTGTTGTTTTCATCCAGCCATTTGGCGGCACGGATCAGGGCTTTGGTTAAGGCCAAGGTGGTGTTCGGGTATTTTTCGGCAAATTCCTTGGTGATGCCGAAGACCTTTTCAGGATTGTCTTTCCAGATTTCATAATCGGTGATCACCGGAACCCCGATACCCTTGAACACAGCTTGCTGGTTCCAGGGCTCGCCAACGCAGTAGCCATGAATGGTGCCAGCTTCAAGCGTTGCCGGCATTTGCGGCGGCGGCGTTACCGAGAGCAAAGCATCGGCCTGAATTTGTCCGGAAATATCGGTCTTGGAATAGTAGCCTGGGTGAATGCCGCCCGACGCCAGCCAATAGCGCAGTTCGTAATTGTGGGTGGAAACGGGGAAAACCATACCCATTTTAAACGGCTTGCCTTCCGCCTTGAACTGATCGACAACCTTCTTCAGATATTCCGCCTTAATTGGATGCACCGGCTTACCATCGGCCTGTTTCGGCAGGTAAGGTTTCATCATTTCCCAGACTTCGTTTGAAACGGTGATTCCGTTGCCGTTCAGATCCATGGAAAAAGGTGTGATGATATGGGCTTTCGTACCAAAACCGATGGTCGCCGCCAGTGGTTGACCGGCCAGCATGTGAGCCCCATCCAGTTCGCCGGTAATGACCCGATCCAGCAAGACCTTCCAGTTGGCCTGCGGCTCAAGGGTCACAAACAGCCCTTCATCCTCGAAATAACCTTTTTCATAGGCGATCGCGAGCGGTGCCATATCGGTTAGTTTGATGAAGCCAAACTTCAGCTCATCCTTTTCCACATCGAGCATCTCCGCCCGGGCGTTGCCGACAAGCAGGCCACCGGCAATTGCCATTGCGGTACCTGCCAGAAAGGCGCGGCGTAAAATTCCGGTTTTGATCTTTTTTGTCACCTTTATTCTCCTTTTTTATAAAATGGAATGCGGGTCAAACGGCCTATGAGCCAAAAAAAACGCACAAAAAAAGCCGCCGAAGAATCACCACTCAAAAAAAGCGGATAATCTTTGGCAGCGCTGCCACAGGCCCATCAGTAGGCCAGAAATTTTAGAAACAGACGATTAAATGTCTGTTGCAGTGCAGTATAACAGAGGGTTTTAAAGATGCAATAATTATGTCTAAAAAATAATCATTACGTATCAAGTGCTTAAATAGGGTGCAAAAATTAATTTTAAGAAGCGTTCCTGTTGCAATGCATATAGGAAGATTAGTTATTGCCAAGCCGGGGCGCACGGTATCTCTGGTCTTCTTCGATATAGGAGTCAATCAAATCCGGGTCGAACTGCCGACCATCGAAAAAACCGTCGGGACCGAGAATCAACTCGGCCTCTCCCGTCGACACGTATATAGGCTCGGCCAGTGCCCCTTCCACTTTCATGCTGACGCTCGGGATGCCAATCCCCTCTTCAGCCAAGGCTTTGCGGTAAATGTCCGGTCGATAACAGGTGCGCGCAGCCGCAATGCCTTCGGGATTATGTTTATACTCATTCCAGCGGACCATCTGGGTATAAAACCACAAGGCGTGGCTGACCCAGGGAAACGTAGCGGCCCGGTCGGCGTAAATAAGGAAATCATCGACCTGATGAATATGGCCACCCTTTTTGAAAGGCATGGTTCCGGTCAGGCCCCGGCGCAGAATTTCCGGTGGCTGATTGAGGTACTTCGGATTGGACAGAAGTGCCGCCAGTTCATCGGTATGGCCTGTGTCGCTGCACCACTGGGCGGCGTGAATGAGGGCGCGGATCAGTCCCGTGAGTGTTTCCGGATGGGCGTTGGCCCAGTCGCTACGGACGGAAAGAACTTTCTCGGGGCTGGAGCGCCAGATCGATGATTTGGTGGTAACGATGACGCCGACGCCCCGGTCGACAGCGACGGAGTTCCAAGGCTCACCCACACAAAAACCGTCGATATTGCCGGCAGCCAAGGCATCGGCCATGAACGGCGGTGGAACGACAGCCAACTGGGCGTCCCGGTCCGGATGAATACCGCTGGCTTCAAGCCAGTAGCGCAGTTCAAAATTATGGCTGGAAAAGCGGTGGACCATGCCAAACACAGGTGGCTTTTTGCCAGCCTGTTTGCGCTGGTCGAGAACCCTTTTCAGGGCCTGCCCGTTGATTTTGGCGTCGCCGGTCTCTTCCGCACCCTGGGCCAGCATGCCTGCCCACAGCTCTGTTGAAACGGTCACCGCGTTGCCCCCCAGCCCCAAAGCCATGGGGGCAATCATCGGCGCATACATCGGCCCACTACCCAGCGCAGCGGCAATGGGCATAGGCGCCAACATGTGGGTAATGTCAAAATGGCCGACGGTCATGCGATCACGAAGTGTCGCCCAGGACGTTTCGCGGGCCAAAAGAAGATCGCAGCCTTGTTCCCGGCAAAACCCTTTTTCATGCGCGACAATCAAAAGGGCCGAGTCCAAAAGCGGCATGAAACCTGCGGAAATTGAAACCAATGAAGTATCTTTATTTGCTTCTGCAGGGTTTTGTGTTGGCATGCTATCCGTCCTTCAGTAATCCAGCGGCCATCACAAGGCTTTCCGCGACCTGTGACAGTTTACGGTTTTGATCCATGGCCGTTTTGCGAAGCATTTTATAGGCCTCATCCTCAGAGAGATTGCGGGCCTTCATGAGTATCCCCTTGGCCCGGTCGATTGTTTTTCGCTCAGCCAGTTCGGTCTTGGTTTCTTCCAGCTCCTGACGCAGCCGGTTGACAGCGTTGAAACGGCTAATGGTCGTATCAAGGATGGATTTGATGCGCTCTTTCTTGAGCCCATCAACGATATACGTGCTGACCCCGGCGTCGATAGCGGCTTCAATCATGGCGGTATCGGATTGATCGACAAACATGGCGACGGGGCGCTGTACGGTACGGGAAACCTGAAACATATGTTCGAGAACATCGCGATTGGGGTTTTCCAGATCGATGAAAATGACGTCCGGGTCGATTTCGACAATTCGACGCATGACCTTATCGATCTCACTGATCACGCTGACACGGCTGTAACCGGCCTCAAGAAATCCGTCTTCCAAAATTGAAGCACGCAGGACATCTTGGTCTATGACAAGAATTGAAAGATCGTCAGTCGGCATGATGCAAAATATCTATCACACTAATGCTGCGCCGCACAATTTATTATCTGTATCTGCTAGAAGATAGAGCAACCGGAAGACAATTCATTATTCATTCAACTTTGACTTTGCAGATAAACGACGCCGATATTTGTTTCGGCGGGCGGGCCGGAGGCAAAATTTCCAACAGGAATTCGAGAAGTTAAATCTCGCTTTCAACCTGCATCTATAATTCACTTCATGAACTTAATTCTCCTTTACAATCATGTTTTATTCTACAAGTCCGGATTTTTCTCCAATTTTCAGCGCTTTTTCTGGATTGACAGCAAAAATGCTTAGGATATAATTCAGTTAATAAATTAAATTACAAATGTGATGGGATAAACCTTTTTCCCTCGGACCGACACGGAGGGAATATTTATGAATTCAACGCACCAATTGCCATCATGAAGTCTTTTCTGAAAAATTCAGGAGCGAATTAACAGTTATGGTCGACACCCCGTCCCCAAAATCCGTAAACACTCGGGCTGATTTGGAAAAAATTGGCCAGAGCAACGATTTGAAAACGCTGGATCGACATAATAATCGTGGCCGGATTCTTCAGTTGCTTCGTCGTCATGGCCCCTTGGCACGAGTTGATCTGGCCCAACGCACAGGTCTGAGTGCGGCAGCCGTTTCCGCAATTTCTTCCGACCTGATCTCTTCCGGTATCTTGGAAACATCAACGGAGGAGACGCCTGCCAGTCATGTGCGCGGGCGCCCCCCAGTAAAACTGACACCGAAGGCTGAATACGCCCGTGTTGCCGCTGCATCCATACGTATGGATATCATCGATACGGTGGTGGCTGATTTTACGGGCACCATTTTGGCGCGGCAATTAACACACTGCGCGACACGCTCGCTGAGCGGTGAAGAAGTTACCAACCGATGTGTTGAAGCCATTGAAGCTGTATTAGAAAAGGTTCCGGGCCCTTCGCCAAGTGCACTTGGGCTGGCTGTTCAAGGCATCATCAACCCAGCCGCCGGCAAACATGTATGGAGTCCAATTCTGGCAATTCGAGATACCGATATTGCCACGCCCCTGGCTGATCATTTCAAGATTCCCGTCGTTATGGAAAATGATGCTTCAGCCACAGCATTGGCAGTCGCTCGCCAACATGATCACTTACAACATGGCCTGCTCGCTTCGATTATGGTCGGGCATGGTGTTGGTATGGGATTGCTTGTAAACGGCGGGCCCTTTCCGGGTACGCATGGTTCCTCTTCCGAGATCGGACATATCCGCAGGCAACCCTCTGGTGCCCAGTGTCGCTGTGGCCAGCGGGGTTGTATCGAAGCCTATTTAGCCGATTATGCCTTATACCGGGATGCCCGCAGCACAACGGATTTGCCAATCACCAATCACCAACAGCCGAGTGAAGAGCAAATGGAGGAATTGGTAAAGCGGGCCAATGCCGGTGAGCAGAACATCATCGCGTTATTTGACGAAGCCGGCGCTGCCCTTGCAGATGCGGTGGGTGTCGCCGCTTCAATCCTTGCACCGAACCACATTGCCATCGTCGGCTCCGGGATGCGTGGATTTCATCTTATGAAGACAAAGTTTGAAGCCGGACTTCGTGAATTTCTCAATCTGGATTTTAACCCTCAAACCCAGCTGACCATCTCATATGGCGGATCAGAACTGATCTCTTCCGGTATGATTCAATTGGCATTGGAACAGGTCGATGAAAATATTTTTGATGGATTGAATGTCCCTATAGTTGTTGGAGCCGCTTAAGAAATGGCTCCCAAAACAATAAACCGAATTTGTGATGCAAAGACTCACATACGAAAGCTGAAAGAATCCCAGCGGTTCACTTACCGAAAGCGATATCGCTTTCGGTAAGACAAAAGGATGTCTCAAAGTGGCGCGAACATCCGAAAAAAACAATAAGTCACCGAAAATGATACAAAGGAGAGGTTAATGTCTTTAGGAAAGAAAGTACTTATGGCTGCCAGCTTATGCCTTGTTGCCTCAAGCGCATCCGCACAATCCGTCAATAAAGCCGTCGGCGGGTATAGTTTTGATGAAGCTGCCAAAGAAGCACCAGGCACAAAGAACTTCCACTCGAACGATGGAAAACTGACCTTCGCCATTGTCACGCATACAGCAGGCAACGGTTTCTTTGACCCCGTATATGTGGGGGCACGGGTGGCAGGCAATATGATCGGTGCGAATATCTTGCTGCTTGGCTCAGAATCACCGACGGATGATCCGGCACGTGAGATCGAGATTCTCAACCAGATCATTCAGGATCCCACTCTTGATGGCCTGATTATGACAACGCCGCAAGTTGGTGCGTACAATGATATTGTCAAGACGGCGCAGGCAAACGGCATACCGGTTGCGACCACCAATTCCTTTGACGGCACGATCCTGAACCGAAGCGGTATTAGCCATACGGGGCAGGATGCCTCGGCCGCAGCCATTGCTGGTGAAGCCCTGGTCGCCTGTCTGAAGGATCGCGGCATCACGAAAGGTACGATCTTGCTGCCCAATGATACGGCTATGGGAAATATTGAAGTGAACAACCGGGTTTCGGCAGCCTATGGTGCAATCGTCACGTCCCTGAAAAGTATGGGGACATTGGGGAATTTCAAAGTTGATGCAGGCCCCGAAAGTGTCGGTGTCTCGGCCGATATGAACGACCCCGTCAACAGCATTATCTCCCTGATCGAATCACGGGGTGATGTCGTTGGCGCATTTGCCGGCAATAACGTATTTACACCGGCCCTTGCGAAAGCTGTCGCTCAAACCGGAAACACGGGCAAAATGTGCGCCTACGGCTTTGATTTAGGCCCAGCCCAACAAGAGGCGCTGCGCTCTGGCGATTTGACGGGCGCGCTTGGTCAACAGCCATTCCTCCAGGGTTTCTGGCCGGTCATGCAGTTATATCTGCAGATCGACCGGGGCATATCCGCAGCGAACCTGGACACCCGGGCACAATTGGTGACCAAAAGTTCTGTTGGGTCCGTTGGAAAGCGTTTCGAGAACTAAATCCGTTCCGGCCTTTTAAGATCATTCGCGGTGGGATGAAAAATTGTTCCATCGCGATTGGTTTCCTGAACTTCAAAATTTAAGTATTTCAATATGAACTTATTATCTTTGTGGCCCTCCGGACCCCAACCGCGCCAATTCGTGGGTGGCTGGGAATTTGGGTTGTTTTCAATGCTGGCAATGCTGTTCGTTGCCGGTGTATTCATCAATCCAGCCTTCTTCGGGTCCACCGACGCATTACATGCCCTGCTCCGTGATTCGGCGCGATTTGCTGTGATGGCGGTCGGCATGACGTTTGTGATCGCCAACAAGGACCTGGATCTTTCGGTGGGGTCCACGCTAGGCCTGACAGCCGTCATATTTTCAACCGTTTTCGATCCCAACCATATGGATATGGGCGTGGTGCCGGCTACCCTTATCTGTCTGGTGCTGGGAACGGCTATTGGCCTGATAAACGGAATTCTTGTGACCTATCTCAAGGTTCCCTCATTTATCGCAACGCTGACAATGCTGTTTATCGGCCGCGGGATGGTCCTCGGCCTGACCGGCGGCCGCTCCATTCTATACCCGATCAAGGCCAAGGAATATGAAACCTTCTTTCAACTCGGGGAGACCAATGGCTGGGGCTTTAACAATCAGATCGCCATATCCCTGATTTGTGTTTTGGTTGGTGCTGTGGTTCTGGCCAAGACCCGTTGGGGTTATGAAACCTTCGCCACGGGCGGCAACGCGCAGGCAGCTTCCTATGCCGGCATCCCAACCGACTGGGTCCGCATCAGAGCTTATATCCTGTCGTCTCTTTGCGCGACACTTGCGGGGTTGATGACGGTGGCACAGGACAAAGGCGTGACGTCGCAGGCAGGCTTGCTCACAGAGTTGATTGTCATCGCTTCGGTGATTGTCGGCGGGGCATCCATTCTTGGCGGCCGTGGGCGCATATTCGGAAGTTTTTTGGGGGCGTTGCTGATCGTTCTGATCAACAAGGTCCTGCGCGAGGGCGTACCGATCACCCGGATCCTGGAGATCAACGGAGAAAGGATTGAAGTCAACGCCGTCTCGACACTTCCTGCCGGGGCTGTGCCAGCTTTTATCGGGGCGTTGTTGATCGCCGCCGTTCTGTTCGAGCCCTATGTCATCAGGCGGAAACTTTTTCAGCGTTTTTGGGCGTGGATCACGGGTGGGCCACCCCCGCAAATTACCGATAGCGGCGGTGTCGCCCTTGTCGGCGCGCAAACAACAGGCTCACGCGCGTCGGATACGACCTTCGACACGGGCTGGTTCAGAAAATTCCTGGCACGTCGCGACGCCCTGGCCATCATACTGACACTCATCCTTTGGTGTGTCGGAATGGCCTTGCGCCCGGATTACTGGTGGCATTTATCTAACACCTTCGCAATTCTGCTCAACTATTCAGAACTCGCAATTCTGACCATTGGGCTCACGTACGTCATCGCCTGTGGGGACATCGATCTGTCCGTTGGCGCGGTTTTGGCGCTGGCGGGAAGTACAGCCGCCTATTGCCTGAAAGTTCTTGGCCTCGATCCGATGACGGCAATGGCTGCCGGTCTTGTCGTCGGCACGTTCGCCGCGGGCATCAACGCCATGGTAACGATCGGGTTCGGCCTGCCCGCCTTTATCGCGACACTCGGCATGTTTTATATGGCACGCGGTGTGGCGTCGTGGATCGTTTCCGGAAAACAGCTCACCGGCTGGGATGAGGGTTTTAACCTGATCGGCCGCAAGGTCAGTGATATCCTGGATTATATGGGTATCTCCCAACCCTCAGGCCTTCTCGGAACTTTGACAGATGTTGTCAGTGTGCAAACGATCTGGCTGGTTATCGTCGCCTGCCTCGCCGGGCTTGTGCTGGGCTATATGTCTTTCGGCCAAAAAGTCTATGCCACAGGTGGGAACCGGCGGGCCGCAGATTATGCAGGGATAAACACCAACGCCGTTCGTTTCAAAGCACTGCTGTTTTGCGGCTTTTGTGCAGCCATGGCCGGGGTGATCAATGTCGCCTATTTCCGCAGCTTCAACCCGGTCGCGGGTCAGTTCAGGGAACTGGATGCCATCGCCTCGGTGATCATCGGCGGCGGCTCAATATTTGGTGGATTTGGAACCGTCATCGGGTCTCTGGCCGGGGCGGCGGTGATCACCCTTGTCCGCGCCATCCTGCAGCTTAACGTCATCACCGAAACGGGCGAATCCATTGTCCTTCCACAACATTGGGTCAACGTTATTATCGGTGTCATCCTGATCATATCCGTCCTGATTGATATCTGGGTTCGCCAAGCCCGAATCCTCTCAAGGCTGCGTATCCGCTGGCCGAGACGCAGACCCCATAAAAAGGAGCCCTCCCATGACTGAACCAGTCCAAGCCAAGCCATTCGTCGAGATGCGCGGAGTCACCAAATCATTTGGTGCGATCAAAGCACTTGTCGATGTTGATTTTTCGATCCGGCCCGGAGAAATTTTGGGGCTGGTTGGCGATAATTCCGCGGGCAAATCCACATTGATGAAGATTCTCACTGGCGCCTACCAGCGAGATGCGGGTGCTGTTTATGTGGACGGTCAACCGACCAACTTCAAAAGTCCGCATGAAAGCCGGGATGCCGGAGTAGAGATGATTTATCAGGACTTTGCGCTTTGCGGGAACATGGACGTGGCACAGAATATTTTCCTCGGTCGCTGGCCGCGCAAGGGTTTGTTCATTGATCGGAAAACCATGTACGCAAAGGCAGAAGAAGTTCTGCAGCGCCTGAAAGTCGACGTCAATTCGGTCTATCAGCGCGTCGAAAGTCTTTCCGGTGGTCGCCAGCAATCCGTCGCCATTGCCCGCGCCATATCCTTCCAACCCAGGCTCATTGTTCTTGATGAACCGACGGCCAACCTGTCGGTCATGGCGACGAACAAACTGCTTGAGACGATGGTCGAACTGAAAAAGCACGGCGTTGCCCAAATTATTATTTCTCACCGGCTATCCGATATTCTGGAAGTCGGCGACCGGGTGATGGTTTTGAAAAGAGGCCAGAACGTTGGTGAACGGCTGGTGTCTGAAACAACAGAGCATGAAATTCTGGAGATCATCGTTTCCGGGACACCGGATAAGGCGACAAGCGTTGATGAGACGTTAAATGATGGGGCGTAGAATTCATCGACAGCTAATGGGGTAATCAACAAAACTGTCTATTCTTAAACTCACCCCTTCTCTTCCTATGCCTAACTTAACCTAAGTCAAGGCCTCCATAAACACATCGTGATTTGATCCAGCAATTGAACTGACTGTCGTCGGGTTTGGAGGAGAAAATCACATGACAGAGACACAACCGGTTACGCCTAATTCGGACGCCGCGCAAGGCTCAGATGATGATACGGGGCCCATACCGTTTATGCAGCAGGTTTTGGACAACCCGTTTTTGCTCTTATTTTTGGGGGTCACATTCCCCACCGTTTTTTACATCATTTGGGGGATTATCGAAATAACATCAATTCCCCTTGCGAACTGAAGGGGGTCACATGTCTATTTTCCCTCCCGAAAAACGTATATGGTGGAAAGAACCCATTGAGCGTTCGGAAATTTTGTGGATCACGATTGCACTGGTCTGGTCCCTCATCATGTTTGTCATGATGCCTTACTGGCATATTGCCGGTGAGCAAAATCTGTCCAATGAAGCGTACCGGATCAAGCCGGATGTGTTCGCGGAGCGGACAGAAGCCATGGCTGAAAAATATACGGTTCGCGAAGAAGGCGATACAGGAACGCCTGTCGTCCACCCGCCGGCTGGCAGCGATATCTATATGCTGGGGCGGCTTTGGGAATGGTGGCCAGTTCTGGAACTGGAAAAGGACCAGACCTACCGTTTGCATCTGTCTTCCATGGATTATCAACATGGGTTTTCGCTGTTACCAGAGAATATCAACCTGCAAATCCATCCGGATTACGAGATGGTCGTGACCATCAAGCCAAACCGGGCCGGTGAATATTCCGTGGTGTGTAACGAGTTTTGCGGAATTGGTCATCATACCATGGTTGGCAAAATTCATGTTGTCGACAAATAAAGGGCGCGATCATGATTAACACAAGCAACTTCAGAACTTGCCCCGACACCGGGTTCAAGATCGATCTGAGCGCAGACAAACTTATCAAGTGGAACGCTGTCAGTGGCGTTGTCTTTCTTCTCATTGGAGGACTTTTCGGGCTAGGCGTTGCCTTGACACGATGGCCCGCCGTTCATCTTCTGCCTGCGGACTGGTTCTATCTCGCTCTCACGGCGCACGGCTTTGATGTCCTTCTGGTGTGGATCATATTCTTCGAAGTCGCGGTTCTCTATTTTGCCGGGTCCGTCCTGTTGGGCTCGCGGCTGGCAGCACCGAAAGTCGCTTGGCTTGCCTACTGGATGATGTTGGGCGGTGCGATTGTCACCAACATTGCCGTATTGCGCGGCGACTCATCCGTTATGTTTACGTCATACGTACCGATGAAGGCGGCGCCAGATTTTTATCTAGGGATCATTGTTTTTGCTGTCGGTGTCTTGCTAGCCTGTTTTGTTTTCTTCGGCACACTGGTCATCGCCAAGCAAGATAAAACCTATAGTGGATCCGTGCCGCTCGTGGTTTTCGGCGCAACTGTTGCCGCAATTATTGCCGTGTTCACGATTGCTGCGGGTGCGATCATCCTTATTCCCACCCTGCTTTGGTCGGTTGGATATGTAGGACATATTGATACACTCATGTACAAGGTTGTCTGGTGGGCTATGGGCCATTCCTCGCAACAGATCAACGTTGTGGTCCATATTTCGCTTTGGTATGCGCTTGCCGCAATCCTTTTTGGAGCCAAACCCTTATCAGAAAAAGTCAGCCGTACGGCCTTCCTGCTTTATATCCTGTTTCTTCAGCTGGCCAGCGTGCATCACCTACTTGTCGAACCGGGTCTGAGTTCCGAATATAAAATTTTCAACACCAGCTACGCCCTGTATTTGGCAGTTTTGGGTAGCATGATCCACGGACTGACGGTGCCGGGTGCTGTAGAAGCCGCCCAGCGCAAAAGAGGATACACCAAAGGACTTTTCGAATGGTTACGCAAAGCCCCCTGGAGCAATCCGGCGTTCTCCGGTTTCGCCTTGTCGGTTGTCATGTTTGGTTTTTTAGGCGGCATAACGGGTGTAATGATGGGAGCCGAGCAGCTCAACATCATCATCCATAATACGCTCTATGTCCCCGGACATTTCCATGGCACCGTAGTTGTCGGCACGACCCTGGCGTTCATGGCATTCTCCTACTGGTTCGTTCCCGTGTTATGGCAGAAAGAACTGGTCATGCCGGGACTCGCCAAGTGGCAACCCTATCTGTTCGGAATCGGCATGGGGCTGGTCTCGACCTTCATGATGGGGGCCGGGACGCTCGGCGTTCCCCGCCGTCACTGGGATATCAACTTTTCCGATGCGGCCATGGGTTACGAGTTTCCGGGGGCTGCACATTTGATGATGGGCCTGAATGGCATGGCGGCACTTGTCGGCGGCCTGGGCGCGGCGATCTTTATCCTCAATATGGTCGGCACTATTCTCTGGGGCAAACCAAAGACCAAAGCGACCCCGCCTGCCGAGCAAACGACCGATCCCCATGGCGCGGCCGTCCTGGCAAGCCACGGCTCCGCCGAAGGCATGTCCGTACCCGGCACCTTCACTCTGGCCCTGGTCTTCCTTGTTGCCTTTGTTCTCTATTACTTCGTCAACTGGAAGTATCTGGCCGGTGTGTGGCCGTTGAGTTAACCGGGGAGGGCGACGAAACATCTCGTCGCCCTTTTCGTATTTCTGTACAACAGACACATTGAGGAAGCCATGAAAGCGCATTGCGTATTGTTATACAGTGTGTTCAAGATTCGGATCGGTCTGGCGATCATGGCCAGCGCTCTGGTCGGGATAGCTGTCACCCCCGGTCCTGCGTTAACAAGCGGGCAAATCACGATCCTCGCCCTGACCGTGCTCGGCGCATCCGCCGCTGCCGGTGCCTTCAACCAGCTTGTTGAACGCGATCTGGATGCAAGAATGAAACGCACAGCGAACCGGCCATTTGTTACTGGCCAGCTGCGTGCTGGCCCCCTTTGGTATTTGATTATTTTCTCTCTCCTCGCGGTTTCCGTGGGGACTGCATTTTACGCTCTAAACGGGGCGAGTGCGCTTTATGTCTTCCTTGGTGCTTTTGTCTATGGCGTTGTCTATACCGTTTGGCTGAAACGCCGGACGGTCTGGAATATTGTCATCGGCGGACTATCGGGCAGTTTTGCGGTGCTCGCTGGCGCTGCCGCTGTTGATCCCGATTTATCCGCTGCCTCACTCGGCTTGGCCATTGTCCTGTTTTTATGGACACCACCACATTTCTGGAGCCTAGCCGCCGTTATCCGCGAAGATTATGCAAAAGCCAATATCCCGATGCTGCCATCAGTGACAGATGAGCGCTCGGCCGCCTGGACCATATTGATCAACACCGTCGGGCTTGTTGTCGCATCAATGATGCTCACCATGTATGGACTGGGTTGGTCTTATTGGCTGATGGCCGCCGCCGGGGGCAGCTATTTTCTGTACCGCAGCGTGCAGTATGTTATGGCCCCATCACCAACGACAGCCATGAAAAATTTCTTTGCGTCGTTGGTGCAGCTCAGCCTCTTGTTTATCGGCGTTTTCCTTGGAGCCATGACTGGCCTATGAGACCCGCATTGCGAACCGCCCTGAGTATCGCCGCCTTATGCGGTTCTGTATTTTCAACACCGCAGCAACCTGCCGCACAAACTACCGTTGCGGAATTTCGGGAATCTGAAGCTCTGGCAACCAGTCAGGCGGCCATTGGTAAAAGCATCGGCGATTACACGTTTCGCCATGGGCAAGGCGGTACGGTTCGTTTATCCGATTACCTGGGCAAGCCACTGGTCCTAAATTTTATTTACACAGCTTGCGTGCAAAGTTGCAACGTCAATACGGCTTGGCTCGTTGAGGTGCTCGATACGGCAAAAGAAGCCCTGGGAGCTGACAGCTTTACAGCCATAACCATCGGCTTCGACACCCGTCAGGACACGCCCGGGCGGATGCAGACGTTTGCCAGTCAGCGCCATGCCGACGAGATACCTGGCTGGCATTTTCTCAGCGGTGATAGCGATAGTGTTGCGCAATTAGCAAAGACCGCCGGTTTTACTTATTTCAAGTCCCCCAAGGGTTTTGACCATCTCGATCAGGTCACCCTCATTGATGCAAAAGGCATTATCCGCGGCCAGGTGTACGGCGAACTATTCGAAAAACCGACGCTGATTGATCCGCTCAAGGATCTGGTTTTCGGCACCCGTACGCCATATCAAAACCTCGATGAACTGATCAAAAAAGTTCGCCTGTTCTGTATCCGCTACGATCCGGCTACGGAACGTTACCGGTTTAACTATGCCCTTTTTATCCAGATTGGAGTTGGTGCCCTATTTATCTGCGCCGTACTTCTTTTTCTGGGCCGCGACCAGTTGGAACAGTGGCGCCGTCGCAGGAAGAAAAAACCTTTGTTGCAGTGAGGGTCCCCCTAGAATTTCTTTTCTTAACATCAAAAGCCGTTGAATAAACCCATGTTGAATGCCATCCAGTTCCCCATCCGCCGTCTCTTCGAGTGGCTTGAAATCGGTTTTGACGGCCCTTTTGGACCTGCCTGGAATCCTATGCGCCAGCTCGGCACCCTTGCTTTCTTCTTTTTCTGGGTCGCGGCAGTCAGCGGCATTTACGTCTTCATTCTTTTTGATACCAGTCTGACCGGCGCCTATGAATCCATTGCCGACATGACCCACGAGCAGTGGTTTTTGGGTGGCATCATGCGCAGCCTGCACCGTTATTCATCGGACGCCATGGTCGCCTGTATGATTTTGCATTGCTTGCGCGAGTTTTCCATGGACCGATACCGGGGGGCACGCTGGTTCACTTGGGTCACCGGTATTCCATTAATCTGGTTTTTGCTGATTTCCGGCATCAGCGGATACTGGCTGGTCTGGGATGAACTGGCCCAGTACGTAGCAATAAGTTCCATGGAATGGCTGGACTGGCTGGGCATTTTTGGACAATCGGTAGCAGAAAACTTCCTGACCCGCGGGAGTCTTGATGACCGGTTCTTCAGCCTGCTGGTTTTCATGCATATTTTCGCGCCCCTGTTTCTGCTGTTCGCCATGTGGATACATATCCTGCGGGTCAACCGGGCGAAGACCAACCCGCCAAGAGGCCTTGCCATCGGAAGCTTTCTAATGCTTCTCGCTCTGGCCATCTCCTATCCGGCGCTCAGTCATGCTCCGGCGGATCTGGGGCGCGTTCCGGCCAGCCTGAATCTCGACTGGTTTTTCATGGGTCTCTATCCGGTCTTTGATATGGTCGGGGCTGGACCGATGTGGGCGCTGGGCTTCGGAGGCTCGTTGTTTCTTTGCGTTATGCCTTGGTTACCGCCATTAAAGCGGGAAAAGGCCCCTGAGGTTTTCCTCGAACAATGCAATGGCTGCACGCGCTGTTTTGAAGACTGTCCCTATAGCGCGATCACCATGCAACCACGGACCGACAACCGGCCTTTCGAAATGGAAGCCTTAGTAAATCCTGACCTTTGCACGGCGTGCGGCATTTGCGTAGGCTCGTGCCCCATGTCGACGCCGTTTCGCCGAAGCGGCGCTTTGCAGACAGGAATCGATCTGCCGGGATTTTCCCTTGATGCGCTTCATAGAACAGTGGATGCCGCTATTTCTAAAGCGGTAACAAGCACGGGTGACGGCAGACCCAGTGTGCTGGTTATCGGTTGCGAGCATGGCGCGCCTGTTGCCAGCTTTTCCGGGCAAGGCTTGAGTGCTGTCCGGTTGCCCTGCATTGGTATGCTGCCACCATCTTTCCTCGATTACGCCTTGTCCGGGGCGCGCGTTGACGGAGTCATGTTGACCGGCTGCAGTCAATGCGATTGTCATCACCGGCTTGGCATCCAATGGACCGAAGAGCGCCTGACCGGCATGCGCGATCCCTATTTAAGAAAACGCGTCCCGAGAAACCGTATCGATGTTTACTGGGCCGCACCAAGTGAGGTTAGGGCGCTGGGGCAGGAACTTAAAAAGTTCCAGGACCGCCTAACCCAGCTTAAACACAAGCCCAATGATGGGGAGGACTGATTGTGGACTCTTCTGTAAATTCCTACTTCTATATTGTCCCGGTGCTTGTTTTCGGGCCCTTGTTCGTGTGGATTTTTTATAATTTCGGGATCAAGGAGCTTATTAAAATCCCAGGCGAAATACGTCGCAAACGTGCCAAAGATGCTTCTGCTGCGGCTGCGTTTGAAATGGAACGCGCCCGCAAACGCGGTACTGGAGCTATCTGGCTTGTGCGCGGCCCCAATAAACGCCCCTTTGGTTTATTCATGCAAGGGCTGGCGTTTGCCGGGTTCGCCGGACTAATCGGTTTTTTTGCTTCCGCACCGACATATTTATATAGAAACCCGGATATGGCGCTGATCAAACTCAGCCTCAATCACCCCGGTCATCGCAAAGCCGAATGCACGAACCGAAGCGCCAAGGAACTGGCCAAGCTGGAACCCAACATGCGGGCAAAAACATCATGTCCGCGTGAACGCTGGCCTGTTTATGTCGAACTTGAGCTGGACAATCAAATGCTCTTCACGAGAAGTGTGCGGCCTTCTGGCCTCTCTTCAGATGGCCCCTCAAGCTTTTACCAATCCTTTGTTGTTACGGCCGGTACACACCAAATGACACTCCGTTTGAGGGACAAGGGCGAAACCGGATTTGGTTTTACATCAACGCAGGAGATCACCCTATCTCCGCGTCAGGTTGTGGCCGCTCAGTTCAACGCCATTAAGGGCGGGTTTTATATCAGATAAGGAGTGACCATGAGTGATTCAAAATCAATACCCATGATCGAATGGCGCACCGATTTTGAAACGGGAGATCCAGCCATCGATCACGAACACAAAGACATGATCAACAGGATCAACGACTTTCTTATCACGGCGGAAACGGAACCTGAAACAAATCTGCTGCTAGCTCAGCTTGGCGATATCTACGCATGGATTTCGGCGCATTTTGCCCTCGAAGAAAAAATCATGCGCAATCAAAAGTATCCTGAATACGAAGCGCATAAGGATGATCATGAAAAGCTGCTCGATGACTTGCGCGAAATCATGGAAGAGATTGAAAATGCCGGAGCTGCGGGAGATCTGAAAACAGTCCAGAGCCGCCTATCGGACTGGTTCGTCAATCATTTCAAGACGATGGACGCCCGTTTGCATTCTGCTTTGTCTTAGGAGCCCACGGGAAGCCCACTGTCGTTCTTGTTGGCGCCCTGGCGCAGTTTCTCTGCTTCACCCAATAATTTGAAATCGCTACCTCTGATCGAGATGACCGTAACGTCTTATTGGTTGCGGGGGTAAGATTTGAGGCATTCGCCTTCACTGCACCATTTCTACGCAAAAGCTTGCACCCGTTCGTGAAACGAATAAAACGCCTAGCAGGAGGCTTCTCTTTTCCCCTCACCTACAAACAAAAAAAGGCCCCCGATGGGGACCTGGTTTTTGGTTGCGGGGGCACGAAACTGTTTTGTGTTTGCTGTTCAACACCCCGGACTTGAGCCCTTACTTTCCTCCAGTTTCTACAGAATTAGGGCAAGATAGATCAGGTTAGGTTTTAAGGCTCCTTAAAACTTTGATCAAAAGCTTTTGCGATGGGGTAAAAGAAATAGGTAATGACACGTTTTCGACCAACGGTAATCTCTGCTGTGCCGGACATACCGGGTATGAGACGAAAGTCAGCTGGCACGTTACGGAGATTATTTTTATTCAGCTCAATTTTGGTCTGATAGGTTGGGCCACCATCACCAGCACTTTCGGCCTCAACGGTGTCTTCACTGATAAGCTTTACGGTCCCTTCAAGAATCCCATATTTCTGGAACGGCAATGCATCAAGTTTTACCCTTACGGAATCTCCGACTTTGATCTGACCGACGTCTTTGGGTTGGATATCGGCTTCCATCACAAGCGGAACATCAGCGGGTACGATGGTAAACATGGTCTCAGCCTGCTGGATAACGGACCCAACGGACCGATCCGCAATACTAAGGATGGTGCCACGCGCTGGCGCGTGTAACGAGACCATGCTTTCACGACGCTCCATTTTCTTGAGTTTTTCAGATAATTCCTCGCGCTCGCGTCGTGTCGTCACCAATTCCTTACCAATCGCAGAACGCCATTCGCTGACAAAAGCCTTACGATCCGCATCGACGGCTCCGACTTCGTGTTGAAGACGAACACGCAGATTCGACAGGCGCCGCCCTTCGCGTTCCATGGAAAGCCGTTGGTTCTTTGCCGCCAGGTAATTAACCCGCGACCCATGACCGGTTTTCAACAAACTCGCGCGCATCGCTTCCAGTTCCCGAAGGACCTCTACTTGCTGGCGGATATCTCGCACATCCTGTACATTCGACTGTATGTCTGACGCCAATTGTTGCTGGCGACCGTCCCACGAGGAAAGAGTCGCAGTCAACTCTGCCTGCCGCCGAGTAAAGATATCCCGCTGCAGGCGGTCAACAGCGACATCGGAAGAGAACTGCTCTGGAATTTTACCCGTAAGCTCCGCGATCAGGCGTCGTTCCTGCGCAACCACACTGGTAAAAGTCGACTTGCTGGCCTGTACGTCAGCCTCGGCAAAGGTCGCATCAAGGGTAGCCAATTCCTGACCGGCTTCAATCACATCGCCTTCCTTGACGTGAATGCCGACAATCATCGCCGTTTCAAAGGACTGAACGACAATATTCGGTATCTTCGTTGTAATTTGTCCAGGAGCAATGACCGCATTATCTATCTCGGCTATGCTTGACCAAATAATGACGGCAAAGAAAAACCCGACAATCAGGTATAACACGGCCTTGGCTGCTGGCGGGAAACGTTTGTTTTCAATCTCGGTCGCATCGGGTTGGAATTCTGCGAAGTCATTGACCCCGCCAAAAAAATCACGAAACCGGTCAATCCACGACAATGGGTTCCAAGCGTTTACATTTTTATTGGCATTGGTCTCTTCCGCCAATTGGGTGGTTAAAAAAAACTGATGCGCCAGGCGGTCGTTGGTATTCCTCAAATGTCCAATCAGACGGTTAACGACGGAGAGTGAAAAATCAGTATCTTTTTCCATCCGGCGCATAAACGAGTGAATATCAAATTTTTGCGCTTTGACCTCCGTCGCGGCGATGGCCGAGGCGCTGCGTTCGTTACCATCTATGATACCCATTTCACCAACAAGGTCCCCGGCATGCAGGCTCTGCAACTGAACCTGCCCCCGACCGGTTTCTTTCGTCAGCGTTAGAGTGCCTTCAAGAATCAGATAGGCATAGTCACTTGGTTCACCCTCGTAGAACAGGCATTCGCCTTCCTGAAAAGTGATATTGACTTCATCATTGGCCGGTACGGCCTGACGTTTTATCGTTTTAATTGTCCCTAGCTCTGCCATTTTACGCTGTCGCCTTACGGCTGATTCCGCCGTTCTGTTGTTCCCAGAGTTGATGATAAAGCGGGCACGATGCCAAGAGTTCGCTATGGCGACCAGATGCGATGATTGAGCCATGATCAACAACGAGAATTGTATCCGCGTCGATCAATGAAGACAGCCGGTGCGAAACAGCAATTGTCGTTCGTCCAGCACCGATTTTATCCATATTCTGCTGTATGATCGTTTCGCTTTCAGGATCAAGCGCACTTGTTGCTTCATCCAATATTAGGATGCGTGGCTGCTTTAGAAGCGCACGGGCAATCGCCAGCCGTTGCTTTTGCCCTCCCGACAGATTACTGGCTCCTTCTTCCAATACGGTGTCATAACCTTGAGGAAGTTGCTCAATAAAATCTTCTGCACCAGCCAGTTTTGAGGCGGCAACGACTTCGAGGAAGCTGGCTTCCGGGCGTGCTGCACTGATGTTTTCACGTACCGTCCCACTAAACAGAAAACTTTCCTGCAGCACGACCCCAATCTTCATGCGAAGATGCGCCAGATCAAGCTCCCGGAGATCATGGCCGTCAATCCGAATAATACCGCTATTTGGTGAATGCAAACCCTGCAACAATCGCGTGATTGTACTTTTACCGGAACCCGAACGCCCGACCACACCGATGAATTGATCCGGTTTTACAACAAATGAAATATTGTTCAGTGCCGCAGTTGGGGCTTTCTTATAGGTGAACCCAACGCCATCGAACTCGATACCGCCCTGGAAATCAGGTGTCAGGCCACCGGTTTTGGTTTGCTCCGCCTCACGGTTCATGACCTGAGCCAACATACGAATAGAGAGTGCAGCGTTCTGATATTCATGGACCAGACCCACCGCTGCGATAATCGGCCCACTGACCCGCTGGGCTAACATGTTAAATGCGACAATGGCGCCAACCGACATGTCACCTGTGAAGACCAACTGGACACCTATGAACAAGATGCTCACCGACATAAGCTGCCCCAAATATTTGGACATCCCACTGACCAGCGTACTGATACGACCGACGCCAATGTGCATGGCAATTGTACGGGCGGCGCGTTGGCCCCATTGCTCCTGCTTCAAGGGCTCAATCGCCAATGCTTTTACGGTTTCCATGCCGCTAATGGTTTCCACCAGCATCGACTGGCGCTCACCTTCAGCCTTATAAAGATCACTCAAACGATCTTTATAAGACCCTCTGATCGCGAATGTAATCAATGCAATCAATGCCCCAAATCCTAGGACAACGCCGGTCAAAATCGCTGAGTAGAAGAACAGGATGGGGATATAGACAAAAAGTGCCAGGCAATCGAGCCCGGTCAGGAACAACTTACCAGTCAGAAATTCGCGAATGGATGACGCTTGCTGCATATGTTTGGTGAGTGTGCCCGCGGATGATGATCGAAAAAAGTCGATCGGCAGACTGAGTAGCTTATTGAATGTCCTAGTCGACATGCGGACATCAATCTTGCTGGTGCCATGCAGTAACAAAAGACCGCGTAAATATTCGATGACGGCATTGAACGTCAGTGCCGCAATGACAGCTCCTGTAAGGACGTAGAGCGTATGGATACTTTGATTTCCAACAACCTTGTCAAAGGTGATCTGAAAAAAGATCGGTACGGAGAGCGCAAACACATGCATCAGTAAGGCGATTACGCCAATTTCTATAAATACAACCTTGTAACGCATAATCTCCGGGATGAACCAGCCAAACCCAAAGGGCTGTTCGCTGTCGCTCTGGCTGTAATCTTCCTTGAGTAGAAGTATTTCTCCCTGCCATGCGTTTTCGAAGGACTTTTGGTTGACTTCAATAACCTGCGCCCCTTCCGCAAGAGGATCGATTATTTTTACCTGGGGCTGGTCACCATCCTCTGCAATGCCAACAAGCAAGACCCAGTTTCCATTCGCAAGCGGGCAAAGAACGGGAAACGCATCTCCAATATCAAACAGTTTTTTCCATGAAATTTTTTTGAGTTTGGCTTTAAGGCCCAACTCTTTGGCCATCCGTAGAACGCGGTCACTGCCCGGTTCGTCACTTAACGCATAATCATGGGCTAACCGCTCTGGTGTCGTATCAACGCCGTGGCGGCGTGCGACAAGGGCTAAACATTGAACGGCTGTTAACATGTCAAATCCCGCGAGTTCAACAGTTCCCCCATGAGCGGATGGGAGAGCACAGAATGCTCCCCCACAGGCCCCCGCTCATAATAGGTTCATACGCATTAGAAGTTTGGCGATGCACTTGCACCTGCCCCAGCTTTGGCTTTGCCATTTCCTTTGGCTACAGGTTGAGCTGCGGCTTCTTCTTTATCTTCGCCATTGCCACGCGAGATCAGGCCTTTTTCCTCCATTCCCTGAAGCGTCTGGCTGAGAGCCCCAACCATCCGCATGAAAGCACGCGGGGACATAACAACCTGATTAACAAACTCTGGCACCGGGCTCCCGTCTTTGTCACGATTGGTCGGTGACATTGCCAGCAAATCCATTCGGATAATACCTTCCGACATCCGAACTTCGCCGACTCCGTCGATAAATGTTTGGCGTTGATTTGACATAGAATGCTACTCCTCTGTTGATGTTAAATTTCAAATGCAATTATGTGTGGTTAATCTCATATTCCTGTTCGTTCGCCTGAAATGACGTCAGATAGGTCAGGTCTGCATTGTCGATGGCGGCCGCATCAATCATCCCAGTATCTTCATCAATGGCATCGTTAAGTGCCGCAGCCAGATCTTCAAAGCGGGTATCTTCATCCAGACCCATCAGGCCAGATAAAGTCGTATCGGATTCATCTCCGAGATCGCTGTAAATGGCTTCAAGATCAAACTCAAAGGTCCATCCGCCATATTCAACTTCCAGGTTCTCAATGGCTGAGTTTGCATCATCCATCCCGTCGATAACAACCGCACTAGCCCCAGCCCCAGTCATCATCAAAGACCCGCTCATGGCGTCATTCAAATCAAAAGCGATATCCCCGAGATCGCTGTTGTCACCATCGCTATCGTAACCGACATGGAATTGCAGCGTATCAATCTCACCATCAGCTGCATCTGTGAACTTCTCACTAATGAAGTCCATGCCTTCGCCTTCGTAGAACACATAGGTATCACTACCTGCCCCACCGCTAAGAGACTGAAGGCCGAAGCCGGACACCAAAACGTCATCACCTGAATTGCCAACCATGGATGGGAGCATATCGGCAAATGTCGTTGACACGAGGCCCCATAAGGCATCTCCGGTCATATCAAAGGCGTCGGACATGAACCCGGTGATATCCGACCAGAAGCCGGAGTCCTCACCTTCTTCCATAGCCGCCTTTAAATCGTTAGCGGATGAGAAATCGGCATTCGCCTGTGTTTGAATGGTTGCGGATGACGTTCCAACTTCGTCCACGACCGTCATTGTATTGTCATTGACGTCATCCGTTGCCGAATTTTCCGGATCATCTACACCGGCATTATCCTCTGCTGCATCGCTGAAATCTGCTGCATAAACGTCGAGTATACCGCTCAGGGCATCAAGGGTTTGGCTGACTGCGTCTTGCAACATAGACCAGGCATCATCCATCGCATCCACAACCAAATTCTGATAATCACGGAACATCCCGAAACCAATACCGAGGATCGTATCATCACCGGTGCCTGCATAAACTTGAGAGTCAAGCATTCCAAAATCGATAATGGTATCGTTTCCTGACCCCCCGAACAGCAAGTTTCCTGCGCCTTCAGCAAAGATTGTGTCATCGCCGCTGCCCGCATAAACAACGTTCATACCACCAAACACATAGGTAGAATCATGGCCTTGCCCGGTCAGAACAAAGTTGCCGCCGCCAGCAGCCAGCACCTTATCATCACCGCCCTCGGCGTTATAAACACTCCCCAGGTCTTCTTCATAGGTTGAAGAGTTATCTACAAGTGCATCGTAATACCCCGTGCCATGTGCAGAGACCGTGCCTAGACCTATACCGATAATGCCGTCGTTGTCCGCACCGATTATGTTCGCCCCGCCCAGAGCAATGATGGTATCGGAGCCTTGACCTCCCCAGGCATCGTTCAGGCCGCCAATAGCAACGATGGTGTCATCACCCACATCGCCTGTTAAGGAGTTTTTGATACCGACGCCGACCACCAGATCATCCCCCTGGTCGCCATGAACTTTATTTTTCCCGCCAATCGCGATTGTTGCGTCGTTTCCGTCTCCGCCGACAATTGTATTTTTTCCACCGATCCCGAGCAGGCTGTCATCACCTGTGTTAGCGCGATTAAAAATGGCATCCGTTGTTACGGTAAAATCATCTTTCTCCCCGCCATTGCTGATCGCATCGCGTTGAGTGCGATACTCTTCTGCAAGTGAGTCCTGATTATGGATTGTCCCGCCAGCAATAATATTCATGCCGCCAACACCGATAACGGTATCGTTGCCGGCTCCGGCAAGGGCCATATTTCCGATGCCACCGACCGTTACCAGATCATTGCCATCACCTGCACTAACCAGATTTAGCATGCCGAATGCATAAATGTCGTCATCGCCGCCACCAGTGTTGATGTAATTCATGCCACCAGCCGCGTAGATATCGTCGTTACCGCTTCCCGTGCTGATTATGTTTGCGCCGCCGACTGCAATTGCCGTGTTATCGCCATCGCCAAGCACCAGATAGTTGGCAATCCCGGCTGTGACGACAAAATCATCTCCGGATCCACTGATGACTGAATTCAACATCCCGGCAGCAACGACCGTGTTATCACCACTACCTGCGTAAATTGCCTGGGCCCCCACCTGCAGGGAATATACAGTATCATCACCATCCCCAGTATTAACGGATGACGCCAAGCCACCAAGATATAGTGTGTCATTGCCAGCACCTGTATCGACGATGGAGCCGGCAGCAAGCGCATGAACCGTGTCATCGCCACTGCCCGTATCAATATTGGCCGCAACAGAAGTGGCCCAGACTGTGTCATCACCCGAGCCAGCATTTATGTTGGACCCTGCGGAGAGCACGGTAATTGTATCATCACCCGAGCCGGCGTCCACGTCTGCGCCTAAGGAAGCAACTTCAATAGTATCGTCCCCGCCATAGGTATAAACAGAGGCATAGGCCCCCAACACCGTTACGGTATCTTTGGAAGACCCTCTGATATCGATATCAGCCGTACCACCAGAAGCCGTAATATGGGTCGAGCCCCCACTGCCCATATCAATCTGGATATCGGCTTGTGAGAAAACGTCGACCGTTGAGTCCACATTGACGACATTATTTGAGCCACCAAGATTAACGGTAACGTCTCCCACTGTAGAGAAACTGTCCATTCCAAGATTGATGGTGTTGTTGCTACCCGTTGTGGTCCCATAGGAATCAATGACGATATCATCGGCGTTATCGATCCGAATATTGCTGTCGTTGAGATTATTCATAACGATGTTAACATCATCAGCGCCAAGAACATCGATATCCTGATAACGTGAATTGCCCCAGGTATTGTGAATGTTCACATTGCCTTCGGTAACCAGATCACCGGCATCTTCGATATGAATTTTATTGTTCCAGCCAACCGTCGTGATATCGACGCTATCGACATCCACAAGGCGCATATCATTCGCGCCCTCTGATGTTGTGATTGTCACATCATCAGCATCAACAACATCAATGACATGATCACCGAATTTCGCGCCATCATTCATATCGATATTTACATCATCAGCGTCTCTGACGTTGATTGTGTTACCTGAGCCGTCCAGATCAATATCGACATCATCAATATCGCGCAGATTGACCGTATTATCGCCTTTGTTGGTCTCCCCCGACGTTCCGTTGATGCTGACATCGTCTGCATCATTGATCCAGATATCACTGTCATAGAGATTGGCCATGCTCACTGTGACATCATCCGCGTCGTTGACATCAATATCCTGATAGCGTGAATTGCCCCATGTATTATGGATGAAGACGCCATTTGCGTCGTCAATATCGAAATCGTTATGCCAACCAACCGTCGTCACATGAACGGCATCAACGTCATGTAAAGTGAAGTTATTACCGCCTTCGGATGTTGAGACCGTTACATCATTCGCGTCAACCACCGATATGTCGTTTTGGAACGATCCGGCCTTATCATCCAGATCAAGATTTACGTCATCGGCGTCAGTAACCCTAATCGTGTTATTACCGCCATAGATGTTCAGATCAAAGTCATCAACGTCGTTCAGCACTAGCGAGTTGCCGCCAGCATCAATATCGATCCACGTATAGTCCGCGTCCGTGACGGTAATCTGGTTACCCCCCTCCCAATCATTAAGATTGAGATGTACGGAGTTTTCGGCGGCTAAATCGTAGAACGCGTCCTGGTCCATATCAATTTTGATCTCATTATTCCCGCCATTGATCGTCGCGTTAACCGTATCCGCATTGAAAACCTTGAAAAAATTTTCACCGCCACCGCCAAGATTGGCCGTCACATCGTCTGCATACCAAATGTCGACGGTATTGCCACCCCACCCGAAATCAACTTTGACGTCATCATTATGCCCTGCGTACAGCGTATTTCCGCCACCCGACGCGTAGACATCAAGGTCGAGCGAATCATAAATACCAATAAAATTATCGCTATTGCCATATTGGTCCAGTTGCAATCTGACATCATCCGAATCCCGAACGACAAAACTACCGCCACCGCCATCTGTGTCGATCCAGACATCATCGGCATCTCTGATGAAGACATCGTCATTTCCAGTGCTGCCCTGGAAATCAAGCCATACAGATTCTTCGGAGAACTGATCCAATGCCGTCTGATCCATATCGATCCACACTGAATTGTGCCCGCCGTGTAACGAGGCGCCCACGTGGTCAACATCCGAGATACTGATATTGTTATAACCAGCGCCTTTTATATCGAGCCAAATGTCGTCAGCATCATCAATTTGAACTGTATTTAGGCCCCAGTCGGCCCGAACGGTAACATCATAGGCGTCATCGACACGGACATAGTTTGCGCCGCCTGTGGCATAGAAACTGACGTCTTCTGCATCGAGAACCGTAACCGAATTGTGCGCATTATCGTGTTGGTCAAAATTGAAGGTAACATCACGACTTGAAACCACGTTAAACCAGGAATTTCCGGCGTCGGTATCGATCCAGACATGTTCATTGTCGATTAATTCACCGCTCACGCCGTTGGAATTGTTGAAATTTAACGAAACATCGCCCCAGTCTTTTACGCTGATCCATTCTGTATTGCCGAATGTATTACTATAATCATTCTGCCAGAAACGATCCCAGTCGCTGGCGTTGATCCAATGTTTCGCCATTTTCCGTACTCCAATCCAATAGATGTTTAACCGTTTAATTCCAATTCAAGAGCATCAGCTGGGATGGAACTTATGCCTGGGCTCATTTACATTCGGCCCTTGTTTGTCGTGAGGGCTAACGTAATGCCGGTATCGATGAAAAAATAATTTATTTAATTTGATGCAATCATTTAAAAATTTGATCCGTTAATCCATTTACCCTTAAAAGCATAAATTTTCCGGTCTTTCTGAAAATTCTACAGCCCGCAGAAATCCGGGATAAATTGGCTCGTTTCACCACAATTCCCCCCCTGCGAATGGCCTTAATATCTGCATCATAAAATAACCCAAAACACGCTATTTCGCCTGTTTTGGGTCTGTTTTTGTCGGAAATGGGCCCAACTATTTAGCGAACATAGCTATACTTGAGATGCCAAATTGGATATCGATGATTGTGGCGTGTGCGACTCATCACCCTTGGGGAATTGATTGATATGCTTTTCAGGCTTTTGCTCTTGGTGGTTACAACCTTCATTGGGGTTGCTAACGCCGGGGAGATTTGCGGCGGGCCCCACGTTTTGCCTGCCCCTGGCGTATCGTCACAGCAACCTGTTTACGCAGAGAGTTATGTAGAGACCACAAAACGGGAAACCCCCGCGGCGTTTGATCAGGACGTTTTTAAAGAGCCCAATTGCGAAGCAATCTATCAGGCTCCGCGCCCTGGTGAGTGGTTGTGGTTAAAGTTTTCAGTTTCAAACAGACAAGAGAAGGAACACACAGGCTATATCGACTTTGGAGAATTCTCTTTCGACGAAGTTGTTCTTTTTGAAGAGCAGGATAACGGTACGTATCAACAAAAAATAAACGGCCGTGTTGTTGCAAGAACGGATCGCGCGACACAAACATTGCGAACAAAAATCCCGTTTGTCGTCGCAGCCTTTGACACCACCACGTTTTATTTAAGGATCAACGGTATGTTCGCCCCAACCGTTACGCCGTTTATCCTAACTCAGGACCTGTTCTATACAACATCCAGTGCAGAGCAGCTCATATCATCTGTTTTCATCGGATACCTGTTTGCCTTGCTCATCATCAGTTTGATTTTATTTCGCCGGGTCGAAGTCAGGTTCTTTCAGTACTACGCGACTTATATCATGAGCCTGTTGGTCGCAGAGATTATATGGGCTGGTTGGTTAGGCCTGTTGACCGACACACAAATTCCGGTCTCCGGGATGAACCGTATTTACGAGGCATTGACAGGAGCCGGCGCCTTATCGCTGATTTTGTTCGCCAGAGTAATACTGGACGTGAAACGTCAACGAAAAGGAGTTCATCGGGCGCTTTACATGTTGATTGGAATCACAGCAGTCGGCGTAATATTCGCAATAATTAATCCTTGGGTCTTTTCGCCAATTCTGCAGATCATCTATGCCGGAGGTGCCTTGGTCGTGTTCATTTGCTGCGCCATCCGTTATCGCGATGGGCTGGCGCAAGCGAAACCACTCTGTGCTTCATTTCTATTTTTGTTTTTAGGCGTCGGCATAGCCACATGGTTTTATCTGAGCCCCCTGAGCATTGTGGAGGCGACATCTGTTCTCGATATCCTGATAAAACGGCCACAAGAATGGGGGTATTACGTAGGTGTTCTCGGCCAGACTGTTTTTATGGCCTTTGCCATCACAACTATGGTTCGCTCCCATTATGATGCGGAACTGGCCCGAACAGCTGAAGCACCTGAATTGGAACTGGCTCAAGTCAGGGAAGAATTTACGACCCAATTGCGACAATCAGAATTACGCATTGCAGCTTTGGAGCAAAGCCTGGTCGATCATTATCCAGACGCCGACCTGTCTCCCGCTGATGCACGGTTTATTACATGGGCCAACGAACAGGTCTCGGCGCGTATTGGTGATATAAACTTTGGCGTTAAAGAGCTGGCGTCTGCCCTTGGCACCAGTGAGAAAACATTGGGCCGGCGCCTCAAGCGAGCTGTCAATCAATCACCTGTTGTGTTTATTCGGATGCGACGCCTCACACACGCGCGTGATCTATTTTTACTGAACCAGCACAACACCGTTGCCGAAGTGGCGTATGCGGCCGGGTTCAGCAATCTTAGTCATTTTGCCCGGCATTACCGAGAGGCCTTTGGTATCCCGCCAAAAGACGCCTTACGAGCCGAAACTGCGGATACGGATTAGAAACAGATAAACGACGGAATAAGCGCCCCGTGAATCGGGGTTGCCTTTTTGGAGCGGCTTATGAAAAAGAACTACCCCTCACTATCCCGGCTTCGGGCTCTTGAAAAGGTTTGTGAACGGGGCGGCTTTACAGCCGCAGCAGATGAATTACTTCTCACACAATCCGCTGTCAGCAATCAAATCCGTTTGCTTGAAGAAGAAATGGGAGCTCTTCTGATCGAACGGATTGGCAAATCCGTCAAACCGACGATAGAGGGTGAAAAACTGATCGCCTGTTGCCGTCGGATTTTTCGCGATTTGGATGACACTCAGCAGGAAATTTCTGAATTGCGTGGAGTGGTTTCCGGTGAAATTATCGTTGCTGCTGGCGGAACGGTTAACACATATATATTGCCCGGCCTGTTGACAAAAATCAGTAAAAAATATCCCAGCCTCAGTATCCGTATATTGACTGGAAATACGGAAAACCTCGTACAACAAGTTTTGGATATGACTGTCGATATTCTGATTGCCACCCCTCCCATCTCACACCCCAAACTCGCCCAACAACATTTCTTTAACGATAAATTCGTCTGCATCATTCCGCAGAATGAGACCAGAATCCCTGACTATATCTGCCCTGCGGACTTGTTGGACAAACGCCTTATTCTCTATGAAAAAGCAGGCTACAGCCGGATATGGCAGGACAAATGGCTCTACAGTAATGATGACGACGGTTTCAATATTCATGAAATTGGAAGTGCAGAAGCGCAAAAAACGTTTGTTCGAGCTGGTTTTGGATGGTCGTTGATTTCTGAAATGTGTGTTGTCGAAGACGAACGTCGCAACCTTTTAAAAATCCGTCAACTATCACCGGACCTGATTCGGCCGTTAGTGACCGTTTGGCGCAAGGACCGTGAAGCCATACCGGCGATCAATGCAGTCCGAAAAATTTTCTTAGATTTCGCCGAGAACCCAATTGATGTTCCCGACCTGCGGTAAGGCCAGTCCTAGTATTTATTTTTCTTCTGATTTGAATTTTTAAAATGAATTTTTATTGACGAAGGAAGCATCCTAAAGTTTTCAAAGTAACTCAGTACTATGCGGAAGTTAATAAAAACCATGAGTGTACGCACACGCTTAATGCAGGACACAGATCAGGATGCCGTCCTCGGCATCTATGCGGAAGGCATTGCAAGTGGACACGCAACCTTTACATCAATTGTCCCGAGCTGGCCCGAATGGGATAAAACCTATCTGCCAAACTGCCGGGTCGTTGCCACCAAAAACGAAGATGTTATTGGCTGGGTTGCTCTAAAGCCCGTATCCACACGTCCGGTATATAGGGGCGTAACGGATATCAGCATTTACGTCGCGTCATCATCACACGGCACAGGAGTCGGCAAACGCCTGATGGCCGACATCATTGATATATCCGAAGCTGAGGACATATGGACGATCCGGGCTCACATGTTTCCGGAAAGTTACATCAGCAAACACCTGCATGAAACATTTGGATTTCGGACGGTCGGTATTTCTGAAAAAGCAGGCAAAATGGAGAATGGGCCTTTCACCGGCGTGTGGCGGGATGTACGCCTCATGGAACGCCGTAGCAAACGTGTCGGTATTGAATGATCGGCCGGATCATCGCTGCATTGGCGCCCGCCAAACTGACTATACCCTTATCAATTGGACAGCTTATTTCATGGGGGTCCATTTACTATTGTTTCACTTTATTCATTGAGCCAATGGAAATGGAACTGCATCTCGGGAGAACCTCTGTTACAGGGGCGCTAACGATCGGACTGCTGACATGCAGCCTCTGCTCTTTATTGATTGGCATGCTGATCGATAAAGGCCATGGCCGAAGTGTCATGACATCCGGTGCCTTACTGGGTGGTCTTATGCTGGTAGCCTGGTCGCAAATCAGTACCGTTTTTTGGCTCTACGTCGTCTGGGCAGGTATGGGTGTTGCTCTGTCGGCTACTCTTTATGAACCCGCCTTTGCCATTTTGGTCCGGCACTCCAGGCGAAATAGCAATAAGGGGATTACCTTCGTAACTCTCGTTAGCGGGCTAGCCAGCACGCTGTTTATCCCACTCACACATCTGTTGATTGATGCTTTTGATTGGCGAATTGCGTTGTTGGCTCTTGCCGCTTTAAATCTTCTGATTACCACTCCCTTGTATTACATTTCTCTTCGTGAACAACCGCCTCTACACCATCAACAACCCGCGCAGCCTTCATACCGAAAAGTCTTACAGGTAGCCGTCAGTTCGCCCGCCTTCTGGTTTCTATCAGCAGGATTCTCAATGGCTTATTTTGCAGGATCCGGCTTGATATTTCACGTAATACCTATGCTCACAGAACGTGGTTATGCTCTAGAACACGCTGTCTACGCAGCGGCTTTGTACGGACCTTCCATGTTAGCGGCTCGGCTTGGTCTGTCCATTTTCTCTGAAAATTTGCGTATTACGACCCTTGGCATCCTTGCCATATTCCCAGTTGTCCTAGGATTGTTTGTTCTGGCAGTTGGCCCTTACAGCCTTATCACTATTGCACTGTTCGCATTTGCATTGGGTGCCGGTAATGGCATTTTGGCAATCTTGAAACCCATGACCGTATCGCAACTTTTTGAGAAATCCGCATTTGGAGCAATCAACGGCGCAATGACAGTTCCTTTATACATACTTCGCGCATTTGCCCCATCTAGCATTGCGATCATTTGGACTTTATCCAAATCATATAACTCCGTTATTTGGCTGATCATAGGCCTGTTATGTATCGCCTTTCTTTTATTTTTGGCCGGTTTGATTTCGGCAAAAAACACGACTAAACAGGTCTTGTAAAAGATGCCCCTCTCCCCAACTTCGTACCAGTGACTAGTTAGTAAATTATGCATGACAGTCTCATGCCCAGTGACGTGCTCCCCTGAAACATCCTCGTTTATGAGTTAGGATCCGTTCCACTGAAGAAGGAAACGGATAATGAAACGCAGCAGGTTTTCGGAAGAACAGATTATCGGTATTTTGAAGGAACATCAGGCGGGGATGTTTGCAGTTGATCTGTGCCGCAAATATGGGTTCAGCGATGCAACGTTCTATAAATGGCGATCCAAGTATGGTGGCATGGATGTGTCCGAGGCCAGACGGCTAAAATCCCTTGAGGAAGAGAACCGCAAGCTAAAGAAATTGTTGGCTGAGCAGGTGCTGGATAATTCCACGCTGAAAGAGATGCTTGGAAAAAACTTCTGACGCCTGGTTCAAGGAGAAAAGCCGTGAACTGGGCCATAACAGAAAGAGACTACTCACAACGCCGGGCCTGTGCTCTGGCCGGGATTGAGCCACGTATATACCGCTACCGGTCCAAAAGGCCGGATGACGCCGTTATTCGTAAACGATTGCGAGAATTGGCTGCTGAGCGCCGCCGGTTTGGTTATCGCCGTCTGCACATCTTGCTCAAACGTGAAGGCATAGAGATGAATTGGAAGAAGCTCTACCGGCTATACAAAGAGGAACGTCTGACTGTCCGTAAGCGTGGTGGGCGCAAACGGGCACTAGGCACACGTAAACCCCTGGTCATTCCCCAGGTGTCGAACCAAAGGTGGTCATTGGATTTTGTGTCCGACACCCTGATTGACTGTCGTCGCTTCCGTATCCTTTGTGTTATTGATGACTACAGCCGAGAATGCTTGGCAACAGTGGTTGATAACTCGATCTCTGGCGTTCGGGTGGCACGGGAACTGGACCGGATATCTGAGGCCCGAGGGCATCCACACACCATTGTCAGCGACAACGGTACGGAACTCACATCAAATGCCATTCTTAAATGGAGCCAGGATCGTCACGTCGATTGGCACTATATCCAACCGGGGAAACCCATGCAGAACGGCTTTGTCGAAAGCTTCAACGGACGCTTGCGTGACGAACGCCTGAATGAGCACCTGTTCACCAGCTACATCCACGCGAGACAGATCATCGAGGACTGGCGTATCGACTACAATAACAGACGCCCACACTCGAGCCTCGACGGGCTCACACCAATGGAGTTTGTAAATCGGTCCAAACCGGACCATAACCAGAACAGATTCTACTTATGAATGAGGACAAGTTGAGGAGCACGTCACTTCGCACCGACCAGAAAGGGTATAATGCGAAAGCACCAGAGAAAAACTCGGTTCGCAAAACTCCTGAGGTAAGGCCTGAATTTAATCAAATCGCTAAATCTCAGGAAGCAAAAAAACCGTCTACGCTATCAAAAACACTTGAACAACAATCAGCGCCTAAAACCAATAGACCTTCGACCGAAGATAGGTTGGAAAGGCTTCGTAAAGATCGAACGGCAAAGCGTTATGATCGTGACCATGGGTGGGAGCCAGAAAGGTGAGCTCAAGAGGTTTTGATTAGATTGTGTTGTAATGTTATTGATTCAGCTGTGTTTCATAAAAGAATGAATCCTAGCGGTGGTACGATATAGTTTGTGAACAATGCGTGAGGCAAGACACCTAATCGTAGTGGGCGGATTCACGGCAGACTATCGAACGGGCAATCTTTCTTTAGATTACCGTGGCCAGTGGTTAGTTTGATAGCCTCCGCACAGGGTGAGCAAGACAGATAAATAAACTTTACTGATTGCACATGCTTTAGGTTTACCCACAACCCGGGTCCTGCTACCGGCAAAATGGACCCATTAACTTCTGTACAAGCAGGCGAGAGATACGCTTGCGGGCTTTCTGTATGGCTGTGGTACGAATGCACTACACCATGTGCAATATCTTTTTTCTTAAGCGATCCATACATAATCGTTACATAGATGTTTTTCTCTTTCGATGGAATATATGCTTTTGGGATTCCGTCAAACTCCTTGACAAAGGTATCTTGGTAAGCCTCCCGAAATAGAAGTCGTATAGGCTCCGTGTGACTGGAAATTAGTACCGTGTTCTTACCAAGCAAATGCCTAAGCCAATTTGAAACCCCATCAGTAGAATGGGCAATACCAAAGCCAAACCCTAATACAACTGAAAACACAAATACTCCTGAGACAAACCAGACGTTACGTGGAAGCTCATCTAGAACGAATTTCTTCTTAAAGGTAATTGAGTACAAAAAGGTTATTGAAAGCGGAACAATAACGCTGATTGCTGTTAGTGCGACATAAACAAATGGAATTAAAACGTCTCTAATTTGAGGAAAATCGCTTATAAACCCTGCGATGAATAGAGACAAAAAACCTGGGAGAACATATACAATCCATTTTTGATCTTGAAGACGTTCAAGCATTTTCACTTGCAGCTTTCATCATCTGGAATACAAGTTCCTTTGCAGCAGTAATATCCGTCTGCACAAGCTAGCGAGTTGTTAGTGGTACAAGTTTCAGGGGTAGCGGTCATCAAGACGCCTGGTAATAATTGATTTGTAATTTCTAAATGTCTATGAAGGTTTTCTGTACCAGTTTGTAAGCGATGGCCAGTCCAAGATCGATAATCATCAATAAGCGCATCCGGGTTAACATCCAAATTGAAATAAACGTAGCTATGATAGCTATTAAGCGATTCTGAAACGTTTTTAACTTTGTATTGAAGGCAATCGATCGCTTCTTTCTTTGTGATTCGACGTGATAAGACCATTATGGGTGCCGAGTTCGAACAAAACTCTAGCAAAACTCTCTCTCGGCCCAAGAATTTATGTGATACGTTTCTATCCTTTAAGTGTTTTAACACTGAAGGATTGATAAACAATTGTTCATCCAAAATTGTAATTGATTGCGCAAATGCCTGAGGACTTATTATTACAATAAGCAGGAATAGTTTAGCGATTACCTTCCCCACGGTTCCCTCCTGAGCTTCTCACATCTTCTAATATCTATAAGACTTTCTGAATTCACTTTTGATTGTTATGTTAATTGCTTTACCACTTATATTCAATGATAGATACTACGCCAATCTTCAGAGCCATTATTTATTTCAGTTGATTTGAACGCGTCTAATTTGACAACGAGCAGAACCGGGGAAAAAATGATTTTTGTTAGAACACCTCAGTTAACCTATTTTATGATAGGGATAAAAAACCGAAACTTTTCTGCTTTTTGTGCCATTTTTGTGCCACGGAGGATTTAGAATAATTTGGAAATCCGTGTAAGAGGTTGTAATTACACAGAATTTTTTTTTGAAGCGTTTTGGGTATAAGAAAACCCGCCTTTGGCGGGTTAACTTATTGATATTACTATCATATTTTGGTTGCGGGGGTTCGATTTGAACCTGTCGCCTAAAATGCTACAAGGTTTACCTATCTACTAACTCTATGCAAATTCCAAGGCCTTCGATCATTTAATTGCTTCCATTTAAAAACCAACGCGGCAACCCAGAAGTGCTAGTCCTTGCCCCGTTTCACGTCGTTGCTTGAGCTGGTATAAGCATACCATGGGCGCCCATTGGGGTCGACATCCAGCATGTCAGCCGTCGCGTTGTTAATCTTGTCAAAGGACTTATTCGTGGCATTCCATTTTTTCAAATCATAAGTGCTGCCATTTGAAATCGCGGCATAAACAGTCCCATCTGCGCCTGCGCCTAGGTCGTTTGCTGACAAGCTTTGGCCCAACGGGCGGTTTTCAAACTTCGAGCCGGTATATTGCTGAATATAAAAATTGCTATCCAAAACCCACAAATCTCCGGCAAGTCCTACCGCAACTTTTTCCACATCATCATTGCTGAACTTTGTAAAGACACTGGTGCCGGGTTTCAGGTAATACATCCTGGAGCCAAATATAGCATAGACTGTGCCATCGGCGCTGGTCGCGATATCCCTGGCAGTACCCAACCCGCTCATTGAATAGGTTTTGCTTAAGACACCCTTTGAAGACAGTTTATAAATTTTACTACCTTTCAGACCCCAGAACGCGCCATCTATATCCACATCCAGTTTGCTAACGTTTTCTGGAAAGGAGTAACCTGTGTTCTCGAAGGCTTTCGTCGTGCTGTTAAATTTATTGAGAATCTTGTCTGGCAACTGCCCCCCATTATCGCCATAGACATAAAATTCTCCGTTTTCTCCCGCCGTTAACTCTGACAGGCTTGAGAATCCGGGACTGTAGGTATCGAAGCTCATGTTCTTGGAGAAGGTAAAGCTTGAGCTTGTCGAAACGCTTACCACAGCGGCCGTCGCCCCTGTGCCTGACGTATCATCCGCAGTTGCGGCGGCAACTGTGCGATCGCCACCTTCATCGCGGACAAAATAGGTACTGGCGAGAGCAATATTGTCGCTGTTGGCGACCCACGGATAACCGTTTGGCCCGACCGCGACCTTTGCCGGGGTATGTCCCTGTGTCGAGATTGCCTCGAAACTTTTACCATCGGCCTTCAGACGCATCAACCGGGCCTGGTCCGAGACGACGTAAACGCTGCCATCAGGACCGATGGCGATGCTGGTGGCTTTTTGAGGAAGAATCTCGCACGACGAGGTCACACACCGTTGCACCAGATTATCCGAGCGGATGGTCCATGGCACGCCATCGGGTGCGACAGCAACGAACAAGCCGCTCCCAGGAATATTTGAAAACTGAGTCATTTCGTCATTGAGTTTATATAGGCGGCTATTGGCGTCTGAAACGATGACCGTTCCATCCGAACCGATTGCGATATCCGATGCGGTAGCGTTGGCAATTTGTTTCCACTGGGAACCTGTATGGCGGAACACACGACCAAGGGCGGAGACCCCCCACGGATTACCAGCAGGGTCAACTGCGATGCGCGCCAGAGTTCCCGGAAAGCTCTCGAACCTTTGCCGCGTATTTGACCAGCGTAACACATTGCCGCCAGCATCCAGGGCGAACACGCTGCCGTCTTTGCCGATGGCAAGATCTGCTGCCGTTTTGCGGGTATTGATGAACGTTATATTTCCGGTTGCTGTCTGCGCTGCCGGATCGATTAAGCTACTGACTGCGGTTGCCGGGGCAACACTCGCCGGCGCGTTCTGGCCAGGAGCCGGTGGCACAGATACAGGCGATGGCGTTGCAGGGGCCGCGGCAACTTGTGGGGCTGCGGCCAGGGATTGCGCCTGAATCGGGGGAGCGGCGAGCGGCGCCGGAACGACCGATGCCGCCTGGGCGCTCGGCGCGACAACTGGAGACACCGTCATCTCCGCTGCCTGCGCGGAAGGGGCTTGAACAGGTTGCGCACTGCCCTCTTCGGTTTTGATCTTCTCTGGAGAAATCAATAAAGTGGTGGCCATAATCACCCCATTCTGGATGATCGTCCATGGTCCGCCATCAGGGGCCACAGCTACAGCCGTTACACCATTAACCCCGGGGATCACCCGCCAACGGCGCGGTCCAGGCTCCCAGACACGCAACAACCCTTCGCCGTCTGCAATCACCACGGTATTGCTGCCACCAGCGGCTATGTCTCGTGCACGACCGGGTAAAACAGTCCAGGCGGAGCCATCAAACGACTGAATACCACCATCTCCCGTAATGACCCATGGATGGCCGCCACTATCGAGGGCAATGCGTGCGGCCTTACCTTCTATGGGTCGCCATTCGCTGCGCAAGGGATTCCATTTTTTGATCTCACCATTGGTCTTGGCAATAAAAACATTGCCCAAGGCGTCGGCGGCAACATCGGCAACGCCGGTCTCTTTATTTTCCCACCACAAGCCATTGTAGCGAAAGACCACCCCTTCCGCATTTATCGCCCAGGGGCGATTGCCTTCCGCCGCCGTTATGCGCACAAACTGGCCGGACATTTTCCGCCAGCGTTGTTCCAAAGCATCCCAACGCCAAGGCGTCCCTGCAGGATCGACGGCGTAAGCCTGCCCCTGACTGTTGATGTTAATATCAACAGCTGTTCCGGCCAAGCGATGCCATTGGACAAGCTGGTTATCTGGAGCTTGTCCCGAAACATCGCCTGTCAGCAGCCCAGAGCTGAGAATAAAGGCAGCCAGTAAGACTAAAGCCTTGAATGGAGACTGCATGATATCCAACCTTTGCATTTATTCTTTTGAGGAGGGCGCTAGTTTTGCAGATTCCCCATGAGACGTTTTTGGACCATCGCAATGTGTTGCTGGCCGTGCGTGTTGGTTTGCCAGGACTGAATCTGAACATCACCCGTGCGAAACTCCTCGAAGAATTCCCGGCCCTGCAACTGTTTGAGAACCTCGTTGAAGGTCGGGCGCGGCGTAAACCAGTCTTTATGACGCTGTTCCAGCCGTTCAATGTCCTTCTCCAGATTAGACATCTCTTCGCGGGTTTCCTCCCGGTCCGCCTCCGCCTGGCGCGTGTAATGCGGACGCCGTGGTGTGATCAGGATCAGCACCGAACGCTCAAACTGACGTTTAACGCGCTGCGAGAAGAACAGGTTAACAAGCGGCACATCCATTATCCCCGGCACACCATCGACGGACTTTGACGTTTCACGCTCACTCAATCCACCAAGGATTAACGTTTCATCAAACTTCATGGTAACGGTCGAGTTGACATTGGTCTTGGTGGTATCCAGACGAAACTCAAAAACAACCGAGTTGGATGGATCAGTCAAAAAGGTACGTTCCGCGACCACATGTAAGCGGATCTTATCATCCTCTAGGATCTGCGGTGTGACCGCCAGTTTTACCCCGACTTCCTTTTGCACGGAAACACTATCGCCATTGCCGCCAGAAACAGCAGCCGCGAGAATTTCCGTCCCGGAGAAGAACTCTGACGTCTGTCCGGCTTGCGCAACTAGGCTGGGTTTCGCCAGTACCTGATTGTTGGCATTCACCGAGTTGGCAATATTCAGCGAATAAGTCACCGCCGGGATGCTGATCAGGCGGGTAATGGTCTGTGTGCTTTCTGCCAAACCCGAATTGATATTATCCTTGGTCCTTGTATCGCTGAAGCTCAATCCCGACGTACCGGTCAAGGGGTCGCCGAACTGCATTTGCAGGCCATTCAAAAGATTGATGCCCCGTGAATCGCGGACATCTTCCTGGGTCCCAATCAGCACCACATCAACAACGACCATGCGGTCATCAACAACGGCTGTACCTTGTTGATCTGGAAAGCCTACGCTTCCAGAAGCCCCCGGAGCCGCACCATATGCGCTTGAAGGGGATCCATAGGGATTGGGTGTCGCACCGTAGGCGCCCCCCGAACCATATGGGTTGCTACCAGTTGCGCCATAGGGATCAGAAGAGGAGCCACCATATTGGGCCAACAAAACTTTCGCGTCCGTGTCATAAAAAGACCGCCAGCCGTTAACCCTCTCCTCCAGCCCCTTAATGTCGAGAGCATCTTGCGAGACTTTCCGAAAGGCCGCTAAAAGCTCGGTTACCCCTTTCCGATCATCCATCGCAGCCATTGATAACGCCCGCGCCTTAATGACTTGTGGCTGTTTGGCCGCATTTGGATCAATCTCCATCAGCTGCTTTAAGGCCGCTGCAGCGGTTTTTGGATCCCGTGCATAATAGGACGCCGACGCCAGATTGTAGAGAACGGATGGATCATCCCCCCGGTGCAAAGCAACAGATGCAAAATAGCCCTGAGCCAAGCCAAAGCGGCGCTGATCCATGTAGAGTAAGCCCAGTTGATACTGGGCCGTCAAGTTGCCCGGATCAAACTTCAGCGCACGGGTATACCCCTGCTCCGCCAACTGGTATTTGCTGGCATCGCCAGCGACCCCCATCAAATGGTAGGTGAGACCATTGAGAAACTGTAGATCCGGATTGGTAATATCACGCTTCAATGCCTGATTGGCAAATTGCGAGGCTTCGTCCAACCTGTTGTCTTGCAAGGCCGCTATACTTTTGCTCACCAACTCCTGCGTTGCGCTGTTCTTCGGCGTGGTATTAAAAAGTGAATTTGTCGCACTTGTTTGCGTATTCAGTATACTGTCATTGTTCAAAACTGAAGACTGACACCCCATCAAAGCGACAAGGCAGGCTCCGGCAACAGAATTGCGCAGACACGTTTTATAAAACTTCATCGTCATATCCATTCTACTCGATTGTTGTATTCACCTAAAAATATCACTTTTGGCGATAGACCCTGTGGTAACTGTCGACCGCCCAAACCTGTCCCCCGCCAACGCCGATGCCTGTAAAAGCCCCCGAAATTGTTTTCGGAACCCACTTGTTCTTGCCACTGTCGTAAGCGTAGATATTGCCATCAGCCCCGACCATGCGGACATTTCCGGGGCTGTCGACGGCCAAATCGACAGCTGCCACTGGCACCTTGCCGACTCTGTTCCAATTGGCTGCTTGCAAATGCACCATGACGTCCCCTCTCTCATTGATAACCAAGGGGCGACCCTCACTGTCGACATCAATCCGAGTTGCCGAGACGCTAGGCACTTTCAACCATTTATGGCCAGACGATTTATAAACAGCGTTATCCCGGCCAATGACTGCGACGTGCCTGCCACTGGCACCGATATCGATGGCTTCTGGAGCACCCCTGACTTCAAGTCGGAACCCGGCGCTGGCCAGCACTTTGCCACTGCTATCAACCGCCCAAACGGTTGCACCACTTGCCGCAACACGAACCGCACCACCTCCTGCATACGGGCGCCAGGTGGGAGCCCCCCCACGCTGAAACAACACCTCGAAATCGTCGAACCTTTTCTTTGTGCCGATAAGATAAATGACTGCAGAATGAGCACTGCCGCCAACAGCGATGTCCCGCCCGGCCCCCTTGATCAGATCCCAATGCTGTTGATCTGGATTCGGTTTTGTTGAAACCGCTTGCGCCAACAGGACCGGCGGCTCCGTAACAGAGCCCTCTCCCGCATGCACAGGAGCGGAAGCCAACACGACAAGCCCGGCCATGCCAAGCCATGTCGACACCATTTTCATCGCTTTAGCCATATCTAACCCACACCCATCAAGTGTTTGAAATTCATTTGCATTACAGAAAGTAACAACGCGTCAGAAGTGAGGCCGGGATGATCCCCGACCTCAAATTCTCACTTATGCCGATAGATACGGGCTCCCTTGTCAACCGCCCATATCTGTCCGCCACCAACGCCAATCCCTGCAAAATTTCCGGATTGTGCTATCGGTGTCCATTTTTTGGACTGGCTGGTATAGGCATAAATGTTGCCATCCGTGCCGACAATCCGTATCCCGCCCGGCATGTCGACCGCCAGATCGGTGGCGGTAGGCGCCCCACCAATCTTTTTCCAGTTGGTCCCGCCAACATGCACCAGAACCTCGCCTTTATCATTTATAACCAGCGGGCGCCCGTCCCAGTCGACTTCGACACGCACGGCCTTGACCCCCGTAACCGGCAGCCATCTGCCGTTATCAAACTGGTAGACAACTTTATTTTGACCAGCCATCCAGACGCCCTTGGCGCTGGCCCCGATATCGACAGCTTTTGTGGGTGTCTGTCTGGCTTGAAACCCTGGTCCTTGCTGCTCAAACACCTGGCCCAGATTGTTGACGACCCACGCTTTATCCCCGTTTGCGGCCACACGCACGGCACCAGGCGAATTCAAGGGGCTCCAGCTTGACTTTGTGCCTTTGGGGCGCCTGAGCACGACAAACCCTCGCGGATTTTGTCTTGTACCAATGATATAAACGGTCCCATCGGAACCAATCGCAACATCGTGGGCTGCGCCGTTGACCTTCTGCCAGTTACTAGACTTTACAGGGCCTCTGCTATCCGCTGATCCCGAAAGGTCGACCGCCTGGATAGACTGATCGACAACAGGAACTATCGTATTTGCAGCGTTCACCTGTGATGGCGTTATGTTGACGCCCTGTACGGTAATCGGACCCTGTGGCATAAAATTGGGGTTAACATTGGTGAAGGGTATTTGCGGAGCCTTTGTTCCCTGCGTCATGACCGACCAGTTGGAAAGTAGCTCCCCCATACCAACTTCTGACAGGAGCAGCCTCTTGAGGTTGACCGGCTGTTTGGAGATGAGCAACGCATCTTCAATTTTAGCCTCCTTCTGCACGTTTTGAGAAAAAACATCGATCCCCATAACGGCAACAATAATCGCCCCGGTCAGAATAAGCACAGGGCCTGTGGTCCCGGCAACCGCACCGGCACTGCTGAAGGCTGTTTTCAATGATTCGGTTATGACAAACGGAACAGGCTCGCCCATTTTTGTCGTCAATGTGGTGAAGGCATAAGGCATAATACTTTGGAAAAACGGCTGCAATGCCGTCCCCTGGAAGGCGGCATAACTAACTCCACCCATGCCGGCCATCGCAAACCCGCTGATCATCATGCTGCCTCCGGTCAGGCCCATGACCGCAGTGGCAATCTTGTCCAGCTCGGGTGGCTTGAAACCGATGTAAAAGGCGCCAGATGCCCCGGATTGTGCCAAGCGGTCCAGATTGAGACCCTTCCAACTGGCATAGACATCGCGTATCTGGATGGCATGCATGCGCCGGGTGTCCTGAATATATTTGGCAAAATAGGCCAGAAGATCCCGTTCATCCTTTGTTTTCGGACCCTTTTTGATAAGGTCCATGACATAGGCATAGACCGAGCCAATCAGGACTGGCGATAAATGCGGGTTTTTTTGAATGCGCTCCCACTCCCTAGCCAGCGTTTTGGCAGGATCAAGTTTTTCGGTTTTGGCATAATAGTTCGACGTTTTTTCGATCAGGGTACGTTGTGAGATCACCGCCTGCGTCACCGCCCGGCCACCCGGGATATGAAACAGGCTTTTCTCCTCCCTCACCGCAGATTTCCATTCTATATTGCGAAGTTCGCATGCCTTGGGGCCGTTAACATGGAAAACCGAGCGTGTAGCGCCTGCCGGACAGCGCCAACAGGTGCCTCCGTTAATGCCATCGAATTGCTCGCCTTCTTTACAGGGACTGCTGTCCGAACGCTCCGCTGCCACCAATATCTCTGTGCGATAGCAGGCCCGGGCACCGTTAACCGGCAATGAAGTGCGCAAAAATCCCGCTGGACAGGCCCAGCATTCGCCACCGTTTCGGGAGTCCCCGAAAGTTCCAAGCGGGCAGACTGTTGCCACCAGCTCAGCCGAGCGTTCTTTGGCAAAAGCTTTACCACAGGCATTCCACTTGTCTACCGCCGCTGCTGTTCGGTTATAGCCTGCCGGGCATCGCCAGCACTCGCCACCGTTGCGCAAATCAAAAAACGATCCGGCCGGGCAGTTATTAAACTTACTGTCATACGTTGCGCGGCGGAACTGTTGTGGAACCGCCTTTGAACAGGAAGCGGCATCTGTGACATGATTTCCCGTGCGACTGTAACCCGCCGGGCAGGAATAGCATGACCATGTCGAACGATCAAAAAAAGCGCCGCCGCTACAACTTTGTTTGGCCTTGCTTTGGTATGTCGCTTTTGCAAAACCGCATAAAGGCGTCTTCTTTCCCGTTTGCAGGTTGACGCCGCCGCAAACCGGCTCGCCAGTCCAGTCGGACTGCGTATAGCGCCCATTGGCAGCATCCGCGGAGGCGGAAAACATCACGACCAAGCCAAAAACAGCAAGCAGACCCCAAAGTCTTTTCATTAAAATTATCCTTTTCACGACCAAGTCGAGCCAACGACTCAGGTCAACCGTCACTACAAGACGATTTTGCAGTTCATATTCATTTTAGGAACTGATAACAGATAGCCACCGGTTGATGGGCAAAACGGACTATCAATTATTGACACTTTTCTATCAAAAACTGATGTGCTAAAGATTTTGTATAGTTATAAAGGTCGCGATAAGGCATTGTGTATATTACTAGATTTGAGTTTTTAGGGTAACAAGACAAAGGCAATGGCAACAGAATGGCGCTGGGATGGGGGCTCAAACTCCACGACGTTAAAGGTTAACGGGGTTACCCTGCAGAAAACCACTGAATGGTGCATGGACATTGAGCATTTTGCACTTGATGACGGGCTCGTGAGCTATGCTCCCATTACAACCTCTCGCGAGCCCTTTGTTCTGGTTTCCAATACCGTTCATGATGGGACATGGCTGCGCGTTCTTTTTCGCCTATCAGGGACGAATAATCTGCTGATGCCCGATGGGCTCGATATTCCTGTGACCGGAGGCGAAATTGTGATCTTGTCTCCCGTGGAGTATAGTTTCGTCTATTCTTACCCTGAACTCGATAAACTACAGGCGTTTGAGTTCTATATCCGCGCGGATGTACTCTCCAACCTGCTGGGTGACGCTCTGCCTTCCGATCTGCTTCCCTTTATGGCCGATACACCAACAAAAAGTAGGGTTATCCGCTTTCAGGCAACAGCAGAAATGAAAGCTCATGCGGCGAAGATCATGGGAAGAGAGCGGTCTGGTTCATTGCGCAAGCTGGAGCACAGGGCTTTTGTTATGAGCTTGCTCGCCCTCGTAGGGGCTCAATTGGATCAGCAGAAGGCGCGAAAATCCAATGGCATTGCGTCGATCCATGAAATTGATTGTGCCATGCACGCCTATGAACAGATCATAAAAAGCCCTGAAATCAATCATACGTCCGGATCCCTTGCGCGAGACTGCGGCATCAGCGAACGGCGCCTGAGTCTGGCTTTTCGGGAACGCTTCAGTATGTCGGTTTTTCAAAAACTGAAACACGAACGGATGGAAGCTGCCCGCCGTATGCTCGAACAGGACGATGTTTTGCTCAAGGAAATCGCGCATCGTGTCGGATTTTCGCAGGTAAATAATTTCATCCGCGCCTTTAGCGCGCATTATGGGACAGCGCCTAGAACATTTATGCAGAAATCTGAAAATTAGATGCAATTTACATTCCCCTGAAGTTTATCATTAACCCGATGCCAGATTTTTTATAAAAACTGCTCTGCTCCCATACAACTGGAGGGAAGTTGGGTCTCAGGTCACCTGCAATGCCGTCATGCCGTGGCGCACCAACTTTTTAATATCGCTTTCCTGCGTCAAGGCCGCCGCAACGATATTTTGACCAAGTTTTTTGTCTCACTCGACTCCACTTGCTATCCAGTCCGTTGTCTGGCAACCGGTCAGTCCGATCAGGAAGACGCCGGCAACTAAATTGAGTAAGATAGGTTTGAATTTCCGCATTCTGACTTCCGGTTTCTTCTTTATTTATGATGATTTTGCTAGGAATTGACGGTCGCGCATCAAACCAATTTGGCGTATCACGATGTCAAACGGGCGTCGGGTATTCCCCCGACGCCACGATTTCCCCCTATATAACCTATTGCTGGCGATAGATCTGGTTTTTGCGGCCGACAATCCAAACCTGACCTCCACCGACGCCGATGGATGTCATACCTCCGCCTTTGGTCACACGGTCCCATTTACGTGTCTTCCCATTAAGCACATAAATCTGGCCGTCTTGTCCGACAAGCCGGGCGCCGCCGGGTCTGTCCACAGCAAGATCGACGGCTGTGGGAGAACCGGCAAGGTGCTGCCACTTGGGCCCGCCCATATGGACGAGCAATTCTCCCTTGCGGCCGAGAACCAGCGGGCGGCCATCCCAGTCGACTTCGACCTTGAGCGCGTCAACGCCGGGAACCTTTTGCCATTTTTTACCCGTCCACTGATGGACGCTTTTGTCCTGGCCGACAACCCAGACGCCCTTGGCGCTGGCACCGATATCAATCGCCTTGGGGCCTGCCACGCGCCCCCATTTGGTGAGTTGCATCCGGTAAATCTGGCCGGTTTTGTCAACGCCCCACAACGTCCGTCCTTCAACGGCGATGCGAAGCGCCGAGGCACCTTGGACCGGGGACCACTTGTTGGCGGTTTTACCGCGCGACACGATCTGGCCTCCACCCTTTTTCTGCGTGGTGCTGACGGCATAGGCGACGCCGTTCATGCCGATAGCGACATCTCTGACGGCGGCCCCCTTAATTTCCTTCCAGGTTCCCTTAGCAGCGGCGGCGACATTTGCCACCTGTTTGTTACTTTGGGCCGCCTGAGGTTCATTTACAACGTTGGCGCTCAGATCAATCACTTCTTCGTTGGAAAGATCAACCGTTGCGCTTGGGCTCGTAAACCGCTGTTGTGACTGAAGTTTCTTAACCTTGCTCGCGAAGCCGGGACTGGGTTGGGTCGCTCCACTGGTTAGCGCGCCCCAGTGAAACATAAACTCATCCTTGCCGTTTTCGTGTTCCAGCATCTTGACCAGGTCAACAGGGTATAGAGCATCTCTCAGCCGGTTTTTGATTGTAATTTCAAGCTTTTCGAGTTGGATAAACTTATCAATCTCCGCTTCGGCGATCATGATAGCGGCGCCAATGATCATCATCGGTCCCGACGACGCACTGGCGAAACCCGCCGGCGTTAGTTTGCCTTTGACGGCGAATACCTTGGCCAATTTGGCGCCAGCTTTTTTAAAAAACGGTTTTGCGGCATCGTCAACCAGATCATCCGCGATATTTAACGCGTCATCGACGACGTCATCGACGGCATCTTTTACCTTCGCGACGAGATCATGTTTCCGGAACGGGGCGATCCCGTCAAAGATGGCGACCTGCCCATATTGCGAGATCCATCCGGAGAAATACATGCCGAAACCGGAATAGGCCTGCATACCGGCCATGATCAGGCGTTCATAATCCGGTGGCGACACAACCGTTGACATCATCTGCTGCAATTGGGTCGTGGTTTTGGAAAGTTTTATTTTTTCCGCCGCCAACCCATTTTCATAGGCCTGCTTAGCCTGCGTCGCCACAAAGAGGCGGTTTTTTTGAATCCATTCCTCCAGCGATTTGATGGCTGCCCTTTCCGCGGCTGTCCGCTGGGATGTACTTTTTGGCAATGCTTCAGCAATGCTCTTTAGAATAAGTCCGGACAAAATCGGGCTGTTCCACGGGGCCGTATTGATAAGGTCCCACTCTTCCTTGCGGGATAATTCCAAATTGCCATCGGTACGTTCCGCAAATCGTTCAATGGCCTGGTTGATTTCGGTTTGTTCGGCCACATACCACGCGGCGATGTCTTCCACACCATCAATGCCGAACAAGCCCGGCATGACCCGCAGTGGCACGTTCCAAATCATTTGTTTCGATTGGCAGGCGTCATTGGATTTGACCGATGACAGAGAACGATCGTATTGCGCCGGGCAGGTCCAGCAGGTGCCACCGTCAATAAAATCAAAGTGTTCGTTGGGTTTGCACGTCAGGGCTGACTCCTTGTTTGCGAACTTCAGGTCGACTTCCCGAATGCAGGCATTCCATTCTTTAATGTGGCCGCCCGTACGCAAATAGCCGTCGGGGCATTTCCAGCATGATCCGCCATTGATCGGATCGAAAAAGCTACCGTCAGGGCAGGCTTTGGAGATGAACCGTGCGCCGGTTGCCTGTTTTAAGGCGGCGCCGCAGGCGTTGTATTCGTTCACCGCAGCCCATGTTCGGCCGTAGCCGGAGGGGCATTTCCAGCATTCGCCACCGTTTCTGCTATCAAATCCGCCGTTTGCACTGTCAAATGAATCGCTGCCTTTGCACCGAGCACGTGACACAGATATTCCTTTTGCACGTTTGGTGGGGACTTTCTTTGAGCAGGCATCCCATTTATCGACGTGGTTGCCGGTCCGGTCATACCCGTCCGGGCAGGTGTAACAAGACCAGGTTCCCATATCAAAAAACGAATCTTTCGGGCAACTGGCGACGGCTTTGCCTACCTTTGTCGCCTTTTGCGCCGCGCAGGCTGCTTGCAACCGACCATTCGGTAGCACACCGCCGCACTTGGATTGCCCTTGCAATTTATCCCAAGGGACGTTCGTCTGCGCGATCACTCCTTGAAATTGTTGAATATCACCAAACATGTTTGCCCGGGCACCATCTACACCCATAAAAATATAAGCTGCCAGAACAGCGGTCATAAATCCGCAAATCTTTTTCATTATCTATTCTCTTTTTTCGTCCGTCATTGGCCCAAGAGCGCTCTAATCGCGAAAGCCACGTTATTTTTTTGAGAAAAGTTAACACAGATTCCGGGGGAGATTGTGTATATAGAACTATCAATTCTTGATGCTTTTCTATCATAAATTCAAACCACCCCCCTTTCGGCGTTTCCAAATTTGTTTTTGAAAGCTTAAAATTCAGAACTAGATAAACGGTTTGACCTGCTCCCCTGCAATGTCTCCGATTTTAAGTTAGGATCCGTTCCATTGAAGAAGGAAACGGATTATGCAGCGCAGTCGATTTACAGAAGAACAAATCATTGGGGTTTTGAAGGAACAGCAGGCAGGAGTGTCTGTTGTTGATCTATGCCGCAAATACGGGTGTGACTTGCACCCAATATTTCGGATCAATCAGAGTTGGTGTTTTCTATTTTCTAACATCCCGACCCATTATCCCAAACATCGACTTGTGCAAGCTCAAGCCTCCCGTCCGGGCTCTCGCCGTCATTGCCCGCAGCACACAACCAGGTGATTTGATCGGGGTTATCGGGTGATTGATATTTCTGTCGATGATAAGAACCGCGATGGCAGCTGCATATCTCCCCATAATTGAGCAGGAATTGACCCATGCTGACTGACTAACCCCATGATGACGACAAATTAGTGCAGCCGCATCGATCATATCGCAAGCCTCTACTCGTCTCCCTGCCGGATGAATACATCCGATGAAGTCATCACTGGCCGCATTCATCGCCATGGCCAGCGTGATGTGCTCAGCACCAGTTAATCGAATATCAGGTAGTATAGATTTCTCATCATCTTCCCTGCCGTTATCCACCGGCGAGTTACAGGTATTATCTATAGATAATTGAGGATTGTTTGTAGGCTGTATGTGTCGGAAGTTTTCTTCAGCCTGGTCGGAAGTATTTGGTGTTAATCCACAAGGGTACGCCACATGATCGGTTGCTGGTTTTTCATCTTCGAGTACCTGATTAAGCTCGGCTTCGATCATAACTGCCTGGGAGATGATAGTCTCCAGATGCAGTGTCGGCGTTGTCGCCCGAACCCGGGGAAGCGCTGCAAACCGGGCAGTGATATCTTCAATACCAACGCCCTGCTCCTGCGCTGTCGCGATCTTAACCAAAATGTGCCTGCGTATGGCAGATAACTGCCTTCTTGCCTTATCGAACGCGGCAAGATCAGCAACCTGACGTTTCTTCAACTCAACCAGATCATCGTACATAGATGCCAGGGGCGCCAGATTGACCCCATAGGCAAACACAATTTTTCCCGTACTGTCTCGACATCCCGTTCGCCGGAAGTTTCCAAGATCGCTCCATGTCAGACACCCCAGCGCATGCAGTTTGCTTTCCCGGTTATAAATCTGGCGCTCGGTAATTCCCCGCTCTCTGGCCATCTTACAAACCGATTTATAAACAATCGGCAGCGCACCCGGTTGCCAACCAACCTCACGGGTATGGCTTATGAGGTAGTCCAGATGCTGAATGTCACTGCCCGTCAATCCGATCTCATGACCGACATCGCGGATTAGGCGCAAGACATCAAACGCGCTGACATGTTCTGGAAGTCCTGAAGAATATTGATCCGTTTCCAGCCCACGGCGCGGGGCAATTGCCCCTGATATATTTTTAACTGATTGAATATCCATATGGTTTTCGGCTAATCCGACTCTGGATACACCGCCTTACAAACCACGCACTTCAGCGATAAGCAATTGACACCAGATTGGGCATACATGGAAGAATATATCTTGTCCCTGCCCTACAGCAGTAATTTGCTTTAGTTTGTTTTTTTTCTTCATCCTAACTAAAATAGAAAATATTATCTGTCGAGTAGCCCCATGGTAGCCCTGCCATAAAAAATGGCCTAGCAAATAACTACTAAGCCATTGATATATTTGGTTGCGGGGGTAGGATTTGAACCTACGACCTTCAGGTTATGAGTTAGCTTACTTATCTTACTCTGTATATTCATCATATCCGCCACATGACCATAATATATTGTTTTATATATATTATTTTAGATATTCCTTATCATACACTTCTCCGAATTTCCTTGCCAAACGCCCCCGTCTGCTTCCACAGTGCTTCCACGAAAATTATGGAAGCAGGAACACCGCCCATGCCGAAACTTACGAAGCGCGTTATCGATGCCGCAAGGCCGGACCCCAAGGGGCATTATTTCATATGGGATGATGAGATGCCGGGCTTTGGTATCCGCATCCTGACCAGCGGCAAGAAGACCTTTCAAATCCAGTACAGGAAGGACGGGCGGACGCGGCGCAATTCCATCGGCATGCACGGCACCGTGACGACCGATCAAGCCCGCAAACATGCCAAGGAGCTTCTGGGGCGCGTTGCCAAGGGCGACAACCCGGCGGAAGAACGGGCCATCCATCGGGGCGCGATCACCGTTGCCGATGTGTGCGAGCGCTTCATGAGCGAATATGTGCCCATTCACTGCAAGGAAAGCACGGCCAAGGAATACCGGCGGTCCATGGACCTGTTCATCAAACCGGCCATTGGCACCCGAAAAATTCCCGATATCACCCGCCCGGATATCGCAAAGATACACCACCACCTGAGGGACAAACCCTATCAAGCCAATCGGACCCTCGGCGTCTTGTCCGTGCTGTTCAATCAATGCGAAATCTGGGGCTTGCGTCCCGACGGTTCCAACCCCTGCCGCCACGTCAAGAAATACACGGAAGCAAAGCGGGAACGGTTTCTGGATGAAGATGAACTGAAACGGCTCTGGAACACCCTGGACGCATGCGAAAAGGACGGAAGCGAAAGCGCCGCCGCCTGTAACACCTATCGCCTTCTCATCCTCACCGGCTGTCGCCTTGGAGAAATCCAGACTCTTAAATGGGAGTACATCAAAGACGATGGCATTTATCTACCTGATTCAAAGACCGGCGCAAAGAAAGTTTATATTGGCAAGGAGGTTCATGAGCTTCTCGCTACCATCGAGCGGGTCGAAGACAACTCCTATGTAATCATCGGCAAAAATGATGGACAGCACCTGATGGATTTACAACGGCCTTGGCGTCGTATTCGGAAGAAAGCGGAACTCGAAGACTTACGAATACACGATCTTAGGCATTCGTTTGCATCGTTTGGGTTGGCGAATGGTTTAAGCTTAGGAGAAATTGGAAAGTTGCTTGGCCATTCTCAGGTACAAACTACAGCACGCTACGCGCACTTAGCAGAATCTATCTCATCCAAGGCCGCAAATACTCTTGTATCCCAAATACATTTGATGACCGAAAAGTAATCGGTCAGGCCATTACCGTTTCTGCATACTTTGACACATACTGTTCTCTGAAAGTATTTTCACATTGTCAGATTCATTACCTGACTAAGTGGTTCAAATTCATGCCTCACTTTATTACTCTTGCGACATTGAACTGAAAATAATTATGCAATGCACTTGTGGGATTACTTTTCATCCAAGGTTCAAGCATCGCGATCGCCATACCAAGAAAATTATTTTTTGATATCTTAGTCATAGCGCCTACTTGATTTGCCTGAAACACCAACCATCGATAAATAAGAGAACTGAATGTCTTTCCATGGCAATGAAGATATGGGTCAAAAACACTGTAAGGAATTAATGTTCCAGGCTTTCCATATTGTTTTTTACAATCGGTAAACTGCTTTAAAAGATATGCTTTATCAATATCTGGCACGCTATTTCTGTTTTTGGTTAGAACGCTCTCTGGTTTAGATCGGTCAAATATTTTTCTTGAATTTGATACCGCTAAAAAATCTAAGTACACAAATCTTCTAAGATTAGATGCGATACTTTGATACCAAATTTGAAAATCCTTTATCGGGTTATATGAGGCTCTACACGTTGGGCAAACGCTATAAAAGAAAGGGCTGATATCTTGCTCGGACAATACATCTGTCTCCCAACTATACCCTCGCGTATAAATCACAAAATTATCGGTAAGGGTATTTCCATTTAGATCATCGAAATCTCGATCTAATGCAATCAGCACATTCCCGATATTATTTTCTCTTATATACTCGGCGTTCTCTAAAAGATTTGACTTGCTACCCTTGGGAAGCAACCGAACTCTCTTATTAGAAAAAACTGCGAATACAGTCGACCAAAACGAGCAATCATAACCAATATCCAAATTACGATATTTACCATTCTGTTCGGGTTGCCCTCCACCTTCTGAGAACACAATGTAGTCTACATCATGAAACAAATGGAGATTAGATAGTCCCAGGGGTGTTCTTTGAAATATCATTTTATGTGATTCTCCACATGAATCACACAATCGGTAAAACTCGAAACAATATCTGGTGAATGAGTTGCAATTATCATTTGTGCATTAGGGTTTAGGCTAATTATGTTCTTAAGAAGTTCTGATTGCCATGATACGTGCAAAGACAGTTCCGGTTCATCCGCAATAAATACTACCGGTTTTTGTTCTTGCAAAAGAGCTTCACCAAACAAAATAAAAAGCTGTTTTTCCCCAGAAGACAGTACGCTCGGGCCAAATTTTTTCCCTGACTGCGTTATAATTTCCGGCTCATTTCTATCATTAAATTTCAATTTTTTTCGGACAAACAAGTTATTCAATAATTCTTCGAACTTGGTTTTAGGTGAATAAATCTCTAAATGCTTAGTTTGTAGTGTTTTCCACTCGTCAACCACTTCATGAACTCGCGTCGAATCCATCAAAGCAGAAAACTCATGTACTCCAAGAGGCTCCTTCTCTGATTCACGTATGTCACTTAAATGTCTTTGAGCTTTTTCTACCGCATCGAAATGACTCTTTACCCGGCTTTCAAATCTATTCCTATTCATTCCTAACTCCGAAAATATTTGCTCCAGTTGGCTCCTCTCAGCATCAACATCAATATCTGGGCTAATAATTTTATTCGGTTGCCGTCTTTTGTGAAGCAAGGATAGAAATATATACTCTTGAAAAATTCTTGATTCCGTATTTGCTTTTGCCCCAAGTAAAGAAAAATAGTTAGCAAAACTCTTTGATATATCTCTAACTTTCTGATCTACAGCAGAGCCAATATCTTCGTCTTCATCAAATTCGTAAACACGAACTCCTCGATGAACAGACAACCAAGTGGTTGCGACCAATGCTCCCAAAACATCATTTAAATTTTTATCCTCATTTTTATCTACCCATGCTGGCACGACCCGAACTCTTCTTCCTTCTGCCCTGTATATGCGACGGGGCCTCACAACTTTGTCTTCATTCGAATACGACTTTGGCTTATCAGAAGTTTTCTCTCGAACCGAAAAATTGATTTCTGGGTATAAGCCACCTGAGGCCTGAGTAACCCGAATGACCGGCTTGGTGGTCTTCCCAACTGTTTTTAACTTCAATTCTATTGAATCAAACTGTATGGAATTAAGAACTTCGTAATCGCCTTTTAGCACTGCTGCGATCAGGTTAATTATTGTCGTCTTACCACTGCCATTCGGGCCAATTAGGCAATTTACATCATTGTCAAATTTTAAGAAGACCGTTTTATCTCCCCAAAACCCTTCAATTCTAACGCTTTCAACAAAATTCATTTTTATTCCCTGCTGATATTATGGAAAAGACAATATTACTTATTTTCCTCTAGTCGCAATAAAAATTAATTCACAATTTAAAAGATAATATTCTAGTCTAAGTTTATTTAAAACCTGTATGACAATAATGACAAAAGGGACAATAGTTTTTTCATACATGGACTATGTCCCTCATCCATTTACAAATTGATTGGAACTTCTGGATTCACTTCAAAGTCTTTTTTTAACCTTCCGGTTACATCACCTTCCCGAATCGCATCAGAGCGAAGCCAACCTGTGTCTAACAACACCTCAATCGCATTTTTTATATCTGTAGCACATTTCATCCCTGGTAATCTGACTTTGCGTTGCAGCTCTCTCGTATTAATCCGCTCTCGCCCTTCTTTGATGATCCACTTCGCCAACGTCGCCGCATTGCGTTCAGCTTGCGGCAATGACGCATCGCCATAGGCACGCGCCACCATGGGTTTCAGATAGGTGTCGATCATCACCGTCGCTGCTTCGATGGCCCACGGCTCAACCTGATAGTTTTCTTCCCGGTTAGCGGATGCCCTATCAAGATAATCAAAACTCAGCGCCAGCCTGAGACACAGGCCCGGCATTTTACCCCACCATCCAGCCAAGGGACCGTCTGGCTGGTCAAGGGCGTGTTGTGCTCGCCAGTTCTGAAAATGGTTTGCGGCCTCTTCCGTCAGCTTGCACGTAACCGTCTGAGTCTCGTTGTCGCCCACAGGGACGTGCTTCAGGGCATTGAGCCACCGCAGCGCGTTTTCCGCCTTTGGCGACTCAGGGGAGTCCTGAGGGCGCTTCAGGGGTACCTTGTCGGGCCAGATGTATAAGAACCGGGCCGTCAGTCCATCGTCTTCGCCATCCAGCAACAGGCGTTGCAGCTTGTCGGGCTGGATGCCGCCGATGATTGATGCTGCCAGATGCGGGATGGTGATGGCTTCGCCGCCGTTGCGGGCGCGGTCAATGGTGTAGGGTCTGCCTCCATAAGCTTCCAGCCAGAAAGCCCGGTCCCCGCCCTTGCCGCCGGAATAGCGATCGAAGCTGCCCATCCATCCGGCCAGTTCATCGCGCACGGTCAGCAATCCCTTTTCGTTGTGCGACAGCAAACGGGCCAAGGCTTCCGGCGTGGTGTCGGATATAAAAATGCGCGGTCGCTCCGGCCTGTTGGGTTCGGTTGCTTCCATGGGCAGGGCTGGTAACACGCCGCCCGACTTGGTGGCTTCCTTAAGGGCTTTCTCCCAATCTTGCCGATGGCATTGCGCGGCCAGCAGTTCCGCTTCGTATTCCCGGTATTTCTCCTTAAGGGCTTCAGCACCCTCCATCTCGATCTTGCGGATGATATTGAGCACCGTATCAAGGGCCGGGCTTTTGTTGCTGGACGGATCACCGACAAGAGCAACCCAAAGCATGGGCGGTTCGGACCAGCTCGGCCAGGGCGATATTTTTCGCGAGCAGCCAATCAAAGCCGATGCCGCGCTTAACAGCGTCATGGCGACATAATCAACCGGCGCGGAACAGCCCTCGGCTTTCCCGGCAATCCATTTCGACCAAAACGGACCGAAAAGCCCTAAAGGGAATTCGGGCGGTTTGCGGCGCGGGTTCAATACGGACATATCCGGCTCCCCCCACTCCTTAAGCTTAAGCTTAGGTGTTTCGTCGGCTTCCTTAAGCTTAAGGGGATCGTCGGCAAATAGATCGATGGATTTGCGTTCACCGTTAAGCTTAAGAGAATTTCCCGTAACGGGATTAACCGTATCGGCAACGGTTCCGTTAAGTGCATTTCCCGTATACGTATACGGAACCGCTTTCTCAATTAATTCCCGTATACGTAACGAGGACCAACCGTCGGCAATTGCATCTGCCGCGTCCCAACCCTTAGGTAAGATATCGAGAGCCGGCTTCTTTCCAATCACCTTACCTAACCTGTCCAGAATACCGCTCGAACCCGTACGTGACACCTTAGCTAAGGTGTCTGGTGTCAGATCAACAATACGTATCGAAGTGACCCCCACCTTACCTAAGGTGTCCGCAACCGCTTCGATGTACTTTTTGCCAGCCTCATCATTGTCCGGCCATAGGATTACGTCGCGGCCCCTTAAGGGTGATAAGTTGGTTTTACTGACGCCGTTGCAGCCGCCGAAAGCTGTTGTTGTCAGAATACCGATTTCGTTTAAGGCATCAGCGCACTTCTCGCCTTCGACAATGACAATCGCCCCTTCTCTTAAGCTTAAGGCATCTAGGCGATACAGGGGGCGCACGTCTGGCGCTCGCCATTTCCTTAAGCTTAAGTCATAAGGGCGGAACTCCTTACCGGGCCTTTTGTCCCTATTGTCACTATTGTCAAAGCGGTAAACGACAACAATCGGTTTTCCGCTTTCATCCGTATAGGTGTAGCGAACATTTGCTTCGCCTAAAGTGGGATGAGTTGCCGGGGCATCAAGTGGAACGGACACGTTAGCTAATGTGTTTCGATTTTCGTTATCAATTTGATCAAGCATGTAGAACTCCCAAATATCCACCTAACCGGCGGGCCGCATCGAGCTGTGATGATTTTTCCAGATAAGCAATAAGACTGATAATGTCGCCGCCGCCTTCCTGCGTGGCGAAGTCAGCCCATTTGCCTGTGCGGATATTAATCATGAAGGAACCGGGCCGTTTGTCGTTCCGGGTTGGATTACAGGCAACCCATTCCCCATGCTGAATTCTGCCACCCGGCAACCATTTCATAAGTAAGTTTGGCAAGTGAGGCATGGCCGCCCGATTTACCGCATCGAAATCAATGCGCCCCTCAAGCAAAGGAACTCTCCGAAGTCGAAGAAACGAGCAAGCTTTCCGCCCACTCAATCAAGTCTCGCCGCCGGTAACGAATTGACCGGCCCGATACCTTTATGAATTTCGGCCCGCCGCCGCGCAGCCGCCAGTTCTGAAGTGCGCGGATCGTGTAGCCTGTGAACTCAGCCGCCTTATGCTCGTCCATAAAGCGATCAAGATAGTCAGGGTCATTGGTGAGGTTCTGAGAGATATGTTCAAAGTGCATTCAGTGTCATCCTTTAACTTCGTTTGCGATGACTCCGCACTATAAGCATATTGATGATACTGTCAGCAAATCCAGCTAGCAGAAACCTAGTCGGTTTTTTGGTCGAGGTTATTGTGAAACGTCCCGTCCGTTTCATACTTACGTAAAAGTTTAATTTCGGTCCTCATAGCCGTGATGATTTGAACATCATCTATGTCGTCCAAAGGGGTTAACAACCTCTTTGTGAATTCAAAGGCTTCAGTAAGCCCTTGCCCTCCATGATGATCAACCGTGTACTTCCGCCCTAATCGACGCTCCCAAAAACGTCCTATATATCCAATAGAGAGATGCAACCCTTGGTTCTTAGGCCGTCCGCCACGTGATTTAAGCTGTTCGATATTATGATCTAAGCCCAACCCAAAAAAGGTCGTATACCTTTCAAATTCATACCAATAACAATAGCTTTTACTAAACTGCATCCCCGCATAATCCTGAGGATCAAGATCGGGATCAACACCAAGGTCCAATGCCTCAGCAATACGAGCGCCGCCAGAAACTTCGAGGTTAAAATAATCTCCACCTTGAGCTTCGAGCTCATCCATAAAGGCGCGGTATTTTCTTTGAAGCTTTGATAAGTTTTTCCTGTACTCTGGCATACGCTCCTTATCACCGGCAGCTAACCTGTTGCCCAATCTATAGCGATAAGCGATCTCATATAAGTCCGTAAGCAGGTAGATGTCTGCGGCATCAAAATTATAAACAGCGGCTAGGGCACATATGAAATCCTCAGTGTAATATTCACGTTCACTTTGATAGCCCGGTTCAGTAAGGGGTTTATTAGAAAGAAAATCGTCAAGTTCTGTCCCCCCTCTGCTTTTTATAAGTGAATATTTTATTTTTACAGGAAGACCCATATTTCACTTATGCAAACTATTCTTAGGTCCAGATAGAAAAAGCATTCTAACGAATCATGGTGCTTATTTGTAACGTTAATTTCCCAACGTCGCCTAATTTAAAAGAAATGACTGCGGCGGCTAATATTAAAAGAAAATAGATAATGTTAAAAACATTTATAAATCCCCGAGGTGTCTCTCCGGTTCCAAGATTACGCTCATTAATTATTGCATTTATAACATCTGGTTCGCTTACATTGACAAGGGTCATAGCTTTATACATTTTAGCTACGGACCCACTTTCTGCTATGAGTGCATTAATTTGTTGAACGTCCTGGTTTGCATTTGCCAGGTACGTATTTAATATTTGTTCGGATAAACTCTCTAACAAATTTGCATTTTTGACGCTCTTATCAATACCCATTTTGCTTTGTTTGGCATATGCACTGCTAATTGCAAAATCCCGTGCTTTTGATATCCAGTCCGAAATAGTAAGCACGCCTTTGTCAAACAAAGTGACATTTATTTGTTTCATCATTCCTTCGAAAGCAAATACGCCGACTAATGCTGAGCCTATATCACGCCAATTTTCAAACTCTCCAAAAGGAACAGTTTTAAAAGCAGCAAACATGGCCAATTCATTGCCAAGCAAACTAATTACAAGATATAGAAATGTTGGATAGCTGAGACACGCTCTCGGACTCTGTTTTGAACGAGTAGGCAACTCAATTGCAACAACCAAAAATGTAAGTAATGCAGCTAGGACTGCGGATACAATTAAAGGCTCCATGAAGTCCCCACCTCAACAAAAAACCAAACCCGATTATTTACGCAGTTTCCCCAAATCTTATGGATTTAAGTTCACGCTTAGTCTGCAAACCATCAGGCGTCATGTAATAGGTTCGAAAGTCAGGTGAATTAATACTACTTGATTCGACCTTATCGATGAGATGAAGTTCTGTTAGTTTATTCAAAGCTTTAATAATCTCTGTACGATCTACTTTACTTTGATCATTTTCTAATTCACTAAGTTTTAATCTTAGTTTTCCAAAGCTGATGTTTCCGCTTTCTGCAATGCGCTCGAAAACTTTACGAACGAGTGGTACTGTCAGTGCCGAAATTGCAGAGTATTCGATATGTCCTGAACTCATTTCAAAACCCCGTAATATGGTATTTTCAGTATTAATACACTCTTTTAGCATAAAATCCAATCTTATCCCTTATATCTGATAACCTTATAGTTTCTGCATTTTCTCAGCTAATAATATAATGTAAATGTTTTAGCATTGAACTCTCTCTACTACTCCCCCGCCCGCTTCCACAGTGCTTCCATGATGATTTAATTGGATGAGTTCCGGACAAAGAAAAACCCCAAGAAAGTGTTATGTTTCAAGGGGTTCCTTTGGTTGCGGGGGTAGGATTTGAACCTACGACCTTCAGGTTATGAGCCTGACGAGCTACCGGGCTGCTCCACCCCGCG
>JBLXFH010000003.1:26832-648610 GCA_048262255.1 Rhodospirillales bacterium | reverse complement strand
ACGGCACGTGGACGCTGAGTGCGGATCAGGTTGATGGCCTGACGGTGACGCCGGCTGCGAACTCGGATGAAGACTTCACGCTGACGGTGAGTGCGACGACGGTTGACGGCACTGATTCGGAGACGGTCTCGGGGACCTTGGATGTGACGGTTCGTGGCGTTGCCGATGCGCCCACTTTAAGCGTTTCGATTGGCGAAGGTGAGGTCACTTATACGGGCAGCAGTAATGATGCCGAAGGGGTTAGTGTCTCTGAAGCCGTCTTTACCAGCGGTGACGACAATGTGGTTCTCAATGGCATGAACCAGAACGAGAATATCAATATGCAAGCTGGTGATGACAATCTGGTCATTAATGGCGATACCCATGGCGGCAACAACATCCAGATGAGTGGTGGTAATGACAGCGTCACCTTTAATGGTAATATTGGCGGAAACACAGCCGTTAATGGGGCCGGCGGTAACGACGTTGTTTATATGGGCAAAGACTCGGATTCCTATCAAGTCCAGAACCTGACCATCAACAACGGTAAAGTCAGTGCCCAGATTGTTGATCTGGATACGGGTCAAACCCTGACAGTTAACAATGTGGAGGCGATTTCATTCGGGGATGGCGAATTCTATGGCAATGAATCGCTGATTGATCCTGATCACGGAAACGATGGTACGGCGCAGGTCACTTATGATCTGAATATCGAGAGCAGTTTGACCGATACAGATGGCTCCGAAACTCTGTCGATTACGGTTGACGGTTTGCCGGATGGCGCCGTGTTGTCTGCCGGAACGCAAAATGCCGACGGTTCGTGGACTTTGGCATCAGGGGATCTTGATGGTCTGACAGTAACGGTGACCGGTGATGATTCGGGCGACGCGTTTGATTTGACAGTGACAGCGACAGCGACGGAAGGTGAAGGCGATACGGCCTCTGTGAGCCAGTCGGTCACAGCTGCCGGCACCGAGACCGATTTGACAGCGGAAGGCGCTACCGTTGATACGGTGGATGCCAGCGGCGTCGAAGATGGTGCCATTGCGCTTAATATTGATGTGACGCAATTGGATACGGATGGCTCGGAAACTTTGTCGATTACCATTTCCGATGTACCGGACGGTGCAGTGCTTTCCGCCGGGACCAACAATAACGACGGCACCTGGACGCTGGATGCCGGAGACCTCACCGGTCTGACGATCACGCCTGCGGAGAACTCGGACACCGACTTTACGCTAGGCATCTCGGCGACGACGACCGAGACGAATTCTGGTGAGACATCTACAACGACAGCAACGCTGGACGTTTCGGTGGAGGCGGAAGCGGATGCGCCGACGCTGACCATGCAAACGGAGGGTGGGTCCGAGGATACGGCGATTGCCCTGGATATTGATCCCGGCCTGACCGATACGGATGGTTCGGAAAGCCTGAGCATCACGATTTCCGATGTTCCGGACGGCGCCGTGCTGAGTGCGGGCACGAACAACAACGATGGTACCTGGACGCTGAGTTCTGGGGATCTGAATGGCCTGACGATCACGCCGCCGGAGAACTTCGACGGATCGTTTGATCTGGGCGTCACTGCGACCGCAACGGAAGCCAATGGCGGCGATACGGCAACCACGTCGGGCACGCTGACGGTGGATGTTGCAGCGGTTAACGACGGCCCGGTTGCCAATGACGATACGCTGAGCGGAACGGAAGACGGAATAATTACGTTCTCGGCCGAGCAGTTGCTGAACAACGACAGCGACCTGGACGGCGACAGCTTAAGTATTGCGTCGTTTGATCAGCCGGAGAACGGTGCGATCGTCGATAACGAAGACGGTACCTACACGTTCACGCCGGACGAGAACTGGAACGGTGCGACGGACTTCAGCTACACGATCAGTGACGGGGCTGGCGGTACGGCAAGCGCGACGGTGGGGATTACGGTTGAGGGCGTTAATGACGGCCCGGTTGCCGGAGACGACAGCTTCAGTGGTACAGAAGACGGAACGATCAGCTTCACGGCAGCCGATCTGCTGGGCAATGATTCTGATGCAGACGGTGATACGCTGACAATCACCGACTTCGACCAGCCTGAGAACGGTACGATTGTGCAGAACGAGGATGGTTCGTTCACCTTCACACCGGACGAGAACTGGAGCGGCGAGACGGACTTCAGCTACACGATCTCTGACGGCCAGGGCGGCACGGACACGGCGACGGTGACACTGGATGTGACGGGCGTTGCCGATGCACCGGATATGGCCGATGCAACGGTTGGCGGCGATGAAGATACGGCGATCGCGCTGAACATCGACCCGGGCCTGACCGACACGGACGGCTCCGAGAGCCTGAGCATCACGATCAGTGACGTGCCGGAAGGTGCTGTGCTGAGTGCGGGGACCAACAACAATGATGGCAGTTGGACGCTTGATGCGGGCGATCTTGAGGACCTGATGATCACGCCGGCGGATAATTTCGATGGTTCGTTTGATCTAAGCGTTAGTGCAACGACAACGGAAGCCGACGGTGATGAGGCAACGACCAATACAACGCTGACGGTGGATGTTGAAGGCGTTGCCGATGCGGCAGACCTGACGCTGGATGATGTCTCCGGCATGGAAGATAGCGCGATTGCGCTGGAAATTGATGTGACGGCGGATGATGAGATAGCCTCGATCACGATTGCCGATATTCCGGCGGGCGCGACGCTGAACTATGAAGATGGCGACGGGGCGACGCAGTCGATCACGGTGACGGAAGGCTCTGCAGATCTGACGCCGGAACAATTGAACGGTTTGACGATTACGCCGCCGGAAAACTCGGATACGGACTTCAGTCTGGCGGTGAGTGCGACAACGGTTGATGGAAACGATTCCGAGACCGTTAACGGGACCCTGGATGTGACGGTGACGGCAGATGCCGATGCGCCGACTTTAAGCGTTGATGTTGGCGATGGTGTTGTCGCAACTGAAGACAGTACAGAAACGGACGTCAGCATCACCAGTGAGAATTTTTCTGAAACAGGTTCCGGTTTTACGGTTACGGCGCGCTCCATTGGTAATGATGGAACATTAAGCGAAGCCAGTGTTGATAATGTCAGCACTGGCGGGGGCGGGTTTGGTGTTAATGGTGCCTCTTCCGGTCCCGATTATCAGTTGGGTTATGATCAGGACTCCGGGCAATCAGAGCAATTGATTGTCGATTTTGATACGGATGTCACCGAAATCTCATTCGACTTTGCCAAGGCTTTCATGAATGAAGGTGGGGCAGGTGCCGATGAGCAGGGGCATTATGAGATCTTCCGGGATGGCGTAAAGGTTGGCGAAGGAGACTTCGTCTCGACGACCTCAAATGCCGGCACCGTTTCAGTCAGCGCTGATGATGGGGGATCGTTTGACCAGATCATATTTACCGCATCCGATAGCTATAGTAACGGTGCCGATAGCAGTAACTATGGCAGTGATTTTATCATAACCGGCATTGATTTCACCCATGTGGAAGGTGGCGAAACAACGGTCACCTATCCGCTGGATATTACATCTTCGTTGACGGATACGGACGGCTCTGAAACCTTGTCCATTACAGTTGATGACTTGCCGGATGGCGCGATTCTTTCCGCCGGGACACCGAACGACGACGGTAGCTGGACGCTTTCGACGGATGATCTGGACGGTCTCGAAATTACCGTTAGTGGCGATAATCCGGGAGTGGCGTTTGATCTGAGTGTGACTGCGACTGCGACGGAAACGGATGGCGGAGATACATCCAGTATTACGGTTATTGCGAATGCTGCCGGTACTGAAATAGATGAATCTGCTGACGGAGCGACGATTACGGAGAATGATGCATCCGGCCTTGAAGACAGCGCGATCGCTCTGGATATCGATGTTGCCATGGCTGATACGGACGGTTCAGAAAGCCTGAGTGTCACGATCAGTGGTGTCCCGGAAGGTGCGGAACTATCTGCTGGTACGGATAACGAAGATGGTACCTGGACGCTCAGTGCCGGTGATCTGGATGGGCTGACGATTACACCCGCACCAAACAGCAACAGCAATTTTGACCTGACGGTCACAGCGACGACAACGGAAACTTCGACGGGCGATACATCAACCTCGACGGCTACAGTGAGTGTTGATGTTGAAGGCGTTGCCGATGCGCCGACTGCAACCGTACAGAATGAGACAGGTACGGAAGATAACTGGATTCAGTTGAATCTGGATAGTGCCCTGACGGATACGGATGGATCTGAAACTTTAAGCATTACGATTTCTGACGTTCCGGAAGGCGCTGAATTGTCGCCCGGAACAAACAACGGTGACGGGACGTGGTCTGTGTCAGCCGCAGAGTTGCCACAGGTCTGTATTTTGCCGGCGGATGATTTCAACGGAGAAATTACGCTGACGCTGAATGTGACCTCGACGGAAGATGACGGCGATACGGCGACGACATCACAATCCTTCACTGTGACGGTTGATGCGGATGCCGATGCGGCGGATTTGTCGCTGAGCGATGTCGCGGGTACAGAAGATCAGGCGATCTCGCTGAACATTGGCGTGACGGCGGATGATAATATTGCGTCGGTGACGATCTCCGGTGTTCCGGCGGGCGCTGAACTGAGCGCCGGTACGGACAATGAAGACGGGACCTGGACACTTGATGCGGATGATCTGGATGGACTAACAATCACGCCACCCGCCAATTCCGATGCCGACTTTACCCTGACAGTGAGCGCGACAACGACGGACGGCAGTGATTCTGAAACCGTGTCCGGCACCATGGACGTGTCGGTAGCGGCGGATGCCGATGCGCCGACACTGGAAATGACAGATTCCAGCGGCACGGAAGATGGCGCAATTGCGCTCAACATTGATCCGGGCTTGACGGATGGTGACGGCTCGGAAATCCTGAGCATTACGATCAGTGGTGTTCCGGATGGCGCGGAGCTGTCGGCTGGTACGGATAATGAGGACGGGACCTGGGCACTTGATTCCGGCGACCTTGATGGTTTGACGATCACGCCGCCGGAGAACTTTGACGGTTCTTTCGATCTGGGTGTTACGGCGACCGCAACGGAAGCTGACGGTGGCGATACGGCAACCACGTCGGGTACGCTGACGGTGGATGTGGCGGCGGAAGCCGATGCGGCAGAACTGACCTTGGGTGATGTGTCCGGCACGGAAGATCAGGCGATCTCGCTCAACATTGGAGTGACGGCGGATGACGACATTGCGTCGGTGACGATCTCCGGTGTTCCGGCGGGCGCTGAACTGAGCGCCGGTACGGACAATGAAGACGGGACCTGGACACTTGATGCGGATGACCTGGATGGACTAAAAATCACGCCTCCCGCCAATTCCGATGCGGACTTCACCCTGACGGTGAGCGCGACAACGACGGACGGCAGTGATTCGGAAACCGTGTCCGGCACCATGGACGTGTCGGTGGCGGCGGACGCCGATGCGCCAACGCTGGACGTCACGGGGGCTAGTGGCAATGAAGATACAGCGATTGCGCTCAGCATTGATCCCGGCTTGACGGATGGTGACGGTTCGGAAACCCTGAGCATTACGATCAGTGGTGTTCCAGAGGGTGCGGAACTGTCGGCGGGTACCGATAATGAGGACGGGACCTGGACACTTGGTTCCGGCGACCTTGATGGACTGACGATCACACCGCCGGAGAACTTTGACGGCTCTTTCGATCTGGGTGTTACGGCAACCTCGACAGAAGCCAATGGCGGCGATACGGCGACCACGTCGGGAACGCTGACGGTGGATGTGGCCGCGGACGCTGATGCGGCGGAACTGACCTTGGGTGATGTTTCGGGCACTGAAGACAATGCGATTGCCTTGAGCATCGGGATCACGGCGGAAGATGATATCTCGACGGTGACAATCTCGGGTGTTCCAACGGGTGCTGAATTGAGTGCGGGCACGGACAATGAAGACGGCACCTGGACGCTGAATGCGGATCAGGTGGAGGGTCTGACGATCACACCACCGGCTAATTCCGATGCGGACTTCACCCTGACGGTGAGCGCGACAACGACGGATGGTTCTGATTCAGAAACGATATCGGGAACCATGGACGTTAGTGTGGCCGGTGTGGCTGATGCGCCAACATTAACCGTAGCATTGGGTGATGGAGAGCGGACGACCACAGGCGGTGATCCTGTCGAAGTGACGATTAACAGCGATAGTGTTACCAGCAGCGATAGCGGTTTTACGGTAACTGCCCGCTCGATTGATGATAATGGTCAATTGACGGAGGCTTCATCGGATAACGTAAGCTTGAAAACAGGTTCTCCCTCCGGATTTGGTGTCTCCGGTGGCGCTTCGGGCGCCGATTCCGAGCTGGGGTATGACGACGACAGTGGCCAGTCGGAACAACTGATTGTTTCCTTTGATGAAGATGTCTCGTCTATTGATGTGGCCTTTGCCTGGAAGGGTGGCCATGAAGATGCGACCTATGAGCTTTATAAAGACGGCGTGAAAGTTGGTGAGGGTACGGTGGTTGGTGGCAGCGACGGGATTGATGCTGCAATTACCATCTCGGCGGAAGACGGTGCAGCTTTTGATCAGGTTGTTTTCGCGGCTCCGGGGCATGATGACGATTATCTGATCAACTCGATCAGTTTTGAGGCGCATGAAGGTGGCGATGATGTCGTTGAGTACCCGCTTGATATTAGCTCGACGCTGACCGATACGGACGGCTCTGAATCTTTATCGATTACGGTCGATGGGCTTCCTGATGGCGCTGTTCTTTCTGCAGGAACAGAAAATGCTGACGGCAGCTGGACGCTGGCATCCGGTGATCTGAGTGGGTTGACCGTCACGACACCGGCCAACGCACCCGCATTCGATCTGCAAGTCAGCGCAACGGCGACCGAAAATGATGGGGATACAAATACCGTATCAACGACAATTCCTGTCAGTGCCTACGACGTTACTGCGGATGGTGCGACGATCACAGAAAACGATGCATCTGGCCTTGAAGACAGCGCTATTGCGCTCAATATTGATGTCGCCATGGCTGATACGGATGGCTCGGAAACACTGAGTATCACCATTTCCGATGTGCCAGATGGTGCTGTGTTGAGTGCCGGTACGAATAATAACGACGGCACTTGGACACTGGATGCAAGTGATCTGGATGGCCTGACGATCACGCCGCCGGATGACAGCAATGTTGACTTTGATTTAACGGTAACGGCAACAACGACCGAGACGGCGACGGGTGATACCTCTGTATCGACGGCGACGGTGAGCGTGGATGTGACCGGTGTTGCCGATGAGGTGAGTGTTACCGCCAGCGTGGGTGAAGGCGTGGTTGAAGGGGGAACAACGGCGGTTAATGTGTCACAGTCGACCATTGATGATGCCGCAAATGCCGACAGTATCACGATTTCAGGCGTTCCCGATGGTGCGACTTTGTCCGCAGGCACAGATAACGGAGACGGCACCTGGTCGCTTGAAGCGGGCGATCTTGCAAATCTGACCATTACGCCAGCCGATGGCGTATCCGGTGACTTTGACCTGACAATTACGGCCACACAGGATGCTGGTTCCGAGGTTCTGGTTTCCGGTGCGAGCGGTTTCTCCTATTCGGATAGCACGTTCGATAACACGAACAATACATACTACGAAAGAGGCTCTGTCAGCGGCGACACCATGACCGTCACTTTGGGCGGCCGAGATGACGATGACGAGGAAAATATGTCCGGCGGGCATACGGTAAACTTCAACGTGGATGATGATTCCACGGGGACGTTGTCCTTCAGCTATCGCATGGAGCGGGATGGCGAATTCGAATCCTATGAAGATGGCAAGGTGATTGTCGAGATTGATGGAACGGAGTACGTCGTTGCCACCCATGAAAGTAACTCCAGCAGTGACTATGACAGCGGTTGGAAAACCGTAACTCTAGATCTTGGTGATCTCCCTGCTGGTTCCCACTCTCTGACTCTCGGCGGTTTTCTCGAAGGAAAAACTACTGAGAGTGAGGAAATGAAAGTTTCCTTCAAGAATGTGGAACTGACTGCGGATGTGCCGGAAACGACCCTCGTCAACGAGACTGTGGATGTGACTCTGGAGCCGAGCATGGTGTCCTTTGATTTGGATATCACAGCTTCAACTGTAGATTCTGATGGTTCAGAAACCCTGTCGATTGACCTGGACGGATTGCCGGATGGTGCGGTTCTTTATGCGGGTGATGTGGAAATTACGGTCACCGATGGAGAGGCCACGCTGACTGCCGGACAGCTTGAAAACCTGACGGTCAAAGTACCCGCTGGCAGTGATGACTTCTCTCTGGATGTTGCGGTTACGACAACGGAAAATGATGGCGATACACGAACCAAATCAACCACGGTTGACGTTGATGTGCCGACGGTTGATCTGGACGCCGACGGCGCGACGATCACGGAAAACGATGCATCCGGCTCGGAAGATACCGCCATCGCCCTCAATATCGATATCGCCATGGCCGATACGGACGGTTCCGAAACCCTGAGCATTACAATTGCCGACGTGCCGGACGGCGCCGTATTGAGTGCAGGTACCAACAACAACGACGGCACCTGGACACTGTCTACGGACGATCTGGACGGGCTAACCATACTGCCGCCGGATGATAGCAGCAGCAACTTCGACCTGACCGTTACGGCGACAACGACGGAAACCTCGACGGGCGACACTTCAACGTCGACGGCGACGGTCAGCGTCGCCGTTGAGGCGGTTGCCGATGCACCGGAATTGTCTGTCACCCTTGGTGACGGATCATCCAGTGGCGGTGCAACGCCGGTCGCCTATTGGACGCTGGATGAAACGACCAGTAATTTTGGTGGCACGATTAGCGACAGCATCGGTAATAACGATGGTTATACGGATAGCTATCAGGATATGGCGACTGCCGGTTTTGGTGGTGATTCCGGTACGGCTGCGGGATTTGAAGGCGGAACGGGTTATAAGGCGGACTTTATAGAAGTTCCCCATAGCGCTGATTTGAAACCGGCCAGTGGCACGATGACGATGTGGTTCAATGCCGATGCCGTAAATGACGGCACTCTGGCCTCTTCTGACTCTTCTGATTTTGATGATGGTGGACATTTTGACCTGTCGCTCAACAACGGACACCTAGAGCTCCGCATGCAGGACACCAACAGTTCTCACTCGATTTCAAGTTCGGGTGCCGGTTCTGCTGGAGACGTCGGGACGCATGAATGGAACCAGGTGACCGTCAGTTGGGGCGAAGGCGGCATGAAGATGTTCATCAATGGAAACCTTGTTGCTTCAGATGAAAGTTATACAGGTGGATTGCAGGGTAATGAAAACCCCTGGACTTTTGGTGCTTCGCAGCAGTCGAGCAGCAACAACACAGCTGAGGGGGTAAATGACTTTTTCGATGGCCATCTGGATGATATCGCCATCTACAACGAGCCTCTGTCGGATGCCCAGATCAGTGCTCTTTATGAGGATGGTGTTCAGGATGTGATGGATGCTGGCGGCGATATGATGAGCTTCCCAATCGATATTGCCACAAACCTCAGGGATACGGATGGTTCGGAATCCCTGTCGATCATAATTGATGGTTTGCCGGATGGTGCGGTTCTGTCTGCCGGAACGGATAACAATGATGGCACCTGGACACTGGATGCGGATGATCTCTCTGACCTGACGGTTTCTGTGCCTTCGGGATCGGATGATTTTGCAATGACCGTTTCCGCCGTTGCCACGGAAGAAAATGGCGATACACGCACGGCCATGGAAATCGTCACGGTTGATGTGCAGGATGATGGCTTTGATGCCGATATTGAAGGCAACAATGGCGGCAATGATCTGAGCGGAACGTCGGCTGCCGATGTGATAGACGCGGGTGGCGGCAATGACGACATTGATGGCGGTGCCGGTGATGATACGATTCTTGCCGGTGATGGCAACGATGAGGTTTCCGGTGGCGACGGCGACGACACGATTGCCGCTGGTGACGGCAATGACACGATCTTTGGCGGTGATGGCGATGATGTCATTGATGGCGGAGCTGGCAACGATACAATTGATGGCGGTGCCGGTGACGATCATGCCATGGGCGGCGATGGCAATGATCTGTTCATCTTTGGTGCCGGCGACGGTAGCGATTATTTCGATGGCGGCAACGGCTGGTCGGATACCATTCAGCTGGAAGGTGTTGATGGCGGACCGGGTGGAGATTCCGGCTGGGCCTTGCAGGTTGAAGATGGGGTTGGCTATACCGAGACTGAAAGCGGTATCGAGTTTGATCAGGAAGTCGCCGGGTCTATCACCTTGTCCGATGGCAGCGAACTGACCTTTGACGGGGTGGAAAAACTCGAGTGGTAGGCGGGCCTGTTTATTCTGGTATGCAAAATATTGTGCTCTGCTGAATTCCGTTTATTCTAAAATTCCCTGGGGCCTGTCGGATGGACAACGGGCCGCGAACCTGACAAAGGGAACGATAGAATGGAATATCTACTGTCTTTACTGGCTGAGCCTTCTGCCTGGGCCGCTTTGGCGGCTTTGATCGCCATGGAAGTCGTTCTTGGCATAGATAATCTGATATTTATCGCCATTGTCACCAACAAACTACCGCCAGAAATGCGCCCTCAAGCCCGAAGAGTCGGGATTGGCGCTGCGCTGGTGTTCCGACTGATATTGCTCGGGACCGTAGCCTTCATCGTCAAACTGACAGAACCGGTTTTTGTTATTTTTGATAACGGGTTTTCCTGGCGGGATCTGATTTTGGTTGCTGGCGGCCTGTTTCTGGTCTGGAAAGCGACGCGGGAAATCCATGAGAAGGTAGATCCGGAACCGGAAGCTGAAGGTGTGTTTGGTCAAGCGTCGACCACAGTCCGCTTTGCTCCGGTTATCGGCCAGATCATCGTTCTGGATATTGTCTTCTCTGCAGACAGTATCATCACCGCGGTGGGCATGACGAATCATCTTCCGATCATGGTGATTGCGGTCATTGTCGCGGTTGGCGCCATGCTTGTTGCCGCCAACCCCCTGTCAAATTTCATTGAAGCCAACCCGACGATTGTCATGCTGGCGCTGGGCTTCCTGCTGCTGATTGGAACAACCCTGATCGCCGATGGTTTTGGTGTGCATGTGCCAAAAGGGTACATATATGCCGCAATGGCGTTTTCAGCGGCTATCGAGTTTCTGAATATGCTGACCCGACGGGCCCGCAGGAAACAGCCAGCCACCAATTAGCATTGAAACTCTGTTCTTTATCCGGCAAAAGCAGTCATTAGAAAAAGCGTCAGAAACGGATCAAGAGCAGGTCGGATGGATCAGGTTATTTATCATATGTGCCGCGCCGACGAATGGTCGGAAGCCCAATCGGCAGGACAGTATAGCGGGTCGTCACAGGATAAGGCCGACGGCTTTATTCACTTCTCGACGGCGGTGCAGGTCCGTGTGAGTGCCGCTAAGCATCGGGCCGGTCAGGATGGTTTGATTTTGCTGGCTGTAGCTGCAAATCAGTTGGGAGACGCCCTGAAATGGGAAGAATCCCGAGGTGGCGCTTTGTTCCCGCATCTTTACGGTCCGCTCCCCGTGAGTGCCGTGGTGACGGCGGAGCCGTTGTTGCTTGGGCCGGATGGAGCGCATATGTTTCCCGACAGTGTTCCGACGGCGGACTAGAGGATTTCCTGATGAGCGGTTTTTACGATTTTGCCGGGCCTTTCCTGCGCCTGATTGATCCCGAAACGGCCCACGGCTGGGCTTTAACGGCTTTGAAGAACGGCTGGGTGCCAAAACCGCAACCCTTTGAAGACAAACGGTTAAACATGACGGTTTGGGGGCACACCTTTTCCAACCCCGTGGGTCTTGCCGCCGGATTTGATAAAAATGCCATCGCGCCCGACGCCATGCTCCGTCAGGGCTTTTCGTTTGTGGAGGTGGGTGGTGTCACCCCGAAACCACAACCCGGCAACCCGCGCCCCCGCCTGTTTCGCTTAACCCAGGACCGAGCCGTGATTAACCGGTTTGGTTTCAATAACGACGGCATGGAGGCCATGGCAAAACGCCTTGAGGGGCGAACAGACAAGGCGCCCGGCTGGGTCGGGATCAATTTTGGCAAGAACAAGGATACGCAAGAAGCACTCGACGACTACGTAAAGGGAATAAACCGTCTCGCACGGTTTGCCGATTTTGTCGTGGTTAATGTGTCGTCGCCCAATACCCCCGGTTTGCGGGCCTTGCAGGGCAAGGATCCATTGGCGCGATTGATGCGTGGCGTAGGCAGTGCATTGGATGACCTGAATCTGGCGCCTACACCTCCGTTGCTGTTGAAAGTCGCGTCGGAACTGACGGACGAGGACAAGCGCGATATCGCTGATATATTGAGGGAGCAGGGCGTGGATGGCCTGATTGCGACAAATACACTCATTGAGCGCCCAAAATCGCTCATTTCAAAGAGCAAAAATGAAGCGGGTGGATTAAGCGGACAGCCGTTGTTTGAGATTTCTACACGGGTGTTATCCGATTTTTACCAACTGACCGGCGGCAAAATTCCGTTGGTGGGTGTGGGTGGGATTGGGAACGGGGCGCAAGCCTATGCTAAAATACGCGCCGGCGCATCTCTGCTGCAACTCTATTCGGCACTGGTTTATGAAGGCCCCGGGCTGGCCAATGAGATCAAGCGTCAGCTGGTGGCGTTGCTTGAAAAGGACGGCTTTGCCACATTGGCCGATGCGGTTGGCGCCGATCATCGCTGATCGCAGAATTTATCGATCATCACTGATCGTGGAATTTATCGATCATCGCTGATCGCGGAACTTTCTGTGGGGCTCATCGCCTTCGATATGAAACTGTGATTTCAAAAGTTTGAAAAACAGCGGTGCGGTGAGAACCATAAACACCACCCGCAATAAATGGTGGGTCGAAACGAAGGCCGGGTCGATGTTCAGCGTAATACTGATCAGAGCCATTTCCGCGAGGCCGCCGGGAGCGAAAGCCAGCCAGACTTCCCGGAAAGGCAGACCGGCCGTGGATTGAACGAAAAAGGCGATAACCGCCGCCAGTCCGACCATGAAAAAGGTTGAGCCAATCGCCGCCAGCAGCACCTTGAAGACATGCGACAAAGCAATCCCGGTAAAACGCGCGCCAACCGATGCGCCGATCACGACCTGAGCAATATTGACGATTTCGACCGGTGGTTTGGCTTCCGTCAGGCCGCTCATATGGACGGCGGCGCTCAGGATCATGGGACCCAACAACTGAGCTGAGGGCAGCCGGATCAGGCGACCGCCATAGATGCCGAGGATGGCTGTCAGGATCATGATGCCGGCATCGGGCAGGCCGAGATCCCGGACGAACCCCAAAGCGCCAACATCGCCGGGCTGATAACCTTCAAAAATCCGAAACCAGATGGGGATGATCAGGACCGTCAGGAAAACCCGGACGGCATGGGTGAGGGCGATGGTTCTCTCATCACCTCCGGCATCCCGGCCGACAATGACCATAGTAGCCAGACCGCCCGGCGTGGCCGAAAAGAAAGCCGTTATGGGGCCGACACCGAGATACTGGTAAAAAAGCGTTCCGGCGATAACGGCGACAGTCACAATATAGACGATCATCAGCCCCATGCTTAAAAACCAGTGACTGATGTTTTCCACGGTATCCGGCGTGAAGGCGCTGCCGATCATCAGGCCAAGAACGGGAATAACGAAAGAGCGCGCCAGAGGGGAGGCTTTCAAAGGCGCCCCGGACAGACTGGCGGCCGTTGTGCAGACCATGGCGCCCATCATCCAGGCCAGCGGCATCTGCATCAGATTGAAGGCGTATCCGCCCGCCGCAGCCAGACAGAGTGTCGCCAAAACGGCAGGCAGATTTTTGCGCCATAACGGGGGTTCTGTTGTCATTTGTATTCCAGAAATATTAGGCAGGTGACGGTAGTCACGGTTGGAACTGTTCCTTCAGAATGCGTTCTTCGAGATCGTGGTCTTTATCGTAGAGTAAGGTAAGGGTGTTATCGGGGTCCTTGCTGACGATAACACGTTCTACATCACGGATTTCCGTTGAATCGGCGGTTGCGCTGACCGGTCGGCGTTTTGGCGAAGCGATTTGAAACTCGACTGTCGCCGACGTTGGCAACAAGGCACCGCGCCAGCGTCTCGGACGGAAGACACTAATGGGCGTCAATGCCAGCACCTCAGCCCCGATCGGGATGATGGGGCCATGGGCGGAGAGGTTGTAGGCGGTGCTGCCAGCGGGCGTGCAGACCAAAGCGCCATCGCAAATCATGCCGGTCAGGCGTTCAACGCCGTCAACCAGGATGTTCAGGTTGGCGGCCTGGCGGGTTTCGCGCAGAAGCGAGACTTCGTTAATAGCCAGAGCCTGATGTTCAACGCCATGAATATCCCAGGCCTGCATTTTCAGAGGTTTGAGTTCTGTGGATTCCGTTTGCGCGAGGCGTTCCAGCAGCCCGTCTTCATTGTACTCGTTCATTAAAAAACCGACAGTTCCACGATTCATGCCGTAGATAGGGATTTTTTGAGACATATAGCGATGCAGGGTTTCCAGAACAAATCCGTCACCACCCAGAGCAACAATTACATCCGCTTCTTCCGGAGCTGTGTGGACGTAGCGCTGTTGAAGACACAGAAGGGCCTCCTGAGCCTGATCCTGTTCCGCAGCGACGAAGGCGATTTTTTGGTAATCCATAATGAAATCTAGCGTGCCAGAAAGAATTCGAAAAGACTATGTGAGGGGAGGTTAATAAAAAACCAGATTAGATCTCTCTTTTACCTGATAAAGACGTCTGAATATACCTGTGAATGACGAAATATGGTATAAATCGGCATGTCTGCAGGAAAAACAGTTTTGCTTATATTGATGGTTGGCTTGGGTTTGCCTGTGGGGGAGGCATTTTACATACCATCAGGTGTACGCGCCGACACAACAGCCGATTGCGGGCGGTTTTTCCTGAAACGGAACCCGAAAACCAACCAGATGGAATGCGTCAACAAGAAACGGTCCCGCGGCGTCAGTGTGGGAGGTATTCGGCGCCAGCAGGCGATCGTCAAACGGATTTTGTTGCAAGCCGGCCGGATTGCCGAGCAACAGGATTTATCCGATGATGAACGCCGCCGGGTCAAGGCCCTGTTGACGGATGCCCGCCAGCGGGTTCGGGACATTCAGCAACAAACGGCGGAACTCAGGCAAGAGCAGAAAACCCGCTATCAATCCCTATCGTCCGAGCAAGACCGCAGAACCCGCCAACAGAACGAGGCGGCCCGCGCTCTCGAGCAACAGCAACAGGAACTGACCCGTCAATTAATCACCCAACAGCGGCAACTATTGAAAAGCGTTCAGGGCGGCTCGTAAACTGGAGAGACGGGCTAGCCGCCAGTGACACTCATGTGGCGTTTTTGCGAGGGCGCTGTGGTCGTGCGGTCAATGATGAAATCGTGGCCTTTCGGCTTGCGGCCAATGGCTTCATCAATGGCGTTTTCCAGCAACTCATCACCTTCAGACGCGCGCAGCGGCGTTCTCAAATCCGCCGCATCATCCTGACCGAGGCACATATAAAGGGTGCCTGTACAGGTCAGCCGGACCCGGTTGCAGCTCTCGCAGAAGTTATGGGTCATGGGCGTGATCAGGCCGAGCTTTCTTCCTGTTTCACCAACCTGAAGATAACGTGCCGGCCCGCCTGTGCGGTAATCGATATCGGTCAGATTCCAGGTTTTTTCCAGGTCCTGACGGACTTTCGAAAGCGGTAGATACTGATCGTTCCGGTCCTCGGCAATTTCGCCCATAGGCATGGTTTCGATCAGGGTCAGATCATAGTCATTGTCGCCACACCACTGCAGCATGTCGCTGAGTTCATCATCATTGAAGTTTTTGAGCGCGACCGTATTGATCTTGATCCGCAGTCCGGCGTCACTGGCGGCTTTCAGACCGTCCAGAACCTTGTCGAGATTGCCCCAGCGGGTGATCGCCCGGAATTTGTCCGGGTCGCGGGTATCCAGCGAGACATTAATCCGTTTGACGCCGCAATCGACCAGTTCATGGGCGAAACGCGCTAACTGGCTGCCGTTGGTGGTCAGGGTCAGGTCATCAAGATCGCCGGACTTGAGGTGCCGGCTGAGCCCCTGAAACAGGCTCATGATGCCACGCCGAACCAGCGGTTCGCCACCGGTCAGACGCAAATTGCGCACGCCTTTGCGGATAAAGGCCGAACACAGCCGGTCCATTTCCTCAAGTGACAATAGCTCCTTTTTGGGCAAGAACGTCATGTCTTCCGACATGCAATAGACACAACGGAAATCACAACGGTCCGTTACCGAAACCCGAAGGTAACTGACGGTGCGGCCAAAAGGGTCTACCATGTCATTCATAAGCGTGCACTCTTCTCTATACGTCTGTCATTCTATCGTAAATATGCGCGGTTACCAATATACCATAACAAACAGAACAGGTGTCTTTCCGTATATGTAGGTATCGCAACCTGATTTGTCGCCCCTAATTTTTTCAAGGGGTTTTTGATCATGCCTCTCCTTCAGGAGGTAGCAGGCCTTTTTTCATCATGTCCTTGGCGGCGGTTCGGCGCAGTTCATCGCGTTCGCGCAGGTAATCATCGGTTGTCCTGGTGACAGGCACCTTGCCCAGTGTCATCGGGTTGTCGCCAACCTCGGTCATCACAATAATCCGGCAATCATCGCACATTTTCAGACGGTCCAATGATTTCGCATCGGAAAACATCGGATGGTCTTTCAGTTTTTCCATCATGTTGTTGATGGTCGATTTCGTGCCGAAGGGCTTTGAGCAGCGAATGCATTCAAACGGTTCTTCTTCCTTGATCGTCTGATGGCTGCGGGCGAAATCGGCAAAACTCAGGCGCGGTTCCAGCGTGATGACTTTTTCCGGGCAGGTGTTTTTGCACAGACCGCATTGCACACAAGCGCTTTCGGAAAAGGAGAGCTGCGGCAAATCCGGATTGTCTTTCAGGGCCCCCGTCGGGCAGGCCCCGACACAGGCCAGACAGAGCGTGCAGTTTTCAACATCCACAGTGACCGCGCCAAATGGTGCGCCTTGCGGCAGGTCAATCTGGTCAACCGGTTTGGGCGCATGGGAATGCAGTTGATTAAGCGCCAGCGCCATCACGGATCGTTTGCGGCCCATGGCGATGAAGTCGCCCTTTGGAAGGGCATCATCATAGGTCAGGCCAGCCAAAGCGGCCTCTACAGCTTCCGGGTCTGCAGCATCGATGATATGGATACGGTCGCCGCTGTATCCGAGCCCATCAAAAACCAGTTCCGCCAGTTGTATTTCGTTTTCCAACGCCGGCTTTTCTTCGGCTTTTTCTGGTGACAGCAGCAATACGATCTGTCCCGCCCCATAGCCCGCAGCAGAAAGCAAAAACTCAAGCCCGATCTGGGTCACGGCATTGACGGCAAAGGGGATGACATTGGCGGGGAGGCCGCCACCGTGGCGGGCCATGGTCGATATCATATCGTCGCCCCAACCCGTGTCATGAATGAGCAGGGCCGGATGGTCGCCACCCGCTTTGCTGTAGGTGGTAAGCAGCGTGCGCAGGCGCTCAAACAGCGCGTCTCCGGCAGGCAGGGCGTATTTGGCGGCCCCGGTCGGGCAGACGCTGGCACAGGTTCCACAACCGGCGCAGATAAACGGATCGATCTTGACGTGATCGCCATTGGAAGTGATGGCACTGGTCGGGCAGTTGTCGAGGCAGCGTGTGCAACCGGTGATGCCACTGCGCGAATGGGCGCACAGTTTGGCCTCATAGTCGATATAACGGGGCTTTTCAAACTCACCAACCATATCGGTCAGCTCAAGCAGAGTCTTTTGCACAAGCACCGGGTTCTTGGGGTCAGGATTAAAATAACCGTCGCGTTTTTCTGGGGCAGGAAACAGGGGCGTGCCGCCCCGTAAATCGAGGATCAGGTCGCAGATGGCCGAACCGGACTGGCCATTATCGGCAAACCGCAGCGCGGCGCGCGACGCCGGGTCAGCCGCCACATACTGATCAAGCTTCAGTTCGAACGCGCCGAGATGACCGGTGGCGGAAATCACGTTGCCCTTGAATATGGGCATATCCATGGATTTTGGCGGCGCAATGTCCTGATTGCCGGACAGAATCAGGGTTACGTCAAGGCGGTGGGCCAGAGTTGTCGCAGCATCGAGGGCGTTTTCATCGTTCCCTAAGATCAAAAGCGACCCACCGGAAACCATGGTGACGGAATTACTACTCGGGATATCAAGGGCAGCCTCACTCAGGAGGGCGGCCATTTTTGCTGTCAATGCGGGCCCTTTGGCCCGGCTCCAGCCGGCTTTTTCGCGAATATTGGTAAAGCGCAAATCCGCGGCGGCTTCACCCAGATCATCATTGGTTTCAAGAAACATCGGCGCTTCCTGCGTGCAGGCCACAAGCAACTTGCCGTCGGCAGTCGCTTTTTCAAATTCTTCGATCTGCTCGCGGCACAGGTGGCTGGCAATGCGCAAAGCATCACTCGCCCCGCAGGCTTTCGCCAGTTTGTTGCCGTCAATATCCATCGTTCCCTCGCAATTGCATACGAGGACCCGCCTGTCGTTTATTTTCATATGATCATTTGTTAGCGGCTTCCCGCTATCCCTGTCTGTCATCCGGCCGGGGCGTCACGCCACCCGGCCAGTTCTGTTCCCGTTTGGAACATGTATGTATCTGTTGGCTGGATTTCACCTGTTTTATTCGGTGAGGTCAATACGCAACAAAACAGGCTAGGCAAGAAAACATAGTCTGAGGGCAATGGGAAGGGACGATAAAATAAATAAAACAATAATATGATACACGTTATAATTGCTTATTATGTGTGGGGTTTAAAAAAGTCTGCTGTGTCGTTCACGTTTAAGTGCGGGTGGGGCGATCTGTTCAGGGGAGGGATCAATGGTTCAGAATTGTTTTGTCGGACTGCCAACCAATCGGAAAGGTGAGCGGGTTAAAACCTACCTTTATAAAGCAAACCGGAAAACCAAAGTGCGTGAAGTGCTATGGGGCGACTGGCTGACCTATGACAGAGAGGAAGATGACGGATGGTTGCGGATTATTTGGGGGCCAAAAAGCGACAGCCCGGAAACGGTTTATATTCAGAAGGACCACACGACCGATACGCGACCGATGGAAATCGTTTTTCTGGATGTGGGGCAGGGAGATGGCGCAGTTCTGATCACGCCTGAGCGCGACGACGGGGAGGCTGTATTCGTTATCGATGCGGGCATTTCGGAAAATATGTACGACTTCCTGTCGAGGCGTTTTAGCCCCTATAACAGCACTTTTCAGTTCCACGCAGCGATTATCACTCACCCTGATGAAGATCATTATGGCGGGTTCGATTCTATTTTTGCGGTCCCGAAATTCGGGTTTGACGTCGTTTATCACAATGGTCTGGTAGAGCGCCCGGTCTCGGGAACTTTTGATAAGCTGGGCGGTCTGAAGAAAGACCCCGTCTCAAATATGCGTTACGCGGAAGATCTGGCGGTCAGCGCTGATGATATCGAGCGACATTTTGGGGATGGGATTGACATCGGTTCCTATGTCTTTCCGAAGGTTATGAGAAAGGCTCTGAACAACCCGAATATCCATGATTACAAGATGATGTCGACGGAACACGGCACAAAGGAAGCCGGTCGTACATGGCTACCCGGCTTTGCCCCATCGGATCAGCGCGGGTATGCCATCGAGGTTATCGGTCCAGTTGCTGAATTTGACAGCCAAGGTAAGCCCCGTCTCCGAAAACTCGGGAGTTATGGGGAAACCAAAAACGGGCATTCCGTTCTGCTCCGCTTGCACTATGGCGATTTCACGGTTTTGTTTGGGGGAGACCTCAATGACAAGGCCGAGAAGTTCCTTCTCAAACATTATGGAAAGAAAAAACGGTTTCCGGGTAAAGGCACCACGGCTTATGGCGAGATGATCAATGAGGCGGCCAACTGGTTTCGTTCGGATATCATGAAAGTCTGTCATCATGGCTCGGAAAAGGTGACGGATGCTTTTCTGGAGACGGTTTACCCGGCGGCTTTTGTCATTTCATCGGGCGACGAAGAAGGCCATGTCCATCCCCGCCCGGACTTGCTTGGCCGTCTTGGCAAACTGGGGCGGGGCGGTTCTCCGGTTATCCTGTCAACGGAACTCCAGCGCTCGACCCGCGATGAGGAGGATGAAAAGTTATTACACCGATTATCCCGTCAGGTTCTCAAATTGCATGAAGCGCCGACGGACAAGCTCCGCGACCGGATCATGGATGATATCTGGACGCTCGGAAAATCCAATGTCACGGTCTACGGGACGATTTATCTGAAGACAGATGGCAAAAATTTGATCACGGCGTTTCGTATTGAAAGCGGCAGCGAAAAGAAAAAGTGGTTTACTTTCCAGTACCGGCGCAACGGGGAAGGCCGGTTAATTCGCGTTTCCTGAAGGCACTGCCTAAGTGACTCGTTTCCGGTCTTTCTTCCTGTCCAGCTTCCACCAGAGAAGCTCTCCCTTGATGAAGGCCTGGGCCAGATCATTTTCCGGCTGATTGAAAAACTGTTCAGCCGGGGCGCGCTCCAGCAGTCGCCCGCGGAAGATAAACAGGACTTCATCGGCGATGCGTCGGGCCTGACTCAGATCGTGGGTCGTCATGATGACTTTCGTGCCACGTGCATGGATCGCGCCGACCAGTTCCTCAACCGTGTGGGTGGCGGCGGGATCCAGACTGGCAGTCGGTTCATCCAGAAACAGGACTTGCGGATTGAGCGCCCAGACCCGGGCGAGTGCCAGCTTTTGCTGCTCGCCGAAAGACAGGACGCGGGCCGGATGGTCGCGCAAGCGGCCAATACCGGCCTTGGCCAAGGCCTCTTCGGTAAGGTCATGACGTTCCGATTTCGCGATGTTTCGAAGTTTCAGGGGATAATGGATATTGGCGCTGACCGAGCGGCGCAGCATGACCGGTCGCTGAAACACCATGGCCTGATTGAGCCGCACCGATCTTTCATCCGTATCATTCCATTGGACCCGGCCCGTATGCGGCGCGATCAGACCATGGCATATTTTCAGAAAAAGGCTTTTCCCGGCACCGTTCGGCCCGATGATGATGGAGCGCTTGTTTGCCTCAAACTGGCAGTTCATATCCTTGATCAGGCGTTTGCCGCCCGCCTCAAAGGAAACGTTCTCCAAACGGAAGGGCAGGATGGGTTTGCTCATGCATGCCGCCTTTGCGCCGCTTCCTTGGTCATATAGACAGCGCCGTTCACGGCGACAGACAAGCTAAGGAGGATGATGCCAAGCCCGAGCGCGAGGGCCAAGTCACCTTTCGACACTTCAAGTGCGATGGCGGTCGTCATGACGCGGGTCACATGATCGATATTACCGCCAACAATCATTACGGCGCCAACCTCAGCGCTGGCCCGGCCAAAACCGGCGAGCAGGGCGGTGATCAGGGAAAACCGGCCATCCCATAACAGCGTTGGCAGGGCACTGACCGGATTGGCACCCAGGGATCGCAATTGGTCCTCATATTCGAGCCAGAGGTCTTCAATCACCTGACGGGCGAGAGCGGCAATGATTGGCGTGATCAGGATAACCTGAGCGATGATCATCGCTGCGGGCGTATAGAGCAGGCCCAAAACGCCAAACGGGCCGGAGCGGCTGAGACACAAATAGACGATCAGCCCAACGACAACCGGCGGCAAACCCATTAGGGCATTGAGGACAATGGTGAGAAACCGGCGGCCCGGAAAACGGAACAGGGCAATCGCCGCGCCCAAGGGCAGGCCAATCAGCGAAGCGATAATAATCGCCGTGAAACTGACATATAGCGACAGGCCGACAATTTCCGTCAAACCGGAATCCAGGGTCACCAGCAGATGCAGCGCCGCTGCAGCGGCATCACCAAAATCATTCATTTTGTTATCGGCCCGTCATTTTTTGTAATTTTCTTTCGAAACCTTCTAATTCTTGCACGACGGGGATTGGCTCTCCATAGTTTGTCTCCTATATGCAAATAATAAATACCATGCAACAGGGACACAAACCATCGATGTCAACAGGACCTGAATTTCTGGTCGCACCCAACCCGTCAGACCCGCGTCTGACTGAGCGTGTTAGCGGCGTCGCCCACGATGGCAGTCGGGTGGAAACCTCGGTAACCGTCGAGCGCCCGTTGACGCTCTATCTGAATGGTCGCGAAATCGTCACCATGATGACAATCTGCGATTATCCTGAATATCTGGCGATCGGTTATCTGCTGAACCAGAATATGCTGGGGCCCGATGACGAGGTTTTGGGTGTCGAATACGAAGAAGATATCGAGACGGTTGTCGTGCGCACCGCGACGGAAACGAATTTTGAGGATAAACTCAAGAAAAAGACCCTGACGTCGGGCTGTGCGCAGGGCACCGTATTCGGCGATGTCATGGAAAAGTTCGACCATGCCGTTTTACCCACGGGCACAATCATCAAAACATCGTGGCTTTATACCCTGACAAAACAGATCAACACCGTGCCCAGCCTGTATCTGGAGGCTGGTGCCATTCATGGCTGCGCCTTGTACGAGCAGGACAAGCCACTGCTTTATATGGAAGACGTCGGTCGCCACAACGCGGTCGATAAAATTGCTGGTTATATGTTCCAGCATAAAATTTCCGGGGCCAATAAAATTTTCTACACGACGGGCCGACTGACTTCGGAAATGGTGATCAAGACGGTCCAGATGGGAATTCCCATTCTGGTGTCGCGTTCCGGCTTTACGGCCTGGGGGGTTGAACTGGCGCGCAAGATTGGCCTGACCCTGATTGGCCGGGCCAAGGGAAAACGCTTTATCGCGCTGGCCGGAGAAGACCGCATTGAGTTTGATATGGATGTGGCCGAGGTTGAGGACGAGCCTCGCCGTTCGGGCCGCAAAGGGGCAGCCTGATGGTCTCTTCCGCGCCTGTTGTCGGGGTTTTGCTGGCCGGCGGTTTGTCGCGGCGCATGGGTGGCGGCGATAAAAACCAGTTACAGTTGGGCGGAAAGCCAATCCTCGACCGCCTGATTGATCGCGTCAAACCACAAGTGGAGACATTGATCCTGAATGCCAATGGTGATGCAGGGCGTTTTGCCGAATATGGCCTGCCGGTTGTTGCGGATGTGATCGAGGGGTTTGCCGGTCCATTGGCCGGGGTGTTGACCGGGCTGGAATGGGCCAGCGAACACAAACCCACATACCAGTGGGTGGCGACTTTCGCCACCGATGCGCCGTTTGTTCCGACGGATATGGTTGGCAAATTATTGCAGGCAGTTGAGGCTGAAAAAGCCGACATGGCCTGCGCCATGTCCAATGGTCGTACGCACCCACCCTTCGCGTTGTGGCCGGTGCGGCTGAAAGAGGATTTGCGTCGCGCCATGATCGAAGAGGATATGCGCAAGATTGATTTGTGGACGGCCCGATATGCGATCAAACATGTGCCCTTTGAAAACCCGGAGATGGACCCGTTTTTCAATATCAACAAACCTGAAAACCTTGACGAAGCTGAGCGCTATCTCGAGAAAGCTTTATCAGGAGACCCCGTATGAGTGCTCATGAACAGATGCGGGTTGGGGTTGTTGTCGAACGGCGGAAAATTGATAACCCCTGGCAGGAATTTCGGTGGACTCCCATTGATGTTATTTCCGGCATTTCACCGGAGATGACAACGGCATGGAAAATCCTGCGTGAGGAGGCCGACTGGGCACATATTCTGGTTGGCGCCATGGATATTGAACTGCATCGTGGTGAAACCGAAGGTTATCGAACAAATCTGTCGAACAGCCCACCGCGTGTTTATGTGGTACTCAGTCCGGGTGAAGAAGCCGAAGACCCGGATGTGGTTCCTTTTCTGGTTACCGTTTGCCCCTATGAGGCGGAGCGTTATACGGAAAGCGGCGAAGATATCGTTGAAGGGGTGACCATGCCCATCGAAATTGCCGCCTGGGTGCAGGGGTTTGTCGATAAACATCATGTGGATGCGCCTTTTAAAAAGCGCAAACAAAAGAAGGCCTATGATCCCCGCAAGGGCGGACTGGGGTCGCGCCCGAAAATCGACTTGTCGCGCCCCGACGGAGGCCTGAATGACGAATAAAGAGGGGCGATTGTCGCGCTGGTCACAATTGAAAAGCAAAGGTGGCGCTTCCACCGAAGAAAACCAAAGGGCTGAAGATGCGGCGCGTGCCAGACGCAAGCAGAAACCGGTTGCAGGCGATCCTCAGGCCGCTGTTGTTGATGAGTTTGCCATCACTGAAGGGTTTCCGTCCAACAGATACAGGCGCCCCGCCGCACCCATGATGACACCGCTCGCCGGTGTCGAGGAAACGGACACGGAATTTGAAGCCGCTCCCGAGCAAGCTCTGGCAATGTTGAATGGTGAGGTGGCGCATGATCCGGATCAGCCGCCACCATCAGACACAGCCTCCGACCCTGTTGAAGACGAAGAAGAACGAGAATTGACGCCGGAAGAAGTAGAGGTTGTCGCCGCCCTGCCACCCATCGAGACACTTACGGATGAGTCCGACTTTGCCCCCTTCATGTCCGGTAAAGTCCCGGAGTTCATCCGCCGCAAGGCTCTGCGGGTGCTGTGGAAAACACATCCGATTATCACCCATCTGGATGGCATGAACGACTACGATGACGATTTTAATGTGGTCCATACACTGATTGATGCGGCGACTCAGAGTTCCTACAAAGTGGGTAGGGGGCAGGAAAGCGCCCTTGAGCCGGAAGAATCGGCTGAAACAGATATCCCGGAACAGACTGCTGAAGACGTGTATGCCGATGAAGATGCTTCACCTTCGGCGCGTGCAAACCGTGAATTGGGTGCTGCCACAGAAGAGGACAAGGACGAGCCGGAGGTGGCCGAAACCAAAGCCCTAACGGATCCCGAAAAAGACAAAGAAGGGGATGGTGTCGAACGATCTGAAGACACGGCAAGGAGCTCGGTCCCGGTTCGGGATGTTCGAAAACCGGGGGCATAGCCGGAAGCGGCTGCCACTTGAAAGTATAAATTGTATCCAGATTTTGATCCTGTGTGCGTCAAAAACAAGACGCTTAACGCAAGAGAAATTATCCTGTGATAATTTTTCATAAATAAATTTTGCCAAAACCCAGATTTCGTAAACGGGCTTTCTGTTGTGCGATGCAGCAATTATTTTCCGAGCGACTGATAATCGTTCGCATTATGTGTAAATCCAGCAAGGGCACAAATGCGAGCTTATGTGCCAGCTTTAATTGCAACTAATTATCAATCCTAATATTGGATACATTTTTCTCAAAAAATGGAACCGCAGTATGTTGTGGTGCAGCAATGTATCAGAACAGTGAAACGTATCTAACCGACTGAAAATGATATGAATTATTTATCATGCCGCACGTATGTAAGCTCCGAATTCGATTGACTTCGCAAGTCGGTGAGAGGGATAATTGTATACAGGTTAGGTGATTTGCCTTGAAGTTCGAACGGTTAAACAAGCCGGGCACATGAGGCAAATCTGAGGTGAGGCACTCCAGCATACGAGCTGAATGAAAGTGAAGAGGCGATTGTGGAAGCAAATCACGCTTTCGAAACCGAACAGGCTGGTGGCGATATAACTCAACAAAATACAACAGGCGCTACCCAAGCTATCGCGGAGGAAGACCTTCTTCGTGCCCAGCTTTATGGGTTGCTGGCGCGTGTGCTTGCATTACCCATGAGTGAGGAAACGCTCGAAATCATTCGCGGTTTGTCGGAAACCAATAGCGAAACGGAGATTGGTAAGGCGCTCAAAGGTTTGGGAGAATTGGCGAGCCGAACTCCGCGTGGCGTTGCCGAAGAAGAATATTCCGCTTTATTCTACGGCATGGGAGCCGGTGGCGAACTGCATCCCTACGCCTCCTTTTATTTAACCGGTTTTGTCTACGAAAAACCTTTGTCGAATTTACGGCGCGACATGGCGGAACTGGGGATTGCGCGCTCGACGCTGAACAGCGAGCCTGAGGACCATATTGCTTTCTTGATGGAGATTATGCACGGATTGATTTCTGGCGATTTTGGCGGCGGCGTCGGGCCGGAACGGCAAGATGCCTTCTTCAATCAGCATATTGCGCCGTGGGCGACGCATTTTTTTGTTGATTTGGAAAAAGCCAAGAATGCAAAAGTTTATATGCCGGTAGGGACGATCGGTAAGCTGTTCATGCAGTTGGAACGTGATGCCTTTGAGATGGCGGCGGTCTGAGCGGATGAATTGACGGGATTTGGCCCGGATTGCCGGGTCGGGTGAGTAAAGTGTGAAACGAAGTTAAGGGAGAGAGAAATGGATGGTTCAGAAAAGAAAACGCTTCCGAGGCGGGAGTTTTTGAAAGCGGCCGGTGCTACCGGTGCTGCGGCCGGTGTGGCCGCCGTAACGCTTTCGGGAACTGGCGCTGAAGCAGCGGTTTCCGATGCGGGTAAAACGACCGGCTATCAGGAAACGGATCACGTCAAAACCTATTATGATTTGGCAAGATTTTAGACGCGTCGATACGTAAGACTTCAACCGAGTAGAAATAGGGAGTTATCTAAATGCTCACAAAGAAGAGCGGCGGGGTTGCGAGAGGCCCCCGTTTAAAGAAGGCTCTAGCAGGTGTGATCGGGAGCGCGATGGATCGACGTTCCTTCCTGAAAAATTCAGGGATTGCGGCTGGTGGAGCGGCGTTAGCGTCAGCAGCGCCCTTGGGAATGGCCAAACAGGCTAAAGCAGCGACAGCCATGAAGGATATGACGAAGGTCAAATCCGTCTGTACGCACTGTTCTGTTGGTTGCACAGTCATTGCAGAAGTGGATAACGGTGTTTGGGTCGGCCAGGAGCCTGGCTTTGAAAGCCCGATCAACCTGGGTGCACATTGTGCCAAAGGCGCCAGTGTCCGCGAACATGCCCATAGCGAGCGCCGTTTGCGCTATCCAATGAAGTTGGAAGGCGGCAAATGGAAAAAAGTTTCCTGGGACGACGCCATCAACGAAATTGGCGACAAGATGCTCGATATTCGCAAAACCTCTGGACCGGATTCGGTCTATTGGCTGGGATCGGCGAAATTCAATAACGAGCAGTCGTATCTGTTCCGTAAGTTCTATGCCTTCTGGGGCTCGAACAACGGCGATCATCAGGCCCGGATCTGTCACTCAACCACGGTCGCAGGTGTTGCCAACACCTGGGGTTATGGGGCGATGACAAACTCCTATAACGACATTCACAACAGCCGCGCGATCTTCCTGATCGGCTCGAACCCGGCAGAAGCGCACCCGGTTGCGGTTCAGCATCTGCTGAAGGCGAAAGAGCAGAATAACGCGGTTATGATTGTCTGCGACCCGCGCTTTACGCGCACGGCGTCGCATGCCGATGAATATGTGCGGTTCCGTCCCGGGACCGATGTTGCCCTGATTTGGGGCATCATGTGGCACATCTTCGAAAACGGCTGGGAGGACAAAGAGTACATCAAGCAACGCGTTTGGGGCATGGATCAGATTCGCTCCGAAGTCAAAAAATGGACTCCGGAAGAAACCGAACTGGTTACCGGCGTTCCCGGATCGCAGTTGCGTCGTGTGGCGCGCGCCATGGCGAACAACCGTCCAGGCACCTTTATCTGGTGCATGGGGGGAACCCAGCACACAAACGGCAGCAGCAACACCCGGGCTTATTGCGCTTTGCAGTTGGCCTTGGGCAACGTTGGTGTTGCAGGTGGTGGCGCCAATATCTTCCGCGGTCACGACAACGTTCAAGGTGCAACCGATTTCTGCATCCTGTCTCACTCGCTGCCTGGGTATTATGGCCTGAAAAAAGGTGCATGGGCTCACTGGGCGCGGGTTTGGGGTGTCGAATATGACTACCTGAAGAACCGTTTTGCATCCGAAAAACTGATGCAGTCGAGCGGTATTCCGGTCAGTCGCTGGATTGATGGGGTTCTCGAAGACAAGAAGAACATCGATCAGCCGGACAATCTGCGGGCGATGGTTCTGTGGGGCCATGCGGTCAATTCACAAACCCGTCTGCCGGAAATGAAGAAGGCGATGGAGAAACTGGACCTGATGGTCATCATCGATCCGGTGCCGACTTTCGCAGCTGTCATTCCGGACCGTCAGGATGGTGTCTATGTGTTGCCGGCGGCAACCCAGTTCGAGACCTATGGCTCCGTGACCGCATCGAACCGCTCCTTGCAGTGGCGCGATCAGGTTGTTAAGCCGATTTACGAATCCAAGCCCGACCATGAGATCATGTATCTTCTGGCCAAAAAGCTGGGTTTTGCGGACGAGATGTTCAAGAAAGTGAAGGTCGAAGGTAACGTTCCTTTGATTGAGGACGTCACCCGTGAATTCAATGGCGGCATGTGGACGATTGGCTATACTGGCCAATCACCGGAACGTCTGAAGGCGCATATGGCCAATCAGGTCACCTTCGACAAAACGTCGTTGCTGGCCCGCGGTGGTCCCGTCAGTGGGGATTACTATGGTCTGCCCTGGCCTTGCTGGGGAACGGCGGCGCTCAATCATCCGGGCACACCCAACCTCTATGACCCGTCGAAGCCGGTTGCCGAAGGTGGCCTTAACTTCCGCGCCCGTTTTGGTGTGGAATACAAGGGCGACAATCTGCTGGCAGAAGGCTCCTATCCGGTCGGCAACGAGCTGAAGGATGGCCATCCCGAGTTCACGATGGCGATGCTGACAAAACTCGGCTGGGACGGCGACCTGACAGCGGAAGAAAAAGCCGCTATCGACAAGGTTGCGGGTGAAAAGACCAACTGGAAGACCGACCTTTCCGGCGGTATTCAGCGGGTCGCCATCAAGCATGGCTGTGCGCCGTTTGGCAATGCGAAAGCCCGTGTTGTGGTCTGGACCTTCCCGGATCCTGTGCCGCTACACCGCGAACCGCTGTATACGTCGCGTCGCGATCTGTTGCCGAAGTACAAGACCTTCCAGGACCGTCAGTCCTATCGTCTGCCAACGATGTATGAATCCATCCAGAAAAAGGATTTCTCCAAGGATTTCCCGATGATTCTGACATCCGGCCGACTGGTCGAATATGAAGGCGGCGGTGATGAAAGCCGTTCCAATAGATGGCTGGCGGAACTGCAGCAGGACATGTTCTGTGAAATCAACCCGGTCGATGCCAATAATGCCGGCATTCGGGATGGTCAGAATATGTGGGTCCATTCGCCGGAAGGCGGCAAGGTCCTTGTGCAGGCTCTGGTCACCGAGCGCGTTGCCGAAGGTGTTGCCTTCATGCCGTTCCACTTCGGTGGGCATTGGCAAGGGGTGAGCCTGCGGGACAAGTATCCGGATGGCACCGATCCTTATGTTCTGGGCGAAGCCTCGAACATGGTTGGAACCTACGGGTATGACATCGTCACTCAGATGCAGGAAACGAAAGTTACCCTGTGTCGCGTTGAAACAGCGTAAGGAAGGAGAATAACCATGGCACGAATGAAATTTTTGTGTGATGCCGAGCGCTGTATTGAATGCAACGCCTGTGTCACGGCCTGTAAAAACGAGCACGAAGTTCCCTGGGGGATCAACCGCCGTCGCGTGGTAACGATCAACGATGGTAAACCCGGTGAGCGCTCAATCTCGGTAGCCTGTATGCATTGTTCGGATGCGCCGTGTATTGCGGTTTGTCCGGTCGATTGTATCTACCAGACCGAAGACGGTGTGGTTCTGCATTCGAAGGATCTGTGTATCGGCTGCGGATATTGTTTCTTCGCCTGTCCGTTTGGCGCCCCGCAGTACCCGCAAGCCGGGAACTTCGGTAGCCGCGGAAAGATGGACAAATGCACGTTCTGTGCAGGTGGCCCGGAAGAAAGCGGCTCAACTGAAGAGTTCCAGAAATACGGGCGCAACCGCCTGGCAGAAGGCAAGTTGCCGCTCTGTGCTGAAATGTGTTCCACCAAAGCCCTGTTGGGCGGCGATGGCGACATGGTCAGCAATATTTACCGCGAGCGTATCGTCAGCCGAGGTTTCGGTTCCGGCGCTTGGGGATGGGGCACCGCTTACCAATTGAAAGCGGGTTCCTAAGTCCGATTGATGGGTTAGGGAGGGGCCGTGTGCATTCGCGCACGGCTCCTTCTTGCCTATAACCGGCATTTTGTTAATAGATTTTATGTCTGACGTTTTTATACTTTGAAATTACGTTGTGGTCTGCGTACGGGAGCATAAGGCAAATGGGGAAACAATCGATGGTATGGCGGTATTTTCTTAAAGCAATGAGTGCTTTTGCACTGGTACTGGTACTGGGCCTTTCGGCTGCAATGGGCCTGACGGGATCTCCCGTCGTTTCGGTCGATACGGCGTCCGCACAAACCAAGGGTGAGGTGCCGGGCAATTTCTCCGGCAATGTTGGCGATGCCGAAATGTGGCGGGCCATCAAAAAGGGCGTGACCGGCCGGGTTTCGATCCCCGACAAGAAAGCCGGGCAACTGGTTCAGGTGGATGGCGACAAATGGCTGGCCTTCAAGCGCGGTCCGCTGGTCACCTATGGCGGTTGGGCGCTGTTTGGCGTGTTGGTCATTTTGGCGCTGTTCTATCTCATACGGGGTAAAATCCGTGTTGAATCGGGCCTTTCCGGACAAACCATCGAACGCTTTAACGCCCTTGAGCGCGTTACCCACTGGCTCACCGCCTCATCCTTTATCGTGCTGGCGATCACCGGCCTGAACGTGGCCTACGGCAAGCTGGTGTTGTTGCCGATCATGGGCCCGGAGGTGTTTTCGGCTTTCTCGTATTACGGTAAGTTGGCCCATAACTACATCGCCTTTGCCTTTATGGTCGGTATCGTTTTGATGTTTGTTCTTTGGGTGCGCCATAACATACCCAATACGGCTGACCTCAAGTGGCTGATGGTTGGTGGTGGGCTTTTCACGAAAGGTCATCATCCACCCTCCAAGCGTTTTAATGCGGGGCAGAAGCTGATCTTCTGGTCGGTGGTTCTGGGTGGCGGCTCGCTGAGCGTTTCCGGTCTGGCCTTGATGTTTCCGTTCGAAATTACCATCTGGGCCGGGACCTTCCAGTTACTGAACGGTCTGGGTCTTGATCTGCCGACCCAGCTGTCGGCGCTTCAGGAAACCCAGCTTTCGGTGATCTGGCACTCGGTTGTCGCTTTGGTGATGATCGTCATCATTATCGGCCATATCTATATCGGCTCCGTCGGTATGGAAGGCGCGATTGATGCGGTGGGCTCGGGCCAGGTTGATATCAACTGGGCCCGTGAACACCATAACCTGTGGGTGGAAGAGGTGGAGGACAAAGCCAAGGCGCAGGCGGCCGAATAGACGGACCGAGACGGGCCGATTGCGGCGCGATGTATTCGTAGATCAGTCCTCGCCGCCGCTATTGGCTTTCTGTACCAGATTGCGGGCAATGGCCTCGACAGTCGGGTTGGTGGCGGGTTTTCCGGTCAACGCAGTCGCCTGGCGCTGTGCCTCCAGAATGACATCGTCTTCCTCGATGGGGAGTTTTTTGAGGACAGCGGCCAAAACGGCTTCCATGGCCAGAATATGCGCGGCGATGTTTTCGGATTCCTCCTGGCGCTGGTTGGAGGTCACGTTGAAGCCCTCAATTTCGCCGACAATGGACTTAAGCGAGGTTTCGAGATTGGAAATCTGTTCGAAAAAACCGGTGCCTTCCAGATGCTGGATAAAGGCCTGGGTCGGGTTTTCCGGGGTGTTGTTGTCATCGGTCGGCATAAGGGCTCCCCTTGGTTGTCATAACGGACCACCAGAATAGGCGGTTCGGTCCGGACTGTCATTGGATTTGGTATTTACCCGGGTTATGATAGACATAATCCGCAAACAAAAATGAGGATGTGGAACATGGGAAAAAGCTGGAACTCTTTCTGGATGGGCGCCGTCGCCGCCGTCATCATCGCCATTATCGCTGGCGTTGTTTTGCAAAACGTCGGCATGTCCTCCGCTGATAAATTCTCAACTTCGAGCACGCGCCAGTAAAAATTCAGGGGCAGGAATTCCACTTCCCACCCCCCTCCTAACCTCCCCCCATCAAGAGGGGAGGAACTTGTGTTGGTGATCGCAGCAACCTACTCCCCTTAAATTCCCTCCCCCCTCGTGGGGGAGGGTTAGGGTGGGGGGCCGCCACAACCGCCACCGACCCCCAAAACCAGAACCAGAATCCCAACTCTCCCCACAATTTAAACTTTTAAATTCTCAACGCAAAACCTAAGCTGTTACCTTACAAATGCGTATAAATGAGGGCGGTAAAGGATGACTTGTGGCTGAAGCCATATCTTCCAGTGAAGAACTTAGGGATTGGCTGGAGGGCAAAGATCGCTCCGTCGCCGTCGCCATTGCCAGCCGCGCGGTGTTGCGGGTTGTACCGTTGGTTTGGCAAGAAATATCTGGGAAAAGTGCCCATAGCAGTATTGATATAAGAACTATTCTCTCATTGTTCCGCGTTATCGCGTTCCCCTGTTTTACAGGTTCGTGGCCTCATCAACTTATTATGGATACTATATTTTTTGAGAATGCTGTTTCTCGTGCATCAAACTACAAAAGTGATTCTTGTCGTGCGGCTGTTCTTGCTGCTCGTTCATATATTAGTAATTCAGCTAGTAGTAACTCAGCAAAACTTTCTGTTCGAGCTATAGAGATTGCTGCAAATTCAGCACACCGTAGTGCACTCTTTTCTGCTCGCTATCCTACAGATGGTCCGTGGGTCGAAGTCTCGAAAGACTTAGTTGAGATTGAAAGTGGAATCGCACCTTCAGAATTAATGCGTAACTCAATTTGGTTTTATGGCATGCCTGACATGATTCATGTTAGGTGGGAAAAAATTAAATTAGATCTCCTAGAATTAGACGAAAACTGGCAGGTCTGGACAGACTGGTACGAGGACCGCCTGCGCGGCGCGGCCGACCCAAAAAGCCGCCCGTTGATCGAAGCGCTGGAACTGGAGCGGGTGCTGATTGACGATGAAGACTGGGAGCAGGGGGCGGCGCATGTCAATGCGATGATCGCCGAGATGGAAGCCCGGCACCGGGCTCAGGTGCCGGAGCAGCGCCCGGCGAGCATTGAGGTTGAATATGGCGAGGATGGCAAATTGCACTGCCGCGCCAGCCCGCCGCCGGAAGCGAGGGATATCGCACAGGACCAACGCCTGCAAGCCGCATGGGCTGCGCATTCCGATCAACTGGCCGGGCTGGAAGCGCTGGACCCCGGCAAAAACCTGCCGACCTTTGGCCGCGCTATGAGGGATTACCGGCGCGCGCTCGGCGCCACCTATGATGAGATGAACGTCATCGCGCTGGGTGTGCACGGCTCTCGCCTCAACAGTTTCTCAGAGCGCGCAGACGAGTTGTTTCTGGAAGAAGCGGCCAGCGAGGTGCAGGCGTTGAACGCCAATCATGGCCTGTTCATCCGCCAGTTCGAGGCCTGGAACGACTATATAGCCGACGCCAGCCCCGAACCTTCGGCCGAAACGCTGGACGCTGCCATTGACTTCGCCCGTTCGCTAAACGACGCACCAGAACTCATTGCCGAGGATGTCAGCGAACCAATCAACGCGCTGGCTGATGCCGTGGCCGCTGATCGGACTTTGGTCGCCAACACCGAAGACGGGCTGGCGCAGGAGTTGTTGCGCAGCGAGGGAAATGTATTGTCTGGTTTGTTAGGCCCTGTATTGGCCTATTACCGGGATGTGAAATCAGCAGCCCGCGAAGGCTCGATTGAAGGGGTGAAAGAGGGTTCCAGGGATGTCGCAAAAACGGCCATCCAGTTTGCGGCCCTGGCCCCTGTACTGGCTTTAGCCGCAAGCTACCCGGCGGCCTTCGGGTGGATACTCCCTGTTCTGGCCTATTTGAAAATTCGGCAGAAAAAATAAGTCTGCGTTTACTCTACCGCTCTACCGTACGCCAGCATCCCCTCACTCCACCCGGAAATTCTTGAACTGCCAGGGGTCGTCGAGGTCGACGTCTTCGGGGAACAGGCGCTGGCGGTCCTGCAGCGGGGTCCAGTCCGTGTAGGCGCCGACTACCGGTCCGAGATAGGGCGCGCAGATGTCGAGAATGCGCCGGAAATCCATTTCGTCCGGCTCGACAATGCCGGCGCACGGATTTTCCATGGCCCAGACCATGCCGGCGAGGATACTCGCTGTCACCTGCAGCCCCGTGGCGTTGTTGTAGGGGACCAGACGGCGGGCCTCGTCGATGGACAATTGCGAGCCAAACCAGTAAGCGCCTTTGTCGTGGCCCATCAATAGAACGCCCAGTTCATCAACACCGGAGCTGATTTCATCGAGCATTAGGCGCTTGCGCGGTTGCGGCTCCCAGTTTTTCCCCGCCAGTTCATGCAAGGACAGGACCGCATCGTCACACGGGTGGTAGGCGTAATGGACAGTCGGGCGATAGCGGACGCCGCCATCCCTTACGGTGAAGTAGTCGGCAATGGAAATGGCTTCGCTGTGGGTGATCAGAAAGCCGTGAAATGGCCCTTCGATGGGGGTCCAGGAGCGGACCCGGACGCTGGCCCCCGGGCGGTTGAGATAAATCGCGGCGCCCGCGCCAAAGGCATGCCGGGCGGCGTCTGCGGGAAAGTACTTTTCGTGGCTGCCCCAGCCCAATTCGCCGGGCTGGCAGCCTTCGCCGACAAAGCCGTCGATGGACCAAGTGTTGACGAATTCGCCTTCCGCCTTGGGAACGCCTTCGGCGATCTGGGTGTCGCGTTCAGCGATATGGATGGTTTTGACGGACAGCCGTTCAGCCAGCACAGCCCAGTCCCTGGGGCTAGATGGCTGGGCGGTTTTAGTCCCGCTGTCGGCGGCGATATTGAGCAGGGCCTGCTTGACGAAATGCGAAACCAGACCCGGATTGGCGCCATGCGTGATAACCGCTGTTGGTGCGTCGCCGGGCGTTCTGAGGGCCAGCATGGATTCACGGAGTGCGTAATTGGAGCGCTCGGAAGCGGTCGAGTCGGTGCAGATATATCCGCCAGCCCAGGGTTCGATGCAGGTGTCCAGATAGAGCGCCCCCAAGGTGTGGCACAAATCGACGAGGGCGAGCGAGCTGACATTCACCGATACATTCAGCAGGAAATCGCCAGGGCCAAGCAGCGGGGACAGGACACGGCGGTAATTGTCCGGCGTGACCGGCTGGCACAGAAAAGGGATGCCATATTCAGCGGCGATGGCGTCACCCCGATGATTGGCGTTGATGATGGTGATGCGCGCCGGGTCCAGAGCAATGTGGCGCAAGATCAACGGCAGGACGCCCTGACCAATGCTGCCAAAACCAAGGATGACAAGCCGCCCGGAAAATTGCACATGTTGCGTCGTATCGGTTATCTCGTGGCTACCTTTCCTGCCGGGGATGGGGTCACTGAGCGGACAAATCCGGTAAACGGGAGAAGTTTTCTACAAGATTGGCTCTGCGATGCAAAGAATTAATGACGCTTTTGAAGCCAAAAAAAACCGCGGCGTTCTGCGGTAAACCGATGGGTAAACAAGGAGGGGATCGGGCATGAATCAGGGGTTGTGCGCGTCGCGGCGGACTGCGGTCTGACCGTGCAGGTGTCTAATGGGTGGTTAGGCCGCCACCCGGATACCGGGAATATTCAACGGGCGTATTCAGATCATCTGATCAAATACGCCCGTTGCAGTTTGGGAGACAAACTTGAAAGGGCGGTCGGGGGCCTTTATTCCGCGGCCAGCGCTTCGTCGCCCAACTTCTCGACCTTCACCGCGCAGAACTTGAATTCGGGGATTTTCCCGATCGGGTCCAGTTGCGGGTTGGTCAAGATGTTGGCGGCGGCTTCGTGGAAGCAGAAGGGGATGAAGACCATGCCGTCGGGCACGTCCTGATCGGCACGCACCTTGATGTCAATTTCACCGCGGCGGCTGGATACCCGGACCGTATCACCCGGTCCCAGATCGTATTGCCCCAACTGAAAGGAGTTCATGCTGGCGACGGCTTCCGGCTCGAGCAGGCTGAGCGTTTCGGCGCGCCGGGTCATGGAGCCCGTATGCCAGTGCTCCAGCATACGCCCTGTTGTCAAAACAAGCGGGAACTCTTCATTGGGCAGTTCGGCGGGCGGTGTCAGGGTTGCAGGCACCAGCTTGGCGCGGCCATTGGCGGTCGGGTAACCATCGGTGAAGATGACGTCGTTACCGGGCACATCTGGCGCATCGCACGGATAGGTGACAGCGCTTTCCCGGTCCAGACGGTCCCAGGAAATATTGGCCAGCGAATGCATGGTCAGCGACATTTCTGCATAGACATCATCGGGGCCATTATAAGCCCAACCCAGCCCCATGCGATTGGCGATCTCCTGAATGATCCACCAGTCCTGACGGGTGTCGCCCAGCAGGTTCAGAGCCGGACGGGCCATCTGTACCTGCCGGTTGGTGTTGGTGAAGGTTCCGGCTTTTTCCGGGAAGGCGGAAGCCGGCAAAATCACATCGGCCAGAAACGCCGTTTCGGTCAGGAAAATATCCTGCACCACAAGATGCTCCAGCTTCGCCAGACAATGGCGTGCATGGTTGGCGTTGGGGTCCGACATGGCCGGGTTTTCACCCATAATGTAAATGCCTTTGATAATGTCGTTATGAACAGCGTCCATAATCTCGACAACGGTCAGGCCTTTTTTGTGGTCCAGTTCGGTTTTCCAAAGGTCCTCATATATGCTCCAGATATCTTCCGCCTCAACCGATTTGTAATCGGGGAAGACAAACGGGATCAGGCCGGCGTCGGAGGCGCCCTGCACATTGTTCTGGCCGCGCAGCGGATGCAGGCCGGTACCGGGGCGGCCAACCTGACCGGTGATCATACTCAGCGTGATCAGGCAGCGCGCATTGTCGGTGCCGTGGACGCTTTGTGAAATGCCCATGCCCCAGAAAATGATGGAGCGTTCCGCCGTGGCGTATTTGCGGGCGACGGAGCGGATGGTCTGGGCGTCGATGCCGCACACCTCGGCCATGGCTTCCGGCGAGAAGTGTTTGGCGTTTTCCTTGATCGCCTCAAAGCCTTCCGTATAACCCTGAACATACTGTTCATCGACCAGACCTTCCTCGATGATCGTATGGATCATCGCGCCCAGCAGGGCGACGTCCTGGCCCGGTTTGAACTGCAGGAACTCGGTCGCGTGGCGGCGCAGGTCCTGGCCGCGCGGGTCCATGATGATCAGTTCTTTGCCGGCTTTTGCAGCCTGCTTCAGATAGGTTGCGGCGACGGGGTGGTTTTGCGTCGGGCGCGCACCGATGACAATAATACAATCGGCCACGTTGGCATCGGTGAAAGGTGCCGTCACCGCGCCGGAATTGACGCCTTCCATAAGAGCGGCAACGCTTGATGCGTGGCACAGGCGGGTGCAATGGTCGACGTTGTTGGTGCCAAAGCCCTGACGGACCAGTTTCTGGACCAGATAGGCTTCCTCGTTGGAGCCTTTGGCGGAACCAAAACCAGCCAGTGCCGAGCTGCCGTTCGCGTCACGGATCGAAGAAAAACCATTGGCTGCCAGTTCGAGCGCTTCTTCCCATGTCGCATCGCGGAAATGGGTATAGGGGTTGCCCGGATCGAGCGCTTCGTCGGCGTTTTTGGCGACACCTTCCTTGCGGATCAGGGGTTTGGTCAGGCGGTGCGGATGGCGGGCATAATCAAAACCGAAACGTCCCTTGACGCATAGCCGGTTCTGGTTGGCCGGACCGTCGCGGCCTTCCACATATTTGATCTCGTCGTCCTTGATATGGAACGTCAACTGGCAGCCGACGCCGCAATAGGGGCACAGGCTATCGACCTTTGTATCCGTAGCGCCCACATGGACCTGGTTTTCATCAACCATCAAGGATGGCATCAGCGCACCGGTCGGGCAGGCCTGAACGCATTCACCGCAGGCCACACAGGTGCTCTCGCCCATGGCGTCGTCCATATCGAACACGATTTTCGAGTGCGAACCGCGCATGGCCATACCAATGACGTCATTGACCTGAACTTCGCGGCAGGCCCGGACACATAAATTACAGTTGATGCAAGCATCCAGATTGACCGCCATGGCCGGGTGCGAGATATCGCAGGCGGGCATTTCGCGATGCTCAAAACGACTGTTGTCGATACCGGCCTGATCGGCCCAATACCAGAGCAGGGAATCCGGGTCGTGCGCCTTGGCGCGTTCCGGCTGGTCGGACAGCAAAAGTTCCAGCACCATTTTGCGCGCCGTTTTGGCGCGATGGCTGTCGGTGGTGACCTTCATGTCGGGTGTTGGCTCGCGACGGCACGACGGCGCCAGCACACGCTCGCCGTCAATCTCGACCATGCAGGCGCGGCAGTTGGCATCGGGCCGGTAGCCTGGTTTGTCGCGATGGCAAAGATGGGGAATGGTATTCCCTAACCGCTTTGAGACGTCCCAGATGGTTTCGCCAGCGCTGGCCTCAACGGGTTTTCCATCAAGGGTGAATTTGATTGCTTCGCTCATGCCACGTCCTCCGCAAAAAACCGGATTGCACTTAAAACAGGGTTGGGTGCCGCTTGCCCCAAACCACAAATGGAGGCATCGCGCATGGTATCGCTGAGCTCCTGAATGAGGGCCTGATCCCAGACCGGCTTGTCGATCAGTTTCAACATTTTTTCACAACCGACCCGGCACGGCGTACATTGGCCGCAACTTTCATCTTCAAAGAAGTGTATCAGATTTTTGCAGATATCCCTTATGTCGTCATCCTTCGAGAAGATGACAACCGCTGATGATCCAATAAAACAGCCGTATTCATCCAATGAGCCGAAATCGAGAGGCACATCACCTTTATCGGCGGGTAGAACGCCGCCCGACGCGCCACCCGGTAAAAAGGCGAAAAAGCTGTGGCCGTCAGCCATGCCGCCGCAATAGTCGTTGATCAGCTGGTTGACGGTGGTGCCGGCCGGAGCCAGTTTGACGCCCGGTTCCTTGACCCGGCCCGATACCGAGAAGAAATGCGGTCGGCCCTGATCCTGATACCACTCGGGTCCTTTTTCGACGATATCGCGCAGCCAGAACATGGTCTCGACGTTATTAATAAGCGTCGGTCGGCCAAACAGGCCGCGTTGGGCCGGAAAGGGCGGGCGGTTGCGCGGCAGGCCACGCTTGCCTTCGATACTTTCCAGCATGGCCGATTCTTCACCGCAGATATAGGCCCCGGCACCCCGGCGTAAATGAATTTTAATGCCGCCGCACAGGTTCGCCTGTTCAAGCTTGGCGATTTCAAGCAGCAGAATATTGCGAATATGCGGATATTCGTCGCGCAAATAGATGTAGGCGGCATCCGCTTCAACAGCCCATGAGGCGATGAGGACCCCTTCGAGGACCCGGTGTGGATCTGTTTCCAGACAGAAGCGATCCTTGAAGGTTCCAGGCTCGCCTTCGTCGGCGTTAATGGCGACGAGACGGGGTTTCGGCGTGTTGTTCAAAAAACTCCATTTGCGGGCAGTCGGAAAGCCCGCGCCGCCAAGGCCGCGTAGGCCGGAAGCATCAACACTTTCACAGACAGCGGCCCGTTCATTTGAGCCCTCCAGACAGGCTTTCCAGACCCCATAGCCGCCCGAGGCTTGATAGGCGGCGAAGTCCGTGTAAGTGACCTGTTGCGGTTCGACGGCTCCTGTATCAACCGCTTCATCGACCAGCGAGGCGTTGGCGTTATGGACCTGATTTTGGCCAACAACGGCAACCGGTGCGCGATCACAGGCCCCAACGCAGGGGGCGGCAATGACACGAACGCCAGCCCCGTATTTCGTGAGCAGGTTCTGCTTGAGGGCTGTGGCGCCCGCCATTTCACAGGCGATGCCGTCACAAATGCGAACCGTCAGCGGGGCTGGTGCCTCTTCACCTTCTTTGACAACATCAAAGTGATGGTAAAAGGTTGCCACTTCGTAGACTTCCGTCATGGCCAGACGCATTTCTTTGGCCAAGGCTGCCATATGCTCGGCAGACACATGTTTGTAATGGTCCTGAATCAGATGCAGATGCTCGATCAGCAGATCAGCCTGACGGGAACGGTCACCCAGCAGATTTTGAATCTCGCCTAGCGCTGTATCTGTAACCTGGCGGCCTTTGAGCTGGTAGCGCTTTGACTTGTTTTTAGACTTCGTCTGCGTTTTTTCCATAGTGTCCGACATATTCGAGCCTCTGTTTTCATTTGTTTTCCGGCCTTAAACGGCACTTTTTATTTCGTGGGATTATGTATACCACGGGATATGGTCATAGCGAAAGCGACAATTTGTACTGTTTAAAACCTTAATATCGACTTGCAAGTGGTTGATGCGTCTATAATCGGCTACAAGGGGTCCGAGTGCGCCCTATTAAGCATTATATAAGCCAGATGTGCACTATTGAAATCTGGGCAATAAGTCGCCCGGTCAATTGTTGAAGGTATGAAATGAATTCTGATTTACGTCTGTCCCAACTTCTTTGTTCACGACTTTGCCATGACCTTGCCGGGGCTGCGGGGGCGGTTAGTGCAGGTATCGAGCTGCTGAACGAGGATCAAAACAATATTTCCGCTCCCCTGGAATTGATGGAAAAAAGCGCCGAACAAATTACCCGGCGCCTGACTTTCTTTCGGTTGGCATTCGGATCGGCGGGCGGCGAGGACAGCCCAATGTCGGGCGAAGATTTACGTGAGCTTGTTGAAGCTTATTTGGCTGAGAAAAAAATTCAAATCACCTGGAATACGCTGCGGTTTGAGGGGACTGCGCCTGCTTTGCAATCGTTGAGCGGCAAATTGCTCGCCAATTTGATGCTCATCGCAAACGACTGTCTGCCGCGTGGCGGGCATATCCAGGCCCATGCCGCTCCACTGGACCGCGGAATGGGGATTGCTGTGGAAGCCCGTGGTGTCAATGTGCGTGTTTCGGAAGACCTGAATAGGGCTTTGAATGCGGAAACCGTGGGTGATTTTCTGACGGCACGGAACGTTCACGCCTATTTCGCCAAAGAGTTGGCGAAGGCGGGTGGGGGGGCATTGGAGGTTGCCGAATCAAGTGAAACAGTTCAAATTGCATGTGTCTTGGTCAAATAGGGTGAATATTCACAAAAAACCAAGATTACACAGTGAAACATAAAAACGTTAAAATAACATTTTACTTCTGTTAACATCGCAGACATTGCACTGTAATGTGATCGCTGTAATGTAAGTACTGGGTTCGTCAGTATTGTGCAGGGCGGGTATCCGAGCGGGCTGAAATGCTCCGCACGAGCTAGAGTATGGAATTGAAATTGCGTTTGCCATGCGGGTAATGCTTTAAGGAGAACAAGGGTATGGATGACCTGTTAACAGAATTTTTGACGGAGACGTCGGAGAGCTTAGCGGTTATTGACGTTGAGTTGGTGAAATTCGAGCAGGACCCCCAAGATGAAGCAATCTTGGGTAATATTTTTCGTTTGGTCCATACCATCAAAGGGACCTGCGGATTCCTCGGTTTGCCCCGGCTGGAATCTGTTGCACATGCCGGAGAAAACATTCTTGGGAAATTCCGCGACGGCGCGCTGGAGGTCACACCGGAAGCGGTAACCCTGATTTTACGCTGTATTGATACCATTCGTGATTTGCTGGCGGAACTGGAATCTACAGGTGAAGAGCCTGAAGGTGAAGACCGTGAAATTATTGATGAAATGAACGCCATGGCTGAAGGTCGGTCTGGAGCTGCCCCTGCGGCTGCGGCAACCCCGGAAGCACCGGCGGCAGAGCCAGCAGGTGATGCATCTCCATCAACAAATGAGTTTGGCGCGCCCATTGCCCAGGAATTGCTGGACGAAGTCATGGCGGCAGAGTCCGCAGGGGTTGCTGCTGCTTCGGACGAGCAAATGGCTGGCGAAGGTGAAGCGCCAGCAGCTCCGAAGACAAATGATTTTGGTGCGCCGATTGCGCAAGAGCTTCTTGATGAAGTCGAGCAAGCCGAGGCGGCCGGAATTGCGGCGGCAACTCAGGCTGAAATGAATGCGGAAATGGCTGCGGAACGTGAAAGCGAGGGCGAAAAACCACTTCCCGCTGTTGAAAGCAGTGTTCCAGCCGTATCTAAAAAGGATCCCGGTCCGTCCAAGAAAGTGGAAAAAGCCGCGAGCAAAGAATCTTCCGTTGCCCAGTCCAGTATTCGAGTAAATGTAGACGTACTTGAAGACCTGATGACTCTTGTCAGTGAACTGGTGCTGACCCGCAACCAGCTTCTACAAATGGTCCGGGGAATGGACGACAGTGAATTTACTGTACCGTTACAGCGCTTGAGCCACATCACTTCGGATTTGCAGGAAGGGGTGATGAAAACCCGAATGCAGCCGATCGGTAATGCCTGGGCCAAACTTCCCCGAATTGTCCGTGATCTGTCTCTTGAATCGAACAAACAAATTGATCTGGTCATGCTTGGAGCAGAGACGGAACTGGACCGTCAGGTTCTTGAGTTGATCAAGGATCCGTTGACGCACATGGTACGAAATTCGGCCGACCATGGATTGGAAGGGCCTGAAGACCGGACGGCAGCGGGCAAACCGGCCAAGGGCACCATCACTTTAAACGCCTTCCATGAAGGGGGACATATTATCATTCAGATTGCGGATGATGGTCGGGGCCTGAATATGGAGCGGATCTGCCAAAAGTGTCTGGATAATGGACTGGTTACGGAAGCCGAGCTGAATGCCATGAGCGATCAGCAAATTCAGCAATATATTTTTGCAGCCGGTTTTTCGACCGCCGAGAAAATCACCAGCGTTTCCGGCCGTGGCGTCGGCATGGATGTGGTGCGGACCAATATCGAAAAAATTGGCGGCACGGTTGAATTGAAATCGGTTGAAGGCAAAGGTACAACTTTCACTATTAAGATTCCGCTGACCCTTGCGATTGTATCGGCACTGATCGTCGCATGTTGTGAAGAGCGTTTTGCCATACCGCAAATCAGCGTATTGGAACTGGTCCGGGCGTCGATTAAATCGGATAACGCCATTGAGATGATCAATGACTCGCCAGTGTTGAGATTGCGTAACCGTTTGTTACCATTAATTTCTTTGAAGAACCTTTTGAATTTGGAAGATGTCGATACAAAGGAAGAAAATCTGACTGCGGCTACCAAGCCCGATAGCGAAGATATGGTCGTTGAGACGGACAGTGCGCCAGAGCAAAACGACGGCGCCGCTATTAGTGAAGATGATGAGTTATTTATCGTTGTCACCCAGGTTGGAAACAATACATTCGGGATCATTGTTGACCGGGTTTTTGATACGGAAGAAATCGTTGTCAAACCGGTTGCACCCATTCTTCGCGACATCACGTTCTATTCCGGGAACACGATTCTGGGGGATGGCAGTGTGATTATGATTCTGGATCCCAATGGAATTGCGACGGCCGCCGGACAACTGGGATCAAATGATATGGCATCGGATAGTGACTCTGACGTTTCCAGCAGCGCTTCAGACGAGAAAACATCCCTGCTGGTGTTCCGCGCTGGTGCGAACGAATTGAAGGCCGTGCCTTTGGCGCTTGTCGCCAGACTGGAAGAAATCGATATGGCGACAACAGAAGCGTCGCACGGGCAGGTTATGGTCCAATACCGTGGGCAGTTAATGCCTCTTATTTCATTCGAGGAAACATATGAGTGGAAAACGGAAGGCCGGCAACCGATCCTCGTATTTACGGATCAGGAGCGTTCCATGGGGCTTGTGGTCGATGAAATCGTCGATATTGTTGAAGATCGCTTGAAAATTGAACTGGCAACAGACGCTGTTGGTCTTGTGGGCAGTGCCGTTGTCGCCGGAAAAGCTACGGATATTATCGATGCGGGTTATTTCCTAACTCAGGCGTTTTCGGACTGGTTCGGTTCAGCCGATGCATCCACGTTGCGTGATTCAAACAGTGGACGCCGGGCCTTGCTGGTTGATGACAGCCCGTTCTTCCGCAATTTACTTTCTCCGCTGCTATCGGTTGCGGGCTGGGAAGTGGTCACATCTGAATCTGCTGATGCCGCTTTGCAGTTACGGGAGCGGGGCATCAAGTTTGATGTGATTATCAGTGATATTGAAATGCCGGGTATGAACGGATTTGAATTTGCGGAAGCTGTGCGCGGAGATCCGCGTTGGCAAAGGACACCAATGGTCGCTCTATCCGGCAATGCATCTGAAAGTGATTTGAACCGCGGACGCAAAGCAGGATATAACGACTATGTCGCCAAGTTTGACCGTGAAGCCCTTGTGTCAAGTCTGGCGCAAACGGTTGCAATGGCGATACGTTCTGAAGACTAAGAAAGGCTTTCGGGCGTAAAACGGAAGGAATGTTTTAATTTCCTCGAACCTATCTTGCGCAAGTTGACTGGGGCCTTCATAATCTCTGAGCGCTCTTTGTGTTTTTAGTTTTCTGAGTGCAAGCGTTGTTTGCAGACTCTTTAAATGCTGAATAGAAAGATAATACCTAGCGATGAAATCTTGTCTAATTGTCGATGATTCCAAAGTTATTCGTATGGTCGCACGGAAAATTTTGCAGGAGCTGGGCTTCGAGACATTGGAAGCAGCGGATGGCCAGGAAGCCCTGGATGTGTGCAAAGAAAAACTTCCCGACGCCGTCCTTCTGGACTGGAATATGCCAGTGATGGATGGGTTGCAATATCTTGTTGAATTGCGGGCACTTCCGGGTGGGGGCGCCCCTATTGTTGTTTTCTGTACGACGGAAAACGATATCGAACATATTCAGAAAGCAATTGAAGCCGGGGCCAATGAGTACATCATGAAACCCTTTGACAGCGAAATTATCCAAACTAAGTTTTCTCAGGTCGGCCTTCTTTAAGAGAGTGGGGTTATCTTGATTCCAACCTCCTCACGTGGCGCGCTGGGCGATGGCGCAAACACATCGGATGCCGGTACAAATATCCGGGTCATGCTGGTTGATGATTCTGCCGTCATACGCGGGCTCATCAAGAGGATGATTGATTCCGAACCGGATATTGATGTCGTCGCTTCTGTAAGCAATGGGGAACTGGCTGTTAAACGGCTGGAATCCGGAGGAGTTGACGTTATTGTCCTGGATATAGAAATGCCTGTAATGGACGGATTGACGGCTTTGCCAAAGCTTTTGGCCATTAAACCGGATGTTAAAATTATTATGGCATCCACGCTGACCCTGCAGAATGCCGAGATCAGTATTGAAGCAATGAGAAAAGGCGCAGCTGATTATGTGCCCAAACCGACATCCACTTCCGAAATTGGTGGCGCCAGCGAATTTCGCGATGGGATCATTGCCAAGATCAAAGCGCTTGGCGCAGCGCGTTTGCGGGGACGACGTCACCAGACCGGTCAGGCGGTTGGAGCACCGGTTTCATCGCCTGGAAAGTCTAAGCTTGCAACGGCTGCAGGAAACTATCAATTAAAGCCCTCACCAGCCAGGGTTCCACCTCAGATTATTGCGATTGGCAGTTCGACCGGAGGGCCGCAGGCGCTTTTTGGTGTTCTTAAAAACTTGTCTGCAACCGTGAAAACCCCCATTTTGCTCACCCAGCATATGCCTCCGGCATTCACGACAATTCTGGCCAAGCATATTTCGTCAACCGTCGACCGGGTTTGTACGGAAGCTGTGGATGGACAGGTAATTGAACCCGGTCATATTTATCTGGCGCCGGGGGATTACCATATGACTGTCGAGGCCAAAGGTGTAAATAAAGTCCTGCGACTCAACCAAAACCCTCCCGAAAATTTCTGTCGACCGGCTGTTGACCCGATGTTCAGAAGCGTTGCGGAAGTCTACGGCGGGCGGGTGCTGTCTGTCGTCCTGACCGGCATGGGGTCTGATGGGAGCCGCGGAGCAAAAGTCGTTGCAGATGCAGGTGGTACGGTAATTGTTCAGGATGAGAAAACCAGTGTGGTTTGGGGGATGCCAAGTGCGACGGCTGCCCTGAATATCTGCAGCGCCATTTTGCCTTTAAATGAGATATCCGGTTACATCAATAATTTTGCCATTAAGGGCAAGGCATGAAACAAGAAGATTTTGACCTGCTTCGCAAGATACTGAGAGACCGTTCCGGTCTCGTTCTGGGCGATGACAAATCCTATCTTCTGGAAAGCCGCCTACTGCCTGTGGCGCGAAAGCATGGTCTTAGTGATCTCGATGATATCGTTCGAAAGGTCCGAACGGCCTCCACGGAAGCGCTGCTGGTTGATGTAACAGAAGCAATGACAACGAATGAGTCTTTCTTTTTCCGGGATGTGAAGCCGTTCGATTTGTTTCGTGACATTATCCTGCCGGACATGATTTCAGCGCGCGCAGCCAAAAAATCACTTCGGGTCTGGTGTGCTGCCGCATCCAGTGGTCAGGAACCCTATTCGCTGGCAATCCTTTTGAAGGAAGCAGCAGCCCGGTTGACAGGCTGGCGTACTGAAATTATCGGCACAGATCTTTCCAAGGATATTCTTGATCGCGCAATCGCCGGCCAGTACAGCCAGTTTGAAGTCCAGCGGGGCCTCCCTATTCAATTGTTGGTGAAGTATTTCGATAAGGAAGGTGAACACTGGCAAATTAAGCAGGCCATACGCGACATGGTTCGCTATCGGGTCTTTAATTTGCTGGATGATTTTTCTTCCCTGGGCAAATTTGATGTGGTGTTTTGCCGAAACGTGCTCATCTATTTCGATCAGGAGATGAAGAAAAATATCCTTGAGCGCATTGCCAAAATGCTGCCTGAGGATGGGGTTGTTTTCTTAGGCGGTGCGGAAACGGTGCTCGGCATCACGAACAAGTTCGAGCCCGTTCCAGGACAGCGTGGAATCTACAAACTAACCGGCAACTAAACGTAACGGTGCAGAGAAGCAGGGTTAAGCGCGGGCCTGCTTCAAAGGGGCTTCCGGCTCTGGATCGCGCATCACATAACCTCTGCCCCAAACGGTTTCGATATAATTTTCCCCATTGGTCGCCATCGACAGTTTTTTGCGTAATTTGCAAATAAACACATCAATGATCTTGAGTTCCGGTTCGTCCATACCGCCATAAAGATGGTTCAGAAACATCTCCTTGGTCAGGGTCGTTCCCTTGCGCAAGGACAGCAATTCAAGAATTCCGTATTCCTTGCCAGTCAGGTGGATGGCCTGACCGCCCACATCAACCGACCGGGCATCCAGATTGACGAGCAGTTTTCCAGTTTCAATAACGGACTGGGAGTGCCCCTGCGAACGCCGGACGATAGCCTGAATACGAGCGATCAATTCGGCCTTGTTAAAGGGTTTGGTCAGATAATCGTCGGCCCCATTGCCAAGACCTTTGACTTTGTTTTCAGCTTCCGTAAGGCCGGAAAGAATGAGAACCGGGGTAACAACCCGCGCATCGCGCAACCGTCTCAGGACTTCCATGCCGTCGATATCTGGAAGCATTAGATCCAGAATAATAATATCGTAGTCATAAAGCTTGCCAATCTCGAGTCCATCTTCCCCCAAGTCGGTGGCATCAACCACCATACTTGAAGACTCCAACATCATTTTTATACTTTGTTGTGTCGTTGGATCGTCTTCGACTAGAAGTACACGCATAGCATTCGCCTCTCGACGCCGTTAAAGATTCTGTTAACCATATTCCTCAGGTTGCGTTTGTGCAAGGTTTCCGGAATCCGTGTCAATATTTTTGCGTGAAATTGTGCGGGATTTTCACGATAAGTTAATTGCTTCCTTCCCATATTCTAAATCCGCAGTATGCTGGGGGAGCGTGGTTAAGCCATTGATGGGATGTATTTGTGAGCAATTCTGGTTCAAATATATTAAGTGAAATCAATCACTTATCACCATTTCGTGTTTATGGTCAGGTCAAAAACATTGTTGGCTTGATGATCGAAATCGGCGGCGTACAAGGCAACTTGTCTATTGGCGATCATTGCATCATATCCACCCGTACAAATAAGCAGGTAACCTGCGAAGTGGTTGGCTTTTCACGCGGAAATGCCCTGGTCATGCCGTTTGATTCGCTGGAGGGAATCGGTATGGGCTGCAGGGCTGAAGTGGGAAACACAGACCCCGCCGTGTATCCGGACATGTCCTGGCTGGGCCGGGTTATCAATGCCTTTGGCGAGCCGGTTGACGGCAAGGGGCCGTTGCAGATGGGGGCTCAAGCCTATCCCATACGCAATTCGCCGCCACCATCGCATACACGCCAGCGTGTGGGCGAAAAAATGGACTTGGGCGTACGCTCCATCAATACGTTTCTGACCTGTTGCCGAGGCCAGCGCATGGGAATTTTTGCCGGTTCCGGTATTGGTAAATCCAGTATCCTGTCGATGATGGCCCGCCATACAAATGCGGAGGTCGGGGTGATTGGTTTGATTGGCGAACGCGGTCGGGAAGCCCGGGAATTTATCGAGGATCATCTGGGCGAAGAGGGCTTGGCCAAGAGCGTGGTTGTTGTCGCGACATCGGATGAATCGCCATTGGTGCGTCGTCAGGCTGCCTATCTGACAATGGCCATTGCCGAGTATTTTCGCGATATGCCCAAACAGGTTCTCTGCCTGATGGACAGCGTGACTCGTTTCGCCATGGCGCAGCGGGAAATCTCGTTGTCTGTCGGCGAGCCGCCGACCAGCAAGGGTTATACACCCTCGGTTTTTGCCGAATTGCCACGGCTGCTGGAGAGAGCCGGGCCAGGGGCGGAAGGCCAGGGCGCAATAACCGGCTTGTTTACGGTGCTGGTTGAAGGGGATGACCATAACGAGCCCGTCGCCGATGCGGTGCGCGGCATTCTGGACGGCCATATTGTTCTCGACAGAGAAATTGCCGAACGGGGACGCTATCCGGCCATCAATATATTGCGAAGCGTTTCACGAACCATGCCCGCCTGTAACACAGAAGATCAAAACGCGCTTGTGAAGCGGGCGAAACAGCTCATGTCCATATACGAAGACATGGCGGAACTGATCCGGTTGGGCGCTTATCGGCGCGGCAGTGACGCAAAAGTCGATGAGGCTATTCACTATCACGATGCGCTGGAGACGTTTCTCTCTCAGGAAATGGGGGAAGCGACCAATCTCGATAATTGTTACACACAATTGGCTGATATCCTGGGCTTGACCATTCAGCCGGCGGCCGCTCCCGCTGAGAAGGCTCCCGGCTGATGTCGAAAGGTTTGAAATCCATCATTCGCCTGAACAAATGGAAAGTGGATGAAAAACGCCGGGCACTGGCTGAAAAACTCGACCAGATTGCGGCGCTGGAGGGCCAACTGAAGGCGTTGGACGCAGAACTCGTCCGTGAACAGAGTATGGCCCAGCAGTCACCACAAGAGGCCGGTCTGTATTATGGCAACTACGCCAATCAGGTTATACAGCGTCGCGATCAGTTCCATTCAGGCATTCAAGACATGGAAGCGCAAATCGTTACCGCCCAGGACGATCTCAATGAGTCTTATCGGGAACTGAAAAAATTTGAGGTTATCAACAAACAGCGCGAAATTCGTGAAGCAGAAGAGCGTGATAAAAAGGACCAGGAACTGCTTGATGAACTTGGTTTGCAAAACCACCAGCGCGGATCTGAATAGGTTCTGGCCTAAACACCCAAGCGGTTCAGAAGTTCGTCATTTTGCCAGCCGGGTTGGGCGTCCTCGACCGTGATGACCTGTTGGTCCAGATGTTCAAGGGCAGGCAGCTTTAATTCAACCGTAACCTGCACCCATCGCGGAATAATTTCATTTTGCAAATCGCGCAACAGGGTTGTGGCGATCAATTCAACGGAACTCCACTGCTGGCGGCCCATTTGCGCCAGATAGCAACTCAAGCCGTCCGGTTCGAGAACGTACCTGTCTGGCACATAACAAATGTGAAAAGCATACAGGCCGGAATTTTCTTCCCCGGAACTGGCGAAGCTGCCTGAAAGGGCGGACAGATAATCGCGCCCGCCATCAGGGTTTGCCTGACAGGCCAGCAAAGAACGCCGCTGGTGAATATCCATCTCAACGTCCTGCATTGTTATACAATAATTCCCATGTCGGGTTTCTGCGCGCCATCGGTTCGGATGTCGACAAAATTCGCCGGAGCCGATTGAAAGGTCAGCCCACCGTTATTCATCATTTGCTCCATGGCGGTTTGGAAGATGCCCCGGATGGCGTTTTGGATTTCCATGGCAAGCGGATTGTCCGATCGAATGATCAGGTCGAATTGTTTTTTTTGGCTGCGCACAAGTCCGTCCAGTTGCAATTGTCCCATATAACGAAGATCAAGATCAATGACGAACCGGGTGCCCTGATTGGCGTCGGTTTCATCTTCATCATCCGCGTTCGCATTTTGCCGGACAAACAGGCGGATTTGTTCAATTTCCTGACCGTTTAAAAAAGGCACCGGATAGGACCGCCAGTCGTTGCCACTCGTGTCATCGGACAGGCGACGGATTTGCGAGAAATCATCATGCAACCGGGCCATCAGGTCCGGCTTGAGGCGTTGCAGGGCGCGTACAGGGGCGTCGCCAAACCAGTTTCGTATGTCACCACCCCTGAGCGCCGCAATGAGCAGGATAATATTGGCGGCAAGCGTTGCATCTGATTTCGGCAGCAGGCTGTTGACGACCTGTTGGCCCAGACTCGGGTGCCCCTCACTGAGGGTACGCACAGCCTCATCAAGTTGCGGCCACTTATGTGTTTCCATGATGATTTCTGCACTATGCGCAAGCAGTGTGTTCTGTACGCCATTTGTCGCGGGCGACAGTGGCCCGTTGATCAGAAAAGAAACCGTTGTTCCTGGGGGAAGCGGTGATGGGGTCGCCAGATTGACGGTGCCGGCATGAGTTTGGACAACCGCCTGACCTTGCGTTGTGACGGCTGTAACCACGCCGGTTGCCGTTTGCCCGACGGCCAGGCTGGTGCTGCCGGATGCAGGAAGCCCGCCGCCGTTGGCCAGTTGACTGGGGGGCAGGATTTGGGTGATCCGGACGGAAAAAGAGGTGCCTGCCTGGTTAAGATTGGCGTTCTGGCCTTGCGGAGCACTGGGCCCTTTGCTGCCCGTTGCTCCGGAAACCACCGATTTTGCCGTTTGCAGGGCCAATAGTCCGGTGTTTTGAAGCGTTGAACGGAGGCCGGTCGTCTGGCCGCCAGGGGGGATGACAGCGGCACTTTGCGACGGTGCCACCGATCCTGCGGGTAGGCTTGTTGAGGTGGCCCCGGAGGAATTTGGGGGAGTGGCAGGGCCTGTTTTTGTCGCCACAACGTTGGTCCCCACCGTCAGGGATACCGTCGCCGGGGTCGTCGCAGCGCCTGCAACCGGGCCGCCGCCTTGAGAAGTCGTGGCGGCCCCAGATTGCGGAGGGGGACTGTTCAGGCTGCGCAAGGAGGCTTGTGGAGACTGGCCCTGTACCGAGGTGATCAGGAATTGTAGTTGAGGAAATTTCCCAATGATCTGAAGCTGAAGGGCCGCTTGCGGTGGAAGTGGGAACTTGCTCGTCAGTTGTAATTTGCCAAACGGCGTTTCAAGTTCGACAAGGCCTTTTGTCGTTCCCTGCAAAACCAGTGCTTCCAGTTTGGCACCCAGTTCGAGACGTGAAAGTGCGGGGGGCGGCGGGCTGGCAATTTGCGCCGTTGGCGCAGGCGCCGATACAGTCGGTCCTTGAGGCGTTGTGCGGGGGACAACTGTTTCCATGGCGTCGCTCAGGTGGTTGCCGTGCTGAACAGATTGTCCGCAATGCGCTCCACATCCTGTGCGGCTTCACAGTTGGGGAACCGGGTCAGCAACGGGGTTTGGGCGCGGATGGCCTCGCGTACGCGGGTGTCGCGCCGGATGACTCCCAGCAAGGGCGGTGAAATTTTCAAAAACCCCTGGCAGGCTTTCAGGAGCGTATTATAGGTGCGCTCGCCTTCCCGGGTCGAATTGACGATGTTGGTGACGACCTTGATTTCAATTTCCGGCCGGTCCGCATGCATGATTTTAATAAAGGCATAGGCATCGGTCAGCGATGTCGGCTCATCGGTCAGCAGGACTATGCAGCTTTTTGCATTATGCGCCAATTGGCGAACGGTGCGTTCAATGCCAGCCCCCAAATCCATGAGGACCGTATCATAATTGGCGGCAAGCAGGGCCAGATCATCGCCAACCATTTGCAAGCGGCTGCTCGCCACATTGGCCAGCCCCCCAGAGCCGGAGCGCCCGGCGATTACGTCAAACCCGCCGTCTGGATAATCAATGATGGCCTGGTTGAGGGTCAGGCGCCCGCTCACCACACTGCTCAAATCCTGCTTCGGCATCAGGCCCAGTTGAATATCCAGATTAGCCAATCCCAAATCGCCGTCAAACAACAAGACCCGTTGACCGCTCTTTGCCAAAGCATGGGCCAGGGTGATGGAAAACCAGGTTTTACCGACCCCGCCCTTTCCCGAAGCGACGGCGATCATATTGCGGCCCCGCTTGCGGTTGACGGGAGGAGCGAGGTTGTCTGTATCGGTGGTCATTGGGCGGCCTCGGAGTTTTGCTGGTTTGATGAGGGTTCGGCGGTATGCGGCATAATCAGGCGGGCTAAGGATATGGCCGTAATGGGTTTCAGGTCGTCTGAAACTTTTGAACTGATGCTGACGTTGCAAAAGGCCAGGGATGCGCTATCGGCAGCGGCCAGAATGCCACCCATCCGTCTGGCGATATCCAGGCGTGTCGCGATAAACCGGTTCACCCCCAAATCGGCATAAAACCGCGCCATATCGGCAATCTCCAGCGGGTCGCCTCCGGCCGCCAGAACCAGAATGGGCTCGGCGCGGCTGGCCTTGATTTTCCTGTCCAAATCATCCATCTCCGCTTCGTCGTAGGGGTTTGTTGCCGCTGTGTCGATAATTTGCATATGCGTTGGCGCATCCAGATCAATATGGTCTTTCAGGTTTTCCGCTGTCTCTGCCGTTATAAGCTCAATTCCCAAAATATTGGTAAAGGCCTTGAACTGCTCAATGCCTCCGGCGCGCTGTGTATCACAGGAAACCGCTTTCACAGGCCGATCAATCAATTTGGCCTGGGTGCAGAGTTTGGCGGCAATAATCGTTTTTCCGCAACCGGGCGGCCCGATCAACATCAGGGGTGCCGGGTCGCGCTGGCGGTCCAAAAGGGAGAATTCAAACAGGGAATCAAGGGCGGCGGCAAGAGCCAGTGTGGGGGTGGAGGCGTCCGCCTTGCCAGCAGCGCTCGCTAAGCGGGCCGTCAGACGTGGTGGCGTTCCATGAAAGACCAACGCCTGGCGCACCGTTTCCTCGATATCCAGATCGGCGTGGTTTTCAGGCTCTTCCTCAATCGCGCTGTCTGTGGCGGCATTAGAGGTGGTATCGATGGCGGCGACTATCCGCACGTATTCGCCATCATCGGTTTTTCCGCTGGAAATGATTATGGCGTCATCGCCAAGTTCTGCGCGCACCAATTCCATGGCCAGGGAATTGGTTGGGGCTGTAAAAGTTTTGACGCGCATAAAATATACCTAATCGTCGATAGTCGGAACCTGTTATATTATACCTGACCAACCGTTTTTATTTGAGCTTTTGGATGAACTTCATTTTGTGACATCACCATGGTCATGGGCCGGAACCGCTCAACGATGGAGCGGACGAAAGGCCGAATGCCGGGGCTTGTCAGCAACACGGGGACTTCACCCATCATTGCCTGACGCTCGAAGGTCGTTCGTAGGGCTGTGATGAATTCCTGCAGACGGCTTGGCGGCATGGAAAGCTGCTTATCGTCGCCCTGACCGACAAGGCTTTCAGCGAACGTTTGTTCCCATTGCGGCGACAGGGTGATCAGCGGGATAAAGCCCTGATCGTTGACATTCTGGTCGCTGATCTGACGGGCGAGGCGGGCCCGCACATGTTCTGTGATCATCATGACGTTGCGGGTCAGGCCACAGGCTTCGGAAATGCCTTCCAGAATTGTCGGCAGGTCGCGCACTGAAACCCGTTCTGCCAACAGGTTCTGCAAGACCCGCTGCACGCCACCCATCGATATCTGGGTGGGGATCATTTCGGAAATCAGTTTCTGATGTTCCTTGTCCAACTCATCAAGCAGTTTCTGGGTTTCCGCATAGGACAGCAAGTCGGCCATGTTGTCTTTAATGACTTCAGTCAGGTGGGTGGTCACAACCGTTGCCGGATCGACGACGGTATAACCTCGGAACAAGGCCTCTTCACGATTGGCTTCTTCAATCCACATGGCGGGCAGGCCGAAAGTCGGTTCGGTGGTTTTTTCACCGGGGAGAGTAATGTCCTCGCCGCGTGGGTCCATGACCAGCAGCATGTTCGGCCGAAGTTCACCACGCGCCGACTCGATTTCCTTGACGCGCACCACATAACTGTTGGCGGGGAGCTGCATGTTGTCCTGGATGCGGACCGACGGCATGACAAACCCGACTTCCATTGCCATCTGTCGTCTGAGGGCCTTGATCTGGTCGGTCAGGCGTTGCCCATCCTTGGGCGCGCTGATCAATGACAGCAGTCCATAGCCCATTTCAAGGCGCAGAAAATCGATTTTCAGGGCGGATGAAATGGGTTCTTCCGCTGCGGCCGCCGGATCGACATCTTTTTCTTCCGCGTCGATCAGTTCCTGTTCAAGACTGACCTTGCTTTTGTTGCTGACGTAAAAGGCCGCGAGCCCTGTTGCTGTAGCCAGCAGAATAAAGGGGATCATGGGGATGCCCGGCAGAAGTGATAAGGCGACCATAAGCAGGCTGACCAGCCCAAGTGCTTTCGGCTGCCCGGCCAGTTGCCGTCCGAGGGCCTTGTCGGTTGCACCAGCAACACCGGCTTTGGTGACCATCAAACCGGCGGAGGTGGATACGATCAGGGCCGGTATTTGCGATACGAGGCCGTCACCTACTGTAAGCCGGGTATAGGATTCTGCAGCTTCAAGGAAACTCAGGTCCATTTGGGCAACACCGATAATCATGCCGGCAACAACGTTGATGAAGGTGATCAAAATGCCAGCGATGGCATCGCCACGAACAAATTTCGAGGCCCCGTCCATGGCTCCAAAGAATGAGCTTTCTTCTTCCAGTTCTTTACGACGGGCACGAGCCTGATCTTCGTCAATCAGTCCGGTTGATAAATCGGCATCAATTGCCATTTGCTTGCCGGGCATGGCATCCAGGGAAAAGCGGGCCGAAACCTCGGCGATCCGACCGGAGCCTTTTGTGATAACGATAAAGTTGACGATCACCAGGATCGTGAAAACAATAATTCCGATGACAAAATTGCCGCCCATGACAAAGTTGCCAAAGGCTTGAATAACCTGCCCCGCTGCCGCAGTTCCATTGTGCCCGTCACTTAAAATCAACCGGGTGGAGGCCAGGTTGAGAGCCAGACGGATCATGGTCGCGAGCAGCAGAACGGTGGGGAAGGTGTTGAACTCCAGCGGCTTTTGAATGAACAGGGACGTCATCAAAATCAGGATGGAAAAGGTGATGGAAAAGGCAAGGCTGATGTCGAGCGCCCATGTTGGCAAGGGCAGAACGAGAACTACCAGCAGAGTGACAACAGACAGCGCGAGCAGAATGTCGCCGCGGAAAACGTTCAGATTTAGCCAGGCACCAACGGCCTGACCATTGCCATTTTCGCCGTTTGTCTCTTCTTCAGGTTGGGCTTGCGAAGTCGCTTCAGCCATCTGCCGTTTTGTCCTTTTCCGCGGGGTTCCGGCGGATCAATTCGCGTCTGTTAAGGGGTCGATTGTTCGGCATCACCGTGCTGCGGAATATCCAAACCCTGCTCGCCATAAAGTTTTAGTTTGTTGCGCAAGGTCCGAATGGAAATGCCGAGAATATTGGCGGCATGGGTCCGGTTGCCAAGACAATGCAGCAATGTGTCGATAATCAGATCGCGTTCGACGTCGGCAACGGTTCGCCCGACAAGGCCTCCCGTATCCGCAGTATCTGATCCGGCTGCCGCATTTGCCCCGTCCTGTGGAGTTCCCGAGGTGTTGCCGCCTTCCAGATGAATGGCATCCGCTCCAATTTCATTGCCTGTCGCTAGCAGGACAGCGCGGTGCATGGCGTTCTCGAGTTCACGGATATTTCCGGACCAGCCATGCCGGTCCAGCAGATCGAGCGCTTCTTGATTGAGGGGCCGTGCCGGGACCCCGTTCGCAGCTGCGTATTTTTTAGCAAAATAATCGGCAAGAACGGGAATGTCCTTGGGGCGGTCCTTGAGGGCGGGCAGTTTTATATTCATGACATTCAGGCGAAAATACAGGTCTTCACGGAAGTTGCCGCGGGCAACTTCATCTTCCATGTTGCGGTTGGAGGTCGCCAGAATGCGCACATCCACTTTTACAGGTTTCGAACTGCCAACCCGGTCAATCTCGCGTTCCTGAATGGCGCGCAGCAGTTTTGACTGGAGTTTCGGGTCCATTTCACTGATTTCGTCAAGCAGCAGGGTGCCGCCGTTGGCTTCTTCGAATTTGCCAATCCGTCGTGCAACGGCCCCGGTGAAAGACCCTTTTTCATGCCCAAATAATTCGGACTCAAGCAGATTTTCCGGAATCGCGGCGCAATTGATGGCAACAAAACGGCCATTTTTGCGCTTGCTCTTGTTGTGCATGTAGCGGGCCATCAACTCCTTACCGGTTCCCGATGGACCTGTGATCAGGATGCTGGCCTCGCTCGGCGCGACCTGATCCGCAATGCGGATGACTTCCTCCATGCGGGGGTCTGCATGGAGGATTTTGTGGGATTCTTCCGCCACAGCTTCCAGAACGGCAGCGATTAAATCGGCATCGGGTGGTAAGGGGAGGTACTCTTTGGCACCGGCACGGATCGCTCTGACGGCGGCCTGGGTGTCGTTGCCAACGCCGCAAGCGATGACGGGCACGGAAATGCGTTCGCGCTCCAGGGACTGGATCAGGTCTCCGATCTGCAGATTGACGTCGACCATGATCAGATCGGCGCTTTGGCCGGAACGCAACAATTGCAGGGCCATATCAATATTGTCTGCCTGTTGGACGGTGGCCCCGCGCTTCATCGCGATCTGGCTCGCCGCGCCAATTTGTCCGCCTAAGGTGCCAATGATTAGTAACCGCATTTACTCGTTTTCCATCTCGCGTTTTCGTTAATCGAAATATCTGATTCGGTGAGCCGGTGGGAGGATGCTGTTCACAAGCATTTCCAGCCTGCGTGGATTTTCCTGATGACCGATCGAAGTTGCAGCCATCATATAAACGCTGTTGATCAGGGCTTCTTCCTGTGAATTCTTTTCCAGTTTCGACGCCAAGGGTAAAAAAACCATATTGGCGAGAACTGCGCCATAAAAAGTTGTCAGCAACGCCACCGCCATGCTCGGGCCGATGGTTGCCGGATTGTCGAGGTTGCCGAGCATTTGAACAAGACCGATCAAGGTGCCGATCAGTCCCATCGCCGGAGCGAATTCTCCCATTTTGCGAAGCACGTTGGTGCTTTGCGCATGACGCTGCACTGTCGCCTGCAGGTCCTGGCGCAAAATGCTCTCAATTTCATCGCCAGGCGTCCCGTCCACGACCATCAAAATGCCTTTGTGCAAAAACGGTTCGCTTTCAATGGACCCCAATATGTTTTGCAGGGCGAGGACACCTTTTTTGCGCGCAACTTCGGCAATTTGCAGCGCTTGTGTTGATGCGGCGGAAGGTTCTTTTGAGGTGTGAAAGATGGTTTTTCCGGCAACACGGAACATCCGGACCATATCTGCAACGGAATAGCAGGCTGTGGTGATCGCCAGAGTACCGCCAATGACAATGAGGACAGAAGGCGGGTTGATGAAGCTTTCCGGCGAACCACCAAGCAGGATTGCAGCAATGATCATGGCAAAGCCACAGGAGATACCGATCACGGTCGCCCCATCAATACGGCTTTGGGCAGGAATAATCCTGATATGGGATTCGTGGTCTACCATGGACTCGCTTTAAGACGCCCGCTCTGTTTTGATAATCTCAGTCATTGTCACACCGAGGCGTTCCTCGACAACAACCACCTCTCCACGTGCAACAAGCCGGTTGTTGACGTAAATATCGATAGCCTCGCCGACTTTACGATCAAGTTCGATGACGGCGCCGCGCCCAAGCTTTAGCAATTGGCTCACCTGCATGGTTGATTTGCCAAGAACGGCAGAAACCTGAACCGGAATGTCGTAAACGGCTTCCAGGTCTTTTGCGCTACGCGGCAGGTCGCCAATCGCAGGCAGGCCGTTCAGTTCTGTTTCGGAATCGTCATCTGATTCAGGCGGGGGGGTCCCATCTAATTCGTTGAATTCCAGATTATCTTCGGCCATTTCGATCTCCTCAGATTAACGGCGTTCATTTCAGTCAAAGTGACAGGTACAGACCCTGCCCGATTGGCTATGATTATAGGCTCTGCATCGGCGTCTTACACGTCTTCGGCTGTATTTGTTTGAGAATTCTCTCGCTCCGTTGTTTTGACATCGCCTTCAGGGGCGTCTTGAGGGGGAGAGTCAAGGCTCTCAGTATCTGTTTGCGGACCCGGATTAATGGCGGAATTGTGGTCTTTTTCCGGCTCAGGTATGGGGGCTTCCGAATTTGTGTCAGGGGTATTTTCGGCAGATTCCATTGGCTCCAGAGGCGGCTCTTGAGCCTGTTCCTGGTGAGGTTCAGGTGCTGAACTTTCAGCCGGGTTTGACACCTTCTGTTCCGGTTCCTGAGGTTTTTCAGAAAGCGATTCTCCCGTTTCCGTTTGAGAAGCGGGATTTGGCCGCATGATCGGGTCATCCAGGGCATCGGGGGAGGGGACATATTTGCTGTCCGGGCTCGCCAGATTATTGTCTATGGCCGTATCAATCTCCTGCATGATTTCGTCGAGATTGCGTTCTGCACCTCCGTTACTCCATTCGACCTTGCAGTTGCCTGCTTCTATGGATTCGTCTTCGGTTATAATCATCCGGCCTTCAAAATGGGCGTCTTTGGCAATCTGGCCAACGCGCTGTGAGAGCGTTTCACTGATATCGGGATGCACATGAACAACAACGCGTGGTTCTGCCAGAATCTGCGGCAACAGTTTGTATATGATGTCTTCGATTTCCGTCACCCCGTGCTCGGCATTTATATTAGGGAATGATTTATGGGTGATCGCCTGTGCAATTTTTACGGCATCGCGAAAGATATCACTGTTGGCAAGCTGCTGATGGTCAAGCAATTGGGTGACTTGTTGTGTAATGGTCTTCGTTGCATCAAGGAGTTGGTTTTCAAGCGTATCCGAGGCATCGCGAAGGCCTTGCTCTTTACCTTTTTCAAAGGCTTCGGTTTTTGCCGCTTCAAGCTCTTCTTCGCTGAAAGAGGGGGGGATGAATTCCGGTTCTTCCTCTTCGACCTCTTCTTCTTCCTGTTCGGTATCCTTGGCCCCCTTGGTGGAGGGACCATCAAGATCGAAGGAACGGTCAAATAGGAATTTTGGATGTGCCATATGAATATTAGTCTTCTTTGAAAGTCTGAGCCTGAGTTTGAAAGTACCCCAATAGTCTACGTATTCTGCCTAGAACACCAGTTCGTCTTCTTCGCCGCCGCTGGAGATGACGATTTCGCCGGCGTCAGCGAGGGCCTTTGCGACCTGAACGATAGTTGACTGGGCTTCGTCCACGTCTTTCAGGCGAACCGCGCCCAGGGCTTCCATGTCTTCCTTCATCATCTTTCCAGCGCGTTCCGACATGTTGGCGAAGAACAGATCACGGACCTCTTCCGATGCCCCCTTCAGGGCGAGGCCCAACTGGTCCTTCTCGACCTGACGCAGCAGCAACTGAATGCCACCGGAATCCAGATGCGAGAGATCATCGAAGGTGAACATCAGACTGCGGATGCGCTCGGCCGATTCCCGGTTGCGCTCTTCCAGCGCCGTCATGAAGCGATTTTCCGTGTTGCGGTCGAGGCTGTTGAAGATATCGGCCATCACCTCATGGCTGTCGCGCCGCGCGGTGCGGGCCAGGTTGGTCATGAATTCGGAGCGGAGCGTGCGTTCCACATGGTCGAGAATATCTTTCTGCACGGCTTCCATGCGCAGCATCCGCATGATGCATTCCATGGAGAAGTTCTCCGGCAGAATGGCGAGCACCCGCGACGCATGATCCGGCTTGATCTTCGACAGCACAACGGCGACAGTTTGCGGGTATTCGTTCTTCAGATAGTTGGCGAGCACAGCCTCGTTAACGTTGCCCAGTTTGTCCCACATGGTGCGTCCGGCCGGACCGCGCATTTCTTCCATGATCTGGCTGACCCGCTCGGCCGGCAGAGCGCCCATGAGCAGGCGCTCGGTCGATGAGTAGGACCCGACCAGACCGCCAGCCGTCGACAACTGGTCGGCAAATTCGACAAACAGACGCTCGATCAAAGACGAATTGATCGAACCCAGCGACGACATGGCCTGCGACAGGTCGCGGATCTCTTCGTCATCCATTTTCTCGAACAAGCGAGCCGAGTTCTCCTGACCAATGGCCAGCATGAACATGGCTGCCTTCTGTACGCCCGATAAACTGCGATAGTCGTCTTTGACCCGTGCCATTAATATGCCTGCCCAGAGTTGGAATACTTAACCTTAAGTTTACGAAAAATCGTCTACAATTGCACCTCTAAATGTAACTTCGTTGGAGCTGTTCGAGGATGAAAGCTCGGTATTTTGCGAGAATTGGCGCCTTTTTTGTTGGCCTGATGTGGTCCGGCATGTTGGCGGCGGCTGAACCCGTGCCGGTTATTCCGGGCGAATCGCAAGAACAGAGCGCCCAGGAGAAAGCCCAGCCGCAAATTTATACGCATCCCGTTGCTGGCTTCAGTATTGCCGTTCCGCCTGGCGTTCAACTGCTGGAGCGTGATGAAAAAAACCCGCAAATTACAATTCGCTCGCGCAAAGGTTATATGATCAGCATTCAGACCGGAGATGCCCGTCCGGAGGTCGCGCTCGAAAAAATGCCAGCTCGTCTGGAGGCTAAATATCTCGGAGACGGCAAACCCTGGAGCCACAAGAAAGCCCAGAAGAAAAGAACCATTGCCGGTCTTCCTGCCATCGAAGGAATTTATGAAGGTGCGAACACGAAAGCCCGGGTTGACATTATTCGAGGGCTACGGACCGACCATGTTTTTATCTTTTTTGCGGCCAGCCGGGAATATGAAAACCTGGAGCATGAGTTTGAATGGATGTTGTCGCATTTTCTTCCTGGCCCGGATGACATCGAAAAACCGGTGGTGACCATGTCTTCGGATTCATCGGTTTTTGCGGAAGCCGGTTATGGTTATTCCATCCGCTATCCTTCCGAATGGATTTATTCGAAACCCTCGCATATGACGGCCATGTTCAGTGGCACGGAAGGGAGCCCGGCTTTTTCGGCCCTGATTAGTGTGCAGAACATAGCGCCGACAGGCGCAAAAGACGCGGAACAGGCGGCTCAGCTGGCGTTGGCCAACCTGAAGGCGTCGCTCGCACGTTCCGTTCAGAAGCTACAATTTCTAGAAGACAAGCCGTGGGCGTATGTTCGCGGCCCGCATCATTTGATTGGGCGCGAGATCACTATGTCCTATACGCATGCCGGACAAGAATTTATGAAACGAGTGATCGTCGTGCCCAGGCCTTTTCAAAAGCTCGCCCATATCTGGTCTTATACAGCGCCCGTTGATATCTTCAAGACCTACACGGATACGGCAAACCGGATGCTGCACTCATGGACAATCCTTGCATCAAACAATGGATGAAACGGTCAACCGGCAGGTTTTTCCGAAGAGGCCTGAGCCGTCGTGCGGGAATTTCAATCGTTCTGGGGGGGCTCGCCGTTGCGTCGGCGATGCCTGCGGCTTCCGCAGATAAAGCGGCTATTGCGGAACCGAGCGTTGGCGAACTGTTTCGGGCGTTTGAAACGGTGGTTTTCGGATCTGAATATGGCGACCAAGGGGCGCGGAACAAGGTTTGGAAATGGGGTCAGCCGTTACGGGTTTCCGTTCAGGCCTACGCGGAAAGGGTTATCGATCACGGCAATGACGTGACGGAAATCGCCTTTGAAAACATCCCGGTCAGCCAGCAGCAGTTCGGATTGGTGGCAAAGCATTTGCAGGCTTTGATGGAAATTACGGGCCTGCAAACCGAAGGTAACAAGCTGATGGCACAAGTGCCGAACGTGACCGTCAACTTTGTGCCGCAGTTCCAAATGGGTAACCCTGTGCTCGCACCCATTGACCCGAAAATCCTGAAACGGCGGGCTGCGGAACAGGGATGTTATTTTGTCCTGTGGAACAAACCCGAGACCACGTCCATTGATCATGCGGTCATTGTCGTCAATTCTGAGCGACCGCTCGACCATCTGGATCACTGCATTCTGGAGGAATTGACGCAGGTTCTCGGTTTTCCCAATGATAACAATGTTGCCTGGGCTTCAATTTTCTCGAACCGCCACCGGGTCACGGAACTGTCACGCCATGACCGCATTCTGATTGGTGCCCTGTACGACCCGGAAATAACCCCCGGTATGGGGAGAAAAGAAGCCCTACGTCGGGCGCGCCGGATTATTGCCGGTATGGGCAGGAAAAACACCGGTGACAAATAAGGCCCGATTGCAGTAAGATTCTAGGAGTATCGGCCTAACGCTTTCATTTAAAATGATTTTTACGGACCGGCATTTCTGCAAAGCGGTCGTTACTAACGAATATTTAAGGAAATCTCTATAGGCATAGAACGGGGGAAGTCTGTGCGTACGCCGACGCCGGGTTTCCTGGGCACTGGGCATTTCTAATCGGTGATAGGCACGGCGCTGAATGTTTGGGCGTGAAAAGCAACAAGAGAATGATGGTTCCTGGCAACCGGGTAAACTCGCCTATATGCCTGGGACCAAGTTCGACCTGTTTTTGGCGTCTATATTCATCAATATCCTGGCTTTGGCGATGCCGCTTACACTGCTGCAGGTTTATGACCGGATCATCCCTAATTCTGCGGAAGGGACCCTGATTCTTTTGATTGTCGGGATTGGTATTGCCTTGATCCTTGAGGCCTTGCTGCGTCTCGGTCGGTCCTATGTCACGGGGTGGATGGGGGCCCGTTTCGACCATCTGGCCGGGACGTCGGCAATCGAGCGCTTTCTGGGAGCGTCGATCATTGATTTTGAAAAGCACGGGGCCGGAGCGCATCTGGAAGGCTACAACGCGCTCTCCATGTTGCGGGAATACTATTCCGGGCAGGCGTTACTGGCTTTCTGGGACTTACCGTTTGCGGTTATTTATCTGGGCGCGATCGCCTATCTGGCCGGGTGGCTTTTTCTGGTTCCTGTCGTTCTGATTTCCGCCTTTGCTTTCACGGCTTACCTGATTGGTAAAAAATTGCGCTTTGCCCTGAATGAGCGAATGGGGGCTGATGACCGGCGGTTCAGTTTCATTATCGAGGTCTTAGGCGGCGTCCATACGGTCAAGGGGTTGGCCATGGAAGAGCAGATGGTCCGACGTTACGAGCGTCTGCAGGAAACCTGCGCAGAAGCTGAGCATAATGTGGCTTTAAGAAGCTCCTATGCGCAAAGCTCCGGTGCGGTGTTTTCGCAACTGGTCCTGTTTTCCGTTGTTGGATTTGGCGCCACTTATGTGATTGACGGTGCGTTGACCGTTGGTGGTCTGGCAGCATGTACCATGCTGGCCGGGCGCTCCATGCAGCCGCTGCAAAAAGCCGTTGGCATATGGACCCGGTTTCAAAGCATTCAGCTTGCCCGCGAACGCTTGAATAGACTGTTTGAAATGCGCGTTGAAAAACCGCCGGGGCTGCCGCTGCTGCCACCGGTCGAGGGTGCAATAACCCTGGAAAACGTCACATTCTCATTTGGCAAAAACCGGGACGGAGAGGAGCTGCCGCCGATTTTTGACAATGTGTCACTGCATATCGAGCCGGGTGAAATCGTTGGCATATCAGGCGGCAACGCCAGCGGTAAATCAACGTTGTTGTATTTGATGATGGGGGTTTTTGCACCAAACAGTGGGACGGCGCGGATTGATGGCAATGACCTGTTGGACTATCAGGCTTCCAGCATCCGCAAACAGGCGGTTTACCTGCCACAGGAAGGGGTTTTGTTCAACGGAACATTGATCGAAAACCTGACCATGTTTCGCGATGAAAAAATCCAGGACGCTATGGATATGTCAAAGCTACTGGGTCTTGATTCTGTGGTTGCCCAGATGCCCCAGGGCTACGATACGCCGGTTGGTGATGGTGCTGGTGACAAGATGCCACGCGGCATTAAACAGCGTATCGCAATCGCCCGGGCACTGGTCGATAAGCCGCGTATTTTGCTGTTTGACGAAGCCAATACCTCCATGGACGGCTCGGGGGACGCAATGCTGCGGGGATTGCTGGAACGATTGCGCGGGCGGGTCACTCTGGTGCTGGTTACACCACGTCCATCCATGTTGAATCTGTCTGACCGTATTTATGATATTGTTGATGCCAATCTGGTGGAGCGTGGCGGCGATACCGGACAATTGGGACAGCGACCCGGACAGGTCGTGCCCGCATGATGGAACCCAGACTGCTGAAAATTGAAGCTGTTGACGAGTCAGAGACGAGTCCTTCTCTGGCGGCGCAGCCATCCGGCCCGTTTCGCGAGGGGCTAGCAAAAGCCCGCGCCTATTTGCAGCGAGGCAACCCGCCATCGGACAAGGCCCGCCCAGCCGTTTCTATGCCGTTGTTGTGCGATAGAGGCGGATCATGAGTAAATCTCTATCCAAACTGGAAGCCTTTGACGCCTCGCCACTGGATGTTCCGGGACAGGCGCTAAAGGGGCCATTGGTTGCTCCCCCGTCGGAAGAAGACGTGCTTGAGGAGAAATCTTTACCCGACCCGATGTCGGACTTTCTGGCGCCAGAGCGACGCAACCTGTTTGAGCCAATCCCGGAACGCAAGCCGCTTGTTCAAAAGCCGGTCGAGGTGGAGAAAGAGATCGGGCCACCGCCCCTCGACAGGGACAGGGAGGACGAACAGCCGATCACGGCCAGAGAACCGAAGCCAGACGCTGTCGCTGCGCCAACCAAACGATTACCGCCCCGGCTCAGAAAGAAAAAAGAAGAGGAGGCGGTCGGTAAGGCGTCCCCCGCAACTGATCAACTGCCCGCCTCAACAGACCCGTTGCCGCCCGCGCCAAACAAGCCCATTCCACCTGCTGCGCGGCAAAAGGCAAGTCCACCAGAAGCTCCAACTAAACCAGCTCCCGAACGGGAGCCAGCGCCGGCGTCTGCGCGCCAACCGGAAACACCTAAGCCACCCATGCCACCGTCGCCCAGGCAACAACCCGCGGCGACACGTCCGCCGGAGCCGATGCCCTCGGTTGGTGGCGAACAACCCCCGGCGGCACCGCCACCTATGCCGCCCGGCGGCGGGTCAGCTTCGCTCCCTGAGCCCAGCCAGCCCAGCGCTCCGTTGCCGACAGGCAGCCAGGACCGCGGACGGGGCGAACTGGCGGCTCTCAAAGAGGCGACAGATCTATCGAATTGTATTGTCCCCCTGCTGGAAGCTTTGCATTGGCGCGGTGATCCGCGCCATGTGGCAGAGGCCATTCCACACTTTGTCGACCACATCGACGCGACGGCGTTCCGCAACATCATGGCGACCTTGCACTATGAAACGCGTCCGGTTTCCATCGCCCTTAACAAAATTGACCCACGCTTGTTCCCCTGCATCTTTTTACCGGTTGACGGAGATGCGATGGTTCTGCTGAGCTTGCAGCAGGGTCGTGTCAATATTTACGATGGCGGAAAAGCTGCCTACGGGGAAATCGACCGTTCGAGTTTATCCGGAACGGCCTTATTCCTGACTGTTGTTGATGCCGATGAACTGCTGCCAACCCAGCAAAAAGTGGGATGGTTTCGTGCCGTTACCGAGCGTTTCCGTTCTCTGTTTTATCAAACGTTGGGGATTACCCTTATCCTCAACATTCTCGCCCTTGCAACCCCAATGTTTGTGATGGGGGTGTATGACAAAGTTGTCGCGACCGGATCTATGCCCACTTTGGCGTTTTTTGCCATTGGAGTCGGGATTGCGATCCTCTGTGATCTTGTTTTGCGCTATATTCGAACCCGCATTCTGGCGTTTATCGGCGCGCGCCTTGATAATATTGTCGGTATTGCCATCTTCCATAAAATCCTGTTCCTGCCGCCGGCCCTGACGGAACGGGCGACCATTGGCGCTCAGGTGGCGCGGATCAAGGATTTTGAGACGATCCGAGATTTCTTCACCGGCCCCATGGCTTTAACCCTTTTTGAGCTTCCGTTTGTCGTCATTTTCATTATCGTCATTGCCTATCTGGGCGGGCCAGTAGCCTTTGTGCCGATCATCATGATTGCGCTTTACGGCATTCTGACATTGATTTTCACGCCTTTGATCCGAGCTGCTGTGAGTAAGGCCGCACGGGCTGGCGCGCGACGTCAGGAACTGGTTGTTGAGACGCTTGGCGGGATGCGGGCCGTTAAATACTGTGGTGCGGAAGCCGTCTGGCTGGAGCGTTACCGGACCTTGTCGGCAAAAGCCGCCTTGCACGGCTTTGCAGCGTCCCAGTATTCCTCATTGGTTCAGACCATGTCGCATGTGCTGATGGTTGCCGCCGGTGTTGGGACCATTGTCTTCGGGGTGTTTCGCATTCTCAACGGAGACATGTCCATTGGTGGCCTGGTCGCGTCAATGATGCTGGTGTGGCGGGTGTTGGGTCCACTGCAGACAGCTTTTGTCTCGATGTCACGCATCGCCCAGGTCAAAGCCAGTATCGGCCAGATCAACAACCTGATGAACATTCGCGCCGAACGCGAGCAGCATTCAAAGCTTAACCCGATCAAGCGGATGGAAGGGTTTGTCAGTTTCAACCGAGTTTCCATTCGCTACAGCCCTGAGGCCGACCCGGCGCTGGTTGGCGTCACCTTTGATATTGACCCCGGTGAAGTGGTGACGATTGTTGGTGGCAACGGTTCGGGTAAATCGACAGTTCTCAAACTGATGGTCGGAATGTATCAGGCGCAGGCTGGAAGCATCCGCATCGACAATCAGGATATACGTCAAATGGATCCGATTGAGTTGCGTCACGCCATTTCCTATGTGCCGCAATCACTTCAGTTCTTTTATGGGACAATCTCTCAGAACCTGCGTTTGGCCCATCCGACGGCAACGGACGAGGATTTACGCTGGGCCTGTTTCAAGGCGGGCGTATTGGATGAAATCGACAATCTGAAACAGGGCTCCGGCAAATGGCAGCGTCAGGGTTTTGAAATCCGGATCGGGGATTCCGGTGCCGGGCAGATGCCAACCAGTCTTCTGCAGCGCCTCAATCTGGCCCGGGGTTATCTGAAACGAGCTCCGATCATGCTTTTTGATGAGCCCGGTAACGGTCTGGATTTTGAGGGCGATCAGGCGTTTATGCGAATGATCGACGAAATGCGCGGTGAGACAACCTGTCTGATCGTCACCCACCGACCGAGCCATCTGAAATTGTCGGACAAAATCGTCTGGTTGGACTATGGTAATGTTCGGGCCTTCGGGCCGGCGCAGGAAGTGTTGTCCCAAATGCCCAAAGATTTCTTGTGAGGCCGTCATGAACGAAATGAGCAAACCGATCCAGGACGAGCTGGAAGCGAAGAAAATCCGGCGGGGAGACCGCCAGACTCGTTTTCTGGCGCAATCGGTTATTCTTGAAGAAGCGGGTAGTTCCGGGCTCATTCGCTGGGCAATGATCGCGATTGGTCTGGTTATTTGTGCGTTTATCATTTGGGCGCAAATAACCAATGTGGATGAGGTCGCGATCACGTCGGGTGAAATCGTGCCAACCGGTCAGGTCCAGGCCATCCAGCATCTGGAAGGCGGAATTATTCAGGAAATTCTGGTGGATGAAGGCGAGATCGTTGACAGCGAACAGGTTCTTATCCGCCTCGACCCGGCAGGCGCCGCGACGGAGCTTAATCAAATGAAAGCCCGGCAAGCGGCCCTTGATCTTCAGGCCGAGCGGTTCCGGGCTGTTGGGACAAGTCGCGAGCCCGATTTTTCTTTTGTCTCCGACGAATACAAGGATCTGATCGAAGACCAGTACTCCATTTACAACAGCCAATTGGACGCATCGGAAAAACGCCGAGAGGTCATTATTGCCCAGATCGAACAGAAAAAACAGGAACTGGCGCTTTTTGACGAACGTGAAGAAACTCTGTCAAATAATGCAGATATCCTGCTCGAAGAACTGGAACTGCGCGAGGATCTTTACAAAAAGGGCCTAACGTCAAAAATCGTCTATCTGGACATAAAACGGCAGGTGAACGAAGTCCGCGGAGAACTGGCGAATTTGATTGTCGACCGTCGACGCACTGCTGAAGCTTTGGCGGAATCTCGCAACAAATTGCGCGAACTGGATACCAACGAAAAAGAACAGGCGCTGACGCAAATGGGGGTTGTCACCAATGAGCTGGCGCAGGTTAATTCGTCCTTGAGCAAGCTTTATGATCGGGTCCGCCGCCTTGATATTACGTCGCCCATCCATGGTATCGTCAAGGGGCTGAAAGTTCACACGAACGGCGGGGTGATTCCGGCAGGTGCAATCATTCTGGAAATTGTGCCGTTGGATGAAGAACTGATCATCGAGACCCGGATAACGACACGCGACGTCGGGCACGTGAAAATCGGGCATCCTGTGACCATCAAGGTGACAACCTATGATTCCGCGCGCTATGGCGGCATATCCGGTGAACTGAGAGAGATTTCTGCTACGACTTTCCTCGATGAGCAGGGGGACCCCTATTACAAGGGCATTATCACTCTTGATCGCGATTACGTTGGCAATGATCCGGAGCGCAACAAGGTATTGCCGGGTATGACGGTGCAGGCGGATATCAAGACCGGGCGAAAAACGCTTCTCGATTATCTTCTGAAACCAATCGTGAGTTCGGTTAAAACCGGCTTCAGGGAGAGATAATAAAGTCTTTCCATTGTTTGCCGCACAAGCAAGTCATATGATGTTATGCGGCATATTCAATGCCAATTGGTTGTGGAGCAAAAATGAACTCATACTTTAGAGGATTGATGGGGCTTTTCGTCGGGGTGGCCATCTCCGGTCAGGCCTTAGCCGTCGATAAGCCAGGGGTCGTTGTTGCGACGGGCGCCAAGACCGGTGTCTATTATCCGGTGGGGCGGGCGATTTGTCGGATGGCCATTGAAGGTAGCGGAGTGGATTGTCGCGCCGTCAGTTCAGATGGGTCAGTTGTCAATTTACTGGCTTTGCAAAAAGGCAGGGTGCAAATGGCGATTGCCCAGTCCGATTGGCATTACCATAGTTACACCGGAACATCGAAATTCCGTAATGTCGGAAAGAACGAAGATCTAAGATCTGTATTTTCCCTTCATACCGAGCCGTTTACGGTCATTGCGCGGGCGGACTCGCAAATTCATTCATTTTCGGATTTGACGGGCAAGCGGGTCAATGTGGGCGTTCCGGGCTCCGGACATAGGGGCACCATGGAGGTTGCCATGGCGATTATGGGCTGGAAGGGAAATGTTTTTTCAAAAGCCACGGAACTGCCTTCTCAAAATGCCGCAGACGATTTCTGTCATGATCAACTGGATGCGCTGGTTCTTACCTTGGGTCATCCGTCGTCACTCGTCAGTGATCTGGCGAAGAAATGCAAAGGCCAACTGGTCAACGTCACCAATGACCTGATCAACGCTTACGTAAAAAACAGACCCTACTACAGAGCCGTACGCATCCCGTCCGGAACCTACAAGGGGATGACGCGCGATGTTCGAACGTTTGGCCTGAGCGCGACACTGGTCGCTTCCACCCAGGTGCCGGACAGGGTGGTCCATGACATCGTCAAAAGTATTTTTGAGGATTTCAAGAAATTCAGGAATACGCACCGGGCATTGCAGGGACTGGACGAACGCGAAATGATGACGGAAGCCCTGACGGCACCTTTGCACCCTGGAGCCGTATCCTATTATAAAAGCAAGGGATGGATGTGACGGCAGACCATCAGCCCGTTAGATGGCTCGGGCCTGATAGAGCTCAAGACCACGTGCAATAATCCTTTCGGTTTCCGACCATAAATTCAGGGTCTGAATTTCATGGTCTAGAAACCATCTGGCGTCCATGGCGTCACTTCCGGGTTGCAGGGTGCCGCCGGTCACGACGGCCGCAACGTCAATCAGTGTATAGTGGTATTGCGCCCGGCCGTTGCTGTCGCAATTGATCGAGTCAATGACATCTATGAGGTGGAAGACTTCAACTTCCAATCCGGTTTCTTCTTTGACTTCCCGAAAAATACCTTCTCTTGTGGTCTCACCCAGTTCCTGAGCACCGCCAGGAAGGCTCCAGGAGCCAGCACGGGGCGGCTTGCCGCGTTTGATCAGCAAGACACCGGCAGGCCCCAGGACGACGGCCCCCAGGCCCACAATGGGGCGGTTCGGGTATTCACGATTTGTCATTTACTTCGGGTTTTCAATTTTTCGCCATATTTGTATGATTGCATTAACCTATGATGTTGCGCACATTGACGCTATTATATTGGTTTAAGTCAGACGAATTTCGTATGTCAGATGTTAGGTTTGTCAGCAAAATAGGTTTTTGAGCCCGTTATGCCAAGTACATCTATATTGCAACGTCAGTCCCTTAAGCCGGGTGATATTGTTTTTAAGGAAGGGGATGAAGGAAACCTTGCTTATATTGTTCAGGCGGGCGAAATTGAAATTCTGAAAACCGTTGACGGCGAGCGGAAGGTCCTGGGCACCATCGGCCAGGGGGGCATGTTCGGTGAAATGGCATTGATTGATTCCAAGCCCCGAATGGCGACGGCCCGTGCTTCCAAGGCGTCAACCATCATTATCGTGACGCGAAGTATGTTTGAAGAAAAAATGAATAAGGCAGATCCTTTTTTACGTGGGCTGCTGAATATTCTGGCGGATCATGTCCGTGCAGCAACAAAGTAAACAGGGGTGCGGTTATATCCGGGTGACGCCGTATATCACGGAACAAACATCTCATCAGGTGAAAATAAATGAAAAAAAAACCTCGCGACCCCAGCACCATGTCCCGAACCGCTGCGGAAACCCAGGCCCTTAAAGACGAAGGGCAAAAGAAGCATCATGCGTTGGGTTTCGGTCAACGTATGCGGGCCTATTTCTTTACGGGAATTCTGATCACGGCGCCGCTATTGATCACGATCTATCTCGCCTGGGTCTTCATCGGCTTTGTTGATGACCGGGTCACCCATCTCTTTCCAGCCAAATACAATCCGGAAACCTATCTGCCTTTCGCGGTTCCAGGGCTTGGGGTCATTATCCTGATCGTTACCCTGACACTGATTGGCGCCATAACCGCTGGCTTCTTCGGCCGGTTGTGGCTTCGTTTTACGGAGCAACTGCTGAACCGGATGCCTGTGGTCCGTAATATCTATAGTGCGGTTAAACAGATACTGGAGACGGTATTGGCCCAGCAGTCCAATGCCTTTCGTGAGGCCGTACTGGTGGAATACCCGCGTCGCGGCCTGTGGGCCATTGCCTTCATTACGGGTCGCACGGAAGGCGAAGTGCAGAACGTAACAGAAGAAGAATGTATCAATATCTTTCTCCCCACGACACCCAACCCGACTTCCGGGTTTTTGCTGTTTGTTCCCAAAAAGGATCTGATACCGCTAAGCATGAGTACGGAACAGGCCATCAAAATGGTGATTTCCGGCGGTATCATCACCCCGCCCGACCGGCGTTCAGAGCAAGAGCAAAATACGGTTTTGACCTCGGCCCATGTTTATGAGGACATTGAGGTGTTAAGGGAAAAAAACCGCGTGCCGGTGCTCGTTCAAAAAGGCCAGAGACCCGGCGATATTCAAAAACGTACGAAAGAAAAGAATGAATGATCCGCAGAATTTCGGATCAATATCGAGAATCTTTATCTACATAATTTTTTTGTTCAACACCTCTTGACGCCTGTTTCCATTGAACTATTTCATGACTGTCGAATGCCGCAGAGCGGGTTCGATATCTAAAATCGGCCCGGCTATCCATGCGGGTCCGGGCTTTGGAACATTGCTTCGAATGGAGGATGTAAGCTATGAGGACGTACGATTTAACACCCCTGTATCGCTCGACGATTGGATTTGACCGTCTCGCTCGGCTGCTCGAAAGTGCGGGCAATATTGAAAAAAGCGGTTCGGAATATCCGCCCTACGATATTCAGGCGATCGATGATAACACTTATCGGATCACGATGGCCGTGGCCGGTTTTTCAGAACGTGAACTCGATATCGAAGAACGGGAAAACACTCTGACCATCGCAGGCAAACATGATGACGGCAATGTCGATGTGAAGTATTTACACCGCGGGATTGCCGGGCGGGATTTTGTCCGCAAATTCGAACTTGCCGACCACATGAAGGTAACAGATGCCCATCTTGCAAATGGTGTGCTCAGCATTGATCTCTATCGTGAAGTTCCGGAAGAGATGAAACCGAAGCATATCGAAATCAAATCCGGCGAGCCGACAAGTTTGCCCAAGAAGGCTAAAAAACTGCTGGAAAGCGTTGGTAGAAAATAATCCTGACCCCGGATGTCAACGCCCGGTCAGGAGGCGTGGTATACGTTTCTGCGTATAGCGTAGCGTCCACAGTGGATAATGGCCGTTATTCGGGAATGAATAACGGCCATTACGATGCGGATGGACGGCACGTGTACTGCGGCAAGCTTCCGACAGGTTAGCGAATTGTAGATAAAAACGCCTTGATTTCCTTATCAAGTGACTCCGATTGTGCCGACAGGTTTTCGGCTGCCGACAACACGTCGTTGGAAGCGTTGTCTGATTTCTGGGTTGCGGCGGAAACGGATTCAATATTTCCGTTCACTTCCATAATCGACTGAGATGTCTGGCTGACGTTGCTTGAAATCTCCTGGGTTGCCGCCGATTGTTCTTCAACGGCCGCCGAAATATTTGACGAGATGCCATTTATTTGCTCAATGCGTTCGACAATGGAGCGGATGGCGGCTGTCGCATCGTTGGCAATATTCTGAATGGATGTTACCTGAACGGAAATGTCCTCCGTCGCTTTTCCGGTCTGGTTGGCCAGGTTTTTGACCTCGCTTGCGACAACGGCAAAGCCTTTGCCAGCTTCTCCTGCCCGTGCGGCTTCAATCGTAGCGTTCAGGGCCAACAGGTTGGTTTGTTCGGAGATATCGCGTATGAGATTGACAACGTCTCCGATTTTCTGGGCTTCACTGGCAAGACTGGCAACCGTGGTATCCGTGGATTGTGCTTCACCAACGGTGGACTGAATAATGGTATTGGACTCGGAGACTTGTCTGGAAATCTCGGTGATTGATGCCGATAGTTCCTCTGTTGCTGCGGCAACGGTTTGAACACCGTTTGACGCTGCATTAGCGGCACTCGCGGCCACTGACGATTCCCGGCTGGTCTGCTCCGACGTTTCGGCCAAAATGCCGGCATTTTTTGTCAGGCCATTTGCCGCATCATGCACAGATGTCATGATTCCGCCAACGGTCTGCTCGAAAGAATCAGCCATCTGCCGCATTTTTCCGGTCGCTTCCTCTCGATTTTTCTGCTCGGTTTCTTCGCGTTCTTTCCGTAACCGCTCGACGTGTTGGGCGTTTTCCCGAAACACTTCGAGCGCCTGCGCCATTTCACCAACTTCATCGGCGCGGTTAACAAACACGTTTTCAATGGACAGGTCGCCCTTGGCGACTTTTTCCATGATTCCGGCGAGGAGAGGGATCGGACGCATGAGTGTCCGGATCACAAAGATGGTAATCCCGGCACCAATCAATATGGCGATCACCGAGGCGATGACGAGGGCGTTGATGATGTTTGTCAGGCCTGCATTGATCTTTTCCTTAAGAACGCCAGCATAAAGGATGCCAATTTTCTTACCGTCAGGAGACAGGACCGGTTCGTAAATGGTATAATAGTCGTTTCCAAGAATGGTCGCTTCGCCGTTAAAGGTTTTTCCGTCCATAATCATTGGATAAACGCGCCCATTCTGGCCAAGTGGGGTGCCGACAGCGCGCTTGCCGTCATTCTTGATGATGTTGGTTGTCACACGCCAGAAATCTTTGCTCTCATCATCCCACTTGAACAGGGTGACCGTTTCTTTTGTTACCTGACCAATTTCATCAATCATTTCGTGTGACTCGAAAGGTTCGATTTTGGTCATGACAAGATTTTCGACTTTGCCGGACTCACTGATCGCAAACTGGGTATCTGGGAACTTCTTTTTCAGAAGTACGGCGGCGGATCGCAAGCTGGCGTTTTGCTGCTGAATAACAGTATGCGCTAAATCGGACTTGAAGGTCCAAGCCGCCCATCCGCCTACACCGGCGACTGTGAAAGTAATTATGATTATGAAGAGCAGGAGTACTTTGTTGCTCATGTTAAGAGATTTCATGGTACTGCCTTTTATAAATAAATCATCAATAGTGAAAAAGTGGTGACAAACTCATTACCTAATGAATTTCAATTTAGATAATTCTTGTAAGAATGTGTAATTAATTTTTGTACATAACTGTAAATGGCAATTAACTCATCGGAGTTTTGGTTGTATTTTTTCAATTGAAGACATGTCGGTTTTTGGCGGAATTTTGGCTATTGCCAAAGCCATTTCTGATGAAATCATCATGAAATGAGTAAAAAATAGACAATTAAATATACATGCCAAAAAAATAGGCTATATTTTACCTGCCGTTGTTTGTGCAATTTGGAAGGTAGAAAATAAAAAATTTCCACTTTGAAGCAAGATATTGAAATAAAAAGATTTTATCAAATTTATGGCGTCGTTTTCCCGAATGGGAAGATTCAACGCTTACGCTTATCCAATGCACGGGAAAGGGGTGCACGGTAAAAAACAAGCGCGGTAGACAGGGAGAACAGAATTGTATTTCAAACAATCATACCTGGAGAAGTTTAAGAATGAAAAGATCAAAGGAAACTCTCGGCGCGGTCAGTTTGGCCGCACTTCTTATGTACAGTGGAACCGCATTGTCTGTCTCGACGGCCCAAGCCGCCGTTGAATGTGGGCCCAAACCCGCGGCACCCAAGCACTGGCAAATACCGGCTAACAACAAAACCGTCCATTGGGGATATTTCAGCAAAGGCCTGGAGCCGCAAGCGGTTGTTCATTCCGGTGATTTCGTGACTCTCGAAACCTTGACCCATCACGCTAATGATGATGCGGAGCGCATGGTCAATGGGGACCCCGGTGCGGAAAGTGTTTTCAAATGGAGCAAGGATACAAAAGGCGTTAACCGGCGCGGCGCAGGTCCCATGGATGCCTCCATTCTGGGCCGCGGTGCCGGGGAAGGTTTCGGCGTTCACGTCCTGACTGGGCCGGTTTATGTCTGTGATGCGGAACCGGGCGATGTTCTCGAAGTGCGTATTCTGGATATGGCGCCAAGACCATCAGGCAACCCGAAGTACAAGGGTAAGACCTTTGGCAGCAACGCAGCCGCCTGGTGGGGATTTCATTACAAGGATCTGATCGAAGATCCGAAACCGCGTGAAGTTATTACGATTTACGAAATTGACGCCACAGGTCAGCGCAACTGGGCCAAGGCGGCCTATAATTATCGCTGGGTGCCGCAAACAGACCCGTTTGGTGTTGTTCACACGGTGATTGATTATCCGGGTGTTCCTGTGGACCACAGCACCATCACCAAAAATACCGATGTGCTGAAAGGTGTTCGTGTGCCGATCCGCATGCATTTTGGCACCATGGGTGTCGCTCCGGCTGAAGCCGATTTTGTTGACTCTATTCCGCCGGGATATTTTGGCGGCAACATCGACAACTGGCGGATCGGCAAGGGGGGAACCATGTATTATCCGATCGCCGTTGAAGGCGGACTGTTGAGTGCCGGTGACCCGCATGCGGCACAGGGCGATTCCGAATTGGCCGGAACCGCAATTGAAACATCGCTTACCGGAACCTTGCAGGTAATCCTGCACAAGAAAGAGGACTTGGGTGGCACGATCGTCGAGGGACTTGATTATCCGCTTCTCGAGACCGATACGGAATGGGTCGTGCATGGCTTCAGCTATGCCAATTATCTACAGTCGCTGGGTGAAAAGGCGCAAAGCGAAATTTATTCCAAATCCTCCATCGATGGGGCGATGCGCGATGCCTTCAAGAAAATGCGACATTTCCTGATGACCACGAAGGGGCTGAGTGAAGACGAGGCCATCTCGTTGATGTCAGCCGCCGCCGACTTCGGGGTGACCCAGGTTGTCGATGGGAACTGGGGCGTACATGGCGTCATTGAAAAACATATTTTTTCAGGTGACAGCAAGTAAGCAAAGCCGGTGATTGAAGAAAGAAAGGCCGTCGAAATCTCGACGGCCTTTTTTTTATGTCGTAACGGTTTCCCTGGTAAGGTGATCTTATCAATCAATCTCAGTAATGCTGTCGAGGACAAAGCCCTGAGATTTTGGGTGTCTTGTCTCGAAGGTGGCGCGCGCAACATCTTCGTTTTCTGCGCGAATTTCGATATAACGCATATCCGCCCAGTCGTCTGTGTAGCGTCTGTGGTGATCGCCTTCAGCGACCATTTGCCGGACTTCCGAATTGAAAACGCCAATTTCGAATAAGGCCATTAATGAGTCTCCTTTTTGAGCGGGCGATAACAACCAGACAAGATCATTCCCCTAAAGATGGAAACCCTACTGTATTTTCCGTCTTACAGATATAAAATATTTTGACCGCGAAAACGCCTTAGTTTTATTTGATGGCGTGGCATAGGCAGGTGATGTACGCGTCATTTAAGGCATGATATTTCTTGCAGAACAGTGGTGGGTGGTCAGCTTGAATTTTGACGCCACCATTCGATGGTTTTTTTTACAGCAGATTCAACATCGGGCATTAAACGTCGTACTGATTTTAGATCCTGCGAAGTTGCTTCAATGGTTGCGGCCAGTTCGGAGACATGAGACGCAAACATGGAACTGCAGACCCCTTTTATGGAATGAGCCGTCTCGCGTATTTTGAGGTGATCGCCATCCTCGACACCCTGCTGAAGATTTGAAAGAAGTTCCTGCAAGGAGTCTTGAGCCTTTCGCAAAAGGTTGGACACAACATCGGGAGGCAATTGCGCGCGGACAGTGGTAAGTTGTTCCTCATCTCCAATTTCAAAAAGTTCGTGATGGCTGGATGCAGCAAACAGGAGCGTTGGAGAAGCTTTGGTTGTGGCGGCTGGCGGGGTAGAGGGGGGCTTCGGTTTTCGGTTGGGCGGCTTTTCGGTTTGCCGTCTGTTGACTGCGATTGCGTTGGCCAATTGCTGTTCTGTGTAGGGCTTGGTGAGAATATCGTTAAAACCGGCATCCATGAATTGTTTGTGACGTTCGGCAAAGGCCTCGGCGGTCAAACCGACAATCGGAATGTCGCCAATATTGCTCTCGGCCCGTATGGCTTTGGTCGCATCAATGCCGTTCATTACAGGCATGTGGATATCCATCAGAATGAAATCCGCCCAGTTTTCCCGAGCGGCTTGTACAGCAAGCTCACCATTTTCCACGAGCCGCACGGTATGACCGAACTTTTGCAGGAACGCATTGGCGATTGTTGCATTTACCTCATTGTCTTCGGCGACGAGGATATTGAGGGGGTGTGGTTTTTCGATGGCGAGTTTGGTCTGATGCCTGTGTAGAGTTTCCGCTTCATCTTCCGTGACGTCTTTAAAGGGAAGATAGATAATAAACTTTGCGCCTTTACCATATTCGCTATCGACAGAAACCGTTCCTCCCATTAATTCGGTGAGTTGTTTGACAATGGAAAGCCCGAGACCGGTCCCGCCATGCTTTCTTGTGATCGAATTGTCTTCCTGAGTGAAGGCGTCAAATATGGCGTCGACACGGTCCGGAGAAATGCCAGCGCCTGTGTCTTCAATAGCGAAATAAAACAAACGGTCTTTAACGTTAGAAACGATGGTCAGTTTATCACTTGGAATGGTGACATTTTGGATCGACAGCATGACGTGACCGGTTTCTGTGAACTTGATGGCGTTACTCAGCAGGTTCCATAAAATTTGACGTAACCGAACCGGATCCCCTTTAACCAGATCATTTGAGGTGATATCCCCGCTGGTAATCAGTTCCAGTCCTTTGTCGTCTGCTAAAGTCTGAAATGGCATTGTGATTGTTGTAATCAACTCTTTCAGCGAGAACGGTTGTTCCTCCAGTTCGATGCCGCCAGCTTCAATTTTGCTCATATCAAGGACGTCATTGATGATTGAGAGCAGGGTCTGGCCGGAAAACAGAATCGTTTCGACTTTCTTCTTCTGATCCCCGTCGAGTTTGCTGTCTTTCAATAGCTGCGCCAAACCCAGAACGCCGTTCAGAGGGGTTCGAATTTCATGACTCATCGTGGCAAGAAAATTTGATTTGGCGAGATTGGCCGCTTCAGCGTTTTTCTGTGCGTTTTTCAGGTGGGTAATATCAACCCGCATACCGACAACCCCCCCGTCCGGCATTTTTTTCTCGGCAATACGCAGCCATCGGCCATCGTCCAGTTGTTGTTCTGTTACAAGGGTTCCTTCCCTGTGCACGGCCATGCGTTCTTTTACCCACTCTTCGACACGCCCAATGGCATCGACATATTGCCCCTTGTTGGCACCATCTCTGAGGATGTGCTCGAACTTGACGCCCGGCACCATGAGATGGCGCGATTTGGGGTAGTATTCCCGGTATTTTTCGTTGCAGAGGACGAGGCGGTCATCGGCGTCATAATAGACGAAGCCTTCATCAATAATTTCAAGCGCCGTGAGGAGCTGGTTTCTCGATTTTTCGGCTTCCTCCGATAACTGGACTTTGGCGCTGATGTCTCTGGCAATTCCACGGTATCCAAGAAAATGTCCCGCCTCATCAAAACGGGGTTCGCCACTGGTCGTCATCCAACGAAGCTGATCCGTATCGTTTCGGCAAAAGGCAAAATCGTAAAAGGGCCGCCTGTTTTCCAGATCATCCAAATGCCTGGACCAGTTTTCATCCGTAATACCGTCAGAACGCCATTCCGTCCGGCATTTTCCGTAATGCCATTCAGGCTTCAGGCCCGTGAACTTGGTGACACTGGAGCTCATATAAGTGAACTTGTGCTCACTGTCTGTTTCCCAGAACCAGCCATCCAGGAGATTTGAAAAATGTTCAAGCCTGTCCAACTTAACCCTGTCCTTTAGAGTACTTTGAACCGATATAACGGTCTAAGGTCGTTTTTAGTTAATTATATCCATTAAACCGAACCTGTATTCGAAATCATCATAAGCATATTGGCGTATTCATGATAGATTAAAATATGAGAGTATCAGGGGGAAGCCATAGGGCGGGGCTGAATACGGGGCCGTTTAACAGACTTTGGTCAACCTGACCGAAGGTTACGTACAGCTGAATCACAATTGAACAGGTAGAGCAGGGTGCGGATGGCTTTGCCCCGTTCCGTTTCCAGTTGCGGATCGCGTTCCAGAAAAGCCGCCGCATCATCGCGGGCAATGGCCAGCAGATCTCCATGCAGGGACATGTCGGCTAGACGAAATTCGGGCAGGCCGCTTTGTCGGGTTCCGAGCAATTCTCCAGCACCGCGCAGCTTCAAATCTTCCTCGGCAATGACAAAACCGTCTTCCGTTTCGCGCATGATCTTGAGACGGGCCTTCGCGGTTTCACCCAGCGGCTGGGCATAGAGCAGCAAGCAGGTGGAAGGTTTATCGCCGCGCCCGATCCGCCCGCGCAACTGGTGCAATTGCGCCAGTCCAAAACGCTCGGCGTGTTCAATCACCATAACCGTGGCGTCGGGCACATCGACCCCCACTTCAATGACGGTTGTCGCCACTAGGATTTTCACGTCGCCTTCGCTGAAGGCGGCCATGGCCGCGTCTTTTTCGGCGGCCTTCATGCGCCCGTGAATAAGTCCGACTCGTATCCCAAAAATCTGTTGCAGATGGGCATGCCGCTCTTCGACCGCAGCCAGATCGATTTTTTCAGACTCTTCGACCAGCGGGCAGATCCAGAAAACCTTGGCACCGCTTTTCAGGGACCGGTCAATCCCTGCAACGACTTCTTCCATGCGTTCGATGGGCAGGACCCGCGTGTCGACGGGTTTGCGGCCAGCGGGTTTCTCCATAAGGCGCGAGACATCCATATCACCATAGGCCGTCAGCATCAGCGTACGGGGGATCGGGGTTGCGGTCATGACCAGCACATCAACCCCATTGCCCTTACCGGCCAGTTGCAGGCGCTGGTGGACGCCAAAGCGGTGTTGTTCATCAATAACAGCCAGCCCTAAATTTTTGAACACGATATCGTCCTGAAACAGGGCGTGGGTTCCAATCACGATTTTCGCTTCGCCGGAAGCCAGTTTTTCGAGCGTCTTCTGGCGTGGTTTGCCTTTGTCGCGTCCGGTCAGGACAACCACTTCAATCCCGGCTTTTTCGGCCAAAGGGGCAATGGTCGCCAGATGCTGGCGGGCCAGCACTTCCGTTGGCGCCATCAGCGCCGTTTGTGCGCCAGCCTCAATGGCCGCCGCCATGGCCAGCAGGGCGACCACGGTCTTGCCGCTGCCGACATCACCCTGCAACAGACGCAGCATGCGGTTTTCCGACTGCATGTCGGCAGAGATTTCAGCCAGCGCCATTGTTTGTGCGTTGGTTAGTTGGAAAGGCAGGTGGGCGGTGATGGCTTTCGATAAGGTGGTGTTGCCCACATAGGAGCGGCCGCGGATTTTTCGCATTTCCCGGCGCATGAGGGCCAGCGCCAACTGGTTGGCAAATAGTTCATCATAAGCCAGACGCTGGCGCGGGATCGAATTGGGATCAAGGCCTTCTTCCGATTGTGGCGCATGGGCGGCCAGCAGGGCCGGTCTCCATTGCGGCCAGTTTTCGCGCGCCATCAGCGGCGCATCAATCCATTCCGTTAAGTCCGGCACCACTTCAAGGGCCCCGTTCACAGCCTTGGTGATCGCCTTAAGGGTCAAACCTGAGGTCAACGGATAGACCGCTTCAACGGATTTCAGTTTGTCAATCTCCGCCAGAGTGCCGATGTGGTCGGGGTGTGTGATCTGCAGGCCGTTGCCAAAGGTTTCCAGCTTGCCGCTGACTACCCGTACTTCCCCTTCGGGCAAAGATTTCCGCAAATAATCTTCATGGGCATGAAAGAACACCAGATCGATTTTACCTGTTTCATCCTCACAGATGATTTTATAGGGCATGCGACGATTGGCCGGTTTTTTATGGGTTAGCACAGTGAGCGTGAGTGTGGCGATGACGCCTGCCTGTGCTTCAGCCACCTTGGGCGCATAACGACGATCAATCAGGCCATTGGGCAGGTGCCAGCACAAATCGACAATATTCGCCCCGGCAATTTTTTCAAGCAATGCGGCAATGCGCGGCCCGACACCGGTAAGGGTGGTAACGGGTTTGAACAGGGGGAACAGAATTTCTGGGCGCATGGCTTTCGAACGTACTGACAAGTCGGGAAGAACTGATTATATCCTATGGCTCCTGACGCGCACGACAACACTTAATCGAACGAGTTTGACATTTATGGATGCCCGGCGCAAAAAACTCCTCTATCAAAGCCAGCATTGCGGGATCAAAGAAAATGATATCCTGCTCGGGCAGTTTGCGCTTGTCCATATTGAAGACTTGTCGGATCACGAGCTGGATCTTTTTGAATCCTTGCTCAATGAAAACGATCACGATATTTACGGCTGGGTTACCGGTCAGCAAATCCTGCCTTCGCATGTGGATCACTCCCTGATGGCAGCCCTAATGGAATTCAAAAAGACGCGTTAGTCACGGAAGCTTAATGACACAGATTTTACTTGATGAGCCGGGGCGGGTTCAGATATCCGGAACACCTGAAGGTCTCGATGCACGTATTGTCGCTGCTGAGGCCGCGCAGGGGCGTGATGTCCTTTTTGTCGCACGCGACGATGTCGGCCTTGCCCGTTTTGCCCATAGCGTCCGCTTTTTTGCGCCGGATATTGAATGTCTGGAGTTTCCGGCCTGGGACTGTCTGCCTTATGACCGGGTTTCGCCGCGCAATGATATCATCAGCACCCGGATTGATACGCTTTGTCGGTTGCTGGAAACGCCGAAACCGGATGTTGGGCGTGTTCTGATTACGACGGTTTCGGCCTTTCTGCAGCGCGTTCCGGCACGCGCCAGTTTTCAGGACGCCCGCTTTGAAGTACGGGTTGGCAAGTCCATTGACCCGGTCCGTCTCACAGCCTTTCTCGATCACAACGGCTACGCTCGTGTCGATACGGTCATGGAGCCAGGCGAATATGCCATTCGCGGCGGTATTACCGATATTTACCCGGCAGGATCCGAGCAGCCTTATCGCCTGGATTTCTTTGGGGATGACCTCGAGCGTCTCAGAACCTTTGATCCGGTGAGCCAACGCTCAGAAGGGGAACTCGCCACACCCGTCAAAAGCCTTGTTTTCAGACCGGTCAGTGAAGTTGTCCTGACCGAGAAAACGATTGAGCGGTTTCGCTCCCAGTACCGCACACAGTTTGGCCGCGCCGGCGATGACGATCCGCTTTATGTAGCGGTTTCCGCCGGTCAGCGGCATATCGGCATGGAGCACTGGCTACCACTGTTCTACGATCGTCTGGAAGCTCTTACGGATTACCTGCCCGACGCCACGGTGTTTCTGGATCACCAGTCGGAAGAAGCTCGCGACGGCCGCTTTGATCTTGTGCACGAATATTTTTCGGCACGGCAAAGTTACAACGAAGCCAAGACGGCCGCATCGGGTGATGTGGGCGGCGCGCCATATTATCCAATCAACCCAGAGACGCTTTATCTCAATCAGGCAGGTTGGGACGCGGCACTGGCCGGGCGGCGGGTCGGGATGTTTACGCCCTTTGCAGTTCCGGAAGGGCCGTCAGTCTATAAAGATGCGGGCGGGCATGGCGGCAGGGATTTTGCCGATGTGCGCATCCAGTCGGATGTCAGCGTTTATGACGCCGTTCGTGACTATATTAAGGAGCAAATTTCAGCAGGCCAACGGGTTGTGGTTGCCGCCTATTCGGACGGGTCTCTTGATCGTCTGCGCCATGTGCTGGGCGAGCATGGGCTATCGGAAACGACCGTCGCCCATAACTGGCCGGATATCGAACGGCAACCCAGCGGCCTCTGTGTCTTTACGACGCTCGACCTGGAGCGCGGGTTTTCCGCCGATGGCCTGACGCTGATCACCGAGCAGGATATTCTGGGTGACCGCATGAACCGCCCAGCCCGCCAACGCATCCGGGCCGAGAACTTTATCGCCGAAGCCTCCTCGCTGACGGAAGGCGATCTGGTCGTGCATATGGAGCATGGCATCGGCCAGTTTGACGGTCTGGAGACCATTGAAGTCACCGGTGCCCCACACGATTGCCTGCGCCTTCTCTATGCGGGCGGCGACAAGCTGTTGCTGCCGGTCGAGAATATCGAGGTGATTTCCCGATACGGTTCGGAGGATGCGGGGGCGCAACTGGACCGTCTGGGCGGGGCCGCCTGGCAGGCCCGCAAGGCCCGCATGAAGGACCGCATTCGCGATATGGCGGATCAACTGATCGCCGTTGCAGCGGCACGTGAAATCCGCAAAGGCGACCGGATGACGGTGCCGGAAGGTTTGTATGACGAGTTCTGCGCACGCTTTCAATTTTCGGAAACGGAAGATCAGGCCCGTGCCATTGCTGATACCCTGGACGATCTGGCCAGCGGTCTGCCGGTGGACCGTCTGGTCTGCGGCGACGTGGGATTTGGCAAAACGGAAGTCGCCTTGCGCGCCGCGTTCGTGACCGCAATGTCAGGAAAACAGGTGGCGATTGTTGTCCCCACCACCTTGCTGGCCCGACAGCATTACCGGAATTTTAAGGAACGCTTTGCCGGGTTCCCTGTCCGTATCGCCCAGTTATCACGCATGGTCACAGCCAAGGATGCAACGGCAACCAAAAAAGAGATGAAAGCCGGAACGGTGGATATCGTTGTCGGTACGCATGCCCTGATCGCCAAGGACGTAGGGTTTAAAGATTTGGGCCTGCTGATTATCGATGAAGAACAGCATTTTGGCGTCGCCCACAAAGAACGCCTGAAACAGTTGAAAGCCGATGTGCATGTCCTGACCCTGACGGCGACGCCAATCCCCAGGACCCTGCAACTGGCGCTCAGCGGTATCCGCGAAATGAGCCTGATTGCAACGCCGCCAGTAGACCGGCTGGCCGTGCGCACTTTTGTGATGCCGTTTGACCCGGTGGTTATTCGTGAAGCCATATTGCGCGAACGGTTCCGGGGTGGGCAGTGCTTTTATGTGTGCCCCCGCGTCGCCGATATCGCGGCAGTTGAGGATCAGTTACGCGAACTGGTGCCGGAAGTGAAAATCGGGGTTGCCCATGGCCGTTTATCACCAACCGAGTTGGAAGACGTCATCAGCCAGTTCTATGAGGGCTCCTTCGATATCCTGCTGTCGACCAACATCGTTGAATCCGGGCTCGACTTGCCCACGGTCAACACCATGATCATTCACCGCGCCGACATGTTTGGTCTGGCCCAGCTCTATCAATTGCGGGGCCGGGTCGGGCGTTCGAAAACACGGGCCTACGCCTATCTGACTCTGCCGCCGAAAAAGCGCCTGACGAAAACCGCCGAGAAACGGCTCAACGTCATGCAGACGCTGGATACCCTGGGGGCCGGGTTCACGCTCGCCAGCCATGATCTCGATATTCGCGGCGCTGGTAACCTATTGGGTGAAGAACAGACAGGGCATGTGCGTGAGGTCGGGATTGAGCTCTATCAGCAAATGCTGGAAGAGGCCGTGGCCGAGGCGCGGGGGCTGGATGGCGTGGCCATTGCCGATGACGAGTGGAGCCCGCAAATCTCGACCGGCGTGCCGGTGTTGATACCGGATTATTATGTCACGGACCTGAGTGTGCGCATGGGCCTTTACCGCCGACTTGCCTGGCTTAATGATCAAACCGAAATCGACAGTTTTGGGGCGGAACTGATCGACCGTTTCGGACCGATCCCGGAAGGCGCGGAGAACCTGATCAAGACTGTATCGCTGAAGAATATGTGCAAAAAAGCGGGCATTGAGAAGATTGACGCCGGCCCGAAAGGCGCGGTTGTGGCTTTCCGTAAATCCGACTTTGCCAACCCCGGTGGACTGGTTCAGTTCCTGACGGCTCAGAAAGGCACGGCCAAGTTGCGGCCCGACCACAAGCTGGTTTTCATGCGTCGCTGGGACAGCCCGGCCGACCGCTTTGAAGGGGTGCGTTATCTGGTTGGTGAACTGCTGAAAATCGCCAGCGCCGCTTAATGGACCTTGCTGGCGTCGGCAGTAACGACGCCGGGGTCACCCACCGCCAGGCCCAGATCCCATTCCGCCCGGAACGAGGTGGAGATGGTCATATGGCAGAAGGCATGCAGCAGTTGTTTGTTGAGCGCGACATTGATGGACATGCCGTTTTCCGTATTCATGGTGAGCCGGGTGATGCCTTTTTTGACCGGAGTAATGGTGCCGCCGGTGACCAGCAGCGGTCCGGTGTTGGAGGTGAGGTCCCGATTGTCCTCGGTATGGGATTGGCCGAAGTTCGCGGTTTGCAAAGCCTCCTGATGCTCCATGGCGAGCATCGCATCGCGAACATCGGGTAGAACGTCTTTTTTCAGTTCCGAATCTTTTTCCATAATTTTCATCAACCCTCCCCAAAGAACCCGTATGAAACGGCGGGTTAGCCAAAGCTTGTACTCCGATTGTTCAGATGTGCCGATGCGCAGGAGCATCCTGTCCTCTTCGGCGGAAAAGGTCATGGTGATCTGGTGGACGGTACTCTTGTCAGTCATTCAGGTGCGGGTTCCGCTGAGGGTTTATGCGGCATCATCGGATACGGAGGCGGCGTCAAACATACGGGCCAGAACCTGGGGTTCCTGGGCTCCGGAGATAACCCAGTTATCATTGAAGATATAAGCCGGGACGCCATTGATCCCAAAGCGATGCGCATGTGAGTTTTCATCGTAGATGCCGCTGGTGCCTTCATCACTGTACAGCAGGGCTTCAGTCAAACGGGGATCAATGCCACAGTCTTCTGCCAGCCGGATCAGAACCCGGTGATCGCCGATATCCTCGCCCTGCCTGAAATAGGCAGAGAACAGGGATTCAACAAATGAAGTGGCGACTCCTTGCTCCTGCGCCAGGGCAATCACGCGATGGGAATCAACGGAATTGGGGGTGCGACGGATCATCTCGAAGGCAAAGTCAATTTCCACGGAAAGTCCGGCATCGGCAATCGCTCCGTAAATACGGCCAACCCGCTGTTCACTGCCGAATTTTTTGATCAGATGCATGGCACGATCGGCTCCACCGGACGGCATTTCCGGGTTTAGCAGAAAGGGGTGCCAGTTAATCTCCGGCTGCAGGTTTGGTCGCAGGGCCAGCGCCTGCTCCAGCCGGCGCTTGCCGATATAGCACCAGGGGCAAACGGAATCGATGATCACATCTACACGCATAAATCCATCCTGAATAAGATCATAAGGAAGTCTAGCGCGAATTCGCTGGTAACGGTGAATAAATTGGCCGACGAAGCTCCCTTTATGTGCTTTGCCCGGACCTAGGCGGGCAACCGGTTGATTTGCGCGTCATGGGCTTTTGACATCGCCAGCAGTGCAATAGTGGCGCCAAGCAGCGCCGTCGCCATATCGGACTGGGTATCCCAAACATAACCCTGGGTGCCCAGAAAGGCCTCGGCGTCTTCGCCGCTGGCAATGCCGACCCACCATTCAATCAGTTCGTAAAAAGCACTCAGAGCGAGGGCGAAGCAAACCACAAAGAAATTAATCCATGCCCGACCATTTACGACTTTCTTGCGTAACAAAATCTCTCTGGCGATAAGCGCCGGGACAAAACCCTGGGCGAAGTGCCCAAGTTTGTCATAGTTGTTGCGCTCAAATCCAAACAGAATCTTGAAGTCTTCAAACAGGGGGACTTCGGCATAAGTGTAGTGTCCACCGACCATCAGGATCACGCAATGGACAAGAATAAATCCATAGAGCAGGGGAGTCAGTGGGAAGGCCCTGTAAGTGAACAAGAGAACAATTGCCCCAATGACCGCCGGTGCAACTTCAAGCAACCAGATGAACCAATCTTTTGGATTGATGCCGGACCAAATCAGGGTGGTAACAAAAATCAGTATCCAGATGTATTTGATGATTCATCCCCGGTATCATTACCATCCGGGGATTATGCTTACGCCGGAGAAAATGTAAAAGAATATACTTTGATGCAAACATGGATATGGCAGTAATGGCTATTTTCAGCCCGGCTTGGTGAGCGCTATGTGTGCGTTCTTTTGATTGATGATGATCTGCACTTGCTTGCCAATCTGAAATCAGGACTGGAGCTTTATGGGCATACAGTTCATTTGGCGTCAGGTGGCCTCAAGGGCTTTGAAGTGTTCAAAGCCAACAATATCGATGTTGTGGTAACAGATATTTTAATGAGCGATGGCGAAGGCATGGAAACTCTGGGCTGGATCAATACCGCCAGCGCGGAAACTCCTGTGATCGGGATATCCGGTCATGCCCAATATTTGAATAAATTCAAGAAACTCGGCGCGACAGCCATCCTGAAAAAACCGTTTAAGATTGAGGAACTGTTGGCGGCCGTCCAAAATGCGATCCGCCTCATTCCTTCGTAATTAAGTTTAGCTTGATTTTAAAGTGTTGGTTGTGTTTGCCTAAAGCAGATTGCCTTTTAGGCAGTGAATTGTTTAGAGCTGAATGGGAATGCATATTGATGTCTGACATTCTTGTCATAGACGACGAAGCCCCGATGAGAAACCTGATACGCGCTATCTTGGAACAGTTAGGGCATACAGTGGTTGAGGCAAGTAATGGCCGCGAGGGATTGAGCCAGTACGACCGGCATCAGCCATCATTGGTTATTTGTGATATATTCATGCCGGTAATGGAAGGGCTGGAAACAATCCGGATTCTGAAAGACAAGAACGCGCAATGCCCAATACTCGCGATCTCCGGGGGAGGCGATAAAGGGCAGGTCGGGTTTTTAAAGATGGCCGAGAAGATTGGTGCAGATCGTGTGACAGAAAAACCGATCAGCCACGCTTTCTTAGCGGCAACCGTAACGGAACTCCTTGCCTGAGCTTTTAAGGGAGGGCAGAACATCCCATCTGGTCGTTTTAGCAATCGGCTAGGAATGTCTGCATCCAGCCTCCTGCACATTCTACCTGAACCGCTGATCTGTGATTCTATGCTCCGCTCTTTCTCCTTGCGCGTTTTATCGTGTCTTCAATAAAGTTTGTCTTGGCACCTGCATATTCATTCATATCTGCCTACCTCGCTGAATCCCTTGGTGAGCTTGGTTTCCGTCGAGAATGGGTTCCCTTCGATCCGGGCCCGTTGAAATGATTTTTCTGTTAGGCCGTATGCTGAGCGCACATACGGCCCTAAGCGGTTGGGAGACTTCAAGCAGTAAATCAGGGCCGGGAAGATAACCGAGCTCGGAGATACATTCCCCATTCAGGAAACCAAAATCGCCAATCGTTTAATCACCCAGTAAACAACGCTAAATGCCTGCCCACCATAACCCAGCACGTACATTCAAACGTGGATGTAAAGAAAAAGATAACTTAAAAATATCAGTAAATATGAGGTTTTGGCGGATGGGGTGGGATTCGAACCCACGGTACGGTCTCCCGCACGCCGGTTTTCAAGACCGGTTCCTTCAGCCACTCGGACACCCATCCTCGCCATAAGAGTGTGGGGGTTTAACAACCTTTTATCGGGTGGTGCAAGACAGGAATTTGCAAAACCTGTGGCGATGGGGGTGATGCCCTCTGTAAAAACGGCAATAGTCTAAGCTGTTCATCTGTATCTTCGATTGCGATGGCCCTTGCGAAAGGTTATCAGTGGTCATGTTTTTCGAACTTTCCAAAATCCTTTGGTTGCTGGCTGACCCGGGCAATTTGTTTCTCATCCTGCTTCTGGTTGCCGGATTGCTATCGATGACACGATGGCGCAATAAAGCCCGACTGCCACTCGTTCTATTGATGCTCGGTGGACTTGTCATCAGCACCGTTCCATTTGCCAACTGGGGCTACTGGGTGCTGGAAAGCCGGTTTCCCGTGATGCAGGAAATGCCAAGCCGGGTGGATGGCATCATTGTGGCGGGTGGCGTTCTCGATCCGCGGGCGAGCCGGGACCGGGGGCATCCGGTTATCGGTGGAGCGGTTGAGCGGTTGACGGCGATGGTGGAACTCGCCCGGCGTTATCCGGATGCGAAAGTCATTTTCAGCGGTGGGGCTGGCGATATCCGTCAGCCGGAACTGAAGGAAGCCCACTATATCGCGCCTTTTGTCAAAAGCCTGGGCCTGGACCCGGAACGCATTATTTTTGAAGACGAGGCGCGAAATACGGTCGAAAACGCCGAAATCACGTGGCGTTTGGCCCAGCCGAAGGCGCACGAAACCTGGTTGCTGGTGACCTCGGCCTTTCATATGCCGCGCGCCATGGGAACCTTCCGTAAAGCCGGCTGGACCATTCAGGCGTACCCGGTTGATTTTGGTACGTCGCCGGAATTTGTTTGGCAGTTCTTTTTTAACTTTTCTGGGGGATTATCGCGTCTGAGCGGTATAACCCACGAAATTGTCGGGCTGGTCTTTTACCGATTGACGGGCCGTTCCCAGTCGTTTTTTCCCGGGCCCTAACAAGCCGTTATCTTTGGAGATGCCGTTTTATGCGCCGTACATTCATCCCCGTCATCCTTTGGGGTTCCTTTTTTCTCGTTTTAAGCCTGTCAAACGCCCATGCCGCGAAAGAGGTGCCGCCAGCGCCTCCCTTTGATGCCTGGTTACAGGATTTGAAAAGCGAAGCCCGTACACGAGGGATCAGCGCCCAAACGCTCGACCGGGCGTTAAGCGGTGTGCAACCGATCCCCCGTGTCCTGGAACTTGACCGCAGCCAGCCGGAATTCACCCTGACTTTTTGGACCTATATGGAAAAAGCCGTCAACAATACGCGCATCGAGAAAGGCAAGGCGATGTTGAAGACGCACAAGGTTTTGCTGGATAAAGTCTATAAACAATATGGTGTGCCACCGCGCTTTCTAGTCGCATTCTGGGGGCTGGAGAGCAATTTTGGTCAGTATACAGGCGTATTTCCTGTTGTGGCGGCGCTTGTCACTTTGGCCCATGACCGCCGACGGGCGTCATTCTTTCGCGAGCAATTGCTGGCCGTCCTCGGTCTGATTGATCAGGGGGATATTGCGGTCGATACAAAGGCCTCGTGGGCCGGGGCAATGGGCAATCACCAGTTCATCCCGACAACTTATCGCGATTTTGCCGTGGATTATAGCGGCGATGGTAAGCGTGACCTATGGCAAACGTTGCCCGATATTTTCGCCTCGGCTGCCAATTATCTGAGCAAGGCGGGCTGGGATACGGAACATACCTGGGGCAGGGAGGTTGTTTTGCCGAAAGGCTTTTCTTATGAGCTTTCCGGACTGAAGGTTCAAAAAAAACTCAGCGAATGGCAGAAACTTGGAATCCGCAAGACAAGCGGCGCCAAACTTCCGGATGTCGATATCATGGCGTCCGTCATTCTGCCTGCAGGCTATCAGGGGCCAGCATTCCTGGTTTACAAGAACTACCGAACGATTATGGTCTGGAACCGTTCGATTCTCTATGCACTGGCCGTTGGTCATCTGGCAGACCGGTTCGTCGGTCTGGGGCCGGTCAAGGCCAAAAAACCAGCTAACGACAGGCCGCTGTCGCGTCTGGATATCAGTGACATACAACGGATTTTGACGGCAAAGGGGTTTGATGCGGGCGGTGTCGACGGAGTCGTCGGCTCGCAAACCCGAAGTGCCATAAAAGATTTTCAAAAAAGTGCAAGACTGCCTGCTGACGGATATCCCTCCATCGGGCTTTTGGAACGCCTTCGTGGATTAGCCGACTAAACCCGCCGCTTTTCATCTTGAAATAGGGGCATTAAAAAAATATCACAAAATAGCGTGAATTTACTACGGTTTTGATACAAAATATGGACAAAGAACAGCATTTACGGGTTTGCACGTTAGGTGGTATTTGGATGGCTGGAGTTTGGGGGCGTCGTTTTACTTTTCTGTTGACTGCATTGATTCTTGCAGGCTGTGCGGAAACGCAGTTGGCTGTGCATTCAGCAAAACGGCTGATTTCGTCGTCAGAGGAAACCAAGGCGACCGAATATAAAATCGGCAAACCCTATCAGATCGCCGGTGTGTGGTATTATCCGCAGGAAGATTACGAGTACGACGAAAGCGGGATTGCGTCCTGGTATGGTGCCAAGTTCCATGGGCGACAAACCGCGAACGGTGAAGTCTATGACATGAACGCATTGACAGCCGCGCACCGGACGTTGCCGATGCCGAGTTATGTTCGGGTCACCAATCTGGAAAACGGCCGCAGCCTGATCCTTCGTGTCAACGACCGGGGGCCGTTTGCCAGGGGACGGATTATTGACATCTCCCGTCGCGGCTCTCAATTGCTGAATTTCCAGAATCAGGGAACGGCCCGGGTTCGGGTCCAGGTTCTGGCGGACCAGTCCCGGGCACTTAAGGCGCGGCTGACAAACCAGACCGAACTGGCGCGGGTGGGCTCGCCCATTACCGTGGATCGGTTGCCGAAGGCCAAGGTCGAGGCTCAGTCGTTGCCCATTGCGGGTGGCGATGCGCCTGTAAGCGCATCTTCGCCCTCTCCAGCGCCCGTTACCGCTACACAACCGCCACCACCTCTTATTCCGGCTGTCGCCACACCGGAACCCGCACTGGCGGAAGATCCGGTTGTTACTGAGGAAGTGGAACAGGTGGCCGCTGTGCAAACGAATATTTTTGTTCAGGCGGGCGCATTCAGCCGCTTTGACAACGCCAACCGGGTTAAGGCCAGGCTTTCACCTTTAGGGCCGGTCAACCTGAGCCAGGTACTCGTCAATGGTCGTGACCTCTATCGGGTCCGTCTCGGGCCTATGGAGAGCGTAAACGCAGCAGACCGAATGCTTGTTGCCGTTGCCGAAGCCGGCTATCCCGAAGCGCAGATTGTCGTCGTAAAGTAAAAAAGAGAATATTCTCTTTAAACTCTTAAATAACAGGATGTTATGTTTATAGCTCGCCACATTCCTATCGTTTTTTCCTTGTTTGTCGCAATTGGTGTTATGGTCCTTTCCGGACGCGCCTTGGCCATTGAAACCATGGCCCGCGAAGCCATCATGTTGGATATGGAAACTGGAGAGGTCTTGCTGGAGAAGGATGCCGACAAGCGTATGCCGCCGGCCTCCATGAGCAAGCTGATGACCCTCTATTTGCTTTTTGAAAAGTTGCGTGACGGGGCCTTGTCTCTGGATGACACGTTTCGGGTGAGCGTCGATGCTTGGCAGCGTGGCGGTGCCAAGAGTGGCAGTTCGACCATGTTCCTGGAGCCGAATAAACGCGTTAAAATTGCTGATTTGATTCCTGGAATTATTGTGCAATCGGGAAATGACGCCTGCATTGTCGTCGCCGAAGGGATTGCCGGGTCGGAAGAGGCCTTTGCCGATCTGATGACGGAGAGAGCCCAGGCTTTGGGCTTGCCCAATTCGACCTTCAGAAATGCTACGGGCTGGCCCCATCCGGAACATCTGATGACGGCACGGGACCTTGCGTTGCTGTCCAAGCGGTTGATTGCCGATTTTCCCCAGTATTACAATTTTTTCCTCCAGCAGGAATTTACCTACAACGGGATCAAACAACACAACCGCAACCCGCTGATCTACAAGGACATGGGGGCGGATGGTTTAAAAACCGGCCATACGGAAGAATCGGGTTATGGCCTGACGGCTTCCGCCGTGCGGGGCGGGCGGCGTTTGATTCTTGTGGTCAATGGCCTGCCGTCGAAAAAAGCCCGCAGCACGGAACCCGAGCGTTTGCTGGAATGGGGGTTTCGGGAGTTTAATAATTACGCGTTGTTCAAAAAGGGTGAGCAGGTTGAGAGCGCAGAAATCTGGTTGGGCAAAAGCTCGACTGTCCCGCTCTATATCGATCAGGACATTAAAATCACGTTGCCGCGTAACGCACGCCGTAAAATGAAGGTAACCGTAACCTATGACGGACCTGTACCGGCGCCGGTTCTCATGGGGGATCAAATCGCAACACTTAAAATTACTGCACCGGGGCGCACTCCAACCGAAATTCCCCTATATGCGGGCGCGGATGTTGAGCGGCTCGGATTGATTGGGCGTCTTGGCGCTGCCCTCAATGCGATCCTGTGGGGGCATTCGGGCTAGGCCCATGCCCCGCGGAACATTCATCACTTTTGAAGGCGGAGAAGGCGGCGGTAAGTCGACGCAAATCCGGCTGTTGGCTGAGGCGCTTGCCGGGGCCGGTGCTTCTGTTGTCACCACCCGCGAACCCGGCGGCGCGCCAAGTGCTGAGCAAATCCGCAGTTTACTGGTTTCCGGGGCCGTTGACCGCTGGCAGCCGATGACCGAGGCCCTGTTGAATTATGCAGCCAGGGCCGAACATGTGGCGAAGACGGTCGAGCCTGCCTTGCAGCAAGGCGATTGGGTTTTGTCAGATCGTTTTGCGGATTCCACAGTGGCCTATCAGGGCTATGGGCATGGGTTGGATTTGGGACAATTGTCGGTGCTGCACCGGATCGTGCTGGGCGACTTCAAGCCGGACCTGACGTTTATTCTTGATCTGCCTGTAGAGGAGGGCCTGCGCCGCGCGATTGGTCGTGGTGACGGCGAAGACCGCTACGAACGGATGGACAAAGACTTTCATAATCGATTGCGCAAGGGATTTCTCGACATCGCCAAAAAGGAACCGGAACGCTGTATGGTGATCGACGCAACGGGAGACATCGATACGGTTAAGGGCATGGTGATTGCGGCGATCGGTGCAAAATTTCCAGAATTGGTTCTGGATTAAAATTATGAATGCCAAAAAAGCAACTCCAATTGAAGAGCCGGACTGGCCACCATCCGCCCGCGCAAATCCCGATCTGATTGGACAAAGGGAAACAGAGCAGGTCTTGCTCGAGGCATTCCATGGTGCGCGGATGGCGCATGCCTGGTTGATCTCTGGACCAGAGGGGATTGGCAAATCAACGCTGGCGCACCGGTTTGCCCGCTATGTGCTCGCACAGGGGCCGACCGAGAGCACAGCCGGTCTGTTTGGCGATGACCTGCCACAGAGTCTCCCCGAGACGCTTTATGTGGACCCGCAAACACCGGTCTTCCAACGGGTCGCGGCTGGCAGTCACGGCGATTTACTGACCATCAGGAGGACTCCAAATGAGCGCGGTAAATTGCGTACGGATATTGTTGTTGATGATGTGCGTGAAGCCGGGAATTTCCTGAGCAAGACCGCATCGGAAGGCGGCTGGCGGCTGGTCATTGTCGACAGTGCTGACGAAATGAACCGCAATGCCGCCAATGCTTTGCTGAAAGTCCTAGAGGAACCGCCAGACCATGCCCTGTTGTTGCTGGTCAGCCATAACCCGGGGCAGCTTTTACCGACCATTCGTTCACGTTGCCGCAGGCTCAACCTTGAGCTTTTGGGAGCAGAAGACATGGACGCCCTGCTGCTGAAATATGAGCCCAATTTAAGCGACAGTGATCGCGCGCAACTGATTGAACTGTCAGGTGGCAGCATCGGCCATGCTGTCGATCTGGTTGCGGCGGGAGGCATCGACCTCTACCGTACCTGTCTGGCGTTGCTGGCAACCCTGCCGAAACTCAGCATTACCAAGCTGCATAGTCTGGCCGAACAATTGGCGAAAGCCGGGGCGGAAGAGCAGTTCAATACAGCCATGGATCTTTTGCGCGGCATTCTGGCCCGGTTGTTGCGGTTTCAGGCGGAAGGTGCGGCGAACGGCGTGGCTTTCAGCGAAGAACGCGCCTTGTTTGAGCGCATCGGCCCGGCCGCCGGTCTTGATCGTTGGCTTGAGGTATGGGAAAAGATGGGCAGCCTGCTGGAACGGGCCGGGGCTGTTAATCTGGACCGCAAGCAAGTGGTTCTCAATGTATTTCTGGAAATCGATGACGCGGTACGCAATCGCTAACTGGCGAACCATCGATAAACTGAATTTAGGGTAAAGATGGACAAACGTTATTACGTCACGACGCCGATCTATTATGTTAACGACGCGCCCCATATCGGCCATGCCTATACGACGCTGGCCTGTGATGCGCTGGCCCGCTTCAAGCGACTTGACGGCTATGATGTCTATTTTCTGACCGGCACGGATGAACACGGCCAAAAGGTTGAGAAGTCAGCGCAGGCGGCGGGCGTCGATCCGCAAGCCTTTACCGATAAGGTCTCGCAGAATTTCCGCGATTTGGCCGACTTTATGGATTTTACCCATGATGACTTCATCCGCACAACGGAACCCCGTCATATCAACGCCTGTCAGGACATGTGGCGGCGCTTGCAGGAGTCGGGCGATATTTACTTAGGCTCTTATGCGGGCTGGTACGCGGTGCGTGATGAGGCCTTTTACGCCGAAGATGAACTCAAAAAAGGCCCGAATGGCCAGAAGCTGGCACCGACCGGGGCTGAGGTCGAGTGGGTTGAGGAGCCCAGCTATTTCTTCCGCTTATCGGCCTGGGGCGAGCGCCTTCTGGCTTTCTACGACGCCAACCCCGATTTCATTCTACCAAAAACCCGACGCAACGAAGTGGTTAGCTTTGTCAAAGGCGGGCTTCAGGATTTGTCTATTTCTCGCACCACTTTCAACTGGGGTGTGCCGGTGCCGGGCGACGACGAACATATCATGTATGTCTGGCTCGACGCCCTGACCAACTACATCACCGCGGTCGGTTTTCCGGATACGGATGCCGAGCTTTACAAGAAATTCTGGCCGGCCGATCTGCATATGGTCGGTAAGGACATCCTACGCTTTCACGCCGTCTACTGGCCGGCCTTTGTCCTGTCAGCCGGATTGCCCGCGCCGAAGCGGATTTTCGCACACGGCTGGTGGACCAACGAAGGCGAGAAAATCTCGAAGTCCCTGGGCAATGTGATTGACCCCCATGAACTGGTTGAGACCTACGGCCTCGATCAGGTGCGTTATTTTCTGCTCCGCGAAGTGCCCTTTGGCAACGATGGTGATTTTTCCCGGCGCGCCATGATCGGCCGTATGAACAGCGATCTGGCCAATGATTACGGCAATCTGGCGCAACGTGTATTGTCGATGATCCACAAGAACTGCGACGCCCATCTGCCCGAACCGGGCACCTTCTCGGATGATGATCAGGTGATGCTCGATGCGGCGAAAGCGGCGCTGGGTAATGTGCGTGACAAAATCGACGTGCAAGCCTTCCACGAGGCCCTGGAGGCTATCTGGGTGGTGATCCGCCAATCCAACGGTTATGTGGATGCGCAGGCACCGTGGAAGCTTAAAAAGGAAGACCCGGCGCGTATGAACACGGTGCTTTATACGCTGGCGGAAACCATTCGCCATCTGGCGATCCTGACCCAGCCTTTCATGCCCGACGCCTCGGCCCGCATCCTTGACCAGCTGGCTGTACCCACCGACGCCCGCAGTTTCGCCGCCATTGAGGCCGGCGACGCCCTGAAAGCCGGCGTTGAACTGCCGAAACCGGAAGGCGTATTCCCGCGGTATGTGGAGGAAGAGGGGGCTTAGACGGGCGCTCGCCCTTAATCAATGCCCTGCAGGGGTAAAACCACCGTTACGGTGGTGCCTTTGCCAACCACGCTTTCAATATCCATTGTGCCATCGTGCATTTCAACAAGCGCGTTGACGATGGACAGGCCGAGACCGGTGCCTTTCTGGGCCCGGTGGGGATTGGGGTTGGATTGTATAAAGGGTTCGGTAATGGTCGGAAGCTTGTCGGCCGGTATGCCAATTCCCGAGTCGTTGACGATAAGTGCGACTTTGTCATTAGCGAGATCCGCAGTAACGGTGACCGAGCCATGTGGATCGGTGAATTTGACGGCGTTGGAGAGCAGGTTCAACATGATCTGCATGATTGAGCGTGCATCGGCGTAAAGCGATGGCAACGCATCGGGAAGGTTTGTCGTCAGGGAAATCTGTCGACGGGCGGCGGTGGGTTCGACGTTTTTGATACAGCTGTTCAACATCTCACGAATGTTTATGGGCTCATTGACGAGGGTTCGCTTGCCCGCTTCAATAGCTGAAATATCGAGAATATCATTAACCAGTTTCAGCATCAGGTTGCCGCTATGGTGAATGTCGTTTGCATATTCCCGGTAATGGTCGGAACCAAGCGGACCGAAATATTCATTTTTCAACATTTCGCTGAAGCCCAGTATGGCGTTCAGGGGGGTGCGGAACTCATGGCTCATGGTCGCAAGAAACTCCGACTTGACCTGGTTGGCCCTTTCGGCGGCGACAAAAGCCGCATCACGGGCCATCTCAAGCGCCTTGCGATCGGTAATGTCGTTAGCAGACCCCCGATAGCCTATGAAGTTATTGTCCTCGTCGAAAATCGGGACACCGCTTGTGCGTGTCCAGATTGCCTTCTTCCCCTCCAGTATACGCAAGAACTCTAAGCCTCTGAAAGGTTGATGGTTTTCCAAGGTCTGCAGATGCGCCGCTACAATCTCTGGATCGTTTTCGCTTCCAATTGTTTCACGCCTGGTTTTGCCATACATCTCTTCCGGTGCCACCCCGACGGTATGAAGGTTGTCGGAAAAGTAGGTGAAGCGTAGATCTGCATCCATCTCCCACAACCAGTCGGAAGAGGATTCTGCAAAATCGCGAAACCGCTGCTCACTCTCCTTAAGGGCCTGTTCCGCGACTTTCCGTTTGCGCGCTTCAACAGCATGTGTAACGAGATTGGCGAGACTGGCTGCATAGGAAAGTTCTTCTGCAGACCAGTGACGGAGTGGCCCCACATGCTCGAGGCAGAGAATACCGGTGATGGCGCCACTCAAACGGATTGGCGTGTCCAGCATTGAGGTAATGCCGAGCGGTGTGAGATAGGTCTGCGAAAACTCACAGGTTCGCGGGTCCTGATGGGCGTCATGGGCATCTATGATCCGGTCTTCGCTTATAGCTTTGAAATAGGCCGGAAAATCAGCCTCATTTAACTCCGCGCCCTCCGTATGTCTGCCGGAGGGATGCTCATAGAGATCAATGCATTTGAAGGTGGTCCAGTCATCCGCAGCCATCCAGATACTGGCCCGCGCCACTTTGAGGGTGCTTGTCGCGGCTTCTGTAATTTCTTTAAAGGCTTTCTCTGAATCGCCTTGGGAAAACGCTGTTCCTTTGACAATACTCAGGATTGAGTCGCTGAATTGTCCATACAAGTGAGCCGCATTCGACATTCTTTTATCCATACAACTTTATGTCGTTTCCAGTTGTCTCACAAAAGTCAGCTTGAATGCAATCTTACATTGAAATGTTTATTTTTACGGACAAATTGTAAAAACCCCAACTTTATAAGGATTATGAATTGATAGGTACTGGATGCGAAAACCCATCAAAACAGTTTGAAAAGCAACTTATTAGGGAATCCATTCGTAAAGAATAGAAGCAACGTAAGTTATTACGTATTGAAACAAAAGTCGGCCCAAAAACTGTTTTCAGAAATAATCCCGTGAACTGAGTTTGTTAAATTATATGTATTGACCGCTTTTATATCATTTTTTTGTCATGACCATATTCGCGTACTTGCTAAAGGTCACTTTATCAAACGCGTGGAGAGAATGACTTAAAGTAAAGAAATTTCGGGTGGGGTGAGTAGCTGATGAATGATTTATTGAGCTGTTATTTGATTAACAGACTGTCTCGGATAACGATAATCCTCTTTTCTTTTGTCGCGACAGGCGAAGTGTTTGCATCTGAGAAAAAAACGGCTTCCCAAGACACTGCAGGGCCCGATGTTTATTGGAGCTATTCAGGTGAACTGGGGCCAGCCAATTGGGGGGAGCTGTCGGCAGCCTATGAGCTCTGTGCAACCGGGCATCAGCAGTCGCCTATCGATCTGACGCGGACCCAGGGAGCCGGGCTTGTTGACATAGAAACGGATTACCGCGCCCAGCCGCTCCATGTGGTTAATAATGGCCATACGATTCAGGTCAATTACGATAAAGGCAGTTCGATGGTGGTGGGGCATTCGAAATATGAACTGCTTCAGTTCCATTTTCACAGCCCGAGTGAAAACCAGGTTAATGGCAAGTCTTATCCCATGGAAATTCATTTCGTCCACAAGGATCAGCATGGAACTTTTGGTGTTCTTGGCGTTTTTGTGGAAGTCGGTGACGAAAATATCGCCTTGCGGGAAATTTGGTCACGCTTGCCCAAAAAGGGAGGCGAGGCCTTTCAATCCAGAGAAATCGTGATCAATGGCAACGATTTGTTGCCCCGGGAGCGGGACTATTATCGATTTGTAGGTTCGTTAACGACGCCGCCTTGTAGCGAGGGCGTACAGTGGCATTTGATGCACGAACCGATTCAGGCATCAACGCAACAGATTGCGGCATTTCTGGAAATTATTGGCGAAAACGCCCGACCTGTTCAGGGTCTTGGGCACCGGCTGGTGATGGATTCCTCATACACAAGGACGCATGGCACGACGTCGGCTGTGGCGTCAGCGCACTAAATGATTTGATGAATTATTAATCTCAGATTTTCAGGGAAACGAACTATGTTGGCGAATACAAAATTACCGGTAAAAATATACGGCCTTGTTTTGATTTTGCTGGTCCTGTTGGCCTCTGCGTCATCGACGGGTATCTACAAGATGATGCAAATCGGCGAAGAAATTGTTGATATTGCAGAAGTTGATATCCCGATTACAGAAATCATCACGAAAATTACGGTTCATCAACTCCAACAGGCGGTATTGCTTGAGCGCGGGTTCTCCGTTGGCAGAGATATCGCCACGGATACGTCTGTTTTGGCGCATTTTCATGAGATTGAAGAAGAGTTTATCAAATTAGGGCATCAAGTAGCGGAAGAACTGAAAGAGGCGGAAGCCATTTTGGCCGAGGAGATCAAACTGGGGCATTCGCCGGAAGCGAAAGCGGAGTTTGAGTATCTGCTGTCCCTACTAAAGAAAGCGGACATAAGTCATGAGGATTATGAACAACTATCAGAGCAGGCGTTTGGCTTCCTGGGGCGAGGTGAAGTCATACGGTTGGGTCAGGTTGCGGAAATCATTGAAAACGAGGAAGACCAGATTTCAAAAGACCTGAGTGAAGCTCTGTTCGAAATCGAAAAATTTACCAAAAATGCAATTGTTACGGCCGAACATCATGAACAGTCCGGTATCGTTTTCCTGATCAGCGTTTCAGCCGCCTCGGTCCTGATCGGGATTTGTGTTTCCTATTACCTGGTTCGCTCAATCGTCAACCCTCTGCTTGAAATGACCAGAGCCATGGGGGGGCTGGCGGATGGCGACACTTCCACTGTTATTCCGGGGGTTGACCGTGGTGACGAAGTGGGGTCGATGGCCGGCGCGGTTGAGGTCTTTAAAATCAATATGATCAAAGCCGATGAATTGTCGCAGAAAGAGAAAGCGGATAATGAGGCCCGGATAAAACGGGGACAGGTGATAGACGCCCTGTTGAAAAACTTCAACAAGGAAGTGAGTGATGCCCTGCAGATTGTTGCTGCAGCCTCAACAGAACTGGAGTCTTCTTCGCAAACCATGTCTTCTACGGCGGAACAAACGTCACAACAGGCCAGTGCGGTTGCCGCTGCTGCCGAACAGGCAGCTGCCAACGTTGCGACAGTTGCTTCGGCTGCCGAAGAACTGGGCGCGTCGGGCAATGAAATCAACCGCCAGATTACCGAGTCGGAAGGGATCTCATTGACGGCGCGGGAGGAGGGCATTAAAGCCAACGAGATGATGCGAGGCCTTTCGGAATCGGTGAACAAAATTGGCGAAGTGGTGTCCATGATCACCGATATTGCTGATCAGACAAATCTATTGGCTCTGAACGCAACGATTGAAGCCGCGCGCGCCGGAGATGCTGGCAAAGGATTTGCCGTAGTCGCCTCGGAAGTCAAAAACCTGGCCAATCAGACGGCGAAGGCAACTGAACAAATCACCGCCCAGATTATGGATGTGCAAAGGGTTACGCAAAACTCAGTTGATGCGATTGGCAATGTCGGTAAGGTGATCGAGCAGATGAGTGCGATTTCTGCCGGTATATCTGAGGCCGTCGAACAACAAGGGGCTGCGGTTCAGGAGATCGCGATAAATGTGCAGGAAGCCTCGACAGGCACCTCGGAAGTGACTCAAAACATTTCGGGGGTATCTGAAGCTGCTGCGGAGACAGGAAATGCGGCAAATGATGTTTTGCAATCGGCGCGGTCCGTCGCACAAAGCTCGAATACCCTGCGTACACAGGTAGATACGTTTTTGTCAAAAATCTCCGTTGTTTGATGATTGGGTTCCTGAACACACCACGGGATTAAATTTTTAAGGATTTAAACATGGATGTGAATATAAATGACCAAAGTGGCAAGCTTCTTGTTTCACTGGGGGGAAATTTCACTTTTATGGATGTGGCTGATTTCAAGCCAATACTTGAAGCTCTGGATAATCCCGACGTCACATCTTGTGAATTTGACATGAGCAAGCTTGTGGCCATCGATTCTTCTGGGCTCGGGATGCTGGTCTCCGCACATGATATTTCCAGCAAACACCAATATCCGGTATCGCTCACCGGGACACAAATAGCTGTTCGGACCGTTCTGGAAGTGACCCGAATGGATAATCTGTTCGAGATTCCATAGGCCCACTAGGTTAAAACACTGGAGTGCCCTAATCGTTCAGCAGTGATGCATGATGGCGCAAATGGTCTTCCATGAAAGTCGCCATCAGGTAATAGCTGTGATCGTAGCCTTCCTGCATTCGCAAAATCACAGGTTGCCGAGCCGTATTGCAGGCCTGTTCAAACACATGCGGTTTCAGTTGTTCCTCCAGAAAACCGTCGGCGGTTCCCTGGTCGATCAGAATGCTGCCGTTGACCCGGTGGCCCTGATGAACCAGTTCCGTTGCGTCATAGGCCCGCCAGTTCTTGCGATCCGGCCCCAGATAACCGCCCAGTGCCTTTTCGCCCCAAGGACATTGCGAGGGTGCGACGATGGGGGCAAAGGCCGATACTGATTTATAGGTTTCCGGGTTCCTGAGGGCGATGGTCAGCGCGCCATGGCCACCCATGGAGTGACCAAAAACGCCTGTGCGGTCTGTATCCACAGGAAAGTGTTCGGTAATCAGGGCCAGGAGCTCCCTGGTTACGTAGCTGTACATGCGATACATGCCGGACCAGGGCGCTTCGGTGGCGTCCACATAAAAGCCGGCACCTGTGCCGAAGTCATATGAATCGTCTTCGCCCGGGTAACCAGCGCCACGTGGACTGGTGTCGGGGCAGACAATGCACAAACCAAGCTCCGCCGCTATACGCTGGAAGCCGCCCTTGGTTGTGACATTTTCCTGGGTACAGGTGAGGCCGGACAGGTAATAGAGCACGGGAATGGGGCCTGAGGTCGCCTGGGGTGGCACATAGACGCTGAACTCCATCTCGCACTGGGTTTCCTGCGCGGCATGTCTGTAGACGCCCTGAGTGCCGCCGAAGGCCTTCTGTTCGCTAACGGGGGTTATCGACATATATAAAGCGGCCCAATTCTAGAATTCAACAACGCTACGGATGCTTTCGCCGGCATGCATCAGGTCAAATGCCGTGTTGATCTCTTCCAGCGGCATTTTGTGGGTGATCAGATCATCAATGTTGATCTTGCCGTCCATGTACCAGTCGACGATTTTCGGCACATCGGTGCGCCCTTTTGCGCCGCCAAAAGCGGTGCCCCGCCAGACCCGGCCGGTGACCAGTTGGAATGGACGGGTCGAGATTTCCTGACCGGCCCCGGCAACGCCAATGATCGTGCTTTCGCCCCATCCCTTGTGGCAGCATTCGAGAGCCTGACGCATGGTGTTGGTATTGCCGATGCACTCGAACGAATGATCCGCGCCACCGTCGGTGATGTCGACCAGATAGGGGACCAGGTCACCCTCCACCTCTTTCGGGTTGACGAAATGCGTCATACCGAATTTCTCGGCGATGTCCTTGCGGTCATCATTCAGGTCAACGCCGACAATCTTGTTGGCGCCAACCAGCCGCGCGCCCTGAATAACGTTCAGGCCAATGCCACCGAGACCGAAGACGATGACGTTGTCGCCGGGCCGGACTTTTGCCGTGTTGATAACAGCCCCAACGCCGGTGGTTACGCCGCAACCGATGTAACAAACCTTGTCGAATGGCGCATCTTCACGGATTTTGGCCAGCGCGATTTCCGGCAGCACTGAATAGTTGGAAAAGGTCGAACAGCCCATATAGTGAAAGATTTTCTCGCCGTTAATGGAGAATCGCGATGTTCCGTCGGGCATCAGGCCCTGGCCCTGGGTTTCACGGATGGCCTGGCATAGGTTGGTGCGGCCCGACGTGCAATAATCGCATTCACGACATTCCGGCGTATAAAGCGGGATCACATGGTCACCTGGCTTGAGCGACGTGACGCCCGCGCCAACTTCAACGACAACACCAGCCCCTTCATGGCCGAGGATCGCCGGAAACAGGCCTTCCGGATCATCGCCGGAGCGTGTGAATTCGTCTGTATGACAAACGCCGGTGGCTTTCATTTCCACCAGAACTTCGCCAGCCCGTGGTCCGTCCAGGGTGACCGTTTCAATGCTCAAGGGCGCACCGGCCTTGAACGCGACAGCAGCTTTGGTTTCCATAAAAATCTCCCTGATCGGCTATTTAAATCGTTAATACACAAATAGTTGCTTGGGAATTTAGGGCAGACATCAAGGGACCGCAACCAAGCATTAAGAATTGTCCGAAATCTTTAATCTTGCGGGTGGCGGCTGGTGATTGCCGACGGCGGGCGGGCTGTGTATGTTCGCCGGACCCTCAATTGTTAATTTTTATTAACCATAAGGACGCAGAGTTAGAAAAGATGCTTGTCGACAGCCACTGCCATCTGGATTTTCCGGATTTTGAAGAAGATCGCGACGCCGTCGTTGCCCGCGCCATGGCCGCCGGAATTGGTTATATGGTCACCATTTGCACCCACATGACGAAGTTTGAAGGTGTGCACCGGGTGGCGCAGGCCTATGACAATATATCGTGTACGGTTGGCGTACATCCGCACAATGCGGGCGAAGAGGGGGCATTGGCCCCAACCGAGGCCCTGATTGCCCAGGCGCAAGCGCCGAAGGTTGTCGGCATCGGCGAGACCGGGCTTGATTACTATTATGAACACAGCCCGCGCGACGACCAGCAAAAGAGTTTTCGTGCGCATATTGCCGCGGCGCGTGAAACCGGCCTGCCCCTGATCGTCCATACCCGGGATGCCGATGAGGATACCGTGGATATTTTGCGCGATGAATATGCAAAAGGACCTTTCCCGGGCCTGATCCATTGTTTCAGCGCCGGTCCGGAACTGGCCGCGGCGGCTCTGGAACTGGACTTTTATATCTCCATTTCAGGCATTGTCACTTTCAAGTCGGCGCAGACGCTGCGCGAAACCGTACAGGACGTGCCGCTGAAGCGCATACTTGTGGAAACGGACTCGCCCTATCTGGCGCCTGTTCCCAACCGCGGTAAACGCAATGAGCCGGCTTTTACGGCTCATACGGCTGCGGTGGTTGCCGATCTTAAAGGGGTGAGCCCGGAAGAGGTCGCGATTCAAACCACAGACAATTTCTTCCGGCTGTTCAGCAAGGTCGATCCGGAGCGGGCGACGTGCGGGTAACCATTCTTGGATGTGGCAGTTCGGGCGGTGTGCCTGCGACGGGTATCGGTTGGGGGAAATGCGACCCGAACAACCCGAAGAACCAGAGGCTTCGTCCATCAATCCTTGTTGAGACCCAGGGCAAGACGATCCTGATCGATACCTCACCGGATTTGCGGGTGCAGTTGTTGGCTGCCAACGTGACCCATATTGATGCCGTGCTCTATACCCATGCCCATGCGGATCATCTGCATGGCATCGACGACCTGCGGGGTATCAACCGGGCGATGGTCGCACCAATTCCCATGTATGCCGACCCGGTTACTCTGGCGTCCATTCAGGAGCGATTTGCCTACGCACTGGCACCACTGCCTGAGGAGGCCCGAGCGCAGGGGCGTTATTTCAAACCGACGCTGGAGGCTCATGCGATTACGCCGGGCGAGACCTTCGACGTCTGTGGGGTGTCTGTGACGTGCTTCGATCAGGACCATGGATATTCCCGAACGCTCGGTTTCCGGTTTGGCCAATTTGGTTATTCGACGGATTTGGTCGAGCTGCCGGATCAGGGGTTCAATGCTCTGGTGGGGATCGACACCTGGGTGGTCGGCGCGTTCACCGACCGTGACCATCCGACTCATGTGCATGTCTCGAAGGCGCTCGAATGGATCGACAGGGTGGCTCCGCGTTACGCTGTGCTGACTCATTTGGGGCCTGATTTGGACTACAACGAACTCGCAAATTTGCTCCCTAATTCGGTCGATGCCGCTTTCGACGGACTGCAGATTTTACTCCCTGACGCCTGAATAGGGGAGCCCGGGCTCCCAGCTACCCAGCGCTCAATTGACTGTTCTGGGGGGTGATTTTTAATTTGATAATAAAATATATAATATTCATATAAGTTATTGTTATTATTATATATATAATGATTTTCCATAATATAAATTATGCGATAATAGGTGATGCGTTGTTGCTGCCTACGTTCCGCCATAAATCCGAAATCCCCTGTTCTGGTGATCTAGCCCAAGCGACATTCACCTGGCGGAATAACCGCCATGGCTGATCCAAGAATCATCCGCCTGGTCGATGTGGATGCTATCCAGGCCAACCGTGTTCATCTGACAATTGATACGCCTTCTGGCTTTGCCGAAGTGCTCGCTGCGGATGGTGATGCGTATCTTCATGCGCCGCAGCTCTCATTTAAAATGCCGGTCCTATCCATCGTCTGAACAAAAGATTGCGTCGACGAAAAACCGAATGAGAACTTTGAATAACGGCTTTTGATAACTCTCTAAGCTCGGTCACAATGGATACCATTGCTAAGGGATATTCGATGGATGATGTGGTTTCACCAGACTCTGTCAGGCTTATTATAATGAAAAAGTCTTGGTGGAATGATGGCAGTGAATGTCATAAAAACATCTTGTAGCAAGTTAATGTGACACCTTAACCGACGCATTATTTTCATTGTTCACCATGATTTTTCACGGTATCAGAGCGCAGGTCTCATAGACCCCCTGTTATCTCGCAGACCTGTTAAATGATCTCTCTTAACCCGGATTATATTTGGTTTTCAAAATGGATTCCGTGATCTACTAGTAGAATTATGCCGGAGAGGCCTATGTGCCCTGTAGAGCCGTTACGGGCCTATCCACAACACTATGCCGCATCCACATATATCCCCCCTGGCTCAGGGCCCGCACCCCGGCAAACGGTAGTAACCATCGTTCATCCAGACGTGCATCAAGACACCCCCTCTTCCAATTCATAGTACAACGGGAAGCCATTGTGGTCGGAGAAAGCCTTAGGGAGTCTCGTCGGTCTGTATTGGGTTAAGGTGTCAAGATCACCTGGAGTTGGCCAAGTGTGCCGTAGTCGGCGATGATCGTATCGCCCGCCTTGATCGCAATCGGCGTGGCGCATGTCCCGGTTGTCACGATAGCGCCCGCATTCAAAGTGATTTTGTTTCTGGAGAGTTCATTTATCAGCCATGTCAAAGCGACGCGTGGGTCTCCCAGCACGTTGGCCCCTATTCCATTGTTTGTCTGACCATTCACAATGGCAATCTTTACCTCATGTTTTGAAAGGTCCAAAGCTCGCCATAAATCAGGCGCTTTGGGACCGATTACGAAATCATGGGCACAGGCATTGTCTGCGATCAATTGCGCTTCCCCAACCTCGGCAAAATGATCGAAACGTGAATCGGGAAGTTCGATGGCGAGATAAAGTGCCGCCACAGCGGACATGACTTCGACCTGACTATATTCGGTATCCCTGGGGACTATCGTTTCGCCCATTTCAAAGGCAAATTCGGGCTCGGCGACAGCCATTCTGTTTGCTCCGAAATTCAGTTCAGCATTTGCATGAAAGACCCGTTCCTGCAAAAGCCGACCTGCCATCGGGCCGGACACGCCTATGTGGTTTTGGCCAGCCGAACTTGTTGCGGCAATTTTCCAACCGAACAGGGGCTGCCCACTAAAATTCTCGAAGTGTGCCTGGATCGCATAAGCGTCTTCCCGGTTTTGCGGGCGCAACCCGTCGGGAAGGTTTTGTATCGTTGTCCCGCTGTTCCAGCAGTCCCAGATCAATTTGGCTGCCTGTTCTGGCTTTTTATTTTGATTGGACATTTCGGTGTCCCTGTCATCCTTAATGTTTTGAATAGTTTATCGATTTGAGGACTTCAACGTCCAAAAATGCAGATTGAGATTGGTAATTTTTCAATCCGTTGCTCCGGCGTCCATCGTCGGGTAGTCGATATAACCTTCTGGCCCTCCTCCATAGAACGTTGCCCGGTTGTAAGGGGTTAACTCAACGCCACGGCGTAACTTCTCGGGTAAGTCAGGATTGGATATGAAGAAACGACCAAAGCAGATCGCGTCGGCATCTCCTTTTGCTAACATGGCATTGGCGCTTTCGCCATTGAAGTTGCCAGCGGCAATTAACACACCATCCCACATCGGCCGAAAGAGTTCGGCCGCTGAAGGTACGTTCTTATGGTCGACGTCGCGCTGTCCTGCGCCACTGGCCCGTGGCTCGATCAAATGAAGATAGGCCAAACCGAGCTTGTCGAGTTCCTTGACCAGATGTGAATAGAGCGGCATCGGATCGTCCTCACCGCTGTCGTTGGCAATGCCATAAGGCGATAGGCGAATACCGACCCGGCCTGCACCCCATACCGTGGCAAGAGCGTCAGCAATCTCCAGCACCAGCCGGCATCTGTTTTCGATGGATCCACCATAGGCATCGGTGCGTTGGTTGGACCTCGATTGAAGGAATTGTTCCAATAGATAGCCGTTCGCGGCATGAATTTCGACACCGTCGAAACCGGCTTCCATGGCGCAGCGGGCTGCGTGGGCGTAACACTCAATTAGACCGGGGATTTCTTCGGTTGCCAGGGCGCGCGGCGTAGGACAGGGAACGCGCTTAAAATCAGATGTGATGACATCTACGTTTGCAGCTATCGCCGAGGGGGCAACCGGCACCCCGCCTCCGGGTTGATGCGATGCATGCGATAACCGGCCCATATGCCAAAGCTGTAGATAAATTTTACCACCCTTGGCATGGACTCCCGCAGTAACCAGTTTCCATCCTTCTATTTGCTCAGGGCTATGGATGCCCGGTGTGCAGGGCGCGCCATGGCCGTCCGCTGAAACGGGCGATGCTTCGGCGATAATCAATCCGCCGGGATGTGCGCGTTGGGCATAATACTGGGCCATCAACTCATTGGCGGAGTTGCCGGGCGGGGTCGCGCGCATGCGCGTGAGCGGAGCCATTACAACACGATGTGCTAAAGAGAGCCCGCCAATCGTGATCGGCGTGAATAGATTATTTTCAGTCATGGACGATATATTCTCCGTAAGCCGCGAAGATGAGTGAACAGAGGGCCATCGACATCCTTATCTCAGCACAAATGGATTGGCCGTTTCGGTTGCTGTGGAAATCCACACGGTTTTTGTCTGCAGGTATTCGTAGATGGCAGCCTGGCCGCTTTCCCGGCCCAGCCCCGATGTTTTGTAGCCGCCAAAGGGTGCCATGTAGCTGACAGCGCGGTAGGTGTTGACCCACACAGTCCCGGCCTGAATGCGTTTCGGGATTTCGATGGCGCGGCGGATATCCGACGTCCACAGGCCTGCCGCCAGCCCGTAGACCACATCGTTGGCGATGCGGACGGCGTCCTCGTCATCCTTGAAGGGGATGACGGAAAGGATCGGGCCAAATACCTCTTCCTGGGCGATCCGCATGTCGTTGCTGACGCCTGTATAGATTGTCGGTTCGACAAACCAGCCATCGCCGCATTCCGGGCGGATGGCGCGCCCGCCACCGAGCACGCATTCGGCGCCGTCTTCTTTGGCGACATCCATATACCCCAATATCTTTTCAAACTGCGGCGGCGTCGTGACCGGGCCGACCTGGGTCTCATAGGACAAGGGGTTACCCATTTTCGCGGTCTTGGCGAAGGCCACCAGTTTGTCGACAAATTCGTCGTGTATGGATTCCTGGACCAGCAGGCGCGAACCGGCGATGCAGGTTTGTCCGGTGGCTGCAAAAATACCGGAAACGGCCCCTTTCACAGCATTTTCCATATGACAGTCGGCGAACACGATATTGGGTGATTTTCCACCGAGCTCAAGGCTGACCTTTTTCAACTGGCTGGCGGCTTTTTCATAAACCCGAGTGCCGGACTGCGAGCCACCGGTGAAAGCGATTTTAGCGACGTCTGGATGCGTCACCAAAGCCTCCCCGGCTTCCGGCCCGTAGCCGGTCACCACGTTGAACACGCCTTTCGGAAAACCGGCCTGCTCAACCAGCCGGGCGAAAGCCAAAGCCGAGGCTGACGTATATTCCGACGGTTTGACAACCACCGTATTTCCCGCTGCCAAAGCCGGTGCCAGTTTCCAGGCGAGCAGCAGTAAGGGAGAATTCCAGGGGATGATCATGCCGATGACGCCAAGCGGCTCATGGCTTGTGTAGGTAAAGTGGTCAGCCTTGTCGATGGGCAGCACCTCGCCCTCAATCTTGTCGGCGAGGCCTCCGAAATAGTGATACCATTGGGCACCGTATTTCGCCTGCAAAGCCATCTCGGCAATCAGTTTGCCATTGTCCTTAACCTCAATCTCGCCCAACTGTTCGGAATTTTCGGCCATCAGATCGCCCAGCTTGCGCAGCAAATGGCCGCGTGCCGTGGCCGTGAGTTTCGGCCAGTCGCCAGAAACAAAGGCGGTTTTCGCTGCCGCCACGGCCCGGTTCACATCTTCAGCACTACCTTTGGGCACCAGCCCCCAGGGTTTGCCGGTGAACGGATTTGACGTTTCGATATAGTTGCCGGAGACCGGGTCGCACCAGTCGGCATTGATATACATTTGCAATGTTTCGAGTTCTGGCATCGGGCTCTCCTGTCGGGGTCATGTTGTGGATAATCAAGTTGTGCACAGTGGCTTAAGCCGTTCGCGCAAAAACTCGGGCTTAGGTTATATCTATAAACGCGGGTCGGCTGGCGCTAGAGGTTCCCGGCCGAGAATCATGTCTGAAGCTTTTTCGGCGATCATTATGGTCGCTGAATTGAGGTTGGCCGAGGGCATGTTGGGCATAATGGAGGCGTCAACCACGCGCAAGCCTTGCATGCCATGGACCCGCAATTGATCGTCGACCACTGTTGAAGGGTCGGTTTGAGGCCCCATGCGGCAGGTTCCCATTTGATGGAATGTTGTGGTCCCCCGTTCCTTGGCTGCTGCCATCAGCTCATCATCGGTCTGCACCCCGGGGCCCGGAAACTCCTCGCCGTCGAAATAGTGACTCATAGGCTCTGAGCGCATGATGCTGCGGGCGATTTTCATGCCGGCCAACAAAACCCGCCGGTCCGTCTCGTGGTCGAGGTAATTCGGTTGGATCAGGGGTTTGTCGAAGGGATCGCTTGAGATGGCCTTTATGTAACCTGAGCTTTCCGGGCGCTGTTGCCAGGAGGCCAGGGTCATACCCGGAAATTTGTCGAGCACCGCTTGCCGGCCCGACATGTAGCTGGCGGGCATGAAAGTTAGTTGCAGATCACTGTTGGCGATGGCCGGGTCGGAACGCCAGAAGGCGTAGACGATGGTGGCGCTCAGCGACAATACGCTGGGTTTTTGCAGCATCCATTTCGCCACTTCCCCGACGAGCCCGACTCCCTGTGCGCGCTGGTTGATGCTGTAAGTGTTTTTGACCCGTGCCGTAAAGCGCGGCGTATAGTGATCGCGTAAATTACTGCCAACGCCCGGCAAGGCATGCACAAGCGGGATGTTCAGATCATTCAGCAGTTCCGGATCACCAATGCCGGCGAGTTGCAGAAGCTGTGGCGAATTGATGACGCCACCGGCGAGAATGACCTCCTTGCGCGCGGTGACCTCTTTTGGCGTTCCGCCGCGCCCGCCCTTGCTGTAACGCACGCCGGTGGCTTTTTTGCCGTCCAGAACAAGGCCTGTCGCGTGGGCGTTGGTGATGATGGTCAGGTTGGAGCGTGACTTGGCCGGGTGCAGAAAGGCCCGTGCGGAACTGACCCGGCGCCGGTTGTTGATGGTGCGCTGGGTATAGGTCGAGCCTTCCTGACTGGCGCCGTTGTAATCCTTGGCCCGTGGGATGCCGAGCGTTTCGGCACCTGCCATGAAGGCCTCGCATAACGGGTGCGTCCAGTCGGTGTTGGTGACGGCCAGGGTTCCGTTACGGCCGCGGTAGCGCTCGTCCGCCTCACCGATCCGCATTTCGGATTTCATGAAATACGGCAGGATGTCGGCGTAACCCCAGCCGCGATTGCCGCGCTGTGCCCAGTCGTTGTAGTCGTTGCGATGGCCTCGGGTGTAAACATTGCCATTAATGGAGCTGGAACCACCAAGGGTTTTGCCGCGGGGCACGGGAATTGCCCGACCTCCGGTCCATTCCGTGGGTTCGGTCTGGTAGCGCCAGTTGAGGGTTTTGTTGTCGAGAAGTTTCATGAAACCGGCCGGGATGTGGATCATCGGATGCCAGTCAGGCGGCCCCGCCTCGAGAATACAAACCGTGTATTTACCGTCTTCACTCAATCGGTTGGCCAATACGCAGCCCGCTGACCCCGCGCCAACAATCACGTAATCGAAGGTCTCCATATGTGCCTGTAACCCTGTTAATTTATCGTTAGCTATACTGTTATTCGGAGCGTTGTAAAAATCCAGTTTATTTTTTACGCGTTCCATCACATTTGGGCATTTCAGTCTTGCCCGAAGACGATGTAGATCGGCTCAGCTTTCATATCGGGTGTTGCCGCGGCGGTTGGTATCAATGGACAGTTCGGAAAACAGTGGCTGGTGGGCGCGCTGCGAGCAGGCCTGACGGGGGCAGAGGTGGCAGTTGATGCCGATCGGGCTGAACAAACCTTTGTCTTCTATGTTGAAGGGTTCCGCATAGATCACACGTTTGGCATGTTTCAACTCGCACCCCAGAGATAAGACCAGACGTCGGTCCTGAGTCTCCCGACTGAACACCGGGCGTTCCGTTGTGCGGCTGATGGTAAAAAACTTTTCACCATCCGGAAGTTCGACGAATTGCGGGATGATAACGCCGGGTGTGCGAAACGCCGTGTGAATGTTCCAGACCGGGCAGGCCCCGCCATATTCGGCAATGTTGAAGGTTGTGGCGTTGAAGCGCTTGGTCACATTGCCCGCCTTGTCGACGCGCAGGAAAAAGAACGGCACACCTTTGGCGCCTTCGCGTTGCAGGGTCGTCAGTCGATGGCCAACTTGCTCAAAAGAGACGCCGAAGATCGCGGCAATCCTGTCGATGTCATAGTGATTACGTTCCGCCGCCGCAAGGAATGGCTCATAGGGCATCAGAAACGCAGATGCAAAATAGTTGGCCAGTTCCACATGGCAGCGTGCCATGCCGGTTTCGGACTGGATCTTGCTGCTTGTGGTGAGCTGGTAAAGCACATCGGGAAGCTCAACCAGACACAGCACATGGGCCAGCTGGAAAACCCGGTTTTGATGATCCAGCGCTTCGGACAGGTGGACCACTGACCTCTCTTCATCGTAGATGCGGAGCGCCTGACTCATCTCCTCGACGGGTGCGATCAGCACATCGATATGATGAATCGTTCGCAAACGGGCTTTCAGGAACATGTAAACATCATCGGCATCACAGGGGTCCGTCGTGCGCAGTGTTTCCGCACATTCTTCCAGTTCCGGAAAATAGTTCTCATTGTCGCGGAAAAAGTCATGAATGATGGTTTCCGGAGACGAGGCGACCAGATCATCGGGCATGCCTTCGTTGCCCAGCCGCATCATGTTGTCCAGCGCCGTGCGGTGGTTCCGGTATAGGTGCAGAAAATGCGATACCAGTTGCGGCGCATGATCGATGGCGGCGCGCAGTTCCTGCAAGTCCGGCGGGGTGTTCCCAAAAAGCGGATCGCGGACGACATTCCGCAGATCGGCGAGCGTATTTGAGCTTTCATCCTTGATCAGATCGCGCCAGTCCACGCCATAGGCATCGGACACCGCGACCAGCATTTGCACCGACAGGCTGCGCTGGTTGTGTTCCAGCAAATTGACGTAAGCCGCGCTGATGCCAAGGGTTTTCGCCATCTCGGCCTGTGTTTGCTTTTGTTCACGCCGGAGTTGGCGCAAACGCGGACCAATAAGTGTTTTGCGCATGAATTTTATCCAAAAATTAACAAAACAACTAAAATTTATAAAGTTAAATAAACACTAAACACATTAACCCGAAAAGCATAGGAAGAATTTTTTTCCGCTCCTATAGTCTGCCTCCGCACCCGCCCCGGCATTTCAGGTTTGGCCGGTGCCGTACAACGCGAGGAGACAACCACATGGCTTATAATATCCTGATTCTTGGGGCCTCCTACGGCTCGCTTCTGGGGACCAAGCTTCTGATGGCCGGGCACAATGTGACTCTGGTTTGCCGCAAACCAACGGCTCAGTTGATCAACGGCAAGGGCACCGAGGTCCGGATCAGGTTGAAAAACGAGGATGCCCACCGGGCCATCTTTTCCAACACGTTGCCGGGGCAGCTTGCAGCCAGCCAACCCGATGAGGTGGAGCCGGCGGCCTACGATCTGGTTTGTCTGGCCATGCAGGAGCCACAGTACGGGGCGCAGGAGATCTGGAAATTGCTGGCACGGATCGCCGCAGCGCGTGTTCCCTGCCTGTCGATCATGAATATGCCGCCCCTGCCCTATCTGAAACGCATCACTGGATTGGGCGCCGCCGGTTTGGCCCCTTGCTACAGCAATGCCCGCGTCTGGGAGGGGTTTGATCCGGATTTGATGACCCTGTGCAGCCCAGACCCGCAGGCTTTTCGCCCACCGGAGGAGCAGCCGAATGTCCTGCATGTGGGATTGCCGACCAATTTCAAGGCCGCCGAATTTGGCAACGCCGAGGCCAACCGGATGCTTCACCAATTGAGCGACGATATCAGCGCCGTCCGGCTGGACGGACAGGACGTGCCGGTAAAACTCAGGGTGTTCGCTTCAATGTTCGTGCCGCTCGCCAAGTGGAGCATGTTGTTGACCGGAAACTACCGTTGCATAACGCCAGACGGGGCGCGTTGCATTCAGGACGCGGTGCATGAGGACCTGGCAAAATCAAAAGCCATTTATGCTTATGTCGATGCCGTTGCGCGCGCCCTTGGCGCTGACAAAAAGGATCAGGTTCCATTTGAGAAATATGCCAAAGCTACCGAAAGCCTGTTGAAACCCTCATCAGCGGCGCGCGCCATCGTCAGTGGGGCGACCGTTATCGAGCGTCCGGACAAGCTGGTGCAGATGATTGGCCAGTTCCTTGGAATGGCTAATCCGGACATTGATGAAATTGTCAAAATTGTTGATGCGAAGTTGGCAGAGAACCAACGCCAGTCAGCTTAAAAAACCGAACAAACCGTGGAGGAAGTTAAATGGATGGACAAACCGAACGGAAACAAGGCGACCTGAACACTGTGGAGCGGTTTTTCTCTCGTCACATGAGCGAGAGCGATGCGCTTGTCGCAAAAGCGGTGGGGCGTGAACTGGGGCGTCAGCAAAACGAGATTGAGTTGATTGCATCTGAAAACATCGTTTCCCAGGCCGTCTTGGACGCGACGGGCAGCGTGCTCACCAATAAATATGCGGAAGGTTATCCGGGGCGCCGTTATTATGGCGGCTGTGAGCATGTGGACGAGGTCGAGCGGATCGCCATTGAGCGGGCCTGCGCCCTGTTTGACTGTGGTTTTGCCAACGTCCAGCCCAATTCCGGCAGCCAGGCCAATCAGGGCGTACTGCTGGCGCTGGCCAAACCGGGCGATACGATTCTGGGCCTCAGTCTCGATGCCGGCGGGCACCTGACCCACGGTGCCAAACCCAATCTGTCGGGCAAGTGGTTTCATGCGGTCAGCTATGGGGTCGATGAGACGAGCCATCAAATCGATTTTGATCAGGTCGAGGCGCTGGCCCGTGAGCACCAACCGAAGGTGATTATTGCCGGTGGCTCGGCTTATCCGCGCCAGATCGACTTCGCCCGCTTCCGCCAGATCGCCGATTCTGTTGGCGCTTATCTGATGGTTGATATGGCGCATTTCGCCGGGCTTGTTGCGGCGGGTGTGCACCCAAGTCCCTTCCCGCATGCCCATGTAGCCACCACAACCACCCACAAGACGCTCCGCGGTCCGCGGGGCGGGATGATCCTGACCGATGACGAGGCCTTGGCCAAGAAAATCAATTCAGCCATCTTCCCGGGCCTTCAGGGCGGCCCGCTCATGCATGTGATTGCCGGCAAGGCCGTGGCCTTTGGTGAAGCGTTGGAGCCTTCCTTTAAAATCTATGCGGCGCAGGTTGTCGAAAACGCCCAGGTGTTGGCCAATCGCCTGACCGAAGGCGGCTTAGCCATCGTTTCCGGCGGCACCGATACGCATCTGATGCTGGTTGATCTCCGGCCGAAAGGCCTCACCGGCAAGGAAGCCGAAGCCGCACTCGGGCGCGCCAATATTACCTGTAACAAGAACGGCGTGCCGTTTGATACGGAAAAACCGACCATCACGTCGGGCATCCGGTTGGGTACACCCGCCGGGACGACACGCGGCTTTGGCGTTGCCGAGTTTGCCGAGATTGGCGACATGATCAACACGGTTCTCGACGGGCTCGCCGCGAACGGACCGGAAACCAATGCCCCCACCGAAGCCGCCGTTAAAGAGCAGGCCGTCGCGCTGTGTCAGCGCTTTCCCATTTACCCCAATCATAATTGAACAAGGAGAACTCACATGCCCGGTTTTAAAGGATTAGCCGTACCCGGCCCTTCCAATATGCCCTTTCAGGTCCGTCAGGCCATGGACATCGCTCTCGAAGATCATCGCGCACCAGATTTCCCGGAGTTCACGCTGCCACTGTTTGCCGATCTCAAAAAAATATTCCAGACCGAAACGGGACAGGTTTTCATCTTCCCGGGCTCCGGCACCGGGGGTTGGGAATCTGCTATCTCCAACACCCTGTCGCCCGGAGACAAGGTGCTGGCTTCTGTCTTTGGGCAGTTCTCGCATTTGTGGGTTGATCTCTGCCAGCGCTTTGGCCTTGAGGTGGATGCCGTGCAAGCGGAATGGGGCACCGGTGTGCCGCTGGACCAATATGAAGCCCGTCTCGCCGCCGACAAGGACCACAAGATCAAGGCTGTGCTGGTCTGCCACAACGAGACGGCAACCGGCGTGACCAGTGATGTCGCCGGTGTGCGCCAGATTCTCGATGCGCTGGGCCATCCGGCTTTATTGTTCGTCGATGGCGTCAGTTCCATTGCCTCCATTGATTTCCGCATGGAGGAATGGGGCGTTGATGTCGCCGTTTCCGGTTCGCAAAAAGGCTTCATGCTGCCGACCGGACTGGCCATTGTCGGTGTCAGCCAGAAGGCGCTGGAAGCCAAAAAGACCTCAACCCTGCCGAAATGCTTTTTTGATTATGACGACATGATCACAGCCAATGCCGGCGGATATTTCCCCTATACGCCTGCCGTTACCCTGTTGCGCGGCTTGCGCACTTCCATCGACCTGTTGCTGGATGAAGGTTTGGATAACGTGTTTGCCCGCCATAACCGTCTTGCTGGCGGTGTGCGCAAGGCCGTCGATGCCTGGGGCCTGCAAAACTGCGCACAAGGGCCGGAATGGTATTCGGATACGGTGACGGCGGTGGTCGTGCCAGAGGATTTCAACGCCAACGACGTGATCCAGACGGCCTATCGTCATTTCGATCTGTCGCTGGGCGCCGGGCTGAGCAAGGTTGCCGGCAAGGTGTTCCGCATCGGTCATCTGGGCTGGATGAACGAACTGATGATCCTGCAGGCGCTGGGCGGTGTTGAAATGGCCATGCATTCTGTTGGCATTCCCTTCGAGCCGGGTGCCGGTGTCGGCGCGGCGGTCCGTCATTTCAGCGAAACCCAGATCTCCGATCGCATCGCTGCGGAATAAAAAGCCCCCCAAGAAACTGGGCAGGTCGTCTCTCCCCGGGGCGCCCTGCCCACCCTTTTTGCCGGGTTCCCTTCGCTGAGCCCCGTTCCATCCGACAGGAGCAGTTTGCCCATGACCCGTATCGTGTTTCTCGACCGCAGCACCATTGGCCCCGCCGTTAACCTGACCAAGCCGGACTTCGCTCATAAATGGCGGGATTACGACCGCACCCGGCCGGATCAGGTTGTTGAACGCCTGAGGGGGGCCGATATCGCCGTTTGCAACAAAGTGCCGATCCGCCGTGAGGCCATTGAGCAGCTTCCCGATCTGAAAATGATCTGCATCCCGGCGACGGGCTATGACGCCTTTGATATCGATGCCTGCCGCGAGCGCGGCATTGTGGTTTCGAACGTGCGCGGATACGCCACCAACACGGTCCCGGAACATGCCTTCGCTCTCATTCTGGCGCTGCGCCGCGGATTGATCGGCTTTCGTCAGGACGTCATCGACGGCAAGTGGCAGGAAGCCGACCAGTTCTGTTTTTTCTCCCACCCCATCAATGACCTTGCCGGATCAACGCTAGGCATCATCGGTGAAGGCGCGTTGGGGCAAGGCGTGGCAAATCTGGCCCGCGCCTTTGGCATGCGCATCCTGTTCGCCGCCCACAAGGGCGTGACCGGCCTGGGCCCGCTCTATACGCCGTTTGATGAAGTGCTGGAGACGGCGGATGTGATCACGATCCACTGCCCGCTGATGCCCGCCACCAAAGACCTGATCGCGGCGCCGGAGTTCGCCAAGATGAAGCGCTGCCCGCTGCTTATCAATTGCGCGCGCGGCGGCCTGGTCAATGAGGCCGATCTGGTTCAGGCCTTAGATAAGGGCCAGATAGCCGGAGCCGGTTTCGATTGCCTGACCAAGGAACCGCCAAGCCCCGACAACCCGCTGCTATCCGTTCTCGACCGCCCCAACGTCATCGTCACCCCGCACACCGCCTGGGCCAGCGACGAGGCCATGCAGACGCTGTGGGATCAGGTGGTTAGCCATATCGAGAATTTCCAGGCGGGAACGCCGAGCAATCATGTTTAGGGGTTGGGGGGCGTTTTTCCATATAATAGGCTTGAATGGGGCTATTAGTATGGAAATTCTGATAGACAAAAGTTGGGAGGGGATATCGGCTCGGTTGAATGCAATAAGGAAAGCCCAAGGCTTAAACCAAACAGAATTTGCTGCATATTTGGAACTCGCAAACAACACCTACAATCAGTACGAAAAAATTAAAAAGCAGCCCCCCCGATATCAACAGGGATAACCATCTCTGAAAAGTGTAATGTAAAATTAGATTGTATTTATTTTGGAGGCACCACAGGCCTAACGCAAAAACGGTTAAGTGAGATTTAGCCGTTTTATGTTTTTACTGAATCGTCATAAGCTTTCTTGTGGTTTATAAATATAAGCCAGTCTGATCAGGATATTTACATGACAATGGGTGCTAGAATTCGAAAAGCTCGGGAAGATGCTGGCAAGACGCAGAAGGAAATCGCTCACCGTTTCGGTATTAGCCGTAATGCTGTTTCCTTGTGGGAGAGTGATGAAACCAGACCACGCACAAAACGAATTGAAAAATTAGCAGAATACCTAGGAGGTGTGTCGGTTGTATGGTTAATATCTGGGGAAGAAGAAAATGACCTCGGAACTTTAGAAATGTTACATGGCTTTAACCAATTACCCCCCGATGGGAAGCAAGAGATTTTGCGCCGTATCCGCCTTCTGCTTGAAGCCTATAAAGATTGAGCACTTATCAATAAATGGATAAAAGACAAAAAATATTAGCTTGGATAGATACTGTTTTGGCTGCGAAAGGGGGGAAGCCTCTAAACTGGGCTGAAAAGGCAGGAATATCTCCGTCTACGCTAACACGCTTTATGAAATCCCCTGAGACACAGTTTCCGTCTAGCAGAACAATTGAAAAACCGGAATCGGCCACAGGTACGGAGTTTACTAATTCCAACCCTCAAGCTGATAATCTATGCACTCAAATAATGGCTATTTTCTCTGAATTAGATAATTCCGCGAAAAAGGAGCTTTTGCGCTGTGCCGAGCTACATCGCAAAGCTTATCAAAACTAAACATTGGAGTTAAAAGATTCGATATCACCTTCTCCCCTCTGAGGCCCCGTCTCATAACTGACAGGACCCCAGAGGAGTTTTAGATCAAGAGAGACTTACTCAGCCGCTTTCGGCAGCCGGCACAGGGCTTCCATGTCCTGGCGGATTTTGACGGCGTCGAGGGTTGCATCGACTTCCACGTCTTGCCAGCGGACCGGGGTGTTGGCCGGGATATCGGCTTTCAGCTTCACATGATGGGCGAGGCCAATAGGCAGGCCGCCGAGACGCAGTGAGGTTTCGGCGGGATACAACTTGCCCCAGACCGTAAAGCCGCCTTCGCCATCGAGCATCTCTCCGGCTTTCAGGTCGCGCTTGGCGGTGGCGACAACGTCACCCCTAAAGCCGTCGGTGGCGCCGGTCGGTTTGTTGAGAAGCGCTGCCGACAGGATGGAGATGTTGAGCTCAAGGCCGATCAGGTGGAACGGCTTGAACATGGCCGAATAGCGGCCGGAGGCATCGGTGTTCATGCCATACTGGCGGAAGCAGGCTGCGGCATAATCATTGGGCGCTTCAATCACCACATAAACGCCCCAGCGCAGGTCCTTGAAGACCGGGCGGCCATCACGCTCGATCGAGGTCACGACCTCAACCTGGCCTTTGTGATGGAGCTGGCCACCTTCGGATTCCGGGCGCAGGATATGGGCCAGATCATCCATGCCAGCGGCCGGGAACTGGAGGCCGTCGGGCGGTGGTGTCAGGCCGGTGCCGTTGGCAATGGCCGCCATCTCAAGCGCCGACTTGGTACCGTCGAGAAAGCTGTTGAACATCTGGCTGTTCATACCAGCCGCCGCCGCCTGCTCGGCGGTCAGGCCGTAATAATCCCAAACCGTGTCGGGCGTCGAGGTATGATAGGCAGGCATATATTTGGTGCCTTTGCCCGCAGCGATCACGTCAAACCCGGTGGCGCGGGCCCATTCGACCAGCTCACAGGTCAGGGCCGGTTGATCGCCATAGGCCATGGAATAGACAACCCCTGCCCGCTTGGCTTCTTCGGCCAGCAAGGGGCCAGCCAGAACGTCGGCTTCAACGTTGACCATAACAATGTGAATGCCGTTGCGGATGGCTTCGCGGGCATGGACCAGGCCAACGACCGGGTTGCCGGTGGCTTCAACCACAACATCGACGCCGCCCGCCTGCATCATGCGCATGGCATCATCGACAAATTTGGTTTTGGCAATCAGGTCATCCGGCCAGCCAACGTTGCGACACGTCGCTTTCGCCTGTTCCGGGTTGAGGTCAGCAATGACGGCGACTTCAAGGCCGGGGGTGGTTGGCACTTGAGAGAGGAACATGGAACCGAACTTGCCCGCTCCGATCAGGCCGACACGAACCGGATTGTTCTCGGCGGCACGGGCGGCCAGTTCTTGATAGATATACATTTAAAAATTTACTCCGCAGCTTGCTGACGTTCAGCAATAAGTTGGTTAAGACAATCGTCGTCGAGGGCTTCAATCGGTGTGAAATCGCGATGCGCGATCCACTCTTCGCGGTTGAAGGCCCGGATATGGTTACTCACTTCACAAAGTGAGAGATAAACGATGGTGCGGCCAAAGGGCGAGATGTTGGCCGGGCTGGCATGGACCAGCAAAGACGAGAACATCAGCATACTGCCAGCCGGGCCTGTAGGTGCCACGCATCCGCCGCGCTCGGCCAATTCTGAAACCTTGTCACGGTCCAGCGTCCACAAGGGATAAGACGTGGTTTCCAGATCATGCCCGGCATCGACAACGCCCACCTTATGACTGCCCGGAATGAACAGCAGCGGACCGTTGGCGGCGGTCACATCATCGAGAAAAACCGCAATGTTCATGGCGCGGGGCTCGGGCATTTCGTCGTCGCGCTTCCAGGTGCCGTAATCCTGATGCCACTGCCAGACCTCGCCATCGAAGGCGGCTTTGGCGTTGACCTTGTATTGATGCATATAGAGTTTGCCGTCGAGAATCTGCTCGACCGGCTCGATCAGGCGCGGATGCGCGCCGAGGCGGCGAAAGCCTTCGTTGTAGGTATGTGCCGCAAAGGCCGTGCGGGCGACGCCGGAGCTTTCGCGCCAGACTTCCTTACGATCCGTGGCATAAACGGTTTCAGCTTCCTGCTTCAACAGGGCCGCTTCTTCGGGTGAAAACTTGCCCGGAAAGAACAGATACCCTTCCTCGTCAAACCGCTTTACCTCTTCATCCGTTAATTTCATGTCATGTCCTCCGTGTCTGGAAATTACGTTTCTTTTAAAAAATATGGATTTTAAGCGCTTTTGGTTTCTTCGGTCAGGCGCGCATAGGTGGAGCGGCCCGCATGTTCTGCATGTTCCGTCGCCAATGCCTGCGCAGCATCGCTGTTGCCTGACAGGATCGCCTCGGCGATGGCTTTATGATCGGCCCAGCTGCGCAGTCGGGCTGAATTGATTGACAAAACCACCCGCATGGAGCGCGCCATGTGAAACCACGAGCCTTTGGTCATCTCGGCAATCTCCGGATTACACGACAAATCGTGGATGGCCTGGTGAAAGGCGATATCGGCATTGACCAGTTGTTCCAGATCTCCCGCCGCAATGGCCGTCTCGCCCGCCTTGAGGAGACTTTCGAACTGCTTTTTGCAGGCGTCCAGGTTGACCGGGCCCTGTCCTGCGGCGAGCCGGGCCGCCAGGCCGTCCATGGCGCCGCGCACCTGAAACTGCGCCAGTAATTTATCGGCATCAATGGGTGCGACCATCTGGCCCTTGCGGCCGCGATCAACCACCAGCCCTTCACGTTTCAGCAATATCAGCGCATGGCTCACCGGCTGCCGGCTGACGCCCAACTGGGCCGCCAGTTCTTCCTGGGCCAAGGGTGCACAGGGCGACAGCTCGCCGGAAATAATGGCGGCACGAATGGCGTCGTGGGTCTGCATGGTCAAATCGGGTTTTACCGCTACGGGGCGCATGGCTTCCCTCCATCGGGTCCAAACATTTGTGAATTCAGAATTCCGAATTCTGTTTAGAGGGAGGACGTGAGGGAGTCAAGGGACGAAGCGCCTCTCTTGTGTGAACCAGGGTCTATATTTGACTTTGCGACCACGTGTGAATAAGTATCTGAACGATATTAAAAGAACAGAACGACCAAAAAGATGTGCGAATGAGCGATAACGGACAATTTTCCAAAGAGGAATACCTCGCTCATCTGGCCAAAAAGCAGCGGAAGCAAATGGACGAGTTGCGTGCAAACTGCCCTGACCAGTATGCGCGTGTGGTCAAAGGGATAAAACCCAATGCATTTAGATTGACCATGATTGCGTTTGTTCTTTCTGGAGGTATGTTTTTAAAATATTTACCGAATATTTCTGCGTCGATATCTGAAATCGGTTCGCCTGAGACGGCATCCAATTATGATCGCGGTTTGGATGCTTATAACCGTCACGACTTTGCCACGGCTCTGAAATACTGGTACCCGCTTGCCGAACAAGGGGATGCAGGAGCTCAGGCATATCTGGGGACTATGTACCAAAACGCTCAGGGGGTGCCGCAAAATGATCAAGCGGCGCTCAAATGGTTGACCCTCGCGGCAAAGAGGGATCAGCCGGATGCCCAGAACTTGCTCGCGATGACCTACTTTTATGGCAAGGGGGCCGACCAAAACCATTATGCAGCCTTTGAATGGGCGATACGAGCCGCCGACCAAAGGAATAAAGAATCCGAATTTTTGCTTGGTCTTATGTACGCCCGTGGCGAGGGAGTATCCAAGGATGATGTTTATGCCCATATGTGGCTTCAAATTGCCAATATACAGGGGCATCCACAATCAGGATGGATGTTAAAGGAAGTTAGAGAGAGAATGTCTCCGGCCCAGATTGAATCCGCCGAAGCACTAGCCCGTGGATGGATGGAGAAACACCCGTATTAGTTCATTAGCAAACGTTATGAGCACAAACAGCGGAACAGGCACCCTGCTCCGCCGTTGGTCTCGAATTAGCTTATCGTTTAAGTCTGGGGCTTAGCTGCTTTCGCCGCACTCAAACATCTGTTCCTGCAGGTAGTTCTGCAGGCCGGTGTCTTTGATCAGGCCCTGCTGGGTTTCCAGCCAGTCGATGTGTTCTTCCGTATCATCGAGGATTTTCTCAAAAATCTCGCGCGAGATGTAGTCGCGTTTCGATTCGCAGATACCGATGGCGGTTTTCAGGTGGCCCTGGTTCATCTCTTCAACGGAAAGATCGCTAACAAACATCTCTGGGACGTTTTCACCGATCCCCAGCTTGCCCAAATCCTGCAGGTTGGGCAGGCCGTTGAGCATGAGGATACGCTCGACCAAAAGGTCGGCATGTTTCATTTCGCCAATGGATTCTTCGTAGACCTTATGGGCCAGACGCAAAAAACCCCAGTCCTTGAGCATGCGGGCGTGCAGAAAATACTGGTTGATTGCGGTCAGCTCGTTTTTCAAAATCAGATTGAGCTGTTCGATAACGGCGGCATCGCCTTTCATCATAAATCTCCTAACTGTCGTATAAAATAAAGACATCCAGCACCAACCAGATGAGGACGTCAGTATACACAGATTTATTTTTTATGCATCAAAAAAATCTACTAAGTCATTGATTTTATTGGTTATTGGTAGTGAGTATTAGTCGCATTGATAATAGGTCGCATTTGCATTGACAAAGTGGCGGGTTTTAACTGATAATGGTTCTCAGTCGCGTAACACATTAGCCGGATCGAGTGAGCCTGAACCCATGTATATCTGTAACTGCAATGGCCTGACCGATAGACAGATTGACGCCGCCTGCAAGGATGGCGCGGAAACCTGGCCTGAGGTTTATGCCTATCATGGATGCGCGCCGAAATGCGGCAAATGCGTGCCGCAAGTGGCACAACGGTTAAACGGTGACGATGCGAGTTCCGCGGCATTTTTTGGCGAACCGGCGTTTTCCGAGGCCTGATCCGTGTTTCTCTGGCGTTCACTGACGCCACAAACCACAGCCCGCGTTTTGCAGTTGTTTGCTGCCAAGCGCCCTGCCCCGGCACCGGCAAAACCTGAGCTCCAAACCCCCCCTTTGAAAACCAAATAAGAGATACCGGCTTAAGCGCCTATACCGCTTTTTAACGTCGACACGTCGCTCAATAAGGGCGGTTCATTACCCGATCGGTTCGCTTGCGCTTGCCATGAGAATATTCTATAAACTGCAAATGATAATAATTATCAATTGCAGTAATGGTGTTTGATTTGCCCGAAGGGGCATTATCCGGCGTTTTCTTGACCATGATGGAACAGGGATGATCAATTTGGACTCGGTTTCGGGCAATCTTATACAAACTCTCCAGGGCCTTGCCGACAATGTTTTTAACCTGCTCGCCATGGGTGGGCCGATTGTTGGGGTTCTTGTTCTGTCATCGATTTTTGCCCTGGCGATTATCGTCGCCAAGCTATGGCAATTCTGGAAAGTCCGCATCGGCGATCTCCGGACAGCACGACAAGCCCTCGCGCTCTATCGGGCCAATGATATGCGCCATGCCTTGAGCCTCGCGGAAAAGTCGTCAAACCCGGTGGCCAAGGTTCTGGCCTATGCCTTACGTGGCCGGCAACGTCCGGATTTCGACGAGGCCCGTATCCGCGAGGAAATCGTGCGTTATGCCCGCGATCTTCTGGAGCGGCTCCGTTCCTATCTGAAACCTCTGGAAGTGATCGCCACGCTGGCTCCCCTGCTCGGGCTTTTGGGTACAGTTCTGGGCATGATCGAGGCGTTTCAACAACTGGAAGGCAGCGGCAGCCAGATCGATCCGTCCATTCTCTCGGGTGGTATCTGGGAAGCCTTGATGACCACGGCGGTCGGGCTGGCGGTGGCCATTCCCACGGTTGCCGCCTTGAGTTGGCTGGACCGGACCATTGAGCGCACCGGCCACGAAATGGACAATATCGTCACTCAGGTGTTCACACAGGACCTGATGATGGATCAATCGGACGTGCAAGGACGTCACCATGTCCACTCCTGATTTGACCGGCGGCGGGGCATGTTTGGGGAGGCCAAAAACGGGCCGCCAGATCATCAGTTTAACACCACTCATCGACGTGGTCTTTATTCTGCTGGTGTTTTTCATGCTGACCACATCCTTTATGGATTTACGCACCGTGCAGTTAACGCCGCCGAAAATCGGTGCGCCGATGACTAAAGCCGCGCCGCCGATCGTCATTGAGCTGCATGATGACGGGGCCTGGATTGGCGGAGACATGCTTAATGGAGCCGCACTCGCCGCCCGAATTCTGAAAGAAAGACAAAGTGCGTTCACCCGACCGGTGGTCCTCCGCCCGGCGCCGGGTGTTGCCGTTCAGGCGGTCGTCAAAATCCTGGATGACCTGACCCTGGCCCAGATTGACGGCGTCCACCTGATACAGGCGGTTGAGCCATGATTGCCCGTATTGCACCGCGCAAAAGCCGCAAGAACACGGATGACGGCGTTCTGCCGCTGATCAATATCGTTTTTCTGTTGTTGATTTTTTTCATGATTGTCGGGCGGATTTCCGCTGGTGACCCGTTTCCCATCGTGCCACCGGACTCGGCAACCAAAGCGGCTGCAGATGTGGATGGCCTGACGGTTCAGATTGGCCCGAACGGCGAATTGGCTCTGGATGGCGAGGTCATTGATGTGGCGCAATTCGAGCCAGCCCTGTCCCGCCAACTGCTGGATCAACCGGGCCGACGTGTCTGGCTGAAGGCGGATGGCCGGGCCGAGGCTTCGCAGATGATTACAATTATGGAGACCTTGCGCAAACAGGGGGTCGAACAGGTCCGCCTTCTAACGGTTGCGGAGAAACCCTGATGGATATGCGATGGCGACACTGGCTCTGCGCATTGGGGTTTGCTCTGTTTACGCATGCGGCCATTGCTGCGGGCCTGACCTGGCAGAAGCAGCCCGATGGCAATGCGGAAATGGGTGTTAAGGGGATCGAGTTCTCGCTAGGCAGCATGTCGGCTGCTGCGGGAACCGTGAGCGCCCGGGAATCCGTGAAAGCGGCGCCGCCACCTGTGCCGGAGCCCGAGCCAACACTGCCGGTCGAAACCAGCGAGCCGCCCATGCCGGTTACAACGGAGGTGATTGAGCGCGTGGAAGACGTCCCTGAGGTTGAGGCACCGACACCTGAGGTGGTTGAAATGCCATCGCATGAAACTGTTGAAGTTGTTGAAACGGTTGTACCGCCGGAAGCACCGGAAGAGATTGATCGCCCGCAGCCGGTTGCCGAGCCGGAAGTCGCCGCCCTGCGCCTGACGGATGCGCTGCCGCCCGTTGAGGATGCTGACATTGCCCTACCTAAGGAAACATTGGTTGTTGAAAAGCAGCCCGCCCCGGATGTCCGCCGCCCCCTGCCTTTGCGCAAACCAACGCCGCCTGTGAAAACGGCTGAGGTTTCGGAGCCGTCCCGGCAGCCAAAGCTGGTCTCCGAAGCGCCGGCTATGGTTGCTGCAGCCGAACCGCAAAAACAAATGCCGACGCGACCTGATGACGCAGAACTCCATAAAGAGCGGCCCGATGAGGCGTCCGCTGCTTCGGACGCCGGGGCTGGCGGAGATTCCGGTGCCGGAACGGAGGCTGGTGCAGACGATCAGCTGGCCCATTCAGGCGCGAGCGGCAAACAGGGCGCATCGCCTGAATATTACAGCCGTTTGATTGCCTGGCTGGAGCGCTACAAGGAATACCCCCGGCGCGCGAAAAAGCGGCATATGGAAGGCACAACCTATTTATACTTTGTTATGGACCGGGCCGGATCTGTATTGCGCCACAGCATCCGGCAAAGCTCGGGTTATAAAATTCTGGATCGGGAAATTGAAGCCATGCTGAGCCGCGCCCAACCGCTGCCGCCGTTTCCGGAAGATTTGCAAACCAGCCAGCTTGAACTGGTCATCCCGTTTCAATTTATACTGAGGTAGTACCAAATGCCTGCAACCGATTTTGAGCAAGAAGATAACCAGAAGAAAAGGACTATCGATATGGATGACAGACATAACACACCGCCCCTGAAAGAGGGGCCTGAAGCCATTTCAAGTGAAGAACTGCTGAATGGTCGTGCTGAAATACAAATTCAGCACGAAGGAGAAATTTACCGCCTGCGCCGCACCAGCAAGGGCAAACTGATTATGACGAAATAAAAGACGATAACTCGACCGGCCTTGCGGCCAAACGACGCCCGACCCGCTCGGGCCTGAACAACACTTCCCCAGCCAGCCCCTGCATTTTCGCAGTCAGCCAGCCAGGTAACCGATTTGAAAAGGTAAACCCGGTGATGGAAGACGACCGTCTGGCATTTGCTTCCTTCCCGCCAACATTTAACACAAAGGACAGAAGGACATGGATTCCATGACACAGCAACTCCAAAGCACCGAGCAGTTCAACGCCGACCTGCTCGTCAAATACAAAACCCTGCGCGAGGAAGAGCCCCGGGTTTTTGCCCGTGACGCGGCCAAGCGTCTTGGCGTTAGCGAAGGCGAACTGTTGGCGGCGCGTTGTGGCGACGGCGTGGTCCGTCTTGATAACCGTTGGGAAGATTTGATCAATGCCATGCCTGGCGTAGGGAAAGTCATGTGTCTGACCCGCAACGACTGGGTGGTGCATGAACGCAAGGGCGTATTCGACAATGTGCGGGTTTCCGAAACGGGTGGTATTGTCCTCAACCCGGATATCGATTTGCGTCTGAATTTTGCACATTGGGGATTTGCTTTTGCGGTCACGGATTCCAGCCCCCATGGGGAGCGCAAGAGTCTTCAGATTTTTGATCCCTCGGGCGTTGCTGTACATAAGATCCACAAACTGGACGAGACGGATGCCGATGCCTGGGAGGCGCTTGTCAGCGGCCATACGGCAGAGGACCAGAGTGTCGGGCAATCTGTGGTGGCTCCTGAACCGCCGGTCCCCGATGCACCGGACGAGACCATCAACGTGGAAGCCATTCGGGATAAATGGCGCTCCATGCGCGATGTGCATCAGTTTATGGGCATTTTGCGTCGCTTCAAAGTCGGACGCGTTCAGGCGTTCCGTCTGGCCGGTCCGGAGTTTGCCGAGCGCATCGATAACGACGGGTTTCGCCGCGCTCTGGAAGGCGCTGCTGAACAAAAGCTGCCGGTTATGATTTTTGTCAATAACCCGGGGATGATCCAGATTCATACAGGGCCAGTTGAAAACCTGAAACAGGTTGGCGAGTGGTTTAACGTGCTCGACCCGGACTTCAACCTGCACCTTTTGGCGGAAGGCATTGATTCGACCTGGGTCGTCAAGAAGGCAAGCAAGGATGGCTTTATTACGTCTCTGGAAACCTTCGATAAGGATGGCAACCAGATTGCCTGGATGTTTGGTAAGCGCACGGAAGGTCAGGAAGAATTGAAGCAATGGCAGGCGCTGGCGGAAAGTCTGGCGAAGCCGGCGCAAGCGGCAAGCTGATCCGCGAGGGGGTGGCGGGATTGGGTGAGGTGCAAAGAGCCAAACCCAGTCCTGCCTGTCTCCGCAAGAGTGCCAACAGCGTACGCACCGTTAACGCTTTGGCATCGTCCATTCTTCAGGCGTCGACTTGCGGCTGCGCAGCCGCATGGCCAGTCCAATAAAAACGCCAACCCCGATGGCGACGGTCAGGTCGACCAGCACGGTCAGGACCAGCGTCAGGATAAGCAGTAAACTGTCGGCCAGTGGGGCGGCAAGATAAGACCGCCATTTGTGTGGTTCGCTCATGTTCCAGGCGGTCAGAATAAGCAGCGCCGAAAGCGCCGGCATGGCCAGATAACCGACCAGCGGCGCCGCCAGCATCATGGCAGCAAGTATAACAAGCGCATGGATAATTCCGGCAACCGGCGTTTTTCCCCCGGCCCGGATATTGGTGGCGGTGCGGGCGATCGCACCGGTAACCGGCATCCCGCCAAACAGCGATGAGGCGACATTGGCGAAACCCTGCGCCATGACTTCGGCGTTCGGCCGGTGATTGCCTGCGATAATGCGATCGGCAACCATGGCCGAGAGCAGCGACTCGATGCCGGCCAGAAAGGCGATGGTAATCGCCGACGGAACCAGTTCTATGATTTTCGCAAGACTGAAAACGGGAAGCGCCGGCCATGGTAATTGGTCAGGTAAAGCGCCAAACCGCGAAGCGATGGTATCAACGGAAAAGCCGGTGTAGGCAACAAGACCCGAACCCATCGCCACCGCAACGATCAGGCCTGGAAATTTCGGGTACTGACGGCGCAGGCCGATGATCAAAATCAGAGTCACCCCGGCAATGACCAATGCGTTCGGGCTCAGGGTCTCGCGGGCACCCCACAGCGCCGGTATCTTTTCCAGAAAATCCGCCGGGACCTGAGCGAGGGTCAGCCCTAAAAGATCTTTTAACTGGCTGGTCGCGATAATGATGGCGATGCCGATGGTAAATCCGTTGACCACGGCCTCCGGTACAAAGGAAATGAGGCTGCCGATGCGCAAGTACCCGGCGATGATCAAAATCAGACCGGCCATCAACGTTGCGATGATCAGGCCATCATATCCATGCGCGGCGATGACGTTGAACACAACAACGATGAAAGCCCCGGTCGGGCCCCCAATCTGGACCCGACTGCCACCAAGCAAAGATATAAAAAAACCGCCAATGATGGCGGTGACAAGTCCTTGGGCCGGGTTGGCCCCGGAAGCAATGGCAATGGCTAGGCTCAGGGGTAAGGCGACCATGGCGACGGTCACGCCAGCGACAAGGTCGGCTGTAAAAAGCGCCCAACTGTAGGTTTTGAGAGTGGTTAGAATTTTTGGCTGTCGCATGGTCTGAAATGTTTTGTGCGGGATGGTCTCGATTTGTTTCATGCAGACAGGAAATTTGCAACTGAAATCAACCCGTTGCGACCTTTATGGTCCCTCCTGCCGTTTTGTTGAAGCCTCTTCCGGGGCCATGCCAAAGCGAAGCAAATTGCCGTGTGGGTCATGAACGTAGAATTCCTTCATGTTCCAGGGTCGGACTTTGAAAGGGCTAAGACCCGGCACATTTGCAGCCAGATAAGTGCGATACAGGTCTTCAATCTGACCGCCCCGAATATAGCAGGATGTGTTTTCCGGGAATTGCCGGTCATCAGTCAGCCAGAAGTGGAGTTCCATTTCATCCTGACGGACGATCAGATAATTTGTGTCTTCATAAATAACGCTGAAACCCAGTTTTTGAGTGTAGAAGACAAGCGTTTCTTGAATGTCCATTGAGGCTAATACGGGAATACAGCGCGCAGTATCCATTTCATTCTCCATGAGATATTTAGCTAAAGACAGGTGTGATTCTGAGAGGATTTGGTGGGCTGTGATCAACAAGAATTTCAGCTTCGTAAATATCAGTCAAACGCTCTGCGGTGAGGGTTTCCGATGGGCTGCCGTCGGCAATGACCTGGCCTTGGCGCATGAGAACAATACGATCCGAAAACGCCGCTGCCAGATTGAGGTCATGCAGAACCACCAAAACGCCAACACCGCGTGAAGCAGCCCGGCGGGCCACTTTCATGACCGAAATCTGATGCACCAGGTCAAGGCTGGCAGTTGGTTCATCCATTAGCAAATAAGTGCCCTGCTGTTCACCGGCTGCGGCCAGTTGCCCAAGAATGCGGGCCAGATGCGCGCGATGTCGTTGCCCGCCTGACAGCAACTGCACAGAGTCCGCCGCCCGCTCGCTCAGCCCCACATCCATGAGTGAGCGCCGGATGATCTGTTCGGTTTCTTGTGGTGGAATCTCAATGCCAATGGACAGCCCGGCCAGTTGGTCGACTGAAAAAGCCGCAGTCAGAGAGGGCGATTGTTCAAGGACCGCCCGCTTGCGGGCCAGCTCTGCGGGACCAAATGACCCGAGGGGCGCTCCGTCAAGACAGGCCTCTCCTTGGCTCGGGGTGATATCGCCCGCAAGGGCTGCCAGCAGGGTCGATTTCCCGGCCCCGTTGGGTCCGCAAATGGTCACGACTTCACCGCCCTTGATCTGGAGGTCCGCATCCTTCACGGCAATGACGTTCCGGCCAAACTGAATGGTCAGGTTTTGAGCTTCAAGCATGCGGGCTAGACTTTCATTCGGGTCAGCAGGAGCCAAAGGAAAAAAGGCCCGCCAATAAGACTGGTTGCTAGGCCAATGGGCGGTTCTGCCGGTGGAACGATATTGCGGACAACCAAATCGGCACACAGGATAAGCGCAGTTCCCAGCAGTGCCGACGCCGGCAGGACAAGTTTGTGAGCGGGCCCCATAATCAGACGCGCCATATGTGGGGCGACAAGGCCGATAAACCCAATGGGGCCGGCAGCGGCGGTTGCTCCACCGACGGCAACCGCGGTCAGAAAGGCGGCTTTGCGTTTGGCCTTTTCAACGTCCAGCCCGGCATGAAATGCGGCCCGCTCGCCCAGTTGGAACTGATCCAGATCGCGGCCCATTTGACTTAATAAATACGCGGCAAAAGCAACGATAGTCAGGGTCACAAATGTCAGTGTCCAGTTGGCGCCCCCCAGCGAGCCCATGGTCCAGAAAGTCAAATCGCGGAGTTGCCTGTCGTCACTTATATAAACCATGGCACCGATGATCGCTGCGGCAATGGCATTTACAGCAACACCGGCGAGGATCAGCGTTGCAACGGAAGTGGTGCCGGAGCGGCGTGAAACCCCGAAGACAAAGCTTGTAATGAGTGCCGCACCGATGAAAGCGGCGACAGGCAGAAGATAGGGCCGCAGGAAATGCGGAAGCTCTGTGACAAGGGTTCCGCCCAGCACAATGGCAACCACCGCCCCAACCGACGCGCCGCCGGTGACACCGATCAGACCCGGATCCGCCAGGGGATTTCTAAGCACTCCCTGCAAGGCGCAGCCAGAAAGCGCCAAACCGGTACCAACGGCGGCGGCAAGTAAAAGGCGCGGCGCACGGATTTGCGCGACGATGGCCGTTGAGGCCGCATCCCCTGAGCCGGTTAGTGCCGACCAGACTTCCGTGAGCGAGAGTGGGACCGGACCGATAACCAGTTCAGCCAGCCCCGCGCTCAAGACAACAAGGCCCATGATGATGAACAACGTCCGGCTGGTTACGGTCCGGCCACCACTGAAGATATTAAAGGCGACCAGGCGCCGTGCCATAGCCATCTGTGAACTACGGATGCAATGCGCGGCTTAACTGAGCCACGGCAGCCGGCGTGCGCGGGCCAAAACCGAGAAGCAACATGCCGTCCATCTCGACATAACGTTTATTGAGACCGGCTGGCGTGAGCGAGAATTCCGGCATGGAGAGAATTTTTTCAATGCCACCAAAGCGTTCTATGGAGCTGTTCATCATCAAAAGAACGTCGGGCTGGGCACTTAAAATCGCTTCACGGGACATCGGTTTGTATCCCTCAAAACCGCTTGCCGCGTTAATGCCACCGGCAAGCGTGATAATGCTTTCAGCCGAACTTCCGTTGCCGCCAACCATTGGGCCCCCTGTCCCCATGGCAAGAACAAAAATCACCCGGGGTTTCGATTTCAGTTGAGCGACTTTTTCGGCTTCCCGATTGAGATCAGCTTCAATTTGGTTGGCCAGCTTTTCAGCCTGATTGGTGCGATCAAGGAGTTTTCCAACAAAGCGGATTTTATCCGGGACCCCTTCGGCTGAATTTCCCTCTGGGGCCAATTCAACCTGCACACCGGCAGCGCGTAATTGTTCAATGGCGGCTGGCGGACCCATATCATAAGCTCCCAGCACCATATCCGGTTTCAGCGACAAAACGCCTTCCGGCGATACCCGGCGGACGTATCCGATTTGCGCGATATCTTTTGTCGTTGCTGGATAGTTCGAGGTGCTGTCGACGCCGACAAGACTGTCGGCTGCGCCCAAAGCATAGACGATCTCCGTCAGATCACCGCCCGCAGAGACAAGTCTCTGCGGGGCGGCATCTGCACGAAAGCTTCCAAATAGGACCATGGCTCCCACCAGAAAGGTTTGTGCAAATATTTTCATCAATAGGTCTCCCTTGTTTGATTGATGTTCATGTAGGCTTAAAACTGTCGTGCAAGGGTCAGCTTGACGGACCGACCTTTGGCGACATCGCCCGCCAGATGCTCTTGGTAGCGACGATCAAACAGGTTGCTGATTCCGAACCGGAACTCGGTTCCGCCGACAGCGCCTTCCTCAGGCTTCCAGGAGGCGAAAAGGTCATGAACCACATAGCCTCCGGACCGTGTGTTGGTGCCTGAATTATTGGTGGAGTCGACAAGGACCTGTTCCTTGGCAAATACGCCGCGCCAGCCGAATTCCAGATGGTTTTCCGGCAAGCGTCCACCAATTGTCAGGGCCAGTTCATCAGCCGGAATGGAGTTGAGTGCAGCACCCGTGCCTTTATCTTCTCCCCGGATTATGGAGTATGCAGCCCGGCTGAACAGATGTTTGGAGTTGTAAGAGCCTTCTAGTTCGATGCCTTTAATTGTCGATTCTCCAGCGTTATAGAATGTGCTTGATGTAGAGATACGCTCAATAAGGTTATCGACTTCATTAACAAAGACGGTACCCTTAGCGGATATCGCGTCTTGTGTTTGCAGGACATCTTTTGCGGAGAAGGACAATCCACCTTCGTAGTTGATGGAACTTTCCGAGTCGAGGTTCAGGTTGGAACTGTTGTTGTCATAAATTTCATCAATAACCGGTAGCCGTTCCGTATAGGATAGGGAGCCAAAGACACCCCAGTTATTTGTCAGCTTGTAATGGGCTGCCAATTTTGGGGATATGCCTGTTGCCGAAACCTCTTCCTTGCTAACAGTCACTGCCGAGCCAGGTTTAAGTGTTTGATAGTCCACCCGTATGCCCGGAATAATCGTCAGTTTATCACGATAGACCCATTCGTTCTGGACATAGAGACCTGTCCGCAAACTTTCACCACCTGGATGACTGGTTACACCTGTACTTGATGTATTTCCGGGTGTTTTGTCTGCGGTCCGGGTTTGGAAGAATGTCTCAACACCAGTAATAAAATAGTTCTTATACGCATCACCGGCCGTTTCCATAGTGTTTTGAGCGCGAAGCTGCCAGTTTTCGTAAGCATAGGTAATGGGGTCATAAATCTGGCTGCTGCTGCTTGTCCTGGAGGAGTTGGATTGATCAACCTCAGAGTTCGTGTAGCTGAAGGTTACATCCAGATCGATCAGCTTGTTATCGATCGGTGTGTATTTATATCCGAGTACTGCAGTTTGATCGACAACTTCGCGGTCAATTGTACCGAATCCGGATTGGGTACCTGTTTGAGAATAATCCTTGCCTGTCGATTTTGTTGTCCAGTGTTGATAAGACGCCTTGACCTCATGGTCTTCATTTTCACCAAAGGTGTACTTGGCTTTTACCAAACCCGACGGAGCATCAAAGGCGGATCCGGATACAAGGTCTCCATTGCCATCCTTGAACTGGTCGGATCGACGGTAGATTAAGGAGCCAAGAAGCTCGAGGTTTTTAACCGGTTCGGAGGCTACAGTTGAGGACGTCAGGAAGCCGCCGCGGTTGGAGTTGAATTCCAGCTTTTCACGGAAGGCAAAGGTATCATCTCCGCGTAAAAAATCGCTGGCGTCTTTGGTTGTCAGATTGATGACACCAGCCAAAGCGCCGGATCCATACAATGTTGAGGATGCGGGGCCCCGCAAAACTTCAATCTGTTTGTACATATCCGGATCTGTGAACAATGAGCCCATGCGGTATTGCTCATAGGTTTTTGTTGCACCATCAATTTGAACAATCATCCGGTTTTCATCGGAAGAGGCCAATGACCCGATACCGCGGATATTGAAACTCTCACCCAGTACACGATCAGAACCAACGGCCTTGACCCCCGGCAAGTCTGTCAAAACATCGCCCACCGTTGTCGGTTGATCGGCGTCAATATCTTCCTGATCGACAACGGAAACCGATTGCGGTGTGTTAATGGCGATTTTTTCCTTACCAGCCGAGATCACAACCCGGTCCAGTACGGTTTCGGTTGGGGTGGCCTCTTGAGCAAGCGCCGATGATGCGGCGACTGTCGCCGCCAGCGTCATTATTGATAGGTTTGTCTTCACGTTCCATACTCCTGTTCGACAGACATTAATGCTGGCTGCCTGGCGAAAAGGGCTGGGTTACCGCGGATGGGTCGGGACCATAATAAGAATGCTTCTCATTTGCAACAACAAAAAACCACAATTACTTGCGGGTTTGAAATGATCAGCAAAAAGGTATGGTTCTGCGTCATCAGGACGCTATGCTCAGGACTGACTGAATGACATGAAAAGACGGTTAGAATGAACGATAAAAAAACACTTCCAACGCCTGAAAACTATCCCGTCCATACTTTGGAAAAGCTGCGCTTTGGCGATACGGACCGGCAAGGCCATATCAATAATGCTGTGTTTGCGACTTTGTGTGAAAGCGGCCGGGTTGCATTTCTGTATGATCCGGACAACCCCCTCTTGGAAGCTGGAACCCAGTTCGTTATTGCAAAATTGACGATTGATTTTCTCGACGAGTTGAACTGGCCGGGCGACGTTCTTATCGGGACGGGCGTGTCACGGGTGGGCAAGTCGTCGTTCGGTCTGACCCAGGGTATTTTTGCCGGTGAACGTTGTGCCGCCCAATGCGAGAGTGTTCTGGTTCTGATGGATGAGCAGACGCGCCGTTCAACCCCCCTACCCGAGCAAACGCGCAACACCCTAACAGCGTTGCTGGTCACGATGTCATAGGACCGCCGGTCCGCCCACCGCAACAGGGTCGCCCGGTTATCCCGGAAACGTTGCTCTGACCGAGCCGATTTTTGGGAAGTCGACAACCACTTCGGCGTCCGCTTCAACAAATAGAACGCCCGTACAGGACCCGGTGATGATAATGTCGCCGCTATGAACCGGTCGCTTGCGGGTGGCGCCAAGATTGATGGCGCGGGTCAGCAAATCCGTCAGTTCACCTGCTGGGTTTGGGGTCACGCCGGAAAACTGCTCGACGCCATTGACCGTCACGGTTGCCAGCTGGGGTGAAATATCCACGTCCCGCCAGTTTGAAATTGCGCGGCCCGTCACCAGGCCACCGTTCCCCTGATTGTCAGCCAGAAACAGCGGGCGGGTTTCCTCCAATCCGTTGGCCATACGCGTATCAACCACTTCTATAACGGGAAGGACTTCCGCAATGGCGTCTTCAATGTCTGTTAATGCGTAAGGGTGGTCGCGGAGCGGAAAGTCCCTGTTTATCCGAAAAGCGATCTCGCCTTCAATGCCGATCATGAAGAATTGCGAAGCCGGAATGGCGGATCCGCCTGGAAAAATACAGTCAGCATAAATAGGAGCGATAACAGGAATGCTTTGCGCATCCGGTGCCGCTGTTTTCCAGCCGCCGATCCGGGCCTCCAGCAACTCAGCGACCCTTTCCTGTACGGCATAGGATTCCTCAACGCTATGCAGCGGAGAGGCGTTACTGGCATCCCATGGGGTCTGGGTGCGGCGGGCATTTACAAGATTTTGTGCAGCCTCTGAAAGGGCGGAATTGGTCATATGCGGGGTATCCAGGCTAAAGGGGTTCAGCGTGTCAATTGCAGAATAATCAGACGCACAATCAAAACGACAAACGCTTGCTTGGCAAGTGCTGATTGAATGCTTTCCCAAAAACAATCTTGCCTTGCCCCATGGCGCCGCCCTACTTTGAGTTTCAAACAGCAGCCTTCACAACTACGGAATGGATAGCGCCGGACCGTTGTTCCAATCATAGATAATCCTCAAACCACTATAAGCGGGTTACAGCCGTCAGATGAACGCACAGGAACCCTCACCAAAACCCGGAAATGACCGTCTTGTTCTAATCGCAACAGGACTGATGGTCGGTGCATCTGTCTTGAGCGCCGCCGATACCATGATGGTCAGGCTATTGGCTCAGGACCTGCATTCGTTTGTCATTGTTTTTTTTAGGAGTCTGTTTGGGCTGCTCTTTATCTCTCCCTGGCTTTTCAAGCGGCGTACCATTCTGAAAACCCGTCTTTTTCCGGCGCATCTGTTGCGGGCCGGGTTGAAAATGCTGGCGCTTGCCGCTTTTTTTACGGCTATCGCCACGGCATCCCTTTCCGATGTAACGACCATCGCCTTCACCTCTCCCATATTCGTGACCATTGGGGCGTGGGCGTTCCTTGGTGAACGTCCCGTGTCGAGGCGGATTTTTGCCGTGATACTGGGTTTTGCGGGCGTCCTCGTTATCTTGCATCCCGGTACCGGAACCCTGTCGGTGGCGCTGCTTTTCGCTTTGGCCGGGGCTATTCTGACGGCGGTTATACATTTAATGCTGAAAAAAATGTCGGCCCATGATTCGACGGATACGTTGGTCGCCTGGAATCTGGTTTTGACGGTCCCTTTGGCTATTCTGCCTGCCTTGTTGTTCTGGACAACACCAAGCTTACCACAACTGGCGCTGCTGGCCTTACAGGGCGGCGCTGGCGCCCTGACCATGGCGCTGGTGACCCGGGCGATGGCTTTGGCAGAAGCCTCCTACATCACTCAAATCGAATTCTTGCGGTTACCGATTGTCGCCCTGTTTGCTTATGTTTTCTATGGCGAACTGATTACAGTGGAGACGCTAATTGGCGCTTGTGTCATTTTTACATCGACCCTGTTTATGATCGGACGCTGGAAGTTTTAGATAAAAGTCTATCTATATTTTATAACCAAATAGGAAAATATCCTTTGGCGTGTAAAACCTTCTGATTGATACCTTTAGAAGCGGTAGTGATGCGAATATAGTATCACGGTCTCGTACAATCCTCTGGACCTGATATCTGCCCGTCAACTACGTTCATTGGAACAAATGGCGCAGTGGCCTGTCGACGAAAATGACCGTAAAAAACGACTCACGTATGTGACTCAAACGCGAGGACGCGACGGACGGCAATCGACATTTAAGCAAAAAGCAATAGCTGCCGGACTTTAAAACTAAACAGGGAGAAGAAATCATGAAATGGACGATGTCTAATTTGGGGCTGCCAATTGCCGCTGGCACGGTCGCCTTATTAATGGCTACGGGCGCCGTAGCCGCAGGCAAAACGGTTACTGTCGTTTTGTCCGAGGAGCCGGATATTATAGATCCGTGTGAATCAAGCCGTTCCAACGTGGGACGGATCGTAAAGCAAAACATCACCGAAACGCTGGTCGAGATTGACCCGAAAGACGGTGCCTTGCAGCCTCGTCTGGCGACGGCATGGAAACAAATTGACAAGTTAACCTGGCAGTTCACGCTGCGCGAAGGTGTGAAGTTTCATGACGGTGCGGATTTCAATGCGGCCAATGTGGTGACATCCATCAACAGAACGCTGAACCCGACCCAGGATTGTGAGATTCGTTTAAAAATGTTCGGCAACGTCAAAGTCATGCCGAAAGCCCTGAACGCAACAACGCTTGAAGTCAAAACCGATACGCCGCAGCCCATTCTGCCAACACTGATGGGCGCTATGGCGATCACCAGTCCGAACACGCAACCAACCAAAGGGACGCGCAACCCGATCGGCACAGGTCCTTATAAATTCGTACGCTGGACACCGGGTCAGGAAGTGGTTCTTGATCGTTTTGCTGGTTATTGGGGTGAAAAGCCTCAAGCTGATGGTGCGCGCTATATCTGGCGTACAGAATCTGCCGTTCGTGCGGCCATGGTGAAAACCGGTGAAGCCGATATTGCTCCGAATATTGCCCTTCAGGACGCCACGGATTCATCCATGGATTTCAGCTATTTCAATTCGGAAACCTCGCGTTTGCGGATCGATATGTCACGCGCCCCGTTGGATGATATCCGGGTACGCAGGGCCCTGAACTATGCCGTGGATATCGATGCATTGCGCGGCAGTATTTTTAGCGAAGGCGTTATCCCGATGACGCAAATTGTTGTCCCCAGTATTAGTGGTCACAATCACTCGCTGAAACCTTTTCCTTATGATGTGGCGAAAGCCAAAGCCCTTTTGGCGGAAGCCAAAGCCGATGGCGTTCCCGTCGATAAGGAAATCCTGATGCTTGGTCGGATCGGTATTTATCCGAACGCAACGGAAGCCATGGAAGCCTTGCATGCCATGCTCAGCGAAGCCGGTTTCAATGTGAAACTTCAAATGGTTGAAGTCAGCCAGTGGGTCGATACCTTTACCCGTCCTTATGCGGAAGACCGCGGCCCGGTTTTGCAGCAAGGCCAGCATGACAACAACAGCGGTGATCCGGTGTTCTCCGTCTTCTTCAAATATGCTTGTGAAGGGCCGCAGTCGACGACCTGCGACAAACAGGTGGATGACGGTATCACAGCCGCCAGCGCTGCCATCGGCGACGAGCGCCGCAAACTGTGGGAAGAAGTTTTCCGTCGTCTGCATCAGGACATTGTTCCCGATGTGCAAATGTTCCACATGGTCGGCTTTTCGCGTGTAAATCCGCGTCTCGACTTCACACCTGATATTTCTACGAACAGCGAAATGCAGATTTCAAAAGTAAAGTTCAAATAGAAATAGTCCCCTCCTTTGGGGTAAAAGTATCCCCGGTCGGTTATCCGACCGGGGATATGTTTTAATTCAGGCAACGACGAATCTTATGCAAAAATACCTAACCAAACGGGCGGTCCATAGCTTCTTGTCTCTCGCTGGATTGCTGATTTTGGTGTTCTTTCTGGTGCGGATGACCGGTAATCCCGGCAATCTGTACCTGCCGCTTGATGCGACCCTGGAAGCGCGTCAGGAATTTACGGAAAAACACGGCTTTGATGATCCCATATACATCCAGTTTGGGCGGTTTATCGGTGATCTGGCACAGGGGGATCTTGGCGATTCCATTCGCCAGCAGCGGCCGGCCATTGATATCGTCCTGGAGGCGATTCCCGTTACGCTTTCCTTGGCGGCCATCACAATGGCGCTTGCTCTATTTGGTTCCATTGTCGTTGGCGCCTTGGCGGCCTATCGACCGGGTGGCGCGTTCGATCGGGTTGCCAGCATTTCGTCACTGGTGAGCGCCAGCGCGCCTGATTTTTGGGTCGCCATCACGGCCATCATTCTTTTTGCCGTCACTCTGCAGTGGTTGCCAACGTCGGGTACAGGCGGGTTTCTATACTGGATCATGCCGATTGGCGTTCTGCTGATCCGCCCTTTCGGTCTTCTGGTCCAGGTCGTGCGCGGCTCCATGCTGACGGTCTTCAGTTCCGCATATGTGAAGACGGCCCGCGCCAAGGGGGTGAAAGAGCGCGCTGTAATTTTTATCCATGCCCTGCGCAACGCCATGCTGCCGGTGATCACCGTTGCCGGTGACCAAGCTGCGGGCATCGCCAATGGTGCCGTTATCGTCGAGACGATTTTTGGTTGGCCGGGAATTGGCAAACTGATGATCGATTCGATTATTCATCGTGATTTTGCTGTTGTGCAGGCGTCCATTCTGGTCACAGCGGCGGTCATTCTCTGCATCAATATTTTTGTCGATATTTCCTATGCCATCCTCGACCCCCGGATACGGCATAAATAGATGGCCAGCGAACCCAAAACACTTTCCGCCCTGCCCCCTTCGCCCAGCCGCGGTTTGCGTCTGCTGGCTTTGTTGTGGAACGACAAGTTCGCCTTTGCATCGGCACTTTTTCTGCTCAGTATAATCATTCTGGCGGTCATCGGTCCTGCTTTGCTTGGTGATGTGGCAACGAAAATGAATTTGCGGTTGCGCAATTACCCACCGTTTTCCTTTGAGCACGGCTGGATGTATATGCTGGGAGCCGACTCGCTTGGCCGCAGCATGGTAGCGCGGCTGATTGTCGCCAGCCAGAACACCATGGCGATTGCCGCCAGCGCCGTTGCTTTTTCGATGATTGCCGGGGGGGTGCTGGGCCTGATATCCGGTTATGCCGGTGGCTGGGTTGGCAATTTGATCATGCGTTTGGCCGACATCATCATGAGCTTTCCGTCTTTGCTGATTGCTGTTGTCATTCTGTATATGTTCGAGCCAAGTATTTTCAATCTGGTGCTTGTTTTGGGCATAACACGTATGCCGATTTACATGCGGACGGCGCGGGCCGAAGTTCTGGAGATCCGTGAGCGTCTGTTTGTCTCGGCAGCCTATGTGATGGGGGCCAGCAAGACACGTCTCATCGGCAGGCATATTCTGCCGCTGGTCCTGCCCACGCTGACGACCATTGCGACCCTTGATTTTGCTTTTGTCATGCTTGGTGAATCGGCACTGAGTTTTCTGGGCATTGGTATCCAGCCGCCGGAGATCACCTGGGGTCTGATGGTTGCCCAGGGGCGGAATTACTTGCAGGTCGCCTGGGGACTGGCCTTTTTCCCAGGCCTGTTAATCATGCTGACAGCACTCTCGCTGAACCTTCTCTCTGGATGGGTTCGCATTGCCCTTGACCCGGTTCAGCGCTGGCGTTTGGAGGTTTAGCGTGATGGGGGCAGCAACCGTTTCACCGCCCGTTTTACAGGTCCGGGATCTGGCCGTGGCCTTTCATACGAGTGAGGGGGAGTTCGATGCCGTTAAGGGGATCAGCTTTGATTTGAATCGTGGGGAAACGCTGGCAATTCTGGGTGAAAGCGGCTCCGGAAAAAGTGTGAGTGCTTCCGTTATTATGGGCATTCTGGACAGCCCGCCGGGCTTTGTACGCAGCGGCGAGGTTTGCCTGGATGGCGTCAACTTACTCGAGTTGTCGGAGTCGGACCGGCGGGATCTGATGGGCGAAAAAATCGCGATTATTTTCCAGGATACACTGGCCCATCTCAACCCGGTGTTTAGTATCGGCTGGCAGATTGCTGAATGTTTCCGAGTGCATCGGGGGTTTAATCGTCAGGACGCCTGGGCACATGCCGTTGATATGCTGGAACGGGTAAAAATCCCGGATGCCGCACGACGCGCCAAAGATTTCCCCCACCAGTTTTCCGGCGGTCAACGCCAGCGGATTATGATTGCCATGGCGCTGGCTCTGGAGCCCGAGATCATTATTGCCGATGAACCGACGACAGCCCTTGATGTGACTGTGCAGGCGCAAATCCTTGATCTTTTGATTGAGCTGCGCAACGAAAGCAACATGGGGCTGATTCTCATCACCCATGATTTGGGGGTAGCGGCCGAAATTGCCGACCGGATGATCGTCATGAATGATGGTCGGATTGTCGAGGAAGGTGAAGTTCATGCGCTGTTTGCCAACCCGCAGCATCCTTACACAAAACGCTTGATGGGGGCCGTTCCGGGACGTGGCCTGATTCGCGAAAGGCTGCCTGAGGGGAAAAAAACGGATAAAAAACCGATCCTGGAAGTCCGGGATCTGACCAAACATTACGCCATTGCCAGCGGCCTTTTTTCCGGCCAGCCCGGCCAACTGGTCAAGGCCTGCGATGGCGTCAGTTTCGATCTGTACAAGGGGGAAACTCTAGGCATTGTTGGTGAATCCGGATCAGGTAAAACAACCCTTTCAAATCTTCTCCTGCGTTTGACGGAACCGACAAGCGGAACGGCAACGCTGGATGGTGAGGATATTTTCAGTCTCGAAGGCGATGATCTGTTGCGCCTGCGGCGACGTTTTCAGGCTGTCTTTCAGGATCCCTTCGCATCGCTCAACCCAACCATGAGCGTTTTCCAGATCATTTCTGAACCCTGGTTGATTCATCGAAATGTCATGCCAAAGTCCCGCTATCTGGAACGGGTGATCGAATTGCTCGAAAGCGTCGGCATGGTAGCCGACCATGCCAACCGGTTCCCACATGAGTTTTCAGGCGGCCAGCGTCAACGCATCGCTATTGCCCGCGCCCTCGCCCTCGAGCCGGAAATCATTATTTGCGATGAGGCGGTATCCGCTCTTGATGTGTCGATACAGGCACAAATCATCGAGCTTTTAGCAGAACTGCGCGATGCATTTGGTTTGTCTTATCTGTTTATCGCTCACGACTTGCCGGTTGTCCGCGAACTGGCGGACCGGGTCATTGTCATGAAGTCGGGTAAAATTGTTGAGCAGGGAACCGTTAAACAGATTTTCGATGATCCGCAGGAAACCTACACAATTGATTTGCTGGCGGCCAATCCGATTCCCGACCCGGAACGTATGGCGGATCGGCGGCGGCGGCGCGGGGTTTCCGTCTTATAACTTTTATCCGAAATGGCTGACCCGTGGGGCTTGCTGTTGCGTTGGAGCGGGCGTTTCAGTTTATGAGAAGGTCAGTTGTCAGGGCCCGGCAGGAAACGCTGATCGCCGCCGTATCCGTTGTGGTTATACTGACGGTGACATAAATGAGTTGTCCCAGTTGATCACCGATAATCAGCGTGTTTTTGGCTGAATCTGCGGCTTCATGCACGAACTGACGGCCAATTCGACGCTGGATGCGTTCCGTCATGGAAAGTTGTGAGGCGTAGCTGGTCTGGCCAATTTGGAACAGTTTGAGAATTGTCGCTTTTCGTCTGATCAGGCATTGTTGCCGAAGGGCCTCCATGTTTTCAATCGTATCCATTTTCAGGTTGAACAAAATTTCGATAAGCCCTGAATTATGATTGTAAGTGATGCTTGCGGTCGGCTGCATACCAGGCCGGGTGGTCATTTTGCTGACCGTGTCCAAAACCGCGCTACGCAGACGTTTCATACCCAGATCGAACAGCGTAACCGGCTCCTTCTGGAGATACTGTAAAGTCCGCCGTCCCTGGCTTTGTGATTCCTGGGCAAAGGCGGAATGCGCAAAGACGGAAGATATAAAAACCAGCAGAAGAACCAGGGGCGTATGTATTCGCATGGGGGAGCCTTTATGCCGTAAGCAGGAACACGTAATATGTAGCATAAATGCAGACTTCTGTATGATTAGATTTGGCATTTATGCTATCGACAGTAACGGTAACCTGAAAATATGTAAGCGAGTTTTCACTGAATGACCCAATCACGCCCCATGGACCGACTGGTCGAAATCATGGCGACCCTCAGAAACCCCAACGGCGGATGCCCGTGGGATGTGGAGCAAACCTTTGCCTCCATAGCACCGCACACCATTGAAGAAGCCTATGAAGTGGCGGACGCCATTGAGCAAAATGACATGGAGGCGCTGAAGGATGAACTGGGCGACTTGCTTTTTCAGGCTGTGTTTCATGCGCAAATGGCCAAGGAACAGAAGGCCTTTGATTTTGATGATGTGGTTGAAGCCGTGTCGACAAAAATGATTCGCCGTCACCCGCATGTGTTCGGCGAGACCTCCATTGACAGCGCCGAAGCCCAAACCGTCGCCTGGGAAGACATCAAGGCCGCCGAGCGCGCGGAAAAAACTGACAGCACAGCAAAAACCGACGAAAGCGCCCTCGCCGGGGTGATTGCAGGCTTGCCTGCCCTCAAACGCGCTGAGAAGTTGCAGAAACGCGCGGCGCGGGTTGGTTTTGACTGGCCTGAAGCCCGCCTTGTTATGGATAAGCTGCATGAAGAAACGGCAGAACTGCAAGCCGAACTGGATATGAATGGCAGCCCTGAACGGTTGCAGGATGAACTGGGCGATTTGCTGTTTGTCTGTGTTAATTTGGCTCGAAAGCTCGGCGTTGATGCGGAAACCGCTCTGCGCGGCGCCAACACAAAATTTGAAAATCGCTTCCGCCATATGGAAGGGGTGCTGCAGGAAAAAGGCCAGTCACTGAATGGCATGGCTCTGGACGCTATGGAAGAGGCTTGGCAGGCGACAAAAAAACAACTGAAATCGGGTGCCGACCATTAACCGGCTGTTTTCCGTCGTATGCAGTCTATTGCCGTTTAGGGCCTGAACGCGCTACTCTCTTCCTAAATCAGGCTTGGAATATCAAACGCTTACCATGAATAAGATCAAACGCCCCCTACTCCGTTATTTACTGCCTGTGCTTTTCGCTGTTGGCGTTTCGGGCTGTTATCTGCCCGTGCGCTTTGATGCGGAAATCGAGATTTCCCGGCGCGGTTATTACGAGTTCTTTTTTGATGGTTACATTGCAAAAATCCAGCTGTTCGATGGTCTGAACAAGGGAGAAATTTCACGCGAGGAAGAACAGGAGCAGGTGGAACTGATCCGCACGGATTTCACCCGTGATTCCAGCACCAAAGCGTTTAAATACTTCAAACGGGGCCACTTCCATGTCAATTGGGAGAAAAAGGGCGACCTGCTCAAGGCCAAAACCGTGACGTTTTTCCGGCGCAATGAGAATATGGTCGGCATCAGTTACAATTCGGAAACCGGACGGGTTCAGGTGTCCGGCCGCTCCCTCCAGCGCAAAGCGCGGCGTCAGTTGAGCGACATGGGTCTATCGATGACCGGGCAACTGCGGGTGATCACTGATACCAATGTGGTGGCGCATAACGCCACAGGTGTCAAAGACATGCCGCAACGCGGCGCACGCTATAAGATGTACATTTGGGAAATCAAAAGTATTTATGATAAAACACCCAGCATGACCATGGCGCTGCGTTAGCAATCGAAGACATCAGGCAAAGAAAAAGGGGCCTTAAGGCCCCTTCTCCCTATAAAACTGTATATTGACCTAGTTGTTCAGCAAACGCAGCAGGCTGGAAGTGTCCCAGCGACCGCCGCCGCGGTTCTGGACATCGGCATAGAACTGATCGACCAGCGCAGTGACCGGCAGACGGGCGCCGTTCTTGCGGGCTTCGGCCAGACAGATCGACAAATCCTTGCGCATCCAATCGACGGCAAAACCGAACTCGAACTCGTCCTTGACCATGGTCGCGCCGCGATTTTCCATCTGCCAGGATCCGGCGGCCCCTTTTGAAATCACGCCCAGGACCTTGTCCATGTCGAGGCCGGCTTTGGTGCCGAAGGCAACGCCTTCGGACAGACCCTGAACCAGACCGGCGATGCAGATCTGGTTGACCATTTTGCATATCTGGCCGCTGCCGACCGGGCCCAGCAGGGTGAAGGCTTGCGAGTAGCAATCGACGACGGCGGCGACTTTGTCGAAATCTGCCTGCTCGCCACCGGCCATGACGGTCAGCATGCCGTTTTCAGCACCGGCCTGTCCGCCTGAAACGGGACCATCGAGAAACTTGATGCCTTTTTCCTTGCAGGCAGCACCAATTTCGCGCGCCACTTCGGCAGACGCTGTGGTGTGATCAATAAAGACGGCACCAGCCGACATACCGGCCAGAATGCCGTCATCGCCATAAACGACACTTCTCAGATCATCATCATTGCCGACACAGGCACAAACAATCTCAGCACCTTGAGCGGCTTCGCGTGGCGTTGTCGCCATGGCGCCGCCAAACTCGGCAACCCATTTTTCGGCTTTCGCTGCGGTACGGTTATAGACGGTTACGTCATGTCCGGCTTTGGCTTTATGTCCGGCCATCGGATAGCCCATGACACCCAATCCAATAAATGCTGTTTTTGTCATTTGTAAGTATGTCCCGTTTTCGTCGAATGAATTTTATGAAGGGCGGAGTATAAGGCGCAAAACTCAGGAAACCCAGTGGTTTTTCCATGTTTTCTTTGATGTTTAATTCGGTATTGGGCGCAGATTCGTAAAAAAATTGGCGGTCCAGATTTCCGGCGAGGTCATGAGTATTTTTGACGCAAACCAGTGAAAAATTCGGTCTTTGCGTTGTCGCGATGGGCTGCCCAAATAATGGGGGTAAACGTGTGTGCATTGGAAGCCGGATGCGGCTGCGAGCTGACGCATACTGTCCGGCGTGTATGCCGTTTTATGGGTGAGGTCGCCGTACTGAAATTGCAACCCCCAGGGCGATGACGCATTGGGGGTTTTCAGCAAGACCTGCCCACCGGGCTTGAGCAGTGGGGCCAAAGCCTGCAGTAAGGAAACACCCTCTTCGGCTGTGAAATGCTCCATGACATCAAACATCAGAATGCGATCAAAAGTGTTAATTGAAATATCCGTTTTGAGGAAATCCCAGATATTGGCGCATTTGAAAAAGGGCTGGGCATCGATAGGGATAAATTCGGAGAGGGCCGGATCCTGATCAATGCCAATCACATTTTGCAGGCCTTTATTATAAAGATACATGAGGACCAAGCCGGTGCCGCAGCCAATTTCAAGAAATGACATGTCTTTCTGGCAGTCCATTGGCCCCCAGACTTCTCGGTCAAGCCGTTGCATATGCTTTTGGCCGACAATCGGCGTTGAATAATTTTTATAGGCACCATAGTGATCATAAAGGGACATTCGTCAGTTTCTCGTCATTTCAGTTGATAAATGTGTATCAACTCTCCGTTATGAAATCTAATCTAAAGAAGTAAATCTGTTGTTTTAGGGTTGAACCGGTTGTCTATCGTGTTTAATCCATGCTGCGGATAAAAGCTGATATTAGGAAATGATTGTGCCGACAACCGTTCAAGTTGAAATCTCACCCGGTGAACTGATCGATAAAATTACCATTCTTGAAATCAAGATTGAGCGCATCTCGGATGCCGATAAGCTGGGGAATGTGCGCATCGAATGGGAAACTCTGACGCAGGCACGCGATGATCATATCACACCCTCGGCAGAACTGGAAAAGCTGGCCGGTGATCTGAAAACGGTGAATGAGGCCTTGTGGGATATTGAAGACGATATCCGAGATTGTGAGCGGGCATCGGATTTTTCTCAAAAATTTATCGAATTGGCGCGCTCTGTCTACATCACTAACGACAAACGCGCTGCCCTGAAGCGGGAAATCAATGAGCTGCTGGGCTCGCGTCTGGTTGAGGAAAAGTCCTATGCCGACTACTAGGATTGCTGAAGGCGGCTGATGGGAATAGGGACCCGGCTGGCAGACCGTTTCCAGCGATGGCGCACAAAATCGCGCCCGAGGTCCGCGCCTGCCGATGGGCTGCTGCTTTTGAGCGCAGGTGGGCTTGGCGATACTATTTTGTTCGCTCATGTCATCGAACAGTTCTGCCGTTATGCCCGACCAGATGAGCCGGTGACCGTGCTGTTACGCAAAGACGGTGCGAAAACGGCCTTTTTGTTTCCGCCTTCCGTGCAGACGATGGTTGTCGATTTTGACCGCTTTCGCAAAAGCCCCAGCTATCGGATGGCGGTATCCAATAGTCTGTACGACGCCCATTACCGCAGCGTCATCTCGACCGATTATCTGCGCCACCCCGAGCTTGATGAAACCATGATGCGGGCCGCCAAGGCACCGGAAACCATTGCCATGACGGCGCGCCCCTGGCCGAAATATCAGGACCAGCTGGACCGCAACGCGCAGGCCTTTACAAAATTGTTCGACAGCGGCCCCGCCCTGCAGGACAAGTTGCTGCGTTGGTTCCGCTTTGCCAACTGGTTAACCGGAGATACGGTTAAGCCCGCCCTGCGTTTGGCACCCCCTCTTAGTCTGACAAGCACTTCAGAGGCAGCGCCGCTGGTCCTGATCCAGCCCTTTTCCGCCGTCAAAGCAAAACAAAGCGCTCCAGAGATTTACGAAGCCCTGCTCGACGCCCTGCCTGTTGAGGCCGATGTGCGGATCACCGGTGCGTCGGGGGAAATGGCGGCGAACCCGGCCTACAAGGGGCTTCTGGGGCGACCAAACGTGCGGTTTGACGACGCCACCTTTCAGGACCTCCTGCCGATGCTGCAACGGGCCCGTCTGGTCGTTTCGGTGGATACGGCGGTCCTGCATTTGAGTGTGGCGGCGGGCGCGCCGACGCTCTGTCTGGCGAGCGCCGCTTATGTGGGGGAAATTGTTCCCTACGCGCCGGAGCTTTGCCCGGCTTATGTGGATTTTTATTACAAACCCATGAGTTGTGAAGGCTGCCTTGGGGACTGCATTCATCCCCTGCAGAACGGGGCGTATCGATGTGTTGCCGAACTAGAGACGGAGACGGTGGTCGCCAAAGCCCTGGGGCTGTTTGAAGGCGCGTAAAGCCCGCCGTGATCTAATAGGCGAGCAGGCTTTTTAAAGTGTCCCAGTCGGCCTGTGTGGGGGCCAGCAAAATCTCGCCCCGCAATTCCCGGGGGCGGACCTGATAGACCGATCCCGTATCTGCCATCGCCTCAAACCCACCGGCTTCCCGATAGATCAGAATGCCTGCGGCATGGTCCCAGGGTTTCAGCTGACCGCCATAGGCGGCAAAACCCAGTTCGCCCCGGGCCAGATCCATATATTCGCGCCCGACGCAGCGATAGCGTTTGACGATGGACGGCAAACCCGCCTCGCCCTTCGATTGCCGCTCGGCAAGCTGGTGACGTTGCGAGCGTTTGAGGGAGCCGGCCATTTGCGCAAGCGGTTTGTTTTGCACCAGTTGGAGGCGCTGCGAGGCCTCCCAGGCCCCTTCCCCCAGGGCCGCATAAAGGGTGGTGTTGGCAATGGGATCATGTATCCAACCGGCCATTGTTTGGCCGTTCTGGACAAGGCTGACAATGACGGCAAAACACGGTGTGCCATGGGCAAAATTGCGGGTCCCGTCAACGGGATCGATAATCCAGACCGGCTTGTCCTGGGCGAGTCGGTTCAGGACTTGCGGATTTGCTGCGACCCCTTCTTCGCCAATCACCAAAGAGCCGGGCAAAAGGTCCGTCAGGCGCTGGCTCAAGGCCTTTTCAGCCTCCGTATCGGCGATGGTGACCAGATCGCCCGGGGCTTTTTCCGATATATCGTCCGCCGACAGGTTCTGGAAGCGCGGCAAAATCTCGGTTTCGGCGGTTTCTCTTATGATATTCTGGACGGTTTCGGGATCAGGACGCATGCCCTCTTCTCTCTCATTCGGCAGGGATTAGAAAGCGCAAAATCGGCGTTCAGTTGGAATAAAGATCGCGGTCGCGGTGATAGGCCTCGGAAAAATCGTCAAGCATGCGAGCCGCTTCCGTGTTGAAATCGGCGCGCTGGATCAGGGCCTGGGCGAGAAAGGCCGAAAAGGACACGGCTTCCCCCTTGCCGCGCAACTGGAACTGGTCGGCTAACCGCTGCAGTTCCTCATGGACGGATTTCCGCGCCATAACATTCAACTGGGTTTTCACCAGCCGATGCTTGTCGCGCCATTTTTTCTGTGATTTTGCGGTTGTCATGGGATTAGTATATCTACTAGTAGATAATAGGGCAATTATATATTTAACTTAACAGGGGATTCGAAATGGGAAAAAGAACGCTGATTATTTCATGCTGAATATCTATTTCTCAAGCCCTGAACTGTCACTGGTTTTCCGGAAGATAAACTCAAACTGCCCAATAATGGTGGATGTAATATTAACCATAATACTTAGTGAACTAATTATGGGCTCACCTGCAAGAGGGTAATCATTAGGAAAAATTAGATTTACTTCTGAGGGTTTTTTATCGTCCCCAACAATAAATGGCATTGGATTTTCATCATCACCCATTCGAATTATCGGGGAAGCGACACCATAATTCTGTGGAATTAGGTTTTTATGTTTATCTTGAATATCAAGATCGTGGATTGACCTAAGATAAATATTTCCCCCGTTGTATGGCTGCAGACTTTTAAGGAGTTTGATGGCTTCAGGGCCAGCTTTATTAAATTTCTTTTCTTTTATTTGTTTATCGATTTCCAATTCATTTTTTGAGAAAGGGAAATACACACCTTTTGCATTACCCGTGTGGGTTATAGCTGCTTCGGATGCACATAGATCAAGTGATGCTCTTAAGGGAACTATCCGGTTGACGTACCAAATACAGGATATATGCTATGAGCGACAGGCCGGTACTTGAAGATGCTGAAATTGAGATCGAGTTAACCGACGATATGATTGTGGCGGGGCGTAGCGAGATTGTGCTCATCGATGTAGAGCACTGGAACGGGGCGGAAATTGTGGAAAATGTTTTTAGGGCGATGATTTCAGAAGCCCAAACCTGCGGAGCAACTCTAAGAATTCCTGACCGCTTTCCCAAATAGCATCTGCTGCTTGGTAAAGTTCAGAAACAGGCGTTGGGTCCTCGATTATTTGGAGTTTTTTGCCGGTCGTTCTAAGAGAGTTTCTAGTTGGTAGGTGTTCTGGGTTTTCGGGGTCTACGGTCCATATTGCATGGACATATTTACTCCTTAATTCCTGTGCTTTTTTTAAGTCTTCATACACGCGGGAAAAGTGTTTCCAATACCCCCTGATTTCTGGATCTTCTGAGTCTTTAAAGAGGCGAGCATGCAAAAGAATGATGTCACATTTGGTCTGGAACCCTAAGTTGGTCGTGAGGACAGAAATGCGCAATTCTTCGAGCCCCATGATTTCTGCAAGCGCTATTTCCAACATTCGCTCGATATGTTCCCATAGGGCAGCTATAATACCCACCATCCGCATGTGTTCGTCAGGTAAGGGAATGGGATTTTTGTAGGGTTCCATGAGTGACTCCGAGAAAAGTAGGGATGAGATGCTATTGTGTCTCTTAAGAACCCCCCCGCAACCTCGCCCCAAGCGAGAACGTGAGGGTGACAACGCGCCCAAAAAGGACGCGAAAACCAAAGGTGGCAGCCGCCGCCAGTTAAGCAAAGACTAACTAGGTTTCCCTAGCAAGGCTTGGGTTTTGACCGTTTGTGAGGCTTCACAGGAACGGTTTTAGGCCCAGGCTTTTTGCCTTCGCGGACCTTGCGAGTAACCTTTTTACAGGACATATCGCTCTCCTTTTTTATGCGAGGTTAAAGCCTCGCGCTCTCGGGACACCATGCCCCGCCACGTTTCAGGGGTTAGGTGTTTGAGAATAAAAAAGGGACGGCGACTACCTAGCGTAATTTTGGACTAGAGTTCTACTCTGAGTCGAATCGTTTTTTCCGCCAGCGCAGAAAGGCTTTCGCCTTCTGCTTAGGCGTTCGCGGTTTGACTAGGTTGATGATATGTCAGGCGCTTGCCTTTTGCGCCAGCCAGCAATTCGTTAGCGCGTTCGCCGTCCGTCATGTCGCGGGTATTGTGACGGAAATCGAATTCGGCAAGGTAGCGGTATAGGTGGGCTTCGCTGACACTGTGGAACGAGCCCATGATGCCTCGTTTAAGTGTGGCGAAGTAGCTTTCAACGGTGTTTGTGTACCAAAACATGCCGCGAACGTATTCGTTGGCGCTGTGGTTCACTGTACCGTGACCTGAGAACTCGTCGCCCACTTTTGGGTAAACGGGGCTCTCGTCGGTCATAAGGTATGACTTGCGGTCCGCGTTCTTGACGATGATCGGGCGCAGGGTTTTTGCAGTAACATTGGTGACGTGAAACGAGCGCACTTCGCCTTCTCTCTCAACGAGGGAGACAACGGCGTGTTTCTTGGGGATTGGCTTTCCCTTGTGAGCGTTCTTTGCTTTGCCACCAACATAGGTTTCGTCAACCTCAACAACTTTGTTGCCACCACCTACCGGGCCGCGCTTCGGATCGATAGCGCACTCCCGCAGACGGTGGAACAGAAACCAAGCGGTTTCGTAGTTGGTGCCGAGCATGCGCTCTAATTGTTTTGCGCTCATGCCCTTTTTGCTTGAAGCCATTAGTTGAGCCGCCAGTACCCACTTGCACAGTGGCACTTTGGACCGCTCCATAACGGTGCCGATAGTGACGGTGAAGGGCTTACGGCAGTCCTTGCACTTGTGGACGCCGGGGCGAGTGCTCTTGCCGTTAAGTTTGGTGATGCGAGCGCCTGAGACACCGCAACGGGGGCAGACTGGACCGAGAGGCCACAACAGGGACTCAAGGTGTTCACGGGCTGCGTCGTTGTCGTGGTATATCGGGCTTGTCAGGTCAACTTTGTTCATAGCTTCATTCCTTTATCTGAAGCTAAATCTACATTATGTGGCGTGGTACGTCAACCGGATAGTTCCCGCTCTTAAGTTATGAACTACATCACCTACTACAGCTCCAAATTCCTCTGTGAGGGGTAAAAACCGTATTTCAAACCGAACTTCAAAATGTGGGGCATCTATTTGAAGATTGGTTGTAACGGTCTCTTCTTTATCATATTGGGCAAGATATGAATCGAATATTTGCTCTAGTTCACTTAGATGTTTTTTTGCCCTTTCGAGTTTAATATTTGCTGACTTGAATAGTGAAATATCGTTCATATTAGATAAACGTAATAAGAGAGATATAAAAACGTGACGAGGTATTAAAATGCGTTCTGATTAAGTCACCACAACCATTTAAGTAATTCGAGTAGCTCATTTATCTAGACATCCAGCTTCCAAGCCGTTTCCCTTGGTTAACTTTTGGGAGTTGCCTATTCCCAAACTGGAACTTTTCTCCACAACCTTTGCAGTCGAACGTGTCTTGAGAAGAAGTATTACGACCTGTGTTTTGAAGGATGGATTTTAGGCCTTTTTGGAAACAATTTGCACACAAACGATGAGATGGTTCGCCATTCTCCATACCTTCTTTAAGGATGTATGCGAACGTATCTCCGCCAAAATCATATAGATGATAGCGCTTTTTCTCTGTTTCCCATGTTTCAAACTGAGCTAATGCTTTTTCAAGTTCTCCTATTCGTTCAAGCAATGTGTTTTGTGATTGTTGTGCAGTTAGGATTTTTTCCTGAAGTTCTATAGCCACAGCGTTTCTGACAGTAGCATCATTAACGTCTTTCAACCCCTTGGCCATTTCCATCATAGACTTAAAAATGTTGAGTCCAGCCACTACTTCACTGACCATTTAAATTCCCCAAAATCGCCCGTAAAGCGTGTAGTGTAATGCAAGGTTCGTGCTGAGTCAGCAAAGGTTTAAAGCAACTTTTCCTTCTTTCCCCGCAATTCTCCTTGCGCAATCGGAGGGGCTGGGGCATTCACCCCTTCTGTTCTTCTCATTATATGCAAGGTGACCCTGTGGCCCCGCCTATTCTCGCCCTTTCTGAAGTTGTTGCCGGTTTTATCACGCCGCCGCTGTTTAGCGGGTTAAGTGTGGATGTCGGCAAGCACGACCGTATTGCTCTGGTCGGGCGTAATGGGTCGGGTAAATCGACTCTTATGAAAATGATGGCTGGGCTGGTCGAGCCGGACGGCGGCACCCGGTTTGTGCAGCCGGGCACCCGCATTGCCTATCTGTCGCAAAGCGTTGATTTCGGAGATCATAAAACCCTGCGTGATTTTGTCGCCGCCGGGCTTTCTGCCGATCAGGCCGAAGCCATCTATCTGGCCGATGCGGCACTGGCGGAAGTCGGGCTGGACCCGGACCGCGAGGCCGTTGGGCTTTCCGGCGGCGAGGCGCGCCGTGCGGCGGTAGCGCAGGCGCTGGTCGGCGAACCGGATGTCTTGCTGCTGGACGAGCCGACCAACCATCTCGATATTACGGCCATCGAATGGCTGGAAGACACGCTGGCGAGCTTTCGCGGCGCCATTGTTACGGTCAGTCACGATCGGGCCTTTTTGCGGCGTCTGTCGAAAGCCATTCTGTGGATTGACCGGGGCCGGGTGCATCGGCATGAACGCGGTTTTGAGACCTTTGATGACTGGTCGGAAACCCTGCTCGAGCAGGAGGCCGAGTCCAACGCCAAACTGGACAAATTGATTGCCGAGGAAACCCGCTGGTCGCGCGAAGGCATTTCGGCGCGCCGCACCCGCAACCAGGGCCGCCTGCGGCGCTTGGGCAATCTGCGCGAAGAACGGCGCAACCGGCCAAAAACCCAGAATATGACGGAACTCAAGGCGGATACGGGAAAATCCTCCGGTCGTCTGGTCTCCGAACTGGTGGATGTCAGCAAGCGCTACGGCGAACGGGTCATCCTTGAGGGCTTTTCAACGCGCCTGATGCGCGGTGACCGGGTCGGTATTATCGGACCCAACGGGGCCGGTAAAACCACGCTTTTGAAGATCATGTCCGGCGATCTGGCACCCGATAGTGGCAGCGTGCGCGTTGGCACCAATCTGGAACCCCTCGTGTTTGACCAGAACCGCGATACCCTCGACCCGGAAGCGACGCTGTGGGATACGCTGTGCGACAGCGGCGGCGATTCCATTTCGGTTTTGGGCGAACCGCGTCATGTTGTGGGTTACTTGCGGGATTTTCTGTTTGATGCGAAACAGGCGCGCAGCCCGGTGAAAAGCCTGTCGGGGGGCGAGAAAAACCGCCTGTTGCTTGCCAAACATCTGGCCCGGCCCTCCAACCTGCTGATCCTCGATGAGCCGACCAACGATCTCGATATGGAAACGCTGGATCTGCTTCAGGAAATGCTGGCCGAATACAAAGGCACCGTCATTCTGGTCAGTCATGACCGCGACTTTATCGATCGCGTGGTCACCTCGACCATCGTGCTTGAGGGCGACGGCTCGGTGATGGAATATGCGGGCGGTTATTCCGATTACCTGATGCAGAAAAACCAGAGTTATCTGGACCCCTCAGAGACAAAATCCGGCCCGTCCAAAAGCGGCTCCCCTGCCCCTGAAAAAGCGCAAAAGAAAAGCCAGGCCCGCATGAGTTACAAGGACAAGCGGGAGCTGGAACTGTTGCCCGATCGCATGGCCGCTCTGGAGCAAAAAATCACCGTCCTCAACGACAAGCTCGCCGATGCCAGCCTGTCGCTCGACGATATTCAAAAGCTTTCGGCCCAACTGGGCGCATTGACGGAAGAACTGGCTCAGTGCGAGGAAAAATGGCTGGAACTGGAGATGATGCAGGCAGGCTGACGGGCCTTGGCGTCTAGTTCATCCTGAGGCGCAGGCGTTCCGCATCGGCAGCATCCAGCCGTACCTTCACTTCAATGGCCGATTGATCATCGTTGCGCGCCACCACATCGCCATGTGCATAGAGCCAGGCCAACGTCTCACCGTCCTGATGGCTCAGGCTCAACTCCATTTCCTCGTATCCGGCGGTGACCAGACGGTCAAAGGCCTGGGCCAGTTCGGAGCAGCCTTCGCCGGTCAGGGCCGAGACCAGAAACTGGCTGTCGGGTTCCAGCGATTGGCGGTTCGTGATGTATTCCAGTTGGTCGGCATCCAGCAGGTCGGCTTTGTTGAGAACTTCGACAAAGGCCTTGTTGCTGGCGGATGTATCGACGCCCAGCTCACCCAGCACCGCCAAGACATCCTGCTTTTGCACGTCCGTATCGGGATGCGAGACATCGCGCACATGGACAATCAGGTCCGCTGCCATGACCTCTTCCAGAGTGGCGTGGAAGGCGTTGACCAGTTCGTGTGGCAGATCAGAGACAAACCCCACCGTATCGGAAAGGATCACCGGCTTTCCCGATGGCAAATCCAGTTTGCGCATAGTCGGGTCCAGTGTCGCAAAAAGCTGGTCCTTGGCGACCACATGGGCTTTTGTCATCTGGTTGAACAGGGTTGATTTGCCGGCGTTGGTATAACCCACCAAAGCGATGATCGGATACGGGATACGCTTTCGGGCCTGACGGTGCAGGCTGCGGGTGCGTTTGACGTCGACGAGTTCGCGTTTCAGGCGGGTGATCCGCTGGTCAATCATGCGCCGATCGGATTCGATCTGGGTTTCCCCCGGGCCGCCCATGAAACCGGCACCGCCGCGTTGCCGCTCGAGGTGGGTCCAACTGCGAACCAGACGGCTGCGCTGATAGCTGAGAGCGGCCAGATCGACCTGCAGGCGGCCTTCCTTGGTTTGCGCCCGGGCGCCGAAAATTTCCAGAATAAGCCCGGTCCGGTCAATCACCTTGCAACCCCAGTCGCGTTCCAGATTGCGTTGTTGAATGGGGGTCAGGCTGGTGTTGACGATCACAACATCGCAAGCCTCGCAGATATCCGTTTCACCCGACACCAGCTCCGCCACGCGCTCGACAGCACCGCCGCCCAATAGCGTTGATGGTTTGGGTTTGTTGACCCGGATTACCTCGGAATGGACAACATCCAGATCAATGGCCAGCGCAAGCCCTACCCCTTCCTGAAGCCCCGCTTCGGGAGACCGGCCAGATGTGCTGTTGCGATTTACATCAGGATGAATAACAAGGCATACATCCCCGCCCTTCGGGCGTTCGTTCCCGTTGCCTTCAAAACCGGCCTTACCGGACGGCGCGCTCAAGCGAGCTCCGACTCAGTCTTCGTCATTTTCATCCTTTTCAGGTTCGAACAACTGCACGGGTGCGGAAGGCATAATGGTGGAAATGGCATGTTTATAAACCAACTGTGTGTGGCCGTCGCGCCGAAGCAAAACGGAAAAATTGTCGAACCAGGTGACAATTCCCTGTAGTTTGACACCATTGACCAAGAAAACAGTAACCGGTGTTTTCTGTTTTCTAATGTAATTTAGAAATACGTCCTGAACATTCTGGGATTTTTCTGATGGCATTTCTGCTCCCCTTTTATTGTTATTGCAGCGTTTCTATTCAAGATATAACTTCTTGAAGTTATTGTCGTTTCTCGCAGCCACTCGTTTATCTTCCGCAAATCCTCTTTTTGCTCAAAATAAGCGAATTATTCAGCGCAGATAAAACCTTACAGGTTCCGTAGCCGCTTGCAAAGAGCTTCGGCGGTTTCGAAATGAAAATGGGGCGAATAGTCGCCAAATTCAAGCCCCTCCGGCGGCTCGGCGCGCAACAGGATGGCTGCGCAATTGGCCCGGATCGCGCATTCCATATCGATGTCCGTATCGCCAACGAACCAGACCGCCGGGGCGGCCGCAACCCCGCTGTCCTTTAAGGCCATATGAACGGGATCGGACGCTGGTTTGTCGCGCGGTGCATCATTGGCACCAACAAGCTGACCAAAGTATTGTGACCAACCCAGTTTCTCGGCCTCGGAGCGCAAAAAATCGCCGCGTTTGTTGCTGACCACGCATTGATAGATACCCAGTTCCGAAATGGCGGCCAGCAAATCCCCGGCCCCGGCACTGGGTTCGATCATCTCGGCATGGATGTCTTCGTAGCGGCCATAAAAGACGTCTGCCGCTTCCTGCCATTTGTCGCCAAACAGATCGGGAAACGTGTCGCGCAGGGATTTGCGCACCCGCTGGCGCGTCTCGTCCATGGTCCACGGCACCAGACCGTAGGTGGTGAGCGTTGTATTGAGCGCATCGCGGATGACGGGCCAACTGTCGACGAGCGTATTATCCCAATCAAAAATGATCGCGTCTGGCAAAGTGTTTACGGTCATCAGAGACATTCAGTTCCAGCCACCGGTATAGGCCGGACCGCCTTTGGCTTCGACAAAGTCCACATATAAATCGAGCAGTTTCAGGGTCATCTCCCCGGCTTGACCATTACCGACCGGCTTGTCGTCAATCTGTGTGATGGCCTTCACATGCGATGTTGAGCTAGTAACAAAGGCCTCTTTAGCGTCATACGCTTCCTGCTTGCTGAACGGGCGCTCGGAAACCGTCAGCCCCGCCTCTTTCGCGGCCTCAATAACGGCAAGACGGGTGATGCCGTTGAGGATGGATGTACCGATTTGACGGGTTACCAGTTCGCCCTCTTTTGTGACGATCCAGGCATTGCAGGAGGTGCCTTCGGTGATCATTTCCTGATCATCGGTCATCCAGGATTCAGCGGCTCCGGCGTCCTTCGCCTGTTGTTTACCTAAACAGTTAGGAAGAAGTGATATCGATTTGATATCTTTGCGTTTCCAGCGGATATCCGGGATGGTTATGACACGGATTCCGCGACTCAAAACAGACTTATCCACAGGTGGCATTTTGCGAGCTGTGACCACCAGGGCGCTGGTGCAGTCTGTAGGGAAAGCATGGTCGCGGCGGGCAACGCCACGGGTGACCTGAAGATAGGCTAACCCGTTGTGGACGTGATTTCGCCTGACCACCTCGCGGACGACCACCATCAGAGCGGCCTGCCCCATGGGCCAATCAATCCGAAGCTCGCTCAGCGAATGGTTCAGGCGTTCCAGATGCCCCTGCTCACCGATCAGGCGCCCGCCATGCACGGCAAATACCTCGTAGACACCGTCGGCGAATTGATAACCACGATCTTCGATATGCACGGAGGCATTTGCATGGGGAACATACTGGCCGTTAACATAGGCTATTCGGGACATGGGTTGGGGCTTTCTGGTTTTTTCAGTTTAGAAATATTCAAGCTGTACGGAGAACATCTGTTCGACTTTTCGTACGGAATCCGCGGCGGCAAAGAGAACGACCCGATCCTTGGCATGGACGATTGTATTGCCAGTTGGACAGATCATTTCGCCATCGCGGACAATCGCGCCCAGAATAACCCCGGACGGCAGATTGACTTCGCGCAGTGGTTTGCCGACCAGGTCGGAGGTTTCCAGGGCTTCCGCCTCGATCAATTCGCCAAAACCTTCCCGCAATGTGTGGACGGAATGAATACGCCCGCGCCGCACATATTGCAGGATTGTCGAAACCGTAATGTTGCGGGGGCTGACCACCACGTCAATCCCCAGCGAACTGATCAGCGGTTCATAGGTGTTTTTATTGATCAGCGTGACGGCGCGCTGGGTGCCATAACGCTTGGCCAGTAGTGAGGCCAGAATATTGGTTTCATCGTCATTGGTCACGGCGACCACGGTTTCCGTCGATTCAACATTGGCCTCTTCAAGCAGGTCGGGGTCCAGAACATCGCCCTGCAAAACCATTGTCTTTTCAAGCATGCCGGCAATCAGTTCGGCCCGTTCGCGACTGGACTCGATAATTTTCGTTTTCACCCAGTCATGTTCGCGCTCAATTTCCTGAGCCAGAAATAGCCCGACATTACCGCCCCCAAAAATCAGCAGGCGACGGGCTTCCGTTTCTTCATGACCGAAAGCCGCCATCGCACGTGGCACCTGATCACTGTCGACGACAAAATAGACCTCGTCGCCCGGCACCATTTGGTCATCGGAGGTCGGTACAATCGCCTTGTTGTCGCGCATCATACCGATAACCACGATATTCAGGTCCGGGAACAGCTGGGTCAACTGGCGCAGCGGGGTATGGACCAGCGGACAGTCGTCTTCGCAGCGCACGCCCAGCAGTTTGACCTTGTCATCAACCAGCGGGATCATCTCGAATGCGCCGGGAACACGCAATCGCCGGGTAATCGCCTTGGCAACCTCCATTTCCGGGGAAATGATATAATCGATGGGCATGTGGTCCCTGGAAAATAGGTTGAGCCACATGGGGTCCAGATAACCCTGCTGGCGGATGCGGGCGATTTTGGTCGGTGCAGCGAACAGCGAATGCGCGACCTGGCAGGCCACCATATTCACTTCATCGGAATAGGTGACGGCGATAATCAGATCGGCATCGGCCAGACCTGCGCGCTCAAGCACATCCGGCAAAGACGCATGGCCCACCACGCCCTTCACGTCGAGCGTATCGCTGATCCGGCGGATCAGGTCAGGCGAGCGATCAACAACAGTTACGTCGTTGTTTTCAAGTGCAAGATGGCGCGCAATATTGGAGCCAACCTGGCCAGCGCCACAGACGATCACTTTCATATCAACCCATTCCTTATATTAAACAGCTCGTTTATGCGGGGGCCGTTGGACGCTCGGGACTCTGGATGCCCAACGATTTCAGCTTCCGATGCAAAGCGGAGCGTTCCATACCGACAAATTCAGCCGTTTTCGATATATTTCCACCAAACCGGATGATTTGCGCTTCCAGATATTCACGCTCGAACACTTCACGGGCATCGCGTAATGGCAATGTCATGATATCCTGGTTATGTTCCGAAGCGGCTCTTGGCACCGGTGCGTCGGCCATAATTTCCGGCGGCAGGCTGGACAAACCGATGGTTTGTGACGCATTACCCGGCGCCATGATCAGCATGCGTTCAATGATATTGCGCAATTCCCGAACGTTTCCGGGCCATTCATAGGCCTGCAAGGCTGAAATGGCGTCACCACCAATAACCCGTGGCGCATGGCCACTGGAGATCGCTGCTTGTGCCATAAAATGGTTGGCCAGAATTTCTATGTCTTCCTTGCGGCTGCTGAGCGCCGGAATCTCAATGGGAACAACGTTCAGGCGGTAAAACAGGTCTTCGCGAAAACGCCCGGCGGCAATTTCGTCGGGCATGATTTTCGAGGTCGCGGCAATCACGCGGACATCCACCTGGACCCTTGCGTCACCTCCCAGCCGGTTGAAGTTCTGTTCCTGGAGAACGCGGACGATTTTCCCCTGGGTTTCCATCGGCATGTCGGCAATTTCATCGAGAAACAGCGTCCCGTTATGGGCCTGCTCAAAGGTGCCGACCTGGACGGAGGTCGAGCCGTCCTGCTGCAGCGTTTCCCTGCCGAACAGGGTTTCTTCAACGGTGTCGGGGGTCATGGTTGCGCAATTGACAACAATGAAAGCACCGCTGGCGCGTTTTGACTGCTTGTGGATGCGCCGTGCGGCAATCTCCTTGCCGGAACCGGCCGGGCCGGTAATCAAAACCCGGCTGTTGGCGGGTGCGACCCGCTCCAGCACATGATTAACGTCCCGTATGGCGGCTGATTTTCCCTGAATTTCATCATTGCGGCCGGTCTGGGCTCGTAATTCCTGGACTTCGCGGCGCAAATTGCCTGTTTCTATGGCGCGCTCGACCATCAACAGCAAATGATCTGTCTTAAAGGGTTTCTGGATGAAGTCCTGCGCCCCGTCCTTGATCGCCTGCACAGCGGTTTCAACCGTACCGTGACCGCTCATCATCAGAATCGGCACATCTGGATGATCACGTTTCGCGGATTTCAGGATGCCAAGTCCGTCCAGTTTGCTGCCCTGTAACCAGATGTCCAGCAAGATCAGGCTGGGACGGCGGGTTTCAATAGCGCTCAGGGCCTGGTCGCTGTTTGCTGCTTCGCGCGTCTCATAACCCTCGTCTTCCAGTAATCCGGACACCAGATTACGGATATCGGTTTCATCTTCAACGATCAGAATATCATGCGGCATGGTGGCGAGTTTATTCCCCGGCGCTGCGCATGGCGAGGCCAATTTCGACTTGCAGGGGATCTTTTTCCTGCTGCTCGGCGATTGCCAATTGATCGGAGGATGGTTTGGCCGCCAATGTCAGAACGATTTCCGCCCCGCCTTCGGGGTTATCACTCAGGCGCAGATCTCCGTTATGGTCTTCGATGATTTTTTTAACGATGGCGAGGCCGAGACCTGTGCCTTTCGATCGCGTTGTCACATAGGGCTCGGTCAGGCGGTCCCTGTTTTCGGCAGGCAACCCCTTGCCATTATCGCGAATGGTGATTTGAACCATCTCGTTTTCCGGCTTATCGGTTTCCGAAGGCGTCGTCAGGGTTTCGAGCGATAAGGATATGCGGCCTTTTGGCGGGTTGGTGCCCTGCTCCTTAATATGGCTGATGACCGATTCCGAAGCGTTTTTTAGAAGATTGGTCAGGGCCCGGCTGATTTGCCGACCATCGCAAAAACAGACAACATCCGTTTCCGGATAATCAACGGAAAAGGTGATTTTCGGGGTTCGGTTTTCTTCCAGAAAAACCGCCTGGCGGCAGATTTCCGACAGGTTTTCGTTCTTCATAGCCGGTTCCGGCATCCGGGCGAATGCGGAAAACTCATCGACCATGCGTCCAATGTCCTCAACCTGACGGGTAATTGTGCTGATACATGAGGCAAAGATATCCGGGTCCGTATGGATCTCTTTTGCGTATTTTCTTTGCAAACGCTCGGCGGAAAGCTGGATGGGAGTGAGCGGGTTTTTAATTTCGTGGGCGATCCTGCGCGCCACATCGGCCCAAGCGGCCTTGCGCTGAGCCGACAGCAACTCGGTTACATCGTCAAAAGTGACCACATAGCCAATGGTTTCGCCGTCCAGATATTCAGCGGCAATTCTCACATGCAAGGTTAGATGGCTGCCGCTACGGATCAGATCGACATCACCCTGTAGCATACGGCCGCCCTGCTGCATCACGCTGTCCAGTAATTCCGACATTTCCGGGATCACTTCGCTGAGTTTTTTACCGATTGCGGCATCCAGATCGGTTTCCAGAAGCGATGCGGCGGAGCGGTTGGGTAAATGAATTCGGCCGCTTTTATCCAGGCCGATCACGCCGGCCGAAACGCCGGTTAAAACGGTTTCCGTAAATCGCCGCCGTTCATCAAGCTCGCGGTTGGCTTCGATAAGCCCGTCGCGCTGGGTTTCCAACTGGCCGGTCATCTTGTTGAAGCTTTGCCCGAGGGCGCGAATTTCATCGTCTTCTTCGGCAACGCTGACCCGTACCGCCAGATCACCCTTACTCACCTCTTCTGCAGCGCGAATGAGGCTGCTGATGGGGGTCGCCAGTTGGCGGGCGACCGTGAGGCCAATCCAGGCGGCGGCGAGCAGCAGCAACAGGGCGACGACAGCAAAAATAACCACAAAGGTGATCTGAAAGCCGCCTCGCTTTTTCTTCATTTCCTGATACTGGCTGACGGCTTTGTTGATGGATTCAATATGGTTGATCACCCGGGCATCGACATAGCGTTCGACCACCAGATAGGTATCAATGAAACGGTTCAGCTTGATCAAAGCCCGGACCCGTTCGGAATCCGCTGAGTCGAGAACGGCAATCTGACCCTCACTGGCGCGGGCGAAGGCGGCAGGCAGAATGGCTTCCAGATTTTCCGCGAAACTAAGGCGTGAGCGGGCAAGCACGTTCCCTGAACCGTCAATGGCGATGGCTTCCGATAGGGAACGGCTTATGGAATAGGATGTCAGGACCTGGCTCATGGCAAAATTATTGCCTATCAGCTGCGGCGCGTTCTGGTTCAGTTCGCTGGCGATGGCCAGAGCATCGGAACTGATCGATTTGCGATGCTCGTCCAGATAGGATTTGGAAACGATCAGCGACTGCTTGAGAGCAGAATTCACCCGCTCCGAAAACCAGACCTCAAGTCCGTGATTGAGAAACAGGGCGGAAAAGACGGCGACCAGAATGGCCGGAGTCACGGCAACGAAACTGAACAGGGTGACCAGCCGTCCCTGCAGGCTGGAGCCCGCTGTGCGCCGGCGTCGCTCCTGCCAGATCAAATATAGCCGCCAGCCGACGACAACGGATAACAGCAGCAGGATTATACCGTCGATATAGAGCAGGCTGACAACGGTCAGAACGTCATAAGAGTCGGATTCCGGAGCGGTTAGCGTAGCAACGGTGACGGTGCCTGAAACCACGGCGGCGGCGGCCAGGGCATATGAAAAGGGCCGACTGTTCCCCAACTTGGAAATCAGCCGTGGGGCTGTTTCAGTCAGGGACGGGAAACTTTTCATTTACCGCCTCGGATTATGGGTATCTCCAGATCCTTGATTTTTTTGCGCAGGGTGTTGCGATTGACTCCCAGAACCTCCGCCGCCTTGATCTGGTTGCCCCGCGTTGCCTGCAGAGTCAGGGTAATCAGGGGGCGTTCGATTTCCTTGATGACCCGGTCATAAAGGCCGGCTGCAGGAAGTTCCCCTTCATGGGCGTTGAAATAGGTCGAGAGGCGTTCTTCGACCGATTGCGCGAGCCCTTTGTTGTCTGGGTTTTTGGCCCCCGCCGTGCTGTCGCCAAGTTCCTGTTCGATGTCGGTCAGGGTGATCACTTCCTGAGAATAGAGCGCTGCCAGTCGATGCACCAGATTTTCCAGCTCGCGCACATTGCCGGGCCAGGAATGGGCCTTCAGGCGCTCCATGGCCGCATTATCGATAATCTTCCAGGGCAATCCCTGCTCGACCGCCCCGGTCAGGAAGGCCCGCGCCAGTTCCGGGATATCTTCCGTACGTTCACGCAATGGCGGCAAACGCAGGGGAACGACGTTCAGGCGAAAATAGAGATCCTCGCGAAACTGGCCGCGTCGAATGAGCTGTTTCAGATCGCGGTGCGTGGCCGCGATAATACGGACATCGGCCTGAATGGTGGTCCGGCCGCCAACCGTCGTGAACTCGCCCTCCTGCAACACGCGTAGCAGCCGGGTTTGCGCCTCCAAAGGCATATCACCGATCTCGTCGAGAAACAGGGTGCCGCCGGCGGCCAGCTCAAAGCGTCCGGCAGCCCGATTGGCAGCCCCTGTGAAAGCCCCCTTTTCATGGCCGAAAAGTTCGCTTTCGATCAACTCTCTCGGAATCGCCGCCATGTTCAGCGCGACAAACGGGCCGGATTTGCGCTTGCCGTAATCATGCAGGGCCTGCGCGACAAGCTCCTTGCCGGTTCCGGATTCTCCGGTGATGGTGACCGTCAGGTCGGTTCCCATGAGGCGGGCCAGGGTCCGGTATATCTCCTGCATGGCAGGTGACCGCCCAATCAACGGCAAGGCCTCTTCGGCGGTTTCCTGGGTGACGGGCTCGGTTTCTGCCGGAATTTCCAAGCCGCGGCGGACAAGGCTGATCAGTTCATTGAGGTCGAACGGCTTGGGCAGATATTCAAATGCGCCGCGTTCATTCGCTTTAACGGCGGTCAGAAGTGTATTCTGGGCGCTCATGACGATGACCCGCAGTTTAGGCCGGACTTTGCGGATGCGTGGTACCAGATCAAGGCCGTTTTCGTCAGGCATGACCACATCGGTGATGACCAGATCGCCCTCGCCGTCATTGACCCATTGCCAGAGCGTAGCGGCGTTTCCCGTCGCCCGGACATCATAACCGGCCCGGTTCAGGGCCTGCGTCACGACCGTACGGATACCGGCGTCATCATCGGCAATCAGAATTGTCTGGGTACTCATGGTCCGTACTAGGCTCCTGTGTACATCGGCAGCATGACCCGAAAGCTGGTCTTTTTTGGCTGGGATTCGCATTCAATCACGCCGCCATGGTCACCAATAATTTTTGCAACAAGCGCCAGACCGAGGCCGCTTCCCTGCGGCTTGGACGTGACAAAAGGGTCAAACAGATAAGGTCGGATATCCTCGGAAATGCCAGCCCCGTTATCAATGACGCTGATTTGCAAAGGCAGATGGACCCGTTTGTTGCTGTTGGGTACGGCAAAACGAACGCCCTGCTGATAAGCGGTTGAAAGGGTGATTTGGCCGTCGGATTTCGGTGCACTTTCAGCGGCGTTTTTAACCAGATTCAAAAAGACCTGAACCAGCTGGTCACGGTTTCCATAGACCGGCGGCAAGGATGGATCGAAAGCATTGACGAAACGCAAATGGCTGCCGAAGCCGTTTTCAGCGAGCTTGTGCACCCGGTCCAGCACCTGATGGATATTGACGGCTTCGCGTTTAAGGGGGCCGGTGTCGGAAAAGACTCCCATGCGATCAACCAGATCATTGATGCGGTCCGCTTCGTCGCGAATGAGCTGGGTAAGCGGCTGGTCTTCTTCGGTTGCATTCTCTTCCAGCAACTGCGCTGCGCCGCGGATACCGGACAGCGGGTTCTTGACTTCGTGTGCCAGCATGGCGGCCATGGCGCTCACTGACCGAGCAGCACCCCGATGGGTCAACTGACGGTCGATTTTATCGGCTATGGAGCGCTGTTGAAGGGTAAGTGCAACAACCCCCGGCAATTCGACAATGGGGGTGGCCTGTATATTAACAAAGTTTGTTCCGATGCGCGGCGTTTCAAGCGTAATGCCGTATTCGGAGACAACGTTATGCTGGCTGCGCACCTGCTCGATGAGGCCAAAAACCGGGCTGTCTTCTGGCAGAAAAGAGCGTAATGGTTTGCCGTTCATATATTCGGCGCTGGAATGGAAAAACTGTTCGGCCGATGAATTGGCGAAAACCACGGCATTGTCTGCGTCGATCGCCAGTAAGGCGGCGGTAATGGCATTTAACAGAAGGTCGCCGTCAATTTGTTTAGTCTGGCGGAGGTTTTCCATGTTAACGGCTTGCTCTCCCATCAGGCGGCAATTCGTTCAATAAGCGGCTCGTAATAACGGTGGATTTCCTCGATGACCTGCGAGGGATCATCCAGTTTGTTGATCAGGGCGCGGTATTCTGTGGATTTTGGCAGGCCTTTGGAATACCAGCCCAGATGTTTGCGGGCGATCTTGATGCCGGCATGGGCACCGTAATGGGACAAAATGGTCTCGTAATGTTCGAGAACCGTCTCCAATTGCAGTTCAATGGCTGGGTCCGGCAGTTTTTCACCGGTTTGCAGGTAGTGCCAAACCTGATTGGGGAACCAGGGCCGACCATAGGTACCTCGCCCGATCAGCGCACCGTCAGCACCTGAAAGTTCCATCATTTTTGCGGCGTCCTCAACGGTATTGATGTCGCCGTTGCCAAACACTGGCAGTTTTACCGCTTCCTTGACGTTACGGATAAAACCCCAGTCGGCATGCCCTTTATAGAACTGGCAACGCGTGCGGCCATGCACGGCGATGGATTTGATGCCGCAGTCTTCTGCGACTTTTGCCAGTGACGGCGCGTTGCGATTGTCATCATCCCAGCCGGTGCGCATTTTCAGCGTGACGGGAATTGAAACGGCTTTGACAACGGCGGTCAATATGGCTGCGGCGTGTTTCTCGTCCTTCATCAGGGCCGAGCCGGCATCGCCATTGGTCACTTTTTTGACAGGGCAGCCCATATTTATGTCAATGAGAGCCGCGCCGCGGTCTTCGTTGAGGCGTGCCGCCTCGGCGACAATCTCAGGCTCACAACCCGCCAGCTGCACGGCCATGGGATGCTCTTCGGCGCAATGCGTCGCCATTTTCATGGTTTTTTTGGCGGCGTAAATCATCGCCTTGCTGGCGATCATTTCAGATACCACCAGACCGACACCCCAGCGTTTGACGAGGCGCCGGAAAGGCAGGTCCGTGACTCCGGACATGGGAGCCAGGACGATCGGATTAGCCAGTTCGACGGGACCAATTTGTAGGGACATGCTTACCTTCTTAAAAGTGATGCCCATTTATTAGGCAATCTGTGCGGGGAATACAAGATTTCTGATCGGTTGAGCAGCCGTTTATCCGGCCAGTAGGACGTCAGTAACGAATTTGACACCGGGATAACCCAGCGTCAGCAATAAATAGCCAAGCAGTACGTATTGTGCCGCCTTTCGCCCACGCAGTCCCGACTTGAAATGCGCCAGCAAAAGCCCGCCAATGACAACAAAAGCTGTTACGGTCAGCAGGGTCTTGTGGTTCAGGGTGAGCTGTCCATCGCCTTCGTTCAATTGCAGGGCAAGTCCGCTGAGCAAACCCAGTGCCAGGACGACTTCGCCCATGACAAGCAGACGCATGACAATGCCATCGCAATCGGAAAGCGACGGCAGTCGACGGGCAAAACGGGACGGCTGTTTGGTTTTCAGAGCGCGTTCCTGCACGGTTGCCGCCAACGCCGCAACGGCGGCAATGGTGACCAATCCATAGGTGGCGACGGAAACGATGATATGGAGTTGTACCCAGGTGCCGACAGAGGCACGCGGCAAGTCCTGCATTTCGCTACTGCTATGTCCCCAGGCGACGGCGAACAGCCCGAGCAGAGCCATATAGGGCATAAACAGCAGACTCAAGCGCCATGCCTCACGCAGACAGACGCTGGTTCCGGCAAACAGGATCAAACTGGCGGCTATGGTCGCCCAAAGCGAGGTCGACAAATCCGTATGCCAGCCTTCGCGGCTGGAGACGATCAACAGCAGGCATGGTCCGGCAATGGCCACTGCAAGCAATAGCCAAAAGACGGAGTTCCGAGCCGAATTGTCGCGGGTGACCATCAGTGAGATAGGCAACAGGGCCAGCAAGGCACTCATATGTAGCAGTAATATGTTAGACATTCTTACCAATACCCGCAGGATAGGCTCAGCAGCCGTGCGTTTGCGTTTGATGCGAAGACCATTACGCTAGTTCGCGTGCATAGCAAGCCCTAATCAGGTTTGATCTTGGCTTTCGCGAAGCGGCTGATTAGTCTCGCGCAAATTTTAAATAAAAGGTTGAAACAGCAGTGTCAAAAACGGTTGCCCTTATAGTTGCCGCAGGTCGTGGACATCGGTTTGGCGGAGAAATGCCGAAACAGTATATGGAACTGGAGGGCGTGGCGGTTTTGCGCCATTCGGTCCTGGCGTTTCAGGCGCATTCCGGGGTTTCGTCCGTTCATGTGGTCATACACCCCGATGATGTGGCCTTATATGAAAAGGCTGTCGCGGGGCTTGGGCTGCCGGAGCCGGTATTTGGCGGTGAAACCCGCCAGGAATCCGTACGTCTGGGGCTGGAAAGACTTGTGGGGGAAGCTCCGGATCAGGTTTTGATCCATGATGGCGCACGGCCTTTTGTTGATGCTGTGCTTATCAATCGGGTGATCGCCGCGCTGGTGTCCGCAGACGGCGCCATACCTGCCCTGCCCTTGACCGATACCATAAAGCGCGTTGTTTCCGAGAAAGTCATCGGCACGGAAGACCGGTCCCAGTTATGGCGGGCACAGACACCGCAGGGATTCCGGTTTTTGCCGGTTCTGCAGGCTCACAGAAACCTGGCCGGGCAAGACCTGACGGATGACGCCGCTGTTTGCGAAGCGGCGGGCCTTGCCGTGACACGGGTCGATGGCAATCCGGCCAACATCAAAATTACGACAATTGACGATATGCGTCGGACGTCTGAAGGAGCAAAACGGATGGAAACGCGGAGCGGTATGGGTTTTGATGTGCACCGGTTTACGGAAGGCACGCATGTGACCATATGCGGGATCGACATCCCACACACTCAGGCGCTGGAAGGTCATTCCGATGCCGATGTGGGCTTGCATGCCCTGACGGATGCTCTTCTGGGGGCGATTGGTGCGGGTGATATTGGCCTTCACTTTCCGCCCTCTGAAGCGCAATGGCGCGGCGCTCCGTCCGATCGATTTGTCTCTCATGCCGTCGGCTTGATTAAGCAAGGCGGCGGTCGCATCGTCAATGTTGATGTGACTTTGATCTGCGAGGCACCGAAAATGGGCGGGCATCGTGCAAAAATGCAATCGCGTGTGGCTGAAATCCTTGAAATTACGGAGGCACGCGTGAATATTAAGGCGACAACGACTGAAAAATTGGGATTTACGGGGCGAGCTGAAGGAATAGCTGCGCAGGCTGTTGCCACCATAGAGATTGAAAATTGGGATTAATCGGCATTTGGATGCACGGATCTGACCAAATTAAACAAACCGGTTTAATCGAACCTGACAATTCAGTAAGATAACCGTTTGTAAGGGAGCCTATGGGGCAGAAAACGTAATTATGGCAACACTTGACTACGCACAGTGTGATGTAATCTTGGTCGACGATGACCTGAATTCCCGCCAGAGTATAAAGAACATTCTCCACAATCAGGGCTTTCGTAAACTGCGTACAGGCCGGACATTGGCGAGTGTGCGCGAGTTTCTCTCGAAAGGCATGCCGGATCTTCTCATCGGCTCGACGGATATCAAAGACGGCGATTTTGTTGATTATGTTCATGAAATGCGTAAAGGCGCCGCCGGCAACAACCCGTTTTTGCCGGTTATTACGCTGGTTGGCGAGCCAACGCCCGATCTGGTTAAGCGTATTGTTGAATCGGGCACCGATACTGTCATCGCCAAGCCGTTTTCAACGGCGCAGGTGCTGGATCGGATTGACGACCTGATTGAGGCACGCAAAAAGTTTATTATTTCCGAGGAATATATCGGCCCCATTCGTCGCAAAGATGGCGGAGCCCCGGGGATTGAGGCGCCCAATACCCTGAAGGCGCGCGCCAACGGTGAAAACCCGAGTTTTGCGGAAATTGAAAACCTGATTGCTCAAGCCTCCAATGGCCTTCGTATGCTGAAGGTCGATGTTATCGGCATACAAATTTCCGCGCATGTCACGAATCTGGTCCCCATGCTGGAACGGGGCGGTCGGGTGGATCCGGCGATCCGGGCGGAATTGCTGGCTTTACTGGATATTACCGATGGGTCCGATGAAAAGTTAAGAGGTAGCAAGTATGAGCACGTCGCTCTGCTCTGCAATTCGCTGGGCAATGTGGCGAGCATGATCCTTGCGTCGCGCGGTGGCGCACCGGATGCTAAAGATGTACGGCTTTTGAAGCCGCTGGCCCAGGCCATACAGGCCTGTTTCAGCGGAGCGATTACCGATGTCGGGCAAGTGAAGGCGATTGCCGCGCAGATCGGTGCTCTGTAAGCCGATCAGGATTTGGTTGTTTTCAGGAATTGCCTTACCATAAACGTCTTCGGTTTTGATAAACGGAGTTCGGGACGTGGCAGCGAAATCAACATCCAAAGAACCGGAAAGCCAGGGGGCGCCGACCCGCGCCCAGGCAAAATGGCTGGCTCGGGGGCTCACCCAGGCGGGAGGCAAACTCCCCTTGTTTGACGAAAACGGCAAACGCATCAGTGAGCGGACCGTAAAAAGCTGTATGGCGAAAGGCTGGGCGGAGCCGTGGTTTGAAAACCCCATAAAACCCAATTGGTTGATTTGCAAATTGACCGAATCCGGGCGGCAACAGGTTTCGGAATAGCGGCAACTCATTTTACAGTTTTTCATATCGAAATTGAAACAAATAGACAGGCTGCATTCCAATGGAACATGATGTGGAAATGAGCGAGGACAGTGCGTTGATCCGCCTGCGTGGGGATATTGACCTCTCCTGCTCTGATAAACTGCGCAAGTTGTTGCTGGATGTTGTGATCCAGACACCACTGACTATAGTCGAATTGTCCGGTGTTTCTGGCATTGACAGTTCGGGTATCACCAGTTTGCTGGATGGCGAGCAGACGGCGAAAAGACGTGGCCATAAATTTGAGCTTATCGCTCCCGGCGACAAGGTCATGCGGGTTTTGAAACTGGCCCAACTGGACCGGGTTTTCACCATTCGATAGAAACGAGACAATGATTTGAATTCTCCCGAAGCGGCCGTAAACCCGGATAAGCCGAAATATATACGGATCTGTATCAACCGACGCTTCCGGGCGGACGAAACATCCTGTGCGGCGCGAGGCAGCCAGGATCTTGCCGATGCCCTGGAAACGGGAATCCGGCAGCGAAACATCGATATCAAGATTGAGCGAAGCGTTTGTATGGGGCATTGCCCGAAGGGACCAACGATCCGGATCACGCCCGGCGGCGGCTTTCTTTTTGGTAAAACCCTTGAAGACCTCACGGAAGTACTTGATGAGCTGGAAAGGCTGTGTGGTTTTTGTGACGATTCGGAGTTGCCTTTGAACCTTCTCGGATCATAAGTAGAAAATTATATCAACTTGTTGTTATAAAACAAAAAAATAAGATTTTTACAATTAAGTTCGTTGCCTGTGACCGTCATCACAGCGTACCTCGGAGATTTAGCAGAGGATACAGGGGATGGAAGGATTTCAGCACTGAAATCCCTCCCTTCCCTCAAGAGCACAAACTTCGGCCGGATTTAACGATCCGGCCGTTTTTTTTTGATGGTTTTCGGTTTGTTGTTGGCCTTGTATGATGTCAAAAACAGGGATGGACACAAACCCAATGCCATTAGGAATAGCCGTTTGGGGGATTGGCGCACATGCGCAGCGTTCGGTGCTGCCAGCGATTGCCGCCAGTCCCGATGTCCGGCTCATTGGTATTCATACCCGCAACCCTCTGGTTCTGGAGGAGCAGTCAAAAGTCTATGCCTGCAGGGGGTGGCTGACCGCAGAACAGATGCTGGCGGATCCTGAAATCGATGTGGTTTACCTGGCAACGCCTACATCCCTGCACGTTCAACATGGGCGCCAGGTGCTGAAGAGTGGCAAGCATTTGTGGTGTGAGAAGCCCTTGTCGACAAGTTTGCCTGAGGCGGAAGCGTTGATTGAGGTGACCCGCACAACGGGTCTGTCTTTAGCCGTCATCTGCGGGCCACGCTACCATCCTCAGTTTTTTGCGCTTCGGGAACAAATTGTTCAAGGTGCGGTCGGCCAGCCAAAACGGATTGAGGCGGCGTTCCACTTCCCACATGTAGCACCAGATAATTTCCGTTATAATCCAGATCTCGGTGGCGGCGCGCTGCTGGATGTGGGGTTTTATTTGTTGACTGTAGTTGAGGCTCTGGTCCCTGCCCGGCTCACTCAATTGAGCTGTCAGCTGGAAACGGAAACGGGCTATCGGGTCGATACAAGCGGTAAGGCTCAGTTGCAGTTTGAAGGTGGTTTACATGCCGATTTGTCTTGGGGGTACGGAAAGGCCTATCAAAATAGCTTACGGGTTGCAGGCAACAAAGCAGAGCTCATTGCCGGCCCATTTTTTTCCAAACCTCAAAATCTGCCGCCATTTATCCGTCTGATTTCCGAAAACGGCCATAGACGGGAAATCGATTTTGAAAACAAAAATCAGTTTATCGAAATGTTTAGGGCCTTTTCGCGTGGCATTCCGGATAAGAAGATACGCCTCCAACTGATAGCCGATGCCGACAGATCTCAAAAGCTCATAAACGCAGCCATGGAATCTGCCAGCAAACAGATGAAGGATATTTTGTTTCTTTGAAAGCCCTAGAATTGGATTGACTTTGGAATCTCCACTGAACAGTCTGAATTTGAAAAAATTAATCTAAAACATTAGGAAAACGCATAAAGATGGCGAAACCACTAACCAAAGCCTTACGGTTTGTCTTGAACAAAATGGGTTATGATTTGTTGCGGCTACAAAAAACGAAAATTCATCATGAAGCCTTGAGTGGTTTGGGGCGGGGGGGCGGGTTTGACGCTTTTGAGGCCATTGTACCACGTGAAATTCAATCGTTTGATATCATTTTACGCAGTTGTGCGCGTGTTGATGTTCTTTTTCAGGACCGAACCCGGTTTATTGAAGTTCGCAAATCAGAATTAATACTGCGTTGTATCAACTCGGTCATTCACTCCATTCGGCACGCATTGGATCATGATGTTGATGTCAAAATTTCACTGACTGTACTCGATGATCACTCGGCACCGGAATTTATCGAAAACCTGAAAACTCTGCTGGCGACATGTCCCTGCCCGGCTGAATATGTACCTTTGCAGGGAACGGGTGTTGGGGCTTCGTTGAAGGAAGCTTATGAAATGGGGCGCACGTGTAAGGACATCATCTATTTTGCCGCCGATGACTATCTTCATGAAGACACCGCTGTACTGGAAATGATCCAGTCTTTTGCCCGCCTTTCGGCGACCATGAAATCAGAAGTCTCCCTGTTTCCCTCTGACTATCCGGAAAGTTACACGCACGTCGTTCCCAATATTATCATGTTGGGCAGCCATCGTCATTGGCGTGCCGTCAATGAGTCTACTGGTGCGGATATTATTTCCGTGGCCACTCTCAAAAAGCACTGGGATTTGTATATGGCGTTTACAAAATACGGCACGAGTCCTGATGTTACCGAACACACAACGATCAACAAGATATTCAAGGAAGTACCCTGCTTTTCCCCAATGCCCAGTTTGTCTGTGCATTTTCAGCACTTCGATACCTTATCGCCTTATTTTGACTGGGAGAAATGGTGGGAAGCGTCTGCTTTGGATAATAACCAGCAGGTGGATGACCGGAATTAAATTTTCTGCGCCATCTTGGCCGGATTGCCTTTGTAGATTCCGGGCTCTGTTATATCACGCGTGACAACAGCCCCGGCTCCGATCACGACGTTATCGCAGATGTTGACCGGTAAAATGGTTGTATTTGAGCCGATCGTGACATGGTTGCCGATGATCGTTTTCTCCCACAGATCTTTACGTTCATAGGCAGGCTCACCGATTGAAAAGGAATCATTGATGAACATGACACCATGTCCGATGAAACAGTCATCGCCAATACTCACCAGCTCACAAATAAAACAATGGGACTGGACCCGGGTTCGGTTTCCGATCACGGCATTTCTCTGAATTTCGACGAATGGGCCGATAAAGCAGTTGTCACCGATGGTGCAGCCATACAGATTGACCGGATTCACAGTTGTCACGTCTGTGCCAAACGCCACATCGACAATACCGATTTCCTTGATTTTTGGTTGGTTGGTGCTCACGCCGTTTCCTTAAGCGGTTAGTATTTGCTTGAGTGTGACCGCGACTTCGGCGACCTGCTCCTCGGTCATATCAGGGAAGAAAGGTAAAGAAAGCCCATTCTCGGAAAGCCCTTCGGAAAGCGGGAAATCCCCTTTCCGGTATCCAAGTTCCTGATAGCACGGTTGCAGATGCACGGACTGCGGATAGTGGACCTGAGCCATGATCCCGGCGTCTCTGAGGCGCGCCAAACAATCGTTGCGACGCTCGACCTGCACCACAAAAAGGTGATAGACCGCTCGGGCGTTCTGCGCTTCGGTTGGCAGTTTCACCGGCAATTCGCGCAAGTGTTGACAATACAGTGTGGCGAGATGCCGGCGTTTATCCGTCCAGTTTTTCAGGTGCTTCAGTTTGACCAGCAACACCGCCGCCTGCAGAGTGTCCAGCCGTGAATTGTAGCCGACACTCTGATGGTTAAAGCGTTCCGATTGCCCGTAATCGCTCAAAATCCGGAGTTGATTGGCAAGTGCAGCATCGTCCGTGATCACGGCACCACCATCTCCGTAACAGCCGAGATTCTTGCTGGGATAAAAACTGTAGCAACCCATATCGCCGATGGTGCCGGCGATCTGTCCGTCAATTTCCGCCAAAGGCGACTGGGCGACGTCTTCAATCACCCGGATGCCAGAAGCTCTGGCGATTTCCATAATCTGACCCATGGGAGCCGGGTGACCAAACATATGGACCGGAATGATCGCCTTGGTTCGGGGCGTTATTGCCGCTTCCAGCTTGTTGGCATCCATCTGATATGTGTCGGGGTCGATATCCACGAGCACCGGCTTTGCGCCGACGTAAGAGCCGGCAAAGGCTGTCGAGATCCAGGTGTTGGGCACCGTAATGATTTCATCGCCAGGGCCGATGCCACAGGCGCGGACGGCCATATGCAGAGCATCGGTCCCTGATCCCATGCCTATGGCATGCCCGACACCGTGAAGTGCGGCAAACCGGTTTTCGAAATCACTTACAGCGGGCCCGGAGATAAAGGCGGATGATTCGATAGTTAGCTGGATCGCCTCATCAATTTCAGAACGAATTGAGTCGTATTGGCTCTTAAGGTCGACAAAAGGAATCATGTGGGTAAGTCATTGCTAAAATGCAGGAAAATCCGATTGTGGAGCTGAAGTCTGTATATCTTTATCAGCACCCACCGGAAACATAAATATATACTTGGAAAGCCTTGCTCCGTTGATACAATAGTCAATCCGGTGTGCAATGAAGGGGTAAAGCGCCGGTTTGTGGATTTTGGTTTGGGTGGATCAGGTCTCATGTTTACGCCCCGGCCAGGATGGGCGTCCAGAAAGGAAGGTCCATGCAGCATGTGCGCGAGCAAAGTTAGTATAAAACCGGTTGAACCGTAACAAAGGAAAATAGAGAACTGCTTTCAGTCCGTGCTTACGAAGCAAGGCACGGGCGTCCGCGCGGGCGCTTTCACTGTCACCCCATTTTGAATTGACATAAAGCCCACCCCAAGTCATTTGCCAGTTCCGACGCCATTGCTGCTCTTTTGACGGGCGTTCCGACTGCCCACCTAAATGGCGAACGATAGAGGCGGGCTCAATAATCATCGAATAGCCTGCCTGTGAGGTCCGTAATCCGAGATCTGTATCTTCACCATAAAGAAAAATAGCTTCATCGAAACCGCCCAACTGTCGCCATGCAGACAACCGCCAGAACATGGCTGCCCCCATAATAAAACCGGTGCAGAAAGGACCCTGCGGAAGCGTCGTCATGGGCTGATGACTGCGTTCGCGAAAGTCCATGACATAAAGCTCCAGTTTGTTTTCCGGGCTTTTCAGAAGTGGCGCACAGACGGCGCAGCTGAAATCGGTTTCTAATCGCGCATGCAAATGATCAATCGCGCCTTCAGTGATCACCGCGTCCGGATTTAAGATCATTCCGTAAGGCGTTGTAATAGAATCAAAACCGATGTTGTTGGCGGTTCCATAGCCCATGTTGATGGGATTCTGAATCACATGGACGCTCGGCAGGACCTGCTTGGCGATTTCGACCGTGCGGTCCGTACTGGCATTATCGACCACAATCACCCGGGCCGCGTTTTTGACAGATTCAAGCGATTGGGCGATCACATGTTCGGAATTAAAGGCAACTATAACGACGGAAATATCGCGCCAAGTAGGGGAAACGGAATGGATCACGGGGCTAGTGATGACAGGCTCCTAAAACAGCCGCTCGGACCAGGTTTTCGGGGTTTTGTCGTTAATAATTTCTAGATCTAGATGGTATTTGAACGGCGCCGGACCACGTTTTTCAATATAATCAATCATTTGCTGCAGCCCCTCACGTAAAGGGATGGAGGTTTTGTAATCAAGAAACTCACGCGCCTTGTTGGCGGAGCAGGATGCCAATTTCACTTCCTGCGGGCGGTCCGGAAAAAACTGCGGATTCAGATTAAAGCCCAGCAAATTGGCGGTCGTCTCAGCTAGTTCAATGATTTCAACAAACTCTTCGTCCGGCCCGATATTGATGGTCTGGCCAACGACATTCACACGAAAGGCCATTTCTTTCAGACAGTAAATGCAGTCATCAATGAACGAGAAGCAACGTTTCTGTTTGCCGTCGCCATAAATAATCGGCTGGCGCCCTTGCAGCATCATGTTGATCATGATTGAGGCTACATTGCGGTACGGGTCATCATATTTTTGACGTGGCCCGATAATGTTATGGGGAACGGCGATAACAAAATCAGTGTCGTGAATGGTACAGAGGTTCTTCAAAATTTCTTCGGCGCAGACTTTGCCAATGCCGTAAGGGTCTTGCGGGCGGGGCGTATAAGTTTCCTGAAACGGTGTCTGGTTGGTCCCGTAGCGAGCCATGGAAGAACAATAGACGATACGTTTTACGCGGTTCTGGATGGCGGCGCTGAACAGAGCGGTCGAAGCTGTAACTATGTTCTGGGTGACCAGATGTGGCGAAAAGACCGACAGGCCTTCATAGGCCGTCGCGGCGCAGTGGTAAACGATATCGCAGCCTTCAGTCAGGCGCAGCATATGGTTGAAATCGCAGCAATCAACCTGATGAAACTCAACGTTTTCTCCAACGTTGTCCAGATGTCCGCCGATCATATTGTCGACTCCAACCACATAGTGGCCTTCCGCCAGAAAGGTATCTGCAAGATGACTGCCCAGAAAACCCGCAGCCCCAGAAACAAAAATTTTCATTACCACATCTTTATTTTCGTTGGCAGAATTAGGATGAATTCGAGATGGTCGGGAAGACAGGATTTGAACCTGCGACCGCTCGGCCCCCAGCCGAGTGCTCTACCAGGCTGAGCTACTTCCCGCCTCGAACCGGCGCACTATACGCACCGCCGTCAGTTGGAGCAATAACCGGATTTCAAAAAGTGAGGCATTTGGAAACTTTTATTGAGCACCGCCGCGATCACGCCCAGTTGCGCAGAATTCCGTGAATTTCCTGCAATTCGCTAAGGATGCTACGCAGCTCGGCTTTGGATGTCGATGAAGTGGGTTGCGGGATTGCGTTTGAAGTCGCTTCAGTTGTCTCTCGCGTAGGTTCAGTTTTTGTCATACCATCGCGCAACAACTTCTGCACGCCTTTGATGGTATAGCCGTTGTCATACAACTGGGCGCGGATCTCGCGCAGCAAATCTACGTCTTCCGGACGGTAATAGCGCCGCCCGCCTCCCCGTTTCAAGGGACGTATCTGATTGAATTTGGTTTCCCAGAAGCGCAGGACATGCTGTGGCAGATCAAGCTCTTTGGCAACCTCGCTGATCGTGCGGAAGGCGGACGCTGATTTGGAACGTTCTGCCATGGGTTAGGAAGAGTCTCCGGGGCGGCGGTATTCATTGATGCGGCTTTTAAGAACCTGTGAGGGCCGGAAAACCAGGACTTTTCGAGGTAAAATAGGGACTTCCTCGCCAGTTTTCGGGTTGCGGCCAACCCGTTCGCCCTTTTGCCGGACTGAAAAACTGCCAAAGGAGGATATCTTGACCGTCTCGCCCGAGGTCAGCGCATCACCCATATAGTTGAGAACCGTTTCCAACAAATCGGCCGACTCGTTACGAGACAAACCGACCTCTTGGTAAACCGCCTCACCCAGCTGAGCACGCGTTACGGTTTTTCCAGCCATACCTGTTTCTTCCCCCTGCGATCCTGAACCAAAGCTCACGATATCGCTTACCGTGAATTAGGTCAATATATCAATGGGATGTGAGTAACTTTTCAGTTCGCTTGTATTGTTTAGGAATATGACCATATCCGTTGTTCGCCTGTATAACTCGTTTTTATTCTTTGATTGGCTAGAGAATAAAGGATCGGGTTACACAAGAAAGGGCGTCGGAACGTCATCCTGAAGTTTCATATCGAGGTGGGTGCCAACCGCTTTTAAAATCAATCCCGCGCTCAATTACCACCCCTTATGCTTTCATGTAACGACAGGCTCCCTGTAGCGGTTTCATTTAAACGTTGAAATTGTATTCAATATAAGTTAAGCAACTACAAAAAGTTACTAAAAATAAATCTTAAATATAGCAGATAATAACAGCATACGACTTAGAGTGTTCGGTTGGGAGAAGAGCTATTAACTTTTCATCTCTATAGGCCCCCCAGCATTTCCTTAAATAAAGAACTAAAACTAGGTCGATATTGGTCTTGTTCAAGGGGGAATAAATAATGCCGGATTTTACTGATAGTGAATGGGTTCCTTACGCTTTTTTTCTATTCTTTGGCGCCATTGCTGTTTACGTTCGGGCACAGGAGAGGTTTTCTGAACCTGATTATATCAAACGGTTTTTGAAACACTCCGAAGAACTCTCCATCGACCATTATTATCTTCGCTATATGCCACGGTTCAGCGCCGTGAGCAGCCGGTTTCAATCGGCAAGCCGCTGTTACATTTATTTGTGTATCGGGGTTTACTTGGTCATCGCAACCACTCCGGGCATTTTGGAAGGCATATACATTATTGCACCTTCATTGGATCAAATTAAGTTTGACCGCCCCTTTGCGTATCCAATCGGCGCAATGATGCTCTTGCTTGCGCTCAACGATTTCCCTGGTCTGCAGAAGATAACAAAAGCCTTCAGGGAGCGTTTGTATAAATGGGCAAGAATCCCAGTTGGCTCCCGCGAAACGGCAAAAGAAATGCGCGCCGCCAATTTTAATTTTGACCGCTACAAAGCATTAAGCGAATTCAATTCAAACGAGTTGGAGTTCCGGTTTGTTGATGATGCTGACTGCAAAATGGGTAAAGAAACCCTTGAATATCAGTGGGTGGCAGCAAGTTGCCTTTTATATAATTTGAGGATGGCCAAAGATAAATTTGATAATCCTGCAACTGAAAACCTGTCTTATGATGATGCCATTTTCGAAGAGTATGACGCGGAATACCAATCTATCATTCGTATTCATCGCAGCATTGCCGCGTCCGTTCTTGAATATAAAGCAGCGCGACGGGAATCGAATGGAAACCGCCCACTGGGTGAGACGTACAAGGATACAGAAATAACTGTAAATGCTTTATGGAATAAAATTACAACATTCATGGCTTGTGCTGTCAGGCCGACTGTAAAAACGGAAAGTGATGTCACGGAAAGCCTGAAGGCTTGTGGATTCGATTTACATGTTCCTCCGTTTAGGCCATTTGACATCCACATAATTGCAGCAGCCATGTTTGTATTTGTGGCAATCATGATCATCGTTATTTTTTTTACATCGGAACCTTGGTTTGAAACCATGGTTGCGCCGATTGGGGAATTAAAAAAACTCCACCCCATAGACTACTCCATCATCCCAACAGAGCCGCACATTGCAATCATATGGGGGATTTCAACGGGTGTAATACATTTTTCATCTGCTCTGACGGCAATGTATTTGCGTCGCCGTGCGATTAAAAATAATTCCTGGAAATATAACCATTTGGCACGTCCCTATTGGGCTTATGCAAAATTGGCGATAATCGGCGGTGCTATTGGTTATGGGCTTGTGTGTATAATTTCTATTCTGATGGTATTGATGCCTCAGGATTGTTCTCAACTTACGGCCTTTAAACACGATTGCCTGCCGGACGGTTTTGATCTCTGGCGTTATATGCTCCGCCTTGCAGCCGTCTCTTTGGTATGGTTTCTTTTACCGGCACTTTCGGCTTTATTTGCGGTCTTTCATAGCGATACCCTCGATTATCAGACGGACCCAAAATATGTTTACGGACTGCCGCTATTGCAGGCTGTGGTAATGGGGCTGATTGCTCTGGGGATGGCGTTCCTGTTTATGAAATTCCGTCCTATGATCTACCCGAACGCAGAATATGGCGCGAGCATCGATATCCGTGACATTGATAGAGCCTTTGCGGGTTATGCGGCCCTTTTAGTGGCTTATATTGGCGGCTATATGGGATGGTTTTTAAGTTTCCGCCGCCGATGTAACCTCAGAAAGCAAATGATCGGCAAGTGGAATGTGACTTTTCGGGATAGTGTGAGTTTTCCGATAAGTGATGAGTTTTCCAGAGATGTTTCAATTGTCATTTTTCAGCATAGTCATCAACCGCATAACGTCTATTTGGAGAAAAAGCCGAAAGCAGAATCGGATCTGGCCATCTTAGAAGGAAGTTGGTGCATGAAAAAAGACTGCATTGAAATTGCTTTTAGCGACATTGGATTGCCAAAAATCGATTTCTTAGCGCGGGATTACGCGATGAATGATCTATCCGTTTATTTGTCTGGGCATATGGGCCTTCGTGGGAATCCGATTGGAACAGCAAAACGGATATGACATTTAAAAGAAATGTTCTGTAACGGGGTATAAAAATTAGCCTCGTTTTCAGGAACCCCGGAAGGTTCCTAGACTTCGGCTGTTGGTGTGGTTCCTAAACTGGAATACAGATTTGGTCGCCGTTGCTTACCAGCGGACCAGTGCCGAGCCCCAGGTCAAACCACCGCCCATGGCTTCCATAAGAACCAGATCGCCGCGCTGAATACGCCCGTCTTTTACGGCTTCGTCGAGGGCCAGGGGAATGGAAGCGGCAGATGTATTGGCGTGCCGGTCTACGGTGACGACCATACGATCCTTTGGCAGGCCGAGCTTGCGCGCTGTGCCGTCGAGAATGCGCTTGTTGGCCTGATGCGGGACCAGCCAGTCGATATCTTCCGGGCTGAGGCCATTGGCATCCAGTGTTTCGCCAACAATATTTGCCAGATTGGTCACCGCATGGCGAAAGACCTCGCGTCCGACCATGCGCACATGACCGACGGTTTGTGTTGAAGACGGACCGCCATCCACATACAACAAGTCGTTTGTGGAGCCGTCGGAATGGATGTGGGTCGACAAAATGCCGCGGCCCCGGTTGTCACCAAGATCGCTCTCGCCACCCGGGTTGGCGGTTGCATCTGAGCCATTGGCAGCCTGAAGCACCACGGCGCCGGCGCCATCGCCGAACAGCACGCAAGTGCCGCGGTCTTCCCAGTCGAGCAAGCGGGAAAAGGTTTCTGCCCCAATCACCACAATGGTCTCGGCCTGCCCGCCCTTGATCATGTTGTCCGCAACCGACAAACCATAGACAAAACCTGAGCAAACGGCCTGGATATCAAAGGCGGCGCCGTTGGTCATACCAAGCTGATGCTGAACCTTGGTCGCCGTCGCTGGAAAGGTGTTGTCCGGCGTCGTTGTGGCAACGATGACAATATCAACGTCTGATGCGTTCACCCCGGCATGGGCCAAAGCCCGTTCGGCGGCATTCAGCGCCAGATTCGATGTGGTTTGGCCATCGGCGGCAATGTGGCGCTGATGGATGCCGGTGCGTTCGACAATCCATTCATCGGACGTATCGACGGTTTTCGCCAGTTCTTCATTGGTCAGGATGCGTTCGGGCAAATAGGAGCCGCAACCAAGGATAATCGAACGCTTATTCATGGTCGGCCTGTTCCTGCAGTTTGGTTTCTTGATCCAGATTGATTCGCGCGTAGTCTTCTTTGATCGATTCATTGATGGCGTTATTGACCAGGCCGGCAGCAACGCTGATGGCGTTGGCGAAGCCAAGAGCATCGGTGCCACCATGACTTTTTACGCAAATGCCGTTCAGGCCGAGCATCATGGCCCCATTGTAGCGGCGCGGGTCGATGCGCATTTTGAACTTGTTGAGGGCAGGTTTGGCAAGCAAGGCGGCTAACATGGATAATGGAGACGAGGTCAGGGCTTCTTTTAGAAAAGCACCAAACATCTTGGCCGTCCCTTCCGCCGTCTTCAAGGCAATATTTCCGGTAAAGCCATCGGTCACAATGACGTCCACCGTGCCTTTTGCAATATCGTCACCTTCGACAAAGCCATGAAATTTGATGGGCAGGTCTGTGGTCTGCAAAATCGCCGCTGCATCCTTGACTGACTGATGGCCTTTCAAATCTTCAACGCCAACGTTCAAGATGCCAACGGACGGGTTCTCAATACCAAGGCCTGTGCGGGCGAAGACCTCTCCCATAACGGCAAACTGAACCAGATTTTCTGCATCGCATTCGACGTTGGCGCCCAAATCCAGCATGACGCTGTCACCCCGCTGTGTCGGGAAATAGGTGGCAATGGCCGGACGGTCGATCCCGGGCAGTGTTTTCAGAACGAACTTGGCCATGGCCATCAACGCACCTGTATTGCCGGCGGAAATCACGCCGTCAGCTTCACCAGAGCCCACCGCATTGATGGCGAGACGCATACTTGAATTGCGCCCGGCCCTGAGCGCCTGGGCAACTTTCGCTTCATTGGTGATGACGTCGGGCGTGTGGCGGACTTCACAGGCCGTGGCGGCAACCGGATAAGCGGCCAGCGCCTGCTCTAATTTGGCTTCATCACCAAACAGCAAAAATCGCAGGCCCGGATGCTTTTCGAGCGCAACCTGAATGCCTTCGATGACCATGTCGGGCGCGTTATCGCCACCCATGGCGTCAATGGAGAGAGTCAGCTGTTCAGGCAAAAGAGAAGCCTTTGCTCCTGCTTTGGTTCAAAATAAATACAGCCGTCTTTATAAGCAGGTGTTGAGCGATTGAACAGCTTTAGGCGGCGTCGGCAGTATCAATAACTTCACGGCCGTCGTAATGCCCGCATGCGCCACAAACGTGATGCGGGCGCTTCAACTCACCGCAGTTTGCGCATTCGTCATGTGCAGAAACGGTTAAGGCATCATGCGACCGACGCATGTTACGCTTGGATTTGGAAATCTTACTCTTAGGAACAGCCATTTTAATGCCCTCAATTAATAAACCTTCGGTCAGAAGGAGCGCTTACTTAAACAAAAATGTCATAGAGGGCAAGTCGAATAGATGGATTTTTTAATCTTTCGGCTCAATTTTTAGTTTCTGCAGGGCCGCGAACGGGTGTGTGGAATCGCCGTCACCGGCCTGGTTTCCCTGATTGAGCTTCTCAACAGTTGTCAAATCGGGTTTTGCACCAGGTTTGCGGGGGTGCGGATCAATCTCCAGGCTGAGGCTTTGCGCGACCAGTTCACCCAGGTCAATGGTACCGCCCACCAGCGGTTCCGGCGGGTCGTCGTCCTGCAGATCCACATCCAACTCCAGGTTTTCATCCTCTTCAGAGGCGCTGGCGTCAAAAACCGTGTCAAATTCGATATCGACCTGTGACGTAAAAGGCTCAAGCGTAACAACGCAGGTCTGGACGATCTCCGCTTTTAACTGGCCGTCTATGCGCACCTTCAGGCGTTTGCCGGATCCGTTGCGCTTGAGGTTCAGGGTGGCTGAGAGATGGTGCAAGGCATCAATGCCGAAACGCGTGCGTAAGCCGTCGCATTCATCAGCCGTGGCTTTCAGGGTTTGTGTCGATTGGCCATGCAGCAGCGATTCTGCGTCAATGGGGCGCGAAAACTCAGGTGCTGGCAATTGGGGCCCGGAGACTTCCGTCATGACGCGCCCTCTGGGGACGGATCATCCAGAAAATCAATGTCGCCTTTGTTCAGGGCGGCCAGATCCTGGGTCTGGAAATGCGCAACCTGTTGGCGCACATAGCGGGCGATGGCGGCAAGCTGCAGGTCCGTGGGCTCTGATTTGCGATAGAGGTTGCGTTTCAAAGCTTCGCACAAAAGATCATCGTCTTGTTGGCGCAGACCTTCCGCATAAGCTGTGGCCCGGCCATAAAAGGCTTCCGCCATGGCTTTGATACGATGCGAAACACCCACATCACCAACCCCCATTTCGCGCAGATTCTGGTCCATATCGGCAAACATCAGATCAAAGACGGCCTGGGAAACGCTTTGGTCATCCCCTTCCCCATCCTTCAGGCGATTGAACAGGATATGGGCGTGCAGAACGATCATGTCGAATCGCCCATCGACCGTATCGGCAACGCCCAGTTCCGCATAAAAATGCGGGCGCCGTGCCTGACGAACGATTGCGCTATAGAGAATATGGGCTATGTCTTCTGCAGGATTTGATTTGAAAAGTTTGAACACGCGCGCGATTCCGAATAAGCCTGATCCATTAACGCCAACATAGTCATAGGTGCGGAATTGACAACCCGTTGATCCGGAGTCATTTTCAGTTTTTCGAAAAATCGCGTATAATGATACGAAACTCAACGCGTATAAACGCGTATATCAATACGAAACTCAAACGGTGACGATGCATGAAAATTTGTAAAAATAGTCAGCTTCGGGTCGCTCTCACAGTGCTTGGCCTGATCGTTGTTGTTGGAGCTTGCAGTCCGCGTGCCCATACGCGAGGCAATATGCCGGATCCGGATCTGGTTGCACAACTCAAGGAAGGTGATATTACGCGCGAAGAGGTGATGGAATTTCTTGGCTCACCCTCAAGCAAAACCCCTTTTGGTGAAGAAGTCTGGTTTTATATCTCTGAACAAACTGAAACGCTGGCCTGGTTCGAGCCGGAAATCAAGCAGCGCCAGGTTCTGGCCCTGCATTTCAACAATGACGGCACGCTTACCAAGATCGAAAAGGCGGGACTGGATGAAGCCCAAAAAATAGCACCGGTCGAACGCACAACGCCAACCCATGGCAACGAACTGACAGTGATTGAGCAGATGGTCGGCAATTTCCGGCGCTTTACAAACGATTGAGCAAGGCATTGCCGCCCTGCCTTATTTGAGCGGCGGCAGTTCCAGCGAAAAGGTCCGTGTACCATAGCCGTGCACCAGATCGTGCGCCCGAATAATCACAAAAGTGGAGCCAACAGGCACTGCTACGTTGGACACGGTTCGGGTAAAGGGCTGTTCGTCTTCGTGTGGATGGTAAAGAACGCGGGTGGCGATAAGCCTGCCGTCGGCGCTTAAAACCTCAAACTTGTCCGCATAGTGTTTCCAGCCTTCATCTTTATGAAAAATGGTTGCGGAAATGGTATAGGTTCCGTTGCTGTTGGCGGATGCTCTGGCGTCAAGAACCGACGGTTCTCCAGCCAAGCCTTCAGGTGGAGCCAGCCATATGGCAATCGCCAGAATAAGCCCCATGATTTTTCCGTTGCGCCACATTGTCGCCCCTGATTGCTTTAAGAAATGGCGAAAAATATCCACACTTAAAAATCACGTAAATCGGCGCATAATTCAACCCTTGTCCGCCATTCAAATTAGATATTGCCATTATATTCCTTATATGTTCTATTTATGTTCTAAATAAATCCACACCTGTTTCGCGACCTGTCATTAGGAGAATAAAATGCAACATTCCGTTTTTCTGAAAGAACTGGCTTCACTGAGTTTGTTGTTCCTCGCTGGATATATTTGCGTACTGATTGCCTAAGGCGCCTTTATGTTTCCTCTGGAGGGATCTGACGTTTCTGGCGGTCATCGCCAATGGCGACAAAGGTGAATGTGCCTTCCGTGACTTTCTCGCGCTGGTCTGTCAGGCGTTGTCTCAATACCCATGCCTCGACCAGAACGGTGATCGATGTGCGCCCCGTTCGGACGATGTCGGCGTAACAGCACAGAACATCACCGACCTGGACCGGCAGATGAAAGGTGAAACCATCGACGGCAACCGTCGCCACCCGCCCCTTGGCTCTCGAAAAGGCGGTAATGCCACCGGCGATATCCATTTGTGACATCAGCCAGCCGCCAAAAATATCGCCGTTCGGGTTGGCATCGGCGGGCATTGCCAGAGTTCTGAGCGCCAGTTCTCCGCGGGGTTCCTGTGGCGAGGAAGGAGGCTGCGTTCCGGTCATGGGTTTTTGTCCTTAATCTACAAGATGTTGTTATACTTTTAGGGTTTCACACTGTATCATGCTTGTCGATACGGATGTGCATTTTACCCCAGCCGTTGTCGCTGCGAAATGGCCAGAATGGGCCTGTTCGCCTGATTTTGAGTTAGAATGGAAGATAGTATAAACGATGGCCGACCTTTTTGAACATGTAGAAGCTTTGGATGAGGCCGCTGTAAGCGCCACGGAAAAACCTGTTGCTGCTGCACCAGCAAAACAGGCTGCAAATTCCAATGAGGCAGGTGTTCAGTCCGAGCCGAACGCCGGACCGAAGTCCTCCAGGGGGAATTCCTATTCGGCAAAAGATATTGAGGTTTTGGAGGGGCTTGAGCCGGTACGGCGCCGCCCGGGTATGTATATTGGCGGCACAGACGAACGCGCCCTGCACCACCTGGCGGCTGAGATTCTCGATAACTCCATGGACGAAGCCGTGGCCGGTCACGCCAGCCACATCAGTCTGGAACTTTGTGAGGACCAGACGGTGATCGTTTCAGATAATGGGCGCGGTATTCCCATCGATCCTCACCCGAAATTCAAGGACAAGTCGGCGCTTGAAGTGATTCTCACAACGCTGCATTCCGGTGGCAAGTTCTCCGGCGATTCGTATGAAACGTCGGGTGGCCTGCATGGCGTTGGCATGTCAGTGGTCAACGCGTTGTCCGATCAATTCCATGTGGAAGTCGCCCGCGACCGCAAGGTCTGGGAACAATCCTATGAGCGGGGCAAACCTTTAGGCCCCCTGCAAGAGACCGGAAGCACGCAAAACCGCCGCGGAACCACGGTCCGGTTTCACGCGGATGCGCAGATTTTCGGGGCGAAAGCCTATTTCAAGCCACAAACCCTGTACAAACTGGTGCGCTCCAAGGCCTATCTGTTTCGCGGTGTTGAAATCCGCTGGAAGTGCGACCCAAAACTCCTGAAAGCCGATGATGACACCCCCGAAACCGCCACCCTGCACTTCCCGGGCGGCCTGTCGGACTATCTGGTTTCATCATTGGGGGCGCGCAAAACCGTCACCCCCCTGCCGTTTTCCGGTGAGGCCAAATTCACCGGCGGGATTGGCAAGGCCGAATGGGCCATTCACTGGCCCCTCGATGAAGAGGGATTTTTCAACTCCTACTGCAACACCGTGCCAACGCCGCTTGGCGGCACCCATGAACAGGGCCTGCGCTCGGCGCTGGCCAAAGGTGTGCGCGCCTATGGCGAACTGGTCGGCAACAAGCAGGCGGCAAAGGTGACGGGCGACGATGTTGTGCTGGGGGCCACCATCATGCTGTCGGTCTTTATCTCGGAACCGCAGTTTCAGGGCCAGACCAAGGAAAAGCTCTCGACCCTTGAGGCCCAGCGGTTCGTTGAAAATGCCGTACGAGATCCTTTTGACCTTTGGCTTTCCGGAGCTCCCGACGCCGCCAAGGAACTGCTGGAGCACTGCATTCGGCGCGCCGAAATCCGCCTGAAAAAGCGCGACGACAAACAGATGAAGCGCCAATCGGCGACCAAGCGCCTGCGCCTGCCGGGCAAATTGTCCGATTGCACCAGTTCCAGCTCTGTCGGTACGGAAATTTATCTGGTCGAGGGCGATTCGGCCGGCGGCTCGGCGAAACAGGCCCGCGATCGCAAAACCCAAGCGGTGCTGCCGTTGCGTGGCAAGATTCTCAACGTGGCCAGCGCCACCAAGGACAAGATGCGGGCCAATCAGGAAATCTCCGATCTACATGAGGCTTTGGGCTGTGGCAGCGGTGACGCCTTCATTGAGGACGATCTGCGCTACGAGAAAGTCATCATCATGACCGATGCGGACGTTGATGGTGCGCATATTGCCTCGTTGCTCATGACGTTTTTCTATTTGGAGATGCCGGAGCTGGTGAACAGCGGGCATCTGTATCTGGCCCTGCCGCCCTTGTACCGCATCAGTCAGGGCGGCAAGACGCTCTACGCCCGCGATGACCTCCATAAAGACGAACTCATGGAAACGGAATTCACGGGGCGCGGCAAGATCGAGATCAGCCGCTTCAAGGGGCTCGGCGAAATGCCGCCGAAGCAGCTCAAGGAAACCACCATGGCACCGGAAAACCGCACCCTGCTGCGCGTCACCGTTCCAGCCGGCCATAATGACGATGAGATCATCGAAGCCCGCGACACGGAAAAGCTGGTCGACGCCCTGATGGGCAAAAAACCCGAATTGCGCTTCAAGTTCATTCAGGAAAACGCCCAGTTCATCGGCGATCTGGACGTCTAGTTCCTAAGAGCAGCCGCTTTATGGCCAAGGGGAATGGATGGGTGTTTACGTCCGGAGTCAATTCATTTGAGCCGGATATCTGGTAAGTCGACACTTGCCATAGATGTGTTCAGCGGACGCCCACGAATGAGGAACAGATTGATGCGCCCGTTTCAGATACATATTCCTGATGAACAGTTGGATGATCTGCGTTTCAGGTTAAAGAATACCCGATGGCCGGGATCAATTTTTCAGGTCGGGTCTGAAGATGGGGTACAGCTTTCCTATGTCAAAGAGTTGATTGATCACTGGGCGACCGACTTCGATTGGCGCACGCAAGAATCTCGATTAAACAGGTTGCCACAGTTCCTTGCCCATGTGGACGGTTACGACATTCATTTTATCCATTGCAAGAGCAAGAATCCTAAATCCCTCCCGCTGATAATGACACATGGCTGGCCAGGGTCGTTTATTGAGTTTGAGCAGATCATTCCGAGGCTCATTGATCCTGCATCGCATGGGGGCGATTCAGAGGATTCTTTCGATGTCGTAATTCCTTCTTTACCTGGTTTTGGTTTTTCCTCATCGCCGGCTGAATATGGCACCAGTACCAAGCAGATCGCAGGTCATTGGCGTACACTTATGGGGCAACTTGGATATGATACGTTTTACGCTCAGGGCGGAGATATTGGTGCTGGAGTCTCAGCATGGCTTGCAGTGCTTTACCCTCAGGCTGTTAAAGGCGTCCACCTGAATTACATTCCAGCAAGTTTTCGACCACCCCTTGGTGAAAAATTTCCCCCTATTACCAAGCCTGAACAAAAGTTTCTTGACGAAGCCGCCAACTTTGCCGCCTTGGAAGGTGCTTATGCACATCTCCAAAGCACAAAACCGCAAACATTGGCCTACTCTTTGACGGATTCTCCGGTCGGGCTTGCATCTTGGATCAGCGAAAAATTCGAAAGCTGGGTTGATCATGATGGCGATCTTGAAAGTATTGTGCCGCGAGATGTTCTGCTGACAAACATCTCATTGTATTGGTTTCAAAACACCATTGATGCCTCTTTGCGGCTTTACAAAGAAAACCGTCTTCAGCCCTTAATTTTTGCATCCAACAGGAAGATTGAAGTTCCTATTGGAGTGGCAAAGTTTCCAAAAGAAATACCCGTGCCGCCAAGGTCATGGGTTGAGAGAGTGTTTAGGGTTGATAGATGGTCAGAAATGCCCAAGGGCGGTCACTTTGCAGCACTTGAGCAACCAGATCTCTTGGTTGAGGACATACGTGGATTTTTCAGGCCGTTCAGATCCTGAATTTCTTCTGCATGTATGATCGTCACGCCGATGAGACGTCTTTTCATTTTAGGTGGTCTTGAGGTCCCTGTTCTAAGGACCTGTTTGGCCCCCTACGGAGCGTTCAGCGCAGCCTTGTTTATGAGGGGGCTTTTTTCCAACACACGTTACGCCCCTGCTCTCAACGCGCGCTTTAGGGACATTCCGCAATAAATGGTACTCTCCGCCTGTCTCAGGCTGATTTGATGGAGGTTGTTATGGCTGAAAGCTTCAACCCGGATAATTTATGGCCCCCTTTTGGTGCCTTTTCGATGATGGTCTTGCAAGGCGATGGCCAGATTGTCCATCTTAAAGGTCAGGTCGCACTGGATGCGTCTGGTGAGGTCATTGGCCCTCAGGATATGCGGGCACAGGTCCGCCAGGTTTTGGAGAATATTCAATCCGCTCTGGCGGCTGTTGGCGGGCGGATGTCCGATGTCTATGCGCTGATGCATCTGACAATAGATATCGAGGCTTTTATGAAGACGGGCGATATTCGTCAGGCCTATTTCAAGGCCCCCTACCCGGTTACAACAACTGTTGAAGTGGTGGCGCTTTATCGTCCGGAATTGGTTATTGAAATTACCGCTTCGGCCGAAATTCCACGCGACCGGTACAGGCCCCCTGTTGAAGCGCAGGCGATGCACGGATAATTCTGAAAGACCAAAGGCCCGGCTGTTTCCAACCGGGCCTTTGATTTGAATGGTAGGCACTACAGGATTCGAACCTGTGACCGTTCGATTAAAAGTCGAATGCTCTACCAACTGAGCTAAGTGCCCTCAAACGAGGCGGAAATTAAGGTCGCCCATCGGAGGGGTCAATCCCTTTCTGCCCGAATATTCAAAAAACTGTAAAAAAGTTAGAATTTTCAAGGGTGATCGGCAGAAACCTGCCAATAAATTATGGCAAGAAAATGATTTGTTTTATTTCTTCCATTGCTCAATCAGGCGCTGCTTAACGCGCGGCGAGACAAAGTGGCCGATATCGCCGCCCAAGCGCCCAATCTCCTTGACGAATCGCGAGGCAATAAACTGGTGGTTCTCCGATGCCGTCAGAAACACCGTCTCGATATTGGGGTCGAGACGGCCGTTCATGCTGGCCATCTGAAACTCATATTCAAAATCAGATACGGCGCGCAGGCCACGGATGATGATGGTCGCGTTGGCGTCGCGCACAAAGTCGATGAGCAGGTTGTCAAAGGGTTGAACCTCGATCCGTTTGGCAAAGCCGTCACCCAGATCGTCCACTTCCTGGCGCACCATGTCGCTGCGTTCCTCGACGGAGAACAGCGGGTCCTTGCCGATATTCACGGCGACGGCGACCACCAGATGGTCGACCAGTGTCGCAGCACGCTTGATAACGTCCATATGGCCGTCGGTGACCGGATCGAAGGTGCCGGGATATACGGCGCGGCGAATGGTCATGCGCTGCCCTCCTCGCTGCCGTCAGGCCCATCCGTTGCCATTGGGGCATCACCGGTCGGCGCTGCAGAGGCTTCAGGCGCATCTTCCGGCTCTATGCCGTCGACGACCTCTCCATCTTCATCCGTATCATCATCCTCGTCGCCATCGACATCGCGCAGGCGGCTGACAGAGACCACACGCTCGTCATCGGAGGTGTTGAACACGGTCACACCGCGGCTTGAGCGGCCGACAACGCTGATCTGGTTCACCGGACAACGGATAATCTGACCTCCGTCACTGACCAGAACCACCTGATCTGTATCGACAACGGTAAAGGCGGCGACGATGCGCGACGACTTTCCGCCCGCACGGCCCAGCTCAATGCCGGTGATGCCCTGTCCGCCGCGTCCGGAAATCCGGTACTGATAGGCGGATGTGCGCTTGCCCATGCCGTCTTCGGTCAGGGTCAGGATAAACTCTTCATCCTCGGCCATTTCCACAAACTGCGGGTCGCTGAGGCGGGCCGCCAGTTCTGTATCGCGGGCCTTGTCTTCAGGCCGATCCGTATAATCGGAACCGAGCAGGCGCCGGTTGGCGTTGACCGACTGCAGGTAATCGTCGCGGAATTCCGTCGAGACTTCCTTGTGACGGATGATCGACATGGCGATGACTTCATCGTCCTTTGCAAGCTTGATGCCGCGTACACCGGTCGAGGTGCGCCCCGAAAACACGCGGATGGCGGTGACCGGGAAGCGAATAACCTTGCCTCCGGCAGCCAATAGCAACACGTCGTTGTCTTCCGTGCAGGTGCTGACCCGAACCAGGGAGTCGCCTTCATCCAGTTTCATGGCAATCTTGCCGTTCGACTGAACGCGGACAAAGTCTGAAAGGGAATTGCGCCGGATGTTGCCGGTGGCGGTGGCGAACATCACAAACAGATCGGCCCAGCTTTCTTCGTCCTCAGGCATCGGCATGAGCGTTGAGATGGTTTCCCCCTCGTCCAGGGGCAGCAGATTGATCAGAGCCTTGCCACGGGCCTGTGGCGTGCCGAGAGGCAGCTTGTAAACCTTGGTTTTGTAAACCATGCCCGTGGATGAGAAGAACAGCACCGGGGTATGGGTATTGACGACAAACACCTGATTGACAAAATCCTCGTCGCGGGTCGCCATGCCGGTGCGGCCCTTGCCGCCACGCTTCTGGGCGCGATAGGTGGATAAGGGAACGCGTTTGATATAGCCGGAATTGGTCACCGTGACGATCATGTCCTCGCGCTGGATCAGATCTTCCAGATCGTGCTCAAACTCGCTTTCCTCGATGGTCGAGCGCCGGTCCGTGGCGAATTTTTCGCGCACATCAACCAGTTCCTGACGCAGAATGCCGTAAAGCTTCTCGCGGCTTTCGAGGATCGACAGATATTCTTCGATCTGTGCGCCCAGTTCGCGCAGGTCGTTGCCGATTTTGTCGCGCTCCAGACCGGTCAGGCGGTGCAGGCGCAGCTCCAGAATGGCCCGGGCCTGGGTTTCCGACAGCTTGTAGGTGCCGTCAATCACCCGATGTCCCGGTTCATCAAGCAGCGCGATCATCGGTGCCACATCTTCGGCCGGCCAGTCGCGCGCCATCAGTTGCGCCCGTGCCGTTTGCGGGTCGGAAGCGGCACGGATCAGGGCAATTACCTCGTCGATATTGGCGACAGCGACGGCTAGACCGGCCAACACATGCGCCCGATCGCGGGCCTTGCCAAGCTCGAAGATGGTGCGGCGGCGGATCACTTCCTCGCGAAACTCGACAAAGGCAACGATGATTTCGCGCAGGTTCATTTGCTGTGGCTGGCCGTTATGCAGAGCCAGCATGTTGACGCCAAAACTGGTCTGCAATGGCGTGAAGCGGAACAACTGGGCCAACACGACGTCCTGTTCGGCGTCGCGCTTCAGCTCAATCACCACACGCACACCGTCACGATCAGACTCGTCGCGCAGATCGGAAATGCCCTCGATCTTCTTGTCGCGCACGGCTTCCGCCATGATTTCAATCATCCGCGATTTGTTGACCTGATAAGGCACCTCATGCACGACAATCGCCATTCGGTCCTTGCGGACCTCTTCAAACGAGGTGCGCCCACGCATGATGACCGAGCCGCGCCCGGTGCGGAACGCCGACTGAATGCCTTGGCGACCAAGAATAATGCCGCCGGTCGGGAAATCCGGACCAAACACGTGGTTTTCGATAATCTCGTCGATGGTGATTTCCGGATTGTCGATATAGGCGCAACAGGCATCGACCACCTCGCCCAGATTATGAGGCGGAATGTTGGTCGCCATGCCGACGGCAATACCGCCAGCCCCATTGACCAGCAGGTTGGGGAAGCCGGCTGGCAGAACCTTGGGCTCTTTCTCAGATTCGTCGTAGTTGGCCTGAAAATCAACCGTATCGCGGTCGATGTCTTCCAGCAGCTCGTGCGCGGCGCGGGCCAGACGGGCTTCCGTATACCGCATGGCGGCGGCCTTATCGCCGTCCATGGAGCCAAAGTTGCCCTGCCCGTCAATCAGCGGCAGGCGCAGCGAGAAGTCCTGCGCCATGCGGACCATGGCATCATAAATCGCCTGATCGCCGTGCGGGTGATATTTACCCATGACGTCACCGACGATACGCGCCGATTTGCGGTAGGGTTTGTTAAATTCGTAGCCGTTTTCCTTCATGGAAAACAGGATTCTGCGATGTACCGGCTTCAAGCCGTCGCGCACATCGGGGAGCGCACGCGAGACGATGACGCTCATCGCGTAATCGAGATAGCTTGAGCGCATTTCGTCTTCGATGGAAATCGGTGTTACATCGGAATCCGAAGGCCCGGACGGGGCCGATTCAATGTCTGAAGTCAAATCATTTTACCAAATAATTTCAAGGATTTATGCGAATATTTAAACGTAATAATAGAGTCGGTTAAGAGTCGCAGAAATGTAGCATTTTCCACCCCCCCGCACAACTCCGTAACGGGTATAAAATCGGCTGAATCCCGGGCTTAATTTTGGGCTTATTTGAGGCTGTATTTCGGGATGTAAATAAACTTGAACCAGATCACGCCGGCGAACACCAAAGTCATGGGAATGGCGATGCCAGCGTTAACGGCGGCCCAGCTGAATGTATTCAGCAAAGCGCCGGAGGAAAAGGCGGCGAGTGTCGTTGACGAGAGCACCAGAAAGTCGTTGGCGGCCTGTACTTTCGACTGTTCTTCGGGCGTATAGGCTTCGGTCAGCAGCGTTGTGCCGCCAATGAACATGAAGTTCCAGCCGAGTCCGAGACAGATCAGGCCGATGGTGAAGTTTGAAATATTGATGCCGCTCAAATTGACCGCCATGGCCGAGATATTGAGCAGAATGCCAGTGATGATGATATTGAGCACACCAAAGCGTTTGATCAGATGACCGGTGAAAAAGCTGGGTGCGAACATGGCGAGGATATGCCACTGAATGACCGTGGCGGAGTCGCTGAAGGCAAAACCGCAGCCATAGACCATGGCCAGCGGCGTCGCCGTCATGACCAGCGTCATGGTGCCGTAGCCGAACATGGCGGTCATCACGGCGATGATAAAGACCGGTTGGCGCATGATTTCGATGAGCGGCCTGCCGCCCTTGACGATGCCGACGGTTTTTGGCGGGGGAATGCGGATCGCCTGCAGCAAAACCAGTGTACACAGGCAGAGCCCGCCGATGAGCGCGTAAACGCCGGCAAAAGTAATGGGCTGCAGCAGGTTTTCGCCCCATTTCGCCAGTTGTGGGCCGAGAATGGCGGAAATAACCCCGCCCGCCAACACGTAGGAAATAGCCTTGGCGCGAAATTCAGGCCCGGCGGAATCAGCAGCGGCAAAGCGGTAGTATTGCCAGAAGGCGACATGAAAGCCGAGCAGCAGGCTGGCTGCGGCAAACAGCCAGAAATGCTGGATATAGATGGCGTAGGTGGCGAGCGCCGCGCCCAGGGCGCCAACCGTCTGGCCCAGCGAAAAGCCAATGCGCCGCCCGAACCGACCCATGAACAAAGACGCCGGGATGGTCGTGATCATGGCCCCGGTGAATTGCAGGGCCAGCGGAACGGTGGACAGCGACTTGTCCTCGGCCAGCATGGCGCCGACCAGTGCTGACGCCGTCATGACCATGGAGGTGCCGGTCATCGACAGGGCCTGGCTGGCTGACAGGACAAAGACGTTCTTGCGGGCGTGCGGTTGGCTGCCGTCTGTGTTCACACTGAGGGTCCTTAAGTCAAAAAGCGACAAACCGGAGGCGACGGGGCATACCGGTTGCCGCCGGGGCTCAGCAAGAGCCTAGAACGGGATCTCGTCATCCAGATCGCCGCCGGAGGGGCCACTGGAACCGCCACCACCCTGATCGGGGCTGCCCCAGTCGGGCTCGCCGCCGCTCGAGTCGCCACCGCCATAGTTGCCACCGCCACCGCCGCCATCGCCACGGCCGTCGAGCATGGTCAGGGTCGAGTTGAAGCCCTGCAGAACAATCTCGGTCGTGTATTTTTCGACGCCGTCGTTGCCGGTCCATTTGCGGGTTTGCAAAGCGCCCTCGATGTAGACCTTGGAGCCTTTTTTCAGATACTTCTCGGCAATCGTCGCCAGGCCTTCGGAAAACACCACAATGCGGTGCCATTCGGTTTTTTCCTTGCGCTCGCCTGTGCTTTTGTCGCGCCAGGACTCCGACGTGGCAATGGAGAAATTGGCAATTTTGTTGCCGTTCTGGGCATAACGGATTTCCGGATCGCGACCGAGATTTCCAACGAGTATGACTTTATTTACCGAACCGGCCATGGGGCCCCCTACTTCATTTTATCTGGGTGTGAATTGACCGGAACTATAAGACTTCCCGTCACAAGGAACCAGCGCGAAACGGCCCAATTTGCCGATCATTCTGTGGAAAAACCCGAATTCTGCAAAGCCCGGCCTATTGGCGCGGCTCCGGCAGTGGCGGCAGCGTCTGGTTTTGCGCTTTTTCGATGAACTGGCGCACTGTTTCGATCAGCGATTCGTCGTCCTCGCCAAGTTTAACCAAAGCCAGCAGGCCGATCTCGATCATTGCCATGCCATAGACGTACTGATTGACGCCTTCGGCCTGGAACTGCTCCAGCGCTGTCGCCAGTATGACGTCGGCCTTTTCAAAATCAGCGTTCATGTCGTCGTTCATGCGTCTTCCTTGTCACTTCTGTAGAGGGCGTAAAGTCCCCGTTTACCAATTGTTGAGACTACGGCCCCTAAACTGACAGAATTATTCACAAACGAAAGGCCTGACTGATGCGTTTTTCAGCTGTATATGTGGATGACATCCGCCAATGGGGGCTGGTTGACTGGCTGGTCAGCGACAATCCCTTCGAATACTTCCGAACCGAATGGGAGGCACTGCAACGGGCTCGGCACGAAGAATGGCGCTGGCAAACCCGCCAGACCCCTTACCCGCGCCGTGGCGTAAATCAGGCTGACGTGTGACCGATCTGGAAGTCGTTGAGGCCGCAGGCATCGATGCCGCGCATCAAAAACACCGGGCGGTTGGAGAAATTGACAGCCTTTGAACCCTGCTCATATTGACGGCCGATCTCGCGGTCGAAATGTGACGTTGTCGGCATGAAACGCAATACGTACCCGGCGCGCCGCCGCGCCGACGTGTTGTGGTTCGAGCCATGCACCATATAAATATCATGAAACGACATCTGCCCCGGCTTGAGCACGATATCGACCGCGTCCGCCTCGTTATATTCGCCCGCGTCCAGTTCCTGATTGAGCGTCAGGTCATCGGCGTTGTTGTCATGATGGCTGTAAACGTGCTTGTTCCTATGAGAGCCGGGAACAACCCGCATGCAGCCGTTATCCACCCCCACATCATCAATGGCGATCCAGGCCGTGCAACTGGCGAGCGGGCGGATCGGCCAGTATTGACCGTCCTGATGCCAGGGCGTCGCCTTGCCGTTGCCGGCGGGTTTGCCGAACACGGTCGAACCCCACAGCGCGATGTTGTCGCCGATCAGTTGCGAAATCATGTCGAGAATGTCGGGGTTGCGGGCAAATTCCAGCCATTTTTCATGGCGCGGTGAATTGAGCCCCTGCAAATTGCCCTGCGGCGCATGCGGCACAAACAGCGCATCGGCCGTCTTGTCCGGGTTGGCGGCAATCAACAGCTCCAGTTCGCTCCGCATGGCCTCAACCACATCCACGGGCAACTGAAAATCCGGGATCACATAGCCCTGTTCATGATATTGGTCGATCTGGTCCTGAGTGAGCACGGCAGCCTCCTGTTTGTGCGAAAGGTTCCGAAGGTTAGGCCCTTCCGATTTTGCGCGATTGTATGGCTTCGGGGAAGCGGTGGTCAATGGCGATATGCAACGGCCCAGCAGGCTATGTGTTCCAGTCTAATTCGGCCTTCAGATGCATACCGCTTTCGAGCAGGGGCTTGAGCTTCATATCTTCATTGAGGACGTGATTGACCAGCCAGTCATGCAGAAATCTGGAGACTTCCGGCAGGTCGATATGGCCGGTTTTGCTCATGATCTGCTTATGGAAGGTATGCAGTTCGTCAATCAGGTCCAGGTGTGCCTCATGGTGGTCCTGATAACCCTTGTAATGGATCGCCTGCATGAGGCTTTCTTCCCGGTTGAAATGGGTTTCCGTATACTTCAAAAGGCCGGCAAAGGTTGATTTCAGCAACGCCAGGTCCCGGGAATTGACGGCGTCCTCGTAGCTGTTCAGGAGTTCGATCAGCTGTTTATGATCGCTATCGATCATCGGCTCGCCAATCGACATCTTGTTGCGCCAAACAATCGGCATGGCCCTCTTCTTTCGTTTTAAGCCGGGTGGCATACCGCAGCGAGCTTTTACTATAAATGCTGCTGTCCTTTGCGGCAATCCGGCCCGGTTCAGGGCTCGGTTCAGTCGCCTTTGCTGGCCTCTGCCGCTTTGTAAGCTGCCTGCGAGGCTTTTGTTGCCGGATAAAGCCCCGGAAGCGCTTCGCCCGCCTTGACCCGCGCCAGTACCCAGGCCTCGAAGCGCTCCTGCTCGCTGCCATCACGGATCACATCAGCGACCAGCGCCGCCGGAATGACGACAGCCCCGTCACGATCCGCAACAATCACATCATCGGGCACCACCGTCACCCGGCCGCAGCCGATGGGCTCCTGCCAACCGGCCTGAACCAGACCATCGATGGACAATGGCGCCGCAGGCCGCGCGCACCAGACCGGCAGGCCGCTGGCCAGAATGCCCTCAATATCGCGCGCCCCGCCGTCGCTCACATAACCGGCAACGCCGCGCTCGACCAGACGCTGCGCAAAAATATCGCCGATCACCCCGCAATCCGTATTGCCCATGGCGTCGACCACGGCAACGGCCCCCGCCGGTATGGCCTCGATGGCCCGCTGCATGGACAGCTCGCCCTGCAAACTGGCGAGCGTCGCCAGATCTTCGCGGGCCGGGGTATAGCGGATGGTAAAGGCCGGCCCGACAATCCGCGCCTGATCCGCCACCAGCGGCATCGGCCCCTTCATATAGCTCGACTTGACCCCCTTCTTGAACAGCTGGGTGGTGATGGTCGCGGTGGAGAGGGCTTTTAGGGCGGTGAGGTCGGGGAGCATGGGGCGAGTCCTTGGGTTGGGTTCTTTTATGAATTGCACCGAAAAATATACTTATGATTAGATTCACAACTCAATAATTTTAAGAATCTAGTTTTCAGAATCATATCTTTCTATTTCTGCTCGTACCCGTGACATATCAACGCCATTAGCTTCTGAAAACTCTATTAGATCCTCTTCGATCCAATATAAAAGCTTCTGGGCTTGTACTATGATAGCCTTAATTCTACAAAAAACCTGCTCTCTGGATATATTCAAATCCCAGTCATGTCTGCCTTGTGCAATGCTTTTATGGACAAGCCAATTTCGCTCTGACAAAAATCCTCTTAGCTCTTGCTGAAACGACTCCGGGTATAAGTTCGCTTTTTCGGCTATCGTGATAGCTTTCCCTAGAGTATATGAGCGGTATTTTTCTAAAAGTTGATCTGCTTCTAATTTTCTGCGTCTCTTTTCCTTCTTTAATACAATCGAATGGCTAAGAGCATCCTCTACATGCTGTACAGCACACACGGCCTCACCAAGATGACAGTATAGCGAGAGTTCTTGTTGTGAAGCTAATTTGTTTCTGAAATTTGCACTCATTTTAATCCCTCAATACAAAACCCCAATCACCGCCCCCGTTAGCGACGTCGCGATCAGGCCCGACAGGATGGATTTTGGGGCGAGGTTGAGGATGTCGTCGCGGCGGTCGGGGGCGATCGACAACAGGCCGCCGATCATGATGCCGAGGCTGCCTAAGTTGGCGAAGCCGCAGAGCGTGTAGATGAGGATCATCTTCGAGCGTGGATCCAGCGTCCCCTCGCCCATTTTCACCAGTTCCAGATAGGCGATGAACTCGTTCAGCACGACCTTCATGCCGAGCAGTTGCCCGGCCGTCTGCGCCTGTTCCCACGGCACGCCAAGCAGCCAGGCGAAGGGCGTCATGATCCAGCCGAGCGTGCGTTCCAGCGACAGGCTGGCCCCTGCCATGTCGGGCAGCAGAGCGAGGCCCATATTGACCAGACTGACCAGCGCCACCATGACGACAAGCATGGCGATGACGTTGATCAGCAGCGCCACGCCATCGGTGGTGCCTTTGGTCACGGCGTCCATGGTGCTGGCGTACTGGCTGGTCACCTCAAAGCTCTGCGCCTCTTCGGGCAAGGGGAGATCGGCGACGGGAACCATCAGGCGCGCCGTCATCACGGCGGCAGGCGCACTGATCAGCGAGGCAGTGAGCAGATGGCCCAACGCATTGTCGATGGCCCCGCCCAACACAGAGGCATAGAGCACGATCATGGTCCCGGCGATGGTCGCCATGCCGGCGGTCATCACCATGAACAGATCGGCCCGCGCCAGTTTGGCGATGTAAGGGCGGACCAGCAGCGGTGCTTCAACCATGCCGACAAAGATATTGGCGGCAACGGCAAAGCCGCTGGCGCCGCTGACATTGAGCGTCTTTTCCAGCGCCCAGGCGAAGCCACGGACGATCAGCGGCAGGATGCGCCAGTGAAACAAAACGGCCGACAAGGCACTGACCACCAGAATCAGCGGCAGCGCCTGAAAGGCCAGCGTGAAGGCCGCGCCCGGGTAAGGCTCGGCAAAGGGTAGCGGGCCGCCGCCGATATAGCCGAAAACGAAGGACGTTCCGGCTTTGGTGGCTTCCTGCAAGGCGGTGACCAGTCCGTTGAGATGCAGGAACAGGGCTTGTACGGGCGGCACCTTGAGCAGCAGCAGAGCGAGCCCCAGTTGCAGAGCGAGGCCAATAGCGGCGGTTTTCCACGAAACAAGGCGGCGCTGTTCGCTAACCGCCCAGGCGATACCGGTGAAAACGATAAGTCCCAATAGGCTCTGCCAGATCATTTGTGATTCCCCCGAATACAAGATGGGTTCAGATTACACAGGGAAGCGGCTTTTCGACAAGCCTGGCTCCGGGATTCGCGATCCGGACCGGACACTCTCGCTATTTGTTCTTTTTTTGTTCTTAATTATCAAGTCTTTATTCCTACCCCTTTACCTGACCTGAAAAGCCCTATAAATCTGGGCTTTTCTGAGTGCCGTCCATTCCGGTTTTGTTGTCCTGAGGAGTCCGTTTCTTGTCGCTAGATAAAATCATTGTTCGGGGTGCGCGTGAGCACAATCTGAGAAACATCAATGTGGAACTGCCGCGCGACAAACTGAGCGTGATCACCGGTTTGAGCGGGTCCGGAAAATCGTCCCTCGCCTTTGATACCATCTATGCCGAAGGCCAGCGCCGCTATGTGGAGAGCCTGTCGGCCTATGCCCGGCAATTTCTTGAACTCATGCAAAAGCCGGATGTGGATTCCATCGAGGGCCTGTCACCGGCCATTTCCATTGAACAGAAGACAACATCGCGCAACCCGCGCTCGACGGTCGGCACGGTCACCGAGATTTACGATTACATGCGCCTGATGTTTGCCCGCGTCGGCACCCCCTACTCGCCAGCTACCGGCCTGCCCATCGAGGCGCAGACGGTGAGCCAGATGGTCGACCGGGTGATGGAGATGGAAGAAGGCGCGCGGCTCTATTTGCTGGCCCCCATCGTGCGCGGCCGCAAGGGTGAATACCGCAAGGAACTGCAATCGCTGGCACAGCGCGGCTTCCAGCGGGTGCGCATTGATGGTGAGCTTTATGACATTGAGGACGCGCCGGTTCTCGACAAGAAATTCAAGCACGATATCGAAATTGTTGTCGACCGGGTGGTGGTCCGCGACGGCATTCAGGGGCGTCTGGCCGACAGTTTCGAAACGGCGCTGGAACTGGCCGATGGTCTGGCCTTTGTTGATAATGCGGATGTCAAAGATCCGCCCAAGAAAGCCAAAAAGAAAAGCGGCATCAACACCCATATCCCGGAAGGCCGCACGGTATTTTCGGCGAAGTTCGCCTGCCCGGTATCGGGTTTCACCATTGACGAGATCGAGCCCCGGCTGTTCTCCTTCAACAATCCCTTCGGCGCCTGTCCGGCCTGTGACGGTCTGGGCACGGAGATGTTCTTCGATCCGGAACTGGTGGTGCCCGACGAGCGGATGTCGTTACAGCAAGGCGCGATTGCGCCGTGGGCCAAATCCACATCGAAGTACTACGCCCAGACGCTGGACAGTCTGGCCCAGCATTTCGCGTTCAACCTGATGGACAAATGGGCCGACCTGCCGGAGAAAATCAAGGGCATTGTGCTTTATGGCTCGGGCCGCGAAGCGGTGACCATGCGCTATAACGACGGCAACAAGTCTTACGAGATCGCCAAACCTTTTGAGGGCGTGATCCCCAACATGGAGCGGCGCTGGCGCGAGACCGATTCCAACTGGGTCCGCGATGAACTGTCGCGCTATCAGACGGTCACCACCTGTTCCGAATGCGAGGGCAACCGCCTCAAACCGGAAGCCCTGGCGGTCAAGATCGATGGTCTGCATATCAGTGACGTGGCGAATTTTGCCATTGATGCGGCGCATGACTGGTTCATGGCGCTGGACGCCAAGCTGACGGAAAAGCAATCGGAAATCGCCCGACGGATTTTGCGCGAAATCAACGAGCGTCTGGGCTTTTTGCGCAATGTGGGGCTTGATTACCTGACGCTCAGCCGTTCATCGGGCACGCTTTCCGGCGGTGAAAGCCAGCGCATCCGCCTGGCGTCCCAAATCGGTTCCGGCCTGACCGGGGTGCTCTATGTCTTGGACGAGCCGTCCATCGGTCTGCACCAACGCGACAACGACCGCCTGCTGACCATGCTCAAGCGCCTGCGTGATCTGGGCAATACGGTGGTGGTTGTCGAACATGATGACGACGCCATCCGCAGCGCCGACTATCTGGTCGATATCGGCCCTGGTGCCGGCATTCACGGCGGCAACGTGGTGGCCTCTGGCACCCCGGCGGAAGTGATGGCCAATCCGGACAGCCTGACCGGCCAGTATCTGACAGGCAAGAAACAGATCGAGGTCCCGAAAACCCGTCGCAAGACGAAAAAAGGCCACCAGATTGTCGTCAAAGGGGCGCGCGCCCATAACCTGAAAGACGTCACCGCGACCTTCCCTCTCAGCACGCTCACCTGCATTACCGGCGTTTCCGGCGGCGGCAAGTCGAGCCTTGTTGTGGAAACACTCTATAAAGGGCTGGCGCGGCGGCTCAACAATGCGCGCGTTCATCCGGGTGATCACGATTCCATTGAGGGGATCGAGCGGATTGACAAGATTGTCGAGATTGACCAGTCGCCCATTGGCCGCACGCCGCGTTCCAACCCGGCGACCTATACTGGCGCCTTCACGCCGATCCGCGACTGGTTCGCCAGCCTGCCGGAAGCCAAGACCCGCGGCTACAAACCCGGGCGCTTTTCCTTCAACGTCAAGGGCGGGCGCTGCGAGGCCTGTCAGGGCGACGGCCTGATCAAGATCGAGATGCACTTTCTGCCCGATGTCTATGTGCAATGCGATGTCTGCCATGGCAAACGCTACAACCGGGAAACCCTGGAAATTCGATTCCGCGACAAGTCCATAGCCGACGTTCTTGATATGACGGTTGAAGAAGGCGCGGAGTTTTTCAAGGCGGTGCCGAGCATTCGCGACAAGATGCTGACGCTCAATCGTGTCGGGTTGAGTTATATTCATCTCGGCCAGCAGGCGACGACGCTTTCCGGCGGCGAGGCGCAGCGGGTCAAGCTGGCCAAGGAACTGTCGCGCCGGGCCACCGGAAAGACGGTCTATATCCTCGATGAGCCGACCACCGGCCTGCATTTCGACGATGTGAAAAAGCTGCTGGAGGTGCTGCATACACTGGTTGATCAGGGCAATACGGTGATCGTCATCGAGCACAATCTGGAAGTTATCAAGACGGCGGACTGGATTATTGATATCGGCCCGGAAGGCGGCAACAAGGGCGGCCGGATTGTCGCTGAAGGGACGCCGGAGGATGTGGTTGCGGTCAAGGAAAGTTATACGGGGCAATATCTGGCGCCCTATTTGAAAACGAAATCCCAACCGGCGAAAAAAGCGAGCTGAACTTATGGCCCCTCCTTTGTTGCGCAGCGGTATTACGCCTGCGTCCATGAACCAGCGGGCCGCCGGCTCCTTTATTGAGATGATGGGCGTCACCTATACGCAAATCCGCTTGGGCGCGCTCGAGTCTTTGATGGTCATCCGGCCTGATCATCTGGCCCCCAACGGCTACCTGCATGCGGCGTCGGTCATTGCGCTGGCCGATTCAACCTGCGGCGCGGCGACCATCGCGCACCTGCCGGACGGCGCTGAGAACTTCACGACCATCGAGCTGAAAAGTAACCACTTGGGCACGGCGCTGGTGGGCACGCTTGACTGTCTGGCCACTGTCGCCCATGCCGGGCGGACCACACAGGTCTGGGATGCGGTGGTGACATCGCGGGAATCGGGTAAAACCATCGCCCTGTTCCGCTGCACGCAAATGATCCTGTGGCCGAAATAACTGATCAATCGGCTTTTCATCGTATGCAAATTTCGTGTAGGGTTTTGCAAAATGAAGTGGGGAAATGATGCCAGCCAATATCCGTGAAGCCCTGATCAAGGTTCTGTTGTTCTCGTTTGTCGTCGGCGTTTTGCTGAGCTTTTTCGAGATTGATCCAAAACAGTTGCTGGCGAATTTTGGCGAGACGGTGCAAAGCATCTTTTCCGTGGTCGCCAGTGTCGTTGAATGGGCTGTCAAATATGTCCTGCTGGGTGCTGTGGTGGTCGTGCCGATCTGGCTAATCTTTTTCTTTATCGGCAAGGCCCGCGGCAAATCCTAACAGGAAAAGCGGGAAAACCACGAAAACTACGATGCGAAAAAGACTTCCCGCCCTCCTCGCCTTTATCGTTCTGTGTCTGATGGCGGTTGGTGGCGGCAATGTCCTGCGCCAGCATCTTAATCCGGAAATCGAATATCCGAAAAACGCTTTTTTTGAATCCGTTGGTCGCGTCATCAAAGGTGCTTTGCGCGATCCTCTGGATGTGACATCGGCGGACGCCAGCGACCCGAAACTCTTAGAATTTGGATCGCAAGTCTACAACGCCCAATGTGCGGAATGCCACGGCGACCGCTTACAGGGCCAGCCCAACTGGAAAACCCGCAAGGCCGACGGCACCCTGCCCGCGCCGCCACATGACGCCAGCGGCCATACCTGGCATCACAGCGATCAATTGTTATTCGATTATACAAAAAATGGCGGTCAGGCTTTAATGCCGGAAGGCATGAAAAGCGGCATGCCGGGTTTTGGCGAGATTTTGAACGACAACGATATCTGGGCCGTTCTGGCCTATATCAAGAGCCGTTGGCCCGAGGACATCCAGATGCGTCAGGCCCGACAAAACCGGCAATAAACGCTCTGGAGAACACGACAGCAGGACGCTTATCGGGTTTCCGGCGCGATGGGCAGGGTAAAGTGAAACTGTGAGCCTTCGCCGGGTATACTTTCAACCCAGATAGTGCCTCCGTTGCGCTCAATCATGTCCTTGCTCAGGGGCAACCCGAGGCCTGTTCCCATCTCTCCGGCCGTTCCGGTTGTCGTTGATGTCTGGTCGAGAGAAAACAGACTGGCGGCCTGTGCTTTTGAAAGACCAACGCCGGTATCCGTAACTGTGATCTGGACCGCATTTGCTGTTTTTTGCGCGAGAACCTGAACGGTGCCGCCAACAGGTGTGAATTTCAGGGCGTTGGAAATCAGATTTCGGATCACCGACTGCACCATGTCCCGGTCCGCGAAGGCAATGGAGCTCCGGACTTCACTGCTCAACTTGATCTCTTTCGCTTGCGCCATCGGCGCCAATAAATCCAGGCTGTCCTGCGTGATTTCCTGCAGGGAGATCATCTGAGGGGAAAGCTTGACCCCGCTCATCTGAAGGCGAGACCATTCAAGCAGATTTTCCAACAGATCAAACACCCGTTCACCGGCAATATTGACGTCGCGGGCATAATCGACAAGCTTGTCCTTGCTCAGTGAGTCTGTGTCCTGCGACATCAGTCGGGTCATGCCGAGCAACGCCGTAAAAGGACTCTTCAGGTCATGGGCGATGACGGAAAAGAACCGGTCTTTCACATTCATTTCATATTTTAACTGCTTGGCGAGCGTGGCTTCATTCTTGGCGAGCGTCGCCATTTCGCTGGCCTGGTCCTTCATCTGGTCATGTGCCGATTTTGCTTCCGACAGCATCGATTCCAAACGCGAATGAAAGACATTGATCACATAAATGATCAATAGAATAGTCAGGACAATGACTGCTAAACCAACCAGTGTGTTGCTGATGAGACCCTGACGGAGCGGGCCAAGAGCTTCCGATACCCGTTGCTCGACCATGACATGCCAGTTGAGCTCCGGTATGAAACGGGTGTTCAACAGAATGGCTTCTCCGTCGCGGTTATATTCGAACGACCCCTGGTCTTTGGACATGATGGCGTCGGCATATTTGGTGAGATCCGGGGCTGTGTAAATATTGTCTTCGGTGATAACGGCGCCGTCGGAACGGATGGTGAAGTCGCCTTTTTCGTTTATGAAATAGATGTTACGCCCGAAGCGTTGTCGGTAGCGATCAATGATATTAGCAACGGAATCCAGTTCCAGCCCAACACCAACGACGGCCAGGAATTTTTTGTCATAACCGTATATTTTGTAATTGATGAAAATGGTCATGGCGTTGTTCTGAGCCTGATTGAAATCGACATTCAGTTCATAGGGTTCGTCCATTTCACGCACCCGAAAATACCAAATATCATTGGGGTCATCTTTCGAAATGATCTGGGCTACACCGTTGAAGTGGTAATAATTGCGTGTCTTTTCTGAAACAAGGAAGCTTGTGAATAATCCATATTTGCGTCGGATTTCTTCCAGATACCTTGTGATCCGTCCGGTATCCTTTTCGCCATCAAGTAGCCAGTCCCTGACAAACACGTCATGGGCCATCAAGGACGAAACAAAAACAGGTTGCAGCAGATCACGCTGAATTTCCGAATAGATACTGTCGCTTGTCAAAGGCAATTCGTTGTTGATAAGCGCCTGACGCAGGCTGTTCTTGGACACCTGATAGCTAAGACCGGATGTCAGCAGAAAACCAGAGACCAGTATCAAGGCAATCACAATAATCAGCGGTCTGCGAACCGAATCCGGATTTTTCCACCAAGGCATTACAGCTTCCTAGTTGTTCAGGATTTCTGATTATGAGGTTTATCTGTTCCGTTTGGGGAACACAAGGTATTGCGAGCGAATCGCATCTAGGAATATACGGGATCGGGAACTGATACCATCGATGACTGGCAATGTTCGGGCCTGGCAAAAACCATCTCTGTCAGGAGACGTAAACCAGCCGCTCTGGAGGGAACGAAATTCTGACAGTGGTTTTTTTGCCAGGTTCGCTCTCGATATTCAAATCGCCCCCATGCTTTTCCATAAACCCCTTGCTCAGAGGCAGGCCAAGGCCCGTACCTTCTTGGCTGGTTTCCGTGCTGCTTGCTGCCTGTCCAAAGGGCTGGAGTACACGCTTTAGGTCCTCTGGGGCAATTCCTCTGCCTGTGTTTTCTATACTGATGAAAATTTGCCTGTTTTCATTGAGTCCGAAATTGATAATGACCCGCTCTCCGGGATCTGAAAATTTGATGGCGTTGCTCAGTAGATTGAGAAAAACCTGTTTACACAATCGGCGATCCGCTCGGATAACCAGCTTTGGGTTGTTGCTTTCCAGAGAAAAGTGAATGTTTTGCGTGTCGGCCTGATGCGCAAGGGAGGCCAGAACATCATCAAGTGTTTCACGAATATTCACGTCACTATCGTTTAGAGTTGTCTCTCCGGCTTCCAGTTTCGATAGGTCAAGAACATCATTGATGAGGGTCAGGAGGTGAGCTCCCGAATCATGGATATGCTGGGCGTACTGGTTGTATTTTGGGCTGCCGAGGGTCCCGAACTGTTCCGTGGTCAGCATTTGCGAGAACCCGATGATCGAATTCAGTGGTGTTCTCAATTCGTGACTCATATGGGCGAGAAATGTCGATTTGGTCTCTTCGGCTATTTTCAGTTTTTCATTCTGCTGGCGCATGATGCGCAGCATGTAAATGAGGATAAAACCAGGGAAGGAAAATCCAAGCAGTAGTATTCCGGCGACGAGTACTCCGAAACGCGTAAAATCGGAATAGATGGCTTTCGCCTGCTCTGTTGTATCAAGATAGACTTCGACGACGGCAACTGTTTTTCCATTCCGCTGGACCGGGACATACGTCTCGGCGTAGTAGTCGGGCCTGTCCGCCTTTTGTGTTCCGTCCTGCAGTTCCGTAAGCGGGACGTTCGTCCGGACTACCTGCTGTACTTTCCAGCTGTGTGGGTCCGGCGCTGGTGTGTTTACTTGGCTCGTAAGCAAATCGTCCGATACCAGCCGCAGTTTTCCTTGCCGGTCGAAAAGCTTGAACCGAAAAATATTTCCAAATTTCCGTGCTCCTGCCAGGAAATCCTGTTCGGCAAATGTCAGGTCCGCACCTTCAGCAATGCTTTCAATCCTGTCAAACTGCGCCCCCAGATATTTTGCCCAGGCCGTGGACGTGCGTTCGGCTTGAGCCGAAGTCACTTTGTTCGCTGTCGAATTGATGAACAAGCCACAGGCCATTGCAATGGTAAGTCCACATACAATAAACAGAGCAATGATGGCCCTTTTTTGCTGAATGAGAATTTCCATTTGGAATCAGATCTCTTGAATAGATTTAAAAACGGAACAGAGCACGTAAAATCGACAGCCTGAGATTATTGAGAAAAGGTACTCAGCCAACGCAAAATTCCCTATATAGAACTGTTAAAAGGGATATTGATCTTTAGCGTCAGCTTTTATGTTATTAATAGCCCAATATTACCATACGATTGTATGTCTGTATAGAGAGCACAAACAGGCCCTTAGACATAAATGTGACAGGATGTGAACAGCTAGATGATCTGAACGTGTAGGCACGTTAAGCGGCCAGTCAGTCTTGATCTGTAACCCCGAAAATACGCTCTGCGAAGGACGGATATGTTTTTGCGATTTCCGGCGCAATGGACGTCCGGAGCATTTCGAGTTGCTCTATTGACGGCTGTGCCGTTGTGGGAACGTGGTCGGGAATCTCAAAATCAAAACCGGTCTGATCCTGGATTTCTTCGAGGCTGTGTCCCGGATGCACGCTTTCGAGGCAAAACCGGCCTTTTCCGGCATCGAAAGACATCAAACACAACTCGGTCAGCAAGGCTTTCGGCCCGCCTGTCCGATGAACATTGGGAGGGCTGATGCCGGGCGCGCTGATGAAATCGACTTTTTCGACGAACACGCGGCGCGAATGTTCGGGTCGGAACAGGATGACGTTGGGCACCGTGAAATACATATAGGCGGACCCGAAGGATCCGGGAAAGCGGCGCTCCAGATCCGGATAGGCGCCGGTACCGACCAGATTGATATTGGCTTGACCATCAATTTGTACGCCGCCCAGAAAAAATGCATCAATGCGTCCCTGCCCGGCGCAATCGAAAAGCTCCCGCCCACCGTCGGTGAAGGCGTTGTTGGCGTTGCCGTGGATGATTGTCACGTCCAGATTACCGCCGCCCGCTTTCTGGGCAAGTAAGGCGGCTGCGCCGGGGATCGGTGAAGCCGCCCCAACGGCAACGTGACCAATATACGGCTGGCTGAGGAGCCCTGTAAGGACGGAAATCAGCAGTTCTTCCGGCTTGTAGCTCATGGGGTTGCCAGTTCCGGGACGGGGTCTATGAACTGGTCCAGGTATTTCTGGAAGCCCTGCTCCGTTTTGGCGAGACTGGCATAGTCGGAAATGGCTGCCTCGTTACGTGTATAACAATCAGTTAACCCCAGAGGCTTAGCGCCATCCGGGGCTTCGGAGATGGCGCTGACATAAAGTGCTGGCAAGGTTCCCGCCGCTGTTTTCTCGTCGGCCAGCAGATCCTGATCGGTGACGCGCTCAACGGTGACCAGCGTCTGCCGGGCGGCATGCGCCATGGTGACCAGTTCGCGCCGCCGGCCAACCCAGACGTTACCCTTGCGGTCGGCCAAGGGGCTGTGAAAAACCGTAATGTCGGGTTGCAGGGCTGGTATCAGCAGGATGGGTCCATTGCCGTTGCCCAATGGGTCCTCAACGACCCGCCAATCGTTGCGATGGGCGACAAGATCGGAGCCGATAATGCCACCAAGTGGCATGAAGGGAACGCCCTTTTCCGTTGCCTGCAATCCTGTATGCAGGGCCGGACAGGTGGAATCGGTCATCTTGATGGTTCGTTTGACGACGGCTTGCGTAAACTGTGGCGCCGGACCGCTTTCGCCAAGGCTGACGGCAGCCGCCTCCACTTCCGAGACGCAGCCCGCCCCGATCAACATATCGACGGCCATACCGCCAATAGGCACACATAAAACGCGCAATCCTGTGATCCGTCGCCTAATCAGGCCGCGAACCAGTTCCATAGGGACAAAGCTGTATTCGGGCGGAATGGCGATAAAAGCCCCGTCTGGAATTCGCTGCGCCATTTCGGTGAGCGGAATATGTGCCGTCATCAGAGAACCCGTCGTGTCACGTTGGATATGGCGCATCAGCGCTTCGATGTCTCCAATAACCCGAAAGACGGCCCGGCATCAAGGTACTTGAACCAATTGAGATTTTACAGTGTTTCGATATCGTCCTTGATCAGGCCAATACAGCCGCGGGTGTCTGTGTTGTGAAAATTGGCGCCACGGGTGTCGGCACCTGTGAAGTTGGAATCGGTCATTACAGAGCCTGAAAAATCGACATCGCGCAGGTCGGCATTGGAAAAGTCGACGGCTTCAAGGTCGGCATTCCTGAGGACAGCGCCGTTCAGGATGGCGCTTTTCAAAATCGCCCGCTCAAGGCTGGCCCGCCATTCGCCGCCGCCAGCCCGGTTCGATACATTAACCTCGCTAAACACCGCGCCGACCAGATTGGCGTGGGTCAGATTGGCGCGTTTAAACTTGGCACCGCGGAGGTCAGCGCGCGACAGCACAGCACCCCGCAAATCGGCAAAAGACAGGTCGGCCATCAGCAGTTCGGTCTTCTGCATTTTGGCTCCTTTCAAAATGCAATAGGACATATCCGCCGCCGACAAATTCGCACCTTTCAGATCGATATTGGCCAGATCCATGGATGCAAACACCGCCCGCTTTCCGCTTTTTCCATTGCTCATCACCCAATCCCGATGCTGCATGAGTATTTCCTGAATGGACTGATCCAGTTGATCAATACCCTTTGGCATTTTGGCATCACCCAGCCGGGCTTTGGTCAGGTCAACGCTGTCAAAGATGGCGCCGATCAAATCGGCGCCAGACAAATCGGCATTGTCCAGAATGGTGTTGGAGAAAATCGCGCCATGAAAAATCGCGCCACTTAAAACGGCATCCGTAAAATCGGCGCCTTCCAGATTACATCCCGTCAGGTTTGATAAAGACAGGTTGGCCCGCACGAACTTCGCGTTGCGCAAGTTGCAGTCCGTCATATCTGTTTGCACAATTACAGAATCGGAGACTTTGACATTGGTCATGTTGGCGCGTTTCATGACGGCTTTTTCCAGTCCGGCACTGGCATCGTCATGGTTGATGGGCATCAAATCGCCGCCTTTCGACGCTGATTTCAATAAAATACCATCGCGCAAATCGCCATCGATCAGGGAAACGTCGCATAGATTTGCCCCGGCCATGCAGGTGCCGCGCAAATCAGCGCGGTCAAGAACAGCCCGTTCCATGGTTGCAAACCGCAAGTCCGCAGCAAACAGGTTGGCGTCGGATAAATTGGAATCCTTGAAATCACAATGACACAGCAAGGAGCCAACCATATCGATACGTGACAGGTTTTGTCCTGAAAAATCCAGATAGGACAGATCGTGCATACCGAGTTTTGCCCTGTGTCCACCGCGTTCGCCGTTGACGAACGCCGTGTGTAAACTCAAAATTTCATCAAGCTCCTGCTGTGAAATCTTTGTCCAGATGCTATCGGCTTCAAATTTATCAAGTGCAGTCATGCGTAATCCCAGTGTTCTGCATGTGTTTTTGGAAAATAGGCATAGTTTCGACCTCATACAATGACTACTTATATGCGTCTTTTGCATTGTGAGATGTAACGGCCATCACTATGTTGCCGCTCGCGTTGGATTTTTTTTGCAGGAAATGATGATGAAAACACTTGATCCGGTTCATGTGATTGGCGGCGGCCTTGCCGGTTCGGAGGCCGCCTGGCAAATCGCCCGGCGTGGGGTGCCGGTGGTTATTCACGAAATGCGTCCAGTGCGGAAAACCGATGCCCACCATACGGAAAATCTGGCGGAACTGGTGTGCTCAAATTCCCTGCGATCGGATGATCACGAGTACAATGCCGTTGGTTTGTTGCATGACGAGATGCGGCGTTGTGATTCCCTGATTTTGTCGGCGGCGGATGCGCATAAAGTCCCCGCCGGATCGGCTCTTGCCGTCGACCGCGACGGGTTCAGCGCCGAGGTCAGCCTACGCCTCGAATCGCATCCCCTGATCACCATTCAGCGCGAGGAAGTGACTGGCATGCCACCGGAGGATTGGGACAGTGTCATTATCGCGACCGGTCCACTGACGTCGCCCGATCTGTCACAGGCTATTGCCGCCTTGACGGGTGAGGAATCGCTAGCTTTTTTTGATGCCATTGCGCCTATTGTCTACAAGGAGTCGATTGATTTTTCTAAAGCCTGGATGCAGTCGCGTTATGATAAAGGCGACGGCTCCGATTACATCAATTGCGCCCTGTCCACCGCGCAATACAATGCCCTGATCGACGCCCTGCTTGAGGGCGAAAAAGTCGATTTCAAGCAATGGGAAGAAAGCACCCCCTATTTTGAGGGCTGCCTGCCGATTGAAGTGATGGCGTCACGTGGACGGGAGACTTTGGCATTCGGACCTCTGAAGCCGGTTGGCCTGACCAACCCGAATGCGCCGGATGTGCGCAATCACGGGGTGGTCCAGTTGCGTCAGGACAATGCCCTGGGTACGCTCTACAACATGGTCGGATTTCAGACCAAGCTGACGTACGGCGAACAAAAACGTGTTTTTCGGATGATCCCGGGCCTTGAAAACGCCGAGTTTGCCCGTCTGGGCGGATTGCATCGCAACACATTCCTCAATAGTCCTAAACTCTGCGATGCGACCATGCGCCTGAAAGCCATGCCACGCCTACGGTTCGCCGGGCAAATAACAGGTTGCGAAGGTTATGTGGAAAGCGCTGCCGTCGGTCTGATCGTCGGGCAATTCTGTGCCGCCGAGCGTTTGGGGCAGGAACTGCCGCCGCCGCCGCCAACCACGGCTATGGGCGCCCTCCTTGGACATTTGACCGGAGGGGCCAACGCGGAAACGTTCCAGCCGATGAACGTCAATTTTGGTCTGTTCCCAGCTCTGGAGACGGATGGTCTGCCGAAAAAGCAAAGGCCCCGCGGTCGTGACCGGAAAAAGGTTGTCAGTGATCGTGCAAAACACGATATGGGGGAATGGTTGAAGGAAATTGCTGTTTAGACACAGCATATGACGATTCGTCCGATTCGCACCTTGAAAGTGAATTGATACTCCGATTTGAGAAAGAAGTGTGCTTTACCGATCTGGTGGATCGCGTATGGCTGTTTTGTAAATGGTGTGCCCTGCTTTCAGGGGAGGTTAATGCCGTTTGCGAAGTAAAAACACATAAGTTACTGTTTTTAAATAAAAATCAAAAAATTTATTAACGAATTTCATCATCGTTTGCGTGTGCGGTTTCTGTTAAATTCGCCATAAAATCGGCATGATCTTGTTTTATTGCCTATCTGTTTAAGATGAAATTTTTGCGGACTGTCTCCAGCGTCGCAAAAATCGTAAACTGAGCGATGAATTGGCTCACGTACCAAAACCAAGTCGAGGGAGCCATGGTGCCGACGCAAGGCAAGTGGAAACGACGTTTCATGTTGTCGTTACCAGCGTTTTTGCTGGCCTGTTGTCTTGTCTTTTCAACAGCGGTGCTCGCTCAGCAAAACGCGCCGACACAAAAGCTTTTTCAAGCCGTTCAGGTCAACGATATGAATGCCGTGAAAAGCGCCATTGCCGCCGGGGCAGATCTGGGCGCCAAAAATGGCGAAGGCAAAACGGCCGCCGATGTGGCTGTCGACAAAGGACATTTTATCATCGCGCATTTCCTGCTTTCCGAGCGAAGCGCCAAGAACACCGCCAAACGCCTGAGTAAGACGGCGGCGACAGCGCCGGAAGACCGGTTGCGCAAGCCAAATGTGCAAGCAGACATTGAAAAACCGGCCCGCCCGTCCGTCCGTCGGCCCGCCCGTGAAACTGAACTGCCTGCCGCAGTCCCTGCCCGTCCCGATACGGCGACCCGCGTGATCAAGGCTCTGGAGCCCAGCAACCGCAGACCGCCCTCCGAAAAACCGGTTCAACTGGTGAAACAAAGCAAGTTTGGCATGCCGCCGGTTAAACCCGATATGCCTTCACAGATGCCGGCACCGATGACTGAAGAAGTTTCGGTGGCGCCTCCGCCGGGTCGCCAGCAACCGGACGGTCGTGATCCTGTTGGTGAGCCTTCAGAAACATTGCCATCGGTCATTGCCGAAGACGACAGCCTTCAGGAGTTGCCGTCGACAACTTCTGAAATAGCCGATGCCGGAGCCGAGAAGCCGGTGCCAGAAACGGCGGAGCCTGAGAAGTCGGCTTCGTCCCTTGATCCCGTTGGGGCAGTCAGTAACTTTTTCCAGTCACTTGTTGATCTGGTCAGTCCCACGTCAGAGGAAACGCCGTCGCGCGAGACACCGCGCGCTGTCTCGTCCAGCCGGAAAAAGCCTGCAAGCAGCACGGAAGTGGTCGATACGACCGACAAGCTGGATATGCAGGATGTGACTGATATGGGGGCGCCCGATGCGGAACAGCCCCTGGGCAATGACCTCATGGCGGAACCGGTCTTGGAAAGCATCGATAGAGGCCTTGTCTCAAGTGCCACGACCAATGAAGACGATGGCGCGTTGACGCGGGACCTGGTGGGCCTTGCCGATACCGAGGAAAGTTTGCCGGGTTTGGCAGAACTGGAAAATGACACCGAAACTGATGTCCTTCCCGCTCCGGCGAAATCCGCATCGGCGCGCACTTTGGAGCGGATAAAGAGTTTGCTTGGCGATAAACCCGAGGAAGATGAGTTCGGGCTGCCGGAGGTCGTGATATCGTCGCGCGAGAAAAGTGATAATGATGCCTCCGACACCGTTCTGGATCGGTTGGCGGACAGTGGCGCCCCATCGCAAGGGTTTCTGGATGACAGGGCGGGGCCGGAAACCGGGCCGGGGCGGCAGCCGATTTCTGATTCCGGCTCCGTGCAGGCTCCCGTATCGGATGCCTTAAGGGCCCGTTTACGGCGTCTGGGTGATGCGGTCTCGCGGGACGTCAAGATTGATACAGACGAGATATTGCGCAGTGGCCGTTCTCGGCAGAACGAGATTCAATTGGAATCCAGGGCTAGGCGACCGGTTCAGCGACGCCGGACGGACCGGCTGGTCGACGGGTTGTTGAGCCCGGATAATGAAATCCAACCGCGTACCACGCCAGCAGACCGTCTTGCAACGCGGTTCGGGAAAATGGAGCAACTGGACCAGCAACGTGAAAACGCCTACGGCATTCCCATCGGTGGGCAGCGCCGGCCGCTTGACGCGGTTGAAACGACGGAAAACGCCTCCGGCATGGCGGCAACGGCAACAGGTCAAGGCAATCAGGTGCCAGTTCCGGAGGCGCAACAGGAAGTGCCCTCCGTTCTTGACCGCATGGTCGGTTTTTTTGGTGGCGCGCAAACCCAGCCTTCGGCACCGAAAATGGAAGAGCCAAACCCGCAGGCTCCCGATTATCGGGGTTCTCCCAGCACGCGCCGTCTGGATGAGGAGCTGCCGGCTCCTGAAATAGATAACCTGCAGGCCTTTGATCAGGTGGATGAGACCCGCCCGGCCCAACAGCCAGGAACTCTGGAGCCGGTGTTTCTCAATCGTTTGGCCGGTTTGTTCAGTGAAGAGGAAAAAACCCAAAGTGCGGGCTGGAAAGCCGAAGTGGTCACGGAGCATCCATTCCCGGCTCAGGGCAGACCGGCAGACCGTGTGGCTGACAACCCTTGGACGACAAAGGTTGAGGTAAACGTCGGTGAAGGTAAGGAACCGGTTGTTCTGGAAGTCGCACAGGCGCCGGCGGCAGCGCCGACAGGCCTGGAGGACAGTGAATTGCAGCCCCCTCGCTTTGAGGACAGGCCAAAAACAACCGGCGGCAAACCAACGGCGATGGCGAAAGAGGCCTATAGAGACCCCCTGCGCGCGCCGGAAGAAACAAAGGCGGAAGCCAAGAAAAAAACCTTTATTGGCCGTTTGACCAAGCTGTTCCAGCCGAAAGACCCGGTCGAGCTGGAACGCGAGTCCCTGTTGCTGGAACAGGATGAACGGCTATCTACCGCTCATGACGCCTCAGGCGGCGGCGTTGAGGTTGCATCACGCACGAAAGACGATCCGAAAACCTACTGGCCAATCGTCAAGTTGACAAAATCCGACCCACAACCGGCCCCGCCCCGCCCGTCAAGCGCGTTGACCCGAACCTCGCTGGATGACGTAACGCTGACGCTTGGTGAATCGGTCAATCTGGTGAATATTTTCCCGCCCGGTAAAGACGGGTCGGACCCCAACAACCAGTGCGTAAAGAAAAACCGGGGGACAACGCTGTTCTGTATTGAGCCCATTGACTGGTCCGATGACATTCGGTCGTCGTTTATGATTGCGACAATCCTGTATACCGGGCCAATGGCCGTGGTTCGCTATGATCAGGCGGCGGCAACGCGATTGCACGCATTGTTCAATTCCGAAGATTTTGACAGCATTGCCGCCTATTATGAAAAACGCTATGGCGAGCCGACGGAAATTTTGAAGCGCTCGATTGCTCCACTGGCGCAACCGCGACAGGACAACCCGACCATTTCCTGGCGTAGCCTTGATCAACTGAATAACGCCATCACCGTTCTGGAAATTCGTAAATTTGATGATACGCGCGGCGGGTTTCCGGATACCACGCGCGGCGCTGTAATGCTTTATTACTCGACCGCACCGTCCATTTTCCCGCAGGTTTCGGCGCATGAACTGATGCGCCTCAAGCGGATTGTCGATATTACTCAGTCGGAACAGGAAAAAGAGGCTTCCGCTGCCGCCGCTGGCCCGGCTTCTGCAATATCGGTCCCTGCCAGTGCCGGGGTGTCACCTGATGAACTGTTCGGCAGTGAGCCTATCAATCCATCGCCCTCGTTGCCGACGGTCTCGGATACGACACTGGAGACGCTGATGGGAGATCAAAACCTGGAGCGACCGGAAGATATTCTGAACGAGCCGGTTTTGATGGCACCGGATATCCAGACAGATGACAGCCAGTTGCCAAGCGGCTTGACCAATGATTTGCCGGGTGATCTGCCCCGCGGTCTGACGAATGATTTGCCCAATGATTTTCCGGGCGTTTTGCCGGACAACCTGCTCGGCGAGCCCATTACCGACGAACCGCCGGATCAGCTTATCGAAATTCTGCCAAACAACCTGGGCAATCCGTCCTAGAAGCGGCCCAGCAAAGAAACCCACTTCAATTTAAGCATGTCGCGGACACGTGGACCCGGGCGTGTGAACGGGAGCTGAAAAGGATCGTTGTTGGCCTTGGATAATTCAGTCAGATATCCGCCCGCAAGCGTTCCGAGAAGAACCGGCGACAGACAGGAACGGTGGCCTTCCGGCCAAGCTGTCCGGGCCTTCTGCAAATGATCAAGGGCGGAGGTTTTTAGCTCTAGGACCGCATCGCTCATTCCATTGGGCGGCGCTCCCCGGTATCCGTGGTCGAGAAACGACTGCCGGTTGAAGCCATGTTTATCCAACGTTTCTTCCGGCAACAGGATACGCCCGCGCGACAGATGAAAAGGCATGGCGCGCAGAATTCCTGTGAGGGTCCAAGCGATCCCCAGGTGCAGTGCGGTTTTCCTTACATCTGCAGTTTTGGTGCCCATGCAAGCCAGTGAAAGCTGGATAAGTGTTGAGGAAACGCCTTCGGCATAGGTTTCCAGATCGGCCAGAGTGTCAAAAGCGCGGTCCTCAAGATCCCGCTCTCGCGCCTCAATCATCCGCTCGAACAGCGCCCGCGGTAAGGTGTTATGCGAAATGGCGCTGGAAATAGCGGTAGCGACGGGATGTTGTGGTGGGGTTTCCTTGTAAATGGATTCCAGGTTATCAAGCCACCATCTGAGGCGCATTTGCCCGATCAGAGGTTCACTGACGGAGGTCCCGATCTCGGCAATTTCCGCGTTAAAGGCATAGAGCGCAAAAAGACCGCTCCGATATCTGACGGGCGCCAGCAAAGTACACAGATAGCGATCCCGGTCGCGGTCCCGCACCAACCCCATACAGTAGTGATCAGCGTCAGTCATCGACGAATCGTTTTGTCGGACAACAGGTGTGAACAGGAATTGGACAATGATTTTTCATTAAAAAGGGCAGGTTTGCGCGGGTTATCGGAAAACAGTTGGAGATTCTAGCTGACCTCTTGTATACCATCAAATCAAGAGTGATTCTAAATCATACCGATTTATTCATATAATTTTTTGGAGGGGAAGCGCCATGGCGGCAATTTTATCTAATCTTCGAAATACCGTAATCGCCGGTTTTGTTGTGCTGGTTTTGATGGTCATCGTTGTTGCAAATGTGACGGGCGAAGGGATGCCCGGAGGTCATGCCTATTGGACTTTTGTCATGCGCTTTTTGCACGTGACAAGTGGTGTCATGTGGATTGGCCTGCTGTGGTATTTCAATTTTGTACAAATCCCGAATATGCCGAATATTCCGGATGATCAAAAACCGGCTATCGGCAAGGTTATCGCGCCGGCGGCTCTGTTCTGGTTCCGTTGGGGAGCGATGGCCACCATCGTCACCGGTTTGCTGCTGGCAGCAATGAGCGGATACCTCGTGGAAGCCCTGACCCTTGGTTCCGACGGTGTTGCGAAACACACGGCCATCGGTATTGGCATGTGGTTCGGCATTATCATGTGGTTCAACGTATGGTTCGTGATCTGGCCGAACCAGAAAAAAGCGCTGGGTATGGTTGAAGTCAGCCCGGAAGAAAAAGCCGCTGCGGCGAGAACCGCAATGCTGTTTTCTCGCACCAACACGTTGCTGTCGTTCCCAATGCTGTTTGCAATGGTTTCGGCGCAAAACATCTTCTAGTTTGAAGATCATAGAGAATGGAAACGGGGCCCTTTTGGGCCCCGTTTTTTTATGTCTTTTCGACTGCGAATTTAAGGAAATGCTAATCAAGATGTCGTCCTATAAGGCGTATTTCTTTTTATATTATCATGCGCGGTTAAATGGGCAGTGCGATGGGGCTCGATACGACAAACGATATGACCGAACTCATGGCGGATTACGCCCGTGATCCGGATTTCATAGCGGCCGTCCAGCATCAGAACGAGGGGCGTCTTGATGAAGCAGCGGCTCTTTATTCGAGAATAATCGCCAAAAACAACCAGCAGTTTGTCGCCATCCACAATCTGGCTGCCATTGTCTCCAAAAAGGGCTATCGGGCCCGGGCCCTCGGGCTTTTTGAGCTGGCCTCCAAAATCAATCCTCAATATGCAGAAGCCGTTAGCAACTGGGCATATCTGTTGAAAGAAGACAAACAGTTTGATGCGGCCATCGAAAAATTCGAACAGGCCTGCGCACTCAATAGTGGTCTTTTGCATGCTCATATAAATCTCGCCGATTTGTATCGCGAGCAAGGTCGTTTCGAAGACGCTCTTGGCGCCTACCAACGCGCCCTTGACAGCAAGCCCGACTCCATTGAGTTGCTCAACAATCTTGGCGTTACCTACCGCAGGCTGGGGGACAATAAAAAAGCCGTGGAAAGTTTTGAGCGCGCCCTTGAAATCAAACCGGACTATGTGGATGCCCTGATCAATCAGGGAAATGCCATGCTTGAACTGGGCCTTACTGATGAGGCGATTGAACGACTGCGTCGTGGGACGGAACTCAGCCCCAAGCTGGCGGCGGCTCATAACAATCTGGGCATCGCTCTGGCTAAGGCCGGTCGGCATGAGGAAGCGATGGTCTGTTACGAAACAGCGATTTCTCTGTCCGGTGACAACAACCGGATCATGACCAACCTGGCCGATGCGCTGAATAGCAGTGGAAAAAGTGAAGAAGCCATACTGAAATTTGAAGAGGCGATTGCCCTAGATCCTGAATATGCCTTCGCGCATAACAATATGGGAAATGCCCTTAAGGATACCGGAAATTACGAAAAGGCTGAAGCCAGCTTCCTAAAAGCCATTGAATTGTCACCGGATTTCGCCGAACCGCGGGCGAACCTGGGGTATGTCTATTTGATGCGCGGGCGGTTTCGTGAAGGTTGGGAAGGTTACGCATGGCGTGGCAAGGTCAGGGGCGAAGCCCTTGCTCGGCGCACCTATCCGCAGCCGGCATGGGATGGCGGCGATGTGACCGGCCAGACCGTCTTTGTTTACCCGGAACAGGGCTTGGGCGATATTGTCCAGTTTTCCCGCTATACCGCCCTGCTCAAGGCGCGCGGAGCGCGGGTCGTCATGGAAGTACCCAATCAACTGCACGAATTGCTGAAAACTCTTCCGGATGTCGATCAGTTCTCCTTGCAGAACACGCCACCGCCGGAGTTCGATTTTCATGTGTCGATAATGGATCTGCCACAACTGTTTGAAACGACTCTTGAAACCATTCCCGATATGCAGGGGTATGTGAAGGCGGATGAACTGCGGATCGACGCCTGGAAAGATCGGCTTGGCCCCAAGAGCGGAAACTTGCGCGTGGGGTTGGTCTGGTCTGGGAATCCGAAGCATACCAATGACCATAACCGCTCCCTGCCGCTTGAATATGTTCGGCCCTTTGTCGAGATGGAGGGCGTTGCTGTTTACAGCTTGCAGGTTGGCAAGAACGGTGAAGCGCAGGCCCTGTTTGGTGGCGCGATTACTGATCTGGCCCCGCAACTAACCTCATTTGCTGAAACGGCGGCGGTGATGATGAACCTGGATCTGGTCATTTCCGTTGATACATCACCGCTGCACGTGGCAGGCGCGCTGGGCGTGCCTACATGGGGGCTTATTCCGTTTATTCCTGACTGGCGCTGGCTGCTGGAACGCGATGACAGCCCCTGGTATCCGTCCATGCGCCTGTTTCGCCAGGATGCAACCAAGGACTGGCGTCCCGTCGTTAACAACTGTGTCGAGGCCCTGCAGGATTTAACAGCCAAGCCGTTTTGATCATCCGGCTCTAGCTGATCGCCACATCCAGATACATCATGACCACAAAGCCAACAACAACACCAAAGGTGGCCGGGGTTTCGTTGCCGTTGCGGTGGGTTTCAGGAATGACTTCGTGACTGATCACAAACAGCATGGCGCCAGCGGCGACAGCCAGTGCGGCAGGCAGCAGCGCCGCCGATAAGGAAACCACGGTAGCGCCCACGAGCCCGCCCAGCGTTTCAATGACCCCTGTGCCTAGAGCAATGCCGACAGCACCGAGAGCACTGTATCTGACAGTTATCATGGCCAGGGCGACGGCGAAACCTTCCGGCAGATTCTGCAAAAAAATGGCTGCGGTTAACGCCAGACCGTTGCCGACATTGCCACCGCCAAACCCAACGCCAACGGCTAGGCCTTCAGGGAAATTGTGAATGGTGATGGCAAGAACGAACAGCCAGACGCCGCGGATCTGGTTTTGTTCGGCCAAGGGTTTGTCCTTGATCAGGTGCTCGTGCGGGATCAGGCAATCAATGGCCCACAATAGAAAAGCGCCGGCCAGCATACCGCCACCCATTATCACGATTGCGGTGGATGGCGATCCCGTTTGCTCTGTTGCCGCTTCAATACCGGGAAGCAGCAATGAGAAGGTCGTCGCGCCCAGCATCAGGCCGGCGGCACCGCCCAGCAGGACATCACGCAAGGCGGTTGAGATCGAACGCACCGCAAATATCGGCAAAGCCCCAACGCCAGCTCCCGCACCGGCAATCAGACTGCATAAAATACCTGCCTGCAATACAGACAGTGATGTGAAATAGGCGATGATCTCGGTCATTCTTGATCTCCGTACGACAGAGCACGAACATATGCGGCTCTGGAGGCGATGTATATATGATCTGAAGGGATTGGGTTTGGCATTCCCCTTAACCCGGTGCGACAATCGCGTCGCGCCGTATCAATCGACGGCAATCAGCGCCGCAACAACGGGGCGCTCTTCGGTCAGCAACACATTGAAGGTCCGGCAGGCGGCGCCGGTGTCCATCCATTCGAGAACGGCCCCCTGCTCTTTCAATGCGGCGCGAAGCCCTTTTGGTGGCGCCACAAACGATGGTCCACAACCGATCAGAAGTATTCCGGCGTGGGTGCCTTTGCTAAACAGCGGCGACAGGCTTTCCGGGCTGATGTCTGCAGCTTGCACAACCGGCCAGGGCGCTGATCTTTCGGGCGTTACGAGAACCGAGCCGTCATATGGCACCCCGGCAATCTGAAACCGTCCATTCCCGTATTTCTGAATGACCTGCCGGCCTTCCGGAGTCGATGGGGTAATATCGAGAGACATTGCCCTTAGGACGTCTGTTGGGCTTCGTCGTTCGCTTCTCCGACCAATGTGCCCCGGCGCTGGATGTTCAGGTACAGAAGAACCGGAACCGCCAGACAAATGGAGGAATAGGTCCCGATGAGGACGCCCCAGATCATAGCAAAACTGAAGTCTTGGATGACGGTGCCGCCAAAGAAATACAGGGCGAGCAGCGCCAGCAACGTGGTCACTGAGGTGACGATGGTTCGCGACAGGGTCTGATTGATTGAATTGTTGAGCAATTCAGGCAACGGCATTTTTTTGTATTTGCGCAAATTTTCCCGAACCCGGTCAAACACCACAACCGTATCGTTGATGGAGTAGCCGGCGATGGTCAAAACAGCCGCCACTGTCGAAAGATTGAATTCAAACCCCATGAGGGCAAAAATCCCGATGGTGCTGATTACGTCATGCGTCAGGGCGATGACAGCCGCCAGACCAAACTGCCATTCAAAACGGAACCAGATATAGACCAGGATGGCAAAAATCGCTAAGCCAACGGCCATTAATCCGTCCCAGAACAACTCGTCGGAAACCTTTGGCCCGACAAATTCTGTACGCCGGTACTCGACACCATTGCCCAGAGACGCCTTTATCTTTTCGACAGCCACCTGCTGAGCCGCTTCGTCGCCCTCCTGGCGCTGTACGCGGATCAGAACATCGGTGGGTTGGCCAAACTCCTGCAAGGCGACTTCGCCAAGCCCCAGTTGACCAAGCTGGTTCCGCATCTCTGCGATATCCGCAGCCTTTTCCGTCCGCACTTCCAGCATAATTCCACCTTTGAAATCGATGCCGTAGTTAAGACCTTTGCTGAAAAACAGTGCGACCGAGGCAACAACCAGCAGACAGGAAAAAGCCAGAAACAGTTTCCGTTTTGTGATGAACGGAAGATCAATGTTTGCCGGTACCAGATTAAGACCACGCATATGTATTCTCCTATAACGGCAATTCTTTGGGTTTGGCTTTTCTGAGCCATAGAACGACAAACAAGCGGGTCAGCATGATGGCGGTGAACATTGACGTGACGATTCCTATGCCCAGCGTAACGGCAAACCCTTTGATCGGGCCGGAACCAAACACAAACAACAATGCGGCGGCAATCAGTGTTGTGACGTTGGCGTCAACAATGGTTGTCAGCGCCCGGCTGTAACCGGCGTCAATGGCCGCAACAGGTCCGCGCCCAATGGTGCGAACCTCTTCGCGAATACGCTCGAAAATCAGCACGTTGGCGTCAACCGCCATACCGATGGTCAGGACAATCCCGGCGATACCCGGCAGGGTCAGCGTCGCCTGCAGAGCGGACAAACTGCCCAGAATGAGAACGACGTTCAACAGCAGTGCGATATCGGCCATGATCCCGAAACGGCCGTAGGCGACAGCCATAAAGACAATCACCAAAACCATACCCAGCATGCTGGCGATTTTACCTGCGGCAATGGAATCCGCCCCGAGGCCGGGCCCGACCGAGCGCTCCTCAAGGATCGTCAGAGGTGCTGGCAGCGCCCCGGCGCGCAGCAAGAGCGACAGGTCCGTTGCTTCTTGAAACGAGAAGTTGCCACTAATCTGGCCGGAGCCGCCGAGAATGGGCTCGCGAATGACCGGATCGCTGATCACCTTGCCGTCGAGAACAATAGCGAAAGGCCGGTTGACGTTGGCGGAGGTCGTCGTGCCGAATTTCTTGGCGCCGCGTGTGTTGAAGCGAAAGGTTACCACGGGCTCGCCGGTCTGGCCGTCGGTACTCGGTTGCGCATCGACCAGATCTTCACCGGAAACCATAACCCGCTTCTGGACAAGGACGGGGCCCCGGTCCTGCTCGCTGTCAATGCGTGGCAGCAACCTGGCGCCCGGTGGCACCCGGCCCCGCATGGCTTCAGCGACGCGGTTGTCGGTCAGATGGAAACTCATTTTGGCGGTTTTACCAAGCAGGTCCTTGATCCGTTCCGGGTCTTTGACACCCGGCAACTGGACCAGAATGCGTTCATCCCCCTGGCGCTGAATGGTCGGCTCGCGGGTTCCTGTCTCATCAATCCGGCGCCGGACAATCTCGACTGATTGCTGGATCGTGGCATTTCTTCGGTCCGTGATCTCCTGCTCCGTCAGTTCAAGACGGATGGTGTTATCGGAAACATTGACCTCCAGGGCTTGCGACATATCGCGCAGCAAGCCACGGGCTTTTTCGGTTTCGCCCGGATCCCGGATGGTCACCTTCACTGCTGTTGCGCCGTCCAGACCCAACCCGGTGTAGCCGATGCCCGCTTTGCGCAATTCGGCGCGCACATCGTCAACGGTGGCATCCAGCTGCTCGCGGATAACGGCCTCAACCTCGACCTCAAGCAGCAAATGCGAGCCGCCCTGCAGATCCAGTCCCAGGTTCACATGTTTGTGCGGCAGCCAGTCCGGCAAGGCTTCCAAAGTCTGTTCTTTGAAAAAGTTGGGTGCGGAAAAGGCGATGCCGAACAGGCACACCAGTATCACCATCACCATTTTCGCTTTGGAAAAATAGACCATCGGCCTTGCCTCTCTTGTTTTTGCTTATTTTTTAGCGTCAGGAGCTTCTTCAGCGTTTGCATCTGGAGCGGAGTCCGTCGCTTCGGCATCGCTGGCAGGTGCTTCCTTGGGCTTGGCTGGAGCCTTCTTCGCAGGCGCCTTTTTAGCCGGAGCCGCTTCAGCAGGTGCCGCATCAGCAGGCGCGGATTTTGCCCCGCCACCGAACAGACCGCTCAAAAATCCACCGCTTTTCGCGCCGGTGTCATTGGCAGGTGTGCCAACGGGGTCCGTCTTATTGAGTACGGCGGAAATCAGTTCACGCCGGACTTTAACTTTTACGTCCTTGGCGATTTCAACGGTCACGGTTTGCTCATCATCGACTTTGCTGATCGTGCCGACAATCCCGCCGCCGGTGACAATTTTATCGCCGCGGCGAACAGCCGCCAACATGGCGCGATGATCTTTCATTTTCTTTTGCTGGGGACGGATCAATAAAAAGTAGAAAACGACAAAGATCAGAACGAGAGGCAGAAGCGCTTCCAGTCCACCGCCGGCGCCGCCGCCGGCTGCTTGTGCATATGCTGGTGAAATAAACATCAAAAACTCCTAATTTCGGCCCTTCGGCCCACGTAAAAATTCCGAAGCGGACTATACCCGTCGCGTCCCAACTTGCAATCGCAAAGCGTTATCATTGGCTATTCTGATCCATATGGCAGGTGATTTCAGGTCCGCCAGTGCGGGCCTTCCTCAGAAATTCTGATTTCTATCGATTGACGGCACCCCTCCGGGTGCCTAATCTCCGCCGCTATGACTGATATGAACACATTGATTCCTTTGTTGGAACGCATCGCAGGGGCGTTGGAGCGATTGGCTCCTGTCGCTGCGCAATCGTCGGATATCAACGCTTCTGACGCTTTTGTCTGGCACTCCGATCCGGATTATATGGAACCGATCGAACATGTGAACCGGGTTGAACTGTCCCTTCTGAAAGGGATCAATCGCCAGACCGACCTGCTGGCTGAAAATACCCAGCGTTTTGCCGATGGTTTTGCCGCCAACAACGCCCTGTTATGGGGTGCTCGGGGAACCGGTAAAAGTTCTCTGGTGAAAGCTGTGCATGCGGACATCAACGCCAAGGTTGCCGGTTCACTGGCGCTGGTCGAGATCCATCGCGAAGATATCCCGTCCCTGCCCCGTTTGTTGTCGCTGCTCCGCAAATCCGAACGCCGGTTTTTGCTGTTTTGCGATGATCTGTCCTTCGACACACAGGACGATACCTATAAATCCCTGAAAGGTGTGCTTGAAGGCGGTATTGAAGGCCGCCCGGGCAATGTCCTGTTTTACGCCACCTCCAACCGCCGCCACTTGATGGCACGCGACATGATCGAGAACGAGCGTTCGACCGCCATTCATGCCTCCGAAGCGGTTGAGGAAAAAGTCTCCCTGTCCGACCGTTTTGGCTTATGGCTCGGTTTCCATAACTGCGATCAGGACACCTATCTGGCGATCATTGAGGGATATGTGGAGCGTTTTGATCTGAAAGACCCGAATATTGATTTGCGTGCCGAGGCCATTGAGTGGACAGTGACGCGCGGCTCCCGTTCAGGCCGGGTGGCCTGGCAGTATATTCAGGACCTTGCCGGACGTCTCGGCAAGACACTTGATCTCGATTAACTTTCCCGGACGCGGTCCTCATGGCAGAATCCAGCGAGTTTGATGTTCTCATCATTGGTAGTGGCGCCGCCGGGCTTGGCGTCGCCCTCGAATTGCCAAGCCATTTGCGCATTGGGGTTCTGACCAAAAACACGCTGGAAGAAAGTAATACCTTCTATGCACAGGGCGGCATTGCGGCGGTTCTCGATGAAACCGACACGGTTGATGCGCATGTTTCCGATACGCTGATCGCCGGTGCGGGTTTGTGCGATGAAAAAGCCGTGCGTTTTATCGTTGAGCACGGTCGGGCGTCCATTGAGCGGTTGATCGAGTTTGGTGTCGGGTTCTCCCAGGAGCATGGCCCCAACGGCAATCAGATTCCGCATCTGACGCAGGAAGGCGGTCATTCACACCGGCGTATCGTGCATGCTGCGGACGCCACCGGTAAAGCGGTCGAGATGACCCTGATCGGGCGGGTGAAAGAACGCGCCAATGTGGAGGTGCTGGAATATCACAACGCCGTCGATCTGATCCGTGAAACCCTGCCCAGCGGTCGCCGGGGGCGCTGCATCGGCGCCTATGCGCTGGATACCAAGTCTGGCCATGTCCGGGCCTATGGAGCCAAGGCGGTTGTTCTGGCAACCGGGGGCGCCAGCAAGGTTTATCTCTATACGTCCAACCCCGACGGTGCGACGGGCGACGGCATTTCCATGGCCTGGCGGGCCGGCTGCCGGGTCGCCAACATGGAATTTACGCAGTTTCACCCAACCTGCCTGTACCATCCCGACGCCAAATCCTTTCTGGTCACCGAAGCGGTGCGCGGCGAAGGTGGGAAGCTGCTGTTGCCGGATGGTTCGCGCTTTATGGACGCCTTTCACGAACAAGCGGAACTGGCACCGCGCGATGTCGTGGCCCGGGCCATCGATCACGAAATGAAGCGGTTGGGCGTTGAATGCCTCTATCTGGATATTTCCCATAAGCCCGCCGATTTCATTCTTGAGCACTTCCCGACGGTCCATGCCCGCTGCCTGGAATTCGGCATCGACATGACCAGGGAACCGCTGCCGATCGTTCCGGCCGCCCATTACAGCTGTGGCGGCGTGATGACGGATTTGCACGGCCGCACAGATGTTGACGGGCTTTATGCGGCGGGAGAAGTGGCGTCAACGGGGCTGCACGGGGCCAACCGTATGGCCTCCAATTCACTGCTGGAATGTCTGGTCCTCTCAAGCTCGGCGGCCAAGGACATTGTTGAAAAGCTGGGCGACACCCCGGCTCCACCGGCCATTCGCGCCTGGGATGAAAGCTGGGTGCGCGAGCCCGACGAGGAAGTGGTTGTCTCTCACAACTGGGAAGAATTGCGCCGCTTCATGTGGGATTACGTCGGCATTGTGCGGACAACCAAGCGCCTCGAGCGGGCCAAGCACCGGATTGACCTGTTGCTTTCAGAAATCACCGAATATTACAGCAATTTCCGGGTTACCGGCGATATGCTGGAACTGCGAAACCTGGCTGAAGTGGCCGATCTGATCATTCGCTCGGCGATGATGCGTACGGAAAGCCGGGGCCTCCATTACACGCTGGATTATCCGGAAATGGACAAAACCCGCCCGCCGCAGGTCACCATCCTGACCCCCCCCCGGCGCTAGGGCGTGGTCCAGTGCCAGTGAGCACTTGGGCTGCATTGATAAACCGATCCCTTGTTTAAAGAACCGTATCAAAAGGTCGTCCAGTTGGGACAGTTGCTCCGGGGGTGGCGCTCCTGTGCTTAAGTTTGCGAGCAGTGCTGCGAAATCGGATTACGCGGATGTCGGCGGGTCGGGTTTTTTTATGGTTGTCTGGGGCTCTAATTCAGGTTGATCTGTATTCATCCCCTGCAGCGCCCCAAGAGCTGCATTGCTGAGCGGAATATTCTCTATCCTGCTTTTCTGATGTTTAAGGTCAACTGCATAGTCTGGGGTTTGTTTGGCAGCGGCAGTGATCCAGCTATCAAGCAATCCTTCGTCCAGGGCTTTGGCGACAAGGTTTTGGCGATCCATGTCGAGCATGTCTTGGTAGTCCGCCCAGGCAGGAAGGGTCACTTCATCGGGCCAGCCGGGCCAGCCTGCGGCTATGTATCTGGGGTAACCGTCAATAACTTTTCTGGTCGCTAGATCAAGTTTTACGTAGATCGTTTCGTTGAACAGAAAAGCGATTTTTTCGTCAGGTACACTAAAGCCGCCATCAACGCCGCTGCCGAATACTGTCTCGGATGGCCAATTCGAAACAGCCTCATCAATGCTTTTTGCGCTATCTGTCAAGGCGAGCCCCTTGGTCAGATCCAGTTGCATACAATCCATGCCTATGAACACCAGAGCCGTCGTTGCGTCCGGCAGGAGTATTGCTGCATCGGGTGAAGATGCTGACTTGGGCCAATTGGCGAAAACGCTGTTGATGGGGTTTTCTGCGGCTTGGGTTGAGCTGTCGGGATCAAAAAGAGTGATTTTCCCAGCTTTGAACAAAACCACTTGGTTGCTGGCCGAATTGTAAAACCCGGCATCAATACCTGTTGCGAAAGACGTGCCTTTCAGTGCAGGCCAATAGCCATCAAGCTTTTGTCCTTCCGGAGCCATTGTGTCATTGGCCCTGTCATAGAGGTGACAGCGATCATCGGAAATCAGGACGGCGGTCTTCGTTTTGCTTAAGTAAACGCCAGCGTTAAAATGTGTTGTAGCCATTACCAGACACCGTTAATTGTTGTTGTTAAGAGTGTTGACCTCAGCAAATGCACTTGTTTGGTTCGTTCGATCTAAGGTCAGACGATGGCGCGATAATTGATCCTTTGGCCAGAACTGACCAACGTTGAGAATGCTTGGTGGGTATACGGTTCGAATTTCGTTTTGCTGGTTTCGAATGGGTGATCGATTACGGCTGCCAAATCTGCGCCAGTTCTCCCTCCACCGCTCAAGTGGTATGAATAGGTATTCTTGATAATAGAACCGCCATTGCCCACCAATTCTGACACCAAATACTGCCGCCAGAGAACCGTGTTTCATCAGGCGTACGTCATTAGGTAGTGATTGTGGCAACACCAAAAACTCCTGTGTAGAATTCAAGTATCCTGCATTTTCGGGAAGTGGCCAGCCACGCTCACAAAGGCTAGGAACCAAAGACTCCAGAGTGTCGGCACTATCTTGAGCATAAGAAAAAGATCTGAAGGGTCGGTCTGCGGAAATGTCACTCCAATACCCGTATTCCACAGTGGATGGGTGCCAGCCTTCGACCACGTTTCCTGGGGGGCCTATCATCCCGTTATTAACTTCTAACACAGCCATTTGGCTCATTGTCGTATCAAGAACACCGCGCATTGCCCGCTGTTTTGCAGCAACTAAATCATATTGGTAATAAGCACGCGGCGGCAGAGTTCTTACATTACTGTGAGCAAAATATGCTGTGCCGTTAGCCCCAGCCCAAACCAGAATGCTGCAGCCAGTTAATGCTGCTGTTACTGCGCAGGCGGGTTCTGGGCCCGTCGGGAGCTTGATACAATATGTCTGATTTTCGGCATATGGTAATACATAGCATTTTGCGTCTGGCGTAACTGGTGGGTCAAGAGTTGGATTTTTCAGTGTTGGGTATATTTCATTGATCGTTTCGAATGGCTCGTTGGTTGCTGGTTGTATAGCTTCTAAGGCCAACAGGCCGTGGAATAGAGGCGGATCAAGGCATAGGTTAAAGGTATTATCATCAGATCGAGTCCAATTCGTATTGTGATTAGCCGCATAGACCTCACCAACCGTATTGGGTCCTTCTCCTACAACAAGGGTGCGCTCTGTAATGCTTCTCCAAAAACGGCCACTCTCAAGAAACGTAAACAGGGGGCCAGGGGCTTCTAACAACTGATCCATGGTGAGGCGCTAACCTTGTTGTTTTTTTCAGGGGATGACTCTCAAACGCTGCATCCCGGACATTTGTGAGGTTAATAATCGTATTAACGCTCAAGAATGGCTGTCGACGCCTGGAATAAAGCCGAATTCAGGTTTGCGGTAAGCTTATGGGAGAACAGTTACAGCATACTGTTTTACAGGGAACTGGAAAAAGATATTTAATAAGCTGAATGGCGGGCACCGGCTTTCTGCTTATATATCGCCTAAGATCATTCGCCATAGCGTTTGCGCCTGGCTGGCAATGGGGCCGCGGCTTGTCAGAAATTGCACATGGGCGGTCGGTGGGGCAGATTGAGACAACTCAATCGACCACAGAGCGGAGATTTCGTTAGGCAGCATGGCGTAGCGGACATCAATGATTCTGTTTGGGTGCGCCGGGTCCTGCGCTACGTAGCCGTTGCTAAACGTGCGAAAGCGTTCGATATCCCGGGTTTGTTGTGAGCTGGGGTCAAGCCAGCTGAAATTATTTGAAACATCCAGTTTTGCAATGGAACTGCCAGGGAACACCTTAACTGAAAAGCCTGGGCGCACGGCATCGACGTAAAACCGGCTTGGGGTTTCATAGACGGTTTTCCAGATCAGCAAGTTTGCGAAACTTGGTTTTGCTTCAATACGGAGCACAGTATGCCCCCGCTCTGCGGCGAGGTTTCTGCCGATTTGTTCTGCAGCTTCGCGTTGGAAAAAGCCCAGGGACATATAAAAAACCGCCCAGATCAAAGCCGCACGGGCAAAAACCGGCTTTTGTTTGAGGCTGGCAATTAAAACACCTGTAAGGACTGGCAAGGTAAACAGAGGGTCAATGACTGAAATGGCGTTCCAGGCAACCCTCAAATCACTGAACGGCCAGAACAACAGTGTGCCATAACTGGTGCAGGCATCCAGCAAGCCATGCGTTGCATAGCCCAAAGTGCTATAAAGAATGCTTTGGCGAAGTGTAAGGTTCCAGCGTTTGCCGATAAGCCCGAACAGGATAAGGCCGACCAACGCGCCCCCAATGGGGATAAAGACCAGGGAATGGGTAAACTGGCGATGAAATTCGAGGTACAAAAGCGGGTCTTCTACAGAACGGATAAACACGTCCAGATCCGCTGTCATTCCTGCCAAAAACCCAAACACACCGGCATAGGAGAGATGTGGTTTTTTTGCGATTGTTTGCGGTAATGCAGCGCCCAAAGCGCCTTGTGTCAAAGGATCCATATGATTTAAACAACGCTCTTTCGTACTCACGTTTTTATATGATTAATTCCGGTTCAGGCCTTGCCGCGCAGATGCCGGCGCGGATCCTGCGCCTTGTTGCCGCGGCGGATTTCGAAATGCAGTTGTGGCGTCGTCACATTCCCAGTGGAACCGATGGTTGCGATTTGCTGTCCACGCTTGATCTTTTCTCCACGCTTGACCAGCAGCTTGTCATTGTGGGCGTATGCGGTGACCCAGCCATCCGCATGTTTGATCAACAACAGATTGCCAAAGCCCCTGAGCTCATTTCCCGCATAGGCAACCACACCGTTTTCCGAGGCTATTACCGGGTTGCCGCGTCCGGCCTGAATGTTGATTCCATCATTATGCAGTCCCTTGGCTTTTGCGCCGAAGTTGGAAATGACCTTGCCGCGCACTGGCCACAGAAACCCTTGCGCGCTTTTTGCCGGTGGGGGTGCCAGGGCGGCGCGTTGGGTTGGTGTTGGCGTTTTGGCCGGGCTGACCGGGGTGACTTTCTGGGGCGCCGTCCAGGCAGGTGCCTTGGCGGGCTTTGCAGGGGCCGAGGCTGATTTGGAGCGACTGGTTGTCGTCGAATTGGCATTGGGGCTTACGGCAACAGTCGATGAGGAGCGGTTTTCCGATGGCAGGATCAGGGTTTCTCCTACATGGATCACATAGGGCGGCTTGAGGCCGTTGATGCGGGCCAGCTCAAAGGCGTTGACCTCATAGGTATTGGCGATGCCAAACAGGGTATTGCCGCGAACGATCTTGTGAACGCGCCCACGCGGCAATTCGATTCGCTGTCCGATTTGCAGAATAAAAGGCGCTTTCAGGTGATTGGCCTCGATAATGGTGCGTACCGGCACCTGATGGCGGCGCGACAGGGCGTAGACGGTATCGCCTTTTCCGACGACCACGGCGCTCGCTCCGATGAAGGTTTTGGCTGATTGCCGGGGGCTTTGGGCCGGTTGCGCGTTGACATCGTGTAGTGTGTTGCTGCGCGGCGGCCATTCGGCATAACCACAGGCCCCGAGCAGACCAAGTCCCAGAAAAACACAGAACAGTCGAAATGGACGCATTACAGAGCACATGGTTGGAATTATCGCCAAGGATGCGAGCTCTCGCAATGAAAGATCGTTAAAAACAAATGCCGGGTTATTTTTCGGCGATCCCGGGAAGTAGCGGGACAAAGCGGACCCCCCCCAGATCATCGGTTTCCGCACCTTCCGGCGTGCGGGTGACCCGGACCAGTCGCTGGTCATGGTCATCAATGCCGATGGGGATAATCATGATGCCGCCGACGGCCAACTGTTCCAGCAAGACCAGCGGCACATCTTCGGCCGCTGCGGTGACCAGGATTCGCTCAAACGGCGCCTGTTCCGGCCAGCCAGCCGAGCCGTCGCCGATGATCGCCGTGATATTGGTCAGCCCCAGTTGCCGAAACCGGGCTTCCGCCTCGTCATGCAGGGGCGGATGCCGTTCAATGGTATAGACCCGACGGCACAAAGGTGAGAGGACAGCCGTCTGGTAGCCGGAGCCGGTTCCCACTTCAAGAACCTTGGTCCGGTCGGTCAGTTCCAGGGCCTGGGTCATCAGGCCGACGACAAGCGGCTGACTGATCGTCTGGTGACGACCAATGGGCAGTGCGACGTTTTCATAGGCGCGTTGCTTGAATGGGTTGGGCACAAACAGGTCCCGCGGGACGCGTTCAATGGCCTGCAGCACCTTTTCATCAGTCACGCCGCTGGCGCGAAGCTCCTCAATAAGGGGCGGCAGGCGGGGGTCGATGCTCATGAAAACGACGCTTTCAGTTTTTTGAGCGTCGCCTTATCAGTTAAGTCCAGACTTAAGGGGGTAACGGTGATCGCGCCGCGCAGAACGGCTTCCAGATCTGTTCCTCTGGCGGAGCGGCTTTCTTCGCGTTGCGGACCAATCCAGTAGTAACGCTCGCCTCGGGGGTCGGTCCCCGGTGTCAAGCCGCCCCCGATTTTGCGGTGGCCCTGACGGACACTTTCGATGCCGGTGACGGCATTGGCGTTGACCGGCGGAAAGTTCACGTTCATCAGGATGTTTGAGGACCAGTCGATTTTTGCCAGTTGTTCGAGAACTTTCGGCAACCAGTGTTCGGCAGTCGCCCAATGAACGGTCCGGGTATCGGAATAAACCTGACTGAGGGCAATCGAGCGTACGCCCAGCAAAGCGCCTTCCATGGCAGCGGCAACGGTTCCCGAATAGGTAACATCTTCACCCAGGTTTCCGCCCTTGTTGATACCCGAGATGACATAATCCGGGGGGCATTCTTTCATGACTTCGGAAATCCCCAGCAAAACACTATCGGTCGGGGTCCCATCAACGGCAAAGCGGCGTTTCGATATTTTACGGATACGTAACGGTTGGCGAAGCGTCAGCGAATGGCTGGTTGCGCTCTGCTCGGTTTCAGGTGCCACAACCCAAACCTCTTTGACCAGCGGCTTGATGGCGCGTTCCAGGGTTTTCAGGCCTGGCGCGGCAATCCCGTCATCGTTGGACAGCAAAATCCGGGCGTTTTTCAAATCCAAGGTGTCAGCTTTCTATTGCCTTGATGATGTCCAGTCCCCCCATATAGGGCCTTAAGGCCTCGGGGATGACAATGGACCCATCGGCCTGTTGGTAGTTTTCCATGATGGCGATCATCGTGCGGCCAATGGCCAGACCGGAGCCGTTCAGGGTATGGACGAATTTCAAGTCTTTTTCACCCTTCTCGCGGTAGCGCGCGTGCATGCGCCGGGCCTGAAAATCTCCGCAGTTGGAGCAGGAGGAAATTTCCCTGTAAGCGTTCTGGCCGGGCAGCCAGACTTCGATATCATAAGTCTTGCGGGCGCCAAACCCCATGTCTCCTGTGGAGAGTACAACCGTTCGGTACGGCAGGTTGAGACGTTTCAGAACTTCCTCGGCGCAGCCAGTCATGCGTTCCAGTTCGGCGTCCGATTCTTCGGCCTTGGTGATCGAGACCATTTCCACCTTGCTGAACTGGTGCTGGCGGATCATGCCCCGGGTGTCGCGGCCTGCGGCCCCGGCTTCCGAGCGAAAACACCAGGTCATCGCCGTGTAGCGGCGCGGCAGATAGTCTTCATCCAGAATATGACCGGCAACGATGTTGGTCAGCGGCACTTCCGCCGTCGGGATCAGCCAGTAGCCGTCTTCCGTCTTGAACAGGTCTTCACCGAACTTCGGTAACTGACCGGTACCGTACATGGTTGCATCATTGACCAGCGCTGGCGGGTTGACTTCCGTCAAGCCGTTCTCTTCCGTATGTAAATTCAGCATGAAATTGCCAAGTGCGCGTTCCAGACGGGCCAGTGCCCCGGATAACAGAACAAAGCGGGCGCCAGAAAGCTTGGCCGCCGTCTCGAAGTCCATCATGCCCAGCGCTTCGCCCAGATCGAAATGTTCTTTCACCTCGAAATCAAAGGACGGGACTTCTCCCCAAGTCCGCACCTCGACATTATCTGCCTCATCCTTACCAACCGGCACATCCTCAAACGGCAGATTAGGGATGGTGGATAGCACGGAATCCAGATCGGCCGCCGATTGCGTCTGTTCGGCTTCCGCTTCGGCCTGGGCCTGTTTGGACAGGGAAACCTGGGCGATGATGTCCGACGCATCTTCGCCTTTGGCTTTTGCCGCGCCAATCTGTTTCGACAGGGCATTGCGTTCGGTCTGAATCTGCTGGGCGCGGGTTTGGGCGTTGCGGCGCAGTTCATCCAGGGCAATCAATGCCTCTGCTTGTGGTGGAAGTCCGCGCTTGCCAAGGCCTTCGTCGAATTTTGTCGGATTATCCCTAATCCATTTGATATCAAACATTTGAGGAGGTTATCCCTGCGTTTTAGAAGAATCCATATGCCCGCAATTTATAGGAGAAGAGATCGGCCGTTGAAAGAGTCAGTTGGCCCGTGGCCGCGGTCATTTTCGAAACCGCAAAAATTTTAGGGGCCTTCGAAATCCGTAGGATCAATCTTTGGCGCTGGCTTTTTCTTTTCGGCACGGTTCGGTTCGGACTCGAGATCGTAATCGTCTTCAAATTCATCCTCGTCAAAGCCCTTGGCGTCCGGCGACTCCACGTTTTCATCTTCATCGTCGTCATCATCATCGTCTTCATCTTCATTTTCGGCGCGTTTTTTCTCAATCATGCGCACGGAAATGATCGATATTTCGTAGAGAAGGATGGTCGGCAGAGCGAGGCCGATCTGGCTGATCGGGTCCGGTGGCGTCAGAATAGCGGCCGCGACAAAGGCGAGAACGATGGCGTATTTGCGTTTTTCGGCCATGCCTTTGGAGGTGGCGAGGCCAACCCGGCCAAGTAAAGTCATGACCACAGGCAGCTCAAAACAGATACCAAAGGCAAAAATCAGACGCATCACCAGCGACAGATATTCGTTAACCTTGGCTTCCAGCTGGATAGGCATTGCCCCTGCCCCACCAGCTGATTCAAAGCTCAGGAAGAATTTCCAGGCAACGGGCAGAATGTAATAATAGACAAGTGCGCCGCCCATGAAGAACAGGATGGGCGTTGCGATCAGAAATGGCAGAAATGCGCTTTTTTCATGTTTGTAGAGGCCGGGCGCAATGAACATCCAGAGCTGCATGGCGATGAACGGAAAGGCGACAAATATGGCTGCAAAGAACGCCACCTTGATGTAGGTGAAGAAGGCTTCATGCATGGCCGTGAAGATAAGCCGGCGGTCACGCCCGGTTTCCGCCATGATATCGGCCAGAGGCTGGACCAGAAAGCCGTAGATGTTGTCGGCGAAATAGTAAAAAAACAGAAACAATATGATAATGCTGAGGGCCGACCACAGAAGTCGCTGACGCAACTCGATCAGATGATCAAGCAATGGCATTTTCGCTTCGTCTACGGAGGTGTCCTCGGCCACTTCGGTTATCCAGTTACTTTGGATGAGGTCTCGGTGGGCTCATCAAGGGTTTCTTTTGGTGGGGTCTCGGCAGATGTCTTCTCTTTAGAAGCTTTGGGCTCGGGCTTTTCAGTATTCATGGCGTTTGCCTGATCCTGAATGGCCGATTGGACTTCGCTCATATCCATGTCTTTTTTCAGCGAACCTGAGGGATCAAGGGTGTTCTCAACCTCTTTGTCCAGGTCCATATGGGCGATTTTGTTGGCTTCCTGACGGATGTCGTCCAACTCCACTTCCCGCGCCACTTCATCAATGCCGTTCTGGAAATCGCGCGCCATGCCCTTGGCTTTGCGGATATAACCCATGACGGTGCGGAGTGTGCGTGGCAAATCGCGCGGGCCGACAACAATAATTGCCAGCACTGCGACGATAAACAATTCCTGCCATCCGATATCGAACATGGCGGGCCTACACTCCAGATTTTAGGTGCAAAAGATAAAGAAAAGACTCAGCAAAGATGATGACGGGCAATGGAAAACCCGGCGAGTTCACCTGATTAGTTGCTGGAAGCCTTGTCTTTGTCTGATGTGTCACCCGCTGCATCGGCAGCTTCAGAATTCAAGACTTTCGGCTCTTCCGGCTTAGCGTCCGTTTCGTCTTCTTCTTTCATGCCCTTTTTGAAGGATTTCAGGCCTTTGCCGAAATCACCCATAAGCCGCGAAATTTTTCCGCCGCCACCAAAAAGCACAAGAACGACGACCAGTACGATCAGCCAGTGCCAAATACTAAATGCACCCATGCGTTTTATCCGTTCTCAATCCCAGTTTAGAGTTGCCGGATAATGGCAGATTGCTCCGGAGGGGGCAATGCATCCTGTGCCCCTTCAATCCATTTTTTAAAATGACTTTTATGAAGCCTGCAGGCCTCCGCGGGCGGGACTGCCGTTCTCATCCATTAAGAGCTCATAATGATGTATATGCCCATGAGAACCAGCGATACAAAAAACACCTGCCGGAAGTAATGCTCAGACAAGCGGCGGCGGATGAGTTGCCCCAATCCCATACCGATAAGAGCTGGGATTAAGCCAAAAGCTGACATCAACCCGAGTTCACCAGATAAAAAGTCATTGTCATGCAGGGCCAAGGCCAGCGCCAATGTTGACGTGGTAAAGAAAATACCCATGGCCTGTATCAGCATTTCGCGGGGCAAACCAATGGCTTGCAGAAACAGAACGCCAGGAACAACAAACGAGCCCGTCATTCCCGTCAGAATGCCATTGGCTGAACCGAGCAACGGCCCGGCCCAGGCCTCCTGACGCGCCGATAAGGTGATATGAAACCCAAACAGATTAATCCCCCCGTAAAGAACGAGCAACAAACCGAGAAGAGAGGACAGAACCGGAAGGTCGACTCGGTTGAGCGCAATGGCACCAATCCAGACGGTAATCGTCGCCATGAGCAGAAAAGGCCAGAGTCGGCACAGGATCGTTTTGCCATTTCCCCCCATCATGGCCTGCCACAAATTCGTGACAAAAGAGGGAACCAGCAAAAGCACCATGGCCTGTGGCAAATCGATGGCGGCGGTTAACAGGGCAAGACTGACTGTCGGCAGACCAAGGCCGATAACCCCTTTAACCATGCCCGCGATCAGAAATACGCCGATAATTAAAGGAGCCAGAGAGAGGTCAATCATAGCTTAAACTAGCAGTTGGCTGATCCGTCGGCAATCCGGCCTTACCCTGTTCTGGAAACAGGCCCGGTTTATTTGTGCATCAACCGGGATGATCAAGGCGGTGATCGGTGGGGCTTGGCGTGACAGACATGATTTTGACGCCGTTTGGCGTTTCAAACCGGTGCCATAGGCCCTGCGGCACGACAATCATCTCGCCTGCGCCAATCCGATAGGGCGTTTCTTGATGATCCTCAAAAATGAACAGGGTTGTCTCCCCTTCGAGGACCATGACTATCTCGTCACCCTGGCCGTGGCGCTCCCACTCGGAATTACCGGCGTAATGCCCGATGAAAATGCCGCCGTCCCGATAATCGGCCAGCATGGCGAAAGCCCCGGCGCTTATCTCATCCGGCGTATCCGGTTTACGATCAGCCAAAAAAGTCACGTCTGAAAAGGCTTTATTTAGGGAGATGGGTTTAAGGTTGCGCATGGGGACATCCTTGGTGCGGGGCTATATCAGGAGCATTATAATCCGAGGTCGATTAGCCGCCTACATCCTGTTTGTTTTGAGTGACGCCTTCCTGCAAGGCGTTTAGCCGAACAGGGTTATCGCTCGTCTTCTTCCGGGTCCAGCGGTTCCGGTTGCGTTTCGGCTTCTTCCATGATGGTTTCCGGTGGCAGTTCGGCGGTTTCTTCGTCGGCCATGACCAGAAGCAGTTCTTCGTCGACCACTTCCTCATCGGCATTGCCGCTGCCTTTGGCGCCGATGGCACCGCGCGATGCGTAGGCGTTGATGGCCGGGCCGGATTCCAGCAGACCTGCGGCTTTCAGATCTTCCATGCCGGGCAGATCGCGTATGTCGTTGAGGCCGAAATGATCCAAAAAGGAATCCGTGGTGCCCCAGGTGACCGGACGGCCCGGCGTCTGGCGACGGCCGCGAGGTTTGATCCATTCGGCTTCGAATAACAGATCAAGGGTGCCTTTCGACAAACTGACGCCTCGGATTTCCTCGATCTCGGCTCTTGTGACCGGTTGGTGGTAGGCGACGATGGCCAGTGTCTCAACAGCGGCCCGAGACGGCGCGCGGCCGACCTCGATTTCCTTGTTGAGGAGCGAAGAAATGTCTTCTGCGGTGCGGAACGCCCAGGATTTCCCGGCCCGCACCAGATTGACGCCGCGGCTTTCATACTGGGTCTGCAACGCTCCAAGCAATGCCGTCAGGTCCGCATCTTCCGGCAGGCGGCTTTGCAAGGCGCGTTCGGTCACGGGTTCCGGCGAGGCAAAAATAAAGGCTTCAATCAGGCGCAGATGTTGCGGGTCTATGTCACTCATTCGTCTTCGCTTTCCTGGTGCGGATTGTCTTCCGCATTCTTGTCGTCGTCGTTTGCCGGTGCTTCGTCGTTTCGGGTTCCCGGCTTGATATGGATGGCACCAAAGGTTTCTGACTGGCGGACAACCAGCTTGCCTTCCTTGGCCAGTTCCAGACTGGCGGCAAAGGTTGATGCCACGGCAGAACGGATAATCAGGCCGTCTTTAAGACCTTCCGGGAGGAAATGCCACAAATTTTGCCAGGCCGGTATGGGGCCCAGCAATTTGCGCAGGCGTTGCAGGGCATCCTCGACCGTATAAATCTCGAACGATGCGATCTCCATAGGGCCTGTACCCTCTTTGCGGCGTTTCTGTTCGCCATAGGCTTTTAGCAGTTCGAACAGGGACAGTTCATAAATGGTGTTGACGCTGGTCCGGAATTTCTCGGGTTCGCCGCGCTTGAAAAAATCAATGCCCAGCCGTGGTCGCGCCATCAGCCCGGCGCCAGCATCCTGCATCGATTGCAGACGGAGCAATTGATATTGCAGGGCGGCGGCCATCTCATCGCCTGAGGGCTCGCCCTCCTCGCCCATATCCGGCAATAGCATCTTTGATTTCAGATAGGCCAGCCAGGCGGCCATGACCAGATAGTCGGCGGCCAGTTCCAGGTTTTGTTTACGTGCTTCCTCGACGAACTTCAGATACTGGTTGGCCAGCGCCAGAATGGAGATATGTGCGAGATCGACCTTTTGATCGCGGGCCATGGCCAGCAGAACGTCGATGGGACCCTCGTAACCCTCAAGGTCGACAACAAAGGCACCCTCTCCGCTGGGTGTCTCAAAGGCCTGACCATCTTCAAAATCTTCAGTCGTGTCCATTAGCGAAACCTGTATCCGGACAAGTGTGCCGGGTTATCAATGGGTTATGCAAATCCAAACAATGTCAGGATGAACAGCATAAGATATTCTGTCGGGATGCCAACGAGCCACTGAAAGATGTTCAGGTCAAGCCCGATCTGCTCGCCCAGGAACGGCAGTAAAAACAGAGCGCCGATCAGGATCACAAAACCGTAGCGTTCAAGCCGGGCAAAACGCAAGGCAAGCGGTGCTGGCAACAGGCCGACCGCCACCCGTCCGCCATCCAGTGGCGGCAGTGGAAACAGGTTGAACACACAGAGCAGCAAGTTGATACGAAGCGCATTAATCAGATTGATCGTCACCCACTCGCGCAAATCGCCATCCAGAAACACGGTCGTGTGAATGAGCGCCGTTGCGACCAGAGCAATCAGCAGATTACTCATGGGCCCAGCCAGAGCGACCAGCACCATATCACGGCGCGGATTGCCCAATCCGTTGAAATTAACCGGCACCGGCTTGGCAAACCCGAACATAAAGCGGCCACCGGAACCCAGAAGCATCAGGGCGGGCAGGATGATGGTGCCGAAGGGATCGATATGTTTCAACGGATTGAAGGTGACGCGTCCCAACCTGTGCGCCGTATCGTCGCCAAGCCGCCAGGCGACCCAGCCATGCGCCGCCTCATGCAGGGTGATGGCAATCAGGATCGGCAGCAGCCAGACCGATGCGGTATAGGCGATGGTGGAAAAATCGAAATCCATGGCAGCTATATATGCCCACCGGTGAGGTCTGACAATCGAGCACGTGCATCTTCCACATCAAACGCTTCTTTCGCGCTGGCATTGAGGCGTAAGGTTTCCGCTTTGTCTAGGCGTTCTGCTGCGGATTCGCGCAAGACGCCTGTATGGGCCGCAACCTCGACCATTTCATCCATTTTCCCATTACAATGGAGAGCAACGTCACATCCGGCGGCCAGGGCTTTTGCGGCGCGTTCTCCAATATGGCCGGAAAGCGCCTGCATGCTGACGTCATCGGACAACAAGACGCCCGTGTAACCAAAGTCCTTGCGGATCAATTCCTGTATCACCAATGGCGAATGGGTGGCTGGCAGGTCCGGATCAAGGTCGCTGTAAATCAGGTGCGCGGTCATCGCCCAAGGCATGTCGGCAAGATGACGAAACGGGATAAAATCCGTGGCTTCCAGGGTGTCACGCAAAGCGGAAACAATACCCAGTTCCAGATGACTGTCGGCGATGCTCCGACCGTGACCGGGGATATGTTTGATCACCGGCAAGACCCCACCCTGCAACAGCCCTTCGCACACCGCCCTGCCCAGCCGTGCTGTCTGCGCCGGATCGTCGCCAAAAGCGCGGTCTCCGATAACATCGTGAGCCCCGGGCTGCGGAATGTCGAGAACCGGCAGGCAATCAACAGTAACGCCGAGCAGGTTCAAATCATGGGCGATCAGGCGGGCGTTCAGACTTACGGCCTGTGCGAGGTGTTTCGGGTTATGGGCCAGTACCGCCCGGACCAGAGACTGGGCGGATGGATAGCGCCGCCAATGTGGCGGGCCGAGGCGCTGCACCCGCCCCCCTTCCTGATCGATCAGGATCGGCGCGTTGGCGCGCCCAACCGAGCGGCGCAGCGCATCAACCAGGTCTTTGACTTGCGATGGAGTTTCGCAGTTGCGGGCAAACAGGATAAAACCGAGCGGGTCGCTGTCCGCAAAAAAGGCCATTTCCGCTTCGTTCAGGGTGGTGCCTGAACAGCCAAAGATGACCGCTTTCGGTGGCTGTGCGGTGTCGCTGTTCACGGTGTGGAGGGTCCGGTCACAGGCTTCTTATTTTCCGGGGCGGACGACAAGACAGCCGATTTTCCGTGCGGCCAGCGCTTTGCAAAGGGCGCGGGCTTCCGCGTCATCTTTCAAGGGACCGACCCGCAGGCGGTAAAACACGCCTTTTGAGGTGCCGAGATCAACTTTCGTGATGGCAAGACCCAAATCACCCAGAATATCCAGGTTTTTACGCCGCAAACGGTCCCATTCGGCGCGCGCCGCTTCCGGCGTGCGGGCTGCCGCCAACTGAACACGATAGACCTGATTGGAGGGCGGAGAAACGGTGCTTGCGGGCGCTGCCGGTTTGGGTTGTGTGGCCGCAGCAGAAACCGGTGCGCTCGTCGGCGGTGGGGCAGATGGTGCAGGCGCAGGTGTTTTTGAAAGCCGGGTGGGCCCCGACTGAGGTTGTTCGACTGGGCTGGTGTTTAGCACGGTTGGTGTCGAAGAAACGCTTGGAACCGGTGCGGGCGGCGGTGCGGGCGCCGGCGTCGGTTTGACGGCGGCAGTGACATCGGAAACTTTCGGCGTTTGTGCGATTTCGGGTTCAGGTCTTGCAGGCATTTGCGTTTCAACTGCCTCGGGTTCAGCGGCCTGCGGGCGTGGCAGCGGGGTTTCCGGTGGCGGCAAAAGGCGCTCGACGGTGGCCCGTTCCGGTGTGGCGCTGCCACCGTTCTGGATACGGTTGTAAACCAGTTTGTCGCGATCGGGGACCTGAAGTCCGCCCGGGTTCTCCGGCCGTACCTTCATAGGAGTGATATCGGCTCGGATGACCGGGATTTCCTGGTCCGTATCTTTAAACATGGCGATCACACGCTCGCCATAAAAGGCCCAGCCTGCTGCGCCAAAGGCAACGGCAAGAATCACAAACAGCAGCGTTTTGAGAACACTGCCGCCCTTTCGGACTTTGGGGGCCACAGCCTCGAATTCAAGGGCGTCCGAAGCTGTAACCTTTATTCCTGACTTGTCCGAAGCCATGTCACGCGTGCCTTTCCAAATATCGCACGAACTTTGCGAATCCCGTCATTATACCATTTTTCCCGGGCAACAAGAGCTATGAGATTCTCGATTGAAGATCAAACAGGCGGCGATGTTCATCCAGGGCAAATCGATCCGTCATTCCGCCGACAAAATCTGCGACAATTTGCGCTGTTGCGGCCTTGTCCGTGCCCTTAACCTTGTTTTGCCATTCGGTCGGCAAACAGCCCGGTTCGTCAAGCAACAACGTAAACAGCTCCTTGACTACACGACGTCCTTTCGACGTCATGCGGTTTAATTTGTAATGCCGGTACATGTTATCAAACAGAAACTTTTTGATTTCAGCATCATTCGAACGCATTTCCTCGGAAAACCCGGCGATGGGCCGGTTATGGTGACGGATTTCCTCGGCAGAGCCAGGATTGAGCGCCTCGATTCGGCCTTTCGTTTCCTGAATGAGATCGTTGACCATGGCCCCGATCAGGCGGCGGACGGCTTCGTGAATACGCCGGGATTCACTGGCCTCCGGATAATCACGCTCGACGTCGGCAAAAATGGGGCCGACCAAGGGGACATCGCGGATATCGGAAATCCGGAACAGGCCGGCGCGCAGGCCGTCGTCAATGTCGTGATTGTTGTAGGCAATGTCATCGGAGATGGCGGCAACCTGGGCTTCCGGACCGGCAAAAGAGGCCAGTTCCAAATCGTGTAATTCGGCATATTCGGCGATGGCCCGTGGCAAAGGCCGGGGGTTGTCCGCATAGACCAGAGGGCCGTTATGTTTGACCACACCTTCCAGGGTTTCCCATGTCAGGTTGAGGCCGTCAAACTCGGCGTAGCGGGCCTCCAGATGGGTAATGACCCGAAGCGACTGGGCGTTATGGTCAAAGCCGCCAAACGGTTCCATCAGTTCCTGCAGGGCATCTTCTCCGGCATGGCCAAATGGCGGGTGACCCAGATCATGGGCGAGCGCCAGGGCTTCTCCCAAATCTTCGTTCAGTTGCAGATACCGGCAGACAGACCGGGCGATTTGCGCAACTTCAAGGCTGTGGGTCAGGCGGGTACGGAAAAAATCACCCTCATGGTTGACGAAAACCTGTGTTTTATAGGCCAGGCGGCGAAAGGCGTCGGCGTGAATGATGCGGTCGCGGTCGCGCTGAAAACAGCCGCGTGTACTGCTTTCGGGACTGTTGTAAAGCCGCCCGCGGCTGTCTTCTTCCCGGCAGGCATAAGGCGCCAGGGCGCGTGAGGGAATCCAGATGTTTTTCATGGCCCGAACCTACCCCTCAAGAGCATTACAGGCAATCAAGGTTTTGGAATTTCCATGAAAGATGGCCCTGCATTGACAAGCCCATTGAGCAAACTACATATGCGTTATAGAATAGCATCCTAGTCATTCAATTGGAGGCACTTATGCCAGAAGCGAGCGGAGCAGAAATTTCCGATGGTTTGTCCCTGACGGACAGCTGCGCAAAACGCATTGCCAAATTAAAGGAAATGGAGAGCAATCCCAATCTGATGCTGCGCCTTACGGTGCTGGGTGGTGGTTGTTCGGGGTTTCAGTATAAATTCGATCTCGACGATACCGTCAACAGCGACGACAAGACCTTTTCCCACAATGGCACGCAGCTGGTCACCGATGATGTTTCGCTCGGACTTTTGGGCGGTGCTGTGGTTGACTATAAAGAAGAGTTGGGCGGCGCTTACTTCGCTATTGATAACCCAAACGCGACGGCCAATTGTGGATGTGGTGTCTCATTCAGCATCTGATAACGATTCGATTCGAAGAGACGAAAAGCCCGTTAATTGCGGGCTTTTTTAATGCAAGGATTTACGGCAAGGAATGACTATGAAAATCGCCACCTGGAATGTGAACTCTATCAAGGCCCGCCTGCCCCGCGTTGTCGAATGGTTGCAGGACTTCAGCCCCGATGTGGCGCTTTTGCAGGAAATCAAATCCGTTGAAGAGACCTTCCCCTTCATGGAAATCGAGGATTTGGGTTATAACGTCCGGGTTTCCGGCCAGAAAAGCTATAATGGCGTCGCTGTTCTTTCCAAATTCCCCCTTGAAATTGACCATACCCGCCTGCCCGGTGAGGAAGAAGACGAGCAGGCACGCTATATTGAAGCGTTTACCGGTGGTGTGCGGGTTGGTTGCATTTATCTGCCCAATGGCAACCCAACGCGAAACGAAGATGGATCGGACAGCGACAAGTTTCTCTACAAGCTGCGCTGGATGGAGCGTCTGCGGGCGCACGCCATTGACCTGCTGAAACTGGAAGAGCCTTTTGTTTTGGGCGGTGATTACAACATTTGCCCGCTGGATACGGATGTTTATGACGCCAAAGCCTTTGCCGATGATGCCTTGTGCCGCCCAGAAAGCCGCAACCGTTTTCGCGCTATCGCGAACCTTGGGCTGACCAATGCTTTCCGTGTTTTCGATACAAACCCGCATGTCTATAGCTATTGGGATTATCAGCGTGGAGCCTGGCAAAAAGACAATGGTCTGCTGATTGATCACCTTCTGTTGTCGCCCCAGGCAGCGGACAAACTGACAGCGGCAGGCATCGACAAAACGCCGCGCGGAAAGGAAAAAGCGTCGGACCACACGCCGGTGTGGTGTGAACTCAACATATAATTTACAGAGTCAGGCTTGTTCATATTAGTTCATATGGCAACGCTTTAAGTCGTTGTCCAAGAGGCATAATCAAACTAATCTAAAGACATACATATTTGGCTTCGATATCACGACAGGAATTACAAAATTTACTGTCTGGAAGCCGTTTTCGGAGCGTTAAAGTGACTAATTTCTTTAAGGTAGGCCAAAAGTCTTTCTTTCTGGCTCTGATTTGTTGGGTGGTGGCAACAAATGCTTTTGCAGCAGAAACCGGAAAAAAAGACCCTTTGAAATGGGAGCCACCTACGCATATACAAATGATTCCGATGATGATTCCGGCAGGAAATACATCAATCCCCATCACCTTTTTTCTTGAAGCCACGGCCAGAGAGCAGACCGACAGTATCTGCAAACGCATGCCCAGGGTTCGTGATGCCCTTCTGCGGGTTTTGTCGCGCGAACCTATTCCGGTTAAGCGCCGAAAACTCGTTCTTGATGGCGTTGACCGGCGTATTCTGAGCCCGATCAATCAAGCTGTAGGCCGCGCGTACGTGAAAAAAATCTATATCACACCTGGTGCTGTGAGATTAGGGGATGGAAAGATCAAGAGAAAACCTTTTGCGGAAATTGATAGCTGCGAGAATATTCTAAGATCGGAGCTTGAACGCGCACAGGCGGCAAAAGCCGCCGCGGAAAAATAGACGGACCGGTTTAATATGCGAGACCTTGTGGGCGGCTGTCTTTGTCGGGCCATCCGCTATGAGCTGAAGACAGAGCCGCATTTTGTCACAAACTGCCACTGCGAAACCTGCCGCAGGGCCTCTGGGGCGCCCTTCATCACCTGGGTGGTCGTCCGACCAGAGCATTTTATACTTACCCGGGGGCAGCCCAAAATCTTCAAATCTTCCGAGCATGGAAACCGCGGTTTCTGCCGGGACTGTGGAACCTCGCTGACCTTTCATTTTGATCATTTGACCGATGAAATCGATATTGCGGCTGCGACACTCGATGACCCGAACCTAGTTGCTCCCATGGATCATGTGTGGACGGGATCAATGCTCAAATGGCTCAAATGGGACGATGGTTTACCGCAATTGGCAAGGGACCATCTGCATGAGGGATATCCGGACCCAAAAGCCTAGATCAGAATGTTAAAGTGATGATTGTTTGTCTCGTTTGATCTATAATTTTGATCAATTACAGTAAAATAATGAATTGGATTCGTGGCGGTTTATATGGCACTACGTTTCTGGAATGGGTATGAGTATGCAGCGCGGCCCGCAAGAGGCCGCCTTCAATCAAGTACCCAATAGAATCTATTCACAACAGGTGGAGACTTCGTCGTGCGCAATTCCAAAACCGTTCTTTTTGATAACAATCCCGGCCGCAACGCGCAGACGATCGGCATCGCACGAGAGCTCGGCACGGATATCGAGCTGATCCATGAACCCTCCGTCGGTGTGGTGGGCAACAAAGGCGATTCCCAATGCTATATGGGCGTCCAGCCGAAAGTTGAGGCGATCCATAATTGTCTGCTGCAAAAGATCGGCCAGGGCAGTGACCAGATGCGTTTGCGGTTGGTGCAACCGGAATATACGGTCGCGACCTCGGACGGCATGCGCAACGGCACCAAGGAGATGCGTTATTCGCTGATCGGTCGCGAGGTTACGCACGACACCCTGTGTGAACATCTGAGCGCCAGCGGACTGGAAGGCACGATTGCCGTTGTCGCCTGCGACAAGCCGCCTGTAGGCACGCTGGCCGCCATCCTTGAGCATGACCGCCCGGCCATCATCATGTCGGACGGACCCATTCGCCCGGGCAGAGACTCCGTCACCAATGAACCGCTTGATATTGTCTCGAGTTTTCAGGTGGCTGGTAGCCACGACGAGGAAATGAAAAAGCGGATCGCCTGTGAATCCTGTCCCGGCTTTGGCAGTTGTGGCGGCATGTTCACCTACAACACGATGCAAACCTTTATTGGCGTGGTCGGCTTGCAGCCACTGCATATGGTGGCGCCGCCGTCCGATGACCCGCGCCGCCTGAGCACGTTTCCGGAACAACTCGTCACCTATCTGAATGCCATGATCGAGGCCGACCTGACGCCGCGCAAAATTGTCAGTCGGGATTCGATCCGCAACGCCATGATTGTCGCCATGTCGGTCGGCGGGTCGACGAACGTTCTGCTGCATGGCCCCGAGATCGCACGTGCCGCCGGTTTCAGCAATTTTTACAAGGACATTATGTCGCCCGAAGAATTCAATCATCTGTCGCAGAATGTCGTTCCGGTCCTCGTGGATGCGCGTCCGTTCGGCAATTATTCGATGGTCGATATTGACGAAAAAGGCGGCGTTCAGGTGATCGTCAAGGAACTAATCGACGCAGGCCTTTTGAACGGCGATGCCATGACCTGTACGGGCGAAACCCTGGCCGAACAGGTCGCGCGGCTGAACACGCCGGCGCCCGATGGCGAAGTTATTTACACCGTAGAAAAACCTTATAAGCCGACTGGTGGCTTGCGTCTGCTGGGCGGTAATCTGTCGCCGGAGTTCAGCGCTGTGCTGAAACTGGCGGGCGTTGAGGGTGGCCTTGAAAACAATGTTTTTGTTGGCAAGGCGCGGGTCTTTAACAGTGAGCAAGACCTTCTCGACACCCTGGAAAACCGGCCGGAGGTTTTTGAACATAATGACATGGTCATCATGCGCTATGAAGGACCGAGCGGTGCACCGGGCATGCCGGAAATGCTGGATTCCACGTCGCGAATCACGACGCTGTGCCGGCAAAAAGGCATTACCGTCGGTCTGATGACGGACTCCCGGTTCTCCGGCGGATCTGTCGGGCTGGTGATTGGCCATGTTGGGCCGGAAGCTGCACTGGGCGGCCCCATTGCTTTTGTTGAGGATGGAGACGAGATCATTGCTGATCTGAACATCAACGAACTGAACTGCACCCAGTTGTCGGACCCGGCAACGTTGAAGGCCCGCAAGGCGGCCTGGGACAAGGTCGTTGCCGACAATGGCGGCACCCATCCGGCCATTGGTAAAGCCGATACACGGCTGCTCAACCGCATGCGCCGGTCCGCTGTTTCCGCCGTTTTCGGCGCCGGTATGCATCCGGATCGTGTACTATGGGTGAAAGAACCGCGCGAAGCGGAAAAGTCTTCATTCGTACCGTCGAACAAGTACCGCGCGGGTTCTGGAAAGTCGTTCTAGAGGGGGCGCCGTTGTCCGTTTGTTTTCTGACAATTTGGAGCTAACCGCTGGGCAGTTAACAGAAAGATCAGGTTCTGACAGGACGAGAGTCTTGTTTGAAATTATATTCACCCGTAACCTGTTGGGGAACGTAGCGTGAGTGGTTTCGATGGTCCTTCCTTTTGATAATCTGCGCGAACATGAGCGCAAAGACGTGCTTTTTCAGTCGGAGCTTGTCTTTGGCGACAAGGCACTGGCTTGTGAAATCAAGGATATTTCCAGCGGTGGTGTGCGTATTCTTGCCGCATGGGCCCTGCCCCGCGGTGAAGAGATTATTCTGCGCATAGATAAGGCCGGAGATTTCAAGGCCGCAGTGGTCTGGGTGCGTGCGGGCGAACTGGGCCTCAAGTTCCAGGACGACCCTGAGCGGATTGCCAATCTGATGATGATGATCGCCACCTACGGCGGTGGTTAAAGCCGGTTCTCCAACTCAGGCGAGGGTGGTTCCTCATTGCTGAGCGCCACAAGCAAACGTCAGGGTGTCTTGGGCATACAAATCCACTTCACTGCAACAGGCACGCCAAGCGTCAAAACAGCCTCTATGCGCCCTCTGCTCTCTAAGCGGTTACCCGGTTTTCCGGTTTCCGTACGGTTTGGCCAGACCGGTTGCGTTCGTAGTGCGCCATGGAGGGATCAATCCCCGGCTCCAGAATTTCTTCAGGGATATAGCCGTCTTCATAGAATTTCTGGCACAATTCGTAGGGCGCCTGAAAATCGTTTTCCTCCCGGAAGGCAGACAGTCGACAGGCGCCGCCACAAATGCTGTTAAAGGGACACGGCCCGCAAATCCCCTTGATATCCTTGGTTTTCAAGGACCGTGTGTATTTGAACAGACTGGCCTCGGCCCAGATTTCGCGGAAAGGAGCCTCTTTGACATTCCCCGCCACCAGATCCGGTTCATCACTGGCGACACCACAGATACTGACATCGCCGTTGGCCAGGATGCCACAGAAATTCTCGGCCCAACCGCAAGCCGCACCGCGACCGGGGATGATCTCATCCAGATATTGCAACAGAGGTGGCAAATTGAGAAACACCTTCACGCCAAAATTTTTCCGCAACAGATGGCAATATTCACGTATGCGGAAAATTTCCTCCGGTTCCAGACACAGGTTATCCATCTCCTCCCCGCGCCCGTTCGGGTGCAGAAGGGAGAACCGCATGTCACAATCAAAGTCGCGCGATATTTTGGTCAGATGTCCGATATCATCGACATTTTCTTTGTAGATTGTGGCGTTCAGATCAAAGGCAATGTTTCGTGACTGCAAGTGCCTGAGACCCTGCAGGGTGCTTTCGTAGGCGCCAATCTGGCGGCGAACCTTGTCATGGAACTCGGGCCCGCCGTCGAGTGAGATCGACAGGGTGACTTTTTTCAGGGTGGTCAAAAAGTCAGCCACGCTTTCAGTGATTAATGTGCCATTTGTGGCGAGAGACACTTCGACGCCCATGGAATCGAAAATTTTCGCAATATCCCGCCAATCCTTTCGCGCCATGGGCTCTCCGCCGGACAAAATTATTCGGCGGGCCCCCAAATCGACGGCGTCCTTGGCAATCTCTTTAACGATAGACAAGGGCAGATTTTCCGTACGCCCGCGAACGGCTTTGTCATAACAAAACACACAACCCAGATTACACGTCTTTGTGGAGTTGAAATGCAATGTATCGAGACGCGGCACACCAACAGGCTCGGAAACGCGGTCCGACGACCCCTTCATTTCAACCTCCTTATTTTACGGAAACAGCACCGACGATCTTGTTGCTCAGTTCATCGATCAGATCGTCCGGAATATCTTCCAAATTGCCAACCCGGGCGAGAGGCGAGGCTGCAGCTCCGGCGCCGCAGGCAACGCACCAGTCGGAAGCTTCCGAAACATCCTTGATGGAGTCGAGAAAATCGCGCAAGGAACCGGGATCCAGCAATTCCGCGCTGGCTTTGTTCACGGCATCGGATGGGTAATCCAGTTTCGTCGAGGCCGCTCCGGCCCCACACGCTACACACCATTCATTTTCACCGCCCGGCTTGCTGAGAGACGCGAGAACCTCACGTAACGCGCTGCGATCAACTGAGACCTGAAGATTTTTACCGCTGAGCTCTGATTTGGTGGCCATTTTATTACCCTCCTATATCATAAATGCATCACCTTTGATTTAAATGAAAACGCTTGCACACGGGGTAGTGTAGACTCGTTAAGAGTGTTTTTCAAATAAATTATAACTCAAAGATTGTTATTTGGAATTTTACCCGCAGAAATCGATGCTTATTGCAGGGCAGTAACATGGCATTTCGGGAGGTTGAGTTGTGTGTCTCTCCTGCTTAATGAGTTAGGGCTGCAGAATGTGAAAGTCGGGGTTGTTCGCCCCGCATTGGCCTATTACAACAACATGATGAGCGTGAGGCTGTTGGCTGGAACATTGAAAAAAACTATGGCTGGCAGGTCTTTGAAACTGCACCGTGTGGAGGATATATTTTGACGACTTATAAATCGGTTATCGTGGGTTTGGGTGCCATGGGTATGGGCTCGGCCTTGTCGTCTGTCCGGGCCGGACTGGATACCGTCGGTTGCGATATCCGCGACGAGGCTCTTGCGGCCCTTTCTGAAGCTGGCGGCACGGCAACGAAAAATCTGGCTGAGGCCGCCAAGGGCGCCGACGCCGTGGCCGTTGTGGTGGTCAACGCCGATCAGACGGAAGCGGTCCTCTTTGGTCCGGGTGGTCTGGTCGAAGGGCTTTCCGCGGGAAGCGTCGTTCTGGGCTGCGCCACCGTGGCTGCCGATTTTGCACGTTCCGTCGCCACCCGGCTCGCGGAGAAAGGCATTCTCTATCTCGATGCGCCCATCAGCGGCGGCGCTGCCAAGTCAGCGAAAGGCGAGCTTTCTGTGATGGCATCGGGCTCTCCGGAAGCCTTCGCCAAGGCGAAACCCCTGCTCGACGCCATCTCCGAGAAGGTTTTTGATCTGGGCTCTGAACCGGGCCAAGGCTCGACCATGAAAATGGTCAACCAGCTGCTGGCCGGCGTTCATATCGCCAGCGCCATGGAGGCTTTGTCGCTGGGTATCAAGTGCGGCCTGCCGGCAGAAACCATCTTTGACGTGATCACATCCTGCGCCGGAAATTCCTGGATGTTCGAGAACCGGGTGCCAAGCGTTCTGGAAGCCGATTACAGCCCGAAAAGTGCGGTGAATATTTTCGTCAAGGATTTGGGCATTGTGCTGGAAGAAGGCAAACGCCAGCAGTTTCCCCTGCCCCTGTCAGCCGCCGCCCATCAGCAGTATTTGGGTGCCGCTGGAATGGGACTGGGCGGTGACAATGATTCGTCCGTGATCAAAGTTTACCAGAAACTCTCGGGCATCAAGCTGCCCGGTGACGACAACGCCTGAGCGCAGGAACAAGGAATACAGTATGCCCCGTTTTGCCGCAAATCTGACGATGATGTTCAATGAGGTTGATTTTCTCGATCGCTTCGCCGCGGCCAAGGCTTGCGGTTTTGAAGCTGTCGAGTTTCTGTTCCCTTATGCCTATACGCCGGAGCAACTGGCGGAAAAGCTCCACGAGAACGGCCAGACCCTGGCCCTGTTCAATTTGCCGCCGGGCGACTGGGACGCCGGTGAAAAAGGCATGTCGGCAATCCCCGGCCGCGAGCAGGAGTTTCAGGATAGTGTCGGCACGGCGCTGGAATACGCCAAGGCCTTTGGCAACAAGACCGTGCATATGATGGCGAGCGTTATTCCCGGTGGAGTCTCCATGGAGAAGGCCTTCGAAACCTATGTCGGCAATATCAAGTTCTGCGCCGATGCCTTTGCCGAGCTGGGCGTGAAAGTCATATTGGAGCCGCTCAATACGCGCGATGTACCGGGATATCTGATTTCGCAGAATTCCGGTGCCCATACGGCCATTGCCGCCGCCGAGCGGGAAAATGTCGGGTTGCAGTTTGATTTCTACCATGTGCAGATCATGACCGGAGATTTGGCGACGCAGTTCAAAACCTATTGCGACATCACCGGGCACATCCAGATTGCCGGTGTGCCGGAGCGCCATGAGCCAAACATTGGTGAGATCAATTACCCCTATCTGTTCGATCTCATGGATGAACTCGGTTACGAAGGTTATGTAGGCTGTGAATACCGGCCAAAAGGCAAGACGGAAGATGGACTGGGGTGGCTCGAAGGCCGCCTGTAGTTTAAGTCAGGTCATCCCTCAGAAGGCGACATAAACTTCTCGTAAAGTGAGGTGCCGTGTGGCTTTCTGAGCTTTTCAAGGTCCTTGCCGAGGCGCTTTTCCTCTTCTTCCAGCTCGCGTTCCAGCCTTTTGATGCGCCTGTTCAGCGTTTCAATACGGATCAGTTTCTTGGCCCGCTTGATACCGTCCTTGCGGTTCTTATAGCGCCGAAAGCGCTCGCCACCGGCAACAAACAGCATAATCAGGCCCGCCAGCAGACAGACAATGCCGCCCGCCAGATAGCTTACCTTTTCCAGACTGACGGCAGTTCCCCAAAAGCCAATGGTAATCATCGCCGCCGCTGAGACAAAGAGCACGCGGCGTGAGCTGATTTCATCATATTTCTGGCTGTTTTGGGTTTCGGCGATGGCCAGCGCAATCTCGGTCTTCGCCATAAGCTGCCATTTCTTGAACGACATGCCCTCGGCAAAAGTCCGCCCATCACGAATGAACTTCTCGAGCCGCATGATCACATATTCCGCATGCTCTTCCGGCGTCGGATGTTCGCTGAGTGTGGGGACTTTAAAGTCGTCACGCGCCATGGTCGAGAGTCCTACCCGTTCGCAAAATCAATTTCCATTATATACGGAAAAGGCGTTAAGGAATCATGAGTCGGTAGGTTTTGAAATAACCCTAACCCAACCCGGCCAGACGTTCGTGCGCTTCTTCCAGCTTAACCTTGGTCTGCTGCGCATCGCTGAGCTTCTGGCGTTCGGTGGCGATCACCTCTTCTGGCGCTCTGGCGACAAACTTTTCATTGCCCAGCTTTTTCTCGAAGCGCTCGATCTCGCTCGTCTGTTTGGCGATTTCCTTTTCCAGACGGGCTTTTTCTTCTGTCAGATCAATGGCTTCGGCGATGGGCAGGATGATCGTCGCCTCGTCGATGACGTCCTGAACGGCGCCGGCCGGGACATCGCCTGTCAACAGCTCCAGCGATGACAACCGGGCGACGCGCATGAGCAGGTCGGCATGACTGGTCAGGCAGGCCTGCGCCTGTTCGCCCGCATCTTTCAGGATCAGCGGGATTTTTGCTGCCGGCGGTACGTTCATTTCCGAACGGATGGTCCTTACTTGAGAAATCAGGCGGACAACCCAGTCCATTTCGGCATTGGCCGCGGCGTTGATCAGACTGTCGTCCAGTTCCGGCCATTTCGAGATGATCAGCGGCGTTGCGCGTTTATCGGCCAACGCGCCCCACAGTTCTTCGGTAATGAACGGCGTGATCGGATGCATCAGGTGCAGGATCTGGTCGAGCACCCAGGCCGCCGTGGCGCGGGTTTCGGCGCGCGCCTGCTCATCGTCGCCCATGAAAATAGGCTTGGCGAATTCCACGTACCAGTCGCAGAAGGTGTTCCAGGTGAACTGGTAGATGGAGCTGGCGGCGTCGTTGAAACGATAGGAATCAACAGCGCCGGACATGGCGCGTTCGGCTTCCGTGACCTTGCCGACGATCCATTTGTTCAGCGTCAGTTCAACGCCTGCCGGATTGAAGCCGTCGACCGGATGGCATTCGTTCATTTCACAGAAGCGCGCGGCATTCCAAAGCTTGGTGCAGAAGTTGCGATAACCCTCGACCCGTTGCTCCGACAATTTGACGTCGCGGCCCTGTGCGGCGAAGGCGGTAAGCGTGAAACGCAGGGCGTCGGCCCCGTATTTCTCGATCAGTTCCAACGGATCAATGACGTTGCCCTTGGATTTTGACATCTTCTGGCCGTGCTCATCGCGGACCAGGGCGTGGATATAAACCGTATGAAACGGCACTTCCTCCATAAAGTGGATGCCCATCATCATCATCCGCGCCACCCAGAAGAAAATGATATCGAACCCGGTGATCAGAACGTCAGTCTGATAGTAGCGTTTGACCTCTGGCGTGTCGTCGGGCCAGCCGAGTGTCGAGAACGGCCACAGTGCCGAGGAAAACCAGGTATCGAGGACATCCGGGTCGCGCACCAGTTTCACGTCCTTGCCATAACGTTCGCGGGCAGCCGCATGCGCCGCTTCTTCGTCCAGCTCGACAAAAATATCGCCTTCCGGGCCAAACCACGCCGGAATCTGATGGCCCCACCAGATTTGCCGCGATACACACCAGGGCTGGATGTTGCGCATCCATTCGTAATAGGTGTTTTCCCAGTTTTTCGGAACGAACGTGGTCTCGCCCTGCTCAACGGCGGTGATTGCCGGGCCAGCCAGACGCTGCGCATCGACAAACCACTGGTCCATGAGCCAGGGTTCGATGACAACGCCGGAGCGATCGCCATAAGGCACAGTCATCGGGTTTTCTTCGATTTTCTCGAGCAAACCCTGGGCTTCCATCTCGGCGACAATCTTGTCGCGGGCTTCGAAGCGATCCATGCCGCGATAGGCTTCCGGAACGTTATCGTTTAGATGAGCCGATTCATCGAAGATATTGATAAGTTTGAGATTATTGCGTTTTCCAACCTCGAAATCGTTGAAATCGTGGGCCGGTGTCATCTTCACCGCGCCGGTGCCTTTTTCCGGGTCGGCATAGGCGTCGGCAACAACGATCAGCTTGCGCCCGACCAGCGGCAGAATGCAGTTCTTGCCAACCAGATCGCGGTAACGGTCGTCTTCCGGGTGCACGGCAACGGCAACGTCGCCCAGCATGGTTTCAGGCCGTGTTGTGCCAACGGTCACGAATTCCCCGTCGCGGCCTTCGATGGGATATTTGAAGTACCACATCTTGCCGGTGACTTCGCGCTGCTCAACTTCCAGATCGGAAATCGCTGTATGCAGTTTTGGATCCCAGTTGACCAGGCGTTTGTCGCGATAGATCAGGTTTTCCTTGTAGAGCGCGACAAAAACCTTGCGGACCGCGGCGCTCAGGCCGTCGTCCATGGTGAAACGCTCACGCGACCAGTCACACGATGCGCCCAGACGGCGCAATTGTTTGGTGATTGTGCCGCCGGACTCGGCTTTCCATTTCCAGACTTTCTCGATGAACTTGTCGCGCCCGTAATCGTGTCGGGTTTCGTTGTTTGCCGCCAATTGCCGCTCGACCACCATCTGCGTCGCAATACCCGCATGATCGGTGCCGGGCTGCCACAAGACGTCAAAACCCTTCATGCGTTTGTAACGAACAAGAATGTCCTGCAGGGTGTTGTTGAGGGCATGGCCCATGTGCAGGCTGCCGGTGACGTTAGGCGGCGGAATAACAATGGTATAAGGCTGGGCATCCGGGCGCTGGCCACAGGAGAACACACCGGAGGTTTCCCATTCCGAATAGTGTTTTTCCTCAATGTCGTCTGGGCGGTATGTTTTTTCCAGCATTGCCGGGGTCCTTTTTATTAGGCAAAAAACGGTGATGGATTTTCTACCCTTCCTGACAGGCGGGTTCAAGCCGCGCAAGGCGCGTCAGGTCTCAGGAATGGGAAGAAAAAGCCGGTGTTAATCGTTGAGGTCGAGGCGTTCCGCGCGGTTGACCATCAAATCAATTTCCTTTTTGACCAGACGTTCGATCAGATAAGGCAGATTGCGGTCCAACCATTCACGAAGAATGGGTTTGAGCATCTCACGAACGATGCCTTCCAAAGTCATGTCACGAGAACTGGCGTCCACATGCATGTCGCGGCGATCAAGGATTTTCGCGGCAAGCTCCGACAAAACATCAACAGATGCACGGGCCGTCGGCTGTGAGAGAATTTCACTGGCCACCATTTCCGGGGTCAGTTCAAGCATCTCCGCCATAGGTTCCGGGATTGGCTGTGGCGCCGGTTGCGGCGCAGGTGCGGGTTGTGGCGCAGGCTCCGGCTCAAAAGCAATTTCGGGCTCAGGCTCGGGTTCTGGCTCCGGCTCGAAAACGGGTTCAGGTTCGGGCTCTGGTTCTTCAACCGGCTCAGGCTCGGGTTCGGGCTCCGGTTCAGGAAGTGGTTCAGGTTCCGGTTCTGGCTCCGGCTCAGGAAGTGGTTCAGGTTCAGGTTCCGGCTCAGGAAGTGGTTCAGGTTCTGGCTCTGGAAGCGCTTCAGGCTCCGGCTCGGGTTCCGGCGCTGCAGCAGCCTCTTCCGGCTCTGTGCCTCCCTCTTCTTCCTCTTCAGCCAATATCCGTCGGATCGACGCGAGGATATCCTCCATCGATGGTTCTTGGCCGTCTTCTACTTGCGCAGTTTCTTCGCTCATACCCAATCCACCCGATCATATGATCGCAGTATGGTACTCATTTTAGTATTAACAAACGGTAACCATATAAAGTTATGATATGTCGAGCCGATTTGTCGCACTAGCCCAATGTTCCCGCAACTCTGTTATTCTCGTTTATTGCGTATCTCCACTCGAATTTCCGCCAAACCATTTTTTTCGCGTTTCGCGGTAATGTTCACGCGGGTCGTACAAGGTGACTGGCAGTTCCAGATCGCGCGCGGTCAGTTGTCCCATTGATGATTTCAACTCGTACAGGGCGACGATCTCATTGCGTTGTGCGCGCACCAGAGAGACTCGGGAGTCGAGTAGTTCCTGTTCCGCATCCAGCACATCCAGCACTGTTCGTGAACCGACAGAGGCTTCTCGCTCAACCCCTTCCAGGGCAACGATATTGGCATCGATTTGCGCAGCAAAGGCGGTCACACTGGCCTGGGCCGAAATCAGGGTTTCCCAAGCGCGTGTGGCCGACGCAACAGCGCTGCGCCGTTGTTCGTCAATCAAAAAGGACTGCTCCGCGGCTGTTTGCCGGGCTTCGCGCAAGCGTGAATAAACAGCGCCTTGCTGATAAATGGGGATATTTATGCCAATGCCAATATCGGCCGTCGTTATGCTGCCCTGCTCGGCTGAGCCCTCAAAGGCTTTCGACAAGCCAGCGGTCAATTCGACTTCCGGCAACAATTCACCCCATATGCCATCGGCGGCATCGACAGAAGAGCGTTTATCGAATTCAGCACCGATGACAGCCGGATTTTTGACGGCGGCAATCTTGATCGCTTCGTCTTTGTCCGTTGGCAGGGTTGTCGGGATTTCCGGAGCCGCTAGATTGGCCGGAGCGGCTTCTCCGACAACGTTTCGATAATCGGCCCTCGAGGCTTCAAGATCCCCCTCAGATTGTATCCGGTCGGCTGTGGCCTGGGCCAGGCGGGCTTCCGCCTGATGCACATCGGTTCGGGTGATCTCACCCACTTCAAACCGGTCCCGTGTGGCTTCAAGCTGTCGTCGCAATACCTGTTCGTTGTTCAGGTTGAGCTTTAAAACGGCTTCGTCTCTGAAGGTGTTCATGTAGGCCGTGACAACGCTGAGCAGGACTGTTTGTTCGGTCGCCAATAAACGGGCCCGTTCGGCCCGCACGTCGTTCTCGGCTTCACTGGTTCCAGCCAGTGTGCGCCCGCCCCGGAACAGCGGTTGTGTGACGTCGATGCCGGCGCTCTGCTGCTGACGGATCTGATTGCGGCCTGTGCCGGATGAGTTGGTGTTGGTGACATCGGCATAACCGGTATCAAGGCTCATCGAGACGTCAGGGCGCCAGTTCGACAGGGCCTGTGGCACGCCTTCATCGGTCGCCCGCAAACGGGCCCGTCGGGCCAGCAAGGTCGGATTGTTGTTGTAGGCGGTTGTCAGCGCATCATCCAATGTCTGCGCATCAACAACGCGCGGAGTGAGCGCCGTAAAGGCGTATGCCATAGCCGCAAAACCAACCATCATCGAGATGCGTCGCACCGATTTACGAGGTTTGATAAACTGCGAATTCAAAAATAACGTCATAGCCCAGGATTTCCAAACGTTTGTAAAATTCGATACTATATCAGCCAGATACGGAAGAAGAGGTCAATAGGGCCCGGTTAGCCGCAGAAACCCTGGGGTTTTTCAAGATCAACCCGAGCCTCATTAACCATATTGGCGAATCCGGCTGCAATTGATTCGCACCGGACAGTTTGAAATGCCGCAGATATCAACGCTCAATTAGAATGTAAATGCGGCCTTGCGCTCAAAACCCGGAAGCATGGGCGTGCTTGCGTCAAACAAATCGCGGCCTGAGATGGCCCCATTAAAACGGGTCAGGAGGCGCGCAGTGCATAGGCCATTTGATTTTTCAATCATGGCGATCAGGCGTCCGCCTTCCGCCAACTGGTCTGAGATCGCTGCGGGAACTTCCGAAACAGCACCATCGAAAAAGATCACGTCATAGGGCGCCTGTTTGGGGGCACCGGCGTTGAGTGGACCTTCCATGATGGCGACATTGTCGATTCCAAGCTCGGCCAGGTTTTTGCTGGCGTGGTTAATCAGGCCTGTGTCGGATTCGACGGCAACCACGGTATCTGCTACCCGGCCCAACAGCGCTACTGAATAGCCGCTGCCACAACCAATGGATAAGGCGACGTCCGTCGGTTTTAGTTCAAGCGCCTGAAGCAGGCGCGCGGCGACCATCGGTTCCATCAGAAAGCGACCCTCGCCCAGCGGCAGGGATTCATCGACATAGGCCAGGCTGCGCTTTTCACTGGGAACGAAGAGTTCGCGGGGAAGGTCTGACATGGCCTCAATCACCCGCTCGTCGGTAACCCGGCTCGGGAGAATCTGGCAATCAACCATTGTGCGGCGTGAGGCAGCAAAATCCATAGTCGGGCTCTCAATTTCTCAAATTAAAGATTTAAAACGTATAGGCCGTTGCGCCGCAGAAGACAATATTGAGAAAGCCATTTGCGCCTGATTTTCAAGCTTTCAAGAGATTTGTTGAAACAGATGCAGATTATCGTAAAAATGCTGCAATCAGTCGCTTGACTGCACCGAAATCTGCGTCTAGGTTCCCCTGCCTCGCAACCGAGGTTGGGCGACCCGAACGGTCGATTGATCTTTGGGAAGCGTCTGGCGCGGTGGCGGAGAGGCTACGCAGCGGATTGCAAATCCGTGTACACCAGTTCGAATCTGGTCCGCGCCTCCAAATATGCCTGATCCGGCATAGCTCAGTTGGTAGAGCAGCTGACTGTTAATCAGCTTGTCACAGGTTCGAGTCCTGTTGCCGGAGCCAATTAGATCAAGGGGTTAGCCTGAAAAGGTTGGCCCCTTTTTCTATTGGGGTCGCATAATTTTCTAAATGTCGTCATCTGTAAACGTGCGCCGAGCTATACCTTACATCCTGTCTCCTGATCTGCCAGGTAGTCGTGCGGCTCCCAAAATCAATCATATTGTTGGTTTCTTACATTGGCATTACTCTTAGGGTCCGGTGCATTGTGTTATCGCTAGTCAGACGAGAAAGAGCCATGAACGAAGCAAAAGCAGAACTAAAGTTAGAAAACACAGTCGTCCCGCGCCGAATTCTTCTCACGGCCCACGGAATCCGGACCCATGGCCAATGGCAGGAACGCCTCGCCGCGATGGTTTCAGACGAAGACCCCAGCACTGTCGCCGTGCATTACAAATACGGCTTCTTCTCAACCCTGGCATTCATCATACCTTTTACGCGCTATCTGATCACAAGACGGTTCCGTGCGACGTTTCTACGGGTCGCCGCTGAGTACCCGGAAGCCAGTTTTGACATCGTCGCTCATAGCTTCGGCACGCATATTGTTGCTTGGGGCCTGCATGGCATGACAGAGGCCGAACGGCCACGTATCGGCACCATCATTTTTGCCGGCAGTGTCCTCAAACCTGATTTCCCTTGGGACACTTTACTCTACGGTGCGGGCAAGGTCAGGCGCGTTATCAATGATTGCGGCATCGGCGACAGTGTCCTCGCCCTTAATCAGCTCACCGTTCTCTTCACCGGTATGGCCGGAAGAATTGGGTTTTCTGGCATGATGGGTGATAACTTTTTGAACCGCTGGTTTCAGGGTGGCCATAGTCATTACTTCGAGGACGATACATTTATGCGCCGCTACTGGTTGCCTGTGCTGACATCGCCGAACCCGCCTTTGCCCGTCGACGAGCGCCGTCCTTTATCGACAGTTGGCGGCGCCTTTCTGTTCCTGTTAAAGAACGCCACGCCCATTAAAATGGCTCTGTACGCCTTCGTGATGATCCTGCCGACAGCCTGGGTCTATTCGCTTTATATCAGCGAGGCGGAACAACGAATTGAGGCAGACCTTCAACGCGCCGAAGCGGTCCGCCAGAAAAACGATGCACTGCGCACGATCGAATGGGTGATCCACGAAACGGCAAAGTTTGAATTCGACCGCTTTAGATTTGACAAGGATTCCGAACGGCTCCTTTTTGGTTTAATGAAGCGGCTGAAAGATACGGGTTACGACGGACGTGTCGAAATAGCAGCGCATGTCGGACAATTCTGCGTTATACAGGAAAACAACGACGAGCCGAGGTTAGCGCCTCCTTCTACGCCGATTGACGAATGCCAGAAGAGCCCCAGCAACCAAAGTTACTCTCTGGCTCTCGGTCAACGCATGGCGGATGGCATTCGCGAAGCCTTCAGAAACTTAGCCGTTCCACATCATCAGATGTCATCTTTGAGTTACGGTGCGGAACGACCACTCTGGGAATATCCAACGCTTGGGACCGCGCAACAGTGGAATCGCGTAGCACGGCTAAACAACCGCTTGGAAGTTCGGCTGCTTGACCTGGAATAACTACGGGCGAAAGTTGCCCACCGTGAGCATACGCTAAGCCACCTCTCGGAGGCTTAACCACGACGTATCACGCACAGACCTGAACGTAATTTTAGGGTGGCAGTTCCTGAATAAACATCGATTACCACGTTTGCAGATAAACGGAACTGAATTATAGGAGAGGCTACGCAGTGGAGTGCAAATCCGTGTAAAGCAGTTCGAACCTGTGACCAGCTAACAGTTTCTTAGGACTATCATCTGTAAAATGAAAAACTGCTCAGTTCGTACTGACGCACCTTATGTCCTCTCAAACAAGGATGCTGAAATGACCTTAGACGACGATTTACAGAAAAATCAGAGATTCTTGAAAGAAGTCGAACAGGTGATTCGTCTCGCCAATAAGGAAGTGATACACAAACAGGTTCCCAGCATAAATACGGATCGGATGGTGTCGTTTGCAATTGCCGTTGCAAAGCTGAGAGCGCAATACATTCAGGCCGCATTCAGTGTCGCAGAAAAAAACTCACAAGGTGAAGCTGGCGATGAGGCTGATATATCAGAACTTAGAAAATGTCGCGAAGCGTTCACGGAAGCGCGGGACGCATTTATCGTTCTGCAACGAGCCATCGAAATTGGTTATGTCTCTGTTGAATAATTGGCGGTCGGTCGGTCGTCGTCTCTTTATTCATTGAAGATCGACTGACCGGAACAATGGTTCCATTGCTCAGGGTTAATGCCATCCGGCAATACGCGACATCGGCAAGACCCACGGCCTGTCCATCAGCCAAACGATCTTCTGATTGGCAATGGAGGCAGGCATGATCCCGCTGACCAGCACCTCAAGGCCAGCCGAGCCTCATACCGCTCCCTATCACTTTTGGATAATTATGGAGGGCGGCTCGTTTGCGGGCAAATGAAAACGGCTCTGTTATTTCAGGAGGGCGGACAGGCAACGGCTTAAGCCTTCACGACAAAGTTCTTATAAAAATAGTGTGGGCCCCAAAAAGTAGCGGACGCTTTAATGGGGTGTCGGTGGCGGATGCGAATCCCCCTGCTCCCGCTGTTTGCGAACAATCGCTTCGCGCCGGAAGATATAGATGCCGGTGGCGGTGATGATCGCCGCACCGAGCACGGTTGACCAGGCCGGGATGACGTCCCAGATCAGCAGATCAAAGGCGACGGCCCAGATAATGCCGGTGTAGTTGAACGGGCTGACGACGGAAGCTTCCGCATACTTGAGCGACGCGGTCATCAGCAACTGCCCGATGACCCCGGTCACCCCAGTACCTATGATCAGGACCGTCACCCGGGCATCCAAAGGTTGCCAGACCCAGGGCTGGAAACAGGCGGTGATCAGGGTCGCGAGCAGCATAAAATAAAAGGTTACCGTATAAGGGCTTTCCGTTTCGCCCAGCTTGCGCATGAGCAAAATGGTGCAGGCCCAGATGCAGGTTCCGGCGACGGCGACGAGCGAGATGGCCTCGAAATCACCAGCCGGATCAATGGCGATGACAACGCCCAGAAAACCGACGGAAACCGCAACCCAGCGCCGGATGCCGACCTTCTCTGCCAGAAACAGAACGGCCAGGATGGTCACAAACAACGGCACCGCCTGGGATATGACGATGACATCACCGACCGTCATGTACTGGTAGGCGTAAAAAAACAGGACATTGCCAGTGGTGCCGAAGACCGAGCGGATAAAGTGCAGGCCGGGGCGGCGGGTCCGGAATAAGCTGACCCCACCGGCCCGCAGGAGAAAGGGAACAACAAGCAACAGGGCGATTAGGCTGCGCAGAAAGGTGATTTGCGTCGGGTGATAGCTGGGGCCTATAACCTTGACCAGCATGTTCATGGTGGTCAGAAAAAACACGGCCACGACCATCATGACAATCCCCATCATTGCCTTGTTTTTCAACAAGACGGGTTCCGTTCACAATCGATTGCGGTTTCCATCTGGGTAGACCTCATATCAGACAGATTTCCGCGCAATGGCGCGGTTATGGGACGCGTAATGGTCTCAATATGGACATGTCGGAGGAACTCCGACGCCTACAGTCTGACACAGTTGATCCGCCCTTACCCATGTTTTCTTGTGAGGGCAGTCTGCGCACTGGTGCATGGCTTCAGGTTGTAAAGCCACCCATTCGCAAGATGAATTCCGAAATCTCCGTGACCCCTTTATCGGCTTTCAGATTGGTAAAAAGGAAGGGTCGTTCGCCGCGCATTTTTTTTGCGTCGCGGTCCATAACTCCCAAATCGGCCCCAACCAGCGGCGCCAGATCAATCTTGTTGATGACCAGCAGGTCGGAGCGGGTGATACCGGGACCGCCTTTGCGGGGGATTTTGTCGCCAGCTGAAACATCGATCACATAAATCGTGATATCTGCCAGCTCCGGTGAGAAGGTGGCGGACAGGTTGTCACCCCCCGACTCAATAAAAACAATCTGCAGGTCGGGGAATTTCAGGTTCATGTCCTTGACGGCGGCCAGGTTGATCGAGGCGTCTTCGCGGATCGCCGTATGCGGGCATCCACCAGTCTCTACGCCTGCGATGCGGTCCGCTGTGAGTGCGCCGGATTTGGTCAGAAAATCGGCGTCCTCGCGGGTGTAGATGTCATTGGTGATGGCGGCGATGCGGTAGTCATTGCGCAGATGTTTGCACAGGCGATCCAGCAAAGCTGTTTTGCCCGAGCCAACCGGCCCACCGATGCCAACGCGTAAAGGGGAACTCATGATCGGAATATCCTCGTGTATTGTGTTTCATGTTGCATGGAGGACCAGTCGACCATCACGGCGGCAGAGCCGATGTTGGTGCGCAAATGATCCAGTGTATCATTGGAGATGGCGCTGGCGCTGGCCAGCACGTCCGGCTCAAGGGCTGCAATAATGCGCTGTCCCGCCGTTTGGCCGAGCGGGATCAGCCGCACCCCGGCTGAAACCAGATTGCTGATAAAGCCGTGCAAATAAGCCGCCAGCGCCTGCTCAAGGGGAATATGCGAGAGGGCGGCGGCAACCCCCACAACAACCGGATAGGCCGCCGGTCGTTGCAGGTTTTTCTGACGGTCTTCAAATCGGGCGAGACCGTCCACGGGCCAACTACTGGACAAGATTTCAAAAAACGCCTCGCCCTGAGCCGCACTTTCCAGCGCCATTTCCTTTGTGGCGCGCATGGTTGCGGCGGTCTCGATAGCCCAATCGAGTAGCGCTTCGTCATCATCGGCAAACGCCTGCCATCCGGAGCGAAACAGGATGGCATCGAGACGTCCAGAGCCAAAATCAAGGATTCCCGAAATCCAGTGCTGCAGTTCGTCTTCCGTCGTGACGTCGCCAACCTCAAGCGCGTATTCAATGCCGTGGGAATAACTATAGGCGCCAACCGGGAAGGACGGTGACAGCCATGTCATCAGACGATAGAGGCCTGATTCGTTAACCGTGATCATGTTGCCCAGCCTCCGAATGAACGTCATGTGCGTGTCCGTCTGCATGTCCATGACCATGAGAAGAGCCATGGCCGCCACCGGCGTAAGCTCCGGCTTCCGGCGAAAAGGCATCCTCCCGGTTATGGACATGGGCACCCAATCCTTCCAACATCCCGGCCAGTACATGGTCAGCACGGATGCGCAAACCTCCGTCGTCGAGAACCTCTAACGGTATATGGCGGTTGCCAATATGCCAGGCGATGCGTGCCGTATGGGCGGCATCCTGACAATGGATATCAAGCACGGCTTCTTTCGCGGCCTTCACCTGCAGATAGCCGCCCGCATCCAGGCGCAGGCCGTCGCCATCATGCAGATATTCGGCTTCCGCCAGATCCAGCAGAAACGGCGCACCGGCGTCGTCGGCCATGCGGATGCGGCGGCGGTGCCGGTCGTCGAAGGTCAGTGTCACGGTGCCCACCGCATTGGCGTCTGGCCACGTTCCCTTCTCAAGGCGTTCTATGGCTTTACGCATCAGAACAGAAAGTACCTTTGTGCCATGGACAGCTCGCTCGCCGGCTCGCAGGTCAGCAACTGACCGTCGGCCCGCACTTCATAGGTTTCAGGATCGACCTCCATATGCGGCGCATAGCAGTTCAGCGCCATGTCGGACTTGGTGACGGTGCGGGTACCGGATATCGGGGCCAGGGTTTTCGACAATCCAAAGGCCTTGCCGATGCCTGCGTCAATCCCTGCCTGCGAGGCGAAGATCACCGAACTGTGGGTCAGGGACTTGCCAAACGCGCCGAACATAGGACGATAGTGCACCGGTTGTGGGGTTGGGATGGAGGCATTGGGGTCGCCCATAGCCGCCGCTGCGATGGTCCCGCATTTGATAATGCTGTCCGGTTTGACACCAAAGAACATCGGTTTCCACAACACCAGATCGGCCAGCTTGCCAACCTCGATAGAACCCACATCCCCCGAGATACCATGGGTGATGGCCGGGTTGATGGTGTATTTGGCGATGTAGCGCTTGACCCGGAAGTTGTCATTATCGCCCTTCTCTTCCGGCAAGGCGCCGCGCTGTTTTTTCATTTTGTCAGCCGTCTGCCATGTGCGGATGATGACCTCTCCGGCCCGGCCCATGGCCTGACTGTCCGAGGCTATCATCGAGAAGGCACCGAGGTCATGCAGGATGTCTTCAGCGGCGATGGTTTCACGGCGGATGCGGCTTTCGGCAAAGGACACATCTTCCGGGATTTTCGAGTCCAGATGATGGCAGACCATCAGCATATCCAGATGCTCGTCAATGGTATTGACGGTGAACGGCCGGGTCGGATTGGTGGAGGACGGCAAGACGTTGTTTTCTCCGCACAGCTTGATGATATCAGGCGCATGACCGCCGCCTGCGCCTTCCGTGTGGAAGGCGTGGATGGTGCGGCCCTTGAAGGCGGCCGTGGTGTTTTCGACAAAGCCGCTTTCGTTGAGCGTATCGGTATGGATCGCAACGGCAACATCCATGTCGTCGGCAACGCTCAGGCAGGTGTCGATGGCCGAGGGCGTGGTGCCCCAGTCTTCATGCAGCTTGAGCCCGCACACACCGGCGTCGACCTGTTCTTTCAGGGCGGCCGGGTCGGACGCATTGCCCTTGCCGAAAAAGCCCAGGTTCATGCACAACCCTTCGGCGGCCTGCATCATCCGCTCGATATGCCACGGGCCGGGCGTGCAGGTGGTGGCGTTGGTGCCTTCCGCCGGGCCGGTGCCACCGCCCAGCATGGTGGTGATGCCGGAATAAAGCGCATCGTCGATCAGTTGCGGACAGATCCAGTGGATATGGGCATCGATGCCCCCTGCCGTAACGATGCGGCCTTCGCCGGCAATGGCTTCGGTGCCGGGGCCGACGATGATATTGACGCCTGGCTGCACATCGGGGTTTCCGGCCTTGCCGATGCCGACAATGCGCCCATCCTTGATGCCGATATCGGCCTTGATGATGCCGGTGTAATCGACGATCAGGGCGTTGGTGATGACCGTATCGACGGCGCCGTCGGCGCGCGATACCTGGGACTGGCCCATGCCGTCGCGGATCACCTTGCCGCCGCCAAATTTCACTTCATCGCCATAGACCGTGTGATCGGCTTCAACCTCAATGATCAGGTCCGTATCGGCGAGGCGCACCCGGTCGCCCTTGGTCGGGCCGAACATGGCGGCGTAAGCGGATCGTTCAATTTTAAAAGCCATGTTATGCGCCCTCCTGATTTTCTTTTAAGCCGCCACCGACGCGGCCATTGAAACCAATTATGGTCTCTGTTCCGGCGAAGCGGACAAGTGTGACTTCACGTTCCTGGCCGGGCTCAAAGCGCACAGCGGTGCCTGCCGGTATATCGAGGCGAAAGCCCTTTGCAGCGGCGCGGTCAAAAGCCAGAGCGCCGTTGGTTTCACAGAAATGATAGTGAGAGCCAACCTGAACCGGACGGTCGCCGGTGTTGGCGATTTTCAGAACCTGCGTTTCACGCCCTTCGTTCAGCGTGATCTCGCCCGGCTGGATAAACAGTTCTCCTGGGATCATGACGACCTCCGTTCTAGCGGATCGGGTTGTGGACGGTGACCAGCTTGGTCCCATCGGGAAAAGTGGCTTCGACCTGGATGTCGTGGATCATTTCGGAAATGCCGTCCATGACCTGATCTTTGGTGATTACGGTGGCGCCATCGCGCATCAGATCGGCAACGCTGGTCCCGTCGCGCGCCCCTTCGACCACATAATCGGAGATCAGCGCGATGGCTTCCGGGTAGTTCAGCTTGACGCCGCGAGCCAGCCGCTTGCGGGCCACTTCAGCGGCCATGGCGACCAGCAGCTTATCTTTTTCTCTTGGTGACAGGTTCACGTTTATCTCTCCCTAGGTCTTGAACTTTTCGTCGTTAAATATCCCACAGGCGCGGCAACATGGCCGGTTGGCCACCGACCTGGTTTCTGAATTTCATCCAGAAACCGGCAAAGGATTTACGTAGTGAAAACACATCCGCACCCAGCCAGCGTATAGTCAGAAGTCCGTTCACCAGCGTCGCTCCGCAGCGGCAAGGGCTGTCTTCAGCCAGTAGTGCGCGGGCCCGTTCCAGTTGCTCCGGCGCATCCGGTCCGGCGTAAACCGCATTGGCCATGCCGACGGCACCGCCAAGGCCTGCCGGGTGATCAATAACCCGGGCCAGCGGGCTTTCCATATGGAAGGCGTCGGCCCACTGGGGGCGTCCGTTGTGGCTGACCAGCCAGGCGTCACGCACCAGCCCCTCTGTCATTTTCTCTCCCATGGCTTGACGGCCGAAAACCAGAAATTCACCCGCCAGCACGCGGGCCGAACCGTTAAGCTCAAGCGCTGTTGTGCGGCGCAGTCGGGCGCCCTGATGCAGGATGGTCTCCTGCGGCAACCACTCGAACCAGGCGTCATTTTCTGCCCTGATCGAAATATCAATCTGACAATCGGCGCCGGTGGAGCGGTAAATCTTTTCCGCCGCCTGCGCCATGATCATGGATTGGGTATCCACACCCGCTTCCACATCGATCTGGATTATATCGCCCCCGACCAATCCACCGGATGTGGTTGTGAGAACGCCAATGGTCAGCTCGCCGGGTGGGTTGTTGGGAAACAGGATGCGGACGGGGTCATGCTGGTAGAGGTCTTTGATGACCGTTTTGCCATTGCTCTGACCAAACCGAACTTTGGCGCCGCCTTCAACCGTAACTTTCCCGACGGAGGGTGCAGGAGTTGGGCTAGACTGTGATGAAACGGCGTACATCTTCCTCCACCATTTCGTCCCCACGGCCTTCGAGGACGATCTCTCCCCGGTCCATCACCGCATAGGTCTCGGCCAGATCGCGGGCAAATTCGAAATACTGCTCAACGAGTAATATGGCCATATTCCCCCGACTGGCAAGCAAACGAATGACCCGCTCAATATCCTTGATGATGGAGGGCTGAATGCCTTCTGTTGGCTCATCCAGTATAAGCAGGCGTGGCTGGGTGACCAGAGCCCGGGCGATGGCCAGCTGTTGCTGCTGGCCACCCGAGAGATCCCCCCCTCGTCGACTGAGCATTTCCTTCAAGACAGGAAACAATTCAAAAATTTCGGTAGAGATTTTGCGCTCGGAACGCGGCAGAGCGGCAAAACCGGTGCACAGGTTTTCATAGACTGTGAGCAGTGGGAAAATCTCGCGCCCCTGCGGCACGTAGGCCACACCCCTTGCCGCGCGGGCATAAGGAGCCAGAGCTGAAATGTCTTCGCCTTCCCAAATAATCTTGCCTGATTGAATAGGTTGTTGCCCGGCAATGGCACGCAGTAAACTGGTTTTGCCGACGCCGTTGCGCCCCATCACACAGGTGACGCCTGTTTTATCGGCAACCAGACTGATCTTCTTCAGGGCCTGACTGGCACCGTAATACAAATCGACATCTTCTACATTCAGCATGATCAGCGCCCCAAATAAACTTCAATGACCCGTTCGTTCTGTTGAACGGTATCGAGCGAACCTTCTGCCAGCACAGACCCTTCGTGCAGGACGGTGACCCGGCTTTCGAGCGAGCGGACAAAATCCATGTCATGCTCAACAACAACAACGGAGTGGGTTCTGGCGATATCTTTTAACATTATGGCCGTTTGCGCCGTTTCGGCGTCGGTCATCCCGGCCGCCGGTTCATCGACCAGCAGCAATTCAGGGTCCTGCATCAGCAGCATGCCGATTTCCAGCCATTGCTTTTGGCCGTGCGACAATTCGCCCGCCGCGCGCGCCTGCATGTCGGTCAGCGATATGGTGTTCAAAACCTCGGCAATGCGCTCGCGATCTTCACCGTTCAGTTTGGCGAACAAGGCTGTCATGGCGCGGCGATCTCCGGCCAGTGCCAGTTCCAGATTTTCGAACACGGTGTGGTTTTCAAAAACCGTCGGCTTCTGGAATTTGCGGCCAATGCCCAAGTTTGCGATCCGCGTTTCGTCCAGGCGGGTCAGGTCTGTGTTGGTTTTGAACAGGATGGTGCCTTCGTCCGGCTTTGTCTTGCCGGTAATCACATCCATCATCGTCGTCTTGCCCGCCCCGTTGGGGCCGATGATGGCGCGCAGTTCCCCTGATTCCACATAAAAACTTAAGGCATTCAAAGCTTTAAAACCATCGAAGCTGACAGAAACGCCATCCAGATAGAGGATCGTATCGCCTGGCGAAACGTCTTTTTTTGGTGGTGTGGTCATCTTATTCTCCCGCGCTTTGTGGAAGTGCGGGGCCGGTTGCCGCCTGCCTGCGATCTCTAATCTTGCCCATTAATCCAACAATTCCTTTCGGCAGGAACAGGGTTGTCGCGATAAACAAACCGCCCAGCATGAACAGCCAGATTTCCGGCAGGGCGCCGGTGAAGTATGTTTTCGCGTAGTTGACGACGATCGCCCCCAGAATGGCACCATGCAGATAACCCCGTCCCCCGACGGCGACCCAAATCACAATTTCAATAGAGTTTGCAGGTGAAAATTCACTGGGGTTTATGATACCGACTTGCGGTACATAGAGCGACCCGGCAATCCCGGCCAGAACGGCTGAGACGGTGAAAACGAGAAGTTTGTAATGCTCGACCCGGTAACCCAGAAATCGGGTCCGGCTTTCGGCATCACGCACAGCGATGAGAATACGCCCGAACTTGGACGTGACGATAAAGCGACACAACAGATAACCCAGCGCCAGCGCCAGTGCGGAACATGCGAACAGCGATGCCCTTACCGTATCGGCCTGCAGATCAAAGCCCAGAAGCTCCTTGAAATCTGTAAGCCCATTGTTGCCGCCAAAACCCATGTCATTGCGGAAGAAGGCCAACAGCAGGGCAAAGGTCAAAGCCTGGGAGATGATCGAGAGATAAACCCCGGTGACCCGTGAGCGGAAGGCAAACCAGCCAAAGACAAAGGCCAGCAAGCCGGGAACCACCATCACCATCAGGGCGGCAAAGGCGAAATTATCGAAGCCGTACCAGTACCAGGGCAACTCCTGCCAGTTCAGAAAGACCATGAAGTCTGGCAGGTCCGGGTTGCCATAGACGCCGCGGTCGCCTATCTGGCGCATCAGATACATGCCCATGGCGTAACCGCCCAGTGCAAAGAAGGCACCATGCCCAAGGCTAAGAATTCCGCAGAAGCCCCAGATCAGATCGACGCTGAGCGCAAGCAAAGCAAAGCACAGGTATTTGCCCATGAGGCTAACCAGATAGGTGGGCACATGGAAGAACGAGTCTTCCGGAACCAGCAAATTAAGGGCCGGAATAAGCACCATCGCGCCAAGCAGGATGGCCATGGTGATGGTAGCGCTACGGCTACCAAGGATCAGCGTGGTAATGGGGCCTGCATTTTTCAAAGTCATGGCGCTCATCCTTCCACCGCCCGCCCCTTCAGGGCGAACAGACCGCGCGGGCGTTTCTGGATGAATAGAATGACGGCCACGAGAACGAGGATTTTTGCCAATACGGCGCCGGAGACCGGCTCAAGAAACTTGTTGAAGACGCCAAGGCTGAGCGCCCCGACAACCGTTCCCCAGAGGTTCCCAACGCCGCCAAACACCACAACCATGAAGCTGTCGATAATATAGGCCTGGCCGAGATTTGGCGAAACGTTGTCGATTTGCGACAGGGCGACTCCGGCAATTCCGGCGATGCCCGAGCCCAGACCAAAGGTCATGGCATCGACCCAGCCGGTGCGGATGCCCATAGACGAGGCCATGGCGCGGTTCTGGGTAACGGCCCGCATGCGCAGGCCAAAAGGCGTTTTTTTCATAAGCAGCATGACCAGGGTGAAGACAAGGATAGCGAAGACAATGATCCAGATGCGGTTGTAGGTGAGCGTCAAGCCCCCTGCCATTTCAACCGCACCACTCATCCAGGACGGGTTCGAAACCTCGCGGTTGGTCGGGCCAAAGATCGAGCGCACCAGTTGTTGCAGCATGAGGCTCAGACCCCAGGTGGCGAGTAGCGTTTCCAGCGGCCGCCCGTATAAATAACGGATAATGCCGCGTTCGATAATGACACCCATGGCCCCGGCAACAAGGAAGGCGGCGGGGATGGCGATCAGGATCGACCAATCGGTATAAGCGGCCAGATAGATTTTGAAGAGGTCCTGTACCATATAGGTCGTATAGGCGCCGAGCATGACCATTTCGCCATGCGCCATATTGATCACGCCCATAACACCAAAGGTAATGGCGAGGCCCATGGCAGCGAGCAGAAGAACGGAGCCCAAGCTGACCCCCTGGAAAATGCTGGCGACATAACCCCAAATTTTCAGTCGCGACTCGATCCCGGCCAAGGCCTTTTCGGCGGCGGCGCGGATCTCGGCGCCGGGGCTGCCGGTTTTGGCGCTGGCTTCGCTGGCAATAATCCTGGAAACCAGGGCGCGCACGTCCTGATCGGTGAATTCGCTCAGCACCTTGAGTGCGGACAGGCGAATGGCGACGTCCTGACTGGTGGTGGCCTGCACCGCTGCGAGGGAGCGCTTGAAGGCGCTCATCACGTCGCTGTCGGTTTCCTTGGCGATGGCGTTTTCAAGCAGCTCAATGACGTCCTGATCCTGGCTTTTGAAAACGTCTCTGGCCGCCTTCATTCGAATATCTTTGTCCGGGCTTAGCAGGGTCATGCCACCGATAGCACCGCGGACAATCTTGCGCAGGCGGTTATTGATGCGAACTTTACTTAAACCTGATTTTTTGACGGTACCGATTTCGGTGCCGTCCAGTGGGTTGATGATGACATAGCCGTCCGGTGTGCTTTTGCCGATGACGGTTTTGTTATCCGATTTCTGGGTATAAAGATTTCCTTCGAGAAACGCGCTTAAAACAGCTGTCGCATGGGGGTTTTCGGCAGCTGCGATGCGGCCGATGGCGGCAATTTTTGTGTTGTTGCTCTTGGCCGAGAGCTTTTCAATGTCCGATGCAAAATCGGCAAAGGCGGAAACATTTAGAAAACTGAAAATAAAAAAACTAAATAGGAAAAGAGTGCGTATGCGTGCCATGAAGGAAATACCTGAACCGGATGTGAAACCGGTCGGGACAAATGGGCGCCCCGACCGGTCATCGTCTATGAATTATAAAAAATCACAGACCATGTTTTACTTCATCATGCTTGTAAACATGGGCTTTTCACAGTTGCCGCAGACCCAGGGATAGGTCCAGTCGGCAGTCAGCTTGGCGCTTTCCGGAATGAAATCAGACCAGGCGTCGCCAATGACGAGACCGTCTGTCTGCCATACGGTTTCCATCTGACCATTGGCCTGGATTTCACCGATCAGTACCGGCTTCGACAGGTGGTGGTTGGTGTTCATAACCGCGGTGCCGCCAGTCAGATTGGTGACTTTCTGGCCGTACATGGCTTGGCGTACGGCGTCAACATCGGTCGTTCCGGCTTGTTTGACAGCCTGTGTCCACATTTTGAAGCCGATGTAAGTGGCTTCCATGGGGTCGTTGGTGACGCGCTTGGTGTCTTTGATAAACGCGTGCCATTTTTTGATGAACTCTTCGTTTTCAGGGGACTCTTCACTCATGAAGTAGTTCCAGGCAGCCAAGTGGCCAACCAATGGAGCCGTATCCAGACCGGCCAGCTCTTCTTCACCGACGGAGAAAGCAACAACCGGAATGTCTTCCGCCTTGATGCCCTGGTTGCCGAGTTCCTTATAGAAAGGAACGTTGGCGTCACCGTTGATGGTCGAAACCACAGCGGTTTTCATGCCGGCAGAAGCAAATTTCTTCACATCTGCAACAATGGTTTGCCAATCGGAATGACCGAAGGGGGTGTAGTTTTCCATGATGTCGGCATCCTTGACGCCTTTTGCGTTCAGGAAGGCACGCAGGATTTTGTTGGTTGTCCGTGGGTATACATAGTCAGTGCCCAGAAGAACCCAGCGCTTTGCAGCACCGCCGTCTTCGCTCATCAGGTATTCAACAGCTGGAATGGCTTGCTGGTTTGGTGCGGCGCCTGTGTAGAAGACGTTGCGTGAGCTTTCTTCACCTTCGTATTGAACCGGGTAGAACAGCATGCTGTTCAGTTCTTCAAAAACCGGCAATACGGATTTGCGGGAAACGGACGTCCAGCAACCAAAAATAACGTCGACTTTTTCTTTTTCGATCAGTTCACGGGCTTTTTCTGCAAACAAAGGCCAGTTGGAGGCCGGGTCGACGACCACAGCTTCAACTTTTTTGCCCAGCAGGCCGCCACTTTTGTTGAGATCATCAACCATCATCAAGACAGTGTCTTTCAATGTGGTTTCGCTGATCGCCATCGTTCCGGATAAAGAATGTAGAACCCCGACCTTAATCGTATCTGCAGCTTGCACGACGCTGCCAGAGACAATGCTTGTTGCCAGAATGCTGGCGCCCGCAAGCATCTTAAGTGTCTTTTTCATAGAATAACTCCCTTAGAGTTTGTTGTTGCAGTGCGGCAACCATTTCAAGAAGCGGGCCAGTTTTTCAAGGGAGGAAGATAAATATAAAAATGATAATAATATCAAATACTTGGTATGGTTATGGCGGGAGCTTGTCGGTTCAAAGCGGTTATTTTCTGGATAATGGTTGTCTATAAATTGCCTTTTTATTAATCAAAAACTTAAAAATGCCTATTTTTTAGTCCGATTTTTGAACGTCATAGGAATTGAGTTTTTGCGATTGAACGCGCATTCTTCTGGCGCGATATGAACCATATCGCCCTTGGGATTTGTTGTTGCAGACGAACCCCGGCCCCCGTGCATGATCCATGCGCGGGGGTTATAGGTTGGGGACCGGTTCAGTCGGTTTCCGTGATCTGATAATCGTCGGCGATGGGCCAGTGCACACCGGCCGAAGCGCCGCCATCGACGCGTATAATCTGCCCGGTCAGGAACGCGGATGCACTGGAAGCCAGAAATAGCACTGTACCGACCATATCTTCCGGCGATCCCATCCGCTGTAAGGGCGTGATCACCTTGCCCCAGGCTTTCATGTTGGGATCTGACCACAGCTTTTTGGTCAAATCGGTAAGGATAAATCCCGGTGCAATGGCATTGACCCGGACCCCGTGCGGTCCCCATTCCGAAGCCAGTCCCCGGGTCATGGCGCTCATACCGGACTTGCTCATGGAATAGGGCAAAACCTGATGGATGGGCGCATAGGTGGACAGGGAATCAACATTAATCTGATTGCCGCTGCCCTGCTTGATCATCTGTTTGCCAACTTTTTGGGAAAGCAAAAAGGTGCCGCGCAGATTGATGTTGAAGATAAAATCGTACTCTTCAGCAGTATAGTCGGTGGCTGGCTTGCGCACATTAACACCGGCGCAATTGACCAGGGTGTCGATGCGACCGTGGGTCTTGACCACCTGATCAACGCAGGCCTCGATTGAGGTTTCATCGGCGATATCGCAGACAATGCCGTCGACCGTCCCCTTCCCCACATCCAATCGTTTGACCGCATCCGCCAGACTGGCCGCATCTCGCCCGGTGATGATGATGTTCGCGTCGCGTTCGGAAAATCCGAGCGCAAGGGATTCGCCAATACCGCGGCTGGCGCCGGAAAGCAGAACGACCGTACCGCTCACGTCAAAAATATTCTCTGCCATGTTTGTTTTCTTTCTAATTGATTAGAGACTGATCCATTGCCCGGTTTTTCCGGCCTCGAATATGGCATCGATGACCCGCATGTTGGCAATCGAGTTTTCCAGAGGCACAACCACAGGACCACCATCGCGGATGGCGCGTGAGAACAGCTCGCCCTGGATGGTATATTGATCGATAACCGGGAACTCCTCGGTCTTGATCCCTGAGCCATAATGATCGGTGCCGTCATCAATGAAAATCCGGTTGGGTCGGTCATTAGGGGCGTTGCAAGGGACTTCCACCTCTATACGCCCCTTCGTTCCCAGAAAATTGGTGCGCTGACGCGGCACCAGTTGGGTCGAACAAACCCAGGTCATCTGAACGCCACTCGGAAACACCATGAGGGCGGAAGCCAGACGGTCGGTTTTCATGACCGGGTCAAACTCGATTACGGCAGCGACCCGACTCGGTTCTTCTTCGGTGACCATACGCGACGTCGTGATTAGATAGCAGCCGATGTCGTAAATGCCGCCGCCACCGATATCGGCCATATTGCGGATATTGCCGGGGTCATCATTGAAGTAGGTGAAAACGCCCTGAATGGCCCGAAGATCGCCAATGGCACCGGATTTGACCAGTTCCACGACCCGCAGCCATTGTGGGTTGGAACGTACCATGAAGGCTTCTTCCACAAGCTTGCCGGTACGTTTGCTGACCTCAATGAGTTGTTCGGCCTCTGCCGCAGTCATGGAAATGGGTTTCTCACACAGCACATGCTTGCCCGCTTCCATGGCCTGGATTGTTACCGGCACATGTAAATGGTTGGGTAGCGGATTATAGACAGCATCAATCTCCGGATCAGCGAAAAGCTCTTCATAGGAGCCATAGGCCTTGGCAATGCCAAGCTCCTTGGCGGTTTTTTTTGCACTGTCCAAATCACGTGATGCCAGGGCCATGATGTTGATGTCATCGCTTTTCTGCATGGCTGGAATGACATGAACCCGGCCGATTTTTGCCGTGCTGATGATGCCCCAGTTGACGGGTTTGCTCATTTTCGTTCTCCCAATGCGGTTATTCTGGTTCGTACGTAAAGTAACTATTCAGTTCGCGGATAACCAGATTTTTATAACCTGGCTATATGGCGTTACGAAACCGTATCCGACAGTCCGCCAGATCAAAATTGCGTGCGTAAGCGGTGGGTGGGCCGTCTGCGACGCGGACCTGAATAAACCGGGGACCCGGAGCCTCCGCAATAAAGGCTGCCCCCTCGGATAGCTGGCTTTCCGTCTCGATGGTCCGGGTCGAGGCGATCCCCGCTCCTTTGGCCATCAGTTCCAGGTTTGTGAAATGGGATGTGTGGCCGGTCTGGCCGCCGGTTTCACCGTGGCAACCATTATCAATGCAAATAATGGTCAGGTTTTCAGGGCGTGCCGTGGCGACAGTGGCGAGAGACCCGACATTCATCAGCAGTTCGCCATCGCCGGTGACGACGGCAACCTGTCTGGTCGGGGCGGACAGGGCGACACCCAAACCCATTGAGGTGGCGGCCCCCATGGCGCCAGCCATGGAGAACAGATTGGGCCCATCGTCCGTTAAAGCGGCGACATCACGCGCTGGCCCGGCAAGCCCGCTGATAAACAGAAAATCATCGGGCGCTGGAAACAATTGAGAAAGAACGTCGCGTCTGTCGAGAGTTGCAGGAGTCATCATTGGTGGGATCCTTTAAAAAGGCTTGGCGCCGAGGAAGCGTTGGGACAGGATAATGGCGGCTGATTTTCCGGCCTTGAAGACGGCGGATAATGCGGCCTGGGTCGCAAGCTCCAGATCTTGTGGCCGATCAACCCAAAACTGCAATACATCCATCGCCTTCAGGATCGGTTCAACGGCCTGGCCCATGGGGTATTGCCAGGGGTTTTGTTCACCATAGTCGCCGCGCATGGAAACCATCATCAAAATGGGAAACCGCCCACCACCGACAAAGGACAGGAAGTTGGGAATGTTGCCAACGCCGGATGACTGCATGCAGACAATGGCTTTTTCACCGGCCAGATCTGCGCCTGCGCAAATCGCCACTCCTTCTTCTTCGGTGGTCAGTAAAATGGGGCGTGCACTGTTATGATTCTGGGCATGTTCAATCAGTCGTTTGTTCCCGGCATCAGGCACGTAGGGAAATAAAGTGACGCCAGCCTCGATAAGGTCGTCAAAGAATGCCTTTGACCAGTCGTTGCTGTCTTTTGAAATATTCATCGTGGTTGCTCTCCCTTGCGGCTGGCCATTTATGCGACCGAGCCTTGATTTTGCCTGCGAAAATACGCGGTTTAACGTATTGGGTACAGGCGTAAATGCCGGATTAGAGATTCCGGGGCTTTAAGTCTTATGCGCAAACGCTTATGTAAGCACCTCCTTCCCTCGCAGAGATCTTTCATGAAACCTCAATCTTCCGGTCCCGGATTTACAGAGTTTGTTGTTTTAATGGCGATGCTGACCTCGCTGGTGGCGATGTCTATTGACGCGATGTTGCCGGCGCTGTCGATGATTGCCGAGGATCTGGGAGCGCAGGACAACGAGCAGCAATATGTAGTTTCGGCTTTTTTGCTATCTTTCGGTGCCGCGCAAATAGTGTTTGGTCCCCTGTCGGATTCCATAGGCCGAAAACCGACCATTTTAATTGGTGCTTTTCTCTATTTGCTCGGCAGTTGTCTGTGCCTCTACGCCAGTGATTTTCAGGATATGTTGCTGGGACGCATGTTGCAGGGGATTGGCGTTGCCGGTCCGCGTGTTGCGACACTGGCGCTTGTGCGTGACAAATATGAAGGCGACGCTATGGCGCGGGTGATGTCGCTGGTCATGATGGTCTTTATTGTTGTGCCTATGTTGGCCCCGATTGTCGGGCAGGCGATTTTGCTGGTTGCGGACTGGCGAGCGATTTTTTACGTGCTCATTGTCCTGGTTCTGGTGGCTGTTAGCTGGCTGGCATTGCGGCAGCCGGAAACCCTTTTGCCGGAGAAGCGTCGAGCCTTTTCTCTGTACCGGATCGCTTCTGCCGTAAATGAAATTTTCCATACGCGGGCGTCCATTGGTTACATTCTGTTGTCGGGCCTCATTTTCAGCGCTTTTGTCGGTTATCTGAGCTCGGCCCAGCAGATTTTTCAGGAAGTTTATGGTCTTGGCGAAACCTTCCCCTTTTATTTTGCAGCGCTCGCCAGTGCGATCGGGGCGGCATCCTATTCTAACTCGCGGCTGGTTATGCGGTTTGGTATGCGCAGGCTGTGCCGGACAGCGCTCATCATGCTGTGTTGTGTATCACTGACCTTTGTCGGGTTTGTCCATATAACGGACGGCGTACCGCCGTTGATGGTGTTCATGGTTGCGATGATCGTGCTGTTTTTCGGATTTGGCATTTTGTTCGGGAATTCAGCCGCTTTGGCAATGGAGCCACTGGGACATATCGCCGGAGTTGGCGCATCCGTTGTTGGGTCCATATCCGCTTTGATCTCTGTTCCCATTGGCGCATTTATAGGTCAGCAATTCAATGGTACAGTTTTGCCGTTAGTTGCCGGTTTTACCGTTTTCTCTATACTATCTCTCGGCTTGATGCAGTGGGTCGAGAAAGGTAGAAGACCCCAGTGATACTGGTTCCCGATGTTGGCATAAATGATCCAAAAGGGGGTCATTCAAAGTGGGACAAAAAATGAATTGCGATCTAGTTGTCCCATCGTTATCTGATGGCATGTTTATCTTGGGTTAACCTTATGTTGGTAGCTCATAATTACATAACCATTTTGTAAGTTAACCTATCTGGGTCAGGCCATCTATTTTGTCCAATACGCAGCCATCATCATCTCCCAAAAAACCGGATGGGACGACAGACTGGGACGTGGTTTTTGACGACCCGGATCGCGGATTGATTTCGTTGATCGCCCAAGTCCGAAACGTCGATGCGTTGCATGAATGCACCTTGTTCATGATCAAGCGGCTGTTCACCCGAAAAAACGATCAGTTGGCAGTCGCCCGGTTTACGAAGAATCTGGACGATATTATTTCCAATGCAGGCGCGGTTGGTGACTTTGAAGTGATCCGGGCTGAAGTGGTTTTGATGCTTCGGCAAATCAAGGCCGAACGGGTTGAAAAAGCGCGTCAGTATATTGAACAGAAAAACCGCCAACACAGAGCCAACCGCAGGTCGGAAAATGCACGTGCAGCCAATACGTACAGACTTATCAACCATCCCCGATTCATGCCGACCGTGATCGGGTCCGCCGTTTGTTTAAGCGCCCTCATTATTGGTTTCATGTTCTTGCTGATTGATCCCGACGAAAAGGCCGCGACAGATGATCCGCAACAGGTCCTTGAGCCGAAAACGGTCGTGCTGTCGGAAGAGGAAATGAAACAGCGCGAGAAGGATGAAGCGAAACGCAAGGCGCAGGCTGAAATGGCGGCCAAAGTGGCAGAGGCGACACGGCTTCGCGATGAAAAGCGTAAACAGATTGAAGAGCAGAAGGCAAAGCGCATCATGCCCCCTGCACTTGTTCTGAAAGGGATTTTTTTCCAGCCTCAAGGGAAAGACAAATCCTGGAAGTCCGTCAGTCTGTTACCCATCGTCCTCATTAACGACAGAAAAAATTTATCAAGTGTTTGTTCAATGAGTCCAATTATCGCCGATGCCATCAACATTGCCTTGAGCGAAAGTATGGCCGCGCAAACCGTTAGCAAGCCGCTTGACCTTGACGGTTTGGGGAACCGGGTTCGCAAGCAGGTGAACGCCCAGGTCTCACGCGAATTTATTGAAAAGTTGATTCTCGTTGAAGCCGCAAATCATCGTGATCTGGCGATTGCCGGAAACAAATGCGAGTATGCGTCAGACCGATATTTTGATTACATTTACCCGCCAGAAACCAAGGACTAAAGCTCCCATGCCGCCGAAACGCAATCCGCTTAAATTGAATAAATTACAGTTGAGAACCCTTACTCTGGTGCAGGTTCTGGCAAAAGATGAGGCGACGGCGACGCGCGATCCCGATACTGGTGAAGTGACGATCACGCAGTTGCCGCATGCGCATGGCGATCATGTCCATATTGGTGCCTTTTCCGTATCCGCCAGAGACGCCAGCGGCTTTGCAAATCCGGCCGTATGGACAGCCCTGGCGCGTAAAGGGCTGGCGCGCGCCGGGAGCGGCAGCGCCGTTGTACTGACTCCCCTGGGCATTGAATATGATACAGGACTGGGCGAACAGTTTGTATCTGTCTCGGATCACTGATCCCCCGTCAACGCAATCCACTTAAAACCACTGATCACCGCTGACAATGAGTATAATGCCGGGAACGACGAGCAGGATTGTTCCGAGTGTTTGCCATGTGATGGTTTCACGCTTGAAAACCAGATAGCCCAAGGCAATTGTGAAAACTGGCGAACAGGCAACGATGGGCGCTACGGTTAGAAGCTGCCCCCCCTTGAGTGCAGAATTCAGCGAATAAATGGAGGCCCCGTTGATCATCCCGGCAAGTGCAAACCAGGCATAACCGCCGTTCATCTTGGGGATTATCCGGCCTTCCATTTTATATGCGCCAAAGGCAATAACCGATGAAACGGTATAGGCGACGAGACCGGCATAGAGCGGGCTCGGAACGGTTTCCATACCGATCATGGTCAAAGGATGCCCGAGCGCTCGGAAAAACGCAGCCCCCAGAGGAAGGACAATTGCCCAAACCGGCCAGCCTCGCTTGACGCCGCCGCGTTTGACGCTGGCGACAGCAACGCCGGCGACCACCGCAGCGGTGCCAAGTGCAATGGATAACGTCAGGTCTTCGCCCAGTAGGATAATGGCGAAACCGGCCGCAAAGAGCGGGTTTGTCGCGGCCAGGCCGCTGGTCAGGCTGGGGCCCATGACCTTGATACTACTGACGGCAAGGCTTGCCGACAGAGCCGGGCGAAACAGGCCAACACCGGCGAACAGTAGAGTTGCCGGGGTTAACCAGAAAGTGGCTTGTAAATAGAGCGGAGAGGCTAACCAGTAGACAGCTGCAGTTGCCGTAATGGAAACAAGCGCTGCCGTTCTTGGGTCCGCCGATTGCAGCCCCAGGTTCTGAATTTGGATGGACAAGGCGAACAGGAAAGCCGACAAAACGGCCAACAGGGCCGGTATCAGTTCTGGATCAATGCTCACATTGCGGCTCGAGCATTGATGAAGGGGATTTGACTAAGCCCCTGTTGGATAGACGTCATAACGCGTTGTCCCTGTTTTTGTTGATTTTATGTTTGTTTCAGCATAGCCCCGCAAATCTTGCATATGAGGAATGAGGTCTTGGCGTTGGAACTGGCCGCCTAAAACCGTTATCTAGTGCCTTATACTCTGAAATAATAATGATTAAGATTTACAATGAACTACAATTCTTCTGCTGTTACAGCTTTCCGTGTCGGGGTGAGTTGGTTGTCTATTCTCGGTGTGATCGCCATTGCGGCTTTTTTCCAGTAACGCCTTTCCAAACTATATGACGTCAAGATCACGTAGGGCAGACAGATAATTTTTGTCGCGCCGCCAGCGTTTGACGACTTCCACCGCCGCGTCTTTATCGACATTCCGGAAAAACTTGATTGCCGCGGCAACGGACTTTTCCGTCTGGTCTTCCTGATTAGGTCTGGCTTTGCGGCAATAGGTGAAGACCCGCTGATATTCGTAGTCGCTCAGTTTGAGCGCCTTACAGGCGACGGCGAGCCCTTCCCCGCCGGGCTCCAGGACAAATCGCATGATCAGGTCTTCGCGCAGATTAGCGGCCTGACTCATTAAATTGACAAACAACCGGACTTCTCCGTCCTGCAGCGCCCGCACCATCAATTCCGGCGAGACTTTCCCCTCTTTTGTCAGTTCGCGCGCCAGAAGCGCCGATTTCGACAACTGCGTTTCCTGTTCGCCACTACCGGACATGGTTTCCGAGAGCGTCTCTTCCAGAATGTCATCGACCTCTGAGAGATCAATGCCGGAATTCTCCGCAATGTATTTGCGTAGCGCCACGGATACCCAGGCATACATGCGCTTGACCATATCAGGCTTGAGTTCTTTGCGGTGGAGGATTGGCTCCTGAAAGGAATCCACGCGCTGAGACTGTTCGACCAGAAAATCCATGGTCGCCTGGGAAATGTTGGCATTTTCATTTTGCAAAAGCGTCTTGATGACCCGTTCGTCACCTGTTTCGACAAGGGCATCTGTTACGTTTTCGCTCACCGTATGGCGAATAGCGACGGCCATTTGGTGCTCAAGCGTCCGGTTGCGGATGATTTCAATCAAACTTTCGTCATGCAGAACCTGACTTTCCGTCAGGATGGGATATGCGACTTCGATATCGTCATTACCGAGTAGCTCGATTAACGCTGCAGGCGCATCTTTGCGGTCGGCGAGACGGGAGCTGATCACCTTACGCACCTCCATCTCCGCATCTTTGACAATGTGATGCAGAATTTCGAACATTAAAGCGCGTTCACGATCCGTGAGCTGAGTCCCTTTTCCGGCAAATAACTCGGATATGGTCGCGGCCAATTCATTGCGACCAGCAGCGGACCGTTCGCGCGCAAGTTCAAGAAGATAGTTGGTGTCAAAAAAGGTCATGAATCAGTTGTACATCTGCCCGGTGAAAACGCAATTCACAATTCAGTCTATTTTGGGTTCACTTTTTGATGATACGATATTTAATGTGCTTTAAATTAGCCCCTTGAAATGATCAGTACAACCTCCTTACTGAAGGTATGTGATGATCGTTGCTGTTTAATCGTTGCAGGATGCGATCTGGGATTGGTATGGCGATGATATCCGGGCTGAACATATTCACAATTCTGGCGGCACGCCGCCTCATGATGCTGACGGCATCGGGGGTTATTTCCTGCTGGCTGCTGTCTGGTGGCAGCGTACAGGCTGCAACCTGTCAGTTGAATCTTGCCCTGCCAACGGTTTCCATGGAAATTTATGAAGGCGAGATCAAGGTCAATAACGGACATAGCAGCAAACAACTGGCGAGAAAGTTCGGCAGCCATAACAAATTCAGCCGGCGGGCGGGCTGGGTGACACGGGGTTTGACGAAAACCGACCTGGAGAGCCGTATTGAAGTGCATGTTCAATATCAGCAAGTGTCGAAAACCCGCTATTGTGTCGGGTTGAAAGGTGTTTCCGCCCAGGTCGGCTATAGCCAGTTTAACGTTTACGTAGCGCGTGACCTGTTACCGGGCAGTTGTGAATACAGGGTCACGATGGATCATGAACAAACCCATGTTGCCGTTTATCGGGACCAGTTGAAGCAGTTTGCAACCCGCTTTGAGAACCGCCTGAACCGGGCCGCACGCAGCATGCAACCGGTATTGGCATCATCTGCGCAGTCCGGCCAAAGATATTTTTTGCGTAAGCTGAACGGCGAATTCAAACAGGTGTTTCGCCAGTTGAGCCGCGAGACGGACACCCGTCAGGGACGGCTCGATACACCAGAAAACTATCGGCGGGAACAGGCCTTCTGCCCTGCTCCGTAAGAGTGCTTATGAAAACTAACAACTTATAATCATCATTTTTGTGCGTTCAGGCTGCGTCCCTTGACGATTGCGCCCCCGCCAAACCGTGTTCGCACGGCATCGATGGCGCGTTCGATATTGGCGCGTTCCTGGCGTTTGGGGTCGAGCAGATCGGGCTGGTCGGCTTGCTCAGGCGCACAGAGCCGGGTTGCACCAATCCCGATAAGCCGGAATTTGCGGTTTTTGATTTCTGGCTCGAGCAATTCTTTTGCCGCACGATACAGTTCTTCCGCCATTTGTGTTGGCGAAGTGAGAATGCGCGCCCGGGTCAGCTGTTTAAAGTCCGACTGCTTGAGTTTCAGGGTCACGCCGCCGCCCGCCAGTTCCGCATCTTTTAGACGAAGAGAGACCTTTTCCGACAGCTTCCACAGAATATTCAGCAATTCGTCAAAATCGCTGATGTCTGTTTTAAACGTGGTTTCCGCCGATACCGACTTGGTCTCGGATTGGGATTCAATGTTGCGCGCATCATGACCCCGTGAAAAATGATAGAGCCGCTGGCCGATCATTCCGTAGCGTTTGACCAGCACCGCTTCTTCGTACGCCCTGAGCTGCCCAATGGTCTCAATACCGTCTTTTGCCAGCTTGCCTTGCAAGGCTTTGCCGACCCCCCACAGCAAACCGACCGGCCGGTCGCTGAGAAACGCCACGGCTTCAGCTTCTCCGACAACCGAGAAGCCACGTGGTTTGTCGAGGTCTGACGCCACCTTGGCCAGAAACTTGTTGTAGCTGAGGCCAATGGAGGCGCTGACGCCAATCTCATCCTCAATGCGTTTGACCAGACGGATCAGGGTTTGCGCCGGGCAGGCATGGTGCAGTTTGTCCGTGCCCCGCAGGTCCAAAAAGGCCTCGTCGATGGAAATAGGCTCCAGTTGTGGCGTGGTTTCTGCCATCAAGGCGCGAATCTCTTTGCCGACGGTTCTGTATTTTTCCATGTTGGGGGCAATGACAACAGCTTCCGGACAGCGCTTGCGGGCTTCAAACATCGGCATGGCGGAGCGTATGCCCTTTATGCGCGCCACATAACAGCAGGCGGCAACCACGCCCCGCTCGCCCCCGCCGACAATTACTGCCTTGCCGCGCAGTTGTGGATTGTCGCGCTTTTCAATGCTGGCGTAAAAGGCATCGCAGTCGATATGGGCAATCCCCAGGGTTTCCAGTTCATCATGTTCGATACGCCGGGTCGAGCCGCATCCGGGGCAATGAACGGGATGTGCCGGAGGGTCGATAAACTGTGCGCAATCTCTGCAAAGCGTCGGCATCACGGTACACGGCTTCATTTGGTGGGTTGGAGGAAAGAGAATAGCTCTTTATGGAGCTGCCTTCCAGTTGGTTGATCGCTCCTAATCCATGAACGGGTATTGCACTTGGCCCGGCAATACCGGACAATCCCCACTCCAATATCATCGTGTAGGTACTTGATTCCATGCGCAAAACCACAAAGGATCCGATTGTCGAGAACGATCCCCTGCAGAACGCGCATATGGATATCCGCCAGCTCCGCGAGACGGTTGAGGCGCTCCGTGAAGAAATGGAGAGCATGTCCATTCAAAAAGAGCAGGCCGTTCAGGAAGCCATGGCCCTGTCCTATGACGAGGTCAAACAGCTTAAGGATACCGCAGCGGCTTTACGGGAAAGTCTGGAGACTTTAAAGTTTGAAAAGAACTCCTCCGTGCAGGAAGCCATAGCCGCATCGCATGATGAAATCAAACAGCTGAAGGAAACCTCGGCAGCGCTTCGCGAATCACTCGATGACCTGAATTTCGAGAAAGACAAAGCGGTACAGGCAGCCGTTGCCGCATCGCATGATGAAATTACCCAGTTGAAGGAAACCGCGTCGGCGCTGCGTGATGAGTTGGAAGACATGCGCTTTAACAAGGATGAAAGCGTTCAGCAGGTGCGCGCAGAAGGCCAGGATGAAACCACGCAGTTGAAGAATACAATCGCTGCGTTGCGTGAAGAGCTGGATGGGATTAAATTCGACTACGAAGACCGGCTGCAGGAACAAGAACGCGCAGCCCGCGACGAACTGAACCAGTTAAGAGAGACCATCGCAGCGCTACGCGACGAGCTAGAGGCAAAAAATGGCGAGTAGTTTGCGCCCGGAACCGGGCAATCGACCCCCAGTGAAGTCGCGCTCGTCACGACAAAAAGCGGACCCGAATTCGCGGCTGGCTCTTGCAGACAAAAAACTGCAGCAGGCGGAAATGCTGCTGTCAGTGTCGCGCAAGGTTGCGGCCATTGAGAGCCTGGATGAAATCCTGAAAACCCTGGTCGAGATGACGACCTGGGAACTGGGTGCAGAACGGGGCAGTCTGTTTCTCAATGATGCGGCAACCGGTGAGCTCTATTCCCGCGTTGCCCAAGGCAACTTCTCGCGTGAAATTCGTATCCTGAATACGACAGGTGTTGCCGGCGCGATTTTCAGCAGTGGCAAAGGTGAAATCATCGACGACGCCTATGCCGATAACCGCTTTAACCGCAACATTGATGAACAGACCGGCTTTAAAACCAAATCCATCCTCTGCGCGCCGGTCCGTACCGTCAAAAACGAGATCATCGGCGTCATTCAGGTTCTGAACAAAAAGGAAGGCAAGTTTTCCATCGAAGACCTGCACCTTCTGGAAGCCATGACCACCCAAGCCAGCGTCGCGCTGCAGAGCACGCAGTTCGTCGAGCGCATGCGCAAAACCCGGGAAAAGGAACTGGAATTCCTGGACGTGGTCGCGGATGTCACCTCGGAACTGGAACTGGGCGCCCTGCTCAAGAAAGTCATGGCGGAAGCAACCCGCATGCTGGGGGCTGACCGCTCGACGCTCTTCATGAATGACGAAAAAACCAATGAGCTGTTCTCGCGGGTCGCCATGGGCGATGGCATTGGCGAAATCCGTCTGCCCAATTCGGCCGGTATTGCCGGCGCCGTGTTCACTTCCGGCCAGACCATCAACATCCCCTACGCCTATGCGGACCTTCGCTTTAACCCGGCCTTTGACAAACAGACCGGCTACTTCACGCGCTCCATCCTGTGCGTTCCGGTCATCAATAAGGACGGCAAATGCATTGGCGTGACCCAGGTCCTGAACCGCCGCGGCGGACCGTTCACCGATGAAGATGAAACCCGCCTCAAGGCCTTTACCGCGCAGGTGTCCATCGCGCTTGAAAACGCCAAGCTGTTTGAAGACATCCAGAACATCAAAAACTACAACGAAAGCATGCTGGAAAGTATGTCCAACGCCGTGATCACCATGGATGAGGACGGCAAGATTGTGACCTGCAACAAGGCGGGGCTCAAACTAACGGGCCGACCGATCAAAGATATTGTTGGTGTTCTCGCCACCGAGTTTTTTGTTGAAGACAACGCATGGGTTATGGAAACGATTGAAAAGGTCGAGGAAGAGCAGGAACTTGAGGAGATCGTCGACGGTGAACTGGTTTTCCATGAGGAAACATTATCCGTAAACGTGACCGTGCTTCCTCTGGTGAATACCGAACAGAAAAAACTCGGCAGCATGGTCATGATCGAGGACATCAGTTCAGAAAAGCGGATGAAATCGACGATGTCGCGTTATATGGACCCCGCTTTGGCGGCGCAAATGATGGAAGGTGGCAACAGCGACGACTTCCTGGGCGGCAAAAGCACGGAAGCCACCATCCTGTTCTCCGATATCCGCAGCTTCACGACGTTGACCGAAAGCCTGGGCGCTCAGGGAACGGTCGCCATGCTGAATGAATATTTCACCATCATGGTCGATATCATCACCCGCGAAGGCGGCATGCTGGATAAGTTTATTGGTGACGCCATTATGGCGGCGTTTGGTATTCCGGTCGCCCATGACGATGATGAAGACCGGGCCGTTCGGGCGACCATCGCCATGATCACGGAGCTTTGGGATTATAACAAGGTGCGTGAAGGACGTGGTGAACTGCCCATTGATCATGGGGTCGGCTTGAATACGGGCATGATCGTTTCCGGTAATATCGGCTCGCCCAAGCGCATGGATTACACCATGATTGGCGACGGGGTTAATTTGGCGGCGCGTCTGGAATCCGCCTGCAAGCAGTATTCTGCTCGCATTCTGATCAGCGAGTACACGAGGGCCAAGTTGAAAGGCACCTACCGCTTGCGCGATGTTGATCTGGTGGTGGTCAAGGGCAAGACCCAGCCGGTGGGGGTTTATGAAGTGCTCGATTATCACTCGGCCGACACCTTCCCCAACCTGATGGACACGGTGAACTATTTCAACGAAGGCGTTGCGCAATACCGGGGCGGGAACTGGGACAAGGCGATCGGCAATTTTAATGAAGCCCTGAAAGCCAACCCCAGCGACAAACTCTCAAAAACCTATATCGAGCGCTGCGAACTGCTCAAGGAAACACCGCCCGCAGGCGAATGGAACGGTGTCTGGGTGATGACATCGAAATAAAGCCCGTTCTTATATATAGAATATCGAATAAAGGATATTTAGCATGGCAGGCAAATCTGTAGATCTCGATGATATTCTTGAAGAAGTACGGCGTGATTTTATCGAAACAACTTGTGAGCGCCTCAGTACCGTTGATAATCTGATTACGGATATGATGGAGGGCAGAGATGCGGATTCTGCACTTGGCGAGTTTTTGCGGCATATCCATTCGATTAAGGGCCAGGGAGGTATTTTTGATTTCCCCACGGTTACGACAATTGCCCATCGGCTGGAGGATTATTTAGAAACAGCTCCAGCGCATTCGACAAAACAATTCAAAGACCTTCAGCATTTTGTTGATGCCATTCGCAAGATCATGGAAAGTGGGGACGACCCTGAAGCTGGGCAAGCACAGGCTCTTTTGGCGAGCTTGCCCGTGACCGCAAAGGACTTTTCAGAAGTTGCGGCCTTTGAGGGTAAAAAGCCCATTCAGGAAGTGCAAATGTTGCTGGTGATGCCAAAAGGCACGCAACGCAAAATTATTGGTAAAGAATTAGCTGCCTGTGGATTCCAGGTTTCTAATGCAGATACTCCGGTGGATGCCATTGGTTATGCTGTTATCTATTCCCCAGACATCATTATCGTCAGCCGCGAAATGGAACAGATGACCGGGCGCGAGTTTGCCTGTGCTCTGGCGCAGATTGATGCGACAAAAGATTGTCACATCGTTGTCGCGACGTCTGCCAAGCAAACAGTTTCTGATATGCCCGACTCCGCACGCATGATACAGAAAGGCCCCGGTTTTATTGATGATCTGACCGATTGTCTTGGTGACTGGGGCTTTTTTGGCTAGGCGTTACTTGCTGGTCGCCACAAATACCCCGTCCCAGTCTTCACCGGGAGATTCGGCCTGATAGGCGAGGATGCGGGATTCATAGAGATCGTAGAACCCGTCGATGTTGTAGGGGCTGCACAGCAGGCGGCATTCCTTCAGGCGTTTGATAGCCTTGTTCCAGTCCTGCGCCAGATAGGCGTCGATCATCTGGTCGTGGAACTGTTTCAGGGTCTGGAAATCGCGGCTTTCGGCCACTTCTTCATTGCCGACGAGACAGTAAATGGTGACGGCCTCGTTCTTGCCCTTGACCTTGATGTTGTCGAGAAACAGGGTCGCCAGTTCAGGCACTTCGGCCTGGGTCTTCTCGCCGATGACGATATCCACCCCATAGGCCTTGCTCTGCCCTTCAAGTCGGGCCGCCAGGTTGACCGTATCGCCCAGCACCGAATAGTCGATGCGCAGTTCCGAACCCATGTTGCCGACAACCGCCGGGCCGCTGTTCAGGCCAAGGCCGACTTTCAGCGGCACATGCTTGCGCCCCTCCTCTTCCGCTTCCGCTTTCAGGCGTTCATTCAAAGGCTCCATCTCGGCCATCATGGCCAGTGCCGACTGGCAGCCGTAATAGGCATGGCGCTCCACATCCATGGGCGCGTTCCAAAACGCCATGATGCAGTCACCCATGTATTTGTCGATGGTGCCGTGGCGGTCAAGAATGACGTTGGTCAGCGGTGTGAGCAGCTTGTTGATGAGTTTGGTCAGGCCGACGGCATCGAACTGTTCGGAAATGGTGGTGAAGCCGCGAACGTCGCAGAACAGCAGGGTCAGGTCGCGCTGAACGCCACCCAGTTGCAGGGCATCGGGGTTTTCGGCAACCCGCTTGACCTGATCCGGCGACAGATATTTGGAGAACGCGTCGCGGGTTTGTTTGCGTTTGGCTTCTTCCCTAGCATACCCGCTATAGGTTAGCACCATGTAAATCAGCATGATCGAGACAATGGCGTAACTGGCATCCAGCAGGACTTTCTCTTCCGAGAAGAGATACCATGAGGTGCCTCCCGAGCCTAAGGCGGTGGCGACAAAAACCAGCGCCGTCCATTTGGCACCCAGCCAGGGAACCAGAATGATCATGGCCAGCCCACCAAACAGCACAAAAGCCATCTCGGCGGCGTTGGCATAGTTGGGGCGGGTCAGGTAATCCTGGTTTGCAATGACCTCAATGACCTGCGCGTGTACCTCAACCCCGGGAATATCGCGTTCCGTCGGGATGGAGCGAATATCGCGAAGGCCGACGGCCGACGTACCTAGAATAAGCATGCGACCGGCGATTTTATTGGGGTCCGCGGTGCCGTTCAGAAGCTCATGGGCCGGCACGTATTTATCCCAGTCGCGTTTTGAAAAATGCGGCCAGATGCGACCGACATTGTTGGTTTTGACGGTGAAATTCTTGGTGATCCCGACGCCGTCAATGCCGGCTTCCGTGGTGTAGATCAGAACGGTTTGCCGGTTCAGCGCGATCCGCAGCATTTCCACGGACAGGGCCGGGAAAAACTTTCCTTCATGCAGGAAATAAGCGGGGATGTTGCGGATGACGCCGTCTTCGTCCGGGATGGCGTTAAACATGCCAAATCCGGCCTTCGGATTATTCTTTGCGGCTTCCTCCAGAATGGGAATGTTCCGCACCAATGCCGGGAATTGCAACGTAAACGGTTCCGGTTGAACGGCATTTTTGGTCAACATGCGTTTGCCGACGGAGGCTTTCGCCGGAGGGCCTTTGATCCCTTCCGTCTCGTTCGTGCGCCCGGCCTGCCCCAGGACAACCCGGCTTTTTGAGATGACTTGCGCAAACAGCTCATCATTGCTCAGGCGCTTTGTCAGAAGCTCCTGCATCTCCGGAGTCAGGCCTTCCGCATCCTTGGCGACAACCTTGATATCCTTGCCGTCGGGTTCGGCGAACACGATATCGAAGGCAAACAACGAGGCTTTCATGGCCATCGCATTCTGAACAAGCTTGGCAACCTTGTCGCGAGGCCACGGCCATTGCCCGACGGTCTCGAGGCTTTGTTCGTCGATGTCGATTATGGTGACGGGTTTTTTCTCTGGAGGCGGAATCTCGCGTGGCTTGATCTGCTGGTAATAATCAAAAACCTTGAGACGTGCATATTCGACAGGCGCCGGGTTGATGTTGTAGAGCAGAATGAAGCCGATCAGCATGGCAAAGCCAATGATCCGGTCATAACTGAAGGCGGCGCGGAGAAATTTCATAAAGTGATTTTGCCCCTGTTTTGCGAATCGATCAATCAACCAACCCTCAAAAAACCGCTATTGGCCCATTACGTGAAGATTTGACTGAATTGTACACCGCTGTTTGCCATACGGGTCAAGCGGTTATTGCGGATTTTTTTTGCAATGCGTCGCGTGTTTCCGCGATTGATACGGATTTTCTGGCAATCTGGCCAAAATAAAGGGGCGAAAGCCCCTTCCGTACTAGCATCGACGCTTTGAGAACCGTATATTTACAAGTAATGAGCACAACCAGTCACCGCGCATGGCTAAAGCCTTTTCTCAAGCCGATCATGCCCATTTTCCGGGAAGTTCTGGCGATGTCGGCTTTTGTCAATCTGCTGGCGCTGGCGGTGCCGGTGTTTACCCTGCAGGTTTATGACCGGGTGATCGGTCATGCCGGGATCAGCACACTCGTCGGTTTTGTCATTGGCATGATCAGCATTGTGGTTTTTGATTACATCCTGCGCCAGTCTCGCTCACGCATCATGCAGACGGTCGCCTTGCGTATTGACGTTTTGGTGGGACGCAAATTATTCGATAAATTGATGGCTTTGCCTTTGCACCAGTTGGAAGCCAAACCCGCCAGTTACTGGCAGTCCCTGTTCCGCGATGTCGATACGGTCCGTAATACGTTATCCGGTGCGTCCGCCCTGCTGCTGTGTGATCTGCCTTTCGCTGTTATGTTCCTGACCTTGATTTGGGTTATTGCCGCGCCCATCGCCTGGGTGCTGATGATCATCATCCCGTTGTTCATGTTTATTGCCTGGCAGTCGTCGGCGAAAATGTCACAGGCCAATCAGGAAGAGCGCGAGAGTACGCAAACCCGTGATGGTCTGGTAGCGGAAATTATCAATGGCCGAACCACCGTCAAAGCGTTGGCGCTGGACAATGCCATGCGCCCGATGTGGGAAGAACGCCATGCGGAGAACATCGAAAATTCTGTGATGCGCGGGGCACGTTCAGACTTTTATTCAAACTTTGGTGGTTCGCTGACCATGATGACGACCGTTATCATGACAACGGCTGGTGCTCTGGCAATCATTGAAGGCGTTTTGACTATGGGATCGCTGATTGCCACCAACATGCTGACGGGGCGCCTTATTGGCCCGGCCAACCAGCTGGTTGGCCAATGGCGGGCCTATAGTAGCTTTCTGCAATCGCTCGACCGGTTGGGCGAGGTTTTTGAAAGCGAGAGCGAGCGCGAGGAAAGCGAAGTCAAGCTGACCCGACCGCGCGGCGAGATTACCACGGAAAACGTCTCGTTTGGTTATGCGGAAGGATTGCCGCCGGTGGTCAATGCGGTCAGCATCACGATAAAGGCTGGCGGTGTACATGCTCTGGTCGGGCGCAATGGCAGTGGTAAAACAACATTGCTCAAACTGATTCAGGGCCTGTATACGCCGACCAATGGCCGGGTCTTGCTGGATGGCGCAGATATTGCCCAGTTCAGCCGTCAGGAACTGGCCAGTTGGCTGGGTTATGTGCCGCAGGAGTGTGTGCTGTTTGCCGGCACGGTGCGCGACAATATCGTCCATCGGCACCCGGATGCATCGGATGAGCAAATCATCGAAGCGGCGACGGCGGCCGGGGTACATCAGTTCATTATCGATCTGCCGGAAGGGTATGCTTCGGAAATTGGCGAGGCCGGCCGACGCCTGTCCGGTGGTCAACGCCAGCGTATCGCCATCGCCCGCGCCCTGCTTGGCAACCCGCCGGTGCTTTTGCTGGATGAGCCGTCTTCAAGTCTGGATCGTCAGGCCGAGCAGGCCTTGCGGACAACGCTGGTGGAAATCGGCAAGGAGCGGACGGTGATTATCGTCACCCACAGCCCGATTCTGCTGGCGGCGTGTAACGATCTGGTGGCGCTGGATCACGGCAAGGTTGCGCTGGCTGGGCCATCCAAGGAAATATTGCCGAAACTGTTTGGACAGCAGCCAAAAGGCGAAGCCCCTGTTCTTCCACAAGCAGCGCCTGCCGCCCCATCTGCCGCCCCATCGCCATTGCCCGCCTCTGCTCCGCCTGCGGTCCGGCCCCAGCTGCCATCAGCTGCCGCTTCGCCGCGCCCGGCAGCGCCGCCGGCTCCACCGAGACCCATGAAACCCGGTCCAGCTTCCCCATCGCCCCGAGTGGCAGCGGCAGTACAACAACCCAGACCTCCGTCTCCGTCTCAGGCTCGTCCTCAAACTCAGCCACAACCCAGAGCGCCCCAGCCTCAGCCACAGACCCAGACCGAAAAACGACCGACACCGCCGGCCCCGTCCGCTGCACCAAGGCCTTCTGTTCGCCCCGTCGCTACGGCAACGCCACCCACGCCGGAGGCGGCTAAAGCTTCAGAACCGGCAAAGCCATCTGCACCGCCCCAACCTGCCGCAAAACCTGTCCCGCCAATGCCCAACAAGGCAAAACCAGTGCCTCGCCCTCCGAGGGGCGGCGCGACGGATGTGATTGCAGCAAAACAGGAACAAACCAATGCACCCCAACGGCCCGTTGAAGCCCCTGTCGCCGCACCCCCTGCGCGATCCAGCGCCGACCCGAGTGTTCCAACCGGAGAACGGTTTCGGATTGACGAGCCGAAAGGAAGCCAGTTGGTTGACGACCCCTATGCGGACTTGATTAAATCCTCAAATGACAAATCGGGCGCGGCGCGGCCCGGATCGGAGACAAAACAATGAGTGTCGAAGTTGCCTCGGGTTCTGAACGTTTAGACGCATTGCTTGCCCGACATCCCATGCCCAGCTGGCGTATTTTTGCCTGGCCAGTCATGGTCCTGTTGGTCGTTGCCATCGGCTGGTCCTATTACGTCGATCTGGACGAGGTGGCTGTCGCCTCCGGTGAAGTGGTGCCGCAAGGCAGTGTTCGGACCGTACAACATCTGGAAGGTGGCATTGTTCAGGAGCTTTATGTGGCGGATGGTGGACTGGTTCGCGCTGGAGATCCGTTATTGTTGCTGGATTTGGCATCTGGTGGAACCAACCTTGAGGAATTGCTGGTCCGTCGGGATAGTGAATTATTGGTTCAGGCCCGTCTGGTTGCCGAGTCGGAAGGTCGGGAAGTGGTTTTTCCGGACGATATTGCACGGCGGCGTCCGGCACTGGTCAACGCCCAGCGTCTGGCTTTTGATGCGCGTAAGCGTGAACTGGCCTCAAGGCTTAATGTCATGCGCGAACAGATCACCCAGAAAAGGCTGGAAACTGACGAACTCCGCGCTCGCCGCGAAGCGGTTCGCCGGAACTTGAACCTGGCTCAGGAACGCCTGAAAATTTCAAACTCCCTGTTGGGAGAAGGCCTGACCTCGAAAATCGAACATCTGGAACTGGAAGCTGAAGTTGAAAGTCTGGATGGCGAACTGAAAGGGCTGATCCCGGCCCTGCCGAAAGCCGAAGCCGCCGTCCAGGAAGCGACGCAGCGTCTGGAAGAAGGTGAAGGCCGTTTCCGGCGTGAAGCTCAGGATGAACTGGGTACGGTTTCGCAGAATATTGCGCGGATTGATGAGTTGCTGGTGCAGGCTCGCGAGCAAGGGTCACGTGCCGAAATCAAGAGCCCTATTGATGGTGTTGTTAAAAACCTTAAATACAACACCATTGGCGGCGTTGTCCGTCCGGGTGAGCCGATTTTGGAAATCGTTCCAACCAGTGAGCAATTGGTGGTCGAGGCCAAGCTGAGCCCAACCGAGCGCGGTTTTATCCGGGCCGGAATGCCAGCAGTGGTTAAAGTCTCGACCTATGATTTTGCCCGTTATGGGGGGCTGAACGGCGAAGTTATCCGCGTTGCCCCCGACACCAGCCTCAACGAAGATGGGTCTCCCTATTTCAAGGTAATCGTTCAGACGGAAAAAAATTATCTGGGACGCGATGAAACGGATTTGCCAATCACTCCGGGCATGCAGGCAACGGTGGATATTCATACCGGTCAGAAATCGGTTATGGATTATCTGATTCGCCCAATTCTGAAACTCCGCCACGAAGCGTTCCGTGAGCGGTGATCATATACGCGACGAGAGAATGACCCCAGGCAAGGGATACATGCCTGTTGCAACGGAATGGCCTAAGCGTTTGTTATTTTTTAACGAATCTGTATAAGGTTAATGGTGGTTAACGATAATTGGCCTGTGCAGTGAGGGCTAACGAGACTGCATAAGCACATACTTAAAAGTGAGTGAGCATGTCTTTTGCTACGATTATAGCTCTGTTTATGGCGTTTGGGCTGTTCCTTGGCTCTATTATCATCAGTACAGACAATTATTTTATTTTCCTCAGCGGCTCAAGCTTCGTGATGGTTGCCGGAGGAACGCTGGCATCGACGTTCATTTCCTATGAGCCCCGCTATGTGCTGCTGTCTCTCCGGTTGATATATCGCATGATTGCGTCACCGAAGGTTGGCCGTAATGTTCTGAAAAGTGAAGTCGGGCGTATTATCCGCTGGGCCTATACGGTCCAGAAAAAAGGCATCCCCGCCCTTGAACAGGAAGCCAACAAGGCGGTGCGCGGCGACAAGTTCATGAAATTCGGAATTGATATGGTGGTCAGCGGTTATACCGGCGACGAAGTACGTGAAATCATGACAACAACCATTGAAACCACCTTTGGCCGGAATACCGTTCAGGTTCAAATTCTTAAAAACATGGGTGCTGCGGCTCCGGCTTTTGGCATGATTGGTACTCTGGTTGGCCTGATCATCATGCTCGACAATATGGGTGGCGATCCGTCAAGCCTCGGCAAGGGCCTTGCGGTCGCCCTGTTGACAACCTTGTACGGCGTTTTGTTTTCTCGGATCATCTTTTTGCCGGCGGCAACCAAGATTTTGCAGCGCGAGGAAATCATCCGCTTTCGTAATTACCTGATTGCCGAAGGCCTGTCCCTGCTCGCTGACAAGAAAAGTCCGCGATATATTCAGGATCGCATGAACAGTTATCTGGATCCGGCAATCCATTTCAATATCGACAAGATGAAGAAATAACCGGATGTCTGGAACACCGGTTAAAAACAGGTTCTGATCATGGCAATTAAGCCAATTATTCATCCGCCCGACGAACCCGAAGATTGGCTAACCACCTATGCTGATGCCATTACCCTGCTGATGGCTTTTTTCGTGATGTTGCTGACCTTTGCTGAATTTGATGTGCCAGCCTATCAGGAGGCTGCAGCCGCTATTGCCAATAATATTGGTGAAGGCGAAAAGGATGCGCAGTCCGATACCCAGACCCTGAAAATCGATGTTGAAGATGTGGTCTTTGAAATGCAGGCGGATCAGGTCGTCGATGTGAAGCTGGACAAAAAAGGGGTCGTGATCGATCTGGCCGGGGGCGCTTTCTTCAAGCCGGGCAACGCCGAACTGAATGAGGCGGCCATACCGGTTTTGGACAAAATCGCGCAGATGATCAAAGAGGAAAAATTCAAGCTTTATAATGTGGAAGTTGAAGGGCATTCCGATAATGAGCCCATCAGTACGGCGATGTTTCCATCAAACTGGGAATTGTCTTCAGCCCGCGCCTCAACGGTGGTCCGGTTTTTTGGTGACACCGGGGTCAATTATCAAAAAATGAAGGCGGTCGGTTTTGCCGACACGCGCCCGAAAGTGCCGAATTTCGATCGGGAAGGAAAACCGATCCCGCAAAATCAGGAAACCAATCGCCGGATTTCTATTCGCGTCTATCCCATGAGTATTGACGAGCGTGCGAAATTCAATGTGAAGGTCGATCTGAAATCAATGCTTCAGGACGTTAAGAAAAACACCGAACAGGCACAGCCGACTGAAGCCCCTGCCACCCAATAATCACAGTCTTGTCTTGCCGTTTTAAACGGCGCTCACAGAAAGCGCCTCTTCCATACAAGAGCGAGATCGGTCAATGATGACAGGAACAACCCTGCAATCGCGGAGCGTATCCACATGCGAACTCTGTGGCTCAGCAGACCCTCTTAATCCCTTCCCGGTTCCTCCTGAAAAAGATAATAGCGCGGAGCGGGTGGTGTGTGGCATTTCTCTGGTACCTGACAATCCTCTGCATATTGAATGACGAGGCAATTGTCAGCAAATCGTGATCCCGACGGAATTTGTTAAAAAGGCGAATGGATAAAATGGCGAAATAGCCTTCTTGCCGATTAATGCCTTGTTCATTGGAACAAAAAAAGCCCCTGCACCAATTAGGTACAGGGGCATAAATTGACTTGTCGTCTATATTCAGGAGAAAGTTTTATCCCCCCTCTTCCCTGAGCGTTTGTCTCAGGCCGATGAACAGGCTTACGCACATGGCCAAAAGCACGATGGTAAAGGGAAAGCCCGTCGAAACGGCCATGGCCTGCAGGGCCGTCAAAGCTCCGGCACCGCCAACAAGCAGCAGCGTTGCTGCAACAATCCCTTCAAAGGTGCACCAGAAGACACGTTGAGACACTGGTGCTTCCGTCTTGCCGCCCGCGGTGATCGTATCAATCACCAGCGAACCGGAATCCGAAGACGTGACGAAAAACACCAGAACCAGAACAATACCAAGGAACGATGTAATTGTTGCCAGCGGCAATGGCTTCAGCATTTCGAACAGTTTCAGCTCCAGTGCTGCCCCTTTGACTGGCGCGGCAGCGTCAGCCATGACCTGAGCGATGGCTGTGCCGCCGAAAGCGCCCATCCAAACCATGGAAACCAGCGTTGGGATAATAATCACGCAAAAGACAAATTCACGAACCGTACGCCCCCGCGAAACACGGGCAATAAACATACCGACGAACGGCGACCATGAAATCCACCAGGCCCAGTAAAAGGAGGTCCAGCCTTGTGAGAAATTGGCATCTTCGCGCCCAAAGGGCATGGACAAAGGCACAACTTCCTTCACATAGGCGAGCCCACCGGAAAGGATGGTGTCAAAGATAATGGCTGTCGGGCCGACAACAACGACAAAGAGAAGCAACAGAGCCGCCAGGCCGATATTGATTTCGGACAGGATTTTGACACCTCCATCGAGGCCCCGCAGCACCGAAATCAAGGCCAGAGCTGTGATGAGGGAGATTAGTAACACCTTAGCCCCGTTGCCCGTGCTCCAGCCAAACAGGAAGTTCAAGCCGGCAAGCGCTTGTTCGGTGCCAAAGCCCAATGATGTCGCCAGACCAAACAAGGTTGAAAATACGGCCACCGTATCGATGATATGTCCCCACCAGCCCCAGACACGCTCTCCCAGCAAGGGATAGAATGCAGAACGCAAGGTTAACGGCAATCCCCGATTATAGGTAAAGAAGGCGAGCGACAGAGCCAGAACGGCGTAGATCGCCCAGGGATGAAGCGCCCAGTGGAAAATCGTTGCGGCCATGCCCAGATTGCGGGCCGCCTCTTCGTTTCCTGCCGCCGCGCCAAGGGGCGCCCAGTCTGTTCGCAGACCATTCTCCATGGATGTCCCGCCCATTGAAGAGGCGAAATGCGACATGGGCTCGGAGACCCCGAAAAACATCAGACCAATGCCCATACCAGCAGCAAACAACATGGCGAACCAGCCGCTGTAACTGTAATCGGGTTTTGCATCGACACCGCCCAGCCTGATGCGGCCAAGTGGCGTGACCATAAGCATCACGCAGAACAGCACAAAAATGTTCGCCGCACTTAAGAAAAACCAATCAAATGTTGAGGTCAGGAATGGACGCAACCAGCCAAAAAACTCTGTTGCTGCTTCCTGAAACATAAGCGTAACCAGAACAAAGGCTATAATGGACAATCCCGAAATCATAAAAACAGGATTGTGAATATCTAGGCCAAATGGCGTGATGTTGTCTTGCCCGGTGTTGTATTCGGTTTCGATGGGATGTGGCACCTCTGCCGCCACAAGGGTTTCTGGATCCGTCATGGTCGCTTATTCTCCCCTAATATAATTATGCATACCGGTTCGCCGGTATCTTTTGATTTCTTAGTGCGTAACGGTAAACAGGGATATTCTCATCGATTGTTTTCCCTTCGCCGAAAACTGTTTACATTCCGACGCTTCCACGGCGAGGCTACCAGAACTCATCAATAGCGCAAGTTGTGCCAAATGGCCTCTACCTGCCTGAACCAGTTTTAATGCCAAATGAGTTCAGGCTGAGATCATGTATAGAATGGCTGAATGGCCTATGGTTTGGGCACGACCCGCACAAGCCCCAACATGTCTGGGGCCGCATGAACGGGTCACTGAATATGATCTGCGTTGCGTTTAATGAAAAGGCGTACGCTTAAAACGATTATGCAACGGACTTAGAGAATAATCTCCTGGCCTTCATAACAGACAAAGGCTCCGTCCCATTCGGCTTTCGCCTCAATCGCGATCTGGTCCATGATATCGTCGGTGTGGTCCGGGTCGTGGTGGAAGATGGCCAGTTGTTTGACGTTGGCGGCCCGGCACAGGCGCACACCTTCATTCCAGGTCGAATGGCCCCAGCCAATTTTCTCCGGGAACTCTTTCTCGGTGTATGTGCTGTCGTAGATCACCAGATCAGCGCCCTCAATCAGCTTCAGGATATTCTGGTCCGGTTTGCCGGGTATATGTTCGGTATCCGTGACATAGACAACCGATTTTCCTTCGTAGTCAATGCGGTAGGCCGTCGAGCCATTGGGGTGATGCAATGGTGCTGTGGAGACCTTCAGGTCATTGAACAGTTGAAAATTATCACCGGCTTCAAAGTCTTCAAATGTGAGCTTTGCCTGCATGGCTTCAAGCGGAACCGGAAACATCGGGTTGTGCATTTGAGTCGAAAGAACATTTTGCACGCCGCCCTGGTTCTTCAGGTGGCCGGCCATAATCGTGATGGATCGTTTAGGGTCGTACGCAGGCGTAAAAAAGGGAAATCCGTTGATATGGTCCCAGTGGGTATGAGTCAAAAGCAAGTAGGTCCGGCGAATATCTTCAGCCAGGACAACCTTTGAATAGTTTCTGATTCCGGTGCCGGAATCGAGGGTGATGTGATGTTCCCCAGCCTGTACTTCAATACAGCTGGTGTTGCCGCCATATTTCATATGTTCTGGTGATGCACATGCAATGCTCCCCCGGACGCCCCAAAATTTTACACGCAACGTCATATCATCATTTCTTTAACTTGTTTTCATGTGTCATCTAACAGCCTTGAAGACCTATTCTCAACACAATTCAATCCGAAACGGCTTAAATTTATCATTCTATCGTGTGTAGATGCTACGTAGTTAACTCAACAGGCAAGAGTTGCCACAAGGTATCGGGCTTGAATGTGACGACCGTCACATGCCTGAGATTTCAATTTTACCGCCAATTTGCATTCCCAAGATATCACTGGCGCGTCCCTGATTTGCGGCGATTTCCACCAATCCATTTGAGTTTGCGTAACAAAACATATCGCCAGCCTTCACACAGGTAAAGGTTTCTGCGGCTGGAATCTTTTTGCCAGCAGCAATAAGGCCGAATCGGCGATGCATCTGACAGGCCCGAATCCCGGTAATGGCGTTGCCAAAGTGGTCGATATAAACAATTTCGCAAAGATCGTCCGGCCAGTCTGGGCGTTGTATATGGCCTGACTTCAAAGGAGCAAAACAGCTTTTGTCGTCAATGGTTCCCGAATCGCCAGCGATTTGCGCAGCGATTGGTGCAAACAGATCGCGACCATGGAAGGTTGACGAGAGAGCCTGTGGTCGCCAGATAATTTCCCAGTATTGTGCCGTTTTTTTGGTATTTCGAATGACCAGTTCAAACAGGCCGTTATCGGGACCGACAAACCAGCGGTTCTGGGCCCGTACGACAAGAGCTTGCCGGCTTCCGCCGACCCCGGGATCGACGACAGCCAGAAACACGGTGTTATCCGCAAATGACTGGCAATAGGCCGCCAGAAGATAAGCCGAGGCTTTGGGGTTGTGAACTGGTGCATCGGAAAACAGATCTATCACCGGAACCTCAGGCTGACTCCCATAGAGAGCAGCTTTCACCTGACCAATATAGGGGCCCTCCAGGCCAAAATCGCTAAAAAGGACAATCATCACTTTCTCCAAAACGGGCTCGGCCTGATGCAGAGCCCGTCTGTTTGATGGCAGAATCTTAGCAGCACTCTTTAGAAATGAGTGCTAGTTAATTGAAAAATAACATTCTTTTATTGAATCGCAAACGGGTTTCAATAGATACTGAAATCAGTAGATGGTGTTTCAAGGAGATCATTGTAATGGAAAGCATAACGCGTCAACTCAATGACTATCGTCTAACAACGGCTCTGATTACCTATCGGATGCCCGATCATCTGTCCTTATTGCAGGAATACATCTGGCAAGAGCTGGACCTGCCGCCCCGTTATCCGGAACTGGAACGGTTCATTGATTTTTGGGAAAACAATCTGGATGGACCATTGTATTCCGTGAAAGTCACTTCAACGCCGGTTATTCAGCCGGCCCGCTTTCGGATGGTTGAGCAGTTACACCGCCTGCATTAGCAAGGAGATAAAAAAGACCGCACCGTTCCTTAGGAACGGGCGGTCCGTTTGTAGGGTTCTGCACCCCTGAGATTGCCCGATTACCCGGCAGCGCCCTCAACGTAGTGGCTCGGGTCGGTGCCCTGTTCGCGGGTCGCGATGACCACGGCTTTTTGAACGCGGTCAAAGGCTCTGGCTTCTAACTGACGCACCCGCTCGCGGCTGATGCCATAGGATTCGCCCAGCTCTTCCAGGGTTGGCGGATCATCCTTGAGCTTGCGTTCCGTGAATATATGGCGCTCGCGATCCGGCAAGCTGGCAACGGCTTTGGCCAGATGTTCATGCATAACCGTCTGTTGTTCACGGTTTGCAAACAGCTGTTCCGGAGATGCGCTTTCATCAACCAGGGAATCGATAAATTCGGCGCCGCCGTCTTCATCCTGTGACATCGGCGCGTTGAGAGACATGTCGCGAACGGACAACCGCCCGTTCATATGGACAATGTCCTGCTCGGAAGCCCCGGTTTTAGACGAAATCAGCTTTGCCTGATCCGCAGACAGCTCGCCGTTATCAAGAATATTGAGCTTGGCTTTGACGTTGCGCAGACTAAAAAAAAGCTTTTTCTGCGAGGCAACAGTCCCGAGCTTGACCATGGACCAGGACTTCAGGACATATTCCGTGATTGATGCCTTGATCCACCACATGGCATAGGTCGAGAGACGAAAGCCTTTTTCAGGTTCGAATTTTTTGACAGCCCGCATCAGGCCGATATTTCCCTCGGAAACCAGATCTGCAATGGGCAGACCGTAACCGCGGTATTTCATGGCCATTTTGACAACAAGTCGCAAATGCGAAGTGACCAGCTTGTGGGCGGCTTCGGTATCGCCCTGCTCCCGCCAGCGGGTACCCAGAATTTGTTCTTCTTCTTTTTCCAGGATCGGGTATGCCCAAACCTCACGGAAATAATGAGAAAGCCCTCCGTCTGCAGGAACTGCTGGTAATTTGATTGTAGTAGCCATTTTTTCTTCCCTTCGTATGTCTTTTCGCTCCGTCTTCCAATGGATAAGGGACATCCATGGCAAAAATGGGGCAGCGATAAAATTAATTAAAAACAACTGTGTTGATTGCTCCGAAAAGCAATAAACGGGCCTAGAAAGGCTGACGCTTACAGTTCACAGCCGTGAAAAGGGGAAAATCGAGATGTGCAGTCATGCCTATATCCTCCTTGGAAGCAATATGACGTAAAGCTCAACAACCCACCCTATGGTCAGGTCGTAAACCTCCAGCCCCATATGGGCACTGGATGGTGTTTATTATGCAAATTTTCTCTAATTTGTCAAGAAATTCACTGATTTGTGAAGTATATTCACACTATGTAGTAAGGTTTTGTGAGCAAACTGATCGGATCCGCTTTCGTAGGGCGAGTGGTCCGAAGATCATTGTTCAATAGAAGGCCCGCTTGATCTTTAAGACCAGCAGATACGTGAACACCTTGCTAAGGGCAAAGGAAACGTTGGAAGTGCGCCTAATTGGCCCCAGCGATTGATGTGCCGATTCTGTTCGGAGAAATATCGTAGCCCAGATCAGGAATGGGAGGTAGTTCCAGCTGTTCGCCATTGCTGATTTCAGATTTGCGCTTCTGGCGATACAGGCTGCGAATGGCGGCGTAATAGTCGACAGACGTTTTACGGACCTGGTTGAGTTCATCTACAACACCCGCATACTCCGAAACACCGTCAACTGCGGTCACAGACCATTCCAGAGCGTCGCTGTCCGGATCTGTAATCAGTGAATTGACTGTGTTGAAATAAGGATCAACGAGAAATTTGCCAACCGCATCACGGGGGCTCGACGGGCCAAATATGGGAAGGACCAGATAAAATCCTTCGTTTACGCCCCATACACCCAGTGTTTGGCCAAAATCTTCCTTGGCCCTTGGATGGCCCAGTTCGCCAGCGACATCGGCAATGCCGCCGATCCCGGCAACGGTATTGACGAGAAAGCGTCCAACGGACAGGAGGGCCTCCTCGGGCTCTCCCTGCAGCAACTGGTTAGCGACCGTGATCGGGGTCGCTATATTGCCAAAGAAATTACGGACACCGGAACGCAACCCATCAGGCAGGTTTTCGTTATAAGCTTCGGCCACAGGATTCAGGAAATTGGTCTGGATAAATTCGTTGAAGCCAAAAATCGAGCGGTTCAAAGGCTCCAGCGGATCGTTCACATCATCAATATCATCATCCGTTGCCGCAATCAGAAGGTCCTGTTGCTGCAAGGCCGGAATAGCCTTAACTGCATCCGCAAAGCCATGGCCAGAAGACGCGACAAAAACCGCCGCTGCCAGAAATAACCCCATTCCAATACGTTTATTTTCAAAAACCATAACTGCGAACATTTCCCAATATCGTCTGGTCGGTCATTAATAATTAAAAGTGAAACATATCCCAACACAAAATGTAATGCATTACGAATAACTTCTATGCGATGTCATGGTATCCCGCAACCCGCTATATGCAATTCTGTCGCACTGTTGCAAATTTGTCTAATTTTTTACCTAATTCATGAACCTTGTTTTGACAAATGCGAATATCTATTGAATTTTATTGGCATTCGCCAGGGAGATGAACGCATGAAAAGTTTTAAATGGGTAGCCTTGGGAATGAGCGTGGTTGCCATGCTTATGATGGGCTCGATCAGGCCAACCCCTGCAGCAGATAACGATAGTCCGGAGGCCGTTGTTCTCGCCTTTCAGAATGACTTGATCGCAGTGATGAAAGAAGCCGAGACCTTGACCGTTCGCGAGCGATTTGATCGCCTGGCCCCCGCTGTTGACCGCGCATTCCACATGCCGCTTATGGTCCAGATTGCGGTGGGGTCTTACTGGAGAACAGCAGACAAAGACGCACGGGTGGCTGTATTGCAGTCTTTTCGTCGCATGAGCATTGCCACTTTGGCGACCCTGTTTGATGGCTATGGGGGAGAGGTTTTTGAGCACCAGAAAAACAACCCGGGTCCCTCAAAGACAATTATTGTGATGACGGACTTGGTGAAAACCGATAATTCCCGAGTTCAGATTGCCTATGTAACCCGGGAATTCAAACGCGGTTGGAGAATCATCGACGTGGTTGTTGATGGAGGAATCAGTGAATTGAAAGTCCGGCGCTCCGAGTACAATCAGATACTTAAAAATGATGGCATTTCCGGCCTTGTTGGACTGTTGAACGGCAAAGCGGATGAGCTTATGGCCGAATCGGCCACCAATTAACCGGATGGCCGTACCTTTATCTTCGTTGCACCTGAACAGAATTTTCGTGCATCTAAATTCCGCTAAAATCATTGGATTCGTTTTTTTACTGTTGGCATTGCCGTATTTGCTCACGCTCGACGCTGAAGCCCAGAACATAACGCCTGCCCAGCCGCCCATAGAGGTGGTCGAGCATTTCCATGATGTGCTTTTGACGACAATGAAAGAGGCTGAGCAGCTTGGAGTCGTTGGTCGCTTCCAAAAGCTCGAATCCGTTTTGCCAGAGAGCTTTCATTTAGCCGTTATGATTCAGGTTGCTTCCGGCTCTGCGTGGCGGACAGCTTCCGAAACGGAGCGTGCGGAATTGGTGACCGCCTTCACGCGGTTGACCATTGCCACCTATGCCGCCCAGTTTGACGGATATTCGGGCCAGAGCTTCAAGGTTCTGGGAACAAAACCCGGCCCGCAAAAGACAACTCTGGTGCAAACGCAGTTGGTAAACCCCGGTGGCACCGATGTTGACCTCGTTTACGTGACGCGTCTGATCAAGGGGCAATGGCGGATTATCGATGTTTTGCTGGATACCGGTATCAGTGAATTGGCGCGCAAACGCTCCGAATACCGCTTGATTCTGAAATCAGGCGGGGTTACTGGCCTGATCGGTGCCCTGAAAGACAAGACCCAAGCCCTGATGGCCGGGTAACCCCCCTGCTCCGTCGCAAGAATTCATCATGTTCAGCCTACCAGGCCTCATAGCGGTTCAGGTCATAAAGCCCGGCTTCAACCGGGTTGTATCGGCGCATATGGTCACTGAAGCTATGGAAGACATCCCAGAAATCCGGTGCCATGCGCAAGACGCCCCAGCGCCCGACCAGCCCGGCAAAGTCTTTGTCGGAACCGGCACTGGCCAGCGCCTCGGCAAACCTGCCGATTTCCGGCAAATCCACCTGGAAAATGAGATTGGGGTAGCTGCCAATGAGCTGGGGCATCAGGGTCAGACTGTCCAGTTCCTCCTGATAGCGCAGGGATTCGCCAAAAATAAAGGCGACATTACTGTGACGGCGATTGCGCAGCAGGCTGAAGACCCGGTAATCGCCGTCACCGATGTTGACGCGCAGGAAGGTGACTTCGGGCAGCCTGCGCAAGCCAGGGGCCTGCCCTGTGCTTGTGTCCGTCAGGCGGTGCAAGGCACTGATAATCCGTTTGTTCGTAACATCTGCTTCCGCCAACCCGCATTCTGTCGTGCAGGTGGGACGGGCAAGATCCGGATGCCGGGATACAAAGTTCTCCAGCAATTCACGTTTTGGATCATCTGATGTGAACGGGATTTGGCTGGGCGAGCGAACATCAAGGTCGTGATAGACAACCAATGTCTTCAATTGACCGCTGGCCTGATACCAGTCGTCATAGATGGCCTTTCGGGAGGTGGCCGGCAGCAGACGGAGAAAATTGGTCTCACTTTCATTGCGGATCAAATCGAAATAGAGCCGGGTCTGGGCTTGATGGGAAACGCTACCAAAGACATTGAAACCGACAACAAGCTCGTAATAGGTCCTCTCCAGCAGAGGATAATCCATAAGCCAGGCCGTGAGGGGTTGCGCCCCCTGCCAGCCCCGGACAACGGACGCGCTGGTGTGGTGGCGAAAAACGCTGAGATAAGCATTGCCGTTGGTGCCGTCTCCTTGCCAGACATGGGCAAGCTCAGGGCCTGTTGGGTGCTGTGCCCGATAAGCCTTCTCGCGTTTGTCCAGATAGGCGTTGCGTTTTTCCTGATAGGTCAGCCATTCGCTGCCCATGGCGCTGAGCGACGAATTGAGGCCGGGAACGCCCAGCAGCGGATCAACGCGGGGCCGGTATTGGGCATCATTGACGTAATGTTCATGTTCCGGGTCTTCGAACATCACCCAGAACTGATCGCGTATGACGGCGGTCGCGATCTGGCCGTTGCAGACCGGTCCGCGAATAAAGGTCCGAACGAAGAATTCGGCGTCATTGAGCAGAAATCGGTAACGGGCTTTCGCCGGGATGGCGCGGAACGTCACAAAGGGATTGGATCGGCTTTCTGTGCTGTAATCGGGAAGGCTGCCTATGCTCCAGTCAGAACCAAGAAACAACTGCTCGAAATCGGCCAGCTTGGCGTCATCGAGCGGATAGGTGATGTGGGTTTTATGAACGATGGTTTCCGTTATGGGTACAAGCCGGTAATGGAAGGGTTCTTTCGGCGCATCATTGGGACGAATCGTCGGCAGAGGAAGCGCGGGAATACCGGATGGGCTCGACGAGCGGATCAGCCTGAAAAACGGAACGGGACCCGGTGCCACAGGGTTTTTGAAATAGATATGCGCCAGAAACAGATGCTCATACAGATACCGGGCAACCAGCTTCGCGCGGGGGTCCTGACGGTTGAACCAGGCTTCGGTTTTTTCGATAAATGCCTGTTGTTGGGGTGTTAATGGCGGCGATTCCGATTTGATCAGCCCCCCCTCCCCGATCCATGTTGAAAGGGTGTTGAATTCACTATCGTTCAACCCCGCTACCGCGTAAGGCATACCGCCGTGCGGATGGTCCGTCGCGTAGGCCGCAAATTCACCGGGCGCCGGGCAGGCATTTTTGCGATCAATCCCCAGTTCAGCCTGTTTGGCGACCGGTCGATTGACTGGCAAAGGGTTGCTTCTACCCAGATTGAGCATTTTCTGTAACAGCGGTGCTGTTGCCGCTCTTTGGTCATTTTCTGCGGCATGTAAGACGCTGAAAAACCCTTTTTCACGCCAATCACGTGTCGTCTGACCGTCGATGCCCATGCGTGTTGGCGGGATATCTGTAAGCCGGCTACCGTCATAAACCCGGGTTTTGGAGGCGCCGCGCTGCAAACCGCCATGGGAATCCATTTTCAACTGACACGGCGCATCGTAGCAGGAATGACAGGCCACACATTTTTTGTCGAGGATGGGGCGGATATCGCGCTTGTACGCAAAGGTTTGGACCTTGGAAACCGCCGGGTTTTCAACAGGGTATGTTTGCACCGGGTTTGTAATCAGTCGGTTTTTCAATTCCGATGCTTTTTCTGTCAGGTCGCGGCTCAACTTTTGGGCCGTCGTATCGATAATCGTTTTGACATCATCCAGTATAGGCAATTCCAAAGGTGCGGGTTTTTCAGCGGCAATGGAAAGCGTCGGGGACAGAGAAAGCCCTAGAATTAGGCTGATCGCGATTGTAAGCGCCCGGTACGGTAGGAAGTGAATTGCCATGTAAGCATTTTTGATTATCGTGAGTAACATAGACCCACTATAGCGACTTTATCTTGATGAACCAGAAAACCGAGTGTCGTAATTATGAATGATGAAGATGTAAAACCGCAATTGCTAAGCGACCGAGAAATGGGTGAGGTCAAAGACCTCATACGTCCGCGTGCAGCTGTGCTTTATGAAGTCGTTCGCAAAGAAGGTGATCAGGAATTGTCACGTACTTTTGGGGCTTTATGGTGGTCGGGCGTCGCCGCCGGCCTGTCCCTCGGGTTTTCACCCCTCCTTCAGGCGACGTTGATGGCCATTCTGCCGGAAACCGGAGCCTTGGCTTCGCTTGTCGTACCAGCGGGATATACAATTGGGTTTCTGATTGTGGTCTTGGCCCGTCAGCAATTGTTTACGGAAAATACAATCACCGCCGTATTGCCGCTGATGGCAGAGAAAACCTGGACCAATCTGCACCGGACAGCGCGCCTGTGGTTCATTGTCCTGTGCGCCAATCTTGCCGGTACGTTGGTGTTTACGCTTTTCATCGTATATTCCGGGGCCTTGTCTGGCGATGTCCTGGCCGCCATTCAGGACCTGGCCCAGCATGTTATGCACAAAAGTGTTTCCGAAATCTTCTTTGGGGCCATTCTCGCCGGCTGGCTTATTGCCGCCATGGTCTGGTTGATGCCGTCCTGTGAAGGGCTTGAATTCTGGGTTATCCTGTTCATCACCTATGTGATTGCCCTGTTGGGCGCCAGCCACGTGATCGCCGGTTCGGTTGAAGCCTACGTGGCTGTTATGAGCGGACAGACCCCCTTATATGAAGCGCTCGTCTTTTTCTTTCTGCCAACTCTCGTGGGCAATATTATCGGCGGCACAGCTATGTTTGCCCTGATTTCCTATGCCCAGGTCTACCGGGAAGTGCCGTCTCGCTAGTCGGAACTCTTTTCTCTTGGCACCCGCATTGACGCCATAAGGGCCGGCAGGAACACCAGTGTGCAGATCAGGGTCAGGGTGATGGCGATGCTCAGCAAAAGCCCCATGCTTGCGGTTCCGGGGTGAGATGACAGGGCAATGGAGCCAAACGAGCCCATGGTGGTCAGGGCGCTGAACAGGATGGCGCGCGGTGTCGACGATGCCGTGGCCTGTTCCATCCCGCCCTGCTGGCGGGCCCGGACGACCAGATGTATGCCGCCCGCGACGCCCAAGCCAAACAGCAGCGGAAGCACAATCACGTTGGCGAAATTAAAAGCGACACCAAACAGCACGCTGGCAGCCAGCGTATAGAGACCGGCGATGAACAAGGGCGCAAAGACCAGAAAAACCTCCTGCAAGCGTCCCAGAACGACAAATAGCAGGAGAGCGATAAGCCCGACGGAAATAGCACCGGCCTGATAGAAAGCACCCAGTATGGCGCGTCCCGCCTCCAGAATGACGACCGGGGAACCAACGGCGTTGGGGGCCAGGGCCTGAACGGATTCGACGAATGCCGTCAGCTTCTCGCGGTCCGTAACGTCGAATTTCGGGAACACCTCGATTTTGGTGCGCCCGTCATCCGCGATCTTACGCTCGCGCAGGCTTTGCGGCAGATCTTCCAGAGTTACCGGCTCCGCCTTCAGGGAGTCTTTCAGGGCATTGATCTGAGCCGGGAGGTGGACAAGCAGCCGCCGTTCCAGTTCCTCAATGCCGTTGGTCCGGGTGGTGATTTTTTCAAGATTAGCCACCAGTCGCTTTGCGCTTTCGCCGGTTTCCGAAGCGCCCTGGGTTTTTGCTGTTTCGATAAAACGGCTGAGGGCATCGGCTTGTTCTTCGTGGCTCGGGCCCGGCTGGCGTTCGGTGCTTAGCGCCGGTGACAGAAACAGGGCTGTTGTTGTGATGACATCAAGCTTCTCATCCTGGTCGGCGGGCACATAATCCAAAATTGTTTCGGCCGCCTCGACCCCCTCAAGATCAGACAACCGGGCCGCAAGGGCTTCAGCGGCATCAAGGTTTTCCGCCAGAATATCAATGGTATAGGGGCTGGTCCGGCTGTCATCCATCAAATCGATCAGGGTCGCCATGGATTCCGTCTGGCGGTTCTTCAGATTGAGCGGGTCAAAATCGAACACGACTTTCGGCGTCAGGGCCAGAGCCATAAGCGAGAGAATTACAAACCCCCATAACAGGAGGCGGGGGCGTCGGGTGAGGGTTTTCTGAAAAACAGCAACCGGGACGGTTCGGGGCGGTTGTGTGTTCGATGATACCGACGCTGGCCTTAGCGCCAGCAAAGCGGGCAACAGGGTCATGTTGGCGACAAAGGCAATGAACATACCGGTTCCGGCAATCAACCCCAGTTCAGCAAGCCCGTTATAGGCGGTCGGCAGAAAGGAATAAAAGGCAATGGCCGCGCCAAGCGCCGACAGGCTCAGCGCGCCTCCTACCTGCTCCGCCGTATGGACAAGCGCCAGTCGGGGAGCGACGCCCCGGGCCAGACCTTCCTGATAGCGCAGCGCATAATGAATGCCGAAATCGACGCTCAGGCCAATAAACAGAACGGCGAAGGCGACGGATATCAGGTTTAAGGAACCGAGTGCCAGAATGGCGAAACCGCCGGTCCAGATGAGCCCCATGACCAGGGTGATCAGGCAACTGACAACCAGCCAGCCGCGGCGCAAGCCGATGATCAGCAGGCCCATGACCAACACAAAAGAGAGTGCGCCAGCCAGCCCCATACCCTGCTCGACGCTTTCCAGTTCCTCCTGCTCAAGCGCCGCTGAACCGGTGAGCCGCACCTGAACGCCGTTATCTGCGGTCAGTTTGAGCTCTGTAACCAGTTCGCGGATGGCATCCATAGCGTCGGATGCAGGCTGCAGGGAGCCGAAATCGAGCGCCGGCTGAATCAGTAGGAAACGCCGGTGGGCGTTTGCCTCCGCATCGTCATCGCCCTGCATCAGAGCGCGCCAGGAGAGCTCGGCGAACCGGCCCTGGATTTGTGCCTCGGCAATGGCGTTGAGGCGATCAAACAGCGGTGCCATCTCCATGGGGGCACTGCCGACAGGTTCATCTGCCGCAAGCGCCTTGTCGAGCAGTGTGAACAAGCCGCGCAGGCTTGGGTCCTGCCAGAGTGCGGCCAGAAATGGTTGCGCATCGGCCAGTTTGTCGCTCAGTTCGTAAAGCGCATCAATCTCCAGATAGAGCAGACCGTTCGTGCGAAAAAAAGTGTCTCCCGCCAGATCGTAAACACCGCCAAAAAGTTTTGGATTGGTGCGCATCCGTTCGGTCAGCTCAAGCGCCGCCGCATCCGCCCGGTCTATGGATTGTCCGTCGATGACAACCAGAAGCGTGTCGGAGAACTGCGGAAAGGCAGCGTCCATTTCGGCGTTGTTTTTACGGAAATCCAGTTTTTCCGACAGCATGTCGCCGGTCGAGGTGTCGATGGCGATATTCTGTACCAGATATGCCATACAGGACACCGTCAAAAGGAGCGCAGCCGCGACAACCCGCCAGGGCCTGTGCACCACCCATCCGGTCCAGCGACCGAGAAACGCTTGATATGTCTGCCCGGTTGTCTTGAACATTCACGCCTGCCCTTATCCTGATGCCCGGCTTATAGCGCTCCCTGGCAGCGGGTCCAAGTCCCTGTTTATGAATCGCTTTCAGGATCTGGCAGGGTATAGAGTTTAACGGGGGTGGATTGCCCACGGACCGTGGTTTCGCCGACTGAAATGGCGTTGATTTCCGGACACAGGTCGATGGTCGATTGGGTGGTCAGGATGTAGGTCCCATAGGTCTTGTTGAGGTCTTCTATGCGCGCCGCCAGATTGACCGCATCACCATGAACGGTGTAATTGAGCCGGCCTTTCGCGCCAACGGCCCCGGCGACCAGATTACCTGTATTGACACCAATGCGCGTGCGGACAGCCTCTCCGGCATATGTACTGGACTGGCATTTCTTCCGCATCTCTAGAGCCGCATTCAATCCATTGAGGGCATGGTTAGGGTCTTTTGCCGGAACATTGAAAGTCGCCAAAATGGCGTCCCCCTGAAATTGGGTAACGACCCCACCGTGATGTTCAATGATCCCAACCATGTCGTTGAAATAGGCGTTCAGGAAATCGACAATGCCTTCCGGCCCTATGGATTCCGTGAGGTTTGTGAATTTTTCTATATCGGCAAACAGCACCGTGGCAACGGCTTCCTCGGTTTCCAGACGGCCATCGTCCTTGAGAAGTGTTTCGGCAATGGTTTCCGGCACATAACGGCCGAGGGTCTGGCGAATAACCGCACGTTCGCGCAAACCCTGGACCATGGCATTGAAAGACTGTGCGGCATCGTCCAGTTCTGAAACCGGGCTGTACGGCAAGTTCTCGACATTTGAGACATTACCGTCACGAACCCGCATCATGGCCGCCGCGAGCGCTCTTATAGGCCGACTGAGGCGCGAGCCTGCGAACATTGCGAAGACAACGGTGGCGACCAGAACCAAAATGCCGGTAATCAGGGCCGTCGTTAGCCGTGTCATAATCTCCGGAGGTGTGCGGTCCACCAGATACATTCCAAAGGTCCAGGGAACGGGGCCATAGCGCAAGATTGAGCGAGTGAATATGACGTAATCCTGCGAGCCGATTTCAATAATCTTGCCCTGGCTATTCTGCAGTTTTTTCATCATGCCGGGCGTCCGGCCGGGAGTCGTCAGCAATTGCACAAGAATTTCTGCACCGATGTCCTCGGTAGTTGGAGCCTCACCTATCGGGCTATCCTTCAAAGGTTGCCAGTCGATCAATTGCGGATGCGCAATCAGTTTGTTGGAATCGTAGTATATGAAAGGAATACCGTCCAAATAGTATTGCTGGCTCAAGTAATGGGATAATTCGGATATGGGCACTGTTTGGATCAAGGTGCCGATGAACCGGTTGTTGTAAAATAACGGCGTATGGTGGGTTATAATGACTTGATGGAGGTTTTCCGACCAGATCGGGTTTCTCCATTCGGCTAGGGTCGAAGTTTCCATATGCCTGAAAATACGTTCGAAGTTTTTGCCTTTTGGCCAGGGAGCATTCCTGATTTTGAGGTTTGGGCGCGATGCGACGATCAATGTCTGGTTGGGCCTTGCGAAGGCGACTGCGGAAACCTGTGGCGATGCGGACATCAAACCCTGAATATAGACTTCCAGTTTTGCAATTTTACCGAAAGAGAGCGTGCCTTGCTTGAACGCATTAGCGACTTGACTGGCCTGATGCTCGACCGGCTTCAGTTGTTGATCAACGCGGGCCAGAATGATGTCGAGGGTGCTGTCTATTTTGTCGCTTAACAATTCTTCGGTGTTTTGTCGGGCGACAAAATAGCCGATGGCTAAGGTGGTGCCCAAAGTGACTGCTGCCATCATGCCGAGCCCGAGGACGAGGATGTGTTTGATGGGGATGCGTTTCGATAAGGGACGCGGGTTTTTACCGTCTGGCACCATCTGCGCTTTCTTTCATTTAAGCCTCAACAGCCATTGTGATCAGCGCCATGGCAGAAGCAACAAAAAAGCCCCGGAGGTTTCCCTCCGGGGCTTTTCGGTTTCTCTAAGATTGACCGTTAGGCCAAAATTGCCAACATCAGAATAGCTACGATGTTGATGATCTTGATCATCGGGTTAACCGCAGGGCCAGCCGTATCTTTGTACGGATCGCCAACGGTATCGCCGGTTACCGCAGCGTGGTGGGCGTCGGAGCCCTTGCCGCCGTGGTTACCGTCTTCGATGTACTTCTTGGCGTTGTCCCATGCGCCGCCGCCGGCGGTCATAGACAGAGCCACAAACAGACCGGTGACGATGGTGCCCATGAGCATGGCGCCCAAGGCTGAGAAGGCCGCGACCTGGCCGCCAATGGCGTCAATGACGAAATACATGACCACCGGAGCAAACAGCGGCAGCATGGACGGCAGGATCATTTCCTTGATCGCCGCCTTGGTCAGGATATCGACACACTTGCCGTATTCCGGCTTGCCGGTGCCTTCCATGATGCCCGGGATTTCGCGGAACTGGCGACGCACTTCAACAACAATCGCGCCCCCTGCCCGGCCAACGGCCATCATGCCCATGGAGCCAAACAGATATGGCAGCAGACCACCGACAAACAGACCGATCACGACATAAGGGTCCTGAAGGCTGAAGGTCACATCCAAATCTGGGAAGTAGTGCTTGAGGTCTTCCGTATAGGCGCCAAACAGCACCAGAGCGGCCAGACCGGCAGAACCGATGGCATAACCCTTGGTGACGGCTTTTGTGGTGTTACCTACAGCGTCCAATGCGTCGGTTGTGTTGCGGACGTCTTCCGGCAAATCAGCCATTTCGGCAATACCACCGGCGTTATCCGTAACCGGACCGAAGGCATCAAGTGCGACAACCATGCCGGCCAGTGCCAACATGGTGGTAGCGGCCATGGAAATTCCAAACAGACCGGCTTGCAGATAGGAGACAAGGATACCGGCGCAGATTACGATAACCGGAAGCGCAGTGGCTTCCATGGAAACGGCCAGACCCTGAATTACGTTGGTGCCGTGTCCGGTTTCAGACGCAGCTGCAACGCTTCGGACCGGGCGATAATCAGTGCCCGTGTAGTATTCCGTAATCCAGATGATGAGGCCTGTGACGACCAAACCGGCCAAGGCACAGACAAACAGTTGCATACCGTTAATCTCACGACCGCTCATGTCGAAACCGGTATCAAAACCAACATACTGGTAGATGATGCCCGCAATCAAAATGGCTGAAATCACCGCACTGGCAATAAAGCCTTTGTACAAAGCGCCCATGATCGAATTGTTGGCACCCAGTTTCACGAACCAGGTTGCAGCAACGGAACCGATGATGCAGACGCCGCCAATGAGAAGTGGCAGCAGCATCATGCTTTCCTGGGCAGCACCGGTGAAATAGATCGCACCCAGAAGCATGGTGCCAACGATGGTCACCGCATAGGTTTCGAACAAATCAGCAGCCATACCCGCACAGTCGCCCACATTGTCGCCCACGTTATCGGCGATAACGCCCGCGTTGCGGGGATCATCTTCGGGAATGCCGGCTTCAATTTTACCGACCAGATCAGAGCCTACATCGGCTCCTTTGGTAAAGATACCGCCGCCGAGACGGGCAAAGATGGAAATCAGCGAGGCACCAAAGCCCAACGCAACAAGGGCTTCCAGAATATGGCGCATACCTTGGCTGGTCGTTGGGTCAATCATTTCACGCAAAACCATGTAGTAACCGGCGACACCCAGAAGGGCCAGACCAACCACCAGCATGCCGGTGACGGCGCCGGATTTAAAGGCAACGTCCAGGCCACCGGCCAAACCGACGGAGCGGGCAGCTTCTGTGGTGCGGACGTTGGCGCGAACCGAGACGTTCATGCCAATGTAACCGGCAAGGCCGGAAAGAACCGCGCCGATGGCATAACCAACAGCCACGTACAAACCAAGCGTAGCCCAGAGCAGAATACCGATAACAACGCCAACAATGGCAATCGCCTGATATTGACGGTTCAAGTAGGCTGCAGCGCCTTCCTGAATGGCGGCGGCAATTTCTTGCATACGCTCGTTGCCAGCAGGTGCTGCCAGCACGGACTTAACGGCCCATGCGCCGTATACCAATGCGACAATGCCGCATAAAATGACTAAATAGTAGAGATTCATCCCCGTACCCTCTTTTTGTGTGAATTAATCGGTTTTGCAATGGTCAAAAGGCGACCTAACCGGTGGAAAATTAGCCTATAAACAAAGAACAAATTTTTCCGAAACTGTGAAATCCCCCGGAAATTGAGGAAAAAGTGCCAGAATTGATCCAAGAAAGCAATACGAGTTCTGGAGGGTGGGGAAAGCCTTGGAACGGTCCAGGGATGGTTAGGCAGAAACTGGTATTATATATTTGTTTTCAATAGGTTACTGGTTTGGCGTATCGACAACGGACTGCACCAGGACATCCTGAACCAGGCCCTTCCCGAACTTCCGGTCAGCGATCAGTTTCAGTCTTTGTTTCAGGACAAAGACATCGATTCTCTCGCGTTCCTTAAGCAGGCGCGGCATAAACCCATGCAGGTCCTGAATAAAGGCATCACTGATCCTGGGCATCATGCGCTGGATTTTAATTGCGGTCTCCCTTGATTTGGTTTCCAGCTTGATTTGAATCTGGATTTTCGCCGCAGGCTCGTTGCCTTTGAAAATGGGAATCAGGATCGGCTCCATATCGATAAATATGGACTTGAGTTCGAAATCATCTTCCACGACCTTTTTGACCTCGGCCTTTTCGGTGGCGAAGGGGCCAATTTCCATGAACTTCATGGTGCTGCTCAAGGAACCGCAGATCATCAACAGACTGGCCAGAACAATCAGAAATTTTTTCACGCCAAAGTCTCCTGAAACCGATTACCTGTCGCTATTATTGCGGGTTGAAGAAGCCAAGGAAAGGCTTGATTTCAAAGAACAATGTTTCGCTATAAAATCATTCCGGGCGCAAAGACGCGGCCAGGGCGCTGAGTATCCCTGTTGCGAAGGACGCTTCATTGTCGGCAAAAAACGCGTGGGACAAGGCGGCGTATTCGGAAATCAATACCCGTTTCGGCACATCGTTCTGGAAAATCAGCTCGTAAGATGCGGCGCACAGAAGCATACGCATGAGCGCGTCAAGCCGTTCCGTGGTCCAGTCTCCGGTTAAAATTCCGTCGATTTCTGATAGAATACGGGGTTTTTCGGAATGCACACCTTCAACGATTTTTGCCAAATATACCGGGTCCGGGTTGGCCAGACGGGCCTTGTCTCCTTCGCCCGGTTTCAGGTCCGGATCCTGCAGTGTCAGGTCGCGCCAGCGCTTGTCGGCGAAGGACGCCAGAACGTCTTTGGTTTTTGCCCCGGCGACTTCAATTTCATAAAGCGCCTGTACAGCAGCAAGGCGCGCCGCACTGAGGCGAAAGCCGGCCCGGTTGGGTTGTTTGGCAGGTGTTTTGGGTTCTGATGTCATTTTTCTAGCTGATAACTCTTTTTAATTTCAATCATGCGCAGGCAAGCCTTGGCAGCGCTGCCGCCAACATCCTTTTGGTCCACAGAAGCCCGCGCCCAGGCCTGCTCGCCGTTTTCACAGGTCAGAATACCAAAACCGAAAGCCGTGGAATGGGTTGTTGAAATATCCATCAAGGTCCGGCTCGCTTCACGGCAAATGTGATCGTAATGATCTGTTTCTCCCCGGATAACACAGCCGAGCCCGATAAACCCGGCATATTTCACAGGTGCCGTTCCCTGCGCCATAGCCCCCAGTGCCATATGGATGGCGCCGGGCACCTCAAAAACGCCAGGAACGGCAAGCCGGTCATAGGCAACGCCGGCTGCGTCCAGCACACGCGTTGCGCCCTCGGCCAGGGCGTCGGCAATATCGCTGTAAAAGCGCGCTTCAACAATCAGCATGCGGGCGGGATCACTCATGAGGATGGTCCTTTGTATCCATTGGAAATCGGCCGTTGTTCGTGGATATGAATACCAAAACCCTCAAGCCCGACGATGGTTTTTCGGGTGTCCGAGAGCAATACCAGTTCCGTAATTCCGAGATCGAGCAATATCTGGGCACCAACGCCATAGTCGCGCAGTTCGTTGCCATGTTCATCTTTGACTTCCAACTGCGGCTCGCCCAGTTTGGCACGAACCCGGTTGGATAATGAGTTTTTGTGGGGCTCGCGGATCAGAACCACAACCCCCCTGCCCGCATCGCCAATCATCCGCATGGCCGATTGCAATTGATGTTGTTTGCCAGACTGGGAGTCGCCCATAACATCTTCCAGAACGTTGAGCGCATGCATGCGGACCAGAACCGGCTCATCACCCGAAATATCCCCCTTGATCAGGGCGATATGCTCGGCATGAGCAATCTTGTTGGTATAGACGACCATCTGGAAGTCGCCGCCGTTTGCGCTGGTGAATGGGGTTTCTATGGTGCGTTCGATCACCCGGTCATGTTTCAGACGATAAGCGATCAAATCGGCGATGGTGCCGATTTTCAGGTTATGGAACTGGGCGAATGTAATCAGGTCCGCCATCCGCGCCATGGTGCCGTCCTCGTTCATGATTTCGCAAATCACACCGGAAGGATTAAGGCCCGATAGGCGCGAAATGTCGACGGCGGCTTCCGTATGGCCGGCCCGCACAAGAACCCCGCCTTCGCGCGATTCCAACGGGAAGATATGACCGGGACTGACGATGTCCTGAGCCCCTTTGCTGGGGTCGATGGCGACAGTTACTGTGCGCGCCCGGTCTGAGGCGGAAATTCCGGTCGTCACCCCTTCTTTGGCTTCAATGGAAACCGTAAAGGCCGTCTGGTGGCGCGACGTGTTGCGACGTGGCATGAGCGGGATGTGCAATTCCTGCAGACGCGCGCTGGTCATCGACAGGCAGATCAGCCCGCGTCCGTATTTTGCCATGAAATTGATGGCTTGCGGTGTCGCCATTTGCGCCGGAATGACCAGATCACCCTCGTTTTCGCGTTCTTCGTCGTCGACCAGAATAAACATCCGGCCGTTGCGGGCGTCTTCAATGATGTCTTCGATCGATGAAATGGCGTCCATATCCACTTCCGAAGCGTTGATTTTTGAAGAAACGGGAGGTTTGGGGGTGGGTTTGGTCACTCTATTTATCCGTTTCCATGAGGCGGGCAACATAGCGCGCCAGCATGTCTATTTCCAGATTAACCGGCGCTCCTGAGCTGAGAGACCCCAGAGTCGTTTTTTCCTGGGTATGGGGAATGATATTGACCGAAAACGTCGTGTCCTCAACCTGATTGACTGTCAGGGAGACACCATCAAGCGTGACGGAGCCTTTCGGGGCGACAAACCGAATGAGATCATCCGGGGCCTGGAAGGTCATACGCGTGGAATCCCCATCTGCAACAAGCGACAGTAAAGTCGCAACGCCATCGACATGTCCGGAAACAATATGCCCACCCATTTCATCTCCCATTTTCAGGGCGCGCTCCAGATTAACCGGAGTTCCGGCCTGCCATGCGCCAAGTGTCGTTTTTGATACCGTTTCCTGAGAGACATCGACGGCAAACCAGTTGTTACCAATTTCGACAACGGTCAGACACACACCCGAACAGCAGATCGATGCGCCCAGATCAACACCCCCCATATCAAAAGCGGTTGTGATTTCAAAACGCCAGTCACCGGCTTTTGCGGTGGAGTGGACATGTCCGATATCGGTGATAATTCCTGTAAACATGGGTTCTTTCAGGTTACGAAGCGGGACGGACCCGGTCAAAAATCTCTAATATATCCGGACCCATATCGTATGTTTTCCGGCGGGTAAATGCTCTTGTCTCATCGATTTTTGAAATATTGAGGTTTTGCGCCGCCGCCAGACCGTCATCGCCGATGAGTTTCGGGGCGCGGAACCAGTAAACCCGGTCTACCAGATCGGCTTTGAGAAAACTCGTCGAAAGCCGGGCACCGCCTTCAATCAGCACACGAGTCATACCCGCTTCGGCCAGCCGATGAGCCAGTTCCTGAATGTCGACCTTTTGGGAAGGATTGGTGCTTAAACGGATGATACGGACGCCAGCGGCTTCGAGCCCGGTCACGGCATGGGGGGGCGCCGTTTGCGTTGTATAAACCCATGTTGGGTATTGGTGGGCAGTGGCGACAAGACGATGCGTCAGCGGTAAGCGCAGATGGCTGTCGACGATAATGCGGATGGGCGACACGTCAGCGAGCCCGGGCAAACGGCAGGTCAGATCCGGATTGTCGGCCAGCGCTGTGCCGATCCCGACAAGAATGGCGTCATGCCGGGCGCGCAGCAAGTGGCCGGTCTGGCGCGACCGGGGGCCGGTAATCCATTGGCTGTGGCCGCTGTTGGTCGCGATTTTACCATCCAGGGAAGTTGCTGTTTTCCATGAAAATAGAGGTCTATTAGATTGAATTTTATAGATAAATCCGGTGTTTATGAATTCTGCTTCGGTTTTCAAAAGACCGATGGTCACGTCAATGTTGGCGGCTTGCAATTTCGCGATCCCACGGCCTGAGACACGTGGATCCGGATCTTCCATGGCGACAACGGCGCGTTTGATGCCTGCATTTATAAGGGCGTCGGCACAGGGTCCCGTCTGTCCGGTATGGCTGCAGGGCTCCAGCGTCACATAAGCCGTGGCACCTGATGCCGATGCACCAGCCTGCCTGAGGGCTTCGGTTTCCGCATGGGGCCGCCCGCCCGGCTGTGTCCAGCCCCGGCCAACGATCCGCATGCCGAGATCAGGGCGCACCAGCAGACAGCCAACGGCCGGGTTCGGGGCAACCCGGCCCAGCCCCCGACGGGCCAAGCCCAGGGCGGCCTGCATGAAAGGAAAGTCGGTGGCTGTGAGGTCAGTCACCTAATTCTTCGACAAAGGCCTCAAAATCCTTGGCTTCGCGGAAGTTCCGGTACACGGATGCAAAGCGCACATAGGCGACCATGTCGAGTTCTCGTAAATTTTCCATGACCATTTCGCCGATGGCCTTGGTGGGGATTTCGCTCTCACCAGACGTTTCCAGACGACGCTGGATGGAATTGACAATGCGGTCAATGCGGTCTTCACCGACCGGGCGCTTGCGCAACGCAATGCGCAGAGACCGGTTAAGCTTGTCACGGTCAAAGGGCGCGCGCTCGCCGTCTGTTTTGACAACTGTCAGTTCGCGCAACTGAACGCGCTCAAAGGTCGTCCAGCGGGCGCCGCATTCCGGGCAGGACCGTCTGCGCCGGATTGCCGTATTGTCTTCCGTCGGACGTGAGTCCTTAACCTGTGTATCGTCGTGGCCACAAAATGGACAACGCATATGTCCCTCCCCTTAACTTCCAGTCCCTAAAATTTACGTCTTATGGCGCAAGGCCCGCAACATGTAACTCCGTTAAATGTTCATATAAACGGGGAACCGCTTGCACAGGTCCCGGACGGTCTCACGTGCCTCAGCTTCCGCCGTTTCGTTGTTTTCCGGATGGGCAGCCAGCCCTTCCAGAACGTCGCCAATCAGATTGCCGACCTGCTGGAACTCGACAACACCAAAACCACGGGTGGTCGCCGCAGGTGTGCCCAGACGCACGCCCGAGGTCACCATGGGTTTTTCCGGGTCGAACGGGATGCCGTTTTTGTTGCAGGTCATTTTGCCCCGCAAAAGGCTTTGCTCCGCATCGTTACCCTTGAGGCCTTTGGGGCGCAGATCGACCAGCATCAGGTGTGTGTCCGTGCCGCCCGATACAATATCAAAACCGCGTTCCACAAGCGTTGCGGCCAGCGCTTTGGCATTTGCGACGACACGCTCCGTATAGCCCTTGAATTCCGGTTGCAAGGCCTCACCAAAAGCCACGGCCTTTGCCGCAATCACATGCATCAACGGCCCGCCCTGCAGGCCCGGGAAGACGGCGGAATTGATTTTTTTGCCGATCTCCGGGTTGTTAGACAGGATCATGCCGCCGCGCGGTCCGCGCAGGGTTTTGTGGGTTGTTGTGGTGACCACATCGGCAAAAGGCAGCGGTGATGGATGAATGCCTGTCGCGACCAGTCCTGCGAAATGCGCCATATCAACCATCAGCAAGGCGCCAACGGAATCGGCGATTTCGCGAAAGCGTTTAAAATCAATCACCCGCGGATAAGCCGAGCCGCCACAGATGATGAGTTTTGGTTTATGTTCCTTAGCCAGTTTTTCCACTTCATCAAAATCAATTTGATGTGTGTCTGGACGAACGCCGTACTGGACCGCATGAAACCATTTGCCCGACTGGGCCGGTGGCGCACCATGGGTCAGGTGCCCACCAGCAGCGAGCGACATGCCCATTATGGTTTCTCCGGGCTTGACCAGGGCCATCATGACGGCGCCGTTGGCCTGGGCGCCGGAATGCGGCTGCACATTGACAAATTCGCAGTTGAACAGCTTTTTCGCCCGCTCAATAGCCAGAGATTCCGCGACATCCACATATTCGCAACCGGCGTAATAGCGCCGGCCCGGATAACCTTCGGCATATTTGTTGGTCATGACCGAGCCTTGCGCCTGCATGACAGCACGGGAAACCACGTTCTCGGAGGCAATCAGTTCGATTTCGTTCTGTTGGCGGCCCAGCTCGTTGGTGATGGAAGCAAACAGCTCCGGGTCCTGGGAAGCAACGTCGCTGTTGAAGAAATTGGCTAATTCGGTGTTCGTATAATCAAACATTAACGGAAAGTCCTAAAATCGAAAAAAGGTCGTAAGTCAAAGATCAAAAAGGGGCTGATAATTTGCCGGTGCGCCGGGCGTGACGCCCCCCTTCAAATTCGGTATCGAGAAACACATTCAGACAATCAAGCGCCACATCGGGGCCTGTGGTCCGGCCGCCGAGACAGATCACGTTGGCATCGTTGTGCTGGCGGCACAAACGGGCGGTCAGGGCATCATGAACGAGAGCCGCGCGAATTTCCGGGTAGCGGTTGGCGGCGATGCTGATGCCGATGCCGCTACCGCAGCACAAAACACCGCGCGACGCCTTGCCGTCACGAATGGCAGCGGCGAGCGCATAGGCGAAATCGGGATAATCGACGGAATCCGCGCTGTCTGTTCCCAAGTCCAGTATCGTCAGGCCGCGGGCTTCAAGCACGGGTTTCAGCAGTTTTTTAAGTTCAAACCCGCCATGATCGCAGGCAATGGCAATGGTGTTATCGGTCATATCCGGTCCCAGGTTTTGCAGAGAATAGCCCTTATATGTCAACGACCCGTCAACATGCGGATGGTCATACCATATCTTGCCGTCACCTGCCAACCATACACTACTGCTTTGTCAGGTGATTTGGGCTGATTTCATCAATTGAACGGCACCCCAGCAGGGTCATGGTTCGTTCCAGTTCGTTTTTGAAAATGGACAGGCATTTTTCGACACCCGCCTGCCCGCCTGCCGCCAGTCCGTAAAGGTAGGGCCGTCCGACCGAACAAGCGTTTGCTCCGGCGGCCAGCGCCTTGACGATATGGTTGCCGCGCCGCACCCCACCGTCGACAATCAGTTCCAGATCGTTGTCAATGGCGTCGCGCATGGCCTTGATACAATCGATGGGGGCTGGCGTGCTATCCAGCTGCCGCCCGCCATGGTTGGAAACCATGATGGCACTGGCCCCGACATCGCGGGCTTTTTTGGCATCAGCAGCGGACAAAAGCCCCTTGATGATAAAGGGGCCGTCCCATTGTTCAGCCAGCCAGGCGGCGTCTTCCCAAGTGACGGAGCGGTCGAACTGCGAATTGACATAACTGACGCCGCCCGTGTTTCCCGCCGTATTGAAGGCGTCCACCTTGTGTTTGATGTTGGCCAATTCGAACTTCGGGTTCAGCGCAAAATTCATCAGCCAGTGCGGGCTGGTGGCAAAGTCGAGAAGGCTTTTCAGGCCAAAGGACGGCGGCATGGTCATGCCGGTCATGATGTCTCGTTCGCGGTTGCCGCCCATCGCTGTATCGACGGTCAGACAAAGCGACTGAAAACCGGCCGCCTTCGAGCGTTCGACAAATTCTGTGGTCAAGGAGCGGTCACGCAAAATGTAGATCTGGAAAATCTTGTGGCCGTCGGAGGCAGCACCGATTTCTTCAATGGAACTGTTACTCATGCAGGACTGTGTATAAGGGATGCCAAACTTGGCGGCGGCCTTGGCGACGGCAATTTCCTTTTCGTGGTGAAACATGCGCGTCGTGCCGGTTGGGCTGAGCAGCAGAGGCATGGCCATTTCGCGCCCGAGGACCGTGGTTTTGGTGTTAATTTCACTGACATCGCGCAACAATTCGGGGGTCAGGATGTAATCGTCGAAGGCAGAGACGTTGCGCCGGAGTGATATTTCATCATCCGCGCCACCGGCGATGAAATGAAAGGCCGGTGCCGGAAGCCGCCTTTTGGCAAGGACTTCCAGGTCCGCAATGTTCTTCGCTTTCTGTAGGTTCATGCTCGCCTGCCCTGCCCGTTTTTTGTTTGTTGGGCACAGATAATCGTCAATGGGCTCTGGATACAAGAAAAATGACCTGAGACCCGGTTGGTCGTTTCAGCGTTCGGGGAGCGGGATGAATTCCTCTTCGTCGCCGACCACTTTGGCGAAACGACCGGCGCGCCAGTCTTCCTTAGCCTGTTCGATGCGGTCTTTGTGGCTGGAGACAAAATTCCACCAGATATGACGGGGGCCATCTACGGTCGCCCCCCCGATAAGGATCAGATGCGTGTCGACAGTGGCTTTGATATCAATGGGTAGGCCGGGTTTGAGAACAATCATCTCGCCCAGACCAAAGATCGCGCCGGCAATCTCGATCTCTCCGGAGATCAGGTAAACGGCGCGTTCTTCGTGTTCCTTGCCAACACTCAGCGTGGCCCCGGCTGTCAGGGTGGCGTCCGCATAGAGGGTGTCGGAAAATACCGAGACCGGTGCCGTCTCGCCCCAGGCGCAGCCGGCGACAATGGTGGTATTTACCCCTTCACCTTCGATGACGGGCAATTCCGATGCCGCGTAATGCTGAAAAGCTGGGGCTGTTTCTTCATGGGCTTGCGGCAAAGCCATCCAGACCTGCAGCCCGAACAATGAATTCGGTTGCCCGAGCAAGTGTTCCGGGGTGCGTTCCGAATGGGTAATGCCCGCGCCCGCCGTCATCCAGTTGACCTCACCCGGTTTGATTTCCTGCGCATAGCCGAGGCTGTCGCGATGCATGATGCTGCCATCGAACAGCCAGGTCAGGGTCGACAGGCCGATATGCGGGTGTGGACGCACATTGACCGGTTTGTCGGCGGGCAGAAGCGCCGGGCCCATCTGGTCGAAGAAAATGAAAGGCCCGACCATGCGCCGCTTCGCAGACGGCAGAACCCGGCCCACAGTAAATCCGCCAAGTTCGTGCATTTTCGGTTGAATGATCAGGTCCACCGGGTCGCAGCCGTTCGGCTCATTGCAGATTGCATCTTCAGCGGGTTGCCAGCTCATTGATTTCTCCAGACATTTCCTGTGAGAGTGATGTAACCACCTTTTACCCTTTTTAATTAGGAAGCTGGGCAAAATTCTCCAGAGTTTTCAAACAGGCTTCAGCTGCTTCCTTGCCTTTGGCGACAAAATGTTCGGCAAAGAAGGTCTGATGGGTGGCGTGGTCGTGGAAATGATGGGGGGTGAGGACAGCGGAAATAACCGGAACGCCGGTTTCCAACTGCACCTGCATCAGCCCGTCGATAACGGCGGTTGCAACAAACTCATGGCGGTAAATGCCGCCGTCAACCACCAGACCGGAAGCGACAATGGCGTCATAGGTGCCGGACAGGGCCAGCTTTTTGGCCAGCAACGGGATTTCGAAGGCCCCGGGAACGGCAAAAACGGTTACCGCATCCGCTTGGCCGCCCTGCGCCGTCAATTCGGCCAGAAACCCCTCCTGGCTGCGGTCAACGATATCGGCGTGCCAACTGGCTTTGATATAGGCAATTTTGATGTGTTTGATCTGATCCAAGTCTTTTGCTCCGTTTGACGTGAATCAGGGCGCAATCGCACAGACACCCGGCCAAAAACGGCCGAGGCACATGGACTGTTCTCTCTCATCCGGACTGTAACCGTCGGCTCTGGAGTCTCACCAGATCTGCTGACCCTTTCGATAGAACCCGAAAGGCGCTCGCGGGCTTGCATATCCATGCTTACCGCCGGTGGGGACTTTCACCCCGCCCTGAGAACTTATGCATTACGGACCATCCGTAAGCCGGGCCAACCTACAAAATGATCGGGGAGCGGGCAAGCCAGAGGTGTAATGGTTTACATCTGTTTTTTTGCGGCCAGCTCATTGCGATGTTTGGCGATCACGTATTTAAGCCGGCGGATCGCGATATTCTCAAGGGTTCTGCGGTCGACAGCCGGGTCGCCCACAGTCACCACTTCGATGCCGGTCACCGGATCAATGGAGGTGACGCGCATGACATTGCCAACCTGTTTGAATTCAAACAGGACTTCCCGAAGCCGTATATCTTCTGGTTTTATGGGAGGTCGGGCCACGTCACACCTTCATCTTGTATCCCTATCATATAGAATACCAATGAAGGATACACAAAACGGAAATGATCCGGTTGATGATGTGGGTTTCTGATTTTTGGTTTCAATGAACTGCCGTTCGTGTTTCCGGGCCTTTCCCCTGATCTATGTTTATGAAACTGGGTTTTACTTCGTCCTGCTATTGCCGAGAATTAAATCTGGGAGTCGGCGGACAGTTACAGGAACTTCATATCAATCTGCTTATGGTTGCCAACGACTTTTTGTGACATTGAAAACACGGAGTTGATTGTTAGCAGCATTTCACTGGCAGCCGGTTCAATTGGACTCCCTGATATTTTAATGAAATTACAGGGAAAGCGTCAGACTAAGTCCGTAATGTCACCTCAATTCTCAATTAAAAATTCTCAGGGTTTCCACGAGCAACTCGAACTTCAATATGATTTACAAAGCCCATTTTTTCATAAACGTAAGTCGTTGCCGCACCCTGCTTGGTGTAAACTTCATAGCAATGTGTCCCCCACTTCTTCCAAGCATGACAGAGTGTCGCGTTTTCAGTAACGAGCCAATTACCATGTGAACCCCAACTGCCTTTTGTCTGATTAAGATACTTTGAATACATGGTGCCATCTTCAGCGTAATAGTGCGCGACAGGCGATCCGGGTGAGTGCATTCTATCAACCACGTATACCGTAACCTCTCCCATCAGTTTGTTCTGAATTTCTGGAGTGGTCATCTTTGTATAGCCTTGTTCCGATAGGTCTTTTACTGCGTTCATGCTTACACACCCTGAGGTCAGAAAAATCAGGGAAATCAATAAAGTTTTAATCGGCATGGTGTGTCTCCATCAACATAGACAAAACATCAACTGCAAGTTGAGAAAGCCATTTTAATCGACTAACGGAAAATCATCAAATGCGACTAAACGAGCAAGATCCATGTGTTGTTATCAGACCTAATTATCGTTGAGTAGGTTCTTTTAACATTATGATATTACTGTATTTTTGAAAGATTGTGCCCGTGCACGCATCAGCAGCTAGCTTCCCTTGCATTCAGATGCTGATGCCGTTTTTGATAACCATCAGCTAACGCTCACCCCACAGTTCATGGATTCACAAACCGTAATGTATCAAACATGGCCCTTAAATCTGCAACTTCGACAGCCAGAGCCTCGGGGTTGTTGGTGGTCAGGGCTTGAGCGACCAGAGATGCGATCTCGGGGATATGTTTCTCTGTAACACCCCAACGCACCAGCTCCGGTGTGCCAATGCGCAGGCCGTTCATGTCGTCCTTGACCGGCGCCATGGGCAGGCCGATGCCACAGGCGAGAAAGCCCGCCTGGCGCAATCGTTTCGAGGCTGCCTGACCACCGCCCCAGCGCGCCGCTTCGATGGCGAACTGGTGTGATTGCGTATACCCCTGCCCCTTGGCGAAAACCGGCAGGCCTTCGGCGTCGAGAGCCTTGGCAAAGGCTTGCGCAACGCAGACCATTTCGTCCGCATAGGCTGCCCCCTGGTCGCGCCAGTCGAGCATGGTCATGGCCAATGCTGCGGATTTGGCAGCATCAAAGTTGGCGGTCATGCCGGGAAAGGCAATGGCATCGAGCTTTTCGGCAATCTCCGCATCATTGCTGACGATCAGTCCACCGGCGGGACCGGCAAGGCTCTTGTAGGTGCTCATGGTCATCAGATGTGCGCCTTCGGCCAGCGGGTTGGGCCAGGCCTTGCCAGCGATCATGCCACATTGATGCGCCGCGTCGAACAGCAGTTTGGCGCCCACGTCGTCGGCAATTTCGCGCACCTTGCGGATCGGATGAGGGAACAGGTTGAGGCTGCCGCCGATGGTGATCAGCTTCGGTTTGACCCGCTGCGCCAGCAGGCGCAGGCCGTCTACATCAATGGTATAGCCATCGGTATTCACCGGCGCTTCATGGATTTGCAGCCCGTAAAGCCCCGCACAGCCGGCGTTATGGTGGGTCACATGGCCGCCGATGGAAGCCGGTGGGGCAATGATCGCATCTCCCGGCTGGCAGGTTGCCATAAAGCCATAAAGATTGGCTAAGGCTCCCGAACCGACACGGATTTCGGCATATTTGGCTTGAAACACTTCGGCGCAAAGCTCGGCCGCGATGACCTCAATTTCTTCGATGGCTTCCAGCCCCATCTCGTATTTGTCGCCGGGATAGCCGAGCGACGGACGTGAGCCCAGCCCGGCAGCGAGCAATGCTTCGGCGCGGGGATTCATGACATTGGTTGCCGGATTGAGGTTAAAGCAGTCCTTCTCATGAATTTCCTTATTACGCGCCGCCAGTTCCTCAAGTCGGTTGGCGGTGGCAGCACTTGGCAGGGCTGCGGTGGTTTCGGCCAACTGCTGGATATAGGTTTCGCAAGCGGCGGGAACCCAAGGGCGATGAAGAAGAGCTGTCATAATGAAAATCCTTGTCTGTTGGGGGCAGAAAAACAAAAGGGCTGGCGTTTCGCAAATCAATTTTGCTATTTATTAGGCATAGTAAAACTATTGGTGAAGAAATGGCCGTTTCCCCTCCCCGCTCCAAAGGTCCACCGTTAAACGCGCTCCGTGCTTTTGAAGCAGCGGCGCGCCTGGGTGGTTTTGCATTGGCCGCCGAAGAGCTTTGCGTGACGCCGGGGGCTGTCGCCCAGCATATCAAATCCCTTGAGGCCTGGGTCGGGACTGATTTGTTTGAACGGCGCTCGCAGGGGGTACAGCTGACCCGTGTCGGCGCGCGGGTTTTGCCGGAATTTGTAGCGGCGTTTGATCAATTGGGAGAAGCCGTACAAACATTGCGTGCACGGGCCGCACCCAAACACATACGCATTGTTACCCTACCAAGTATTGCTGAACTTTGGCTGTCGCCACAATTACCTGCTATTCGCGCTGCCGTTTCGGATGTGACGATTTCCATCATCGCTATGGAAACTCCGCCAAATCTCAAACGCGAGACCTTTGATCTGAGCATTTTTTACGAGGTGGGATCCGCACCATCAGGGGCCATTGAATTGGCGTCGGATGTGCTGTTTCCGGTGTGCGCACCGGCGGTCGCCAAACGCCTCAAGAGACCTTCCGATCTGGCCGAGCTGACTTGCCTGCACGATGCCAGTTGGTCCGGGGATTGGGCGCTGTGGATAAACGCGCTCATGCCGGATGCTCCTTTGGATGTGAGAGGTCCAGTTTATTCCCTCTACAGCCTTGCTGTTGAAGAGGCTAAAAACGGTGCGGGGGTGCTGATTGGCCATGAAGCTCTGATCCGTCGCCATCTGGACGCAGGTGATTTGGTGGCACCGTTTGAAGGTCAGGTTACGCAGGATCGCAAATTGGTGATGCGGGTGGCCCGCTCTGCTGTGAGCAACCCGACGCTTGATGAAATCATCAACAGGCTGTCCGGTTAAGGATCAGGTCTGCGCGTCGAGAAGGGGCAGAGTTATAAAGAAGGTGGTCGCGACACCTGCTTCCGATTCAAAACCGATGTTGCCGCCATGTTGATTGATGATGGTTTTCGCAATGCTGAGCCCAAGGCCGGTCCCGCCCCTTTGCCGGGTATCCGATGAGTCAATCTGGGTGAATTTTTCAAAAATGGTTTCTTTGAATTCTATTGGGATACCGGGCCCATTATCTGTGACAGAAAGGCAGAAGTTGCCGTTTTTCTGGCTGACGGACAAAGAGACCTGCCCGTTTTTTGGTGAGAACTTGACCGCATTTGACATCAGGTTGGACAGTACCTGCATCAGGCGATTTTTGTCCCCCATGACCGGGGCTTGAGTAAGCTCGTCCGTGCGCAAGAAGGTGACACCGTGCTCTTCGCCGTACCCTTTGTTGGCTTCGATGGCTTCCTCAACCAGAGAAACAGCATCCATTGGGTTTAGCTGACAGCCCAGACTTTCCGTTTCCAGCTTTTCAATGTCGAGAATATCGTCAATCAGGCGGCCCAGGCGGTCACTATTGGTATAGGCAATATCGAGCATCGAACGGATATGTTCAGGAAGAGGGCCTGTTGCACCGGATTTGATCAGGCCAAGCGAACCCTTGATGGACGTCAACGGTGTGCGCAGTTCATGGCTGACGACGGCCAGAAACTCTTGTTTGACCTTCTCGGCGCGCCGGAGTTCGGTGATGTCGAAGTTGGTGGTTCCCAGGCCAATGATGTCATTTGCTGCGGAAAACACCGGAAACCGGGTGCTGATGACAGTCCGTGTTTGTCCATCCGGATAGGCAAGATCGATTTCACGCGAGATAACGGAGCGCGTTTCAATGGCTTCCAAGTCGCGGGCTGCGAACAGTTCAGCCTGTTCATTTGGGTAAATATCAAACACCGTTTTACCGATGATATCCTCATTTTTAATCTGAACCCATTCTCGGAAGCTCTTGTTTACAAATTGAAATTTTCCTTCCGTATCCTTCAAGCTGATGAAGATCGGCAGATTGTCGGAAAGCGCTTCAAAAGATTCCCGGCTTTTTGCCAGGTTTTCATTTGTCTGACGCAGTTCACGGGTTTGGGAGTGAACAAGATTGGTCATGTTCTGAACATCCGGAATCCATTTGTACAGACCAACAGCAAGACAGATGAAGCCGCCCAGAAAGCCGACGAATTTTTCCAGAATGGCCTCGACCTGGGTATCCCCGATCAGGATAAAACGGTTCAGGCTTTCAAAATTGTCAGTGATATCGAGAATGCTGCCAAACAATAGCAACTCAAAGCCCCATAGGATCAGATTCCAGCCGTCTCTGGAAAACCGAAAGCGGTGCTGTCCGGCACGCCACAGGAACAACACAATACCCGCAAGAATGAAGGCGCGGAGCGATTCGAGGATGATATCTGTCACCGAATATCGGCTCCTAATTTAGGCATCGAGCAAGTCGCTTTCCCGTTAAGTTCTGTCAGCCCCCACCTTCAGACTCTCTGGACTCTCTATGCCTCTTGATGCCCTTTTTGGTCACTGTTGGCAATCAAATGTATCGACCAAGGGTTGTCTGGTAAAAATAAACAGGGCAATTAGAGATACTTCGATCTGTAACGAACCATTTCTTGCAGGCGATCGCATATATATACAGGAAGTGCCGTTGGAGCCCGGTATCACATATGTAATTTGGAGATTAACTTAATGGAACAACTCTCTCTTTTTCTGCCCAGCATTTTACTGGCCTATGCGGCTTTTTTGCTCTCGATTATGAGCCCAGGGCCCAATATTTTGGCAATTATGGGGACCTCCATGAGTATCAGCCGGTCTTCCGGGGTGGCGCTGGCGCTGGGTGTGGCCAGCGGGTCGTTCTGTTGGGGAGTGTTAACGGCCACCGGGCTGTCAGCCCTGCTCGCCTCCTATGCGGCGGCACTTATCGTGATCAAGGTGGCTGGGGGTCTCTATTTGTTGTGGCTGGCCTATAAATCTTTTCGAGCTGCTGCGGCTCAGCACGATATAGCGGCAAAAACCCTGGCTGGGCGTACTCTGACCCCGCGTGGTTACTACCTGCGGGGCCTGACCATCCAGATGACCAACCCGAAAGCCGCTCTAGCCTGGATCGCCATCATGTCTCTGGGGTTAAAGGCCGATGCCCCTTGGTGGGTTGCTGCTTCTGTGGTGATTGGAACAACGTCTTTTTCTGTTGCCATTCATTACACTTATGCCGTGGTCTTTTCGACTCCGCCTATGGTCAGGCTATATAGCAAGGCACGGCGCTGGATCCAGGGACTTTTGGGGGCATTTTTTACTTTCGCCGGAATCAAATTACTGATGACGCGGACTTAAAATCCGGCATGGGCGCAGTCGGCCAGCGGCGTTTGGTCAAGTTCATTCAGGAAAGCTTCGCGTGCTGCGGCCAGCCGGCCTTTAAGACGGCAGTCGGCCCGCAGTGTGCAACAACCGCCATCGGCGCGGAAACAGTCCACCAGCGCTTGACGCGCTTCCAGAACGCGTACGACTTCACCGATGGATATCTGTTCCGGTGTGCGTGCCAACTGAAAGCCGCCCCCTGTGCCGCGCCGGGTGATGACAATACCGGCTGCCGAGAGTTCGCGGATGATCTTGGTTAAATGGTCGCGAGACAAATTGAACTCGCGGGCAATTTCAACTGTCGTAAACAGCCGTTCCGGCTGTCCGGCCAAACGCATCAGGGCACGCAGGCCAAAATCGGTAAATGAGGTCAGACGCATATGGGTTGCTCCGGGTAATAAAGTCTGGCGATGCACAGTATGACCTGTTAAATAGGTATTTAAAATACCTATTAGGAAATACCATGACTGAAATCCCTCCCCGGACCCGGAACCGTGACGAGATTATCGCGGATATCACCGATCAGACGGGCATTGATGAAGCGATGATCGAGCGCCTTGTGCGGGCGTTTTATGGTCGTGTGCAGGTGGATTCCCTGCTGGGCCCGATCTTCGCCGAACGGATTATCGATTGGGAGCCGCATTTGCAGCAGATGTTCGCCTTCTGGTCATCGGTGGTTCTGATGAGCGGCCGCTATCATGGTCGCCCTATGCAAAAACATATGCCATTGCCCGTTGACGGCCGGCATTTCGATCGCTGGCTGATGCTTTTTGAGGAAACCGCCGGAGCGGAATGTCCCCCGGTTGCCGCCGCTCATTTTGTTGAGCGGGCCCGGCGTATTGCAGAAAGTCTGGAGATGGGAATTGCCCTGACCGGCGGGAAAAACCTGCAAAAAGGCCAGCGTTTACGGCGTCCCGACACGGAGGTGTTTCTGCCTGGCGCCGCTTAAATCAACGCACGGCTTTGCGTACGCTTTTGTAAAACAACAGAAAACCTTTAAATAACGCAGTTGCTTCTATACCATCACCAGAAGTTGATGTGATCTGGAAGTTATCAGGCCATGGCGTCCTACCCCAAAATCAAGGTCTTGCTCTATGAGCCGGATGCGGCGCTCCGCACTGCTATGAAGGACATGCTGCGCAGCGCCGGGCTGACCGCGGTTCATGATACGGGGCAATTGGAGCGGGTCGAAGAAGCTGTCGATCAGGAACAGACCGACATGATCATTGGTGATATCCTGTCTGAACAGGCCGCCATGTGCGACTTGGTGCGTGACTTGCGCCTCGACAAACGGGGCAACAACCCCTTTCCGGTGACCCTCGGTCTTGCCGCCGATGCGGATCAGACCCACATCACAAGAGCCATCAACGCCGGGTATGATTCGATTGTTCTCAAACCCCTCGACTTTGCCCTGATCCGGCGCCGGGTTGAGCATTATACGACAAGCCGTAAACCTTTTGTCGTGACGTCTACCTACATCGGACCGGACCGCCGGTTGCAATCGCGTATCAGCGCCAACAGCAGCCGCCTGTTTGAGGTGCCCAATCCGGTACAGATGATGGCCGAAGGCACGCCGCGCGAACTGCTGCTGACACGTATCCATGCGGCACGTGCAGAGATCGATGAGGAAAAGGTCCGCAGCGACGCCGCCAGCATCTGGTGGCTGGCCGAGCGTATTAGTGAAGCCTGTCTTCCGGGGGGTGACACAGAGGCCGTGGATTCCCTGATCGATCAGATGAACCGCCAGGTGTCGGCTATTGAAGAGCGCATGCCGCGAACCACCTATGCGCCGGTCATCGATATCTGTCGGGCCCTACAGGAGGTGGCGGTACGTCTCAACAGAAGCGAAGGCACGCCAAACGCCTCCATCATCACCGAATTGCAGGCCGCCACCCAGGCGGCCAAACGGGTTTTTGACAAACAGATTCAGGCGGATGAAACAAAGCAGCCTTTAGACTTTTCTGTGGGGGCTTGAGAGAAAGGAGAAATTCAATGTCAGGTTTTGAATGTGTTGATTATATTCCCTTTGCAGAACTTGTGCAGTGTGCGGGTTCCTCTAGAGAAGCCGTAGAGCGTGAATTCCGAAAGAAATACGAGCTTGATGGGGCGCTTTTCATAAAACGGACGAAGCGCTTTAAACATGAGACAATGAAATCGTCGGAACGCGCAAGAATTTGGGAACAATGCCTTTTAGAAGGGAAAACTGTTTCTGAGGCAAGAAAGCTGATCAGGGAAGGTAAAGCCAAAGGATCTTATAAAAACCCGACCAAGCAGAGCGATATAATCATTGCAGCATATTGTGGTGCGATACGCCTTGAGGCAATCAAGTAAGTTAGTTTGGTTTGAAATATCAGCCCTCTTCCTTCGCGACGATGCCCAGATAAGGCAGCGAGCGGAAATTTTCAGCGTAATCAATACCATAGCCGACAACAAATTCATCGGGGATGGTGAAGCCGACAAAATCGACCACCGCCTCAACCTCGCGCCGTGAAGGTTTGTCGAGTAAAGTACAGGTCAGGATGTTGGTGGTGCCACCGGCTTTCAGGATATTGGCGGCATAAGTGATGGAATTGCCCGTATCGACAATGTCGTCGACCAAAAGGATGGTGCGGTCGCCCTCAACGTCGGGATATCCGCCAATCAGCACCACATCGCCCGACGCGTGTTGTTTGTTGCCATAACTGCTGAGGCGCACAAACTCCACATGGCATGGCAGCCCGGCCCGGTCCAGCGCACGCACCAGGTCGGCGAGAAACACAAAACAGCCCTTGAGCACGCCAATCACCGTTAAACTCCCAGATACCTGCCCGGCGATTTCCTGAGCCATGGCGTCAATTCGCGTGGCAATTTCTTCGGCACTGTAAAGGGGGGTAACGCTTGGTGGCATGGGGGCTCGTTGATTTTGAGGTGACAAATTGAACTATTTTCAAATGTATAAGTAAAAGTCTGGGTTGGCTATCGATTAAGCAATCTAAAAGTAGGCAATCGAATTCAATTATTGAAATTAATTGCCATAAAAATTACGCTAATGGTGGTGGTGTCTTTCTTGCGACGGATGATGTGCGGCTATGCGGACCGTTTTGCATGACCCCGGACGTCAAGAGAGCAGTTTCAGAGAGATGGAGGCCCAAATGGCCGATAATATGGAAACAATCGAGAAGGAACTGGTCGAGCATGGCATGCTGGACACCTTCATGGGTTATCTGGCGGAAAACGGCGAGGCTGTAAAACTGATCCTGATGAGCGCGCTGGTTATGATTTTGATGATTCAATGGCTGGCCTGGATCTTCAAATTTGGCCGCTTCTCCCATCCAACAGATCAAAAGACAGGTATATCCTACGAAACAAATAACGGCATTCGACACGTAATTGCCGATTTGATGGTTAAGGTCATTGATGACTTTCGCCATCTTTTAGCCTTGGTCATCATTCTGATGTTCGCCCTGGCTTTGGGGTATACGCTGATTTTTGCCGATACCATCAGCGAGATTAGCGATGGTTTGCAGGCGGTGACATCCACATTGGGAGGAATTATCGGCGCCATTATCGGCTATTACTTTGGCGAGTCCGCAGCCAAGGCCGGTTATGCAAATCAGGCTCCCGGTGGCGAGAGCGGCGGGGAAGTGGAGCAAACAAGCACCCCGGACGATGATGGGCCCGTTAACACCGAAATCCGCGTTCCCAAAGCGCCAAGTGTGACCTCAGGGAATACCGATCAGGATTGAATTTATTTTTTAAAAAGCTAAATAAACGGAAATGGGTTGTCTGACATGAATGTCGTCCCTTTAGGTCTGGAAATGACGTGTAATGCTCAAGCACGATGATTTAAAAATATGCGATAGTATTATATCACCCTACGCGAGTGACCGGACAGCGAAGATGCGTCAGGGGACCAAACAGCCTGCATACCGGGTTTTTCTTTATGTGGAGGGCAGTGATCTTCCCTATGTGAAAAGCGTCACCTACCATCTACATGAAACGTTCCGCAATAACGTTCGCAAGGTCCAGCGCACACCGTCAAACCCCAATTGCCAGCTTGTCATATGGACGTGGGGATTGTTTGAAATGCGGGTGGTTGTGGAAGATAAGTTTGGTCAGACCAAGTCCTATAATCATCTCTTGACCTACGACAGGGATTTCGAGACTGCAAAATTTGTTGCCGTATGAATTAATGACCGGTTTGTAGGGAATAAGTTTTGCTGCATCATTGCAGACAACCTATGGAAGAATATTTGCAAGTATAATTTGCGTTTACGTTCCTATCGATAAACCCCAATGCCACTACAAGCCACTTTTACGAGAACAGACGTGCAATAAACGGCACAATACCCTTCCGGGAGATTTTAGGGGCTAATTACAAAACATCTTCCGGTGGTGATCATATTATGTTAACGTCAGTCCATAAAACTGAATTTCTAAAAATACGAACGCAAAATATCAAATTGAGTTGTTTTCTTGGGGGAAAATATGAGCGTTTCTCATTTGAGGAAAAGGAATGTCTGTTCCTTTTCACAAGTAACTTCATTCCTTTTTGCTCTCGCCCTGCTTGGATTGCTGACGGCCTGTGCGCTGCCGAAAAGTATGGGTGTGAGGTCCGGTACGGAACCCCGTCATGAGGATGACGATGTGCGCTTTCGTGTCACCTATTTCTATCGGGTTTATGATTATTGTTCCCATCCGTCGCGGGCCAAGGATGACCCCTACCACATCAAAAGCGATTCCCTCTATCGCTTCCGTATGACGGGCAAGGCCAATGCCCTGTTCACAAAAGTTCATTTTGAATCGGGGACACTGAAAAGTTATGAGATTGATCCGCTGGGCGCCGCCGTGGCTTTTGATGAAAAGAATGGGCGCTTCCATTTTCAGTCACGCGAGCAAACGGAACGCAATGCCAACTGCGCGGCTGTTGAAGAGGAAATGGAGCGTTTGGCTGGTAAAATAAAAGCGTTCAGTAGCGATCAGGCGGCGAACGCTACCCTGATTAACGCTTACAATACCCGCCTCACGGCTCTTGCCGCCAGCAACGCGTGTCTGCCGGTAACCATTGTGGAAAAATTACCAGCTCCGAGCGTTGATAATACAAAACCCTTACGTCTGGCAGGGAGCAATTTGGGAGAAGTGGCGGTTGTAACTCCTGACCCACTCCCCATTGTAGCGACCCTGACTGATAGCAAGAATATTACTCTAACTGTAAACCTTAACGATGCAGCTACGAAATTAAAAAAGGCCGGAAACGCGTTTAAGGGCATGGAGTCCGGTATGGATAACAGTAAAGGCTTTACCGAGGCTGGCGATGAACTTCTGACAATCACCTTTGATAAACTATCGTTAGAGGGCGAAAGCGTCAAAACGGATGCGGCGAACAAATTTAAAAAATCCGTTAAGGATGCGGAGTTGAAAATAAAAGATGCAGGCTCGTCGCTGAAAGCAATGGTGAAAGAGCCAGAATCAAGTTCTTTGTATTTGTCAAAGGCGGGTGCCAACCTTGCGAATGCCGGTGATCTCTTAGATGAACTTGCTGATTATTTTTCCGATAGTGAAAAAGTTCTTGGAACTAACGATGATAAATACATACCAAAAGAAGAATTTTTGCCTCTCAATAAGATGGCTTTGGCGCTCTCCCAAGTCGGGCGGAACTTGCAGGTAGCGGCTTCCGGAAATCGAGCCAATAGCAAAAGCTGTAATCCGGGGGAAAATCTGAAACGCGGTTTTCAGGTCATCGGCCCGCAGGCCAGCAGCGAATTTGACCCGGATGACCGCCTGGTTATGGCGATGTCCAGCTCCGCCAGCCCACTGATCGGCCAACTCAAGGATATTTCAGCTCGCGTTCTGGCCGAACAGCAATCGCCGGGCGACTCTCTACTGGAATTGGTTAAGGCGCGACTTACTGTTTCGAAAGCCGTAAACGAGCTGGAAAAGCCCGTTGCCGAAGATGAAACGATCAAAAGCCTAGGAGACAAAGCCAGGAAGGGAGTGCAGCCATGAGAAATCCTAATTACTCCCGCCTGTCTGTCGCGACGGCTCTTGCTGGTTCTCTGGTCCTTTCCGGGTGCGGCGTGACTGAAATTACCGATGCTTTTTCCGGCGGGGCCTCCATGCGCATTGATGTTGAGGTGTACAAAGGCCCGCTGTCGAAAAACGTGGAAATCCAGTGGGGTGAACTGACTGCGCTTATTATTGAAGCACAAACCACGCTTGCTACCTTCGATGATGATATTCTGCGTTTGGCCAGCACTCAGGGTTATCTTTTCGACGGTGAATTACCGCATCAAAGCCTTGATGTGTGGGGGAATGCGGAAATTGCAAAAATCCAGAATATTGAGGGCTACCTTAATGATGCAGATAAGGCTCTTGATGAGGCAGACCGCCTGTTAACGAGTACAAACCCGGATATTGATCAAGCACAAAAAAGTGTCGGGCTGGCCATGGATGCCCACAAAATTATCCTGTTTCAGGCTGCGCATATTACCCGCATCGTGAGCAATGACAGTCGTGGGCTGAATGCAGCATTGGCCTCCCTCTTATCCGGTGTTGAGGGCCTTCATAAGACTTTGAATACAGCTGCAACTGACCTCTCCCGAATTGATCTTAGCCGTCTTCCAGACAATCAGGTTGAGGGTGTAACAAAGAAAGAACTACAGGCGGCTCAGGGCAAGCTTGATGCATCCGAGAATGACCTCACTATAGCGATTGACGTCACAGAAGATGCGTTAAAATTAAACATTATCGATCTGGGTGACAGCATAACGGCCAAGGTGAAAAGAGACCTCTACGGCCCGCTCACCGTTTCCCCCCACTACCGGGGCAACAATGCAGAGGGTGCCAGGGATATCCCTTCCCGCTCTGTCTCAAAGATTCGCGGTGTCGATGTCCGATCACGTAAAGAGAATGAAATCATCTGGTGCAGAAGGCCAGACTACCGCACGTCCCTGGAAGGCAAAAATGGCAGTGTCTGGCGGGCTCTTGTCGGGCGTGATTGTCTGCTACTGGCGCAATTACATGATGAAATCGATCACCTGCAACGTATGATCCGGCCATTTCGCGAGGCCGTGAAAGGCGGACTTGCGGACATTAATAAGGCGACTTTGAGCGATTCTGCCCTGCTCAATCTGGAACAGGCGGTGTTAGGCGTAAAGATCAGTAAAAATGATGCGAATACCTATAAGCTTGTCGACTTTATGGAATGGGCCTCGCGTATCGGGACCCGTCTGAAAACCAAGGCCTTTTACTGGTCGGGATCTATGGCTGCAGAAGCGCCCGGCCGTCCCGTACGGGCCATGATGACCGGCTTTACCAATATGGCGGCGGAGTTGGGCAACCAGATTGCGTCACGCGCCGATACCATCCTCAAACAATGTCCTTTTAATAAGACCGAGCAGAAATACAAATGCGACAACCAATTAGCACGGGTTTTGCCCTTGAGTGTATACCTGCGGGAGGTCAATCCGACGGAGTTTCACAATCTGGCGACCTATAACCGCTCCAGTGGTATTGCGACAACCGAGGAAATCTTGTCGCGCCCGGTCTGGAACCTGGGTACAGAGGAAAGCACTGACCGGGCCCGCATTGTTGAATCGCTTTATGCCGACCACAACTGGTCAAACATCAATACCGTTTATGCCAGCGGTCAGGGTGACGTCAACATGGCTTTCATCAAGGATTCCATTGGTAACTGGAACCTGAAGAATTTTAAGAATGACCCAACGGAACTGTTGGAAGGCTATTCAAAATTGACAGAGGCTGCCGTTACGGCGACAGCCAAACTTGCCGCACAATCTGCTACGGGGGGCGCGTCATCAGGGGTTTCCTCAGCTTTGTCGCTGGCCAGCCGGATGATGAAAGGCAAGGTCGGTCCCGGCGGGCAAAATGCGGCCGGTATTGATGTTGCCGTGCTGTCGAGGGCCATTGAACGGCAAATCAATGATATTACGGAAATGGCTGAAAAAGAGCACAAGTTGATCGCTGAAGGAAAGAGCACAAAGAGCTATAAAGTTGAAGAGACGGATGATTACAAGGCAGCGGATGAGCCAAACCAAAAAATGAAAAAGCAGGCCGAAAATCGTGAGAATGTGCAAAAGGAACTGATTGCCCTGCTCGATTATCATGACCAGATGCTGGCCAGTCTGCAAGCCGCTGTCGTTGAATCCAGTACCCAGCCCTAGCCAAACAAAACCGCCGCTGTTTGTCCCGTTGGCAGGTCAATAGAGTTGGATAATGCGTTTTATTTCCCGGTGTTTTTCCGAAACCGCCAGGCCGCCATGACGGCCGCATCGTTATTGGCCCATCCCTCGCCTGAAGCGGCGTTGTAGGCGGTGCGTGCGGCGTTCGCCAGGGGTGTATCAAAGCCGTTCTTTTCGGCATACTGGCACATGAAGGCCAGGTCTTTGCTCATGCCGGCAATATCGAAGGTGCCGGGGGCTGAGGGTTGTGCCGCCATGGCGTCAATGATCATCGGGATGCGCGGTCCGGCGACACCGATGGCACCCGATGAATCGGCCATCATGCTGCCTGCCAGTTCGGCATCGACACCACCGGCGACAGCCAGTGACAGGGCCTCACCAAGGGCTTCCCAATAAGTTGCCAGCGGCAGGTTGACCGCGAGTTTCATAGCCGCGCCGCAGCCCACTGGGCCCACATGTTCGACGCGTCGGCACAATTGCGCGAGAACGGGCTGGGCGCGCTCGTAAACCCCGGCCTGTCCCCCCGCCATGCCCAGCAGCTTGCCAGCCTTGGCGGGTGCTACCGTGCCGCCGACCGGGCATTCGAGAAAATCAAAACCGGCGTCATCCACCAGCTTCGCCAAAGCCTGAGAGACTTCCGGCATCATCGTGCTCATATCGACGATCAGGGTGTCCTTGGTGACCGAGGCCAGCAGGCCGTCCGGCCCCTTGTAGACCGCCATCTGTGCGGCTCCGTCAAACAGCATGGCGATAACGATGTCGCAATTGTCCATAAGAATGGCCGGTGTGGGAGCTTGCGTAGCACCCATTTTAACCAGTTCGGCGGCGCGCTCCGCTGTCCGGTTCCAGACCTCAACGGCACGACCCTCCCCCAGCAGACGCTCGGCCATGGCCGCACCCATACGTCCCGTTCCGCAAATGCCAATCGTCATCGTTTTGTCTCCCTGTTCGCCCATGTTTTTTCTATTTTGGGCTCTATGGGGAAATTTGAAAACCGTTTTTCACTGGAACAGCCGAGAATTAAGGCATGCCGAAACCATTGGGGGTGTCGGGCGGTTCAGGAACTTACAGGGGGTGCCCCTCTACCCAAACCGCCCGTTCATCCGGCCGGTTGTCCTAGTACGGGGTTTTGACAATCCCGCCATCGACCCTGAGCGAGGCGCCGTTGGTGGCGCTCGATGACGGGCTGCAGACATAGGCGATCATGTTGGCAACCTCTTCCGGTGTCGCGTAGCGTTGCAGCAAGGAGGACGGGCGGCGTGTGTCGAAGGTCGCCTTGACCAGCGCATCAACCGTGGTGCCCATTTGTTCGGCCCGCTCGCCGAGACGCGTCGGCGCCATTTCGACCCAGGTCGGCCCCGGCAAAACCGAATTGACGGTCACGTTGGTGCCGACGGTCAGTTCCGCCATGCCCCGCGCCACAGCCAGTTGGGCGGCTTTTGAAAACCCGTAATGAACCATTTCGGCGGGAATGAAGATGGCTGATTCCGAGGAGACGAAAATCACCCGGCCCCAGTTTTGCTCCAGCATTTTCGGGAAATAATGGCGCGATAGACGGACCCCGCTCATGACGTTGACGTAATACATCTCGTCCCAGTCGTCGTCGGTGATCTCGGCAAACGGTTTGGGGCCATAAATGCCCATGTTGTTGACCAGAATATCGAGCGCAGGAACGGCGGCGATGACTGCCTTGCAGCCCTCAGCGGTACCGAGATCCGCCGCCACCCCGGTGACCTTGGCATTCGATACCCGTGACTTCACGTCGGCGATGGCTTCATCGACCTTTTCCTGGGTGCGGCCGTTGACAATCACGTCGGCGCCCATTTCCGCCAATTCGACGGCGCTGGCCAGCCCGATGCCGCGGGTTGAACCAGTGATCAATGCGCGTTTTCCAGTAAGATCCAGATCCATTATAATTTCCCTGTGTTCCGTGTTGATTTTTAAGACATGGAGCGCTGAAGTGCCCCTGCCATTGATGATGAGAGTCGTTCCAAGAAGAACGCTATATAGATACAAGATAACGGAAAATGCCGTGGCAGGAAAGATCGATGCTGTTAGGGACTGTCTATGTATCGGTAAAAGCCAGCTTGGCTCCCAGCCCGGCAAAGGCCCCGGCGAAGGCGCGCCGCATCCAGATCATGACGGCAGGCCGGGTGATCACATGGCGGCGCACGGCGGCGGCGAAGATGCCATAGCCGACAAATACAACAAAAGTCATGACCATGAAGACCAGGCTGAGCCCGGCCATCTCGAGCATCGGCTGGGCGCTTTCGGCCGCGACAAACTGCGGCAGAAAGGCCATGAAAAAGATCGAGAGTTTGGGGTTGAGAATATTGACCAGAATGCCCCTGAGAACGACCCCACCGGCATGGCGAGTCACCGGTTGTGTCTCAACGGTTAGCAGGCTTTTGTCTTTCAGTGTGCGCCACGCCAGATAGAGTAGATAGGCAAGACCGGCGAATTTAAACATCTGAAAGGCAACAGCGCTGGTGTGCAGCAAGGCCGCCAGCCCGAAGATCGCTGCCGCCATATGCGGCAGAATGCCGAGCGTACAGCCAAAGGCCGCCACCACACTCGCCAGCCTGCCCCGCGATAAACCCGTTGCCAGCGTATAAAGTACCCCCGTCCCCGGCGCGAGGACGACAATCAGCGAGGTGAGTAGGAATTCAGGGGACATGGGGCGGCTCCGTGGCGGATTTTGATGATTAGATACGAAAACGGTTGCGGAGCGCAAGGCCGGTCAAAAACAAAAAGACGGCGGAAAGCACCCCTTCAATTAAACTCAAAGCGCCAATCTTTGGTCCCATCTTTGCACCGAATAGAACAGTCTTTGTTTCTTCAAGAACACCTTTTGCACCTCCTAGAAACGGAACCATAGTTGCGCCTGAAAAAGCCAGCGCATTGAATCCCATTCCCGGCTTTCCCGACAGTTCCGCATAGGTAATGCCAAACAGAAACCACGTCAGGACCAACCAGAACAACGGAAGCCCCACGCTCCTCCCGAAATCGCTGAGCCCTTCATAAAGATAACTCCAGACCAATGCGAAGCCTGTTGTTTCATGGAAGCGTTTGGCGCGGAGTTCCTGCGCGAAGAAATACTGTTCGCGGTCGTGATCCTTGGACGTAACGGCAAGTTCTTTTAGGCGTCGGAATCTGTCGGCGTTTTTGCTGTCGCCAGGTTTCAGGTGTTCTTTAAACAGCTTTAAAAATGAAATCTGGTGTTGGACATTCTGTAGATGGAACTTGGTGCCAAAAAAAGTAAAGTGTGCCGCAAAATTGGTACGACGAAAGTCTGGCACTTGATAAAATCTAACGCTATCCATGCTAACGGGGCAATTGAAAATAGTGCCAGTGAATCGAACGGCACCTCCATTGAATTCTGCACATGTAAATGAAGCGCCGCCCCCCATGAAATTGATCCTTGTTAGATCAACATCTGGACTTGGAAATCTGGCCTCCATAAACGAATTTTTATTACTTTCAAATGTGGCAAATTTAAAAGCAATATGCTGTCCACTAAACGTTGCCTTACAGAAAAGAGTTTCCTCACTATTAAAAGTCGCATGATTAAAAACGACTCCAAGTCCACCGAAATTTGTCTGCTTAAAACTTAATTCACTATCATGTCCTACTCGATCTTTGTCGAAGCACGCATTGTTAAACTTGACGGCACCAGTACAAAATTTGGCGTCTTTGAAACACACTTTCTTACTTTCGAACCTGGTGTTAGAAAAATCAGTAACAACACCGACAAAATCATTTAATTCTTTTTTAAATTCAATTTTATCTTTACTCTCCGTCCCATAAAATTCGGCACTTTTAAAACTAGCTTTTAGACCAAAGAATAAAGCCTCACTGAAATTTGCGTTTATGAATTTGGCGTTATCAAATATTACGCCGCCCAGGAAATTAAACCCTGCAAAGGAAATCGGGTTATTAGTGAAGTCACAGCCTGTGAAATCAACCTCGACATTTGGATGAGCCCTCGCCCATTCGTTCCAGGCATCCTTGCCCTGCCGTGCAAGGTCGAGAAGAAATTCCTGTGTAAAAATTTCTGGCTCTTGAGTTTCATCAACCATCCCTAAACATTACCACCATGGATACGTAGGACAAAGCGACATATTCCAAATGAATCTGCTCCTTTAGGGGGGAGGATTGAGGTGGGGGTGATTGGGCGGCGGGAGGATCGGGGCATCAGTTTTCCGGAATCGACCCCCTTCCTAACATTCTCCCACACGGTGGGAAGGAATATTTTAGAGGTATGGCGCACCCACAAACCATTGACATCCCTGCCCGTTCGTGGATTTTAGCGGGGTCTTTTTATGCCGCCATTTGAAGCGGCAGGCGGTTCCCGGTGGAACCTTTCGAACTCTCACAGGAGGCCTTTGCGATGACCCAGTCCAAACACCCTGAAACCCTTGTACTGCATGCCGGATACCGCAAGGATGCGGCGTCGAATGCGGTGGCCGTGCCGATCCACCAGACCACGTCTTATCAGTTTGACAGCACCGACCATGCGGAAAACCTGTTTGCGCTCAAGGAGCTCGGCAACATCTATTCGCGGATCATGAATCCGACCTGCGATGTGCTTGAGCAGCGCATGGCGGCGCTGGAGGGCGGCGTTGCGGCGCTAGCCGTATCCTCCGGTCAGGCGGCATCCAATTTCTGTATTTTGAACCTCTGCAAGGCCGGCGACAACTTCGTCTGCTCAACCGACATCTATGGCGGCACCTGGAATTTGTTCGCCAATACGCTCAAGGATCTGGGCATTGAATGCCGCTTCGCCGATCCATCCGACCCGGAGAACTTTCGCAAACTGACGGATGACAAAACCCGCTGTTATTATGCCGAAACCCTGCCCAACCCGAAGCTCAATGTCTTCCCCATCAAGCAGGTGGCCGATATTGGTCGTGAACTGGGCGTGCCGCTGATTATGGATAACACGGCGGCGCCGGTTCTCTGTAAGCCGCTTGAGCATGGCGCGGCGATTGTCATGTATTCGACCACCAAATACGTCGGTGGCCACGGCACGTCGATCGGCGGTGTTGTGGTTGATGGCGGCAACTTTGACTGGGAAGCCGGAGGCGACCGCTTCCCGACGCTGAACCAGCCGGACCCCAGCTATCACGGCGCTGTCTGGACGGAAGCCGTTAAACCGCTTGGCCCCATTGCCTTTATCCTGCGTATGCGGGTGATTCTGCTGCGCGATATGGGCAGCGCCATGAGCCCGATGAACGCCTTTCAGTTCATTCAAGGCATGGAAACCCTGCCGCTCCGTATGCGCGCCCATTGCGAGAATGCGGCCAAGGTTGCAGAGTTTCTGAAAAGCCATGCGAAAGTCACCAACGTGATTTATCCCGGTCTGCAGGACGGCACGACCCGTAAAAACGCCGATACGCACCTGAACGGCGGTTATGGCGGTTTGCTGGGCTTTGAGCTGGCGGGCGGCAAGGCGTCGGGCAAGACGTTCATCGATGCACTTGAGTTGTTGTATCATGTGGCCAATATCGGTGATGCGCGCAGCCTCGCCATCCACCCGGCCTCGACCACGCATTCGCAGTTGTCGGAAGCCGATCAACTGGCATCGGGTGTCACACCGGGGTATGTGCGTTTGTCGATTGGCATCGAGCATATTGACGATATACTGGCCGACCTCAGCCAAGCACTCGATAAGGCCTAAATAAATGCCCGGTTTTCCCGTTACCCCCGCCTTCCCCGCAACCCGCATGCGGCGCAACCGCTCTGCGAACTGGCTCCGGCGGCTGGTGCGGGAAAACCAGTTAACGGCTGATGATCTGATCTGGCCTGTATTTGTGGTGGAAGGTACCGGTAAGCGCGAGCCGGTGCATTCCATGCCGGGCGTTGAACGATTGAGTGTGGATCTGCTGGCGGAAGAAGTCGGTAAGGCGCAGGAACTGGGCATTCCGGCGGTCGCCGTCTTCCCTTATACGGAGGATGACCTGAAAACCCCGGATGGCCGGGAAGCGCTCAACCCGGACAATCTGGTCTGCCGAGGTGTGCGCGAGATCAAAAAACATGTGTCGAACATGGGCATTCTCTGTGATGTGGCGCTGGACCCCTACAATTCGGATGGACATGACGGAATTGTTGAGGATGGCGAAATCCTCAACGATGAGACGGTGGAGGTCCTCTGCCAGCAATCCCTCGTTCAGGCGGAAGCTGGCTGCGATGTGATTGCGCCTTCCGACATGATGGATGGGCGCGTTGCCGCTATCCGCAAGACGCTGGATGATAACGGCTATCATCATGTAACGATCATGGCCTATGCGGCGAAATACGCCTCGGCCTTTTATGGCCCCTTCCGCGATGCCGTCGGTTCCGGCGGTGCGCTTTCCGGCGACAAGAAGACCTACCAGATGGACCCCGGAAACACGGATGAGGCAATCCGCGAAGTGGCGCTGGATATCTCTGAGGGGGCCGACATGGTGATGGTCAAGCCGGGCCTGCCCTATATGGACATCGTGCGCCGGGTCAAGGATGAGTTTGGCGTGCCGACCTTTGTCTATAACGTCAGCGGTGAATACGCCATGTTACGCGCCGCCGCCCAGAACGGCTGGCTCGACTATCCAACGGCGATGATGGAAATGCTGACCGGCTTCAAGCGCGCCGGGGCTGACGGCATTTTGACCTATGCCGCGCGCGATGCCGCATCAATACTGAAATCGGGCTGAGTCTGTTTCTTAAACCAGCTGGACGCGGGCGATATTGAGCATGCGCTCGATATCCAGGATGACCATGAGGTTGCCGTCGAGGCGGTAAACGCCTTCCGAGAATTCACGCCACTTGGGATCAAGTGTGCCGGGGTTCTTTTCGAACAATTCGTCGGACATGGCAACCACATCACCAATGCGGTCGACCAGCAGGGTGTAAAGCTCGTGATCCTGTTCAACGGTAACGCCCATACCGCCAACCTTGCCGTCTTTTTTCTCACCCACTGATTTAAGGCCAAGACGCACACGGACATCAATCACAGTGACAATCCGTCCCCGCAGGTTGATGGAGCCGCGGACTTCCGGTGGCGCCAGCGGAATGGAGGCAATCTTGTCCGGCGTCAGGATATCCTGAACGTTCAGTACCGGAATGCCAAACATCTGATGACCGACAAAAAAGGTGACAAAATCCTGCAAATGCTCACCCGGATGGGTTGCCGTCAGGTCGTGCTGGTCTGTTGTTGCTAAGGCGTTAGACATAAAAAACCTCGTTTAAAGTGACCGCATAATCAGAAATAGGGCTCTCACAAAAACCACTATATAATTGAAATCGTTGAATTTGGTACAAATATTTACGGATTTGATTGAAATTCATGTTAATCGCTATGAATTCCAAGGAGAGAGCCTCGCCCAAAAGCTCTGAAGTTGCAGGCTTAATGCGCCTTGGAAAGCCAGTCCTGAACGGTATCGATCTGGTCTTTGACCATTAATGATGGGGCATGACCAATGCCGGCAAATTCAACGAGATGTGTTTCAGGGCCCCGTTTAAGCATCTTGTTGGCGGTTTTCCGGGGCAGAATATCAGAGTTTTCGCCCCGCAAGAGCAGACAGGGGCAGTGAATGGCATCCCAGATATCCCAGAGGTCGATTTTCTTGAACAGGATATCCTTCAGGGATACGGAAATTGCCGGATCGTACTTTAGATGCCAGCGGTTTGCCTGATCCTGATAAGTGCCATAGGTGATCATATGGGCCCATTGCGCGTCGCTGAGCACCCCAAAGGGGGCATAAATCTCACGTAAATGCCGTTCCGCCTCGCCCTGCGTTGCGAAAGTGTGGCTCATGCCAAGATAAAGCGCGATGCGCATGAGGGCCGTTTTCGGGATTTCAGGGCCAACATCGTTGATCACCATACGCCGGATCGGGCTTTCCGGCATGGCAGCGAGCAGGATACCAATGAGGCCGCCCATGGAGGTGCCGACCCAGTCAACTTTCGGGCTTGGCAGACTGGTCAGAAAATCGGCCATCAGGGTGGCATAGGTGACGTTGGTATAGTCCTCAGGGTTGGCGAGGTTGTCGCTTTCGCCACGCCCCGGCATGTCCGGGCAGATCACCCGGTAGTCTTCAGATAATGCTTTCGCCAGTTCGTCGAAGTCCCTGGAATTGCGTGTTAATCCATGAACGCAAACTGCGATGTTCGGGTTGCCAACATCGCCCCAGTCCGTAAAGGCAACCCGACAGGAGCCAAATGCCCCCTCAGCCTGAAAGCTGCCTTCACGCATATTCGTCATACGATCCCTTCTGCCCGCAGATCGGCGATTTCGGCATCGCTGTACTCGCCGATTTCGCGCAGGACTTCATCCGTATGCTGACCCAGCAGTGGCGGCGAATGACGATAGGTTGCCGGTGTTTCTGTCATCCGTATGGGGCTTGAGATCAGATCGACGGGGCGCTCACCGGTCGCTGGATGGGGCATCTGGATTTGCATGCCGCGGGCCTGCACCTGCTCGTTGGCGAAGACCTCGTCCAGGCGGTTGATCGGCCCGCAACTGACGCTACGCTTCTCAAGTCCTTCCAGCCAATGGCTGGACGGTTTTTTCTTGATGATTTCACGGATGATGGGGACGATGTCGGCGCGGTTGCTGACCCGTGCCCCGTTGGTCGCATAGCGCTCGTCAGTGGTCAGTTCCATACAGTCGGCGAACTCGCAAAACCGCACGAATTGCTCATCGTTACCGACAGCCAGCACGATATCGCCGTCGGCGGTCGGGAACGACTGGTAGGGTACGATATTCGGGTGTGAGTTGCCCAGCCGTGGCGGAACCTTTCCGGTTGAAAGGTAATTGGCGCCCATGATCGACAGCATGGCGGTGGTCGTATCGAGCATGCCGATATCGAGCAACTGCCCCTGTCCGGTGACTTCACGGTGCCGGAGGGCGGCGTTAATGGCGACGGCGGCATACATACCGGCCATCAGGTCGGAAATGGGGATGCCGGCTTTCTGTGGGTCGCCATCCGGGTCCCCGGTGACGCTCATGAAACCGCCCATACCCTGGATCAGCAAATCATAGCCCGGCCGCTCTGCGTAAGGTCCTGTCTGGCCAAAGCCGGTAATCGAGCAATAGACGAGGCCCGGAAACTCATCCTTGAGCTGTTCATAACCGAGGCCGTATTTACTCAAACCGCCGGTCTTGAAGTTTTCCGTAAAGACATCGGATTTTGCGATCAGCTTGCGGGCAACGGCCTGCCCTTTGGCTTGAGTGAGGTCCAGGGTGATCGAGCGCTTGTTGCGGTTGGTGCTGGCGAAATAGGCGCTTTCCTGGGTTTCGCGGCCCTGATCATCCTGTAGGAATGGCGGTGCGAAGCGGCGGGTATCATCGCCGGCGCCCGGGCGCTCAATCTTGATGATATCGGCACCCAAATCCCCCAGTATCTGGGTACAACTGGGGCCAGCCAAAATGCGGGTGAGATCAAAAACGCGAAGACCTTGAAGCGGACCAGTACTCATAAACGGTATTCCTATATCGATGGAGCTTGAATGAAATGACAAAGGCGTAACAATACACCGCCAAGCTTATAAGTGATCAATTCGGCGTGTGCAAATCTGCTGAGAGACGGGATACGGATTGTCGATGCAAAAATTCAAAAAGGCGCTAATCGGGCTTTCCACCCTGCTGGTCCTGGCGTTAATCGGAATTGGTGGATGGTTGTCGACCTCCCTGCCCAGCCATCCAACATCCCTAATGTCACCTGACCTTGCGGGTCCGGTCGAAATTCACAGAGATGCGGCTGCCATCCCAACTATACGAGCCCAAACCGATGACGACGCCTATTTTGCTTTGGGGTTCGTGCATGCCGAGGACCGGTTTTGGCAAATGGAACTGACCCGCCGGTTCGGCGCCGGGCGGCTTTCGGAAATCCTCGGTGAAAAGACCGTGGCGGCGGACAAATGGATGCGCACCCTGGGGCTTTACCGGCTGGCTGAACAGCAGGCACAAACCCTGCCAAAGCCTGTTCAAAACGCTTTGGCCGCTTACAGCAAAGGCGTTAATCACTGGTTGCAAAACAAAACGGGTTTGGGCGCCATTGAGTTTGCAGTCTTTCGTTATGTGCCCGAACCCTGGAGGCCTGCAGATTCACTGGTCTGGTCAAAAATCATGGCGACCCGCCTGTCCGGCAACTTTCACAAGGAAATCCTGCGTAACCGCCTTGCCGGGCGTATCGGTATGGACCGCATGAACGCCTTTTGGCCTGATTATCCCAACCAGGTCACAGCATCAGCCCAATCCGCTCTGGCCCATTTGATGGCACGTCTGGAAAACCTGTCGCCATGGCCTGTGGGCTTACCGGAGGGCGCTTCCAACCAGTGGATTGTCGGCGGCGAACGTACGCAAACCGGTGCGCCGCTGCTGGCTAATGACCCGCATCTGGGGTTTGCGGCACCAATCATGTGGTATCTGGCAGAAATCAAGACGCCAACGCTGCGGGTCAGCGGCGCAACCGTGCCCGGCATGCCCTTCCATATTCTCGGCCACAATGGCCAGTTGGCCTGGGGCATCACATCCACACAGGCAGATACGGAAGACCTGGTGGTTGAGCGATTGGTGGAAGGCCAGACGGATCACTATCAAAGACCGGTAGGAATCGCACCGTTCACCGTGCGTGAGGAAACCATCCGGATAAAAGACGCGGCGGCGCAAACCTTCCGGGTGCGTTCCAGTGGGCATGGCCCGGTCATTTCGGATTTGCGGACGGACCTGACAGATGTGTCCGGCGACGCGTCGGTCATCTCCTTGAACGCCATGTATCTGAAACCGGGCGATCAGACTGCCAACGCTCTTTATCTGCTCAATCGGGCGACGGACTGGCCGGGTTTTCGCCATGCTCTTACCTATCTCCGTACGCCTGTGCTGAATGTTGGTTTTGCGGACACCCAAGGCAACATCGGAATGCAGGTGGCGGGCGATATCCCCGTGCGGGCATCGGGCGATGGCAGCTTGCCAACGCAGGGGCAAACCGGCGCTGGCGCGTGGCATGGCCGCGTACCCTTTGATCAATTGCCTTCGGTTTTCAACCCGTCAGGCGACCTGATTCTCAACGCCAACAATCCTGTGGGCAATATCGCGCAAAAACCGTTTATTTCGAGAGACTGGGCGGCGCCTTACCGGGCACAACGCATTGAGCAACGATTGGACGATGCGGCTCAGTTGGAGACTGATGACATGGCGTCCATTCAGCTCGATACGGTTTCCCTGATGGCGCGGGAAATGGTCCCTGCCCTACTGGCTCTTGCCAAACCGCAGAATGATCGGGAAAGCCAGGCACTGGCTTTACTGGCGGGCTGGGATGGCGACATGGACCGGGGCCGGCCGGAACCGCTGATTTTCTCCTATTGGCTGCGCAGCCTGAATGAAACGCTGTATCGGGACGATCTGGGGCGTTTGGCGGATGATCTGATCGCTTTGCGCCCGCGTTTTGTTTTGTCCGTGCTGCGAATTGATCCCGTCTGGTGTAACAACAGAGAGACGGCACCCCTTGAGACCTGTGCCAGCGCCGTATCGGAAAGCCTGGGCAAAACCCACACGCTTCTGTCGGAACAATACGGAACTGATATGTCGGCATGGCGCTGGGGGGACGCCCACCAAGCGACCTTCCGCCACAGTATTTTCAAACATATCCCGCTTCTGAACCGTCTTACAGACCTCGCACTCGCCAACAGCGGTAGTGATTATACGGTGAACCGGGGTGCGAGCCGGGTCAATAACCCAAAAGAACCGTTCGCACATATCCATGGCCCCGGATTTCGTGCCCTTTATGATTTGTCCGATTTGTCCAAATCACAATTCATGATTGCCACTGGCCAATCGGGTAATTTCCTGTCGCCACACTATCGGGATCTGTTATCGGATTGGCGGGATGGTCGTTATCTTCAATTCCAGCAATAGTGATCGTAAACGTGTGATACCGGAGTCGCGCTGGGGGAAAAGGGCGTAAGGTCTGGCCCAAATGGATCAATGCATGACCAATGCGTTGCGCGTGCGTTCCGGCGGAAACTTGATGGAAGCCGTGGTGCCTTTTCCCGGAACACTCTCCAGAGACAATAAACCACCATGCAGTTCGGTCAGCTGTTTGGACAGCGACAACCCAAGACCGGTGCCTTCATGGGCCTTATGGGCGTCGAGGCGGGCCTGACCGAAAGGCTCTAGAACCTTGGCGATGTCGTGTTCGGCGATGCCAATACCCGTGTCAGCGATTTTGATCAGAAGGGAACGATCTAAATCAAGGATTGCCGATAGATCAACGATGCCGTTTTTGACGTTGTATTTAACCGCGTTTGACAGAAGATTGAGGATGATCTGTTTAATCAGCCTTTCATCGGCATATATGTTCAATGGGATATCGCCCGGATGGAAATTGATCGAAATCGTTGCAGCTTCCTTTTTACCGCGGACCATCCGAACGCAATCGCTCAGCAATTCCCCTATGTCTAAATCGCTTTCGCTGAGTATGTGTTCCCCCGCTTCAATTTTCGAAAGATCGAGAATATCGTTGATCAGGTTCAGGAGGTGCCGTCCGGAATTGTGGATGTCCATCGCATATTCCGTATATTTAGACTGGCTGATTGCCCCATAGATCTGCTCTGTGATCATCTGGGAATACCCAATAATGGAATTTAAGGGGGTGCGCAGTTCATGGCTCATATGGGCCAGGAACTCGGACTTCGTTCTGTCGGAAAGCTCGGCTTTTTCCTTGGCGATAATCAGTTCGGCTTCGCGGGTTTTAAGCTGTGTGATATCCGTGCGGATGCAGACAGTTTCATTGTTTTTCGTGTGATAGTCCCTGATCAGTATCCAGCGCCCGTCGGCCAATTGCTGTTCCGTCTCAAGAGTTGAGCTTTTCATTTGTTCAAGACGGTTTTTGATGAATTCTTCTTCCCGGCCAATCGCTGCCGGATATCGACCCCGGTAGACACTGGCGCGCAGTAAATCCTTGAATGGGACTCCTGGGGTAATCAAGTCCGCGATTTCGTGCGAGTAATCCTTGTAACGATCATTGCAGACAACAAGGTTTCCGTCTTTATCGAGCAGGAAAAATCCATCTGAAATGCTCTCAATTGCTTCGACGAGTCGACGGTGGGTGATGCCGACAAGCTGAGAGGCCGACTGCAAACGTTGGTCCACCACCGTTGCCGCGATCGCCAGCAGGATGATCAGGACTGTGATTACGGTTACCGCGACACTTAACCAAAAGGGGTTCAGCTCAACATCGCTGGCGTTAATTTCAGGAGCGGGAAAACAATAGGTGGCGCTCATGGCTGTATAATGCATGGAGGTGATGGCCAGCCCCATGAGCACGGCAGAGACAAAACGGCCCCAGCTTTTTTTGAAGCCAAGCATTCCCTGCTCAACATCCTGGGCAAAGAGCGCGGCTATTCCCAGTCCTGCGGCGACCAGAATGGAGAGGCTGAAGAGTTTGACGTCATATTGAACAACGGCATTCAAGTGCATGGCGGACATGCCGCTGAAATGCATTACACCGATACCAACCCCCAGAATGGTTCCAGCCAGCGTCTTTTGTTGCCAACCATGGCGGTTGCTACTGATCACAAATAAGGCGGCTGCGCTTGCCAGCATGGCGGGAATTGCCGAGAAAACGGTGATCGACATATCATAGGTGACGGGGATTGGCAGAACAAAAGCCAGCATCCCGAGAAAATGCATCGCCCAGATGCCAATTCCCATGGTGAATGCGCCGGTTCCCAGCCACAGCCAGCGGATAAAGACGCTATCCGAACTGCCAACACGCTCGCTCATTAACAGCCCGGCATAGGAGGCCAATCCTGCAACAATGTAGGAGACAATGACCTGACCGGGTTTATATGAACCCGATATGGCCAAACTGGGATCTGTCGATGGATCTAAAAAAAGCAGCAAGTCACTTACTCACGACACGTTCTGGGTGGCAGGGGCATTTCGCCCTTTATAGTGATTTACTATTTGCATGTTGTTGGCATGTGACTGAAATATTACAGCGTGTTAAATGTGCGCATGGAGAGCCAAAGTTTTCTTTCCGCAAACGTCATAGCGAACGCCGTGCTTTATTTGGCAACGGAATCCAAGGCCATAACCAAAGAATCCCGGGTTGTGGGTTTGATAAGGGTACCAGCCCACTGAACATTCGATTCTGCCAGGGATTCCTGGCTCGTTACATCCGCCGTCCAGGCAAAGATGGGCACATTTTGTTTCGGGTCGTCGGAAGTGCTTTGAATGCTCCGGGCCGCCTTAATTCCGTCCAGGACGGGCATGTGTAAATCCATCAATATTAAATCCGGCTGATGGCTGCCCATCCAGTCGATGGCTTCCTGCCCATTGCGTGCTTTGTGGACAACGCATCCAAAACCATCAAGCATGCTTTCGATGATATCCAGGTTGCTCTCCACATCATCGACGGCCAGTACGGACAGGCTGTAATCAGCAGTTGTTTGAGCATTAGCAGGTAGGCATGTAGACGCATGATGTGTTTCCGTTTTATCTGTAAATATAAAAGACGCCGTAAAGACGCTGCCCACATTTTCAGTGCTTTCCACCGTCACGTCGCCGTCCATCAACCGGGCAAGGGTTCGGGAGATGGAGAGCCCGAGGCCGGTACCGCCAAACTCACGGGCAATTGTGCTGTCGGTTTGGACGAAGGGCTCAAAAATACGTTTTACGCGTTCGGTTGGAATGCCAATCCCATCGTCCGAAACCTGCACTTTCAGATGAATTTTGTTGTCGGGAAGCTGGTCAACGCGTGCGCTGATTTCAACATTTCCGTTTTGGCTGAATTTGAGGGCATTATCGAGAAGATTGTTAAGCACTTGGCTCATGCGCAAAGCGTCACCTTCCACGAAGTAGTCCAAATTGGACAGGCTTTCAGTAAACCGGATATTGTTTTTCTTGGCCTTCGCTTCAAAAGCCAAATAGGCATTGTGTATTTCTTCTGCCAGTGAAAAGACGGTTTCAGACATTTGGAATTTGCCAGCTTCAATTTTGGCAAAATCGAGAATATCGTTAATCAAACTCAGTAGACTGCGCCCAGCCATTCCAATACTGTTGGCATAGGAAAGGATTTTTCCCTGATCCATGTTCTTGTCGGTGCTGAGTTCCAGTAGTTCCGCAAAACCGATCACTGCATTGAGCGGTGTTCTCAATTCATGACTCATACAGGCCATAAATTCGGATTTCGCTTTGTTGGCTTCGATAGCGTGGTTGGCTTCGATTTGCGCGGCAATGAGCGCCCGATCAATGGCCCGCTGCATTGAGACATCTCGGATGGAGGCAATCGTGCACTTGCCCTCAGGCAATTCAACATTGCTCAAAGAGATTTCAACGGCTTTAGATCTTCCGCCTTTGGTGATCGCATTTAAATCTAGGCCGATCCCCATTGCCCGTCGTGTCGGTTTTTTGCTATAGATATGCCGGTTCTGCTTGTGTTTTTCAGCGATATCCGCAGGTACCAACTGATCGACATTCATGGTGAGCAGTTCCGTTTGAGTGTATTCAAAGATTCTCGTAGCCTGATGATTGCAGCGTTTAATGTCGCCGTGCGCGTCGACAGTCAAAATGCCATCCGGGGATTCATCAATCAGTACATTTACCTGCTCTATTGCCGCTTTCATGATGTTGTTCGTACGATCAAACCTGATCATAAAATAAATCAGGACGATGCCAACTAGCAGCAGTAAACCACTGAACACCATCGCGTAATGGATCGCATTAAAAATCGTCCTGAGGCTTTCTTGACTGTCCGACCGTCGTGTTTGGAGAAGGACATTGGATAAACGCACCAAACGCTCAAGCGCTTGTAAGGCTGGCGTATCATTAAATTTGACGAGATCATCCCGTTGCTTCGGTGTCATTTGGCCTGTTTGCTCAGGGACTTTTTGCAGTCGGGCATTGTAGGCATTGACCATTTCGTCAATCGTTTTCAAATCTTTAAAGATCGGGATCGTTTCGGATTTTGATTGTAGAAAGGAAAGTTCGCGTTTGGCATCCTTAACATTGTTTTCGACGTTTTGTGCGTACCTTGCTTCGTTACGGATCACGAAGTTTTTAAAGTTATGAATAAGGCCGCCATAACCGATGGATGCCTTTAAGCGTGAGATGGATTCCGAAATCTCAACCGTGTTTTTTGAGAAATTGACCCAGGCCTCATTAGTTGCCTGGATGCTTTTCTCAAGATAGATAAAAAATGCGATGGCTATGACAAACAGAAAGGAACAAAACAAACCGATAAATGTTGTTCTGGTTCGAGTCGATAGATCATAAAACCAACTCATTGTCTGTCTCCAAACAAACTGTTCATGCCATTATAACAAAGGTTTTAAGCCTAAAATCACGCTAAAAATTGTTTCAAAATGTAATCAAATGTAACCATGACTTGGGTGACACTTGAAAATCAGACTCAAAGTGATTTTTTGAGCAGTCAGAATTTAAATAATCTGTAAATTGTATAATTTATTACTGTGTTTGATTGTGTTTTAAACAAATAAAAGTCATATTTTTTATAAAATATTGGTGTCTGATTATTTGTTTGAATACAATAATATTCTTTAGGTGAGGATGTGCCTGTAAATTGATGCAAGTCAAATATTAAGCAAATCTATTTATCGATAGTAAAACGGTGGATGACCGGCTTTTAAGATTGACGCCAGGCATAGTGGACGTGATATTTCGTCACTGAATATTTGTTTATACATATCAGGAGAGCAACAGAAATGCTGGCTACAACAACTCAAAACATATCGCTGGCCGATGCTTTATGGCCGTACTCTCTGGAGAACCGGTGGTTGCGTAATGCCACCCTGGCCATCGTTGGCAGCCTGCTTTTGACGGTATCGGCCAAAACCCATGTGCCTTTCTGGCCGGTTCCGATGACCATGCAGACCTTTGCCGTACTGGTCATTGCCATGGTTTATGGGCCACGTCTGGGAACGGCGACGGTGTTGCTCTACTTGATGGAAGGCGCTGCGGGCCTGCCGGTGTTTTCGGGCACGCCGGAAAAAGGTATCGGCCTGGACTACATGGCCGGGCCAACAGGCGGCTATCTGGTTGGTTTTCTGGTCGCTGCGGCACTTCTCGGGTTTTTAAATACACGCGGCTGGGACCGGCATTTTTTTACAACCCTTCTCGCCATGACGCTTGGCACTTTGGTCATTCTGCTCATGGGCTACGGCTGGCTGGCCTGATTGGTTTCGAGAAAGCCTGGGTCTACGGTATATTACCGTTCCTTTGGGGAGCTGTTTTCAAAATCGGCCTGGCAGCCGCCATCCTACCGCTTGTCTGGCACAAATTCGGTAAGTAATCCGCTTAACGAACGAGCGTCTCGCAGCGGTATGCATGGCATACCGCTGCGAGACGCATGCTATCCTACTCCGGTAACTGAAAGCCCGGTGTGGATCGCGAGATTGCCTGCTCGTCATCCGTCATTTCGGCTGGAACGTCACCGAACAGCGGCGTGCTCAAGTAGCGTTCACCCGTATCCGGCAGCATGCACAGAATGTTCGACCCGGCTGGTGCTTCTTTACATATTTCCAAGGCACCGGCAAAGGTTGCGCCGGAACTGATTCCGACAAAAATTCCCTCCTGTTTTGCCAGGTCCTTGCTGCATTTCATGGCATTGGCATTGGCGATTGTGAGGATCCGGTCAATGACCCCGGAATTGACGGCATCGCCCGTAATTTTCGGGATAAAGTCGGGGCTCCAGCCTTGCATGGGATGCGGTTTGAAGGACGGGTGGCTGGCTGCTGGTGATTGATCCGGGTTGCGCTCCTGGGCGGTTCCGCTGCTAAGCATGGCGGCATCTTCCGGCTCACAGACGATGATTTTGGTTTCCGGCTTTTCTTCGGCCAGGACCCTTGAAACGCCCCTTAGCGTACCACCTGTTCCAAATCCGGTGACCCAGTAATCAAGTTTCTCGCCTTCAAAATCATTGAGGATTTCGAGAGCGGTGGTTTTCGAATGTATATCCGGGTTGGCTTCGTTTTCGAATTGACGGGTCAAAAACCAGCCATTGGCATCGGCAAGCTCCTTGGCTTTGTTGACCATGCCGGTGCCTTTTGCTGTGGCAGGCGTGAGAACAACCTTGGCGCCCAGAAACCGCATCAGCTTGCGGCGCTCGACACTGAAGCTTTCGGCCATGGTGAGGACCAGTGGATACCCCTTCTGTGCGCAGACCATGGCGAGGCCAATGCCCGTATTTCCGCTGGTCGCTTCAATGACGGTTTGCCCGGGTTTAAGAGCACCGGATTTTTCAGCGGCTTCAATGACACCCATTGCCAGGCGGTCCTTGACGGAGCCGAGGGGATTAAAGGCCTCTATCTTGACGAAAAGATTGATGCCCGCCGGGGCCAGTTTGTTGATCCGCACAACCGGCGTATCACCGATTGTTTGCAGAATATTCTCGTATTTGCGTCCCATGTCTCAACCTTCGTTCCATAAATGTGTGATTGATCCGGCGTTTTCCGGACTTCTAAGACTCCGACAGACCATACGCAATAATCTTTAGAAATGGAATGGCTGAGCCCTTATCGCCATCGGTCATGTATAATGATCGGGAAATTATAATCCAAAATTGAAAAATATTTTATCAATATACGTTTTTAATAGAAAAAAACTGGAGTCCTATCTCCTGTTTTGCTTATGGTTGCAGAGCGTGTGACTTATAAAAACAATCGCTAATGGATGTTTATACGCGCACCATTAAACAAATTAAAAACCAAGAGGCTAAATCTCGGGAGGATATATTGGGGCTTTTTAACAATTTAAAAATCAATGCACAAATTACGGCGATTGGCGTCACATCCCTGGTCGGGATCATTATTATTGCGGTCATTTATTTTTACAGTGCCAGCCAACTGAATGCATTTCAGGAAGCACAATTGCGTAGCACCGAGGCCCGACAGTTGACGGAACAGATTCGCTTCCAATTTCTGGATGCCCGAAAAATTGAAAAGGATTTCCTTCTCAATCTGGATAAATCCTACGTCGACTTACACAAACAACTGATTGCCACCACGAAAGCCAATCTGGAGCGCCTGAAAGAAGATGCAAAATCGCCGGAAGCGATTGCCCGGATTGACGATGTGGCTAATGGGCTGGAAGTCTATGTCGTACAGTTTGAAAAAGTTGCAAACGCATGGGAGACGGTCGGTTTCACCAATAGTGAAGGACTGCGTGGGCGTTTCAGCAAAGCCGCCCGCGAAATTCAGGAAAAAACGGAAGAGTTTTATAACGATGAACTGAACGTGGCGTTGGTCAAAATCCGGGGTTTGGAGAAGGATTTTCTGATTGACCACAACCCGGATGTCCTCAGCACCATGGACAACATGATTGATGGTTTTATGGGTGAAATCGAAGTTCTCGGCATTCCGGAAGAGGACCTGAAATTGATCACAGACCTTATGGAAAGCTACAAGAGCAATATCAAGTCGGTGGCGGTTCTGTTCCTTTCGCTGAAAGAGGACACGGCGAAAATCAATGAGCTTTTTGAGGCGGCAGGTTTGCAGCTTCAGGCACTTTTGGTCGCAGGAACTGAAGATTACGACACGGCGGTCAGCAATGCCAAATCGAGCAGCCAGACAACCAAGACAATGATGGCGATTGCCATCGTCATCGTTGCCGTTGCCGTATTTATCATCGGGCTGGCGATCGGGCGTGGCATTGTAGGCCCCATCGGTGCCATGACGGCGGCCATGACGGAACTGGCGAAAGGCGACACTTCGGTTGATATCCCGGCCACCGAATATGGTAATGAGCTGGGACATATGGCCGGGGCTGTGCAGGCGTTCAAGGAGAACCTGGTCCGTGTCGGGCAATTGGAGGCGGAGGACGCCAAACATAATGAATTGAGGCGACAGCGCGTCGAGGCGATAGAAAAGCGGATCGATGTTTTTGACAAATTTGTCAATTCGGCGCTTCAGGCTATTGCCACTGCCGCTTCACAGATGCAGCACACGTCGCAAACCATGTCATCGAACGTTGACAACGCCAGCGCCAAATCATCCGCCGTGGCCGCCGCCGCCGAGCAGGCCTCGGCCAACGTGCAAACCGTTGCCGCCGCGGCCGAAGAACTGTCGGCCTCGATCACCGAGATTGGCCGCCAAGTCGAACAATCGCGTCAGATTTCCGAGAAAGCCGTCACCGAAGTCAACCAGACCAATGAAATGGTTGAAGGGCTTATGGACGCGGCGCAAAAGATTGGTGATGTAGTCCAACTGATTACGGATATTGCTGAACAAACCAATTTGCTGGCCCTCAACGCGACCATCGAGGCGGCGCGAGCTGGCGATGCGGGCAAAGGGTTCGCCGTAGTTGCCAGTGAGGTTAAAAATCTGGCGACGCAGACGGCCCGCGCTACAGAGGACATTTCGTCACAGATTGGCAATATTCAGTCTGTGACCAAAAACTCGGTTGTGGCGATTCAGAACATTGGTGTGGTTGTCGAAGATGTCAGTCAGATCGCCGCGGCCATTGCCGTTGCCGTTGAAGAGCAAAATGCCGCAACTGGTGAAATTGCCCGCAATGTCGAAGAGGCCGCTTCAGGAACCCGAGATGTTACCGAAAACATTACCGATGTCGCCCAGGCGACACAGGAATCGGGAGCGACAAGCGGCGAGGTGTTGGAAGCCGCAACGGAGCTGGGGCGTCAGGCGGATGCCTTGCGGACCGAGATATCAGCCTTTCTGAACGACATCAAATCGGCCTGACGTTGCGTCGGAATCTGAAGGCGCATAGGCTGGGCGGCTTGGGCCAAGCCTATGCGTCTCCGTGAACATCGACAGAGTCTGAGCCCAATGCTACAAGAGCCGCACTTTTTGGCGCATCGGGAATCAGCATGTCCATAACCATCGAAAATATTGAAGCGGCGGCGAAGCTTATTGAAGGGCATGTCATTCGTACCCCGACCCTGGCATCGCCGGAACTCTCCACAGAATGTGGTGCTGAAATCGTTCTGAAAATGGAAAATCTGCAGACGACGGGTGCCTTCAAGGTGCGCGGCGCCTTCGTTAAGTTGAACGGATTGTCGGACGCTGAAAAGCAGGCTGGCGTGGTTGCCGTTTCGGCTGGAAATCATGCGCAGGGCGTCGCCTATCATGCGGCGCGGATGGGTATTGAGGCGACGATCTTCATGCCCGAAGGCACCCCTTTCACCAAATCCGCCCGGACAGAGGCGCTGGGCGCAAAAGTCGTTCTCGAAGGGGCTAATCTGTCAGAAGCCTGGTCTGCGGCAGCCCGACTTGTGGAGCAACAGAATCAGACCTTCATTCATCCGTTTGATGACCCTGATATCATTGCCGGACAAGGGACCGTGGCGCTGGAATTGCTGCAGGATCGCCCTGATCTGGAGGTCATGATCGTGCCGATTGGCGGTGGTGGCCTGATTGCGGGATGCGCCCTTGCGGCGAAGGCCATTAATCCAGACATAGAGATCTATGGTGTGCAATCGGCGCTTTATCCCGCCATGGCGCAGGTTTTGGCCGGAGAAACGCCAACCACGGATGCCGGTGCAACCATTGCCGAAGGGATTGCCGTGAAGCAACCGGGGCAGTTGACGCGCAGTATTATCAAAGACCTTGTGACGGACATTTTGCTGGTTGACGAGATCGCCATCGAAAGCGCCATTCATCGGAGTCTGGAAGAATCCCGGCTGGTTGTCGAGGGTGCCGGTGCGGCGGCTTTGGCGGCGGCGGTTGTGCATAAGCAAAGATTCGCTGGTAAAAAAGTCGGCATTGTGGTGAGCGGTGGGAATATCGATTCCCGTATGCTGTCATCGGTTTTGATGCGTGGTCTGGTGCGCGGTGGTCGGCTGGTCAGTTTACGTATCAAACTGACGGATTCGCCAGGTTTGCTGGCCAAGGTTTCTGGGATTATTGGCGGCTGTGGCGGTAATATTGTTGAAGTCTACCACCAGCGCATGTTCTATGATGTACCGATCAAACAGGCGGACCTGGATGTGGTTGTGGAAACCCAGGATCGGAACCATGTGAATGACATTTTGATAACCCTTGAAAAGGCCGGGTTCCCGTCGCGAATCCTTGGTGCGCGGTCTCTGGACGTGGGACAAGACTGAGCCAGAGATCAAATGTGCAATATTGCGATCTCCTGATACGGCAGGCCTGATGCTTTTAAAACCGAGATCGTTTCCTCTATCGCTTTAATGAGTACAAATAAGGGTTGATCTGTATTGCATCTTCGTTGATATGGAGCCGCATATTCTGGGTTCTGCTCCGGCCTCGCCCTGACAGCGTTAGTGAATGACTGGAAAGACGGTGATGAAGAGCGTTAAGGCAGAAAAGAAAATAATTGGTTGGCGCGAATGGATCGGTTTTCCGGAGCTGGGTGTTGAGCGCATAAAAGCGAAAATCGATACCGGGGCGCGCACCTCTTCCATCCATGCCTATCGCGTGCGGAAAATTGATGGTGATGAACCGCGCGTCGAGTTTTTTCTGCATCCTGTCCAGCATCGTCGTCATCCCGAGCTGCGTTGTGTGGCGGAGATTGCCGATGAACGGATGGTTAAAAGCTCAAACGGCGGGCAGGAAACCCGATATGTTATCCTGACGCCCATGTCTATGGGTAACGAAACCTGGCCTGTCGAACTGACCTTATCGAACCGGGATCAAATGGGCTTTCGTGCACTGGTCGGACGGGTTGCGATCCGGGGCCGCTATGTGGTTGATCCGGCCGTATCTTACCGGCTTGGTCGTTGATTTAAATTGTGGAGAAAAAAATGAAACTCGCTCTTATGTGCCGAAATGCTGAGTTATACTCTCACAAACGGATCATCGAGGCTGCGACAGCGCGGGGGCACGAAATCGATGTGGTCAATCATTTGCGCTGTTACGTGAATATCACGTCGCATCGCCCGCAAATCCATTATCAGGGAGATGTTTTGCCCAAGTATGACGCGGTCATCCCGCGCATTGGAGCCTCGGTGACGTTTTTCGGCACCGCCGTTCTGCGTCAGTTTGAGATGATGGGCGTTTACCCGGTCAATGAGTCCGTTGCCATCACCCGGTCGCGTGACAAGCTACGCAGCTTACAACTGCTTTCGCGCAAAGGGATTGGTCTGCCGATTACCGTATTTGCCCACCGCACAAGCAAAGCCGAAGAACTTCTGGATATTATTGGTGGCGCCCCGGTTGTAATCAAACTGCTGGAAGGCACACAGGGGATTGGCGTCGTCCTTGGTGAGACCCACAACGCGGCGGCCAGTATCATTCAGGCCTTCGGTGGCGTGAAAACAAACATTCTGATTCAGGAATTCATCAAGGAAGCCAACGGCGAAGACATCCGCTGTCTGGTCATTGGCGACAAGGTGGTCGCGTCTATGAAGCGTACCGGTAAGGAAGGTGATTTTCGTTCCAATCTGCATCAGGGTGGTTCTGCCAAGCCAATCAAGATCAGTCCGATGGAACGCCAGACGGCGGTTTCTGCGGCAAAAGTCATGGGGCTGAACGTGTGTGGCGTCGATCTGTTGCGCTCCGCCCATGGCCCTGTGGTTATGGAGGTCAACTCCTCGCCAGGGCTTGAAGGCGTTGAAAATGCCACGGGCATAGATGTTGCCGGTAAAATCATCAAGTTTATTGAAGATAACGCCATACCCGGAAAAACGCGGACACGTGGTCGTGGTTAAACCTGCTCGGGAGCCTTTTGTCCTAGGCAGCACAACCATTCAACCCGGTGCCCGGGTTCGCGTTGACTTACCGTTGAGTCTGCTGTCGGATCATACCCCGATTAACCTGACGGCCCAGGTGATCCATGGTCGGCGCCCCGGCCCGACCCTGCTCATCAATGGCGCGGTTCACGGAGATGAAGTCAACGGGGTTGAGATCATCCGTCGGGTCTTGCGCCATTCCCTGTTGAAAAACCTGGCCGGAACCCTGATTGCCGTGCCCATCGTTAACGTCTATGGGTTTTTAACCAATACCCGGTATCTGCCGGATCGCCGTGATCTGAACCGCAGTTTCCCTGGTTCGCCGAAAGGCTCCCTCGCCTCCCGCCTCGCCCATCTGTATATGGAAGAGGTCGTCAGCAAAGCCACGCACGGCATTGATCTGCATACCGCGGCAATTCATCGCTCAAACTTCCCGCAAATCCGTTGCGATCTGTCGAACCCCGAGATCCGGGAAATGGCATTGAACTTTGGTGTTCCTGTGGTCCTCAATGCCGCCTTGCGTGATGGATCGCTCCGCAAGGCAGCCATTAATCTGGGCGTCCCGGTTCTGGTCTATGAAGCGGGAGAAGCCTTGCGTTTTGATGAGGTTTCCATACGGGCCGGTGTCCAGGGTATTATCCGTGTGATGGGAGGGCTCGGCATGGTGCGACAACGCCGTCGTGATGAAGCGCCTGCAAATCCCGTGATCTCGCGCAGCAGTGTCTGGGTCCGGGCGCCAGAAGGCGGTATTTTGAGAGTTCGCGCAAAGCTTGGCGCGCGCGTTCACGAAAATGACCCGCTGGGGGCCATCGCCAGCCCTTTTGGGGATCGTGAATTGCCCATTAGATGCCCTATAGATGGCATCGTTATTGGTCGCAACAACCTGCCCAACGTCAATCAGGGCGATGGTATTTACAACATTGCACACGTCGACGACGCGGAAGCCGCTGCAAGCGCTATCGATACCTTCCAGGACGACTGGGAGCAAAGCCAGTAAGCCCCTTCCCCTGCTCTATGCTCCAGATTCCTTTCATTCATTTAAAATGCGGGCGGCACTGAACTTCATAAAATGATCGAAGGTCAGCCGTTTTTCGAATTTCCCAGCATGGCTTTTTAGTCTCATATCGCCTGACATTTTATTACAAATTAAATGATTGAGTGCCAATATCATGACCGTTGAATGTTCTTGGGAATATTTGTGTGATTTTGTTTATTTATTCTGGAAAAACCTGACCTTATGAGATTTTACTGTATTTTTTTATGTGTTGTTCTTGTCTCCGCCCTTCACCCAGACCGTGCAGATGCCGCCTCTCTTCAATTTTCGACAAACATTCCCGTAAGCCTGCTGGACAAAGGTGCAACAGATTATCGTGATGGCATCATGATTGAGGCGGCGCGGCGTGTCGGGTTTGAGCTTGAGGTGGGTTGGAAACCGGATCGGCGCGGTCTTGTGAGCGCGAATGCCGGAATAGACGATGGACATTATCCACGCACGCTTGAAGCGCTGGAAGATTTCCCTGATCTTGTTGTCGTTCCGGTACCCGTTTTCCGCTCGGAGTACGTCGCTGTTGTACAAAACCAGGACATCCGCGTGACGGACTGGAATTCTCTGCGTTCGTATAAGGTGGGTTACCCGATGGGGTGGGTGGTTTTTGAAAACCGCGAAGCAGATTTCGGCGATGCGTATCCTGTGTCTAATTTTGCCAGTTTGATCAAAATGCTGCAAAGAGGTCGGGTTGATATTGTTCTCTTCGAGAGTAATGCGTTTGAGCGTCTCGCGCGTCTGATTGATGTTTCTGATTTGACGGTGCTTGGGCCACCCCTTCAATATGCTGATTTGTTTCTGGCCTTAAATCGCAAACACAAGGCATTGGTACCCAGATTCGCAGCGGTGCTCAGAGAGATGTCTACCGACGGAACGCTGGCAAAGCTGTGCGCTATCTGCACGAAGACTTTAAAGCTTCCGATTACAAAATAGACCAGACTTTATCGGGGTAAATCGAGATCTGCGTTCAAAAGGTCTTTTTCCATAAACAGACTCAATGGATCCGGTTCATATGCCCCAAACGGGCCCCGTGGTTTATATGCCAACTTTTCATAAAGACGAATGGCTTCGGGTTGGTAGATGCCCGTCTCAAGTCTGCAAAGGGGGATGTTTTTATCCATCAGGTGACTTTCAAGCCTGCTCATTATCAAAAGCGAAAGGCCCTTGCCCCGGTGATCTGGATCGACAAACAGGCGTTTGATTTCACCATAAACCTGACCGTCATCAAGAATTTTAACGGCTCCAATTGCGACCAATATATGGTTCTGGAACGCACCGATAAGAAACACATTCGGTTTATCCAAATCTTCAGGACCGTCAAGATGGTTGCTTTCTTCTCGGTACAAACGGTTCATATAGTCCCGAGACTGTCCTAAGAATTTAGTGACGTCTTTACGTTTGGATGAGATTCTGCGGATATCGACTATGGCGTTTCTCCACCCCTGAAATGCCAAACCAGAAGGCGGGTCTGGCGTTTGTCGTCCAGGGTGTGAATGTCATCGGGAGCCTGATCTGGGACCGAAAATGAATTGCTGATGAGAAGACCACCTTTTGTCATTTCCGCTTTTGCCTTTTCATAGAGCCGCGTCATGGGTTCCGGCGACAGAAAGGCGTAGATTGTTGCGTAGGCACTGAAGTCGGTATCCCAGAAATCGCCATAACGGATATCGACATTTGCCGTTCCGCTCAGCCATTGCCGGGCTTTTGCAAAGGCATAGGGAATCGGCGCGGATTCGATGCCGACAAATTGCCGTTCTGGATGTTTTTTCCCCAGATGAAAGAGGATTCCGCCCATGCCGCATCCAATGTCCAGAAATGCACCCGCCTGCTGTCGCGTCAGCTCGTCAACGGCCTGCCAAGTTGTTGGATTCGTTAAATACAATGGTACCCGTTCACCGGCGGCGTTCCAATTGACGAGGACGAGAAGAACAAAACACAAAAGATAAACCCATGCCGGAACCGTGAACGCCATACTTAGATAGAGCGCTACCGGAAACAGGATCTGCACAGGAATCCACCACACAGCCAGACCCAGAAACCAGCCAAAAACCGCAGAAATACAGCCTGCTGCCACACAAGACCAGATGAACGGTACGGTAATGCCGGCCCAGTGCGAGACCGCAAAAGATGCAAGCAGGGCTGAAGCCATCCCCAGGCAGAATGCAACTAGCGCCCAAACAATTGCGGGAAATGGATATCGTTTTGTCAGGTTCATGCCAGCAATCTACCTAATAATGGGTGCATGGAAAATGGAAGGTTATCCGGGCTCCAATTCGGGGCAACGGCATCACAACAAATTTTTCCAGTGAAAGCACTCTACTATATTTAATCTTGCTCGATGGGTTGCCTGTCGATAGCGTTTGATCAGATTAGGCGGTGTGGTATGATCAAGCATGTGTGCGCCTTGCCGAATGGCTGAATTAACCTTGGGTAACTAAATGTTTTTTATTGTTGGTCTTGTCGTTGTTATCGGGTGTGTTTTTGGCGGCTATTCGGTCCATGGAGACTTAGGGGTTCTGTGGCAGCCGATTGAATTCGTGATTATTCTGGGCGGCGGTATCGGCGCCTTTGTTATTTCAAACCCGAAAAAGGTTTTGTCTGGGACGGCGAAATCGTTTGGCACCATGATCAAGGGTCCTAGCTACAAAAAGGACCACTATACCGAATTGCTTTGCTGCCTTTTTTCAGTCTTTAAACTGGCCAAATCAAAGGGTGATCTTGCGCTTGAAAGCCACGTGGAAAACCCGCACGACAGCGCCTTGTTTGGCGCCTATCCAAAATTTCAGGGCGATCATCATGCCATTGAGTTCCTATGCGACTATTTGCGGCTTCTGACGCTGGGGGCCAGTAACCCCCATGAGATTGAAGCGGTGATGGATGAAGAGCTTGAGATTCATCATGCCGAACAACATGCCGTGTCCGGTGCCTTGCAAACGTTTGCCGATGCTGTTCCCGCGCTGGGCATTGTTGCTGCCGTTTTAGGCGTTATCGTAACCATGAGCTCGATTACAGAGCCACCGGAAATTCTGGGTGGACTTATTGCGGCTGCTCTGGTCGGAACATTTTTTGGGATTTTCATGTCTTACGGTGTGTTGGCTCCAATGGCGAGTAACCTGGGCGCGACTTATGCTGCTGATGCCCATTATATGCAGTGTATCAAGGTGGCCTTGATCGGTCATATGCAAGGTTATGCGCCGCAGGTTTCGGTCGAGTTTGCCCGTAAAACCCTGGCACCAGATGTGCGCCCGAGTTTCGCTGAAGTCGAAGAAATGGTGCAAAACCTCCCCGCTGTCGGTTAAGACATCGAAACAGGAATTTAAGAACTCGCAATGGCCGATGCTCCGCTCCAACCGATAATTATCAAGAAGGTCAACAAGGGGCATGGCGGCCACCATGGGGGCGCCTGGAAGATTGCCTATGCGGATTTTGTGACCGCTATGATGGCCTTCTTTCTCTTGCTCTGGCTTTTGAATTCGGTCACCCAGGAACAGTTGGAGGGGATTTCCAACTATTTTGCCCCGGTGACGGCCTCGACCTCGACCAGTGGCAGTGGCGACATTCTGGGTGGTAAGACGATTACCGAGGAAGGTGCATCGGAAAGTTCCACATCCCGCGATGCCGTCACAGTTGATCTGCCACCGCCGAAAGCTGGCAGCGGCGGTGAAACGGAAGCCGAAGAAAGCGGAAACCCTGATTCTCAGCCAGTGGACCCTTCTGAAGAGGCCATTGAGCAGCAAAGGAAGCAAATCGAACAGGAACAGTTCGAGCAGGCCAAGGAGGAACTGGAGCAAACCATAGCGGGCATTCCGCAAATGCGCCAGCTCGCTAACAGCCTGCTGATCGATAACACACCGGATGGATTGCGTATCCAGCTGGTGGACCAGGACGGATTGGCCATGTTCCCGAGCGGTGGCGCCGACATGTATCTGCATACCAAGCGCCTGCTCGAAACGGTCGCCAAGGTGATTCTGGACATGCCCCAGAAACTGTCCATTTCCGGCCATACGGATGCTGTACCCTTTGTCAGCCAGTCGGGCTACAGCAACTGGGAGCTTTCAGCCGACCGGGCCAACGCGGCGCGCCGGGAGCTTGAACATTTTGCGGTGCCGGAAGAACGGATGTCACAGGTTGTTGGCAAAGCCGCGACGGAGCCGTTGCTGGCTGACGACCCGAACAACTCCCGTAACAGGCGGCTTTCGATCATTCTGTTGCGGGGAACCGGCGAAACGCTTGTGGATGCAGAAGCCACGCCGGAAGGTGCCGCCGCGCCGGCAACGAGGCCTGCCTCACGTCCCAAACCTGCGGATGAAGCCCTACCCGGCCTGAATGCCATCAAAAAACAGCAACTGGAAGGGGCCGGTAATCCCTTGGGTGGCGGTATCAGCCTGGAGCTCCAGCCGCAGATGGAAGCCCAGTAACCCTTGCGTTACGGGATATATTGTGATCGGATAATGATGCATACAGGATTGCTTGCGCTCAAAGATTGTCCTACCGTATTCGGGTAAGGTAAGGACATGAGACATTCACCGATAAATGGCCCGCGATTTTTTTTCGCGACAACAAATCTGCCTTGTCCCTATATTGAGGGGCAAATTGAACGTCGTGTCGTGACAGAGCTGGTTGGCCGTAACGCTGTTGCATTGCATGATCAATTGTCGCTGGCCGGGTTCCGGCGCAGCCATGGCATTGTCTATGCCCCCACTTGCCCCTTCTGCCAGGCCTGTATGGCCGTGCGTATTGTGGTTAAGGATTTCAAGCCCAACAAATCGCAGCGTCGGGTCTGGAACCGGAATCAGGATTTGACGGTCGAGGATGCCCTTCCCGTTGCGACAACCGAGCAGTACCAGATTTTTGATGCTTATCAGAAAACCCGACATTCCGGAGGCGATATGTCGAAAATGGATTTTTTCGAATATCAGGCTTTGGTCGAAGAGACGCCGGTGAAAAGTTATCTGGCGGAATTTCGCGATGACGAACAACGTCTGGTCGGGGCCATGCTGACCGACCATATGAAGAATGGTTTATCTGCGGTTTATAGTTTTTTTGCACCGGAAGAGGAGCAGCGCAGCCTCGGAACCCAGATGGTTCTCTGGTTAATCGATAAAGCGCGGGCCCAGTCTCTGGATTATGTGTATCTGGGCTACTGGATTGAGGACTCTCCGAAGATGGCTTACAAAGCCCGGTTCAAGCCCCTTGAAGTGCGCACGCCGCGCGGCTGGGAACCACTCAAGCAAAAATAAATGTCGTGAAAAAGCGGCAAACAGTCGGCCAGGCACCTTCAGGTTGCGGGTCAAAAGTAGCAATGCGGGAGGAACAAATGGCGCGGATCGAAACGGAAGAACAACTTCGGACTTTATATGCCCGTCCCAAAGGGCGCCCGCTGACCAAGCAACTGGATCACCTGGAAACCCATTGCCGTCACTTTATCTCGCTGTCGCCGTTTCTGGTCCTGAGCACCGGCGCTGAGGGCCAGTCCATGGATGCCTCTCCGCGTGGCGAAGACCCGGGTTTCGTCAAGGTTCTTGATGATCATACGCTGGCCATACCGGACCGCCCCGGCAACAACCGCATGGATTCCTTCACCAATGTTTTAAAGTCCCCGCAGGTTGGCATTTTGTTTTTGATCCCTGGTGTTGAAGAAACGTTACGGGTCAACGGACCGGCCGAAATCCGAGATGATCCAGAACTCATTGAGCGGTTTTATGCGGGCGGAAAAAAGCCGAAAACCGTTTTACTGGTTCATGTGAAAGAGGCCTATCTGCATTGCGCCAAGGCTTTGATGCGGTCCCGGTTATGGGATGAAGGCGCAAAAATTCCGCGTGACCAACTGCCGAGCATGAGCCAGATGATCAACGATCAAACCCATTCGTCCTTGCCGCTGGAAAGCCAGGAAGAGATGAAAGCCCGCTATGAAAAAGTTTTGTACTAATTGAACACAGAAAGCGGCGAATTCAATTTTCAATCCTGCGTCACTTCGGCTATGGTCTGTGAATTCGATTAACATAACATACCAGTTGAGAGCTTATCATGATCCCTTCAAGTATTCCCATTCCCCTACCCGGTGGGCTGCATGGCCCTCTTCCCCAATTCGTGCGGGTTGCCCAACAGCTCTCAACAGAAACCATTGACGATATCGATGCCACCATCGCGTCCGAATTTGCCAAATTTACGGACAAGGATTTGCGCGGCAAAAGCATCGCCATCGGCGTAGGCAGCCGCGGCATCAAGGAGCAGCGACCGGTTGTCGCCGCAGTGATCCGTGAGTTGAAGGCGGTAGGCGCCGAACCTTTTATCATACCGACCATGGGCAGCCACGGCGGCGGCAGCGCAGAGGGCCAGTTGAAGGTTCTGAAGTCCTACGGTTACACAGAAGACTCCATGGGGGTGCCGTTGAAGGCATCGATGGATGTGGTCGAGCTGGACCGAACTGAAAACGGCACGCCGGTCTATTGTGATCGGATCGCCAGTGAAGCGGATTATATTGTTGCCTGTGGGCGGATCAAGCCGCATACGGATTTTCGTGGCCCCCATGAAAGCGGCCTGATCAAAATGCTGGCCATTGGGCTGGGTAAGCATGCAGGCGCGACCGCTATTCACTTCAACGGTTTTGCCAAGTTTAAGGAACTGATCCCCGAAGCCGGTGAAAAGTTCCTTGCCAAAGCCAACTTGCTGTTCGGAATTGCCATGGTCGAAAATGCCAATGAAGACTTACGCCATCTTGAGCTTGTTGCGCCGGAAAACTTTATGCAGCGCGACCGGGAACTTCTGGAACTGGCAAAAGCCAGCATTCCGAAATTGCTGTTTGAAGACTTTGATCTTTTGATCGTTGATGAAATCGGCAAAAACATCTCTGGCGCTGGTATGGACCCCAATGTGACCAGCCGACCGGTTGAATATATTGCAGGTTTTGACCAGGGCCCGAAAATTACCCGGATTGTCATTCGTGACCTGACGGATGTGACGGAAGGTAATGCGTCGGGAATCGGCATTGCCGATGTGACGACGCAGCGGGTCTTCAAGAAAATGGATTGGACCAAAACCTACGTCAATATCGTCACGGCCGGGGTACTTGATGGCGCGAAAATGCCGATTATTGCAGACTCGGACCGCGATGCCATCGGCATCGGTATCCGCGGTTGCCCGGGAGTCGCGACCGATCAGGCCCGCATTATCCGGATTCAGAACACGCTGGAAATGAATACCGTCTGGGCCAGCGCACCAATGCTGGCGGAGATTGAAAAGAACCCGCGTCTGAAAGCGATTTCGGAGCCTTTCAATTGTGCGTTCGATGACAGCGGTGGATTGATCGGGGCGATTGAGTAGCCATTTCGTGTCGTTAAATTTTTTTTAAGAAACGCATAAACATATATCTGATTGAGAGTATCACATGTTACCTAAGAACATCCCCATCCCCCTTCCCGGTGGTTTTCACGGACCCTTGCCGCGCTTTGTGGAAGTTGCACAAAAACTGTCGACTGAAACCGTTGAGGACATTGATGCCGCTATCGCTGAACAGTTCGCCAACTTTTCACACATCGACCTAAAGGGTAAATCCGTGGCTGTGGGAGTCGGCAGCCGGGGGATCAAAAAACAAATAGAGGTCGTCCACGCGGTTATCAGGGAACTGAAAAAAGCAGGCGCCGAGCCATTCATGTTTCCGGCCATGGGGAGCCATGGTGGCGGGAGCGCGGCTGGCCAGGAAGGTGTTTTGGCCGAATACGGTTATACGGAAGCGGCTTTCGGGGTTCCGGTCAAGGCGACAATGGATGTGGTTGAAGTGGGACAACTGGCCGACGGTACACCGGTTTATTGTGATGCCATAGCCCATGCAGCAGATTTTATTGTTCCGGTTAATCGGGTTAAACCGCATACCAGTTTCCGGGGCGTACATGAAAGCGGTCTTGCAAAGATGCTGGCCATTGGCGTTTCCAAACACGCCGGTGCTGCGGCCATACACTTCCATGGGTTCGCGCATTTCCATCATTTGATTCCGGAAGCTGCCCAGGTTTCTCTTGATAACGTCAATATTCTGTTTGGTGTCGGCATTGTTGAAAACTCGCTGGAAGACATCCGGCAGGTCGAACTGGTGGCGCCTGAAAATTTCTTGGAACGCGATGCGGCTTTGCTGGAACTGGCGAAGGCCAGTATCCCGCAATTGCTGCTCAAGGACGTGGATGTTCTGATTATCGACCAGATTGGCAAGAACATCTCGGGCTCCGGACTTGACCCGAACGTCACCGGCCGCGCCGGGTCCGGTATGCCGGGTTTTGATAAAGGCCTGCATATTGGCCGGATTGTTATCCGGGATCTGACCGAAAAGACACAAGGCAACGCGACCGGCATGGGAACTGCCGATGTGACGACCCAGCGCATGGTCAGCAAGATCGACTGGACCAAAACCTATGTGAATATGGTAACCGCCGGGGTTCTAAATGGAGCCCGTTTGCCAATTGTCGCCGATACAGACCGCGACGCCATCGGCATTGCAATCCGCGGCTGCCCTGGCGTCAGTTCCGATAAGGCCCGAATCATCCGGGTCCGCAACACGCTGGAACTGACCACCATCTGGGCCAGTGAGACATTGCTTGCAGAGATTGAGAAAAACCCGAACCTTGAGGTCAAATCAGAGCCCTTTGAACTGGACTTTGATGCGGACAATGCCCTTCTGGGTGAAATAGAGGAATAATGAGCCGCCTTCCCGCCCAACCCTATGATGCCCTGACGGACCGCCAGAAGCAGGTTCATGACAAAATTGCTTCTGGCCCCCGAGGGCTTGTTCAGGGACCGTTAGCAGTCTGGCTGAACCGGCCTGAGTTGGCCGATTGTGCACAGGCACTGGGGCAGTACTGTCGTTATGACTCATCGTTGCCACCCCGCTTGTCGGAACTGGCGATTTTGACGACAGGCCGTTTCTGGGGTTCCGAATTTGAATGGGCGGTTCACAAACCGATTGCCCTGAAGGCCGGGGTTTCTGTGGAAATCGTCGAGGCGATCCGCACCAAAAACGAGCCTGTATTCATACGGGAAGACGAGGCTGTTGTCTTTCAGTTTGCAAAAAATCTGCATACCGAGCATCGGGTTGACGATGCGCTTTATGCGCGGGCCGTTTCGGTTTTGGGGGCGGATAACGTTGTCGACCTGGTGGGCTTGCTTGGGTATTACACGCTGATCTCGATGACGATCAATGCATTTCAAGTGCCCTTGCCAGACGGCCATACAGCAGAACTTTCCTGAAAGAACTTCGGCCTCTCAGTAACGATGTGGGGGAGCGCACCTATGTGTTGGCCACGTCCAGTTTTTCCGATTTTGGCTATTAGGCTAAGTAAAGAATCCGCAGACCGGTCTCTCGACAGGAAGGGCAAACAACGGGTTTAGACACTTCAGGCAGATTATGATCGTGGATGCTAAATCATAAGTGTTCTAACGTTTTTGGCCGTTATTCGACAATTCTAGTAAGCGTCACAAGTCTGTCATTTGACATTTCTGATCAAATCAGTAGTGTCCGCCAAGATGTTTGAGAATGAAACCAGCACTGCTGCTGAAGGACTTGCTCCCGAAGACCGGGAAGTTTCCTTACGGCGGGACGCCTCTGAGGCGCGGGAAAGCGCCCGCAACACCTATGTCCCGTCATGGGTGTTTGTTGGTAAGTATGCCATGCCCTATTCAGAACATCTGATTCCGTTTCGTCTCTAGGTAACTAACCCTAATTACTCCCGCTGATGTTTTGCTGTGATCGCCAATGCGTTCACAGCTTTTTAGCACGTTACCTACATACAAATTATTAATCATGACCAAAGACAGGACAGACTAATGACTGATCTACCTCTTAATAGCGATACGCTCCGCTCAACAGTAGTAAACGGAACGCCAGCACTCGCGCCAGTCAAGATTGACAGTTTGCCTACCGAAGCTGTGCTTGATACCAGCGGTGTTGGCGTGCGTGCGCCATCCCACAATGAAGGTGCATTGCTCTGGGAAATCGCCGACGAAGTGGAGAACCTGGATCTGAATTCACCCTATGCCTATATGGAATCTTGCCGGAATTTCCAGAGCACCTGCGCCATTGCCGAGGTGTACGGAAAACCCGCCGGTTTCGTGATGGCGCACCGCATTCCCTCGCGCCCGGATGTGCTGTTTATCTGGCAGGTCGCCGTATTGCCGGAATCGCAGGGGCTGGGCATTGCGAAACGTATGTTCAACGCAATTCTTGAACGCGAAGCCAATGCCGGTGTTCGAACCGTTGAAGCGACAGTAACGCCGTCAAACAAGGCATCGGCCCTTTTGTTCAAGTCCTTTGCAAAATCGCGCAATGCAACTTTGGAGGTGAGTCCTGGCTTTGCTGTGGACGACTTCCCCGATGGCCATAACCACGAACCGGAAGATTTGTTCGTGATTTCGCCCATTGCATCGATTGCTTAAACTCAGAAGGGGTATGCAAGATGAAGACCTTTGAAACCCACGAGTCGAACGTTCGCAGCTATATCCGCAGCTTCCCGACCCTGTTTACCAGGGCAAGCGGCGCGCATTTGTATGATGACGCAGGCAAGACCTATATCGATTTTTTTGCTGGCGCCGGTGTCCTCAACTACGGTCACAATAACGCCGCTCTGAAACAGGCTGTTATGGACTACATGGCCGATGATGGCATCATTCATGGTCTGGATATGGGCACAGGTGCCAAACAAACCTTCCTGGAAACCTTCCATGAGGTGATTTTGCAGCCACGCGGGCTGGATGACTATAAAGTCCAGTTCCCTGGGCCGACAGGGACCAATGCCGTGGAAAGCGCTCTGAAACTGGCGCGCAAGGTTACCGGGCGCACCAATATTGTGCATTTCACCAATTCCTTTCACGGCATGACAGCGGGCTCGCTGGCAGTGACAGGTAATGCGTCGAAACGCGCCGGTGCCGGCATCCCGCTGGGCAATGCCGCAGCCATGCCCTATGACGGATACATGGGCGAAGGCGTCAATACCCTCGCCTATTTCGAAAAAACACTTCTTGATGCGGGTAGCGGTATTGATAAACCTGCCGCCGTTATCGTCGAGACAGTTCAGGGTGAAGGTGGCATTAACGTCGCAAGCTGGCAGTGGCTGGTTGAATTGCGCCGCATTTGCACGACACATGATATTCTGATGATCGTGGATGACATCCAGATGGGATGCGGGCGCACAGGGCCGTTCTTCAGTTTCGAGCCTGCTGAAATCAAACCCGATCTGATCTGCCTGTCGAAAGCGATCAGTGGCTTGGGCCTGCCCATGGCACTGGTTTTGATCCGTCCGGATCTGGATATCTGGAACCCTGGAGAACACAACGGAACTTTCCGCGGCAACAATCTGGCTTTTGTCTCGGCTGTCAAGGCGCTGGACTACTGGCGGGATTCCTTTTTGGAAGTCGATATTACCAATAAAGGGTTGCGGATCGAAGAACGTCTCACCGAAATTGCAGATGCGCACCCCCACGTTAATCTGAGTGTGCGCGGACGTGGCATGGTTCAGGGCTTGGTCAGTGAAGATGAAAGCCTGGCCGTTGAGATTTGTGCAGCGGCTTTTGAGCTGGGGCTGGTTATGGAAACAGCTGGTGTCAACGATCAGGTGGCGAAGGTAATGCCGCCGCTGACTATCGATCTTGCCACCCTTGAAAAGGGGTTGGATATCATAGAGACGGCGACGGCCAAGGTGATCGCCAAACGCAACTCAGAAAACACAGCAAACGCAGCATAAGGACATAATAAGAATGATTGTTAAAAAACTGGACGATATTCTCGGTACCGAAAATGAAGTCAAAGGCGGCGACAACTGGACCAGCCGCCGGCTGATTTTGAGCGACGCCGGGATGGGGTTCTCCATGCATGACACGCTCATTCATGCCGGAACGGAAACCTTGATCTGGTACAAAAATCACCTGGAGGCCGTCTATTGCATTGAAGGTGAAGGCGAAATTGAGTTGCTGCCCGATGGTCCCACCTACCCGATTGCACCGGGAACCATTTATGCCCTGAACGGCAATGAGAAGCATCTGCTGCGCGCGACCAAAACAATGCGCATGATCTGCACCTTCAATCCCCCCCTGACGGGTCAGGAAGTGCATGACGAAAACGGCGTCTATCCGGCGATGGCCGACTGACCCGGGTTTCGGGATCGGGTCGTCCGTTTACTTGACTGGTAGGCGATAAATCTCGCTGGTCCGGTTGACGACCCAGACCCCACCTGGCCCGACGGCAATGTGCAGGGCGCCGTTGGGAACATCCTTGGCGATGACGTTGCCGCCCTGCAGGATTTTGTAGGCCTTACCATCCCTGCCAGCAATCCACAGGGCCCCATAGCCGAAACTCAAATCAATGGCATCCGGCGTTGTCAGGGTCCACCACTGGCCTTGCCCGACATAGCGAACCACCTTGAAATCCACCGACACGGCATAAATCTGGCCCGAAGTGGCTCCTGCCGTGATTTTAAGCAGTCGTGGCGCATTGATTTTTTTCCATTGGCCATCTGTTAAGCGACGGGGGAACCCATCGCTGTCAATCACAACGGCCCTGCCCTTGCGGTCGATTGAGATTTCCTTGGCCTTTCCAGGAACGGTCTGCCAGTTCTGTCCGTCAAATACCTGAACCTCATTCTGGGCTGTTATGCCCCAAAGCTGGCCTTTGGGGCTGACGGCCAGCCTGAGCAGGTTTCCGGTTAAGGCTTCCCAGCCCGGAGCGCGATAACGAAGTGCGCCATGCTGTTTGCCCACCCGATAGACGGAAGGGCCTCCAGCGGCAATATCCAGCGCCTCACCTTCAACCCTTTCCCATTTGGCGCGCATATAGGAGAGAATATATTGCTGACGTCGGGCTTCAATTGAAGACCTGTCTTGTGATGAAATGCCTTGCGGGGGTGTTGATGAAGAGACCTGGGCATGGCTGATGCCTGCGCCGGTTAGCACCGAAAGCAGTGTGACGCTGAGTATCAAAAATCCATTCATGGCAAAGCCGCGCTGACCCGGAGTGCCCGCGCGGCTTCGATGATAGTCAGGTTTTAGGCCTTTTTGTGTTTGTTCAGCAGTTTCCATGTCAGGGGAAGCACCGCTGCTGCCAAAGCTATTTTTGTCAGATCGCCCAGAATGAAAGGTGTCAGGCCCCATTCGAGGATGGGTTTGTCCCAGCCAAACAACATGCCCAGCCATAATAACCCGGGTATATAAATCAGGGCGCTGCCAATGAGCATGGCGGCAAAGGTTTTAAAGACGTTACGATCCCAGCCTTTTTCGGCCAGCCAGCCGCAGACAAAGGCCGCGATCAGATAACCCAGCAAATAGCCACCTGTCCCGCCCATCATATAGAGAAGGCCAATGCCTTTTTCAGGTGTACCGGCAAATACCGGCAAGCCTAAGGCGCCTTCCGCCAGATACAGAGCCAGAGTGGCAAAAGCCAGTCGCGGCCCGTAGGCCATGCTCAGCGCAAGAATAACAAAGGTCCCCATTGTCATGGGTACCGGATAAAACGGTACCTGGATTTTAGACGACAAGGCAATAAGCAGGCTACCGACAAATACCAAAATCACAGAGCGCAGGATGCGGCCTGATTTTTCATTGGGCCATAACTGGCTGGCGATGGTGGGCGCTGTTGACATGCGATGAACCTCTCAAAAGGAAATAAAAATGATATCTTTCCTAGCAGGCAGGGCCGAAGTTGTAAATCAGACCTTGTTCATTTCCCGCTGTGCTTATTTAAACGAATTAGACTTGGGGAAGCCTTTAAACGGCAATTGCCCGGCCTGGGCGCGTTTGCCGACCCAATCTTTAATGCCCAGTTCCGTACGCACACCCCCCGCCGTTTTCCAGGTCAGACCTTCGCTGAGGTTCAGGGTGTTGATATCAGCGAGGCCGCCCTGGCTGTAACGTTGAAGCATGACGCCCTGCCCCCGCCCCATGGTCGGCAGTTCGTCGAGCGGGAAAATCAGCAGTTTTCGTTTGGTACCAAGTACGGCGAGATGGTCATGGCCTTCCTCAATAAAGACCATGGTCGCCGCTTCTTCCTGGCCTTTCAGGTTTAAAACCTGTTTGCCGTTACGGGTCTGTGCGATCAGGCTGTCTTCCTCGACAATAAAGCCGCGTCCGGCTTCAGAAGCGACAACCGCGCGGCGACCGCCCTTGAAGACAAAAACATCAATAATATCGTGACCGTTGGCCAGATCGATCATCAGGCGCAGTGGCTCGCCGTGGCCGCGCCCGCCCGGTAGTTTGTCGCAGCCCAACGTATAGAAACGGCCATTGGTGGCGAAGATTACCAGTTTGTCGGTTGTCTCCGCATGGAGGGCAAAGCGATGTTTGTCGCCTTCCTTGAATTTCATGTCCTCGGCATTGTCGACATGGCCTTTGACCGCACGAATCCAGTCTTTTTCAGACAAAACGATGGTGATCGGTTCTTTTTCGATGAGCGATTCAATGGGGACGATGACGGCCGAAGGGGCGTCGCCGATGTCGGTGCGGCGTTTACCGATCTCGGTTTTTTGCCCGAATTTGTTTTTGATTTCGGTGAACTCATCGGAAATTACTTTCCATTGGCCCTGTTCGTCACCAAGCAGCTGGTTCAGGCCGGTCTGCTCCAGCGTGAGAGCATCATGCTCCTTGCGGATTTCCATTTCTTCCAGTTTGCGTAACTGGCGCAGGCGCATATTCAATATGGCTTCTGCTTGCGGCTCCGTAAGCGAGAAGGCGCTCATCAGTGTGGCTTTGGCGTCATCTTCCTCGCGGATGATCCGGATGACCTCATCCAGATTGAGATAGGCGATCAGAAAACCGCCCAGCATTTCAAGGCGGCGGGCGATCTTGTCCAGGCGGTTTCGGGTGATTCGCAGCAGGACGTCCTGACGGTGATCGAGAAATGCCTGCATCGCCTCGCGCAAGTTCATGACCCGGGGCGTATGATCGGCGCAAAGCACATTCATATTCAGGCTAAAGCGCGATTCCAGCTCGGTTTGCCGGAACAGATGCTCCATTAGATGTTCGGCTTCGATATTCTTGCTTTTGGGTTCGAGAACAATACGGACCTGCTCTGTTGATTCATCGCGGATATCGGCCAGTAACGGCAGCTTTTTGGCGATCAACAGTTCTGCAATTTTTTCGATCAGCCGTGATTTTTGGACCTGATAGGGAATTTCCGGAATGACGATCTGATAAGTGCCACGCCCCATATCCTCAATTTCCCACTTCGCCCGCACACGGAAACTGCCGCGTCCCGTGCGATAGGACTCGATAATCGACTCTCTGGACTCGACCAGTGTGCCGCCGGTGGGAAAATCGGGGCCGGGAATGAAGTCCACCAGCTTGTCAAAGCCGGCATTGGGAAACTTGATCAGATGTTTGAAGGCATCGCAAAGTTCGCCGACGTTATGCGGTGGAATGCTGGTGGCCATGCCGACAGCAATACCCGCAGCCCCATTGGCCAGCAAATTGGGGAAATTCGACGGCAGGACAACCGGTTCCTCATCTTCACCGTCGTAGGTATCGCGAAAATCGACAGCGTCCTGATCAATGCCTTCAAGAAGCGCCCAGGCAACCTCGGTCAGGCGGGCTTCCGTGTAGCGCATGGCGGCGGCGTTATCGCCGTCGATATTGCCAAAGTTACCCTGCCCGTCAACCAGGGTATAGCGTTGTGCAAAATCCTGGGCCAATCGGACCAATGTGTCATAGACGGCAGCGTCGCCATGAGGATGGTACTTACCGATAACATCTCCAACAACACGGGCGCATTTCTTGAAACCTGACGATGGTTCCAGCTTCAATTGGCGCATGGCGTAAAGCAATCGCCGGTGAACCGGTTTCAGACCATCACGCACATCAGGCAGGGAACGTGAAGTAATCGTCGATAAGGCATAGGAAAGGTATCGTTCGCTTAACGCATCGGCCAGGCGGGTGTCACGAATTTCGCCAATGGCGGCATTATCAGTCATTACATGATTCCAGAAAAAAAAGCATTTCGAACACTATATATAGTATTAGCCCGGTAAATGACAAAAAAATAACGGAAATTTTATTCAGAATTTTTTTAACTTTTTGGTTGAACTATTCCTTATGGCCTATTGTGTAAAAGGGTGCATTCGTATACCTAATTTAAAGGCTATTCGCCTATAAGAATAAAAACAGCAATCTATAAATGTTTTGGGGCGTTACGTAGTTAATCGACTGTTTGAAAAATAGAACTAAGGAACGTTGAATGACCAAGGGAGTGGTTAAGTGGTTTAATCGGGCGAAAGGGTATGGGTTCATTGAGCCGGAAGACGGTTCAAAAGACGCATTCGTTCATATAACCGCTGTACAAAATGCAGGTTTGGAAACTCTTTTTCAAGGACAGGTCATCAGTTTTGAATTGCAGCCCGTATCCGGGGAGCGGATCGCGGCGGATAAGATTGAAATTCTTGAAGATGTCCCTGATTCCGTTAAACAGGGGAAGGGAGCCGACTCTGAGAATCATAATTCAGGAATATGATTTTTCAGCTACGCTAAATTTATGGTTTTTCGAATGCGTTCGATCAGCCGTGCCCTTGCGTTTGGGTCGGTTCCAGACGTTGCACCAAACGCGTGTCGGCTGAGAAAGTATCCGGTCAGTTTCAGTGCCTGCAGAATTTCATCAGGTGTGCCAATTTGCCCATTGCCCAGCAAAAACCCGGGCAGTGTGAGCAACACATCCTTGTAGGGTTCTGCTGCAGCCCCGGATACAGCCTTTCCCGATTTTGGGGAGACAAAGACCAGATCTTCCGTAACGCCGGTTGCCGCACACGATGACAGGTCCAGGCCAAAACCCAGTTCCTGCAGCAACCCCATCTCCCATTTGACATAGACCGTTGGCCATAATTGATCGTCGGCAAAAGCCGACAGCAAAATCACCAGCCCTTCGTAAAGGGGTTGGTGGGGTTCCCGTTCCGGCAGGGCAATATCGGAGATTGCGCAAACCGCGCTGAGTGCGGAAAGTTTCAGGCGGTCGCCAAGAACGTCCGCCGCTTCGGCTTTAACCAGTTCACATCGATAGGTGCCAAGGTGGTCGGCCAGGCGGGCCTGCCAGTGGGCGCGTACCTGGTTTCCAGGCTCGTAAAGGCCGCGGTTGCTGCGCCCTGCCCCGCCCCGAACCAGGCCCGCATGACGACCGTGTTCACGGGTTAACAAACTAACAATCAGCGATGTTTCGCCATGTTTGCGCGCAGACAGAACAATTGCATCATCGGTCCATTCCAAGGCCCCTATTCCTCATTCCGTTCCAGCAGCAGCCTCTTCTGGATTATATGCGTCACCGGAGCGGAACCAAACACGCAATTTTCCCGACCGTCCTCATGACGTCAATAACAGCAGGCGGAGTGGTAAACCTCAGGCGTTGTAATCAAGGCCCCAGTCGCGGTACCGCTCAGGGTCGTCGCCCCATTTTTCGCGGACCTTCACAAACAAAAACAGGTGGATTCGCGTCTCCAGCATGTCTTCCAGTTCCTTGCGCGCGGCAGCACCCAGGGCCTTTATCTGGGCCCCGCCCTTGCCAAGAACAATGGCTTTCTGGGTGGGCCGTTCCACATAAATCACCTGATCAATCTTGACGCTTCCGTCGGGCCGTACTTCCCAATTCTCGGTCTCGACCGTTGCTGCATAGGGCAGTTCCTGCCGCAGCTGCAAATATATCTTTTCACGGGTGATTTCCGCCGCCAGCAAGCGTTGCGGCATATCGGAAATCTGATCTTCCGGGAACAGCCATGGACCGCTGGGCACCGTATCGGCCAGATAGCAGAGAAGTTCCTGGGCGCCGTCGCCGGTTTCGGCCGATACCATAAAGATTTCGGTGAAATTACAGCGCTTTGAAAGATCGTCGATCAGGGTCAGCAATTCTGGCTTTTTAACCAGATCCACCTTGTTGACTGCCAGATGGACGGGCCGGTCTGTTGACTGGAGCTTGTCGAGTATGTCCGACGTGTCTCGACAGATACCGCGGCTGGCATCGACAACAAAAAGAACTTCATCGGCATCCCCGGCACCACCCCAGGCGGCGGCGACCATGGCCCTGTCCAAACGGCGGCGAGGCGCAAAAATCCCCGGTGTGTCGATGAAAATGATTTGTGACTGGTTTTCAATGCAAATGCCAAGGACCCGGGACCGGGTGGTTTGCACTTTAGGCGAGACGATCGAAACCTTGGCACCGACAAAGCGGTTGAGCAGGGTTGACTTCCCGACATTGGGCGCACCGACAATGGCAATGAAACCAGCTTTTGTTGATTCGGGTTCAACCATTTGATGTGTTTCCATTTATTTGTTGTAAAAGAGCTTCGGCAGCAGCCATTTCCGCAGCCCGTTTGGACGGTCCACTGCCTTGTGCCGGTGGGGTTTTGCGGACAAGAACCTCGACCACAAATTCCGGCGCATGATCCGGTCCGGTTTGTCGGATAATCTGATATTGCGGCAAGGGCCAACCCTGGCTTTGGGCATATTCCTGCAACCGGGTTTTCGGATCCTTCGGGGGTTGAATGTCCTGTTTCAGCAGGTCTGTCCAATGGTGCTGGATAAAGCGCCGTGCGGCATCAAGGCCGCCGTCCAGATAGATGGCGGCGATAACCGCTTCACAGGCATTGCCGAGGAGGCTGCTTTTCTGGCGGGCACCTGCTTCAGCCGGGTCCGTTTCGCGTTTGATAAGGCCTTCCAGCCCCAGCGGTTCGGCAACGCGTTCAAGAGCTTCCAGCCGAACAAGTGCTGCAAACCGGTAGCCAAGTGCACCTTCGTCTTCATTCGGGAAGGCTGCTAAAAGCATATCGGCAATAACCAGACCGAGAACGCGGTCGCCAAGAAACTCCAGCCGTTCGTTTGATTGTTGTCGCCGGTTAACACTGCTGGAATGAGTTAACGCGCGTTCAAGCAAGTCCGGGTTTTGAAAAGTGTAGTTCAGCCTCTGCTCAAGAAGGCGATGCACAGGCTCGCCAGTCGAGCCCGAACCGGGAACCGTTTGTGGCGCCTTCCCTGTCATTCAATACCCGTAAAAAAGCGGTCCGTGCGCAAGGAGGAACCCCAGTTCCAAAACTGCCACAGAGGCGCGTTGTCAATGGATAGAAACAGGACCTCGGCCCTGCCGACCAGATTTTCAACCGGAATAAAACCGACCTGACGTAAATACCGGCTGTCCTGGGAGTTGTCCCGATTGTCACCCATGCCGAACACATGCCCCTCGGGAACCGAGTAAACGGGGGTGTTGTCCATGGTCTCCGTATCGCTTTCTTCCAGAATATAGTGTTTTTTCCCGTTGGGCAGGGTTTCAATATAGCGTGGAATTTCCCGCCTGTTACCCCAGTTGTCGGTGATTACATGGACCCCTGCCCGTTCGCGTTCAACGGGTTTGCCATTGATATTCAAAATGCCGTTAATCACCTGCAGACGGTCGCCGGGTAAGCCGACAATGCGTTTTATGTAATCAATGGAGGTATCTGTCGGTTTTTTGAAAACGGCGACATCGCCGCGTTCCGGAAGGGTTTCCCAAATACGGCCCGAAAATAGAGGTAGGCTGAAAAGCAGAGAATATTTGCTATAGCCGTATGAAAATTTCGAAACGAACAGATAATCGCCGACCAGAAGCGTCGGATACATGGAGCCGGAAGGAATGTTGAAGGGCTCATAGGCGACGGTCCGAACGCCAAAGGCAATCAAAAGCGCATAAATAACCGTTTTTATAGTATCGGCGAAGCCACCGGGATTATCGTTTTTCATTAAAGCAACTTTTTAAAGGATGGATGACGACGAAATTTTCCTGAGTGTTACTGGGTTTGCCGTGACCGATCAAGGGGGATGGCAATATCACGTCAATTCCGACTTATGTATTGATCTGGATGGGGATCGCCGAAATGATCACCATGGCGTGGGCCATGGGATATTCATCGGTTTGTGAGACATCCACTCGGGCTTCCATGCCTTCAGGCACCAATGTGTTGAGGCGAACGCGTGCGCCACCCGTGATTTCCATATAGGGCTGCCCTGTCGGCAGATTCCGGACCACCATGTCGCGCCAGAACACACCCTGACGAAAGCCGGTGCCAAGCGCCTTTGAACAGGCTTCTTTTGCGGCAAAGCTTTGGGCATAGGAACTGGCCGGGTTGGCGCGCCGTTCGGCTTTTGCTTGTTCGTAATCACTGAAAAGCCGAGTTTTGAAGCGTTCGCCAAATTGCTCTAGGGTTTTCTCAATGCGCCGGATATCGCAAAGGTCTGTTCCGATGCCGATGATCATAGCGTGCGGTTAACCATTATGCGGATGCCCGTGATCGGGCGGCATCCATGGCCGCACGCATTCGGGTGATGGCGCTTTCCAGGCCGCCAAAAATGGCCTCACCGATGAGAAAATGCCCGATGTTCAGCTCAGCGATCGTCGGCATGGCGGCAACCGGGCCAACCGTATCATAGGTCAGACCGTGCCCCGCGTGGCATTCCAGGCCCAGTTCGTGGGCGTGAAGAACGGCTTTTTCAATCTTTTCCAGCTCCCGTGCGCGGGTCACCTGACGAGAATCGCAATAAGCGCCAACATGCAGTTCAACGACAGGAGCACCCAGCCGGGCTGCGGCATCAAGTTGTGCGATGTCGGGTTCAACGAACAACGAAACGCGAATGCCTTCATCGGCCAACCGGTCGACAAAAGATTTCAGATGATTGGCACCGCCTGCCACATCAAGCCCCCCTTCCGTCGTTTGTTCTTCACGTTTTTCTGGCACGATACAGGCTGCCTGGGGTTTGTGTCGCAAGGCGATTGCCAGCATTTCGTCGGTTGCCGCCATCTCCAGGTTGAGCGGAACATTGATGCTGTCGATCAGGCGCTCGATATCCGAATCGGAAATATGACGCCGGTCTTCACGGAGGTGCGCCGTAATACCGTCGGCACCGGCGCGTTCCGCCAGCTTGGCCGCCCGGACAGGGTCCGGATGACCACCGCCACGGGCATTCCGGATGGTGGCAACATGATCAATATTGACGCCCATGCGCAAATAAGTACTCATCACACAGTTCCTTTTGACGACGATAATCGTTTTCTTTTGCGGCGCTTGATCCGCGCAAGCTGGTAACTTTCCACAATCCGCCTTAAAGGAAAATAAAAAATAATCCAGATGATGACGGCTGTTGGCAGCGCGCCGACAAGCATTGGCCACAGAACAGGCGATGCAATGTCGATGATCGTTGAGAAATGCCCATTCAACATGGCTTCCAACAATTGACCGAATATGCGGGGGAAGTTAACTTCTGTGATCTTCATCCCCGCATCGCCGAATCCCATCCAGCAACCCAAACTGTATAACCAGGCCCAGATGAAGGGGAACGTCCAGGGGTTTCCAACTGCAGTGCCAATAGCGGACGCCAGAACGTCTGCGCGTATCAGCCAGGCCAGCAGAGCGGCCAGAATGAAATGAAAACCGACAAATGGCGTAAAGGAGGCTGCTGCACCGCAGGCAAAACCACCGGCCAGAGCGTAGGGCGTACCCGGCAGACGGGACAGGCGATGCAGGAGATAGGTGCCGGCCCGACGAAAACCGGCGGCCGGCCAGAAGAAACCGGCAATTTTCGACCCGATGCCTAGTTTGTGACGGCGGTCAAACATGGTGTATCATTTTGAGAATTCGTATCAGTTCAACAGTATCCGTCAGCACAATGCCGAAACCGACTGGGAAATTCAACCACGTGAACGATCAACTGTATGTGTCATCGGGCTGGCCCGTAAGGCCGCAATGACTTCAGTCAGATGTTTGACGTTTTGAACCTCGACATCGATCAGCATATCGTAGAAATCACCGGCCCGGTTGGTGATTTTCAAGTTGGAGATGTTGCCGTTGTTTTTTGCTATGACGGTAGACAATTCGCCAAGTGCGCCGGGCACGTTTGCAATACTCACATACAGCCGTCCGACCTTGGAAAGAGAACCACCATCGCCCTCTCCATTGCCCCCCCAGGAGACATCCATCCAGCGTTCCGGCTGGTCATGAAACGTTTCCAGGGTTTCGCAGTCGATTGTATGGATGGTCACTCCACGCCCTGTTGTAACAATGCCAACAATGCGGTCTCCAGGTAAGGGATGACAGCAGCCGGCGAGGTGCATCGCCATGCCAGGGATCAACCCTTTGATGGAAATGGCATCGTCTGTATTTTTTCCGGACTTGGGACGGGCCTTGTTGATCGGGATGATGTTCTCATCCGTAACTTTGGCTTTTTTCTTGGCGCCGGGATAAACCGCCAGCAGGACATCCCGCCCACCAAGATGGCCGGTGCCGACTTCGGCGCACAGGTCCTCGACGGTCGGCTGGTGGAAGATTTTCAGAACGCCAGCGAGCCCTTTGTCGGAGAGTTCATATCCTTCATCCTTGAAGACCCGATGCAGGATGGAACGGCCCAGCTTTTCATATTGTTCACGCTCTTGTATACGGACGAAACGGCGAATACGGGCCCGTGCCTTTCCGGATACGACAAATCGCTCCCAGGTCGGTGATGGCGTTTGCGCCTTCGAGGTGACGATCTCAACCTGATCGCCATTACGCAACTGGCTGCGCAAGGGCATCATGCGGCCATTAATTTTGGCACCCACGCAGCGGTCGCCCACTTCGGAATGAACGGCGTAGGCAAAGTCAACCGGTGTCGCTCCGGTGGGTAAATTGATCAGATCCCCGCGTGGTGTGAAACAGAACACCTGATCCTGGAACATTTCCATTTTGGTATGTTCCAGAAATTCTTCTGGCCCATCCGCCTGTTCCAGAATTTCCAAAAGCTCCCGTAGCCAGCGGTACTGTCTGCCATCCTTGACCGCTTCGCCTTGCTTGTAATTCCAGTGCGCGGCGACGCCGGATTCGGCAATTTCATGCATGTCCCGGGTCCGGATTTGCAACTCGATCCGCTGGCGTTCCGGCCCGAAAACGCCGGTGTGAATGGATTGATAGCCATTGGGTTTGGGGGTCGAGATATAGTCTTTAAAACGCATGGGAACGACCGGATAGGCGCTGTGGGCAATTCCCAGGGCCTTGTAACAATCCTCAATGCTGTCGACGACAACCCGAAAGGCCATGATGTCGGACAACTGCTCGAACCCCACTTCATTTTTCTTCATTTTCTGCCAGATCGAATAGGGTGTTTTTTCACGACCACTGATTTCTGCCTGAATGCCGTTTTCCGCGAGGACCAGTTTCAGCTCGACAATGACCTTCTGAACTAGGTTTTCGCCGCGCTCACGCAGAAATTCGAGGCGGCGGGTGATCGAGCGGCGGGCTTCCGGATTCAGTTCATTAAAAGCCAGGTCTTCGAGTTCGGCTTTCAGGTCCTGCATGCCGATCCGTTCTGCCAGCGGCGCGTAGATATCCATGGTTTCAGTGGCGATGCGCTGGCGCTTTTCCGGTTTTGTGATGAAATGCAGGGTCCGCATGTTGTGCAGCCGGTCCGCCAGCTTGACCAGCAGCACCCGGATATCCTCCGACATGGCGAGAACCAGTTTGCGGAAATTCTCCGCCTGCTTGGTCTGATCCGACTGAAATTCGATCCGGGTCAGTTTGGTTACGCCATCGACCAGGCGCGCAACTTCCTCACCGCAGATGGATTTGATGTCATCGAAGGTCGTTTCCGTATCTTCAATGGTATCGTGCAGGAGCGCCGTCATGATGGTGTTGGAATCGACCTTGTAGCGGGTCAGAATACCGGCGACTTCAATGGGGTGGGAGAAATAGGGATCGCCGGAGGCCCGCTTTTGTGAACCATGGGCTTTCATGGCGAACACATAGGCACGGTTAAGCCCATCCTCATCGACATGGGGGTCGTAGGCGCGCACCGCTTCCACAAGCTCAAATTGACGTAACATTCATTCTCCTTGTATCTATGAGTCTACAAGGCCTTGGGGAAGTTTCAAACGCAAAAGCAAAAACGGCGCGGCAAATTTCTTTGCCAGCGCCGTTCATGGATACCGTTATAATGAACCTGAATTAAACGTCTGTTTCCTCGCTGAGGACAACGTCGCCAAAGGCATCCGGTGCCAGAGTGCCTTCCAGTTCAGGGGCACTGTCAATAACCATAACGGGAGAACCGTCCTCGGCGTCCGTGGCGTTGTGGTCCTGCTGAATAGCGAGCAGGTCCATTTCATCTTCTTCCGGCTCGTCCATTTCGACATAGGACTGCAGGTTTTTGATCACGGACTCTTCGACTTCACTCAGCACAACAGTTTCATCTGCGATTTCACGCAGCGCGACCACCGGGTTCTTGTCGTTGTCACGGTCAACGGTGACCGCAGAGCCAGCGGAAATGTCACGGGCGCGCTGGGCGGCAATCATAACCAGCTCAAAGCGGTTCGGGATTTTCGTGACGCAATCTTCAACGGTAACGCGGGCCATTGGCGAACTCCGGTAAAATGAGGAAATTTTCCGATGATATATGGGGCATTCTCTTGGATTGCAAGGCTTTTAGGCGGCTCTCTTGCGATATCAGCCGTTGTCCTGCCATTCGGTGCCATAGACCCCGTTTGCATCTTCGAGTTTTCGGGTTTGCTGGTCCTTCGGCAGGGCGGCGGCCAGATCGCTTATGGAGCGCCCTGAAACCGGATCGGTCCAGTCCGGTGCGATGTCCTGCAAAGGCAGGATGACAAAGGCCCGTTGATACATACGCGGGTGGGGAACGCTCAATTCAGCTGGCGTCTGGCCGGTGATAATCCGGTCCTCATAGGCCAGCAGATCAAGATCAAGGATGCGTGGCGCATTCTGCTGGCTACGGACCCGGCCAAACCGGTTTTCCAGCTCCAGCAGGGTCTGTATGACCCGGTCCGGCGAACGGTCGGTCATGAGCTCACAGACGCCATTGACGTACCAAGGCTGCTCGGACATGGGCACGGGTGCGCTTTCATACCAGGGAGAACGCTGTTTGATGGTAAAGCCGTCCGCTGCCAGAGCGGCCAGCGCGGCGCCCAAAGCCGCGCGGGGGGGGCCATAAGTGTCTGTAGGCAAATTGGCGCCAAGTCCGATGATTATCATAAAAGTGGTCTTTTTCCTCTTGCCTCTTTATCGGGAAGGCTTATCTCATAAGTAAATATATATCATTCATGCGGAAATTGATTTTTACGTGGCCTGTTCAGGGCTCTTTTGATTTGATTTTAACCAAGATTTTTTTGAGTACCTATTTGATTGTGACCGGTGATTGTTATGACCTTTTATGCCAATGAGCGTGTGGCGCTTTTTATTGACGGATCGAACCTCTATGCGGCGGCCCGCGCACTGGGGTTTGACATTGATTACAAACAACTCCTGAACGTCTTTAAAGAAAACAGCCGTCTTGTGCGCGCCTTTTATTATACGGCCCTGCTGGAAGATCAGGAGTATTCCCCTATCCGCCCCCTCGTCGACTGGCTTGATTACAACGGCTATACCATGGTCACCAAGCCCGCCAAGGAATTTACCGATCCCAGCGGACGGCGCAAGGTCAAAGGAAACATGGATATCGAACTGGCTGTCGATCTGATGCAGATGGCGGAAAATATCGATCATGCGGTGCTGTTCTCCGGTGATGGCGATTTCCGCCGGGTCGTCGAGACGGTGCAGCGCAAAGGCATTCATGTAACGGTGGTCAGCACCGTGCATTCCAACCCGCCGATGATTGCCGACGAATTACGCCGTCAGGCCGATGATTTCATTGATCTGAAAACACTGCGCGGCAAGATTGAACGCCAGGGTGCGAACCGTGGCGACGATGAACACCCTGATATACCGGACTTTTACGATCAGGATGATTTTGACGCGGACTACTCGGACCCGGAAATCGAAATTGCTTAAGCCGGAAAAGGATTGCGATCTGTGCCCCCGGCTGGTTGAGTTTCGTACGAAAAACCAGGGCCTATATCCGAGTTTTCACAACGGCCCCGTACCGGCGTTTGGTGATATCGGAGCTGAACTGCTGATTGTCGGTCTGGCCCCGGGCCTGAAAGGCGCCAACCAGACCGGGCGGCCCTTCACCGGTGATTATGCCGGCGACCTGCTCTATCCCACACTGATCAAATTTGGCTTGGCGAAAGGCGCTTTCGGGGCGCATGCCAATGATGGGCTGGAGCTGACCAACTGCCGGATTACCAACGCGGTGCGCTGCGTGCCGCCGCAAAACAAACCGACCGGGCCGGAAGCCAGTGCCTGTCGGCCGTTTCTGATCAGCGAAATCGAGACGATGAGCCGTCTGAAGGTGATTTTGGCGTTGGGCGGTCTGGCCCATGCGGCGGTGCTGACCACCTTTCAGGAGCGCAAAACCGACTTCAAATTTGGCCATGCGGCCCAGCATCGGCTCACGAATGGCCTGCTGCTGGCCGACAGCTACCACTGCTCGCGCTACAACACCAACACCGGGCGGCTGACAACAGAGATGTTTGAAGCCGTATTTCACGGCCTTACAGGTCATTTTCAGGCGGAAAATAACCTGTAACATCTCGACAAATCCCCCCTGTTTCCGATATTCTTAGGGCAGTCAGAGGGAGTACAAGGCGCATGACGGCTGAGATCGTCAATTTGAACACATACCGCAAACGGCAGGGCCGGGACCTGAAAGAACGTCAGGCGCAGATCAACCGGGTCAAGTTCGGCCAATCCAAGGCCGACAAACGCCGTCAGGAGTATGAAAAGCAGCGGCGCGACGTGGACTTAACCGGAAAACAGTTAGAGGAAGACCCGCCCGAAGGTGCTTAAACCTTCTTAATGGTCGGTGTCGTCTTTATCGTTCTCCGGGTCCAGCATCCGGTGCATATGGACAACCACATATTTGGTTGAGGCTTCATCCACATGCGCCTGGCTGGCGCCGCGCCAGGCGTCGAGAGCCGTCGCGTAATTGGGGAAAATCCCGACAATATCCAGATTGTCCGTATCGACAAAATCCGTGCCCTGCGGGTCAGCTACCGTTCCGCCGAATACCAAATGTAATAAAGGTTTGTCCATAGGGTCCTGTCCTCTTAATTGATGTTCAATTGCAGGCCAAATATAGCGGATGATGTCTTGAATGCACTCACCAATCTATGAAATGAAAACAGACGCGATCCAATGTGCAAAGACGCTCTGGCGCCCAAGTCAACCGCTTCAGGTCACGGCTACGGGTGCTGGATACGACGGTAGGTTAAAATATTGCCGCGGCGAACATAGGATAAAATGATTTCCTGCTCCGAAATGCTCAGAATATGCCAGCAAAAGTCCGTATCGGGTTCGACCAGATAAGCCCCTTTAAGCGTTTGCACACGGCCTTTTCTCTCGCATGTTTCCCTAATGGCGATTGTGTTGCTGCCTAAAATTGCCCCGTCATATCTGTCGTGTTTCACATCGCCGGTGATAATCAACTCACTTTTGGGATCAGTCGTACTGCGCCAGATGCCTTGAAAGCTGTTCAGTTCTTGCAGGGACGCTGGGTTATGGACGGGAGTCGTTTCAGCAGGAGCGCCTCCGGCCATCGCATTATGGGGGGCTGTCAGGCTGGACCCGATCAAAGCGGCAACAACCCATTTTGCTGTCAGGTTCATGTCGGTTCCTTCTTAAAACACCCATGCCTTATGTGCTTTGACAGGGGGCAGAACGGAAAAGTTTTTAGCCCTTTTCGCGCAAAATTCGGGATTTCTGGCGGTTCCAGTCCTGCTTTTTCACGGCTTCGCGCTTGTCCTGCTTGCGTTTGCCCTCGCCCACCGCCAGTTCCACCTTGGCCAGGCCGCGGTCGTTGAAATAGATGGAGATGGGGACCAGGGTCTGGCCCTTGCGCTGGGTCGCTTCAATCATTTTTTCCAGCTCGCGCTTGTGCAGCAATAATTTGCGCGGCGCGCGCGGCTCATGATTGAAAATGCCGCCGGTCTTGTATTCCGGGATATGGGCGTTCTGCAGGTACAGATCGCCGCCCTTTTCACCGGCAAAACTCTCGGCAATGCTGGCCCGCCCGGCGCGCAGGGATTTGACCTCTGTTCCCTTCAGCATGATGCCCGCTTCCAGGGTATCGAGAATGGTGTAGTCAAAGCGCGCGCGGCGGTTCTGCGCGACGATATTGCCGATTGGTTTTTTCTTTTTCTTCTTTGCCACGGGACGAACCCCTGCCCTTCAGTTCAGCGTTGTATAAGGCAGATAAGCCGATGCGCCCGAAACAGCAAGCCGCGCGCCTTGTCCTTGCCGCCCTAGTTGAGCAGCCCAACCTCGACCATGGCCTTGCGTACGGTCGCCTTGCTGTCTTCCGAGATGGGACAGATCGGCAGCCGGGTCTCGGCGTAGCATTTGTCGAGCAGGCTCGCCGCATATTTGATCGGGCCCGGGCTGGTTTCGCAGAAAATAGCGTTGTGCAGCGGTGTCAGGCGATCCTGCAGGTTCATGCAGGTCTCGAGGTCGCCCTCGCGCCAAGCGCGTTGCATGTCGGCACAGAGCCGCGGCGCAATGTTGGCCGTCACCGAAATGCAGCCATGACCACCGGCGGCCAGAAACGGCACGGCGGTGCCGTCTTCGCCGGACATCTGGCAGAAATCATCGCCAATGGCGAGGCGCGTATTGACCGGCCGTGCAAGATCCTGTGATGAATCCTTAACGCCGACGATGTTTGGCAATTTGGCCAGTGCTGCCATGGTCTCGACGCTCATATCGACAATGCTGCGGCCCGGAATGTTGTAGATGATGATCGGAATATCCGCTGCATCGTGAATGGCCTTGTAATGGGCATACAATCCGTTCTGGGTTGGCTTGTTGTAATAGGGCGTGACCACCAAAACCGCATCGGCCCCGGCTGTTTTGGCGTGTTGCGCCAGATGGATGGCCTCATCCGTGGAATTGGACCCGGCGCCCGCCAATACCGGCACCCGGCCGGCGGCGACCTCGATGCACATTTCCGTGACGCGCATGTGCTCTTCGTGGCTCAGTGTGGGTGATTCCCCGGTCGTGCCGCAGGGCACCAGACCGTCGGAGCCTTCCGCAATCTGCCAGTCGACGAACGATTTAAAGCCAGCCTCGTCGACCTTACCATCGGCAAACGGGGTGATAAGCGCGGGCATTGACCCAAAAAACATAGCTGGCTCCTTTTAAGGCTGGCGTGAACAGATAACGTAACGGTCGGGGAACATACGCTGGCTTTGGGACAGGGGCAAGAATTTCAGTTGAGTTGGAGATAGCCGGCAAAAATGTTCAAGTTTCGGGAGTGATAAATCAAATGTCTAAATGAAAGAGATCTAATCAAATGTAAAATTTGCGCCAGCGAGATTGCAAACAAATATATCAGGAGCGCCATTATGATAGGTTTATAAGTCTTGCCTGTACCAATGGTATAGAGAGCAGCATTAATATCTGGGCGGGGTGTCCAAACAAAGCCTGCTCCTTTATGCAATTCGAGCCACTTTACAGAAGGATTCCAACTTATACGAGGCAGATTATCTCCTGTATTTGTAGCAGATATCGCCATTCCATTTCAACTTATTTGGGAGTATGGGTGGCCGTTTTCCATCAAAACAGGAGGCATTAATATTGGTTTGACTCAAGTTTTTCGCATCCAAGTTAATTGGAACAGGAACCATTGCTGCACTAAAGTCAGCCGAACTCAAGTCTGCATCACGCAAGTTCACACCTGCAAGGTCGGCCAACCCTAATTGCGCCTCTTTTAAGTCTGCCCTACTCAAATTTGCCTTACTGAGATTTGCTCCCATCAGATACGCCCTACTCAAGTTCGCACCGCTCAGGTCCGCACCGCTCAAATCCGCTCCGCTCAAATTCGCTCCGCTTAGATTCACTTCACTAAGGTCCACCTTACTGAGATTTATACCTGTCATGGAGACTCTTTCCTGTGCCAAGGCTACTACGCTCGGTTTCAATGCAATCAGACCTGCCTCGTTTGGCAAAGCATGGACTTGAGCTATTTGAGCAAAGAGAGTTGCGATGCGCACACCACGATCAATATCACGCTGTTGGAGTTCTATTGTGAGCCCGTAAAATCCAGCAATTACTATTCCAGCTCCAGTAAACTCAACAATTGTCCGAATACCCGCACTTCTTCGCCAAAGCCATACCCACCAATTGGAAGGATATTCTATTAGCGCGAACAGCCCGAAGAGCGGGTGAAGGTCGCCAACAACCTCATCCCATGATGGTGGTCTTTTGGGTAGAGTATCAGACATAAAAACAATTATGCATTTGTGCTAGATAACACGCAAGTAACCGAAATGATCCCATTCGGGGGGACATCACGTTTATGCAAATAAATCACCAAATCAGGTTAAGTGTTTGAAAAGTCAGATCACCGTAAACTATTTCCAAATGTCAGGTTTTTAAGTAGTGGGTTTTGCAAGTCGGTCTATAAGCAAATATTCAGCTTGAAGTTTTTCAGCAATTATCAAGGCTTCCCGTTGAGCTTTACCTACATCACCTGAACCGCGGACAAATATACTACCTAGCCACCAGTTAGGCGTTCCGCTTCAAGGTCCATGTCACTACAGGCTTCAATTTTCCGAATCTCGGCGATAATCATATTTCGCAGTTGTATTGCAGTTGCTTGCTTCATCTGTATGCCCCGCAGAGCTATAAGTTGCGACTATTCTTTAGAAATCGTAATAGCACCTTTGATTGTCAACTTATGACCAACAAGGACTTGTTCAACCAATCCCTTCGTTTTGAGTTGGTTAAGAAGTTGTTCCGGCACAACAATCCCGTTCTTTACAGATGCAAGGGCAACTTTTTGTTCCTGAGTAATAGTCATGATTCCCCACTACTTTTTATTTGTCTGAAAGATCGCTGAATATTGATCAAACAACAACTTTTTACAAAATTACGAGCCATTAAGAGATTGACCCCGGTTAATGATTTAATGGGCATATGCTATCGTGATGTGTTTTAATCACGGACGGAATGACACGCGCATACTTGAGGTCCCATGTACGAAATTCTCGTCTGGTTACTGGTCAAACATTTCATCTGTGATTTTCCGTTGCAGTCGCACCCCTATCTCTATTCGCACAAGGGTGAATACGGGCATCCGGGTGGGATTGTCCATGCATTGATCCATGGTGTGGGCACATGGCTGGTTCTGGCTTTGTTGCCGGGCATAGGCATGGAAACCGCGTTGATCTATGCCGGTCTGGATATGGTGCTGCATTACCACATCGACTGGGCCAAGATGAAGACCAACAAGGTCATGGGATGGGGACCGACGACCAGCAACAAGTTCTGGGTTCTGGTCGGCTTCGATCAGCTGTTGCACAACCTGACCTATGCGGGCATCGCCTATGGGGTATCGGTCGGCCTGTTCGGGCGGGTTGTTTAGTGAGGTTTTTTCACTGGCTCGGTAGGGTCGAGCAGTTTTGCGTCAACTCCGTCAATCAATTGACGTAAATCGGAGCGCATCTGATCATCCATCGGCAGGTCCAGTTTCATGCCGTTTTCCATCAGAATACGCAGGATGGCCAGGTTGTCGGTGACGATAAACGTCTGCATTCCGTCAATCCCAATCGGCATGGTTTTGTCGGCACGGCGATTGCCATCCTTCCTTTTTGCACCTGCCGCTTCCGCAGCGGCTTCCAATCGGAATAGAAAATCAGTTTCCATCTCATGAGGCAGCAGGATGACGCATTCCATGCCCTTGTCATCTTCGACGCGAATTCCCAGACTCTCCCCCTCATCCATATCGCCAGACCCCAGCAGCCGCTTAATAGGTAATATATTTGGTTTGTTCATTGCGCCTCAATTTTCCTGTTGGGTTTAAAACGCTTATTCATACAGATAACAAAACGAAAATGTAACTATGTGGATAAATTATAAATAATTATTATTCCTATAGTTGAGGATATGAATAACACAAAAGCAATCCTCATTGTGGGTCTGCCCTATACGGTTTTGTTGATACAGTTGAATATATTCATCACGTTTGAAATGATAACAGGTGAATAAATCAGGAAAAGTGCGGAAGATCACAGGCCTGATAGAAAAAACAGAATATGTTTTATAGTTTTACTGAAATAATATTAATCAATTTATAATTGAATGATAGTGTATTTCTCAGCACATACAAAACAGGCAACAATAACACGCTTTGCAGATCACGTATCTCTGGGAAGATTGCCTGACTGAAAAATTATTCGTCGGAAGGTTTGCGATTCTCAGTAGCGTCTGCTGATGGGGCCATTTCTTCAATGGCGTCTCCAAGTGCCTCAATTTCCACTACGTTTTCCGGGTATAGGTCAACCAGGCGCCGGATTTCGTCGGCCAGAGCCTGCAGGGTTTCGAGGGGCGTCATATCTACAGGGATGTCGTCTGATCCCATGCATATCCCTCCATTGGTAAAGCTCTAGGGAACACCATTGTAGCCTGTATCCCCCAGCAAGAACATAGCGAAGACTCGATTTATTTATGAAATGAGGTTCGACAAAGGCCGATTATAGGAGGTGCAAAAGGCGCAATGTGTCGTGACCATAGCCGCCTTCTTGTTTCCTTAACGGTTCCGGGGGTATGATTTGGTAAGGATGAAGTGTTGCGACGGAGGAGGTCGGCAAAATCCCGTGATGAAACGTCTGGTCATTCGATGTGCCCTTGCTGTGATGGTGTTGGGGAGTGCAGGTCTGGGGCTGGATAAACCGGCCTATGCCATGAGCGATGCCGAGCAGGTCTGGTTCCGCAACGCCGTGAAAGCCATCAAGGCGCGACAGTGGAAGTCTGTTGGGCGTTTTGCCAAACGCATCGACACCCCCCTCGCCCGTAAATACCTCGCCTGGTCCGTGCTTAACAAATCCAATCCCGCTGCGACGTTTGACCTGCTGGACCGGTTCCTGTCCGAAAATCCGGAATGGCCGTTGCGCCACAGTCTGCTGCGCCGGGCCGAGGAACTGATGCCGGCTCATCTGACGCCAGCGGAAGTGGTTGCCTGGTATCAGGGCCGCACACCGATCAGCGCGGTTGGTCGGGGCCGTCTGGCCGGTGCCTTGCTGGCGCAGGGACAAACCGATGAAGCCGTTTCCATGATCCGCACCACATGGGTTGAGGAAGATTTCCCGCGCGCCGAAGAGCGGGCTTTTTACAAGACGTATCGAAAACACCTGACCCGGAAAGATCATCTGTTACGCCTTGACCGCCTGCTGTGGGATGGACGGCAGAGCGCGGCGCGCCGAATGTTTCCAAAAGTTCCGAAGGAATGGGTCGCTTTGGCACAGGCCCGCATCCACCTGCGCCTGCGCAGCGGCAATGTGGATCGGCTGATTTCGAAAGTGCCGGAATCCCTGAAAAGTCATGCCGGGTTGGTTTACGAGCGTATGCGCTGGCGCCGCCGCAAAGGCAAGGACAGTGCGCTGGATATTCTCGAGAAATTGCCGGAAGACCTGATCCGCCCCGATGTCTGGTGGTCGGAACGCGCCACCCTGGCCCGCAAGGCCTTGTCAAAAGGACTGGTCAGCGTCGCGTATCGGGGCGTCAACAACCATGGCCTGACCGATGGCGCCGATTTTGCCGAGGCGGAATGGCTGGCGGGATGGATATCGTTGCGTTTTCTCAACGAGGCCGAAACCGCCTTCACTCATTTCGAAAATATGTATAAGGCCGTCAAATACCCGATCAGCCGAGCTCGCGGTGCTTATTGGGCCGGGCGCGCCATGGAAGCCAAGGGCGATGCCGAACGGGCTGAACAGTGGTACCAGTGGGCGGCTGCATATCCGACCACCTACTACGGACAACTGGCCTTCGCCAAATTACGGCCCGGTGACAGTCTGCCCATCGACGATGGCCCGTATTTGAGCGATACACCAGACAAGGCTTTTGAAAACCACGAACTGGTGCGGATGGTTCGCCTGCTCAGTGACGTTAACGAATCGGATTTGATCCGACCCTTTATTCGCCATCTGTATGATCTGAACAGCGACCCGGTCTGGCGCCTGCGCACAGCGCATCTGGCCCGTCAGAACCAGCGCCAGGATCTTGCCATTTGGGTGGCCAAGCGCTCAAGCCGCGATGGCCTTGAATTGCCGTCAGTAGGGTATCCCGTCCTGAGCCCACCGTCCCTGCCCTCCGCACTGGGCGTGAAGCCACTGGAAAGGCCTTTCGTCCTTGCCCTGATCCGACAGGAAAGCGCCTTTCGGGTGGACGCCAGAAGCCCGGTTGGGGCACGCGGACTGATGCAACTGATGCCGCGCACGGCAAAAGTGGTCTCGAAATCGGCAAAACTGCGTTATTCCAGCCCCCGCTTGACCAGTGACCCCAATTACAACATGACGTTGGGGCAGGTCTATCTTGCTGAACTTCTGGAAAACCAGAATAATTCCTATGTTCTGGCGTTGGCCTCCTATAACGCGGGCCCGTCGCGTGCCAGACGCTGGGTCCGGGAGTTTGGCGATTTGCGGGACAGCGACGTGGACGCGATCGACTGGGTCGAGATGATCCCCTTTGATGAAACCCGCAATTATGTGCAGCGGGTACTGGAAAACCTGCAGGTCTACCGGACACGTCTGGCCGATCCGGAAGTCGCCTTGTCACTGGAAGAAGACCTGCACCAGTAATTGATACGGCAGCAGCATGTGACGTCATCGGCATTTGACGGTTGGCCGGGATGGTTCGATAATGTGGCCCGAATTGAGAGTACCCGGACCGGAGAACGCCTATGCCCGCCCTTGCCGATATTGATGCCTGTGTCTTTGATGCCTATGGAACACTGTTTGATGTGGCCTCGGCGGCGGAGCAGTGTCAGGCCGAACTTGGCGATCAGTGGGCACCGCTGGCCGCCCTGTGGCGGGACAAACAGCTGCAATATACATGGCTGCGCAGCCTGATGGGTGAATATACGACCTTCTGGCAGATCACAGAGGACGCGCTGGATTATACGCTGACGACCTTCAACATCGGGAATAACGATTTAAGACAGCGTCTGCTTGACGTCTATTTGCAACTGAAAGCCTATCCGGAGGTCGCCGGTATGCTGAAAACGCTGAAAAGCGCGGGCCTGAAAACCGCTATTTTGTCCAACGGTTCACCTGAAATGCTGGCTTCCGCCGTTTCCACTGCGGGAATTGCCGGTGATCTGGATGAGGTCTTTTCCGTCGACAGCCTGCGTGTGTTCAAACCGGACAACCGGGTCTACCAGATGGCGGTTGATGATCTGGGCGTCGCCAAAGAGCGTATCTGTTTCATGTCGTCCAATGCCTGGGACGCGTGTGGCGCTGCAAATTTTGGCTTTCGCGTGGTCTGGGTTAACCGTTTTGGCCAGGCTGAGGAACGGTTGCCCGGCCAACAGGAGCACGAAATCCGCAATCTGGCGGAACTGCCGCCCTTGTTTGGCCTATAAGCCGTGCTGAATTTCCCTTTACCGGAAAGCCCGTCCATTGATGATATCCGTGCTGCGGCGGCACGTCTTAAAGGTCAGGTGGTACGTACACCCCTACTCGAATCGCCGCATCTCAATGCCATCGTTGGCGGGCGTCTGCTGGTCAAGGCTGAACCCTTGCAACGCACCGGGTCTTTCAAGTTTCGCGGCGCTTTCAATGCCCTGTCGCAGTTATCACAAACTGAACGGGCCCATGGCGTTCTCGCCTACTCATCGGGTAACCATGCACAAGGCGTTGCGCTGGCGGCGCAGTTGCTGGGTATAGAGGCGACGATCCTGATGCCGGAAGACGCCCCGGCAATCAAGATCGCCAACACCAAGTCTTACGGCGCACGGGTTGTGACTTTCAACCGTTACACGGAAAGTCGCGAAGACATTGGCAGCCGACTGGCTGCGGAAAGCGGTGCGGCGTTGATCAAACCCTACGATGATGCACGGGTGATTTCCGGACAAGGCACGATCGGGTTGGAAATTGCCGAACAGGTGCGGGAGCTGGGGGTAACGCCGGATGCGGTGCTGGCACCTTGCGGCGGCGGCGGACTGATTGCCGGAATCTCACTGGCCGTAAATTCTGAGTTGCCGACAACGCAGATATATAGCGTCGAGCCGGAATTTTACGACGACACAGCCCGCTCGCTGGTTTCAGGCGTTCGCGAAATTGTCGAACCCAAGCAGCCAACCATCTGTGATGCCATCATGACACCACAGCCTGGTGAGCTGACGTTTTCCATCAACTTCAATCTGTTGCATGCCGGGCTTGTTGTCAGCGAAGACGAAACCCGCGAGGCGGTGCGTCAGGCTTTTATCCGCTTGAAGCTGGTGGTCGAGCCGGGTGGTGCGGTCGCGCTGGCTGCAATGTTGAGCCAAAAGCTCAATTTACAGGGCAAAACCGCAGTGGTTGTCTGTTCCGGCGGCAATATCGATGCGTCTGCATATGCCGAAATTCTGAACGGTTAGGCGGTGGCCGGGTTGGCGCCTTTTGGTGGCGCAAGCTCGGCAGGCTTGGACTTGTTGGTAACTTCTGGTGGCGGGTCTTTTTTCTGGACCATTCGCTTGCAGTGACCTTCCAGGAAGGCGCCCGTTTCAATAGCCAAATCTTCATGCAGAATATCGCCGACCACATGAGCGGTTTTCGCCAACTGTACGGAACGGGCCTTGATCTGCCCGGAGACCTGGCCGCGAACCACCACATTATCGGCTGTAATTTCACCGGTAATATGGGCGCCTTCACCGACAAGTAGAGAATGTGTCCGAATATCGCCATCGACAGCGCCATCCACCTGGATTTCGCCTTCGCTTTGCAGATCACCAACGATACGAAGGTCTGCACTGATCAACGATGGTGCCGCCGGTTTTGCCGGGCTGGGTGGAAGTTGTGTCACGGCTGTAGATGCATTTTTATTGTTCCTGGAAAACATGTCGCCCCGCCTTGATGAAATTTGAAGGGTTCTTGGTCTTGCCATTGAAGACGACTTCATAATGAAGATGCGCCCCTGTGCTTCGGCCTGAATTCCCAAGTAATCCCACCTTATCACGGAAATTGACTTCTTGTCCTCTTTTCACCAAAAGTTTGTTCAGGTGACCGTAGCGGGTCTTCAACCCGGCTCCGTGGTCGATTTCGATCATTCGTCCGTAATTCCCTTTCCAGCCAGCAAAAGTGACGACGCCGGACGCGGGCGCATAGATATTGGCATTTTTATGGCTGGCCATATCAAGGCCATAGTGGGCGGCCCATTTTTTGTTTTTCGGGTCGCGGCGCTTGCCATAGCTGGATGTAATTCGATATGTATCGAGCGGTGACGTTAGGGGAATACGGGTCATAACAGCCTGTAAGGCCTCAAGACGCTCCAGATAGTTATCGAGATTGTCGAGATCGGCACGCAACTGTCCACCGGGTTTATCGTCTGCCTCGGCGGGAATAAATGGTCCTCCCTGTCCGGCAGGCAAGCGGTTGTCCAGTTTCAATAGATTGTTGGCGTCCAGGCCGGCAAGCTCGATGATCTTCTCATTACCCTCAATGGACTGAACGGCGCGGCGGGTCAGGCGCTGAACAGCTGAATCCTGATCTTCCTGCATCTGGGCCAGGCGGGTTTCAAGGGTTTTCAACTGGCGGCGGACACGGGTGCCTTCAAAAAGCGCTTTGTTGCGCTCTTCCAGAACCGATTGCAGATTGTTTTCGACGGAGGACAGGTTGTCTTTCAGCGAGTAATTGCGGGACGCTGTTTCGCGCAACTGGGTTTCAATACCGACCAATTCCTGCTTGAGTAATTCCCGCGCCGATTCAATTTTGCCGCGTTCTGTTTGTGTGGCAACCAGCTTGCGGGATACGGAATTCAGGCTTTGGCGAAGCGACGAGTTCTTCTCGACAAGCCCCAGCATCATTGAATGGTTATTCTCGAGATCTTCTGTGATGCTGGCGAATTTTTTCTGGTACTCGGCGACTTCACCAAGAAGGCTGTGGTAAGCCAATCGGGCATTGGAAATCTGATTTTTCTTATCTTCGACGACTTCTGCATGCTGCACATATTCCCAACTGGAATAAGCAGTCCAAATCAAAAACCCACTAAAGAGACCAGCCAAGGTCGTTTGAAACGCCGTTGATATGCGAAAAAACCGGATATGGCCATCTGTCCGGATATGAACCTGTCGTTCTGGAAACCAGCGACGCACGCGCCCGCGAATGGTTTTTGGGCGTTTCTGGTTTATCATTGATGACCCCTCAAAGGTACAATCCCTACTTTATAACCAATTATGCACGTTCAGCCAGAAACTGAAATTTTGGTGTTTTGGTTTTTTCAGTCTCTAATCTCTCGACATGGGCTATTTGGTCTTTTTTTCCCCACTTCTATTCGTCAACAGAAAGTTAACTTTTAGGTCATTTTCTTGCAAGGTAATTATCTGGGGATATCAAAAGAAACTGCGTCGAGGACGGCAGAAACCAAGGATATCTGGACATCCAAGTCGAGAGGCTCTAGTTATCGCAAATGGAACCTGATCCCCAACAAAAAACGCAAATCCGTGCGAATCCAAGCCTCTTGTCGCCCGGCGTGTTGCTCGCAACCTGGTTTGGCACGGGCTATTTACCAAAAGCCCCAGGGACTTGGGGCTCCCTCGCCGCCCTGCCCTTTGCCTGGTATATCCAGATATACGGTGGGCCGATAGCGCTTTTTGGAGCAAGCCTGCTGGTCTTTATTATCGGGATTTGGGCTGCCAATGTTTTTATGTCGAAATCCGGATCACACGACCCGGGCGCCGTGGTCATTGATGAGGTGGCCGGGCAATGGCTAACCTTGGCCCTGGTTCCGGCCGATCTGATTTTGTATGCGATCGGGTTTGCACTGTTTCGGCTGGTCGATATCTACAAGCCCTGGCCCGCATCCTGGGCCGATAAAAAGCTGGAGGGCGGGCTTGGGGTGATGTTAGATGATGTCCTTGCCGCTCTGTATTCTGGAGCGGCTGTATATATTCTGTACCTGTCGGATATCATTTGAGTCATGTTTCCCGAAGCTCTTTTAAAAACAGCCGAGCATATATTGCAGCGTTGCCGTAGCGAAAACCAGAAACTGGTAACGGCCGAATCTTGTACCGGCGGTTTAATCATCGGCTGCCTCACTGCGGTTGCCGGCTCCTCGGACGTCGTTGATCGCGGTTTTATCACTTATACCAACGAAGCCAAACAGCAGATGCTGGGCGTATCACAAGGCCTTTTTGAAACAGTTGGCGCTGTCAGCGAAGATGTCGCCCGCGCCATGGCGGAAGGCGCCATTACTCATTCAGATGGTGATATCAGTGTTGCCGTGACGGGGATCGCCGGCCCCGGAGGCAGCACCGACAGTAAACCTGTGGGACTGGTACATATGGCCGTAGCCCGCAGGAATTTTGAAACCCAGCACGAACGCCACGTGTTCCCCGGCGATCGAACGGCGGTTCGAATGGCAACGGTGAAATCCGGTTTTCTTCTTATTAACAAAGCACTAGATCTATAATATCACATATAAATTTAAGGACTGCGACCATGAAAGTTACGGAAATCGAAACCCTGTATCTGGACGAGTTCCCGAACCTGATCTGGGTTCAGGTTCACACCGATCAGGGGCTCGTGGGACTGGGGGAAACCTTTTTTGGGGCCGATGCTGTTGAAGCCCATATTCATGAGTTTATCGCGCCTTATCTTTTGGGAAAAAATGCCTTAGAGATCGAATACCATGCTCACCGCATGACGGGCTATGCCGGGCGTGGGGGCTCGGGAGCCGAAATGCGTGGGACTTCAGCCGTAGATATTGCGCTCTGGGATTTATGGGGACAATACAGCAATCAGCCAGTCTATCAGATGCTGGGTGGTGCCAGCCGCGACAAGGTGCGCGTTTACAACACCTGTGCCGGTTACAAGTATGTGCGCAAGGCAGCAGCGCAGGTGACCGCCAACTACGGGTTAAAATCAGCATCAGCAGAAGGCCCTTACGAGGATCTGGAAGGCTTTCTCAATAACGCTGACGAAGTGGCGGAAAGCTTGTTGGAAATGGGCATTCGGGGCATGAAGATTTGGCCCTTCGATTTTGCTGCGGAAGCTTCGGGTGGTACTTATATTTCCAATGAGGACCTGAAAAAAGCGATCGAACCTTTTGAGAAAATCCGCAAGGCTGTCGGTGATAAAATGGAGATCATGTGCGAACTGCATTCCATGTGGAACGTGCCCATGGCCAAACGGGTTTGCCATGCTCTGAAAGATTTTGATTTAACCTGGATTGAAGATCCAGTTCACATGGATCACTCCGGCAATATTGCCAAGGTTGCCGATTCCACCCATACGCCAATTGCGGTGGGAGAACTTCTGGGCGGACGGGCCCAGTTTCGTGACTTGATCGAGCGGGCCGATATTGGCTTGGTGATTATGGATATCGTCTGGGGCGGCGGTTTGACGGAGGCCCGTAAGGTAGCCGCCTATTGCGAGGCCCACAGCCTGCCGTTCACGGGGCATGACTGCACGGGGCCTGTCGCCCTCACGGCGGCGACTCATATGGCGCTGCATAATCCCAATACCTTTATTCAGGAAATGGTCCGGGCTTTTTATTACGGCTGGTATCAGGATCTGGTGACTAATCTGCCCCCGGTCAAAGACGGGTTTATTTCGGCCCCACAAGGTTCCGGACTTGGCATCAAACTGAAACCGGATGTGTTTAAACGACCAGACGCCCGGGTGCGGAAATCTACCGCCTCTTAGGCGCTCTGTATGGACAAAAAATGCCATGCCCCAGAAACATTCCCTGCTGACAAAGGTGGTTCATGCCGGTCTTGCGCTGGCGGTTATCTTTCAACTGCTCAATAGCCAGGTCATGGAGCATCCGCAAGATGGCCGCCCCGGGGACTGGTTTTTTGAACTGCACGCTTACGGCGGTCTGTCGGCCATGGGGTTTGTTACCCTGTTCTGGCTGGTTCTGGCATTTCGCCGACGGGGCACGGATAAAGCCTATTTGTTTCCCTGGTTTAACCCGTTTGGGCGCACCCGGGTTTGGCAGGATGTCAAAACGCACCTGGGAGCTTTAATCCGGCTTCGCCTGCCCGCCTTCGAAGGCGAAAGCGCGTTGGCCAGCGCCGTGCACGGGCTTGGTTTGTTGGTTATGACGGCCATGGCGGTGACGGGCACCATTTATTATCTGGCGTTGCTGGGCGGTATTGAGCGCAACCCACTTGTTCACCAGATGGTTGAAGTGCATGAGATAATGGCAAACCTGGCCTGGTTGTATCTGATTGGCCATGCCGCTCTTGCTGTGCTCCATCATTATCTGGGAGATCTTGATCTCCGCGAAATGTGGTCGTGGCGGGGCTTTCAGAAAAAATAGACAGAATATCAGCGCCCTGTTGATCTCGGTTTTCTCAGGCGGCTATAAACGAATTAATCTTTTTTAAAGGCAAAATACGGTCAGACGGAAACAGGACGGATACGGTGGTGCCAATTCCTTTCTGGCTCGAAATCGAAACTGTTCCCTCATGGCAGGCGATAAGCTCAATGGCCAACGGCAGTCCCAACCCGGCCCCGTCATGATTTCGAACAAGAACATCGACCACCTGACCAAACCGCTCCCGCGCTGTTTCAATTTCCTTAGATGTCATTCCAACGCCTGTATCCGTAATTGCAAAACCGGCCCGTCCATCAGGATGCCTGAGTTTGGCAATGCGGATACGGCCGCCCGGGGGGGTGAATTTGACGGCATTCGTCAATAAGTTAATTAAAACCTGCCCGATGCGTCGCTCATCTGCCCTGACAATGATGTCGGCCGGCTCATAATCCGGTTGCAGCGCCACGCCGGCTTCTTTGGCAATCGTGTTAATCACGGAAACTGAAGAGGCGATCAGGTTATGTAGGGAGGTGGTCGACTCATTGAGAGTGATTGTTCCGGTTTCTGCAGCACTGATATCGAGAATATCGTTAACGAGTTTCAGCAAATGATCACCTGATTGATGAATATCGTTAATGCGCTCTGTCTGCTGGTTTGTCGCCAGTGGGCCGTATATGCCCTTTTTCAGGCATTCGGCAAAACCGATGATGGCATTTAGCGGGGTTCTCAATTCATGACTCATATTCATGAGAAAATCGGTCTTGGACCGGTTTGCCTGTTCGGCTCGCTGAATTTCTCTGTTCAATTTGTCCTGATGGGTGCGCAATTGCTGAAAGGCCCGGTGCACCCGCAGTTCAAGCGGTCGGAAAATAAAAATGGCCTCAATCAGGATGACAACGATCGCCAGAAATAACGCCACATGCTCGTAATTTTGAAGTTTCCGGATTTCGTTGCTGTTATAGGCCTCATATTCGCCAACAGCGGCTTCAAGCAGCGTACCAAGGACATAGGGGCCATAGTTAATAACAAACACATAAGCGCCGCTGTTTGAAGTCAGGTCTCCGTATTGGCTTTCATACACGGCGGTCGCATTCTTGAGAAACCGTGTATAGGCCCCATCGAGGCCGAAATCGGGATCATAATAGATGGTCTTCAACTGTGGTGTCATAATGCGCGGTATGCCCTGTTTCGGTGCGCCATTGATCAGTGATTCCTTCTCCTTCTGCATAAGGCTGATGGCGCGACCGACCTGTTGACGTGCGGTGTTGAAATCATCTTCGTTAGTGCTGGCACTCATCTGGCTCACAAAAAAAGCTATGCGATTGGCCAGCCCGACCTGATTGCCGGCAATATTGATGACATGCCCGTTGTTTTTTTGACTCTCGATCGTTTTCTGAACCAAAAGCTGGGTGACAACGATCACCAGAGCCAATGTGCTCAGACCAATGATATAGCGAGCACGGATGCTTTTGACCGGATTCATAGTTTCGCCACTTTGATTATTGTTCATTTTTAATAACTTAACGGGTGTCAGTTACAAAAATATGTCAAAGTGGTTTCAGATGCCCTTCTGTCTTACGCCCTTTTCCATTCAAGGGCCGTAAACCTCATGCGCCCGGGTTTCAAAAGCGTTGATCATTTTTTTGACGGCCTCGTTGAAGACAACGCCAATGGCTTTTTGCAGAATGAATGAGCGGAATTCAAAATCCACATAGAAGTCGATTTCGCAGGCGCGTTCGCCAACGGGATTGAAAATCCAGTGGTTGTTCAGGTATTTGAACGGTCCGTCCAGATAGGCTACATCAATGCGCTGCGGCGGATTGAGCGTGACCCGGGTTGTGAATTTTTCCCGGAACACCTTGAAGCCGATGATCATATCCGCCGTGATCACCTGTGCGTCGCGTTTGCGCACCCGTAAACCCGTGCACCAGGGCAAAAATTCCGGATATTTTTCGATGTCCGCCACCAAAGCGTATAGGTCTTCGGCCCGATATGGCAGCTGGCGCTTTTCGGCGTGGGTTGGCATATGAGTTAGGCAGTCGCCAGCTTTTCAAGGCGCGCGGCGCGCATCTGTGCGAAATCATCATCGGCGTGATAGGACGAACGGGTCAGTGGCGACGAGGCCACATGCAAAAAACCCTTGGCGAGCGCCAGCCGTTTGAACTCTTCAAATTCATCCGGTGTGACAAAGCGGTCAATGGCGGCATGACGCGGCGTTGGTGCCAGATACTGGCCAATGGTCAAAAAATCAACATCCGCCGAGCGCAAATCATCCATCACCTGCAACACTTCCTCGCGGGTTTCACCCAGCCCGACCATGATGCCCGATTTGGTGAACAGTGCGGGGTCCAGCGTTTTGGCATCGCTCAACAGTTTAAGAGAATGAAAATAGCGCGCACCCGGGCGGATGGTCGGGTATAGCCGGGGCACGGTTTCCAGATTGTGGTTGAAGACATCCGGGCGGGCCTTGACGATGCTCTCCAGGGCACCTTTTTTGTCGCGAAAATCCGGCGTCAAAATTTCAATGGTGGTGTCGGGAGAGCTGTCGTGGATGAGCTCCAGACAGCGGACAAACTGGCTGGCGCCGCCATCGGCGAGATCATCGCGATCAACAGACGTAATGACGATATGGCGCATGCCCATTTCGCGCACCGAAAGGGCCAGGTTTTCAGGCTCAAACGGGTCAACGGCGCCAGGCTTCCCAGTCGCGACATTGCAGAAGGCGCAGGCCCGCGTGCAGATGTCACCCAGAATCATAACAGTGGCATGTTTAGCCGACCAGCACTCGCCAATATTCGGGCATGCCGCTTCTTCACAGACGGTAGTGAGATTATGGTCGCGCATGAGCTTTCGCGTTTCGCCATAGGCCTTGGATGTTGGCGCTTTAACCCGGATCCAGTCGGGCTTGCGCATATGCGGATTGGCCGGTTTGTTGACCTTTTCCGGGTGCCGGTGTTTGCGGATATTTTCGACGTTGCTCATGTCTGGAAACTTTCAATAATCTAAGGATGATTATGGCCTATTACGCAGGTCATTCCAAACAATCCCTTGCCTGTTTGGATTGATACGGGTGTCAGGGTTTCAGTTCCGCTTTAATCACAATCTCCCCCGTAATCGTCTGATGAACCGGACAGCGTTCGGCAATTTCGAAGATTTTCTGTCGTTCCGCTTCGGTTAAGTCCCCTTCAATCGAAATCTCCGCCTGAATGTGATCCACCCGGCCCTCTTTGCTTTCACATTGCTCACAATCTTCTGCATGAATTTTTTCGTGGCTGAGCCGGACTTCGGCACGCTCCAGTTTGTAGCCTTTGCGGTCCGCGTACATGCGCATGGTCATGGATTTGCAGGCGCCAAGTGCGGCGAGCAGAAAGTCGTAAGGTGTCGGCCCTGTGTCATTGCCTCCCACAGTTTCCGGCTCGTCGGCAATTAGCATATGTCCGGCTTCCGTAACCACGGCATTTGTAAACCTTCCGGTTCCCGTTTCTCCAACAGCGATGGTCCCCGGCTTGGCCTTTGGAGCGCGGTTTGGCGTTTCTTCAGAGGCCGCCATATAGCGCCCTGCCCAGGCGGCAATTACCTGAGCCACATAAACCGCGTCTGCACGCGTTGATAACAGGTGATCGGCGTTATCGAGTGAAACAAAGCTTTTGGGGTGCTTGGCGGCCTGAAAAATGCGGCCCGCATTCTCAATACCCACAGTGGCATCTATGGGGGAATGGAAGATCAATAAGGCCTTTTTAAGTGTGGCGATGTGATGCTCCAGTTTCTGGCTTTCAATATCCTCAAGGAACTGCTTCCTGATCCGAAACGGTCGACCGGCCAGAAGCACTTCGGCCTCGCCGTTCTCTTCAATCTCTGCCCGTGCGGATTGGAAATGATGGCTCACATGGGCCGGGTCCGCCGGGGCGCCAATGGTAGCAACGGCTTTGGCTTCTGGAATTTGTGCAGCCGCCGCCAGAATGGCGGCACCGCCCAAAGAGTGGCCAATCAGCAGGTCAGGAGCGGCAAGGTGGCGGCGCATATGATCCGCTGCCGCCACAAGATCATCAACGTTGGAAGAAAAATTGGTATTGGAAAACTCACCATCGCTTGATCCCAATCCCGTGAAATCAAACCGAAGAACGGCAATGCCTTCATTGTTCAATTCTTCTGCAATACGGCTTGCAACAAATATGTCTTTGTTGCAGGTGAAGCAGTGGGCAAACAGCGCATATCCTCTGGCAGGGCCCTGAGGGAGATCAAGACGAGCGGCCAGTTGGGTATCGTTCGAACCTGGAAACGTGAACTGCCTTGCCGGTTGCGTCATGGTCTTTATACCCCTTTTTGAGAAAAGCCTGCTGTTAAAGATAAATGTAAAAACCCCAAAACCCTTGTCGAAACGAGACAATTTGTCCATAAGGACTCTACGCATATGTCTATCGTGTATAAAAAAATTGCAGTGTTCTTATTGATATAATGAATAAAATATACTTTTTCATCTCAACATTAGTTGGCTTAACCGTTTTAAGCGGAGGCGTTGCCGGGGCACAGGGCGCTGGTAATCTCTATAATATGGACCAGATGCTCAGCGCTCCGCATCCCTTTGCCGGGCAAAAGGGGACCCGCTGGTCGCCGGCTCTGGGAGGAAGTGCGCCCGTTTCGCCACCTGCACAAACAGCCAATGGCATACGACAACCGGTCGCCGCTGCAAAACCTGTGGTGCAGACCGATGGACGGAAAACAACCACAGCCCAAGAAACACCAATGACCTCCGGCGGTGTTTGGCGATTTGAGTATGGAAATGAAGACCGCGGTGGCCTGACCGATATATTCGAGCCCATTTTTGATCCTGTTTTTGGCGGAAGTCCGACGGATGGCGGTCTCACCTGGGGATGGCGCGCTTCATACACCCCCAACAGTCCCAACCCCGATTGGTTCCGAAAGCTGCAACCGCATTTATTTTGGGTTAATCCCAAAACTGCATCGCGGGTCAGTTATTCTCTTGAACAGGAGGCCATCACACCCAGTAATCTGGCAAAAGCAGAGGGGCGCACAGTCCGTCCGCATGCCGGGCATTTGAGTTTCGGGGCGCGGGTCGTCCTGAAAAACGAGTTGACCCCCAAACATCAGCAACTTGATGGTTTTGATTTCGCTCTTGGCCTGGCCGGTCCCATCTCGGGCGCTCAAAAAGTCCACGAAATGGTCCATGGTTCCATTAACGAGGAATCGGACAATTGGAATGAAATCAAAAGCGAGCCGATCCTCAACCTTGGTTATGAATACGGGCACCGGTTTTTTCTTTTAGACTCCTCTGCAGCTGCCAATATTGAGGTCAATCCCTATGCTGGCGCAGCCCTTGGTAATGCACTCACCTATGCCAGCATGGGCATGCATGTGCGGTTTGGTAAAAACCTGTTGCGTGATCTGGGCGCGCCGCGTCTACGGACCTTGCTTTCGGGCGAAAACTTTGTCGATCCCGGGACGTATTGGGCCTGGAACTTTTTCCTTGGCGCAGAAGGACGCGCTATAGCCCATTCCATCTTTCTTGACGGCAACATTTTGCGCGACAGTCCGAGCGTTGATAAAAAGCCCTTTGTCTATGATGTTCAGCTGGGGGTTGAAGGCGGATATGGCGCCTATCGGTTCAGTCTGATGAATGTCTATCGATCGCGTGAGTTCGACGGCCAGCAATATTCAACGGAATTTGTCCGTCTCGCGGCTTCGGCCAGCTTTTAAGGGCTTTTGCATATAAACCCGCCTGATTAAGCCTGTTCGGCCAGTTGTTGTTTGAGCTGTCGTGCGGCAAGAGCATATCCGCCATCGGCACCATCGACAAAATGAACATGCTCGCTGTCTTCCAGACTGAAGAGAAGGCAAGTCATTAAAGCGCTGTTAGCCTGATGCAAGCCATAGGCAATCAGGCCCTGCTTGCGAAACCGGGCAAGAACTTTTTGAATTGCTGTCACCTCATCGGGTGAACAATCGAGGACCATACGCAGGGTATCATCGAAGCGCTGAAAATCGGAATTGGCCCTTAATTCTTCTCGGTAGACCGGCGCGTTATATCCACCACCACTCAAATCAAACCTTTCCAGCAGCAACTGCAGGAAACTTTGCCAATGAAGAAAGACCAATTGGCGCCAATAGCTGCGGTTTCCTTTCGTTGCCAAGGCCTCGGCCCTAAGACCGCGCGGCGGCCAGCGAAAGCGCATGTTTTCAGCCTTCACGGGTCGGTTTTTTTGCATGTCATTGGCCAAAGCCAGAGTCAGGTCTGCCAGAACCTCCCGATAGGTGACGGATGTATTGGCTCTTTGATTTGGCAATGCCTGGACAAGAACACTGAGCATGATCCCGCGTTGGGCGGCCATGGGCTCCCAGCGGCAGGACAACCCCTCCAGATCGGGCGGCCTGTCATCAAATTCATCCTCAAGCATATAACCCTGCGTGCCATCATCGTCCTTGATCATCTTATCAGCCATGCCAACGCCGCCACCGGCAAACATGGCAAGGTAATTGCCGGGACTGAGGCGGTATTTGGCGACCAGCACATCGGCATTTTTATCGCGAACGTGCGCCAGTGGCACGGCGCCGACACGCAGCGTCAGGCCAAACCCGGATTTCGCCAGGCTACGGGTTTTCAAAAGCGCCTGACGGACGCGCGGCAGGGTTTCGGCGGGAACGACAAACGTCGCACCATCGCCGCCAAAGGCATAAGGCACCTCGTTGGCGCGCGTGACATTTAAAACGGCAGTGATGGAGGCTGCGCCAACCATATTGACGTCTTTGTAGCGACCTTCGGTAATGGCCTTGGTGGAGCCTTGAATGTCGGTAATGACAATCAGCCATCTTTCAGGAGCCGGGGTATACAATCGCAAATCGGAAACCAATGAAAAGTCGTCAAAACTTTCCAGATTTGCGAAAAACGGATTCCCTTTACGGGTGCGGTTTCTTGAGTTCGGCATACCCTAGCCTACCCTACTCTTTGATGCGATACAGTTGCATATCTGTGTATTAAGGCGAATCTGTGTCAATTCTGCAAAAGAGATTCCAATTGGCGTATCCTCTCGAGGATTTTATCCGTTGTCTGAATGCGGGCGGCTTTGCGGAAATCAGTCAAGGCCGCATGGACATTGTTGCGATTCTGATGAATACGGCCGCGCCAGACGAGCAGTTCGTGGTCATGGGGTGTATTGAGGAGCAAGGCGTCCAGATCGGGCAACGCCAGACGCGGTCGACCGGTCAGTTCGTGCGCTTGCGCACGCAGCTTGCGGGCGATGACGGAGCGTTCATCGGCGTTCAGGGCTTCTGTCGCGGCGCGAATGGCATCTTCGGGATGTTGTTGTTTCAAATAGGCGGTGGCCAGCGCTTCCAGTATGCGCGCATTGAGAGGCGCTTGGGCATTGGCCTGTTCGAGGTCCTGGACCGCTGTCTCTAGCACCTCTGGCGAAGAGGACAGAAAATCGAGACGGGATTTGCCCCGCAAATAGAGAATATATCCTTGCATTTGGCCTTTAGGCAAATAAGTGATGGCGCGGCTGTAATCGATTACGGCCAACTCTGGTTTGCCAGCCCCAAGCAAGGCCTGTGCTCGGATTTGCAGAGCCCGGATCACTTCGGGAATTTGAAGTGTTGGCGATGAAAGAACCACGTTGCAGGCGCGAATGGTGTTCAGATAATCGCCAAAAGCTTCGCGACATCCCTTTTCCGGGGCATTGGCCCAGCTATACGGAGCAAACAGCAGGAGGCTGGACAGAAGGCTCCAATGAAGGATGCGCGGGATCAAAAACCTACATGTGAATGACGCGGCCATAGGCGTCGAGCACCGATTCATGCATCATTTCGGAAAGCGTCGGGTGCGGAAAGACCGTGTGCATCAGCTCTTCTTCCGTGGTTTCCAGACCCATGGAGACAACATATCCCTGGATCAGTTCCGTCACTTCCGCGCCAACCATATGCGCACCAAGCAGCTGTCCGGTCTTTTCATCAAAGATGGTTTTGATCATGCCCTCGGCTTCGCCCAGAGCAATGGCCTTGCCGTTGCCGATGAACGGGAAGCGCCCGACCCTGATCTTGTAGCCCTGCTCTTTCGCCTTGGCTTCGGTCAGGCCGACGCTGGCCACCTGCGGGTGACAATAGGTACAGCCCGGAATTTGACCTTTATCCATGGGGTGGACATTTTTAAGCCCGGCGATCTTCTCAATACAGATCACCCCTTCATGCTCTGCTTTGTGAGCCAGCATGGGCGGCCCGGCGACATCGCCGATGGCGTAAACACCCGGCTCATCGGTACGCGAAAATTCATCAGCGACAATGCAGCCGCGGTCGGTTTTGACTTTTGTGGTCTCCAGGCCAATGCCTTCAATATTGCCAACCACGCCAACTGCCGAGATTACCCGATCGACGGTAATCTGGTGGGTTTTTCCTTTTTCATCCTCAACAGTACAGGTGACCGAATTGGCGGCCTTATCGAGTTTGGTGACCTTGGCTGACGTCATGATTTTCAGGCCGTGTTTTTCAAGCTGTTTGCGGGCCAGCTTGGAAATTTCTTCATCTTCAACCGGCATCACCTGTTTCATGACTTCAACAACCGTCACATCGGCACCAATGCTGTTAAAAAAACTGGCGAACTCAATGCCGATGGCGCCCGACCCGACAACCAGCAATGATTTAGGCATGGTGTTGGGAGCAAGTGCGTCGAAATAGCTCCAGACCAGCTTGCCATCGGCTTCCAGGCCGGGCAGCGCGCGCGGCCGTGCACCTGTGGCGACAATGATGTGTTTGGCCGTCAGTCCAGGCAGCGCCTTGCCGTCCTTGGTAACGCTGACTTTACCGGGACCGTCCAGTTTGGCTTCCCCGTCGATGACGGTCACCTTGTTTTTTTTCAGCAAATGACCGACGCCGCCGCTGAGCTGCTTGGCGACGCCACGCGAGCGATCGACAATTTTTTGCAAATCGAAATTGACGCCGGTGGCCGACAGACCGTAACTGGCGGCATTTTTCATATAGGTATAAATCTCGGCAGACCGCAGCAACGCTTTGGTCGGAATACAGCCCCAGTTCAGGCAAATACCGCCGATGTGCTTTTTTTCAACAACACAGACTTTCATACCCAGTTGGGCGGCCCGAATAGCGGTCACATATCCGCCGGGACCGGCTCCGATGATTACAACGTCAAAATTCGTATCTGCCATTTTTATATCCCTGGAAGGGTTGCGCGGGTTAATTCATGGGCTGCAGCATCGCCGGTATTCACCACGCCTTGTTTTTCAAACAAGACAACGCTGCATTCATGGGGGGCGACGGGTTTGTGTTCGATGCCCTTTGGAACAACAATGAATTCGCCGTTGTTGACCTCGACGACCTTGTCTCTGAAATGCATCTCGAAGGCCCCGTCGACCACCAAAAACATCTCGTCCTCGTCGTCATGTTTGTGCCAGACAAACTCGCCTTCCAGCTTGACGACTTTTACATCGTAATTATCAACGCGGGCCACCTGAGCCGGGAACCAGTGCTGGTCGATCTGTCCCAGTTTTTCCGCGATGTTAATTTTGTCCATTGCCAAGGCCTTTGCCCTAAAGCATCAACTGGATGGGGTCTTCAAGGATGGTTTTCAGATCCTTCATCATCGCCGCCGCCGGAGCGCCGTCAATGCAGCGGTGATCGACGGCCAAGGTCAGCGACATCACGGTGGCGATGGCCAGTGCACCGTCCTTAACGACCGCGCGCTGTTCTCCAGCACCCACCGATAAAATGCCACCCTGCGGCGGGTTGATGATGGAATTGAAGGATTTAACGCCAAACATACCGAGATTGGAAACAGTGAACGTGCCGCCCTGATATTCTTCCGGCTGCAATTTTCCGTCGCGGGCTTTACCCGCCAAGGTTTTGACTTCTTCAGACAACGTCGCCAGACCTTTGCCGCCGGCGTCTTTGACAACCGGTGTAATCAGGCCGCCCTCGATGGCAACGGCGATGGAAATATCGACACGCTTGAAGCGGAGGATGGCTTCATCGGTGTAAGCCGCATTGCAGTCCGGATTGCGCTTGAGTGCCAGTGCCAATGCTTTGACGATGAAGTCGTTGACGGAAATCTTGTAATCAGCGCCGTCCCGCCCGTTCAGTTCTGTGCGCAACGCCAGCAGTTTGTCCAACTCCACATCGGCAGAAATATTGAAATGCGGAATGTCACGGGCCGACTCGGTCAGGCGGCGGGCAATAGCCTTGCGCATGCCGGAGTGCGGGGTGGCATCAAATTCAGGCATAAGAGCAAAGACGGGGTCGTTGCTGGTCATCGCAGCCGGAGCCGCTGCGGGTGCGGCCGACGGGCTTGCGGCTGGGGCTGCAACGGCTTGTGGAGCGGTTCCGGTGCCGGAAGCAATCGCCGCTTCAATATCGCTTTTGACGATGCGCCCGCGCGGCCCAGAGCCGGAGATTTGACTCAGATCGAGATTATTCTGTTCGGCAAGTCGTCTGGCCAGCGGGCTGGCGAAAATACGCGTTCCATCTGGTGCTTGTGTAGGCGCCGGTGTGGCGGCTGGTGCGGGTGCAGTCTGTGGTGTGGCAGAGGCTTCTGCTTCCGGTGCTGCTGGGGCGGGTGCCGCCGATGAAGCGGCTTCGGCAACAATATCGCCTGCTGATTCACCCTCTTCGAGCAAAACGGCAATCGGTGTGTTGACGGCAACGCCTTCCGTTCCTTCAGCAACCAGGATTTTACCAAGAATACCTTCATCAACGGCTTCCACTTCCATGGTTGCCTTGTCGGTTTCGATCTCGGCCAATACGTCTCCGCTTTCAACCGTATCGCCTTCTTTTTTGAGCCATTTGGCCAAACCGCCTTCTGTCATGGTGGGGGACAGCGCGGGCATGAGGATTTGTATGGGCATAATGTGTTCCCCCTTCCCTAACGGTAACAGACGGATTTGACCGCCTCGACGATTTTAGGCGGTTTGGGAAGCGCCAGCGCCTCCAGATTGGCGGCGTAAGGCATGGGCACATCTTCGCAGGAGACCCGGCGCACCGGCGCATCCAGATAATCGAAGGCATGCTCCATAATCTGCGCCGAAATTTCCGAGCCAATGCCGCAGGTTGGCCAGCTTTCTTCCACATTGACCAGCCGGTTGGTTTTTTGAACCGATTTGATAACCGTTTCCGTATCCAGCGGACGCAGAGAGCGTAGATTTATGACTTCCGCCTCAATGCCCTCTTTTGACAGCAATTCAGCCGCTTCCATAGCCAGACCAACAGAAATCGAATAAGCGGTGATGGTGACATCCGAACCAACGCGCTCGATTTTCGCCTTGCCGATGGGAACAACAAAATCCGGGTCGTCGGGAACATCAAAACTCTGTCCGTACAGGATTTCGTTTTCCAGACAGATTACCGGATTTTCATCACGGATGGCGGCTTTTAACAAACCCTTGGCGTCTTCAGCTGACCAGGGCGCAATCACCTTGAGGCCCGGCACATGGGCGTACCAGGCGGCGTAACATTGTGAGTGCTGAGCGCCGACGCGGGCAGCGGCACCGTTGGGACCGCGAAACACCATGGGCGCACTCATCTGACCACCCGACATGTAACGGGTCTTGGCGGCGGAATTGATAATCTGATCCAGCGCCTGCATGGCGAAGTTGAATGTCATAAACTCGACAATCGGTTTCAGGCCCCCGAAAGCCGCCCCCACACCCAAACCGGCGAAACCCTGTTCGGTAATGGGCGTATCAATGACCCGCTTGTCACCAAATTCGTCAAGCAGGCCTTGCGAGACCTTATAAGCGCCCTGATATTGTGCGACCTCTTCACCCATCAGGAAGACGGTGTCATCGGACCGCATTTCCTCGGCCATGGCGTCGCGCAAAGCTTCGCGGACCGTTTGGTTGACGTAAGAGCCGGTATATTCGGGTTCGGGGGCACTAGTCGCGGGCTGGGCCGGAGCAGCAGCAGGTGCCGGTGCGGGTTCAGGCGCACTTTCAGGTGCGGCCTGTGGCGCAGGGGCCGGAGCAGCACCAAGGCTGTCCGCGGCGCTGGCGTCTTCGCCCTCTTCCAGAATGACCGCGATGGGATGATTGACCAGAACACCCTCTGTGCCCTCCTCAACCAGTATCTTTCCCATCACACCTTCGTCAACGGCTTCCACTTCCATGGTTGCCTTGTCGGTTTCAATCTCTGCTAAAATGTCACCGCTCTCGATCGTATCGCCCACTTTTTTGAGCCATTTTGCGATCGTGCCTTCGGTCATGGTCGGCGACAGCGCCGGCATCAGGACTTGAATGGCCATAAGTCTACCTCTTCCCGTTCGGGTGATTATAATTAATCACAATACAGTTAAGCGTTTGCGTAAACATCCGTGAACAATTCGGATGGATCCGGCTCCTGACTTTGTTGGGCGAACTCAGCCGCTGCAGTAACAATCCCTTTAACCTCTTTATCCAGGTCTTTCAGGGTGGCTTCATCCGAAATTTTGTCGGCAAAGATGCGGTCGCGCAGCATATCAATGGGGTCGGTTTCCTTGCGGACCTTTGCGACTTCTTCTTTGGAGCGGTATTTGGCCGGGTCGGACATGGAATGACCGCGATAACGGTAGGTTTTCATCTCTAAAATGAAAGGCCCCTTGCCTGAGCGGCACCAGTCGTTGGCCTCTTCTGCCGCAGCACGCACTTCAACCACATCCATGCCATTGATCTGGCGACCGGGAATGTTAAAGGAATCACCGCGCTTGTAGAGTTCCGTAACTGCAGAAGCCCGCTCAATGGAGGTCCCCATGCCGTATTTGTTGTTCTCGATGACATAGACGACCGGCAGTTTCCACAGAGACGCCATGTTGAAGGCTTCGTAGATCTGGCCCTGGTTGATAGCGCCATCGCCGCAATAGGCATGGCTAACACCCCCGTCACCTTTGTATTTATGGGCAAAGGCAAGACCCGTGCCCAGAGGCATTTGAGCGCCAACAATGCCATGCCCGCCAAAGAAGTTCTTTTCGCGGCTGAACATATGCATGGATCCACCCTTGCCTTTGGAGTAACCGCCCCGACGACCCGTCAGTTCAGCCATGACCCCTTTTGGGTCCATGTCATAGGCAATCATGTGCCCATGATCGCGATAACTGGTGATCACCGTGTCCTGATCCTTGGAGGCGGCTTTCATGCCAACAACAACGGCTTCCTGGCCAATATACAAGTGACAGAAGCCGCCGATCAGGCCCATGCCATAAAGCTGGCCAGCTTTTTCTTCAAAGCGGCGAATGAGCAGCATCTGGCGATAGAACTTAAGCAGTTCTTCGGGTGTTGCATCATTGCTTTTGGCGGCGGGAGACTTCTTAGATTTTCCGGTTGGCGTTTTGGTAGCGGATTTGGTTGCGCGTGCCATCTGTTTTCCCTTGAAGTGGTGCAATCTATGTTGCTCTCTTAGGGAAGGTAATGGACGCAGATAATCAATTCAACAAATTACATACGTATTTGCCCGGCTAATTGATGATTATTTAGTATTATTAACTCAAAAATAGTTAAAATTAATATTTTTTAAGCCTGAAACAAATTATGCGGCGTCGATCTTTTGCATCAGATCGGTTTCCTCAAGTCGGTTTTGCCAGGGCCATAAACAACCCGAAGGGCCGAGGCAATCTTCGAGCTTCACACGAAAAGGCAACAGGTCACGGGTAGCATCCAGCCAGTCCTGCATGGCTTTGTGGGTTTCCCAGTAAGAAACCTTTACCGGATTCCCGTCCGCATCAATATCCGAAGAAAAGCCCAGAAAGGCGGCGCGCATGGTCGCTGATGAAACCAGCGTAGCGATGGCTTCTGAATACAGACCTTCATCGCCACCCTCTTGCGCAGTTGCATAGAGGATGGCGTAAAAGGGGGGGCTTTTCAGGTTGTTAAACGGCTTCATGCCGAAGCAAATTGGCTATGGCTGGAAAGGCGCTGATCGTAAAGGCGCCGATGGAGGCGGCGATTGAACTTTCTGGGATGGCGCGCATACCGGCCCGCAGGTCTTTATCGGGACCTACCTTATGGTCGATTTTGGAGACTTTGATGGCGCAGGTTTCACTGAGTGCCAAACCGTTGAAATGTTTTCGGATTTCATTATCACCACGTTGCTCCCAGGATTTCTCGGATTGCATATCCGTCCAATAGGCAACGGTCACCCATTTCCCGGTCGGGTCACAGGTGGTTTCCAAACCCAGAAACCCCGGCTGACTGGGAGCCAACGAGACCATTTCGTCAACAGGCGTGATTTCGTCATCAAAAGTTTTACTGCGGTCCCCTTCGTTGAGGATTGCGGCGTAAAAAGGCGGCTTTAACGTTTCAGCGAGGTTTGACATTACTTTCTCCTTTTCTCGTCGAGAGCAACGATGTCGTCAACATGACCATAATTAAGCATGATCCGTGCTCGTTCCTCGAGCATGTCCGGATCAAGGCTATCGGGGTGCAACAGGCGAACCTGCCGCTCCAGGGATTTTCGTCTTTCTGCGGTTGCATTCAAAGAGACGGTTGCCGTCTCGATGTGCTGGCGCAACATCCACCAGGCAATCAGACCCCGGTCTCCGTGAATGACGTGATACCCAAAATAGGTAATCACCGATATTCCAAGAACCGGACCGATTACATAGCGCGCCCGCGCCCGCAATTCTGTTAAAAATCCCATCGGACCGTGAACTCAATCTTTCCAATACAACACACAGTCCCAACCCAAGCCCATATTGTCCGGGAAGTATTAACAACCGGTTACGCTGCGCGAAGAAGGCAAAAGAAAAGCCGGACAAAAGCCCGGCTTTTCAAACAACGGACTGGCGAGCAGCCTATGTTTTCAGAATGCTCCGCCCGGCATATCGTGCCGACGGGCCCAAGTCTTCTTCAATACGGATCAATTGGTTGTACTTGGCCAGACGGTCGGAGCGCGACAGCGAGCCTGTCTTGATTTGCCCGGCGTTGGTGGCCACTGCGATATCGGCAATGGTGGAGTCTTCGGTCTCGCCGGAACGATGTGAAATGACCGATGTGTAAGAGGCCTTATGGGCCATTTCGACAGCTTCCAGCGTTTCCGACAGGGTGCCGATCTGGTTGACCTTGATCAGGATCGAATTGGCGATGCCTTTTGAAATGCCGTCAGCGAGACGGATGGGATTGGTGACAAACAGGTCATCGCCAACCAGTTGGACTTTGCCGCCGATTTCATTGGTCAGGGCTTTCCAGCCGTCCCAGTCATTCTCATCCATGCCGTCTTCAATGGAAATGATTGGATAGCGGGCTGCCAGATCGGCCAGATATTTGGCATTGCCTGCGGCATCCAGGGTTTTGCCCTCCCCGGCCAGCTCGTACTTGCCGTTTCTGTAGTATTCGCTGGATGCGCAGTCCAAGGCCAGCATGACATCGTCACCCGGTTTGTAACCGGCAGCTTCCGTCGCTTTCATTATAAAGCCAAGGGCTTCATCGGCGCTGGCCAGGCCCGGCGCAAAGCCGCCTTCATCACCGACATTGGTGTTATGTCCGGCATCTTTCAGCGCCCCTTTCAGGGTCTGGAAAATTTCGGCGCCCATACGAACCGCTTCCCTGATGGAGGACGCCCCTACCGGCATGATCATGAATTCCTGGATGTCTATGGGGTTATCGGCATGGGCACCGCCGTTGATGATATTCATCATGGGGACGGGCAGCGTATGAGCAAAGGTCCCGCCGATATACCGATAGAGCGGCAGTCCATTATCGAGAGCCGCCGCTTTGGCTGTTGCGAGGCTAACGCCGAGAATGGCATTGGCGCCCAAGCGGCTCTTGTTGGGGGTTCCATCCAGATCAATCATGATCTGGTCAATATGGATCTGGTCGTCTGCATTAAGGCCGGAAAGCGCTTCGTAAAGCTCGCCGTTGACCGCTTCACAGGCTTTTTCGACGCCCTTGCCGCCATAACGGCCCTTGTCGCCATCGCGCAACTCAACCGCTTCGTGCTCTCCGGTGGAGGCTCCGGATGGAACGGCGGCGCGGCCGACGACGCCGGTATCCAGGGTAACGTCAACTTCAACCGTCGGATTGCCCCGGCTGTCGAGAATTTCGCGTGCGTAAATATCAATGATGGCGGTCATAGAATGAAGGCTCCTAAAATATGTGCGCAGAAATTGCGCGAAATTCATAACGTTTTGCGCATATTCGCGCAAGCCTGCGCCGCATAATCGCAAGCAATGTCACAGAACTGAAACGTTGTCCGCTGCCGCTATAGTTGCTCTTCGGAACGGTCAGTGGCGGGGGCCGGGGTCGGGCTGAGCGCCGTGATTTCTGCACGCAGTTCCGGTGTCATATCGATATCGACAGAAGCCAGCGACGGCGCCAACTGCTCGACATTTCTGGCCCCGATAATCGGTGACGAGACCTGCGGGTGTGCGCCAACCCAGGCAACCGCCATACTGACCGGATGCATGCTTTTGCTTTTGGCAAGCTCGCTAAAAGCACCCGCGGCTTCGAAGACCCAGTCATCGCGATAGCGGTTGGTATACATGGGGTTGGTCGCCAGTCGGCCGTCTTCGGGTATTTTTCCGGGGCCGTATTTGCCGCTCAGCAGGCCGCCGGCGACGGGGCTGTAGGTCATGACACCCAGCCCTTCGGCTTCGGCAAGAGGCAACAGCTCAATCTCGACCTGGCGTTTAACCAGTGAATACATGGGCTGGATCACGTCAATACGGGCCCAGCCGCGCTGTTTGGAAATACCGAGTGCTGTGGCGATCTGCCATGCGGCGTAGTTACTGGCGCCGAGATAGAGAACCTTGCCGCTTTCGACCAACATCTCCTGGGCACGCAGGGTTTCTTCTAAAGGTGTGTTGTCGTCCCACAGATGCATGAAATGCACGTCGATGCGGTCTGTGCCCAGCCGCTTCAGGCTGGCTTCAACGGCCTTGACGATATGGCGCCGGTTGTTGCCGCGGGCATTGATGTCCTTGCCGACCTTGTTGTAGCTTTTCGACGTGATGATCAGTTCATCGCGGTGGCCTTTGATCAGACCGCCTAGAATTTCTTCCGCCTTGCCTGCGTTGTAGACGTCGGCGCAATCGAAGAAGTTCAGGCCCTTGTCGCGACAGGCTTGGTACATTTTGGCAGACTCTGCCGCATCTGCATCTCCACCAAAAGACATGGTGCCAAAACACAGTTCTGAAACCTGAACGCCTGTCCGTCCGAGGAATTTGTATTTCATGAATGCCTCCTGATTATTTTTTATGAAATGTATGGAAGAATAAAGCTGTTGGCTGTTTTATGAAATATCGACAGGCCGCGCCTTGGCCAGCTCATCAAAAGCCATCAGCATTTCAATTACCGAGTGGATTTTGTCGAGGCGGATCATGTTGGGGCCGTCTGAAGGGGCATTGTCCGGGTCCTGATGGGTTTCCATGAACACGGCAGCGACGCCAATGGAAACCGCAGCACGCGCCAGAACAGGTGCAAATTCGCGTTGTCCGCCCGACGTCGTCCCCTGCCCGCCTGGTTGCTGGACGGAGTGGGTCGCGTCGAAGACGACCGGGCAGCCGGTTTTTGCCAGAATTGGTAGAGCCCGCATATCTGTGACCAGTGTGTTATAGCCAAAGCTCACACCCCGTTCACAAACCATCACCCGTTTGTTGCCGGTTTCTTCAATTTTTGTGACCACATTGGCCATGTCCCATGGGGCGAGAAACTGGCCTTTTTTGACATTGATGGCCACGCCGGAATTGCCTGCGGCAACCAGCAAGTCGGTTTGTCGACAGAGAAAGGCCGGGATTTGCAGGACATCAACCACACTGGCCGCTTCCGCGCAATGGGCCGCTTCATGGACGTCGGTCAGAACGGCGCAGCCAATCTCTCGCTTGATGTCGGCAAAGACCTTCAGGGCCTCGTTCAGGCCAATTCCGCGCGGGCTGGATGAACTGGTCCGGTTGGCTTTGTCAAAAGACGACTTGTAGATCAGGCCAAAACCTAAATCGTCGGCCATTTCCTTGAGAGCGCCGGCCATATCCATGGCATGGGCCCGGCTCTCCATGGCACAGGGGCCTGCAATGATCGTCAACGGCTTGTCGTTGCCGATGGTTATATCACCAACCTGTACATGTTTGATCAATGTCATTTTAAACCAATCGTGACTGATGGACAGCCGCTTCAATAAACGATGTGAACAAAGGGTGTGGCTCGAATGGTCTTGATTTTAACTCAGGATGGAACTGAACACCAATAAACCAGGGATGATCTGGTATTTCGACGATTTCCGGCAGCAATCCGTCCGGCGACTTCGCTGATATGATCATACCTTCTTTGGCCAGACAGGCTTCATACTTGCCATTCATCTCATACCGGTGGCGATGACGCTCGGAAATCGTATCAGTGCCATAAACCTGATGAATGTGACTGTTTGCAGACAATTTGGCTTCATAGGCACCCAACCGCATGGTCCCGCCCATATCGCTGTCTTCCGAGCGTTTTTCGATGATGCCGTCGCGTTCCCATTCGGTAATCAGGCCAACAATGGGCTCCGCGCACGGTCCAAATTCTGTGGAACCGGCATTTGTGATCCCTGCCAGGTTTCGCGCTGCTTCGACAACGGCCATCTGCATACCGAGACATATACCGAAATAAGGAACCTTGTGCTCGCGGGCGAATTTAGCGGCGGCAATTTTACCCTCAACACCGCGTTCTCCAAACCCGCCGGGAACCAGAATTCCGTGCACACCCTCAAGCGCATGCATGGTGTCTTCACCCTCAAAGATTTCGGAATCCAGCCAATTCAATTTGACTTTTACGTTGTTGGCAATACCACCATGGGCCAGTGCTTCGGCCAGAGATTTGTAGGCATCCAGCAGGCCGGTATATTTGCCGACAACGGCAACGGTGACTTCGCCTTCCGGTTTGGTGGCGCGTTCTGTGATTTCTGCCCAGCGTGTCAGATCGGGTTTTGGCGCATCAATGTGAAAATGACGGCAAACTTCATTATCCAGGCCCTGCTCATGATAACTGATCGGTACCCGGTAAATGCTGTCCACATCCAGCGCCGGAATAACCGCTTCCTGGCGGACGTTGCAGAACAGAGCGATTTTGCGTCGCTCGCTTTCCGGGATTTCACGATCCGCCCGGCACAGCAGGATATCCGGCTGAATCCCCACATTCAGCATTTCCTTGACGGAGTGCTGGGTCGGTTTTGTTTTCAGCTCGCCCGCCGTCGGGATATAGGGCAACAGCGTGAGGTGTACATACATGGTCCGCTCACGGCCCAGTTCATTGCCCAGCTGGCGGATGGCTTCGAGAAACGGCAACCCCTCAATATCGCCGACCGTGCCGCCAATCTCGCACAAGACAAAATCTTCATCTGTCAGATCGCTGACGACGAATTCCTTGATGGCGTCTGTGATATGGGGAATGACCTGAATGGTCGCGCCCAGATAGTCGCCACGCCGTTCCTTGGCGATGACATCGGAATAAATACGGCCCGTCGTCACGTTATCTGATTGTCGGGCGGAAACCCCGGAAAACCGTTCGTAATGGCCAAGATCAAGATCGGTCTCGGCACCATCGTCGGTGACAAAAACTTCGCCATGCTGATAAGGCGACATGGTGCCCGGATCAACGTTGATATAGGGGTCGAGTTTCCGTAGGCGGACCTTGAATCCACGCGCTTGCAGCAAGGCTGCCAAAGCGGCAGATGCGAGGCCTTTACCGAGAGAGGAAACCACGCCGCCGGTGATAAATATAAACCGCGTCATGGGCGCACACTGTACATCAAATACTCATTTGGCAAAAAGAAAAGAGGCGGCAAATCTGCGACCTCTTTTCGGGTGGGAAACGATCCCCTGATTTGCGCCACTTTTTCTACTGGGCGACGGGGGCTGCAGGTTCGGCAGGTGTTGTGGGTTGCTCGATGGCTGGTGCCGGATTGTCGAGAATCGATTTCGATTCGCGATTTTGCCCGGCCATAATGGCCATGATCAGGCTGGTCGTGATAAAGCCGGCCGCCAAAATGGCTGTGGTGCGGGTCAACAGATCGGCTGCTGCGCGACCGGTCATGAAACCGCCCATGCCGCCGCCCTGGCCGCCACCGCCGCCCATGCCCAAGCCGCCGCCTTCACTCTTTTGCAAAAGAACGGCACCAACAAGGGCGATCGCCAAAATCAAATGAATAACCAAAACAACTTCTTGCATATTGAATCCCGATATTTCGTCGCCGATAGTGGCAGCAGAAACCCTGCGGTCCACCAGATAATGTAAATCCGCTGGTTATGTAATCTTCCTTGGCCCAAAATACCAGTGAAAAGGCGCATCGGATACAGATTGAATAGACTATTGAACGTCTGACCTGTTCTGGGCGCTTTTAATTGGGAATGGCATTCTGGAGGAAAACATCATGGCGATTAAGGTCGAGCCGTTGGATGGCCCCATGGGGGCCCTTGTCTGGGGACTGGATACTTCACGGGCCTTGGAAGAGGCCGAATTTCAGGTAGTTGAACAGGCGATGCTCCGACATGTGGCGATTGTCATGCCGGATTTGGCGGAAAACGTCACCTGGCTGCGCGATTTCGGGCGGCGCTTCGGACCGCTGGTGCCGCATATCCTTGACCAGTATCACCACCCAGACACGTTTGAGGTCTCGATCATCGCCCGCCATATGGGAACCGCCGCTTCACGAACCACAGCCATACCGGCGGGTGCTTTCTGGCATTCTGATCTGAGTTATGAAGAAAACCCGTCGGACGCCATTTTCCTTTACGCCACGCACCTGCCCAGCCAGGGCGGCGACACCATGGTCGCCAATATGTATATGGCCTATGAAGCTCTGCCTGAGGCGACCAAACAGCGCATTCAGGGGCTGACGGCGACTCACCGTTGGGGCTGGAACACCGGCGGCGGAACACCGTCTCTGAACACGGCGCAGCAGCAGGCGCACCCGGATGTGGTGCATCCGGTTGTTCGCATACATCCCCGCACGCAACGCCCTGTCCTCTATGTCAATCCGGGTTACACCATGAAAATCAATGAGATAAGTTCGGATGAAAGTGACGATCTTCTCAATCAATTGTTTGAATATGCGGTCAAAGAGGAATACCAATACCGGCATCAGTGGTCACTTAACAGTATGATCGGGCTGGATAACCGGGCGTCGATGCATTGCGCCGTCAACGATTATTCGGAGCCGCGCCAGATGTTGAGAATGATTGTTGGCTGCACGGAGCCGGTATCTCCGCCAGCCCCGCACTGAAAACCGCACGACCCAACCTTCCTGCCGGACCTGTAATCGACCTTATACGACCCTATCTGCCTCCAACGGACTGAATACCGATTGCCAAACACCCTTTTATCCCGACTGACGGCTTTTTCTCTGGTCACCCTCGCCGGATCCCAACTGTTTTATATGTATTCAGGCTTGGAAACGGCGGGCATGGTCAGCCGACTGGCTTTCTGTCTGGTCGGTTTGTGTGTTGTCCCGCGCTTTGGCGTTCGTGAATGGGCTCTAACTGGGCTGGCCATCGTCCTCGCCTATGGCGTCTGGCATACGGACACAGCGGTTGTCGACCTCAATTCGGCCATGGACCGGGCGGCGTTTTTTGGCTCGTTCATCTATCTCATTTCGCTTTTGAAAGAAGCGGCTGTCCGCTCGCCGTCCATTCAGGAGCTGGGTTATTATCTGACTAACCAGCCACCGGGCCGCCGTTACTATGCAACGGCCGTGGGCGGACACCTGTTGGGCGTCCTCATGAATTTCAGCGCGGTGACGCTGTTAGCACCCCTGATCCAGCGTGGTGCGAGGGCCGACCCAATAGTTACCGAGCAGGATGAACGCCGCGCCCAGATCCGTGAGCGCCGACAGATGTCGGCCTTGTTGCGAGGTTTCCCATGGATGCTGATCTGGGCGCCAACGTCGCTGACCCAGGCAGTTCTGTTGTCCTCCTTGCCCGGCATAGAAACGGCGACCGTGGTTTCACTGGGCATCGGCTGCACGGTGATCATGATCGTTTTGGGCCGAATGGAAGAGTGGTTTCACTGGCGTCATATCATTCCGTCAAAGCCACTGAGCGTTCTGCCGTTTCCGAAAGTGGCCAGCCGGAACCTGTTTTTCATTTGTGTGCTTCTAATTGGTTCTACATATGTAGTTGCCTATGTGGTGAACGTTTCGACAGCGGTTGCATTGATGCTGATGGCGCCTCTGGTTATGTGCGGCTGGATCGCAAGCCAGAATGTGGTCCGTCCGTTATCCCATACGGCATCGAAAGCCCTGTCTATTCTTTCCGGGATTTTCAGGAACTCGGCGATCGGCCTGTCACAAACTTCCTATGTCCTCGGGCTGGCCGGTTTTATCGGGGATACGGCGGCGGATATGGCCCCGGTTGATTTAATTGTCGGGCATCTTAATCTGGAACAGGTTCCGGCATGGTTGTTTCTGATAAGTCTGCCGGTGATCATCACCCTGTGCGGCCAGATCGCCCTGACACCGCTTCTGGTAGTCGTTTTTCTGAGTTCGATCTTTGTTGAACTGCCCGTGCTTCCTGCCGATCCCAGTCATATCGTCTTCGCCATGGGGGTCGGCTGGGCCCTGAGCATGACGGCATCGCCCAACGCCACGGCGACGTTGATGATTTCAGGCATCTGCAAGATCCCGCCCACCACTCTCACCTGGCGCTGGAACGGGATTTATTCCCTGCTCTGCTTCACCGTTTTTTGCGGAATCTTTTACGCAATAACGATTTTTTGAAGTAAATCCTCTGTGCTCGCCAGTAGAACAGGGCTAAATCTGTAACAGGGTTAAATGACGGTTTCCATTTGCGTATTGCGTATTGTGGAGGACGGACACTTGTTCAGGAAAACAAAACAATGCGGTTAACCGGTTTTTTTGGAGTCTCGTTTACATCTCTCGTCTGCCTGTGGCTGTTACCGGCCGTCTTTGCAGACATTCAAGACACTCTGCCGCCTGATATCGCCGCCGATGGCTGGCAGGAAATTACCTTTGAAGGAAAACCCCCCAACCGTTACGAAGCCTGTGGTAGCGGATGCATATCCATTGCTTCGAATTCCAGTGTCTCAATGATCGGCCGACCGGTTTCCGTTAAATTAACCGAAACCCCGACACTGAACTGGGAATGGAAACTGACCGGTCCGGCGCCGGTCTCGGATTTGACGGTGAAGGGCAAGGATGATCGGCCCGCAGCGGTTTACGTAACCTTCCCCTTTGATCCGGATACGGCCACGTTCGGGGAGCGGCTGATGCGTCCGGCCATCGAATTGGTCCGCGGTGCCGATGCGCCGGGTCGGATGCTGTCCTACGTCTGGGGTGGAAACGGATTGACAGGTGATGTGATCGAAAGCCCCTATTATGGCGGCGTGAATGCGATGATTGTTTTACGCAATGCAAATGAACCCGTTGGCGATTGGGTTCAGGAACGGGTTAATGTTCTTGCCGACCATGAGCGTGTGTTCAACAGAACACCAAATGACGTTTCTCATGTTTTACTGAGTGCCGATAGCGACGATACACAAACCCGGTCTTTGGCCTTTGTCCGTAACTTAACCTTTAAAGCGAACTGAACTGTTGTGACGCCGGGCTAAACGGTGGCGCGCTTTGGAACTTTGATGCCTTTGCACGGGCTGGCGACTTGATTGTGGAGTATCAGGGAGAGCCGGTCTGGGCCGACCTTTGATGCGCAAGATTATTTTACTGAACAACTCCTGATCACCGGGCCAGCGTTCTTGATGATGACAGCAAGCTGTCGATTCTGTTAACTGCGTGATGCTATGTGGAGATCAGAGCGGAAGGGTGATCGTAACTGTCGTGCCTTTCCCGATCTCGCTTTCGAAACTCAATTCGCCTTTATGGGCCAAAATGATCGATTTTACGATGGAAAGACCCAAACCAACGCCTTCATGCGCGACGGTGGAGTCTCCGTGTGCACGGACGAAGGGTTCGGAAATGACGGGCAATAATTCCTGGGCAATGCCGATACCACTGTCCGAAACTTGCAGGATCACTTTTTCATCTCTGGTTTCTGCTGAGATGAAAACGTTCTCCCCTCTGTTTGAATATTTTATGGAATTATTCAAAAGATTGATAAACACCTGTTTAAGAGCGCGTCGATCAGCCCGAACCGAGGGAAATGAATCCGGTTTTGTAATCTCGACTCCGATGCGTTTTTCCTGGGCCATATGTCCGGTGATTTTGATACATTCCAAAATCAATTTTTGCAGATCGACTTGCTCGAGATTAATTGATTGATTGCCAACTTCGATGGAAGAAATATCGAGAACATCATTAATCAGGGCCAACAGATGCTTTCCGCTTCCCTGAATATCGTTCGCATACTCTTTATATTTTTGATCACCAAGCTTCCCGAAATATTCACCTAAAAACATATCGCTAAAACCGATGATGGCATTGAGTGGGGTCCGCAGTTCGTGACTCATGGTCGCCAGAAACTGCGATTTTGCGTGGTTTGCCTCTTCGGCCTGGATCATCGCCAGACGTAAATCTTCCTCCATTTTCTTTCTCTCTGTGATGTCGGTATTGATACTGCCGATGGCGATAATCTTCCCGAATTCATCACGGATAGGAAATGCATGGAACCAGGTAACACGGTCTATACCCGAAGCGGTTGGCGTCCGGAGTTCTCTTGCAATGGTTTTTTCTTCTTTGACGACCAATTGTTCCAGCTCTCGGATTATAACCGCAAAATCGTGAGGCAGAAAATCGAAGACAGTCTTTCCGACGATATCCAGTTTTTCTGGGTTGTGCCATTGATGCCAATAGTTGTTCGCCTGTTTGTAGATTCCTTTGTGATCTTTGATAAGGACCGCCATGGGCAAGTTTTCTACAAACGTCAAAAAGAGCGCTTCCATTTCTCTTTTCGCAACTTCTGTTTGTCTGAATTTTGTAATATCGGTTGCTTTGCCTCGATAACCGGAAAACTTTCCATCGGCATCAAAAAGAGGAACCCCGCTTGCGCGGATCCATTTTATGTCCGTGCCTTCAAATTGTTGGGCATATTCGAAGTCCCTGAATGGAGCCCGATCCTGCAAGTCTTTTATATGTGAATTCCAGGAGACCGCATCTTTTGCCAAACCTGAGAATTCCAAACGTGATTTGCCATAATAGGGTTCAGGAGACTCGCCGTTAATGGCTTCGAAATTATCCGAAACCCATGTCAGGCAGAGGTTCTCATCCATTTCCCAGAACCAGTCCGATGACACGTCAAAGAAATCTTTCAACTGAACCTCGTTTTTTGAAAGCGCAGTTTTTGCAAGTTGCAATGTGGTGATGTCGTTGATAATCGTGCCTATGGACGTGCAGGATCCGTCCGCTTCAAAAATGGGAAATTTTTGAATTAGGACCTCCCGGGTAACGCCATCATTGAAAGTCATATTGAGTTCGGTCTGATTTGCTTCCAGCGTCTCCAGAACCATACGTTCCTGTTCTGAGATTTGTTTGAGAACCTCTGGTGGCAGGTATTCGACCATGGTTTTGCCGAGCAATTGATTCTGGTCAACGGCATACCACTCGCGGAATGTTTTGTTAACCATCAGGTTTTTGCCATCCAGATCCCGAATGACAATGGCGCCAGGTGTACTTTCAATCACGGCCCTAAATCGAGCTTCGCTTTGATGGAGTTCAGATTCAACTTTTTTACGTTCGGCAATTTCCTGTTCCAACATGGAGAGGGTTTCAAGGCGCCGCGCAACCTGGTCGACAACATAAAAAAGCACCATAATGGCGATGATGGTCGCCCCGACGATGAGGCTCAAAAGACCGTTGTTAGGCTCGAGGTTTTCGATTTGTTGAAAGCCCGCTGGAGAAAACGAGACGGCACTCAGGTGAATATGGTGAATGACGGTTGGTGCGCAGCCTATGGCCACGGCGGAAATAATTTTTTTCTTGTATGGTAAGGTTACCCAAGCCCCTTTTTGAACAGCACTCATTATAAACAGGGCGATAGTTGTCAATAAAGGCGCGGAGACGATTAAAGCTGCGAACAGACTTGGGTTGTAGAACATTTTGGAGGTGGATTGCAGCGCTGCCATACCTGTAAAGTGCATCATATTGAAACAAATACCGGCAATAACACCCCCCATTATCAAAGTCTTGCTACTTTGTCTTTTATCAATGGCAACATAGACAATCATGCCTCCGGCCAGTACGGCCGGGATAAGCGAAAGCGAAGAAAACATCAGGTCATAGGCAACCTTGACGGGCAGGCTGAATGCGAGCATTCCGACATAATGCATACCCCAGGCACCACCGCCCAGAGTTGCCGCCCCGGTTAACACCCAGATGATTTTATGCCGTCTTTTGGTTGACGCATGGATGTGATCAATCAGCCCAAAACAGGCAAATGCCCCAAAACAGGCGATGGCCAAGGAAAGAGCAACCAATATGGGGTCATAAATTCCGTTCAGAAAACGATCCGGATCAAGATTGCCATCAATGAAGTTTATGATCGGTATGTCTGCCCCCTGAATACGTTAAGCTAAGCGTAGCTATACGTGCGGTATCCTAACAATACTCTAAACTTAGCATTAAAGGGTATCTATCAATGGGTGATGAAATTCCAGTGAAGGCGACATGAATACATGTAAAAAACGAGGCCGGTTGTTTTGCCGACAGCACACAGGCTTCGTTTGAGCTTGGTGCCGACGGTTGTAACTGCGCGGTCGCGGGAGACCATCTCGCCAATGGTTTTTAGCTTGCCGCTTCAGCAATCGCCCAGAAATCTTCAGTCTTGAGACTGGCGCCACCGATCAGGCCGCCATCGACATCTGGCAGTGCGATCAGCTGTTTGGCGTTACCGGGCTTCATGGAGCCGCCATAAAGAATGCGCATTTTCGCGGCTTCCTTTTCGCCGATGGCTTTGACCAGTTCAGCACGAATGGCAGCGTGGACTTCCTGAGCCTGCTCGGGTGTCGCGACTTCCCCGGTGCCAATGGCCCAGACAGGCTCATAGGCGATGACCGTATTTTTGGCCGTTGCCCCGCTTGGCAAAGAGCCCAGCAGCTGCTTGCGATTGGTCGACAGGGTGCGCCCGGCCTGACGTTGTTTGAGCGTTTCGCCAATACAGACGATGGCGATTAGCCCGGCTTCAATGGCGGCTTCCGCTTTGGCTTTTACAATTGCGTCGGTTTCACCATGATCGGCGCGGCGCTCGGAATGGCCGACAATGGCGTAAGAACAACCGATGTTTTTCAGCATGGCCGGGCTGGTGTCGCCGGTGTGGGCGCCGGAGATGGCGGCATGGTTGTCTTGGGAGCCCATTTTAACGCCAGACCCCTTGAGTGTTTCGCTGACCAGCCCAAGCATGGGAAACGGCGGGCAAACAACCATGTCGAAACCGGTTTTTCCGGCTTTTTTCTTGCGTTTGGCAAGGCCGGAGGCCAGTTGTTTGGCGTCTTTCTTGAGGCCGTTCATTTTCCAGTTTCCAGCGATCAGGGGGCGGCGGTTTGTGCTCATGAAGTGTTCCTAGGCTGAGTGATAAATTTGTTGCTGTGAGCTTTACCATGAATGGTCGGGCCCGTGCAAAGGATCGTCTCAAATAATGGATAATGGGAGGCTGAGGTGAACGTGCAACAATCCCTGCATAAAACCAATCCGTGGTTGCCCGCGCCTGTCGGGTTACCTATGATGCCGCCGAAAATCATGCGCGCTTCGGCGGCGTATCAAAATCATTCTGGAACACAGGCTCGGTAACTAAAATGCTCTCAGCGCTACGAAAACGGTCCGGCGGCATCGTCGTGAAATCCTTGTTGATTCTCTTGATCATCAGTTTTGGGGCGTGGGGGATTCAGGACTGGTTGAGCCCGGCGATCTCGGGCAATGCCGTGGTTACGGTTGGCGATCAGGAGATCGGCCCCTATGAAATCAACCGTCAGGTTAATCAGGAAATGAACCGCTTGCGCCCGCTTTTTGGCGATCAGTTCACTCTGCAGCAGGCTATGGGGTTCGGAATTGTTGACGGCGTTATCAATGATCAGGCAAATCAGGCCTTGATTTCGCAGGGCGCAGCGTCTCTGGGCGTGACAATCAGTGATAATCTGATCAGTCAGGATATCCGTAACCAGCCCGGCTTCAAGGGGCTGGCCGGAAATTTTGACCGAAACCAGTTCAATCAGATTTTGGCATCGAATGGCCTGACCGAAAATGACTACATCAACATCGTCCGCCGCAGCCTGACGGCCGAGCAATATGCCGGCAGCTTTCAGGCCGGAACGCGGGCACCGAATGTTCTGGTTGACGCCGTTTACAAATATCGCAACGAAAAGCGGGTTGTTGAACGGGCCGAGGTGTTGAGCGCCGCCTTTACCGATGTGGGGGAACCGACATCAAGTGAGGTTGAGGCGTTTCATAAAGACAACGCCCAGATGTTCACCGCGCCACAATACCGAAAATTCAGTTTTCTAAGGCTTGAATCTGAAGAACTTGCGCAAGAAATCGCGGTTTCGGATGACGAAATCGAAAGTGCTTATGAAGCCCGCAAGGATGAATTCATTACCCCGGAACTACGCCATATCCTGCAAATGGTGCTGATCGACGAGGACAAGGCCAAAACCGCACATAAACAGCTTATGGAAGGGCGTGACTTCGCCGCTGTTGCCAAAGAAGTTGCTGGTCTGGACGAGGCGGTTCTTGATTTGGGGACCATATCCCGGGGCGATCTTTTACCGGAATTGGCAGACCCGGCCTTTTCTATCCTGCAGGGCAGTGTTACGGAACCACTTAAAAGCTCCCTTGGCTGGCATCTTTTGAAAGCCGTCAGCGTCGAGCCAGGAGGAACCAAGTCCCTGGACGATGTCCGTGAACAGGTGCGCATGGAGATCGCCCGGGAAAAGGCTGTCGACGGTCTGTTTGAGCTTTCCAATCAGCTAGAGGACGAACTGGGCGGTGGTGCGAGCCTGGAAGAAGCGGCCCAACGTCTGGACTTGGATGTGGTTTCCGTCGAGGCTATGGATACCGCCGGTACGGACCCGACCGGAAATCCGGTTGCAGGAATCCCGGCAGGCCGGGCCTTTATGCAAACGGTCTTTTCAACGGAATCTGGCCAGGAAAGCCCGCTCACGGAATCCGGTCCGGAAGGTTTTTTTCTGGTCCGTGTCGACAGCATAACGGCTCCTGCCCTGCGGCCTTTGGAAAGTGTGCGCGAGCAGGTCATCGAAGCCTGGAAAGCCGACAAGCGCCAGACCAAAGCCAAAGAGCTTGCTGAACAACTGGTTGCGGAATTGAACAGTGGTAAAGCCCTTTCAGACGTCGCCAGCGCAAACGGCCTGACGCCCGAACAAAGCAAACCGTTTACGCGCGATGATCAAGGTACGGAGTCCGGATTAAGCGAAGAGCTGGTCTCGCAGGTGTTCGCCCTGATGCCAGGCAAAGCGGCTTATGGACAATCGGCAAATGGCTTTCAGATTGCGGTTCTGAGATCGGTTACGCCTGCCGATACGATGGCCAACAAAAAGGATGTGGACGGGTTGCGTGACACATTGACCGATGCGCTCAAAAGCGATGTGATGGCGCAATTGACGTCGGCTTTGCGTGAAGAGATTGGCGTTGAGGTTAATCGTGCCCTGCTCAACCAGATGTTCAGTCCCGACCCGCAGTCAGCCAATTAAAGGCTGAGAGAGAAGTCTGAACAGCATGAAATCCTTACCCGAACTCAGCGACTTTAGAAGCACATACGAAAAACAGCAGCCACAAATTGTCTGGACCACGCTGGTCGCCGATCTGGAAACGCCGGTTTCAGCCATGCTGAAAATCGCCCGTTCACGGCCCAACAGTTTTTTGCTGGAATCGGTAGAAGGTGGCGCTATCCGAGGGCGTTATTCGTTTGTCGGCCTGAACCCGGATATCATCTGGCGCTGTTTTGGTAACTCGGCGGAAATCAACCGCCGTGTTGCGACAGGTTCTGGGACCTTCACCCCCTGCCCGATTGCCGAAAAATCGGGGGCTCTGGATTCCCTGCGTGGATTGGTCGCTGAAAGCCGTATTGATCTGCCTGAAGGCATGCCGCCCATGGCGGCGGGACTGGTCGGGTATATGGCCTATGACATGGTCCGGCTGGCCGAAAACCTGCCGGATGACAACCCTAATACGCTGGGCGTGCCGGACAGCATTTTTCTACGGCCAACGGTCATCGCCGTTTTTGACTCATTGCAGGATACCGTGACCGTTGTCACGCCGGTGTGGACCGACAGCACAAAAGCTGCGGATACGGCCTATGCGGAAGCTCGGGATCGTCTGACAAACGTTGTCGCCGACTTCGACCGCCCCCTGCCCCCGCGCATGGATGCGGATGAGGTTGAGGCAGATGTACCGGAACCCACTTCCAACTGTACCCGTGAACAGTTCCACGCCATGGTGACAAAAGCGGTCGACTACATCAAAGCGGGTGATGCGTTCCAGATCGTTCCGTCGCAGCGTTTTCAGATGCCGTTCAAACTACCACCCTTTTCGCTTTACCGTTCACTGCGCCGACTGAACCCCTCGCCGTTTTTATTCTTTCTGGATTTTGGTGATTTTTCCATCGTCGGCTCAAGTCCGGAAATTCTGGTTCGCGTTCGCGATGGCGACATCACGCTGCGCCCATTGGCGGGTACGCGCAAACGCGGTGCCAATGCCGAAGAAGACCGGGCTTTGGCTAAAGACTTATTGTCCGATCCGAAAGAACGCGCCGAACATCTGATGCTGCTCGATTTAGGCCGTAACGATGTGGGGCGGGTCGCCAAAATTGGCACGGTGAGGCCCACAGAGCAGTTCATGGTTGAGTATTACTCGCACGTCATGCATATCGCCTCAAATGTTGAAGGCAAACTGGATGATGAAAAATACGATGCCATCGATGCCCTGTTAGCCGGCTTCCCGGCAGGCACCGTTTCCGGCGCGCCGAAGGTTCGGGCTATGGAGATCATTGATGAACTGGAGCCGGTGCGGCGTGGCGTTTATGCCGGTTGTATCGGTTATTTTGGCGCCGATGGCGATATGGATACCTGTATTGCGCTCCGCACCGCCGTTGTTAAGGATCAGACGGTTTATATCCAGGCCGGTGGCGGCGTAGTTGCCGACAGCGACCCGGAATTTGAATATCAGGAATCAATCAATAAAGCGAAGGCCCTTGTCCGGGCCGTTCACGAAGCCGTTCGTTATTCCGTCGAGGGCGAATAACCGGCCAGACTGGTTTAATCAATCGCCGCGGTTACCATGATTTCAACACCCCACCCCGGAGGTGCCATGCGGGCTTCCGTACAGGCGCGGGCCGGGGCGCAGTCGGGCGCGACCCAGGCATCCCAGGCGGCGTTCATATCTTCAAAAGAGCGGATATCATCGAGCCAGATCTGGGCGGAAAGCAGTTTTGTTTTATCGGTCCCGGCGAGGGCCAGTAATTGATCGATCTTTTCCAGAACCTGATTGGTTTGCACGGTGATGGATGCGGTATGGTCGTCGGCAACCTGCCCTGCCAGATAGGCAACAGTGCCGTGGACAACGACTTTTGACATCCGTTTGCTGGTGTTGTGTCGGGTGATGGACATGATTAATTGGCCTCCTTGGTTGATAAAACTTGTGGGTTGGTTTCCGTTGGGTTTGGCATATGGATCAAAGCCGAAATGGGAACCAGCTGAAAGTCTTCATTTTTCAACTCATCGAGCCACTGCTGCAGGGCCTTTATTGTCGCATCCCTCGGATGGCCGATGGCAACCGCATACCCCTGTTTTTCAGCCAATCGCTTGACTTCCTCCAGACGATTTTTGATTTCTTTTATATCATCGATATGATCGAGGAAAATGTTGCGGGCGATAAATGGAACTCCGGCCTCAATGGCCGCCTGATGGCCTTTGGTGGATCCGGACGTGACGGAATCGAGAAAGATCAGTTCGCGCTGTTTTAACGCCTTCATGACGGTCCGCATGCCCTCCAGATTGGATGTAAAGCGTGACCCCATATGATTGTTGATTCCAATAAAGCCGTCAAATTGATCGAATCCCCAGTTCAGGGCTGCCGTAATTTCCGATGGTGGAACTCCGCTCAGCAAAACATTTGGACCGGGATCAATGTCCCGGCTGGAGGGCTCCATGGGTACATGCAACATCAGTTCGTGCCCCGCTTCTTTGGCCAAACGGGTTTGGTCAGGCAAATCTCCGGCGTAAGTCAGGAAAGAAAGGGTCAATGGCCCCTTGAGTTCTATGGCAAGGCGTGAGCGGCGATGATCAACACCCATATCGTCAATGACAATGGCGATCTTGGGTTTGTCAGTGAGAACAACGGGCAATGCGTTTTTCTGCCATTGTGCAATTTGGCCAATCGGGTTCATCGGACGTTCAGAATTAGCGGTTGTATCCTCGGCCGGGTCGGACAGGTCGAGATCTGAACCGGTGGCCTCATCACCGTTTGTCGGTGCGTCGGAAGGCGTGTCTATATGAAGCTCAGCCTCTATGGGTGGGCGTATAACCGGAGGTGGAATGGTGATCGGCGGATACTGAACGGTTTCCGGGGGCAACGCCTCTTCATACGCCCGTGGTGTGTCCTGTCCATCGTGGCTTTCAGGCAGAACCGGCGCCGCTACAGGCGCGATAGACAATTGTTTTTGCGGAAGCACGTCCTCGCTTGGCGTGGGGTCGGTGGCTATCGGAGCGCTTTGCATTTGGGCATGCGTCACCGGCGGCTTCGGAGGCGGGTCGCTTTTGAAGACAAAACCCATGCCATAGCCAATCCCGATACCGATGATCGCCAGACCAATGAGAATGATTTGGCGAACCGGGTTGGGTTTCAGTTTCATTGGTGTCATCGGTTTCTTTGGCACAGGAGGGTCCTCGGCCCAATTCATGCAGTATTCGCCTAGTCTTTTGCCTTTCCTACAGGCAAAAGAAAAGCCTTAAGCCCGATTATACAGAGGCCAAAGCCCGACGAGACCTGATCTGGCCCATGAGCAGCCACACGGCAATCCCCATATTCAGCAGGTTCCAGGCAATCCCGTTGAGGAAGGCCGCCTGATAGGAGCCCGTCAGGTCATAAATCTCGCCAGACATCCAGCCTCCCAGCGCCATACCGATGACGGTCGCCATCAATACCAGACTGACCCGGGCACCGGCTTCTTTGGCAGGTAGGTATTCGCGCACAATCAGGGCATAGCTTGGCACAATACCACCCTGCGCCAGACCGAATAAGGCCGATACCACATAAAGCGACGCCAGCCCGTCGAAGGGAATATAGAACATCAAGGCCAGGCACTGCAGGATGGAGCCCAGAAGCAAGGTTCCGACACCGCCAATTTTATCGCCAATTAACCCTGACGCCAGCCGGCTGACGATGCCGAACCCAAGCATTAAAGAGAGCATTTCGGCGCCACGCGCGACCCCATAGCCCAAGTCACCGCAATAGGCGACGATATGAACCTGTGGCATCGACATGGCGACGCAGCAGGCTATGCCGGCGATGACCAGAATGGTTTGCATCGCCCGTGGAGAAACGTTGAGGCGGAATCGATCCGCCTGGCCGTTACCGGAAGTCGCGGGGTCATCCAGATTGGGGCGTCGGCGTAACAGCAACGACAGCGGTATCATTGTGCAGACACAGATAACGCCAATTCCCATGTAGGTCTGTCGCCAACCGAAATTTTCCATGCCGTAGGTCAAAAGCGGCGGCCAGATGGTACCGGACAGATAATTACCGCTGGCAACGACCGCAATCGCCATTCCCCGGCGTTTAACAAACCAGTGCGTCACATCGGCAACCAATGGGGCGAAGGAGGCTGAACTGCCGAGCATTCCAATAAATACCGCCTGGCAGATGATGAACTGCCACAGACTTGTGGCATTGCCTGCCGCGATATATCCGATGGCCATCATGATGCCGCTGAAGAACAACGGCACAAAAATCCCGCTTTTGTCAGCCAATCGACCCATATATATGCCGCCGATGGCAAAACCGATCATGGTCGCGGTATAGGGTAAGGATGCGCCGCCCCGGTCGACGCCAAATTCCGCTTCAATGGTTGGTAAAACAACCACAACCGACCACAGGCCAACACCGCCAATGGTGCTCATGAGTAGTGAAACGCCCAGCCGCCACCAGGAATAGGCGCTGTCGGGCAAGTCCGCAGGGGGCGTTGACGAAGATACAGTTGTCATTGGATCGGTTCGCAGTGAAATATCAGGTGTAATCTCTTACCCTTGTCAGAGCATCTGGTCAAAGCTACAAATTATAAAACCGTAAAAATAATCGGTCGATAAGACCGTCATGACGTCCATAAAACAGGGAATAGACACATGCTAAAAACCCAGGTCTCCTTTACGTCCTTACTGGACGCTTCGGCGGAAGACATCCAGTTTCTGGCGAAAAACGAAAAGGAAATTCAAAAAAACGAAAGCGCAGACCGGATTTTAGCGCATATGCGTGAAATGGACGGCGCCAATTCGGGATTTCAGATTGACCGTCTTCAGCATTCCCTGCAAACCGCGACCCGCGCCTATCGGGAAAACCCCGATGATGACGAGATGATTGTTTGTGCTTTGATCCATGATATCGGAGAACTGATGGCGCCTGTCGATCATCCGGTCTTTGCCGCCTCCATTGTCCGGCCCTATGTGTCACCGGAAAACACCTGGATGGTGCAGATGCACGGGATTTTTCAGGGCTATTATTATTGGCGGCATCTGGGGCGCGATGATCAGGGCCGCGAAGAATACCGGGGGCATCCGGCCTTTGAGCGCACCGTACATTTTTGCGAACAGTACGACGGCCCAGCTTTTGATCCCGATTACGAAACCATGCCTCTGGAAGCGTTCGAGCCCTATGTGCGACGTGTGTTTAGCCGACCGGCGACCTTTTATCCGCCCAAAGGCTAGATGCGCTTGCGGTCAGGTGGCCGATTTACCGCGCTCGGATATGAGAATTCCGCAGAGTACCAGCGCCAAAGCAACACCATGGAACATCTGAAACGGTTCGTTCAGAATGCCGACCGCCATGATTGCGGCGAACACCGGTGCCAGATTGACCATAACCCCGGCCCGCGAAGGGCCGATCAGCTTGACGGCGTGCATGAACGACAACTGCGCAAGAAGCGACGGAAAGATAGTCACAAGGGCGACCACTACCCATCCCTGTAACGTCGGCATCTGAAACTGGCCGAGGGAAGCCTCGACGGCAATCATGGGCAACGAGGTCAGGAAAGCAGCGCCGGACATCACCGTGAACATGCCAATGGCCGTAACCTGTGGGCGATTGCGCAGCGCGATGGTATAGCCGGAATACAGCACGCAGGCGACAATCATCAGAAAGTCACCAAAGTTGATCGACAGTTTCACAAGATTGGCGAAATCGCCACCGATGGCAACAATGGCGACACCGGAAAAGGCAATGGTCACACCCAAGATTTGTAAAGGCGTCACCGGTGTCCGGTACACCAGAAACATGCCGACCAGCACGAACATCGGCATGGCACCCTGCAAAATCCCAATGTTCAGCGCGGTTGTCGTATAGGCGGCGACATAGAACAGGCCGTTGAACGACGCATAACCGAGCATCCCCATCAGGGAAAAAAACAGCAAATGCGGGCGCAGGTTTGGCCAGTCGCGATAGACTGTCCGGTGCGCGAAGACCAGCAACAACGCGACCACTCCCAGCCAGCGTAAGGAAACAATGGCCATGGGGGAGACTTCATTAACGGCCAACTGGCCAAAAATCGTGTTGGCGCCCCAACACAGGGTCGTAAAAATAACCATGAGATAGGCCAACAGCGAGTTGTTGGTCAGGGATGCAGAAACGGAAGGCACGCGGCAAGGTCCTTAACAGCGGAGACGGATGAAATGGAGAAAACAAACAGGGCCTAAACCTTCCGCCTAGGTGGGTCAAGTGATCCTGCCGTTTCCATTCATAAGATAGGCGTTAATTTTTTTTGATCAAATACCCAAACGGACAAGCGCTCATCTCTTGCCGGAAAGCTACGGGTCACATAGATTATCAGATAATAAATAATCACAGGGACGCCTATCATGACGACTGAGACTCCATTGTGCGCCGGTTGGCGCGATTTTTCCCGTTACCCGGACCCGTTGATTGAGACGCTGGATGAACGCTTTGACAAATACCGAATTTTCAGTGCGTCCGTCGAGCGCCTGTATACGGGCTGTCACTGGTCGGAAGGCCCTGTGTGGTTTGGCGATGGGCGTTATCTGTTATGGAGCGACATTCCCAACAACCGCATCCTCAAATGGGAAGAAGAAACCGGCGCGGTCAGCGTTTACCGCAAACCGTCGAACTTCGGAAACGGCCATACCCGCGACCGTCAGGGCCGCCTGATCACCTGTGAACACGGGCGCCGCGTTACCCGCACGGAATATGACGGTTCGATCACGGTGATCATGGACAGCTGGCAGGGTAAGCCCCTGAACTCGCCCAATGATGTGGTTGTTAAAAGCGACGGCTCCATCTGGTTCACCGATCCGCCGTTTGGTATTCTCGGCAACTACGAAGGTATCAAGGCTGAACCGGAGCTGCCGCAGGCGGTTTACCGGGTCGACGGTGAAACCCTGGAGGCGTCGCTCATCGCCGATGACATTCTCGGGCCGAACGGGCTATGTTTCTCGCCCGACGAGAGCATTCTCTATGTTGTCGAATCGCGCGGCGTACCCTATCGCAAAATTCTCGCTTATGACATGACCGCCGACGGTCGCGGCATCACCAATAAGCGTATCTTTATTGATGCCGGCCCCGGCGGTACGCCGGATGGAATGCGCTGCGATGTGGACGGCAATCTCTGGTGCGGTTGGGGCATGGGCACGGAAGAGCTCGATGGGGTTCTCATTTTTGCCCCCGATGGTGACAAGATTGGGCGTATTCGCTTACCTGAACGCTGTGCCAACGTCTGTTTTGGCGGGCTCAAGCGCAACCGATTGTTCATGGCCGCCGGAAAATCGCTTTATTCGCTTTATGTGAACACGCAAGGCGTGGCGGGAGGCTGACATGGCAATCGAAAGTCGCCCGCTCAACCCCTACTTCGGCGCCGAACTATCGGGTTTTGATCTGTCGCAGGATCTGGACGATCAGACCTTTGCGGAAATCCGTCAGGCTTTTACGGAATACGGCCTTATCGTCATGAGCGGTCAGGATTTGCCGGTGGATAAACAGGTGAAGCTTGGGCGTCGCTTCGGTGAAGTGCAGGTCCATGTCATGAACCAGTACCTGATCGACGGACATCCGGAAATCTATTTCCTCTCGAACCTCGATGAAAACGGAAATCCCAACGGCAAGCACCCGGATCGCGGCACCATGCACTGGCATACGGACGGCTCGTGGCGGGACCGGCCCGGCCAGGCAACGATCATGGTTGCGGAAATCCTCCCGGAAGTCGGTGGTGAAACCCATTTTTGCTGTACGGAAGCCGCCTATGAAGCGCTGGACGATGCGACAAAGGAGCAAATCAAGGGCCTGCGGGTGACCCACAATCTGGCCTTTTCCCGTTTGCGCCGCCATGGCGAAGACCCGATGACAGACAAACAAAAAGCCGAAGCGCCACCGGTCACCCACCCCATGGTCCGCACCCATCCGGAAACCGGGCGTAAAAGCATATTTCTTGGCGACCACGCGGAATGCATTGAAGGTATGGACTATGAACAGGGCCGTCAGTTTATTGATGACCTGAACGCCCGTCTGGTCCGCTCCGAGTTTGTCTATACCCACAGATACAAACCCGGTGATATCGTCGCCTGGGACAACCGGCGCTGCCTGCATAAGGCAACGCCCTATGATACGGCGAAGGAACGCCGGGTCATGCGGCGGACGACCATTCTCGGCGATGCACCGGTCTGAGCACCCGTATCTGGCAGTTACGGAAGCCGGAGGCACTGCGCCCTGGATGACGATGATCCATGGCATGGTCGGCGACCACCGGGTTTTTGATGCACAGGTTGATGCATTCAAACAAGACTTTCGACTCCTGCTGATCGATTTGCCGGGCCATGGTTTTGCGGCAGAAGTCCCCGGCCCTTTCGGGCATCTCGAAATGATGGCGCATGTGCGGCGTGTTCTCGATCAGACGGAAGTGTACTCAAGTCATCTATGGGCCACCCATACAGGAACCTCGGTCGGTTTGTTATTGGCGATCCGTGAACCGGAACGTTTTAAATCGCTGATTTTGGAAGGTGCCGTTCTGGCAGGCCATCCCATGCCCTATATTACCCAAACGCTGGCCGCTGCCAGTGCCCTTGCCCACGACGCTGGCGTGCGCGTTGCAGTGGATGACATCTTTTCAAACGCCGGGTGGTTCAATGTCATGCGACAGCACCCGGTTGAATGCCGGGCCGAAGCGCACTGGCGCATTCTCGATGATTTTTCCGGTGCACCCTGGCTGTTTGAGGGCGCTTCCGAGCCAGCAAACATTACAGATGAGGAACTGCAAAACCTGTCTATCCCAACATTGATTTACAATGGGGAATTCGATCTCGATGACTTTATTGATATTGCAGACCGTATTGAGCGGTTGATGCCTGTGGTTGAGCGTCGTGTTATTCCGGGTGGCGGCGGTTTCCCTGCCTGGGAGTTTCCAGATCAAACCAACAGGGTTGTCCGTCAGTTTCTGGATTCACAAATTTAAGACACTGACGATTACGGTCCATGTACAATAAGGAGTAACAATCGTCAGTCTCAAGGGGCTCAATACGATCCGAATGCTTTATTTCTCGTCTTCAATGGGATTGGACAGAATACCAATACCTTCAACCTCAACCTCACAGATGTCACCGGGTTTCAGCCAGACCGGCGGGGTGCGGGCGTAACCGACACCTGAAGGTGTTCCGGAAACAATGATATCCCCGGCTTCAAGAGTCATGCATTCGGTGAGCCGGTAAATCAGGTTGGGTATAGAAAACACCAGATCATCCGTATTGGCGTCCTGCATGATCTGGCCGTTCAGGCGGCACTGGATACGCAATCCCTTGGCCCCTTCAGGGACCTCGTCTGTGGTGACGATTTCCGGCCCGAACGGACCCGTGTTGTCAAAGTTCTTGCCGATTGTCCATTGCGACGATTTGCGCTGGTAATCACGCAACGTGCCTTCATTAAACAGCGAATAACCGGCAATAATGGAGGTCGCATCGGCTTCGGCAACATGGCGGGCCGTCTTGCCAATAACAACCACCAGCTCGGCCTCGTAATCCAGATTGTGCGAGCATTTGGGGCGAATGATCGGGTCTCCGTGAGCGATCAGGGTTGTTGGTCCGCGGAAGAAGATTTCTGGATATGTGGGCGTTTCGGCACCACCTTCTGCGGCATGAGCTGCATAATTGCGACCAATACAGATGATTTTTCCGGGACGCAGGATGGGTGGTAACAATTTAATGGAATCCATCCGGATTTTTTCATTTTCGGATGCTCTTTCAGCAGCCTCTTTTGCTTTTTCCATGGCGGTTTCCCCTGCCTGCAGGAAAGTAATCATATCCTTGGGTAAATCGGCAGCGGCCTTGTTCAGGTCGACAACCGTTTCTCCCTGACGTATGCCAATGGTTGGGCCCGTCTCGCCAAGAAACGTGAGAAGTCTCATTTTTCAATGTCCTGTTTGATGATTATTTGAGGTGATGTGTTGATGTGAGGCTGACTTTTCTACAAAATCCGATCAGACACAAGGATATTGCAAAACGTTTCATTTCCTCCTTCTATGTGCATGCAATCACAATCAACCATTGTGTTTTGACCCCAATGCCGTGTTTATTGTTTCTCCCGAATGCAGCCAAGAAAGAGCCCATCTTTGTCCTGATCCCTCATTTCCCATAAATCGAATGGCGTGAATTGTCTTAATGGCAGCCCGCCATTGGCATCGAATACTTCTTACAGACAGGCTGGTTAAGTGCTGAAACAGCTCCCTTCATCAAAACTCCTTGCTTACCTGGCCCTGGCCTTTGTTCTGGTTGCATTGGCTTGGGGGGTTGCCGGGCGACTGATTTATATTGAACGTGAGACTGTGGCGCAAAGAGGGGTCGATAAGGCGGACCGTCTTGCCGATTTTTTTGAACAGCAATCACGTCATATTTTTGACTACAGCAACTCCTATCTTCAGTTTTTGCGACGCGAATATATATTGGGGGGTATCGCGTCTGTGCGCAAATCGATGGCTGATATTCCTCTTGATATGTCCATCGTTTCGCATATTACAATCATGGATAAAGAGGGTGTTCCCCGGTTTATTTCCGGGCGGGATGTTACGCCGAAGATCGTATCAAGCGACCGCCCCTACTTTGTCTTTCAACAAAATGCCAGACAAGATGAGCCCTTTATCTCGCTACCGCTGAGAGGACGCTCAACCGGAAAGGTGACCGTGCGTTTGGTCCGGCGGATTATGGATTCCAATGGGGCGTTTGATGGCGTTATTTTTGCCGCAATCGACGTTAACTCCTTTGTCGATTTGTTTTCTGCGCTGGATTTGGGTGAGAAAAGCGTCGCGCTCCTGATTGGCGAGGATCATCAGATCCGGATCATTTCTGCAAATGGAACAATGGAACCGGGACAAAAACTGGACAACCGAAATCTATGGGGCTCCCTTGAAAAATCACCAACGGGAAGGTTCACCGAGACAAGCTCCGATGATGGCATGGTGCGCTACTATTCCTATCGCAAGATTTCGAATATGCCACTCGTTATTCTGACCTGTATTGAAGCAAGTGATGTTTCGAAATCGACGAAAGAGCTGGAAAATGCCGCTCTGGCGATCGCCATGTTAACCAGTCTGATCATTTTGGCGGTGACATTGCTGATTATCAGAGATACCCAGGCGGCAACCCGGCTCAGTGAACGCGAAGCGCGTCATATCGCATTGATTAACAGTGTCAGTGAAAGCACCATAACAATTGATGCGCGGGGTATTGTTGAATGGGTGAACGATGTTACCGAACAGACATTCGGCTATTCCCGTGAAGAACTTGTCGGCAATAACATATCCATGCTTGCCGATAAAAAAGAGCGGTTGAAGTATTTTGATTATTTGGAAAATTACTTCAAAACAGGCGTTAACAATCCGGTAGAAGGACGATATCACGAGATAAAGGGGCGGCGAAAAGACGGCACATTGTTTGCCGCCGAATTATCTATCAATGAGTTTCAAATTGGTGCGCAACTTCTTTTTGTCCAGACCATTCGCGACATTACCGGAAGAAAACAGGCTGAAGACTCCCTCAAAAGATCAGAAACCCGGCTGATTGATGCAATTGAAAGTTTCTCCGACGGTTTTATCTACTTCGATAACAACGAAAATTTTGTTATGTGCAACAGCAAATATCGCGAACTATACGCCGGATTAAACGATATTCTGGTTCCGGGTCTGACCCTTGTTGAATTTATCCGCATTTCCATTGAACGTGGAACTGTTGTTGATGACCGTGATAACAGCGCCAAGAACCCGATGCAGACGAAACTCGGCCATTTTCGGGAAGAGACGTCAAATCGTGAAGTGCAACTGCGTACCGGCCAATGGATTTTGTACAACAATTTTGTGACGTCCGACGGCGGGCTGGTTGGCATCCGGACAAACATTACAGAACGAAAATCCGCAGCGGATGCGTTGGCCCGTAGTCATTACAAGCTGCAGGAGCAAGTCAATCAGCAGACCCAACATCTGCAGGATATCAATGAACGTCTGTCTGACGAACTGGAGCGACGGGCCGAGATTGAAGTGGCGCTCCGGTCCAGCGAATGGCGTATGAAAAATGCGCAGCGTATCGCGAAAATCGGCAACTGGTATCGGGATTTGAAGACCAACGAGATTACCTGGTCCGATGAACAATACCGGATATTCGGGCTGGATCCGGAAAAAGACAGGATCACATATGACAAATTGCGCAAGATGGTTCACCCGGATGACCGCGCAAAATTCGAGAGCATTGCCTCCAGGACTGTTGAACAGGGGCAAATCCATCAACTGGAATATCGAATTATCCGGGCCGATGGTGAGGAGCGCATTTTGCGCAATGAAAATGAGATTATTCGTTCAGAATCCGGTGAAAATATTGCCCTGCATGGGATTATCCACGATGTGACGGAACAGTATGAGATCGAGCGGCTAAAGAGCGAATTCGTATCAACGGTCAGCCATGAACTGCGTACGCCGTTGACTTCTATTCGGGGGTCTCTCGGACTGGTGGCGTCCGGTGCAGTTGGCGAAATTTCCGAACCGGCGCAAGAACTTGTGGAACTGGCGTCGAACAATACTGAACGTCTGATCAAACTCGTCAACGATCTGCTCGATCTTGAAAAGTCGCAGGCCGGTAAACTGGAATACGCATTTGATCAGGTCAACATCGGCCAGCTTGTGGCAGATGCGGTGCGCGCCAATCAGGGATATGCAGAAGAGTTTTCCGTATCTTTTGTGATGATGGGCAACCTGTCCGATGTTTACGTCTATGCCGATGCCAGCCGGCTGACTCAGGTTATGGCGAATTTGCTGTCAAACGCGGCCAAATTTTCCCCGCCGGGTGGGCAGGTTGAAGTGAGCGTTGAGCAGCGGGGAAATCAGGTTTGCGTTGGCGTCAGGGATTATGGCGATGGGATTCCGAAAGAGTATTACGAAATGGTCTTTGTCCGCTTTATCCAAGTCGACAGTTCCGATACTCGAAATGTTTCAGGCACCGGGCTTGGCTTGAGTATCGCGAAATCCATTATCGAGCGTCATTCCGGGCGAATTTACTTTGAATCGGAGATGGGAGTTGGATCGACCTTTTATTTCGAAATTCCCGTGAGCAGTCACTGATACCTGGCGAGCTATCGGTCATTACACACATAATTATGCAGATTTAGTATCTGAAAAGTGGAAAATTCTGTCAGAAAGTGGTAAGGAGTCCGCGATATAGCTTTCGGAAAGCCGCTATAGGTGAACATGTAAAATGCGGCAAGGGGATTATTTTGACCGCCTACGATATCTCGAAGCTAAACATTCTGGTTCTTGAAAAGCACATGCTTGTGCGCAAACTGCTGACGGATGTGTTCCGTGAATTTGGCGTGCCTACAGTTCAAAGCACGCCGGACCCGGAGACGGCATGGCAGATGTTCTCACATTTTCCGACAGATATCGTCCTGAGTGACTGGACCTACGGTTTGGATGGAATGGCCTTTTTAAGCCGTGTCCGCCGCGCAGACGACAGCCCCAATCCTTTTGTGCCGGTTATTGTGGTAACGGCCAATACGGAACTCCGGCACGTCTGTGAAGCCCGGGATACGGGAACAACGGAGTTTCTGGCCAAACCGGTTTCCGCACGGCTGCTCTACATGCGGATTGTCAGTATCCTTGAACATCACCGCCCGTTTATTCGCGCCTCGCAGTTTTTCGGACCGGATCGCCGCCGCCGCAACCTGGACGTCATGCAGGCCGACCGCCGCCAGACTAATATCGGTTAATTTCCCGGTTTCTTTTGCGTTGCCAGATTCTCAAGAATGGGGCAATCGGGGCGATCATCGCCATGACAGCGTTCCGTCAAATCAACCAACGTTGCCCGTAATCCCTGCAATTCGCTGATTTGTGTCTCGATTTTGTCAATATGCGCAGTGGCCAGCGCCTTGACCGAGGCGCTTGCGCGGTTGCGGTCATACCACAGCGCCAGCAGCTCGCCGACCTTTTTAACGGAAAACCCAAGGGATCGCGAACGCTGGATGAAATGCAGGATATCGACATCGCGATCCGAATAGGATCGATAACCGTTTTCCTCCCGGTCGGCTGCCTGAATCAACCCGACGCTCTCGTAATAACGAATGGTTTTGGCTGGAACCCCGGTTTTCTTGGATAAAACCCCAATCTTCATTGCGCCGCCTCCCTGCCCCGCCAGCGTTTCAGTAACAATGAATTGGAGACCACGGATACGCTGCTCATGGCCATGGCCGCTCCGGCAATTACCGGGCTTAAGGCGCCTGAAACGGCAAGCGGGATGGCAACCACGTTATAGACAAAGGCCCAAAACAGGTTCTGGCGGATTTTGGCGTAGGTGGCGGCGGAAATATCAATGGCGTCTATAACCAGTGCCGGGTCTGTGCGCATGAGCGTAATACCGGCGGTTTCCATGGCGACATCGGTGCCGCTGCCCATGGCGATGCCGATATCCGCCGTCGCCAGGGCGGGCGCATCATTCACCCCATCACCAACCATCGCCACATGATAACCATCGGCTTTCAGCTCCGTGATCTTGGTCGCTTTGTCTTCAGGCAAAACGTCCGCAAAAACCCGCGTTATACCCAAATCAGCCGCCACCTTGTTTGCAGCAGAGTTGTTGTCACCGCTGAGCAGAACGGCTTGCATGCCGAGATGTTTCAACCGGTCAATCGCCGGTGCTGCCGTTTGGCGAAGAGTGTCACCAATCGCCACAAGGCCAGAGGCCTGTTTGCTCCGTTCATCGCCAACCCAGACAAGCGTATAACCGCTTTCCTCAAACACTTTGGCATCCGCCTCCAGAGGCGCCGTCACAATGTTTTTTTCCTGCATCAGGCGGCGGCTGCCAATCCACAGAGCATCGCCCTCGATTTCTGCAGAGAGCCCGCGCCCGGGCAAAGATTGAAACTTTTCAACGGAGGGCAACTCAAGCCCCTGTGCTTCCGCATAGGTTAACAGAGCTTTCGCCAGCGGATGCTCGCTGCCTTGCTGTGCCGCGGCGACCTGGCGGATCAGCGCTTCATTCGTTTTCTCTGTCGCAACCACATGGACAACCCGGGGCTTGCCTTCGGTCAGGGTGCCGGTTTTATCAAAGACAACGCAGTCGATCAGGCGGGCATGTTCCAGAGCTTCCATATCGCGGATCAGGATGCCGGATTTCGCCGCCACACCGGTACCAACGATAATCGCCGTAGGCGTCGCCAGACCGAGCGCACAGGGGCAGGCAATGACCAGAACTGTCGCTGCGTAAATCAAAGCGTTTTCTACGGTCGCACCCATTGCAACCCAGCCAATAAATGTGCAAACCGCAACGATGATGATGAACGGCACAAAATAGCTGGCGATCCGGTCGACCAGCTTTTGCACAGGCGCCTTGCTGACCTGCGCGGTCTCCACCAGCTTGATGATATGGGCGAGCTTGCTGTCGGCGCCAATGGCCGTGGTTTCGACAATCAGCAGCCCCTCGCCGTTGATGGCGCCGCCAATGACCAGACTGCCCGGCGCTTTGGCCACCGGCAGGCTTTCGCCGGTTATGAGCGATTCATCGGCATGGCCCAGGCCTTCCGTCACATGGCCGTCGGCGGGGATACGTTCGCCCGGTTTGATCACCAGCAGATCACCGACGCGAACGCTTTCCAGCGGCACTTCAATATCCTTGCCACCCCGGCGGACACGGGCCGTATCCGGGCGCAGGGCCATCAGGCTTTTGATCGCCGATGCCGTATTGTGCCGGGCCCGCGATTCCAGATATTTCCCGACGAGAATGAGTGTGATAACCGTCGCCGAGGCTTCGAAATACAAAGCGTGTGCATCAATGCCAAGGCCATGCGACCAGATTAAATAACAGCTCAGGCCCCAGGTTGCCGACGTGCCCAGAACAACCAGCATATCCATATTGCCCGCGCGGGCCTTGAGGGCGCGCCATGCCGGGCCATAGAACCGGCTGCCCGGCACAAACTGGACGATGGAGGCCAGAACGAGCTGCACAAGGGCCGGCAATTCAAAATGCAGGGGCGTCGGCATGAAGATCATTTGTGCCAGAAACGGCAGAGTCAAAAGAACGGACAAGCCCAGCAGAAAGGCTTCGCCCCGATTGACCGGCGGCTCAACGGGCGCGTGGTCATCCACATAAGAGGCCTGATAGCCCGCTTCTGTGACCGCAGAAATCAATATATCGGAGGACAACGTCTGGCCGCTCATGGCCTCAATATGGGCCTTTTCTGTCGCCAGATTGACCGCAGCAGTTTGCACCCCTTTTATGGCAGCCAGCGCCTTTTCAACACGCCCGGCGCAACCGCTGCACGTCATGCCCGAAACTTGCAGGTCCAGTGCGCGTAAATGCGACGTATCAACCTGCTTGCCCGTGAGTGTCCCGTCCATCTTCAAACCTTCCATTAATATGTAAGGATAATATAAGGTTTCTCCTTACTGGAAGGTCAAGGGGTATAAAGACATTGTCGTTTTCAGCAGATGAGTGGTGACGGCACACATAGAAAGTAAGAAAGTTCTAATTTGCTCTGAGAGTGCTTCCGTTATTGGGACAAATCGGACGGTTTGTCTTCAGCGTTTATACTGTTATCCTATGACCCTAAATGGATGCAGACAAGTGCAGTAGCTGTCTCGGGAATTTTACGATTGGGGGCGGTTCGATAATTCTAGTCAACCAAACGAAAAACCCTGTCCCGTACCTACGTGGTAATGCGGGTAGAAATGCTCTAGTTCACTATCTTGAAAAATCCTGTGTAACACCTGTTCATCTACTTTGATAACCGCATCAGGGTTGGTCAGTATCGCTAGATTCTCTCGTCTTACATGGCCACCTTTGCTGTTTACAAAACGATCAGTGACGACTATCGCACTGATTTTATTAGGTATCTTGGTTTTGTAGTGATCTAAATCGGCAAGAAAAGCTTTTCGAAACTCACCAACATTTGCCTCGTCGCCTGCACTGTCATTGAATGCGACATGAAAAACCACCGGTTCAGTGATTTGCGTCGGCAATCTACCAACCTTTTTATCGATCTCCCCAATCAGTTGTTTGAAGGGCCGCTGAGAGGAAAACTCTTTGACTTCGACCTGTAGCACTTGCTCACCATCAGAAATCAAAAGATCGTTGCGATCTGATCCCGATCCTGTCTCAGGCTCAAGACCGGCGAGCAAACCTCGCCGATGAAGTTCTGCTGCTACACATAAATGATGGAGGCTTCCGGGACTTCTAGCTAGCTGGGCAGTCAAACGCGCAAAACCATCAAAGCCCTCGAGGTCGCCGAGTGCCATCCCAAGTTCGACTAAGTAGTGAAGGCCAGGGTCTCGACAAATCGCCCCAACAGCGATGCGAGCTAGATGGGTTGCCGGGAACCACCCTTTGACGGTGTTGTCTTCGAATTTATCACCCATGCCGGAGTATCCAGCCTCTTTGTAACGGGCTTTTACCCAGTCGTGAGTAAAACCGCGACTTACGTTCTCCAATGCCTCTCGAATTTGGTCCGCTGAAAAACCAAGAACTTGCAGGAATGGATCAGCCTCAAGCCTCGAAAAAATTTTATCCCACATTGAGCACCAGTCTGGGCTTGGAAGTCCCAGCATTCCGGACCTAAACGATACAATCGTTACATCGTCCACATTGGCTGGGATGACTTCCTGGTTCGAGGACATTTTCGCGCCCGCTTCCTCTTGGGCATCTGGCCACATGTTTACGGTCTTAAGAATGTTGCTCGAGTGAGATGTAATTTTATCTGCAACCTCATTTTTATTGAGCAATTGGCCAAGTGGTCCATCTGAGTTCGCAGTGATTATTCGCCTCTGCCAAACTCCATCATTTCCTAGTTCCAACTCGAGAGTGAAGGGCCAGCCAACGAGAGCCTGTGTCAGGGACCCATGTACAAATGCGGTAGGTTCCCGATTCTTTGCATCGAGGCCGAACTCGATAGCCTTTATCTTGTATTGAAACTTCTGAACCGACATTTCGATCGCTTATATTGATTGGCGCACGGACCCCGTAAAAATGCCATGCGATGCTCGTTATTGTTTAAATCAAAAATGGGGCAGAAAAAAGCCGTGTCAGAGATTTGTGCAGGCAAATTCCGAGGGCAGTCAACGATTCAATTGGAGCGTACCTTTTAAACTTGGGTCACTGATCCAGAATCGGTTACATCCACAAATGGCACGTTCAAGCCTTTCGAATAGCGTTGGCGGCAGATATCTAGGAGTCCGCTTTGGGTTCATAGCATCCCTCGCCTATTGGGACCGAGCGGACCTTTGGTAAGGTAAACAAATCACTGGAGATGAAATGCAGCGCGGCCTGGATCAACCGTGTTCAAGAACTGCTACTCAGCCATTACACTCAGGCCTGAAGATCATGTATTACTATCAGACCTTTGAGAACCTTCTCAGCGGGCGGTTACAAAACGCAGCTTAATATCTTGAGTAAAATAAACGGGGTTATCTATTAGGCCAAGCCTGTGATTATCCCAATTTTTATGACGACGGACAATCTTCATGCCATTATAGATGATCTGCGGCGGGTGTCGGCTATTCAAAGCATCTGGTAATTGGCGTCAAAGAAAATGGTCAGTAGTGGGCTTGCTGCTTGATTATTTAGCGGAATGCTGCTCATTAATTACGACGACCCAAGTCGCAGTATTTTAGAAAACTTAAGCGATTTTGGCACCTAAAAAAATCAAGCAACAAGGAACTCGTTATGGAAGAAGAGTCACTAATAATCCCCCTGTTAACGGTCCTTGGGCTGATTTTGATGTCGGCATTTTTTTCCGGCTCCGAAACGGGACTGACGAGTGTGGCCAATGCCAAAATATACAAGCTCAAAATGGCCGGTAACCGAAGAGCGATTATCCTCAGCAAATTACGCGAGGATAAGGAACGACTGATCGGTGCGATCCTGTTGGGCAATAATATTGTCAATATTGCGGCCTCCGCCATCGCAACGGCCCTGGCTATTAAGCTTTTCGGTGAGACCGGTGTCGTTTACGCCACCGTGCTTATGACCGTACTCGTTCTGATTTTTGCCGAAGTGTTGCCCAAAACCTATGCTGTACGCCATGCCGAGAAGGTTGCCTTGTCCGTTGCTCCCGTCTTTGTGCTCATCACCAAAATTCTCTCACCGTTCACGATGGCGGTGCATATGATTGTAAACTTCACCCTGAATTTACTGACGACGGCGCCGCAGGATGACATGTCAGGCACAGAAATCCTGCGTGGTGCCATTGAGATGTACCACGAAGAAGGAGGGGTTGAAGAAAATGATCGGAATATGCTCAGCGGTATTATTGATCTGGAAGCCGTTGATGTTGAAAAAATTATGATCCATCGAAATGATATGAGCACGACAAGTATTGATGATCCTTTCAGCAAAATTGCCGCTTTTGTCGCCAATAGCAATCACTCGCGAATCCCTTTATGGCAAGGGTCTCCGGATAAAATTGTTGGTGTTCTTCATGCCAAGGATTTGTTCAAGGTGACGCAAAATAATCAAGGCGATCTTGATGATCTCGATATTAAAACCGTTATCAGAGAACCCTGGTATGTGCCGGAAACGACAACATTGAAAAACCAGTTGCAGGCATTCCGGCAGCATCGGCGGCATTTTGCACTTGTTGTTGATGAATCTGGCGGGCTGTCCGGACTTGTGACGCTGACAGACATTCTTGAGGAAGTCGTTGGCGATATCGAAGATGAGCATGATAAACTCGGCGACCAGCCCATCCATAAAACAAAAGATGGCGCGTATGAGGTTGATGGTAGCATATCGATCAGGGATTTGAATAAAGCGCTGGGTTGGAACTTCCCCGTCAATGAAACCACAACCCTTGCAGGGTTGGTCATGCAGCAGGCGCAGCGCATCCCGGATGAAGGCGATATATTTGAGATGGAGACATTTATGTTTCAGGTTCTGAGCAAGAATGGAACTCAACTGACACGCATCAAGATTAGGCAAACAGCTACTGTGGATAATGAGGATGACACCACTTTTCCTGGACCCGAAAGCACGGAAGGATAGCCATTTTCATGACCGGAGTCTGCTCTGGGTTCTTTTCTGAAACGAGAGGGGATACACATTTATTGATATTATTCCCAAAAATCTGGCACTTTGTTTCAATCACCATGAAATGAACACCCGTCATTTTTTTGAGATAACCGAGATCTCCCGCAGGCTTGACGGAACGGACCGCGGGTTTATTGTGGTGCGCGAAAAGGAATGGCGGAGAAATCGGTCGTTTTTCGTTTCTGACTTACATTACAAAGATCGCATAAAGCACTGAAATGTTTGTATTAATAGATAATTACGACAGCTTCACCTACAACCTGCTCCATTACATCGGCGAGCTGGGGACAGAGGTTGTTGTTTACCGCAATGATGCGCTGAGCGCAGATGAGGTGATGGCTCTGGCACCGGATGGTATTGTTATATCTCCCGGCCCTTGCGATCCCGATGCAGCGGGGATTTGTCTGGAACTGGTCGAGAAAGCCGCCGGGCGCATTCCGCTGTTTGGTGTTTGTCTGGGCAACCAGTGCATTGGTCAGGTGTTCGGTGGCACGGTGGTGCGCTCACCGGAACCCATGCACGGTAAAGTCAGCGAAATTACGCATAGCGGAACAGGTGTGTTTGCCGGTATTCCCAATCCCTTCAAGGCTACCCGCTACCATTCCCTGTCCATTGACCCGGCAACGGTTCCCGATTGCCTTGAGGTCACGGCGACCAGTGCCGATGGCGTTGTTCAGGGCGTCAGCCACAAGGAGCTTTGTGTGCATGGCGTGCAGTTTCACCCGGAAAGCATCGCCTCCGAGCACGGCCATACGATTTTACGGAACTTTATCGGCATGACGACACGAAAGCAGGCGGCATGAGCGACGATCTGAAACCCTTTCTGAGTCAGATTGCCGATGGCGGAACCCTGAGCGCCGATGAAGCGGAAGCCGCCTTCAACGTGATCATGTCCGGCGAGGCCGCCGAGGCGCAGATTGGTGCGTTTTTGATGGGGTTGCGGATGCGCGGCGAGACGGTGGATGAGATTACCGGTGCTGTCCGCACCATGCGGGCGAAGGCGACCATGATCACCGCCCCCGAGAACGCTATGGACATCGTTGGTACCGGCGGCGATGGTTCCGGGACCTATAACATTTCAACCGGTACGGCATTTGTCGTCGCCGGATGTGGCGTGCCCGTCGCTAAGCATGGCAACCGCGCGGTGTCTTCAAAATCGGGTGCGGCAGATGTTCTGACGGCGCTCGGCGTCAATCTCGATGCGGCGTTTCCGCTCATCGAGAAAGCCATTGCGGAAGCCGGTATCGGCTTTCTGATGGCGCCCCGCCACCACAGCGCCATGCGCTTTGTCGGCCCGGTGCGCGCTGCCATGGGCGTGCGAACGATCTTTAATATTCTGGGGCCTCTGTCCAACCCGGCTGGCGTGAAGCGCCAGTTTACCGGCGTCTATGCGCGCGAATGGGCCGAACCCATGGCCCTGACGCTGGATAATCTGGGCTGTGAAGCGGCCTGGGTGGTGCATGGCTCCGACGGACTGGATGAATTGACCACAACCGGCCCCTCCTTCGTCGTCGCCCTGAAGAACGGCGCGATCAGCGAGTTTGAGGTTTCCCCCGAAGATGCCGGATTGCCGCGTGCTGCGGCAACGGACTTGAAGGGCGGAGATGCTGTGGTTAATGGTCAAGCCATCAGAACGCTGCTGGCTGGTGAAAAAGGCCCCTACCGCGATGTCGTTCTATTCAATGCCGCAGCCAGTCTGATGGTTGCCGGTGTTGCTGATGACTTGAAACAAGGTGCCACCCTAGCCGCTGCCGCCATTGATGACGGCAAGGCTCAGGCGGCGCTCGATCAGTTGGTCCAGATCACGAATTCCGCCTCATGAGTGATGTTCTTGCGAAAATCTGTGACGATAAACGGGCTCACATCGCCCAGTGCAAGGCAGCGCGCAGCCTCTCGGATATCGAGGCGCAAGCAAAAGCCGCCTCCCCGGTGCGCGGTTTTATTGCAGCCCTGAAAATGCGCGTGGCAGCGGGCCAGTACGGCTTGATTGCTGAAATTAAAAAAGCCTCCCCGTCGAAAGGCCTCATTCGCGCTGATTTTGATCCGAAAATCTTGGCCGAAGCCTATGAACAAGGCGGCGCGACCTGCCTCTCGGTGTTGACCGATGTCCCCTACTTTCAGGGCGATGACAGCTACTTGGGCGCAGCCCGCAACGCCGTCGCCCTGCCCGTGCTCCGCAAGGATTTCATGCTCGATCCCTATCAGATCGTTGAAGCCCGCGCCTTGGGTGCCGATTGTATTTTGCTGATCATGGCAGCCCTTGAAGACGCGCAAGCCAAAGAGCTGGAAGAGACAGCCTTGGCTTTTGGCATGGATGTGCTGGTTGAGGTTCATAACGGCGAAGAGCTTGATCGGGCCCTGTTGCTCAAAAGCCCGCTGATTGGCGTTAACAACCGCAACCTGAAGACGCTGGAGGTCGATATCGCCATGACCGAGGAACTAGCAGGCCGGGTTCCTGCGGATCGCCTGCTGGTCAGTGAGAGCGGCTTGTACGCGCCCGCCGACTTGGCCCGCATGTCGCGTGTCGGGGCCAATTGTTTTCTCGTCGGCGAATCCCTGATGCGTCAGAAGGATGTCGCCGCTGCGGTCAAAACGCTGCTGGGCCCCCTTGATACGACACAAGCGGCAGTTGGTTAGGGGTATGGCTGATTTCACCCATATCGATAAAGATGGCAACGCCATTATGGTCGATGTTTCCGACAAGCAGGAAACCGAGCGCGTTGCCACGGCAAAAGGCTCCGTCCTGATGCAGCCGGAAACGCTGGCGCTGATCCAGGAAGGCGGGGTTAAAAAAGGCGATGTTCTGAGCGTAGCCCAACTGGCCGGAATTATGGGCGCCAAACAAACGCCCAACCTGATCCCGCTCTGCCATCCGCTGGCCCTGACGTCGGTTAAGGTGCAATTGGAATGCAATCCGGAAACCACGGCTGTTGATATTACCGCCACCTGCAAGCTGAAAGGCCAGACAGGTGTCGAGATGGAGGCCCTGAGCGCCGTTTCCATCGCTGCTTTGACTGTCTACGACATGTGCAAGGCGGTTGATAAAGGCATGCGCTTGACGGATATCCGCCTGGTTCATAAATCTGGTGGTAAATCCGGCACTTTTGAGGCGGAATAAACCTTGATTTCCGTCGAAGAAGCTCTCGCCAAGGTGACTGCCGGATTTAAGCCGCTCAGTCTGGAAACCATCTCTATCGATCAGGCTCTGGGCCGCGCCCTTGGCGAAGACGTTGCCTCGCGCATGACCCATCCGCCAACCGCCGTTTCTGCCATGGACGGTTTTGCTGTGCGCACTGCAGACATCGCGACCGTTCCATGTGAATTGACGCAAATCGGTGTGTCGCAGGCCGGATCGGGTTTTGATGGAACCGTGAAGACCGGACAAACGGCCCGCATTTTCACCGGCGCCCCCCTGCCTGAAGGCGCAGATACTATCGTTATTCAGGAAAATACGGAAACGGACGGAACAACCATCCGGGTTCTGGAAACGGCAACTCTGGGCCGCTTTGTTCGTCCGGCCGGTCTCGATTTCAAAGCGGGCGATGTGTTGCTGAAAAAGGGCAAAATCCTGACGGCCCGCGATATCGGACTGCTGGCCAGCATGAACGTGCCCTGGGTGCAGGTTCACCGCAAACCCCGCATTGCTGTGCTGTCGACCGGTGATGAACTGGTTATGCCCGGCGACCCGGTGGGGCCAGATCAGATCATCAATTCCAACTCTTTGGCGCAACTGGCCTATATCCGGGCAATGGGCGGCGAACCGGTCAATCTGGGCATCGCGCGCGACAATGAACAATCCTTGCGCGATCATCTGGCGGGCGCGAAAGGTGCGGATCTGCTGATCACCATTGGTGGCGCGTCGGTTGGTGATTATGATCTGGTGCAATCTGTAATGCGCGAACAGGGGCTGGATCTGGGCTTTTACAAAATCGCCATGCGCCCGGGAAAACCCTTGATATTTGGTCGTCTCGGCGATGTTCCCGTATTGGGGTTGCCCGGAAATCCGGTGTCGGCGGGCGTCACCTCGGCCCTGTTCCTACGCGCCGCCATGGATATTATGCTGGGTTTGAATCCAAAGGAAAGGGTTTTGGAGACGGTTCTGCTGGGCGCCGACCTACCCGCCAATGACCGCCGCGAGGATTATCTCAGGGCTCAGTTGCGCCCCGATGCAAACGGTGTACTGACCGCGTTTCCGTTTTCCGGCCAGGACAGCTCTATGATGGCGCGACTGGCCCATGCCGATTGCCTGATTGTCCGCCCGCCGCATGCCGAAGCAACACGTACGGGTGATCCGGTCCGGATTCTGAAGCTGAATTTCGGACGGATCGGTTTTTAACCCGTTTCCGACAAGTTCCTCTGGCCACTCCAAAAGCATCAAAGCAAAAACAGACTTGACGCAAAACAGGAACTAAAGTAGAACAATTGCGAACGTTTTCTTTTCGTTCTATATTTTGTGGGTCCCATCTCCCTATGCACCATACGTCGCGGTCATTTGGTGAGAGAGCCCAAATTGTGACAAGGGGATGGATGATGTTGACCAAAAAACAGTACCAGCTTTTGATGTATATCGACAAAAAATTACGAGAAAGCGGCATCTCCCCTTCCTTTGATGAAATGAAATCGGCTCTGGACCTGAAATCCAAGTCTGGAATTCACCGGCTGATCACGGGACTGGAAGAGCGCGGGTTTATCCGCCGCTTGCCGCATCGGGCCCGGGCCCTTGAAGTTTTACGTTTGCCGGAAAATGCCGAGGCACCTGCCGCTGCCCGAACGGCGTCGCCGGAACCCCGCAACTTTGCGCCCAATGTGATCAAGGGTGATTTTAACATCTCTGGTATGCAAAACCATGAGGAAGCCTCTGCCATTCAACTGCCGCTGTATGGAAAAATTGCCGCAGGCACACCCATTGAAGCCTTACGCGACAATTCGCAAAGTGTTGATATCCCGGCCGACATGTTGGGTGTTGGCGAGCATTATGCGCTTGAAGTCGAAGGGGATTCGATGATTGAGGCCGGGATTCATGACGGCGATACGGTTTTAATCCGGCGCGCGGATACGGCCGATAACGGCTCAATTGTCGTCGCTCTGGTGGATGATCTCGAAGTCACCCTGAAACGCATCCGGCGCAAGGGGGAATCGATTGCCCTCGAGCCCGCCAACGCCGCTTATGAAACGCGCATTTGTGGACCCGATCAGGTCAAGGTGCAGGGACGACTGGTCGGCCTTATCCGCCGTTATTAGAAGGATTTCCGTCAGCTTTCCGGCTGCCGGACGGCGGCAGCGGGGGATTTGTCAGGCCTCAGTACCCAAGGCCTGTTGCCGCGCTCCGGATTAACCGAGCGAATACGGACCCCGGACTCTGTCACCGTTATACTATGGGCGCCATAGCGCCATAAATCGAAGCGATCGATGCGGAATTCGGCCGGGCATCGTCGGCGAATGGGCATCAGTGCAATCACCACATCGGCCAGCCAGCAATCTTCGACAAGCGCATATTCCGTGCGGACAATGGCGATGGTTGTTTTTGCCTTTTTAAGCAGACAGCCGCTGACATCACAGGACAAATGTGTGTCTCCGCCAATCCACGGAGCGGTCTCGCTTAGACTGGATATCTGTGTGGCACCGAGGCTTCGGGTCCAGATGTCACGCGTAAAGGCAGCCCTTTGCATTGCCGAATAGACAAGTGGCCCCTCGTCCAGATTAATGGCGAAAAGCCGTGCGTCGGAGTCAACGATCACATCCGGCAGGACAACTGTCGCCGTTGACAATAGTCCACAGAGCATGGGCGGGATGGCTAAAAAACGCCATTTATGTCGCCAAATGACCATCCATGCGCCGGACAGCGCAATCAGCGTAATCCCCCAGGAAGGGATGGTCGGCAAGCGGGTTACCGAACCCGGCCAGTGGGCGACGGTATCAGCAATGGAAACGACCAGGTGCAATCCCCACCCCATGGGCAGCAAAGCCCAGGATTCGAGTCCCAATGGCAGTACCAAAACTGAAACAACGGCCCAGGGCATTACCCAGAGCGCTGTAACCGGAATGGCGGCCAGGTTGGCGACAAGACTGAAATCCGCAAACTGGTTGAAATGGTAGAGCGCGAAAGGTGCCGTTGCGGCACTGGCGACAAGGGTTGTCAGGCAAATGCCACCAAAATAAGGAGCAATGGCCCATAGCCCACGTTTCGGCGGCGTCTGTACAGCCGACTTCCATCGCCCTTCCCTGTAGGTGCGGACGGCCTCATAAGCAGCGACCAGCGCCGTGGCGGCGGCGAATGACATTTGAAAACTGGGGCCCAGCAGGCTTTCCGGTTGCACAAGAAGCACGACAAAAGCCGCCCAGGCCACTGAGCGCAGGGAAATCCCTCGCCTGTCGATGATTACGGCCAGCAGGGCCAGCGCCGCCATTAGAAAGGCACGCTGTGTTGGCAGCGTCGCGCCAGCCAACAAGGCGTATAGGAAGGCGGCAAGCAATGCGGAGACAGCAGCCCCTTTCTTGATCGGCCAGCGCAAAGCCAGACCGGGGAGCAAAAGCAGCAAGTATCGTGTACCGGTAAAGACAATGCCGGCAACAAGTCCGATATGCAGGCCGGAAATGGAGAGCAGATGGGCAAGCCCGGAATTTCGCAGGTTTTCGACAATCTGCTCGTCTACGGCATGTTTTTCGCCAGTGATCAACGCGGCGGCAAGGCCGCCATAGGGCGCGGCTAATCCATTGATGAGCCGCAACGATATGTCATTGCGCAGTTGTGCCAGCCAGCGTCTGGGAGACGGGGCTCCGGCGTTGTCGGTCGTGGTTGTCAGCTTAACCGCGCCGAAGGAAAACCCATAACCGCCAATTTCCTGAAAAAAGGAATGGCGCTGAAAGTCAAACCCGCCCGGAATGGATGGCGCGCCCGGCGGCGACAGCCCGGCCCGCGCCGATATCCAGACGCCTGGCTCGATTTGCGGCTGGTTTCCATGTAAATTCAGGCGGATTCTATTGGGAGTTTGATGCGGTTCAACCCGTGAAATTTTGAGATTTTCCAAAGTTACACGAACTCCGGTCGGTAGCCGCTCAACCAGACGGACCTGCCCCTGCACGGTTGCGGATGATATTGGCTTTTCAAAGACCGGTGCGTTAACGCTCCATGTGCGCAGTTGCGCCGCCGTAAACCCCAGAGCCAGCAGACCGGCTGTAACGGCGAGGGCAAAAGCGCCTTGGCGTAAACGAAAACGGACCGGAAGGCGCAATGTCAGGTAAAGAAGTCCGCAAGACAAGGCCAGGATGGTGGCACCGGACCACGCGGCCGGTTCCTGTTGCAGGCTGAAATAGCCGCTTATGCCCAGCGCGAGACCAACAGGAGACCACAAAACCCAGCGGTCACGCTCGGTCAGCAGGCTCTTGTGTATTGATTGAAGCTGTTTAAACAAACCACCCTCTCCAACCCGATGCCACAGTGTCACATGTTCTTCATCAATGGTGAAGTATGATTGTTTATGAAGGCGTGATGATCGCGCAAGACGAGAATGTGTAGTCGAGCCGACATTTTGCTGCACTTGCTAAATTAATGTGGTAAACATCGTCGCACTTTTGAAATCCCTGTAATTTGGATCCGTAAAACGCATGACGATCGTGACTCGCTTTGCCCCCTCACCAACCGGTTTTTTACATATTGGCGGGGCTCGAACAGCGCTCTACAACTGGCTGTTCGCCAAACATCACCAACAATATGGCGACGGCGGACGTTTTCTGTTGCGTATTGAAGATACAGACCGGGCCCGCTCTACCGATGCGGCCGTTGAGGCCATACTGGATGGCCTGAAATGGCTGGGCCTAGATTGGGATGGTGTCGCTGTTTCGCAATTTGAGCGCATCGAGGCGCATCGTGCCGCTGTCGAGCAATTGCTGGCAGCAGGTCATGCCTATAAATGTTATTGCACGCCGGAAGAATTGACCGAAATGCGCGAGAAGGCCCGCGCCGAAGGTCGCAAGCGCATGTATGACGGACGCTGGCGGGATCGTGACCCATCTGATGCCCCGGCTGGCGTTGAACCGGTGATCCGCCTGAAAGCGCCGCAGAACGGCGATACGACCATCGCCGATCTGGTTCAGGGGCCGGTCAATGTGGCCAACGAACAGTTAGACGATATGGTGCTTATGCGCGCCGACGGCACGCCGACCTACATGCTGGCGGTTGTTGTTGATGATCACGACATGGGGGTAACGCACGTTATTCGTGGCGATGACCATCTGACCAACGCCTTTCGCCAGGCGCAGCTCTATCAGGGGCTGGGCTGGGAAATGCCGGTGTTTGCGCATATCCCGCTCATACACGGGCCGGATGGTGCCAAGATGTCGAAACGCCACGGGGCATTGGGCGTTGACGCCTACCGGGATCAGGGGTTCCTGCCGGAAGCCCTTCGCAACTATCTGCTGCGGCTCGGTTGGTCGCACGGCGATGAGGAAATCATATCGACAGAACAGGCGGTCGAGTGGTTTGATCTCGATACGGTTGGGCGCTCCGCCGCTCGTTTTGATTTTGCCAAACTGACGAATTTGAATGGTCATTACATCCGCCATGCCGACAACGCTTATCTCTGCGATCTGGTCATGGAAAGGCTTACAGAAGACCAAGACGGAATGCTTGCCCCGGACACCCCCAATCGGCTAAAAAAGGGAATGGACGGGCTTAAGGAGCGCGCGAAAACAGTCGTTGAACTGACTGAAAGTGCAGCTTTTTATGCGCAAAACCGTCCATTGGAGATGACCGAAAAAGCACAAGGAATTATTGATTCCGAGGCTTTAAAGAATCTCTCTCAGATACGGGACCAGTTATCCGTTGTTTCAGAGTGGAATGCGGATGCAATTGAAAGCGCCGTAAAGGTATTTGCGGAATCGGCCGGGCTTAAACTGGGTAAGGTCGCACAGCCGTTGCGAGCGGCTCTCACGGGGACGACAGTGTCTCCCGGTATCTTCGACGTTATGGCCGTTCTTGGTCGTGACGAATCACTGGGTAGGTTGGAGGATGCAATTTCTCTGACATAGGTTGCCTCCTGCGTTTAGGGGCCAATAATTGACAAAAAACTGACCGAAACGCGTTGTGCGCCGAGCGTCAGCTAGATTTGGAAAGAGGGTGAAAATATGAACGATAAAACCAATAGAACATTTACGCTTACGGATAATACGACAGGCCAAAGCTATGATTTGCCGGTATTGCCCGCGTCGATTGGACCGGATGTCATTGATGTCCGCAAACTGTATGCCGATACAGATCATTTCACCTACGATCCAGGCTTCACTTCGACGGGAAGCTGCGAATCCAAAATCACCTATATCGACGGCGATCAGGGGGTTTTGTTATATCGCGGCTATGCGATTTCCGACCTTGCTGAAGGGTCTGATTTCATGGAAACCTGCTATCTTTTGCTGTACGGCGAATTGCCGTCGAAAGAACAAAAGTCGAAGTTTGAGCATGACATCACCTATCACACGATGCTGCATGAACAGTTGATGTATTTCTTCCGCGGGTTCCGGCGCGATGCCCACCCCATGGCCGTTATGTGCGGCGTGGTTGGTGCGCTTTCCGCTTTCTATCATGATTCGACTGATATTACGGACCCCAAACACCGGATGGTTGCCTCATACCGCCTGATCGCCAAAATGCCGACCATTGCGGCCATGGCCTACAAATTCTCCATCGGTCAGCCCTATGTCTATCCGCGTAATGATCTGACCTATGCGGAAAATTTCCTATACATGATGTATTCGAACCCGTGTGAGGAATATGTCCCGAACCCGGTTCTGTCGCGCGCCATGGACAAGATTTTGATCCTGCATGCCGACCACGAACAAAACGCATCCACATCGACAGTCCGTCTGGCCGGTTCCAGCGGCGCCAACCCGTTTGCCTGTATTTCCGCAGGGATTGCGTCCCTGTGGGGGCCGGCACATGGCGGTGCCAACGAAGCCGTGCTGAAAATGCTGGAAGAAATTGGTGATGTGAAAAACATCCCCGACTTCATCGCCCGCGCCAAAGACAAGGACGACCCCTTCCGCCTCATGGGCTTTGGTCACCGCGTCTACAAGAACTTCGATCCGCGTGCCAAAGTGCTGCAAAAAGCCTGTCATGAGGTTTTGGGCGAACTCGGGATCACGGATGAGCCGTTGCTCGATATCGCCATGGAGCTCGAGCGGATCGCGCTTGAAGACCCCTACTTCATTGAGAAGAAGCTTTATCCAAACGTCGATTTCTATTCCGGGATCATCTTCCGCGCTATGGGCATTCCAACCAGCCTGTTCACCGTGCTGTTTGCCGTCGCCCGTACCGTGGGCTGGGTCGCGCAATGGAATGAGATGATTGAAGATCCATCACAGAAAATCGGACGTCCGCGTCAGCTTTACACGGGCAATACAGGCCGGGACTTTATACCGGTTGATAAACGCTAAAAAACGGCGGTAATAACATCAAGGAAAACGGCGCTTCAAAGAGCGCCGTTTTTTTTCGCGGTTGGAGTTCGGGCAATCAAGTCGAGGATAATCTGCGCGGCTTTCTGACTCGGACTTTCCTCTGGACCGCCGGAAAGTTTGGCTAGAGCCTGCTTGAAAGCCGATTTTTGCGCTTCCCGAGCGTCTGGATTGCTAAGCAAACGGGCAATTTCCGGAGCAAGAAGGTCTGGCCGGCAGTTTTCAATCAGACGCTCGGGCATGATTTCGCGATCCAGCAGGATGTTGATGAGGCTGGCGTATCTGGCTTTGACCAGCCGCCTGCCAATCCATGCGGTTAACCAGTTGACCTGATAGGCAATGACGGTCGGCGTGCCAACAACACCCAGTTCCAAAGCAACAGTGCCGGACGCTGCCAGGGCGACATCGGCAGCCGCCATGGCGTTGTATTTCTGGGCTGGATCTTCTGTCACATGGCATGGAACGGGCCATGAGGCCAGTTCGTCCCTAACAATCCGGGCAACAGGGCCTGTGGTGACGCAGAGCAGTTGCAGGTCTGCGAACTGGCCCTGAAGTTTTTGCACCGTCTCTTTGAAAACCGGCAGATGTCGGGTGACTTCCCCGAACCGGCTGCCAGGCAACACCGCCAATACGGGTGTCTCGGGGGAAATGCCATGTTGTTTGCGGAAATCAGGTCCATCGGCCTGCGTTGCGGTGCTTTCAATAACCGAATGACCAACGAATGAGGCCGACAACCCCACACGTTCAAAGTAAGGCGGCTCAAACGGAAACAGGCACAATAGGTGATCAAGAAATTTTGCAATTTTGGCGGCGCGACCCGGACGCCAGGCCCAAACTGTCGGCGCCACATAGTGGACCAGGGGAATCCCCATGCCTTTCAGGCGTTTGCCAACCCGGAAAGAGAAATCCGGTGCATCAATGCTGATTACTATATCCGGTCTGCACCGTTCGACGTCGTCAACCACCTGATTGATGCGGCCCAGCAGTTTTGGAATTTTGGGCAGAACTTCAGCAATTCCCATAACCGACAGCTCACTCATGGGAAACAGGCTGTGCAAACCTTGCGCCGTCATGTTATCGCCCCCAACACCGGCAAACCGCAGCTCAGCGTCCGTCTTTTCAGACAGGGCCTGCATCAGACGCCCGCCGAGCAGATCGCCGGACAGCTCTCCTGCGATCAAGTAGACAAGGGGCTGTGCGTTATTGTTCGTCATCTGTTGCTTTTCGTTGAAAGGGTTGGGTTATTCCCACAAGAAACATCTTGGCGCTATTGGCGGCCTGAATTGTTTCTGTCCGGTTCAACACCAATGCCTTTCCCGCTTCAATGGCAATACCGGTCAGTCCGGCTTTGGCGACCTGCAGAACAGTGTCAGGGCCTATGGTCGGCAAATCCGCGCGGTGTTCCTGATCCGGTTTTGATATCTTGACCAATACACCGGCAGGGGCCGGTGAAGACAGACGCGCGACTTCTGTCAGCATAGCGGCTGTACCTGACGAGCTTTCTCTGGCGATAACAGCCCCGTTCCGGGCGACGGCGGCTTGTCCGATATCCAGAGCACCGAGATCAAATGCGGCCTGCCATGCCAAATGGATGTCTCTTATCGCCTGTTCGTCGGGGGATTGCTCCCCGTAAATCCCTTCAGTCGCGAGCAAGTCTGGCAGGACGGTATGCGCGCCAATCACCCGGAACCCTTCCTGTGTCTCAAGGGCACCAATAAGTGCCCTCAGGAGACCATCATCCCCCCTGTTCTGAACGCCACTTTGCGCAAAGAACTTCAGGGCCCATAAATCAGGGCGCAATTGAGCCAGCGACGGGCGGGTTACTGAGCCTGCCATAACCAATTCCTGGGTACTTTGCTGGCGGAAAGTCTCAATGGTTTTCCCGGCAGCACCAAGTCGTATCCATGAATGAGGCGTATCTTTCACCGTCTCTTCGTCCGCCTGACCCTTCAGGGCAACCACATAAAAAGGGCGTCCTGTTCGTCGGCATTCAGCGATAATTTCCCGGGGAAGTGCACCCCCACCGGCAATAATGCCCAGCTTAGGCAGCATCATCCGCACTGGGTTGGCAAATGGCGCGTGAAGAATCCTGCATGATGAAATTTACAATTTCCATCACGGGTTCATTGGAAGCGAAGTCTTCAGCCACATCGGCCAGACGTTCATTGAGCGTGCCTTCCGCTGCAAAAATCAGGCGGTAGGCCTTGCGCAGTTCGTGAATATCATCGCGTGAAAAATTGCGCCGTTTGAGACCGACAATATTCAGACTGGAAAGCCGGGCCCGGTTACCAATGACCGAGCCATAGGGAATAACATCATGTTCAACGCCGGACATGCCGCCGATCATGGCATGCTTGCCGACCCGCACAAATTGATGAATGGCCGACAGGCCACCGATGATGGCCCATTCGCCAATTTCAACATGCCCGGCTAGGGTGGCGTTGTTGACCAGAATGGCATGATCTGCAATCTGGCAGTCATGGGCGACATGGGCGCCAACCATAAACAGGCAGTTGTTGCCAACTTTCGTCAGCATGCCGCCGCCAATGGTTCCCGGATTCATCGTGACCTGTTCACGGATGACATTATTGGCGCCGATAATGAGTTCGGAAGGCTCGCCGCCGTATTTCAGGTCCTGAGGTTGTGATCCTAGCGAAGAAAACGGAAATACGCGGGTGTTTGCGCCTATTTTGGTGCGTCCGGTCACACAGACATGGGAGATCAGTTCCACGCCGATATCCAGTTCGACATCGGGGCCGACGGTACAGTAAGGGCCAATGGAAACGCCGTCGCCTATCTTCGCGTCCGGGTCAACAATGGCTGTGGGGTGAATAGTGCTCATTTATGAATCCACAATCATTGCCGAGTAGGTCGCTTCGGCCATTAATTTGCCGTCAACCCGGGCCTCACCCTTGAACTTCCAGACATTCCCTCGACTGCGGACTTTTTCCACATGCAGTTTCACCTGATCTCCCGGGCGAACGGGTTTGCGAAAACGGGCACTGTCGATGGTCATAAAATAGACGACGCTTCCTGCCACTTTTCCTGTGGTTTGTATGACCAGAACGGCGGATGTTTGCGCCATGGCTTCGACAAGCAGAACGCCAGGCATGATGGGATGATCAGGAAAGTGGCCCTGAAAAAAGGGCTCGTTCATGGTGACATTCTTGATGCCGACAGCGCTGCTGTCGAGAACAAGGTCTGCGACCCGGTCAATCAGGAGAAACGGATACCGATGCGGTATCATTTTCATGATCTCTTCCGTTTCGATGATGAGGCCTTCTGTCGTTACTTCACTATCCATATTGGTCAACCTCTGGTTTTCGCTAATTTCTGAAGTGTGGCGATTTCCCTTAGCCAGACTTTCATAGGCCGCGCCGGTGAGCCGCCGACTGTTTCGCCATCCGCAATATCACGCATGATACCGCTTTGGGCCGCAATCTTGACTCCTGATCCAATGTTCAAATGGCCGGCGATTCCAGCCTGTCCACCGATCATTGTGAAATCACCCACTTTGGTGCTTCCGGATATACCGACAAGGGACACAATAAAACAATGTCTGCCAATGACAACATTGTGGCCAATCTGGACAAGGTTATCAATTTTGGTTCCGTCTCCGATGACCGTATCCGGCCCGGTTCCCCGGTCAATTGTTGTATTTGCGCCAATTTCTACTTGATTGCCAATCACCACCCGGCCCAGCTGTGGCACTTTCAGATGGCCCTGAGCACCGGGTGCAAACCCGAAACCATCCTGGCCTATGCGCACGCCAGGATGGATGATCACCTCTTTACCGAGCAAACAATACTGCAGAGTCACATTGGAAGCGATCCGGCAATCGTCCCCCAACGCACAGCCCGATGCGATTTCCGTGTTGGCGCCGATAATACAGTTGTTGCCTATCGTAACTCCGGGACCAATACGTACACCGTTGGCTATTGAACAGTTGGCACCGATCTGTGCGTCGGGATCTATGTCAGCTTTTTCAGAAATGGCGGAAACGGGGTGATCCTGAGGGTAAAAGGCCGCCGCAACCCGGGCGTAGGCTGAATAAGGGTCCGGTGTGAGCAACAGCCCCATTTTGGCTGGTGCCGCCTTGGCAAGATCGGGGCGGAGAATACAAAGGCCTGCCGAACTGTTCTTGAAAGCATGGGTGTATTTTTTGTTGTCCAGAAAGCTGACGTCGGTCTTGCCAGCCTCGGTCAGAGGTTGGACATCATCAAATAGCGTATCGGGAGAAACCGGACCGTCAATTTTGGCGCCAGTCAATTCTGCAAGCTCGGTCACAGAAAAAGGCCCTCTCCTTGAGAAAAAACGAGAGTCGGCCATTATTCAGTAACCGGTTTGTCTACCTTCACTGTGGGCAATTGCTCATTCAGTTGTTTGAGAACATCACCGGTAATTTCCAACGATCTTGAAGCAAGAATGGTGATGTCCTGACGCAATATCAGATTAAGGTTACGTTCTTCTGCAATGCCCGTAATGATCTTGTTGAGGACTTTCTCAACTTCGACCATAGCGGCGGCCTGAGCCTGATCAAGTGCCCGCTTGCTTTTCTGGACGAGCTGTTGAACAGCAAGGACCTTTTGCTCGAAATTCCGGCGTTCCTGGGCAAATGCTTCCGGTGAAAGCAGTGTCCGTTTTTTTGCCAGTTCCTGATTTGCCGTTTTCAATGCGGCTTCTTCTTTTTGAATATTCTCTCGAAATCCATCCCGATAAGCGAGAATTTGATCACTGATATTTTTAACGACAAGCGACTGGCGCCTAATAGACGCAAGATCCAGAAGCGCAATTTTCAGCGTTGTTGCATCATTGGGCGTTGGGTTTTGAGCCTGTGCATGCGCATCGGGACTGACAAATGCTAAACCCAGAAACAAAGCGAATCCGATAATATTTTTCATGGTGTTTAACATATTCTCCTAGAATCGAGTGCCAAAATTAATGCGCAGGAGTTCTTCTTTATCATAACTCTCGCTGACAAGGGGGAACCCTAGATCGATACCCAGCGGACCGAATGGGGACGTCCAGGTCATGCCAAGACCGGCAGAAGCCCGTATGGATCCTGAATCTTCTGTCGTTGAATTGACAGGTGTCAGGCTGCCGGCACTTCCAAAATCTGTAAACATACGCCCGCCAATCCCCAACTCGGCGGGCAGACCAATTGGAAATTTGACCTCTAAGCTCCCCGTATAGACCCACTCGCCCCCGAGGGCATCCTGGGTGGCCGTATCGCGAGGGCCAACACCGCGGGTTTCAAAACCGCGAATACTATCGCCACCAGCATGAAAACGCTCTAGCAAGAGAACGTCTTCCCCAAGACCGACGATATAACCAGCCCGCCCGCCAACAGAGAGAACCCATTCATCCTTTAGCTCGTAAAATGTGCCGCCGCGAAGAATGTTGCGTAATTGTTTAATGTTGCCACCCAGCCCCGCGAGGGATGTATCGAGGTTTGCAAAATATCCGGATGTGGGGTTGAGCAAGTCATCGCGCTTGTCATACATGACGGAATGCGTGATTTCCGATTTATATCGGGTTCCAACAACATCCTGAATGAGAGTAGATGCCGTGGAATCAACATCTCCGATGGTCGATTTTGAAAGTTTGTATTGCCAGTCCTGTCGGAGGTCTTGCGTTATCGGGTACCCAGCCCGCAACCCGAAACCGGTACGTTTCAAGTCAAATGAGCTACTGTCCTGAAGATCTTCGGCAACATGGAAGATATCAACACCTGCACGAATTTCACGGCCAAGAAAATAGGGTTCGGTAAACGACAGATCAATTTGGCTGCGGGTTGACGCAATCTGAAGGCTCAGGCCAAGTTGTTGACCTCTACCCAGGAAATTGTTCTCCGTGATACCAAAATCACCGATAGGCCCGACCGATGTCGAGAAGCCTGCACCCAAGGAGACGGAACCGGTTGATTTCTCTTCGACTTCAACCTGCACAACGGCCTTATCTGGCGCACTGCCCGGAACCTGATCCATATTCACTTTTTCAAAAAAGCCTAGCCTTTGTATACGCTGTTTCGAGCGGCGAAGCTTTGAAGAGTTAAAAGCATCCCCTTCCACAATCTGGAATTCGCGTCGGATGACCTTGTCAAGTGTTCGAATATTGCCTGAAATATCAATGCGTTCAACGAACACCCGCGGGCCTTCAACCACTTCAAAGGTGACATCGATTATTTTCTTTTCACGGTCTCGGTTGATGCGGGGCCGTACATTTACAAATGCAAAGCCCAACTCACCAACACGATTGGTCAGGCCATCGACAATATCGTCAACAGCAGTGATATCGTACCAATCTCCGGTTTCGACCTCGATCACATCGACCAAGTCTGCTTTATCCAGATCCCGCAGGCGGGCATCAATATCAATCTTGCCAAACTGATAACGAGTCCCCTCATCAACTGTGAAGGTTACAAAAAAGTCCTTCCGGTCCGTGGTCAGTTCGGCCAAAGCAGAGGTCACCCTGAAATCGGCAAACCCGTCCGACAAATAAAACCGTCTTAGAAGTTCACGATCGAGAGTCAGTCGATCCGGGTCATATGTGTCGTCACTGGACAAAAACCGCCACCAAGCTGTCTCTTTTGTGCGAACAACTTCACGTAATCTTCTGTCGCTGAAAGTCTTGTTGCCGACAAACCGGATGCTTTCAACCTGGGTTAACGCGCCTTCTGAAATTTCATAAACAAGGTCAATGCGATTTTGCGCCAATTGAATGACTTTGGGTTCGACAGAAACCGCAAAACGCCCATTACGCCGATAGAGGGTCAGAATGCGTTTGACGTCGTTCTGAACTTTTGTCCGTGTGTAAATTACGCGGGGCCGCAAGGTGATTTCGGCCTCCAGGTCTTCGCTTTTCAGTTTGTCATTACCTTCAAAGGCAATACGGTTGATTACCGGATTTTCAACAACCCGGATAACAAGGCCGTCACCTTGTCGCTCAACACTCACGTCAGCAAACAACCCCGTGGCGAAAAGGCTTTTCAAGGAGCGGTCCAACCGCGCCTCATCAAAGGCGTCGCCTTCGCGGATCAGCATGTAGGATTTTACCGTATCAGGCTCCACGCGTTGCGCACCTTCAACGGTGATTTGAGAAATAACAGGCGTTTGTGCCAGTTGTAATGATCCCGCGACAGACTGCGCCATCCCCGGCCCCGGGAATTGCCCTGCTGCAAGCACAAAAGTTGTGCTGATTAGGAACCGTTTAATTCGGCCCAATGTTACTCTCCCCCAGACTCATAATCCGACTTAAGTGATGAGTCCTTTAATAGATTCAATAACTTCCAGTTGGACCAAATCGTTCCATGTGACAAAAACCACGAGCATCAATACCAGAATCAGTCCGAAACGAAAACCGTATTCTTGTGCTTTTTCTCCTAAAGGCCGTCCAAGTAAACCTTCAATCAGATAAAAGGCCAAATGACCGCCATCCAACATTGGAACCGGGAACAAATTGATCAGTCCCAAGTTGACAGACAGCATGGCCATCAGAAAGATAACTTCAGCCAACCCCTGCTCTGCCATTTGACCCGATATCTGTGCAATGCGCAGCGGCCCGCCAAGTTCGTCTGTCCCGCGTTGGCCCGACACCATATCACCGATATAGGAGAGAATATTGGTTGTTGCATAGTATGTGCGTTCAACACCAACCTGTAGCGCCTTCAATGGATTTTGGCGCTGGTATTCAACATGTTCTGTGTTCAGTTTGATACCCAGCAAGCCGATGGCAATTTCCTCGCCATCTGAATTGGTTCGTATAGATGGCTTCGGCGTGGCGGTGACGGTCAAGTGTTCGTCGCCCCTTTTCACGTGGAGTTGCAAGGGGACATCCGGGCTTTTGCTGACAATACGCTGCAAATCGCTGAAATAGCTGATTTGCTCGTCATTAATGGCCAGCAGCTGATCGCCTTCAATCAATCCGGCCGTTTTTGCTGCACTGTCCTCAATCACTTCGCCAACGTAGGCAAGCGGGACGGCGGTGCCGACAAAACCTGCCAGTACAGCGAATGCAAAAATCGCGAAAATGAAATTGACGGCGGGCCCGGCAGCGACAATTGCAGCTCTCTGGCGAAGCGATTTGTAGTGAAAGGAAACCGCTTTTTCGGCCTCGGTAAGAGGCGGCCGGTCGTCCTGTTCGCGCTCATTGTCACCTTCACCAAACATTTTAACGTATCCGCCAAGCGGAATGGCGCTGAACTTCCAGCGCGTTCCTGCGGCATCATTCCAGCCATAAATCTCCGGACCAAAACCAATGGAAAAGACTTCGACCCGGACATTGTTGCGGCGCGCCACCCAATAATGCCCCCACTCATGGACAAAAACCAAAACGGTCAGAACAAGCAGGAATACAATTATGTAGTTCCAGGTAAAACCCAGTATTTCCATCAAACTATCCTAGTATTTCGGTGTAGAAACCGGCAGCAAACTCTCATGATCCGAGACGCGAACAAAGCGCAGCAGCAAAAGCTCTCGCTTCCGAATCAACATCGGCAACGTCTTCAAGTGTTGATATAACCCGATTGTCAATTTCCTCAAGAGTCGCTTCAACAATTTTGGCTATCTCCAAAAAGGAAATCTGTTTGTTTAGAAACCGTTCAACAGCAATTTCGTTAGCGGCATTAAGCACGGTTGGGGCGCCGCCGCCAGCCTGTAAGGCTGCCCGCGCCAGCCGAAGAGCAGGAAACCGGGTTGAATCCGGCTCTTCAAAAGTCAAGGTGCGAATATCTTTTAACGATAGCCGGGGCGCTGGGGCATCCATGCGTTTCGGCCAGGCCAACGCATAGGCAATAGGCGTGCGCATATCCGGGGTTCCCAATTGGGCGAGAACGGAACCGTCGACATAATCAACCATGCTGTGGATTACCGATTGCGGATGCACAAGAATTTCGATGTTTGATTCTTCAACAGGAAACAAGTGATAGGCTTCAATAAGTTCAAGCCCCTTGTTCATCATGGTCGCGGAATCAACGGAAATCTTGGCCCCCATATCCCAATTGGGATGGGCCACTGCCTGTTCTGGCGTAACATGTTGCATCTGTTCAAGGGTAAATGCACGGAATGGACCGCCCGACGCGGTCAGGATGATACTGCGGATTTTGTCGGCTTGGGCAAAGTCAAGAACCTGATAGATGGCACTGTGTTCGGAATCGACCGGCAGCAGCTCCGCCCCATGATCCCTGACTTCGTTGACGAAAATTTCTCCGGCCGTTACCAGACATTCTTTGTTGGCCAGTCCGACTGTAATTCCGCGGCGAACGGCAGCCAGCGTGGGGCGTAACCCGGCGGATCCGACAATCGCCGCCATTACCCAGTCAGAGGGCCGCATGGCCGCCTCGATAACCGCATCGGGTCCAGCCGCCGTTTCGATCCCCGTACCGGAAAGCGCCGATTTGAGCTCGAGATAACAAGCCGGATCAGCGACAACCGCCAATCGGGCATTCAGATCAATGGCCTGCTTCGCCAATTCCCGGACATTTCGGTTGGCGGTCAGGGCCTCAACCACAAAGTCCGCTCTGTTGCGCTGGATAAGGTCAATGGTGTTTGAGCCGACCGATCCGGTAGAGCCCAGAATTGAGATTCGTCTGGGAACCGGTTCTGGGGCGATTTTAGTCGGGCTTACTCCCATGTTAAGGCACTTCCATCTATTAGTAATCCAATTACCGCTGCACCAACGGAGGCAATCAGCAATCCGTCGACACGGTCAAACAGCCCCCCATGTCCCGGTATGAGTGAGCCAGCGTCTTTTTTATCGAATTTTCTTTTGACCCAGGATTCGATCAAATCCCCTCCCTGAGACAGCAAACCAAGAAACGCGCTTAAGACAATCAATGGAATCATATTTTGATGCCCTAACACAAGGGCAATGATATAACCGACAACTCCTGCTGCGGTGACGCCGCCTCCCAGGCCGGCCCATGTTTTATTGGGACTTATTCTCGGGGCGAGCTTGGGCCCACCGATCAGGCGCCCGGCCACATAGGCCCCGGAATCTGCCGCCCAGACCAGCAAAAAGACCCACAAAACCGTTACAAACCCGTATTCCAAATCTGCTCGCAGGTGAATGAGCGCGTAACAGGGAATACCGATATAAAAAGCGCCGAACAACAACCACAAAGCTTTTCGACCGCACAAGCCAAACCATTCCCAGGCCAGAATGCCCGCGCCAACGGCCACCAGCACTTCAAAATAGGGAGATCCAAAATAAATGGCCGCCACAACGGGGGGGATAAGAACGCCGGCGGATGCCAGACGAACCCACAGCCCCCCGCTCTTTGGAGACGGTTTAGGCTGCTCCATAGCGACGTTCACGATTCTGGAAGTCCTTTATCGCCGATTCGAGATCGTTTTCCGAAAAATCAGGCCATAATGTATCGACGAAGGCAAATTCCGTGTAGGCGCATTGCCAGAGTAAAAAATTGCTTATGCGTTGCTCTCCACTGGTCCGTATGAGTAAATCCGGATCTGGAATGTTGGCTGTGAACAGGCGGTCGGCAATGGTTTCTTCATTGAGGTCTTTTGCAATAAGTGAACCATTTGCAATGTCCTCAACGATTTGTCTTGTTGCATGGAGAATCTCAGCCCGTCCGCCGTAACTGAGCGCAATGGTTAGAACAAGGCGGCTATTTCCTCTGGTCTGGCGTTCAGAGTCCTCGATCAGGGTTACGATATCGCTATCCAAGCGCTGGCGGTCGCCAATGACATTCAACCGCACCCCTTCTTTGTCGAGCGCCTTGATCTCGGATTTCAGATAAAAGCGCAACAGCCCCATCAAATCGCGAACTTCGTCATCGGGACGTTTCCAGTTTTCCGATGAAAACCCAAAAAGTGTCAGATAGGCGACACCGTTTTTAATCGCACTTTTAATGGACCGGCGAACAGATTCTGCGCCCCGTTTGTGTCCAGCTGTGCGCGGCAGTCCGCGTTGTTTCGCCCACCGTCCATTACCGTCCATAATAATTGCGATATGGACGGGAGGCGCGAATATCTGGCCTTTTTCAAGGGACGCCGTTTCCATAAAGTTATACCTGCATAATTTCTTGTTCTTTGTTTTTCAGAGCGTCGTCAATTTTTCCAACAAAGTCATCGGTCAGTTTCTGCACGATATCGGCAAAATCCCGGTGTTCGTCCTGTGTGATATCTCCGTCTCTTTCGGAGGCTTTCAAGCTGTCCATGACATGACGGCGCACATTGCGCACGGCAATACGGGCTTCTTCAGCATATTTTGCCGCGACTTTTGACAACTCGACACGCCGGTCTTCGGTCAAAGCCGGGATCGGAACGCGGACCGACTGCCCGTCGGAGGACGGATTTAGTCCGAGCGATGAATCCATGATTGCCTTTTCGACGGAGGAAACCAGCCCTTTATCCCAGACCTGAACGGATAGCATACGGGGTTCCGGCACACTGATGGTTCCCACCTGATTGAGTGGCATGGCCTGGCCATAAGCCTGAACAACAATCGGTTCAAGCAGGCTTGTTGTTGCCCGGCCGGTACGCAGGCCGCCAAATTCCTGATGGAGGACATCAACAGCCCCTTCCATTCGGCGTGCAGTCTCTTTTTTAATCTCGCTGATGTTGATATTGTCGCTCATCTTTGGCCTCCACCTGATTCTTACATCACTGAATTATTGTGTATTTACCAGCACCGGAAATCACGTCTGCAAATCCGCCGGGATTGTGAATGGAAAACACCAGAATAGGAACCTTGTTTTCACGCGCAAGGGCAATAGCAGAGGTGTCCATTACCTTCAGGTCACGGCTGATCACGTCCTGATAGGACAATTCATCATAGCGGATGGCATTGGCGTTGGTTTTCGGGTCGCTGTCATAAACACCGTCGACCTGTGTTCCTTTTAGCAAAGCGTCACAACTCATCTCGACAGCACGAAGCGCTGCGGCCGTATCGGTGGTGAAAAACGGGTTGCCGGTTCCGGCGGCAAAGATAACCACCCGCCCCTTTTCCATGTGGCGCATTGCTCGGCGACGGATATAGGGCTCGCAGACTGTCGACATGGGGATTGCTGACAACACACGGGTGTTGACCCCGGCGCTTTCCAGAGAGCTCTGTACCGCCAGGGCATTGATCACGGTTGCGAGCATGCCCATATAGTCTGCGCTTGTTCGTTCAATACCGATTTCCGCGCCGGAAACACCGCGAAAAATATTTCCCGCCCCAATCACGAGACAAATCTGAACACCCTGAGCATGAACCGATTTGACTTCATTGCAAATCCGCCCCACCGTTTCCGGGTCCAGACCAAACTCGCGTTGTCCCATAAGCCCCTCGCCGGACAGTTTTAGCAAAACCCGGCGGTATTTTGGCTCATTCGGCATTTTGATCCCCTAAGCTTCGATATTGGAATTGTATAGCGTTTGAAGAGGCTGACGCCAACAGCGCCTGACTATACTCCAGATACAACCAACCGCAGTCAATATATACAACTGACTGCGGTCGGGTCTTAAAAAAAACGGAGGGATTTGCTTAGCTGCCAGCGACGGCGGCAACCTCTGCTGCAAAATCATCCTCTTCCTTCTCGATCCCCTCGCCGAGGACGTAAAGAACAAAGCCTTTGATGGCAATCGTTGCACCGGCTTCCTTGCCAGCAACCTCAACTGCTTTTGAAATCTTCGAATCGCCATCAATGACATAGGTCTGATCAATGAGGCAAACCTCTTCGTAGAACTTCCGCAATCGGCCTTCGACCATCTTTTCGACGATTTCGGCGGGTTTGCCGGATTCACGGGCTTGCTCTGCAAAAATGGCGCGTTCCCGTTCAACGGTTTCCGCATCCATTTCATCACGCGAAACGGCTTGCGGTTTGGCAGCAGCCACATGCATCGCCAGCTGTTTGCCGAAAGCATCGACAACAGCTGCATCACCGGCTGATTCCAGAGCAATCAAGACACCGATTTTGCCGAGCCCTGGTGCCAGAGCAGTGTGGACGTAGGAAGAAACAACGCCTTGGCCCACCGATATCTGCTGAACGCGTCGAATCGACATGTTTTCGCCAATAGTCGCAATCAGATGAGTGAGCTGCTCTTCGACGGTACGTTCTTCACCTGGAAAAGCCGCTGCTTTCAGGGCATCAATATCGTTGCCTGTATTCAAAGCGATTTCAGCGGCGGTTTTGACAAAATGCTGGAAGGTTTCGTTACGTGCCACGAAATCCGTTTCTGCATTGATCTCAACGACGGCACCTTTAGTGCCTTCAACCGCAATACCAACCAGACCTTCAGCAGCGACGCGTCCGGCCTTTTTGGCAGCCGCCGCCAAGCCTTTGGTGCGCAACCAGTCTACGGACGCTTCGATATCAGCATCGTTTTCGGATAATGCTTTTTTACAATCCATCATGCCGGCGCCGGTCTTCTCGCGAAGTTCCTTCACAAGCGCAGCTGTGATTTGTGCCATATTAAACCTCTATCTTATAATATTTATGTAATCGACAGATTTTGCTCAATTTATGCAGAAGCAGGTTCTGTCGTTGTTTCTTCGGTAGCGGCGGGTTCCGCAGCAGCAGGCTCAGCAGCTGCAACAACTTCGGTCGGAATTTCCTCGACCGGAGCCTCTTCGGATTCACCAAGATCAACACCGGAAGACGTCATTTCTTCCTTGATGCCGTCAAGCGCCGAACCGGCAATCAGTTCACAGTACAGATCAATGGCGCGGATCGCATCATCGTTGCCCGGGATTGGGAAATCAACGCCCTTCGGGTCACTGTTGGAGTCAATGACGGCAATAACCGGAATGCCCAGGTTATTGGCTTCATGAATGGCAATGGCTTCTTTGTTGGTGTCGATGACAAACAGGATGTCCGGCAAGCCGCCCATTTCCTTAATGCCGCCCAGTGCGCGCTCAAGTTTGTCGCGCTCGCGGGTCAGGCCCAGCAGTTCTTTTTTGGTGAATCCAACAACTTCGCCATCGAGCTGTGAATCGAGGTCACGCAGACGCTTGATGGAGTTGGAAATGGTCCGCCAGTTGGTCATCGTGCCACCGAGCCAGCGGTGGTTCATGTAGTACTGACCGCACTTGCGTGCCGCGTCGGCAATCCGGCCAGAAGCCTGACGTTTGGTGCCAACAAACAGCACACGACCGCCGGAAGCGACGGTTTTGCTGACGGCCAACATGGCCTGGTGCAGCAAGGGGACAGTTTGTTGTAGATCTATAACGTGGACGTTGTTCCGCACCCCAAACAGGAACGGAGACATTTTGGGATTCCAGCGACGTGTGTTGTGGCCGAAATGAACACCAGCTTCTAACAGCTGACGCATGGTAAACGTAGGAAGCGCCATGGCTTTTTTATCCTTTTTTCCGGTTGATCCTCCGCAGCGTTGGTCAGCTCAACAATGTCTGACACCGGATCGACCTTCGGCGAATTTGCGCCGGGGCCGCAGACTGCGTGTGATATGGGGGCGTATCTAAAGGCCTGAGCAAGGAGATGCAAGGCTTTTTGTCGATAGTTGGGAGAATTATAGCAGGACAAACCTGGCTTGTTTCATTCGATGCAGGATACTTTTTGGGTTTCATCCTGCTTTACTTTGAGGGCCCCACCCCACTGGCACCACAAAACCCCGGCTTAATTCGTGGAATGTGCCGTCGTCTGAGGCGTCCAGAGCTGCAAATTGCATCGGTTGAGAGATATTAAAAAAGTCGGGCTGAGGATGTCTCTGGCTATTTAAACTGGAGGCCGGTGCCAGCCAGTCTGCTTTGCGGAGCGCCTGCCAGTAGATATCCGGTCCAAATGACAGATTATCCATATCTTCGGCGTATAACCACCAGCCTGATGTATGGTCTGGAGCAATCATCTTCGGGGTTTGTGGTTTTTGCTGCTGCCAATCGGCATAGGGGTGAAAGAGCCGTCCCAGGACAAGGGGTTCGCTTTCAATGGAGTTGATATTCAAGGCCTGTAGCGTCGCCCGTCCCGCCACCGTGTCTGGCAACGTCAGTTGATGACGGACCATGCGGTCCAGTTTGCGGCCCAGATTGTCGCGCAGCGCGGGGCCGTGCCAGTTGAAGGCATCCGATCGGTTGCCGACACCCAGATAGAACTTGATGGTCATTTCCAGATGCCGCCATTTGCCGTCCTGCTTATACAGAAGGTCAAATTCGCCTTTGGTCGTTTTGCCATCCCGCACCGGGACATTCGTATGAAGGGCCTCAATATCCGAACGGCTCAGAAAAACTGTCTCGATCAGGGCTTCAAAATAACGTCCCAATGGACCTTTCCGCTTAATGGTAAGGATGGCGGCCTGATCATCTGAAACGCCCAGGCGTTTATTACCAAGGAGAGAAGCCGTGTCGTGAATGAGGTCGAGGCAGGACGGATGTGCCGAAAGCAAGCTTCGCGCGCTGCCCAGCCAGCGAAAATCGTTGAGAATGGAAGCCGGAAGCGGCAGCGGCTCAAATCTCCTGAACGTCGAGAACGCCCGGAATCGCGCGCACCGCCCTGTAGATGCCCGGCGAAATGTCGTAATGGTCCTGAAGTTCCAGGGTGATTGACTTGTAACCGGGCAGACGCGGGATGATCTCAACCCGGCCACGGCCCTTGCGCTCGTTCGATAAGACGTCTTTCAGCGGTTCAAGTGGCGCTTCCGAGCTGATATAGACACGCAGGCCATCCACCGCATTGGCGGCGGCCTTTTCCAGCGGTTGGAAGCGGCTTGCCAGAAACTTTGCTTCGCCCTCCTCGCCTTCAAACTGGGCGATGGCGTCAATCAGCAGCGAACTGCCAATTTCCAGCAGATCGCGTGCCACCGCCAGCGCTTCGGAAAAGACCGTCACCTCAAACGCGCCGGTCGCATCGGAAAACTGGATAAAGGCGAAACGGTTGCCTTTGGCCGAGGTCCGTTCCTTCTTGCCGATCAGGGTTCCGGCCAGCTTCACCGATCCCGGCTGGCGCGTCGCTGTAATTTCGGAAATCTGCTTCACCTTCAGTTTTTGCAGGCTTTTCGCGAAGGAATCGAGCGGATGCGCCGACAGATAGTAGCCCAGCGCATCAAATTCTTCCTTCAGGCGGTCCATGGGGGCCCATTCCGGAACATCCGGCAGGGAGATCCCAGGCGCCGGCTCGCTCTCGCCGCCAAACAGGCTGATCTGGTTGCTGTTGCGCTCTGCACGGGCCAGATTGGCGTGACGCATCATGGTTTCGACACTTTGAAACACCTGCCGGCGGTTTGGTACAAGGCATTCAAACGCGCCGACACGGGCCAGATTTTCAATCTGGCGCTTGTTGACCTGCTGACTGTCGAGGCGCCCGACAAAGTCATCCACATTCTTGAACGGGCCGTTTTCGGTTCGGTCATCAACAATGCTCTGCATCGCCGCACCACCGACGTTCTTCACGGCCGCCAGTGCATAGCGGATCGCGCCCATATCTTCCGGGCCATCATCGGGCTTGCGCTCGACGCTAAACGTTACATCTGATTTGTTGATATCCGGGATCAGCAACGGCACGCCAAGACGGTCCAGTTCCTGACGGAAGATGTTGAGTTTGTCCGTATTGCCCATATCTAGGGTCATGGAAGCGGCCAGAAATTCCACCGGGTGATTGGCTTTCAGATAGGCTGTCTGATAGGCGACCAGTGCATAGGCTGCCGCGTGCGATTTGTTGAAACCATATCCGGCGAACTTGTTGACCTGGTCGAAGATGTCGCTGGCCTGTTTCTTGTCGACCCCCTTCTCATGCGCACCATCGACAAAAATCTGGCGCTGCTCATCCATTTCCGCCTGAATTTTCTTCCCCATGGCACGGCGCAATAGATCGGCGCTGCCCAGCGAGTAGCCGGACAGGACCTGAGCGATTTGCATGACCTGTTCCTGATAGATGATAATTCCGTAGGTTTCGGTCAGAATGCCTTCCAGAGACGGATGCAGGTAATCGGGTTCTTCCTCGCCATGCTTGCGCCGGATATAGGCCGGGATGTTATCCATTGGGCCCGGACGATAGAGAGCCACAATAGCGATGATATCTTCAAAGCTGTCGGGCTTCATGGATTTCAAAACGTCGCGCATGCCTGCACTTTCCAGCTGGAACACGCCCGTCGTTTCACCGCGGCCCATCATCTCGAAGGATTTTTTATCATCCAGCGGGATGGTCAGAAGATCAATCTCCTGGCCCTTTTCGCGGACCAGCCGTTCCGCCATGGCGAGCACGGTCAGGGTCTTAAGGCCCAAAAAGTCAAACTTTACCAGACCGGCCGATTCAACAAACTTCATGTTGAAGCCGGTCACTGGAAGATCAGAGCGCGGGTCGCGGTACAGCGGGATCAGTTCTTCCAGCGGCCGATCGCCAATGACCACACCGGCAGCGTGGGTCGAGGCGTGGCGGTAGAGCCCTTCCAGTTTCTTGCCCATGTCTGTCAGGCGGCGCACGTCAGGGTCTTCGTCAATCATCTGACGCAACTGAGGCTCGGAATTGATGGCTTCCGGCAAGGTCATGGGAGCAGCCGGGTTATTGGGTACCAGCTTACAAATGCGGTCGACCTGGCCATAGGGCATTTCCAGTACCCGCCCGACATCGCGCAGCACGGCACGGGCCTGAAGTTTTCCAAAAGTGATAATCTGTGCCACATGATCGCGGCCATACTTTTGCTGTACGTAGCGGATCACCTCGTCGCGCCGGTCCTGGCAGAAGTCAATATCGAAATCCGGCATGGACACACGTTCCGGATTAAGGAATCGCTCAAATAGCAGCCCCCAGCGTAAAGGATCGAGATCTGTAATGCTCAGGGACCAGGCAACCACGGAACCGGCACCGGAACCACGGCCCGGACCGACGGGAATGCCCTGTTCCTTGGCCCAGCCAATAAAATCAGCAACGATCAGGAAGTAACCGGGGAATCCCATTTGGACGATGACGTTGATCTCGAACTCGAGGCGCTCGCGATAGGGGTTGGCGGCAGCTTCCTTTTCTGCCTCGCTCATGCCTTCGGTGTACACATGTACCTCAAGACGGGCATTCAACCCTTCAACCGCCTGCTGGCGCAGTTCCTGCTCTTCAGTGACCCCTTCGCCGCAATCAAACGGCGGCAGAATGGGGTCAATCTGCTCGACCAGAAAGGCGCAGCGCCTGGCAATGACCACGGTGTTATCGATGGCCTCCGGCAAATCCTCAAACACCCGACGCATTTCATTGGCGGACTTGAAATAATGCTCCGATGTCAGGCGACGGCGCACGGCCTGCGACACATAGGATTTCTCCTCAATGCAGATCAGTGCATCATGCGCTTCGTACATCATGCGGTCGGGGAAAAAGGCCTCGTTGGTGGCGACCAGCGGCACCTCATGGCTATAGGCCATATTGAGGAAAGCGGCTTCCGTCCGGCGTTCTTCATCCGTACCGTGGCGCATGATTTCCATATAAAGACGATTTGGAAAAATACGGATCATCTCTTTCAGAAAGGCATCGGCCGCCGGAATTTGGCTATCGAGAATGAGCCTGCCCAACGGGCCGCCGGGGCCGCCGGTCAGAACAATGATGTCCACAGCGTTTTTTTCGAGCACGGCCAAAGGAATGCGCGGGTCGTGCACATCTTCGCCCTGCAAATAGGCATAACTCAACAGTTTCAGCAGATTTCGGTAGCCGGTATCCGATTGCGCCAACAAAACCATGGGGGCTGCCGGTGAAGTTTTTTCCTTGCCCGCCATGGCGTCTCGCTCGGAGGGGTCGGTACCGGTCGCATATTCAATGGACAACTGAATTCCGATGATCGGCTGCACACCGCTTTTCGCCGCTGCGCCTGAAAACTCCAGCGCCCCGAACATGTTGTTTGTATCGGTGACGGCAACGGCGGGCATGTTGTTGGCAACACAAAGCTCAACCAGCGCCTTGGCCGGGATCGCCCCTTCCGACAGGGAATAGGCGGAATGTACGCGCAGATGAATGAAATCGGAAACAGTCATGATATCAGAAGAATTTCACAGACCGACCAGCTTGTCATGAGGAGTCATCGCCCCCATACGAGTTATCCACAAAAAAAATGAAAAACCGCCGATTCGTCTCAGGCTGGAACCAGCAATCCCTCTTCCATGCGGACCACGCGGTCCATTTTTGCTGCCAGATCCGGGTTGTGGGTGGCGATCAGTGCAGACAGATTCGCGCTGCGGGCAAGTTTCAGCAGAACATCGAACACCTCATCCGCCGTATGCGGATCCAGGTTGCCTGTTGGCTCATCGGCCAGCAGCAGTTTTGGCGTTGTCGAGATGGCCCGAGCGATGGCGACGCGTTGTTGCTCGCCTCCGGAAAGACGCGCCGGGCGATGGGTTTCACGCGCTGCCAGACCCATCCAGGCCAGCAGTTCCGTGGCCCTGCGCTTTGCTTCTTTACGAGAAAAACCGGAAATAATTTGCGGGATCATGACGTTTTCCAGTGCCGAAAACTCCGGCAACAGGTGATGATACTGGTAAACGAAACCCAGATGATGGCGGCGTGCGGCCGTTCGTTCATCGTCATTCATGCCCGAACCCGCTTCACCGCAAACATAAATCTCGCCGCTGTCCGCACCTTCCAGCAAGCCGGCAATATGCAGCAATGTCGATTTACCGGCGCCAGACGGCCCAATCAGCCCGACCAGTTCTCCAGCAGCGATTTCCAGATTGGCGCCGCGCAGAACCTCCAGGTTCTCCCGCCCCTGATGGAAGGTGCGGACAATGCCCTGCAGGGAAAGCACAGGAACTGTTTCTGCTGCGGGCATTATTATGTGTGGTTCATTCATAGCGGAGCGCCTCCGCCGGATCGAGGCGTGCGGCACGCCATGCCGGATAAAGCGTTGCCAAAATCGTCAGGCCAAAGCCCATACAGACCACGGCGATGACTTCCGCCGGGTCGACAATGGCGGGTAACTGCGACAGGAAATAAATCTCGGCGGCAAACAGATCGCTGCCGCTGAGGCTTTGAATCCATTGGCGAATGGCTTCAATGTTGTCGGCGAAGGACAGGCCCAGAGCAAAGCCTGCCATGGTGCCAATCACCCCGACGCTGGCACCGGCGATAAAAAAGATGCGCATGATGGTGCCTCGGGTGGCGCCCATGGTTCGCAGTATGGCGATATCGCGCCCCTTGTCCTTGACCAGCATGATCATCGACGAGACGATGTTGAACGCGGCGACCAGAATAATCAGGGTCAGGATCAGAAACATCACATTGCGTTCAACTTGAATGGCATTGAAGAAACTGGCGTTGGCCCGTTGCCAGTCATGGACGCGCACCCCTTTGCCGATATCGAACACAACTTTGCTGGTCATTTCCGGGGCGTTTTGCGGGTCCTTGATAAACACTTCAAGATTGGTGACCGCATCGGGCATCTTGAAATAACCCTGAGCCAAGGCCAGTGGCATGAAGATAAAGCTTGAATCATATTCAAACATGCCGATCTCGAACGTTGCGGCGACACGAAAGGCTTTCATCAAGGGCACGGTGCCAAAGGCGGTGACGGTACCTTTCGGTGAAATCAGTGTCAGTTTATCGCCAACCCGCACGCCCAGTTTCTGGGCCAGTCGGTTGCCGATCAGCAAACCGCCTTCTTTGCCGTAATCCTCAAGTGAGCCCCGCACGATGTTATCGTCGAGAATTTTGCGTTTTTGCAAATCATCCTTCCGTAAAGCCCGGACAACAGCACCCTGGGCGATGCCGCGCGCCGTGACCATAACCTGGCCTTCAATCATCGGTGTTACGGAAACCACGCCGTCCATATTGGCTATCTGATCGGCAACGGTATCGAAGGGTTTCATCTGACCATTTTCAGAATAGACGCTCATATGGCCGTTCAGACCGAGAATGCGGGTCAACAACTCCTGTCGGAAACCGTTCATCACCGACATGACGATGATCAGGGTTGCGACGCCTAACGCGATACCGAGCAGGGAAAACCAGGCGATTACGGAAATAAATCCTTCCTGACGGCGCGCCCGCAGGTAACGAAACGCCATCATCCATTCAAAGCGGCTGAACATTCGCGGCCCTTACCCGAAGATTTTCGAAAGCGCGGATTCGAGACTGAGTTCGTCACGGTCGCCGGTTTTGCGGTTTTTCAGTTCGACAACCCCGTTTTTGACGCCGCGTGGCCCGACAACAATTTGCCAAGGAACACCGATCAGGTCGGCATCGGCAAACTTGGCGCCGGCGCGGGCATCGCGGTCGTCATAAAGAACGTCGACATTGTCATCGGAGAGTTTCTGGTAAATGGCTTCGCAGGTCTGGTCGCAATCGGCATCACCGGATTTCAGGTTGATCACTCCAACCTGGAACGGGGCGACGCTGTCGGGCCAGATAATGCCGTTGTCATCGTGTGAAGCTTCAATGATCGCACCGACCAGACGCGACACGCCAATACCGTAGGACCCCATTTCCACATGAACATCCTGACCGTCCGCACCGGCCACAGTGGCTCCCATGGGTTTTGAATATTTGGTACCAAAATTGAAAATATGGCCGACTTCAATGCCCCGTGCGGTCACCAGATCTGCACCTAGTGCCTTTTCGGCCTCCGGGTCGCGTTTTTCATCGGTTGCTGCATATTTGCTGGTGAAGCGGTCGACAATGGGCTGCAGGTCGCCATCAAAATCAATGGTTTCATTGGCCATGCTCATTTCGACGAAATCGCGATGACAGGCAATTTCACTTTCGCCGGTTTCAGCCAAAATCAAAAACTCATGGCTCATGTCACCACCGATGGGACCCGTATCGGCGGCCATGGGAATGGCTTTGAGACCCAAGCGCTCGTAGGTTTTCAGATAGGAAACAAACATCTTGTTATAGGAGATGCGCGCGCCTGCAATATCCAGATCGAACGAATAGGCATCCTTCATAAGGAATTCGCGACCCCGCATGACGCCAAACCGGGGACGGACTTCGTCGCGAAACTTCCACTGGATATGATAGAGCATTTGCGGCAGTTCGCGGTAACTGCGCACGGCCTCGGCAAAAATCTCGGTGATTTGCTCTTCATTGGTCGGCCCGTAGAGCATGTCGCGCTCATGCCGGTCAACGATGCGTAGCATCTCGGGGCCATAATCATCATAACGCCCACTCTTGCGCCAGAGATCCGCCGGCTGAATGGTCGGCATCAACACTTCATGGCAGCCAATGGCGTTTTGTTCCTCGCGAACAATCTGCTCAATATTCCTCAGCACCCGCAATCCCAATGGCAGCCATGAATAAATTCCGGCACTGGATTGACGGATCATTCCGGCGCGCAACATCAAACGGTGTGAAGCAATTTGCGCCTCAGCGGGCGTATCCTTCAGGGTCGGCAGAAAATATCGTGATAAGCGCATGGGAAGCCTTGTTTCGAATGGGCCCGCAAGCCGGTGAATCTGACTGGGAACTTATGAAATACGAACCGGAATGTCACGCAGCACGAAAGGCCCTAACGGGCTTTATTATAATTCATTTATAGACGGGCAATAGATGAGGCCGATAGCGGACGCATTCGCCTGTGAGCTTTGTGGTTAAACCTTCTGGTCTTTACTGGAACAACCGGTAAGGCAGAATAGCCAAGAGAACCGGCACCGCACAAAGGCACGTCACCAAAATGAAATTCTTCATTACTTACATCCACTTCTGTGGGGTATTGAAACAGTCCATAGTATGCCGCTGATTTTTTAAGGAAGCATTAATAGGCAAAATGGATTGCCATTTAATATGTTGAATTTCCTATAAAGAAACCTGCTCAAGATATTCTGGAACACATGCATTCCATCCCAGGTGAGATTCAATTTTCATACGTAAAGACGAAGCGGCTTCCGGTTCGCCGTGGGTAATGAATGTCTGGCGCGGTGGGTTTTTAAAAGTTCCCAGCCAACTCAGGATTTCGCTGTAATCGGCATGGGCTGAAGTGTTGTGAAGAATCTCAATCTGTGCACGCACCGGCCACATCTCGCCATGTATCTTGATTTCATCCTCGCCATGAACGAGGCGCGCACCGCGCGTCCCTGCTGCCTGAAACCCGGTAAACAGAATGGTATTGCGTTCATCGCCGAGAAAATACTTGAGATGATGCAGGATGCGCCCGCCGGTCGCCATGCCGCTGGCAGAAATAATCACGGCAGGCATTCCGTTCTTATGGTCCAGAGCTTTCGATTCTTCGGCTGTCCGCACATACTTTGCAATATGACTGACGCTCTCGCTCATTTCGTGAGACAGGCGGTGCTCATGAATGTGCCTGGACAGGAGCTCAGTGGCGTTAATCGCCATCGGGCTGTCGAGAAAAACCGGAAGTGACGGAATGGCGCCCGTCTGGATCAGTTCATGGATGTAATAGAGCACGCTTTGCGTCCGGCCTACGGCAAAAGCCGGAATGATCACAGAACCACCGCGAGCCGACGTTTCACGGATAATCTGGCCGATTTTCTCCTGCGGGTCTTCGTCTTTGTGCAAGCGGTCGCCATAGGTTGATTCCAGCACCAGATAATCGGTGTCCTGTACGGATTCTGGGGCCTTCATAACCGGATCATCAGGTCGTCCGAGATCGCCAGAGAATAAAATAGAGGTTTGCTTGTCATAAAGCCGGACAAATGATGAGCCTAGAATATGACCAGAACGGGCGAGTGAAAATGTCAGCCCGTTTTCAAGCTTGTGGGGTTTGTCATAATCAACAGTCTGGAACTGCTGCAGGCATCGTTCCGCATCTTTTTCTGTATAGAGCGGCAGCGCAGGTTTGTGTTTGGAATATTTGTGGCGGTTCGCCCGCTGGGCGTCAGCTTCCTGAAGATAACCGCTATCGGGCAATAGGATGCGGCACAAATCATAGGTGGCGTCGGAACAGTAAATGGTCCCCTTGAAGCCGTTTTTAACGAGTAAAGGGATGTAGCCGCTGTGATCAATATGGGCATGTGTAAGCAACACCGAGTCAATGGATGCCGGGTCAACAGGCAGGCGCGCCCAGTTACGTAAGCGCAGCTCCTTCAAGCCCTGAAACAGCCCGCAATCGACCAGCACCCGTGTACCGTTATGCTCTATCAGATATTTTGAGCCGGTCACCGTTCCCGTTGCGCCAAGAAAATTCAGTTTCATTACAGGCTTTCCTTGAAAAAGGCATGACTGTTGTTCGAACAGGTCATGACGGTATCGGACAATTGTTGTTTAGGTTAGACACCATGCCTGCTTGTTGCTTTGATTTAAATCAAAGTCAAAAGCCGCGCGACTGTATACGTTCCTCTTATGATGCTGCCTGTCGAAACGCCCAATAACCCTTCCCTTCGGCGCTCTCTGAGCATGCCGATGCTAACGCTTTATGGTCTTGGCACGACCATTGGCGGCGGTATTTATGTGCTGGTCGGGACGGTAGCCGGAAGAGCAGGCATGTATGCGCCGGTTTCATTTTTTGTTGCGGCGCTGATGATCGCATTTACGGCTCTGTCATTTGCCGAACTGGCCTCGCGTTATCCAAAAAGCGCCGGAGAAGCCGTCTACGTCAAGGAAGGGCTGGGGCTTCAGGCGCTCGCCATTTTGGTTGGTTATCTGGTCGTTTTTAACGGCATTGTCTCGTCTGCGGCGCTGACGGAGGGGTTTGTCGGCTATTTTCAGTCCCTGATCGCGATCCCTGAGGGACTCGCCATCCTTGGTGTTGTGGTGATCATTGGAGGCCTCGCCTGCTGGGGGATTGGACAATCCGTAGCGATTGCCGCCTTCGTCACTCTTGTTGAGATTGGCGGCTTGCTGTTGGTGATCTGGGTCGGCCGGGATTCGCTGATGAACCTGCCGGAACATTTACCTGAACTGACCCCTTCACTGGACAGCGTAACCTGGGCCGGAATTTTCGCCGGATCGTTTCTCGCTTTTTATGCCTTCATCGGGTTTGAAGATATGGTCAATGTGGCTGAGGAAGTCCGTAATCCACGCCGGACAATGCCCATTGCCATCGGTCTGACTCTGTGCCTGACGACGCTGGTATATATTCTGGTTTCTCTTGTCGTCGTCATGTCAGCGCCAGTCGAACAACTGGCAACGAGCGGCGCACCGCTCGTGTTGGTCTATGAACTGAAGACCGGAAAATCTTCGGAGCTGATCAGTTTGATCGGTGTTATTGCCGTCCTCAACGGAGTGCTGATCCAGGTTATCATGGCATCACGGGTTTTGTACGGCATGGCCAATATGGGTTGGACATTCGCCCGTTTCGGGACCGTTCATCCCATCACCCGGACACCGATTTACGCAACCCTTGCCGTCATTTGCGTGATTGTTCTTTTGACTTGGATATTCAATATCGAGGTTCTGGCCGAGACGACGTCTCTGATTATGCTGGTTATTTCCGTTCTGGTGAATTTGTCCCTGTACCAGATCAAAGGAAGAGAGCCACCCATAAGCGGTGGCATCAATCTGCCGCGTGGTTTTCCGCTGGCAGGATGTCTTGTGAGTCTGGTTTTTGGCGGTTTTGTCGCTGTCAGCCTGTTCGGTAAGCTGTTCGGTCCGGCCTGATCTTTACGCGCCTGCTGAGCGAAAAGAAACAAGACCGGAGGTGGCGACCAAATAATAGATTCCTAGTATCACCAGCGCGATGGCGGATGTGATGACCAGTTTCAGGATCATGCGCCCCTTGGCTGGCGATCCGGGGTCCTGACCGGGCAGCAGGGTTGAGGGGTCGACACGTGAAATGCCAAACGGTAACACCATGAAAAGAACCAGCCACCAAGCGATCACATAGACCACCAATATTTCCGCAAAATTCATGGCGGGTCTCCCTTTAGGCCTGTTCGAGTTCGATGAGGGTACCGGAAAAATCTTTGGGATGAAGGAATAGCACCGGTTTTCCATGGGCGCCGATTTTCGGCTCGCCCGACCCCAATACACGGGCGCCGTCTTTTTTCAGTCGGTCCCGGGCTTCCAGAATATCATCCACTTCATAGCAGACATGATGCATGCCGCCGCTTGTGTTTTTATCGAGAAAAGCCTGGATAGGCGAGGCTTCACCGAGCGGTTCCAGCAGCTCGATTTTGGTGTTCTCCAGTTCGATAAAAACCACGGTGACCCCGTGATCCGGCTCGGCCTGTGGTGCCGAGACGGTCGCGCCCAGTGTGTCCCGATAGACTTTGCTGGCGGCCTCCAGATCGGGGACGGCGATGGCGACATGGTTTAAACGGCCTAACATGGTATAGCTTCCTCGGTTTTAATTGACACGAACCAAATGCACTTCGGTAACGGGCTTCTTGCCCAGATGATGGCGGAAATGACGCCGTACAGCCAGGCGAATGGCTTCTTTGACCCGCGTATCGTCATGGATATGGCGCGCTGACTGAGCAGAAACCGCATCCTCCGCCTGTTCTATGGCTTCCAGACATATGGGGTCAGATTCATCTTCAAACAAGCCGGTTGTCGAGAGCTGCGGGACTGCCAGCAAAGCCCCGTTGCCATCAATGACTACGCTGATGGTCGCTGTGCCGTGCCACATGGCACGCTTGCGGCTTTTGGCGATCTCGCTATCAATCGGGACAAGACGGCTGCCTTCCAGGGTCAACCGGCCGGAAAACACATGGTCAACGATCTTGGCTTCGCCGGGACCGATGCGGATCACGCAACCGTTTTCAGCGACAATCGCCTTATCGACCTGACAGGTTTCAGCCAGGCGCGCATGTTCGCGCAAATGCCGCAGTTCACCATGGACAGGGATCGCCACTTCGGGGCGGACAAGCTGGTACATATGGGTCAGTTCATCGCGCGCCGGATGCCCGGAGACATGAATAAAGGCATCCTTGGCGGTGACGATGTGGACGCCGCGCCGGACCAACTGGTTTTGCAGGTGTGCGATGGATGTTTCGTTGCCGGGGATGACGCGCGATGAAAACAGCACCGTATCGCCCTCACCCAGAGTGACATAGGGGTGATCATTGGCGGCGATCCGCGACAGCGCAGCGCGCGGTTCGCCCTGACTTCCGGTACAGATGATAACTGTCTTGTCACCGGGTAAATATCCTGCGTCTTCCTGTTGAATAAACGCGGGCGTATCGGCCAGATAACCGTTCTCCCGCGCCGCTTTTTCGATACGGATCAACGATTGCCCGGCAATGACGACACCGCGGTCATTGGCCCGCGCCGCCTGCGAGATGGTTTCGAGGCGCGCCACATTGCTGGCGAAACAAGCGACGGCAACCTTTCCCGTTGCTTCCCCAATTAGACGCGTCAGGTTTTCCAGCAGGTCTGCTTCCGAGCCGGAATCACCGGGGGAAAAGACGTTGGTTGAATCACAAACGATAGCACGCACCCCTTCATCACCAAGGGCGCGTAAAGCCTCTTCATCGGAAGCTTCTCCAACCACCGGGTCCGGGTCAAACTTCCAGTCGCCCGTATGCAATACCGTACCGACAGGTGTTCGAATGGCGATGGCGTTGGGTTCCGGTATGGAATGGGTCAAGGTAATCAACTCAAAATCAAAGGGGCCGATTTGAAAGCGTCCCGACAACGGCACCTCGATAATTTCGACCTCATCAATCAATTCCGCTTCAATCAGCTTGCGGCGCAGAATGGAGGCGGTAAAAGGCGTTGCGTAAATGGGGCATTGCAGCCGGGGCCACAAATAGGGCACGGCGCCCAGATGATCTTCATGGGCATGGGTCAGTACCAAAGCCAACAGATCATCGCGCTGTTCTTCGATGAACGTGGGGTCGGGCATGATCAGATCGACACCGGGCAGCGATCCGTCGTTGAAGGTTACGCCAAGATCCACCATTACCCAGGATTGGGAATCTTCGGTCCCATATCCATAGAGATTGAGATTCATGCCGATTTCACCCGCCCCGCCAAGGGGAACGAAAACCAGATCTCCGGCGTTTTGATCAGACATCAGGTGTTGTGCTTGTAAATGGCATAGAGACCTCGCAGGGTTAAGTCGGCATCGGCAATTTCGATGACGTCGCAATATTCAGTAAACAAAGGCGCTAACCCACCGGTGGAAATAACCTTGATGCTGTCCTCAGCCATTTCCGCTTTCAGGCGGCTGACCAAACCTTCGATCATCCCCACATACCCCCAGAAGGTTCCCGACAACATGGCATCCACCGTGTTTTTGCCAATGACGGCGCTCGGTCGTGTTATGGCGATACGGGGCAGCTGGGCGGCGGCCTGATGCAGGGCTTCCATGCTTAAATTGATACCGGGTGCAATGGCCCCACCCTGGTAGCTACCGTCCCTGCCGATCACGTCAAACGTTGTCGCAGTTCCAAAGTCGATCACAATCAAGGGGCCGCCATAGGTTTTATGGGCGGACACCGCATTGACCAGCCGGTCGGCGCCCGCTTCGTCCGGTTTTTCGATCCGGATATCGAGCCCCAATTTGACCCCCTCTTCCCCGACAACCAAAGGATCACAGTCAAAATACTTGCGACACAGCGTTTTCAGGGCAAACAGGGTTGCCGGAACGACCGTTGCGATGATCGCCTGTTTGACGTCCTTGCGGTTAAAATCGGACAGCTTCAGGAGCTGCTCCAGCCAAATGCCAAACTCGTCCGCCGTACGGTTTGTGTCGGTTGACGAGCGCCATTCGCCTTTCAGCGTTCCCGCCTCATCAAACAAGGCAAAAACAATATTGGTATTGCCGGAATCAATCGCCAGAAGCATGGTGTGTCTCCTTACAGGCCCGGCTCAGAGCCCGGAAAAAACACATCCCCGGCCGTGATCCGTTGTATTTTGCCATCCCGATTGAGAAGCAACGCACCGTCGTCATCCATATCTTCGAAAACACCTGTGAGCGTCTGCTTTTCAAGGCGGACTTCAACGGATTCTCCTTTACCCATACAGCGCCATATCCAGTCGCGCCGAATGGGTGCAAAACCTTGATCCAGCCAGCGGTTGGCCCCGGACAGAAAGCTTTTTGTATAAGCGGACAGGACTTCTTCAACGGTGCTGGACCAGCCCTCATAGCGCAGGGACGTGGCAGGAAATTCGGTCTTCTCCGGATGCGACGCTACGTTAAGACCCATTCCCAGAACCACCCAGTCGGGCGGCACATCGCCCCCTCCCCCTTGGGATTCGAGCAAGATTCCCGCCACTTTTTTGCCGTTTAACAAAACATCGTTGGGCCATTTACAATGCACCTGATGGCCCGGCGGCCCGACAAATCCGAGCGCGTCGTAAACCGCCAGAGCAGCAACGAAACCAAGCTGGGCGGCTTCACGCAAGGGAACTTCCGGACGCAGAATAAGTGAGGTGTAGAGATTGCCAACGGGGCTGTGCCATTCGCGCCCGCGCCGGGCCTGGCCGCCGGTTTGTTCAAGCGCCCAGACAAGTGTGCCGTCGGGTGCCGTATCCTCGCCTTCACGGGCCAGGCGCACAGCTTCCGCATTGGTACTACCAATGGTCTCGTAGGGGATGACGTTGTAGAGGCTGGGTATTTCGGCTTGCAGCATCAGCCAGCAAACAAGGCCGCCGCCGCTTTTGCGGCGCCAGCCATAATGAGAGGCGGATAGAAGCCAAAGGCAACCACGAATAATCCGCTCAGAGCGAGAACCCAGCCGATTGTCTTTTCGGACGATTTGTCCAGACTGTCGATGACATCATCAAAATACATGATCTTAATGATGCGCAGATAATACACCGCACTGACAACGCTGGCGAGAACGCCGACGATGGCCAGAAGGTACAGGCCAGCATCAATGGCCGGCATGAATATATACAGCTTGCCGATAAACCCGGCGAGTGGCGGAATCCCGGCCATGGAGAACATGAACAGGGTCAGGGCCAAAGCCAGCATCTTGTGGGTTTTGCCAAGTCCGGCCAGGTCATTGATCCCCTCAACCATCTGTTCGCCCCGGTGCATGCTGAGGATGCAGGCAAATGTGCCGAGATTCATCGCAAGATAGATCGCAAGGTAAATCAGAACGCCCTGAATACCGGCTTCCGTGCCTGCGGCGATACCGATCAGGGCATAACCGACATGGCCGATGGAGCTATAGGCCATCAGGCGCTTGATGTTGGTCTGGCTGAGAGCGGCAAAAGCACCGAGAAGCATTGAGGCCATGGACACAAAGATAACAATCTGCTGCCATTCGGCGACCAGTCCGCCAAAGGGGCCGATCATGACCCGCATGAACAACGCCAGTGCCGCTATTTTTGGCGCAATGGCGAAGAAAGCAGTGACCGGTGTTGGCGCGCCCTCGTAAACATCGGGTGTCCACATATGGAACGGTACGGCGGAGACCTTAAAGGCAAGGCCGGCCAGAATGAAGACAATACCGAAAATAACACCGAGGCTCGGACGGTCCCCTGCGGCGCCATCAAACAGCAGAGCAATCTGGTCAAAGTCGGTCGTGCCGGTAAATCCGTATATGAGCGAGCTGCCGTAGAGCAGCATGCCCGACGCCAGCGCACCGAGGACAAAATACTTGAGGCCAGCTTCCGTCGACCGTGAATCATCGCGCTGGAAAGCGGCGATGACATAAAGCGACAGACTTTGCAGTTCAAGGCCCAGATAGAGTGACATCAGATTATTGGCCGAAATCATCATCATCATGCCTAGAACGGCAAACAGGATCAGGATCGGATATTCAAAACGCGCCATTTTGTGGCGTTCCAGAAAGCCTTGCGCCATGACAATGGTGACGCCGGAGGCTAACAGAACCATAACCTTGCAAAAGACGGCAAATGGTTCGGTGACAAAAAGTTTGTTGAAGATCAGAACCCGGTCACCGGCAAACGTCAGTGCAATCAAGGCCGTTAAACCGAGAACGGCAACACTCAACATAGAAACAAGTCGCGCTGTCTTGGTTCGTTCAGCCAGTTTGGCCTGCTTCTGGAAGACGCCAAACATCAACAGCGCCATGATCATGATAGCGACGAACAACTCCGGGGTCGCCGGAATCCAGTTGGGGGTTTGAGCCATAGGCATCGCGGACAACTCCTAGCGTCCAGCCAGAGCAGCCTGGCCACTTGTGACCAGCGCCGTCTCGGCTTGTTTAATCAAGTTATCAACGGAGACATGCATGAAATCGAGAAACGATGACGGATAGATACCCATCCACAATGTCAAAATGATCAGAGGCGCAAAGATTGCCCATTCGCGGGCGCTCAGGTCTTTCACCTTCATCAGCGTTTCTTTTGTCAACTGTCCGAAGATAATACGTCGATAGAGATAGAGCATATAGGCCGCTCCCAGGATTACGCCTGTCGCTGCAAAAGCCGCAACCCACGTATTGACCTGGAAAAGCCCGATCAGTACCAGAATTTCACCGACAAACCCGCCGGTGCCCGGCAAACCGACCGAAGCCAGCATGAACAACATGAAGACCAGCGCATAGGACGGCATGCGCTTGACCAGTCCGCCATAATCGGAGATCTCGCGGCTGTGGATTCGGTCGTAAACAACCCCGACGATCAGGAACAGGGCCGCCGAAACAACGCCGTGCGACAGCATCTGGTAAATGGCCCCTTCAATGCCCTGAGTAGTCAGGGTAAATGTGCCTGCCGTCACAAAGCCCATATGTGCAATGGAGGAATAGGCGATCAGCTTTTTCATGTCCGTCTGCGCCAGCGCCACCAGAGACGTATAGATCACGGCTATGATGCTCAGGGTAAACATCAACATGGCAAATTGCGCGGTCGCTTCAGGGAACATGGGCAGAGAGAACCGCAGGAACCCGTAACCACCGAATTTCAGCAGGACACCGGCCAGAATGACGGAACCCGCCGTTGGCGCTTCCACGTGTGCATCGGGCAACCAGGTATGAACCGGCCACATGGGTACCTTGACTGCAAAGGAGGCAAAGAAGGCAAGCCACAACCAGGGCTGCAGGCTCACCGGGAAATCGTGGCTCATGAGCGCAACCATATCCGTGGTCCCGGCGTCGGCATACATGGCGAGCATAGCCACCAGCATCAGCACAGAGCCCAGCAGCGTATAGAGGAACAATTTGAATGCCGCATAAACCCGGCGCGGGCCGCCCCAAACGCCGATGATGATAAACATCGGAATGAGAACGGCTTCGAAGAAGATATAGAACACAAACAGGTCCAATGCGCAGAACATACCGATCATGAAGGTTTCGAGGATCAGGAAGGAAATCATGTATTCCTTGACCCGGTCCTTGATCGATTCCCAACTGGCAAGGATGCAAATTGGCGTCAGCAGTGTTGTCAGCAGAACAAACAGCAAAGAGATGCCGTCAACGCCCATATGGTAGCTAATGCCGAACTGTGGCATCCACTCAAACTTTTCGACGAACTGGAAATCCGCCGTCGTGACATCAAACTTGAACCATAAGGGGATGGAGACAAGGAAGGTTGTTCCGGATGTCCACAGGGCACCCCAGCGGGCATTGCGCGCTACATCGCTGGCGCTGCCGCGAGCAAGCACCAAAATCATTCCGGCCCCAACCAGGGGAAGGAACGTCAGCAGCGACAGTAAAGGAATTTCGCTCATCGTCGGATCACCCTGCGTGTGCCAAAATATACCAAGTTACAAGAACCACGACACCAATCAGCATGGCGAAGGCGTAGTGATAGAGATATCCCGTTTGCAGGGCTGACGCGCGCCGCGAAACCGCGCGCACGACTGTCGATATGCCATCCGGTCCCAGTCCGTCAATCAAGGTCCCGTCACCGGTTTTCCAGAGATTGCGGCCAATGACAAAGGCCGGACGTACGAACAGGCGGTCATAGAGCTCATCAAAGTACCATTTGTTGAGCAGAAACAGATAAATCCCCTGAAACTTTGTGGCAATCCGTCCGGGGATGCCGGGCGCCCACAAATAGAACCAGTAAGCCATGGCAATACCCGCCAGACCTACGGCGATCGGGGCGACTTTAACCCAGACCGGCACATGGTGCGCATTTTCCAGAGCCGCATGGGTTGGCAGGATCAGGATGGCATTGCCCCAGAATTCCGCCGAGTTATGGCCGACAAAGTTTTCATAACCAAGAAGCCCGGCAAAACAGGCGCCTGCCGCCAGCACCAACAAAGGAAGGATCATCACCTTCGGGCTTTCATGCACATGTGCCATGGTGCGTTCATCGGCGCGGGGCGTCCCATGGAAGGTCATGATCAGCAAACGCCAAGAATAGAACGCCGTCAGGAAGGCGGCGGCAATGCCCATCCAGAAAGCATACATGCCAATACCCGTATGCGCCCCGTAGGCCGCTTCGATAATCACGTCTTTCGAGAAGAAACCGGCGAAACCAACCGCCGTGCCCGGCACACCAACGCCTGCCAGCGCCAGATTGCCGATCCACATAAGTGCGTAAGTCACCGGAATCAGCTTCCATATCCCGCCCATGCGCCGCATGTCCTGTTCATCGGACATCGCGTGGATGACCGAACCGGCGCCCAGAAACAGTAAGGCCTTGAAAAAGCCATGTGTCATCAGGTGGAAGACACCGGCGGAATAAGCCGAAACACCACAGGCGAAAAACATGTAACCCAACTGCGAACAGGTGGAATAGGCAATGACGCGCTTGATGTCGTTTTGCACACAGCCAATTGTCGCGGCAAAGATCGCCGTTGTCCCGCCAACCAGCGTGACCACGGTCAGAGCCGTATCGGAATATTCGAAGATGGGTGACAGGCGGGCGACAAGAAAGACCCCGGCAGTGACCATGGTGGCGGCATGAATAAGGGCTGAAACCGGGGTCGGGCCTTCCATGGCGTCCGGCAGCCATGTGTGCAGGCCAAGCTGCGCCGATTTACCCATGGCACCAACGAACAACAACAGACAGCAGACGGTCAGGGCGTGGAACTCGCCTCCGAACACGGTCAAAACAGCGTCTTTTTTACCTTCAGCAGCCGCAAAAATGCTATCGAGGTGAATGGTATCGAACAGCATGAATACGGCGAAAATGCCTAGTGCAAAACCAAAGTCACCAACCCGGTTAACAACAAAGGCCTTGATCGCAGCTGCGTTTGCCGTGGGCTTTTCGTACCAGAAACCGATCAGTAGATAGGACGCCAGGCCAACGCCTTCCCAGCCGAAGAAAATCTGGATCAGATTGTCGCCGGTGATCAGCATCAGCATGAAGAAGGTGAACAGGCTGAGATAGCACATGAAACGGGGAATGGAATGATCGTGATGCATATAGCCGATGGAATAGATATGAACCATGGCCGAGACAACCGTCACCACAATCATCATTACAGCCGTTAGCGTATCCACCTTCAGGGCCCATGAGACTTCCAGCGAACCGGAATCAATCCATGTGAACAGGTCGACGGTACGCGGGTTGCCGTTGAGGGCCACATCGTAAAACACGGCGATGGCGCAAAGTGCCGATAAAACCAGCCCGGCGCAGGTCACGACCTGTGCCAGAATATCGCGCTGGTGCTGCTTTTCCTTATCTTCACTTGGCATGAAGACAATGATCCCGGCAAGAATCGCGCCGAGCAGCGGCAGAAAGACTACAAGCATATCAATCATTTGCCTTAGCCTTTCATCATGTTGATGTCTTCGACGGCGATGGAGCCGCGATTACGGAAATAAATAACCAAGATGGCCAGCCCGATGGCGGCCTCGGCGGCAGCCACGGTGAGAACGAATATGGCGAACACCTGTCCGACCAGATCGTTTAATTCAGCCGAAAACGCGACAAAATTGATGTTCACCGCCAAAAGCATAAGCTCCACAGACATCAAAATGATGATGACATTTTTGCGGTTCAGGAAAATCCCGAAAATACCCAGTGTGAATAATATGGCGGCAACCGTCAGGTAGTGGCCAAGTCCGATTTCGAGCATCAAATTCCCTTCCCCGTTTCGACCTTGACGAGCTCAACGCTGTCTTCAACCCGGCGCGACACCTGATCTGCAATGACCTGCTTTTTGACGCCGGTCCGTTTGCGATGCGTCAGGACAATCGCACCAACCATAGCCACCAGAAGGACCATGCCTGCGGCCTGGAACAAATAGATGTAATGAGTATAGAGCAACTGCCCCAGCGCCTGGGTGTTGGTCACAGTCGCCACATCGGGCGTTGGCGCAACCGCTCCGGAAATCAGTTCCGGGCTCAAATGCCAGCCACCAACAACAACAACCAGCTCGACCAGCAAAATCAAACCGATAACGCCGCCAATCGGCAGATACTGCAAAAACCCCTGGCGCATCTCGACAAAATTGATGTCGAGCATCATCACCACGAACATGAACAGAACGGCCACCGCGCCCACATAAACGACCACCAGAATCATCGCCAAAAACTCGGCGCCCAGCAGCACGAACAGGCCTGCGGAATTAAAAAAGGCCAAAATCAGGAACAATACGGAATGCACCGGATTGCGCGCAGAAATCACCAGAACCCCGGAGGCAACGGTAATGGCTGCGAACATATAAAATGCCAAGGCTTCGATCATAGTCTCAAGTCTTTCTCTGTTCCGAACTCACTTGCTCACCGATACGGTGCGTCAAGCCGAAGACGCTCGGCCAGCTCTGTTTCCCAGCGCTCGCCATTGGCCAGGAGTTTGTCTTTGTCATACATGAGCTCTTCACGGGTTTCCGTGGCGAACTCAAAATTCGGTCCTTCAACAATTGCATCAACCGGACAGGCTTCTTCACAAAGACCGCAGTAAATACATTTGGTCATATCGATGTCGTAACGCGTGGTCCGACGGCTGCCATCTTCACGCGGTTCGGCTTCAATGGTAATGGCCTGGGCCGGGCAAATAGCTTCACACAATTTACAGGCAATGCAGCGCTCTTCGCCATTCGGGTAACGACGCAATGCATGCTCGCCCCGAAAGCGCGGGCTCAGCGGGCCTTTTTCAAAGGGATAGTTGATGGTCTTTTTCGCCTTGAACATGTAGCGCAGCGTCAGCCACATGCCTGAAACCAGTTCCCACAGGAAAAAGGCCCGTGTATGACGACTAATGATGTTCATACTCATTCTCCCCTCACCCTGCGTTCGGAACCATATCGAAGGCGACCAGAACGCCAGCGACAACCACAACTCCCGCTAATGACAGCGGCAAAAAGACTTTCCATCCCAACCGCATGAGCTGGTCATAGCGATAGCGTGGGAAGGTGGCGCGCACCCACAGGAAGATGAACAGACAGAAGGCAATTTTAAGCGCCAGCCAGACCGGCCCCGGTATCCATGTGAACAGGGCAATGTCCATCGGTGGCAACCAGCCCCCCAGAAACAGGATTGATGTCATGGCCGACATCAAAATCATGTTGGCGTATTCACCCAGGAAAAACAGGGCAAAGCCCATGGCCGAATATTCGACGTTGTAACCCGCCACAAGTTCGGCTTCCGCTTCCGGCATATCGAAGGGATGCCGGTTGGTTTCCGCCAGTGTGGAGATAAAGAAAATTACTGCCATTGGGAACAGGGGAATGACGAACCACATGCCTTTCTGCGCCATCACGATATCGGACAGGTTCAGAGAACCAACGCACAGCAGCACAGTGATGATAATGAACCCCATGGAGACTTCGTAAGAGACCATTTGCGCGGCCGAACGAATGGCACCCAAAAAGGCATAGCGGGAATTGGACGCCCATCCTGCCATCAGAATGCCGTAGACACCGAGCGACGAAATGGCGAACAGATAAAGGATGCCGACGTTGATATCGGCCAGCACCATACCCTGATCAAAGGGAATAACCGCCCAGGCGACCAACGCCAGCACAAAGGTGATCATCGGTGCGAGAATGAAAACCACCCGGTTGGCCCCGGAAGGGATGATGGTCTCTTTCATAAACAGCTTGAGGCCGTCGGCGATGGGCTGCAGAAGGCCGAACGGGCCCACAACGTTGGGACCGCGGCGCATTTGCATAGCGCCAATCACCTTGCGCTCGAAATAAGTCAGATAGGCGACCGAGAGCATGATCGGAATGACAATTGCGACAATCTTGAGGACCGTCCACAGGGTCGGCCAAATATATGAGTCCCAATATTCAGCCATGGGTACCTGTCTTCTGTCCTGTTAGACCTAAAAATTCGTCCGCGCATTTCGCCATGGTGACGGACGCCCGGCTTATGGAGTTGGTCATGTAAAAGTTTTCAATAGGTGAGCGCAACGGCGTATCGCTGATGTCGCCAGCCTGACCAAATTCAGTCCATTTTGCCGGTTTGACTTCATCAATGTCCATAAAAGTACTGCTCAAGGCAACCATTCTTCCGCGCACCTGCTGTAGGGTATCGAATGGCAAGGTTTTGCCCAGGGCATCCGACAGGGCACGAATAATTGTCCAGTCCTCACGGGCATCGCCGGGCGGGAAGATGGCCAGGCGTGCCAACTGGACGCGGCCTTCCGTGTTGACGTAGGTTGCCGATTTTTCCGTATAGGCAGCACCCGGGAAGATCACATCGGCGCAGTGCGCCCCGGCATCGCCATGGTGGCCCTGATAAATCACAAAAGCCTTATCCAGCTTTGATGTATCAATCTCGTCAGCCCCCAGCAAATAAACCGCCTTGATGTCTCCCGATGCGGCGCCATCAAGGATGGCTTCGACGTCGCGTCCGTTTGCGCCCGGCACAAAACCGAGATCAAGTCCGCCAACCCGTGCGGCGGCCGTATGCAGAACGTTGAAACCATTCCAGTTTTCACCGGCATTGATTGCGCCGAATGTCTCTGCGGCTGTGCGGGCCAGATCGAGAATGGCAGCGCCGTCTGGGCGGGCCAAAGCCCCCTGCCCGATGATCAGTATAGGGCGTTTTGCATTTTTCAGGACTTTGGCAAAATCGCCTTTGCCAGCAATCAGGTTTTTCAGAACCGAAATGTCGTTGCCCAGATGATGATGGGGATAGGTCAGGTCGGCAGCTTCGCCAATGGCGGCGATGTCAACGCCGCCCGCTACATAGCGCTTGCGAATACGGGCGTTCAAAACGGCGGCTTCGCGGCGTGGATTGGTGCCGATCAGCAGGATCGCGTCGGCGCGATCAATTCCGTTGATGGTGGAGTTGAACAGATAGCTAGCACGGGATGTCGCATCGAGCTTTGCCCCGTCCTGGCGGCAATCGATGTTTTCGGAGTCGAGGGCGGTCATCAGGTCTTTAAGGGCGGTCATTGATTCGCAATCGGCCAAATCACCGGCGATGGCGGCAATCTCTTCACCCTTCAGCGGCTTCAGCGCATCAGCGACAGCCGCGAAGGCTTCCGGCCATGTGGCGGCAACCAGTTTGCCGTCGCGCCGGACATAGGGACGGTCAAGCCGTTGGCTTTTCAGGCCGTCGCAGGAGAAGCGGGCCTTGTCGGAAATCCATTCCTCGTTCACGTCCTCATTGAGGCGTGGCAAAACCCGTTTCACTTCCGGACCCCGGCAATCAACACGGATGCTGGCGCCAACGGCGTCTGTAACGTCAATGGATTCGGTTTTTTTCAGCTCCCACGAACGGGCGTTGAAGGCATAGGGGTCGGATGTGAGGGCGCCGACCGGGCATAAATCAATCATATTACCGGAAAGCTCGGACGTCAGCGCCTTCTCAACGTAAGTCCCGACTTCCATGTTTTCGCCGCGGCCTGTCGCGCCCAGTTCGGGCACACCGGCGACCTCACTGGCGAAACGGATGCAGCGGGTGCAATGGATGCAACGCGTCATCACCGTGCTGATTAATGGCCCCATGTATTTGTCTTTGACGGCGCGTTTGTTTTCGGAAAAACGGCTGCGGTCATGCCCATAGCCCATGGCCTGATCCTGCAGGTCGCATTCGCCACCCTGATCACATATCGGGCAATCCAGCGGGTGATTGATAAGCAGAAATTCCATCACCCCTTTGCGCATCTTGTGGACTTCTGGCGTATCGGTTTTGATGACCATACCCTCGCCGACCGGCATCGCGCACGACGCGATGGGTTTCGGCGCACGCTCCATGGAGACCAGGCACATGCGGCAGTTGCCGGCAATGGACAGGCGTTCGTGATAGCAGAAACGCGGAATTTCAATGCCGGCCAATTCGCAGGCCTGCATGACGGTCATGCCGGCTTCGGCTTCAACTTCGTTTCCGTCAATGGTGAGTTTTACCATGGTCTAGCCCTCATGCCGCCTGTGACTTGCCGGCTCTGACTTCGGCAATACGTTTCTCGAGTTCCGGGCGGAAATGCCGGATCAGTCCCTGAATGGGCCAGGCCGCAGCATCGCCCAGCGCGCAGATGGTGTGGCCTTCAATTTGCCGGGTGACTTCCTCAAGCAGATCGATTTCCTCGACCTGGGCCGTTCCCGCCGCCATTTTTTCCATCATCCGCCACATCCAGCCGGTTCCTTCCCGACACGGTGTGCACTGGCCACAGCTCTCATGCTTATAAAAAGCGGAAAGCCGGGTAATAGCGCGCACGATATCGGTGGATTTATCCATGACCATAATGGCCGCCGTGCCAAGGCCGGATTGCACGGCCCGCAGGGAATCAAAATCCATCAGAACATCGTCACAAATGGATTTCGGCAGAACCGGCACGGAAGCGCCGCCCGGAATGACTGCCAGCAGATTGTCCCAACCGCCACGCACGCCGCCGCAATGCTTTTCAATGATTTCCTTGAGCGGAATGCCCATTTCCTCTTCGACCGTGCACGGCTGGTTCACATGTCCGGAAATAATAAAAAGCTTGGTGCCCGTGTTGTTCTCGCGCCCGATCCCGGCGAACCATTCTGCACCCCGGCGCAGGATTTCCGGTGCCACGGCGATCGATTCCACATTGTTCACGGTGGTCGGTGCGCCGTAGAGGCCGACGTTGGCCGGGAACGGCGGCTTTAGGCGTGGCTGGCCCTTCTTGCCTTCCAGGCTTTCGATCAGCGCCGTTTCTTCACCGCAGATGTAAGCGCCCATCCCGCGATGGATATAGAAATCAAATTTGTATCCTGACCCGCAGGCATTGTCGCCGATCAAACCATCGGCATAAGCTTCGTCGACGGCGCGCTGCAGGGCTTCGGTTTCGCGGTAAAACTCGCCGCGCACATAACAATAGGCTGCGTTGGCGCCCATGGCGAAAGAGGCAATCAAAGCCCCTTCGATCAGTTTGTGCGGATCATTGCGCATGATTTCGCGGTCTTTACAGGTGCCCGGCTCCCCTTCATCGGCGTTGATCACCAGATAATGCGGGCGGCCGTCGTTTTCTTTCGGCATAAACGACCATTTCATGCCGGTCGAGAACCCGGCACCGCCACGGCCGCGCAAACCGGATGCTTTGATCTGGTTGACGATCTCTTCGCGCCCAAGCTCGAGCAGCTTTTTCGTGCCATCCCAGTCGCCGCGTTTTTTGGCGCCTTTCAGGAACGGGTCTTCAAATCCGTAAATATTGGTAAAGATGCGGTCTTTATCGGCAAGCATTATGCATCTCCTAGTTTTTCAGCACGGGCTTTCGCCTGATGCATAAGACTTGTCAGCCCCTCGACCGGCTCACAGGTGTAGCGGCCAATTTGCGACCCGGTTTTTGGTGTTCCGCCAGCCGCAAGTTCAGTCAGGATGGTTTCTGTCGACGTGGCATCGAGATCTTCGTAGAAGTCATCGTTGATCTGCATCATCGGCGCGTTCACACAAGCGCCCAGACATTCCGCCTCACTTAAGGTGAACAGGCCGTCTTCGGTAGTTTCACCCACCTCAATACCGAGCTTCTGTTTGCAGCGCCCGACCACGTCGTCGGAACCGCGCAGCCAGCATGGCAGATTGGTACAAATCTGGACGTGATGTTTGCCAACCGGCTTGAGGTTGTACATCGTATAAAAGGTTGCCACTTCGTAAACCCGAATGGGTGGCATTCCCAGCACCTCGGCCACGTAATCCATGGCGACGCGCGGCAGCCAGCCGTCATTCTGGCGTTGCGCCAGATCCAGCAACGGCATCACGGCGCTTGCCTGCCAGCCTTCCGGATACTTGGCAATAACCGATTCCGCAGCTTTTGCATTCTCTGCCGTAAAGGCAAAGGTTGCTGGCTGCTCAACAGTTTCAGTTTGTCCGGTCATCGATCAATCTCACCAAATACAACATCAATGGACCCGATATTGGCAACGGCATCCGCAAGCATATGTCCCTTGGACAAAAATTCCATGGCCTGCAAATGGGCGAATCCCGGGGCGCGAATTTTACAGCGATAGGGTTTGTTGGTGCCGTCTGAAACCAGGAATACGGCAAACTCGCCTTTCGGCGCTTCAACCGCCGTATAGGTCTCTCCGGCAGGCACATGATAGCCTTCCGTATAGAGCTTGAAGTGATGGATCATGTCTTCCATGGATGATTTCATGGAGGCCCGCGGCGGCGGCGAGATCTTGCGATCATCCACCTTGCAGGGGCCACCCGGCATTTTTTCCAGACACTGGTGAATGATTTTGAGCGATTCCCGCATTTCCAGAATGCGCACCAGATAGCGGTCGTAACAATCACCGTTCTTGCCAATGGGGATATCGAACTCCAGATCGGCATAACAGTCATAGGGCTGGGATTTACGTAAATCCCAGGCGACCCCGGATGCCCGGATATTGGGGCCGGAGAACCCCCAGTCAAAACACTGCTCGGCGGTAATCACACCAATATCAACAGTCCGCTGCTTGAAGATACGGTTTTCCGTCAACAGGGTTTCCAGATCGTCGATAAACTGGACAAAGTTTTCGGCCCACACATTGATATCGTCGCTCAGGCCAGCCGGCATGTCGGACGAAACGCCGCCGGGTCGGAAGTAGTTCATGTGAAGCCGCGCGCCACAGACCCGCTCGCAGAACTCCATCAACACTTCGCGCTCTTCAAAGCCCCACAACATGGGCGTCATGGCGCCCACATCCATGGCGTAGGAGGTGACGTTCAGCAGATGGTTCAGAATGCGACCGATCTCAGCGTAGAGCACCCGGATGTACTGACCGCGCTTTGGCACTTCAATACCCAGCAGCTTTTCCGTGGCCAGGGCGAAGGCGTGCTCCTGATTTTGCGGAGCCACATAATCCAGGCGGTCAAAATAAGGCACGGCCTGAACATAGGTTTTGTGCTCGATGAGCTTTTCCGTTCCCCGGTGCAAAAGGCCAATATGCGGATCGCAGCGTTCGATGATTTCGCCGTCCATCTCCAGCACCATACGCAACACGCCATGCGCCGCCGGATGCTGCGGACCGAAGTTCAGGTTGTAGTTCTTGATTTCAGTGACGGCCATCAGGAGGATTCCTTACTCTCGGGCGCTTCGGCTTTTTCATCCCCCGGCAACACGGCATGCGCCCCTTCCCAGGGGCTGAGGAAATCAAACGACCGGAATTCCTGGGTCAGCTTTACAGGCTCGTAGACAACGCGTTTCTGTTCGTCGTCGTAACGCAGTTCCACATAGCCGGTGAGCGGGAAATCCTTGCGCAAGGGATGCCCTTCAAAACCGTAATCTGTCAAAATGCGGCGCAAATCCGGATGTTCGGAAAAATAAACGCCATAGAGATCCCAGATTTCCCGCTCGAACCAGTTGGCGGAACTGAAAATATCTGTAGCGGTTGGAATGGGCGTGTCTTCGTCGGTCCAGACCTTCACACGAACGCGCAGGTTCAGCGTCAGGCTGAGCATGTTATAGACGATGCAGAATCGCTGGGCATGGTCGGGATAATCAACGCCGCAAATGTCCATCAGCAGCTTGAACTTACAATTCGCATCATCGCGCAGAAAACTGAGCACCTTGATCAAAGCGGATCCAGGAACGGCTATTGTCAGCTCATCCTGGGCGAAAGCCAATTCATCAATATCTGCACCAAGGGTGCTGGAGATGTATTCACCAAGCTCTTTAATATCGAGATCCATACCTACGTCCGGCCAATTCAAATAAAGGGGTCCATACGGCTTAACGCCAGATGGTGCCCGTCCGTTTAATTTTCTTTTGCAGCTGCATTACGCCGTAGATAAGAGCTTCTGCTGTTGGCGGGCACCCCGGAACATAAACGTCCACAGGAACCACGCGATCGCAGCCGCGTACAACCGAATACGAATAATGGTAATAACCGCCGCCATTGGCGCAAGATCCCATAGAGATCACATAACGCGGCTCGGCCATCTGGTCGTAGACCTTGCGAAAGGCCGGCGCCATCTTGTTGGTCAGCGTACCGGCAACGATAATCACGTCGGATTGCCGGGGGCTGGGGCGTGGCACCACACCAAAACGGTCCAGATCATAACGCGGCATATAGGCGTGGATCATTTCAACGGCGCAACAGGCCAGACCAAAGGTCATCGGCCATAAAGACCCTGTGCGGGCCCAGTTCACAACCTTGTCGACGTTGGCCAGAACAAAACCCTTATCCTGCAGTTCGCCGGTCACCTGCTGAATAATCAAATCCTGCTCGGGTCCTGGCGCCAGCGGCGTGCCTGGGTTGGTTTGCATGGATGTTTCTACTCCCATTCCAGGGCCCCTTTTCGCCATTCGTAAACGAAACCGATTGTCAGAATGCTCAGAAAGATCATCATCGACCAAAAGCCAAACATACCGATCTGGCCGAGGCTAATGGCCCACGGAAACAGAAAAGCGACTTCGAGATCAAAAATAATGAAAAGAATCGCAACCAGATAAAACCGCACATCAAACTTATGGCGCGCATCGTCAAAAGGTTCGAACCCGCATTCATAGGCCGAGTTCTTTTCGACGTCAGGACGTTGCGAGGCAACGATGACCGAAGCAACGACGGCAATAAGAGCGATGGCAACGGCGATCCCTAAAAAAATAAGAATCGGCAGATAACTTGCGACCAGCGATTCCACGTCACATTCCTTTTCGTTGGTATTCCGCCACTGACGCTGCGGGTATTCTCTAATTCTTCCGTAAACTGCCTTACAATCCCGGCTTTCGCAATATTAAAACCACTTATTCTTAAGGGTTTAACCTGAAAAGCGAATAGAGATATCCGTGATCTACTATTATGAGCATTGTTGTGCAGGAAACCCGGTCTGTGTGCGCAAACGGGGAAAAAGGGCGGCGTTTCGCCGCCCCTTCCTGAATAGAGGAGCCTTATTTTAACCCCATACAGTTGGCGTAGTAGCTGACCGTGGCTGGCCAGTCGGAGAAAACGCCTTTGACGCCCACGTCTTTCGCCAGCACATGCAGAAGTTCATACATGGCACCATCGCTCTTTATGGCGTCCTTGATGGATTGATAATACCAGCCGCCACCGCTCACCAGCGGCCCGGAACGCTCCAAAGTCCAGGTGATCAGGTTCAGCCCCGCCGCCTTGGCTTCGTGTGTGTAGGCGGAAGGCACAATCCGCTCCTGATCAAGTGTTACCAGCATCCACAGGGGCGGCGCGATATAACGCACCCCCATGGCCGCCAGCTCCGTCATGGATGGCTTGAAGGTGGCGGGTTTGTTGGGATCAAACCCGTCCAATGTCTCATAGCGGTCATCCAGATAAACCGCCTGTTTGCCAAACTCCGGCTCATTCCTGATCCAGTACAGCACATCATCCAGATTAAAGGACTGGGCAAAGACATCGGACGCCGGAATGCCTGCGGCCTTGTAGGCATCAATCATCTTTTGCGCATAGTCGGCCTGACTGAACCCGTTAAACGGCATTTTTACCGATGGGGATTTCAGTTCCGGCGTGAATTTGGCGCCCAGAGACTGAATCAGTTCAATCGATTCGGCATGGGTCATCAGGGTCCCCTTCTCCACCGCATACAGATCCGTCCGCCATTTGGCCGTCGCATCCATATAATCGCTCACATTGGCTGCGGCCGAGTTTGCTGCATCCATTTTACCTTGCAGGGTTTTTAACTCGGCCAGCGTGATGTCCGAGGTCCGGCATTCGGCGGATGCCTTGGTATCTCCCGAAGCCGGACTGAAGGGCTTTGTGCATTTATCGGCGAGCTTTGTTGCCAGGATATTGGTTGTCGTGTGCAGATCATTCTGGGCATGCCGACAAACCAGTTCCTTGTCCTTGGTAAAGGTCACATCACATTCGATGATCCCAGCCCCCATGCGCGCCGCTGCCTTATAGGATTCGGCCGTATGTTCCGCAAATTGCATGGCGGCACCGCGGTGGCCTATGGAGAAATCGGTTTTTGCAAAAGGCATGGCGGCGCACGACAGGAGCTTTTCCTTGAGCGCTCCCGATTCCATGCGGTCGATCAGGTAATATGGGCGCGGGCCTAGTTCGACCTGCCCCGCGAGAGCCTGCGCGGTCAGTCCGAGGACCAGACACAGACTTGAGATGAATTTCATAAAACGCACGGTTCGTTCTCCTGTTTAAGATAAAGGAGGAGATGACACCTGATTCCCGTGACAGCTGTTTTGCAGATATGTGGTTGTTCTGTAAAAAAATATGATCACTGTCATTATGATTTGAATTTTGATCTCCTGGTTTTGGTTTTATCTTCAGTCACGATCAATCATTCCGTCGGGCTGGATGCCCGTTGGCGTTTTCTGGGGCTTTTTTTCAACGCGAAAAGCACGAAGTTGTTTTTCCTTTTCCGAATTAAGGGTTTTTCGAAAATCATCACGTTTCTTTTGGTAGCGCATTACCAATTGCCGACCTGATCTTCTGGTGAGCCAGTCCAAAAAAATCAAAAGAACAACCACAACTCCGCCCATGAAGACCGTTGTGGTCGTTCCGAACGACATCAAGTAAACCGGAAAATATAGAACGGCTAAGGTGCAGCCACAGCTGAAAACAACCACAACCAACAGCGAGACCAAAACCTTGCTCCTGATCGCGTATCGATTACGCCCCATATCAGGGGATATTTTATTCATGTTGCGGTCGTTATCCATAATCATTCCTGCGGCATAGGGCGGCTTCCGCGCACGGCGGGGATAGATTGTGGTCGGAGTCTCACCGAACATGGAAAACAATGACGGTTTTCCTCAACCGGATCAATGTGATTGAGGTTTTTGGACCTCGTGCGCATCGTACCGGCATCCGAAAGTTCGGGGCACAAATGCGAAATCGACTATTCGTTTTCAAGAAATGGCGAAGAGACGCAGGTTTTTGACGGTTTTTGATCTTGCCGTGCCCTGATCATCTGGCCGTCAGTAATTCATCCCAATGCGTCGTGAAGCGCTTCGAGCGGCTTTGCTGGTTCATATACCAGGTGCGCGGTTGCGGTTTCTGTCCATAACAAACCGCTCCGGGCCCAAACTTCCGGTTGAGCCCGTCCATCGTCTGCATGAGTTTTTCCTGCCGCGGGTCGGGGGTGCCAAACAAGTTCCGTGGGGCCCGTTCCTTGCGATGCAGGTCGAGCAAAAGAACGCCAGCTTTCTTGTAGGGAATGCCCGGTTTATAGATGGCCTTTAAACCCTGAAGCGCCACAGCCAGAAGGTCCTTTGTGTCGGAGGAGGCAAACGGCAGGGCAAGGGTGATGCTGTTGGAATACTGAGGCAGTTCCGGGCGGAACGGATTGCCGCGCACAAAGACAGAGAGCGCCCCGGCCACCAGACCGCCAGCCCGGAGTTTTTCGGCGGCCATGCAGGTGAAGTAATGCACACGCTCGACCAGGCCGTCGCGGCTATGCACCGTTTGTCCGAAACTTCGGGAAATGCACAGGGCCTGCTTGTCCGGTTGGCTGAGCTCCAGGTCAACGCACGAAATGCCGTTCAGTTCATCAACAGTCCTGAGCCCGACAACGCCCATCATGTTGCGGATCTGCCGCCGGTCCATGCGGGACAGGTCATGGGCCGTGTGGATGCGGTGCAAGGCGAGCCGCTTTGACCAGCGCCGACCAATCCCCCACACGTCACCAATATCGGTTTCCCGCAAGCTGGCATTACATATGGCTTTGTCCGAGATATCAAAAACACCGCAGTTGTTCTTTTTGGCTTTTGCATTGGCGAGTTTTGCCAGCGTTTTGGTCGGGCCGAGCCCAATGCTGATGTTCAGCCCCGTCCATTGGCGGACTGTGGCGCGCAAAGCAACAGCATGCGCCGCCACATCGACGGCTGCCCCCGTATAGTCGATAAAACACTCATCAATGCTGTAGATTTCCATATCCGGCACATGGGCCGCGATGGTCTCCATGACCCGGCGGCTCATATCTCCATAGAGTGTGAAGTTTGCGGACCGGACCTGAACGTCGCGAAATTTCGGTTTTTCACGCATTTTAAAATGCGGCTCGCCAAAGGGAATACCCAAGGCCTTGGCCTCTGCAGAGCGGGCGATCACGCAGCCATCGTTGTTGGACAGGACGACGGTCGGCCTACCCTGCAATTCCGGCTGGAACAGCTGTTCGCAGGAGGCATAAAAATTATTGCAGTCGGCCAACGCGAACAGGCGGTTCATGGCAAGTTGCGAATCACATTTTTGACGACACCCCAAACCTCCGAATGCTCACCCATGGCGACAGGCGTGAACTCACAATGATCGGGGGCATCAGGCACCAGCCACCATTGGCCTTTTCGGTGTTCAAGACGTTTCACCAGCATATCACCCTCACAAACCGCCACAACGATCTGGCCGGCCTTGGCTTTTATGGACCGATCGACAACCAGCAGGTCACCATTAAAAATACCGGCTCCTGTCATGGAATCGCCGGACACCCGGACAATAAAGGTCGCCGAGGGATGGTCTATCAAATCGTTAAGATCAAGAACGCCGTCTGTGTAGTCCTCGGCCGGGCTTGGGAAACCCGCAGGCACACAGGAGGAGCCGACCGGCAATGAAAGCTGGCTTTGTACCGATGGACGATAGATGTCTGTGCATTTGGTTTGTAAGAACATAAGAGGAACATAATCGTGTTCACCCGGCCTGTTCAAACAAAAAGAACAACGACGTTATGAATATATATAAACCAGATGAAACAGGACCAGATACGAGAAAAGCCCGCTGTGGTATGGCGGGCTTCTCGAAAAAATTTCTTTAAGGAAAATGGCGGGAGTGACGAGACTTGAACTCGCGGCCTCCGGCGTGACAGGCCGGCGCTCTAACCAACTGAGCTACACCCCCTTAAAGCCGTCGCAGCAACCTTGATCACTCATGAATGCTGCGAGCGACGCCTGATGTAATCTACCCCCCGTGGGGTGTCAAGCAAGGTTACGAAAATAAAAAATTCTTTTTTTTCGGGTCGTAAATTCCTTGTCGAAAAACGGCAAAGAGCCGCCTGAAAAAAAGCAAAAACAAAATAAAAAGAAGGAGTGGTGGGCGGTGAGGGGCTCGAACCCCCGACATCCACGGTGTAAACGTGGCGCTCTCCCAGCTGAGCTAACCGCCCACAGTTCTTTCGATGGCCGATAAATACAGTTTTTTTACGGGCAAAGACAAGCGTTTAGTTTGGGTTTTTTTCGGACAAAATAAAATCGGCCGCCCCATAGGGGCGACCGATCTTGAATTCAAAAACCGTGTCTTAGTTGACAGCAGCTTTCAGCCCTTTACCAGCTTTGAACTTAGGCTGGTTGGAAGCGGGAATCTGGATCGACTCGCCGGTGCGCGGGTTGCGGCCTGTGGTGGCTGCACGTGCGGAAACGCTGAAAGTACCAAAGCCAACCAAACGGACTTCGGATCCACTCTTGAGTGTGCCTGTAATCGCGTCAAACACGCCGTCTACGGCTTTCGTTGCGTCTGCTTTAGACAAACCAGTACTTGAAGCAACCGAAGCTACGAGATCATTCTTATTCATTTAAGGCCCCCTTTTTTAAGGTGCTGATAGGTAAAAGTTACTCAGGCCCCCTGCTCAAAAATTTGATCAACAGGCCCATCTAATGAGAGGATTTTATAAGCCAGTTTTCGAGCACGTCAATTGGGTAATCCTTAATTTTTTCGCAGAAAACTGCGGATTTCAGCTAACCCCCCGGTCTACAACGATGTTTATGGCAAAATAGTCGGAAAATCGTCAAAAAAAACCGCGCCAAACCTAAGAAATCCAAGGGTTTTGGCGCGGTTTTTAAAGATATTTGGCGAATCGCAAAGCGCTCTTGGCTGTTGTGATCAGCAAACCGTGAAGGTCTTAATGCGTGACCTGCCCTCCCACATCATCGCCTTCACCTGCCGGGGACAAGGCGGGACTGATCACTTCGGGCTCGCTCCATTCAACACGCACCAGTTCATTGACCAATGCTTCTTTCAAAACTTCATCAACAACGCTGACAGGAATGATTTTCAGCCCCTTCTTTACATTGTCGGGGATATCCTCGAGGTCTTTTTCGTTGTCTTTCGGAATCAACACGGTTTTGATGCCGCCCCGCAACGCCGCCAGAAGCTTTTCCTTCAGGCCGCCGATGGGCAGAACCCGACCGCGCAAGGTGACTTCTCCCGTCATCGCCACATCCTTGCGCACAGGATTATTGGTCAGCACGGAAACAATGGAGGTCACCATGCCAACACCGGCAGAAGGACCGTCTTTCGGGGTCGCCCCTTCCGGCACGTGAACGTGAATATCATTTTTGGTGAAGACCGGAGGAATGATACCAAAATCGAGAGCCCGCGACTGCACATAGGACTTCGCAGCCTGAATGGACTCGGTCATCACTTCACCCAGTTTCCCGGTGATGGTCATTTTACCTTTACCCGGCACCATAACGGCTTCGATGTTGAGCAGTTCACCGCCCACTTCCGTCCAGGCCAGCCCGGTGGTAACGCCAACCAGATCATCGGCTTCAACTTCGCCGTAACGATAGCGTTTGATCCCGGCAAAGGAACCCAGGTTTTTCGGCGTGACCTTGATGGTCTTGCCCGGTTCCATGACGATTTCCTTGACCGCTTTCCGCGCCAGATTGGCGATTTCGCGCTCCAGATTACGCACCCCGGATTCACGCGTGTAATAGCGAATCAAATCCCGGAGGCCAGCATCGGAAATCTGCCACTCACCTTCCTTCAGACCATGGCTTTTGATCTGTTTATTAATCAGGTGGCGCTTTGCAATCTCGATTTTTTCATCTTCCGTATAACCCGAAAGCCGAATGATCTCCATCCGGTCGAGAAGCGGCGCTGGCATATTCATGGTATTGGCCGTGGTGACGAACATAACGTCAGACAGGTCGTAATCGACTTCCAGATAGTGGTCGTTAAAGGCGTTGTTCTGTTCCGGATCGAGAACTTCAAGCAGCGCCGAAGCCGGATCACCGCGCCAGTCCTGCCCCATTTTATCAACCTCATCGAGAAGGAATAAGGGATTTGAGGACTGGGCTTTCTTCATGCCTTGGACAACCTTACCCGGCATCGACCCGATATAGGTGCGCCGGTGGCCACGAATTTCAGACTCATCACGCACGCCACCCAATGACATACGAACAAAATTACGTCCCGTAGCCTTGGCGATGGATTTACCTAAAGAGGTTTTACCCACACCCGGAGGGCCGACAAGGCAAAGGATCGGGCCGGAAACCTTGTTGGTCCGTTGTTGAACGGCCAAATATTCGATAATCCGCTCCTTGACCTTTTCCAGTCCATAATGATCGGCATCGAGAACCGCTTGCGCCGCATTCAGGTCTTTTTTCATGCGGGTGCGTTTTTTCCACGGAATACCCAAAATCCAGTCCAGATAGTTGCGGACAACCGTGGCTTCCGCAGACATCGGGCTCATGGACTTGAGTTTTTTCAGCTCGGCCGTGGTCTTTTCACGGGCTTCCTTGCTGAGTTTGGTGTTCTTGATTTTTTCTTCAATTTCAGCCGTCTCGTCGCGACCGTCATCGGAGTCGCCAAGTTCTTTCTGAATGGCTTTCAACTGCTCGTTCAGATAATACTCGCGCTGGGTCTTCTCCATCTGGCGTTTGACCCGGTTGCGAATCTTCTTCTCGACCTGCAGCACGTCAATTTCGGATTCCATATAGGAATAAACACGCTCCAGCCGTTCCGAAACGGAACCCGCCTCGAGCAATTCCTGTTTCTCTGAAATTTTCAGCGCCAAGTGAGAGGCAACCGTATCGGCCAGCTTGCCCGAGTCTTCAATCTGATTGATTGAAACCAGGACTTCCGGCGGAATCTTCTTGTTGAGTTTTATATATTGCTCGAACTGTGCGACCACAGTGCGCGACAAAGCTTCCAGTTCGCTTTCGTCCTGGGGTTCTTCCTCAATCAGCGCGGCGCTCGCTTCAAAAAACTCCGGGTTATCAATAAAATCTGCAATCTTTGCCCGTTGCACGCCTTCAACCAGAACCTTAACCGTTCCGTCGGGAAGCTTTAATAGCTGGAGAACCGTTGACACGGTGCCGACATCGTAAATATCTGCAGGTTCAGGATCATTCTGGTTGGCATCTTTTTGCGCGACCAGCAGGATTTGCTTGTCATCCTTCATCACGTCTTCAAGCGCGCGTACCGACTTTTCGCGACCGACAAACAACGGCACGATCATATGCGGGAACACAACAATGTCGCGCAATGGAAGGACAGGATAGTTATCGATCTGATTTGTCACAGATTTCAGCCTTTTTAAGTAATTTGGTCATTTCACAAAACAGTTAAACATACCGTTACGTATTAAATGGTGTGTCAAAAGCCTCTGCGCAAGCCTCATTCATACAGCTTTGATCTATGCGCTGGTTTCGACTTCCTCTTTACGCTCTGAATAAATATAGAGCGGTTTTCCACCATCTTCGGCAACTTCACGGTTGATAACAATTTCCTCGACGCCTTCGATCCCGGGAAGATCGAACATCGTGTCGAGCAGGATATTCTCCATAATCGACCGCAGCCCCCGTGCGCCGGTTTTGCGCTCAACGGCTTTTTCGGCAATCGCTTCATAAGCCCCATCGGAAAAGCCCAGCTTGACATCTTCCATCTCGAACAGGCGCTGATACTGCTTTACCAATGCGTTCTTGGGCTCCGTCAGAATCTGGATCAACGCAGCTTCATCCAGGTCCTCAAGTGTTGCCAATACAGGCAGACGACCTACGAATTCTGGAATCAGACCGAACTTCAACAGATCTTCCGGCTCAAGCTCGCGCAACAGTTCGCCGGTTTGCCGCTCATCCTCTGCAGACACTTCGGCACCAAACCCGATGGAAGACCCCTTCCCGCGCGATGCGATAATCTTGTCCAGGCCAGCGAAAGCGCCACCGCAAATAAACAGGATGTTGGTGGTGTCGACCTGCAGAAACTCCTGCTGCGGATGCTTACGCCCGCCTTGTGGCGGAACACTGGCGACCGTGCCTTCCATGATTTTCAGCAAGGCCTGCTGAACGCCTTCGCCCGAAACATCACGGGTAATGGAGGGGTTGTCGGATTTCCGGGAAATCTTGTCGACCTCATCGATATAGACGATGCCGCGCTGCGCCCGCTCGACGTTGTAGTCGGCCGATTGCAGCAGCTTCAGAATAATGTTCTCAACATCTTCACCCACATAGCCGGCTTCGGTCAGGGTGGTTGCGTCCGCCATGGTAAACGGCACATCGAGAATCCGCGCCAAAGTTTGCGCCAGCAGTGTTTTACCGCAACCGGTTGGACCAACCAGCAGGATGTTGGATTTGGCCAATTCGACATCGTTGCCTTTGCCGCTTCCGTGATTCAGACGCTTGTAGTGGTTATGAACGGCAACGGAGAGCACACGCTTGGCCCGCGCCTGTCCGATGACATAGTCATCAAGGACTTCGCAGATATCCGTTGGCGTTGGAACGCCATCTCCGGATTTGACCAGGCTGGTTTTGTGTTCTTCACGTATGATGTCCATGCACAACTCGACGCATTCATCGCAAATAAACACAGTCGGTCCGGCAATGAGCTTACGCACTTCGTGCTGGCTCTTTCCGCAGAAGGAGCAATATAGGGTGTTCTTCGAATCCCCGCTGGCAGATTTGCTCATGGATACTCCGTTAGATTGGCTTGTTGATGTTTACATATTACCCGCTTGAGACGGGAACAAACAATGCAAAACAGGGCGAAACGCCAAACTTAACGCAATTTGCAGCGTTACGGCCTGATATAGCACTGGAATGCGGAATTTTCCCACACAAAAAAACGGGAAATAGTGAGGTTAATCGCTGGATTTCGTTTTTTTGCCATCGGCGGAATCGTCAGGAGTCGGACGGCTTTCCACAACTTCGTCAATCAAACCGAAGTCCTTTGCCTCTCCCGCGCTCAAATAGCTGTCGCGGTCCAGGGCCTTTTCGATTTCGTCGAGTGTTTTGCCCGTATGCTCCACATAAATCTGGTTCAGGCGCTCGCGAATTTTAAGAATTTCCCGAGCCTGAATTTCGATATCAGAGGCCTGCCCCTGAGCGCCGCCGGAAGGCTGGTGGATCATGACGCGTGAATTTGGCAACGCATAGCGTTTACCTGCTTCACCCGCACACAATAACAACGAGCCCATCGACGCCGCTTGACCGATGCAAACCGTCGAGACGGCAGGTCGGATGTAGCGCATGGTGTCGTAAATCGCCAGTCCAGCCGTCACAACGCCGCCCGGTGAATTAATATAAAAGGAAATATCCTTGGTCGGGTTTTCAGATTCCAGAAACAGCAACTGGGCGCAGATCAGGCTGGAAACGGAATCGTTAACGCCACCCGTCAAAAAGATAATCCGCTCTTTCAACAGGCGTGAATAGATATCGTAGGACCGCTCACCCCGGTTGGTTGTCTCGACAACCATGGGAACAAGATTGTTCATGTAGGTATCTACAGGGCCTTGCATCAACGAATTTTCCTTTCTGTTACACAATGCATCAATTCAAAATGATGCGCTGATATTACTCTTTTGTTGCGGCTTTCTTTTTCTTCGGAGCCGCTTTTTTCTTGGGCGCCGCTTTTTTCTTGGTTTTCTTTTCGGTCTCTTCGCTCTCTTGCTCAAGCGCTTTCATCATCTCGTCAACAGTCACCGTCTTATCGGTTACATTGGCCAGCTCGATAATGAAATCAACAACCTTCTCTTCATACAAGGGCGCCGTGATCTGCTGCATGGCGTCGGGGTTTTTCTGATAAAACTCCATAACCATCTGTTCCTGACCCGGGTACTGCTGGGCCTGTTCCATAATCGCCCGTGTTACATCATCCTGGCTGACCTGGATGTTGTTGAGACGGCCAATTTCAGAAAGCAACAAACCCAAGCTCACCCGTCGTTCGGAGATTTTCTTGAACTCGGCGCGCTGCTCGTCTTCACTCAGGTCATCATCACCTTCATCGCCCTCACCCGATTTCTTTTGTTCTTCATACTGATTCCATATGGAGTCAAATTCGGCTTCTGCAAGCTTTGGCGGGATATCAAAATCACAAAGTTCAGCCAGCTCGTCCAGCAACTGACGCTTGGTGCGCAGACGCGCCATGCCTTTCAGTTCCCGGCCTTGCTCATCGGCGATGGCTTCTTTCAGTTTGTCGAGGCTTTCAAGGCCCAGCTTCTTGGCCAATTCGTCATCGATTTCTGCCGCTGTTGCTTCGCGGATTTCGTGAACGGTGACTTTGAACAAGGCTTCTTTGCCCGCCAGTTCCGCTGCCCCATACTGTTCGGGGAACGTGACTTTCACTTCGACTTTGTCTTCGGCATTGGTGCCAACCAACTGATCTTCGAATCCCGGAATAAAGCTGTTCGAGCCGAGTTCGAGCTCATAACCATCGGCTTTGCCGCCCGGAAACTCTTCACCGTCAACGCTACCGACAAAATCAATCACCAGAACATCACCGGATTTGCTTTTGCGCTTCTTGGTAATTGGTGCGGATGTTTTGTTGCTGCTGGCAATATTTTCAAGCGCCGACTGCACTTCTTTTTCGTTTGGCGTCGGCACCAGGCGCTCAAGCTTGATCTTTGAAAAATCGACCGGTTTGATTTCCGGCAGGCAGTCGACCTTCATCGTGTATTCAAGGTCTTTGCCGTCATCAAAAGACGTAATCTCGATTTCCGGCTGCATGGCGGGGCGAATGTCTTTTTCAGCCAGGGCCTGCTGCGAGGAATCGCCAACGGCTTTCTCGAGAATTTCGCCCATCACAGACGGGCCGTAGCGCTTGCGGAGCATCGACACAGGAACCTTGCCTGGGCGGAACCCTGGCAAAGAGGCCGTCTGTGCAATCTCTTTCAGACGGTGGCTGATTTTTTCTTCAATTTCACTAGCGGGCAAGCTGACGGTGAATTCGCGGCTCAACCCTTCGGATTTTGTTTCTGTGACCTGCATGGATATCCCAACCGGAGCGGCTATGGACGATCCGCGAACTGAGCCGGATCATCCGAAGTTAAAAAAAACGTATGAACGGCACTGAATAAACAGGGCTATTCCTTTTGGTGCGGTCGGAGAGACTCGAACTCTCATCCCCGAAGAGACTGGTACCTAAAACCAGCGCGTATACCAATTCCGCCACGACCGCATGCCAGATACGCAAATGTGCGTACAGGCGACGCGAACATATAGAAAATCCCCCCACTGTCAATTCCGGGGTTTGTCTTTTCAATATCCGTAGATGAACCGGTTTCTGCGCACTTTAGCCTTTCAGAATATTTTTGATGGACGACGAGGTCTTGACCTGCCGCGCGCCGGAATAGGCTTCATGATTGTCCTCGATGCGATCCAGATTATAGAGGTAGTTGATCATCATCCCCGAGGATTGACGAATACCGTTTAATGATGAATCCCCCATCCAGTTGAGACGCTCCATGATGGCGCCGTTAGACAGGTGAAAATGGGCCACCGGATCGCGTGTCCGGCCATCGCGTCCCTTTGCCTTTACAAGATACTGGGCCGCCAGCCGCAATAACGGCCCATGCAGGGCGTTGCGCAGGCTTTCGTCTTTGCACCAGTCATCGGTTTCGAGAATGCGCTTGAGGCCGCCTTTGGCGCCGCCGGCGCGGCCGGTCGCGGCGTTTAGGGTGCGGCGTTCGGACGGGGTGAGCAGATTGGCCTGCCCTTCGGCCAGAACCTCATCCAGCCAAGACCGGAAGCCCGGTATGGGCGACAGCGTCGAGAATGTTTTCAGATTTTTGAACTCGCGTGCCAGTTCGGCAACCACACCCTTGATAAGAAAATTGCCAAAACTTATTCCGGCCAGACCTTTCTGGGCATTTGAAATGGAATAGAAAATAGCCGTATCCGCCTGACTGGGGTCAATGACCGGGGCGTTTTCATCAAGCAGATCCTGCACATTTCCGGCGATTCCGTTGACCAGCGCAACCTCCACAAATATCAACGGTTCATCCGGCATGCGCGGATGGAAATAGGCGAAACAGCGCCGGTCAGAATCGAGACGGTTCTTCAGGTCATCCCAGCTTGCAATGGCATGCACCGCTTCATAGGCGATCAGTTTTTCGAGAAGTGACGCCGGTGATGAATCCCATGTGATCAGGCGCAGTTCCAGAAACCCCACATCGAACCACGACGTCAGAAGGTTTTTGAGGTCATTGTCCAGGCCCTTGAGGGCGGGGTTTTGACGTACCAGCGGTAACAATTCGGCACGCATATCGACCAGAAACTTAACACCTTCCGGTAAGGCATTGAACTGGGTCAATAATTTCAGTCTGGGCGCAACCAATGCTGCGCGCAGTTTTTCTTCTGCAATCGCCCGACTTTGCGCATCTTTCGCTGTTCGCACGGCCTCGATGGCGGCATCCACAAGGGACGGGTCAATGTCAAATTTTGTTGCCAGAAGATTCAAAAAACGTGCCCGGCCTGTAGAATCAAGCGCCAGATAGACGTGTCCCAAAGCCGCCGCCCGGGCCCGCGCCGAAACCTCGCCCCCTTTGCTTTCCAGGCAATCGAGCATCTGCTTGTGGATACGTTCCTGATCGCTGTCCGGCAGGCCCGGTCGGTCACTGGCGACGGAAGCATCGTAAGAAGCGCCAGCGATCGCCTGCCAACCGTTTTTCAGATTGTTCAGAGTTTTGTCGAGAAAACTTATTTTTGTATGAGCTGTCATGGAACTAAGATCGGTCAATCATCGGTAAAATTCAAGGTTTCTCGGGTGACATATTGATGATGGAGCGGATCACCGACGGAAGTCCGGTGGGAATATCCTCGGCAATCAAGCCCGGCCCGAACGTCTCGGCAACCGCGCCATGGCACCAGGCGGCCGCACAGGCGGCGTCAAAAGTCCCCATCCCCTGCGCCATCAATCCGCCAATCAGGCCTGCCAGCACATCGCCAGAGCCGGCCGTCGCCAGATAGGGTGTTCCGCTGCGATTGATCACAGCCATGCCGGACGGGCCGGCGATGACCGTATCCGCGCCTTTTAACAAGACACAGGCCCCCGTCTCCTGAGCCGCGCGTCGGGCGCACGTCAATTTATCGTCCTGCCAGTCAAACAGGCGCCGGAACTCCCCTTCATGCGGTGTGAGAATGCAATTGTCGTGGAGGTGTTCAACAAGCTCTTGCGGGTTGTCGGCAAAGGCAGTTATCGCGTCCGCATCCAGTACCACCGGTTTTTTCGAAGCAAGCGCACTGAGCACCCATTCGCGGGTGCGCTCTCCCAGGCCGAAGCCGGGGCCGATGATCACTGCGCTTATGCGTTGATCATCAAGCAGGTTTTGGAACTCGATACGCGACGTGATCGGCTTCACCAGGTTGCCCGGTGAATCGACGGCATAAACCGACCAACTGTCCGGGCTTGCGGTTATGGTTACGAGCCCGGCCCCGATCCGCCGCCCGCCGCGGGCAGCAAGCCGGGCGGCCCCTGTCATCTCATCTCCGCCCGCAACCAGCAAATGACCACGCTGAAATTTATGGGCATGTGCATCAGGCTGCGGGAATCGATCTGCCCATAACGCCGGGCCATTAACAAAGGTATTCGGCTTTATATCCTCCAGTACGGATTCGTTTATTCCGATATCGGCGACGATGAGCGGGCCTGTATAAGTACGTGCCGGCATCAGGACATGCGCCGGTTTGGCCCGAAAAAAGGTCACCGTGAGCTCGCATTTCGGGGCATCCCCAAGAATCTGTCCGGTATCACCCTGTACGCCACTGGGCACATCAACGGCCACGCAGTCGAAATTCCTGTCATTGATCTGCCTGATGGTTTGCAGCGCCACTCCCGACAGGGCCCGGCTCAACCCGGCACCAAACAGGGCATCGACAACCAGAGGTGATCCGGCGAGCGCCTCAGTGGACAGCATTTTCACATCGCCGTGCCAGCGCGTTGCCGCTAATGCCGCATCTCCTTTCAATTCCTGCAAGTCGCCCAACAAAAACAATTGAACCGGCCATCCGGCATCGGCAAGAACCCGGGCGGCGACAAAACCGTCTCCTCCGTTGTTGCCGGGACCGCACAGGACGACGGTCTCGCGCACGGGCCAACGCTCCCTGATTTCATGAGCGATGGCCGACCCGGCATTCTCCATGAGCTCAATCCCCGGTGTTCCATGTGCAATGGCCAACGCATCGGCTTTGTACATTTCGTCAATGCTGAGAAGCGAATTCATACTCATTGGTAACGGGTCCATTTTATGTAACTGGTGATTATGATAGGGATTAAGAAGGGTGTCTGAAATGATTTAGATTGGTTTCGCACCATTGGTGTTTGAAAATCTGAACTCCATGTTATAAGGCCCTACTGTTATGTCCAAAAGTCGAGCATTCAAATGACCACAAATGTATTGGTACTCAACGGCCCAAATCTGAACATGCTGGGGACGCGGCAGCCGGAAGTTTACGGCTCTGAAACGCTTGCAGATGTCAACACCCGCTGCCAGAAGCGCGGCGCCGGTTTGGGGCTGACGGTTGATTTCCGACAATCCAACTCGGAAAGCGAATTGGTTACCTGGATCCAGGAATCCCGCCAATCTCACGATGCTATCATCATCAATGCCGGCGCTTACACGCACACATCCGTCGCCATTATGGATGCGCTTTTGGTCTGTGAACTGCCGATTATTGAACTGCATATTTCCAATATTTATCAGCGTGATGAATTCCGTCACCATTCCTATATTTCAAATGTTGCCTATGGAGTCATGTGTGGCTTTGGCACTTTTGGATATGAAATGGCGCTCGAATCGCTTGCTCAAAAACTCAAATCCACACGCGAGGTATAATTCCGATGGCAAAAAATCCGAAAACGGATATTGATGAAGATCTCGTCCGCAAACTGGCGTCCTTAATGGATGAAACCGGTTTGACCGAAATCGAATATGAAGTCGATGATATTTCCATTCGGGTCGCCAAGTCAGCGCACTCATACGTTGCTGCCCCGACAATGGCGGCCCCCGTAGCGGCACAAGCAGACTCAAATGCGGCAGCGGTCGCCGTTGCAGATCCTGCCGCCCACCCCGGCGCTGTAAAATCACCGATGGTTGGCGTGGTCTACACATCATCTGATCCCGACTCCCCGGCTTTCGTGAAGGTTGGCGATACGGTCTCGGAAGGCCAGACCCTGCTCCTGATTGAAGCCATGAAAGTCTTCAATCCCATAGCCGCGCCGAAGGTCGGCCGCATCTCGCAAATTCTGATCGAGAGTGGCTCGCCTGTTGAGTTTGGTGAACCCCTTGTCATTATTGATTAAATCAGGGCCGGAAGTGACCAAATGATCAAAAAGGTCCTTATTGCCAACCGCGGTGAGATTGCGCTCCGTATTTTGCGCGCCTGCCGTGAAATGGGTATTCAAACCGTCGCAGTTCACTCAACCGCCGACGTCAACGCCATGCATGTCCGCCTTGCCGATGAAAGTGTCTGCATCGGGCCGCCTCCGGCGAAAGACAGCTATCTGAATATCCCGGCCATTCTCTCTGCCGCCACCATTTCAAATGCCGACGCCATCCATCCCGGTTACGGGTTCCTCTCGGAAAATGCTGATTTTGCGGAGATGGCGGAAGAACATGGCTTTACGTTTATCGGCCCCTCACCGGACCATATCCGGTTGATGGGCGACAAGATTTCCGCCAAGGCCGCTGTCATTGCTGCCGGGATTCCCGTTGTTCCCGGGTCGGAAGGCGCGATCCGCGATGCGGATCATGCCCTGGAAGTCGGGCTTGAGATCGGCTTTCCGGTCATCGTCAAAGCGACGGCTGGCGGCGGCGGGCGTGGCATGAAGATTGCCCAAAACAAGGACGAAATTGTTGACGCCTTCAATTTTGCCCGCGCCGAAGCGCAATCCAACTTTGGCAATGCCGATGTTTATATTGAAAAGTTTCTGACCCGGCCCCGCCATATCGAGCTACAGGTTTTGGCTGACAACCACGGCAACGTGGTTCATTTGGGCGAGCGCGACTGTTCCTTACAACGTCGCCACCAAAAAGTTTTGGAAGAAGCACCGTCCCCGGCACTTGATGAGAAAGCCCGCGCCGAAATTGGCGCCATTGTGACCAAGGCCATTGGCAAAATCGGCTATCGCAATGTGGGAACGATCGAGTTCCTCTATGAAGACGGCGCGTTTTATTTCATTGAGATGAACACCCGTCTGCAGGTTGAGCACCCGGTCACAGAAATGATCTGCGGCATCGATCTTGTGCGTGAAATGCTGCGCGTCGCAAGTGGCGAAAAACTGGGATTTACGCAGGAAGACATTGCATTTTCCGGCCACGCCATCGAATGCCGGATTAATGCTGAGCATCCGGAAACCTTTATGCCATCGCCGGGCAAGGTAACGGACTACCATGCACCGGGGGGGTTGGGCGTGCGTGTCGATTCCGGTTTGTATGCAGGCTATACCGTACCGCCACACTACGACAGCATGATCGCCAAACTGATTGTGCATGGAACCAACCGTAATGAATGCCTGATGCGCCTGCGCCGCTCGCTCAGCGAGTTCGTCATCGACGGCATACATACGTCAATTCCTCTGCACCAGCGTTTGATGGGAGCGCCGGAGTTCATCGACGGCGATTATGATATTCACTGGCTGGGACATTTTGTCTCCAGTGACGACGAAAAAGCGGAATGAGCGACCGGGAAATCCGGCAAGACCTATCCCCTGAACTCCTTTTACGCGCCTACGCCTCTGGTGTTTTCCCCATGTCGGAAAGCCAGGACGATCCGAATGTTTATTGGGTCGAGCCGCAACAGCGCGGCATTCTGCCGCTCGACGGTTTTCATGTGCCGCGCCGCCTGAAAAAGGTTGTCCGCAAGGGCTTGTTTGAGGTGACCTGTGATCAGGCATTTGAGCAGGTCCTTGATCTCTGCGCCGAACCGTCCGCAGGACGGGACCAGACATGGATCAACAAAAGCATTCGCGATGCGGTACTCAAACTGCATGACATGGGGTTCGCCCATTCCGTCGAATGCTCGAAGGATGGCCAACTGGTCGGCGGTTTGTACGGCATCGCCTTGGGTGGGGCTTTTTTTGGCGAAAGCATGTTCTCAAGAGCAACAGACGCCAGCAAGGTCGCTCTGGTGCATCTGGTGGCGCGTTTGCGGTTGGGGGGATTTAAACTGCTGGACACCCAATTCACCACGGATCATTTATCCCAGTTTGGCGCCATTGAAATTCCTTCCGCCACCTATCTCGATTTGCTGGATGACGCCTTACAATATCAGGGGCTGTTTGTTGGGAGTTATGGCAAGGGACGTTTGTCGGAAATGCTCGAAATCGTCTTTAATTCAGATAGCAGCCGCAAACAGAATTAGGGCTGAACACCTTGGCCTGCGTCTTTTATCAAGGCCCAAATCTTCGCCACCGGCACACCAAAATTCGAACCGCCATATTCCGGCAAAATGGCTGCATTAAGTGCAATGACCTCACCGTCCGTGTTTAAAACGGGTCCGCCACTGCCACCAAATGTTGTTTCCGCGTCATAAACCAGGGTCGTTGGCGTGGCCTGTCCAACAATGCCCCGGCTTGCCAGTGGGGCAATCTGGTCGGCTTCGGCCAACCGAGATGCAACCGCCCAGAAGTCGGTATTTTTGGATTCCTGCAACTCTTTGACAAAAGTTTCACCGGATTGCGCCAACATGGAACGCAGCCCCGTCGGATACCCCATTACGATGACTTCATCTCCTAATTCCGGAGTCTTTGTCGACAAAACAAGGCCTGCCATCTTCGCGCCAGCATGGATTCGCTTAAGTAAGGCAATATCTGCAGTGTCACTGGCTTTCAGGAGTGCAACCTCAATGGCTGTTTTCTGATGCGGGAGATAGGCGACAAAACGGATCATCGCAGGCTCGAACCCCTGCCCCGACAAGACCCCAACACTGGCATCGTTTTTCCATGGTAAAGCCACATGTCGTGCCGTTAACAGGATGTCTTGGTCGCCAACAACAAAACCGGTTCCTGTGAATTGACGCTCCGCAGGGGGGCCATTGCCCTCTAACGACAACTGAGGCAGGCCAAACGGCGATATCAGGGGGCGCCCGTCTTCACCCAGAACATGGCGCAGGAAGCGACCGCTTGAGCGTTCTTTATAACCGTAAGAGCCCTGCAGAAAGGCGACGGAAGGGATCGAATCTGTAATAACCCGTTTGCTGGCGAGCGAGCGCTCCTCCAGCGCCTCTAGTCGCTGTATATTTGATGTCAGTTGAAGGCCAAGTTCCAGACGGAGCGATTTTAAATCGGCCGGGGTCAGGGCCTCCTTTCGCGCGCCCGCCAAGGCGGCAGCAAACCCTTCAACCTGCACAGCACCCATTTCGATTTTTTGCTGAAGTTCCCTGTTAAATTGCATCTGCTGATAACCCAACCCGGCCAGAACCAGAAGCGCAATGACAACGGAAGTTCGAAACAACAGTGTCGTTTCCCGCGTCAGGCGTCGGGATATTTGGAAAAAAGCTCTAAACATGCGCCGGATGACTGGTTGTCGGCTGACTTTTAAATAGGCCGCACAATCACTAAAAATATCCGTAACCGTCATGCGGACTGGACGCTTTTGCGAATAGATCAGAAGCCGTACCATGGGGCCAGTATCGCCAAACTCTATGATATCTCCATGTTTCAGCTGCTGGGCATCGACCAGAATGCCGTTTACCCATAGCGAATGGCCTTTTCGGGCAACGATCTCATAACTGTCTTCAACAGGATGAAGCCGGGCGATCAGATCATCCCTGAGTTCACCTGGGCGTATTTCGGAAATGCCGACAAAGTTTTTCGGGCCTTGAAAGACCCCGAGCTCCGAACGGCCGAGCCAGGTGACGCGTCCCCGTAAAGAACCGGTTAGATATTCCAGCGCAAGCGCTTCATTTTGCCGTTCCGGAACTGTTTCATCCGCCATTGGTACCGCCTTCATCAACAGGAACCCGTAATGAGAGTAAACTATAACGCCATATGCGGCGGCAATGGCTTATCATGAAAATAGAAAAAAGCGGTAACGAATGACGGCACTGTTTATTTGGGTCGGGATGAAACAGAAATTCAATTCTTCAGGCATTGCTCCCCCGGTTTTTTAGCGCCCCTCTAAAAAGCTAGAGCCCTTCAACAAGCGGATCAATGACCCGGTCCGCGTCCGCCGGATCAACATCGACACCGGTGTAGGTTTTGAAGGTGCGGATGGCCATATGTTTGAACAGGCTGAAACCCGTAAAACAGGTCAGGCCCTTAGCCTTGGCGTTTTCCATGAACTCGGTCCAGATGGGGGTGTAGACAGCATCGAACGCCCACCCCTGTGTGCCGATATGTTCGGCTTTGAAAGCCATTCCCGGATACTGAACCATGCCGAGTGCCGTCGCATTGACCAGGCCGTCGGCCTTTTGTATGTAGGAATCGGCTTCCTCAACAGAAATGGCGAAAGCGCGCTCACCGGTTGGGTCGGCGACCGCCGCCACCTCTTTCGCGCGTTCTTCCTGTAAATCCCAGATGGCCAGCTGCTCGGCACCCAGTTCCATCAGCCCGACGGCAATGGCCCGCGAAACACCGCCGGCACCTGCCATGGCGACCCGTCCAGGGGGGCGTGTGCCTAGTTCCGCCTGCCATGCAGCAAGAAAACCCGTATAATCCGTATTGAAGGCGGTGACATCGTTTTTTGATTTGGAGCCATTGAAAATCAGCGTGTTGGATGCCCCCATATGTGACGGCGCCTGACTGACGGATCCGACGAAATCCGCCGCTGCCGTTTTGTAGGGATGGGTCACCGTCACGCCGGTCCACCCCAGTTCCAGCCGCTCCAACACGCAGCGTTCGAAATTAAAGTCATCTATAAGGGCGGTGTCGATCAAATCGAAGGTAAAATCAATGTCGTTGAGCTCACACAAAGCTTTCAAGGCAAAAGGCAGCCGGGTTCTCTGGATATTCGCCCCGATCAGTCCCGCACGCAATTCAGCCATTTTTATCTATCCTGTTTATATGATTTAATTTTGCGCCGGGAGTTCCGGCATGGGTAATTCTGGCAATTCGTCTTTACAGTCGAGCACCCATACATCATAAACCGGGTGTTCCAACGCGGACAGCGCCGGGCTGGAGGCAAACATCCAGCCTCGAAACAAACTGGCTGTCGGCTCACCTTGGCGGACTTCCGATATATCAAGAAAAGCCGCACTCTCCGGCGTTTCTTCCGGTGGACGTTTGTCACAATGACGGGTGATAATTTCCAGGGTGCCAAAGCGGATCACTTCGCCCAATGGCGCTTCAAAGGTGATCACCCGGGCCGTTACTTTATCAAGGCCTTGCAGGATTGCCGTTCCATAAGGCGTTGCGTAGACCTGAGAACTCCCAAAGCCCAGAGCCAGAACCAGAGCACAACCGATAGACCTGTAAAACCGGATAGTCATCGGAGCACTGACGTTGCTGTTCCAGTGGGATTTTTAGGCGGCATGGCGTTACTTTCCGGATCCGCCGGTCGCCAGAAAGATGATTTCTCCGACTTGGTCTTCCAGCGACCTGAAGTCCTGGGTTTTTGTAATCTGACCATTTGCCGGAAGGATGTCCTTTGAGGTTCCGGGACTGAGACGAACATATTTTCCGCCGACAATCCCTTCACTGCCAATAGATGCAACGGTATCGGCAGGTAGTTTAACATCCGTCGAAATCGACATTTCTACAATCGCATCAAAGGTCGTGGGATCAAGATAACTCTCAATCACCGTTCCCACTTTAATGCCACTGACCCGGACATCGCTGCCCGCCGTCAAACCACCGATTTTGAAAAAGCTGGCTGTAACAGGATAGCCGTTTACGGCCCGGACCTGTGCGGTTGTATAAACGAAATAGACAAACATTCCCGCGACCAGCAAGACAACGGCTCCAAGAACCGTTTCTACGGCATTGCGTCTCATATCGCCCTACTCCCTATTGACTTGTTTGCACATTGGCTGCGTTTCGTTTCGACTGGGCTATCTTACCCTCGGAAATGATCAGATCGAGCAGATCACTGACGACCACGGCATCCTGTGTCAGAACAATTTCGTCACCGTTCATCAGAGGCGCTTCTTCGGCCCCCGGTTCAAGCACGATAAATTTTGAACCAAACAGACCATCGGTATGAATCGCCGCTGACGTATCCTTTGGATACATAAAATCGCTCTCAATATCCATCGTGATTACGGCACGAAACTGGCTGTCGATCGCCATATTTGCCACACTTCCGATGCGGACGCCGCCCATCCGAACGGGGCTGCCTTCTGTAAGCCCGTCCACTTTATTGAATTTTGCGGTAATTCGCTTTTGAGAAACCGCATCGGCGCCAATCTTCTGGCTCTGGTTCATAAACCCGATCAAGCCGACCAGCAGAGCAACAGTGATCGCGCCAATCCAGATTTCTTTATGTTCGGAATTCACAAATCATCTCACTCATGGGCTGATCGGGTTCTCATCAGAGGTACGGTCGACGGGTTTTATTCCGGTTGCCAAGCCTGGTAATCGCCGTTTGAAGGGGCGCGATTCCCACCTTTATAGGCATGCCCGGATGGTCGATAAGCCATAGATGTACCTGTCAGGTTTTCGATATGTTCCTTTTGCCATTTCGGCGCCTGGGTCGCCTGCTCGGTCAGCGGTTCATCTGTTGTGTGGTGAAGCCATGCGTGCCATTCAGGCGGTATTTTCGAGGCTTCAACACCGCCATTATAAAGAACCCAGCGGCGTTGTTTATTGGTCTGCGATTCGCCTTTCGATTTGTAATATCGATTCCCGAATTCGTCCGTACCGACGTTGACGCCTTTAAGCCACGTATAAATCAGTGTTCCAATATGCATGGGTGTCCATATCCTGATAATAAATTCTTTGCGGCCGATGACTGCGGCTGTCCAAGGCTGAATATCGCATTTGCATAGGCTTCCGTCCAGACCCGACACACATACTACATATAGTGACTGCATATGGTAATCGAACCGGCAGAAAAAATATTTCAGGACCTGTAAAGCCCTAAACCTTTTCGACAAATGGGTCAGGGACTCCGATTCGATGGCAGAATACAGGGACTTTCCTACACCCTAAACACAGCCATCCTCAATACCATATAAGGTGTTTAGGTGAAAAATGAGACACGATATGTTGTATTTTACTGTTGCGCATTTTTTTTCATTGGTTTAGATTTCCCAGCGTTGCACCTGGGCAGACAAGACAAAATTGAACGTTAACAAACGGATCAAATGCGGCTGTCTCGCACCCTGTGCGCATCATTGGGGGCCCTATCGGGCATTCGTTAGTAACATCAGACTACCTGTGGGGAACAAATGCGCATTTCGCGGTATTTCACAAAACAAAACACGTCTCGCTACGCCGATTTTGAATTCCGTCAGACTGCGAGTGAAATTCGCAATCCGGATGGCTCTATTGTCTTTCAATTGAAAGATCTGGAAGTTCCGTCTGGTTGGTCGCAAGTTGCCAGTGATGTTTTGGCCCAGAAATATTTTCGCAAAGCGGGCATTCCTTCAAAACTGAAGAAATTTGAAGAAAATTCGGTTCCTTCATGGCTTTGGCGTAGCGTTCCCGATGAGAAAGCCTTGGCCAAATTGCCTAAAGAAGAGCAGACCCGCGGCGAAACCAGCGCCAAGGAAGTTTTCGACCGGTTGGCCGGAACCTGGACCTATTGGGGCTGGAAAGGCGGCTATTTCGATTCTGAAGAAGATGCACGCGCCTACTTTGACGAGATGTGCTATATGTTGTGTGCTCAGCGCGGCGCCCCCAACTCCCCGCAATGGTTCAACACTGGCATGCACTGGGCTTATGGTATTGATGGTCCGGCCCAGGGACACCACTATGTCGATTTCAAGACCGGCGAGATGGTTAAATCGGAATCGGCCTACGAGCACCCCCAGCCTCATGCCTGTTTTATTCAATCGGTCAGCGACGATCTGGTCAATGAAGGCGGCATTATGGATTTGTGGACCCGTGAAGCCCGTTTGTTCAAATACGGCTCCGGCACCGGTTCCAACTTCTCCAGGATTCGCGGCGATGGCGAACCCCTTTCGGGCGGTGGCCGTTCTTCAGGTCTGATGAGCTTTCTGAAAATTGGCGACCGCGCTGCTGGTGCCATCAAATCAGGCGGCACGACGCGCCGTGCTGCAAAAATGGTTGTCGTCGATATCGATCATCCCGATGTCGGGCAGTTCATTCGCTGGAAAGTGCAGGAAGAGCAAAAAGTTGCCGCATTGGTCTCTGGGTCCAAACTGACAAGCAAGCACCTCAAAGAAGTTATGGAAGCCTGCCAGGACCAGACTCTGGATACAGAAAAACGGTTTGACCCTAAGGAAAATGTAGCCCTCAAAAAAGCCATTCTGAACACCCGCCGTGCCATGGTTCCGGAAAACTATGTGCAACGGGTCATTCAATTCGCCAAACAGGGTTACAAGGACATTGATTTCCCGACCTACAACACGGACTGGGATTCGGAAGCCTATATGACGGTGGCCGGACAAAATTCCAACAACTCGATCCGGGTAACGGATACCTTTTTGGAAAAAGTCCTGACCGATGGAGAATGGGATCTGGTTCGACGCAAAGATGGCGTTGTCTCTGAAACTCTGCAGGCGCGTGATCTGTGGAACGATATTGGCGAGTCCGCTTGGGCATCAGCCGATCCTGGCCTGCAATTCGATACCACCATCAACGACTGGCACACCTGTAAGGCCAGTGGTCGTATCAATGCCTCCAACCCTTGCTCCGAATATATGTTCCTGGATGATACGGCTTGTAATCTGGCGTCTCTGAACCTGCTCACCTTTCTCAAGGAAGACGGAAGCTTTGATGTCCCCGCTTATGAGCATGCTGTACGTCTATGGACAGTGACCCTGGAAATTTCGGTTCTGATGGCGCAATTCCCCTCCGAGAAAATTGCCGAACTGTCATATCGTTATCGGACTCTGGGCTTGGGTTTTGCCAATATCGGCGGTTATCTCATGGCTTCCGGTATTCCTTATGATTCAGAGCAAGCGCGGGCCATCTGTGGTGCGATATCCGCCTTGTTGACGGGCGTCTCCTATGAAACTTCGGCGGAAATGGCGCAGGAACTGGGCGCTTTCCCTGGGTATGAAGACAACCGCGACCATATGCTCCGGGTTATCCGAAACCATCGTCGTGCAGCGCACGGAACGAAAAGTGGATATGAAGACCTATCCGTATCACCTGTGCCACTTGTCGCCAGCCAGTGTGAAGACAAGGATTTGGAAATCGCAGCCAGCGCTGCCTGGGACCGGGCCCTGGAAAAAGGCGAAGCCCATGGCTATCGCAATGCGCAGGTGTCCGTTGTCGCACCGACCGGAACCATTGGACTGGTTATGGACTGTGATACCACCGGCATTGAGCCCGATTTCGCTCTCGTCAAATTCAAAAAGCTGGCGGGCGGCGGTTATTTCAAAATTATCAACCGCATGGTCCCTTCGGCTTTGAAAAAGCTGGGCTACACAAAAGATCAGACGGAAGAAATGATCCGTTATGCGGTCGGCCACGGCACCTTGAAAGATGCACCCGGAATCAGTCTCGATAAATTGCGGGCTCTTGGCTTTACCGATAATGAGATTGAGATTGTCGAGGCCGCCCTTGGCGAAGCTTTCGACATTCGCTTTGTGTTCAACAAGTGGACCCTAGGCGAAGACTTCTGCACAGAAGTCCTCGGCATTGATCCAGCCAAACTGGAAGACGTCACGCATGACGTTTTAGAAAGCCTCGGCTTTTCCAAAGACGATGTTGAAGCCGCCAATACATTTGTCTGCGGGGCCATGACTCTCGAAGGTGCGCCACATATCAAAGAAGAACATCTGGCAGTCTTCGATTGCGCCAATGCCTGTGGACGTATCGGCAAACGCTACCTGAGCGTCAACAGCCATATCCGGATGATGGCCGCATCCCAGCCCTTTATTTCCGGTGCCATTTCCAAGACCATCAACATGCCAAACTCGGCAACGATTGAAGACTGCAAGGATGCCTATATGCTTTCCTGGCGGTTGGGGATCAAAGCCAATGCTTTGTACCGTGACGGCTCGAAACTGTCTCAGCCCCTGCAATCATCGCTGATTGATGATATTGATTTTGAGGCTGAAAACCTTGAAGACCAACTTGCTGAAAAGCCAATCCCTGCACGCGTGGAAGCTATAGCTGAACGGATTGTCGAGCGCGTCACCGAACGGGTTCGCCCCCCTCACCGACGCAAAGGATACACCCAAAAAGCTACCGTTGGCGGCCATAAGGTCTATTTGCGAACCGGTGAATATGAAGATGGTGGTTTGTCCGAGATTTTCATCGACATGCACAAGGAAGGCGCGGCATTCCGGTCATTGATGAACAATTTCGCCATCGCAATCTCAATCGGTCTTCAGTACGGCGTACCTTTGGAAGAATACGTGGAGGCCTTTACCTTCACACGATTTGATCCTTCCGGCATGGTTACCGGCAATGAAACCATCAAAATGTCGACGTCGATCCTCGACTATATCTTCCGGGAACTGGCCGTCTCTTACTTGGGCCGTAATGATCTGGCCCATGTCGAACCGAAGGATCTGTATCCGGACGCTATGGGAGAAGGCTCTAAGGAAGGAAATCTTCCCGAGTTTCAGCCGAATGGCACAATGGAAGTCGTCCAGAAAGTCGCCAGCAGCGGTTATATGCGCAACAATCTGCGTCTGATCAGCGGCGCTCTTGATCGCCAGCAGAATGCCGCTACGGGTACAGACGGCCCCATTGCCAGCGCCGCAGCGCAGCCTGTTATGGAAACTGTAACGACAGCTATTCAGTCGGAAACTGTTTTGCAGCAAACAACCACAAGCGGCCCTGCGGATCATGTGCTGGAAGCACGAATGAAAGGGTATGAAGGTGACCCTTGTGGCGAATGCGGCAATTTCACTTTGGTCCGTAACGGAACTTGTTTGAAATGCAACACATGCGGAGGAACGAGCGGGTGTTCGTAATTGATTTACAATCAATGATTGCGCTAGTATAAGCCGTTATCATACGGATCCTCCCTGGGAAACTTGGGGCGCGCGTTGGAGATCTCTCCATTAGCGCCCCATTTTTTTGATTTACACACAAAAACAAACGATCTGGGGTTTCCCCTATCGACAGAATGCGTTACCCCATATAAATAGATGCACCGAGATGCTGAATACGCGACAGTTCATGTTATTTCCTTGATGTCATGGTAATGACAGGTACGGTTTCTATTCTGGCGTCCACAAAGGGGCGAAGAGAAGTGACGTATGAACAAAAATAAATATCGTATATTTGTCGTTGACGATGACCCGTTGGCCGTGAAGGTCATGACCATTCTTCTGGAAAAAGCGGGGCATGCCGTTTCTTCAACGATCGAAAGTAAATCGGCTTTCGATATGATTTTAGAAGTTAAACCCGATTGCGTCATCTGTGATTTAATGATGCCTGAAGTTGACGGTCTCCAACTGTGCAAGATGGTCATTGAACATCCGGATCTCAGCGAAACCAAATTCATCATGGTATCCGCAAAAGCCTATGATTTTGATCAGAAACGGTCATTCAGTTTTGGCGCGCATGGCTATCTACGAAAGCCGTTGAACACAGACACGTTCCCTGATCAGATCAGCCGCATTCTCGACGATCATATCGACATGCGGTTCTGGGGCGTGCGTGGTACGCTCCCCGTCTCCGGTGAAAACATCAACAAATACGGTGGGAATACGTCCTGTGTATCTCTGGAGTTCCCGCGTCAGCAGTTGTTTGTCTTTGACGGCGGCAGCGGCATCAAATCCCTTGGGGACTGGCTGACAGCGCAACAGCGCAAGCGCATTCAGGCAAAAATGTTTATCTCACACCCCCATTGGGACCATATCAATGCCATCCCGTTTTTCTCCCCTCTTTATCAGCAGGGAAACGAGTTTGAGATTTTAGGCCCCAATCAGGGCGATAACACCATGCGCGAATTAATTTCCGCACAGATGGATGGCGTCTATTTCCCGATCACCCTGACTGAGTTTGCGGCGCGCGTTTATTTTCGCGATCTGGAAGAAGACACCTTTCTCGTCAATGACATTGAAGTTAATACCATGTTGCTCAGTCACCCTGGCAAATGTCTGGGGTACCGGATCAATTATAATGGGCGCTCCATCTGTTATATTACGGACAACGAGATGTTTTTCGAAAGCAACGAATTTCACTCGCCCCACTACGAAAACAAGCTTCAGGACTTCTGCAGAGGCGCGGACGTCCTGATCACCGACACCACTTATACGGACGATGAGTATGCGTCCAAGGTCGGCTGGGGACATTCCTGCATCAGCAAGGTTGTTGAATTGGCTGACAAGTCGGAGGTTAAATCTCTTTATCTGTTCCACCACGACCCGGATCAGGCCGACAGCGATATCGACGCGAAGCTAACGACAGCCGTTAATTTGCTGGCGAAACGCAATTCACATACGGAAGTCCATGCGCCCCGCGAGGGCCAGTGTGTGACCATTTAAACGCAACCCATGATCGAGGTCTTTTAATGGCTGGAAAAATTGACGCCCGTCTTGCCGAACTGGGGATTGAACTCCCGTCCCCTGCCGTCCCGGCAGCCAACTATGTCCCGTTCACGGTTTCCGGAAATATTGTCTTAGTCTCCGGTCAAATCACCATGTGGGAAGGTGAACTAAAATATATCGGATGTGTCGGCGACACCCTTACCGCCGATGATGCCTATCAGGCCGCCCGCATTTGCGGATTGAACCTGATCAGTCAGGTCAAGATCGCCTGCAAGGGAGATCTCGACCGGGTAACCCGGGTTTTGAAACTGGGTGGCTTTGTGAATTGCACGCCCGGCTTCACCGATATGCCCAGTGTCATCAACGGCGCATCGGACCTGATGGCCGAAGTCTTTGGTGCTGACATTGGCGCACATGCCCGTTTTGCCGTCGGCGCCCCATCCCTGCCACGCGGAATTGCGACGGAAGTCGATGGAATGTTCGAAATCTCCTGAGCCGCGTCCTATTTGCATCTCGGCTGCAAGTGAACAAAACCGTATCCAAAAACCGTATCTTTTCCTTTTCGGCCGAGGTCAACGGCTTTTCTCTGTAACGCCTTTTTGAGCGCAGAGGTTTGATATCGACCGCCATAGGCAATTTCAGAGGCAAACAACGCCGCCACATAAGGCGAGGCAAATGATGTACCACTCATGATCTGGCTGCCGCCGGGAACCGCCGTAAAGATGCGGACGCCAGGCGCTGCAAAATCAATGTAACGACCGGTATTGGCATGGCTGTAAATCAGTTTGCGGGAATTTACAGCGGTAATCGCGACCACATGTTTGTAAGCAGCAGGGTATGCGGGTTTATCCGCCCTCCCCCAGTTGCCTGCTGCCGCAACAAGAATCATTCCGCGTTTGCGGGCATTTTCAAAGGCCAGCCGCAGTATCTTGTTATCGGTCCCCGCAACACTCAAATTAACGGCGTCGACTTTCATCTGCGCCAGCCAATTCAGGGATTTGAGGAGGCCCCGGGCCGACCCGACCTTCCTGCCATTGCCGTCAGTCTCGAACATGCTTGCCGCAAACAATTGCGCCCCCGGTAAAAGCCCGCCCCATGAAGACTTTCCGACCAATATTGCGGCAATTGCCGTACCGTGAACCATGGGGCCCGGGTTGCGGCCTTTGGAATGAAAGGAGACAAATTCGATTTTTTGATTTTTAAGGGCGACGTGCGTTGTATCAACACCGGAATCGATCATACCCAAGCGGACCCCCGTTCCGCAATCGGGGCTGGCATCCGGCCAGCCCATCGCGCCCCGCGCCGTTTCACCGGATGCCTGCACCTCAAACAGATGGTTGGCATCAATCATAATTCCGGGAAAACGTTGTGTCAGTTCACGAACGGCTTCCGGGACGGATTTCCCGCGCGGGATTTGCACGACAGCCAAGGAAAGGTCAACGGCTCCCAGTTCAATTTGCTCAACCAGTTGATAGCCCAAATTGCCAAGCTGCCCGACAAAGCCGCGTGGTGCATTGGCAATCAGAAGCTCGCCGGGTTCAAACTGGTTAGCCGGATCATCCGGGTCTGAATGAAAAAGATCTGGTGGAACTTGCCCGCCTTTATTCTTTGATTGCTCTTGTTGTTGGATCGTCTTGATTTTACCGGATTCGAGAATGCTGACCTTGGCATGGCTGAAACCCGAAAAAGCAAAAACCACTAAAAAAACCGCAAATATCAGAAAACAAACACGTTTGGGAAAAGACACTGATAACGCTGAAACAAAGATCGTCATGATTCGCTAATCTAATTATTCATTTCTAACAAAACGCACTTGCCTTCTGCCATTATTACCCTCAAATCTAGTTCATGCCAGATGGAAGTGAATCGATTGCCGTTAAGGTTATCCCGTCAATTTCCGAAATCGCGTCGGAGGACTGGGACCGGTGCGCCGGAAGCTCGCATCCCTTTACCCGCCATGCCTTTCTCAGCTCCCTTGAGGACAGCAATTCCGCCACGGCAGAGACAGGCTGGCAGCCCCAGCACCTGCTTGTTGTAGCAGACAACGGAGATGTCCTCGGCGCATCACCCCTTTATCTGAAAAACCATTCCTATGGGGAATATGTGTTTGACTGGGGATGGGCCGATGCCTTCGAGCGGGCGGGCGGCAACTACTACCCCAAACTTCAATGTTCTGTCCCTTTTACGCCAGTAACCGGATCCCGGTTTTTAATTCCGGATACGACCGAGCCGGAGCGCGCCCTTCATCTGAAACAGGCGCTGGGCAGTGCGATGGTTCAACTGGCCGACCGGCTTGATATTTCTTCCATCCATGTCACGTTTTCAACGGAACAGGAATGGAAACTGTTAAGAGATGTCGGGTTTTTGCAACGCATCGGCCAGCAATTTCATTGGTATAACAAAAGCTACCGGACTTTTGATGATTTTTTAAACGAACTGACATCAAGAAAACGCAAACAGATTCGCAAGGAGCGTCGGTCCGTGCTTGATCAGGGACTGACGATCCGGGCATTGAGCGGCGGTGACATCGAAGAACGGCATTGGGATGCCTTCTATCGGTTTTACCAATCAACAACAGACAAAAAATGGGGATCGAGTTATCTAACCCGCTCGTTTTTCTCATTGCTGGGTGAACGGATGAGCGATCAGGTTGTGCTGATTACCGTCGAAGATGGCGACCGTCTGGTCGCTGGCGCTCTCAATCTGAAGAGTGACAACACCCTGTTTGGTCGTAACTGGGGGTGTCTCGAAACACATAAGTTTCTGCATTTTGAAGCCTGTTATTACCAAGCCATCGATTATGCCATTGAACACAGCCTGGCGCGCGTGGAAGCTGGTGCACAGGGGCCTCACAAAATACAACGCGGTTATTTACCCTCCCAGACCTATTCGGCCCACTGGATTTCTCATCCCGGGCTGAAGGACGCCATTGATGATTTTCTGGCCCGGGAACGGTTGGGCATCGAATTTGAAATGCGCGATCTGGCCCAGCACTCGCCCTACCGTAATGCCGATACATCCGAGCCCCAGTGACTCTCCATTAACCTTTTATCCTTATTATAGGACACATGGATATCCTAATAAGAACTGCCATGCCTTTTCTCTGCGGTCTGGCCTGCCTGCTGGCACTACTAAGCGCTCCGGCCAGTGCATATGGGCTTATGACACAGACGGAACCTCACAGGCCTTCATTTCTCAGACTTGACGTTTCATCCCAATGCGTTCGCATTATACGGCGTGGCAATTCTGAAACCCTGATCAATAATTGTGGCGGTTGCCGGATCATTGCGATAACGCGCAAACGGACCGGTGTCGCCATTCCCATTTTACGCAGCTTCACCATTCATGATGGAATTCCCTTTGACATGCCCTTTCGTGGGCCGGGACGCTCGCGCATCACCACGGTACAAAACTGTGAGGGAGAAGAAGCTGCGGCCCCACCACCTGGCCAGTGTGTCAAACTGATGCAAACGCCCAATAGTCAGGTTGTCTTGAGTAATGAATGCGGTTCATGCCGGGGCGTGGCCATTCAGCGCATGGATTCAAGCGGACGCGTGTTGAATCGTCAGGCTTATAAACTTAAAGCAAAAGACGTTGTCCCCGTGGCGGCAAACGGTGCCGCACGGGTTTCCCTGATCGCTGATATCGACTGCCCCTAAAGGCCAATCGGAAACGCTTATTGGGTCAACGCCGGCGTTTTGTCTTTCTTACCATTGTCCGGCAGGGTTCCGGAACTGGGAAATTCAAAGACAATCTTATCATCGACAACCTTGACGACAACGGCACCGCCCTTGGCCAGTTTTCCAAACAACAGCTCTTCCGCCAGCGGCTTTTTGATGTGTTCCTGGATCACCCGGGACAAGGGGCGCGCACCAAATTTGCGATCATAACCTTTTGTCCCCAGCCAGTCGCGGGCTTCATCCGAGAGCTCGATCACCACGTCGCGATCATCAAGCTGCACCTCCAGTTCCATAACAAACTTGTCGACAACCCGGGAAACCACTTCCGGCGGCAACGATGCAAAAGGCACGATGGCATCCAAACGGTTTCTGAATTCCGGCGTGAACATTTTTTCAATGGCTTCAATGTCATCGCCAACTCGCTCTTCACGCTCAAAGCCGATATTCGCTTTCGCAAGATCCGTGGCGCCGGCGTTGGTCGTCATGATCAGGGCAACGTTTCTGAAATCGACGGTCTTGCCGTTGTTATCCGTCAGCTTGCCATGGTCCATGACCTGCAAAAGAATATTGAACAGATCCGGATGTGCCTTTTCGATTTCATCAAGTAGTAAAACCGAATGCGGCTGCTGGTCTATGGCGTCGGTGAGCAAACCACCCTGATCAAACCCTACATAACCCGGCGGTGCGCCGATCAGTCGCGAAACCGAGTGGCGCTCCATATATTCCGACATATCAAACCTCACAAGTTCAACCCCCAGAACATGTGCAAGCTGTTTGGCGACTTCGGTTTTGCCGACACCGGTCGGTCCTGAAAACAGATAGCTGCCAATGGGTTTTTCCGTATCGCGCAAGCCGGCGCGTGATAACTTGATGGCGGTCGACAGGGTCTCGATGGCCTTATCCTGACCGAAAACAACCGTTTTCAGATCCCGCTCCAGAGACCGCAAGGTTTCCCGATCGTCCTTGGAGACACTTTTCGGCGGGATGCGGGCGATCATTGCCACGATATCTTCCACATCCTTTACGGTGACGGTCTTCTTGCGTTTGTTCACCGGCAGCAGCATACGCGACGCGCCAACTTCATCAATCACATCAATCGCCTTGTCAGGGAGCTTGCGATCATTGATATAGCGTGATGAAAGCTCAACGGCCGAGCGCAGGGACTCTGACGTATAACGAACGTTATGATGCTCTTCGAAATAAGGTTTAAGCCCTTTCAGAATTTTGATTGTGTCCTCCACGCTTGGTTCGTGGACGTCAATTTTCTGGAAGCGCCGCACCAGCGCACGGTCTTTCTCGAAATAACCGCGATATTCCTTGTAAGTGGTAGAACCCATACAGCGGAGACCACCGTTTTGCAGCGCCGGCTTCAGTATGTTGGACGCATCCAGGGAGCCACCACTGGTCGCGCCGGCACCAATTACGGTATGAATTTCATCAATAAACAAAATGGCATGTTCGGCCTCTTCCAACTCACGCATGACATTTTTCAGGCGTTCCTCAAAATCACCGCGATAACGCGTACCCGCCAGCAGCGCCCCCATATCCAGCGCATAGATGGTAGCGCCGAGCAAGACCTCGGGAACGTTGCCCTCTACAATGCGTTTCGCTAAACCTTCGGCAATAGCAGTTTTACCAACGCCTGGGTCGCCTACGTAAAGTGGGTTGTTTTTGTTGCGGCGGCAGAGAACCTGTATGGTCCGGTCAACCTCGGCCTGGCGACCGATCAATGGATCAATACGGCCTTGGCCAGCCTTCTTGTTCAAATCAACGCAATAGGCTTCCAGCGCTTCATCGCCCTTGCGCACGACCTCATCCTCATGGGCATCTTCATCGGCCCCGTGAACAGTTCGCGCTTCGCTGCTGCCTGGCACCTTGGCGATGCCGTGCGAAATGTAATTCACGGCATCAAGTCGCGACATGTCCTGTAACTGTAAAAAATAGACGGCATGGGATTCACGTTCCGAAAACAGCGCGACCAGAACATTGGCTCCTGTCACCTCTTCCCGGCCCGAGCTTTGCACATGGATTACTGAGCGCTGAATGACCCGCTGAAAACCTGCTGTCGGTTTTGGTTCGTCCATCTCTTCATTGACCAGTTCCTCCAGTTCGCTCTCGAGGAAGGTTTTCAGTTCTGCAGATAGCTTCTCGATATCAACGCCACAGGCCCGCATGACCGCCATGGAGTCCTGGTCTTCCGTGAGCGCCATCAAAAGATGTTCAAGCGTTGCATATTCATGGTTTCGTTCAGAAGCCATAAGCAACGCACGATGCAGGGTTTGTTCCAAATTACGTGACAACATGATTAATCGTCTCCATCTCCATCACCATCTTTTTCAATTGTACACTGAAGCGGATGCTGGTTCTGCCGTGCCAAATCCATAACCTGCGTCACTTTTGTTTCCGCCACTTCGTAGGTGAAAACACCACAAACGCCGACGCCACGCTGGTGTACATGAAGCATGATCTGAGTTGCCTGCTCTTGTCCCATATTAAAGAACCGCTCCAACACATAGACGACAAATTCCATCGGTGTGTAATCATCGTTCAGCATTAGAACTTTGTACATGGCGGGCTTTTTCGTGCGTGTCTTGGGCTTGACTGCCAAGCCTGTACCTGCCCCACGGTCATCGTCATTGGGAATTTTCGGCGTGTTATTCTGGTCACTCATTGTCGCTTGAACATCCCTTCCGGCCTGAAAGCCGCAGCGTCTGACTATATGTTAATAATATGGGATTTATCCGGGTAAGCGAAACCCTTAATACGGTAATATTTTGTCGGAAGCAGAAAATAAAACAGGCGCCCGACGAAATTAAAACAACGTCGGGCGCCTGTTTGCGCCATTAAGTAATGGGGAAGGCCCGTTTTGATCAGGCGGCTAACGGCTTAGCAAACTTTTCAACCGTCACATTAATCCGTTTGGATATCGGGCTGGCGGTATCTTCTACGATTTTAACCGATAAATCGGTGATTTTCTTACTCTGCTCGAGGGTTTTCGAATAGCTTTGCGAAAACAGGTCGTTTTGCAGCTTAACAACTTCCTGAACCGTGCTACAGGCCAGAACCTTCTTGGTCGCTGTTGCATTATCTGAAAATGACGCCTGTAGCATGGCGAACAGTTCCTGATTGATGGCTTCAATGCCTTTGGTGAAAAGCTTGTTTGCTTTCAGAACGGCTTCGAAGTTGTCTTTTCCATATGAGATCGCGTCATCATAGACTTTGACCGCATCATCGCCGACTTTGGCAACAGCCGTAACAGGGGCTTGGCTGGCTTCATCCGCTTTTTCAATGCTATTTGACGCCACTTCGGCACTCGCTTTCACAACTTTCTTAACCGTTTCCGTCGTCGCAGAGGCAGCCGCCTCAGCAGGCTCCTTAGGTTCTGTAACTTTTGTCGGGGTGGCTTTTTTAGTCGCAGACATTTCAAACTCCAATTTTCAAGAACAGAATATGATAATTTTCGATTCGCGCTATGTGGGAACTGACGGACAGTCTGACTTTGCAATTCCTGGGTTGCAGGATGAAACAGGTCTTAAAAGCCTGTTTATCATAAACGCTGCAACGCAACATAAGCAGCTAGATAATAACAAATTAAGGAGATATGTCAATTTTAATTGTGCAGTGCACAATAAATAAAATAACTTAAATCATTGTTTTTGTTGTTATTTTTTCAAGAATATTAAAAACAATCACAAAACTGGCACAAAACATTTATTTGTGTGCACCGCATGGTGTCGTGCCGATCTCACAGGTACACATTAACCAGTTCTTCACCATCGCGGCTTAAGAAGTATTTGATTCATATATGAATTTTTAAAATTCAACGTATAATCACTTGTTTACAAATTCGCTGTTTAATATCAGAATCAGCAAATTGAGAGTGCTAGGGGGCTTGAGCGGTTGAGACATAATCGAAAATTGGGGCTGAAAGGCTATTTTCAAAAAATCTTGCCGCTGTTCAGCTTTCTTACGCTTGTGATCGCTCTGTTCATGCCGGTGTCATCACAGGCAAAATACGCTTCTATTATTGTTGATGCGGAAACCGGGCGCATTTTGCACGGGACCAATGTCGACACTCGAAATTACCCGGCATCCCTGACAAAAATGATGACGTTATATGTGATCTTCGATGCGCTTGATGCCGGCGAATTAAAACTGAATTCAAAGTTTACGGTCTCTCGCCGTGCGGCAAGCCAACCCCCTTCCAAACTGGGCCTTCGTAGAAACCAGAAAATTTCCGTTGAAGATGCCATCCTGGCTTTGGTCACCAAGTCCGCAAACGATGTGGCGACCACGATCGCTGAAAACATTTCCGGATCAGAACGGGCCTTCGCTTTGCGGATGACAGCTCTGGCACGCAAACTGGGCATGTCTCGAACAACGTTTCGCAATGCGTCTGGCCTACCCCACAGAGGCCAGCTCAGTACCGCCCGGGATATGGCGAAACTGGCAAGGGCCCTCCTAACCAACCATGCCAGACATTACGGATACTTTTCAGTTAAAACGTTCAAGTACAAAGGCCATTCCTACAAAAACCATAACAAGCTGCTCACCTCCTATGAAGGTGTTGACGGGATTAAAACCGGATACATTCGTGCCGCAGGATTCAATCTTGTCGCCTCTGCCAAGCGTGGCGATCAACGCCTCATTGGTGTGGTTTTCGGTGGTAACTCCTCTAGCCACAGAAACCGCCATATGACCAAACTGCTCAACAAGGGGTTTGCTACGCTGGACAACAATCAAACTACAGTTGCCAACAAACCGGAGTTGGCGACGAAACGGAAACAGGTCGCCACGGCATCCACGTCTTCTCCCCAACGAACCAAAGAAACCTGGACAGTTCAGGTCGGCGCCTTTGGGCGTCATTCTCAGGCTTATGAAGCCGCACAGACCGCCGTTGATCTGGCTCCCAATCTGCTGAAACAGGGTAAAATCAAAATCGTTCCGATCACAAATCGCAAAGGACGGACTTTGCATCGCGCCCGGATTTATGACATTTCCAAAAAACAGGCCTATCAGGCTTGCCGTTCTTTGAAAAAGAAGCGCATGAACTGCATGGAAATTCGCAATAAAAAACCGTTACACGTCGCTTCAAACGGCTGAATGCTTATACCTTAAAATTTGGGTGGTCGGATACCGCTTAAGCTTAATTGCTGGCCGAGTTCCTCTTTAAGCCGTACCAGCCCCTCTTGTGTATCCGCTTCGCAGCGCGCAACGAGAACCGCTTGGGTATTTGAGGCCCGCAATAACCACCAGCCATCCGCCGTGCTGACCCGGACACCGTCAATGTCATTGACCTGCGCCCCTTCCTTTTCCTTCAAACGAAGACGGACCTCATCAATGACATTGAACTTTCGGTCTTCGGCACAGTCGAAGCGAATTTCAGGTGTATTGATATATTTTGGCAAGGCGTCATAAATGTCTGACAGGGTTGGTTCTCCGGAAGCTAGGATACTCAGCAGTCGTATGGCCGCATAAAGGGCATCGTCATAACCATAATAACGATGCTTGAAGAAAATATGCGCGCTCATTTCGCCGGCCAGCGGCGCGCCCACCTCACCCATTTTCGATTTGATATGAGAATGTCCGGCCTTCCACAACAGCGGTTCTCCGCCGAGTCGTCTGATTTCATCAAAGAAGAGCTGGCTGGCTTTCACATCGGCAACAATTGTGGCACCCGGTTCATCGTTCAGGACGGCTCGTGCCAAAATGACAAGAAGCTGATCTCCCCACAAGACACGTCCCTGGCTGTCAATGACGCCTATGCGGTCCCCGTCGCCATCGAAACCGATGCCGATATCACATTTATTTTCAGCAACAAGGGCTTTCAATTGTTCCAAATTTTTCTCGACCGTCGGGTCGGGGTGGTGGGCAGGAAAGGTCCCGTCTATTTTTTCATTGATAACAAAGTGCTTGCCGGGGAGTTGCTTGAGGACATCGACAAGAATATCACCAGCCGCACCGTTGCCCGGATCCCAGGCAATGCTCATTGTCTTGGTGCCTTCATAGTCCGATAGGAGACGCGCCACATAGGGCGCCTTCACATCCTGCCATACCGATTTTCCCGTCCCTGAGGCAAAATCCCCACTGGCTGCTTTCGCCCCCAATCGCTGAATGTCGTCGGCAAAAAAGGAATGACCGAACATGGTCATTTTAATGCCGTTATATTCAGGCGGATTGTGAGAACCTGTGACCATCAAACCGGCATCCGCCTGCAATGTATGTGTTGCAAAATAGAGCATAGGGCTTGGCCCCAAACCGACCCGAAAGACATCAATGCCCGCAGCTGTTAAACCTTCGACCAGCGCCGCCTCGATATCTGGTGAACTGAGACGTCCGTCATAGCCGACAGCCGCCGTATTGCCGCCCTTCTCACGGAGCAGGCTGCCAAAGGCGCGACCGATAACCAACGCATCCTCAACCGAAAGAGTTTCGCCAACGACACCGCGGATGTCATATTCACGAAGGATCGTCGGGTCCAGTCTGCGTGCATTGCTGTTTGTCATCAGATCAGGACGCCCGGCCAATGCAACTATATTCGATACCGGTACCGACCATTTCGGCCGGGTTATAAATATTGCGCAAATCGACCAGAACAGGCGATTTCATGAGGGATTTGACACGCTCCATATCAAGCCCCCGAAACTCATTCCACTCGGTAATAATGACCGCCGCATCGGCATCTTTGAGCGCTGCATAAGCTCCTTCCGACCAGTTCACCCCCTCCAGCATGGTTGCAGCTTCTTCCATACCTTCCGGGTCATAGGCCTGAATGCGTGCGCCGGCCTTCTGCAGCCCCTTGATGATGTCCAGACTGGGAGAATCGCGCATGTCATCCGTATTCGGTTTGAAAGTCACTCCGAGCACACAAATGGACTTACCGTCAACCGATCCGCCACAGGCCTTAATGACGCGTTCCGCCATTTGCTGTTTGCGTTTGTCATTCACGTCGACAACCGTTTCGACGATCCTGAGGGGGCTGCCGGCCTGCTCGGCAGTGCGCACCAGAGCCAGTGTATCCTTTGGAAAACACGACCCGCCGTACCCTGGGCCCGCATGCAAAAACTTGCCACCAATCCGCCCGTCGAGCCCAATCCCCTTCGCGACTTCCTGAACGTCGGCATCGAGCACTTCACACAGATCAGAAATTTCGTTGATAAACGTGATTTTTGTCGCCAGAAACGTATTGGCCGCATATTTGATCATTTCGGCAGTCTGGCGCGATGTGAACAAGATGGGGGTTTCGATCAGGTGAAGCGGGCGATAGAGGGCGCGCATGACCTTCTGCGCCTTTTCGTTCTTGGTGCCAATAACGACCCGGTCCGGGCGCATGAAGTCTTCAATCGCAGAACCTTCACGCAAGAACTCGGGGTTTGAGACCACGTCATAATCAGCCCCCGGACGCACCCGCTCGATAATCTCTTCCACTTCACGCCCTGTTCCCACTGGCACTGTCGATTTCGTGACGATTACCGTGTATCCATCCATCGCGGCGGCAATTTCTTCAGCAGCGCCATAAACATATGAAAGATCTGCATGGCCATCGCCACGGCGGCTGGGGGTCCCGACAGCAATAAAAACAGCATCCGCGTCTTTAACGGCGGCTGATAAATCTGTCGTAAAGGATAGGCGACCTGCACTGACATTCTTCGACACCAGATCTTCCAGACCCGGTTCAAAAATCGGCATGATGCCTGATTTTATCTTCTCGATTTTGGCTTCGTCCTTGTCAACGCAGATGACATCAACGCCAAACTCGGAAAAACAGGCTCCGGAAACCAAACCAACATAACCGGTTCCGATCATTGCTATACGCATAAATGTTCTCTCTTTCGTATGAGGACTTTAACCAATTGTTTTTTACAGAATACTTTTTAGGGCTTCGTCGATATCGCCGCCCAGATCATCGCGCTGGCGGGCAAAGGCCACATTGGCAGCGACGAAGCCGATTTTGGTACCGCAATCAAAACGCTGCCCTTCAAACCGGAACCCGTGAAACGGCACATTGCCGATGGTTTTTGCCATGGCGTCGGTAAGCTGAATTTCCCCCCCCGTCCCCACTTCCAGCTTATCCAGAAACTCAAAGACTTCCGGTTGCAGGATGTAGCGCCCGATAATTGATAAAGTCGACGGAGCATCCTTAGGGTCCGGCTTTTCTATAAGGCCTTTGGCTTTTGCAAGGCGACCATCATCGCTTTCCACATCCAAAATTCCGTAACGGTTGGTATGTTCCCGGGGAACATTCTCGACAGCGACAACATTCCCGCCAACCTCCTGATAGGCTTCCATCATCTGTTTCAGGCAGCCTTTTTCAGAAAGCACGATGTCGTCCGGCGACAGAACGGCAAACGGCTCTCCGGTAATGAACTGTCGTGCACACCAGATCGCATGACCGAGGCCGAGCGGGCGGCGCTGGCGGGTATAGGATAATTTACCCGATTCGGGTGCCACCTGTTGCACGGCCTCCAGATCATTCTTACGACCGCGCTCTTTTAGAATAGCTTCCAGCTCATAGGCATGATCGAAATGGTCTTCCATCATGTTTTTACCGCGCCCAGTCACCAGCACAAATTCTTCAATTCCCGCTTCGCGTGCCTCTTCAATAGCGTATTGAATCAAAGGCTTATCAACGATAGGCAACATCTCTTTGGGCATGACTTTTGTTGCAGGCAAAAAACGGGTGCCCAAACCTGCGACGGGAAAGACGGCTTTACGTACCGGTTTGATCATAAAGGCTTCTCGATTTTACATTTTTGTGACTGAATTCGGGTATCTCTTGGCCTTGGAAACAAGGAATGACGCCACTTTTCTGCCATAAGCCACCAGAGAGAGCAACCATCCGATTGCCCGGTAAACCAAGTATCAGGCGCTTTTGTTCATGGCCTCCAGAAAGGCGATATTGAGGTCCAGTTTTTGACCCAGCCAAAGAGGAAAATCCCGATGATCAAGAACCGCGTCATCGGTGTTCGGATGGATGAGAACCGAGAGCCCCTGGCGATTGAGCATGAGCCACGGAACAAGGGTTGGAAACACGTCATTGGCAAAGGCAACCTGATACATAGGCAAAGGATGCGGGCCGACCGGCTCGTCGCGCCAACGTCCCATAACGACCTCAAAGTTCTCCTCAATCCGTTCCCGTATATCGGCGGCCAGCGCACGGTCATGCGGGTCTGGATAATAGATATGGGCATGGTAGCCATTGATGGTGCCGGGTTGGATCATTTTTTATCTCCAAGTAAGATATCTTTGGCTTGATTGATTTGTGATGCCAGATAATCGGATCCCCCATGATCCGGATGCATTCCGGAAATCAGTTTGCGGTGGGCTTCTTTAATGTCGGCGGTTGTCGCCTCTTCAGTTAACCCCAGCACCAACAGCGCCTCGGCCCGGTCCATGGCCGTCTTATGCGAACCGTGCCCGGTGTCGCCATCACCATCACCGGTATTCACATGGTCGTGCCAGTCCGGGCGGTTGCGGTCCAGATAGGCTTCAAGGACGCGGGCCGAGTCCATATCTTCGGCCTGACAAATCTGCAACAGCTCAATCAGTTGCGCAGTCGTCAGTTGCTCAATCGATTGGCCCTCGTGACGCCCCTCCAGAACCGTACCCGACATATCCCCGCTGTCATGATCGAGAGTCATTTGAAAGAACCGGGTTTCCACATCCGTCGTTTCGCCGCTGGCGTTGCCGGTTTGCGCCTGCGACATGCGGGAAAAGGCCTTTGCCGTACGCGCAACGCTACGTGCCCGCATCAGCCAGGGAAGCAACACCGGTAGTGCCATGAACGCCCAACTCAGACGACCTGTAAAGATGAAGAAGGCGGCGATGACAACAAACAAACCGACAGCGCCCCACCGCAGCGCTTTCAGGGCGACTTTCGGGTCTGCGGATGCGTACCACCTGGCAACCAGCAAAAACCCGATTAGAAGCGCGATACCGAGAATGAAAAATGTCAGCATATGCGGTTATCTGCGGTTCATCTGATTGGCGATCTGAAGCACACTACCTTTTTGCGCACCCGCCAATTTACTCAGGGCTTTGCGTCCGCCAGCCGCATAAACCGCAACAGCCCCCAACAATTCCCGCAGTTTATCGGCAGAAGCCCGGTCAAACTGCACACAGGCCCCGCCCGACAATTTGGCGATTTGCTGAAAGGCGTAGGTGGCGATGGGGTCATTAGCCTCCTGAAAAACAAAAACCGGAAGTCCGGCCAGCCCCAACTGACCCGCCAGATGCCCTAAATGATCAATGTCTTCCTCCATACAGTCCCCAACAAAGACCAAGGCATTTACTTTTGATTTTTGGTTTTCATTGAGAGCATGTTTCAGGATTTTAGCGATTTGTGTCTCACCAGCCATGCAACTCACGGATGACATTAGCCGCTGCAGTTCAGTCGCCTGGGCCGTCCACTGACTGACCTTGAACTCACCAAAACCGCGGTAAAACGCCAATTGAACATTCAAGCCGCCCAGCGCATCCGTCGCCGTGAACATCTCTCCCTGAATTTGCGCTGCCGTATCCCAACTGGGCTGGCGACTGGCCGTCGCATCCATAGCGAAGAGTAACCGCCCACGCGCCGTTGACCGGGGGGAAACCGGTTGCGTTTCCAGCTTCCGGATAAAGGCATCCACACCGGTTTGCGACGTCGAAACACTAGGCGGTTTTGTCTTCATAGGCTCCTGCAGACGTTTATTGCCCCATAGATAAGCCCAATCCCGCCTGAATTCCAGCCTCACGCACTCTTTCGGAATTGTCAGCCCGGTTGTTTTGCCGGAACACCAATGGCGTTGACGACTGTCATCACCTCTTCACGCGCTGCATGATGTGAAGCGCTCAGGCTTTTTGTGCCGCTTGCGTCTTTTAAATCAAGGATTGTCAGGCCAACCAGAAACAGTTCGCGAAAAATCACACGCTCACTGAATCCGGGAACGACCCGAAAGCCAATCCGTTTTGACAGATCATTGACCAGCCGGCTGACATCCCGCGCATTATAGGTATCCAGACTGCTGACGCGATTGCGAACCACCATCCAGTCTATGCTACCCTGGTCCCGCTCAGCCCTGATCTTTTTCTGCTCCCAGACCATTTCCGCATAATGGCTGGGCCCCATAATATTCATTTTCTGACCATCGACATGGGCCAGAACATCAAAATCAACCAGACTGTCATTGATCGGCGTAAGTAAGGTGTCCGCATAGGAATGCGCCAATCGCGACAAGGCGCTGTCTGTTCCCGGCGCATCGATAATCACGGCATCATGGTTGATCATGGCCCCTTCGATGAGCAGCCGCAATTTTTCCTTCCCCGAATCGGAAGATACGCCATCCTCGGTTGGCTCGACACTGTAGTGCTGCGGCAGGGAGACCGTATTTTTGGAGGCTTTCGCATAGGTCTTGCGATTGCTGACATAGCGGCTCAACGTACCTTGGCGGGCATCCAGATCTATGGTCGCAACAGAGTTTCCAAGTTGCATCAGCCCAACGGCGGCATGCATGGCTGTCGTCGACTTTCCACTGCCGCCCTTTTCGTTGCCGACGACGACAATATGAGCCCGCCCTCTTTGCTGTGCTGCCTCGCGTTTTTTAAAGCCTTCGAACATACGCCCCCTCAAGCAGCCTTCATCCAAATAGCTGTATCGTGGAAAACGGCGCCCCCAGCCGGCGCGCCCCGGTCTGCGCTGGTCAGGGCATTGATTCCAACCCCTTCTTCAAAGGCATGGTTGGGCCAAATCCCCTCGACGATAATGACATCCTTCTGCAACCCGTCAAAGGGGCGTAGATGCACGACCACACTGCCGCGCTCATTACCCAGGCGCACACGGTCCCCCTCGCCCAATCCCAGTCGAGAACAAACATCCGGGTGAACCAGCGCCCGTGGGCGTTCTTCCTTGTGGATTGAAGATGGCATTTCGGTGAAGCTGGTGTTCAAAAACCGTCGTGCCGGGGCTGTGACCAGACGGAACGGATACGCATCCGATGTTTTGTCAATGGTTCCCTGGTGGTCCGGTAGCTTTGGCATTATTTCATGGTCACTGCCATAAACCGCCCAGTCCGGCGAAAAACGAAATTTGCCATCTGGATGGCTGAAGCCGTTCAGATAATTAGCATCCTCAAACGACTTCGAGCAATCGAGCCAACGCATCTCACTGATCGCTTCTGCCGTGGGCATCCCGGAATCGGCAAGAGTCTGGTTCATCAACTCCCAGGCCGACATGTGAAAGGCCGGATGCTCGGAGCTCAGTCTTTGGCCAATCGCGCAAAGCACATCGTGGTTGGAGCGGCATTCCGCGAAGGGTTCAATGACCTTGCGTCCGACCTGCAGATACATATGGCCACCCCCCCGATAGAGATCATCATGCTCAAGAAACATGGTTGCCGGCAAAACAATGTCGGCATATTTGGCCGTTGCTGTCATGAATTGTTCATGGACAACCGTAAACAGGTCTTCGCGGGCCAGTCCTTTCAGCACCTTGTTGGTGTCCGGTGCGACTTCTGCCGGATTGATGTTTTGCATCAGCATGGCCTTGACCGGTGGGCCGCCAAACAGATCTTTTTCTTCATTTGTCAAAACCGCACCGATCCGCGACATATCCAGCGCCCGAATGGAAGTATCTTCCAGATCGCTGGCCATGATCTTGGTCTGGTCCACATTATACATACCACTGTTGGAATGCATGGCGCCGCCGCCCTTGTGTTGCCATGCGCCGGTGACGGCCGGCAGACAGCTTACTGCATGCAGGCTGGCCGAGCCGTTGCGGCTGCGCGAAAAACCATAACCCACACGAATATAAGCGTTTTTGGTTTGCCCGTAAGCGCGCGCCAAATCGAAAATATCCTGTTCGGAGATGCCGGTAATCTGGCTCGCCCATGCGGGCGTTTTGCTGGATAAATGCTGACGCAAGGCTTCCGGTTTATCCGTATACTTTGCCAGATACTCCTCATCGGCATAGCCTTCCGCAAACAAGACATTCATCACAGCGCAGGCCAGCGCTCCGTCCGTGCCCGGCTGAATCGTCAGATGCACATCCGCCGCTTCTGCCGTTGGCGTCCGGTAGGGATCGATGACAATCAGTTTGGCACCACGGGTTTTGCGTGCCTTGGCGATGTGGGTCATGACGTTGACTTGCGTCGAAACAGGATTGCCGCCCCAGACAATAATCAGATCCGAATGGGCGATTTCTTTCGGGTTGGTTCCCCACATGGAACCCGTTCCGGCAACCCAACCGGTCCAGGCAAGCGAAGTGCAAATCGTCATGTCCTGACGGGAATAACCAAATACATTGCGCAAACGGTTGATGCCGTCGCGTTGCACCAGCCCCATGGTCCCGGCGAAATAATAGGGCCAGACGGCTTCTGCCCCATATTCTTTAGTGACGTCCTGAAACCTTTCGACGATTTCATCCAAGGCGTCATTCCAGGAAATGGGAACGAACTTACCCGCGCCTTTTGCTCCAATTCGTTTCAAAGGCTGTGACAGGCGGTCCGGATGGTGGACGCGCTCGCGGTATTGCGACACTTTGGCGCAGATCACGCCTTGCGTATAATCGTTGTCTTTGGCGCCGCGCACCTTGCCGATCGTGAAATCGTCCAGACGCTCAACCTCCAGGGCGCAAGTGCTTGGACAATCATGCGGACAGACCGAGGATACGTACTGCGAAGCCATCACTTATCTCTCTTTATTCATCGGAGAAGTAATTTAATCAGAGCCGCATCAAACAGCAAGAAGTCTATGTTTATCAAATGATTGCGTGAACTGGTCTTTTTTGGAATGATCCGCGGATGCAGCGACAAACCTTTGGCATCTCCTGGCAAATTTCAGACCGCCACGGTTGGGGTATATTTGGATTAAATCTCGCCCTGAACCTGCTTCGCAATGGCCCCTGCCCGCCTCTGCTATTCACCGAACCAAATTTTATCGGGATACCTGATGAACTGTCGGACCGGTTGCGTGCCCATATGTTTGACCCGGCCCGCATGCCGGACGCCCTGGATCATACGGTTTTACTGCATTCTCTTGGCAATGCCTTTATCGAAAACAAAATGACCCGGCATCTGCGCGGCCGCGCCAATGTCGCCTTTGCCTTTTATGAAGAAGCCTTCTTTGATGACTCGGCCATCACCCGTGCCAACGCTTGGGACCGCCTGCTCGTCGGCTCTTCCTGGAACAGAGACAGTTGTTTGCAGCACGGGATCACCGATGTCGCTTTTGTGTCGCAGGGGATCGATACCAATCACTTTTATCCAGGCCCCAAACAAGGTGTGCCGAGCGGTCGCTTTGTCATCTATTCAGGCGGCAAACTGGAATACCGGAAAGGTCAGGATCTGGTTCTGGCTGCCTTTAAACAGTTCAATGCCCGACATCCGGATTCTCTGCTGGTCACGGCATGGCAGAATCGATGGGTTGAAAGTGCACGCACCATTGTCCGCTCGCCGCTGATCGCGACTGTCCCGGAACAGCAGGCCGATGGTCAGTTAAATATGGCCCAATGGGCGGTGGAAAATGGCGTGCCGGAAAATGCCTTCATCGATCTGGGCTGGATATCGAATGCCCGTCTACCGGCCATACTGCGTGAAACCGATCTGGCGCTGCTTCCCAGTCGCTGTGAGGGTGGCACCAACCTCGTCGCCATGGAAACCATGGCTTGTGGTATTCCCTGTATCCTCTCCGCCAATACGGGCCATCTCGATATTATCGATGGCGAATCGAATTGTTACCCGCTCACCGAGCAACACCCCTGCGGAGACGGCCCAACAGCTCATTGGCGTGAATCACAGATTGAAGAAATGGTCGCCCGGCTGGAGCAGGCTTATACCGATACGCAGGACCGACGCTCGCGCAGCGCTGCCGGGGCGCAATTCATGAAATCCCTGTCCTGGGAAATTCAAACCAAAAAGCTGGTCGATCATATCCACCCCTTCCTCCATGACGCCCCTTACCCGCCCATTTTTTCATAGACGTATAAGTAATTCTTCGGCGAGATAGTGACGACCAGATCAACAAAAAACCGGGCTTGATTGTAATTGTAAAAGCAACAATCGGAATGCGGCCGCTATTTATTTCCACCATATGTTCCATTCATCGAAACATGAAAGGAACTGAAAATGATGCTGCTGGACGGAAAAACAGCAATTGTGACCGGCGCAAGCTCTGGCATTGGACGCGCGATATCGCTCCTGTTCGCCCGACACGGAGCCAAAGTTGTACTGGGCGCACGCCGACAGGTCGAACTTGACCGGCTGGTTGATGAAATTATCAATACGGGCGGTCAGGCGATTGCCGTCGCTGGCGACGTTCAAGACGAGAGCTACGCCGAAGCTTTGGTCAAGACCGCTCTCGAGCGCTTCGGAACCTTAGATGTGGGAGTGAACAATGCTGGCACACTTGGTGAAATAAGCCCAATACCGGATATTTCCCTGGCTGGATGGCGGGAAACCCTGGATACCAATCTGACAAGCGCCTTTCTTGGTGCCAAATACCAGATACCAGCAATGCAAAAGACTGGCTCCGGCTCACTCATTTTCACTTCAAGTTTTGTCGGACATACCGCAGGCATGCCCGGTATGGGAGCCTACGGCGCCAGCAAGGCCGGAATGATCGGACTTATGCAGAACCTCGCTGTCGAATTTGGTCCCCTGGGGATTAGGGTCAATGCCCTGCTGCCGGGTGGAACAGATACGCCCATGGGTCGGAACGCAGCCCCAACTCCGGAAACCCAGGCTTTTGTCGAGAACCTGCATGCCCTGAAACGAACAGCACGCCCCGAGGAAATCGCACAGTCCGCCCTGTATCTGGCATCAGACATGTCCGTCTTCACGACCGGCACGGCCATGCGGGTCGATGGTGGCGTCTCTATAAATCACACGTAAAGCCCGAGCTGAGCTCATGGGTTCGGTTTAAAATATAAAGTGACAAATCCATTGGATGTGATATTGGAATGAGTCTAAGGTTTTCGGGGGCTTCATCCTATATGGTTGGGATAAATTGATCTCTAAAAAGCCATATTTACATAGAAAATACCAAATTCCATACATCATCTAGCTGATTTCTGTGCTAGATTGCGTTAAATACTTATATTCTCGGTTTGCGAAGAATAGCTCGGAAGGAGCGTAAAGAAATGAGAGTTTTACTGGCAGCCAGCGTTGCCGCAGCGGTGTTATCGGTTTCCCATATGACCGCCGCGCAAACCAAAGGCCCTTACATCACAGGTGCCTTGGGTCTCAGCCAGCCACTTGATTCCGACATTACAGGAAATGGTGTCAATACAAGCCTCGATTCTGACAAGGGGTATGTCCTTTCCGGTGCTCTCGGCAATACCTACGGTGAAAATCTACGCGCCGAAACGGAGTTCAGCTTTAGCCGTGCCAGTGTCGATTCGATCGGTTCCGCTGCGGCGGCCGGTAGAACCTCGCGCATCGGCTTGATGATCAATGGTTATTATGATTTCACTACCAATAGCGCCTTCACGCCTTATCTCGGTTTTGGCGCCGGTTTCATGTCTGTCTCCTATGACAACGTGTCACCTGTTGGCAGTTCACGCATTGATGATCGGGACAAAACTTTCGCTTATCAGGGGATTGCCGGGGTCAACTATCAGATTGACGATCAGGTCTCTTTCTTCACCGATTACCGCTATGTCAGAACGCCCGGGATCAATCTGCATTCCGACGCCGGGGCCCGCCTCGATGTCGATAATGCCGAACACCGGGTCATGGTTGGCCTTCGCTGGTCTTTCAATGCCCCGAAACCAGCCATGAAGCCGGAAGCGGTAGCCCCCATGCCCGTTGCAGCGCCAGCGCCTGAGCCAAAACCGGAGCCAAAACCGGAGCCCGTTGTTGTCCAGCCCGAACCCGAGCCACAAGCGCCCCAGCGTTATCTGGTGTTTTTCGACTGGGACAGGGCCGACCTGACAACTGACGTCAAAGCCATTCTTGAGCAAGTCGCGGCCAACAGCAAAACTGCCGAGCTCAATGATATTGAAGCCATTGGCCATGCGGATAGGTCCGGAACCAACCGCTATAACCTGGCGCTTTCACAGCGTCGCGCCGAAGCTGTTCGAACAGAGTTGAGTCGTCTTGGTATTCCTTCCAACGACATCAAGGCCGATTGGAAAGGCGAGGAAGAGCCATTGGTCCAGACCGCCGATGGCGTCAGAGAGCCGCAGAACCGCCGTGTGGAAATCACGCTGAAATAACGCCAACTTCAATATAACAAACAAAAAAAACCAGACCGGATGTTTTTTCCGGTCTGGTTTTTTATTGATTAGAATTTGCTGATTTTCGGAACAATTAATCGAGCGTATTTCAAATGCATCCCCCAAATCGTTTTCAACCCAATAACAAACCGCGCGACACCGTCAAAGCCGCTGTATGATCGAGTAATGAAAGTCTTGGAGAAGAAGCAGGTAAATAAAATGCTTATTCGGCAGAAGCCACAGCTGTTGTTTTGGGACGCTCTGGTGCCGTTAAGGCCATTTTTATGGGCCGATTCTGAACATAATCAGACAAGCTGTTTGTGGGCAGTGCCAGCGCCTGATTGAAAACCCGCGCCATGATATTGCAGTATCCTTTTGCCGCCATGCTCTTGATAGAGGCGTAATTGGCCAAATGGGTTACAAAGCGGTTCATTTCCTGGGTCGCCTTGCCTTTATGCATCCGACTGAACATGGCGCGAAGTGCCTTGCCGCCTTTTACCAGTTCATTTTCATGACGCGTCACGAGGCTGTTGTACTGGGCTTGCTGGTTACAAGACAAAGCGGCAACGGCCATTCCAGAGCGAAAAAGGCGCATTTTGACGATGGCTTTGTCTGCGGACGTCAAACAATTTGACGGCAAACGGATATCAGAGAATTCATAATCTTCCGCACAGGCAGCCTGAACGGGCGTTGATGAGAGTGAAACCGTTGCCAAAGCCGCAAAGCCAACGGCCATGAGAGCAACATGTTTATGAACGGCACTCTTAGCGTAAATAGACAAACCCAGAATCCCCCAATCACAATTGCCGCAAATATGCCATTTTCTGATTCCGCCTGCAACAACTGATTGATATCGTGTGGTTTAAAAGAAACAAAACAGACCACATAAATTAAGTGCAAGTCCTCCATAAACGCCTGATTAACCCAATTGCGATAGACTTTTAGAGTTCAAATTTTACTGTATGGTCAGTTGTATGAATTATTCAAAAACGATACTGCTCAGCTTTTCCTTCAGCGCCGCTCTTTTCACCGGGGCTTGGGCACAAGCTCCGGGACAAACACGAATCCAGGGAGTGCCCCTACCCGATGGCAGCGGAGCCGTTTTAGGGCAACCCGGTTTATCCCCACTTATGGATTTCCGCGAGCAGATGCGGTTATTTGTGCAATCGATTTCGGCCTACGCGCGCCAGACAAAACCGAATTTTGTCATCATCGCTAAAAATGGTCTGGACCTGATGGTCAAGCGAGATGACACGGACGAAACCAAAACCTCTCCGGCCCGCACCTATCTGCGGTCCCTGGATGGCATTATGGTGGAAGGTCTTTTCAATGCAGAAGCAAAAGGTGACCGCCCTTTCGGCACACCGCCGCCTGCCGAAATACAGACAAAAATGATGGGCATGGCCAAGTTTGCCAAAAGCAACGGACTAAAAGTTCTCGCGTTGGATTTCGGCAAGGGTAAGGATGTCATTGATGAGGTCCGCAAAAAGGCCGAAGAACATGATTTTATTTCCCTCGTTTCCGATGTGCCCAGCGCGGATATCCACCAGTTACCCACTTATCCCAGTCGTCCGCCACACGAAGACCCAAACAGCATTCTATCGCTCGACATGGTTCATAATTATGTGACCATTCGCAATTCGTCTCCGTTCGGAAATCAGGACCAGTTCGCCCTGAAAATGCATGACACCAATTACGATGCCGTGATTGTCGAGGTTTTTCACGGGCGCAAACCCCTGTCCCGCCAGGCCGTGGAAACGCTCAAATATAAAAAAGTCGGCTCCAAGCGCCTTGTTTTCGCCTATATGGATATCGGTTCCGCCGCCAGCTACCGCTATTATTGGCAACCCAACTGGCGGGAGGGCTCGCCTTTCTGGATGAGTGCCCCCATGCGGGACGACCCGGACCGCTACAATGTGGAATACTGGCAGGCGGACTGGCAGAATATCATCAGCGGAAACACCAACTCATATCTATACGGAATTATCGCCCAGGGATTTGACGGAGTCGTCATTGACGGTCTTGAAGCCTATAAGTTCTTTGATGGCAGTCTGGAAAACGGTGAAGAGGGTTTCTGACCCTATTTCTTTTTTGGATCTATTTCATCCCATTCGTCTTCGCTTAACTGACTGGCAAAATTGAACTGCCCGGCACCTGCCAGCCATTCGCCCCCATCAATTGTTATTACTTCGCCGTTGATATAGGTCGACTCGTCGGCCAGCAGGTAAGCGACAAGATTCATCAGTTCCGCATGGTCGCCTGTCCGTCCCAACGGGTTGCGCTGTTCCCAGATATCGGCGAGTTTTTTGGTCGGCACCAATCGTTGCCAGGCCCCTTCCGTAGGGAATGGCCCCGGCGCAATGGCATTGAGGCGTATGCCCTTGGGTCCCCACTCCACCGCCAGGCTGCGCGTCATGGCCAGCACGCCAGCCTTGCCCATGGCAGAGGGGACGACATAAGCAGAACCGGTCCATGCATAGGTGGTGACAATGCTCAGCACATTGCCTGGTCGGTTGAGTTCGATCCATTTTTTGCCCAAGGCCAGTGTCATATAGGCGGTGCCATGCAGTACTGTATTGACGACGGCATCCACAGCCCGGTGCGATAGGGTTTCGGTACGGGCCAGAAAGTTCCCAGCCGCATTGTTGATAAGACCGTCAATGGGTGACTTATCCCATATCCGATCAACAACCGCCTCAACCGCTTCGGGATCCCGTATATCCAATGTGTACCACGTAACCGTGTCGGGAAATTGATCATTCACCATACTGGCGGTTTCCTGCAGGGCTTTTTCACGGCGGCCGCAAATCACCACCTTACCTCCCAGCGAACAAATCTGACGCGCCATTTTCTGGCCAAGCCCGGAGCCGCCTCCGGTGATCAGATAGCATTTATCGGCCAGTAAATCAGATACAAACATGGCTTCTTTCTCCACCTGTATAAAAGCTGCCAAAACTATAGCTCTGGCGTTCGAAATAGCTATCATGCCACAACCCATTGGCAAGAAGGACAGCACGTGCACCGCAATCTAGGATCCTATGAGGCGATCTGTGACGCCCATAAATGGGATATCCCCGAATATTTCAATATGGGCGTCGACATCTGTGACCGTCAGGCGGCCGCCACGCCGGAAAAACCCGCCCTGATCGTTGTTGAAGAGGGCGTCGCGGACAAAACCTATTCGTTTTCGGACATCCGCCTTCTGTCAAACAAGCTGGCAAATCTTTTGGGCGATCAGGGCCTTGGTATGGGTGATCGTTTTGCCATTTTACTGTCACAGTCGGTTGAAGCCGCCATCTCTCATGTTGCTGCGTGGAAAATGGGGGCTATTTCCATTCCCATGTTCACCCTGTTTGGGGAGGATGCTCTGTTGTTCCGGTTGCAAAATTCGGGTGCAAAAATACTGATCACCGATAAAGACAACCTGCCCAAAATCACCACCATTCGTGATCGGCTCCCCAACCTGCAATCGGTTTTGGTGGTCGATGACGGAACCAATAACGAGGGAACAATTGATTTCTGGCCAGCCATGGAAACCATGTCCCCTGATTTCACGCCGGTTGCCAGCAAAGCCGATGACCCGGCCTATATCTGCTATACGTCGGGTACCACTGGAAACCCGAAGGGCGCGCTGCATGCCCATCGTAATCTTTTTGGTCATTTGTCCGGTATGGAATTGTTTCATGAATTTCTTCCCGAGCCCGATGACCGGCTCTGGACACCCGCCGATTGGGCCTGGATCGGCGGCCTGATGAATTGCCTCGTTTGCTCATGGCATCACGGTGTGACCAATATCGCCTATCGAGCCCGCAAATTTGATCCTGAAAAAGCCCTGCGCCTGATGGCCAAATACAAAGTCCGCAATGTCTTCATGCCCCCAACAGCCCTCAACCTGATGCGCAGCATCTCCGATATGTCCAGCTATGGCGTACAACTCAGAACACTGGCCGTTGCTGGCGAGCCCATGGGCACCGAATTGCTGGATTGGGCGCGTAAAAACCTGGGTGTCACCTGTAATGAATTCTACGGCCAGACGGAAGCCAACCTGACCGTCGTCAATTGCCAGAAAATCATGCCCGTCAAAGCCGGTTCCATGGGCAAACCGGCCCCCGGTCATCACGTTGAAATCCTCGGTCTGGACGGTGCCATTCTTGCCGCTGGCGAGGAAGGTGAAATTGCCGTCAAGGCTCCCGATCCCGTAATGATGCTCAGATATTGGCATAACCCCGAAGCCACCCGGAACAAATACCGCAACGGCTGGCTGCTCACCGGCGATCAGGGCTGGAAGGACGAAGACGGTTATTTCTGGTTTCTCGGGCGTTCTGACGATGTCATCACTTCAGCCGGCTATCGCATCGGCCCCGGAGAAATTGAAGACTGTTTATGTAATCATCCGGCCGTATCCATGGCTGCGGCCATTGGCGTGCCGGACCCGGTTCGCACAGAGATCGTCAAGGTCTTCATCAAACTAAAACCGGATTTCGAAGCGACCAGTGCCGTTGAAAAAAGCATTCAGGACTTCGTGAAAACCCGCCTCAGTTCACATGAATATCCACGGCTCATTGAGTTTATCGATGACCTGCCGTTGACGGCGACCGGCAAGATCAAACGCAAGGAATTACGCGATGCAGAAATTGAAAGGCGCAAACCATGAGCAATCTTGAAAACCGACGTGTCATTCTCAACGCCCGCCCGGTCGGCGTTCCCGGGCCTGAATTTTTTGATGTCGATACGGCTCCGGTTGCAGAACTGAAGGATGGCGAGTTTCTGGTTCATAACCGGTTTCTTTCCGTTGACCCGGCCATGCGCGGCTGGGTCAATGACGGTCCAAATTATATGCCGCCGGTTCCTATCGGTGACGTCATGCGGGCTTTCGCTGTAGGAGAAATCATTGCCTCCAGTCACCCCGAATATTCTGTCGGAGAAATGGTTTCCGGCCTGTTCGGCTGGCAACGGTTTGCCATAAGTGATGGCAGCAACGTCATGCGTCGGGTAATGGAAACCGATCTTTCCCCTTCCCTGGCGCTGGGTGTCCTCGGGCTGAATGGAATTACGGCTTATTTCGGCCTGCTCGATGTTTGTGACCCCAAACCCGGTGAAACCGTTGTTGTGTCAACGGCTGCCGGAGCTGTGGGCTCCTGCGTTGGTCAGATTGCAAAACTCAAAGGTTGCCGGACCGTCGGCATTGCCGGTGGTTCTGAAAAAACACAACTGTGTAAAACCTCATACGGATATGACGCGGCCATTGATTACAAATCTTCCGGGGAACTGACAAATCGCATCGGCGCGGCCTGTCCGGATGGCGTTGATGTCTATTTTGATAACACCTGTGGTCCGATCAGCGATGCGGTGTTTGAGCATCTGGCACTGGGAGCACGCATCACCGTTTGTGGAACAGCCGCGATACAGGAATGGTCCCCCTTGCCTCCAGGTCCCCGCATCCACCGTCAATTGATGGTCGCACGGGCGCGTATGACGGGATTTCTGGTTCTCGATTATAAGGAACGCTATGGGGAGGCTGTTGCACAGCTTTCGGATTGGGTCCGGGCCGGGAAAATCAACAGCCAGGAACACATCTTGAATGGCATGGATGACGCATCAGGTGCCCTGCAAATGCTTTACCGGGGTGAAAACACCGGAAAATTACTGATTGAAGTCGATTAAAATCAAGACTTGGAAGGTCCTGCTTCTGATCAAACCGTCGTGACGCTCATCGATTCCACAATAAAACCGTCATCGGAAGGAAATCGGCTTTCGATCAACTGACGTGCTTCTTTTTCATTTCTTGCCAGGATATCCTGTAGATGGACATCGGCCCAGTGATCGTCAAAAAAGCTGTGGCTCTGGTTTTCCTTGACCAAGGAACGCACTTCCTGATTGTAGATGGCAACCTCGAAAACCTTGTGGCCATTGCTGGGAGATTGAAGCATTTGATGAACCTTTCTTAACGTTCACACATTCATTTCAGAAAACAGTACTTAATAAATTTATGATAGAAATGTTAAGAAACGTTTTAAAGAGAATCGCCTCTCGGGCATTTCTTATCATCATGAATATCTTTCAGTTCCCGCCCATCCAGATTCAATCCTTGACCCGCATTGCACAAACGCAATGATAAAGCCCCTTTAACCGCGTTTGGAAAACATGATCATGCCCCACGTCGATTATTATCTCACCCTCGTTTCCCCTTACGCCTATATGGGCCATGGTCAATTCATGGACCTTGTTGAACGACATCATCTGTCGGTCACTATAAAACCGGCCAACATGGGTGCAGTCTTCTCGCAAACCGGTGGCCTGCCCCTCGCCAAACGCGCCCCGGCCCGTCAGGCTTACCGGTTTCAGGAACTGAAGCGCTGGCGCATGTTTCTCGATATTCCGCTCAATCTGGAGCCGAAGTTTTTTCCGGCCAATGATCGTGCTGCCGCCGGCATGGTGATTGCCGCACAGAAAAACGGCGACGATTGTCTCGGTCTGGCCGGTGCCATTCTTCGTGCCGTGTGGGCGGAAGAGCGCAATGTGGCCGACCCCGACACCCTTGTTGATATCGCCAACGCGACAGGTCTTGACGGTGCGGCTCTATTGGAGGCTTCGGCGGCGGCAGAAACCGAGGAAACATGGAACGCCTATACGCAGGATGCGATTGACACCGGTGTCTTTGGTGCGCCCACCTATGTCTATGGCGATGAGTTGTTCTGGGGACAGGACCGGATTTCGTTTCTTGAACGCGCTATTCAGTCCCGCGCCTAAATCATGACCGAGCCTGGCTTTTCCGATCTGGAATGGGTGTTCGGTTATGGCTCGCTCATGTGGGACCCCGGATTTCCCTTTTCCACGCGGGAAAGCGCCCACCTTTGTGGATACCATCGCTCTTTTTGTATCTATTCACACCATTACCGCGGCACCCCGCAACGACCCGGGCTGGTCCTTGGCCTTGACTCCGGTGGCGAATGCCAGGGTGTCGCCTTTCAGGTCGAAAAAGACCAATGGAAAAGCGTTGTTGATTATCTGAATGAAAGGGAATTGATCGGGTATGCCTATCGCCCTACGGTTTTGAGCCTTCATCTCCAATCATCACAACGCACCGTTCGGGCTTATTCGTTTGTTGCTGATCCCGAGCACCCGACCTATGCCGGGGATATGGGCCTCGAACAGTCGGCAAAAACCATCATGAACGCCGTTGGCGCTGGCGGCCTGAACAGGGATTATCTTATTAATTCCGTCAAACAGCTTGAAACCCATGGCTTTGAAGATCCGGACCTGCATCGTCTGTTGCAACGGGTTGAATTGCTGACAGGGCTGATTGATCAAGGAGGAGGTATCTAACTTTCGCCCTTTTGTGCTAATATATGATTCGCACCAACGCATGAATTTTAACGTCACATTAACCCGACCCATAGAAAATATAAAACGATAACAACAAGGAATTGAACCATGGCCGATAGCCAATCTGGTAGCGATGGTGTCCAAATGAAGGAAACAGACCTAGAGGCTCTTCTCGACGTCGAAGTTGAGATTACGGCGGTCTTGGGTACTTCAATGATGCCCATTTCGCAAATCCTGAAACTTGGGCGTGGTGCTGTTGTCGAACTGAACCGGAATGTTGGTGAGGATATTGAAGTTCATGCCAACAACCGGATGGTTGCCCATGGAGAAGTTGTTGTTGTTGAAGATCGCTTGGGCGTGAATTTAACGGATATTGTCTTACTGGCTGAAGTGCAAAGGGAGTAGAGACTTATGGCGACGGAATCCGAAGTGCTGAAAACAGCAAACCTGCTTGTCGACACCTATGGGGACATGGCTCCTGCCGGCGCGAAAATCAGGGCTGACCACCTGCAGGATGCGGGTGATTCGAAAGGTCGCGCTGTTTGGCTCAGAATTGCCCGCGCCGCTGAACGCCTTCTGGCGGAAGATCTTCCAAAAAATGCGGTGCTGCATTAAATCAACGCGTTAGAATTAAGCTGTTTCCCCTGATTTCAACACCGGAAAGCCGACCTAAAAAACTCATTCCCAACAGGGATTGGTTCATGTCCGCTTTATTAACTGATGCCCTCACATCCGTGATCTGAATATTTCCGATCTCCATCCGCCCCAACGTTACTGGCGCGCCCTGCACAGTTCCATTAGCCGTTCGATAGGTCTTTGAATAACGCAGCGTTTCCAGGCCAAATCCAAGCCGCTGAGCGTCTTTAGGAGACAGGACCACATCACTCGCGCCCGTATCCACCAGAAAAGCAACGCGCACACCATCCACGGTCGCCTCAACGGCATAGTGCCCGCCCTGCCCCATTCGGATAACGGCGGTGTTGCCGGTCACCTGAGCAGATTTTGGCAACAATTCACCGACTAGCCGATCATAAAATATGGACGCCTCATCTCGGAAGGCATAACCAATGAACAGAAGAACCCCCAGCCCGCCCCAAATGACGGCGGCATTCATCACCTGATGGGTTTTAATTTTTGAATAGAGAAGCGTGGGAACAAGAAAGACTGAAACCAGTAAAATCGCCTGAACAAGCCGGATTTGGGAGTCCTGATTTTCAAGCCCCTGCGGAAACCGCAGGACCAGATAGCCCATAACCCCAGTCAAAGCGATCACAATACCGCCAATTATAATCCAACGTTTGGTCGATTTGTTCACGCAACGCATCCATCTGGAAGATCATGCCGGTTATTTGTCAACACAGGCATAAACACTGGTTTTTGTTCGGAAAAACAAAGTCGAAAAACCGGCTTTTTCCGGTGAAATACGTAAGAGTTTTGGAATCTTCCCGAATTTGGCGCAATGCGTTTCGGCGGCCCATTTTCCAGCAATTTCCTGCTCTGCCGTATGAGAGACAGAAACAGAATCTTCATCGCCGACAGCCGAACAGCCTGCCAAAAACAATGAAAGTCCTGCGACGAAAAATCGAAACTTATACATCTATGATCCGCTACCTTTTAAACTGTCGTCGGTGGATCATCATCCGGCACACCATAATAATAGGCATGTAACCCTTTGAAAGCCGCTCGGACCGCTGCAAAAAAAAGGATTAACGCCGTTGCATTCCAAACCAACTCCAAAATGGACCAGCCATCCGGGAATGACGTGAACTTTTGCAAAGACGACACTTCAATGCCAAACAACCAAAGCAATCCAGCAACAAAAAAACCGGCAATAAGGCAAGCCGAACAAAATAAAAGAGCTGGATGCGGTTTAGTTCTTCTTTGCGTATTCATTAATAAAACGTTTTTTGTCAGCCTCATCGGAAAACATGATTTTAAGCGCTTTACGAATCAAATCGTCATCCAGTTCATCAATAACAAGACTAAAATCGCCTTCGCAATGATCATCCAACCAGTCTTCAACTTCACCAACCGCGCCATAACAGTTGTATAGAACCCCATAAACCAATTTTCGTCTATCGGTTCCGCTGAAGGAAGAATCATCCTCGGACCGCCGTTCTTTTGGAATAGAACTGTTCTCATCACTCATAATTTACTCCCCCCAACAAAAACGAACCTGATGCCTGATTGGCTAATTAATTGACATGATCCCTGAAAATCAACGGCTCGGTAGCCTTACAACATTCATTTTATAACAATAACATAGCATAACTCTGTGTCTTCTTCAAAAGGAGCGTTTTGACATAATTTAGACATTTTATCTTTTTATAAAGGTTCTCGATCATTTTCCGTTTCCGGAAGAGAAAGGAAAGACCGATATGTTAGCAACCCATCGCCCTCAACTCATCCAGGACCTGACCGATACGACCCTCGGATTAATTGCGGAAGCTGAACTTTCCAACCCGCAGGATGCGCGGGCACTAATTGAACTGGCCTGCTCGCTTGACCGGTTACGTGTGCAACTGATTGCCGAAACTGGCCCCGCAACGCAATTATCAGCATTGCCCCGATGGCAATATGAAAAAAGGCACTGATTGATAAAGCTGCCTGCGATGGCCTGATGAGTTATGAAAAACGGGTCGCGTCCATCTTCCAGGTGAATACATCATAAGACATGGCATTGGCGCTATGGAATCACGCTTCTCAGGCAATAGCTGATAACCGATCCCGCACAGTAGATACTCCCAAAAACGGCAAACAGGCTTCCCGCTAACAACCCGGATAATTCTGAAAGTTCAAATTTCATCACTTTGATCCCTCACTGCGATTTGAATTAAAAAGAGTTCAATGCAAGGTCGTTCAATAGGGCTTAGTATTAAGAAATATGCCCTTCAGATCAGTGATTATGATCACATTTGCGATAGATTCCGGCTGATTTCGAATATTTTTCCTATCAGCTTGCGGATTATGCTATAAGAAAACTGTCTATTGGATACTTCTAAGAAGGAAAGTATGTCATGAAAACTGTTTCTGCTTTGGCTATCGCCGTATTTACGGTATCCGTTCTGGGTCTTGGCTTTGCCGCTCCGGCAAGCGCCGAGTGCTCATACAATCATTCGAAAACGGCGCAATCATCCGCACAGCAGGTTGCACAAGGTCAGATTAAACAGACCCCAAAACCGTCTGGCAGTTAATGATTTAAGCCGGTTTAAAAACGACATCGTAAAAGCGGCACAAAAGTGCCGCTTTTTTTTCTGGGCATTACAGGCCGGTATCTTCCGCAACGCCCAGCATCAAATTCAGGTTTTGCACGGCCTGGCCGGAAGCGCCCTTACCGAGATTGTCCAGCAATCCGGCAACAACTGCCTGCTCTCCACTCTCATCGGCAAACACATGCAAGTGAAGCATGTTGGTATCGTTCAGTGATTCCGGCTCCAGCCGCGCCATCTCCCGGGTCTCGGCAAGCGGCAGAACCTTCACAAATTGCTGTCCTTCGTAATGGGCCGAAAGTGCGGCATGAACATCGTTGGCCCGGGTGCTGCCCGGCATAGCCCAAAGCGGCAAAGGCACCTGCACCACCATACCCTGCGCGTAACGGCCGACACTTGGCACAAACAAGGGCGCATGATCAAGACCGCCCCAATGGGTGATTTCCGGAAGATGTTTGTGCTTGAGCGACAATCCGTAAGCGAAAAACGGCGTTTCCGTATAAGTGGCGTTCGCAGGGTCTTCAAATTCAGCAATCAGGTTCTTGCCGCCCCCGGAATATCCGGAAATCGCATTAATGGTCACCGGCCAATCGGTCGGTACAAGCCCGGCCTCCACCAGCGGATGAAGGATGGAAACCGACGTCAGGGCATAACAACCCGGATTGGCAACCCGGCCCGCTTTGGCAATTTTTTCAGCCTGGTCCTTGCTGTATTCCGGAAACCCATAAGCCCAGCCATCGGCAATCCGATGTGCTGTTGACGCATCAATCAGCCGGGCCTTGGGGTTGGTAACCAGAGATACAGCTTCTATCGCCGCATCGTCCGGCAGACACAGGATCGAGACATCGGCGAGATTCAGCATTTCAGCCCGCTTCACCGGATCTTTGCGGTTGGCGTCGTCCAGCCGCAACAACTGGATATCATTGCGCGCTTCCAGGCGTGCCTTGATCTGTAATCCTGTCGTGCCGACGTCGCCGTCGATAAATACCTGTGCCGTCATATCGTCTTCTGTGAGCCAAGCTCACCCTTTATTAAAATGAAACTTCTTCAAGAACTTTCACGTCCACCGGTTTTGCCATCAGTGGCCCGGTACCGGCGCGATGATGCGCCATGTGGTCAGAGTCCCGATGAAACTCAAAAGCCGCCATATCGTCATAGCGCTCCATCACCACATAGGTATTCGCTTCCGCGGCTCGACACAACTCATACAAATGACAGCCCGGCTCGTTCTCATGTACGGCAGCACGCTGCGCTTTGAACTTCGTCTCAAACTCGGCCGTCTTGCCTTCGCTAATGACGATCGTTGCGACAATACCAATCATTTTCGTTCTCCTGTTTCAAAAACTTCTTTTCCTTATGGGAAATGTATATCGCGGACATCTGCCAATTTGAAAAGGGTTAAATATCAGACCTGACAAGAAACCCGGTGCGACAAATCAGGCAAAAGCCCCCTGAGCCATCGAACTCAGGGCAGCGTATTCCTTCAAACATGGCATGGTACATAAAATGAACCAGATACCGGAACTTTAAATATTCGTCCGGTCAGCCCCTTTCAACTGCAGAATCTCGCGCGCATCATCCGGGCTTGCAACCTGCAAACCAAGACCTTCGATAATCTTGCGCGCCATGGTCACCTGATCGGCATTCGACTTGGCAAGAATGCCTTTGCCAGCCCATATGCTGTCTTCCAGCCCCACACGGATATTGCCCCCCATGGCCGCAGCTTGCGCAGCAATACGCATTTGCGATGCGCCTGCACCCAGCACTGACCAACGCATATCATCACCAAACAGACGATCAGCCGTGCGTTTCATATGCATGACGTCTTCCGGGTGTGTGCCGATACCACCCAGAATACCAAACACGGATTGCACAAAGAACGGCGCCTTGACGAGGCCCCGCTGTACAAAATGCGCGAGATTATAAAGGTGAGAAATATCGTAACATTCGAACTCAAAGCGCGTGTCGTTGTTGTAACAGGTTTCCAGGACATACTCGATATCGGCAAAGGTATTTCGGAAAAACCCGTCGCGAGTTCCTTCAAAAAACGGCTTTTCCCAGTCGTATTTGAACTCTTTGTATTTCTCGGCCAGCGGGAACAAACCAAAATTCATCGTACCCATATTCAGGGACGCAACTTCTGGCGCGAATTGCGCCGCTGGCTTTACACGTTCCTCAACGGTCATGTTCGGTGCGCCACCCGTGGTGATATTGATGGCGGCGGCGGTTGCCTGTTTGATACGCGGCAGGAACTTGGCAAAAGCTTCCGGTGATTGATCGGGCTTGCCGGTTTCCGGGTTGCGGGCATGCAGGTGGATGACTGATGCTCCGGCTTCTGCGGCGGCAACCGCTTCGTCGGTGATCTCATCCGGCGTGATCGGCAGGTGCGGCGTCATAGTTGGCGTATGAATACCGCCCGTGATAGCACAAGTGATGACGACTTTATTTGAACTGGCCATGAAAAATTCTCCCTATTCGTTATCGATGTCTTTGGCGGCTTTTTGTTTATGGGCGGCAAGCGCCATCAGGCGACGGTCCCGCCAAACCTGACGCGTGACCAGTTGATCTTCCGGCAATTTTTTACGGCGATCGGATTCGATCTGATCGAGGACCTTCCCTTCCCAGTCAACGCGCCGCTGTGTTGATGGAAAAATCCGCTCGTAAATACCCTGATAGCGTTCCACATAGTCACGCACTCCACCCGGCGCATTCAGATCGATGGTCTCAAACGGGCCCATGAAAGACCAGCGCAGCGCCAGGCCTTCCCGAATACCAATATCCACATCCTCAATGGTCGCATAACCATCGGCGACCAGACGGAAGGCCTCTTCTAAAAGTGCCCCCTGCATGCGGTTCATGACAAACCCGTCCAGTTCGCGCTTCATGACAATGGGTTGATGCCCGGCAGAAACTAGGAGTTTGCGCGCCGTCTCAACGGTTTCGGGGGTCGTCCAAGGTGCCGGAACGATTTCTACAGCAGGCACCAGATAAGGCGGGTTTATGGGGTGGACGACAAGACAGCGACCGCGACCGGACAGTTCTTCGGTAAACTTCGACGGCAAAATGGCCGAGGTGGAACTAGCCAGAATGGCAGTCTTAGGCGCCAACGCATCCAGTTGGGCAAACATCGGTTTTTTAATCTCGAGATTTTCCGGCGTGTTTTCCTGGACGTAATCGACACCACTCAACGCGTCAGCCAGATCGCCGGATGTGGATATAAAACCCAGAACTTCCGTTTGTGACTTTCCATTCAAAAGTCCGTTCTGGTGCAAATCATCCAGAACCCCTTCAATATAGGAAACGGCCTTCGCCGGGGCATCCGGCTCAACGTCCCACATCACCACATCATGACCGGCCCGTGCATAGCTGATGGCCCAGGCGCGCCCGATAAAGCCGCTGCCGACAATTGCAATTCTAGCCAACGGATATCTCCTTACAGGGTTTCAACGTTGGCATCGACGGCAATCGATTGCCCGGAAATATTGCGCGCCGCATCGGACAGTAAAAACATCGCCATCTCGGCCACATCTCCGGCCGTTACCGGCCGTCGCAGCGATGTTTTCTCCATCATGTGGGCCCGGACCTCATCCGATGTGCGGCCTTCCCGTTCAGCTCGCGCGCTGATGACCGCATCAATCCTCGGACCTTCGACCAAGCCCGGCTGAATGGCATTAACCCGGATATTCGACGGTCCCAACTCTCTGGCAAAGGTTTCCGTAATGCCGATTACCCCGTATTTGACTGCTGAATAAGGAGAGCGATTGGGGAAACCGTACTTTCCGGCTACCGATGACATATTGATCATCGAGCCACCGCCGGATGCTTTCAACATAGGCACAGCCAAACGGGCGCAGAGGAATTGACCGGTCAAACCGATATCCAGACAACGCCGCCATTCGTCGGGCGTAATCTCCTCAACGGGTTTGGTCGGTCCGGCGATACCGGCATTATTAATCAGTGCATCCAGACCACCCAGTGTTTGCTTCACGTCTGCAAATAACCGATCGACATCCGCTTCACTGGAAACATCGGCTTTGGTGACACCGGCTGTGGGATGCGCTTTTGCGAAATCCGCCAAAAAATTATCAGCAATGTCACAAATATGTATTTTTGCACCGTTCGCGATCAACAAATCCGCCATCGCACGCCCGATTCCCGAAGCACCGGCTGTAATCAGGACACGCTGTCCCTCTATCCCTTTGGTCGACATTATTGTTTCTCCCTGTTTTCTTTATAGAATTATCGGCGCGCCGTGTAACGTAAAGCCCAAAACGGCATAACTAGTGAATTTCACCCTGATCCTGAATGGCCAGTTTCAAAACATCAATATTGAAATCCGGCGAACGCGCCGCATCCAGAATGACCTTTTCTTTGCGGATCATAAAATCAACCGCATCCGGTATCTGTAAAACCATATCGTCAGGAACCACTACAGCGCCATGCTGATCGGCATGAATGATGTCGTCTGGTTTGACTTCCATACCATTGACGATGACCGGAACGCTGTAGTCGACCAGATGAACAAAGGCATGACTGGGACCAATCATACCACCCAACAACTGAAAGCCGGGCGCATTGTCCGGAATATCGCGGTACGAGCCATTGGTCACGACCCCCAAAGCCCCAAGTCCTTTGTGGACGGCCGTATGAACCTCTCCCCAGAACGCGCCAACGCCGGGTTTCGGGTCAACGTCCTGAATAACAACAATCGTCGGGCCTTCGGCATCCGCTACATACTCATACCAGCCAACGCGATCCTTTAGGCTGTTGGATCCTCCAGGGTGCGGTTGCGCGGCCCGGATCATCGCCGTGCGCGCCCGCCCCACCATAGGCGGAAGTGATGCATCGAAACAAACCAGGGGCTCAACAGTATAACCGAATCCACGCCGCTCTGGGCAGGTGACCTCAAGGGCATTGCAAATTGTCGGCGTATCCCATTGGGCAAGCTTTTGAATATCGAAATTGCTGAGCGTAGTCATAAATACCTCCCTTTTATGCTCTCACTTTTTGTGGTGATTGTCTGTTTATGAACGGGGTATATTGGCGCTGCGTTCAGGGACGCCGGTTTCCCGATGACAGATATCCGCCAGCGCTTTGATACCCTCGCGAATTTCCTGCTTGGACGGATTTGCAAAACAAAGCCGCATGCGTTGAGTTCCCTTGGCTGAATCCGCAACCCATTCTGCCCCCGGGTTGATGGCGACGCCTTCCGCCTGAGCAATTTGCGCCAATTCGGTGGTATTGACGGAATCGGGCATTGTCACCCAAATAAAGATGCCACCTTTTGGCATTGTAAATTCAGCCGAAGCGCCAAATTGCTCAGCCAGTGCATCGGCCATGGTTTGGCATTTGTCGCGTAGCACCTCACTAAGATCAGCAACGTGTTGATCAAATTCCTGCGCTGCATATTCTGCAAGAATCAATTGTTCGACCGCGCCCGTGCCCGCGTCCGTCTTAAGGGGCAATATCTGGGCAATCACCGGCCAGTCCGCAGCCAGATATCCGATTCGAAACGCCGGTGCGACAGACTTTGAAAAAGAACCGCAATAAATCACCCGGCCTGTGGTATCCAATGCGCGGATGGCTGGTGGACGTTCGCCTTCCCATAGCAAATCGGCATAACAATCATCTTCAAAAATCGGTACGTTATAAGATGTTGCCAGCCGCAAAAGCTCCAGACGCCGTTCTTTTGGCATCACCGTTCCTGTCGGATTTTGAACCGTGGGAATCGTATAAATGAATTTTGGACGAATGCCTTTTTGTTTCAGATCAGCCAACACGGATTCCAGATGATCCATCCGCATACCGTCTTCGTCCAGATCAATCCCGATGACATTCGCGCCCAACCGGTTCAATCGGGTGATAGCGCCACCATAACATGATTCTTCAATCAATACGGTGTCGCCACGATCAACCAGCATCTCGTTGACGAGGTCCATGGCCTGCAGAGAGCCGGAAGTCACCAGTATTTCATCCGTGTGGCAATCAAGACCGGCCCGATTCTTTAACTTCTCGACGATCAGTTCTCGCAGCGGCAAATATCCCTGAGGCCCCTGCCCCATTCCGTAACAGGCCAGAGACTTGCCTTGGCGCTCCATGACCTGCTTGGCAATATTGGCCAGTTTATCAACAGGCAGGCTATCGGCGTCATTGTTGCCGCCAATAAAATAATACTTCGGATATCCGGACCAGGGGGCGGCGGATGCTGCTGGTAAACCGGCTTTAAGAAGCGATGTAAAGTCGAAATCTTTCATATGGAAACTTCCCTGATTTTCAGGCGTTTTAATGACGCGCTATTTGTAAATATTCGTAATTTTTTCAGGATTTTTTATTATGATCTGAAATTTATATATTATTATCAATGAGTTAATATGGTAACATTTGTAATCCTTGACCTGCACTATGTATACATTAATATCCAGCCCGTTCATAAACAAGACGCGTAAATTAACGCATATCAGGATATATTCGATAGGGAGAATATTATATGTTAAAAAAACTAACCATGGCGACAGCAATTGGTGCTGTTGCTTTGACCGTTTCGGCCATGAGCGTTGAAGCGAAAACACTTAAATTTCAGTCCAGCAATGCTGCTGGTAGCTTTACTCAAAAATATATGACCGAAGTTTGGGCTCCAAAATTGGAGATCATGTCCGGCGGTTTGTTGAAAATTGATATTCAGCCAACGAAAGCTATTGTTCCTCACCGCGAAACAATCAACGCCGTTAAAAACGGTATTCTCGATGGTGACTTGAACGCGACGGCCTATTTCTCAGGTCTTGATGCTGGCTTTGCTCTTATGGGTGATCTGATTGCCGGTTATGATACCACGGATCAAATGCAAATGTTCTGCATGAACGGTGGCGGCAAGGAAGTTCTGCAAAAACTGTTTGATAAATACACAAACAAAGGCGTTCACGTCATCGGTTGTGGTCCCTTCGCTCGTGAGGCATTTGTTGCAACAAAACCGATTCGTACGGTTGCAGAATTCAAAGGCGTTAAAGTCCGCTCGCCAGAAGGTCTTGCTTCTGAAGTCTTCCGCCGTGCCGGTGCGTCTCCAGTCGCTATTCCTTTCTCTGAAGTCTACACATCCCTTGAAAAAGGCATTGTTGATGCCGCAGATGCCAGCGCATACGTAAACAACGAGTCCAGTGGCCTGCACAAAATTGCAAAATACCCAATCTACCCGGGTATTCACTCGATGGCCGTTATCCAGATGGTTATCAACCAGAAGGTTTGGGACAAAATGACAGACCAGGAGCGCATGCTGCTTGAAGTCTGGTATATGGCATATAGTACGGATATCCGTCGTGCATCCGATTTCGAAGACCGCAAACTGGTCGCCCGCGACCAAGCTGGCGGTGGCCAAGTTACCGAAGTTGTTGACTGGACATTGGAAGAGCGTAACAAATTCCGGGCAATCGCCGTTGGTGCCTGGGAAGATTTTGCTAAAAAATCACCTCTCGCTCAGGAAGCTTACGATGCAAACGTCAAGTTCATGAAAGCATATGGACTGTTGAAATAAGCGTTAAGTATCTGTCCAGCCTTTCTGGATAGAACAAAAATATGCATACATATTAACCCGGCCTATCATGACGACGATAGGCCGGGCACTTTTTTAGTAATTCTTAGGCGAAAATCATGGATATTCAAACGTCAGAAAATGCTTCTGCAGCGGCTTTAAATGCTCCTAAATCAATGGTCGAAAATGCAATCGACCACTTCAGTCGTTTTAGTGGGCTCGCCGTTTCTCAATTATACTTACTCTGCGCGCTGGTCACCGTTTACGAAGTGTTCATGCGCTATGTGCTTAATGCCCCAACCCAGTGGGCGTTTGAAGTTGTCATGGTTTTGTGTGCCACGGCCTGGATGCTTTCGGCTGGCTATATCACGTTCCACAAGCGCCATATCGGAATTACCGTTATTTATTTGATGGTCGATGACAACAAACGCTGGTGGCTCGATCTGTCGGCCATGGCGGTTGGTGTTATTGCTCTGTTTTTATTGGCCAGTGACACGCTTGTGCAGTCTCTGGAGGCAATGGACGTGGTTGAACGTGCCGGGTCATCCTTTAACTCGCCTGCGCCAATGCTGCTCAAAATGGCTCTTACCTTCGGCTCTCTGATTTATCTCATTCAATTACTGGTTAACCTGAAGCGTCACTTCCAGTCCTCGTTCTGGCAAAATGTCATTATCGCGATATCTGCTTTTATCGTACTCAGACTGGTCGTTCTTATTTGTGCCCATTACATTGGCCATGATGGCGCCTTTGGGTCAGCAGATGCCATATTCGGTAGTTTTCTGATCGCCATTGATCCAACAGAACACGTAAACGCCCGTGAATGGGGTCTCGGCTACATCAGCTTGGGCATTGTTGTTACACTCCTCTTTCTGATGATGACAGGTATGCCATTGGGCATTGTGACACTTATTGTTTCCGTGCTTTGTGCCTTGCTCTTTTTTGGGCCGAACGGACTTTATCTGGTCTCAAGCAATGCCTTTGGTCTTCTGGAAAAGTATCCGCTGATCGCGGTTCCCCTGTTCGTGCTGATGGCGTCCATTCTGGAACGCGCAGGTATCGCCAAGGACCTGTTCGACGCCATGTCGATCTTTGCCGGTAATTTACGCGGCGGTGTCGCAGTTCAGACTATTGCGGTTGCTGTAGTCTTGGCGGCCATGTCGGGCGTTATGGGTGGTGAGATCGTTATGCTGGGCCTGGTGGCACTGCCGCAAATGTTGCGGCTGGGCTATGACCGAAAACTGTCGATCGGCGTCATTTGCGCGTCCGGCTCGCTCGCAACGCTCATCCCTCCAAGTATCATTATGATCGTTTATGCCCTCTCGGCTGAGATTTCCATTGGTGATCTGTTCATAGCCGGGGCCGGGCCGGGCCTCATGCTTGCCGTTTTCTACGCGATATACGTTCTGATCCGCTGCCATTTCAATCACAACCTTGCCCCAACGGCAAAGGAAGTAGCAGAAATGACAGGTGGCGATACCAAACTGTCGAAAGACCGTATGTTTGCGGTTGTCCTCTGCATCCTACTTATTGCCTGCGTTATGGGATCGATTTATGCAGGTATTGCCTCTGTAACGGAAGCTGCAGGCGTTGGTGTCATTGGTGCCATGATCGTGGCGGCCGTTCGCAACAAGTTCAGTTGGCCCCTCATGCTTCAGGCCTTGGCAGGAACCATGTCAACCGTGGGCACGATTGTCTGGTTGATTCTGGGTGCCGTCAGTTTTGTCGGGATCTACAATCTGATCGGCGGAGCCGATTTCATGCGCAGCTTGTTTACCGGCCTTGGATTGCCTGCAATTGGCATCATCTTTGTAATGATGGGCATTCTGGTTATCCTTGGTACGTTCATGGAATGGATTGCCATTGCGTTTATTACGGTTCCCGTATTCGCACCGGTGATTGTCCATCTTGCTCCAGAACTGGGTATGGAGCCCGAATGGGCCGCTGTCTGGTTTGGCGTTCTGTTTGTCATGAACATCCAGATTTATTTCCTGTCCCCCCCCTTCGGACCGGCCTGTTTCTGGCTGAAATCCGTTGCTCCGGCGGATGTTACACTGCAGGAAATCTTCCGTTCTGTAATCCCGTTCATCGGTTTGCAGATCATTGGCTTGATTACGGTCATGTTCGTTCCGGAAGTCGCCTTATACTTGCCGAAACTTCTGAGCAACTGACCTCTTTAGATTGGAGAATTAAAAATGATCGATGAAGATGCACATGATGATGAAATCCGCATGTACGGGCCCTGGACCTGGATTGCCGGACTGGCTTTTGGGGCTTTCATCATATTTGTAATGTTCAGCCTGAGTGACGGTTTTTCCTAAGACCTAGCCCCGTTCAGAAACACCGATAACAGGCCTGAGAGGAATAAAACGCCCTCTCAGGCCTCAACTGGGCAAAAATTACCGGTCCGATTCTTCCGTGTTACTTCGGAAAAAGTCGTATGCACCTCCGGCATCCGCATTCTCCGCCATATATTCCTTAAAGCCTTTTGCTGGAACCAAAGACGGGTTTTCAAAAAAGGAATAGGCGTTATTCATCACCATCATGGTTTTCAGAAATGCGCCGTTATCATTCGCCGCATCCCCATTCATCAGGGAATTTGTCTGCAGGCGTTTTTGTATTTCATTACGGATCATCTCTTCGATCGCATTGCGTTGATCAGGGTTCATCTCGGAAAGCGACTCTTCCGTAAAGCCCATAGAAGCCAGTATTTTTTCGCGCAATTCCTCGATTTTTTTCTTTTGGAGTTCTTCCACGTAGGCTTGCATTCCATGCTCCCGAATATAGTTGATATCTTCCGTATTCATCGGCTCAGAGCGCGGTTCCTGATTGGTCATAATCGCGTTTCGTTTTGCCATAACGTTCATACGCAGAGTATCCGCTTCAAGCATTGCGCTAAAATCACTGGCCGTTTCCTGACCGCCCTCAGCCGCTTTTCCAATCATATTGTTTCGAAAAATTTCCATTGTTCCAGAGTGATCGATGTTCATGGCTACCTCTAAAATCGCTGTGATGCGTATAGCCATGCAAACACCATGCCTGTTTTTATATGTGTGATTAATTCTCAGGAGCATGAGAAAGTCGCCTATCTTTTCTTTGATATCTGAGTCGGTTAAAGTTTCGAATAGTCGGTGGTCAAATGGGGAATCACATACAATGAATAGGGCCGAAAAACGTCGGCGACAGAAACTGGCTAAAAAATCTGGTCAAAAACCTGCTCTTGCTCAACCCATCGGACAAATCATCAACACGGCCCTACAGCATCATTCTGCAGGCCGTTTGAATGAGGCCAAAGCGATTTATCAGGCCGTACTGAAAACCCATCCCGATGAACCTGGTGCTCTACATTTTCTGGGTCTTGTTGCCCATCAGCAAAATGACGAACAAACAGCTCTCGAATATCTGACCCGATCCATTATCGCAAAACCTGATTACGCCGAAGCTCACAGCAACCGGGGTATTGTTCTCAAGGAACTGGACCGTCTTGAGGAGGCTATCACCAGTTATCAAAAAGCTTTGTCTTTGAAACCTGACTTTGCCGATGCTCATTACAATCTGGGCAATGCCTATGGCGGACTGGACCGTCACAAAGACGCGGTCAAATGCTACCAAAAAGCGTTAACCCTCAACCCCGAATATACGAGCGCCCTCTATAACATGGGACGCTCCCTCGGGAAGCTCGGCAAACTTGATGAGGCTGTTATCTATTTTGAAAAAGCCTTGGCCCTGAACCCCGACTACGTCATTGCTTTGACGGGCTTTGGCAGCATCCTGAAAGAACAAGGAGACCTTGAGCAGGCGATCGCCCATTATGAAAAAGCCCTGTCGTTAGCACCCGACCATATACCGGCGCATGACAATCTACTTTTGACTGAACAGTATCGGCTTGGGAACGACCATAAAACGCTGTTTGAAATGCACCGTCAGTGGGACGTACGCCATGCCCAAAAATATCGTCCGGAGTGGCCGGTCCATGGTCATGACAAAACCCCTGACCGGCGTTTGCGGATTGGCTTTGTCTCTCCTGATTTGGGTCGCCATCCGGTTGGTTATTTTATCCTGCCTCTGCTTCAGGGACTGCCTAAAGAACAGATCGAAACGGTCTGCTATTCGGCTCGCCTGCCGGATGACTTGACAGATAAAATTAAATCCGCAACCGACATCTGGCGTGACACGTTAAAGGTCAATGATGATGATCTGGTACAAATGATCCAGTCTGACGACATTGATATATTAATAGACCTCAGCGGACATTCCGCAGGAAACCGGCTGCTCGTTTTCGCTCAAAAACCTGCGCCTATACAGGTAACCTGGGCCGGGTATGTCGCGACGACTGGGATGACCGCCATTGATTATATGATTACAGACAGATATTCGACGCTTAAGAATGAAGAGCCGTTTTATCAGGAAAAAATTCTCCGGATGCCTGATGGCTGGCTGTGCTATGCACCGCCCCAATATGCCGCTGATGTCGGGCCCTTGCCATATGACAGGACGGGCGCAATCAGCTTTGCCTCGTTCAGCAATCCAATAAAAATTAATTCCGTACTGGCTCAAGTCTGGACACGGATTCTCAATGCCACGCCAAGCTCTACACTCCTGATTAAATATAAGGGCATCAATACAGCCACCACAGAAAAACGCATCAGAAACCTGTTTGAAGCTGAAGGCCTGAAACCTGACCGCCTGATCCTCGAAGGGGCTGCGCCACATGGCGAATTGCTGGCCCGTTATGGGGATGTGGATATTGCTCTCGACCCGTTCCCCTATTCCGGTGGCTTAACCACTTATGAAGCCCTGTGGATGGGGGTGCCTGTGATTACCGTACCTGGGCAGACGTTCGCCAGCCGTCATTCCCAAAGTCATCTTTCGACAATCGGCCTTCCCGAGCTGGTTGCGACGGATTATGAGGACTATGTGAGGCGAGCCGTCGCCCTGGCCAATGACACCACGCGTCTACGGAACCTTCGGGCTGGATTAAGAAATCAAATGGCGATGTCACCGGCCTGCGACGGAGACCTTTTTGCTGAAGGTTTTGCACAGTTACTTCGCGGCATCTGGCAAGACTGGTGCCACGCAGAAAGTAATACCCCTTAGTCAGACAACGCGATCAAAGCGACCCCAGCATCGTTATCCGTTGCCTAGAAGGTCTGCCTGACCTGGACCAGGAACCGTTCCACGTGCTCTTTCATGGCTTCAGACTGTTGTGAAAGTTCCGTCGCCGCTTCCAGCACCTGTCCGGCAACAGAGCCAGATTCCTGCGATGCGGAACTCACCATTTCGACGTTTCGGGCAACCTCTTCCGTTGCCGCAGACTGCTCTTCAACAGCTCCGGCAATGGAAGTCGTCACGCCTGATATTTGGCTGACTTGCGTGGCAATATTGCTGATATCCGAAACGGTTCCGGACGTAGCATTTTGAATAGCAGAAACCTGTCCTGTAATTTCTTCCGTAGCCTTTGCCGTTTGATTGGCCAGGTTTTTGACTTCCGAAGCCACAACCGCAAACCCCTTGCCAGCATCGCCGGCTCTGGCTGCTTCAATCGTGGCATTGAGAGCCAGTAGATTGGTTTGCTCGGCAATATCATTAATCAGGCTGACCACATCACCAATTTTACCGGCCATACCTTCCAGTTCCTTAACCGATTTCCCTGCCGAGGTCGCTGCCTGGTCAGCTTCAGTAGCGGTATTTGATGCGGTGCTAACCTGACCAGAGATTTCACGTATGGAAGCAGACAATTCTTCTGTAGAAGACGCCACAGTCGTGGCCTGTGAATTTGTTTCCGCAGATATGGAAGCCATCGATTCTGCCGATGCCTGCAATTCAGTCGCCGCAGCAGAAACAGTTTCCACAACATTGATAACAGTGCTTTCAAAATTATCCGCCAGAGCTACCAAATGGGAGATAACCTGCCAGGAAACCATTGGGCCAATATAATTTCCATCTTTATCGTTTACGGCCGAAACACGCAAAGACAGCGTTTCCGGGCCCAATTTGATTTTCGCTTCATGTGGTAAATTCGAAGGATCGGCAAGCATTGCTCTTTGATGTTCGGGTTTTTTATGGAAAATATCAATACAGGTGCCCATCAGGTTTTCCGGATCGACGCCATTCGGCAAATACTGTTCCACCGTTTTTAACGTTTCAATGCTGGCTTTGTTGATATAATTGATTTCCAGTGTTTTTGCGTCACACATGATGACATTGATCGGCATTAAATCCAGCATTTGCCTCAACAGTGCGGCTTCCCTATCGGCTTTCACCTTTTCCGTAACAATGCTCCAACTGAGCATGGCGGCAACATAGCTGCTCCCTTTAAAGATGGGAGAGATCAGCAAATCCAGATACTCGTCGCCTAACTGGATAATCGCCTGATGCGGCAGGTTGTTCGAATCAGAAAGAATATTTCTCTGGTGCGCCGGGTTTTTGTGGAAAACATCAATCGTCTGCCCCACCAGGTTTTCGGGAGTAACGCCAGGAGGAAGGAGATGGGCCAATTTTCCTAATGTACTTTTACTCGTTGAATTTACATACGTAATGATCGCTGATTTAGGATCACACAGCATGACATTGATCGGTATCTGGTCGAGCATCTCCTTATTGAGATTTCCCGCCCCCTTAAATAATCCCAAAGTTCCCATTATTTGACCCTATATAAATACCTATGAATGATCCCAAATCTGCGCGTTGCATGAATATGGCGCAAATCGCTAAGCTTAGGATTTTACATATAATTGTATGGGAAATGTGTACGGTATGTTTCATTTTGCTTCTGACGGACAATTTGACTATTGCCGATAAAAAAAAGCGTATAGAAAATATACGACAAGATAATTGATCACCATAATAGCTCTAATTCATAAGATTCACGGCGTGCGACTTATATTAATAGCCAAATAAGGAGGTGAAAAATGGACTATGCAGTGAAGTCAGATTCTTCAACGCATTCCATCACACTGTCGGGCGAATTGACGTTTGACGACCACGCTAAATCAAAAGAAATTGAAACACTCATTCGGAGTCAATCAGCCAAAGTTATCCAAATTGACATGTCCTCCCTCAAATTCATCGATTCAATGGGACTCGGCATGTTAATTTTATGGAAGGATGCGGCAGAACAGTCGAAGATTAACATCAATTTTGTTAATCCATCTGAACACATTCTAACAAATTTAAGAGCGGGAAAGATGGATGAATATCTGTCAATCCAAGTATAGAGCGATCAGCAAACCCTGGTTTGTGTAGAGGAAAACGATGCGCACATAAAGAAGAGTACCGGAGATTTTCATGCCAAATATATTAGTTGTCGAAGATGAAGAGGACCTCCGCCGTATTCTAATCGCTCACCTAAAGAAAGCCGGTTTTGAAACCTTTGAAGCGACCAACGGCGAAGAGGCGTTGGAAAAGTGTCGGGAATCTCTGCCAGATCTTATTCTCTCCGATATAATGATGCCAAAAATGAACGGCATCAGTTTAATGACTGCGCTACGCAATATCAGCCCCACTCATGCCGGGATTCCATTTGTCTTCCTGACCGCTCTCTCCGGTGAAAAAGACATCATTGAAAGTCTTCGTTTGGGCGTTGATGGATATTTAACAAAACCGGTTAAATCCGAATTGCTCATCGCAACCGTAAAATCCAAAATCGATATATCGATCCGCCAAACAGCTTTATTTGAAGATAAGCTCCGCAATCTTTTTGGCGAAAAAACCGGCACCAGTGAATATGCCGTCGGTGTTTATGAATCCCCTGACGCCCTAATTAAGCATTATACCGAAGTAGCGGAATCCTGGATAGATTCGGCTTTGCCAGGCGCATTGCTGAAACAAGCGACCTTCAAGGTTCGCACTTTGGATGAAGCCAAAAAAGTTTCAAAATCTCTTGCCAAAATATGCCCTGACCCGACACAGACATTACTCGGTTTAACGGAATTGATAGTGAATGCGATCGAACATGGAAATTTAGGCATCGGATATGATCTGAAAACGGACTTGCTGGTTTCAGGTCAATGGCCGAATGAAATTGAAAGGCGGTTGGCACTGCCTGAAAATGTGTCGAAATATGTCATCGTCGAAGTTGAGCGGGACGACAAAAAGGTAAAATTCAAAATAAGTGATTGCGGACGGGGTTTCCAACCTGAGAAATATTATGAGTTCCAGAAAAATCAAGGTGTCCATGGACGCGGAATTGCCTTGTCAAAGTCCCTCGCATTCTCGGAGATGACTTATCTTGGGAATGGCAATCAGGTAGTTGCCTGTGTTGATTTATAAGCCCGCGCATATCAATCAGCCGACACAAAGCTCAATTTATTCTGAACATTAAAAATCGCCCCGGCGCATTACACCGGTCGATAATATTTTATCGCATTGTCATGAAAGAGTTTGCGGCGATCGGTATCGCTGTAGTCTCTGGTTATTGACTTAAAGCCGTCAAAAATTTCGTCATAGGTCGCCCAGATACCATCCACAGGAAAATTCGAAGCAAACATACAGCGCTCCACACCAAACATACGGATCGTTTCTATCACAATTTCGCTGTTAAGATCGGGAGTCCAACGGTGATCGGGCACACAAATGCCGGAAATCTTAACCGCCGTATTGGGCTCAGCAGCAACGGTTTCCATCGCCTCACGCCAGCCCGCCAGACCTTTTACCGAACGGTCGGATGGCACTCCAGTGTGGTTGACGATGATTGTTGTGTCTGGAAAATCGCGGGCCAAATCTGCCGCCTCACCCAAATGCCACCAAACGGTTTGCAGATCATAGTGTAAACCGTATCGCTTTAGATGTCGAAAACCGGTACGAAAGACCGGGTCTGCCATGGAGCCAGGTAAACCTGGCTTATAATCATCAGGCGATGCGCTCGCCTTTGGTTTTTGTCGGACGCTTCGGACCAGAGGATAGGCCGCATGACCGGCCAGAACCTGTTCAACATCATCCCGATCAAACCAGGCCTGACCAATAATCGCATGCGGATATCCGGTCTGGTCATGCAGTCCCATCAACCATTCGGTTTCCCCTACAGGATCTGATGTTTCCCATTCCGCTTCCATATGCACGGTTTTCACCACATTCTGATTGGCTGAAACCCGTTTAAAATCTTCCACTAGAAAATTTTTGCGGATGGATGAGTAATCCCCATAACGAAAACTCTTGAGGGTTTCACCGCACAGCCAGGGGTTTTTATTCTGTTTTAAATCCCAAAAGTGATGGTGGGCATCAATGATCGGCAGATTGTCCATAAATTGTACCTATACAGTATCGTTTTGATCGAACAGCTTCAGGATTGCCATTCCGTCAAGTTCGGCATGGCCTTTCGAATTCAAAATCCGATAAAGCGATGCGGTCTGGCTCGACATAGGCGTCGGAGAATTCAACCCTTTTGCCAGATCGTGCAGCATATCCAGGTCTTTCAGTATCTGACGGGCATAGCCTTTTGGCGCAAAATCACGCGCGATCATGCGCGGGAACGCCATGTTCAGCAGGTTTGATCCGGCATGACCAGTGGCCAGGGCCGCCGGAATTTTAGAGGCGTCAATGCCCCCCGCTTCCGCCAGGGCGAGTGCTTCTGCAATTACCGCATAATTATTGAGGACCAAAATCTGGTTGACCATCTTTGCGACCTGCCCTGAACCTACTGGACCAAACACCGTAAACGCAGATGACACGGCTTGCATAACCGGCATAATCTTGGCGACATCGTCTTCATCTCCACCTGCCATGATGGCCAATGTCCCCGCCTCGGCACCTTCAGGGCCACCCGAAACAGGCGCGTCTACCCAGCCCATTCCTGTTTCTTTTTTGAGAATGTCGGCCATCGATTTGGTTTCGCTGACAATAGAGGTTGAGTGGTCAACAAGGACCGACCCGGTTTTTGCTGTGCTGGCGACGCCGTCGCTCCCAAAAACCACCTGTTCGACACAATCCGTTGATGTGACGCAAACCAGAACAATATCACTGTTCGCAGCAACTTCTGAAGGAGAGGCCGCCGCCTGCACCCCATGTCGGGCCGCCTGCTCCACTTTGTTTGAGTCGAGATCGTAGCCTGTCACCTGATACGCATCAGCCACCAGACGCTTTGTGAAACCCTGCCCCATCAGGCCGAGGCCGATAAATCCAAGAGTCGGTTTACTCGCAGTCATTGTTCAAACTCCAGTTCTCAATTTCGTTTATTATGTGCCCAGTCGGGAAATGACCATGTACCTGCTATAACAAAGGCATTCCTCGGTACCTCATGCGTGGTTTCATTTTTTCTCTCCCAATTCAAAGCCCGCCATTTTTTCCAGTGTTTTCAGGACGGCAATATGATCTTCACCGCCGTCACCGCCGGCGATACAGGCATTGAATAGCTGCCAGGACGCTGTTGCACCCGGCAAGTAAAGTCCAAGCTCTTTACAGGCTTCGACAGCCAGGCCTAAGTCCTTACGCTGCAGTTCGGCGCGGAAAGAGGCATCAAAATTTCGATCAATCATCCGTTGCCCATGGTTTTCCAGTATCAATGATTTTACGGCACCGCCCATCAGAGCCTCACGGACATTTTGTGCATCCGCTCCGGCTTTCGACGCAAACAATAACGCTTCTGCAACACCACTGACCATAGTCCCCACCAGAATTTGGTTGGCGACCTTACAAACCTGACCGTCGCCATTGCGTTCACCGATCAGCGTAACGGTTCCCCCCATCACCTCAAGGATTGGCTTTGCCCGCTCGAAAGCAACGCGCGGTCCGCCGACCATTATGCTCAACTCTCCGGAAATCGCCCGCGCCGCACCGCCTGAAACCGGCGCATCCAGATAATCACAGTCCAGTTCATTCACACGCCTTGCGAAATCGACTGTCGCTCCCGGTGAAATCGAACTCATATCGATCACAAGCTGACCAGCGCTGAGACCGGCCGCAACCCCCTCATCACCAAACAGGACCTCCGCCACATGGGGTGTGTCCGGCACCATGAGAATGACAATCTCCGCATTCATGGCCACCGCTTCGCCAGAAAAGGCCACCGTTGCGCCGGCGTCAGATAATTCCTTAAGCGCCTTGTCATCACGGTCACAGACATGCAGGGAATACCCCGCAGCCAATAAATTCTTGGCCATGGGGCCGCCCATGATCCCAAGCCCTATGAAACCGATCTCCGGTTTGTCGTTTGTCATTTGCCGCCCTGTTGTCATTATTGGTGTCCTCTTGCGTCAGCTTAGGGAATTCGGCACGCCAATAAAATTAAAATAGCTTCATTTTTAGTTTAGTATAGCTAAACTAAACTATGGTTTCTCCTGTTCCCCTACGCGCCCTTTCGGCATTTGAAGCGACCGCCCGCCATTCCTCCATGGCCCGCGCCGCTCAGGAGCTTGGTGTTTCATCCTCCGCCGTCAGCCAGCAGATCAAATGGTTGGAGAACTATTTGCAGCGCCAGCTCTTTCAGCGCAGCAAACGACCCATGGTCCTGTCAGAAGCCGGAGACCGTTTGTTCAACCAGATTTTCGGTGCCTTTAATGAAATCGATAACGCCCTGCATCGCATGGAACCTGCCCCGAGCCACAGCGCACTGGCAATTCGCACCCCCCCGTCATTAACCGCCAAGTGGCTGATCTATCAGATTAAGGATTATCGGCGGCTGCATCCGGATATCGAACTGCGCGTCGATGCCGTTAACGAATTTCTGGAATTCGACTGGTCCGGCTTTGATCTGGATATCCGCTCAGGTACCGGGACATGGCCAAGTTTGTTTTCCTATCCCCTGATGGAAGAAACCATCACACCGCTGTGCAGTCCCGACTATCAGAAAAACGGTCCGATTGCGCTGTCTGATATTACCGGAAAAACGCTGATTTCATCCGAGAAGTCTCCTTTTTCATGGAATCACTGGTTTCAGAAAAACAGTTTTCGTCCGGACCAGGAGCCAGAATCCTTACGCTTCGACCGGTCGTTTTTATCCATTGAAGCGGCAAAACAGGGAATGGGAATAGCCCTTGAAAGCACTTTTCTCGCCCACCAGGAAATCGCAACCGGCAAATTAATTCCGGCAATTGCAGAATCCCAACCGCTTCAAATAAGGCAGCACTGGATCGTCTGTCCCTATCAGCGTCTGCGTTCAACAAAAGTCCGAAACTTTATTTCCTGGTTATGGGATACCCTGCCAAATGTCGGGCGGTCGGTTAAACCAGATATATAGACAGAATCCTGTATATCTAACCGCTACACTTTCTATCTCCAAGCCTGTGACAACCGTGTTTTACCCGCACATGATATTTTGCGGGGCGTTTTTTTCAGGCCGCAACAGGCATTATCTGTTCAGATAACGAAGAACGGCATCAATGGAGTCTCCATCCACATCCTTGTGCGTCACCCAGCGTTGGTTGTTGTAGGTTGTGTTTACACCAATGCCGCCGGCTTCAATGTGATCTTTGAATGACGGCGTCATCGCCTCATCCATTTCCACAAAAATGATATTGGTATCCGGCTCAGCAACATGAAGCCCAGGCAGTTTCGCTAACCCTTGAGCTAACTTTTTTGCGTTGGCATGATCTTCCGCCAGCCGCTCCACATTATGTTCAATGGCATAAAGTCCGGCCGCCGCCAAAAGCCCGGCCTGACGCATGCCACCTCCCAGCATCTTGCGGATACGCCGGGCCCGGTCAATCAAATCCGCATTACCGACGAGAACTGAACCGACCGGCGCACCCAGACCTTTCGACAAACAGATAGAAACCGTATCAAATGGCGCCGCCAGTTCTTCAATACCAATGCCAAGGGCGATTACCGCGTTAAAGGCCCGCGCCCCATCCAGGTGACAGGACAAGCCATGCTTTCGGGCCAGCGTAGTTGCCGCATGGATATACGACATGGGAATAACCTTGCCGCCAATCGTATTTTCCAGCGCCAGCAAACGGCTCATGGCGTAATGGGAATCATTGGGTTTGATAGCCGCCTCAATATCTTCCAGAGCCAGCGTTCCGTCCGGCTGATTGATGATCGGTTGCGGCTGGATGCTGCCCAATACAGCGGCGCCACCGGCTTCCCAACGATATGTATGCTGCATCTGGCCAACGATATATTCATCGCCGCGTCCACAATGCGCCATCAGAGCCGTTAAGTTGGATTGTGTTCCCGATGACAGAAAAAGCGCCTTATCTTTACCCAAGCGCTCCGCCATGACAGCCTCAAGCTGGTTGACCGTGGGGTCATCACCGTAAACATCATCACCGACAATTGCGTCGGCCATGGCCTTACGCATACCTGCGCACGGACGGGTGACGGTGTCACTTCGGAAATCGTATTGGTAAGTTTGATCGTTTCGCATGACATGCGCCCCAAACGGTTAAAGACGAGCCACATACTGTTAACATGCATATGCCGCCCGTCAAACACAGGGATGCTGCAAAATTTGTTCAACCGATTGTTGTTACACCGAACTCAGGAGGAGCGAATACCACTGATGAATTTGTCTACGTCCGATTTAAGCGACAGAGCCTTGGCTTGAAGATCTTGATAGGCTGTCGATAAATCATTTGTGGCCTGACTGGCTTCATGGGAAGATTTTGCTATTTCTTCCACTTCCTGCTTCACGTCCTCAGTACCTTGTGATGCCGCAATGACGCTGCGTGAAATTTCCTGGGTTGCCGAATTTTGCTCTTCAACAGCCCCTGCAATGGCACCGGATATCTCATCTATTTCCTGAATAATCGAATTGATTCCGTTGATCGCACCAACTGCATCGCTTGTCGCCGACTGAATATTGGAAATCTGATTGCCGATTTCTTCTGTTGCTTTTGCAGTCTGATTGGCCAAGTTTTTGACTTCAGAGGCAACTACAGCAAAACCTTTTCCGGCTTCACCGGCTCTCGCGGCCTCAATCGTCGCATTTAGAGCGAGCAGATTGGTCTGCTCAGCAATATCGGCGATGAGATTGACGACTTCGCCAATCTTCTGCGCAGCCTCATCGAGGTTTTGAACGCGGCCGCTTGTGTTATTCACCTCATCCACCGCTCGTCGGCTGTTTTCGGCCGAGACAGTTATTTGCTCGCTGATTTGCGAAATGGATGCACTCAGCTGATGGATCGCGGCAGAAACCGCCTGAACGTTTTCATTGGCACTCATGGAAATGGAAGAGGCTCGAGAAGCACGTTCTTCGCCGGCTTTTGATGATTGACCAATTGAAGATGTTTGCGTTTGCATTTGATCAATGGCCGTGGTGACATCACCAATCAAGGAGGCGACGTCTTTTTCAAACTGGTCAGCCGTTTCAGTGCGTGATCTCTTTTGATTGATCAGACTTTGTTTCTCGGCAGCCTTTTGCTCTTCTGAAAGTCGCTGCGCAGTTTCCTGTGCCTCTTCAGCCTCCTGCACGGCATTTTCAGCCGTAACAAAGGTGCTTTCCAAGCGGGCAGCCAAGGCAACAAGGGCCGCCGCCTCCAAGATGACCACAACAGCATGAACAACAACCCGGAAAAAATCGGTTCCGTCAGGAAAAATCCAGGCTGGCAGCAGAAAATTCAAGGCAATATGATGTACGGCAACGACGACTGTCGCGATGATGATCGTCTTCCAGTCACAAAAAAGCATCGTCACCGCTAATGCAGCAAAATAGTACATATGGGCATCTATCTGCCAGGAATGCCCCCGCAACATATAAACGAGAAGCGAAGGCATAAGCATGAGTGAAATGGCAACCGTATACCGGGTCGCCGCGCTGGTTGGATTCAGCCGCCAGAACAGGGCAGGAATAAGAGCAAAAACACCTGAGGTGATCGTCGCCGTCATCCAGGGGTTTCCAGACAGAAATGAAGATCCATAAACGAGCAGAACGTTCAAAAACAGAAAAGGAACCAGTGTTTTCGATGCGGTGCTGCGGATGTTTAATAGTGCGTTCACGAGTCTCTCCGTGCAAATAGGTTATTTCGGTCTATCGGTGAACAACCCAAAGCGGCAAGCGGGTTTATCGCCATAAGAGCTCCGTTATTCCAAAGTTCTATGAACCCAGGAATTTTTGAAAAGTTAGCAACAATTATATTGCCGGACTCAGAAGACGCTATCGGATTGCCTCCCAGATCCACAGTTGCATGAAACGTTTTGTCGGCTGATACACCAAAGGGGAAAATAACGGCGACAGTATTGGTTCGTGAGTCAGGACTCAGGGTCAGCGTTAGCAGGACAATCGTAGCGACGACCATGAAAGTTATAGCAACAATCAGGCCTGAAGCCTCACTCGAATCTCGAAAGTGATTAAGCATATAGGGTCTGTTTTACCTTTACTGACCAAAACCAATCTTTGATCGTAGTCATCTTTCGACATGACTACAATAAAACTCACCCCATCAACGTGTGAAGGGGTGTAAACGCTAGGCTATGGAAATTAGTGGTTTCAGGGCCTTATCCGCCCCATCTTTCTTTTTGCAGGTTTCAATCTAGACCGGTTGCGCCAGCACGATTTCACCAAATGTTTCTTTTATGAGATCTTTGGCATGGCAGATCATGTTTTGGCTTTCCTGACGCGTAAAAAAGAAAATACTTCTTCCGCTTTGTATTTTGCAGGAAACAAAGTTGTGCAAACCATATCTGACCAAAAAAATTTGTTCTTTATTCATCTTATATCCTAATTTTATTGACCGATGGCCGGTGCCTTCAGGCTTCCAAATGCGCCATCGGAATTGTTCGTTGTATGTAAACTTTAGCAGCTGGCTATTAAGATTTTGTGACCTGACCATATTGATTTGAGGTCATTCGGGTCGAACCGACGCCCGGCCGCAGATGCTGTGAAATGGGTGTTAATGCAATATCAGGGTGTTGTTTGCATCATTTGAATGCAAACGCCTGACAATATACAGATCGATATTTTTTACTTGCTGGCTTTTGCGACCTTTTGGTCGCTCACCGCTTTGGCAAGGCGCAGTGCTTTAAGACTGGCGCCATGCTCTGCTCTTTTTATTTTTTCATTTTTTATGTTGTTTAAAGCTTGATCGCTTTTCTTTTGGATTTTAGCAAACTGCGCTTCGGCTTTTGATTTACCCGACTTAAACATTGGAAAATTCCTTGTTTGAGGTTCAGGGAAACCATTTCACCTGTCGTTATTCGGCGCTGCCGGAAGGTCGCAATGAAAGCCGTCTCCAGCCCATTGAGCAGGAGACGGGTTTCACTTGATTAGTCGGTAACTGACAGGTTTTCTGCGGAAGACTTTCCGTTCTGTCCGGCCTGAACTTCATAAGAAAGCTTTTGGCCTTCATTCAGTGAACTCAAACCCGCGCGCTCGACAGCGGAAATGTGTACGAAAACATCGTTGGAACCGTCTGTCGGCTCGATGAAACCAAAACCCTTAGTCGGGTTGAACCATTTTACTATACCGTTAGCCATAATATTTTTCCTCTAACAGGGGTTGTCCGGGGCCACACGTCAGGTGCAGGCCCGGTTCGTTTATCGTTCATAATGTCAGGGGATAAATAAGCTAACCGGCTAACCGGTTATTCATGTAACACTTAACAAATACAATACGTGAGTGATACATAGGGCACATTATGATGAAGTCAACCTTTGATTTGAATATATTCAATTCAGGGTCAGGTAAGACCTGACTTTTTTCACCGAGCAACAACATAGCAGGTCAACTCGATAATCAGAAACGAAACCAGACTGTCCAAGGCGTCAAATAAGGTCGTAAAAACCTTGCCTCTAGCGACGAAAAACCATAGGTCTTTTGCCAGATATTTGCCCTGCCCTGTTTCCTTAACTGAATGATCTCACTGGCCATGCTTCAACGTACCGGACTTTTTCTATGGAGCGGCTTTACGGATTCCCTGAGCATCTATTGGACGCTGCTCAAGATCATTGTGCCGGTGCTGATTGTTGTCCGGATCGGTATCGGATTTGACCTCCACATAGAGATGGCTAACTTCATGGCACCAGTCATGTCCCTGATTGGCTTACCTTCCGAAGTTAGCCTCGTGTTGGTGGTCACCTTGTTCGCGGGCCTGTACGGCGGTGCTGCAGTGCTCGTATCCATGGTTGCCAGCCTGGATATGACTGTTGCCCAGGCCACCGTGCTCACCGCCATCATGGTCGCGGCTCATGCCTTACCCATCGAGCAGCAGATCGCCCAGCGGGCCGGCGTCCGCATAGTTCTGGCAACCCTTATTCGGCTTATTGTCTCTTTCCTCCTTGGCTGGCTGTTGTATCTGATCTATGAATTTTTAAATGTTCTTCAGCAGCCGTTGAGCATCGTCTGGGCGCCGGACACTCTGATTGATGCCCCTTGGTTGCCCTGGGCCCAAAACGCGGCCTTGTCGCTGTTTTATATCTTCTGGATCATCCTGTTTCTCATTTATGTATTACGCCTCTGTGACGCGTCGGGAGCAACCCGCGTCATTACAAAAGCCTTATCGCCTTTTCTCGGTCTTATGGGTATTTCAAGCGAAGCAACATCCATCACCATGACCGGGGTTTTGCTCGGCATGACCTTTGGCGGCGGCTTGATTGTACGGGAAGCCAAGTCGGGCAAGCTCGGTCATCGCACAGTTTTCCTGTCGCTGCTTTTTATGTCGCTCTGCCATGGCCTGATTGAAGACACCCTGTTTGCCCTCATTCTGGGCGGGCACATTAGCGGCATTTTGTTTGCACGAATTGCCATGGCGGTAATCGTAACCATGGTGCTTAATCAGATTATCCGTGCCATACCCGAGCCCCTCTTTTATCGTTATTTTTTTAAACAACCCACAGCTTGAATTCGATAGGACGACTGACTGATGACTGAATGCCCCTGCGGCTCTGCCCTTCCCCTCGCTGATTGTTGCGGCCGTTATATCGACGGAATGCCTGCGCCAACCGCCTTGAGCCTGATGAAATCGCGTTATTCCGCCTTTGCCCTCGGCAAAGGACAGTATCTGGCCGACACCCTATCAGCCCGCCAGAAAGATGATTTTAATGTGGAAGAGTTTGAAAAAGGCGCGGGCCAGGCCAAATGGCTGGGGCTTGAAATCCGTAAAACTGCGGAAGGTGGTGAAAAGGATCAAACCGGTTCGGTGGAGTTTGTCGCCAAGTACCGCGAACAGGGCCAGCAGGTCATTCATCACGAACTGGCTCACTTCATTCGTGAAGACGGCAAATGGGTATTTGACGACTGTGTCATGAACCCCAAGGAAGCGCAGCGGCGGGTCGAAAAAGTCGGTCGTAATGACCCCTGCCCCTGCGGATCTGGCAAAAAATACAAGAAATGCTGCGGGGCCTGATCCGCAGCATTTCAGAAATCGTTTTTTAAAGCCCCCAACGCACCGAGAGCAGATCCAGGTTTTTCGCCATGCGGATCAACGTGTCGGCGGTCTCTTTGGGCAAGGGTTCCGTCGGGTGGCGGACGAAGTCGGACTTGATAACGCCACCGTGCATCATGGCGGTTTTACAGGCCCGGAAACCGCATTGCCGGTTTTCGAAATTCACCAAAGGCAAGACCCGGTTGTACTGGGCTTCCGCCTTGTCCCGATCGCCCGCAGCAAAATGCTCCAGGATCGGTTTTAACTGTTCACACAATAGTCCTGAACTCATACTGCCTGTCGCACCCGCGTCCAGGTCGGCCATAAGGGTAATGGCCTCTTCCCCGTCGAACGGCCCGATAATATCATCCCCACCGGCGGCAATCAGAGCTTTCAGTTTGGCCGCTGTTTGCGGCATCTCAATCTTGAAATACTGCAGCAATGGAATTTCTTTCGCCATACGCGCCAATAAGGGCACAGTCATCTGCACACCTGATAAGGGTGCATCCTGCACCATGATCGGAATCCCTGCTGCATCGGCAGCCCGCGCATAATGTTCGATCATTCCCTGTTCGCTGGCCCGCAAACCTGTCCCGTGATAGGGGGGCATCAGCATGATGATGGCAGCGCCCAGTTCCGCCGCATAACGACAACGATCTTCAACAATCTGGGTCGAGAAATGTGAACAGGTCACCATTACCGGGACGCGCCCGGCCACATGTTCAATACTGAGACGGGTCAGTTCCTTGCGCTCGTCATCAGACAAAACGAATTGTTCGGAATAGTTCGCCAGAATACACAGTCCGTCCGAACCCTGATCGATCATGCAGTCCAGGACACGCTTCTGACCTTCATAATCGACCGAACCATCGGTGTTGAAAGGAGTCGGTACAACCGGCCACAGGCCGGCAAATGCTTTTTCAGACATGAATTTCTTATCTCTCTCCTGCTAGGGTCTCTTATAAAGTATGACAATTGCACAGCAAGATACTGCCCAAACCGGCGTTAGGAAAGACCTGTCGCATCTTCAAAGCGATTGCCGTGAATGCCTATACAAACACCCCGGCCTCTGATTCGTTTCTAACTGTTTTGACGAATCAAATCCTGCAGCATTTCGCGCTCTTCACCGGTCAGGTCCGATAAGGGGGACCTTACGGAGCCGGTGTTGTATCCACACAAATCAACGCCAGCCTTGATCGCAGAGACGGCATAACCCTTCTCACGGTTGCGAATCTTGATAAATGGATAGAAGAAATCCTTGAGAATTTTCTCGCAAGCCGCATTGTCTTTCGCCTGAATGGCGGCGAAGAATTTTAGCGCCAACTGCGGGACAAAATTAAACACGGCGGATGAATAAGTCGTCACCCCGGCCCCATAATAAGCCTGGGCAAAAAGCTCATGGGTCGGCATACCGCCAACATAAGTTAGCCGGTCACCAAGCGTCGCAGTGATTTGTCGCACCAATTCAATATCCCCCGACCCGTCTTTGAAACCAACCAGGTTCGGGCACGCATCAACCAGCCGCGCAACGGTATCTTCTCTCAGGATCGCGTTGTCACGGTTATAGACAATAACCCCAATGGACGTGGATTTGCAGACCTGAAGAACATGATTGTACAGGCCTTCCTGGGATCCTGTAATCAGGTAATTGGGCAATAGCAAAATACCGTCAGCTCCGGCCGCTTCCACCGCCTGTGCCAGATCGCACGCCATGCGCGTGCCGTAGCCGCAACCGGAAACAATAGGGGTATTACCGGAAACGCTTTTTGCGGAACGCACCACTTCAACGACTTCATCCGGGGCCAATGAGAAGAACTCACCCGTTCCACCAGCAGCAAAGAGCACGGTCGCATCAAAATCCGACAACCAACCGACGTGCTTTTGATAGGCATCCGAATTGAAATGGTCTTCGGCAGTAAACGGCGTAACCGGAAACGAAAGCAGGCCAGCGCCCAGGGCGTGTTTGAGTTCTTCAGGTGATAACATTATTTGTTCCTATATTATTGAATCGCGTGCCGGTTTTTCTATGCCTCTCAATTACCGCACGGGAAGGTTATGGCTTTTTAATAGCCATTTATTGTGAGCGATAATGTGAAGAGAGGCGAAATATTGACAATCAAACCACACCCGAACTACCTACAAGCCTCGGGTCTGGCTGTCTAATCCAATTCGTTAACACACTGATAGAGAATTCGTATCATTCCGGTTGGACATAATGATCCAGATCGCACAGGGCTTCTGAAATCAGGGCGGCTACATTATCGCGCAGGGGCGTGGCTCGTTCTTCACCAAAGGCCAAACATATTTCCGAGCGCGTATCCGCCGACAGTTCAATCTCTTTGAAAATCACATTATCAAGCCGGAAACCACCAGCCGATGCAGGAATCAGAGCAACGCCGATGCTTGCGTTGACCAACCCCAGAAACGAATGCGGTTGGCTCACATACTGGACGTAGTTGGGCCGGACCCCGGCCGACGTAAACAGGCCGGAAAGCACCTCGAAACTGTAACGTCCCACATCCGCGCCATACATGATAAAATCAACACCATCGAGATGTTTTAGGGTCAGTCGATCCATTGACGCGAGTGGATGGTCACGGTGAACCGCCAGCAAATAAGGTTCACTTACCAAACGGCGAAACTGAATTGTGCTTTGGGACCGGGGCAAACGGGTAATCCCGAGATCAAGCCGCCCCGTTGACAACTCCTCAACCTGCTCGAAACTCATCAGTTCCTTCAACACCAATTGAACACCCGGCAGTTCGGCACTTAATTTCGAGACGATCCGGGGAATGTATTCAATCGCCGTAAACGGCACAAAACCGAGAGAAATCGAGCCCGCTTCACCGCGGTCGGCCATGCGCGCCGACATTGACGCCTCTTCCGCACGTTTCAACAGATCAATGGCATAGGGTAAAAAGGCTATGCCCGCCGATGTCAGCCGGACAGATCGTTTATTGCGATCAAAAAGCCGAACATTCAGAGCATGTTCAAGCAATTGGATTTGCCGGGTCAACGGAGGCTGGGTCATATTGATGCGTGCAGCAGCGCGTCGAAAGTTCAGCTCATTGGCTACAGCTATGAAACAACGCAATTGATTCAGGGCAAAAAGCGGGGAAGACAAATCAACGACACCTTTCAGCTGAACGGACGCCATGATTACCGCAGCTCATTTTCCGGACACCCCATCCAGAAAAAGGCAGTGGGACTCCACATATCAAATAATCAAAACCATCAATTCGGAAATTTTGACGCAGTTCAATGGTTCAGGCAAGATTATTGGCAGAATTATATACCTCATCTGCAACAGCCAATCGGCCTGAAACAGCCAAGTAGTATCGAATTTACAAATATGCTAAAGTTAAAAAAATTCAGGGAGATAAAAATGCCAAATGAAATCACTGCAAACTCATTAGCAGACATGGCGGTTCAAAAACCCCATGCGCCGCAAAGCAGCGTTGCCGAGCGTGCCCGGTTTTTTAATTCCGGCAACGCTTTTAATATCGTTTTAAGTCCGGTTCCTGATAAAGTCTTTGCGACAGAAATCGAAGCCGTGCAGGCTACAGATGCAAAAACCGGTTACGTGGCCTGCGATATTTCCGGTGAACTCAACAACCCCACTCCCGCAACGACTCCCCTGCTCCTGGCCCGCTATGCGCGGATCAATGAAGGCGAGAAACTGGACGGTACGTTCAATACGGCCGGTTCCATTTGGTATGTAATTAAAGGGGCGGGCACCACCCAGTTTGAAGAACAAACCATCTCCTGGAATGCGGGTGATGTGTTCCTTATTCCCGGTGGCGCGCCCGCTACCCTTCAGGCCATATCCGGCGATGCCATTCTCTGGGTTGTCACCAACGAACCACAAATGGCGTTTGAAAACGCGCAACCCCAAACGGCGGCAGAGCGCGCTATCGATTTTGTCCATTATCCGGCAGCCGAAATTGACCGTCAGATCGAGCAGGTTTACGCCGCCGACCGCGGATCGGTCACGGAAGGCATCGCCGTTATCTTTTCTTCCGAAAAACAACAGGAGCGCCGCAACATCACGCCAACCATGACGCTCGCAATGAACACCTTGCCGCCCGGCGAAGCCCAGCGCGCCCATCGCCATAATTCAGTGGCTGTGACTCTGGTTGTGCAGGGCGAAAATTGTTATTCCGTGGTCGATGGCGTGCGCAAGGACTGGACGCCTTGGGCGACCACCCTGACCCCACCGACCTCCTATCACACTCACCGTAATGAGGGCGACAAACTGGCGAAGTTCCTGATCGTTCAGGATGGGGGGCTCTATTATCAGGCCCGCACCATGGGGTTCTCCTTCGACTAATCTCTTCTGAATAGCCATCCCGAAATTGGCTGCGGCGCAGCAGCCCAACCCGGTTGCTGCGCCGACAGGTATCTCATGATCGCTGACTATCTCCCGCTCCTGATGTTTATCGCCCTGCTAGTCCTCGTTTTCACGAGCTATCCCATCGGCTTTATTCTGGCCGGCATTTCCATCCTTTTTGGATTGATAGGCCTGCAGCTTGACGTGTTTTCCTTTGTTGAGTTTTTCAATTTCGTGCCACGGGTCTGGTATGTCGCAGAAAACCTGCAAATCATTGCCGTGCCCCTGTTTGTCTTTATGGGCGTTATTCTGGAACGCTCTGAAATTGCCAAGGACCTGCTGGAAACACTGCAGATTCTTCTGCGGCGAGTACCCGGCGGCATGGCTCTGTCAGTGACTCTCATGGGCATGATTTTTGCCGCCATCACCGGCGTAGTTGGCGCTTCTGTTGTTGTGCTCACCCTCATTGCCTTGCCAACCATGTTGAAAGCCGGTTATAGCCCGCCCCTGGCGCTCGGCACCATCGCTGCCGCTTCAACGCTCGGCATTCTCATACCGCCCAGCATCCTGCTGGTCTTTCTGGCGGAGCTCTTGCCCATGTCGGTGGGCAACCTGTTCGCCGCCGCCCTTTATCCCGGAATCCTGTTATCAGTGCTCTATCTGATCTACATTATCGTCTACACGTTTCTCGTACCCGAGGCTGCACCCAAGCTATCACCACGTGAACACCCCATGCCCCTGAGCGAATTTATCGCCATCTTGGTGCGCGGTGTATTGCCGCCGGTTCTCCTCATCACCATGGTTATGGGCTCCATCCTGACCGGTTTTGTGACGATCACGGAATCCGCCGCCGTTGGTGCTGGCGGTGCTCTTTTGTTAGCCGCCAGTCGGGGCAAGCTAACTTTTGTCACCCTGCGCGACAGTCTGCAACGCAGCGCCATGATGATTGGAATGATTTTCTTTCTCTATATCGGCGCCACCTGCTTTTCTTATGTGTTCCGGGTGCTTGGTGGTGATGAACTGATCCTGTCTTTTGTTAATCAGGCAGAGCTCGGTCATTGGGGTATCCTGTCGGTGGCCATCCTGATGATCTTCATTATGGGTTTTTTCTTTGATGTCCTCGAAATCCTGCTGATCATCATCCCGGTGTTTGCTCCTTTGATCATTCCGCTCGATTTTGGCCATCATCTGGCTCAGGCCGATGTGGTTTACTGGTTTGCCGTGCTGGTCGCTATCACCCTGCAAACCTCGTTTCTGACACCGCCCATGGGGTTGGCGCTGTTCTACATCAAGGGCGTCGCGCCACAGTCCATCACCATGCGTCAGATTTACATCGGCATTATTCCCTTTGTTATCCTGCAGATGACCTGTGTCATCATGATAACGGCCTGGCCGCAAATTGCGCTTTGGCTTCCTCATATGTTGTTCGACTAGAAGGGTTATCAATTGTCAGAACATCAATCTCCACGGCCTGCTCAGTTCCTTCTTAAAATGGCCAATGCATTTGAAATGCCGATCATTTGGTTGGGCCGGGTTAGTGCGTGGCTCATGCTGCCGCTCATCGGAATCATTTTGTTTGATGCCGTCTCACGCAAATTCCTGCGAAAGCTGCCGTTTATTATCGAGAACGATTTGCATTATTTTATGAACTCGCCGGTTCTTCAGGACGCCGAGTGGCATTTGCATGCCATCATTTTCCTCCTCGCCATGGCTTACGCCTACGCCTACAACGCCCATGTCCGACTTGATATTTTCCGACCACGTTTAGGGGTCAAGGGCCGTTTGTGGATCGATCTGGTTGGCGGCCTTGTGCTGATGCTGCCATTTCTTTGTGTCATGATCTATTTCGGCGCAGAGTTTCTGGCGACGGCCTGGGTGACCAATGAAACGACTGCCGTTGCGACGGGGATCGGAAGCCGTTGGTTCATCAAATCGTTTATTGTGCTGGGGCCGGTTTTACTGCTGATGTCGGTCCTGTCTCTGCTGATCCGCCTAGGGGTCCGGTTATTCGGACCGCAAGACTTACACGAACAGACACGAACCGGGGCCTTCACCAACGATTCCCACTCGGCATTTAATTGACCCCGTCCGCCTCCCGGGCGTGACAACACACACAGTGCTTGTTGCCGTCTGAAAAACGATCATCTGGCCATTACCCTATGCAGCACTGCGCTGATTTTGAGAACCAGACCATTCGTCTCCAGAAGCGCCGAATGAATTGAGATTGCATAACCTGACAGATATCAGTGCAAAGGGGGGTGCAGCCACCTTGAGACGGTTGCGGGTCACCTAATCAGCTATTTTGATGGCGGCATCAACAATACGCACTAAATTGTATGTATCATGAAATTTCGACAACTTCTGAACTGTTTTATGTATGTTGTCTTTATTATTGATTATACCAATTTAATATATTTATTTAATCAATTTTGTAGATTTCTAAGGTCACGTTATAAGGAAAGTGCTTCTCGTCATATTAAAAACATGGCACGCCCAAAATGGAGTGAACGGCTCATTCCAAGAACTATTTTGGCAAAACGGGTACCAAATTTAGGAGTGACAACTATGAATGCGCAATCGAATGAACGCACCACAATTGGAGAGAAATTCGAAGTTCCAGCGGTGGAAGAAGTGAACGCGCAAGTCAAAAACCATCCTATGAACAGCGCCTATTGACGCTGCTCACAATGATCAGTCAACAACGCTCAAATATAATTTCAACCATACAAACAGGAGAATGTTATGTCTCAATCAATTGGTAAAAATGCGGGTAAATGCCCCGTAATGCACGGCGGCAATACAGCAACCGGCACGACCGTCATGGATTGGTGGCCGAACGCCCTTAATCTCGACATCCTGCATCAGCACGACACCAAGACAAACCCGATGGGTCAGGGTTTCGACTATCGGGAAGAGCTCAAGAAGCTTGACGTCGAGGCGCTCAAGAATGACGTGAAGGCCTTGATGACGGACAGCCAGGACTGGTGGCCGGCTGACTGGGGTCATTACGGCGGGTTGATGGTCCGCATGGCCTGGCACGCTGCCGGCTCCTATCGGTTGGCCGACGGGCGCGGCGGTGCTGGCACAGGCAATCAGCGTTTCGCGCCGCTGAACTCCTGGCCGGATAACGTCAGCCTGGACAAGGCGCGCCGTCTCTTGTGGCCGGTCAAAAAGAAGTACGGCAACAAGATCAGCTGGGCCGACCTGATCATCCTCGCCGGCAACATGGCCTACGAAACTATGGGTCTGAAGACTTTTGGTTTCGGCTTCGGCCGCGAAGATATCTGGCACCCGGAAAAGGACACCTATTGGGGTTCGGAGAAGGAGTGGCTCGCCAAGGACCGCTACGAAAATGCCAACGACGAGACATCTCTTGAAGATCCGTTGGCCGCTGTGCAGATGGGCCTGATCTACGTCAACCCGGAAGGTGTTGACGGCAAACCGGACCCGATGAAGACAGCTGAGGCCGTTCGCGAGACCTTCGCACGCATGGCGATGGACGATGAGGAAACGGCTGCATTGACCTGTGGCGGCCACACCATCGGCAAGACCCACGGCAATGGTGATGCTGGCGCCCTCGGTCCAGACCCAGAAACTGCAGACGTCGACCAACAAGGCTTCGGCTGGGCCAACCCGAACATGAACGGTAAGGCTGCGAACGCCGTCACCTCAGGTATCGAAGGTGCCTGGACAACGAACCCGACGCAATTCGATATGGGTTACTTCGACCTTCTGTTTGGTTATGAGTGGGAAATCCGAAAAAGCCCAGCCGGTGCCCAGCAGTGGGAACCGATCGACATCAAGGAAGAAGACAAGCCGGTGGATGCTACCGATCCCTCGATCCGTCACAACCCGATCATGACCGATGCTGACATGGCTATGAAGGTGGACCCAATCTACAACGAAATCTGCCAGAAATTCATGGCTGATCCTGAGTATTTCAAAGACACCTTTGCTCGGGCCTGGTTCAAACTCACGCACCGCGACATGGGCCCCAAGGTCCGCTACATCGGCCCGGACGTGCCGCAAGAAGACCTGATCTGGCAGGACCCAATCCCCGCTGGCTCAACTTCTTACGACGTCGAAGCAGTGAAAGCGAAAATCGCCGCCAGCGGTCTCAGCATCGCCGAGATGGTCTCGACGGCTTGGGATAGCGCCCGGACCTTCCGTGGCTCCGATATGCGCGGTGGCGCCAATGGTGCACGTATCCGTCTGGCTCCGCAGAAAGACTGGGAAGGCAATGAACCTGATCGTCTGTCTAAGGTGCTGGGCAAACTTGAGCCGATCGCGGCCGAGACCGGAGCCAGCATTGCCGATGTGATCGTGTTGGCAGGCAATGTCGGTGTTGAACAGGCAGCCAAGGCTGCGGGCGTTGACGTCACGGTACCGTTCGCTGCCGGGCGTGGCGATGCCACCAGTGAGATGACGGATGCCGACTCTTTCGATCCGCTTGAGCCGATCCACGACGGTTACCGGAACTGGCTGAAGAAGGACTACGCCGTTAACGCAGAAGCGTTGATGCTAGATCGGACCCAGCTAATGGGGCTGACCGCTGCGGAAATGACCTGTCTGGTCGGCGGCATGCGCGTCATGGGAACCAACCACGGCGGTGCTGCTCATGGCGTATTCACTGACAATGCCGGATCGCTGACGACAGACTTCTTCGTCAACCTGACCGACATGTCCAACGAGTGGAAGCCAGCCGATGGCGGAATTTACGAAATCCGTGACCGCAAGACTGGTGAGACAAAGTGGACGGCAACACGCATGGACCTTGTCTTCGGTTCCAACTCGGTCCTGCGGGCCTATGCGGAGGTCTACGCCCAGGACGACAACAACGTCAAGTTCGTGAATGACTTCGTTACCGCTTGGACCAAGGTTATGAATGCCGATCGTTTTGATCTGAACTAAGCATAAGGATATGGCCCCTGGGCAACCGCTCAGGGGCCACGTTTCGTAAACTTGGTAGAATTTCGGGCGGGCCTTTTCGGTCCGCCCTTTATTTTTTCAACAGAAGGCTCAACGTCAAACCAAAAACAGTAAGCAGTTGAATTTAAGCCCGTCTTGCCTTAACCGCTCATAAACCCGGTCAGCCGCCCTGAGACAAGCGCCCCGATCCAGCATATACAGGAGACAATCGCAATACGGCGTGCGTTCCAGACCGAGCCCCTATCAAGAACCCAGCCATAGCGCATATGAGCGAGGACTGCTGAACAGCCACCAAAAAGGACGAGGATCATTTTGATCTGAAACGCCGGGTTCATTGCATATTCAGGTGCCCGGGTAGCGAATAAAACAAAACCGGTTAACAGCGCCAGTCCCAACCCGACCCCGGCCGTCAGCGACAACACCCGCACAATTTCAGCGCGCGGCACCGATGGCCACAGCCCGAACAAACGCAAAGACAGCGGTACCGAACCGCCGACCACCAGTGCTATGGCAAAGATGTGACCCGCATTCACAAACGCATAACCCCAACGCGAAAAGCGCAGCGCCTCAACAGGCCCCAGGGCTTGCAGCGCAAGAAAGAACTGGTCCAAAAGGCCGCCCGCCGTCAGTCGCGATCCGGATAGAGGACGTATTCCTGATCACCGATGTAGATTTTCTCGGCTTTCATCAGCTTGTCGTCGATATTGGCGGATGGTTCGCCAACGATACGGACCTCAACGCCCGTCACCAGATCTCCCGGTTTCAGTCCGGCCCGCGCATTACGCCAGGGCTGACCGACTTCAACCGTCCAGACATCACCCTCAGCATCTACTTTGAGCACGCCGTGTGGATTGCCCAGTTGCGCCGATTTGATGATTCCGGTCAGGGAAATATTGCCGCCCGTCGTCCAGGTCCAGCCGTGATGGGCCAGGGCGAGACCGGCTGTCGAGACAAGAAGTATCAAAGCAAATGTGAGAGTACCTGTAAATTTGCGCATCGTTCGTTCCTGATTACGTTGATGATCTGATTCATATAGGGATGCATCAGCCCATAAAAAAGGGCCGCCCACAAACCATCCTGATTGAAAACGAGGTCAGACTTTTGGCAAGACCACCGACCGATATGCGTGCCAGGTCGCGTGGCCAATCAGCGGCAGGGTGATGGCAAGACCGAGAAAGGCTGTGGCCATGCCGACCGCCGTAACAACGACAATGATCGCAGCCCAAAGCATCATGGCTCTTGGGTTGAGCGTGACCGAGAAAAACGAGGTTATGAGCGCTGGAACGAACCCTGCGCGCTCGCCAATCATCATCGGCAGCGAAACTGCACTCATCAAATAAGCAAAACTGGCAAAAACCGCGCCAAAACAGGTTCCGACTGCCAAAAACACAAGCCCGTCCGGAGAAAAGAACGTCTGGTTCAAAAGATTGGGAATGTTGAGCATCTGATAGGGAAAGTTGAGAACATATAACAATGCCGCCGTCCGTATCCAGAGAATCAGAAAAAACGTCAACGCCAGACCAGCGCCAAAAACCCGTCCCGGCGCACACCGCCAGGCGCCAAATGCTGTAGCGAGAGAAATAGACTCACCCGCCTCCAGTTTTCGGCTGATTTCATAGAACCCCACCGCAAACACCGGAGCGATCAAAACAAAGCCCGCCATAAACGGCCAGATCAGATAATGGTGTTCGGTGAGATAAAGTCCGGCCGTCACCACATATCCGGCAACAACAAACACAAGCGCATAAAAAACGCTGATAAACCGGGCCCTCCTGAGGTCTGCCCACCCCAGCGCCAACCATTGCCAAGGCGCATTTGTATCGATCTTACGGATACGCGCGGCAAAGGACGGCCCTCCGGGTCCCGGTGCTGTTGCAAGGGTCTGTGGATTTTGCTTATCGGACATCTCACCCCCCATTTCATTCAATCTAATAGAAGTAACGCGATCACTTTTCCGGTTCCAGCCATCGTACCGTCTTGTTGCCGCTAGCGGCCCCGCAAAGCATTAACCGTCATTAGCTTGTTTATTCTATTGCACCCTTAAAAGCGCAGGTTCTTCGCTATAGATATAAAGGAATAACTGCTACGGAAGAGTTGATCTAAATCAACATCTGCAAGACCAATTGGTCGTATTCTGCGGTTGAAAATAAAGGAGTGTTTCGTCCCCACCGTTAAATACGAAAGAATGGTAATGCCGTCTGCCGCGCCGCCACAACCGGTGACGCCTAAGAATTCAGCGTTGAGCGTCCGTGATCTGAGTAAAACCTATGTCATGGGGGAAGTCCGCGTTGAAGCCTTACGCGACGTCAGCTTGGATTTGCACGAGGGGGAATTGGTCGTCCTGCTGGGACCTTCAGGCAGCGGAAAATCGACGTTCCTGAACATCATCGGAGGGCTTGATGTACCAACCGGCGGCACGGTGGCATTTCGCGGCCGCACCGTCGGCGGCGCAACGGAGCGCGAATTAACCCGATACCGGCGCGATCATGTCGGGTTTGTTTTTCAGTTCTATAACCTGATCCCAAGCCTGACCGCGCGCGAAAATGTGGCATTGGTGACCGAAATCGCCCGAGCCCCTATGGCACCCGAAGAGGCTTTGGAACTTGTCGGCCTGGCGGAGCGGCTGGACCACTTCCCGGCGCAACTCTCCGGTGGTGAACAACAGCGGGTTGCCATCGCCCGCGCCATTGCCAAGCGGCCTGATATTTTGTTGTGTGACGAGCCGACAGGTGCCTTGGACAGTGCCACAGGCCTTCTCGTGCTCGATGCCCTGGAACGGGTGAATGCCGAACTTGGCACAACCACCGCCGTTATCACACACAACGCAGTGATCGCAGACATGGCTGACCGGGTTTTTTATTTCGCCGATGGGAAGGTCGCCAGAACCAGGGTCAACAGTGAGAAACGCCCGGCTCGTGAGATGATATGGTGAGCACCCTTACCGCCATAAACAAGAAGCTGCTACGTGATCTTTGGCGATTACGGACCCAGGTATTCGCCATCGCCATGGTGATCGCATCCGGCGTTGCCCTGCTGATCACGGCACTCACATCAGGTGAGGCACTGCGCGAAACGACCGACGCTTATTACGAACGCTATCGGTTCGCTGACGTATTCGCGTCGGTAAAGCGTGCGCCGGAGACCCTCGTTGCCGACATCGCCAACATTCCAGGCGTTAAACAGGCGGAGTCCCGTATCGTTGATATCGCAACTATAGATATTGAGGGATTTGCTGAGCCTGCCACAGCACGCATTGTCAGCCTGCCGGACAATGGCGTCCCATTGCTTAACCAGATCGTACTTAAAACCGGGCGCCCGCCGCACCCCGGCCGCGTCGATGAGGCCGTTTTGAGCGAGCGCTTCGCCGCCGCGCACAGTCTTGCTCTCGGAGAGAAACTGTCAGTCCTGCTCAATGGCCGCCAACGCAGCGTCACGGTGGTCGGACATGCGCTCGCCCCGGAGTTCATATATGTCATTGCCCCCGGCGCAATCATGCCAGACGATAAACGCTTCGGTATAATCTGGATGAACCGCAATGCGCTTGCCGGGGCGTTTGACATGGAAGGAGCCTTCAACGACATTTCGCTGACATTAAACCGCGGCATCGAACCGGACCGCGTCGTTGCCCGTTTGGATTCCGTACTCGCCAAGTATGGAACGGTTGGGGCCTATCCCAGGAACCGGCAATTGTCGAACCGATTCGTCCAGAATGAAATAGATCAGGCGGACACCATGGCAGTGATCCTGCCCGCGATCTTCATGGCCATCGCCGCGTTCCTGACCAACATGATTATGACCCGCTTGATCGCGACAGAGCGCGAGGAAATTGGTCTGTTCAAGGCGTTCGGTTACAGCGATCGCCGGGTCGCCTGGCATTACATCAAGATGGTTCTGGTCATCGCAGGCCTTGGCATTGTCATCGGCTTTGTCATCGGCAGTTGGTTCGGTCAGGTAATGCTGAAAATGTACGGCGAGAACTATCAGTTCCCGTTTCTCATCTATCGACCCAGTCCGCAAAGCTATGCAATCGCTTGCCTCGTCAGTTTAGGGGCTGCAATTGCCGGCAGCCTGCGCGCGGTGCGTGCTGCGGCTTCATTGCCGCCCGCTGAAGCCATGCGCCCACCGGCACCGCCGATCTATAAAAAAACCTGGTTCGCACGAACCCGCGCAGCCGATACTCTGGATGCGCCGACCCGCATGATATTGCGTCGCCTCGGACGTTGGCCAATTGGTGCGGCTCTGTCGATGTTCGGGATTGCCCTATCGCTCTCGGTGTTGTTACTGGCCTTGCAGTGGGACGACGCCATCAACGAAATAATCGCAGACTTTTTTTTCCGCGCCAGCCATCAGGACGCGACAATCACGCTGCTCGAACCGGGCCCCTTGCGGGTGCTTCATGACGTCACCTCATTACCAGGCGTAATGGCCGCCGAGGGGCAACGGGTCGTGTCGGCCAAGGTACATGCCGGGCACGTATCGCGCCGCCAAGCCGTCATTGGCGTCACCGCCAAAGCGCGTCTGGCGCCGATCCACGACGTGACGCGGGGCGCTCTCACCGTACCGGAAAATGGCATCGTGATCTCGACCAGCCTAGCTGTCGTACTGGGCGTCAGTAAAGGTGACAAGGTCTGGCTCGAACTCCTCGAAGGCCGCCGACCGTTAAAAGAATTACGTATTTCCGGAACCTTCGAGACGTACATCGACACACCAATTTACATGCATCTCGACAGCCTGAGTCATCTGTTGCTGGAGAGCCAACAGGTAAACCAGATACACGTTCGGATCGATACGGTTGAACGTGCTGCATTCCTGAAAGCGCTAAAGAAGACGCCACGCCTGAGCGCCATCAGCTTTCGCTTGGCAGGCATGACCATTTTCCGCAACACCATCGAAAAGAACATCATGATATTCATTGGTTTTTATACCCTGTTTTCATGTTCCTTGGCGTTTGGTGTCATCTACAACACATTGCGCATTTCGCTTTCGGAACGCAGCCGAGAGCTGGCAACATTACGGGTTCTCGGCTTCAGCCGGGCAGAGATTTCTTATATCCTGCTGGGCGAAACGGGAATCCTGACATTTATAGCACTGCCCGTCGGTGTCGGGTGCGGTTATCTTTTGTCCGAATATATCGCCAAACAATTCTCAACCGAACTGTTCCGCGTGCCGTTGTTGATCCAGGACGCAACCGCCGGACTGGCGGCTGTGAGTGTATTGGGCACCGTGGTGATCTGTGCATTAGTGATCCGTCGGCGGCTCGACAAACTGGATATGATTGAAGTCCTTAAAACACGAGAGTGATCATGCACAAAAACCGAGTCCGATATATCTTGTGGGGGGGTGCTGTGGCCCTTGTCGTTGCAGCCCTGACCTTCGCTTTCCGACCGCAAGCAATCCCCGTGGATTTCGCGACCGTTACCGAAGGCGAAATTCGGATCACCGTCGCCGACGAAGGCATGGCGGAAGTTCACGAAGTCTACCGGATTTCCGCGCCTGTGGCGGGCCGTTTGCTCAGGGTTCAGGGTGAGGTTGGAGACGCTGTTGTCGCAGGCGAAACCGAAATCGCGCGGATCGAACCTTCAGCGCCCGTATTTCTTGATGTCCGGACCGAGACCGAGGCACGCGCAACTCTGGAAGCGGCCCGTGCCAGCGAAAACCTAGCCGACGCGGAATTGAAACGGGCACAGGCGGACCTGACTTTCACCGCAGCTGAGAAGGAGCGTAGCCGCGCGTTGTTTGCGAACGGCACGATCGCCAAACAGAAACTGGATCAGGACGAACGCGCCAACCGCATTGCAGTGGCGAACCTGCTGACTGCACAGGCACGCCTTGATCAACGAAGACACGAAGTCGAAATGGCCCGCGCCCGGCTGGTTTCACCGGCATCGACAGAAACCGATCACAGACAGTGCGAGTGCCTGGTTTTACGGGCGCCGGTCGATGGTGAAATCCTTCAGGTATTGCAGGAAAGTGAAACCACTTTGCCGGCGGGCACAGGGATACTTGAGATCGGCAATCCACACGATCTACAAATTGTCGTCGATCTTCTGTCAGAAGATGCCGTTCGGGTTACGGCTGGGATGCCTGCCGTGATTGAGGGTTGGGGGGGCGCCTCTCTGAATGCGGTGGTCCGCCGGGTGGAGCCGTTCGGCTACACCAAGGTTTCCGCTCTCGGGATTGATGAACAACGGGTCGATGTGCTGCTCGATCTTACGGACCCGCCGGACGCGTGGACCCGGCTCCGTCACGGATACCGTGTTGACGTGAGCATCGTGTTGAAAGAAATCGAGTCGCTGATCCTACCGCTCGGCGCGGTCTTCCGCACTGGTGAAAACTGGTCCGTCTTTGTCGAGAACGATGGCCGCGCAATCCTGCGGAGGATAGAGCTCGGGGCTCGCAATGCTGACCACGCCGAGGTGGTATCGGGCCTTGAGGCGGGCGCACGGGTAATCCTGCACCCCTCCGATCAGGTTATGGACGGAGCCCGGATCGAGGCCCGATGACTTATCGGCCAATCGTTTAAAACCGAAACAAGTCTTTCAGGTGGCCTTGCCGGATGTCAGCAGTGAACACGCCAATCCTAAACCCGCAAGAATGACAAAGAAAAACGGCGTCCCCAAAAATGAGAACGCCGTATAATTCTTTGAACTTTTTGCTCTTGAAGCTTAACGCTTCGAGAACTGGAAGCTCCGACGGGCTTTGCGCTTGCCGTATTTCTTCCGTTCAACGGTCCGGCTATCGCGGGTCAGGAAGCCTTCCTTCTTGAGCACGCCACGCAGCGAGGGCTCATAAAGGGTCAGGGCTTTTGAGATGCCGTGCTTGACCGCGCCGGCCTGGCCGGACAAACCGCCGCCCTTGACCGTGCAATATACGTCATACTGACCACTGCGCTCGGAAACGTCGAACGGCTGCTGGACCATCATCTGCAGAACGGGGCGCGCAAAATAGGTAGCGACTTCACGTCCGTTGACGACAATCTTTCCCGGTCCCGGTTTGATCCAGACACGGGCGACAGCGTCTTTCCGTTTACCGGTGGCATAGGAACGGCCATGCTCATCGATTTTCGGCTCGCGGACAACGGTTTCGGATGAGTCATCCGCAACAACGGCGGCATCTTCTTTCGCCGGAGCTGCCGCAGCCCCTTCCATGACCTGTTTCAGGTCTTCGAGGGTGTTTTTGGTTTCTTCAGCCATGGTTACGCGGTCCTCTTGTTCTTGGTGTTCATGGCAGCAATATCCAGAACTTCTGGCTGTTGCGCTTCATGGGGATGTTCCGGTCCGGCATAAACATGCAGCTTACGCATTTGCTGGGTACCGAGGGGATTACGGCTGATCATGCGCTCAACCGCCTTGATGACAACCCGCTCGGGGAACTTGCCGTCGAGGATCGCACCGGCTGTACGTTCCTTGATGCCGCCCGGGTGGCCGGTGTGCCAGTAGTATTTTTTGTCCGTCAGTTTGCGGCCGGTCAGCTTGACCTTCTCGGCGTTGATGACGATGATGTTGTCACCGCAATCCATATGCGGGGTATACATGGGCTTGTGCTTGCCGCGCAGGCGCAATGCAATTTGCGACGCCATACGGCCCAACACGAGGTCTTCGGCATCGATCACGAACCACTTGCGCTCGATCTCGTCCGGTTTGGCTGAATATGTTTTCATTGTTCACTCTTTAATTCTGTTCAGGCAGGAACGGTTAAACCCCTGCGCGGTTTGTGGCGCGGAAATTACCATTTGTTTTGGGTATGTCAACGAAAAAGCGTTAAAAAACCGTCACTTACATATGAGGTATTATATTACCACTATTTTGCCTTAGCGTTCGGGCGGAATGGAATAGGTTCCGGTAGCATGGGCGACGGCACGGCTGTCTCCTTCTGAATGAATGGTCACCTCAATGACCGCCAGACGGCGGCCGATTTTAAGCGCCCTCCCCTCGGCCAAAAGGTCCGACGGGCCGGGCCGGTTCAGGAAATTGATGTTAAAATTGGTCGTCACCGCCAGTGGCACCTTACCAATGGAACTCAGGACAACCGCATACATCAAGGCATCTGCCAACATCATCATGGTCGGACCAGAGATCGTACCACCGGGCCTGAGCATGCCTTGATCATAAGGCAAACGCATGGTCGCCGCCCCATCCGAAATGGCGTCCAGCTTCAGGCCTGCTTCAACGGCCCAGGGCATTTCGTCATTGAGCAGCTCGTTAAACATTTCAAAAGATATTTTCGACACGGCCAAATCCTAAACAGTCATTTTGCGCGGCAAAGATAAAGGTCGTGCCGGAAAAGACAAACGTCGTCATGTTTAATTCGATAATCAGAGATACAATCATATCTACATTGATTTTACGTCTCACTTTCCGTTATTCTCATATTTGATACTTTTTCTCATATATGGAATATCCAATGGCATCCTCGTTAACGACAAAACTTGCCGACCATCTCAAACGCCTACGCCAGGACCGGCACTGGTCACTTGACCAGTTATCTCAGGAGAGCGGCATCAGCCGAGCGACTTTGTCACGTCTCGAAAATGCCGAGGTCAGCCCGACAACGGAAGTGCTCGCCAAACTCTGCACCACCTACAACCTCACCATGTCGCGCCTGCTGTCCATGGTTGAGGAAAACTTCCGGCCCGTCGTGCGGTCTGAGGAACAGCCGGAATGGACCGACAAGGCTGCCGGCTTTACCCGGCGTGTCCTGTCACCATCAGCGCCCAGCCTTGCCGGTGAAGTCCTGCATTGTCATCTGAACGCCGACAGCCACCTTTCTTATGACGCACCGTCCGTCGCCGGGTTGGAACATCACCTGATCTTGCTTGAGGGAACCCTCACTGTCCGTGTTGAGGGCCATAGCCACATACTCAAGTCCGGAGACAGCCTTCGCTACCTGCTCAATGGAACGACAGAATTTCACACAGTTGAAAAGACTGCGGCCACTTATATCCTCATATTGATTGGAGGCTGACATGAGAACACTCACGATCCGGGAACTGGACGCCAAATCGTTGGAAGACCACCTTGATGAACTCACGAATGTGCTTCATGCCACCGTACATGCCGGTGCCAGCGTCGGCTTTATTCAGCCCTACGCACGATCCGACAGCCGCGCATTCTGGGTGGATAAAGTCACACCCGCTGTCAAAAACGGGCAGCGCCGTCTGTTTATTGCCGCCCAATCAGACAAAGTTATTGGGACAGTCCAGCTTGATCTGGATGTCTACCCGAATCAGGCTCACCGCGGAGAAGTGATGAAGTTGCTGGTTCACCCCGATTTCCGCCGCCGGGGAATTGCCCAGCAATTGATGCACCACCTTGAAACCTGCGCCCGTGATCTGGGCAAACAGCTTTTGACACTGGACACACGAACCGGTGATTCTGCTGAACCGCTGTACCGCAAGCTGGGTTATCATACTGCTGGGTCAATCCCAGGCTATTGCCGGGCCCCGGAAACAGACAGATACGAGTCAACGACTTATATGTACAAAACCCTATAAGCCTGCTTGCAACGTTGCGTTGACATGAAAAACAAGTCGGGGCATATTTGCGCCTGTCGGGGTTCAACAGCCTCCCGGCCTCTTAAAGGCGGTTGTCGTCCAAGAGCTGTACCTTTTGTGGTACAGGAGCCTTAATATGACCGACCAACCCCCTAAAATTTCCGCATCAGACCTCATTAACCGTTTGGCAGCCGGTGATACGCTTGCAATATTTGATGTCCGCAAGACACCTGCGTTCAATGCATCCGCAGGCATACTTCCCGGCGCGACCTGGAAAGACTACGAACGTATTGCTGAAGCGCTAGATGTGCCAATTGATACGGAAATCATCGTTTATTGCGTTCACGGACACGAAGTCAGCCAGACGGCCGCCTCGCTCCTCCAGACCAAAGGGCATAAGGTTCGTTATCTGGAAGGCGGTTATGAAAGTTATCTGGAAGCCGGCGGTCCGATCGTTCAAAAAGAAATCTCCAGCAATCCAGCCAAGGCTTCCTGATCATGTCCGACACGCCCTCAGCCACCCAAACTCCGCCGACGCTTCCTCAACAGGTCCCCTTCTGGGAAGCCTTTCGGGTCTGGCTAAAAATCGGCCTTCTGAGTTTCGGGGGTCCGGCCGGTCAGATTGCCCTGATGCACCGCATTTTGGTCGATGAAAAAAAATGGATTGATGAGAACCGGTTTTTGCATGCGCTTAATTACTGCATGCTCCTGCCGGGGCCGGAAGCCCAACAGTTGACCGTCTATGTGGGCTGGTTGTTGCACGGTATCCGGGGTGGGCTGGTCGCTGGCATCCTGTTCGTTCTGCCCGGCGCCGTTGTTATCATGGTGTTGAGTGCACTCTATGCCGGTTATGGCGAACTGATGGTTGTTGAATCCATTTTCTTCGGCATCAAGGCGGCAGTGCTGGCGGTGGTCATTGGCGCTCTGCAGAAACTCGGCAAAAAAGTCCTCAAAAACAGCGCCATGTTTGCCATCGCCGCTTTTTCCTTTATCGGCATCTTCTTCTTCGCCATCCCGTTTCCGATGATCGTCATTACTGCTGCCGTTGTCGGTTTTTTTGGTGGCATGTACCGACCGCAAACGTTCGCCGTCATTAGCGGCCACGCCACAGATGATGGCTCCAACGATAACGCCGAGCCAGCCAACCCCCACCATCAGGGGTCAACCTCGGCGCGGAGCACGCTAACCACGGCCATTGTTTGCCTGACGCTCTGGCTTGGGCCCATTGCTGCCCTCGCCTATTGGCTGGGCGGGCAGAACGTGTTCACCCAGGAAGCCCTGTTTTTCAGTAAAATGGCGGTGGTGACCTTTGGTGGTGCTTATGCGGTTCTGGCCTACATGGCGCAAGCCGCGGTCGAGACCTATGGCTGGCTGCAGCCGGGCGAAATGCTCGACGGACTGGGCATGGCGGAAACCACGCCGGGGCCGCTGATTATGGTGACCCAGTTTGTCGGGTTTCTGGGGGCCTATCGCAATGCCGGTAGCCTCGATCCCATGCTGGCCGGTGTGCTGGGGGCATCGCTTACGGTCTGGGTGACTTTCGTTCCCTGCTTTTTGTGGATTTTTCTGGGCGCGCCCTATGTCGAACGCTTACGCCAGAACACCCGCCTGTCATCCGCCCTGTCGGCAGTCACTGCGGCCGTTGTTGGCGTTATCCTCAATCTGGCGGTGTGGTTTGGCCTGCATGTGATTTTCGGCAAGGTTGAAAAGATCGACTATCATGGGCTTGTCCTTTTTCTGCCTGATCTTTCCAGTCTTGACCCGGCGGCCCTTGCCTTGAGTGCTTTCGCCTTCGTCGCGTTGATTATCCTGCGCTTTGGCATGATCCCCATACTCGCTGCCTGTGCCGCCTTGGGGCTCGTTTATCATGTCTATCTGTTATAGCGAGCGAGTCGTCTACACATATTCGATCAACGCGCCATCCCCGTCGCGCACCCGGAAATCATACCCCTGTGATTTCAGGTCCTGCCCCAGCGCCTCAATATACTCCATATCCACGGGCACATCGGCCAGCAATGGCAGCATGGCGATGCCGACACCGGTCAGTCGAAACGCCGGCAAAGTAAAGAGCTGGCTCGTCGGGTGGCGAACGATCAAATCAGCACCTTTAAAATCAAAAGTGATACCTTTGGTGGGGGCATAAAAGGTAACGCTCAGGTCTTCCGATTCCTGAACGAGCCAGAGGGTTTTCAGGCGTTGGAGGTCACTCTCGGTGATGCCGAAATCCTCAAACTCGTTGCGCCCGCCAAGCTTGATCAAATAACCCGTGGGAAAGGCGATGCGACCTGCTTTCTCCCACAAATCCAGATCCGCCGGGACCATACGGCTTAAGGCTTCCAGCACGGGCAAACTGGCGCAGCCAGGAGTCTGACTTTCGCGCATCAGAATATATCCCCAGACCGCATGCATGTCCGCATTGCCGACGTCCTGAGCGAAATCGATAAAACGGGCCAGCCAGTCGGCATCCAGATCCCGCTCTCCGCCTCGTGGGTGTTCACTATCAAGGGCGCTGTATGCCGCCTGAATGATGTCTTCGATATTACGTTGCCGACGGGCCTCGACAGCGGCCAGCCGATGATAGGTGCGGTCGTTTCGGGATTTGGCTGTGCTGTCACGGTTCAAACTGTCCGGTGCATAGCTGCCGCCAAGCAACAGACTGAGACTGTCGGCTATCTTGTTAATGGCTTCAGTCTGGCTTTGTTCGTTTTGATCCGGCACGGCAGCTTCCTGTTTGTTCTGACTTGATAACCGATTCTATTTTCACCATTGCGCCCACCCATTGCAAGAGAGCTCACACACACCTTTTCCCTTGCCATCCACGCCCCAAAGTTCAACATATAAGACCAATCGCGCATAACAAATGGATGGTGCATCATGGGCGAAGCCCCCCTTCTTCTCAGGTCGGATTCGGACGCCACGGCAACCCTGACTCTCAACTTACCGAACAAGTTCAACCTGCTCTCAACGGAAATGCTGAGCGCAATGCAGATTTCCCTAGAACAGATTGCACAGGACCGATCAGTCCGCGTTGTCGTCATCGCCGGTGCGGGCAAGGCCTTTTGCGCCGGTCATGATCTCAAACAGATGATGGCAGACGCCGATGAAGCGGCCATTCGCGCCCTGTTCAAGCAATGCAGCCAGATGATGCTGACATTAACCCAAATCCCGCAACCGGTGATCGCCAAGGTGCACGGTGTCGCTGCGGCGGCCGGTTGCCAGCTTGTTGCCCAGTGTGATCTGGCCATCGCCGCCACATCGGCCACCTTCGCCACATCGGGCATCGGTGTCGGTTTGTTTTGCGGCACGCCATCCGTTGCCCTCGTCCGCAATATGCCACGCAAGCAGGCCATGGAAATGCTTCTGACCGGCGAGTTCATCGATGCCGAAAAGGCCATGACTTATGGACTGGTGAACCGGGTTGTCGCACCCGATCAACTGGATGCGGCGACAGAAGTCCTTTCTGAACGCATATCCGGCATGGGGCCCGCCTTTATCGCCAATGGCAAAAAACTGTTCTATACGCAGATTGAACAGGGCCTGGAAGCGGCTTACGAGCAGGCCACGGAATGTATGGTCACCAACATGCAAATGACGGAAGCCCGCGAAGGCTGTCAGGCCTTCATTGAGAAAAAACCCATGCCCGAATGGTCCGATCGATGACAGAACCGCTTGTATATAAAGATGAAGATATGCGCCGGATTTTGCGCTCCGTGAAAACCATCGCCATGGTTGGCGCCAGCCCGAACTGGGTCCGCCCCTCCAACTTTGTCATCAAGTATCTGCAGGGCAAAGGTTATCGGGTGATCCCGGTTAACCCCGGACATGCCGGAAAGGAAATTCTGGGCGAGACCGTTTATGCGCGCCTCGCAGACATTCCCGACAAATTCGATATGGTCGATATCTTTCGTTCCTCGGAAGCGGCGGGCGGCGTGGTTGATGACGTTCTAGCGCTTGAGCCGGGGAAAATGCCGGACGTGATCTGGATGCAGCTGACCGTGCGCAATGATGACGCGGCGGCCCGGGCCAAAGCCGCCGGGATTGAGGTTGTCATGGACCGCTGTCCGAAAATTGAATACGGACGGCTGTTTGGCGAGTTGAGTTGGAGCGGCGTTAATTCCGGGATTATCACCTCGAAACGAAGGAAACTTGGCTGATGTCGAACAGCAAGAACAACGATAGCGCCTGGGAATATGGCGAAGAAACAAAAGCCGTTCACGCCGGCGCCCAGCCAGACCCGGTCACGGGCGCGCGCAATACACCAATCTATCAAACGACGTCCTATGTGTTCGATGACGTGGACCACGCCGCCGATCTGTTCAATCTGCAAACCTTTGGGTTTATCTACTCGCGACTAACTAACCCGACCGTCGCGGCGCTGGAAGAACGCATGGCAAGCCTTGAAGGCGGACGGGCCAGTGTCTGCGCGGCGTCCGGTCATGCCGCACAGTTCCTGACCTTTTTCTCATTACTCGAGCCGGGCGATCACTTCATCGCTTCGCGCAATCTTTATGGTGGTTCGATCACCCAGTTTGGCGTCAGCTTCAAACGGCTCGGCTGGAACTGCACCTTTGTTGATCCGACGGACCCACAGAACTTCCGCGATGCCATCACACCCAAAACCAAGGCGATCTTTATCGAAGTCCTCGCCAACCCAGGCGGCATTGTGCTGGATCTGGAAGCCATTTCCGCCGTCGCGCAGGACGCCCATGTGCCGCTGATTGTCGACAACACCCTGGCGACCCCTTACCTGTTACAGCCCATGAAATGGGGCGCCGATCTGGTGGTTCATTCGACGACCAAATTTTTATCGGGTCACGGCACATCGCTTGGTGGTGCGCTCATTGAATCGGGCAAGTTCGACTGGGCTGCCGATGACCGGTTCCCGACCATGACCCAGCCGGACCCGGCCTATCATGGCCTGACCTTTTATGAGACTTTTGGCGATTTCGGTTTCACCATGAAAACCCGCGCCGTGGGCCTGCGCGACTTTGGCCCCGCCATGTCACCGGCCAACGCTTTTTATACACTTACGGCGATCGAGTCCCTGCCTGCGCGCATGGACCGGCATGTCAAAAACGCCGAAATCGTTGCTGCCTTTCTGGAGGCCCATCCGAAAGTTAACCGCGTTTCCTATGCCGGACTTGCCTCCAGCCCCTACAAGGCACTAGCCGACAAATACCTCCCGAAGGGAGCTGGGGCCGTTTTCACTTTCACGCTTAAGGGCGGTTATGAAGCGGGCGTCAAACTGGTTGAAAGCGTCAATCTGTTTTCGCACCTGGCCAACATTGGCGACACACGCTCACTAATTCTACATCCGGCATCAACCACACACCGTCAGTTGACGGATGAACAACGCGAAGCTTCCGGCGCCGGTGCGGATGTGATCCGCCTGTCTATTGGTCAAGAAACGGCAGACGACCTAATCCACGATTTGGAAATGGGATTGTCTGGAGTTTAGTGGGTTTCTTTAAGCAGAGAGCGCCTGGCTGGGAACAAATTCACGGGCTTTGTCGACAGATTTTCTGATTTCCTGCGTTTGCTGCTCAAGATCCAGTGCGGCCCGATGGTCAATTTTCAGCACTTCGACCTGCCGTTCAAGACGCCGCAACCGGGAATCAATGTCATTCATCAGGCTATGGCCTTCACGTATTTTCGCATTCACATCACGAATATGCGGCTTGATGGCCGCGCCACCGTGAAGATCAACACGTTTCAACGCTTCCGTAGTAAACCAGACGGAAATAATCGCAATGACCAAGCTTAAAACAGCAAAGACGGTAGCCATAATGTCCTCATCCAAAACAGTCAGATAAATACTGATTTCAGTATATGAGGCGGCAGGTAAACAGAAAGTAAACAGAAAATAGATTTCAAAAAGCCGGCCGCAAGGTCTTAATAGGCGGGCCCCGATTTGGGGTGGCGATATGCTTTTGCCAAAACGGCCTGTACAAATTCCGACTTGAGATTTTCCCCATAGCCGCGCGAAAGGTGATTATGATCCTTAGAAATGGGTCCAACAGAACCAACAGAAGATGTGTCGGATAAGGACGACCCTTCCCATACGCCATCGTCAGGAACTGCTTCCTGAAGCTTATCGAGTGTTCTTTTCAACACATGGCTATAAAAGTCTTTTATATTCCTTTGCGCTTCACGCCGGGAAATAATAGGCGTTTCCCCCTGCCCTGGCACAGACGAAGAGTTGCCCGGCAAGCCTGAAGGAACTGTTTCCAGATCACTGGCGGACTGAACCAGATTGACCATCTCCATGGCTTGCATCACCCGGTCCTGAAGAAAAGCATTCTTGATTTCTGTCGCATTTTCTGCAGAAACAGCCGGAGTTTCCGGTCCGGGCTCCGTTTGCGGACTTACCGGGTTTTCGTAATGAAATGTTCCATCATTATTTAATGAGATTTCATTGCCCGCTGAATCGAGAACTTTCACATCCCCCCACGGCCCTGCTTTCAGCCCCAGATGCGCATATTCCGACAACCGGTCCGCATCCAGCACCGGATTGTCTTCCGCCCGCATATGAGAGCGAAGCGCAGCCAACTCAATCATTACCGAAGGGTTTGCCAGATCTTCATCGCTCGCATGGATGATTAAGGGTGGTGCCTTGGCGTCGGCTTTTTCGGATCGCGGCGGGAGATCATTGGGGTCCGCTTCATCGCCCCGAAAGGCAGCGTCAATATCAAACGTGATCTCGCCTGTCCATGACCAGATTGCATCTTCCCCAGGCCAGGGAATCCGTTTGCCATGAACATGTACATAGTCGCTTGATACCGGAATTCTCAGTCCATCAACATCAATCCAGTCAACAGCCAACAAACATGTCGTGCTGTTTTGTCCGGCATGGTCCGGCTCATAAGTCAGGGAAACATTGGATGGCAGGCCATCCTCAAAACCCCATTCGATGGCAACTTCCTGCCAGCACATGAAATTTTCAGCATTGGGTTCGTTCAACGCAGGCAGTCCCATAGACCAATCCACATTGCCACTGGCCACCTGTCGGCCTTCGATAAGCAGCCGGTAATGGGGGTCGCCGTGTTCCGGAGCGCCTCCCATGCGAACAACAATCTGACCGGTTGGTGTCCTCAATTCACCCGGCAGACCAGGGACAGTAACCTCCTCGTCAGCCGTCACGACTTCAGACACGGTCTGGCTTTCCGACAGATTCTCAGGTTGTAAGTCTTGTTCTAAAGCTGGTTTTTCTGATGGTTCATTTTTAGCTGTAGGTTCGGCGTCGGTTTTTTTCGGGCGTGGCTTCATAACCAATGACACGGCCCGGCGTGGGCGTTTTGGAGCTGGTGCCGGGGATGGCTCATCAGATACAGATGGCGGATCCGGTTGCACGTCTTTTTGCTGTTCGGGCAAAGAGACAGGCTCAGGCTCAGGCTCAGGCTCAGGCTCAGGCTCAGGCTCAGGCTCAGGCTCAGGCTCAGGCTCAGGCTCAGGCTCAGGC
>JBLXFH010000003.1:0-26732 GCA_048262255.1 Rhodospirillales bacterium | reverse complement strand
TCAGTTTGTGAGGGTTCCGCTTCAGGTTCTGATACTGATTCCGGCTCAGACTGTGATTCCAGCTCGGGTTCCGGCTCAGATGTTATGACCCGTTGTTCCCGTTCCGGCACGTCAATCCGCACGGCTGCCATATTGGTCAGTTTATTTTGGGTTTCTTCTTCGATGCCTGTAACCTTTAAGGTCAGATGAACTTGCTCCTCTGCAAAATCATCCTGAAGATTTAGCCGTAATGCGTTCAGGTCTGTTGGGCGGACCCGCCACACCCCCGGCGACATCGGTTCACCGCAGTTCAATGTCGCTTTATCGGGAATCCCAATAAGTTCGGCATACTCCGGCATAAACCCGTCATCAATGATATGGTCCGGTATCTTGAGCTTAACAGACCGGTTTGAAACGGAATCTGTCGGCAATGTAACGGGATTGACATGATCGCAAGTTGGGGATGGCCCCTGCCACAGAACCGCCTTAAGCCATGATTGATTGATCAGATTATGCCCCACATCAGATACAGCTTCGGCTTCGGCGTCTTCGTTATTATCTTTGCTCACCTTATCCGCCAATTTCCACCGATATCATGCATGCCATACAGATCCCTGCAATCAGGCTTAACCATTAATCTGGTGCAGAAAACTTTCAACAACCTGATCAACCGCATCATTGGCGACTCGACAAACACCAGCTCCGGCATGTCCACCGCCGCCCTGCTCAAGCACCATCAGACCGATATTCAGGTCCGATGCCTTATTCAAAACAGAACGCGCAACGGCAATGGAACTAATTGCCTCATCCGATTTGGGCGTAATATTAATGGAGACTTCCGCATCCGGGTACAGCGCATAAATCATAAAGCGGTTGACCATGCACATCTGTTTTTCCTGGCGTAAATCGGTCACCACCGCTTTACCCACGATTTTTGAATTACGACGCAGTTGCAACTCGCCAAATTCCGAATTCAGATAATAAGCTTCAACTCTTTCGATGACGTCGGAAAGGGCAAGTATTTCATCAATCGGGTTATGGCGACAGTAGGTCATCAAGCGCCACATCAACTCATCTTTATTGATGGAAAATTCGCGTACGTTTTCAAGCCCTGTGCGTGGATCAATAATGAAATTGAGCAAGGCCCAGCCTTCGGGTGCCAGTATTTCCTCATCGGTATATTGTGCCGAGTCCGCCTGATCAACAGCATCCATGAGTTTTTCCGAAATATTTGGAAATCCACTGCGGCCGCCGTAATGTCGATAGACCACACGTGCCGCTGAAGGTGCTTCAGGATCAATAATCCGGTTGTCGTGGCTGTCCAGACGTTCGGCCTCACTGACATGGTGATCAAAACAAAGGTGAGCCCCCTCAACATAGGGCAGATTTGTAATGATATCATTCCCTGTAATCTCGACCTTCCCTGCCTGCATCTGATCCGGCTCCACAAAAAGAACACGGTCGATTATATCCAGTTCCAGCAGCAATGTACCACAAACGACACCGTCGAAATCGGAACGCGTAACCAAACGAAATTTCTTATCTGACATTCTGGACCTCACCCTGTGTGCTTAAAACAACACGTCCATCAATTTAGCATCTTTGGCATTACTGTGGTTTCCAACACCTGGTTGGTATTTTTTACGTGTCGGCATTGTGTCATCATGCACCAAAAATTTAAGTAAATACATACACAATGAAACAGAAAATTAAGGCAGGCTTGCCCTCTTTTGAAGGCACATCGTTGCAGCTTTGGTTATTTTGATTATTAAAGGGATTTGGCGCAACTGCTCCTGATTTAAACGTTACGGGGGCATGAGTATCATAAAACACACCTCCAATTTCGCTAAACGGCGTTCAACTGAGCTAAAAAAGCTGTTTCAGCCGAGTCAGCATGGTATAGCAGTTTACAGCAAGAAAGGATGCCGACGTAAATGAGTGATGATGAAACAGCGAACACTTTAAGCGTTCAAATTGCCAACCAAATCGTCAATGTGGCAAATACACGCCTTGAGGATGGTGTACCTGCCGCCGATATAGCCGCCGGACTGCGCCATGCGTCAGCCAATTTTTCCGCCTTTGCCTTGTATCAGACAAAATCTGACCCAAATGAGGCGCAACGCGCCGTTGAGGAGTTTATCCGCTTCTTTGAGTACTATCTGGAGCGTCACGCCCCCAAGGATTCGCCACAAGGGGGGTTATACCAACTGATCGAAGACGCCAAAAACGAGATTTAGTTTTTTCTGGCGCCTGTGCGGCCTGTGTCAAGAACGTTGCGCACCCTCCGTGCCAAATCCGCATTGCGGTAAGGTTTTGGCAAAACCCGCGAAAGTTCATCGACATGATCATTATCGGATAGGTTCGCGCTGTATCCCGACGTCATGAGGACCTTGATATTACGGCAATGCGAGCGCGCCACCTTAGCCAGTTCAAAACCATTCATTTCAGGCATGACAACATCAGTGAAGAGCAGGTCAAAATGCTCCCTTTGCGCTCTTAAAAGGTCTGCTGCAGCCATTGGGCTGGTTATTGAAGTCACCGAATACCCCAGCCGAATTAATGTCGCTGCCGCGATTTGCGCAATTTCCTCTATATCATCGACGATCAGAATGCTCTCTGTACCTTTCGGCATTTCTGTCTTGGCGTGGCTGTCATCAATGGCCACTGTCACCAATTTTCTTTGCGGAAAATACATGACAAAAGCTGTACCGACACCCGGTTTCGACTCAACAGTGATTTGACCAGCGCTTCGGCGCACAAATCCATAAACAGCGCTAAGCCCCAAGCCCATTCCGTATCCATTTTGATGTGATGAATAAAAGGGTTCAAAAACCCTGCTCAGGTTCTGGCTCTCAATTCCAGACCCGGTGTCTTCAATTGTTATCCGGACATAGTTTCCGGGCTCGAAATCTGGGCGAAACCCTGGCAGGGGTGTTTCAAGGCAAATATTTTCAGTTTTTATTGTCAAAATGCCACCCTTTGGCATCGCATCCCTGGCATTAATTGCCAGATTCAAAAGGCTTTCTTCCAGTTCTGCCGGGTCGACGACTATTTGCCACAAATCCGTTTCAAGATAATTGTAGATCGTAATTTTATGTTCCAAGATCGATCTAAGATAGTTATTAAGGCTGTTGACAAACCCATTAACCTCGACAACTTCCATAACACGCATCTTATGCTGTGAAAACTGCTGCAGCCTTTCGATAATCCGACTGCCACGCACTGCGGCGCGTTGAGCAATAAGCGCCGATTCCAGGATCTCCGGATCGCTTTTCAGGTCATCGATCACCAAATCGAGACTCCCAATAATAAGCCCGAAGCAATTACTAAAATCATGAATAATGTTTGCAGCCATTTGCCCCATGGAATCCATTTTTTGTGATTGGCGTAAGGCCTGTTCCGTTATCTCCTGTTCTGATCTGTCTTGATGGATCATGGCGTATTTCCCATATTGTTTTTCAAATGCACATCACCTGTTATGCCGCTTCCCGCAACCTCATTGGGTATCTCTATGTGTCTGTTTGCAGCCATATCTGTGAAGACCCGTTATCGTAAAAATGTCCATTTTCGAAGATACAAATCGATCCACTTCATAAATACCGACGTCACAGGTATTCATTTGAATCTTTAAACACTATGACACGCCAAGGTAATTCTCTGATTACAAGTTGTATCTTATTGATGATTTTTTGTAATTTATGCCTATAATAGTATGCTAAAGGACATAGTATAAAATTTTAAATTGCGCTCTGAGACGGGAACAGCTTTGCAAAAAGATAAATCCATCCTGATTATTGAAGACGATCCGGATATGCGTATCACAATCGCCCGCATGCTAAGTAGAAATGGCTTTTGTACGCTTGAAGCCGATACGGGCGAAGCCGCAATGAGAATCTTCAAAGCCTCTCATACCGACTTGATTTTGCTGGATATTACACTTCCGGATACCGACGGCATTTCGCTTGCCAGGGAAATTCGCGGTCAGTCCGAAATTCCGATAATCATCGTAACGGGCAAAGACGATGTGATTGACCGGGTCGTCGGACTTGAGATTGGAGCCGATGATTATCTGACAAAACCCTTCCACATGCGCGAACTGGTCGCGCGAATCAATACGGTCATCCGACGTTCATCAACAACGCCAAAGCACCTACAAGACCCCGACCCGGATTCTGAAAACCTGTATTTCGATGGGTGGAAAGTTAATTCGCCAACCCGCCAGTTTTTCGCCCCAAACGGCGAGGAAGTCCATATGACGGCTTATGAGTTTCGAATTCTCACAACGTTCATTACTCATCCGAACAGAACGCTGTCACGTAACCAGATTGCAGATTTCATGGGGTTTAGTGACAAAACCTCAGAAGGACGGAGTATCGACATGCTGGTGGGGAAAATCCGCCGGAAGCTCTCTGAACATTCCGGCGACACCCAATATATAAAGACAATTCGCAATCAAGGTTACATGTTTGCCGTTCGACCTTCACCGAAACAGCAACAGAATTAGTAGATTTCGGGCTCAGTCACTGGGGCCCCGTAATCCGTCATTAAAAAGTCAAAATCACAACCTTGAGGGGCTTGTCCGATGTGTTTTGAAAACATCGCACCATAACCACGTTCATAACGGGGGGGCGGTGGAGTCCAAGCGTCACGTCGGCTTTGCAACTCGGCGTCATCAATTTCAACCTGTATCAGACGTTTTTCTACGTCAACGGTAATGATATCACCGGTTTTGATCAGTGCCAAAGGTCCGCCGATGTAAGACTCAGGCGCGACATGCAGAATGCAGGCCCCATAACTGGTGCCGCTCATCCGGGCATCGGAAATACGCAACATGTCACGCACGCCCTGTTTAACCAGTTTGTTCGGGACGGGAAGCATTCCCCATTCCGGCATTCCCGGACCGCCCTGTGGGCCCGCATTACGCAGAATCATGACGCTGTCTTCAGTCGCATCGAGATTCTCGTTATTTACGGCTTCCTTCATGGCCGGGTAGTTGTCAAAGACAAGAGCCGGGCCTGAATGTTTCAAAAACCGCTTGTCCATGGCAGAAACTTTCATAACACAGCCATCTGGAGCCAGATTGCCTTTCAGCACCACCAATGCACCGGAATCATAGATCGGGTTGTCCAGCGTCCGGATTACGTCATCGTTATAAACTTCTGCATTGGCAATATTCTCGCCAATCGTGCGGCCATTGACGGTCATGCAGTCCTTATCAAGAAACGTTTCAATGCGCTTCAACATGCCCAACAAACCGCCGGCAAAGTAAAAATCCTCCATCAGATATTTATCACCGTTGGGGCGGATGTTAGCGATAACCGGAACCTTGCGGCCGATGGCATCGAAGTCGTCGAGGCTGATATCAAAACCGGCACGTTTGCCCATGGCGACCACGTGAACAATAGCATTGGTTGAACAGCCCATGGCCATGGCGGCGGCGATACAGTTTTCAAATGACGAGCGGCGCAGCATGTCGCTGGGCTTCAGATCGTCCCAGACCATATCAATAATACGGCGGCCTGTGGCTTTCGCCAAACGGATATGATTCGAATCCGGCGCCGGAATGGAAGCCGCTCCCGGCAAGGTGAAACCAATGGATTCTGCAATAGATGTCATGGTCGAAGCCGTTCCCATGGTCATGCAATGGCCGTAGGAGCGGGCAATGCCCTGCTCAACCTCGGTCCAATCCTGCTGGGTGATGTTGCCGGCCCGCAGTTCATCATAATACTTCCAGGAATCAGAACCGCTCCCCAGTGTTTTGCCTTTCCAGTTGCCGCTCAACATGGGGCCACCTGGGAAATAGATGGTTGGTAGGTTCATGCTAATGGCCCCCATCAGAAGGCCGGGCGTTGTTTTGTCACATCCCCCCATAAGCACCACGCCGTCAATGGGGTGGCTACGCAGAAGTTCCTCGCATTCCATGGCCAGAAAATTTCGGTACAGCATGGTTGTCGGCTTGACGAAGGGTTCCGAGAGAGAAATCGCTGGCAGTTCTATGGGATAGCCGCCCGCCTGTAGAATGCCGTTTTTGATCTGCTCAACACGTTCCTTGAAATGCGCATGGCAGGGGTTGATATCCGACCAGGTATTGATGATCCCAATTGCCGGTTTACCGGCCCAGTCTTCTGCGTCGTAACCCATTTGCATGGCGCGCGAGCGATGGCCGAATGAGCGCAAATCCTGGACCCCGTACCAGCGGAAACTTCTTAATTCTTCATAGGTTTTTTTACGTGAGGTCATGATGGCTCCTGTCGGCAGGTTTTGTTTTATTTGATATCATTACGAGAGAAACTCGCAAGGGTATTTTAATAAGGGACAATTAAGGGACTTGTCAAAAATAGTTCGATATGTGATCAGCAATTGACAAATATATACAAATTTTTAAACTGCCTGTCTAAATAAAATTTAATGGTGAAAGCAAAATAAATGTCTCAGTCTCTAACGCCTGAAAATCGTGAAAAGCTCAAACAGATCAGCACCGCTTCTGTGACCACAGCCCTGTTCAAACGAGGGCTGAGAAATACATACCTGTATGGTCCACAAATGATTAACCCGAATGCACCACGCATGGTCGGTGAAGCCTATACACTGCGATACATCCCTTCCCGAGAAGACCTTGATCATATCGGCGTTTTTGAAGACCGTACACACCCGCAGCGCAAAGGGGTTGAAGAAATTCCGGAAGGCCATGTGATGGTCATTGACGCCCGCGGTGACCGCCGCGCCGCATCGGCCGGAAACATTCTCGTCACCCGTATGATGGTCCGTGGCGTCGCTGGCGTTGTCACCGATGGCGGTTTTCGCGATGCTGGCGAGATCGCGGAACTGGATTTTCCTGCCTATCACACAGGCCCGTCAGCACCGACCAACCTGATCCGGCATCGCGCCATTGCACTGAATGACCCGATCGCCTGCGGCGGTGTCGGTGTCTATCCCGGCGACATCATGATGGGAGATTCTGATGGCGTGGTCTGTATCCCTGCGCATCTGGCCAATGAAATGGCGGAAGAAGTCTTTGAAATGACGGTGTTTGAGGATTTTGTTCAGGAGCGCGTCCTGGCTGGGCAATCAACCTTTGGCCTGTATCCGCCAACCGACCCGCAAACCAAGGTCGATTTTGCCGATTGGCGCAAAACCGAAAACCGCTAACTGCCGTTTATTCACCTTTGGGGGCGTAGAGGGCAAAAACCTCTGCGCCCGTCATATTTTTCGTTTCATTGGTAAAGTCATAACCGTCGGGCTTTTCATCAACGAAAATCTGGCTTTTCATATGCAAACCATTTTGCTGATCAAAGCTGCCATATGACATTATGTAGTGGCCTGTTGGGATGACAAAATAAAACAGGCTGGAGCCGCAAACTTTACAGAACCCGCGTTCCGCCCAGTCGGATGATCGGTATCGCGTTATCTTCTCCTCTCCTTCAAAACCCACATCCGAGCCACAATCCGTCGCCAGATAGGGACCACTTGTCCAGCGTCGGCACATGTCGCAATGGCAGGCCCCGAAACTTGAAATAGGGGCACCCAGATGGAAACGAACGGCACCACAAAGACACCTGCCAGAAGTCTTCCCCTGATCCTCCATAAGCATGTCTCCTCATCCTTTGAAAATGGTGGAACACATTAGAACAAAAACAACGGCACTTGTAGTCAACCCAACTGCAAAATACCAAGACTTGGTTTGCCGCATCCTGTGTTCTTTACTAGATTGGGTCCAACTGAAAAACGAGGCCCCCATGAGCACACAAAACCTGACAATCCTTGATCACCCTCTGGTCGAGCACAAACTCACTCTGATGCGCGAGGTGTCCACTGATACATCAACATTTCGCGCCTTACTGCGCGAGATCAGCCTGTTGCTGGCTTATGAAGTCCTACGTGATTTAAAACTTCACAAAGTCGAAATTCAAACGCCCCTTGAAACCATGATGGCCAACAAGTTGGAAGGCAAAAAGCTCTGCTTTATTTCCATTCTGCGCGCCGGCAACGGTTTGATGGAGGGTATGCTCGATCTGGTGCCGTCCGCGCGAGTGGGACATGTGGGCATGTACCGGGATGCCAAAACCCTGGAGCCGGTCGAATACTACTTTAAAGTTCCGGACAATATCTCTAAGCGCCTTTGCGTGGTTGTTGACCCGATGCTGGCAACTGGCAATTCGGCCATTGCAGGTGTTGAACGGATCAAGCAGGCTGGCGCCAAAAACATTAAATTCGTCTGTCTTCTGGCCTCTCCGGAAGGAATCAAGGCCTTTAGCGAAGCTCATCCGGATGTTCCCATTTATACGGCGGCCGTTGATCGGGAGTTGAACGATCACGCCTATATCCTGCCCGGTCTTGGCGATGCAGGCGACCGGATGTATGGCACCAAATAGGTTTCCTGCGCAGCCATTTAATTTCAACGAATTGATCTGGATTAAGAGATTTTCATAAATTAGCCCTATAATGTTTTAACCCCAACAGTCAGGAACCCACACAATGGTTGAAATTGATTACAATGCGGAGCTGGACCGGCTCATGACCGAATCCCAGGGCGATCAGGGGGACGCCCATGAAATCCATATGCGTCTGAAACAAATGATTGCCACCATGCGCGCTGAAGGCATGCCTGTCCCTCAGGACTTCAAAGACCTGGAAGCGTCTCTTGATAAAGAGTTCGAGGACGAAGCAAAAGACTCCTGAATGCTGCTTTAGTTCCTGAAATGAGGGCCTATCGCGGAACCGGAAAGCCGCGTAGACTTGCCTCATGCACAAGATACTTCTCATCGTGATCGCTTTACTCTCCCTGCCCGCTTATGCACAGGATATTTCCGGCGTCGCCCATATTCACGATGGCGATAGCCTGTTTGTGTCGGGCATCGCCGTTGAACTGTGGGGAATGGATGCGCCGGAAACCGGGCAGGAATGTACAATCTCAGGCGTTGTCTGGCGCTGTGGCATCGCGGCCACAGAACATCTGAAAACGTTTGTCGGATCCCACACCGTTTCCTGCAAACAGCGCGGAAAGACTGCTGATGGCGGAATCATCGCAAAATGCGCGGTTGGATCACTGGACCTGGGTGCCGAAATGATCGAAGTTGGCCTCGCCATTCCCCACTGGCCGACCAGTGAAAAGTATTACTTGCGGTCCTACAAAGAGGCTCGCGGTCTGGACCGGGGCATGCACAAAGGTACTTTTATTGAACCCTGGGAATGGCGTCGGCAGAAGGGTCTGTAAAACCGGCATGCACCAAACACCGCTTATTGGTGTGAAAAATCAATCCAGTTAAACAGCTGAAGCCCACCATCGACGATCAGTGTCGTCCCGGTGACGTAACCCATCAAATCATTCGACAGCATCCCCATGGCGGCGCGTGCAATGTCATCGGCATGCCCAAAACGCCCCATCGGGATTTTTCGCTTCGGCTGGAAAGCATCATCACTGGTCGTGAAGCCGCCGCCTGGAATGGCACCCGGTGCAATTCCGTTGACCCGAATGCCGGCAGGCCCCAATTCCCGCGCCAGTTCCTTCATCATCATCGTCATCCCGGCTTTTGAGGCTGAGTAATGGACCAGATTCCGAGGCTCGGTGGCATGCAACGATGTCAGATACAGCATGCGACCGGCAACCTTGTCAGCCAGCATGGCATCGGCGACTTTCCGGCCCAGCAAAAACCCCGATCTCAGATTGGTGTTGAGCATGGCATCAAAGGTCTCTTCTGAAACAGCCAGCGGCAAATCCGTCTCGTGGCGCTTCGGGCATGCGGAATGCACAAAAATCTCGGGAGGTTCATCGGCTACAAATTCCCATACCGCTTGCCATCCAGTGTGGTCCGACAGATCGGTGACAATACTGCGTGGCGCTGTTCCGACCGTCGCTATTTCATCGGACACAGCAGCCAGGCGGTCCGCATCCACATCCGTGATCGTCAGTGCGGCCCCTTCCCCGGCCAGATGCACCGCAATCGAACGGCCGATGTTGGATGCAGCTCCTGTCACCAGAGCCCGCTGCCCTTTGAACAACTCAACGCCAAGAATACTCATGTTGGATTACTCCCCTGTATTTTGATTTATTTTAAGTTTGTAGACACCAATCATGCCATATCAAGAATATGGTCTCTAGGAGAGCAACCAGTCTCGGAGGGCGGGTGTTGCCACATCGGGTTGCTCAAGCGGCGTCAGATGGCCGCAGTCCTCGACAACCACGAGCCGGGCATCAGGGATAACCGATGCCATTTCTTCGTGTAACGCAAGCGGCGTCAGGGCGTCTTCCCGGCCACACATGACCAGCGTCGGACACCGGATATCGGCAAGTAATTCGTAGCTGTCGGCACGCGACATCAAGGCATGCAACTGACGGACAAAGGCCTGCGGGCCGATGTTCTCGGCCGAGGCGCGAATGATCTCCATGTAAGGCCCCTGTTTTACACGGTCAGGGTGAATGAAGTTTGGTAACAATTCTTCCAGAATGTCCTCAAACCGACCGGCCTCGGCCAGCGCTTCATGCTTTCTGCGCCGTTCTTTGCGCTCCTCCGTATCCGCATATGGCGATGTGTCAAGCAGCGCCAGACGGTCAACCCGATGCGGTGCCTGACGTATGATTTCAAGCGCGCAATAACCGCCCATGGAGAGTCCACAAAGCGCAAAGTGCTCCGGTGCTTCATCCAGTATGCGTTTCGCCATGCCAGACATGATCGTATCGCGTGTCATATCGGTAACTTGGCAATCTGCAATATCTGCCAGACTTTCCATCTGATTGGCCCACAACGCCTCATCACACAGCAATCCCGGTAGCAGTAAGAGTGGCACCCTGTTTTGCATTTGTCTTGCTCCATATATATTTATGGTTATTGCCTGAAACAGGCCTCCAAACGTTAACTGGCCGGAGACCATCGGGCAAGTTGAAGCTGCCGGGTTTGCGGTGTCCGCTGCTCTGGTTTATGTGAAGGGCATGATCGGTATTGTTTCAGTATTGGGAATGCGATGGAAGACTTAAAGGATTTCTGGGTGCTGGTGGTCGATGTTTGGCAAAACGGTGTTGCCGGAATTGATCTGGGCCGAATGCTCACGGCCGCAAGCATTTTTGTCGGATTTTTGCTGATCCGCAAACTATTCAGCCGTTTTGTTCTGGCGTGGATCAAATCCATCGCCAAACGAACCCCCACATCCCTTGATGATGAAGCGGTCGTGCTGCTGGAGAACCCCATACGCTTTATACCCGTTGTTTTAGGGCTGTTTTTCGCGACCCAGTATTTACAGCTTGATGGTGTTTTTGCCGAAATTGCAACAAATCTGGTCCGCTCGCTGATCGCCTATACGATCTTTTGGGGGTTTCTGATTCTTTTGAAGCCAATCAGCCATGTTTTGGCCCGGCTTGAGAAGGTCTTTACACATGAACTGGTGGAGTGGCTGATCAAGGCCATCCGAGTTGCCATCATCCTCATTGGTGTCGCAACCGTTTTGCAAATCTGGGGCATTCAGGTCGCTCCGATCATCGCCGGTGCTGGCTTGCTTGGCGTGGCTGTTGCTCTAGGCGCTCAGGACCTGTTCAAAAACCTGATTGCCGGCTTGTTGATCATTGGTGAAAAACGCTTTCATAAAGGCGACTGGATTCTTGTTGATGGTGTTGTAGAGGGTGTTGTCGAAAACATCGGCTTCCGCTCAACCATCGTCCGACGCTTTGACAAAGCCCCGGTGATGGTCCCAAATGCCAAGCTTTCCGATACGGCCGTCACCAACTTTACCGGCATGACGCATCGACGCATTTTCTGGAAAATTGGCGTCGAATACGGAACCACGATCGAACAATTGAGCGATATCAGAAACCAGATCGAAGCCTATATTCTGGAATCACCAGACTTCGCCTCTCCGCGTGAGGTCTCAACCTTTGTCCGTATTGATAGCTTTAACGCGTCTTCCATCGACATCATGGTTTATTGTTTTACGAATACGACTGTCTGGGGAGAATGGCTCGAGATCAAAGAGCAGCTAGCCTATCAAATTAAACAGATCATTGAGCAAGCGGGGACAGGTTTTGCCTTCCCCTCACAGTCGATATACGTAGAAAGCCTGCCCTCGGAACGACCGGAAATATTTGTTCCGCCTACCGACACTTCCAAGAAAGAGATTAATTAGGGCGCGGGATCGAAGTCGACTTCAACCTTCACATCGTGGTTCATGTTGAAAAAGACCTGGCGCACGCCAGAACCAGGTACAATACGAAGATCATAGGCAATATCGTCTTCCGCAAGGCGCGCCATTAAACCGTCAAAATCATCGTCCCAGAAAGCAACATGGTCTAACGCACCCGTTGAATTACCCGGGTCACTATCACGCTCGGTCAAATGAACGATGGGATGGCCTTCTCCGTGCAGCCAATATCCTGGAAACTTAAAGGGCGGACGGTCGCCGACTTTCAAACGAAGGATACGCACAAAGGCATCGCGAACCCCATCAATGTTATCCGTGCGGATATTAATATGATCCAATCTCATAGCGCCCACCCAAATTTTTTGAAATTCTTATGAGCTCATACTTTAACCAAAGCACATAAACATGAAAAGGGGTTTCCACGTAATCGGCAACCCTGCAGAAAAGCAACACAACCCGGAGCACAGCATAACCTATGGTAGATTTATCTTGACGTTTTGTAGAAATAATAAAAAACTATAGATGGAGTAAGAATACTCTTTAAATAACCTAGGATAGGTCCAATGGAAATAAATGGATTTTCCGCGCAAAATGCATTGGTGAATGTGCTGAAAACAGCATCAGTTTCAGCCCAGTCGCGAAATGCGGCTCTTCTCACAAACCAGTCAAATCAGGAAAACCTGCTAATCGGGCTTATTGAAAAAAGCGACCCCGATACGGCTGACGATTTGCGCAAAGAACAGTCGCAAGTTGAAAGTATCATTAAACAGCTGCAAGCCTCAAAAGTTGATCTCGAAGATCGTATTAAGCAGGCCGCAGCAGCAAAACTCGCCCGCATCAAAGCAGAACTGGCTATTCTTCGTCTGACAGCTGGGGGTGACCCGGAAGCAACCGCAAGAAAAGCCGCCCGTCTCGCCAAGGAACTGTCGGCTGCGGTCGCGGACTATGCAAATGCAGGAAGCGAAACGACAGAAGCGACAGACCAGAGCAATAAGGACATAACCTCTGCAAATAAGGCAGTCACCGCTCCGCAAGACGGACAAGAGACACTGTCGGGAGAAGCGAATGCTGGCGCCACGCAACCGCAAGACAATGCTGAGGTATCTAATCCATCGGCAGCACCTACTGATGCAGAAAAGTCGGCAAACGCAAAGACGGGGCTTCAGCAAACCGTTGAAACACAGATTGCCGATGCCGAGAGAAAAGCCGCCGAAAAGAATGCCGAGGCCGCGTTTTTGCGCGAAGCAAAACGGATTTTGGACGAATTGAAATCCATAATAAAAACGGCAAAAAAACAGCTTGAAGCGCAAGGGGAAACACCCCCGAATTCTGACATTGAACAGGCAGAAAACTCTATTCAGGAAACCACCAATACATTAAGTCAGATAACGTCCGCCTCGGTATCGGTTTCGACCTCAGTTACCGTCAATATTTCTGTTTGACCTGCTGCCCTGCCTTATCGGACGTTGACCACACAGTGCCTCTGGACGAATAAATAAAAAATTTACCCAAAAAGCGGGTATAGTTAAACAATGTGTATACCAGCATCTTATTAATAGATGAACGGTTGGTCAGGAGCAGAGAGCATGGCAACAGAAGCCCCAAACAAAGCGCAGGAATCCTTGGATGAACCCGAATTTGAGAACATCCCCTCGCCCTTGGACGACAAAACCCATGCCGAAGTCGGCCTGCTTTACAGAGAATCGACGGAAACGCTTCGTTTCATAAAAAACCATCAATGGAAAACGGTGGGAGCAACGTTATTAACATATCTCGGACTGATCTTTGTCGCAGGCTTTGTCAAAGCGGATGCCCACCTCACCAATAAACTGATGGCAATCACCATCCTGCTTGCAACATCCGTTATTTTTACACTCAGCATCTATCAGTTCTGGATGCACAACGAAGTTACAAAAATAAACCGGATGGAAGTGCATATGTCTGAACTGTTCCGGCATGTTCGCGCTGTAAAATCGGTTCGCGAAGGTAATATCCACCGCTATACCCTGCTGATCTTCATGTTCGTGGTTATTATCCTCGGCGCCGTTGTCGTGAATCTGGCGATGGCACGCATTACCACAATGGTATCTTAGCGCTTTTTGGTATTTCAATAACCGGTTTACAAAGCCATGCCACGGGCCGTTACCGGCCATAGACATTCAACTTTTCCATTGCGGACACCGACGTACCAGTCAAAGGCGTTACAGGTCGGATCACAATGTCCGGGAATCAGTTTTAGCTTGTCGTTCAGCTTCAAACGACTTTCCGGGTCGTGAATCACACCATGCTCATCCGAGCACTTGATATATTCCAGATCATCCCGCCCATAAACAACCGGCAACCCGCTATCGACGCTTTGCACCTTCAGCCCGGCATCGCAAATCGCCATATCTGCCTTAGTATGAGACATGATTGACGTATAGATAAACAAACTGTTTTCAAAATCCGTGACAAAGTTTCCACCTGAATCCAGATTCCGTCGATAATCTGCATCCATAAAAATGTAGGATCCACATTGCAGTTCGTTGTAAACAGCACTGGTCCCTTCAAAATAATAAGTCCCGGTTCCGGCGCCACCGACAATTTTGCATGTAAGGCCTTCCGCATTAATCATCTCCAAAGTTGCCTTCACCTGCGTTATCGCTGTCTCGATGTTTTCCTGCCGTGCAACATATGTGCGGATATGTTGCGCCGGCCCCTGATAGGCCTGCAAACCTGAAAAAGTGATCCCTCCAAGAGCAGAGATTTTGCGGGCAATCTCGACAACAGGCGCGCCCCATTCAACACCGCAGCGCCCGGCCCCGCAGTCCATCTCGACAAGACATTCAATTTCAACCCCATGCCTTATTGCGGCCACAGACAAATCTTCCACATTGCCAAGATCATCCACACACACCAGAACCCGGGTTTGTTTGGCGAGCATCGCCAGCCGGTCAATTTTTCGTAAATCGACCACCTGATTGGAAATCAAAACATCGCGCACACCTGCAGCAACCAGAGCTTCGGCTTCCGAAACTTTCTGACAGCAAACCCCACAGGCCCCACCCTGCTCAATTTGATAAAGCGCAATATCCGCCGACTTGTGGGTCTTGGCGTGGGCCCGCAAACGGACGCCATTTTTCGTAATGAATTCTTTCAGATGTTTGACGTTTTTCTCGAAGGCATCCAGATCGATAATCAGAGCCGGTGTGCAGATATCAGCCTCAGCCATGCCGACTTCTGCCGGGACATTCAACCCGACAACCGGTACCCGGTTTTTATTAACGATGTTCATGTGGTTGCGCCTCGCATGTCAGCCTGTCGGTCAGGGGTTGAATCTCAGATCCAGCGTATAGGGAAATTCCGGGTTCAGTTCCAGCTCCGGAAGGATCACCTTGCCGGGGGTATGCCCCATGGTTTCAAAACGTGCCAGCTTGCGACCTTCAGCTTCGTTTTCATTGGCGGGAAACGTCTCGAAACTGCGCCCACCCGGATGCACCACATGATACGTACAGCCGCCGACGGAACGTTTCTGAACGACATCGATAACATCCAGAACCAGCGGCGCCTGAACCGGGAGTTTGGGATGCAAACTCGACGGTTGGGACCAGGCCTTGAACCGGATCCCACCGACCAGAACGCCGTGTTCCTGAGTTGGTGTCATTGGCACCTGCCGGCCATTGCAGGTGATGACATGCCGCCCCGGGATCATTCCGCGCACTGTGACCTGCAAGCGCTCCACCGTTGCATCGACGGAGCGGCTGACCCCTCCCCCTGCGGGTTCTTCCCCCATGACCGGCCAAGGCTCGAGTGCCGTACGCAAGGCCAGCGTCATTTCACCAACCTGTGTTGTACCGCACTCAGGAAAACGGAAAGCGAAGAACGGCTCAAACCACGCAGCCTCAAACTTATAACCGCCCGACTTCAGGGCATGCAGAACATCATGAAAATCTTCGCGCAGGTAATGCGGTAACATGAACTTGTCATGGAGTTGTGTGCCCCAGCGGATCAGTTTTCCGGTGTAGGGCGTTTTCCAGAACATGGCGATGCAGGCGCGCAGCAAGGCGATTTGCACCAGACTCATCTGCGGGTGCGGCGGCATTTCATAGCCGCGCATCTCCAACAAACCCAAACGCCCCCGGTCGCTGTCGGGGCTGTAGAGTTTATCAATACAGAATTCCGCACGATGGGTATTGCCGGTCAAGTCGACCAGAAGATTACGGAACAGGCGATCAACCAGCCACGGCGGCACATCACCTTTTTTAGGTATTTGCTGAAAGGCGATTTCCAGTTCGTACAAGGAATCATGCCTTGCCTCATCAACCCGCGGCGACTGGCTCGTCGGTCCGATATACATGCCGGAAAACAGATAGGACAATGACGGATGATTTTGCCAGAAGCTAACCATGGAGCGTAACAGATCGGGACGGCGCAGGAAGGGGCTGTCGTCGGGCTTTAATGCGCCGAGAACGATATGGTTGCCGCCACCGGTCCCAGCACGGCGGCCGTCGACCATGAATTTTTCAGCTGACAGGCGGGCCTGCCGTGCTTCTTCGTAAACCGTATTTGCAATGTTTTTCAATTCTTCCCAGTCGCCAGCCGGCTGAACGTTCACTTCAATAACACCGGGGTCCGGAGTGACACTGAGATGGACCATCCGGGGATCAGCAGGCGGCATGTAACCTTCCAGAACAACCGGTGTTTTCGTTTGCGCTGCAACGGTTTCAATGGCCGCGATCAATTCCAGAAAATGCTCGGCCCAGACAAAGGGCGGCAGGAACAGATGAAGCACGCCGTCGCGCACCTCGGTACACAGAGCGGTGTGGATTAGGCCGTTCTCATCCTTGGCGAAAGCTGTGTCATCGGGAGGGCTGCCTGCCGACAAGGCCTTGTCCAATTCCGACCGCGAGGGCAAAGCCCCGGTATCGTCAAAAGTACTACGTTCGGGAACGATTTCTTCAATTGATTCTTTCGGTGACGGCAGACTACCCAAAGGCAACCGCAACCCGACTGGGGAATCGCCCGTCAGCAAAACCATATGATCACTTTTGAACTTCCAGGCGTTGCTGATCCAGCCCTTCCGTCGGATCGAATAATGCAGCGGCAAGGCATAACCGACGGGTTCATTCAGGTCCTTATCCATCAAGGCCTGCAAGCGTGCGCGCTCGGTGCGCTCATACACATCCGCTTCCATCATGTCGTCGCTCAGCGGCAGCCGCCGTTCTTTCCACAGATAATAAGGTGTGTCTTCACGCGCAGGCAGAATATACGACCCCGGAATGCCTAACGTTTCGGCGAGAGATGACAGAAACATCTCAGCCGTTTTCAATGAATGATTATACGGTTTGTCAGGGTCGGCGAGGAGCGTATCATCACGCCACACAGGCTCGCCGTCGCGCCGCCAGAAATAGGGCATCGCCCAGCGCGGCAGAATTTCGCCCGGATACCATTTTCCCTGCGTGAACATATAGACACCGTTGCTGGCAAAGCGGTTGCGCAACCGATGCAACATATCTTTTGCAAGGGCCTTCTTTTTGCCGCCCAGTGCCGCGTAATGCCACTCATCCCCTTCCCGGTCATCAAGCGAGACAAATGTCGGTTCACCACCCATGGTCAGGCGCACATCGCGGGACTTGAGGTCCTTGTCTATGGCCATGCCGAGCTTGTCGATGGCCTTCCAGTGTGCCTCGCTGTAGGGTTTGGTCACCCTCGGTGCCTCGGAAATGCGGGTCACCGACATTTCATGGTGCAGTGACGCTTCCACCCCACCCTCAATGGTCCCGGTTACAGGCGCTGCACTGGACGGAGTTGGTGTGGAGCACAGGGGGATATGACCTTCTCCTGCAAAAAGCCCCGATGTGGGATCAAGCCCGACCCAGCCAGCGCCAGGCAGATAAACTTCGGTCCAGGCATGCAGGTCCGTAAAATCAACATCTGTCCCGGACGGCCCGTCGAGAGATTTTACATCCTGCGCCAATTGAATGAGGTATCCCGAAGCAAAACGGGTCGCCAGTCCAAGATGGCGCAACGCCTGACACAGGAACCAGGCCATGTCGCGGCAGGATCCACTGCCAAGGCTCAGCGTTTCATCGCAGGACTGAATCCCGGGCTCAAGGCGCACCGTGTAGGAAAGGGACTGGCTGAGTTTCTGGTTAATGGCGACCAGAAAATCAATAATGCCCTGCGGCGAGCGATCAACTGTTTCCAGCCAGTGCATCAGGCCTTCGCCCTGCTCCGTAATACTCAAATAAGGAGCCAGTTCATCTTTCAGGCCCGGTTCATAAACGAAGGGGAAATCCTGGGCGTAATCTTCAAGAAAGAAGTCGAAGGGATTAAAAATGCGGACCTCGGTCAGAAGATCTACTTCAATTTTGAACTCACTGATTTTTTCCGGAAAGACGACACGCGCCTGAAAATTGCCAAACGGGTCCTGTTGCCAGTTTATAAAATGTTCTTTTGGAGAAATTTTCAGTGAATAGGACTGAATATGGGATCGGACATGTGGGGCTGGACGGAGCCGTATTGTCTGCATTCCCAATGAGACCGGGCGATCATAGGTGTAGTGGGTCACATGGTTTAGAGCGGCGACAATACTCATAAAAAAGCCTTTTAAATGGAGTGTTTACAAGGAACCCAGAGCGAATTACCTATTTGAAACAATTTCTTTTCATGTATCACATATAATGCCAACTGGTGTACTATTGTATAGCCAAATTCATAATAACACCCGACAGCAGGTATTCAGTGTTTAAAATTCCAGACCTTTCAAGTGATATCTTTGCTGTTAACTTTGACGCCCCTGCGTCACCGAGTTTCAACTACAATCTTTCGGGTGCCGGTAGCGGCAGCCATTCCTTTGGCTGGGGGCTAGCCTGGTATCCAGGCCAACAACATTCGGCAATGGTCATCAAGGATCCCGTCGCTCACGCGGGACAAATATTGACCGATGCCATCGCCGATTGGTCAAATTTCCGTTCCACGATTTTTTTCAGTAAAGTCCGCGGTGCAGAAAGCGGTTACAGCCAGGCCGAGACCCAACCCTTTTCAAAGAGTTTTGCCGGACGGGATTGGCTGTTCATGCACAATGGCGATCTTGACTATCCGGCTCTGGAAACGCTCCACGGACGCCAGAGGCGACTTATCGAGCCAATTGGCGGAACGGATTCCGAGTTGGCTTTTTGCGATTTGCTGGCTCAACTTCAGGAAAACGGTGATCGTCAGGTTTCTGAGATGGACCCGCAAATCCTGCACAGCTGGTTCAACCGTTTCGATCAACTGGGCAGCGCCGATATGTTTCTCAGTGACGGGCAAAGCATCGCCTGTTTTCAGGGTTCACGGTCCCCCAAACAGCTCAGCTTTGCACGTTTGCAACCACCAAACCGCGCGGATATCTATGAATCTGCAGCCGCCCGTATTGCGATCAAGGACCCTCGCGATGCCTTTCGAACCGCTTTTGTTATCACCTCATCCCCGTTTTCCAGCGGAGAGTGGACCGTCATGCAGCCCGGTCAGCTTGTTATCGCCAATCATGGCTCTGTTGTCTGGAGTAGCCTGCAGGAACAAAATCAGTCCTTTTTCGTCAACACCATGGCGCAACCCGCGCAGCCCATTCAACCACAACTCGACATGATGCCGATGGAGGCCACCCAGACAGAACAACCTCAAACACAAACTCTGGTTTTGGACGATCCGATCCCGCACATTCTCGTCACCAACATAAAATCCGTAACCCAGTCACCCGAAGGCAAAAACCTATCTTACCGGATGTATGAGGTGTCACATACGACCAACTATGAATACACCGCGCCCGTTGAACACAGCACCCACTTGTTTCGCTTGCAGCCAACGGAAGATTCAACACAGTCTGTGGTCTATTCAAACCTTTCGATCACCTCTCCGTCCGAAGAGATTATTTTTGACGACGTGTTCGGCAATCAGTCGGTACATTGCACAATAAACAAGCCCTATCAAAAATTGTCTGTTGTGGCGACAAGCCGTGTCAAAATCTATGAGTCGCCACCGGACGACCACAGTCTATCACGGCGTCAGGCGTCCATTCCTCTAGTCTGGATGCCCTGGCAGCGTCAGATGATGATGCCCTATTTGCTGCCTCAGGAATTGCCCGAACCACAGCTTTATGAATTGACGGATTATGCGATGAGCTTTGTCGAGCGCAACGACTATCATCCGATCCGGACCGTCAATGACATCAACCTCAGCATCTATCGTGACTTCAAATATGTGCCTGGCAGTACGTCATTGAACACAACACCTTTCGAAGTCTATTCCACCCGAGAGGGAGTCTGTCAGGATTTCGCAAATCTGTTCATATGTCTGACCCGCCTGCTTAGCTTCCCGGCCCGATATCGCATGGGATACATTTATACAGGTGCCAATTACGAAAACAAAATCCAGTCCGACGCGTCACACGCATGGGCTGAGGTGTACCTTCCCTATATCGGCTGGCGCGGATATGACCCAACCAACGGGTGCGCCGTCTCGCAGGATCATATACGGGTTGCTTGTGGCCGAAATTACATTGACGCCACACCAACTTCCGGGACCATTTTCAAAGGCGGCGGCGACGAAACGCTTAGTGTCGAGGTCAAAATGAACGAGATCAGTGAATAGGAACGGTTCGCCTCAGGGCTTTCATAACCAGGAGTACCCGGCGCCGAATTGGAAATAATGCCTGTATCGCTTTCCTTGCCGATGAAATATAATAAGGCGAATGCTTAAGAACCTAATCGACCATATCATCCAGCGCATTTCTAATTTTGTTTAACATCTGGGAGAGGTGGTAAGGCTTTCGCAGCAGCCAATCGCTAATATTCAAAAGCTCCGCGTTTGATGCCACATCGTCGGCATAACCTGTCGTGTAAACGACTTTGATATTGGGTTGCACTTTTAAAAATTCTTGAGCAATCATGATGCCATTCATTTTCCCTGGCAGCACGATATCCGTAAACAATAAATCGTAGGGCTTCTCTTTATCCAATAGCGCCAATGCCTCATCACTGTTCCCAGCTTCATCAACGTCATATCCCATCTCTTTCAGAGCCGTAACAGGAATAAAACGGAGGCCTTCATCATCCTCCACAACAAGTATGCGTTCCGTTCCCTTTTGTGCCTTTGCAGACGGTACATCTGAAACGGGGCTTTTAATATTCTCGGTTGTTCTTGGTAAATAAATAGTCACTTTGGTGCCAATGCCAACCTCACTGTCCAGGTCAATATATCCATTCGATTGTTGAATAAACCCATACACCATGCTCAACCCAAGACCGCTCCCTTTACCGACCCCTTTTGTGGTGAAAAAGGGTTCAAAGACATGCCCGATTGCCTCCTTTGGTATCCCCTCTCCCGTATCTGTGATCACAATCTTTACGAATTCACCACTCCTGTTCGTTTCGAGCGTTTTGACATCCTCTTGCTTGAGGACTGTATTTTTCAGGTCGATATGAATAGCACCACCATTGAGCATCGCATCACGGGCATTGATGGCCAGATTGAGAATGGCGTTCTCAAACTGGTTAGGATCAATCATAACAGACCAGGATTCGGGGTCATGCCCAATATGAAGGCTAACGGTTTCGCCCAAAGTCCGGTTGAGAAGGTCTTCAAAATTGGAGAGCAGGTCGTTCAAATTCGAGGTTACAGGGGCCAGGTTCTGCTGGTTTGAGAAGGCAAGCAGACGCTCCGTTAATGCCGCAGCACGGTCCGTCGCTTTGATAATGCCCTTCAGGTTTTGTTGCGCCGCTTCGTCCAGACTGTCACAAAACTCCAGCATTTCCGCATTGCCCATCATGACGCCGAGCAAATTATTGAAATCATGGGCAATTCCCCCGGTCAACTGACCAATAGCCTCCATTCTTTGTGATTGCCGGAGTTGCTTCTCCATAGCTTTCAAATGTGTGTTATCTATAGCGACGGATGAAATAGAACCATCCGGAAGCCTTTGGTCACGAACAATATAGGAATGTCCATTTTCTCTTGATACCTCGACTGGCGTCGTCATGTGTTGATGCAAATAAAGCCGTTCTTTTATCCATTCCTCTTCGCGACCAAATGCTTCTTCGACTGCTCCAAGCGAAACCATTTCATTCACCACTTCCTCGAAACTCATGCCCACTTCAAATCTTGCATTTGAACCAGCAAAAACTTCCATGGCCTTTTTATTCGCCCTGACCAGACGGTCATCGGAATCGTAAAGCGAGACAAGGATATCCAGATTATCAATAGCGGATGCGAGGCGCTCATTTTCGACCTCAACCTTTTTCATTTCCGTCACATCGTTTGCGGTTCCGATATAACCGATGAAATTCCCTTCCTGATCAAACTGGGGGTTTCCATTTACGCTTATATAACGGGAGTTACCCATAGATGGAGTAAAAAAGTAGGTGAAGTTTCTAAAGGGAAGATGCGCATCGAGTGTCTCTTTATGCTTTTGCCACATTTCATTTTCCGATGGATCAACCCCCATTACACCCCATCTGGTTTTCCCAATGACATCCAAAGGCGGCACGAATGTATCGTTCCATCCCGTACCGCTGATATAGGTGAACAGATGATCTTTATCAGTTTCCCAAAACCGGTCCGCAGTCGTCGCGGCAATTTCTTTGAAACGTTTGCCATTACGTGCCGCCGTTTCTTCAGCTTCAATCAGATTAGTTGTATCCAGAGAAACAACAAACGTGCCGCCTCCTTCAATTTTATAAAAATTGGGATCAAACCATCTCCCGTTTGCATCACGAACCGGGCGAGCGTGCCCTCCCTTTTCAAACAGCTCCAACCGTTCTTCGATCCATTTCTCCCTGTCCGTATCGAGATTGATCAGAAAATCACCATAGGCCAGTTTTTTGACCCGTTCCGCAAAGTTCAAGCCCCGATAAAGATTCTCATCACCACCAAGGTGCACGGCCAGATAGCGCGAATTGTAATAAAGCAGGTTGCCATCTGAATCATAGATCGCAGCCCGTCCGTCAATACTCTCCAATGCAGCCGATAATATTTTTTCGTTTTGCGACAGAGTCAGTTCCGCGTTTTTCTGATCGGTTATGTTGCGCCCTATTCCCCTATATCCTCGAAACTTTCCGTCGCTATCGAATACAGGCTGGCCGCTAGCCGAAAGCCAAGTTACAATCCGATCAGGACCAACACGGAAATGAAAAAAGTCTTTGAATGCTTTGCGTGACTGAATCTTTTCCTCATGCTGATTCCATATTTTATCATCAATACCGGGAAACAAGCTCTTGTCACGGGTCTTACCGAGATAACGGTTTACGGGTATCCCCGTTATTTCTTCGTAACTATCCGACAAAAACGTAAACTTATGATTTTCATCGGTCTCCCAGTAGAAATCGGCCGCGGACTCGGCAAAATCCCGGAAACGCTTTTCATTGATTTCCAGCTCCTTGGCGGTTTTATCGCTACGGGCTTTGTCTTCGACGGATGTCAGCAGTTTATCGATCAGGACGGGCATGAGTTTCAGATAAACATCCGAGTCCCCCTTTGTGACGTAATTTGATACGCCGAGCCTTAACGCCTCAACGGCAATATCTGCGTTACCGACACCTGTGATAATAAGTACTGGCAACTCTGGGGATTCTGATAACAGCTGCCGGGCGATATCGATGCCGTTCGTATCCGGCAAAAGGTAATCAATGGCGACCAGGTCGTAGTGATTTTCAGCCCATAAAGCCAAGCCCTCCGACCCCGTTAATGAGGTATCAACACAATAACCAAACGGCTTAAGACCAACCTCAAACAACTCACAAAGCAGGGCTTCATTTTCGATGTAAAGGATGCGTTTTTGCTGATGCTGTCCCATGATATGAAAGAGTGTTAATTAAAATACGACTGTAGTCAATTTTCTTTGCTGAAGATGATATCGCAATAATTGTAGGCCAAAATAAATTTCCTCCATATACACGGCATTTGATGTTCGTGAATTCAGTGCGAAAACTTCCAGCAGTTCCCGAGCCTCAGAAAGTGGCATTTCCGATAAGGCATGATACTGTTTGTATGGCAGTGCAGCCCAAGTCGAAAATTGCCATTAAACGTCGAAAACAGGAGTGAATGAACTTGAAAGTTGTCGTGCTTGGAAGCGGTGTTATCGGTGTCACAACGGCCTACTTTCTGGCCAAGGCAGGTCATGAGGTCGTCGTCATTGAGCGCCGCGCCGCGCCAGCAATGGAGACCAGCCACGCCAATGCCGGTCAGGTTTCACCGGGCTATTCAGCCCCTTGGGCAGCACCGGGTATTCCGCTGAAGGCCCTCAAATGGATGATGATGGAACACAGTCCGCTGTTGATCCGCTGGAAGCGCATAGATCCCGATATGTGGAAGTGGGGTGCCAGCATGTTGCGCAATTGCACAGCGGCCCGCTACAAGATCAACAAGACACGCATGACACGGCTTTCGAATTACAGCCGGGAATGTTTGCAAGCCCTGCGCGAGGATACGGGAATCACTTACAATGGCCGCACCCGTGGTACGTTGCAACTGTTCCGCTCACAAAAGCAACTCGACGACATCGGTAAGGATGTTGAAATTCTGAAAGAGTTCAACACGCCCTACGAGGTCCTTGACGCCAAAGGATGTATTGAAGCGGAACCGGGGCTTCGCCACGTGCCTGAGAAAATTGCTGGCGGGCTCAGACTGGTCAATGATGAAACCGGTGATTGCCGGATGTTTACCGAGAAAATGGCAGAGCTTGCCAAGGGGCTTGGTGTCGAGTTTCGGTTCGCGACGAACATAGAACGACTGATGACAAACGGAGGCGGCCCGACCATTACCGGGGTACATACGGACCACGGACCGATCACCGGTGATGCCTATGTCCTGTGTCTGGCCTCTTTCTCTCCCCGTATGTTGCGACCGCTCGGCATCCACATTCCCGTCTATCCGGTGAAGGGCTATTCTATCACCCTGCCAATCACTGATGTAGAGAGCGCTCCCGTTTCGACACTTATGGATGAAACCCACAAGGTTGCAATCACCCGGCTTGGCGACCGCATTCGCGTTGCCGGCACGGCGGAACTGGGCGGTTATAATCTTTATCTCGATCCAAAACGCCGGGCCACGGTTGAGTATGTTGTGAACGATCTCTTTCCGAAAGCAGGCGATATCAGTCAGTCCCTCTTCTGGACCGGTCTTCGGCCTATGACACCCGACGGAACACCCTGCCTCGGCCCGACCAAATACCCCAATCTGTATCTCAACACCGGCCATGGTACGCTCGGCTGGACCCAGTCGTCCGGCTCGGCAAAACTGCTGGCCGATATCGTCTCAGGAAAGACACCCGAAATAGATACGGAAGGGCTGTTTATTGAACGCTATGGATGATCACACACTTTCGATTATTTGAAATTCCAGCCGCTTCTACCAACCGCACAATGCTTGACCCGTTCTCCAGAAGAGTGTCAACCTAGATCTGTTGATGACGCCTGTTTTGTTTTGACAAAGGAAGGGAAGGACGGTGGCCGAAGAAGACTATCTACGCCGCTCACCTTTGAAGTTCGATCATCCAGACTACCAAACCTGTTATGCCTACTGGCAAAATCTCAGGGGCGATCGCTGGGCTCCAGCCTGGAGAGAGTGGGACTGGATGCAGTTGCCGCTGAATCTAATTCCCTACTTTGTGGTTGTCGATGTCTCCTATGACCCGCAGGATTTTGTTTATCGTTTCTGGGGAACCGCCTCTACAACCATGCACAACTTTGACATGACCGGGCTGTCAATCAGCGCTATCCGTTCTCCTGGGCCAGCAAAAGAAACCTATGATCAGTATCTGGAAGTCACACAATACAAACAGGCGATTGGCTCTGCCTATACCGTCCAGGCTGGCGCAAATGGACCTCCGCATATCCAGACATCGCTTCGAATGCCTATGTCAGATACGGGAGAACGCGTTGATCAGATTGTCACTTTTGTTGACTGGCGTCGAAATCTGAAAGTCATTCATGATGAATTCGTGAAAGAATACGGAGAATAGACTGCATCAAAACTCTTTTTACACAGTTTGGTTTTGAATTACCCCGCTCCCATAATTCACAAAGAAAAGGGAGGTTGAATATAGCAACTCAGGTCCGGCGAACGCCTTAGGAACTAGCAGCCCAGTTAGCTGCAATGGTTGCATCCAGTGACGCATGGAGTGGCGCAGACAAATCCGTATCACCTAAGCCTGGCGGGCTGAAGGCCGCCATTGCAGAAACCAGATTTGCAACGTTCAGATTATCAAGACTGGAACCATCAGACGTCTCAAACAGATCAACATGATTGTTCGCGCTTAAATACCAGTCGCTGATAATGACCCTGTCTTCCGTGCCTATCACATCCACCCAGAGATCATCTCCAGCCTGCTGGAACCAGAGTTGATCAGTGGTGATGCCGGCACCGAACAAAACCCGATCCGATGATAAAGCTTCGCCCGAATTAACGATAGTATCTGCGTCATTCCCGCGATTGAAAACATATGTATCATTGCCTGCACCACCGATGAGCAAGTCATCCCCGGCAAGCCCATCCAGCGTCTCATCCGCCGAAGACCCCGCCAGATAGTCATTACCCGCGCTCGGCTCCGCACTGACTGCCGTCGCCACATCCGGCGTATCACTCGCAGAACCCACATTGCTGCCGTTAAAGCC
>JBLXFH010000002.1:0-1054631 GCA_048262255.1 Rhodospirillales bacterium | reverse complement strand
CCTGCGGAATACCTACGGTACTATAGCGATAAAGAACTGCGTTCTTTACGCACTAACGCGGGGTGGAGCAGCCCGGTAGCTCGTCAGGCTCATAACCTGAAGGTCGTAGGTTCAAATCCTACCCCCGCAACCACTTTATTCGCTACCGGCTGAATGGATTCTTAGTAACACCATCACCGATAGCAGGTCAAGTTACGATTCTCGGGCATGCCTCCAATGGAAAGGAGGCGGCAACAACCATCCAGCTCTAATACGCAAAAACCCCGCAACTGGAATTGCGAGGTTTGCCGGGATAAGAAACACCCTATATTCATTTGCTTGATTGTAGGCTCGATTTTATCCCAATGGATACGCTTGTCAATTGCTTATCGCAGGATCATGCGGTTTGGCGGGCGGTGTATCCAGAGTCGGATCAGCCGAAAATCATATGGGTATTCAATCAGTTAGAACTATATCAGGGGCAACTGCCCTGCGCCGTGGGCTGGAAACAGATCAACATTATCCAGGGCTTCCAGAGCAGACGAGTGCTTTTGATGTCTTGCGCCTGATCCGCGATGTCGGTCACGAGATCGGGTTGACCGGCAGTGACATTCAGCATCTGGATTATCTCATCAGCCATACTCGTGAGGTAGATTGGCAGCCTGGTGCACAGCCGATTGTCTATAAATCGGTTTGCAAGATGGCTAGGGAACGGGGCATCACGGAGCGTCAGATATATAATCGGGAGAGCAAGCTGCATGCACTAGGGTGTCTGACATGGAGCGATCTTGGCAACTTCCGGCGAACGGGATGTCGAGACGCTAAGGGGAGAATTGTATTTGCTTACGGGGTCAATCTCGCACCCTTGGCATCAATGTATGAGTATCTGGTAGAGCTGAAGAAACGGCGGGTTGCCGATCTTGCTGCGTTTGATAAGGCCCGACGGCAGCTGTCAGCCATACGACGGCGCATTCTGGTTAAGATTGCAACGGCGCAGGAGCAGGGAATTGATGTTGAAGAAATAGCTATTCGGTTTGCTGCACTTCCCCGAGTTCGGGCGACAACACCGACACCGCACCTGGAGACCATTATCTCTCTTGCTGTGATCATCGAAGCCGAGCTCGATCAGGTTCTTGAAGTTAATAAACCACAAGCTGAGAAAGTGGAGGATCCTTGTGGATTAACACCAAAAACTTCCGACAAGGCAGAAGAAAACTTCCGACACATACAGCCTACAAACAATCCTCAATTATCTATAGATAATACCTGTAACCCGCCGGTGGATAACGACAAGGAAGAAGGCGTTAAACCCAGATCACCTGATATTCGATCAACAGGTGCTGAGCACATCACGCTGACTATGGCGATGAATGCAGCCAGTGATGCGTTTGTCGCTTGTATTCATCCGACCGGGAGGCGCGTGGAGGTTTGCGATTTAATTGATGCGGCTGCACGGATTTGTCATCATCACGGGATTAGTCAGACGGCATGGGTAGATGCGTGTTCAATTATGGGGAGATATGAAGCCGCAGTAGCCGTGCTGATCATCGACAGGAATATCAATCACCCAATAACACCGATCAAATTGCCGGGAGGGGTACTGCGGGGAATGACGAGGAGAGCTTTGGCTGGTGAGTTGTATTTACAGAAATCGCTGTTTGGGATTCAGGAAAGAGAGAAGAAGGCAGGTTCGGTTTTTTGAATTTGTAGGCTTTTAATACTTGGGTACAGATTAGGATTTCCCGATGTCAAATCTTGTTCATGTTTGAAGGGTTTTTTTCCTTTATGGAAAACACATTATCCAATCCCTTAACGCGTTCGCGCGGGAACCTAATAATGATTTTTGTCCCAACACCGAGCCCGCTCTGGATATCAAGATGTGCCCCATGCAATTCAACCAAACCGGAAACAATATGAAGACCCAAGCCTGCGCCACCGTGCGAACGGCTGAAAGCGCCCTCCACCTGCTCAAAGGGTTTGACGATCCGTTGCAAGTCGCTCTGGGCAATCCCAATGCCATTGTCAGCAATGGTTAAGCAAATTTCACCTGAGGGCTCGAACCTTGCCAATGTGCGAACAGTTCCTTCCGGAGGCGTGAATTTGATTGCATTACCTATGAGGTTCAGGAGGATCTGCCTCAAACTCTTGGCGTCCGCAAACAATTGCGGAAGATCAGCAGGGATATCGGTTTCCAAAGTTACTTCTTTTGCCTCAGCTGAACCGCTTAGGATGCTTGAACATTCTTTAACCAGACCTTCAAGATCAAGGTATGTTTCCGAGAGGGTAAAGTTATTGGAATCTACCCTAGATATGGTCAAGATATTTTCGACCATCTCAAGCAGATGCTCGCCACTAAATAAAATATCCCTAGCATATTCTTTATATTTATCATTACCCAACGGACCAAACATCTCACCATCCATACAGGTCGAAAAACCGATAATTGCATTGAGTGGTGTACGTAGTTCGTGGCTGACATTGGCCAGAAGTTCAGTTTTGGCATGATCTGCAGCAATCGCCTTGTCGGCGGCAGTCTGCATGGCATGCTCGGCTTTCTGGCTTTCGCGAATATCGTGGAGCGTGTAGATATAAGCAGAGCGGTTATCAGTACGGACCTCCATTGGGCTTTGCCCTAATACCAGAGGAACGGCCGTCACTGAATATTCCACAGGAATTCTGATGCCGTCCTTGGCCATGACTTCTGCCGGTTTTGATTTTGCCAAAATCTGCGCTTGCGAACCCGCGATACTCTTGTGGCGTATATGGTCTTCACTATGCATATCTGTTTGAAGGAAACGCTCAATATTTTGGCCCGTAATATCGTTTGTATGTCTCCCCAACAAAGCGCATGCAGCCGGGTTAACAAATTGAATTTCGCCAGAAGGCTTAGCGATAATGATCCCATCAAAGCTTTCACCGACCACCGAACTCATTAAAGCCCGATTATGGACAGCGGCCATGTGTTGTTTGAACAGCCCGAGTGACTGGACATCAATCTGCTGAATCAGACTCCATATATAGGACAGAGCAAGAACCAGCAGGAGTGGCGATATATCGGCACTTAAAGGCGCAAACACTTGGAGGATTGTCGCAACGCTATAGATTAGCACTATTGCGCCCAGGGTCACCACAAGACCACGCTGCCATGTCCATGCAGATATGCGTGGACCAAGGAAAAGTGACAGAAGCAAAATAGCAACCATACTCCACAGCTGAGCCGTGCGCTCAATGGTTCTCCCTGCCAGAATTGATTCATAGGCAAGTATCTGGACCATAGGGCCAGGCAACGAGCCAAAGACCGGCACCGACAACATGTCACCCAGTTCCACAGCCGTCGCACCGATAAAGACCGTTTGGCCTTTGATTATGTCTTCTGGAAATTTGCCCCCCAGAATGTCCACATAGGAAATGTAAGGGATACTCTCCGGACGGATGCTGTAATCCAGATAAAACGGGTCGAGATAATCAGGTAAAAGCCCGATCAGTTGGGTGGCCAAAGCCGGCACGAGAGATCCCTGCCAAGCTTCTACACGGTTATAGCGCCGGACAAGGCTGTCGGCTTCTGCCTGAATATTAACGGAAGCCGTCTGCGCATGATCCAGAAACATTGGCAACGGTGCTGTATAACTTAGCGCTTTAATGTTGCTGCTTGTCCGCTGTTTGAAGACAGGTAAAATAACTTTTCCGCCAGCGTCTTTGATGGCCGCAGCCAAGTCCAGATCAGCGGCTGCTGATGAAGAGGAACTGAGGTCTATGTCGAGGACGATACGCCGCGCTCCTGCATTTGTCAGAATACGGATGGTTTCGGCGTGCAGGGACCGTGACCAGGGCCATTGCTTGAGATCACTTATGCTCTTGCTATCGATCCCAATGAGTACAGAACTGGAAGATGCGGTTCTGTCATAAGACTTAAACCGCAAATCCATGAGCTTATGTTCAATGCCGTTGAGAGCACCGAAACCATAGACCAAAGCAACAAAAGCAAAAATAATCACGTGGGGAATGCGTGACCGTCTCTGGTCATGCAATGCGCCAGTATTTACGGGCTCAAACAGCTCCATTTATGTGGCTTCCCTCCCCTGCATGATCTCAGGCACAGGAACCTATTTCGACTCTAGAAACACCGGTCCGCATTCGCAGACCGGTGTTCAATATATGCGCCCTAGCAGCCCGGCTTTTTACCTTTACCGTTGCAACCGTTGCTGCCGTTATTTCCGTTTCCGTTTCCGTTTCCGTTTCCGTTTCCGTTACTGGCATTCAATCCGGGAACTGCCGCCGATACCAGCTTATCGGTTTTAATTCTGCCGTTTCCATTGCCATTGCTTTTAGCAACTCCGGGCACGTTTGGGCCCCGCGTTCCCGGCAGTGATTTTTGACCAGATCCGCCGTTTTCCTTCAACAAGCCTCTCGAGGATTTTGAAACGTCTAGAGGGCCGCCGTCGATCGACGCTTTTAGCCTTCCTTTTCCATTATTTGTTTTTTCAGTCGAGCCTGAGTTTGCATCTGTATTGGCTTCCTGATCATTCTGCGGATCGGCCCCATTGGCATCGTTGCCATTGGCCTTACCGTTGATTTTCCCTCCATGACTAATTGTCATCCGGGTTCCGGCAAGCGAAGAAACTCGCGCTGTTTGGCCCGGCCGGACAAGGCCGCGTTCACCCGTGGCGACGGAAATGGCTTCAACAAGTCCTTCGGTCACGTGCAAGGCGGAGCCCTGCTGCGTTACGTTGACCGAGAACACGGTGCCTTTGATAACCGCAGCCAGATAAGGCGTATCGACCTTGAATGGTCTGTTTACATCACTGGCGCTAACGGTTTGCAGGAGGGACAAATCGCGTTTTCTAATCTTGTAGAGCAGTGTTCCAAGCTTTTGAAAAATGCTCGGGCCGTCAGTTACCGATGCCGCGGGCAGCTTGAGCTGGCTATTGGGCGACAATGTAACGATATCGCCATTCTTTTTTAGAATGACCTGACCGCCCACGCCGACTTTCACCTCGGAGCCCGGAACTAATTCGACATTTGCATTCAACATTTGCCAAGTCCCGCCGGGCAAAAGCACTTCCGCCTTATTACTGGTTTCCACCGTCCATCGCACTGTTTGGGCAACGGCCATGTCCGTCTGGAAACTGTAAACGGCAATTGCTATTAACCAGATCGTGATCATCATTTTGGAGCGGCCGAAGCACCCCATTTTCAGGCTCTTTATGCTTAGAGGCATCATACTTCATTTCCTTAAAAAAGTTGAAATACATACTATCGCATTCTTTTCATGGAGCATGTGATCTGTGTCACTATACTTAACAGAAAGTTTGATTTTTATATTTATTTATTTGAATGAGCATGAATATAAACACATTAACGTATGTAATCTCATATAAGATATTTCGCAATTGATATGCAAGATGTATTCCCCATTAGGAATACTATTGTACCTAAAGGATGAATTCATATAAATAAAAGTATATCAATCAAAGTGCGGAAATCGTGAGGATCGGGGGGTAGTTTGAAAAAAAGAAGGTTTACCGACCCAGAAGTATGCGCGTATCGCCTGAGATACTTATGTTTCTTCTTTATCGTCGTTCTTTTAGCGGCTCTATACACGGAAACCGCCTATGCGCAAACCTCAGGCCGTTCAGACGCTAATCCGGCAAAGATAGAAGATCGCATAAAAAAACCGCCAACGCCGGTGCCTGCGGCAAAGCCCCCTTCAGCACCAAAACTCCCGGAGCTCTATACGGAACCCGTTGAATCAGATGAAATTTTTGTTTTGGCGGGCGTCGAGGTCATTGGCGCAACGGTCTATACGGAAGCTGAATTTGCACCTTTTTATGAACCCCTTTTGGCACATGCGATCAAAACTTCAGAAATTCAGGCCATCACCAAAAAGATTACAGAAAAATATCGTGCGGATGGGTATTTTCTGGCAAGTGCGGTTGCCGCGCCGCAAGATTTGTCACTTGGTATTCTGAGAATCCTTATCGTCGAAGGAGAAATCACTAAAGTTAGCTTTACCGGCGATATGAGTGACCGAGAACCGCTTATACAGAAATTTGCAGCAAAGATTAAAGCTGCCAAGCCCGCCCGGTTGGATAATCTGGAGCGTTATATGCTGCTCATTGATGATCTGCCGGGTGCTGAAATAGAGGGCTCCTTAAAACCGGTTAATAAAGACGCTGGAGAGTTCGAGCTCGTTCTGGCCGTTACCCACAATACGTTCGACGCCTATACCAGTGTTGATAACCGGGGGACACGCTCTGTTGGCGAGTATCAAGCATTGCTACATGGGGATCTCAACAAAGGCCTGACCAACAGTGAGCGCACCGGATTAACACTTTTCACAATCCCACGTTCACCCAAAGAACTGGTCTACACGGAAATCACGCACGAACAATTTGTTGGTACGGAAGGCTTCAGGGTCTGGCTTTCCGCGTCTCATAGTGTGGCCGACGTCGGAAGCTATTATTCCGAAACGGGGCTCGGCAGCAAGAGTACGGGGGGAAAGCTCGGAATGAGCTATCCTCTCCTTCGGTCCAGAGATCATAACCTAACAGTGAGAGCTAATTTCGATGTCTCGAATCAGCGTCAGGACCAGTATGATGAACGGATTTCAGACGACCGGCTCAGGGTTTTACGGATTGGTGCTAACTATGGCTTGAATGATGATTATGGCGGACTGAATCAAGGTGAAATAGAATTTTCCCGAGGCTTGAATATTCTGGGGGCATCGGATGGCGCGTACACAAGCCAATCACGCTCGTCGTCGCTCACAGACGGCCATGTCGTTTTCTCAAAGTTAACGGCGTCAGCAAGCCGCCGTCAAAGTATTACGGATGCCTGGGCTGTCCAATTGTCAGTTACGGGTCAAAAAGCCAACCGACCGCTTCTTTCTGGCGAAGAATTTTATCTCGGTGGTTCGCAGTATGGCCGGGCTTTCGATTCTGGGGAAATTTCAGCCGATGATGGTGCCGCCATGTCTTTTGAAATTCAGTACGGGCAGTTTCTCTCCAAGCCTTATCTGGATTCCTATCAGGTTTATGGATTTTATGATCTTGGTGCCGTATCGGAGATCGAAGAGGATAAGTATTTTAATGACACATCCACATTGTCGTCTGCTGGCGGCGGGGTCAGGCTAGGAATCACAAAATCAATATTTGGTGGACTGGAGGTTGCCAAGCCTTTGAGCCGTATCGTTGAAAATGAGGGGGATAAAGGTCCTCGGGTCTTCTTTTATCTGTTGATTAACAAATAATATTGGCGCTTTGACCAAATACTTTTTGGTCGGGTTTCCCATCATATTAAAAAACGGAATTAGTGGTTTTATATTCCGGTAAATCAAAAAAGAATGTCGTTCCAGTCTCGTCGTTGGATGTGAAGTCAATCTGGCCTTTGTGCTCCTCAATGATCGCCTTGGTAATAGCTAGGCCAAGTCCTGCGCCTCCAACATTACGGTTGTCGGTATTATTTCCGCGTACGAATTTATTAAAGATGGTGTCTCGAATCTCTACGGGTATGGCTTCACCAGCGTTCGTAACACCGATACGAAAACCAGTGGCTTTGCGTTCTAATACGACAAGAACAGAACCTCCGACCGTTGAAAATTTTACAGCGTTAGACGTCAAATTCGCCATCACCTGGAGCAGGCGATCCTTGTCACCATGTACATAGGCATCGGACTCAATATATGTACCGATTATCTTGACCTGATACTCACTGGCATAACCCGTATTTAAAGTAATCGAATGATTAACCAACTCGGTCAGATCGACTCTCCCTAAATTAAGTTTTTGCGCCTGTGCTTCAAATCGTTCTGTATCTATAATGTCATTAACGAGTTTGGCGAGTTGAGAGCCGTTCTTCCAGGCGATATCAATTAAATCAAGAGCATCGCCTTCAATGTTCCCGATAACCCCTTCTTTAACTAAGCGCAACGAACCAATGATTGACGTGAGTGGCGTCCTGAGTTCATGGCTCATGGTTGTCAGCAATTGTGATTTCAGCCGATTGGCGTCTTCGGCTTCATCTCGGGCTTGTTCAAGCTGGGTCGTTCGTTCTTTTACTTTTTCTTCAAGGTTATCATGTGCCTCACGCAATAGGGCAGCCGCCTTTTGGCTTTCACGGATATCATGGAGCGTATAAATGTATGAGGATCTATTTTCACTTCGTGCCTCCATAGGGCTTTGGCCCGATACAAGAGGAACCCGTGTTGCTGAATATTCCACAGGCACTTTTATCCCGTTCTTGGTCGCTATCTCCGCCCGTTTTGATTTTACGAGAACTTGCGAATTCGAATCATTCAAGCTTAGCTCGTGCAATTTCTTCCTGCCTATCCCGCTCGTGTGTAGAAAGCTATTTATGTTCTCCTTTGTTATGTCGTTCGTCTCCCTTTTCAATAATTTACAGGCGGCTGGGTTCGCAAATTGAATTTCACCATCCTGATTGGTGATGATGATTCCATCAAAGCTTTCTTCAACGACAGATTTCATAAGTGCGCGACTATGGACCGCCGCCATGCGCTGTTTGAATATGCCCAGAGACTGAATATCAATCTGTTCAATCAGACTCCAGATATAGAGCAGGAAAAGAACCAGCAACAAAGGCGAGATGTCGGCACTGATGGGGGCAATGTATTGGAGCATCGCTGCTGCTGCATAGATCATTCCACCAGCCCCAATGGTCGTCAGGAATCCACGCTGCCAAGACCATGCGGAAATACGAGGTCCAAGTAAAAGCGATATGAGAAGAATGATTAACACACTCAAGCCCGGTGCTGTGCGCTCAATCGCCCGACCTAGCTTTATTGATTCATAGGCAAGAATCTGCACCATTGAACCGGAAAGAGCTCGATAAACGGGAACTGCAAACATATCGCCCAATTCCACTGCAGCCGCACCAACAAAGACTGTTTTGCCTTTAATTGCCTCAGGTGGAAATTTGCCATGAAGGACATCCACGTAGGAAAAGTATGGAACACTTTCAGGTTGGATACTGAAATCAACATAGAATGGCTCAAGAGAATCCGGCAAAACACCAACTAATTGTGTCGCCATCGCGGGTACTGATGAGCCTTGCCACATTTCGACACGGTTATAACGGCGAACGAGGCTATCCTCTTCCGCTTGAATGTTGACGGAAGCCATCTGGGCATATTCACTAAACACGGGTAGAGGCTTTGTGTAGGCTAGAATTTCTTCACTATTTTTTGTTCGCTGTTTAAATACCGGCAAGATAACTCTTCCCGACGCCTCCTTAATAGCGGCGGTCAAGTCGTCATCATCAGCAGTGGAGGAGGATGAGCTCAAATCAATATCGAGCACAATTTGAGCTGCCCCTGCTATCGTAAGCTGTCGGATCAAATCTGCATGGAGCTGTCTTTTCCAGGGCCATTTCTTGAGATCGCGTATACTCTTGCTGTCGATCCCGACATGAACGGAAGTTCCTGAAGCGGTTCTATTGGCCAAATTGAACCTTAAATCCATGAGATGGTATTCAATTTCTTCAGTACCATTATAAGTATACATCAAGGTGACGAGGATACAGATCACAATATGCGGTAGTCTAGAGCGCCGCTTTATATTTACTTTATTGAAGAAACCCACACTCGTATGACCAATTACCTGATTTTAAGATACAAACGGCTTGACAATTCGCCACTCCAAATCAGCAAACAGGCTGCTAGACGGGTTTTGATTATGAAGGCTGTCGACCCAATACACTCAATTCTCTACATCTCACTGTATTACGTGACTAGTTATGGGCCAAGCTCTTAAACCAAAGCCGTCTCACTGGGAGACGAAATGTTTCGTCCTGATCATCTGTGACGTAGCTGAAATTAACTAATAATTTGAGCGTGCTAGCTGACGGTTTGAGACAATAATTGAGCTTGTAGATAGAGGCTTAATGGTGATGTCGGTGTTCTGCTGTTATGGATTTAGCTAGTAGATATTATGGAAGACTAAATATGAAGTGCGTTATTACGAGTAATTCTAAAATTTTACTCACTGATTACAAATATAAATTGTATTTTATAAAAGTAGATCTTAAAGAATTGATTTCATCAGTGATGTTTTTTCCGACTAATTTAGAATTAGTTGATGCAACCTGGGATGATTTCAAATTTCTCCGAAATTTAAAATTATTATTGTAAATCAACATCTTAATTAGGAAAAGTTCATAATCTAAAAGTTGCAGGTTCAAATCGAACCCCCGCAACCAAAAAAAACAGGTCCCCATCGGGGGCCTGTTTTTGTTTGTAAGTGAGGGAGGTGAATGAGGCTGCTGGCTCTGGGCAAGCCATTGCAAATATATCAATGGCTTGGCAGGTATCGGATTGCTAAGTCAGGAATTCCAATTACATAAAATGTAAAATGTCAGCCTTTAGGTATCTGCTTACCTGACAGATAAAGCTTGTTAATCAGGCAGGATATTGTGGCTAATAATTTTAGCTGACTGGTTGAGCCGTTGTAGCGACATGTGGTTAAATATTTCATCAAAATGATTTAAAATACCAAAAACAGATATAGACAGGGTCATGTGCCCTTTGCTGTTGAAAACTGGCACAGATATCGCGCCAATGTCCGGCTCATTTTCTCCACTGTTAAGCGCGAATCCCTGAGTTTTGATTTTATCGAGTTCCTGAGTAAAGTCATCCGGAGCGCTATTTTCGTTGGGTGTCGCCTGTAAATAAGGGATGTTCGCCAGGGTCTCGCTTCTTTTTGATTTCGGCAGGTGGGCCAGCCACAATTTCCCCTGGGCAGTGGTCAGAAACGGTAAAACAGTACCGACCTTAATGTTTATTGAAATAAGCTGTCCGGCCGTAGCAACCGCAATACACGTAGGGCCCTGCCGCGTCATCCGGCAAGCCATGACCGATTGATTGAGTTCGGTGCTTGTCTGCTGAATGATGGGCTGTAACTGACTGGCAAGAGGGTTCAACCGAAAAGCAAGATCGCCTAACTCTTCGACCTGACGACTGAGGCTGTAACAACCGCGCTTGTAGCTGATCAAAGCCCCGGCTTCTTCTAAAGTCACCAGAAACCGATGGGCGGTCGCTTGGGTCATTCCCAAAATCTCACTTAATATCTGGGCGTTAAGTTCCGGTCGTGCTGGGGAGAAAAGTTTTAGAATCTCAAAACATTTCAGCACAGAACCATTCAGGGGGGTGCTCATACTACCTCACTTGACAATCAGATCAAATAGGTTTCAGAATATGAGAACAAAATCTCAATATATGAGATAATATACAAGGTAGTGTAATTTTCCCAGAGATTTTCCTCATCACCTGACGGCAGCAAGGGCTGTACTTTGTAGATAACTTTTACATCGATCATTTCTGGGAGAGGACGGAACAAACGTGTGAATGGTAGAGAGAAGAAAGTTAATGACAAAAGGAAAGGAAACGGTCAGTGCAGGCGGAGCTATATTTGGCAAGCTGGGTGCTTTAGGTGTCGATTATGTGTTCGTCAATTCAGGAACCGACTTTCCTCCCGTGATTGAGGGTCTTATAGAGGCACGGGATCAAGACTTATCGTTGCCTACACCCATCACGGTTCCTCATGAGCATGTGGCTGTCGGCATGGCTCATGGATATTACCAGATTTCAGGTCGACCACAGGCTGTCATGTTGCATACGAATGTCGGTTTGGCCAACGGCGTTATAGGGTCGATTAATGCTTCATGCGATCAAATTCCCATATTGCTCATGTCTGGTCGCACACCGGTTACAGAAAAAGACCGGTTTGGTGCGCGCACAGTACCGATCGGTTGGGGGCAGGAGATGTTTGATCAGGCGGCCATGGTCCGGGAGGTTTCCAAGTGGAAATATGAATTGCGGTTTCCCGAACAAACGCCGGAGTTATTAGACCGTGCCTGGGCCATCGCCATGTCGACACCTAAGGGACCATGCTATCTGGAATTGCCGCGCGAAGTGTTATGTGAACAGATTTCGAAAAGAGGTGTAGAGGTATCAAGTTCCATGCAACCGGTTATTGCATCACCGGAACCCGATCAAATTAGGGCAGCAGCAAAAGCTCTCGCTCAGGCGAAAAACCCCTTGATCATCAGCCAGCGCGGGGCCGGTTCAGAACAGGCCTTTAGGATCTTGGCAAAATTCGTAGATCAATGGGCAATTCCGGTCTGTCACTACTGGAGCAATCAGATATCCATCCCCATGAACCATCCTATGCAAATCGGCGTGAATCCGGATGCCTGGCTGGCAGAAGCCGACGTCATACTGGTGATCAATTCTCTGGCGCCGTGGTGGCCGGATCATGTTTCTCTGCGTGAAGATGTTACGGTCATTCAAATGGGGCCGGACCCGTTGTTTGCAAGAACCCCGGTACGCAATTTTCAGGCCGATTTAACCCTTGTCGGTGAAGTCGGCCCTTCCATCATGGCATTGGCAGAAGCGGTGAATAAGTTTGATCCTGATAGAGATATGATCAAGGCCCGTTATCAGGCAGTTCAAACGGCCTCGGACAAAACGCGTAAATCTTATGCCGATCAAGCGGCAACAGGTAATGGAGCTCCAATGACGAAGGAGTGGGTCAGTCTGTGCCTGTCGCGAGCGATCAAAGCACAGACCCGTAAGGCATCCGTTTTTCATGAACTGGGCTGCCCGCTTGGGCCTCTGAACCTGGACGACCACCAGAGCTATTTTCAGGAACCGCATTCCGGCGGATTGGGGTGGGGGTTTCCAGCCGCATTAGGGGCGCAGTTGGCTGACCCGGATCGATTGGTATTCGCGACGATCGGAGATGGCAGCTATATGTTTGCTAATCCAACAGCCTGTCATCTGGTGGCTGAAGCTCACCAATTACCGGTGATCGTTTTGGTGCTTAATAATGAAGAATGGGGCGCGGTGCGACATTCCGTAGAAGGTCTTTACAAAGGGGGGCGGGCGACGAAAGTCAATGAAGTGCCGTTAACTTCGTTACAACCCAGTCCGGACTTTGCTCTGACAGCACAAGCGAGTCGTGCTTACACCGAAACCATAACCTCCGGTGATGATTTGCCTGCGGCATTGGAACGCGCCATAGATGTTGCGTTCAATCAAAAGCGCCAAGTGCTCTTAAATATTTCTATTGCCAGAACAAGTCCTCAATAAGCGCAATGCCCTTCAAATGTTGATACAAACTCTGTTCAGGAAAAGTGGGACCTGATGTCGTTGGCACATTTTTATGGCCAGGCAGCAAAAGCTTCTCGTCCTACATTTGCAGGATCCTGAGGCAAATTTTGTGATCGGAATCTTCCTGGGGAAATATTGGTGTGTCTTTGGAAAAAACGGTTGAAGTAGGCAGCATCAGAGAATCCTAATTTGTAGGCAATTTCAGACACTTTGAGGTCTGAGTTGAGCAACAGCGTTTTGGTTTCGTTGATTAACCGGCTCTGTATGTACTGGTGTGGCGATTGATCCACGACTTTACGTACTGCGTTGTTGAGGCTGTCTTTAGAAATGTTGAGATGGTTGGCATATTGTGTCACCTGCCAATGTTTTTGCATGTGCAATTCAACAAGGTAGAGAAAATCATGAACAATTTGCCGGGGTAAAATTACCGGACTAGCGACACTGGGTGTAGATGTCCGCCAAACGAGGATCAGTATCAGTGTTAGACAATGCTGTATTGCGGTGGCACCACCCGGTGGGTTGTAGAATAACTCATCCTTGATTTCGTTAAAATATAACCTCAGCTTATTAAGCCATTGGGTCTTGAGCCCTGAGGAAATAATGAGCGTTCCAATCGTGCTGCGGACGTAACCCGAAACGGAGCCGGAAGGTAGCGACCTGCCCATATGTGCTTCAGGAATTCGCAATACAAACCCCCTGCATCCGGCTGCTAATCGAAGCTGCGCAGTTAGCCCGACAGGTGTCCAGATTATACAAGGAGCCTTAATTTCCTCTGTTTCCTCTTTCGTGAGCAGAGTGGCTGAGCCAGCTTCAAGAACAAACAAATACGATCTGGCCCCGCGGACCACAAATTCTGTTGTGGTGAAACTGCTTTTAATCTGCTCCGCCTGAATATTTTGGATATTGGTTCGCACTCAAAAAATCTCCGAATAACGATTGGAATTCGTCAAAAGTACAATAAATACATCAAAACGTCTATTTAACTAAGTGAATTGCCCTTCTAAATTCACTGCGCATCTAGACTTCGGCGCAAGCTATAGGTTTATGTGCCATGAACGAATATCAAAAAAAGGGAGAGCTAAATGTCACTTTATAAAGATGGCTTGGCGCGAAAAATCGCGCGTTTGACCCGAGTTGCCGGGGCCGCAGCGATTCTGTGTAGCCTGGCGGCTGTTGAAAATGCAGCACATGCGGAGGATAGAACATCAGTTCGTATTGGATATGCGGTTTCAAAATCGGGTCCAAATGCAGGTGGCGCCAATGTGACCACAACACCGAACTATGAATTGTGGATAAAGGAAGTTAACGCAGCTGGCGGCCTGAAATTGCCGGATGGTAAGCAGTTGCCGATTGAAGTCATTGAATATGATGACCGCTCTTCGTCTGAAGAAGTGGTCCGTGCCGTAGAGCGTCTGGCAACTCAGGATAAGGTCGACTTCATTCTGCCGCCTTGGGGTACTGGCTTTAACCTGGCGGTTGCGCCGCTGTTTGATAAGTTCGGTTATCCGCAGTTGGCTGTATCTGCAGTGACCGATAAAGCACCGAGTTTTGTGAAGCGCTGGAAAAAAAGTTTCTGGTTTCTTGGCGGCGGCAAGGATTACACTCAGGCGTTAGCTGACGTGTTAAAAGCAGCCCATGCTGCAGGTACCATTAACAATAAAATTGCGATGATTGCCGTTGCCGACGGATTTGGAATAGATCTGGTCAAGGCGGCGCGTCCGGCACTTAAAGAAGCTGGTTTTGAGCTGGCTTATGACAAGGTCTTTCCGCCGGCAACGTCAGACTTTTCAACCATGATAAATGAGTCCAAAGGAACGGGTGCAGACACGTTTATCGCTTTTTCCTATCCACCGCATACTTTTGCATTAAGTAAGCAATCACCGGTGGCCGAATTTAATCCCAAAGTCTTTTATCTTGGCGTTGGCGTCGGCTTCCCGGCATACCCAAAGATTACCGGAATAAATCCGGAGGGCATTATGAGCTTGGGTGGTATTGATCCAAACAATCCGGAAAATGCCGAATATCGCAAACGTCACACGGAAGTGATTGGCCGGGCTCCTGATCTCTGGGGCAGCGTTGTGACGTACAGCAGCCTACAGGTTTTGGAACAGGCTATTGGCCGTGTCGGTTTGGACCGCGCAGCGGTAGCCAAGGAAATTGCGACAGGCACCTTCAAAACGGCTGCGGGCACGGTGAAGCTGGAGAACAATCAGTTGCGCACCTTGTGGTGGACTGGTCAATGGCAAGATGGAAAATTTGTCGGCGTCCAGCCAGCCAAACGTGAGGGCGTTAGTAAAATCCGATTGCCGAAACCGGGTTGGGCCCAATAAAATAAACTGAGGTCATTGGACGGGGCGTCATACGTGCCGCCCCGTCCAGCCTTATTCTTTTTCATTCGTTAGAGATATCCTTCCGGCAAATTGTCGAGGAGGAGTACTAAGCAGGTTTGATGTTTATTGACGTTTTGGTGAACGGTTTTGTTGCAGGCGGAACATACGCCCTGATCGCACTGGGTTTAACATTACAATACGGTATCGCGCGGATAATGAATTTGTCTTATGGCGATACAATTATTGCATCTTCATTTGGTGCATTTGTTTTGTTTTCCGGATTTGCAATAAATCCTCTGTTGGCTTTGCTCATTGTCGTGCCCGCCGGATTTTTGTTCAGTGGTGCTATCTATACATTAATTATGCGGCCCTTGGTCGATCGTTCTCCCAATAGTGAAACGCTGGAAGTGGACTCCATTCTGGCGACTTTTGGATTGTTGTTTACCATTCAAGGTATTCTTCTGCTGATATTTCAGGGTGATTTTTACGGTTATTCCTACCTCAATGAACCTGTAGCCATAATGGGTACGGTTGTTGCTGCGAACAGACTTGTTGCTCTGGTTCTGGCCTTGGTATTGGGCGTTTCCTTGATCCTTATGCTGGCCCATACGCGCTGGGGTTTGACATTGCGCGCGGTTGCGATAGCGCCATCGTCGGCCTCTCTTGTCGGCATAGATATCAACCGTTTCGCCCGTATAGCCTTTGCGCTGGGTGGGGCGATGGCCGCTTCGGGTGGGGTTGTTGTCTCTATGTATCAAACCTTCACGGCGACAGACGGCGTCGTGTTTACCATGAAGGCATTGATTGTTGTCATCCTGGGAGGCAAGGGGAGCCTGAGTGGAGCGTTGGTTGCAGGGCTGATGCTGGGGCTGGTTGAGACAGCTGTTGCTGCGTATATCGACCCCGGACTAACGCTGGCCGCAACCTATGTCATCTTTTTATCGATCTTGCTTTTTCGTCCTACAGGTATGTTCGGAAAGCCGGAATGAACAAAATGCCTAAATCATTGTCTGTGCTTATTCCTATAGTCGGTTTTAGCGCCTTGGCCGTAGCCCCGTTTATTCTGAATTCCTATGAGATCGGATTTCTGTTGGGGTTGACCGGATTTGTCATTCTTGCGACTGCATGGGGTATGTTTTCGGGCCCTACCCGCTATGTGTCTCTGGCGACCGTCGCCTTCTATGGCATTGGTGCCTATACAGTAGCAGTCTTGAGTGAAACGATGCCCTATCCGCTGGTGTTGCTTTGCGCCGCATTGATCGGACTGCTGGTTGCTCTGGTTGTCGGGTTGGCGACATTGCGTCTGGCAGGCGTGTATTTTGTAATTTTTACGTTCGGCCTGTCCGAATTGGTTCGACAATTGGTGACTTGGTGGGAAGTGAATATCACCGGAGAGCTAGGTCGTTACATTTATCTTGGGTTTGATGCCCGCGATATCTACTGGCAGCTCTTGGTGTTGGCCGTCGTGACTCTGCTCATATATTTCTGGATCAGTCGCAGCCGCTTGGGGCTTGCCTTAAAAGTCATCGGTGATGATGAAGTGGTTGCCAAACATGCCGGTATAAACGTGCCGATGGTCAAGGTTCTGTTATTCTCTTTGAGCGCAACCTTGATGACTTTGGTTGGCGCAATTCAGGCTCCGCGATGGACCTATGTAGAACCTTCTATCGTGTTCAATCCAACGATCTCTTTTCTGACTTTAATTATGGCCCTGCTTGGCGGAGCGACGAGACTGTGGGGCCCCTTGTTGGGAGCCGTTCCCGTGTTCCTCCTTTTTGAATGGGCCTCAGTCAATTTTCCAAACCACTATTCTATTATTCTAGGCGGATTGTTTGTCCTGATCGTTTTCGTTTTACCGGACGGTGTCCTTGCCAAGTTGGAACACTTGCTGCGCTCACGCAAAAAAGGGGTGAAAATATGAGTGAGCAATTGGAACTCATTAATCTGACAAAACAATTTGGTGGCTTGGTCGCCGTCAATAAAGTGAATTTTTCAGTAAGCAAGGGAGAAGTGGTCGGTATTCTTGGCCCTAACGGATCCGGAAAGACCACAGTCCTGAACATGATATCCGGTGCTTTATCTGAGACGGATGGTCGCGTGATGTTTGAGGGGAACGATCTGACTTCGCTGTCACCTGATCGAATTTCCCGGTTGGGTGTATCGCGTACATTTCAATTGGTACGTCCGCTGCCGTCGCTGTCGGTCCGTGAAAATGTTCTGGTTTCATTGGCCTTCGGACATAAGAAACACTGGGGTAAGGAAGCTGAAATTCTAGCAGAGGAACAACTGGCATACGTGGGTCTTGAAGGGCGCGGTGACGAACGTGTCAATAATCTGACTTATATAGATCAGAAACGTATGGAGCTAGCGCGCGCGTTGGCATCCGAACCCTCCTTGTTATTACTTGATGAATGGCTGGCTGGACTCAATCCGTCAGAACTAAAGATGGGTGTGGATTTGATCCGCCATTTGCAAGGTGGCGGCACCACTATTTTATTGGTTGAGCACATCATGGAGGCTGTTCGGGCCCTATGCACACGTTGCATCGTAATGAATGCCGGATCCGTTATTGCAGACGGTAAAACGGACCAGGTCCTTCAGGAGCCAGAAGTGATCTCTGCGTATCTGGGAGAGGACCATGCTTGAGCTGACAAATTTAACTGTTCGCTATGGGCAGCATCTGGCTCTGGACTCGGTTTCCCTGAACCTTAACAAGGGTGAAACAGTTGTGATTTTGGGGGCCAACGGGGCCGGGAAATCATCCATGTTAAAATCCATTGCTGGCATGGTTCCGTCTGATACAGGTTCAGCGATAACGTTACATGGTAGTACTCTTGTTGGACGGCCCGCACATGAAGTTACTGAGTTGGGAATCGCATTGGTTCCCGAAGGACGCGGTATTTTTGGTGCCATGACTGTTGATGAAAATTTACGATTAGGAGCAAACCCTGTTCGGGCCCGGGCCGAGGAGAATGACCGTAAAGATTTTGTCTTTGAATTGTTCCCAAAGCTCAAGGAACGGGCACGACAGTACGCCAACACAATGTCGGGAGGTGAGCAGCAAATGATCGCGGTCGGCCGTGCGTTAATGTCCAATCCCGATTATTTGATGCTCGACGAGCCCAGTCTCGGACTGGCGCCGATTGTTGTGTCTAGCTTGTTTAAGTCACTCGAGAGGATACAGGCGACGGGTGTTGGTTTGCTGATAGTTGAGCAAAACGTGAAATTAAGCTTGGCCATTGCAGATCGTGGTTATTTGCTGGAAGCAGGCCGAATTACGGGTCAAGGACCGGCACAAGATTTATTGAACGACAATTCCGTACAACAAGCATATTTGGGTGCGATAAAAAACTAGAAAAAGGAAGTTTCATGACGACACTGAACTTATTGATTGATGGAAAAAGTGTGCCCGCTTCAGATGGCAAAACATTTGCCCGCCTGAACCCAATGACTGGAGACGTTGCAACAGAAGCAGCAGCAGCGACGGTTGAGGATGCCATGAGCGCGGTTGATGCTGCAGCGCGGGCTTTTCCTGAATGGTCAGCTACCGGTCCGGGGGAACGACGCGCAAAGCTCATGTTAGCGGCGGAGGCTCTACAGGCACGAAGCGAAGATATTGTTGACGCCATGGCGAAAGAAATAGGGGCAACAACCGGTTGGGCGATGTTCAATATTAAATTGGCTTCTGATATGTTGCTCGAAGCGGCGTCTCTGACGACCATGATTCGCGGTGAAGTGATTCCGTCAAATCGGCCTGGTAGTCATGCCATGGGTATTCGTCAGCCGGCCGGTGTGGTCCTGGCCATTGCGCCATGGAATGCCCCCGTCATCCTTGGCATTCGATCCATTGCAACGGCTTTGGCCTGCGGCAATACCGTGGTTATGAAAACTTCAGAAATCTGCCCGCGGACACATGCCCTTATTGTTGAGACGGTGCAGGGCGTAGGCTTGCCCGATGGCGTGTTGAACGTCATTTCAAATGCGCCGGAAAATGCCGCGGAAATTGTCGAAACCTTGATCGCGCAACCCGCTGTACGGCGAGTCAACTTTACCGGATCCACCCGTGTGGGGCGACTGGTCGCCGAAATGGCAGCAAAACATCTCAAACCGGCGTTGCTGGAACTGGGAGGTAAGGCACCGATGATCGTGCTTGATGATGCGGACCTCGACGCTGCGGTCGCTGCAGCTGCATTTGGTGCTTATATGAATCAGGGACAGATTTGTATGTCAACCGAACGCCTGGTTGTTGATGAGTCGATTGCAGATGCGTTTGTTGAGAAGCTGGCGGCCAAAGTCCAGACTCTGACCGTTGGAAATCCGGCAGAAGGTAAAACCCCGTTGGGCTGCGTCGTTGATCAATCCGCAGCGGACCGGATTAAAAGCCTGATTGACGACGCTCTGGAAAAAGGGGCTGTAGTCGTTGCTGGCGGTGGTGCTGACGGTCCCTTGGTTGAGGCAACATTGTTGGACCATGTTTCACCAGCGATGCGTCTTTATAGCGAGGAAAGTTTTGGTCCGACAGCTTCGATCGTGCGGGTCGGCAGCATAGACGAAGCGATACGGGTAGCGAATGATACGGAATATGGATTGTCTGCCAGCGTTTTTGGTCGCGATGTAACACGTGCCCTTTCGATTGCTAAACGCATTGAATCCGGGATGTGCCATATCAATGGACCAACCGTACATGATGAAGCTCAAATGCCTTTTGGTGGGGTTAAGGATTCAGGCTATGGGCGGTTTGGGGGGCTGGCTGGCATTGCTGAATTTACTGAACTGCGCTGGATTACAATTCAGGACGGCACACCGCATTATCCCATTTAGGACAGGTTTTTCAAAAAGGAAATAAGATACGATGACTGACCTTACAGGGAAAACCTGTTTGATTACGGGCGGTGCCGGCAGTTTGGGCATAGCGACAGCCACCTTGATGCACGACCACGGTGCAAAATTGGTATTGGTCGATCTCGATATGACGGTTCTGCAAGCCGCGACGGAAGCGGCTTTCGGTCGTGTGCCGGATGATGTTCTTTTAATTGCAGCCGACGTCTCGGACGAAGAAGACGCCCGCCGTTACGTTTCGGAAGCCGTTAGCCGGTTTGGCAGCATTTCCGTGCTGTTCAGCAATGCGGGCAATGCCGGCGTCGTTGCGCCGATCCAGGATTATCCGACAGAAGCGTTTGACGCCGTTTACCGGGTGCATGTTCGCGGCGCATTTCTTGCCGCCAAATATGCAGTGCCGCATATTTCGTCGGGCGGCAGCATCATCATCACGTCGAGTGTCGCAGCGACCCGCGGGGATCCGGGCGTGCATGGGTATATCACCATGAAACATGCGCAAACGGGATTGATGCGGTGTCTGGCAGCGGAATTGGCTCCTAAGGGGATCCGGGTGAATTCTCTTAATCCCGGTCCCATTGATAATGCTTTTCAAAAGGGGATAGAGGAAGGCCTGGGGGCCGAGTTAGGTGTGAACGGAACGGAATTCTTCAACAAAATGATCCCTCTGGGACGTCACGGGACCCCCGACGAGGTTGCCAAAATGGTTTTGTTTTTGGCCTCAGATAACAGCAGCTTTTCGACCGGCGGTTTATTCACCGTTGATGGCGGTATGAGTATTTAAAGTTTTCTATCAGACGCCAAATCAGGAAATGCCACCAGTCTTGATATAAATTTAGCGGAACAAGCTATCAACATATTCGATACCCAAGTCCGTCGTGGCATAATGGGCCCGGCACAAGGCGATGTAATCGTGAACGTCAAACGTGCCATTGCTCTCACCGTCCTCATCTAGCCAGATCAGGGGGCCAGTCACCTGAAAAAACACTTTCATCGGGTCTTCATGTTCGTAGGCGACCAACGTATGTCCTTCTCCAGGTGATTCATAAACAAAATCACCAGCGGTGGCGGTCCAGTCATGTTCAAGGTATCCCCACTTGCCACTTATGGTATAGGCAAAAACCTCGTGAGGGTGATAATGCCGATTGACAAGCCCAGCACCTGTAGCAAGTAGAATATCTGCCCATTTGTTTTGTGATGGTGAAATCCACAGAGGGCGTGAAAATACGGTTTCGGTAAATGGAACATAAAGGCTGTGGTCATCAGAGGCGGCATTACCGATATAGACGTCCTTCAAGGCATCCGGCTTGAAAACGTTTTTGATCGGTTTGATGTTGCTCCAGAATTCTGTGGTGGCATGTTCCGGCATTTCAATTCTCCTCTGCTAGGTTGTTGGTGATATGATCAAGGTCCACTATCAACGGATCAACGCTTGTCTAGCCATATAACAAGCTTACCTCAAAATCGGTCGAGCATACGTTTTCGGCTTGGTGATTTTGGTGTATGGCTCGAGGGCCTGATGGTGGATTATCAAATAAACAGTGGGCCGGGTCTATAGGTTCGTGATTTTTGACTATTTTTTGGTGGAATTTATCGATATTCAGTCGACTTAGAAGAATTCGATAATTTTGAATAACTACTCGCGTGTTGCGAAATATACAGGTTTTTACGTTTTTGGTGTAACAGGGTCTAAATAGAGTTCGTCGAAACATTCCATAGTAAATAAAAGTGCTTGCGAGCCCCCGCAACCAAATTAACAGGTCTCCATCGGGGGCCTTTTTTTAATACTCAGATTATCTTTGTGCGACTCTCCTTACGCAACATGATCCGACTTCACGAGAGGTGACGTTCTCCGTCTTCAGTTAACAGAAGATTGTGGTGTGAGCACCGCGCTTCTGGAAAAGGTTTGCGGGACTATAAAATGTTGAAGAGACCGTGATCGGTTTGAGGAATTGTGTAGACCGACCGAATGTCCAATTAAAATGGGTGTCGTATGCAGTATGTTTGGGGCTTTCTCCTCATAATTTTGGCCTTTTTTCTTGTGACGACAGCGCCAGCTTTATCTGCACCGTACGAAGAGTGCGCAGACATTGGCTCGCTGTCAGATGCAACTTATAAAGTTGCTATTCGTCCGGCTCCACCGTTCATCCAAAGCCATCCGGTACGTGGTCTTGAAGGAATCTCCATTGATCTATGGGAACGCATTGCCCGCAACAAAGGTTACAATTACGCCTATGTCTGTCTGAACCTCAATGAGACACTTGTTGCCTTGAGAGACGCTGAGGTTTCCGTTGCGATTTCTCCTTTGACCATATCCAAAAACCGGGAGCAGAAATTCGACTTCACCCACCAGTATTTCACCTCCAGTCTGGTTTTTGCAGGCCCCCCGGAGCTTGTCTCTTTTGATCTTGAACGCGTTTTTAAAACCCTGCTGAAGGTGGTGAATACGCGGGAATTTCTGATTGGAGCACTGACCTTTCTTTTTATTACATGCCTGCTTGCCTGGGTTTCATATCGGTCATCTGATTACTATATTCCACGCATCGTCGACAAAGAAAAAAAGATATCCTGGAGGTTTCATATCTTCCTGATGGCGATCCTGAACATGGCCGGAATGCGTGATGATGTGTTCAGTTTTAAAACAATTGGCATGCAGTTTGTCTTTCTTTTCGTAACTGTTTTTGGGGTGGCCTTGGCCGCGAGCCTCAGCGGCATGGTCACAGCCTCGTTTATGAATAGTGTGAATATTAGCAGAACCGTCGATATGTCCGAACTCGGAAAACTCCGTATCTCAACCCTAAAAGGATCGACAGCAGAAGATTTTCTGAACAAGTACAGGGCCCGTGCAAACGATCTGAATGCCGAAGATATAACATTGCGTAACAATTGGGCTGCGGCCCTGAGTGATATTAAAAACAAAACCGCCGATTTGGTTATTGGCGATTGGGTTCAGCTCACGTTTCTCTCCAACACAGATGCTTTTCGCAACCAAATACAAATTCATCCTCAGACCCTTCAATTCGAGCCCTATGGTTGGGGGTTGCCTCCAGAGAGCCCAATTCGCGAGTCTATAAACCAGGAAATGATAAGTATCCTGCGGTCTCCGGCATGGCCTGCCACAGTCCGTGGTTATATTGGTTCAGAACAGGCGTCGGTAAATTAGATTATTCTTCCAACCGGATATGCATTCGGGAGTCATTCAGACGGTTGCTGGACCACCTGAATCCATAGCTTAAGAGTTGACTGGAGCAAAGGAACCAGACCCACACATAAGCATAAATCCAGACGATCAACGCCGGTTCCTGAGTTGCCGCAACAACGGTATTGGCGCGACCGACAATCTCATCCACACCAATTACAGATGCAGTTGACGATGCCATGAAGATGATCAGAAAGTACTGAATCCAGGCCGTTGCAAAAAGAGCGATATCGTTATGATCATGGTTGGTTTGATTGTGATTTTTCCTAAATAACTCCCTGCTCTGGTCGGAAACAAATCCAATGACTGGAACAGCGAGGGCTAGAGACGCTTTTACCCACGACGGAATGCTGATTAATGTGTTGTTCCATTCGAATTCGACCGGCATCACAAAAGCAATGTAGTACATAATCACAAAGCTCGGGATATTACGGAAGATGGCAGTAAGGCCCTGTGCTCCTTTGGACAGGATGTTCCTCATACCGGCACGTATGGCACCAAGAATAAGTCCCAGCAGTGTTCCAAATGCCATGGAGATCAACGAAATCAGTATATTCATCCCAAAACCGGCAACAAGATAGGGGGTCCATGCAAGGAGCGTATCTAGGATATCTGAGAAGCCCATTTCATCACCCGTAATTTGAGTTTTTCGAGAACAAAGATCAGTAGAGAAATCAGCACCAAATAAAAGGCTAACAGAAAGCTCATCATTTCCGTCGCTGTGCCTTGTTCTGCAATCGTTGAATTTGCCGCGAAAATCACCTCAGGAACGGCAAGCGTACTTGCGATACCCACAGCTTTGGCAATGTTGACCGTATTGGCAATGAGGCCGCCACATCCCCGTTCAATAGCCAAGGCAAGTAAAATGCGAATTGACCTCTCTGGGTTCTGTTTACTCACCCATTCCATCGATGATGAAACAATGACGGCATTCGATCCGCCAGCATAAAGCGAAAACACAAAACAGGCGACCCAGAATGCATTGAATGAGACTCCATATTGTGCGGCCATCCAGCCGCCAATACCTAACATGATAAGGTAGAGATTAAGTATTGGAGGTGTCATGTAAAAAACACTGATGCCTCCACCAAGTGCGTGCTTCCAGAATGGAGGAAGGGCGTTCAATGTCGCGCCGGCAGCAATGCCAAAGGTCAAGGAGCCGAGAATAGATGTCAGGCAAAGGAGAAAAGTCCATCCAATACCTAGAAGCAGACGTTGGCGGTGGTAGTCGTCGTAGAAAGGAGGGAAATCAATGCCCATCTCCTGGAGCTGCAAAACCAGCCCGTTTCCAAAGACTTCGCTTTTTCTGGCACTGGCTTTCAGTAAATTCTGATCAAGGCATTGGGGGGGGTAGGTGCCGTCTGGGCGGCGCATGCATTCGGGCTGAAGCCAGATTTTGCGCTGCTCCTCTAAATAGGAGGAAGGCGCCATGCCCCATGCGGCTTGAAGCTCAATCAAAAAACCGCTTCTGTGCCAGTCTTCGATAACACTGGAAACGAAACGACCCCACTCCGTCTCTTTCTCGTCAGAACGGACCGCGATAGCCCATGGCGCTACAAGGATGGATGGCAACGGCATGATAAAGTCTTGCCACCTCTCCGCATCCCTTTTCAGCCAAAGGCTAAATGCCAAATCGTCGTATGCCCAACCGACACATCGCCCCTCTTTTAATGCCAGGGCCGCGTCTCGGGTTCCTTTGAAGACAACCGGCGCAAACAGATAACGTTCAACCAGAGTTCGATTATAGTAGGCCCCGTCTGTCATGCAGATTGAGTGCCCACGAAGATCGTTCCATGTCTTTACGTTGCTATTTCGGGGCAATAGGACATTGACGCCACTGGCGTAATAGTTTGGTTCCAAGAGACCGGCGAGGTTCCGGCGCTCGACGGTGTCGCCCATCGTAGCAATGATCAGGTCAATGGATCCATCTTGCACTTTTTGTATGCGATTGGATGAGTTGACTGCAACCAATATCAATTCAACACCCAAGCGGCTGGCCATGTCTTTTGCAAGATCGGCTTCTAAACCAACCAGTTCACCCTGGTCATTAATCATCCCGAGCGGAGGGTAGTCGGATTTTATGCCGACAATCAGATCTCCTCTTTGTTTGATCAGCGTCAGGCGGTTGTCCGCCGTCGCCCAGTGCGGCCAGAAACAAATGATGCTGATCAGCAAGGTTAAATACTTATACACGGGCTCCCCTTCGCGGACAGGCAATTGCCAGCAGGCCATAACCAAACCGAGCCGGTATCAATCGGCTTAAGAAGCTATCGATTATGCCGAGGAGACGATTGTTTGTTATCCAGCTTTCAGGCATCAGGCTTTCAGCCAAAACACGCTCGACAACATATCCGGCCTGTTCCAATTCCAGGCGGAGGGTGTTGTGATCATACAAGTAATAATTCAATGAGATTGTCCGACCGTTGATTTTGCGCTGATAGATAATATTCCTCCCCTCTTTTTGTTGTTTTCGAAATCGTCGGTAGCAGTTGGGAACTGACAGAATGAGGCGGCCATAATCTGGGTTGAGCAGCTTTCTGAGCATGCGTAGGGTGAGAATACGCTGATCATGTTCGTATATATGGGAAAGGACACCAAACATCATAATCACCATGGCGGCCGGGTTGTTTGCATGTCGTCGCGTAAGAATATTGAGGTCTTTATATACCAATTGAACACGCTCTAACGCGCCAGCTCTATCAAGCTTGCCTCTTGCCATCTGGATTGATTGCGCGCTGATGTCAAAAGCCGTGACGCTGCGGTGTGACATTTTTAAAACGGGTAGCGTGTAACGCCCGTTCCCACATCCGTAATCAATGACATCTCCCGGACCGAGGCCATCAAGTAGGGGCTTTAAGATACGTAATATCCGGTCATTGGCTTGTGGGTATCGTGAATTATAATGGCCGCTCTCAAAATAGGTGTCATAGGTATGGGCAGCAATGTTGCCGCCTTCTGAACCTACATGTGTCATGAACCTGTTCCCGTATAATATGCAGGCCGTTCTTTAGCCCTCTTGTCGCAACGCTGAGCCCTGGGCCCCATCAGCAAGGCTTGATATGCCGCTCTGTGTTAAAAGGACGAACGAATTGCCTTTGTTGTGAAATGACATGGCGTTTTGAAAGGCCATTGGTGTTCATATCTCCCCACTGGGTGTTGAGTTTCTATTTCTTTCTTGATTATGTGGATAACGGTCCCGCAAGTGATCGATATTATTCATGATGCGGGTTACCAGAAACCGGCTTTGCGCAAATGTTCCCGGGCGAGTTGGATGCGCTTGCGAACGGTGTCACTCTTCACTTCCAAACATTCCGCAATTTCATTGTAGGACATTCCTCCAACAAACCGCATGAGTAGCGGGGCCCGTAGCTTGGCGGATAATTGACCAACATGGTCTTGCAGCTTTTGCAGTTGTTCTTGTGTCAGTGTGATTTCTTCGGGGGTCTGCGGTGTTTTCTGAAATAAAGGCGAGGTTGCTTTTGGTAACGCATCATCATCACCCTCCCAGTGTGTCTCACGCCGTTGACGCCGGAAGTGATCAATACAGACATTTTGCACGAGACGGTTCAGCCAGGCCCGCTCGTTGACGATTGTATCGCAATAACACATATACTTCTGCGCGGCCCGCAGCATGGCGTTACTCAAGGCATCTTCCGCATCCGCTTTGTTCCCGGACATGAGCTTGAGGCACTGTTTCAGGAGAAAGTCCTGGTGCAGGGTCCATACTTGCCAGAATTGGGCATAGGGCCCGGGATCCAGGAGGTCGAGAGGGGAGGCGGCATCAGCCGTCGTTGTTGATGTCTTTGGCGCCTCCGGGTGGTGAGGTCGGGGGGCCACACTGTCAGCGATAATTTGAACTGGGTCGGTAATCGCGCTGTTTTGATAGAGGCCATCCAATGTTCGGGTGATTGGATGGTCCATCCAGTTTATGGGAATTTGCTGATCGGGTGCATGATTATTTGTTGGGTCTGTAGGGGAGGGGTTTTCGTGGGGAGTAAAGCCGTCGCTCTTATTTTTGTTTGTTTTTAGTTCGGGATTCCCAGATTGATGTTTTTTGTCGGAGTTGGATTCGCAAGTTTGCGAATTGGCCGCCTTGCCTTTGTACGGTTCGCTCCGGCTGAATATATACACGTGCCGGACGGGATCATGGCTATGAGCCATACCAACACCCTCCCAGAGAAATATTATGCTTTCTTACACGTATGACGGGATGCTGGGAACTTTGTGAACTACAAATATTTTTTCAAGGAAATAGTCGCTATCAATAAAAACTGCCTGATGAAACGGCATATCCGGTTTTATTCGTTTTATTGCATCAGCTGTAGCGCATTAGGCCAATCATAAGGTGTTCATCTTGTTTCTGAAAACCTGATTACAGAAAATCAACGCATCAACGCCCTCACACAAAAGGTCAGCTGAAAAATTAAAAAGGGGGATAGCGCAGGGGAAATGTCTTGTTTTCTTCAGAAGGAAAGATATTTACTTCCCTTGTTTTCAGGGTTTTGAGCCTGCTGGAAAATTGGTGGCAATTTCTCCCGCTGAAGCACCGATTGTTGAGAAGTTGGTCTGGGCATCTGTCACGGCTTTTGCCGCAGCTGCAATGATATCGGTGTACGGATCTGTTGTTTTTTCGACGATCATCTTTTGCAGGCAGACGCCTGTTGCCGCAGAACTTATGGTCATGATGTTTCGCAAATAATCCGTTGAATCCTGAATTGCAAATGCTGTTGCCTGGGTAACCTTTTGGTAGGCGACGGCAGCTCCTTCGGAGCCGGCGGCATCGAGGACGGTGCTGTTCGCCATGGTTACGGCATCAACAATTTGCTGATTGAGCGCTCCCTGAGAATCTTGCGCCGAGTCTCCGGATGAATTGTTAGCGGACGGCTGACTGTCACCTGTATTCGGGTTCTTGTCGTTCTCTGTCGTATCGGAATCGGCCATCATTCAAATTCCCTTGTCCTGTATATCTATGCCCTACGATCATCTCAGATGTCAGCTTTCTCCGCCAGTTTTCATCCCGCCACCAGATGCGTCAAGAATCATCCGGACCGCACTGGATGTTAACGCATTCCCGATTTGCTGCAACCCACCTTGCGACTGGGCGGCGTTCTGCATCGATAAACTAATGGAATGGGCAGCGGTCTGATAGACCAATCCCATAGCTTGAGCCGGAGCCTCACCGACGACTTTGACATTTGTCTGAGTTACGGCGTCCGTAATCTGTGAATTAACTGGTGTATTGTCGGCCATTTTTCCATATCCATATTTGTTTGGTTAATCCAACAAATCCATGCTGTTTATTTCAGCGCTTTCAGAGCGACGATCAACGTTAAAAGCAATGTCGCCGTGTCGCTATTATTGATCTTCGACGTTGCCGCCGCACTGGACATTGAATTTACGCTGTAAAGCTGAATCACGCCCTGATTGGTGGCGGCCAAGCCGGCAATGGCGGCTTGTTGTTGAGCTTGAACCGAATTCTGGTAAAGAATGCCGGTCGAATGTCCAATGCTTTGGTAGATTGACCCCATGGCCATTGCTGGTGCGCTACCAAGCACTGAGAGATTACTCTGAACCACCGAGTCGGTAATTTGACTGTTTAACGGCGTCGGGATTGCCATGATGCCTCTCTTGGGGTTTTAGACTGCTCCGTTGAAGGTGTCTGATAACACCCTCAGTTGATTAGACGTGCGAAACGGATTTTTGTGAAAGATGAACATTTATCAGGAACCACCGGCCTCAACGATCATCTTGCAAATAGCTGCCGTCGAGGCATTGCTGATCTGCTGCATACCGCCTTGCGTCTGCATTGCGTTTTCCAGGGATAGTCCGACGGAATTAGACAGAGTCTGATAAACCATCCCCAAGGCTTCGGCTGGCGACTCACCGACGACTTTGACATTCGTTTGCGTGACCGCGTCGGTAATTTGGGTATTCACTTGTGTTGTTTCTGCCATCGGTTTTCACCTATCTCCTGATTGAGTACGGGTATTCCGGTCGGGATTTCTGGATGTCTGTCAGATGGGGCTTACCCATCCTGCCAGCTAGAGAGTCTGCAGGCCTCCCGATATTTGATTTAAGCCGGTTTGAATAGCTTTCGTAATGTTTGCCAGATCCTCATTTCGGGTGTCCTGGCTGCTTGCCTTCGTGCTTAAACTCAAAATCTGGATGACGCCTTCGGTCATCGCCGCATGTCCGGCTGTTGCAAGCTGTTGTTGATTATTGACCATGTTGGCGAAAAGAACGCCTTGAGCTTGCGCGAGAGACAGATAGGACTGCACGACGGAGACGGCAGGACCATTGCCGAGAACGGTAACGTTGGCTTGGGTCAATCCATCTGTGATTTGTGAGTGAACATTTGCCGGTTCTTGCATTCGACAACTCCTTGGTTTTTATGCTTCCAACCCCAACGAATCTATTTCGGTTGTTTGTTGGGGCCCATGTTGTAAATCTGGACTGTGCTTTCAATCGCCGTCGCCTGTCCGGCCATGGCAAGTTGTTGCTGGTTATTCACCATGTTTGCGAACAGGACTCCCTGTGCCTGGGCTTGCGATAGATAAGTCTGATCTACGGAAACGGCTGGGGCATTGCCCAAGCTGGTCACGTTTGCCTGAGTAACGGAGTCGGTCACCAGAGAGTCGACCTGGTCTTGAAATTCTTGTGGCATCTTATCTCTCCTATGATACGAATTTAATCTCCTGAAGGAGAACGAACCCGTCGATGCTAAAATGTTTATAAAATTTTACGAAGGAAATCGCCCGTCAGCTTAACCGCTGTTTGAGCATCTTGAGCGTCCCCTCGCGATTCTATGACGGTTAAACAGGACAGAATGTGAAATACGGCAGGCCCTTCTTTCACACATCATCAGATAAAAAAAGACGGGTTTGGCATGTCGTGGTCTTGCTAAGAAGAACAATATCGACAATACCAAATCCGCCAGTCAGGGATTGGCCCTGGGAGAGGCCGGGAGGGTCAGGTTTCTACCGCTTTAAGGGCGACAAGATTCGACATCAAAGTGTCTGGTGTGTTGCTTTGCGCTATTTTCGCCGTTGCTACGGCACTGGACATTGTGTTCACGCTATAGACCTGAATTACACCTTCATTGGTGGCGGTCTGTGCAGCGATGCTCAATTGTTGCTGTGAGCTAACCGTATTCTCAAAGAGAATCCCCGTAGAGTGGGAAAGCGATTGATATAGCGCGCCCATTCCCATTGCCGGGGCGTCGCCAAGTACCTTCAGGTTTGTCTGGCTGATGGAATCGCTGATCTGGCTGTTTACCGGTGTGTCATCTGCCATATTTAGTCTCCTTTACGCCATGACGACGGATTGCATTTTTGACGAAATGTTGTGACCTTTTGTGAAAGAAATATTGCTTCTTTCAGAACGCCTGCATGCTACTGCTCCCCCAGATACTCTTTTTTGACAAAAACCCCGCCGTCGGCTCGCCGTAACGGCGGGGGTCATTGATCTTTGCGGCTGGTCAACGACCAGATCACTCACGAAGCGGTCGCCTTCAAGGCTGTCAGCAATGACATCATCGTGCTCGGTGTGTCGCTTTGGCCGATTTTAGATGTCGCTACGGCGCCGGACATGGTGTCGATGCTGTAAATCTGGATAACACCTTGGTTGGTGGATGCTTGCGCAGCAATGCCCAGTTGCTGTTGCGCACTCACTGCATTCTCATAAAGAATGCCGGTGGAATGTGCCAGGGACTGAAAGATCGCCCCCATCGCCATGGCCGGGGCGTCACCCAGGACCTTGACATTTGATTGGGTGACAGCGTCTGTAATCTGACCGTTCACGGGAGTGGGAATTGCCATATTGTTTCTCCTAATGGATGCCTATTTCAAATGAACCTACGCCGCCGTTTTGAAGAACGGATAGGCGTTGCTCGCCTATAAGACGGCGCTGCAATCTTTTTTGTGAGAAAGAAATCAGAAGAGTGAGAACGAAATCAGGAGAATAAGAAATTAAGTCGGGATTGCAAAAAATAGCCGATCTGTCTGATCAGGCAATTGGGCAATTAGGGAAACGCCCCCAAGGTTCAAACGCATTGATCAATCTCGTTTGAGTCGAGAAACAAAACCAGTGCGCCGAACCCCGGGGTAGATATTCAGGCGTTGTATATCAGGTGACCGACCCTTGCGATGACTTCAAAGCAGTCAACAAGGACAGCATTGTGCTCGGTGTATCGCTCTGCGCGATTTTTGATGTCGCTGTTGCGCCGGCCATGGTGTCGATGCTGTAGATCTGAATAACGCCCTGGTTTGTTGCCGCCTGTGAAGCGATGCCCAGCTGCTGCTGTGCACTCACGGCATTCTCATAAAGAATGCCGGTGGAATGCGCCAGGGACTGGAAGATTGCCCCCATTGCCATGGCCGGAGCGTCACCCAAAACGGCAACATTCGATTGGGTTACGGAGTCGGTGATTTGATCGTTCAAGGCTGTCGGGTATGCCATATTTACTTCTCCTCGCGGATGCTCATTTCAATTGAACTTGTGCGCCACCCACTTGACCAACGGTTCGCGCCTTGCTCGTCTTATTGACGGAGCAACAGATGTTTTGTGAGAAAGAAAGAGAAGTTTGAAAACATAAAGATTATAGAAAGATTATCGTTAGTGGATCATGGCTAATACAACGAATGGATACATGCTTGGGATGCGGCCTCAGGTTTGGGTTTCAATCGTGCCAGTCAGCTTTCCACCGTCCAGAAAAGACATATGCGAAGGGCCGCTAGGAAACTCTCAGAGAGTTCGGGGCGGCCCATCGGATACCTGCTTAAGCAATTCCCACCAAAGGAATGCAGGAAATTTTCAGAAGTTTCGGATATGCGTTCTTTTGCTTGGAAACATTACCAACGCCAGCGGAGCCATGCCCCGCTGGGCGCTGTGCAAATAACAGCGTATCAAGAAACCCCTCCTTGAACACCTTTCAGCGCGGTGATCAGCGACATCAGGGTATCGGATGTGTCACTGTTGGCAATCTTGCTTGCTGCTGTGGCGCCAGCCATGGTGTTGACACTGTAGATCTGGATCACACCTTGGTTGGTTGCTGCCTGGGCCGCAATGCCCAGTTGCTGTTGTGTGTTGACGCCGTTCTCATAAAGAATGCCGGTGGAATGCCCCAGCGACTGGTAAATTGCGCCCATGCCCATGGCCGGGGCGTTACCCAGCACTTCAATATTGGCTTGCGTTACGGAATCCGTGATCTGACCATTTACGGGGGTGGGAGTTGCCATGTTGATTCTCCTTTAGGAAGCTGATTTCGATCGAACTCACGTTACCGGATCGGAAACCGGGCGCGCGGTGCTCAGCTTATTGACGGCGGGCTGGCGAATTTGTGAGTGGTGATAAGCAGTTTTTTTTATCTTGAGATGGATTGTCCAAGGGCGGACTTATGCAGGTGTTTGATATTTGCCGATCGATTTCAGTTTTACAGAGCATGGATTAATCAACCCAGCCATTGTGCCGGTTCGTCCGGATGACAGAACCGGCACCAACGGGACTGGACCTGAATGTAAACCAAATGCGACGCCGGAAATATGGTTTGCTGTGCAAAGCCAATCAATGGAATTAAGCGATTTATCCTTGCGTCGCCTTCAAGGCCGTCAGCAATGATAACATTGTGCTCGGCGTATCGCTTTGGGCGATTTTGGATGTTGCCGTCGCACCGGCCATGGTGTTGACACTGTAAATCTGGATCACACCCTGGTTGGTTGCCGCCTGAGCTGCAATGCCCAGTTGCTGCTGTGTATTCACGCCGTTTTCGTAAAGAATTCCGGTGGAATGTCCCAACGACTGATAAATTGCGCCCATGCCCATGGCCGGGGCGTTGCCCAACACTTCGGTATTGGCCTGTGTTACGGAATCCGTGATTTGTCCATTTACGGGGGTGGGAGTTGCCATGCTCATTCTCCTTTAGGAAGCTGATTTCGATCGAACTCACGTTACCGGACCGAATGCCGGACGCGCAGCTCAGTTTATTGACGGCGGAGTTGCTGATTTGTGAGTGTTGATGATTGATTATACTACGGTGGGATCGGATTTGGCAGGGATTTGACAGTATGGGCGTATGGTTTCGTTCCGACCGATGCCTTCCTGTGGTATATGGATAATTCAGGCCAGCCATTGGGCCAGTTTGTCTGGGAGACGAAACTGACCTCAACGGAACTGGGCCTGAATTCCAACTATAGGCTTCGCCGGAGTCATGGCTTGCAGTACAAAGCCATTCATCACAAACCGTCGGGCGATTTATCCTTGCGTTGCCTTCAAGGCCGTCAGCAATGACAACATTGTGCTCGGCGTATCGCTTTGGGCGATTTTCGATGTCGCCACGGCATCGGACATGGTGTCGATGCTGTAGATCTGGATGACACCCTGGTTCGTCGCGGCCTGCGCAGCGATGCCCAGTTGCTGTTGCGCGCTCACTGCATTCTCATAAAGAATGCCGGTGGAATGCGCTAGGGACTGAAAGATCGCCCCCATCGCCATGGCCGGGGCATCGCCCAGAACCTTGACGTTTGATTGAGTGACGGAGTCTGTAATCTGTCCGTTCACGGGAGTCGGAATTGCCATGATTGTTTCTCCTTGCGGATTCTCTTCTCAGTTGAACTTTGCGTCATCGTAAAGAACGACTACGCGGTGCTCGTCTACAAGACGGTGTGACAACTAATTTGTGAGAAAGAAATCGCATAATCATCTAAATCATCAACATGGCTCATTCACGCTCAAGGCAGAAACGTTTTCCGACCGTACTCCATGTCAAAGCTCTTGCATGACACCGGTGATGAGGTCCTTCCCAAAACCGTAAGAACAACCGTCTTAACTATAACGTCATATAGACACCTGATCCTGGGCCTGCTCTCTACACGCAACCTTGATCGGGAAACACCCGTGAGTGAGGCCTGCGAATAAACCAGGGCGAACCTCAGCCCACATAAACGGAGATGAATATGTCACCTGCCGATACTCCCGACCCCAGTGAATTGTTTGATCGCCTTGTCAACGGGGATACCACTAGAAAAGCGGTTGAAGAAGCGATTTTCCTGGGGCTTCAAAAATTTGCCGAAACCACCAATAAAGAAATTACAGCGCTGGTGGAATCCAATACACAGCCTCCAGACGTTAAAGAGGAGATGCTGAAGCTTCGCAAAACAGTGATCGATTTGACCACAGAGGCGGTAAAGAACGGCCCGTTGAATTATTTGAACGGCAAATCAAAGAGCGGATAAATGGTTTGAGCCGGAACGTGAAGCCCTTCAGGCGGAAATCTTCCGATTAGCGTTTCACCTCAATCAATGACAACGCATGCCACAGGCCGGGTTCATTAAAACAGACACAACCGCCCCCGCGTTTTTCCTGTGAAACTTGTCTGTTGATGTCGGCAATGCAAACCCAGTCCGCTGTGGTCGATACGGCCCATTTGGCATGGTCCTTCGTATAGGGCCAGGAATAGTCGGCACCCAATACCGACAAATCAATGCCCGTGACGTCGACAACATCATCGACGCCATTGCTATCCCTGGTACTTGGAATACGACCGCGTCGCCATGTCTCAACATTCAGGTTGACCTTGAGATAAGGCCCGACCAGGTCAATCCAGAAGTCCTCTGCCCAATGCCGGTTCTTGCCAATGCTGTGTATGGTCTTTTGCCCTTTTGTATGAAAGACCAACTCGCTGGGTTTGGTGGGCGGCTGGACACGTACACCGGCACTCAGTTGGCGAACAAAATCGGTATCAGGGATCGATGTGGGAATACTGAAATCATAAACTTGCGGGTCGTGTTGATGAAGCAATTGACGGGCGATCAGATTCGCTGTCGCATAGTTTTCGAGCGTCAAACAAATGAATGTCTGAGCGTAAATTTTTTCATCCTCCGGAAAATCGGGGGATCCGCCAATCGGAAAGCGGGGCGTCGAGTGAATGAGCCAAATTCCTCTGTCTTCCTGTGGGTCAAAACTAAGGATCCCCTTGCAGTGCCCCTTGCTTTCATTGTTTTCTCTGCGGCCGGGTGCCTCGTCGTTATAGAGAATCCAGCCGGTTTGCCTCGATGCATCCTTTGCGGTATCGAAAATGTGCGCTAGCGTTTGATGCAGCGCTCCATCGGGCTGATTCAATCGATGCGGAGATATCTGGAGGGGACTGTGAGCCTGGCTATCGTAATAGAGATATTCAAACCCGGTTGTGCCGGACACACCTGACGTATCATTTGGTGCAGATGCGGCGTGAGGAAGTTTATAGGCAAACCACCAATCAACAGCTTTGTCATTTGAATCATTAATCGCATTCAATGTCATTTGCGTCTCCCAATTGTTTTGGGGTCAAAGGATGACCCGTAAATCTAACGCTTCACGACCGAAGATGTGAAATTTTATCGATACACTTCACAGATACAGGGGCACGTACGTCATAAGCATGAAGTTCCGCCGACGGTTGACTGCGATGATACGTGGCCGGTTGCCATCGCGATGACGTGCGAACGCCTACGAAGCTCTTTTGCAGAACAATTCAGGCAAAGCGGTATCAGGTAATTGTCGGCATCAAAACAATTGCTGGCGAAAAGGAGACGCAATCATGAGCAATATGGGCGAAACCTTCGATCATAAAGACACTGTTTCTGACGAAGAAAACCCGTCGGTATCTGAAGCTGATGAGGTTTCTAAGGAAGCCGAGCTTATTCAATCCATGGCCTCTGCTGAGGCCAAGGGCGTAGAGGATGAGGTTGGAGGCGCTGCGACGGAGGCTGAAAGCGTCTCCAGTGAGTCCGGAAAACAGACCGAGTCAGAACCGAAACCTGCCAAGGCTGAAGACACGTGGCCAACCGAGCCTGCCATGACGACGGACACCGATGCCGGAGAAACCGCTCCCCACGAAAAACCGCCCCTGGAGGATGATGAGCCGCAATCAGGCTCTTGATCTCATTATGTTTTGTGCATTCCGTATAATTGGATTTAAGGAATTTTGATTGGGTGTGGTCGTGAGGAATTACGGTCCAGAATGCCCTTGAGTGAAAGAAATTTAACAGATGTCGAAAAGCAAAGATGATAAGGAGCCAAAAACTCCTGATAATCAGGTCGGGGCAGAGAGCGAGGCCGGAGATCGTTCACCTAAACAGGGCAGCGGAGATCCCCAAATGTCGACACCCCCAAATTCGGACCCGCCGGCAGATGTTGGGACGACAACGGTTCAAAACGCGTTAAACATCCTTGAAGCCTCCCTGGTTCAACGCGAAGCTGTCGAAAAAGCCTTCGAAGCACAGCGCTCGGCGGTAAGTGAAGCTGTATCAGCGCAAAAAGCGGCAGCAATGCAGCAGCTTGCTGAAGCGCGAAAAACCATCAGCGCCCAAGAAGCCGATAAACAGATGAGCGCCGCACAGCATGCCACGCAATCGCTGGCCAATGTTACACGAAAAGTTTTTAACCAAAAGCCGGGCGCTGATAAAGACCCCGCCATGGGTGAAATGAATGCCAGCGCAAACGCCGTTAATCAAACAGCCGTTCCATCCGAACATGAGGCCCTTATTTCAGCGCTCAAGGTTCTCGAAGACCATGCCACATTATCAGGTCGCACAACACAATCGCTCGGGGCGCCGGCAGAAACTGACATCGTTGAGCAGATCACCGATACGCTGAAGACGATCATTGCGCAGGAAATTCAAGATCAGCTTACGGCGTTGACCAAAGCGGCACAGTCGGAAATGGCTGCAGCTGAAGAGAAAGAGAAAAAATAGAACAAACCATTTGGAACGCATATTGAAAAAAGGAATTGGTAAGATGAGCGTGCTCGGAAAGGTGTTCGGCAGTATCGAGACAATTCTTGACGGGATTCCAGCGGTTGTTGCCGATATTGAAAGCCGACCCGACTACGGCAACAGCAATCGCTTCAAGGATGCGATCAAGATACTCAAAACCTTTGAAATCACGTTGTTGGCGAATAAGGAAATCTCCGATGTCCCCTCAATGAACCTCATGCGGACCTTGCGCAACCAGGCCGAAAATGAGGTCCTGGTGCAGCTTGCGGGCCTTGTCCACGTTAACGTCAAGATGATGAAGTTAGGGCCTTTAAATATTTTCCAGACCATTCCGTCCAGTATGGCCAACTCTCACAATGATCGGTTGAAAAAATTACATTACGAGGTTCAATTGCTGACAGCGCGGGTGGTCGCTGCCCTCTCAGAAACAACGCCGGCGGATGTGAGTGGCCTCCAACTTGATGAAGCGGCGTCCCATTTGGTTGAGGCGCAACCTGCCGAATATGAACCGGCATCAACTGACGAAGTGCGAGGCAAGTCGGTAACAGAGACTTGTCAAAGCGATGTGGTTATAGAGGACGCCAAATCGAATTTTGTTGACGAACAAATTGCCGGGCAGCAAGCTCTTGAGGCGGATGCGATCGAGCAATCACCGGCTGCTCCGGCTATTGTTCCTGGCCAGAAAGCTGTAGCTACCGGATAGTCGATACACCCCAGCTCATATCCTAATAACCCCGCAGGAACATTCGGGAATTGTTGTGAAACCCTGCGCGGTGGAAAAATCCAAAACCTAACTTTTTGTTGCATCCCCAAAAACACGCATAGCAACGTGATATCCGAGCGCGCGATAGCATTCGAATTGTTCTTCATCGAAGAACTGGTCGGCGGTTGTCTCGTGGGGAAACGCCGGATGCCGGTCCCGGTAATGGGCGATATAGGTGCCGCCGTCATATTTGATTTTCGCTCGGCTCGATAAAGGCGCCTCCGCAACATCTTTATCGCAACTCCCGCGGCGTCTTCCCTGGTCGGCCACCGGTATAATTTCCGTCGTTGGCAGGGATGCTTTCAGGTAGATGAGTTTGCCGACTTTGTTGCCCTTATATTCGATCTTGCCAATGGCATGGTTCTGGCGCCCCTGGCGGATCTGGTCAAGCCCGGTCATGGTGATTCGGATTCCCATATCGATACGGGCCAGCCGGATAACATTGGCCAAGCCATGAAACTGAAATTCGGGGTCGCATTCTGCATCGCTGGCAATGATGAGTCGGCACTCCCTGCGCAGCAATTCATAAATACCCAGATTTTCAATATGGCCGCCGTCTGACAAATTTACATTTTCACTTTGCTCGTCCAACAATCCGAACATTTCGCGGATCAGGAACAGCGGCCCAACTCTATTGATGCGGCGTGAAAACCAGTTCTGCTCCGGCGGCCGACCGGGGTTTGGCAACCAGAACCCCAATCGGATGTTCAATAAGGTCATGAGAAAGACTAATGGTTTAAATGTATTGCTGCCCATGTTCGGTGCTGCGGCCGCACCGGAAATCGCCATTGCCGTGCCCAGGTCTACTTCTTCGCCTGCGGGAGCTATTTTTTCTGTTTCACGGTAACCCGTTAAGCTGCCCCCTATATACAGTTTGCTGAAGAGAAAAAGATCTGCGTTCCGACCGCGCCGATTGGCCGATTTTGCATTGTGAATATTCAAGGCAGTATTGATTAGATGGTAGGGGGCCTGGTCCGTATTGAGAGTGCTCAATAGCTGGTTGTCATTATGTTCAAGCCGGTCTCCGCCATGCCAGGAAAACAGATAGGCTTTGCTGAGGCGATCCCGGTAAAAATTATGCAGGGACACGCTGTTGGCGTCGTAGAACAGCCATGTGTATAGAAAAAGAACGGTCATTATGAATGCATAGATCAATATCAGGTAATCGTTCTCGGTAGGGATCCAGTCGAGAGAAATACCTACAAAAATTTCGGCATGGCGCTCCAGGTCAACAATCCATTGCGGACCTGAGCTGTAGATCGCCCAGTAACACAATATCAGATATACCAGCCAAAAAGCCGCAAACCCCAATCCCCCGATCAAATAGAGACTTAAAGAGCGGAGGGATTTCGATTCATGATTGAAAAAGGTTCCTGCCAGGATGGCGGAGACAACGGTGGCGACACTGGCTGCCAACGTGAATAACCCCTGGGGTTGTCTGAGCAAGGCTTCATCCGCCTGCCAAATCTCCATGGCAATGTTCTGGAGCATCAGGTGTGTGTTGTGAATGAACTGGATCGCCAGGGGCTGTAAATCGATGAAGGTGACAATGGCAATGGCCGCAAGAAACATCCCGCAGACCCGGCCGTAAATATTGCGCGCCAGCCAGCGGCTGGAGCGGTAGTTGGGCAGGCCGTCGAAGAGAACCTGCAGTCCTGGATATACAATTAGCAAGGCGAGGAATAATCCCACCAGAAACTTGGTTGGCCGGAAAGAATCCCCAGGGATCCAGTCCAGCAGGCGATGTTCCCAACCGAAGGGTTGACCCAGGATGGCTTGATTGCTGTTGAAGGTTACGGTCAATAAAACAGCGAGAAGAATATAAGAAAAGATCACAAGAAAATTCATGATCAGGCCACGCAGAACCAGCGCTGGCATTTGCAGAAGATCGCGCGTGCCGCCTGGAGCCAGATAGTTGGAATAATCCCTAAGGTGCTGGAACGGCGCACTTTCCAACTGACCCATTTTATGGACAAACGGAAAATTCAATTCCTGGCGCCCTTGTCTTTGATCGGCCTGAGCGAATATCGAGCTCAGGCAACTGGCAATGTAGCCGCCACCGGATACGGAAGATATATAATCGAGTTTTTCAAATATACGGTATCTGTTGAGGATCTGAAGTACGCCCAGATTAAAGGTCGCAGATCGCACACCACCGCCGGAAAGCGCCAGGCCGACCAAACCATCATGGCGAAATCCCCCGGAGTCTGACCAGTCAGAATTACTGTCTCTATCTTGAGTCAGTTCAGTCAGCACATCGTCTAAAACAGGCGAAGGATCGGAAAAATAGGGCAAGCCATTGCTCCGGGCGTCGCCGTTAGGTAGTCGGCGCGCACGCACCACTTGCAACTCCGCTGTGAAGATTTCATCAAAAGTCTTTGGTGATTCCTCGTTTGTCATTGGCATATGTCCTGGGTCGGATTAGCACCAGCCGGTCACGCGCACAGCTTCCGCGTTCAAGAACCCACGTCGACCGGTATTCTTGTGACGCCTGAAATGGCCAAGTGTGAACATATTTGAATTACGCGTCGCGCAAGGACTAGTTGGCCAGCCTGCGGATCCAGGCTTGATCTTCAATTGCCGCTGTCACCACACCTTGTTCATGCGGGTTGGCGAAGGTCACACCAAATTGGCCATAAGCCGCGTCGGCAAGAGCCAAAAAATTATCCAGACTGGGACGTGCGTTAAAAAGTTGCCACGCTATGTAATAACTCAGCGTAGCAATGGCGGCGCGGTATGTGCCAAAGCTGCCCGTCGGTGGTTCAGCCGCTTCGCCTATGCCGTCTACAGGTTGCTCCCATATAATCGAAAAACAGTCCTGAATATCCAGTCCCGTGACGGCACCAATCACCGCATTTTTCACGGTTGTATAATTGTCGGTCTTGTTCATATAGACAATAACGGAATCACATTTTACAGCGCTGCCGGGCGCCAGAAACTTGATGTGATTGATATCGTTTTGCGCATCCAGAACCGGGGCCAGCGCAACGAGCGCATCGGCGATGGAGGACGGCTCAATATTAATTCCGATGCGCCAGTCGGAAGCCGTCGCATGTCCGAGGGGTGGCGTAAAACGGCCCCTCCCCAAATAGGTCGAACCTGTAGGGTAGAGATGCAGATATCTTTTGGATGCGTTTTGGGCGTCTGTGTTAAGCGCTGTCGTTACGGGCTTTGCGTATTGGGTCAGCATGGCGGTTTTGTCCATTGCCGGCCAATTGCCCTGCTGGACAGCTACGACGCGAGTGCCGCAGCCATTGACAAGGGTTGTCATTTTGGCGCGAAGGCCGTTCACGCCGGCAACGTCAGCAAGTGCCGTCTTCGGCGTTACCCCAATGGGCACATAGTTCGCATAAACATCGTAGCAGGCGCGTTTCATGGCGACGATATCTTGACTATTGTTGGCAGGCATGGTGCTCATGGCGTGCCAGGCCTTGGCGAGAAACAACAAAAATGTATCATGGGATGAAACAGTCATTACGCCCCCCTCCTTCAAGTGCTTGTGCTTTTGGATGAAACGGAATCGTCAAGCCAGAATGGGCCCGCTGCGCCGCTGAGCGAGTCGTAGATATCGATGTCGCTTTGGGAAGGCTTCTGACCCTTTAAATCGAATTCATTGACCGCAGCGCTGATTGATTTTTTAATTTCAGTGGTGCTCGGCAAGGATTTTCCTGACTTCTGGATCGCAACAACAAGAGCTGCGGTGATTTTTGTCGACAAATCGGAAAGGTTGGCGAGAAGTTTTGCGTCCGAACCGGTCTTGAGCTTTTCCGCCAGAGTTTTGAGCTTGGCTTGATCCAATGCCGCAGCTTTGGTCAGGTTGGTCTGATCGACAATTTCGACCCCAGCCATCAACGAGGTAATGGCCTGAAGCTTCGCTGTGATCAACATTTCGACATGATCTGACTGAGAGGTTGCGTCGTCACCTTTAACCGTGCCGGATTTGATTTGTGTAATCAAATCGTCGGCTTGTCCGACGTACTCGGCGAACACATTCAATGCGGTTGTCAGTTGCGCGATGGATGTGGTCGTGCGGAATTTATACGGAGCCGTCTCCATGGGCTGCTCCCATCCGGATGTGAATTCATCCACATAGATGCCAAGTAAGGTGGCGTATGTTCCAGACATAAGTGATCTCCAACCGGTGCATGGGTACGTGAATACGCGCCCTATCACAGGAAAGACGGATGGAAATTGACAATGTGAACGAAACATAGATGGGAAAATACGGATACCTGCGCACGGCTATGGCCTATGCTTTTTATATATGGACGTGAAGTGGGTCATGTAAGAACGGTGCCAACGGTATCGAACTGCGGCTAGTGCAACGCGCCTACTGAACGCTGATATTTCGGAGAATCTACCCGGGATTTGTGAGAATCAGGAACCTCTAAATTCACAATCTTGCTGAAAGCACGTCCTAAGATCATGGAGACGAACAATGCCCTCCAGCCAGGGGCAACAGGACGCAGCTGCAAGAATCAAATGATTCACGAGGTACACCAATGCCCAACAGTGAAGCTTTATTGAAAACGACGAGAGATGTCTCTGCCGCGCTGACTCCCGCTATTGAGAGTTTGCAGGCGAGAAACGACTACAGCAAAAAACAGACGCAGTATGGATCTATCGTCCAATTCAAAGACGTTGTTGCCATCCTCAATGGACTGCACCGCAATCTCTTGAGTTATCAAATGTCATCGTCACCATCTGCCGCTGATCTGAAGAGCGCTGTGGATCAGGCGAACACGATTGAGGTCTTGTTGACCGGCATCATGGAGGGAAACCTCGCCATGAGCAAAATGCAACCGCTGAATACGAACCGGACCATTGAACCGAAAGAGGCCCTGGCACAAAACAAGGTGTTAAAGACGCTTTATGACGTCATTCAGATTTTCATAGCCCAATCCCAGGCAACGCATTCCAGCGGAGCGCCAACTCCTCCCAAACCAGCTCCTGTGGAGCCAAAGGTCACCCCTCCCACTGAACCCGCGCCGTCTAAAGATCTGCAAACCTATGTGACCGTTGCCAATGGAATGCCTTACAAGGTAACCCTCACGACAACGGTAAAGAACGCAAGTGATTGGCCTTCGAGTGCCAATCGTCCCGACAAGACGCTCAACGCGCCAGACGGAGGCGCGCGCGTTCTGGAGGGATTTGCGGAAATCACAGGGCGCGTGGATATCAATGCAATGGTGAGCTCTGCTGTGTACCAGATTCATGTCGCCGTTGAGGTCGATGAAGGAAACACACAATCCTTTTCCTTCACCTGTGACCAGTCCGTTTTGAAAACGCTTCCTAAAGAAGAAGATATCAAAGTGCGGGAAGCTAAAAGCGATTCGGGTGTGGGTTTCTTTATATACGAATTAGCCCTTAAACGGGACGATGGAACACCGGAACTCGCAGTCAGCATTGCCGATAAGGGAGCCTGAGCAAAATGCCAAACTGGATGACTACTCTCAACAACAACGTTGCACTGGGATTTGGCGCACGGTCGCTGCATGAAATCACAATTCCGGGAACCCACGATGCCGGCTGTTATATTGATCGGGGCCAGCTCAGAAACTTTCTCTCTCGCACACAATCCGTTGGCCAGAATATCGGTGCGCAGCTCGCTGGCGGAATTCGCTATTTTGATATCCGCCCCTGTACCCACGGTGCGCAGTACTGGACCTATCACGGGCCCTATTGGGGGGATCGGCTTGATGGACCTTTAGGGATCATTAACCAGGTCTTGGGGTTTATGGCGGGGCTCGGTCCGGGCGACCGGGAACTGGTGATTCTCAATATCTCGCACTTCTATCGTTCTACGATGCTTAACTACGCATTTACGAACGCCGATCACGCCGCCCTGACGGGTTTTATTACGGCCACCCTTGGGGCTCATCTGGTGCCTCACACGCAGGCCGCCATTAATCTTTTCAATGCGCCCTACCTAAACATACTTACGGACCCAGTTACCGGTGTTGCCCAGTCCCGTGTCGCAATCATTTATGATGGTGCGCTAGATACAGCAGCGGAACCCTGGATCACGGCCGCCGCAGCGCCGGGCGCCGCAGCGCCATTACCCGCCGGGTTCTTTGCGATCACGCCTAAGTATGCGACGCCCAATGGCATTCGCCTTTTCGATCAATATGCAAACAAACGCTGGGTTGACGACGGGTATTTATATACCGGCATGCGCACGGACCAGTTGGACAAGCTCCGTAACCGCGCCAATTACAACTACCCCGCCGCTTTCGGTGGCGGCCCCTGGGCGGCAAATGCCGCTGGCGGCGTTGCGGGCACGTTGCATCTGTTTTCCTGGACGCTAACGCCTCAGCCGCTGAGCGATCCGCTGACAGTTGCCATGAACGACTCTAATCCTGTTCTGGTGCCTTTGTTCAACGCCGCCAACGGGTGGGTCGGCGCAGGCGCACTTTATGACCCTCTGGTTGACCCCAAGATCAACATCCTCTACGTCGACCGATATGAATCGCATGCCCACGCCCATGGCGGTTGCGCGATGAACGGTTGGGCCAACCCCGTGGCGCTCGCAATGCATCTGAATTCTTATACTGCGGCTGCTCCTCCTGTTTGGCCGGGCTGGGCTGCGTTCTGATTGTTTGAGGCAAGACACTCCTTTTCACTCCGCAATATACTGGCAAAAATATCACGAAAGAGCCTTCTCCAGTTCGATGGGGGGAGGCTGGATTGTTTGTATCTCTGGAACGTTTATATCGGGAGAAACAGGGGCAGGGGTTCAGCCCTGCTTAGTGCCGTCGTCGTTATTGAGCAGGGTTTTGACCATGCTGACAGTTTGGTTTGTCTGGTCGAGCAAATCGCCGACCGGGTTTTCACGGATTGAACTAATGACATTGTCCAGCTGTTTGATCAGGCTTTGCAAAAGCGCCGTGCGGCTGGTGAAATCATCAAGAATTGCTTCGCTATAGGCCACCCACATGGCGTCTCGCGCCGCCTTGGCTTTTTCTTTCTGCGCTGGTGTTGCGTAGAGATCCAGTTGTAGTGCCCGGCATGCTGCGCGGGCTTTTTGGTACGCTTCTTCGGTTTGAGTAATGGGATCATCAGGCATTTCAATGGTTCTCCTGTCTTGCAAAGGCAAAGCATGTTGGCTTGGCCCTAAGGTGTTGAAAGAGATGCGATCGCTCCCCGGACTTCGAAAGCCAGCCCAACGAGATCGTTTACGGCCACCGTCAAGTCAAATGGTGCATTCAGATTGACCTGCACGGCATCGAGCGCAGCTCCCACCTGACGCAGAAGTTTTACGTAACTATCGAGTGTTCTCTGGTAATCAATGACTCCGGTAATAATTTTTTTGCGTTCAGTGCCGGCAGCCCGCAATTCTTTAAGGAACAGTTCCAATTGGCTTTGAACGATCGGTGTATAAGGCAATCCGCCCAGGCTGCCGGGAAGGTCTTTATAAGGCAAAGCAGATGGGTTTTCTCCGAGTGACCTCAGAACGTTCTGCATTTCTTTCGCGACGTTTGATTTCGCTCTGGAAAGATCGCTCAATAGCAGAGGCTCGGCGTAACCACGCGTGAGCTTGGCCATATCCGTAACCAGGCTTAAGGCATCATCGGTGATGTGATCGATTTTACGTTGCGCCAGATTCCGCCGCAACTGGTCATAAACAATGGTGTCGGATATGAGAAAATCAAAGATTTTGTTAATGACGGGTCGCCCTGCGTGAAGGGCTCGCGCGAAATCTTTTCGGTTACGCGCCGTTTCGGCCATCGCAAGAAACTTTGTGATAATCGGAACGGCGAGGCCGACCCCTGGAATGCTCGCCCCAAGTCCCTGGGCGAGGCTTGAAATGTTGCCCGCCAAAGACTTTACACTGTCGCCAAGCTCCTGGACGGACTTTCCTTCAACCAGGTTCAGCAAAGCGTCATTGTAGCGCGCGACCGTTTGCAATGCCTTTAGCCGAACTGCGATGTCATCATCAAGATTTGGGTTGTTTTCAACTGTCGAGGGTTTGAATAGAGGCGGCAGTTTATCATAGGATTGACCTTGATTGAGTGTTGACCTTACAGCGGCAATTTCACGTTTGGCTTGTTTGGCGATTTCCGCATAATCGCCAAGGACATCACTGGCCGCCAGTTTTGCCACATCAAAGGCCTGTCGGTATGCGGTGAATTGTTTAACTGGGATTGGGGTTTGTTGGGTGCAGGCAGGCAGGATGACTACGATGGCGAAAGCCCACAAGAATTTACGGCTTGATGGCAGGCGTTTTCGGTCGGGCCGCTTGCCGCGAACGACGCCATCGGTCCGGCCAAACAGCCGGAATTGGTGCCACCAATCTCCATGTGCCGGATTGAAGAGTATGCCGGATCGGAAACCGTTTCGTAATGGGTTCATGGCGTAGCCCTTTTGCAACACTGTCAGATACCTATTTCAATGACGAAAAAGAAATCCGGTTGTGAACAGTAACATGAAGGATAGCACAACTTTGAACGGTGAAGACCCATTCATGATCGGATTGGCGTGGGTTATCCAGATGGTGTTGTCGCTGCCGGCTTTTCCGGCGGGCGCACAGGTGACCCGGAGAGCGGCTTTTCAGGTGCCACCGGGTCAGGTGCTGCCGGGTTGCCGCTGTTCGTTTGCATATTGCTCACAGTCCGGCGGTAGATCATCTGGATCAGCGTTTCCAGTCCGCCATAGACGGCCTTTGTCCCCAGTCCTGCAAGGAATGCAATGGCGTCCGGACCAACATTCTGTGTCTGGATTTCTGCCTGGACGAACAGCAGGCTGGCGACAACGTATCCGAGAACCGCGCCAAGCAGGATGCGGGTAAGATAGCTTGTGACATGAAACTTGCCGGAATCGAACGTGGTGCTGGTAACCCGGTCCGAGAGTGTTTTAAGAATGAAGATACAGCTGCCGACACCCCCCCAGAAAAATGGCGATAACGGCTCCAGAACAACGCGAATAACCGCCCTGGCAATTATGAGTGTATCTGGTGCGAGTACGCCCTCAAGGGTAAAGCTTGTTTTATCCGAATATTGGATGATCTCCGATGCGAACGCGCCTGTCAGGAAAAACATGCTGATGATGATGAGCCCCAGCATATAGAAGAGGGCCGCACTGGTGTTTTGTATCGTGCGCCCATTTACGCCCAAGGTTGGGTAAGTCAGCTTGCACAATTCCGAATAGAGCTTCAAAACCTCGGCGTTCGCAGCAACATAATCGGTCTTCGATTTCGCCAGATCAAGTTTGGCGATGGCTTCATGCAGGGGCCCGGTGATTTGTGATTTGGCATCCATTCCCCGTTCTGAAACGAAGCGGATCAAAGCTTTGACTTCAGGCACTTTTACAGATCCCTCAAGCAATGACACTTTCTGAGCGCGGCTGCGGCGCTTTTCACGGATACGGGCCAGAAAACCGGTCGCGGGCGTATTGTCACCCGGAGTATGAGCCACCGTTTCCTGTTTGTGTCCGGCGAAATCCGGCGCTATCGGGTTTGATTCGACAGGACTTGTCGGCGCGTTTGTATTGTTGGGTGTGCTTCTCTGGAGGTTCTGTTCAGCCATTTCCGGGTTTCCAACTCTCAAAACCAAGTCGCGATCAATTTTTGTGCAACCAGTAAAGCCCCTCACGATGATCACAATGAACAACGCGTTGTGGATCGCTGGGCGCGAGTAACCTGTAACTGAATGACGGTTTGCCGCGTCACTTGTGACATTTCTGATCCGTTTAAAACCTGAAAGTCAGGCGCTTGTAAGAGGCAAGGCTGACTGTGCCGTATGTCTTCATATCAGAGCAAGAATGCCAGACGCCGTTTGCCGTCCTTGCCTCTGTTTGCGGGGTAAGAATTTGGGGTCAATCCCTATTAATCAATTCACATTCCCGATGAAGCTCACGTCCTCCTGTTGATCCGTCCGTCTGTTTTTAAAGGCGATGGCGGGATTTTTGTCAGGAGGACTAAGGTATGTGGTGTCGATTTATTTGCGGAAGTATTCTTGCCATTGGGGTCTTGTTCCGGCCTGTAACCAGTCTCTCGGCGCAATGCCCAAAAGAGCCCACCCCTTTGCCGGAGACAGAGGTCTCCCACTGTCTCTCAGGGTGCCCAACGGGAGCCCATCCGTCGAATGTGCTTGTTGTGCGCCCTATCTATACATTGAGCAATGACGGGGCGGCGAGAATGGCGCAATTTCTAGCTTATGTTGTCACAAAGGAGAGCATCGGCAAGTCACAAAAACGGGTCTGGTGTCGGGATCCAAATTTGCCGGAAGATGAAACTCTTGTCCCGGCGGACTTTAAGGACGCGTTCAAGGAAGTTAAAACGGATCGTGGCCATCAGGCACCACTTGCCAGTTTCAGCGGTACTGAAAATTGGGCAATGACCAATTATCTCTCTAATATCACGCCGCAAAAGTCAGCGCTTAATCAGGGGCCTTGGAAAAACCTGGAGGCGGCGGCACGGGATCTGGCGGAAACGGGCGTTGCCGTCTACGTGATGACGGGCCCCTTGTTTGAAAGGGACATTGGCAGGCTTCCTGCAAATGATGCCGTCAGGTTACCAAGCGGTTATTGGAAAATCCTGGCCGTCAAGACAGGTGAAAAGATAGAGGCTGCGGGCTTTATCATGGATCAGGATTTGCCACGTAATGCGAAAGTTTGTGATCAACTTAAAACGATCGACGAAATCGAACAGAGAAGCGGACTCGATTTTTATCATGAACTGCCTGATCCTGAGGAAACCGCGCTTGAGGCAGGGGCATCGTCATTGGCGGTCAAGCTGGGATGCTGATGTTTTGCTGGCTTTAACTGGTGATAACATCCGGATGATTTCGGATTAACACGCTCGGTAACAGACTTGAGGACAAAGCAATGAAATACGCAAGATTACTTAAATTGACGACGCCTCTGATGAGAGGCGATGACGTGTCGGCGGTCCAGCGCGCCCTTCTGCAGGAGGGCTTCCCCATAGGAGGAATCGTTGATGGTATATACGGGGAAGATACGCAAACAGCGGTGAGGCAATATCAGAAAAGCGTCAATCTTCCGACCGATGGTCTTGTCGGACCAAAGACCTGGGAAATGCTTTTTCCGGAATCAGTTGAGATCGGTGACGTTCCACAGCCTGACGCGGGAAGCGTCCCGCAAAATTGGCTGGCGCCGCTCATGGTCAATCACAATTTCAACAATGGCGTCATGTGGCATCTCTCGTCTGCGGGCATCCAGGTTGATAATGGAGCACCTGAGACGAGCGGCGGACAACCGCAGACCGTTGAGCGGATCTGGAACGAGTATGGAGAATACATCCAGCGATGGGCCGCCCACTACGATGTGCCGGCCGAGTTGATCATCGCAACCATCTGTACGGAATCTTCCGGGGATGCGGACGCAACGCGTATGGAGCCGGGGTATGTGTCCAGTGATGAAACACCAAACAGAATTTCCGTCGGCTTAATGCAAACGCTGATTTCGACGGCGCGTGAGGCGCTCAATGACGACCAGATCTACGAAGACTGGTTGCGCGATCCGGACAATGCCATCAAGGCGGGCACTGCCTATATCAGCCAGCAAAAATCGAAAACAATGTTCGATCCGCCAAAGGTCGCCTGCGCTTATAATGCGGGCGGTGTTTATCCAAACGATGGCCCGGACAATCGTTGGAAAATGCGGCAATATCCCATCGGCACTGGGAAACATGCCGACCGCTTTGTCCGCTGGTTTAACGATTGTTTTCGTCTATTCGAACAGAGAAATGAAAAACCGGCCAACACATTTTACGAACAGATCAGATAATCGGAAAATACCGGCTTACCTGCCTGAAAGGCTTTTCCTGCTGGTTATCGGATATTATCTCCCTTACGCCAGCGCAAACGGCGTTTATTTGGCATACGGGACTAATATCGGTTAACAAGCTGTACGGTTGTCTTGACGTTGTCCGCACCGTTGCAGATTGACGAAACAACGGACTCACGATAGGCTATTTAGCTGAGTGAACGGGTTTTAAGGACGTTTATATGGCCCTTCGTGACGTGACAAAAGGAGCCGCTCGTACCCTTGTCACCGGGATCGTTTTGCTATCCTCACCAAACGGGACGTTTGCGCAATCCGGTGCGGAAAAGCCTGCGTCCGTGGTGCCGGGAAGCACTTTCGAATGCACGGATGCGTCTATTGATTTTAAGGATTCCGGGTATTTAACCCTTGAAGAAAAAATCGAGCGCATGGATCAGGCTCTTTTTGATTCTTTAAGCCGGTTTGATGCCTGCCAGGATCAGCTTTCGGGTTCAGCCACCGCAGCGGCAAATGCGGGCGGTGGCGATGCGGGCACGGGGACAGGGACAGGGACAGGCGATTCCGTTGCATCGTCGGACATGTCCGGGGAAGAAGCCGCCTCTGTTGATGATAATGGCGGTAGTCTGGCGTCCGTACCCATGTCGGCAGCGGAACCGGAAAGTGAAAACCAAGGAGACCCTCAAGGTGGTCATCTTGACGACCCGCCCGCTCCTGAAGAGGGGCAAGCGGGTTCCGGAGGTGCCATAGGCGCTGAAAACGGTAAAATTCCGGAGGATATTCCGCCGGCGGATAACGATAGTGTGCTTGAAGCGCAAATACGACAGGCGGCGATCAACGAGACAGATCCGGAAATAAAGGCAAAACTTTGGGATGAATATCGTCGTTATAAGGGCATCAAACCCATTCATTAATGGGATGTCGGGCGCGCATTGTCTCGGTATAGGTAGGATATGAAAAAAATCAGAAAATTAATGACCGGCATTGTCTGCGTTTCTTTGTTTTTGTCCGGCTGCGTGACGGGGCAGGGTGCGTCATCGGGAGTTAATGTCGGGCCGCAGTTGTCTTCCTTATTCAACAAAGCCGCACGGATGGGGAAAGACCAGAACGACCCTCTGGCGCCTGGACGTCAAAAACTGGATGTGGTTATTCCGGTGTTTGACCCGGGCCTTCCTGATGACGGAACCGAATATGACACAGAAGGCGTCTGGCCCGATTTGCGGCGCGCCGAATCAATCCGTTTTGCCTATAAACTGAAAACCGCCCTTGAAGACACAAATGCCTTTGGCGCTGTCCGGGTGGTGCCGGATGCGACGGCAACAGGAGACCTATATATTTTGGGGGCAATCCAGGAGTCGAATGGCGAAGACGTCGAGTTTGAGATGCAGGTTTTCGATATCGCCGGAAAACGCTGGTTATATGAATCGATCAACCATGAGGTCACATCGTCCTTCTACAAGAATATTCGGAACAAGGAAAAAGACCCTTATGATCCGCTGTTTGCCAAAGCTGCCGAGGCGCTTGTCGAGGAACTGAGCTATCATGAGGCGGCGGAACTTGAAGATATCAAGCGGATTACCGAATTGCGGTTTGGCGCCAATTTTGTTGAAGACGCCTTTGTTGAGTATTTGCCGGAGGAAAACGGCGTATATGAGCTGACCAGCTTTCCCAGTGACGATGACCCCATGCTCATGCGGACCAAGGCGATCCGGGTGCGCGACCAGTTATATGTGGACGGTCTGCAGGACGGTTACCGGGCCTTTTCCGAAAAAATGAAGACAAGCTATCGGCTTTGGCAGGAACAAAGTCTGGCGGAAATCGAGGCCAGAAGTGCGGCTCAGAAAAAAGCTGCAGGCGAGGCGGTTGCTGGAGTGGCGCTGATCGGTCTGGCGATTTTGGCCATTGCGGCCGGGGCGAAAAGCGACAAGATCGGGGCCAGTACGGCGGGAACAACGGCCGGTATTGTGAGCGGCGTTTTCGGCGCAGGGTTGATCAGCAACAGTTTTCAGACCAGTAAAGAAACGAAAATTCACAAAGACGCTCTGGATGAGTTGGGGCAGTCCATTGATGCAGATCTGGCGCCGCAGATCATTGCTTTTGAAGAGAAATCCGTTGAACTGACCGGTTCGGCCAAGGAACAGTTTGCCCAATGGCGGGAGTTTCTTAAGGAAATCTATCTGCAGGAGCAGACCCCCGACGTTCAGCTGTAGACGGCGGACTTTCGCGTGTTACAGAACAAACTTCAGGAAGCCAGCCGCGAGGCCTCACGCAAGCGCCTGCACAGCATGCTGGCAGTTGGCGCCGTGGCCCTGGTCCTTGGTCTCGGCCTTGTGGTCGCGACCCAGTATTACGAGATCGGGGAACTGCGCCGTGGTCAATCGGACACGCCACCGGTTGCGGAGGTGCCTGCATCGCCAGAACCTCCGGCCCCGCCTGCGCAGCGGCTGTCCGCAGCACCCCTCCCCGAGCCGGATAGACCAGAGACGGTGCAGGCACCCAATGGTTCGTCGCCACCTTTTAATGCGGCGGACCGGGATGCTTTCAAGGCTGCGTTGCGGCGGTTTGAGGTGGAGACCGAGCCCCAAATCCGCGCACAAAACTTTGCCGACTGGCGGTCTGAGAAGCAGAAGGATATTCTGTTTTTAAAGGAAGCTGCGGTTTCGGCTTTTGCAACAGGTGATTACGGCGAGGCCGTCGCGCAATTGCAAAAAGCCCAAGACTTGGCCCAGCATGAACTGGACGCCTTTGAAGCGGCTTTTGAGGAAGCCTTTGGGGCAGCCCGAAAATCCAGAGAAACCGATGATTATGAAACTGCTCAAGCGCACATCGACGCGGCGCTGCGCCTGAACCCCGGTTCCGAGGAAGCGCAAGTGCTGGCCGATGACATCGCGCAATTGCCGAAAGTCCTGGAATGGCTCCGCGCGGCTGAGATTGCGCGGGCGGAGAACAACCGGAAAGCCGAACTTGAAAACCTATCGGAAGTTCTGAAGCGCGATCCGGCGCGGCCCGGTATTGCGGAGCGTGCCAGCCTGTTGGCGAAGGAAATAAAGGAACGCGCCTTTGCGGGTCATATTCAGATTGGCATGGCCGAAGTCGAGGCGCAGCAGCTTGAAGCGGCGGAGGGCCAACTGGCCGCGGCCCGCAAACTCTATCCGAAACGTGCGGAAACCGGTTTGCTGTCAGCGCGGGTTGACGAACTCAAAAGCAATCTGGAAACGAAACGCCTACTTGAGCTTGCGCAACAGGCGATAGCGGCGGACGACTGGCTGAAGGCGCAGGACCTTTTTGAAAAGGCGCAGCAAATCCAGCCGCGCAATCAACAGGTCCAGGACGGCCTAACGCGGGCTAGGGATATCATCTCCATGGGCCAGCAGATATCCAATCATTTGAACGCGCCGGAGCGGCTGTCTTCGGACAACGTGGCATCCGGGGCCCGACACCTGCTTGCGAAAGCCGGACCCTTGTCAAATAGCAGCCCCTCACTGGACGCCCGCGTGAAAGCCCTGGCGGACCTGTTAGCGTCCTATGCCATCAAGGTCCCGGTCAGGGTGATCTCGGATGCGCAAACAGCGGTTTCCGTGCGGGGCGTTGGGCGGGTCGGCGCGATCCGGGAAAAGGTGATTGAACTGAAGCCCGGAGCCTATACCTTTGAAGGGAAAAGAAACGGCTACAAATCGAAACTTTTACGCGTTCAGATTCCGCCCGGAAACAAACAGGTGACAGTGAGTATCATTTGTGATGAGCCCATTTAATTCAAAACTCCGCGATGCGCAGGTGATACAGAGAAAACGCTATGCGCTTTTCATTGGCTTGTCGTCCTTCGCCTGTATGGTCCTCGCCCTCCTGTTCGTCTATATGACGGGAACGACACTGATCTTCAATCCCAAAGAGGCTGAACTGAGCGGGCGCGTAAAAGTGATCGACGGCTTCGCCATGGCGGTCTCCAATGTGATCTATTCGGTTTCCGACTCCACGCGGATAGTCGTCTCGGCGGAAGGGTTTGCCCCGAAAACGCTGACCATTACGGGAGACAAGAAAGGCACGCCATTGCCTGTCACTTTGCAGGAACTGCCAGCACGCCTTGCTGTGATAACCCGACCGGAAGATACCGAAACGCGATGGAAAATTAATGGTGAGCGGGTGGCGATCGCCCGGTCACTGGATATGGAACTGGCGAGCGGTGACTATACCCTTGAGGCGGACAGCGCTTATTATGAAATTGAAACCCGCAACGTCACGCTTGAGCGTGCCCGGGAAACCCGTCTCGAATTGATTTTGCGGCCGGTGCAGGGACAATTGACGGTCCAGTCCGAGCCGCCGGGCGCGAAGGTTGTTTTCGACAATGCTGCGGCGGGGGTCACACCGGTCGTATTGGCGATGGCAGGGGGCATCCATGACCTGGAGATTAGCAAGGAGGGCTTCGACCCGGTGTTGGAAACCATCACCGTCACCAACCGGGAGCCGAGAACGGAGCGGAATTATCGCCTGCTGCGGCAAAGTTCAACGGTAACCCTGACTCTCAAGCCCGGCGGTGGAACGGTTTTAGCGAACGGCCTGAAAATTGATCCGGACCAGCCTCACAGACTGCCGTCAAACGAAGACAACTCGCTGACCTATTCCTTGCCGGGGTACGTCTCCGAAACGCGGACGGTACGGTTAAAGCCGGGTGAACGTAAAAAACTGGTTTTTGAATTGATGCCGGATCTCGGGACGGTTGATGTGAGCACAAACCTGCGGGCAGCCGTCTTTGTCGATGGCAGGGAAGCCGGTATGACGCCGGTGACTTTGAAATTACCCGCACGGGCGCATGTGATTACGTTGAAGCGGCCGGGCTTTCGCACCGTCGAACGGACTGTTGTGCCTTCCAGTCAAAAACCGACGGCCCTGCGTGAGGTCCTGCAGACGGAACAGCAGGCCCGTCAGGCCGAAGCTCCGCGCACCTATGTTAACAAGCAGGGAATGACGTTTATCCGGTTTGAGCCAACGTCGTTTCAAATGGGCGCGCCGCGCCATGAAAAAGGGCAGCGGGCCAATGAGTTTCTGCGCCAGATCCAATTGGCAAAACCCTTCTATGCCGGAAAATACGAAACCACGAATGCCCAGTTTCGTACCTTCAAAAAAGATCATCAGGGCGCCGGTGGAGACAGCTTTCCTGCGACCTCGGTTAGCTGGATGGAAGCTGTGCAGTTTTGCAACTGGCTCAGCGAAAAAGAGAACCTGCATCCCTTCTATGAGGTGGCTGGCGACCGGGTTCGCAAAATCAACACGGCCGCGAACGGCTACCGGCTGTTGAGTGAAGCCGAATGGGAGTGGCTGGCGCGTCGCGCCGGCCGCCCGGAACAAACGGTTTTCCCCTGGGGCGACACGGCCACCGTACCCGCCATGGCTGGAAATATTGCCGATGAGACGGCCAAGGGGCTGGTACCGTTTTATATCCCGAAATATAGGGACGGTTCAGCGGGCGTAGCGGCGGTTGGCCAGTTTGCTGCCGAGCCTTCCGGGCTGTTTGATCTGACCGGTAATGTCAGCGAGTGGGTGCATGATACCTATTCCCTGCAACTGCCGGTCTCCGGTCAGGTTGAGACCGATCCGATTGATACATTTCTTGGCACCAGCCATGTGATCAAAGGCTCCAATTGGCGGTCTGGAACGCGAACCACCTTGCGGGCCGCCTACCGGGATGGTTTAGTTGACCGCCGTGATGACGTCGGCTTTCGTGTCGGCAGATATCTGTGAGGAGAGCCGCATGAAAAAGAAATTCCCTTATAAACATCCCGTATTGATTTTTACCGTCTGCGCCCTGTTTGTCGCGACCGTTGCGACCCTTGCCATCGCCCAGTCAAACAGCGCTTTTAACCTCAATTCACCTGCCTCTTTCCCCGTGGATATCTGACATGATGCGTTTGCTTCCGCCTTTTCTAACCCTCGCTTTTTCCATTCTTGCCGTGCATCTGGTCTATATCGGATATATCCGGCCGGAAGCCAGCCTGGCCATTGATCTTGCGCGACAGGCCGGTCTGTCATCACCCCGGATACCGGTGGTTATTCTTAAGGATTATGAGCAGGAGCTTTGTTTTATCCTGATGCTGTGGGGGACCTTTTCCATTGCCGGGAAATGTTATGTCATCCTCAAGGACCGTTACCTGTTTGATGTCGACCTGCTGGAAGGTTCAGAAAGTGAAGACGCCAGCCTGACTTCGGTTCTGCATTCCTTTGAAGAATTGCCGGAGAAAATACGCGAAACGCCGTTGGTGCGCATCCTCAGGGGCAGCCTGCGCCGGTTCATCATCACGCAGGATGTGCAGAATACATCGGACGCGATTATTTCCGCCGTCGAGGCGCTGGCCATCAAGCAGGAAGCGGAAAACTCGATGATCCGTTATGTGATCTGGGCGATCCCGTCAATCGGTTTTATCGGCACGGTGCGCGGTATCGGTCAGGCCCTGTCACAGGCGGATCAGGCGCTGGCCGGAGATATCGCCGGGATGACGGACAGTCTGGGCGTCGCTTTCAACTCGACCCTTGTTGCCTTGCTGATCAGCATCTTTTTGATGCTGTTGCTGCACCAGTTGCAGCGCCTGCAGGACGGTCTGGTTGTCGGCACCCAGGATTATTGTGAATCGTTTTTACTGACACGCATTAGCAAGGTAGGCCGCGACTGAGACCCAAACGCACAACTGAAGGATTCAATATCGCCTTCCTCGACATCATGTCCTGTGGGCTGGGTGCGATTATCCTTGTCTTCATGCTGGTCAAGCACAAGGTTGATGTGGCTCACCCCGAGGTGGATGCGCTGGAACAAGAACTGGCGGAGCTCCGCGCTGCAGAAGATACGCTGAGCCAGCAGATTGCCCGTGCCATGGCTGATCGGATGCGGGTAGAGAGCAATGCCGACAAGGCCAAGCAAACCTTGACCCAAAGCCAGAAAGACCTGGCCGTGCGGCAACGTGAAGCGGCGGATCAACAGGCGCAGCTCGCCCGACAGCAGGCCGAGATCGAACGCACAGAGGTTGCCGAGGTTTCGGATGTCATCGAAAATTCTGGGGTGGGTGAGGAAACCTATGTGATGGGCCTGAAGGTGGAGGGCCGGAAAATCGGCATTCTGATCGATAGCAGCGCATCGATGACGGATGAAGTGCTGATTGATGTCATCCGCCGGAAAAACAGTTCGGATACGGACAAACAGGCCGGGCCTAAATGGCAACGTACAAAACGCATCGGCCAGTGGCTTCTGGCGCGCCTACCGAAATCGAGTTCCGTGAAGGTGATCGCCTATAACGATCAGACCCAAACGCTGGGGCCGGATGGCTGGGTGGGTGCCACAGACAACAAAGGGCTTGGGGATATTCTTGGTGATATGGATGGGCTGGTGCCGAGTGGCGCAACCGATCTGCAGGCCGGGCTGAAGTTAATGAAAGCCGCTAATCCGTCTGATGTCTATGTGGTTACCGATGGTCTGCCAACGCAGGGAGACTCCAATTACAAGAGCCTCAATCCGTTCGCCAGTTGCAGTGCGCTCTGGGGGCAGGCCAGCACTATCTCCGGCGAATGCCGCCTGAAGTTGTTTAACCATACCGTCCAGTCAACGTCCTTCAGGCCCGGGGTGCCGGTGAATGTGGTGTTGCTGCCCATTGAAGGTGACCCGCAGGCCTCTGTCGCCTACTGGTCCTGGACTTCGACCACGGGCGGGCTTTTGATTAGCCCGGCAGTGAGCTGGCCATGAAACAGAAAAAGCGGTCGCTTGAAATCTTCAGCCTGTCGTTTCTGGATATCATTTCCTGCGGCTTTGGCGCAGTTGTCCTGCTGGTCCTGATTTCAAAGCAGCAGCCCGACCCGGCCCAGGATACGGCTGGGCCCGTAAAGGAGTTCCTGAGCCAGGTCCTGAGTACCGAAACAACGGTTGAAAGCCTGAAAAAACAACTGGCGACAGAACAGAGCCGCCGCGCTGAAAGCACCCGGCTGCTGCAAAGGCTTCAGATGCAGAACCGGACGACCGAGAGTGCGCTCAACGCAACAGCTCAAACCATCGAGCAGCAGCAAGCCAGAATTTCAGGACTGGAACTTGTGCAGTCGTCGCTGTCGCGTTCCGCCATCTCGCAGGCCACCGCGAAAACCCGCGATGAGGAGGTCGGCGGCATACCCGTCGATAGCGATTATGTGGTCTTTATTGTCGACACATCAGGCAGCATGCAGGAAATCTGGGACCGGGTGGTGACGGAGGTGGTGAACGTTCTCACCATTCATCCGCAAATCAAGGGCTTTCAAATCCTCAATGATAACGGCGCACATATTGTTTCGGCCTATGAAGGCAGATGGATTCCCGACACGCCGAGCCGCCGGAAAAACGTCATCGATCTTTTCCGCACCTGGAAAAGTGTTTCCAACAGCAGCCCGGTCGAGGGGCTTGAGGTTGCTTTGCGTCGATATGCGAAACCCAATATCAAACTGTCCATCTATATCTTCGGTGATGAATACAGCGGGTCTTCTTACGACCCGGTGATCAATGCCCTAGTTAATCTGAACACAAACCGGGTAACCGGAGCCAAGCTGGCCAAGGTTCACGCCGTAGGCTTTATATCGAATTATTCGACAGGCCGGTTTGGCACACTCATGCGCGAAGTGACCCGGCGCAATAACGGCACCTTTCTGGCCCTGCCGAAATAAGCGCTAAGGTTTTGACCGTTGATGAAAAGAATGTCATTTCAGCTCGACAATCGGGCGAAGCTGAGCCGGAGAAGGCCTTGTGTGGCTATTTGCCGCAGGACAGCTCATCATCCCGAAAAGCGAGTTCCCATTTCCTGGTCAGCATGATCTGTGGGCATGTCAGGCCGACAACGCCGCGCAGATGCGAATCCGCCAGATTGGCATCCTTCAGGTTGACGCCACTAAGATCTGCTCCTTCCAGATGGGCGCCCCTTAAATCGGCCCCGCTGAAGTTTGCGTTTTTCAGTTTTGCGTTTTTGAACTCGGCGCCCATCAGTTTTGTATAGGCCAGGTTTGCGCCACGCAAATCTGCATTGGTCAAATCGACCGAAAACAAATTGGCATATTTTAAATTTGCATCACGCAGATTTGCCAGGCGGAGATGCGCGTTGCTGAGATCAGATGTCTGCATTTCAGCCTCACTCAGATTTGCACCGGGCATAAACGCACCTGCCAGATCAGCGTTGTATAAATAGGCTTGGGCGAAGTTCGCGCCTTGTAGGTTCTGTGAAAGATGGGAGCTGTAAGCCCTGTTTCGACCGTTATCGAGCCCGCGGGCCTGAATCCCGGCGGGAAGCGATTTCACGGGTACACAAGATGCAATAAACGCCTCTATAGCAATGATCAAAAATAAAACACCAAGTCGCATGGCCGCATCCTCTTTCTGGCCCATTTTTCTAAGGAGAAGAGGAGAAAATGTCATGTTTAATCTGGTGGGGACATCCCCACTTTGTGGCGTCATCCGCCTTTTGGGTAAAAATCGGATTATTTTCTTACAAAGCTTGTCAATGAGCTTCCTTTATAAGGGTTTTATTTCAAAGGGATATCTATAAATGGTGCAATAATTGCAGCGCTATGAGCCAATAATAGCAGTATTTCGACGCATTACTTTCTGATTTAGTGACAGGCAGGAGAACTTTAAGTATCCGCCGAATTTCAGGCATCTCAATCGAGCCGATAACGCAAATCAGGAGATACACTATGTCCAATATCTATTCCCTCAATCGCCGCCGTTTCTTGAGCGGTGTTGCCGCTGTCGGGGCTGCCGGCGCGGTTGCCGCATCGCCCTTCCGTCACGCCAAGGCTGCCAACCTCACCGTTGGTTTTGTCTACGTCGGCCCTCGCGATGACTTCGGTTACAATCAGGCTCATGCGGAAGGTGCGGCTGCCGTCAAGAAAATGGACGGTGTCACCGTGGTTGAGGAAGAAAACGTGCCGGAAACCGTGGCTGTGCAGAAAACCATGGAAAGCATGATCAATCTGGATGGCGCGAGTCTGCTGTTTCCGACGTCCTTTGGGTATTACAACCCGCATATCCTGAAACTGGCCGAGAAATACAAAGACGTTTCCTTCCTGCATTCCGGTGGTCTGTGGGGCAGCGATCATCCGAAAAACGCCCATAGTTATTTCGGTTATATTGATGAGGCCCAGTATCTTTCAGGTATTGTTGCGGCCTATGCAACGAAGTCCAAAAAACTCGGGTTCGTGGCGGCCAAGCCAATCCCGCAGGTCCTGCGCAACATCAACGCCTTTACATTGGGCGCGCGTTCCGTTGATCCGACGATCACGACACAAGTGATCTTCACCGGCGAATGGTCGATGCCGGTCAAGGAAGCCGAAGCCACCAACAGCCTCGCCGATCAGGGTGCCGATGTCGTTACCTGTCATGTGGATGGTCCGAAGGTGGTCATGGAAACCGGTGCCAAGCGCGGCATGTATCTGTGCGGTTATCATGCATCGCAAGCACCGCTGGCGCCGGATATGTATCTGACCGGTGCCGAGTGGGACTGGCCGGCTACCTATACCAAGCTGGTCACCGATTTCATGGCCGGAACCCCGATCCCCAATATCGTGCGCGGCGGTCTCAAGGAAGCCATCGTCAAGACGTCTGCCTATGGCCCGGCGGTTTCCGCCGAAGCCCGCAAGAACGCCGATGCTGTTAAGGCAGAGTTCATGAAAGGCGATGTGGTTCTCTACAAGGGTGGCCTGAAAGACAATACGGGCGGCGTTGTCATCCCGGCCGGTTCGGGTCTGGAGCAGACCAACATCGAGCTGGAAAAGATGGGCTATCTGGTGGAAGGCGTCATCGGTTCGGTCAAGTCGTAACGCATGCCCTTCATGGGGATCAACCTTTGCTGCAGGGGACGTTATGGTCAGACTTAAAAAAGGCATGGAAGCCCTGGCCATACCCCTGATGGCGATCGGCATGGCGATGGTGCTGTTCGGCATCTTCGTCGCCGTCGCCGGTGTTGATCCGCTTGAGGTTTATTACCTAATGTACCGGGGTGCGTTTGGAACCTGGTTCTCCTGGCAGAATACCTTGTTGCGAGCAGCCCCATTGGTGCTGGCTGCTTTGTGCACGGCGCTTCCGGCACAAATGGGCATGGTGGTGATCGGCGGCGAGGGGGCTTTGGTCGTCGGCGGTCTGGCAGGGGCAGCGGCCGGATTGGTTCTGCCGTCGGCCTACCCGATTTTATCACAACTGGGCATGGCCGTTGCGGGAATGATTGGCGGCGGCCTGTTGATCGGTTTTGCCGGCTATTTGCGCCATTACCGGGGTGTCAACGAAACCATCTCTACATTGCTGCTGACTTACATTGCGGTGGCCGTCTTCAACCATATCGTTGAAGGGCCCATGCGCGATCCGGCCAGCCTCAACAAACCCTCAACCCTCCCATTGCCCGACAGCCTGATGATCGGCTCTATCCCCGGTATGGACGTGCACTGGGGATTGGTTTTTGGAATAATTTTCTGCATTGTCTCCTATATCCTGATCTTTCACACGACGTTCGGTTTTGCCGCCCGCATGACAGGTGGCAACGTGCGTGCCGCCAAGATGGTCGGTCTGAACGTTGGCCCGCTGACGGTTATAACCTTTGCCATCGGTGGTGCGGCGGCGGGGCTGGCCGGAATGGTTGAGGTTGCTGCCGTTCATGGGCAGGCCAATGCCTCCATTGCTGCGGGGTACGGTTTCACCGCCATTCTGGTGGCCTTTCTGGCGCGCCACAATCCGCTGGCGATCATCCCTGTTGCCATCCTGTTTGGCGGCATTGAAGCGAGCGGCGGCCTGCTGCAACGCCGCCTCGATCTGCCGGACGCCTCGGTTCAGGTCTTGCAGGGTTTGATCTTCTTCGTTCTGCTGACATTCGAGACCCTGCAGGGCCGTCTGAAACTGTTCAAACCGCAAGGAGCCGCGGCCAATGTCTGACGGTGGGCTTGGATTATGGGGTGTGCCGCTGGCGATCATTGCCGGGGCCATTCGCGTCAGTACGCCGTTTCTGTTCGTCAGTATGGGCGAATGCCTGACGGAGCGTAGCGGCCGGGTGAACCTGGGCCTTGAAGGCAATCTGGTGATGGGGGCGATGACCGGGTATGGCGTTTCCTTTCTGACGGGCAGTCCATGGCTGGGTGTTTTCGCCGCAGGATGTACGGGGGCAATTCTGGGCGGGTTGCATGCGCTGGCCTGCGGTTTGCCCCGGGTCAATCACATTGCCGTCGGTATTGCCGTGATGCTGCTGGGCACAGGCCTCGCCTTTTATCTCGGCAAACCTTTTGTGCAGCCAACGGCCCCCAATTTACCCGCCATTGATTTCGGCTGGTGGAGCGACAGCCAGCAGGTAAGAGCCGCCCTGCAGATCAACGTCTTGTTTCTTGTTGGGCTGGTGTTGGCTCCGGCCTTGCTGTGGGGACTGAACAACACACGTTGGGGGCTGATCATCCGCATGGTTGGTGACAGCGCCGATGCGGCGCGCTCCATGGGCTATTCGGTCAATGCCGTGCGGTTTTTTGCAACGGCCGCCGGTGGGTTTCTGGCCGGTGTCGGCGGCTCTTTTCTGTCGCTCTATTACCCCGGTAGCTGGAATGAAGGTTTGTCCAGCGGGCAGGGGTTGATGGCGGTGGCGCTGGTGATCTTTGCGCGCTGGGATCCGGTTAAATGTTTGTGGGCCTCATTGCTGTTTGGTGGCGCCGGTGCGCTGGGCCCGGCCTTGCAATCGGTGGGCATTAATCAGGGTTATTACCTGTTTTATGCCGCCCCCTACATTCTGACGTTGGGGATTATGATTTTTACGTCCTCGGCAAGCGGCAGCCTGAAGGACGCGCCGGGAGAACTGAGCGTCAAATGATGATTATTTTTGAGAACAAAGGATGTGGAGCATGAGTGGCCTTGGTGGACTGAACAAATCACCGGAAGGCGTTGTCCTGGGCATGGTGCAGTTGCAATTGCCTGTGGTTGAGACGCCAGAAGATTTGAAACAACAGACGGACAAGGTTGTCCGTATGGTCGCCAAGGCGCGGCGCAACCTGCCGACCATGGATTTGGTTGTCTTTCCGGAATACGCCCTGCATGGCTTGTCCATGGATACCAACCCGGAAATCATGTGTACAATGGACGGCCCGGAAGTGGCGGCCCTGAAACAAGCCTGCCGGGACAATGTAATCTGGGGCTGTTTCTCCATTATGGAGCTGAACCCCGGCGGCTATCCATACAACAGCGGCCTGATCATTGACGACAAGGGTGAACTGCAACTCTATTACCGTAAAATGCACCCCTGGGTGCCGGTCGAGCCGTGGGAGCCGGGGGATCAGGGAATCCCGGTCTGCACCGGACCGAAGGGCAGCAAAATTGCCCTAATCATTTGCCACGATGGCATGTTTCCGGAAATGGCCCGTGAATGTGCCTACAAGGGGGCCGAGATCATGATCCGCACGGCGGGTTATACGGCACCCATTCGCGAAAGCTGGAAATTCACCAACCAGTCCAACGCCTTTTGCAATCTGATGGTCACGGCCAATGTCTGCATGTGCGGCTCCGATGGCACCTTCGATTCCATGGGCGAAGGTATGATTGTCAATTTTGACGGAACCGTGCTCGTCCAGGGCGGCGGTCGTCCGGACGAGATCATTACTGCCGAAGTGCGCCCCGATCTGGTCCGCGAAGCCCGTGTCCACTGGAGCGTCGAGAACAATATTTACCAGTTTGGCCACCGCGGTTATGTGGCCGTACAGGGCGGCGCTCAGGATTGCCCCTATACCTATATGCAGGATTTGATGGATGGGACTTATCGTCTGCCCTGGGAGAACGAAGTCAAATATACGGATGGGACGTCCTGCGGGTTCCCGGTTCCAAACCGAAAATTCAAGGAGAGCTGAAATGCCTGAGCGTTATATCGACGCCGACCCCTACAAATGGCCCTATAATGGCGACCTGCGTCCGGAGAATACGGCTCTGGTTATCATTGATATGCAGACGGATTTCTGTGGCGTGGGCGGCTATGTGGACGCCATGGGTTATGACCTGTCACTGACCCGCGCCCCCATCGAGCCAATCAAACGGGTTCTCGCCGCCATGCGGGAAAAGGGCTATCATATCATTCATACCCGCGAAGGCCACCGCCCGGATCTTTCCGACCTGCCCGCAAACAAGCGTTGGCGCTCGCGCCAGATTGGTGCGGGAATTGGTGATCCGGGGCCGTGCGGGAAAATACTGGTGCGCGGCGAGCCGGGCTGGGACATCATTCCCGATTTGTATCCCGAAGCCGGTGAGCCGATCATCGACAAGCCGGGCAAGGGCTCTTTCTGTGCGACCGATCTGGAACTGATCCTGCGCACGCAGGGGATTGAGAATATCGTAATGACCGGGATTACGACGGATGTTTGCGTCCATACGACCATGCGTGAAGGCAATGACCGCGGCTTTGAATGTGTGGTTCTGGAAGACTGCTGTGGCGCCACTGATCCGGATAACCATGCCCATGCCATCAAGATGATCAAGATGCAGGGTGGGGTGTTTGGATCGGTTTCGGATTCAACGAAATTTCTGGCCGGGCTATAGGATATGAGCGAGACTGCCGTAATCCATGGGACACCGCAGGCGCTGGCTGTCGAGGTCATTGGCATCACCAAACGGTTTGGCGATTTCACGGCTCTTGATAACGTGTCCATGCGGGTTTCGGCGGGCACGGTGCATGCTTTATTGGGTGAAAATGGGGCCGGTAAAAGCACTCTGGTCAAATGCATCATGGGGTATCACCAACCGGAAGAAGGCAGCGTTCTGGTGGCGGGCAAGGAACAGGCATTGCCCAGCCCGCGCGCCGCGCATGCGCTGGGGCTGGGCATGGTTTATCAGCACTTTACCCTGATCCCGGCAATGACCGTACTGGAAAACCTGGTGATGTCGCGGGCCGAAGTCCCGGCCGTCATAAACTGGCCCGATGAGCGCAAAGCGCTGGATCGGTTTTTGCAAACGGTTCCTTTTGAAGTGCGACTGGACACCAAGGTCTCCGAACTGGCGGCGGGTGAAAAACAGAAGGTGGAGATTCTCAAGCAGCTATATCTGAACAGCCGCTTTGTCATTCTCGATGAGCCAACCTCTGTCCTGACGCCTCAGGAAGCCGATGAGATTTTGGGGTTTGTGCGTGATCTGGCGAAGGTCGCCCGGCTTTCGATTCTGATCATTACCCACAAGTTTCGCGAAGTTATGGCCTATGCCGACGAGGTCACCATCCTGCGCAGTGGGCGCTGGGTCGGCAGTGGTCGTGTCGGCGAACTGGAGCCGGAAGAAATGGCGCGAATGATGGTGGGCGATGAGGCCATTGTCGAAAGCCGCGCCCGTCTTGAACGCCCCGCCGGGTCTGTACAGATGGAAATCAACAATTTGACAGTCGAAGGAGATTCCGGGCAGACGGTGGTCGATAACGCGAGCCTGGGTTTGCGCGCTGGCGAAATTGTCGGTATCGCCGGGGTGTCGGGCAATGGCCAGTCGGAACTGGTGCAGGTTCTGGCCGGACAGCGCACCGCCGTGGGCGGCGGCGTTATCGTGCATGGGGAGGCCTTTCAGGCGACGCGCCGACAAATGCGCGATCACAAGATTTTCTGTTTGCCGGAAGAGCCGTTGCGCAACGCCTGTGTTGGCGACATGAGCGTCGCTGAAAACATGGCGTTCCGCACCTTTGATCTGCCAGCGTATTCCATCGGGGGATGGTGGCTGAGGGCCGGTGCGTTTGCGAACGCGGCAAGGGGACTGATTGATCGCTACAACGTCAAAACGCCCGGCCCGGATGCTGAAATTCGTCAGCTGTCCGGTGGCAATGTGCAGCGCGCCGTGCTGGCGCGCGAGTTGTCCGGTGATGTGGATATCCTGATTGCCGCGAACCCCTGCTTCGGTCTGGATTTCTCTGCCGTTGCAGATATTCACGCCCAGATTATCGAGGCCCGTAACAACGGCGCTGCGGTACTTCTGGTCAGTGAAGACCTGGATGAATTGTTGCAGATGTCGGACCGCATTATCGTCATGTCGGAAGGGCGATTTGTCTTTGAAACCCCCGCCAGTGCGGCCGACCGTATGGTCATTGGTCAGCATATGGCGGGCCATTAGGAATTCCGTAATGCCAAGTATCAACGCTGCGCCCTTTGCCTATCCCTTTCCGTCCGATCACATCGCTCTTGTGGTCATCGATATGCAACGGGATTTTCTCGAAGACGGCGGTTTTGGCGCAGCCTTGGGCAATGACCTGACGCCGGTCGCGGCCATCGTGCCGACGGTCGCACGGCTGATCGAAGGCTGTCGGCAGGTCGGCATTCCGGTGATACACACCAAGGAAGCCCACAAGCCCGACCTATCGGACTGTCCACCAGCCAAGCGGCTGCGCGGAAATTCCGCTCTGAAGATTGGCGATGTCGGCCCCATGGGGCGTATTCTGATTTCCGGGGAGCCGGGCAATGATATCGTTGCGGAACTGGCGCCGCTGGAAAATGAGCTGGTGATCGAAAAGCCGGGCAAGGGGGCGTTTTACGCGACGGACCTTGGGGCATTTCTCGCCGACAATCAGATCACACATCTGATTTTGGCTGGCGTGACAACGGAGGTTTGTGTGCAGACGACCATGCGCGAAGCCAATGACCGCGGTTATGAATGTCTGCTCGCCGAAGATGCCACGGCCAGTTATTTTCCGGATTTCAAGGAGGCGACTCTGGAGATGGTCCGTGCCCAGGGAGCGATTGTTGGCTGGACGGCGACAACGGATCAGATTTTGGAGGCGATGGAAAAATGAGCATCATGGACGGGCAACCCTTATCAATCGATTTTCAGGCGATTATGGATGATCCCGAAGCTTGGGAATTTTTCCGCGACGGGTTGGAAGTTCATTGGCTGTACCGGACACCGGACGGCGGGCCGTCGGCAGCGCTTTTAAAATACGAGCCGGGCGCTGCAGTGCCCCGTCATAAGCACCCGGGGTTCGAGCATATATACGTGCTCCGCGGCAGCCAGATTGACGAAAACGGCGTACATGGAGTGGGGTCTCTGGCCATCAATCCGCCGGGAAGTGCGCACAGTGTCCGCAGTCCTGAAGGGTGTGTTGTCTATGCCGTCTGGCAAATGCCGGTTGAGTTTGAGGCTTAGTTGTCAGGCGTTCAGTCTTTTGACTGATAATAATCCTGAAGATACAGGAGCCCGGCGCGGCTGAGGTGGTCGTCAATCTGCTTGATGGCGACATCCGGATCACCGGCCTCGATTGCGTCCAGAATTTGTTGATGCTCGGTTAATGTCAGCTTTTCAAGCCCCGGCCGACTCACAAGATCCAGATGAAAGTGGGTCAGCCATTCGAACACCGATTTGCTTAAGCCCAGGAAAATAGGATTGCCTGAGATTTTTGCTATTTCCTGATGGAAATTGCCGTCCTGTATCAGAAACTCGGTTGTGTCCGACGCCGCTTTCTCCTGTTTCACCAAAATGGCTTTCAGGCGCTTGATGTCTTTTTTTGTTCGGCGCTCTGCAGCGATCTTGACCATGTCCTTTTCAAAGAGCATCCGCGCTTCCTTCAAATGCTCCAGGGAGGTCGAGGAATGGGCAAGCAAATGACGCATGGTCTCACCCATTTGTCCGACAATGCCTTCGAAGGATGGGTGGGCGATTTTGGGGCGTTCCCCATGACGGATTTCAACAATTCCCATGCGCTGCAAATTTTGCATGGCCTCGCGAATGGCGGGACGACCGACGGAAAAGGTTTCCATAAGCTCACGCTCGGATGGAAACGTATCACCCGGCGACAATTCGCCGCTTTGAATAATCGTCAGCAACTGCTCTTGAATGAGGTCCGACAGTTTGCGTTTTGTAATCGGTGTAATGATGCTGTTCATATTATCTGACATACAAGAAACCTCCTGTGATCACAATCGCCTACATGTGTTCCTGTAGGGATACTTACATGCTTGAGTATGTAAGTGGGTGGTTTTTGATAAAATATCGAATTATTTTCGTTATTTGTTTCCCTTATGGGTGCCTCGACAGCGCCGAGGGTAAATAAAGGCAAACGACATTTGCCATACAGCAAGAAATCAACTTATCATACCAGTAGAGTCGAAGAATTGAAGAAACAATTCGTCCTCCGCACAGGACTTTTGAAAGGAAGGGGTTTTTGATCTCATTGTTTCTTCAGTCCGGTACGGCACCGACCCTTTGTGGAACCATTGCCGATGGCGTTAACCGCGTGCCTGGGGTTTCATTCAAAGACCAAACCAGAAAAATTTTTAACACAGGGGAAAACTATGGCTATTCCAAATCTAAAACGGATGTTCGCTTCAAAAGGTCTGAAAGTCGGACATTCCATTTTTGAATTCAATTCGCCGGGCATTGGGCAAATTATTGCCGCCGCCGATGTTGATTACGTGTTCCTGGATATGGAGCATTCCGGTTTTGGAATTTCGGAAACCAAAGGTGCGATAGCCAGCCTTCGGGTGGGAAACATCCCCGCATTGGTTCGCCCGCCGTCCAATGCCTATGATCATATCGCACGGGCGCTCGATGTTGGAGCTGACGGCTTGGCCATGCCGATGGTCGGCTCGAAAGATGAAGCCGAGCACATCGTCTCCTGTATGAAGTATCCACCCATGGGCAAGCGGGGTGTTGCCCTGACCATTGCCCACGACAATTATACGCCCGGCGATACAGCCAAAATTCTAGCAGCTGCAAACCGCCGCACCGCATTCGTGGCCTTGATTGAAACCGAGGAAGGGGTCCGCAATATCGATGCCATCGCTTCCGTTAAGGGCGTCGATTGTTTGTGGATTGGGCATTTTGATTTAAGCTGCTCACTGGGTATTAACGGGCAGTTTGCCCATCCGGATTTTCTCGCGGCAACGGACCGTGTTCGTCGCGCCGCACAAAAGCACAATAAGGCGCTGGGCCGGTTAACAGGTGATACAGCAGGTGCCATTGCCCTATATAAGCAAGGATACGATGTCCTGTGCTATTCCGGTGATCTATGGGTTTACCAGCAAGCCTTAATAAAGGGCATCGCCGAAATCAGGGACGGGTGCCAACCCCGCAAAGTGACCAAGGGGAGGGAAGGTAAATGAGCAGATTTCGTGTTGCTCTTTCGGCGGACTTCAAAAAACCGGATGGAAGCCTGGCTTATCCGATGTTTGATTTGGACCCGCTCACCGATGATCCCGATATCGATGTTGAGTTTGTCGCACCGGTAGACGGTCGGATGACATCACAATCCCTGGCCGGGTTTGATGCACTCATTCTGCTGGCGGCGGCTTTTGACAAGAACAGTATCCCGGATACGGGATGTCTGAGCCTTGTTGCCCGGTTTGGCGTTGGTTATGACAATGTGGATGTGGAGGCCTGTAGCAAAGCCGGTATCGGGGTGGTCATCACACCCGATGGCGTCCGCCGTCCGGTTGCCGTAACAATTGTCACTTTTCTTCTGGCGCTCGCTGGCCGGCTGTTCGACAAGGACAAACTGACCCGCCAAGGGGCGGCGGGGTTTGCCAAGCGGCCCGATTATATGGGGACGGGGCTTGTCGGGCGGGTTTTGGGCTCGGTGGGGATTGGCAATATTGGCGCCGAAATGTTTCGCATGTGTGCGCCCTTCGACATGAAATTCATTGCCCATGATCCCTGGGTCGATCCCGCTTTGGCCTCCAGTCTGGGCGTGGAACTGGTCAGTTTGGAGGCGCTGTTTGCGCAGAGTGATTTTCTGACGGTTAATGTGCCGCTGATGCCGGAAACCCATCATCTGATCAATGGCGAACGCCTGTCAAAAATGAAACCCACCGCCTATCTGATCAATACTTCGCGCGGACCGGTTGTTGATCAGCCTGCACTTGTCGAGGCCTTGAAAAACGGGGTTATCGCCGGGGCCGGACTGGATGTGTTCGATCCCGAACCCCCGTCGGTGGATGACCCGATCCTGCATCTCGATAACGTCATCGCAACACCACACGCCTTATGCTGGACGGACCAGTGTTTCGCCGGGATTGGGGCTTCGGATGTCGAGCAGGTCCGGAAAGTCAAACAGGGTGAATTACCGCCCCATCTGGTGAACCGGGAACTGGCTGACAGCGCTCAGTTCCGGGACCGCCTGAAAGGCTATAAAGCGGATTTCGGATAATGAAGTAAAAGAGGGCAAATAAAAATGGGGCGCTGTCAGGCGCCCCAAGTTGGAAACGATGTGTTTCAGGGAGGAGTTTATTATGGTTTGGGTTACAGATTCCTCGGGTTTTTAATTCAGGCAGCTGTCTGCCGTGTTCGGCAGGCATTCGTCAAGCCCGGTATAGATTTCGGGGGCGACCATTTTCCCGCCAACGATATCCTTCATGACATACATGGCTTTGTAGCCCATTTCGAAGGGGCGCTGTCCGACCTGCACATGGCTGCGGCCTTGTTTAAGGGCTTCGATTTGCGGCGGCAGGGTATCAGATACCACAAGTGCCAGTTTACCCGATTTGATTTTATCCATATGAAGATCGGTCAACTGGGCGTAGGCCTGTGGGGCAAACTGTGGCCATCCACCTTCCAGAATGAAGGCATCAAGGTTCGGGTTTGCAGTCAGGGTGTCGGCCATCATCTGGACGCCCCGCGCGGCATCATCATTGGTATATAGCGGACACCCGTCAATCTCTGTCCAGCCGTTCTGGCCGGTCAGGCGGTCAATGCCTTTCTGACCGGATAATACATCGCGCGATCCTTGGGCGCGCTGGTTGATGTTGTCGGCCGCCGGCCCACCAAGAACCAGACAAAGGCTTCCACCATTCGGTTTCAGGCCCTGCAAGTGTTTGGCGAGACGCTCTCCCAGTTCGTAATTGTTGGTGCCGAGATAGGTTTTGCGTACAGAACTGTCTTTTGCCATGACATCCGCATCAATGGTGATGATCGGAATATTGGGCTTGCGGCGTTTCAGCAAATTAGCGACGGCCGGGGCGTTAGACGGCGAAATCGCCATGGCATCAACGCCCTTGGTCAACAGATCATCAATAATCTGCAGTTGGTCCGCCTCTGTATGTGTCGACGGGCCAATATATTGGCATTTGTAGCCGGAAAGTTCTTTTTCGGCTTTTGCGCAGCCATCACGAACCAGATCAAAGAACGGATTGTCCATGGCTTTGACGACGATGGCGAATGTCTTGTCTGCTGCCGATGCGGAACCGCAGGCAAGAGACAATAGAAAGGCACTGATAACGGCTTTAGGTAGATACTTCATTATGTCCTCCATACTCCCATTGTTGTGTTGTTTGCCTCTCATGAGGCCTCCTTACTTCAACCGGGATACCAGACTTTTCGCGGCTCATTTTCTGGCCTTTGGTATTCCCATGCCGAATCTGTCAATGTCTTCAAATCGTATTCAGGTTTCCAGCCGAGTCGGGTTTTGGCCTTTTCGTTGACCAGCCAGTTGCTGTGGAAACCACTTGGAATGTTGATGCTTTCTAGGCCACGTGAGGCGCGCAGATAGGCGGCAAGCTCTGCGTAGTCAACCGGCCTGTCCATGCAGATATTAAAAAGCTGCTGGCAGGCGTTGGGGTTGTCCAAAGCGCATATAATGGCCGAAACCAAATCGTCTACATGAACGAAATTGCGTTTGAGCGGTTCTCCCCGGGCATCTTGAAGAAGAGGCACCGTACCGTTTTCATAACAACGCTGGGCTTCCTCATTGGATACCAGATCTTTCCAGACAGGGCCGCCAAAAACATCATCCCCAAAAGACAGGGTGTGTTTAAAGTCGTCCTTCTCCATAATCCAGGGCGCGCGCAGGCAGCATCCGTTAAGATCGTACTGCAAATAATATTGTTCGAGCATCACTTCTTCGAGCACCTTGGACAGAGCGTAGCAGCCTGGATAGGCGGTTTTCGGTGCGTCCTCAGTTATCGGGGCTTCGTGGTCAACGAAAAAATGGCCGACGGTGCAGTCACCGCCAATCAGCATGAATTGTCGAAAGGAAGGACTGATGCGGGCTTCTTCCAGCAACCAGAACATGCCCTTGACCGTGACATCCATCGCGTCATCCGGCGTTTCCTTGCAGGTCGCCATATGCACGACATGAGTGACGTCTTGCATGGCTTTGGCCACAGTGGCGCGGTCGGAAATGCTCCCCTTGATTACGGAAACTCGATCTGTTTCCTCAATCAGCCGGTTATGGCAAAGCGCACGAACGGTCCAGTCACGATAGGCCGGTGCCGCCAAAAATCGGTGCAGGAAGTTTTGCCCGACTTTACCTGTGGCACCTGTAACTAGAACACGCATGAAGACAGCCCTCAAAAAAATACAATGGAAAAGATACTAATAATAATATAGATAATTAGTCAATAAGTATGATTTATAAGCAAAATAGCCTGAAAAATGACCGCTTCAATTAAAGTCAAGGGGCCCTGAAATGATGCTAAAACACATACTCCAAAAACGGATATTAAAATTATCATATTGAAATATATAAATTTATTATAATTTCAGCGATTGAAATTATACACCTTAAAGGCGTGTTGATCAATTTTAATCTGCACTTGTTGGAATTTGGAAAATTACGGACTTACAAAGAACAGCAGACGGATAACAAATATTATTAGTAAAAATAAAATTATCCTGATATAGAAAATACCCCGAGCAAAACGGGTAGTATAAATACGATTGGAGCGTTTGTGGAGATGGCGTCACTGCAGCTTGAAAATATTTCTAAGAATTTTGGTGCGATCCAGGCCCTGTCGAATGTATCCATTTCGGCTGAACCGGGCGAGGTGTTGGGCTTAATGGGGGATAACGGGGCTGGTAAATCCACCCTGGTTAAAATTATCGCCGGCAACTTCAAGCCTTCGGGCGGATCAATTTATATTGGAGAGGACAAGGTCGATTTCGACAAACCGATTGAGGCCCGCGAGCAGGGTGTCGAAGTGGTGTATCAGGATTTGGCCCTCTGTGACAATCTGACCGCTGCTGCCAATGTGTTTCTAGGCCGCGAACTTTTTAAAAAATTCGGCCCTATTCGGGTTCTCGATTACCGGGCCATGTATGAACGCGGTGCCGAGCTGTTCAAGGAATTGAAGTCGGAAACTCGGCCGCGTGATCTGGTGCGTTCCATGTCCGGCGGGCAGCGCCAGGCGGTGGCCATCGCCCGTACCCGGTTGTCGGATGCGAAAATTGTTCTCCTGGACGAGCCAACAGCGGCCATCAGTGTCCGTCAGGTTGCTGAGGTTTTAAACCTCATTCGCAATTTGCGCGATCACGGCGTGACGGTTGTTTTGATTTCGCACCGTATGCCGGATGTATTTGGCGTGGCCGACCGGATTGTCGTTTTACGGCGTGGTACGAAAGTCGCAGATAAACCGGCATCGGCCACATCGCCGGAAGAAATTACTGGCCTTATCACCGGTGCCATTGATGAGGCTTGAGAATAATAGCAGGGAACGCGAGAGCTTAAAAATTAGGGGGAAAACGGATGTCTGACGCAAACGCCATGGATGAGGTCATCAACCGCCAGACCCACAGTCTGATGTCGGGGCTGTTGGGAAAACAGGTGTTTTGGGTGTTTTGTGCGGCAGTCCTGGCTTGCCTGATCATGTCGGTCGTGACGGATACATTCGCCAGCCCGCAAAACCTGTTTAATGTAACCCGCAATTTTGCCTTTATCGGGATTGTTGCCCTGGGGATGACGGCTGTCATTATAACCGGTGGTATTGATCTGTCGGTCGGCTCGACCATGGGCGTCGTCGGCATTGTCGTCGGTATTGTCATGAACAGCGGGCAGGGCGTTGTTGTCGGTATTTCCGCCGGCCTGCTGGCCGCTGCCGTTGTCGGGTTCATAAACGGCTATCTCATTGCCTATGTGCAAATGCCCGCATTTGTGGTGACGCTGGGAATGCTCAGTATCGCGCGCAGCATGGCTATGGTTATTTCCGATAACAAGATGGTTTATGACTTTGGGCCGGATGCGGACATCTTGCTCAATTTTGGCGGCGGCACGACGTTTGGTATTGCGCATCCCGTGATTGTTCTGTTTTTCCTGACCTTGCTGTTTGGGTTTTTGTTTCGCTGGACCCGCTGGGGCTGCCACATTTACGCTATTGGCAGCAATGAGCAGGCGGCGATATTGACCGGTGTGCCGGTTCGTGCGGTTAAGCTTTCGGTCTATGTTATCGCATCCTTAACAGCAGGCGTTTCATCGATCCTGATGGTTGGCTGGCTGGGGGCGGTTACGACCGGGCTGGGCCAGATGGCAGAACTTCGGATTATCGCTGCAACGGTTATTGGCGGCGCTGACCTGATGGGCGGGGCCGGAACAGCCTTTGGTGCGATTATTGGTGCCGCATTGATTGAGGTTATCCGCAATAGCCTGTTGCTGTTGGGCGTCGACGCGTTTTGGCAGGGCACCTTTATCGGCTCGTTCATCATTATTGCCGTGGCTTTTGAACGGTTTCGCGGGAACCGGTAAGCGGATGGCGATAGATGAGCAGGAAAAAAGACGCGAAGCGGGTGCAGGTGTCGCTTGAGAGAGCGGATGGAATGGGACACAAACCCTCATACCGATTGACGGAAGGGTCTTTGGACCTGAATGTTGAAAAGAAAATGGACCCAGATAAAGAGAACCAAATAGCATTGGTAAAAAACATGTCGCGCATAAAAACAGCAAACACCACCGGGAAACGCCCAACAATGACAGACATTGCGCGCATTTCAAATTGCTCGCAATCAACAGTTTCTGTTGTTCTGAATAACACGCCGGGGATAAAAATCTCGAAAGCGACACGCGAGCGGGTTGTTCAGGCGGCGAAGGAGCTTGGCTACGGTTCCGGCAAAACACAAATGCATGCGAACCCGACGCACGGTCAGATCGCCCTTATCTTTGATCGAATCGCAACCAGTCCAGAAGCTGTAATTTCCATAGATGGCGCTCATGAGGCGGCCAGTGAAACCGGGCATGTTCTGAGCATTTACCAGACATTGAGCAATCCTGAAATTGAGGCGAGCACGATCGAGGTGGTGTTGGGCAATCATGTGGAAGCGATTGTTTTCGCGTCGATCATGACGCGCAAGGTCGACGTGCCGAAACGGCTTTACGGGCTCGACATTCCTGTGGTCTTGCTCAATTGCTATACGGATGACCATTATTTTCCAACGGTCCTTCCCGGCGAAGTGGCGGGTGGGCATACGGCAACGAATGTTCTGGTGAATGCGGGGCATCGACGGATTGCGCTAATCACCGGCGAAATGTGGATGGATGCGGCGAAAGACCGTTTGCGCGGCTATCGGGACTCGCTGGCGACGGCGGATATCCCCTATGACCCGGAACTGGTCAAAAAAGGCAATTGGCAAACCAGTGCCGGATATGACTGTACCCAGGAGCTGCTGAAATTGAAAAATCCGCCAACCGCAATTTTTTGCTCCAATGACCGGATGGCGGTTGGCGCCTACGAGGCCATTAAGGAAAACGGCCTGAAGATTCCGGATGATATTTCGATCATCGGCTATGACGATGAGGAAGTCGCCCGCCATCTGACGCCCCAGTTGTCAACGTTAGTCCTGCCGCACCGCGACATGGGGCGCTGGGCCGTGGAAAAGGCCTTTTCCGGAGATTCCGGGCAAAAATCGAGATTTCCGCTGACGAAGCTGGAATGCCCTTACATACAACGGGCCTCCATCAAGAGCATGGTCCCATCTGCGTGACAGCGGATTTCTACAAGTTCAAACTTCGGGCGATCGGTTATATAGACCCGGCTTCCACCATATAGTTGTTCGCAGTGCACATGGCGGCGTCATCGGATGCCAAAAAGAGGATCATCCGGGCCAGATAAACCGGTTCAATGAGGTCGGGAAGGCATTGCCGTTCCAGGTGTTTGGCCAGGGCCTCCGGCGTTGCCCATAATTCCTTTTGCCGTTCGGTCATGACCCATCCCGGGACCACCGTGTTGACCCGGATGCGATGCTTTCCAAGATCCGTGGCGAAGGCGCGGGTCATGCCATGCACAGCAGCTTTTGCTGTGGTGTATACAGGCATTCCACCGGCGCCTTCCCACCAGGAATTAGAACCCAGATTGATGATTGAGCCGCCACCTGCGTCAATCATGCCGGGTGCGACCGCCTGTGTTGCGAAGAACATGTGGCGCAAATTGCTGGCGATCCGTTCGTCATAATAGTCTGGTGTTACGTCGGTCCAAGCGTGACGGTCGTCGCGGGCCGCATTGTTGACGAGTACGGTGGCGGCCCCCAGCTTTTTGGCGAGGGCCTCAAAGGCCCGTTTCAGAGCGTCTATATCACGCAGATCACAGGCCTCGAATGCTGGGGGTGGGGCGCCTGTTTCGACAATGGATTCAATCAGTTGTTCCGAGGCGTCGACGTCCATGTCGAGAAAGCCGACGTTCGATCCCTGGGCGCAAAACTGCCTGACGGTTTCAGCGCCAATTCCGGAACCGCCACCCGTTATAAATACGGTTGTTCCTGAAAGGCTTGGGTAGGTTGCGAATTTCATTGAGTGGGTCTCCTGAAGATGAGGATTGGGAAAGGGTGTTATCGAGTTCATAAAAAGAACTAATAATAATTTTTAAATCATATTTGAACCCCTTGCAATTCCGGTTTTCATGTATTTTTTTATTTTTATAAAATATATCAGAAAAAAATATATAACTTATTGTAATTAAATAAATAATTATTCTTCCCTTATGGCGGGATGTTGTGATATGTATTATTACTAATATCCAGTAATAAGATTTAACAATATAGCAGGGATATGTTCAGACACCGGAAAATTCCGGAAATGTGTTTCAACAGACAAGCCAGATTTCCAATAAGGGTTTGGCAAGGGAGGTAACTAAATGAAGTATTCTCGTTTTCTTACGGCAGCTGCCGTCATTTTTGCCGCGACGACAGGCTCGGCATTCGCGCAGGAGAAGCCATCTCTTGCTTTCGTCGTGAATGCGGCATCCGATTTCTGGAAACTGGCCGAAGCCGGCGTTAAAAAGGCACAAGGCGAGTTGCCGGGCTATGACTTGCAGTTCAGGTATCCGGCACAAGGGACAGCGGCGTTGCAAAATGCGCTTATGGACGATCTGGTCGCTGCGGGTATTGATGGCATCATGATTTCGTCGGTGGATCCCAAGACTTCCATTGGCGCTTTCAACCGGATTGCCGCGCAGGTGCCCCTGTTTACGACAGACAGCGACGCGCCAGACAGCAACCGCATTGCCTACCTGGGGTCCTCCAATACGGCAGCTGGCGTGCAGGCCGGTGAAATTGCCGTCAAGGCCCTGCCGAACGGGGGCAAATGCATGGGTTTTGTTGGCTTCTTGGAGGCGGATAACGCGAAAGAACGGATTGCCGGCTTCCGCCAAGCTGTTAAAGGGTCCGGTATTGAGCTTATTGATGTGCGCGGTGATGACGTGGATTTCGCACGGGCCCGCAGCAATGTGGACGATGTGCTGGTCGCCAATCCGGACGTGACGTGCATGGTTGGTTTTTACTCCTACAACCCGCCCAAAATTTATGAAGCGCTTAAATCAGCAGGCAAACTTGGTGCAATTACGGTTATCGCCTTTGACGAAGACCCGATTACGCTGGGTGCCGTCAAGGAAGGCACTTTTGCCGGTACGGTTGTCCAGGACCCATTCGAATGGGGATATCGGGGCATGAAGCTGATGGCCAAATATCTTGAAGGGGATAAATCGGGGGTCCCGGCTGACAAGCTTATTATTGTCCCGACCAAAGTGATCACCAAAAACAACGTCGATGCCTTTAAAGCGGAACTGACGGCTCGCATCAAAGGATAGGTTGGACCTCTGGCGCACGTGGACAATTGTGATTTTGTCCGCGTGCGCTGACGCCATATGCTGTTGGTATGTGCAACAAATACTGAGTTCAAGCATCTATTATGAATAATGTGCATCCAACGCGCACTAACAGTGCATTGCTCGAGATTGCCGGTATCAGCAAAGTGTATCCGGGCATTCTGGCGCTGGATAATGTTTCCTTTTCGCTGAAGGCTGGAGAAGTGGTCGGCCTGATTGGCGAAAATGGCGCCGGAAAATCGACGTTTATGAAAATACTGGGGGGCGTCATCGCCCCATCGGTAGGATCCATCCGCCTCGAAAACCAGTTGAAACAGGCTCTGACCGTTCAGGAATCCCTCAACGCCGGTATTGCTTTCGTCCATCAGGAACTGAATTTATTCGACAACCTGGATGTGGCGGCCAATGTCTATCTGGGGAGGGAAATTGTTTCCGGTCCCTTGAAGCTGGTCGATACGGCGGCCATGAATGCTGCTGTGCTGCCAATTTTGGAGCGCTTGGGTGCCGCCTTCAGACCGGACACGCCGGTTTCAATTCTGTCGCTGGCGGATCGACAATTGCTTGAAATCGCCAAGGCGCTGTCGCTTGATTCCAAAATTGTCATCATGGATGAGCCGACATCCAGTCTGACGTTACGCGAATCCGACAATTTGCTGAATGTGATTGCCGATCTGAAGGCTGCGGGTATCAGCATCATTTTTATTTCCCATCGCCTTAGCGAGGTCGAGCAATGCGCAGACCGGGTGGTTGTCCTGCGCGATGGCCGGATTGCCGGTGAATTGGCACGCGATGAGATCGGTCACGATGCGATGATCCGCCTGATGATCGGGCGTAATCTTTCTGAGCTCTATACACCGCCGGGCAAGGCGCGCAGTTCGGCACGTTTGCGCATCAGCGGCATGCGCACAGCCGCCAAACCCGATGCTTTGGTGAGCATGGATGTGCATGCCGGTGAAATTCTCGGGCTTGCCGGTCTCATGGGGGCGGGACGTACAGAGTTGGCGTTGGCCCTGTTCGGAATTGATGAGGCGCTGGGCGGCTCAGTTGTTCTGGATGGCCAGCCCTTTGATCGGCCAACACCGGCGAAAGCGATTGAAAGGGGACTGTTCCTGGTTCCGGAAGACCGTAAAGAATCCGGGCTTATTCTGGACTTTCCGATTGAGCAGAATATCTCATTGGCCAGCTTGTCGGCGATTGCGCAGTTTGGTCTTATCGATACGGACATAGAACGTCACCGTGCGATTGATCAACGCCAGAAACTGTCGATTAAAGCGCCAAACGTCGGGGCTACGGCTTCCGATCTTTCCGGCGGTAACCAGCAAAAGATCGTACTCGCTAAATGGCTGATCATGAATCCAAAGGTGATCATATTTGACGAGCCGACGCGTGGGATTGATGTTGGTTCGAAAAACGAAATTTACCGGCTCATGCGGGATCTGGCGGATAAGGGTGTCGCCGTCCTGATGATTTCAAGCGACATGGAGGAAATTGTCGGCGTCAGTGACCGGGTGGCGGTCATGCATAACGGAACCGTCACAGGCATCCTTGAGCGGGGTAAGTTGTCTGAGCACAATGTGCTGCAGCTGGCCGTTGGTAACCATACGGGAGTGAATTAGAAAATGAATAAAAAGGATATCGGGTTGCTTGTCCTCATCCTCGTCGTCGGGACAACGGTGGCCATCATCAACCCGCGGTTTGTTTCCGCCATCAATATATCCAATACGGCAAATCTTGTTGGCTTGTTCGGGCTGTTTGCCATTGCCGAGGCTTTTGTCATCATCACTGCCGGTATCGACTTGTCGGTTGGTTCCATTATTGCCCTGCTTGGGGTCATTTTTGTTGATTTGATTGCGACGCATGATGTGGCGTGGCCCGTCGCGATTCTCATTGTGCTGGCGATTGGTATCGTAATTGGCTGGATACACGGTATTCTGGTCACCCGCATGGGGCTGCAGCCTTTTGTCGTGACCTTGTGCGGGTTACTGGTGTACCGGGGCATCGCCCGCTTTTACACCAAGGATTCGACCGCCGGGTTTACCTTCGGGCAGGAGTTTCCAACTCTGGAATGGGTTATTACAGGGCGCACGTACGGGGTGCCACACAGCATTGTCGCTTTTGCCGTGGTCGCCGTTATTGCCTGGGTGGTTTTACACCGTTCGGTTTATGGCCGGCATCTGTTCGCGGTTGGCAAAAACGAGGAAGCCGCCCGCTATTCCGGCATTTCAACAGAGCGTGTCATCATTGGCGCCTATATCATTTGCGCCGGGTTGACAGCCATTGCGGCGGTCTTTTTTGGCATGTACACGCGTTCCATTTCTCCGGCGTCGCACGGGAATTTTTATGAACTCTATGCGATCGCCGCCGCTGTGCTGGGCGGGTTCTCCTTGCGCGGTGGCGAAGGGTCGATTATTGGGGTCGTGCTGGGGGTGATCCTGCTGCAGGTGCTTCAGAATCTCGTTAACTTACTGGGGATTCCCAGTTCTTTGAACTTTGCCGTCATGGGAACGGTGATCCTGGGCGGCGTCCTGGCTGACCAGCAATTTTCGAGATATCGGCAAAAACGGTTAACTGCCGGGGCTGTTGACGGTGGTGAAGCAAAAATAACCGAGACCGCTTCGGAAAAACGGTCGGAAACACCAGTTTAAAGAATTTTAAAAAAAATGAAAGGCCATGTTTGGCTTATTGTTCAAGGATTCCAATACCTTTGGTATTCCTGAAGAAGATCAAACAAAAACAAACTAGGTGGTATGCTGAGTTAACAAGTTAATGACATGTTGACGACACTCAATGACAGGTTTAGTAAAAACAAACGTGTACGACAAAATATGCCCGCGTTTATTCTCGTGGGCATGAAACAAATTTGAGAATCCATAATAGGGAGGTTCTAAAGCGATGAGTTCGATTATTTCCAAATTACTAAGTCCAGCGTTGGCAGTTGCTTTCACTGGGTTAACCCTGGTTTCGACTGCACAAGCAGACAAAATCACCTTGCATGGTGCCAGCCAGTTTGATGAGAAGCACGCCTTCACGCGCCTGATGCGCAAATTTGAGCAACTCACAAAACTCTATTATGGCGGCGAGCATGAGATTGAGTTTGTTATGCATCTGAACAGTGAGTTGGGTCTTGAAAAAGACTATGTGGCTTACATGAATCAAGGTCTGTCGGTCGATTACGCCGTTGCATCCCCTTCACACATGTCGACGTTTTCCAAGCTGGCAACCGTGCTCGATCCGCCGATGCTGTATCGGGATGCCGGACACTGGAGCAAGGTGCTGTCGGGTGACGTTTTGAAACCTGTCGTTGACGACATTTACAAACGTGCCGACATTCTGCTGCTGGGCTACGGCGGTGGCGGGGTTCGCCATTTGATCGTCAACAAGCCGGTTTCAAACATGGCTGAGATTAAGAACGTTCCGCTGCGTGTGATGGGTGCGCCCATTCAGACCAAACTGTTCAACGCCTTTGGCATGACGCCCAACGTCATCGCCTATTCGGAAGTTTATAACGCCATTCAAACGGGCGTTATCGATGCTGCTGAGAACGAAGCGGCCGGTATCCGTCAGATGAAGTTCTATGAAGTCGGGCCGAACATTTCCCTGACGGCGCATTCGATTACGGTTCGTCCGTTGGCCTTCAGCGGCAAGACCCTGCGCCGGTTACCGGAAGATCTGCAGTCTGCAATCATCCAGGCTGGTAAAGACGCCGGGACCTTTGGTCGTGTTATTGAACTGACCGAAGGTGAAGGTATTATGAAGGAAATGGAAGATTCAGGTAAACTGAAAACCGTTGCCTTCACCGAGCGTGACAAGCTGATTGCTGCTGCCAAGCCGGTTCTGAAGGAGTACTTTGCTGACTTGGGTGCATCTGATCTCTATGATGCGATCCAAGCTGTAAAATAAACTCGACCTCAAATCGAGATAAACAAGAAGATTCGGTGGTCCCGCCAGGGCCACCGATCTTTTTGTTCAGAATGTTCTGACCGTTTTTCGCCCGCTCCGCGTAAATGAGGCTGCAATGAGAAAGTTACTTAACGGATATTATTCGTTTCTTAAACTCGTCCTTACGGTGTTGATGGGGGTTTTGATTATTCCCGTCACAATGCAAATCCTTGCCCGTTATATTGATCTTATTCCCCGCTATGTCTGGACCGAAGAACTGGCCCGGTTCTGTTTTATCTGGATCATTCTGGTCGGTGCGATGATCGCCATGCGCGAAAGTGAGCACTTCACTGTTGATCTGCTGCCGGAATCAAAGAGCAATCGCGGCAAAGCCCTTTCCTTAATGTTTGTCGACCTGATGACCTTCATCATGGCGATGATCTTTGTTGTCTGGGGGTGGCCGCTTGTCGAGTTTGGGCTGTTGCAAACGTCTGAAATGGCTGAGCTGCCGATGGTCTTTATCTATATGGCGTGGCCGTTGACCGGCGCGACATGGATCTTGTTTTTGGCTGAACGTGTGGTCGGTCATGTGAAATTATTTCGGAGTACGCCCATATGACCCCCTGGGAAGTTGCGGGAATCCTATTTCCACTTTTTATTATTCTTGTCATTTTTCGAGTGCCGGTCGCGATCGCCCTTGGTCTTTCCTGTATTCCCATTTTTCTGCTGGAAGAACGCCTGACGCCACTGCTGCTCATGAACGAGATGTTCAAATCCTACAACTCATTTCTCCTGCTGGCGGTTCCTTTTTTCCTGTTGGCTGCAAACCTCATGAATGCCGCAGGCATCACGGATCGGCTGATCCGGTTGTCACGTTCCATGGTGGGGCATTTGCCGGGTGGCCTAGGGCATGTCAACGTGGTTGTCAGCATGCTATTCGCCGGTATTTCAGGATCTTCAACGGCAGATGCTGCGGGTATCGGGTCTCTATTGATACCGCAAATGAAAAAGCAGGGCTATTCGACCAGCTTTTCGGTCGCCATTACAGCCTGTTCGTCTGTCATGGGCGTTGTTATTCCGCCTAGCATCCTGATGGTTGTCTGGGGCGGGCTGATGTCAGTCTCCATTGGCGGCCTGTTCCTGGCGGGGGTTGTTCCTGGAATTCTGATTGCCGGGTCGCAAATGATGGCGGTTTATGTTTTCGCCAAAATTTATGATTACCCCATCTATGCCCGTTCATCGTTGAAGGAGTTTGCTGTCGCCATCATTCATGCGTTACCGCCTCTGATGACGCCTTTGATTATTGTCGGCGGTATTGTCGGCGGATTTTTCACGCCGACAGAAGCCTCCGTTGTCGCGGTGCTGTATTCGGTTGTTCTGGGCGGCCTGTTCTACCGAACTATTGGTATGCACAATATGCCGTCGATTCTCTTCAACTCGGCCAAATTTGCCGCGATGTCGTTGTTTTGTATTGGGACGGCCTCGGCTTTTGGCTGGTTGCTGGCCTATTTCAAAATTCCACTCGCCGTCGTTCAATTCCTGGAACCCTATGGCGTTGGGCCGACCAGTACCGGATTGATCGTTGCTGGGTCGTTTTTGCTGATCGGCATGTTCATTGACGCCATTCCGGCCATTATCATTCTGGGGACGGTCTTGTGGCCTCTTGCTGAAGTCTCGCATATGCATCCCATTCATTTTGCAATCATCGGGGTTATCTCGCTGGCTTTCGGTCTGGTGACGCCGCCTTATGGTTTGTGTTTGCTGATTGCATGCCGTGTTGGGGATATTGAGGTGAAGAAGGCTTTGCGGGATGTGGCCATCGTTTTGATGCCGATGTTTGTCGTTTTGTTGATCGTCATCTTTTTCCCAGAGCTGATCCTGGCCTTGCCAAAAATGCTGATGGCTAAATTCATATAGATCGACGTTAGCAAGCAAGTTAATAAAAGTTGGATTAAAGTACACACAATTTGGATCAGTCATATCGCGTCAATTAAGTTGACAAGTAATGCGGAAATTGGTGATCTTGTCATACAAGAGAAAAGTCGACTGGGCGGCATTTGCCGCCCATTTCGGTTTCCTCAAAACACAAAAAAACATGCAATGGCATGTCTTTATAGGGAGATTTACATGAATACTTTCAAACGAGTAGCGTTGACCGTTGCGACAACGGCAATGGTTGCCGGTATGTCTGTAGCTGCACAGGCTGCAGAATGGCGTGGATGGAACATTCATGTTCCGGGTTATCCAAACACTGTCGCTATGGATAAGTTCGCAGAACTTGTCGCAGCAAAGACAGATGGCCGTGTGACGCTCAAGATGTTCCATTCCGGCGTTCTTGGTAACCAGCCGGATGCCATTGAGCAGGTCCGTATCGGCGGCCTGGCCGTTGGTAACTTCAACCTGGGTCCGATTGGCCCGATGGCTCCTGAAGCCAACGTTGTATCCTTGCCATTCATCTTCAAGGATATGGGGCATATGCACCGGGCTTTGGATGGTGCGGCTGGTGATAAAATCAGTGAAGGCATGGCGAAAATCGGCTTGGTAGCCCTCGCTTGGTACGATTCCGGCGCTCGCTCTTTCTATAACGCAAAAAAACCGATCATGACCCCTGATGACGTCAAGGGCATGAAAGTCCGCGTGATGAATAACGATCTTTATTCCGGGATGATTTCCGCACTGGGCGGCAACCCATCACCGATGGCTTTCTCGGAAGTTTATCAGTCCCTGAAAACCGGTGTGGTTGACGGCGCTGAAAATAACTGGCCTTCGTATGAGTCCACTGGGCACTTTGAAGTTGCTGGATATTATTCCCTATCGCAGCATCTGATCATTCCTGAGTGCGTTTGTGTTAATGCCAAAGCCTACAATGATTTGTCGGCAGCTGATCAGAAAGCGGTTAAAGATGCAGCACGTGAGTCTGCCGATCTGCAGCGCAAACTTTGGGAAGAGCGTGCCGTTTCCAGTCGTGAAAAAGTTATGAAGGCTGGCGTCAAGTTCAACGAAATCCCGAACAAGCAGGCATTTATGGATGCCATGGCACCTGTACACGAGAAGTACCTGGCCGCTAACCCGGATCTGGTGCCTTTGGTCAATTTGATCAAGAACACCAAATAAGCTTGTTTCCTAATGGTCACCGGCATTGGCTCTTCGAGTTGATGCCGGTGGCTATTGTTTTACGAGTCTGGGTTCGTCATTACTTTTGGGCTAGGATGCCAGATGTCCAACGATACGTCTTCCTACGAAAAATCTCTCTTTGATAAATTTTTAGATGCCATCTGCCTGGTTTGCACGGTTGTCGCCGGAACCGGGCTGGTGTTCATGACCGTTATCTTCGGGTGGCTGGTTTACGGCCGCTACGTTCTGAACGCAACGCCGACCTGGGTCGAACAAATCTCCCTGCTTCTCGTCGTGATGATCGGTTTTGTCGGGGCTGCAATCGGTATTCACAAGAACACCCATTTGGGTGTCTCATTCTTCCGCGATATGAGCCCGCGCCCCGTTCGCCGTGCCTTTGAGCTGATTTCACATTTGATCCTGATCGTGTTTGGCGCGGTGATGATGGTCAACAGCTATGATCTTGTTATCTTCAAATGGAATACACCAATCCCGCTTATCCATTTGCCGGAAGGGTTGCGGGCCATTCCAATTATGCTTTGCGGCGGGTTAATCCTTCTTTTTTCAATCGGACACGTGATTCGCTTTTTCAAGGGAATCGAGGAAAAGTCCGAGATAACCGAATAGCAACAAGGTAGTTTTCATGGGCCTGCTCATCTTAATGGGTGTTTTTGCGTTTGGCGTGGTCATTGGTATCCCGGTGGCTTTCGCCTTGGGGATCGCAGCTGTATCCGCCTTCTATTTCGAGGGTTTGCCGCTGATTATCGCATTTCAGCGGATTGTCTCCGGTATCAACGTCTTCTCCCTGTTGGCGATTCCTTTTTTCATCTTTGCCGGAGAACTGATGTTCCATGGCGGTATCGCCATTCGACTTGTTCGGTTTGCTTCTTCTGCTGTTGGTGCAATGCGGGGCGGGCTTGGTGTCGTTAACGTTTTTTCCTCTATGCTTTTCGGTGGGATTTCTGGGTCGGCAGTGGCGGACATTTCCGCATTGGGGTCCATTCTGATCCCTGTAATGAAAGAAAAAGGCTACGACGATGACTATGCGGTCAACGTAACCGTTACCTCGTCAATCGCAGGAATCATGATCCCGCCAAGCCACAATATGATCCTGTACGCGGTTGCAGCTGGTGGCGGCGTTTCCATATCAAAATTGTTTCTAGCCGGCGTGGTCCCGGGTGTGGTGATGTGTATTTGTCTGGCGGCAGCAGCTTATGTCATTGCTGTTAAGCGCGGGTATAAATCGGAAGTCTTTCCCGGATTTACAGCCCTGTTTCTGAGTTTCGTCGCGGCCTTACCCGGGTTGTTCACGGCTGTCATCATTGTGGGCGGTGTTTTGTCCGGCATATTCACCGTCACGGAATCCGGTGCATTTGGCACCCTGTACGCGTTTATTGTAACCATTGTCGTTTATCGGGCGCTGACTTGGACGAATTTCAAAGTTGCCGTCGTCAGTTCCGTAAAAACGACGTCCATGGTGATGATCCTTGTCGCCTGTGCAGCGGCCTTTGCTTACATGCTGACTTATTACCAGGTGCCGACCCGTATGACGGAATTCATGAACGGTGTTTCGGATAATCCGATCGTCATTTTGCTGATGATCAATGTCATGCTGCTGGTCCTCGGCATGATTATGGATATGGCGGCACTGATCCTGATCTGTACGCCGATTTTCCTTCCGGTTGCCGTTGCAATTGGTGTTGATCCCCTGCAATTCGGAATGATCCTGATGATGAATCTGGGACTGGGGTTATGTACGCCTCCTGTAGGTGCGTGCCTGTTTGTGGGGTGTGCCGTCGGCAATGTTGCTATTGAGCGGGCGGTCAGAACCATTTGGCCCTTTTACGGGGCGATCCTGGTGGCGCTGATGCTGACAACGTTTGTCCCGGCGATTTCAGTGACATTGCCGAATTGGCTGGATGGGTAATTTGTCATGGTCGATCTGCAACTGAATATCCAGAAACGGGAACGGTTGGCGGATCAGCTATATGGGCAACTGCTTGAGAAAATTGTCGCTGGAGAAATCAATGAAGGCGACAAGTTGCCATCCGAAAACGAGATTTCACGTGCCTTCTCCGTCTCGCGGCCCGTTATCCGCGAAGCTCTGTTGCGGTTGCAGGCAGATGGCCTGGTCTATTCCCGGCAAGGCGTCGGGTCCTTTGTCAAGGCCCGCCCCCCACAGGGCCTGATCCAGTTTGCCGAACCCTCCGATGTGGCTGGTTTGCTGCGCTGTTTTGAAGCCCGCCTGCCTTTGGAAGGGGCGGCGGCAAGTTTGGCAGCCAAACGGGCGACTAAGGATGACGTGAAAGCCATAAAGGCGGGGCTTGATGCATTGGAGGCCGCATTGACCGGAGACGGCCTTGCCGACAAGTCGGATTTCGATTTTCATATGGCAGTTGCAAGAGCTACGGGCAATGAGTTTTATGTCAGCATTCTTGAGTCGCTGAACCTGGCAATTATCTCCGGCATGCAGGTCGCCCTGCAAATCTCCAAAACCGGATCGGCGGAACGGATCAGGAGAATCATGGACGAGCACACGGCCATATATGCGGCGATTGCGACGGGGGATGCAGACGCTGCTGATCTTGCCATGCGTTATCATATTCACTGTGCTCGCACCCGGGTTACCAATCATTTGAGGGACCAATGAATATGATGAAAACGGATGTAGACTGTGTTCTCGATTTTGGTGCACAGGTTGGCGAAGGCGCCATCTGGTCCATATCCGAGCAGGTTCTATACTGGGTCGATATCCCTGCGGGAAAGCTCTGCCGATTTGATCCGTCATCACGCGAGAACAAGGTCTGGGAAATGAAGCGCCCTGTTGGATGTTTTGCGCTCAAACAATCCGGCGGTGCTGTTGTCGCGTTGACTGACGGGTTTTTCGATTTTGATTTTGAAACGGAAGCCCTTTCACTGATTGCGGATACGGAAGCCGACATTCCGGCTAATCGGTTTAATGACGGTACGGTGGATGTGCGTGGCCGGTTACTGGCCGGAACCATGCGCATTGACGGACCTGACCAGAATTCCGCACCAGCAGGAACACTTTACTGTCTGGATACGGATCGCAGCGTACGCACGGTTATGGGTGGCTTTCAGGTGGTCAATGGACTGACTTTTTCACCCGACGGGAAAACGGCGTATGTCTCCGATAGTGCGCCCTGGATTCGCACCATCTGGGCCTATGATTATGATCTTGATGATGGGGCCTGGTCGAACCAGCGCGTCTTTTTTGACACTCATCAGGTGCCCGGTCGGCCCGATGGCGGTGCGATGGACGCCGATGGCTGTTACTGGATGGCCGGCGTTTCGGGCTGGGAGCTGGTTCGCATCACGCCGGACGGGAAGGTCGATATGGAAATCGAAATGCCGATCGAGAAGCCGACGCGTATCGCCTTTGGCGGCAAAAACCTGGATACGCTTTATGTGACAACCATCGGCCCCGGCGCGATCACACCCGGCACTGAAGCACAACAGCCGCAAGCTGGTGGGCTGTTTGCGCTACAGGTTCCCGGTGTTCAGGGAATCGCGTTTCCGACCTATCAGGGCTAGGCTCTATAGACACGCCAAGGTCATTGACGCAGCGATTGACGCGCCCGGTTGCAGGGTCAACGCCCCCACATCGGTGACGCCATTTGCGGCCAGATTGAACGCGTCTGTTGGGTGGCTGACCGGCTCCAGACAGAAATAAGCGGCACCCGCCGGCACATGCACAATGAAGTGATCAAGTAGGCCGTCGGCGCTCAGGCGCAGCCGATGTTGGCTGCCCACCCATTCAATCTCGGCGTTCCCCCTGAACCCATCATAACAAATGGTGTCTTCCCTGTTCCATAAAGGGGCGCCATCTGGCGCGTCAAATGGGTGGCGGAGGTCTATCCGTTGCGTTGGGAAGTCTTCCGGCATGCCGATCCATTCTTTCTCCGCAGCGAAGCGCAATTTTACCTCGCCGTCGAAGGGAAAAAACGGATGGAAGCCGATACCAGCGGGCATCGGGGTATCGGATGTGTTGGTGAGGGAAAGCGCAACACGGCATTCGGTCGGTAAAATGTCGAATTTCTGTTCTGCCCGGTAGGACCAGGGCCATCCTTTGTCATGGGCCGCATGGGTATAGGAAATGACGGTGCTTGACGGGGTGACGTCGTCCACGGACCATGACGTGAAAGTGCCATGGCCGTGCATGGCATTCGCCGGTTCCCGTGGATGCTGTTCCACGGCGATGTCCTGGCCTGCAAAATGGAACCGGGCCCCTTTGATGCGGTTGGAAAAGGGCACCAGCGGAAAACTGCCACCCTTATAACCAAACCACACATCGCCTTCTTTGTCTGGGATTGGGCGCAGGACATCCCATTCGGCAAAGGCCAGCCGACTGATCCGCCCCCCGTATGCGGGGCGCAGATCAAGGCAGGCGTCTCCGTTTTGAAGGCGAAGCGTTTCGTTCATTACAGTTTCAACAGCTTTTCCAGATCAAAGGAAAATTCAGTGGCGGAGAAAGTGCCCCCCTGCAATTGTTCGGCGACCGGGTCGTCAAAATGAAGGTGCTCGACTTCCGAGCGGTAGTCTTCGGCCGTATCCTGAGGTTTGTAACCAAAGCTTTCGGCGTTGGAATTGTCCCACCAGCTTTCTGGATTGTCGGAGACACCGTAGAAAATTTCAAACATGTAGTCGGCGGTCAGGCCAATGTCGAGCAACTGGCACAAATCGCGAAACGACAGCCAGGAACTGAGAGAGCGTGCATCAAAGGGTTTTGGAAAACACGACCCGATCCGCAGGTTCAGACTGCGAATGCCGTGTTTGTAGGCATAGAGACGGCCCAGATCCTCGCCAAAGGTTTTGGACAGGCCATAACGGGTGTCCGGCCGGCACTCGCAGGTATGATCGATTTTGGTTGTGCGGGCATGCATGCCGACGGCATGGTTGGAACTCGGGAAAATAATCCGGTCGGTGCCAGCCTTGCGCGCGCCTTCCCAGACGTTGATGGCACCGATCAAATTGGCGTTGATAACGGTGTCCCAGTCGCCTTCAACGGATTGCCCACCAAAATGGATAACGGCATCCACGCCATCGAGCAATTTTTCAACGGCGGCGCGATCCGACAGATCGCACTGCACGATTTCCTCGCCATCCTGGGCCGGGCCCATATCCGAGCGGTCGGAAAGTCGAAGATGCGGGTATTTGCCCTGATAGTACTCTCTGGCAACTTTGCCGAGGCTTCCTGCCGCGCCGGTAATAAGCAGTCGATTGATTGTCATTGGTTTCTCCATAGTTTTAAAAATAATTATATAGTCGGCGATTGATCAGAGATCGCTTGCCGTGGTTGTTCGAATGATGGTGTCTTCTGATTCCAGCAGGGCCGGGTGCAATTCGGTTCCCAGCCCTGTCCCTTGCATGGGGTAGGCTTGGCCTTGTTTGATGACCGGCAGATGGGTGACCAGATTTTTATAATAACCCAGATAAAACGCCCGCACACTCTCCAATATCATGGCCGTTGGAAAGGCCAGGCTGATGTGTAGATTGGCGACCCAGGTGACCGGGCCGGTGCAGTCGTGCGGGCACATCATGCGATTATGGGCATGAGCCAGACCGGAAATACGCAAGGCTTCGGTGATGCCGCCGATCCAGCCCAGATCGTAATGCATGTAATCGATGGCGTCGGCGGCAAAGGCGTCGCGATACCATACGGCGGAGCCCAATGCCTCGCTGCCGGCAACCGGAGCCACGGCATGGGCGCGGTATTCGGCAAGGTCCGTTAACTGCGCCATATTGATCGGGTCTTCATGCCAGAACACATCGAATTCGTCCACGTGTCGGGCGATTTTCAGAGCCGGTGCCATCTGCCACAGGGAATGATATTCCAGCATGATGTCCATCTTGTCGCCAACGGCTTTGCGGATGCCTTCCAGGCAATTAAGAGCTTCTTTCAGGCGTTCGGCGGAGATGCGCTGGCCTTTCGTCTCAAACGCCGCCTTGTCGAACGGCCAGACTTTCATGGCGGTGATGCCTTCATCCAGAAGGCTTTGCGCCAACTCCCCGGGGCGGTGGCTCTGGGCGTCCAGATCGTCCGGGACAATCCCATCCGATTTGTTGTCGCTGTCTGAAGAGACAAGCCGCGACAGGGAATTGGCGCTCCAGTTGTAACCCTGACCGGCGCAGGTGTTGTAAACACTGATCGAGTCCCGGCACAGCCCGCCGATCATATCGACAAGCGACAATCCCGCCGCCTTCGCTTTCAGATCCCAAAGCGCAATATCGACGGCCGAATTGCCCCGCACTTCCACGGAGCGTGTCGGGTACCCGATATAACGGTTGCTGGTCCAGTTCAGCATGTTGTCGGCGTGTTCGTTTATGCGTCCGGGATCTTTCCCGATGAGATAGGGGGCGCAGGTTTCGTGGATATAGGAGACAATGGCCTCGGGGTTGCGAAAGGTCTCTCCCAGCCCGACCGGTCCCTCATCCGTCAGCAGGCGAACCCACAACAGGTTCGAATAGTGCGGAGTCTGAATGGTCTCGATACCAGTGATTTTCATAAATATGGGTCCTCGGGAAGCGTGGGTAAGCCGCAGTTCAACAAGTGAAGTTGGCCGTGTTATCCTTCAAAGACACGCAGGCGGGCGTTGCGGATGTGTGCGCGCATCGCATCCTGGGCCTGGCCGGGGTCTTTGTCGTAAATGGCTTTGTAAATGGCGGCATGTTCCGCCTGCACCATTTCCAGGCGTTCAAGGGTGCGCGACAGCGACAGGTTCCGGGTCAGGTTCATGCCGAACTGGATGTGGGTCAGCATCGATTCACGGGTTGAAACAAAAAACTGATTTTCGGTGGCCTCTGTTATGGCGGCATGAAACAATTCATCCGCATCAACCCCCAATTCTCCGGTTTTGATGCAGTTATCCAGAGCTTTCAAAGCGCCCTTGATTTTCGCCAGATGTTCGTCGGTGCGGCGTTCCGCTGCCAGTGCTGCCGCGGCACCTTCGACGGCCACCCGAAACTCGAAGCAACGCTGAATATCGGCAATCGACCCAACAGGGGCAAAATCCAGCATTTGCTGGGCCGGACGGCGGGTGACAAAGCTGCCCGAACCCTGCCGTGATGAGATCACTTCATCTTGACGCAGCCTGGCCAGAGCCTGTCGCAATACAGGCCTTGAGACTTCCAGTTGTTTGGAAAGCTCAACTTCTGTTGGGAGTTTGGAGTTTTCGGGAAACTCACCCTCGACAATCTTTGCCAGAATGCGCTCGTAAACCTGATCACTCAGTTTCCAATAACGCGTGTCTACTGGAGCCTTCGACTGTGGGGATTTCATGGCTTTGCTCAGGTTCCTTCAATTGCTGAACCGTAAAAAATTTGTATTAATTTGTCAATTTTTGTTTTCAGTTTTGGGCGACTTAAACCGAAACGGTTTCAAATTCTGCCGGAAGACAGACCTCCAGCGCCTTGAAATCTTCCGAGCAGGAGAGAAAGGCGTGGCGAATTTGCGATGGTTGGTAAAAACAGGCGCCGGCTTTCACAAGGTGTTCGCCACTGCCTTCAAACCGGACCTTCGCCCAGCCGTTGAGCACATAGACAAACTGATCATCAAGAACATGATAGTGGGTCTCTCCGGGCTCCGTAACCGCCCGTTCGGCCCGGATGATGTGGGCCAGAATGGCACCATTGGTCGCTTTGGCAATGCCCAGATCACGATAGGTGAAATAATCGCGCAACCCTTGCGTTTCATAAATACCCTGCTCTTCCGTCTGCATGGAAAAGGGTTGTGGCAGTTGGGCGTTTTCGTCGTAGGTGTCCGGGTCGTCTTCAGGATTGTCGAAATCGGCCGGGGTACAGACCTCAAGGATCATCAGGTCCTCGGAGCAGGCGACAAAGGTATGCTTGATATTGGCCGGCATATGAAAGCAGGTGCCTTCGGCCAGATGGACGACGCCGGTTCCCTCGAACTTCATTTCCGCCCATCCGCGCAGGATCAGGTTCCATTGTGTATCCAGCACGTGGTGGTGCAACTCGCCTTCTTCTGTGACCGCCTGATTGGCGCGATTGATCTGGGCAACAATGCGCCCGTCGGAGGCGGCGGCAATCCCTAAGTCCCGATAACTGAAATAATCACGCAAGCCGCGGTTCACAAAAAGAGTTTCGCTTTCATGCTGGACCATGGCTTGAATCTGATGATTTTCCATTGCGTGGTTCCCTGTCCGATTGTCTCGCCCCCCGATCCTTATTGATATGGTGTCTGGATCTTTTTGGGACCTGAAGCCTCATTGAGCCTACGATACGGCCCATCTGATCAATATTCAACACATCAGCCGCAGTTTGCGTGGCATTTACATTTTGTTGAGGCGACCTATATGATTACCAGGTATGTGGGCTGTTTCTTTCGCTCATGAAGCAGGCCGCCTCGTTTGTGCAAATCCTAAAGCTGAAGCCCGAACCTGAAGAAGCGTCATGGGAAAAGTCAAAATTTTTGTTGCCACTGTTCTGATGTTTATGGTGTCAGGCCCGGTGCATGCGCAGGACATTGCCGGATATGTGGAACTTCAAAAAGGTCAGGCGAGCCGGCAAGTCGCGACGACAACCTCGCAACTTGCCAAGGGGGATAGAATATATGTCGGCGACACCATAAAAACCGGTCCACAAGCACGGTTGCTTATTCTTTTTGAGGACGCATCGTCGCTTACCCTTGGTGAACAGGCGGAAATTGTCGTCGATGATTTTGTCTATGTGGCAGAGAACCGCAATCCGTCCGGTGAGAAACAGGCCCTTACTATTCTGAAAGGGGTTTTTCAGTACGTATCCGGGCAGATCAGCAAAGAGAATCCACAGCAAATGGCATTGGCGACGCCTGTTGCGACAATTGGAATACGCGGTACGACGTTTGTCGGGGGAGAGCTGACGGTTGGCATGCCGCCCGGGCAACCGCATTATGGCTTTCAGATCAATGAAGGCGCCATTGAAGTGATAACGCCTTCCGGGTCTGTCGTATTGAATGAGCCGGGCGAAGGGACGTTCCTGCCGCTTGACCGGCTCGCCGCGCCAACACCGGTCCGTCAATGGACGGCTGAGGAAGCGGCAGAAGCGCAAGCGGCTATTGCGTTCTGATCAAAAAAACATGGTCTTTTGCAAAGGCCCCTGGCTGGGTGTTTCGGGGAAATGCCGGATCATTGCCTGATTCGATGGTCAGTCCTTGCTGAAAACAGCAATGACCTTGTTGCCGTTTCCCATATAGGTCAGGCTTTTTGTGAATTGGAGAGACAGCGAGATGCCCCGGCCATGGTACCCATCGTGCGTCGCGATTTCGGGCTCGAAATAGGGTTGCCAGTCAAACCCATCGCCTTCATCGCCCACATAAACAACAACCTCATCATCTAGTTCCTTTATCTCGATAAAGGCTTGTCTGTCCCGGTAAATTTTATCGGTGAGGCGGCGATTGATTTCATCCTCAATCTTGCCACTGACGAGAAGATCGGTTTTTTCCTTATAGCTAATGCCCAAATTGCCATGCTCGACAGCATTGACCATAAGCTCCTGAATCGCGATTTCCGACCCGGAGATGCTTGGGAACTGCTGAATGATCGTACGGCAAACCGAGGTGATCTGATTGGGGGTCCTGAAATGATAACCAGCCTTTTTTAATACACTCATATACCTTTCCAGATGTCAGGATAAGCCGGGCAGGCCCGTTTTACGCATAACGCTGTTATAAATGAAATGGACCTGTGTCAGAATTTGTCTGTGGTCAGGTTTCATAAGTAAACATTTGATCGAACCGGGAAACGTCGAGCATTTTGCGGACCTGCCCTTCCGGTGGAACGCGAAGAAAGATTTGATGGCCCTCTTTTTCGGAAACGGCTTTCGCCCGAAGTAACAGCCCGAGCCCTGCAGAATCGATAAATTCAAGCTTCTCCAGATCAATGACCCAGCGAGCGGCACCGGACGCTCTCAGGTCCTCAACCATGTCCCGAAAGACTTTCTGTGTTTCGAAGGTCAGCCTCCCCGTTAAAGCGGCTTCCAGCAGATTTTCTGTTGTGTGACAACTGTATTCCATATTTCAACTCCTGATCATTAAACCAGTATATGACGATCTGGCCCCGATTGGGAATGCGTCAGTTCATGATCTTTATGTATTCATGCATTTCATTACTGATGTTTTGTAGTGGACGTTTCATGTCATCTGCGGACCAGATGACCTGAATGGATGAAGCATAGGAAACCGCTGCGGTTTGCACAACATCGACAACATGGCTTGAAACCAGGTCTATCTCCCCACGCAAATAGCCTATCTGACCGGATATTTCAGACTGGGCATCGTTTTGTGAAGAGACATACGTCGAGATATGGGCGTTCAATTCATCAAGAGTGGTCGTGGCCGCCTGCAGATCGGTGATTTCGGATACAACATCATCAGTCATCTGCTGAATATGCGCAATCTGTTCACCCACAGTTTCAGTTGCCTGAGACGTCTGATGGGCAAGGTTCTTGACCTCGGAAGCGACGACGGAAAACCCCTTGCCGTCGCCACCGGCTCTGGCGGCTTCAATGGTCGCATTTAAGGCCAGCAAATTCGTTTGACCGGCAATGTCGGAAATAAGAGAAACGACGGAGCCGATGTTTCTTGCGGCCTCCACCAGGGAATTCATTTTCGAGGTCGCCAGTTCCGATAGGGTGCGGGCCTGATTGGCAGTACGTGCAGAAATGGAAATCTGATTGGCCATGGCGGCGCAGGATTCTGTCATCTTTCGGGTGGCGTCAGAAACAATCGAGATATTTTTCGCAGCCCTTAAGGTGGCTTCCGAGACTTCCAGTGTTTTGCTAGAGGTCGTATCTGTTTTCAGGACAGCTTCTTCAGCCGCACTGACGATGTCTTCCCCGACGCCATGTACGGACTTAAGGAGACTGTTCACTCTTTCCTGAAGGGCGGCGGACGTTGTGTTGAGGCGATGTGTTTTGTCGATGGTCTTGTTAACGACATCAACACCGTGTCGGAACGCGCCAGGCCAATCCTGCGTGCGAACCTTTTGATTATAAGTGTTATCGGCGTTGTGTTCCATTGCGGCGGATGTTTCCCGAATGTATGAATCCGTCCGTTCAGCAAGTCTGTTTATGGCCTCGAAGAGAAGGCGTAAATGACGGTCGTTCTGAAAATTTGTAATCCGTGCCTCGAAGTCCCCATTGGCCAAAGCTTCACAAACGGCAATGGCTTCGGCAATATTTGAGGTTGGTAAGGGGCTTGTGGAAAAACTGATCATGATGCTCTCCGGCTTTTGTTTTCAAGAGGAGCGCCCCAAGTCGTGAAGTCATTGCCGCCCTGTTTATGAGAAATCTTTTTATAACTTTATTTGATAAATCTAACATCGGTCCGTGGCGGTTTGCGTATGTAAATATGGCAGTTATATGTCGCTTCGTATAACTGTTTTCTTGTGGATATCTTTTATCAAAGCTCTGCAGTCGGCTGGCTGAGAAAACGACGTATGATAAAATGTAATTTTTCCAATGGCTTACCCTTATCCTGTTTTTGCCTTCCTGTTTTTGTCACAAACCCTTTTCCTCAAAAGGCGCTTTCTGTGCGGATTGAACGACCAATCTGATTTTCGATCCAGATCAATGTTATTGATGTTAAGTATGATAGAAAAGACGTCAGAAGTCTGTGATCAGTAACACATGTGGCAAACCGGACGGTAATTTAATGACGCAGCGTGATAACGATGAATGTCAGCGGGAGGTGATCGGCTTTTTGTCACAACCGGAGGCCTATGGCGTTGATGTGGAGCGGGTTGAACAGCTTCAGACCCATATTTCTCATCTCTTTCTGGCAGGCGGGTATGCCTACAAGCTCAAACGCGCTCTGGTTTTTCCCTACCTGGATTTTTCAACGCTCAAGCGGCGCCGGCAATTTTGCAAGCTTGAAGTCCGGATTAACCGGCGCACGGCCCCGCAGATTTATCTTGGTGTTGTTCCCGTGACCCGCAATGCGGCTGGAGAACTGGCATTGGGCGGCAATGGCGAGGTGGTGGAATGGCTGGTCAAAATGGTCCGATTCGATGATCAAACCCTGTTCAGCCGCCTGGCGGCGCGCGATGCGTTGGATGTGGGCCTGATGGAATCGCTGGCGGAAACGATTGCTAATTTTCATGAAGCGATTCCGCCCATACATAACAATAGAGAACCGGCCAGAAGCCGCAATATTATTGAATTGAACGCGACAAGTTTCCTTTCTGATGGCGGAGGTTTTGTCTCGGCGGAGCAAACCCGGCAACTGACGCAGGCGGCGACGGATTTTCTGGATCAGGTTACGGACCGGCTGATCCGTCGGGAAGCCAAGGGTTGTGTGCGTCACTGCCATGGCGATTTGCATCTTGCGAATATCTGCCTTTTTGACGGGCAGCCGACCCTCTTTGACGCCATTGAGTTCAGTGCCGAGTTCTCGCGCATTGATGTGTTTTATGATCTCGCCTTTTTGCTGATGGATCTGGAGTATTGGGGATTGCGCACCCAGGCGAATACGGTTCTCAACCGTTATCTGGACCTGACAGGCGATGTGGGTGGTCTGGCCCTGTTGCCTCTGTTTTTGTCCATGCGGGCGGCAGTCCGCTCACATGTGCATTTGACGCAATTTCAAAACTCAGGGGCCAATAACCCAGAACTTGGGCGCGAGGCTGTTGCCTACTTCGGGATGGCGCTAGATTATCTGTCTCCACCAACGCCACGCTTGCTGGCGGTCGGTGGCTTATCGGGGAGTGGTAAATCAAGTCTGGCGCGGTGGCTCGCGCCCTTGTTCGGTGCCGCACCGGGAGCGAGGGTCGTCAGAACGGATGTTGTCAGAAAACGCCTTGCCGGGGTTGGCCTGTTTGAGCGGTTGCCAACTGAAAGTTATACAAAAGAGATGTCGCAGAAGACCTACGAAGCGGTATTTAAAGAAGTCCGTGCGGCCCTGAGCGGTGGTCATACGGTGATTGCTGACGCGGTGTTTGCAAAAGAGGTGGAGCGTAAGCAAATCGAGCATGTGGCGCAGGATTTGGGTGTGCCTTTTCAGGGGCTGTGGCTGGATGTGCCGAAACAGAATTTAATAGAGCGGGTTGAGTCGCGAAAGAACGATGTTTCCGATGCCACACAAGAGGTGGTGCGAAAGCAATTGACCTATGAGACTGGAGATGTCGATTGGCTGACAATGGATGCGTCAGGCGGTCTGGATGCCACTCAGGCCCATGCCTGGGAGGTTCTCCAGACATGGGCCGTCGATGGCAATCAAAAAAACTAGTGCGACATCAACACGGGAACTGGCATGGTCTCGAGGAGCTGGCGGGTAACGCCGCCCAGTACGAGTTCTTTCCAGCGGGAATGACCGTAGGCACCAGAGACGATGAGGTCTGCGCCCATATCGGCGGCGCGTGACAATATTTGGTCACCGATATTGAGATCATCGGATGTCGAATGATCCGCTTTGACCTGAATGTTATGGCGCGCCAGATGATGGGCCACATCGACACCCGGCATATTGCCGCCATCTTCTTTCGGATTGACGACCATGACCGAGACCTGCTCGGCCTTCTCCAGGAACGGCAGGGAATCATGAAGAGCGCGGGTCGCCATTTGGCCTTCGTCCCAGCCGACCATGATTCGCTTGCCGATATCGGCACCAGCAAAGTTGTTAGGGATCACCAGAACCGGTCGACCGGCCGAAAGAACAACATAATCGGCAACCTCGTCTTCCGTCCCGCCCAGTGTGTTGCCGGTATCGTGCTGGCCAACGATGATCAGATCGACATAGCGGCCATGGTCTGTCAGTAAAACGGCACCGTTGCCGGTTACACAGCGCCATTCGGCGGAAGTTCCGGCGGCTTTTGTTGCTTTCTCGAACGTGTCTTCAACCTTGGCAGCGACGGCAGCCAGACGATCGGCCTGCATTTGCAGGAGATCGGCTGGTATTTGTACATCCATGTAGCCGGGGATTTCATTACGGGGTAGGGCATACAGGCCAATCAAATGGGCATCATGGTTTCGCGCAACCTGGATGGCCGCATTCAGCCGTGCCGGACAGCCCGCTGTATCGTCCATGTGAACAAGTATATCTTTGATGGCCATCGCCGGTTCTCCCTTATTGAGTTAATCCTGCCGTTCGCGTTTGAGGAACGGTGCATGAGGACTATGTCGGTTTTTAAGCACCTGTGCTTTGACATAAATCAATAATCGAGACTCCATTTGCCGCTTTTGCATTTATCGGATACATGTCTTATCTGTCTGTTTTCAGTCGACCCCTGTCATGTTTCCACTCATTTTCTCAGCAGATTCGGAATAGCCTTATGAATTCCATGGATAAACGTTTCATCGGCAAGACCGGTGTTCAGCTTACGCAACTGGGTTTCGGGGCTGCGCCTCTGGGCGGGTTTCGGGGTCATATAACGGAAGATGACGTGACGGAACTTCTGCAGATGGCCATCGATGGCGGGCTCAATTATTTTGATACGTCGCCGTACTATGGATATGGACGCAGTGAATTGCGGGTCGGACATTTTTTGCGGGAATTGCCGCGCGACAGTTATGTCTTGTCGACCAAGGTCGGGCGCTGGATGGAGCCGCTCGATAAACAATCCCCACCTGCCGATTTACGCCCCGGCGGCTTGCCTTTTCAGCCAAAATTCGACTACAGCGCCGCCGGCACCCGCAAGTCCTTGGAACAATCCATGATGCGGCTGGGCATCCCGGAAATTGATATTCTCTATATTCACGATGTTGATGTTTATACCCACGGCAGCGTTGAAGCGGCCGACCGGCGCTACCGGGAAGTTATGGAAGGCTGCTATCCGGAGCTTGAGAAATTGCGCGCAGAAGGCGTCATCAAGGCCATCGGCATTGGCATGAACGAGACGGAACGCAGCCTGCGGTTCGCCGAGGATACGGATATCGACTGTATTTTACTGGCCGGGCGCTACACCCTGCTCGAGCAGGAGCCCTTGGACGCCCTGCTGCCGCTTTGTGAAAAGAGAGACATCAGCATCATTTTGGGTGGCCCTTACAATTCAGGCGTTCTGGCGACAGGCCTGGGGGACGATGCCAAATACGATTACGGCCAGGTGCCGGACCATATTGCGAAACGGGTTCTGGCCTTGCAGGCGGTATGTAAGGCGCACGCGGTTAATCTCATTGCCGCAGCGCTGCAATTTCCGTTGGCTCATCCAAGCGTCATTTCGGTGATCCCCGGCGCCATGAACCCGGCGGAACAGAAAGCCAATATGGCTGCCATGGATGAGGCCCTTCCAGCGGCCTTCTGGGCCGACTTGAAAACCCAGGGGCTGGTCCGCGCGGATGCCCCCGTTCCCCAATGACAAATCCTCTCGGCATTTTCAAAGCGGGTCTGTTCGTTAATCCGAAAGCCGATACACATGCGACCTATGGGGCGCGACAAAGCCGTGTTTTAAATATAGAGAACCACCGCATTGCCCGCGCCGAAATTGAAAGCTGGCCGGGATATCAGGTGACGCCTTTTGTGAAGCTGGCAGGCCTCGCCAAACAGGTGGGACTTGAGCAGATTTTTTACAAGGATGAAGGCGGACGCTTTGGTCTTGGCAGCTTCAAGGCACTGGGAGGGGCCTATGCGGTTTTCCGGCTGCTGAGCGCCGCTGTTAAGGATAAGCTCGGTCTTGTTCAGGTCAGCGCTGCCGATCTGGTTGCCGGTCGGTATGCCGACATCACCCAGAACATCACCGTCACCTGCGCCACCGATGGCAACCATGGCCGCTCTGTCGCCTGGGGGGCCAGGATGTTCGGCTGCAAATGCGTGATTTATATTCACCAGGGCGTCAGCGACGCGCGGCGCCGGGCCATCGAGGCTTTCGGGGCAAACGTGGTACGGACATCAGGCAATTACGATCAATCGGTGCGCCAGGCGTCGGAAGAGGCACTGGCGCAGGGCCGTTTTGTCGTCTCCGACACGTCTTATGAAGGCTATATGGAGGTACCCCGCGACGTCATGCAGGGGTATACGGTGATGGCGGCTGAAGCCTTTGAACAACTGGCGGGCGTGCGCCCCAGCCATATTTTCGTACAGGGCGGCGTCGGCGGGCTGGCGGCCGCCATTTGCGCTCAGGCCTGGGAATTATGGGGGGCGGAGCGCCCGAAGTTCATTGTGGTTGAGCCGGAGCGGGCGGCCTGTCTGTTTGAAAGCGCAAAAGCCGGACGGCCAACGGCGGTGGCCGGTGATCAACCGACCGTTATGGCCGGGCTCGATTGCGGAGAAATTTCGTTGCTGGCCTGGGAAATTCTGGAAACGGGTTGCGATGCTTTTATGACCCTTTCAGATGAGGCGGCCCTTGCCAGCATGCGGATGCTGGCCAATCCACCCGTCGGTGATCTTCCCATTGCCGCAGGTGAGTCGGCCGTGGCCGGATTGGCCGGTGCCTTGATCGCCATGAGCCATCCCGACCAAAGAGCGCTTTTGCAGTTGAATGCGGAATCCCGGGTTTTGGTGTTTGGCAGTGAAGGTGATACGGACCCGGAACTGTATGAAAACATCGTTGGTCGGAGCGCAGATGCGGTGAGAAAAAACGCATGACCGCAGGGCTCAAAATCAACCTGCCGCGCCTTATAGGGCGGATCAGGGATCTTGCGGAAATAGGGGCCTTGCCTGGCGGCGGTTGCTGTCGTTTGGCTTTGAGTGATGCCGACAAACAGGGCCGCGATCTGGTCCGAAGCTGGATGGTAGAGCTGGGGCTGGTCGTTTCCATTGATCGGATTGGCAACATCATCGGCACGCGCCCTGGCCGTGAAAATCTACCGCCGGTGATGGTCGGCTCACACATCGACACCGTGGCGACGGGTGGTATTTATGATGGCAATCTGGGCGTGCTGGCCGGGCTGGAAGTGATCGAGTGCCTGAACGATGCAGGTTTTGAAACCCGTTACCCCATCGCCGTCGGCATTTTCACCAACGAAGAAGGGGCACGTTTTACCCCGGACATGATGGGCAGCGCCGTGCATCAAGGCAGCCTGCCACTGGCAGAGGCGTTGGCAGCGGTCGATAAAGACGGGCTTTGTCTGGAGGTGGAACTGGCGCGGATCGGTTATGCCGGGGAGGAAATTGGCGATGCGGCCTGTGTTCACCGGTTTTTTGAGTTGCACATCGAGCAGGGCCCGGTTCTGGAAGAGGCTGGGGTTGAGATCGGCGCGGTGACCGGTGTGCAGGGTATTTCCTGGACGGCATATAACATCGCAGGTGTTTCCAACCATGCCGGAACGACGCCCATGCGGCTACGCAAAGATGCCGGGCTGGCGGCGGCGGAAATTGCCGTTGCGGTGCGCCGGATTGTCACGGACATCGGTGGCAATCAGGTCGGCACCGTCGGCGCGCTCAACCTGAGCCCCAACCTGATCAACGTCATCGCCCGGGAGGCCGGAGTCAGCGTGGATTTGAGAAACACCGATGATGCCATCCTCAAACAGGCCGAGGCTCGGGTCTCGGAAGCGGTTGAAGAGATCGCGATGCGGGAAGGCGTGACCATAACGGCGAAGCCGCTGGTCCGCTTCGCACCCGTCGATTTTGATCCGGCGATGGTTGATCTTGTCGAAGCCTCGGCCAGAGCGGCGGGGCGCAGCGTCCTGCGAATGCCATCCGGGGCCGGACACGACGCCCAGATGTTTGCGCCCAATTGCCCGACGGCGATGATTTTTGTGCCGTCAAAAGATGGCATCAGCCACAACGTGAATGAGTTTACGCCGGATGATCAGATTGAGGCAGGTGCCAATGTGTTGCTCGACGTGGTGCGGATGGAAGCGGGGGAATAAGCCGTTAAGCGGCTTGCTGTGTATAATCGATGTCAGTAATTGACTGATTGCCCTGATCCGCCATCTATCGCGATGCATTGTCCTGTGATCATGTTTGCCATGGGCGAGCAAAAGAACAATGCAGCCGAGGCAATGTCTTCCGGTTTTATCAATTTACCGAGCGGGATGTCGTTTGTCCGTTTTGCAATAACCGCGCTTATCTCCGTGTTGGTATCCAGAGCCTCGCTTTCGAACATTTGTACCATCCGCTCTGTTGCCGTGTATCCCGGATGAATGCAATTGACTGTGACATTATGGCGTGCAGCGTATCCAGAAAATTGCTTTGTGAAATTCGCGACGCCTGCATTGGCCACACCGTTGGTCATCCGAAGTGGAGCGACAATCCGGGCCGTCATGCCGCCGATGTTAACAATCCGCCCTCCCTTCTGCCTCTCCATATAAGGCAACACCAATCGCGCAATACGGATGTAAGCCATCAGCTTCACGTCGATATGGTATTGGAACTCATCATCGGTCAACTCATCGAAGGGAGCGCTGGTTGAGGTGACGGCGTTATTGATCAGGACGTCAATGCGACCTGCTGAGTCAATGGTGTTTTTGACCAGGTGTTCGATGTCTTTCAGACGGCTGACATCTGTCTGAAAGCCCCACGCGTCAACCCCTTTGGCTTGGATATCGGCGACGGTTCGATCGAGGCTGTCTTTGGTCCGCCCACAAATGACGACATGCATGCCTTGGTCAGCAAACATAAGAGCCATCGCGCGCCCGATGCCCCGGCTGCCTCCGGTTATCAAAGCAACTTTGTCTTTTAATTGAAAATCCATTGCCAAAGTCCTTTTATAATGCGGGGTGGGTGAAATTTGTTTCGTGCCGTACTTTTACTTCATACTGGCGATTCAGTAGACAAAAGGACCAATTCCCTCAAATCGGCAGCGCCGTCTTATAGGTCACCTGCTTCAGTGCAAAGCTGGAATTGATGGAGGCGACACCGGGCACGCGGGTCAGTTTATCCATCAGGAAGCGTTCGTAAGCGGCCAAGTCAGCGGCGACGACACGCAGCAGGTAATCGGAATCGCCAGTCATCAGATAACATTCCATGACCTCCGGCCATTGCTGGACGGTGCCTTCAAAGATTTCCAGGGCATGTTCGACCTGCTTTTCAAGACGCACACTGACAAACACACTGACCGGCAGGCCGACGGCATTCTGGTCAACCAACGCCACATAACCCTTGATGATGCCGCTGGTTTCCATGTTGCGGACCCGACGCAGGCAGGGTGATTGCGACAGATGGATGTTTTCGGCCAATTCCACATTGCTCAGCCGCGCGTTGCTTTGCAGGGAGTTGAGGATTCGAATATCAATCTCGTTTAAGGACGTATTTGGCATATTATTCTAATTCAGTAATGAATAAAATATGTTTATTGCGTTTAGTGTCCATTTATTGGCAATAATAGCAAGGATTTTTCATGGGATGTTTTGCTAAACTGCGCCCAGTAGCAGATTGGGAGCAGGCTCATGGCAATTACAACGCAGAAATCAAAATCGTCGAAATCAAACAACCCGCCCGGGGCGTCGCTTGAAAAGCTGACGATCCTCGGTGAGCTGGAGCGCAAGATTCTATGGCTGTCGTCCTGGATGATCCACAACGCCAACCATATTCGCGAAAGCCGCGACGGCATCAAGGTTGGTGGGCACCAGTCATCCTGCGCCTCGGTCGCCACATTGATGGCGGCGCTGTATTTCGATGTGCTCAATCCGCGCGACCGGATTGCGGTCAAACCCCATGCCTCACCGGTCTTTCACGCCATCCAGTATTTGCTGGGCAACCAGACGCTGGAGAAAATCCAGAACTTCCGAGGCAAGGGCGGCGCCCAGTCCTATCCGTCGCGCACCAAGGATATCGATGATGTGGATTTTTCCACGGGTTCTGTCGGTCTGGGCGTTGGCGTAACGCTGTTTGCCTCGCTCATTCAGGATTACGTGCAACGCCACAAGCTGGCGCCTGCTGCCGAGCCGGCCCGCATGGTTGCGATCATGGGCGATGCCGAACTGGATGAAGGCAATATTTACGAGGCCCTTCTGGAGGGCTGGAAACATGATGTGCGGAATTTGTGGTGGGTCATCGACTACAACCGGCAAAGCCTGGACGGTGTGGTCAATGACAACCTGTTCCAGAAAATCAAAAGTTTTTTCGAAACCGTCGGCTGGAACGTCATCAATATAAAGCATGGCAAGCTGCAACTGGAAGCCTTCAAGGGGAGTGGCGGCGAGGCCGTGCGGCAATGGATTGATGACTGCCCCAACGATCTCTATTCGGCCATCACCTTTCAGGGTGGCGCTGCCTGGCGCGAACATTTGAGCCGCGATATTGGCGGAGCCCCGGGTGTGAAGGCGTTTTTAAACCGCTATGATGACACAATGCTTCATAAAATTATGACCAATCTGGGCGGTCATGACATGGAAAGTATCCTCGAGGCGTTCGAAATGGCGAAGGCGGACGATACGCCCACCTGTTTTGTCGCCTATACCATCAAGGGTTATGGCCTGCCGCTGGCCGGTCACAAGGATAACCATGCGGGGCTGATGACGCCGGAACAAATGGGCGTTTTCAAACGTGCCAACAATATTGAGGATGGTACGGAATGGGAACCGTTCAGTGGCCTTGATGTGGATGAAGGGCTCTTGAAATCTTTTCTGGATGATGTGGCTTTCCGAAAACGAAATAAACCCAAGCGTCGAAGTGCACCGGTTCCGGTAAAGCCCATTGAGCCGACGGGTGACAAGAAAACCTCCACCCAGGTGACCTTTGGCAAGATCATGAATGCCCTGGCAAAACGTCAGGATGACCTGTCGGCGCGTATTCTGACGACCAGCCCCGATGTGACCGTCTCGACCAATCTGTCGGGCTGGGTCAATCAGCGTGGCCTGTTTCGACGGCAAGCCCATAAAGATGCCTTCCGCACGGAAAAGGTCGCTTCGCCGATCAAGTGGGAGAAATCACCTTCCGGCCAGCATATCGAACTGGGCATAGCTGAGAACAACCTGTTTTTGATGCTGGCTGCCATGGGATTATCGGAAGAACTGTTTGATGCCCGGCTGTTGCCCGTGGGCACGCTGTATGATCCGTTTATCTCGCGCGGTCTGGATGCCCTCAATTATGCCTGTTATCAGGATGCACGGTTTATTCTGGTGGCCACGCCATCCGGCATATCCCTGGCCCCGGAAGGCGGCGCACATCAATCCATTGCGACTCCGTTGATTGGCATGTCGCAGGACGGGTTGGCGACGTTTGAGCCGACCTATGCTGATGAACTGGCGGTGATTATGGAATGGGCCTTTGACTACATCCAACGCGACGGCGAAGGTGGGCCCGAATCGGAATGGCTGCGTGATCAGGAAGGTGGCTCGGTTTATTTAAGGCTTTCGACCCGCTCTCTGGAACAGCCCGAGCGAAGCCTTGGCGAAAATATCCGCAAAGGGATTCTGGCGGGAGGTTATTGGCTGAAAGAACCAGCCCCCGGTTCCGATCTGGCGATTATCTATACCGGCGTTATGGCTCCCGAAGCGCTTGCCGCCTGGCAGGAAATTACCCAAACGCATCCAGATGCCGGTCTGTTGGCGGTGACCTCGGCGGATCGTTTGAACGCGGGTTGGAGTGCGGCGCAAAAAGCCCGCCAGACCGGTAATTATGGTGCGAAATCCCATATTGAGGACTTGCTGGCCCCACTGGCCCGCCAGGCCGGTCTGGTGACCGTTATCGATGGCCATCCGGCGACCCTTGCCTGGATCGGCTCGGTCCGCGGACAACGCACGGAAAGCCTTGGCGTTGAGCACTTCGGCCAATCCGGTGACAGTCTTGATTTATACGAAGCCTATCGCATTGATGCCAAATCCATTATCGAAGCCTGTCGTTCAGTGGTTTATGAACGTGTCCGGTTGCGGGCAAAGGTGAATTTAAATTAACCATACCGATTCAGACTCTTTTAAAGGTTGCCCTGTAACCTTTCCCGAAATCCACATGAAGTGGGAAGGGAAGGTAATGAGAACTGCAATCCAGTATGAACTCAGCAAATCGGAAGAAGATGTCCGTCGTATCCTGTTGGCGGACTTTTCCAGGATACCAAATGCCCTTTTAGGCGGGTGTATGGAACGTGAAGCTTTTTTGGACAAGGTTGCGCTGGATTTGCGTCAATGTCCCAAGGCATCGTATTCGCGCGAATAAAAATGGCCCTCTATCGTTAGGCGAGAAGACTCGCTTTTTTTATCGGTAATGCGTGTGGTCGCGCCGAAATGAGCACAAATTCGCCATTATTATGACGAAAACATCATATATTTATTGCACTGCACCCAAAAAGTTGTCGCATCTTGAATCGAATTGGTGTAATAAAAGTGCAAATTTGAAATTCGGAGTTAGTTAGATGTACAATAAGGACCTGATCCGCTACATCGCGGAATCAGCAGGTGAGTTAATCGGTAAAGCTGAAACGGCTGTGCCGGCGCTTGCGTGCGAATTCCAGGATGAAGCGGAAGAATTGTTAATGCTTGGTGCTTTGCTCTTGAAGCGTCGGGATGAGGATGAATTTAGTTTGAAGGAGGCAGCGTAATGGCATCGCGGCGCGTTGATACAAAAAAGCCAGAATCCGATAGGGAACATGTAAAGAAAAATCGTAAATGCCTTATGTGCCACAATGATTTCATGTCGAGCCATATTGGCGAACGGGTCTGTCCGTCGTGCAAGGAAACCACAGTTTGGCGTTCCGGCGGGATTGCGGCCTAAAGAGAAAACGGGCCTTTACAGGCCTTGGGTATATTCATATATCACGGAATGGGGAGCTTGGGCTCCCTATTGACGTCTCTGAACGGAAATTCACACTTAGTTAAATGAACATGGATTCTCAAATAGATATTGAAATCGTCTCGGTGGAAGACGCCTTTCCACGTGTCAATGCGACGGCGAAATATCCGATTGGCAATCAGGTGAAACACCGGATTTTCGGGTTCCGCGGCGTTATCTTTGATGTCGACCCGGTTTTCGCCAATTCCGATGAATGGTACGAGAGCATTCCCGAAAGCTCACGGCCCCGCAAAGATCAGCCCTTTTATCACCTGTTTGCGGAAGCCCCGGACAAGGCGCCTTATGTGGCTTATGTCTCCGAGCAGAATCTGGTTGATGATGATGAACTGGATGAACCGATCAGCCATCCCGAGATGGAAGATGTCTTTGAAGACCTTGTTGACGGCCGTTTCGTCCTGCGGAGCAAGTCCAACTAGTAATAACACCTCCTGATCCAAAGAACTCGATCTTGCTGTTGATGTGCAACGTCAGGTCCACCATACTTCAATGGGGGCTAAAGGTAGGGTTCGTCGGTTTGAATTGGCAGGTTAGGAGTAGACAAAATGTCCCGCATTTTGATCGTTGAAGATGATGTTTCCGTTCTGCAGTTGGTGGTTGCTATTCTGGAAGGCGCCGGGCATGAGGTCATAAGCGTCTCTGATGGCGAATCTGCTATTGAGCAAGCGACCCAGAAGCTCCCAGATCTGGTTATCACGGATATGAGCTTGCCTGTTAAAACCGGTTGGGAAGTCATTGCGCATTTGAAAAACGACGCTGCAACAGACGCCATTCCTATCATCGCGTTGTCCGCCTACGATTCTCAGGGGGATCGCGATGCGGGCCATGAGGCTGGCTGTGATGCCTATGTAGGAAAACCCATTGACCGGGTGCGTCTCATGAAAAGCGTTAACAAATTGCTCGGCGCGTCCTAGGCTCGGGCACCTGCACGTATTAGGGCAATCTCCACCTGCGACTGGACTAGCCAGATGTATATTCGCAGCCAGGTCCGCGTTCCTGAGGCTTCATCATCGCCTGGGATCGCAAATAGGTAGCCATCACCTCTCCTTATGTTATAGAACAATGAAAAAGAAACACTGAGGCGTGTCTATCAGACAGGACATAGACACAGGGAGGATATTTCCATGAAGACCATGAAGGGACCTGCCATTTTTTTGGCGCAGTTTGCCAGTGATGAGGCGCCGTTCAACACACTTCCGGGCATTGCAAAATGGATGGCGGACGCTGGCTATGTCGGCATTCAATTGCCAAGCTGGGATGGTCGGCTGTTTGATCTGGAAAAGGCTGCGACCAGTAAAGATTATTGCGACGAAATTAAAGGCACGCTTACCGAAAACGGCGTTGAACTGACGGAGCTGTCGACCCATCTGCAGGGCCAACTGGTGGCTGTTCACCCGGCCTATGACGAGGCGTTTGACGGTTTTGCTGCTCCGCATGTGCGCGGCAATCCGGCGGCCCGCACCGAATGGGCCATTGACCAGATGATGAAGGCGGCGAAAGCTTCTCAAAATCTCGGGCTAACCGATCACGCTTCCTTTTCAGGCGCTTTCGCCTGGCCGTATTTTTATCCGTGGCCACAGCGCCCGGCGGGTTTGGTCGAGACGGCGTTTGATGAACTGGCCAAACGCTGGACGCCCATACTCAATGCCTTTGATGAGGCGGGGGTGAATGTCTGTTATGAAATCCACCCCGGTGAAGATTTGCATGATGGCGTGACGTTTGAAATGTTTCTGGAGCGCGTCAACAACCATCCGCGCGCCAATATTCTTTATGACCCCAGCCACTTTGAGCTGCAGCAGCTTGATTATATTGGCTTTATCGAGCACTACCATGAGCGCATCAAGATGTTCCATGTGAAGGACGCCGAGTTTGTGCGCTCACCAAAGCAGGGGGTTTACGGGGGTTACCAGTCCTGGGTCGACCGGGCCGGGCGCTTCAGATCACTCGGTGACGGCACCATCGATTTTAGCGGTATTTTCTCGCAACTGGCAGCCCATGACTACGAAGGCTGGGCCGTTGTTGAGTGGGAATGCTGTTTGAAACATCCGGAAGACGGGGCGCGTGAAGGGGCACAGTTCGTCAGCGACCACATTATCCGGGTAACGGAAAAGGCCTTTGACGATTTTGCCGATGGCGGAACTGATGAACAGGCCAACCGCCGCATGCTCGGGTTAAGCTAGAGCAGACAGCAAAAAAATGGGGAGACTGGCTAGTGGCTAACGACGGAAGTTCTGGTAATCGGGTCGGGCGACGGTTGCGCCTTGGCATGGTGGGGGGTGGACAAGGCGCCTTTATCGGTGCTGTTCATCGTCTGGCGGCCCGCATGGATGATGCATATGAGCTGGTGGCGGGGGCCTTGTCGTCCGATCCGGAACGAGCCAAGGCATCCGCAGAAGAACTGCGCATCGCGCCAGACCGGGCCTATGGATCCTATCAGGAAATGGCGACGGCGGAAGCGGCGCGCGATGACGGCATTGACGTGGTGGCGATCGTCACCCCAAACCATGTGCATTTTGATGCGGCCCGGGTCTTTCTGGAAGCGGGCATTCATGTGATTTGTGACAAACCGCTGACGAACACATCGGAAGACGCCCTAAAGCTGGTGCAGCTTGTAAAGGATACGGGGTTGGTTTTCGGACTGACCCATAATTACACCGGTTATCCCATGGTGCGCCAGGCGCGCGAGATGGTCCAAAATGGCAAACTTGGGACCCTCCGCATCGTGCAGGTGGAATATGTGCAGGACTGGCTGACAACCAAGCTGGAAGACAGCGGCCATAAGCAGGCGGCATGGCGGGTCGACCCGGCGCGCTCCGGCGCCGGCGGTTGCATTGGTGATATCGGGACCCACGCCTTCAATCTGGCCAGCTTTATTTCCGGTCTTGAACTGGAATCGCTGTGTGCGGATATGACCAGTTTTGTCGACGGTCGACAACTGGATGACAACGTGAATATCCTGATGCGCTATGCAGGCGGCGCACGCGGCATGCTGTGGGCAAGCCAGGTCGCGCCAGGCAATGAAAACGCTCTGCGCATCCGCCTTTATGGCGACAAGGCGGGCCTGTTCTGGGAGCAGGAAAACCCCAATTATCTGCAATTCACGCCGCTCGGTGAAACACCTCAACGGATTACCCGGGGCGGCAGCGGCTCCAGCGATGTGGCGGGCCATGCGACGCGGGTTCCGGCCGGCCATCCGGAAGGCTATCTGGAAGGGTTTGCCAATCTTTATTCGGATATTGCCGAGGCCATTTCCGCCCGCCTTGAAAACCGCCCGCCAAATCCCCTGACCACGACCTATCCCAGTGTTGAAGACGGGACACGCGGTGTTGTCTTTATCGAAGCGGCTGTTCGTTCCAGTGCCGCAGGCGGGCAATGGGTTGATGCGGGTATCCGTCTGTGAGGGCCTGAATTTGAAGACGCCGATGCCCTATATCGTCGCCGATGTTGGCGGGACCAACGCGCGTTTCGCCTTGGCTCAACCCGGCAGGGCTGAAGTCGAAGATATGGAAACTCTGAAAGTTAAGGATTTCGAGCATATTTCAGATGCATTTCGGCACTTTATGCGAAGCCATGGAATTGCCGGGAGAACCCGAGCTTGCGTTGCTTTTGCTGGCCCTATTGAAGGGGACCGGGTCAGCCTGACAAATGGCGGTTGGGCCTTTTCCGTGGAACAGACCCGCGATGACCTTGCCCTTGAGCGGCTGTTGCTGGTTAACGATTTCAAGGCACAGGCAGCGGCAATCCCATATCTTCCTGATGTCCATTTGCTTCCCGTTGGCGGAGGGACCCCGATGGAAGGGCGCGCAAAGCTGGTCATTGGACCGGGGACCGGACTGGGGGTTGCGGCAGCCGTCCCCAGTGTAAACGGCCATCTGATTATCGAGAGCGAAGGTGGGCATATGGGTTTTTCTCCGTCATCTGCCCGGGAACTGGCAGTGTATCAGGTTTTACTCAAAAAATTTGGCCGTGTATCGGCGGAGCGAATCCTGTGCGGTGCCGGGCTGCGCAATTTATATGAGGCGCTGCATGCCATAGATGGCCGCGAACTGATTGAGAGAACGGAAGCGGAAATCGTCTCCGGAGCCCTGAATGAAACCTCTGAGGTTTGTGAAGAGACCCTTGCGATGTTTTTTGCCTGTCTGGGCACCGTTGCCGGGGATCTGGCTCTGGCATTCAACAGTTGGGGCGGGGTCTATATTGCCGGTGGAATCATTCCCCGGGTCCACGAAGCTCTGGCCAAGTCGGCGTTTCGGGCACGTTTTGAAGCGAAGGGACGGTTGACCCAGACGCTTGAAAAAATCCCGACCTATCTGGTGATGTCGGAACATGCGGGGCTTATTGGCGCATCGGCTTGCCTGTGCGAATCGACAAGCGCTTTGGTTGAAAATAAATCAATCGGGTGATGGCCCCTACTGCAGGGATGCGATAAAAAGGCGGAAGGCATTCATATAGCGCAAAAGGAAAATGATCATGCGTGCTCTGTGCATCGGTTCGGCCGTTGTTGATACGATTGTTCTGGTTGCAGACCGCAATGTGGAACGGATGACGATGCATAATGCAACATCGTCGTTCCTGTTGCTGGAGCAGGGAATCAAGGTCGAGGCGGAAAGCATTACCAGTCATATCGGTGGTGGTGCCGTGAATGCCGGGGTGTCGATGGCACGGCTGGGCATAGACGTTACGGCTCTTATCAAGATTGGCCATGACCACAGTGGTGAAAAGGTGTTGGCTTGCCTGAGCGAAGAAGGCGTCGGTCAAAGTCATGTCATAAAAACCGACGAAATGCCGACAGGCACATCGGTTATGGTCTCCTCGCACGACCGAAACGCCACGATTTTCACGCAGCGTGGCACCAATACCCTGTTGCAGCCTGAAGAGGTTACAGCAGAAAAATTCAACGGGTTTGATCTGGTTTATGTGACAAACCTGAGCAATCGTTCCGCTGATTGTTTCCCGCTTATCGTCCGAACGGGGCATGAGGTTGGAGCGTTTGTCGCCGTCAATCCGGGCATCCGCCAGCTGACATCCCGGGCGTCGCCTTTTCTGGACAGCCTGTCAAAAATCAATCTGCTGGCGATCAACCGGGTCGAGGCGGAATCGCTGGTGCCAGCGCTGACGGCCCGTGCCCAGGGGAGTCCTGAGGAGGCGCTGCACCATCCCGACGATGCCGATGAGCCACGGCTTATGCGCATTGGCCTGTCATTTGGCGGATTTGATATGGAGCTGGTTGATTTCCTGCGCGAAATCCGCAAAACCGGTGCGGACCGGGTACTGGTCACTGACGGTACGGAAGGGGCTTATCTGGCTGACGAAACGGGCGTGCATCACTGCCCGGCCTTGCGGGTTGAGCCGAAGGGCACTGCCGGTGCCGGGGATGCCTTCATTTCGACACTCAGTGGTTTTATTGCCATGGGACAATCTGCCAGCCAGTCGTTAAGAGCGGCGACGGTTAATGCTGCCGGTGTGGTCAGTCAGATTGATACGCAAAGTGGTTTGATGAAACGCGATGCCCTGGATGAAAACATTGCAACACATGAAGCCGAACTGCCGGTTACAACATGGCCGTGGTGAGTAATTAGGGGCTGTTTTTGAGGGCATGTGTCCTGTAGAGTCACCGTTCTCAAGCCGTTACCCCATCGATAATTTGTCCTGACGAAATGTCACAAACAAAAAAATAAAGGTTCCCTATATATGCTTTCCATTCTCACCCTTGGTCTCTTTATCGGCATGCAACATGCGTTGGAAGCGGACCATGTGGCCGCAGTATCCTCCATCGCAGCGCGCCAGACCACAGCCCGGAAAATTATTTCGCATGGGGCCGTTTGGGGGGTCGGACATACCCTGACATTAATGTTATTGGCCGGTGGGGCTTTTTTTCTGGGTATGGAAATATCCGAAACTACATCCGCTTGGCTGGAAACAATCGTTGGTGTGATGCTGGTTTTTTTGGGGGGGCATCTGCTGGTGCAACTGGTTCGCGAACGGGTGCATTTCCATTTTCACCGTCATGGCGCTGAGCCAACCCACATTCATGCCCACTCTCACGCGGGTGAGACCGGTGCGCATCGGGAAATGTCGCATGACCATACGCATGCGAAAAAACTGCCCTGGCGGACCTTACTGGTCGGCATGATGCACGGACTGGCCGGATCGGCGGCGTTGCTTATTTTGACGGCACAAACGGTGGAATCACCGCTGGTCGGATTGGGCTACGTGACGCTGTTCGGCGTCGGCTCGGTTTTTGGCATGGCGGCTCTATCCGCTGTTATTGCCGTCCCTTTGCGTTATTCGGCGCAGGCGCTCACCTGGGCCAATCGCAGCATCCAGGGTGCCGTTGGTGTATGGACGCTGTGTCTGGGTGGTTACGTGGTTTATCACTCCATTCCGATAACAGCCTAAGTCAGGCTGGCCTTCAGGGACGCAATGGCGCTTGCCGGGCTGGTGAGTACGGGCTTTTCGTAGAAGGCCTCGATTTCCGGTTTTGCCTGAGCCATGGAGAATTGCGCCAGCATGATCGCATCACAATGGTCAAGGCGTTTTGCGGCTTCCGCGACCAGCTTGTTGTGCGCGCCATCGTGGCCGTCGGCCAGGTGCCGCATGGCCTCTTCCGTGAGGACGGTCTCCAACGTTGCTTCAGAGCCAAGAGCACGGGCCATGGCTTGAAATTCGTTTTCCATAGGGGGCAGACTGGGTCCGAAAGTCGCTATCATGCCCAGTTTTCTGTATGACTGGACAGCTTCACGAAACATCGCCTCATTGGGTTTGAGGACGGGTATGGGCGCGACTTTTTGAGCCGCCTGTTCAATGGCAGGGCCAAAGGCCGAACAGGTGAAAAGAATTCCGTCAGCGCCTGTATCCTTGGCGTAAGACGCCAGATTCTCAAACCGGTTAAACATGGTTTCGGTCAGTTGCCCATCCGCCGCCAGATCGGGCGCCAGGGAATCCTCAAGCAGATTGAAAACAGAGGCCTCCGGCCAGTCGGCGGCGAAAGCCATGTTGACAGGTTGAACGGCGAGCGGCGTTGCGTGAATAAGGGTAATGCGTGGCATGGAACTCTTCTTTTTGGGGAGATCAGAGAGCTCAAATGTACATGATCGGTGGTGGCGGGTCACACAGATCATTGAACAATCTGGGAAAATCCTTGGAATCGATCGGGGAAGACGGCATGCTTCTGTCAGTTTTATTATCGGAAGACGGGGGGAGAGGTTCGAATGCTGTCGGATAAAGATCTGGGCGTGATTCAAAAGCACCCTTTGTTCGCGAATCTGTCGTCCGATATTTTGCAAAAAATGCTGCATGGCGCTTTTCCGCGCAATTATGCAAAAGGCGATATGTTGTTTCTACGGGGGGATCCGTCGGAGTTGTTTTATATGGTATTGGAAGGCTGGGTGAAGGTCTTTCGGGAAACACCAGACGGAGAAGTTGCGGTCTTGGGGGTGTTCACACAGGGGGAAAGCATTGCCGAAGCAGTGGCCTTTCTCGATCAGGGGTATCCGGCAAGTGCACAAGTTGTTGACGATGCCCGCCTGCTGCCGATCCGGACCTCTGTGGTTCGCCAACTGATCAGGGATACACCGGAAATCGCCTTTAACATGTTGGCCTCCATGTCGCGGCACATGCACAATCTGGTCACCGAGGTAGAGCAACTGAAAACCCGGACAGCTCTGCAGCGGGTGTCAGAATTTCTGCTGAAGCTTTGCGCGGTGCAGGACGGTCCGGCGGTGGTGTTTCTGCCCTACGACAAATCACTGATTTCACACCGGCTTGGGATGCAGCCTGAGAGTTTTTCACGGATTTTGGCACGGCTCAGAAAGCTTGGTGTTGAAACCCAACAAGAGCGTGTGATTATTCAGGATGTCGCCGTGCTAGCCAATTTCTGTATCACTGATGCCGATGAGGATCAGCAGTCGGCTTGAAAACGGGAACCTCAGGCTGAACTTTTCCGCGGTGTCGTTAGGATCGGGTAGTAAATCCAGACCAATGCACTGAAGGCCATGATCCACAGCAGGCCGGAAATGAGCATGGCTTCATTGTAAAATTCAAACAGGAAAACCGGCGTGATGACGCGCAGGATAGTGGCGGCGGATAAAAGAAGATAAGCCGTTATAATGGGCTTCGACGCGACGACTTCGCGGCCCGTATGGCCAAGCCCGGCACGGGTAAGCACGCCGACCGTCAGCGTTCCGATGGCACCGATTGTTAAGGTGTGCAGCGCTGTCACCTCAGACAGAAGGTCACTAAATGCGGAGACAGCGATCAGGGCAAAGCCAATGATCAGCCACAGATAGCCAAGATGCAGAACCCAGACAATGGGACGACCCAGAACCTGTAATGTACGCCAGCCGGACAAGCGTATGAAATGGGTCACGGTTGCGGTCAGGGAAATTCCCCCAATCCATATGGACGGGGCTTCAAGGGCGTTGGCGATAAGCAGAGCGATCATGGAGGCAATGGCAAGCACTTCAACGGGCTGGCGTGTGATGGGGAGCAGGCTATGCCCGGTATTGCGCAAGGCGTTGGTCGTGAACGCAGGGATCACCCTACCGCCAATAAGAACGATAAGCAGCAGCGCTGTATCCAGAGTCAGGCGATGACCAAGGGTGAGGGTATCGGAGAACCAGCCCAGCAGTTCACCATGAACCAGGACATTACCAAAAAACAGTAGCGCCAGAATGGGCAGAAAAATGAGGTTTCGTTTTGACCAGCGTTTTGTCAGGGCAAACAGGACAAGGCTGAACAGGGCCGGGATAAAAGCCAGGTCCAGTGCGGCAACAAGCCATCCGGGCAGACCGGCCGACAACCAGATGGCCAGACGTCCGGAAAGCCAAAGCGTAACCAGCCCCATCAGTGCGTGACCTTGTACAGGGCGCGTGTCCGTCCAACTGGGAACGGCGGTCAGGAAAAACCCGGCGATTACCGCCATGACATACCCAAACAACATTTCATGGGCGTGCCAGATGTGGGGTGGCAGCGCGCTACCGATCATTTCGATCTCACCACCCATGGCGTGGATGCCAATCCAGAGCAGCCATGCCGCCATGGCCAGCATGGCATAAAGACAGGCAAACAGAAAAAAAGGTCGGAATCCGTAGGAAAAGAAAGCCTTTCCGTCAAAAGCCAGAGGGGCGGCGTGATTTGTCATGGGCAATATCCAAAATTTTATACGGCAAGGGAATGACGGCCTTTTCCTGTTTCCAGATACTGGTCAAAAACGGCGCACAGGCTGCGGATATAGGGTTGACCCGTTTCGGTCACCTGAATGTGGTTGCCTTCTACACAGACAAGCCCGTCTGTCTGCATCTGCTGAAGCTGCGCCAGTTCCTCCGCAAACTGCGAAACAGTTGTTGATGTCTGTTGGCAGAGATGTGCCAAGTCGACAGAGAGGTCACACATCAGGCACTCGATAATCCGACGGCGCAAGGCGTCTTCGGGCGACAGGGCGAAACCGCGCTGGACGGGAAGGCCGCCTTGCTTAAGGGCTTGCTTGTATTGACGCTCGGAGGACAGGTTCTGCACATAGCCTTGTGGTAAGCGGCCAATAGCGGAGACGCCGAAGCCGATAAGCGTATTGGCCGTGTCCGTTGTATACCCCTGAAAATTGCGCCGCAGCTTGCCTGAATCGAGAGCCTTGGCCATGGTGTCGTCGGGCCGGGAAAAGTGATCTAGCCCGATCGGCAGATAACCGTGACTTTGCAACTGGTCGGCGATCGCCTGGGCCTGGGCCATGCGTTCGGGGCCGTCCGGCAAATCGTTATCATTGATGAGTTTCTGATGGGACTTCATCCACGGCACATGCGCATACCCAAAAACCGAATAGCGATCGGCATCCAGATCAATGCAGAGATCTACTGTTCGCCGGGCATCGTCTTGTGTTTGTCTGGGCAGGCCATACATCAGGTCCAGACTGATTTGGCGAACTCCAGACCGGCGCAGTTCATCGACAACCGCTTTTGTTTGCGTAAAGCTTTGGTGACGGTTGATCGCCTGCTGAACGGATGGGTTGAAATCCTGAATGCCGAGGCTGACCCGGTTGATGCCCGTGCGGGCGAGGGTGTTGATCATCTCGCCGGTCAGGCTGCGCGGGTCGATCTCTATGGCGATTTCCGCATCGTGGCGGATATTGAACTGGGTTTGAAGACGCGCCATCAGGGCCGCAAAATCCTCCGGCGATAACATCGTCGGGGTGCCGCCGCCCCAATGGATATGCGAAACGGGCTGGCGTCTTCCCAGGTGTTGGCTAACTCGCTCAATCTCTATGGCCAGGAAATGCGCGTAATCATTGATCGGTGCGTATTTGTTCACAATTTTTGTCTGGCAGCCGCAATACCAGCACATGCTCTGACAAAAGGGGACATGCAAATAAAGCGAGACCGGTTCAGATGTCGGGAGTTCGGACAGCCAGTTTTCATAAAGCCCGGAGGTGATGCCATCATGAAAATGTGGCGCTGTCGGGTAGCTGGTGTATCTGGGTACGGGGCCACCGTATCGATCGAGAAGATTGTCTGCCATTGCGAAACCCTATGCGCCTATTGAGGGCGCTGCCTTGATTAAAGTCAAACGTCATCGTTGTCGTGAAAAACCCCGGCTCGTCACATGGCGAACCGGGGTATAAGCCAGACAGGTTGGGTGGTGCTGGAGGAACCACAACCAGTTCCAGCTTGAAATTCACTGACTACAATACAGCCACCACGAAAGTCATCGGGATAGCTCCGAACCATTTTATTTTGCCGGGGATGATTTCGAAAGGCATTGACCTGAATCAATGCGTCGATTTTACAATCGGCGGAAATTCAACTCTATCCAAACGAATGGGCGGCGAATGTCATGGGCGTAAAAGAGTTGGTCAAAGAAGTTCAAAAAGGTGAAGTGTCAGGATCTTGGTTCAAATCAATTCTGGCTTATGTCGACGGTGGGCCGGGATCGGCTGACGTAATCAAGGCGGCCGCCGATATTGGTGCGGTTCATGAAGCTTATGTAGAAGTCCTGCACATTGAGAAATCTATTGAAGATGCATTGCCGACGATGGATATGGGCGGCAGCCTGATAGCTGCATCGGAAGTCTTCGCTATCATGAAAGAAGAGGCTGATAAAAGAACTGCTAACGCCAGAGCGCAGTTTGAGTCTTTTTGCGAAAAAGAAAAAATCACTCCCGTTGCACCCGACTCTCAGGAAACCCTGTCGCACAAAGGACTGGCTCTCTCATACAATCTGGTGCAGGGCAATGATAACCGGGACCTTGCTCATCGGGGGCGGCTTTTTGATCTGATTGTCATGGCGAAAGCAGCTGATCAGATTGGCGGTGTGGATTCCGTGCAACTGGAAGCGGCTTTGTTCGATACAGGTCGGCCTGTTTTGGTGCTATCGGAAAAATCAGGAAGCGGACGCTTTGATTCCATCGTTGTTGCCTGGGACGGGTCGCGTGAAGCGGCGCATAGCATCGCACTCGCCATGCCCTTTCTCATATACGCCCAAAATGTGTATGTCATTGCAGTAGGTGATTCCGAGCCTGGGATGGGTGTTGATGAAGCTTGCCGTTATTTGGCTCGACATGGCGTGAAGGCGGAACAATGCTCCCGGGAAACCTCGGGGAAAAGCATCGCTGAAGCCTTGGTTGACGTCAGCCTTGAGAAAGGCGCGAACCTGCTCATTATGGGTGCATATGGGCACAGTGCGCTTGGCGAAAGCCTGTTTGGCGGAGTGACACGTGATATGCTGGAAGACGACAAAATACCCTTATTGCTGGCACATTAAAGCAATTCAGCCTATATAAACGGGGTTGTGGTCTTTAAATTTGGGGCTCTCAGGTATATCTTGTGAGGGTTGAAAGGCTATCGCCTTTACCGCCAAATGGGAGAGAGGGGGCAAATGCCCAAGTTACAATTGCCTGAGATGGAAAGTCTGTCGAGCGCCTTGCCGCGTGAGAAGACCGGAAATTCACCTTGTGCGGCCTGCGCCGTACGGCGCTTAGCCGTATGCTCCGCTCTTGAGGATGGTGACCTGGGTGAACTGGACGCGATTCTTCACCACACGAATCTCGGCCCGGGAGATTCGCTTTTCGACGAGGGAGAGCCTGCGGAGAATGTGTATAATCTGACGTCCGGCTGTCTCAAGCTCTATAAGTTGTTGCCTGACGGCCGCCGGCAGGTTACGGGTTTTTTGTTTGCTGGCGATTTTGTCGGTCTGGCGAACAGTGACGAATATATCTACAGCGCCGAAGCCGTCAATCGGGTTGCTTTGTGCCGATTTGAAAAACCGAAACTCGACAAACTGATGAATGCGCATCCCAGCCTCGAAAAACGGTTATTGACCATGGCCCGATTTGAATTGGCGGAAGCACAGGAGCAAATCCTGATGCTGGGTCGTAAAACAGCAAAAGAGCGTATTGCTTCGTTTATTCTTATGCTTTCGGAACGGGCCCACCGACGCGGAGAGCCTGAGAACCCAGTTGCATTCCCCATGAGTCGTAACGATATTGGCGACTACCTGGGATTAACGACCGAGACGGTCAGCCGGACTCTGACCCGCCTGCGTAAAAGCGGTGTGCTGACGATGGATACGGACCGCAGCATTTCGGTGAATGACCGCGACGCTTTGTCGGATATCGCCGAAGGGTATTAACCCGCCCCAACTCCATCCACTTGAGGAACAAACGTAAAACGGTACCAGATTTGTTCCGGCCTCATTGACCTAAGTCAATGAGGGTACAGTGCTGTGTCCTTATACAGTCTTCACATGAATTTTTCAGGAGACTGTTATGACAACGGAACAAATGATTGCCTCAGGGCTATTGCTTGCTGTGTTCGCGCTTTTTGCCGGGGTTCTGTTTTGGGCCGAGCGCCGGACCGGGTCCAGATAAGCGGGCGCTGTCTTTATGGGCACCCTTTGATCTGAATCAATTCTTTCAAAGAAAAGTTACATTATACAACAAATTCAATGTGGGCTTCAGTTGTGTTACGCTTGGCACGCCCACAAGCGGTTATACGACCTTGGTTAAGGGGATTCCTAGATGATGGGGTTTATTCTATTGGTGATTGGGCTTTGTGCAGCGATCGGGTTAACCTTCGCCGCCTATGCTCAGGATACGGCCATGTATATTCATGGTTTGATTTTCTTTGCAGGAAGTATTCTTGCCGGGTTCTGGGTTGTCAGGGCCAGTGTCGCCGCGCCCCGATTGGCACCTGCTGAAGGGGAATTGGTCTATAACGACGGGGTTGTGAAGGCGGGTCTCATCGCATCCACATTCTGGGGCGTTGTCGGCTTTCTGGTTGGCGTGGTGATCGCCTCGCAACTGGCGTTTCCCGTTTTGAATTTTGATTTGCCGTGGACAAACTTCGGTCGTCTGCGCCCCTTGCATACGTCCGCCGTTATTTTTGCCTTCGGCGGTAACGTCCTGATGATGACCTCCTTTCATGTGGTCCAACGCACCTGTCAGGCCCGCCTTGCCGGCAACTGGGCACCCTGGTTTGTATTCTGGGGTTATCAGATGTTCATCGTTCTGGCGGCCACCGGCTATTTGCTGGGTGTCACACAGAGCAAGGAATATGCCGAACCGGAATGGTATGTGGATATCTGGCTGACCGTTGTCTGGGTGGTCTATCTGCTGGTCTTTCTGGGAACCCTCTGGAAACGCAAAGAGCCCCATATCTATGTGGCCAACTGGTTCTATCTGGCCTTTATTGTTACCGTCGCCATGTTGCATATCATCAACAACCTGACGGTCCCGGTCAGCTTCGCCGGTTCCAAAAGCTATATTCTCTGGTCCGGCGTACAGGATGCCTTGACCCAGTGGTGGTACGGCCATAACGCTGTGGGCTTCTTCCTGACGGCCGGTTTCCTTGGCATCATGTATTATTTCGTCCCCAAACAGGCGAAGCGCCCGATCTATTCCTATCGGTTATCCATTGTCCACTTCTGGTCGCTGATCTTCCTCTACATCTGGGCTGGGCCCCACCATCTGCACTACACGGCCTTGCCGGATTGGGCGCAGACGCTGGGTATGACCTTCTCAATCATGCTGTGGATGCCCAGTTGGGGGGGCATGATCAATGGCCTGATGACGTTAACCGGTGCCTGGGACAAGCTGCGTACGGATCCGATCCTGCGTTTGCTGGCGGTCTCCATCGCCTTCTATGGCATGAGCACCTTTGAAGGGCCATTGATGGCGATCAAGGAAGTGAATGCGCTTAGCCATTATACGGACTGGACCATAGGTCACGTGCATTCCGGTGCTTTGGGTTGGGTTGGTCTTGTGAGCTTTGGTGCCATTTATTATCTGGCTCCGCTGGTTTTCAAAACGTCGCGTCTTTATTCCGTACGCATGGTCTCGTGGCATTTCTGGCTGGCGACGGCGGGGATTGTTCTCTATGCCGCCGCCATGTGGGTCTCAGGGATCATGCAGGGGCTAATGTGGCGTGCCTACGACAGTCTGGGCTTTCTGCAGTATTCCTTTGCGGAAACCGTCGAAGCCATGCATCCGTTCTATATCATCCGGGGCGTTGGCGGGCTGTTGTTCCTGACCGGGTCCCTGGTCATGGCCTACAATGTCTATCGAACCAGCCGCGGGGACATGCGTGAAGAGCAACCCTATGAGACGGATGAGTCCGAAACCCCACAAGGTCAGGTACAAGGAGCCGTGTCATGATAAACCACGGAAAACTGGAACGTAACTCCATCTTGATGGTGGTTTGTATATTGGTCGTTGTTTCCATTGGTGGCCTGGTCGAGATTGCGCCGCTGTTTTATCTGGAAAGCACGGTCGAAAAGGTAAAGGGGGTGAGACCCTATACGCCGCTCGAATTGTCGGGCCGGAATATCTATATCCGGGAAGGCTGCTACAACTGTCACAGCCAGATGGTCCGCCCTTTGCGTGACGAACTGGAGCGTTACGGACACTACAGCCTGGCTGCGGAAAGCATGTATGATCACCCCTTCCAGTGGGGCTCGAAGCGAACCGGACCCGATCTCGCTCGGGTTGGCGGAAAATATTCGGATGAGTGGCATTACACGCATTTGATTGATCCCCGTTCGCTGGTGCCCGAATCAGTCATGCCCGGATATCCATTCCTGGCGGAAACGCCGCTGGATCAACGTAATCTCGCCAAACATCTGGATACCAACCGCATGGTCGGCGTGCCTTATTCAGAGGGAATGATCGCCAGCGCGCAAGCCGACTTGCTGGCGCAGATTGATCCGGATTCGGATGATGTCGATGCCCTTATGGAACGCTATCCCGGCGCTATCTCGCGGAACTTTGACGGCAAACCCGGAGCACCGACGGAAATGGATGCACTGATTGCCTATTTGCAGGTGTTGGGAACCATGGTTGATTTTTCGGTCTACAAGGCCGATGAAAATTTGCGTTAGGAGCCAGACAATGACCTTTGAAAAAATATCCTACATCGCCCAGACATGGGGACTTCTGTATCTGTTCATTCTTTTTATTGGCATGCTGATCTATGCGCTCAGGCCCAGTGCGCGCGAGAAGTTTGAAAAAGCGTCCCGTATACCGTTAAGGGAGGATTGAGCCGTGTCTGATCCACATATTGATGAAAAATCGGGCCTGGAAACCACGGGCCATGAATGGGATGGCATTCAGGAACTGAACAATCCGTTACCGCGCTGGTGGCTGACGATCCTGTACGCGACGATTATCTGGTCATTTGGTTATATGATTGTTTATCCGGCCTGGCCTTTGGTCAGTTCCTACACCAAAGGCGTGTTTGGCTACAGCTCGCGGGCGGAAGTCGAAAAGACGGTGGCTGACGCGAAAGCCGCCCAGAAACAATATCTGGATAAGCTGGAAACCGCCTCGCTTGAACAGATTCGCACGGATGAAGAGATGCTGGGATTTGCCATGGCCGGTGGTCGGGCTGCATTTAAAGTTAATTGTTCGCAGTGCCATGGTTCCGGTGCGCAGGGGTTCATGGGGTATCCCAACCTGAACGATGATGAGTGGCTTTGGGGCGGTTCCATCGAGAATATCCACTTCACGATCACCCATGGTGTGCGCAATGACGCTTCCGAAGATGCTCACCAGTCGGCAATGCCGGCGTTTTTCAAGGATGAAATTCTGGAAAGGGCGCAGATATCTGATGTTGCGGATTATGTGCTGTCCATATCCGGCAGAGAGGCCGACGCAGAAGCGGTCGCGCGCGGCGAAGAGGTGTTCGCCGACAACTGCGTTGCCTGCCACGGTGAGGGCGGTGTGGGGAATGCGGAACTGGGGGCGCCGAGTCTGAACAATCAAATCTGGTTGTATGGAGGTGACAAGGCGGCAATTGTCGATACGGTATCGAATAGCCGCAATGGCGTGATGCCGGCATGGGGGAAAATTTTGGATCCGGTTGTTGTTAAACAATTGGCGGTTTATGTACATTCCCTTGGCGGCGGCAGATAGAAGGGCCGTTTGCCCAGGTGTGGCTGGAGGCACCCATGGGCGCGACGAAGCAAACCCCTAATGTCGAGCAGGTTGACGTTAAGGCGGTCAACAAGAAAGAGAACCGTTCGCTTTATAAAAAGCGCACGAAAATACATCCGAAGCGTGCCCGGGGGACATTCCGTAACCTGAAGTGGTGGGTAATGTTTGTCACCCTAGGGGTCTATTATATCACGCCATGGCTGCGCTGGGACCGCGGGCCGGGGGCCCCGGATCAGGCTGTGCTGATCGATTTCCCAGCGCGTAAGTTCTATTTCTTTTTTATCGAAATTTGGCCTCAGGAAGTTTATTATCTAGCCGGACTGCTGATCATGGCCGGACTTGGGCTGTTTTTTATTACCTCGCTGTTCGGTCGGGCCTGGTGTGGTTACGCCTGCCCACAAACGGTATGGACGGACCTGTTCATTTATGTGGAGCGCTGGATTGAAGGGGACCGGGCGGCGCGTATCCGGCTCGACAATGCACCTCTCGATCTTTCAAAAGCCATGAAGCGCGTGGCCAAAGTTGTGATTTGGCTGATCATATCTGTCCTGACTGGGGGCGCGTGGGTGTTTTATTATGCGGATGCGCCAACGCTGGCACGAGAGCTGGTGACCCTGGAAGCCGCCCCGGTTGCTTACATCACCATTGCCGTGCTGACCTTCACGACGTTCTCGCTGGGCGCCTTGATGCGTGAGCAGGTCTGTATCTACATGTGCCCATGGCCGCGCATTCAAGGCGGCATGATGGATGAGGATTCGCTGGTCGTGACCTATCGGGCCGACCGGGGCGAGCCGCGCGGTGCCTATAAAAAAGGCGCGTCCTGGGAAGACCGGGGCGATTGTGTGGACTGCAACCAATGTGTTGCCGTCTGTCCAACCGGCATCGATATTCGCGATGGCCAACAGTTTGAATGTATCACCTGCGCCTTGTGCATTGATGCCTGTAATGACGTCATGGCAAAGGTTGGCCGACCATCGGGACTTATCGGGTATGCCTCCATCGCTGGCGAAAAACGGCGCCGCAGGGGCGAAGACACCGGTGTGCGCCTGTTTCGTTTGCGCACCTTCATCTATCTGATCGCCATCGGCATTGTCGGCAGTGTGATGTTGTATGCTCTGGTGAACCGGTCGGATCTGGATCTCAGCGTCCTGCATGACCGCAATCCGCTGTTTGTTCCGCTGTCGGATGGCCGGGTGCGAAACGGGTATACCTTTAAGATATTGAATAAGGCCCCCATGCAGCGCACATTTATGCTCTCTATTGAAGGTCTGGCCGGAGCGCATTTAAAAGTTGTCGGTTCGGAAGATGTGGCGGAATCGACAACGCCATACTTCACCGTCAAACCGGACCGTGTACATAGTTTCCGGCTTCTGGTCACGGCGCCCAGTGAAGTGCTTGCCGACGATTCCACGGACATCCGGTTTGTGCTGCGACCCTTGAATTCGAACACGAGCGCCATTAACGACACCATATTCAGAGGACCACGAAAATGATTCTCAATCGACCGATAACAGGCCGCACAGTGCTTTATGCCATGCTCGGATTTTTTGGTGTCATTTTTGCCGTCAATGGGGCCTTTCTGTATTTTGCCTTGTCCAGCTGGCCGGGACTAAGCACGGATCATGCCTACGAAAAAGGGGTGAAATACAATCAGACGCTGGACGATGCCAATGCCCAGAAGGTCGTCGGCTGGCAAAGCCATGTTATGGTGACTGATGGTCAGCGCATTACAGTCTCCATTACGGATCAAGAGGGCGCCGCCGTTCGCGGTCTTGAAATGGGCGGCCAATTGATACGCCCCGCCCGTACGGGCGTTGACCAGCAATTGGTTCTGATTGAGGACCAGCCGGGGCAATACAAAGGCTCGGCTTCCAATTTGCTTGCAGGTCAGTGGCGTCTGGAAATCAGCGCCATGCAAAATGGAAAACGGGTTTACTACAAAGTTCATGACCTGTCGGTGCCGGAATGACGGTGCACGCCTATTCCGGTGGAGAAGAGATGAGCTTTGGCGGTGGATGTTGTCCGGTGTCTGGGCTGGCGACGGCTGCCAATGACCAGTATGCAGGCCCAAAGTCAGCTGCCAATGCAGGTCGGGATGTTACCGATCCGACAGCTTTTGTGAAAAGCGAGCGCAACGGTTGCGCTTCCCTTCATCTGATGGTCGAAAATTTATCCTGCGCGGCGTGCATCTCCAAAATCGAGCGCGCGGTCTTGGCTTTGGCGGGTGTTCTTTCGGCGCGGGTTAATATGAGCACTCGTCGGTTGGTCGTCGAATGGCGGGGCGGGGCGGAGCTTGGTCTCAGGATTGTTGAGACCGTCACAGGGCTCGGGTATCCGGTGGCCCCTTATAATCCGGAGATGTTAAAAGATCAGGACGACAAGGGGCGTCGGCAGTTATTATCGGCAATGGCGGTTGCCGGTTTTGCAGCGGCAAACGTCATGCTGCTTTCCGTCGCCGTCTGGGCCGGGGCCTTTTCTGGCATGGATGAGGTGACACGCGCCCTGTTTCATTGGGTATCGGCTCTGATTGCGCTTCCCGCCGTGGCCTATGCCGGACAACCTTTTTTCCGTTCTGCACTGGCCGCCTTAAAAGCCCGTCGGGTCAATATGGATGTGCCCATTTCCCTGGCGGTTCTGCTGGCCGCCGGAATGAGCCTTTACCAGACAATAGAAGGCGGCGAACATGCCTATTTTGATGCGTCGGTCAGCCTGCTGTTTTTTCTGCTGATCGGGCGCTATCTGGATTTGCGGGCCCGTTCGCAGGCCCGATCAACAGCCGAACATCTGATGACACTGAACGCCCATGCTGCGGTTGTTCTTGATGCACAGGGAAAGGAGCGCTCGGTGCCGGCCGATCAGTTGGAGCCCGGTATGACATTGCTTGTTGCGGCAGGCCAACGGATTGCCGCTGATGGGGTGGTTGTCGAGGGGCGGACGGAAATTGACGCCAGCCTGTTGAATGGGGAGACGTTGCCTGTGCGGGCAGGCATTGGTGATGCGGTTTATGCCGGTACGCTGAACGTCGGCAGTCCCCTGAAAGTTGAGATCAGCGCGGTTTCCGGCGACACTGTGCTGGGCGAAATCGTCCGGCTTGTTGAGGCTGCCGAGCAGGGGCGGGCGAAATATGTACGTATCGCCGAGCGGGCCGCCCGGATTTATGTGCCCATTGTCCATGCCATTGCAGCATTGACCTTCGTCGGCTGGTTGGTCTTCACGTCTTCCGGGTGGGAGCCTGCCGTGATGGCGGCTATTGCGGTGCTGATCATCACATGTCCCTGTGCGCTCGCGTTGGCGGTGCCGGTCGTTCAGGTGGTTGCAACGGGGGCACTCCTCAGGCGCGGCATCATTGTCAAAGCGGCGGATGGCCTTGAGCGCTTGGCGGAATGTGATCACATCGTTTTTGATAAAACCGGCACCCTGACCAAGGGCCGTGTTGAGATGCTGCCGTCTCAGGAAGTCTCCAATGATCAGCTTGCAATGGCGGCGGCGCTGGCGCGATACAGCCGGCACCCGCTGAGCCAGGCATTGCTGCGGGCCGCTGGCGATCATGTATTGCCGCAGGTTAAGGATGTACATGAGCAACCCGGTCAGGGACTTAGTGGCACTGTGGATGGCGTTCCGCTGAAATTGGGGCGTCGAGACTGGCTGTTTCCGGATCATGAGGTGGCAACAACGCAAGACCCCTATTTGGAAACATGGATGCTTAAAGGCGATGAGGCGCCCGTCCGTTTTGTTTTCTCAGACCAGCTCCGCGAAGACGCTGCAGAGACGGTTACCAAACTAAAAGAGCTTGGTATGGCTGTGGAACTGTTGTCAGGGGATCGCGAGACACCAACCGGCACCGTGGCCAGAGACCTTGGCATATCCATCTGGCGCGCCAATATTGGGCCCGCCGGAAAAGTTGCGCGTCTGAAAGAACTGGCGGCACAGGGGCATCGGGTTTTGATGGTTGGTGACGGTTTGAATGACGCCCCGGCGCTGGCCAGCGGGCACGCTTCGCTCTCGCCAACCTCGGCAGCCGATGTCAGCCAGACAGCCGCTGACCTGTTGTTCCAGGGGGATCAGTTGGCTCCTGTTCTGGTGGCGATCCGGATGGCAAGACAGGCTGATCGAATCGTCCGCCAGAATTTTGGCCTCGCCATTGGTTACAATATTTGTGCTGTCCCGTTGGCTGTTGCTGGTCTGGCCACTCCATTGGTTGCGGCCATCGCCATGTCGTCTTCATCACTGTTGGTTACCCTGAACGCGCTGCGTCTAAAAGTCCGATCGAAAGGGTAGACGATGGAAGTTCTGGTTTATCTGATACCGGCAGCGCTTTTTTTAGGGTTCCTGGGGTTGGGTGGTTTTTTGTGGGCATTGCGCTCGGGTCAGTTTGAGGATTTGGATGGTGCCGCTATGCGGATTCTGAATGACGACTCGGATGAGAATACTGCTGAAGAAGGCCCGGTCTCATCTGGATTCCAAAAACGGAACGACAAGTAATTAGGCTGATTCCTGTTAGATTTCCGATGGCGCTGAAAAAAAACCAATGATGAACGATCGTTAGGTTTTTTTCGTCGAGGATGAAGATTGCAATTGCATTCCAAAGGATTAGGGCATTGTGCGACAGTTGAAGCCAGTCGTCTTTTTCGACAATTAAACCGGTTTTTCTAAGAATCTCTTCAAAATAGATTGTGCCCGTAAAAAAGTTGTGGCTATAATCTGGTGGTATACCAAATGCCACGAAGCATGGCGTCAACAATTTAAAGTGTAAACAGGCTTTGGATTGTTTGTATTGGCGTCCCTCGTTTAATCGCAAAAAAATTGCGGCGGGGTGGTAATGACACAAAATGGGAGACTATTATGAAAAAGTTAGGCGTATCGTTATTGAGCTTGGGCGTCGCAATTGGCGTCGGGCTCGGAAGTTTTGCGGATAGCAAATCTGCAAAGGCTGCATGGGAGCCAAGAAAGCCCGTTGAGTTTGTGATTATGGCTGGTAAAGGCGGTGGTGCAGATAAGCTTGCCCGCTTTATTCAAAGCCTCATTGAAAAGCACAAGCTGTCACCAAAGCCTTTTATTCCGGTGAACAAAGGCGGCGGCTCCGGTGCCGAAGCCCTGAGCTATCTGAAAGCCAAGTCCGGTGATCCTTATGTGATCATGGCGACACTCAACAGCCTCTACACCACACCTTTACGTCAACCGGGTTTGGGTGTTGATATTCAGACATTCACGCCAATTACCCGTATGGCGGAAGATACCTTCCAGCTTTGGGTGAATGCCGATACCGATATCAAGACCGTTGATGATTATGTGAAAGCGGTTAAAGCTGCTGGTGCAGATGCCTGGAAAATGGGCGGAACGGGTAAAGGTGCCGAAGATTCTTTGGTAACAGCTATGCTGCAAAAGAAATTCGACATCAAAATGACCTACATCCCCTACAAAGGGGGCGGAACGGTTGCTAAAGAATTGATTGGTAATCACATCAATTCAACCGTCAACAACCCTTCCGAGCAGGCAGGCTTTTTTGCTGCAGGCAAGTCACGTCCTTTGGCGAGCTTCACACCTCCTGGAAAACTGAAGGGTCCCTTTGCAAAGATTCCATCTTTCAAGGAACTCGGTTACGGCGATGACATGGTCTACTACATGCAGCGCTCCGTTGTTGCGCCAGCTGATATTTCTGTCGATGCGCAGGCTTTCTATGAGGGTGTCTTCAAGAAAGTCTACGAGACCAAAGAGTGGCAGGACTATATGAACAGCAAGGGCTTGATTCCTGGCTGGCTGACCGGTGTTGAACTGACTCGCTACTTCGTCGAAGAGCGTGAGAAGCATCGTGAACTGTTAAAAGCCACGGGCGACATCAAGTAACCCGACGTTTCATTATACGTTAAGAACAAAGCTTAGAGAACGCGGAGGAGGCGATCATGCGAGCTGCTGAATTGGTTATGGCGATATGTATGGCGGCCTTCTCCGTCTATCTGATGATGAAAAGTGCGGAGCTTCCCGTCGGCTGGATCCGCGGGTCAGGTCCGGGTGCCGGGGCATTCCCCTTCTGGCTGGGAGCTGGAATGCTTGTCTGCTGCGCGGCAATAATTTTCCGCTGGTGGCGAAGAACCAGCCCGCCGTCGCAATCAACTGATCCTTATATGGACAAAGACACGTTAAGAATGTTCGTTATGATTGCGGGTTCATTAACGTTAATGATCGGTGCCGTGCACATCATCGGCGTTTATTTCTCTTTGCCGTTATTCCTGATGTTTTATATGCGGTATTTGGGCCGCCATTCCTGGCGGCTGGTCGCAAGCGTTGCCATGGTGACTCCGGTTGTGACGTTTCTCTTCTTTGAGATCGCTTTGCTGAAGTCACTGCCCAAAGGGTTCACAGAGCCCTTATTCTATCCGCTCTATGATATTTTTCTGTAGTCCGGTTCTGCGCAATAAAATCAATATGCGCCGATGTGCGCGTTAAATGGGTGAGACTTAAATGGAAATTCTAGACCTCCTTTTGGGCGGCTTTGTGGTCGCGTTTGAGCCGCTGAATCTGGGCCTTGTTATCTTTGGCTGTACGGTTGGCCTTTTTATTGGCGCTATGCCGGGGCTGGGTTCCGTCAATGGTGTGGCGATTTTGCTGCCAATGACGTTTCTGGTTCCACCGACGTCGGCCGTTATCTTCCTGGCCGCAATCTATTACGGCGCTATGTACGGCGGCGCCATCAGTTCGGTCATGCTGGGAATTCCCGGAGCTTCGACGGCTGTTGCGACAACTTTCGACGGTCGGCCGCTGGCCCTGAAAGGTCAGGCAGATAAGGCCTTGATCGCCGCAGCTGTCGCCTCTTTTGTTGGTGGTACAATTTCAATTATCCTGTTCACCTTGTTTGCCCCGCCTTTGGCCGATGTGGCCTTGGCGTTTGGTCCGCCGGAACAGTTTGCATTGATGCTCCTGGCCTTTGCGACATTCGTCGGGCTGGGTGGCGACGATATTCCCAAAACCTTTTTCTCGATCTTCATCGGTCTGGCCCTGAGCGCTGTTGGCCTTGATATCATCAGTGGCGAGCCTCGCCTGATCTTCTTCGATTTGCCCGGTTTCTTCCATGGCATCAACTTCCTGGTTCTGGCGATTGGTATCTATGGAATTGGTGAAATGCTGTGGACGGTTGAGGTTTCTAAAGGCAGCGTTCAGATGTCGGAAGCAACCGTGACTGTGGCGCGGACCTTTGCTGCGCTGAAAGAATTGCTTGGAACCTGGAAAACCATGCTTATGGGGTCGGTCCTCGGCTATTTTGTCGGGATTTTGCCGGCCGCCGGTGCAACACCGGGAGCGCTTATGGCGTACGGGATTGCAAAATCGACTTCAAAAGACCCGAAGAGTTTCGGCAAAGGGAATGTTGCCGGTGTTGTTGCTCCCGAAGCGGCCAATAACGCCGCTTCCACGGGCTCAATGTTGCCTATGTTGACGTTGGGCATTCCAGGTTCTCCGACAACGGCGATCCTGTTGGGCGGTATGGTCATCTGGGGTCTTGAGCCCGGACCGCTCCTGTTTGTCAATCACTCGGATTTTGTCTGGGGCCTGATCGCCAGCCTCTACGCAGCAAACCTGTTTGCCGTATTGATCAATATTGCGTTCATTCCGGCCTTTATTCAGGTTCTGAAAATGCCATTCACCATATTGGCGCCCATCATCTTCTGTCTGTGCGTTGTCGGCGGTTATGTGCCAACGCAGGATATGCACGACGTCTGGCTGATGCTGCTGTTTGGTGTTGTTGGTTATCTGATGCGTAAACTGGATTATCCGCTTGCCCCGGCTGTCCTGGCGATTGTTTTGGGTCCCATTGCGGAGCCGACCATGCGTCAGTCTCTGATCGGTTCGCATGGCGATATTATGGTGTTCTTCGAACGCCCGATTTCCGGGGCGATTATGGTTGTTGCGATTTTGCTCCTGCTGATGCCAGCCTTCGGCATGCTGAAGGCCCGGCTTAAGGGAAAACAGGACCCCGAACAGGCTGCTTGAGGCCTGTAATCGGGAGCCACATTTATGCCTATTGGAAGCATGCTAGTAATTGACGGTATTCGTGGTATACAGTATACCACGAATACATTGGGGAACATGGCCCGTGATGAATTCCATAAATTTCAGCGGGTTCAAGAAGAAAAGGTCGGTTACATGTCTTTGAAACGTCGGGAAATGTCGACGGAATTGTCTGTTGGGCCGATTGACACAGGTTTCAGCCTGAAAGACAGAATCTATGATTCCCTCAAAGATGCGATCACGTCCATGAATATCTATGCCGACGATGCCGAATTGCGGCTCGACGAGCGTCGCTTGTCCGAGCAGTTGTCGATCAGCCGCACACCCGTCCGTGAAGCGCTGGCGCGTCTGGAGCAGGAAGGTCTGGTGGCGATCGTCCCGCGACGCGGCGTCTATATCGTACGGAAATCAAAGGCTGAAATTCTCGAGATGCTGACCGTCTGGGCGGCGCTTGAAAGCATGGCAGCGCGGCTCATAACAATCTATGCGTCTGACGAAGAAATATCGTCTCTGCGTGCCTTGTTGACGAGTTATTCCGAAGGACAGGTGGATGACCATATCGATGAGTATTCTGAAAACAACATCAACTTTCACCAAGCCATCCTTCGGATGAGTGGTAACCAGTTGATCTGTGATACGGCCGACAATTTGTTCATTCACATGCGCTCGATCCGGGCGCGCACCATTGCTGAAGAGGACAGAGCCCAGCGCTCGATTGTCGACCATCTGCATATCGTTGAGGCGCTGGAGAACAGAGATACGGAATTGGCGGCAGAACTTGTCCGCGAACATACATTTAATTTAGCAAAACATGTCGACACCCATGTCGGCTATTTGGATTAGACAGAGGGACACAAGAAATGGCAGATTCGGCCACCGAAACAGAACAACTCACCGACGGTTTCCACCTCATCATTGATGCGCTGAAGCTCAATGATCTCAATACCATTTACGGTGTGCCCGGCATTCCGATTACGGATTTTGGGCGGATTGCCCAATCCGAAGGGATTCGCGTTCTTTCCTTTCGCCATGAACAGCATGCCGGCTATGCCGCTGCCATCGCCGGTTATCTGACAAAAAAACCGGGCATCTGCCTGACGGTTTCAGCGCCTGGTTTTCTGAACGGCCTGACGGCGCTGGCCCACGCCACAACAAACTGTTTCCCGATGATCCTGATCAGTGGTTCATCCGAGCGTGAAATTGTTGATTTGCAGCAAGGCGACTATGAAGAGATGGACCAACTGGCTATCGCCAAGCCACTGTGTAAAGCCGCGTTCCGGGTTCTGCACGCGGAAGACATCGGTATCGGCATTGCACGCGCCATTCGGGCTGCGGTTTCCGGTCGTCCGGGCGGCGTTTATCTGGACTTGCCGGCCAAATTGTTCGGCCAGGTCATGAATGCGGAAGCCGGTGCCAAGTCGCTGGTCAAAGTTATTGACCCTGCGCCGAGCCAGATCCCGGCGCCAGAATCGGTGACCCGGGCCATGGATTTGCTGAAAACAGCGAAGCGTCCTTTGATCATTTTCGGTAAGGGTGCCGCCTACGCGCAAGCCGATGACGACATTCGTGCATTTGTTGAAAAGAGTGGAATTCCCTATCTGCCCATGAGTATGGCTAAGGGATTGTTGCCGGATACTCACCCTCAGTCTGCCGGACCTGCGCGTTCATTGGCACTTAAAGAGGCTGATGTCGTGGTTATGATCGGGGCCCGTTTGAACTGGCTTCTGTCTCACGGCAAAGGCAAGAGCTGGGGCGAGCCGGGTTCCAAGAAATTTATCCAGATCGATATTGAGCCAAAGGAAATGGATAGCAACGTTGAGATTGCAGCTCCTGTGGTTGGCGATATCGGTTCCTGCGTTTCGGCATTCCTTGAGCGCATGGGCGACGACTGGAAAGCGCCACCAGCGGAGTGGACCAACGCGATCAAGGAAAAGGTCGAAAGCAATATCGGCCGGATGGCGCCGCGTTTGCAGAACAACAATGTGCCGATGGATTATCACGGGGCGCTGGGGGCTTTGCGGACGATTGTCAAAGACAACCCGGAAGTCATTCTGGTCAATGAAGGGGCAAACACCCTCGATTTCGCCCGCAGCATTATCGATATGTACAAGCCGCGCAAACGCCTGGATGTCGGGACCTGGGGTGTCATGGGGATTGGCATGGGGCAGGCGATCGGCGCCGCTGTAGAAACAGGCCTTCCGGTTCTGGCCATTGAAGGCGACAGTGCCTTTGGTTTTTCCGGCATGGAAATCGAAACCATCTGCCGTTACAACCTGCCGGTTTGCGTGGTCGTCTTTAACAACAACGGCATTTACCGCGGAACGGATGTCAACACATCGGGAAGTGCAGACGTAGCACCGACCGTCTTTGTTAAAGATGCCCGTTACGACAAAATGATGGAAGCTTTTGGCGGCGTTGGTGTGAATGCCACGTCACCTGATGATCTGGCGCGTGCTGTGAATGAGGCCCTGGCTTCCGGCAAACCGACCCTGATCAATGCTGTGATTGATGAAAACGCCGGCACCGAAAGCGGTCGCATTGGCAATCTTAACCCGCAAAGCGTTGTCTCAAAAAAATGACCGGGCGGAATCTATTCAACTCATACATATGGAGTGCTCAATGAAAGCTCTCGAAGGCGTAAAAATACTTGATATGACCCATGTTCAGTCCGGACCGACCTGCACGCAGTTGCTGGCCTGGTTTGGCGCGGATGTGATCAAGGTTGAACGGCCCGGTGTCGGTGATGCGACGCGTGGTCAGTTGCGGGATATCCCGGATGTAGACAGCCTGTATTTCACCATGCTGAACCACAACAAGCGCAGCGTTACACTGAATACGAAGGGCGAAAAGGGCAAAGAGATTTTTACCCGCCTGATCAAGGAATGCGACGTGATGGTCGAGAACTTTGCGCCGGGCGCGCTGGACCGCATGGGCTTCGGCTGGGACAACATTCAAAAAATCAATCCACGCATGATTTATGCATCGGTTAAGGGGTTTGGCCCGGGACCGTTTGCCGAATGCAAGGTTTATGAAAACGTTGCCCAGTGTGCGGGTGGTTCGGCGTCAACGACAGGCGAGTTGGGTGGTACACCCATGGTCACCGGTGCACAGATTGGTGATTCGGGAACTGGATTGCATTTGGCGTTGGGCATTGTCACTGCCCTGTTCCACCGCGAGAAATCGGGGCTGGGGCAACGCGTGGAATGCGCCATGCAGGACAGCGTTCTAAACCTGTGTCGCGTCAAATTGCGTGACCAGCAACGCCTTGAGCATGGGCCGCTGGAAGAATATTCCCAATTTGGCGAAGGCATTCCTTTTGGCGAGGCAACGCCACGCGCTGGCAACGATTCCGGTGGCGGGCAGCCGGGCCGCATTCTGAAATGCAAAGGCTGGGAGACGGATCCTGATGCCTACACCTATTTCATTACACAGGCCGCCGTCTGGAAAAACATCTGCGACGTCATTGGCAAGGTCGAATGGAAAGACCATCCCGATTACGCCAAGCCGGTGGATCGTCTGCCGCGCCTGAACGAAATCTTTGGTGCCATTGAAGACTGGACCATGACCAAGACAAAGTTCGAGGTCATGGATATCTGCAATCCGCTTAACATTCCGGTCGGTCCGATTTTGAGTATGAAAGAAATTGCTGAAGATCAATCGTTGCGCAAGACCGGGACGGTTGTTGAAGTGGATCATCCGGAGCGCGGCAAGTATCTGACGGTCGGCAACCCGATCAAGTTGTCCGCATCGCCCGCCGATGTGAAACGCTCACCGCTGTTGGGCGAGCACACGGACGAAATTTTAAAACAGGTATTGGGCATGTCTGATGCGGACATTGCTGAAGCAAAAGAACTCGGCGCCGTATAGGGCGTCATAGATAAGGGAGAACAGACGATGCGGTTAATCGTCATGGGCCAGCAGGCCTTTGGGAAGTCAGCACTGGAAGCCATTTTGGAAAAGGGCGAGGACGAAGTTGTTGCCGTTTATTGCGCGCCGGACAAGGAAGGAAAACCGGTTGACCCCATCAAGACATTTGCTCTGGAAAAAGGCCTGCCGATCTATCAGCCGGCAAATTTCAAGGACGCCGATATTCTCGATGAAATAAGAGCACTGAAAGCCGATCTGTGCGTTATGGCCTATGTGATTATTTTCGTGCCGGAAGAAGCGCGCGACATACCGACACACGGCTCGATCTGTTTTCATCCGTCTCTATTGCCCAAACACCGCGGCCCCAGTTCAATCAACTGGCCGATCATCGGCGGCGCAACCAAGTCGGGCTTGACCATTTTCTGGCCGGATGACGGCCTGGATGAAGGCGAAATCCTGTTGCAGAAGCATATTGATATCGGCCCCGATGACACCCTGGGTTCTGTTTATTTCGACAAAATTTTCCCGCTTGGAATCCAAGCCGTTCTGGAAGCCATCGAACTGGTCAAGGCGGGTGATCCCCCGCGCATTGTTCAAGACGAATCCCTGGCGACCTATGAGAGCTGGTGTCGCAAGGCCGATGCCGAGATCGACTGGTCGAAACCGGTTGCTGATGTCTACAATTTGATCCGTGGTACCAATCCGCAGCCCGGCGCATGGACCACGTATGACGGGGACGAGTTGAAGATTTTTGATTGCATGAAAGTGGGTGCCAGCGGAAAGCCGGGTGAAGTGACCGATGTTTCCGATGAGGGAATTACGGTGGCAGCGAACGGCGGCGGCATCCGGATCATGCGGGTAAAACCCCATGATGACAAAAAAATCACGTCGACAGAATTTGCCGCTAAAACCGGCCTCAAAGCCGGCGCCCAATTTGGTTAAGGACTGGTCTAAACGACCCTAATAAGAAGCAGACACTCATGAGTTAGACGGGGTCCTGAAGATCCTGAATTGAAATAGCTCGGTGCATATAACGGAGAACACCATGCCTAAAAGCGATATTGAAATAGCCCGCGAAGCCAAAATGCGCCCCATTGGGGAAATTGCACAAAAGCTGGATATCCCAGCAGACGCGCTTCTGCAGTACGGACCCGACAAAGCCAAACTGTCTTATGACTTCATCAAAAAGCAAAGTCGTAAACAGGATGGAAAACTGATTTTGGTGACTGCCATTACCCCGACCCCAGCCGGGGAAGGCAAAACAACAACGACAGTTGGTTTGGGCGATGGTCTCAATAAGATTGGTAAAAAAGCGACAATCTGCATTCGCGAGCCCTCACTGGGGCCCTGCTTTGGTATGAAGGGCGGCGCTGCTGGCGGTGGTTATGCTCAGGTTGTGCCCATGGAAGACATCAATCTGCATTTCACTGGTGATTTTCACGCTATTGGTATTGCCCATAATTTGCTGTCGGCCCTGATCGACAACCACATTTACTGGGGTAACAAACTGCAAATCGATGCACGCCGGATTTCCTGGAAACGGGTTGTCGATATGAACGACCGGGCGTTGCGCCAAATCAATTGCAATCTGGGTGGGGTGGCTAACGGCTTCCCGCGGGAAGATGGATTTGACATTACGGTGGCGTCGGAAATCATGGCGATTTTCTGCCTGGCGACGGACCTTAAAGATTTGACGAAACGGGTTGGCAATATTGTCATCGGTTACACACGCGAGCGGACGCCGATCCGGGCCAAAGAACTGAAAGCCGATGGCCCCATTTCGGTGCTTCTAAAAGATGCTTTGATGCCGAACCTAGTGCAGACGCTGGAAAACAACCCGGCCTTCATTCATGGCGGCCCGTTTGCCAATATTGCGCATGGTTGCAACTCGGTCATGGCGACAAAAACAGCTCTTAAACTGGCTGATTATGTGGTTACGGAAGCGGGTTTCGGTGCCGATCTGGGTGCCGAGAAGTTCTTTGATATCAAATGCCGCAAGGCAGGCCTGACGCCGTCTGCAACGGTTATCGTTGCAACAGTTCGTGCGTTGAAAATGCACGGCGGTGTTGCCAAGGATGACCTGGGCAAAGAAAACGTCAAAGCGGTTCAGGAAGGTTGCGCAAATCTGGCGCGTCATATCAAGAACGTAAAATCCTTTGGCGTTCCGGTTGTTGTTGCCATCAACCAGTTTTCGGCAGATACGGCCAAGGAACTGAAAATGGTCCGTGATACGGCGAAGAAACTGGGTGCGGAAGCCATCGTTGCTTCCCATTGGGCGGATGGTTCAAAAGGCACGGAAGAACTGGCCAAGCATGTCGTCAAATTGTGCGACAAGAAGTCGAAGTTCAAAACCCTTTATCCGGACAATATGCCACTGCTCGAAAAAATCGAGACGATTGCCAAAAAACTTTATGGCGCAAAAGAAGTGACCATAGATGGCAAGGCATTGAATATGCTCAAGGATTTCGAGAAAAACGGCTTTGGAAAGTTCCCCATTTGTATGGCGAAAACCCAATACAGCTTCTCAACTGATCCGAATGCGAAAGGCGCACCGAGCGGACATTCAATCAATGTGCGTGAAGTTCGCTTGTCTGCAGGTGCCGAGTTTATCGTGGCTGTGACAGGGGAAATTATGACCATGCCGGGTCTGCCCCGAATTCCTTCGGCGGATTCCATAACGTTGAACAAGGACGGTCAGGTCGAAGGTCTGTTCTAGTTCAATCATCAGTACCATAGCGGGGCCGGGTCAACATCCCGGCCCCTCGAGGGGGAGGCGATAATGGCTATCAAGACGATACTGGTTCCTATACGGGGTGATGGAAAAGGCGAGGCTGTGCTTGATTGTGCTTATGCCCTGTCATCTCGGTTCGGCGCACATATAGAAGCTGTTCATGCGCGGGCCAAACCGGAAGAGTATTTGCCCTACGGAACATTGATATCTGCGGGTATGAAGGCAACCATTCTGGAATCGGCCAAGGAAAATGCGGCCGATGAAGAAGCGCGCTTCCGGGCCTTGTTTAACGATTATTGCGCCAGCAAAAACCTGCTGGTTCTCGAAAAACCACCGTCGCCGGGGAATCAGGTTACTGCATCGTGGCGGGAAGTGACCGGTAAACAGGCTACCGTTGTCGCTCTGCGCGGACGTTTGGCTGATATGATTGCGGTTCCAAAACCCGATCAGGAAACCCGTCTGGGCGTCAATACTCTACAATCCGCATTGCTCGAAACCGGTAAACTGGTCCTTATGGCACCGGCCAAACCGGCGGCAAGTGTCGGCAGCCATATCGCCATTGCCTGGAACGCCAGTGCCGAATCAGCACGGGCCATCACTCTGGCGATGCCGCTGCTCAACGCGGCCGATAAAGTCACAATTCTATCGGCAGAGACGGGTGATGCATTGCCCTTAAGCGCAAACGACCTTGCCGATCATTTGCGTTGGCATAACATCGAACCCGATGTCCGCACTTTCAATTCGACCGGCCATGACATCGGAGCCCCGTTGTTGGCGCAAGTAAAAGAAGCCGGTGCCGATTTGCTGGTTATGGGAGCTTTCGGGCATAACCGTCACCGCGAAATGGTGTTCGGAGGCGTTACGCAATATGTTATTGAACATGCCGACATGCCGGTTTTATTAACGCATTGAGCTTTTAGTAGCCGATGGCTCCGCCATCCTTGCGGGGATCGGAGCCACCGGCAAGCGTCCCCTGTTCCCAATCGATCCAAATTCCCTGCGATCCGCCAACCGGTTTTGGTGGGGCAACCAGATTATGGCCAAGCGCTTGTAGCCCGGCCCGCGTTTCTTCGCTAAAGCCGCTTTCAAACTCCACCTTGTCTGTGCCGGGAACCGGGAACAGGCGTGGGCGGTCCTGGGATTCTTGAATGTTGTCTTCAAAATCAATCATCCGCGTCAGGAACTGCATGTGTCCGTGGGACTGATAATGCCCTCCCATAACCCCAAACGGCATGACGGCGCGTCCATCTTTCGACAGCATGCCCGGAATGATCGTATGCATGGGACGCTTGCCCGGTGCGATGCAGTTGGGGTGATCCGGGTCGATGACAAATCCCTGGCCCCGGTTGTTGAACATAACGCCCGATTTGGGCGCCAACTGACCGCTGCCAAAATTGCTGAATACGGAATTGATAAAGCTGCAGCAGTTGCGGTCCTTGTCGACAACGCTGATGTAAACGGTGTCTTCGTGTTTGGGGATGGTTACAGGTGGTAAATCCGTCATCCGCTGGTTCGGATTAATCATTGCCCGCAGTTCATCGGCATGGGCTTTCGACAATATTTCTGTAACGGGAACGGCGGCCTGTGAAGGATCGGCAACAAATGCGTTGCGGTCCTGATAGGCGAGGCGGCTGGCTTCGATTTCCAGATGCAGGCGTTCCACCGAATGGGCAGCGGCGTGGTCGGGCCCATATCCGGACATGATATTAAGCATCAAAAGGGCTGTAATACCGGAACCATTGGGCGGACATTCATAAACATCATAACCCCGGAAATTTGTTTTTATGGGGTCGACGTAAATACCCTGTGTTGCGGCAAAGTCTTCAAGCGTATGCAGACCGCCTAAGCTTTGCAGATATTCGACCATATCTTCGGCAACCGCGCCTGTATAAAAGGCGTCGCGACCATGGGCGGCAACTTTTTCGAGGGTTTTCGCCAGTTCCGGCTGGTGATGCACCTCGCCGGGCTTCAACGCCCGACCATCGGGCAGAAAGCGTTTGCGCGCGTTGGCGTCGTTATTCAGCAGGTCAAACTGTGAATGCCAGTCGGTGCTGACGCGCTCGGTGATGGCGTAACCGTTTTTCGCCAGATCAATAGCCGGAGCCAAAATTTCTCCCAGTTCCATGGTGCCATGATCTCGCAGCAACTGGTGCCAGGCATCGATGGCACCGGGGATCAATGCCGCATGGGGGGATTGACGTTCAATCGTGGTTATGCCCTGGGCCTGATACCATTCAACGGTGGCCGCTTGCGGTGCATGGCTGGAGCCATTGAAGGCGATGGGGGTTGCGGTGCCTTTCGGTGAATAGAGACAAAACGTATCGCCGCCGATGCCCGTTGATTCCGGTTCGACCACGCATTGAACGGCGCAGGCGGCGATCGCCGCATCCATGGCGTTCCCGCCTTTTTTGAGGATTTCGATGGCGGTCATTGACGCCATCATGTGCGAAGTGGCAACCATGGCGTTGCGGGAACGGACAACGGAACGTCCGGGTAGTTCAAGATTGCGCACTGTCGATATCTCCTCGAGAAAACTTGTCGTTCTGATCCGGTATTTGCTGGATTAACCCAAGCATAAGGTCAAAAATGAAATTGCAATATGTCATACCAGTAGAGCAAAACAAGACACGCGCGCATAAAACTTGCGTGAAATTGGGGAGGAAACAGAATGGATTGGTGGCGCGTAATTTTTGCGGCGTTTAAGGATGCAAATATCCGGCAGGTGGCCTATGTGCCCGATGCCGGTCATGCGAATTTAATTCAGGCCTGCATCGAAGACAACGATATGAAAGCCGTGTCCCTGACCACGGAAGAAGAAGGCGTCAGCCTGCTGGCCGGGGCCTGGTTGGGGGGCGAGCGCGGAGCCTTGCTGATGCAGTCCTCCGGTGTTGGCAATTGTATTAATATGTTTTCGTTGGCTCAAACCTGCCAGTTTCCATTGCCGGTGTTTGTCACCATGCGCGGCCAGTGGCGGGAATTTAACCCGTGGCAAATCCCCATGGGATCGACAACGGAGCCAGCCTTGAAAACCGCCGGTTTTTCGGTGATGACGGCAAGCGACCCAGAGGATGTGGCGGCCTTGGCAGAGACGACGCTCAATCACGCCTTTGTTGGTGGGCAGATGTCGGCCTTGCTGCTTCATCAGAAACTGACCCCAGTCAAAACATTCGGGAAATAGGAGCCGATCATGGCAACAGCGACAACATATCCATTGCGCCGCCGCGAAGTGGTAGCTCAACTGCTCGAAGACCGGGGCGACATGCTGGTCATCGCCGGTCTCGGCTCCACCGCCTGGGACATCACGGCGGCTGGTGATCACGATCTGTCCTTCCCTTTGTGGGGGGCGATGGGCGGCGCCGTAACGATTGGCCTTGGTCTGGCGCTGGCCCAGCCCAACCGCCGCGTAATGGTTATTACCGGTGATGGTGAAATGCTCATGGGGGTTGGCAGCTTGGCGACGGCGGCAAAACAAATGCCAGACAATCTGTCGATTTGTGTCTTTGATAACGAGCATTATGGTGAAACAGGCATGCAGTCCACTCATACGGAATCGGTTGCCGATTTGAGCCTGATTGCCAAAGGCTGCGGCATTGCCAATGTCCTGACCGTTCAATCTGAGCCGGAACTGACAGATGCTCTACCATCGCTGCGGACGGGACCCGGCTTGCAGTTTGCCTGCATTAAAGTGCGCGCCGAAAAGCTGGACTTCGCCTTGCCGCCTAAGGATGGCGTCTATCTCAAAACGCGCTTCCGTCAGGCCCTGCTGGGGCGGGACGCCGTATAAAGGCAACATCCATCAACTCTGAAAACTAAAATCTGTGAGCGCTATGCTCTGAATTTAAATATTACAAAATAAAAATGTATATAAAAAATAAACAACAATTTTTATAAGTTAATTGTTGATCCTCGCGCCTGATTATGGAATCATTCGGCCATTAGCAATACGTGAGGGCCAAGTGACAGACGTAATATCCCAACTTTCCGAGCAGTATGGTGCCTTGCCAGCGCAGGATTTGCTCACCCATACCATCAAGACCGAGTTTCCCGGGCGCATTGCTCTGGTCTCGTCGTTTGGGGCGGAGGCAGCCATCCTGTTGCATATGGTTTCGGAAATTGACCCGTCGACGCCGGTGCTGTTTCTGGATACGGGGAAACTGTTCGGCGAAACCAAAAAATACCGCAATCAGCTCGTCGAGCGGTTCGGGCTAACAGATGTCCGGACCATTACGCCTTTGCCAGAGAACGAGACCGCTCTCGACCCGAATGGGGTGTTGTGGGCATCGGAACCGACGCGTTGCTGCTATTTTCGGAAAGTTCTGCCGTTGCAACGCGCGCTGGAAGGGTTTGATGCCTGGATCACTGGACGCAAGCAGTATCAGAGCGCCGAACGCGCCGGTGTGCCGTATTTTGAGCTGGCTGATGGCCGGGTCAAGGTGAACCCGCTCATTGGCTGGACGAAGGCCGAGATCGAGGCCTATTTCAAAGCCCATGATCTGCCCGCTCATCCTTTGGTTTCGCAAGGCTACCCGTCCATTGGTTGTATGCCGTGCACGGACCGGGTAGCTCCAGATGAAGACCCGAGAGCCGGGCGCTGGCGGGGCCAAGCAAAGACCGAATGCGGTATCCATATGTCACCCACAGGTCCGGTACGGCGGGCGGCTCCCGTCAATGCACCAAGAGCGGCGGGTTGTGGCTGAACGGGATAAATAATGATTTGTCGGCATTACACATAAAACCATTGGCCTGACAGACTTCTTTCTGCAAAATCCCTAATGCAGAAACCGGCAAAAAGCCGGGCGCGTTGAATCAGGGAGGCGGGCCGTTTTGGTCACAAACATCTATCAGCAGGGTCTGGAGAAAAACCAGGCGAACTTTCAGCCGCAAACACCGCTCAGCTATCTGGACTGGGCGGCCTCGGTTTACCCTGACAAAGCGGCTGTTGTGCATGGCGACCTAACCTATAGCTACCGGCAATTCCGCAATCGCTGTACTCAACTGGCCTCGGCTCTGGCTCAGCGGGGTATTGGAGTTGGCGATACGGTGTCCGTCATGTCGCCCAATGGCCCGGCCCTGCTGGAAGCGCATTATGGCGTGCCCATGGCGGGGGCCGTCCTGAATGCATTGAATTACCGTCTTGATGCGGAAACCATCACCGGGATTCTGAACCATGCGGAAACCCGCGTGTTGGTCACGGATCGTGAGTTTTCCGCTGTGATCCGGAAGGCCTTGGCAGGTGTTGAGCAGGACATCCTTGTGATCGATATTGATGACCCGTTAGCTTTGGGGGGCGACCTGATCGGCAAAATGGATTATGAGGCTTTTCTGGAAACGGGCGATGCAGCTTATGTCTGGTCCATGCCGGTAGACGAATGGCAGGCGATTTCACTTAATTACACGTCGGGCACAACCGGCCAGCCGAAAGGCGTTGTCTATCATCACCGGGGGGCCTTTCTGAACGCCATGGGCGATATCCTGTCGTTTGGGCTTAACCGCAACAGCGTCTATCTTTGGACGCTGCCGATGTTTCACTGCAACGGCTGGTGTTTTACATGGGCGGTGACAGCTGTGGCTGGCACCCATGTTTGCCAGCGCAATGTGATCCCGGCGGAGATTTTCGCAAAGATCACAACCCATAGCGTTACTCATATGTGTGGCGCACCGATTGTCCTGAATATGCTGGTGCATGCGCCAGCGGTGGACAAAACCGAATTTCCACAAACTGTCGAGGTCGCTACCGGAGGTGCTGCGCCGCCCAGCGCGATTATCGCTTCTATGGAAACCATGGGGTTTAATGTGACGCACCTCTATGGACTGACGGAATGTTATGGCCCCTCCACCGTCTGCGCCTGGCAGGACGATTGGGGTCATCTGCATCTGGATGAAAAAGCCGCTCTGATGGCGCGTCAGGGGGTGCGTTATCCAACCCTGTTCGAGCAAGCGGTCATGAACCCCGATACCCTGACAAGCGTTCCCGCCGATGGGAAAACCATGGGGGAAATCATGCTGCGCGGAAACACGGTGATGAAGGGGTATCTGAAAAACCCGGAAGCAACAGCGAAAGCTTTCAAAGGGGGCTGGTACCATACGGGCGACATCGCGGTTTTGCATACCGATGGTTATGTGGAAATCAAGGATCGCTCAAAGGATGTCATCATTTCCGGGGGCGAAAATATTTCTTCGCTGGAAGTTGAAGAGGCGCTTTATAAACACCCCGCTATTCTGGAAGCCGCGGTGGTTGCGCGGCCCGATGACAAATGGGGAGAGACAGCCTGTGCCTTCATTGATCTGAAATCCGATGCGGTACCTGTAACAAAAGAGGATGTGATCGACTATTGCCGGGAACATCTGGCCCGGTTTAAGGTGCCGCGAACGGTGGTTTTCGGGCCCTTGCCCAAAACGTCAACGGGAAAAATCCAGAAATTTGTGCTCCGCGATCGGGCAAAGGAACTCACATGAACATTCATGAAAAATTTTCACTGGACGGAAAAGTCGCTTTGGTGACGGGCGCTTCCGGTGGATTGGGCAAGCATTTTGCTGAAACACTGGCGGCGGCAGGTGCGCATGTTGCCGTTGGTGCACGCCGAGCAGACAAGGTTCAAGACGTTGTGGACGGCATAGAGGCCGCAGGCGGAACCGCTTTAGCGGTCGCACTGGATGTCACAGAGCGTAAAAGTATCCAAGCGGCATTTGATTCCATTGAAAGAGCATTTGGGCCAGTGACAATCTGTGTGAATAACGCCGGGATAACCGGTCGGGGCAGCGCAATGGAAACGACGGATGAAAGCTGGAATTCGGTTATGGAGACCAACCTCACCGGCTCGTGGATGGTCACCCAGGAAGCGGCGAAGCGTCTGGTCGATAATGAATTAGCAGGTTCGGTCATCAATATTGCGTCGATTCTGGGCGAGCGCGTGATGCCGGGCATTTTAAGCTACGCGGTCAGCAAGGCGGGCATTGTGCAAATGACCAAGGCGCTGGCGCTCGAATGGGCACGGTATAATATCCGGGTTAACGCCATTGCGCCGGGTTATGTGGAAACCGATCTGAACCGGGAACTGCTGCGTTCAGAGGCGGGCCAGAAAATCATACAGCGTATCCCCCAGCAACGCACCGGCGAACTGGAAGATCTCGAAGGCCCGTTGCTGTTACTGGCGTCGGATGCTTCGGCCTTTATGACCGGTGCTGTTGTTCCGGTTGACGGTGGTCATCTGGTTAACACGCTGTAAGCCGAAAAAAGGATCACCTCATGGATTTTACCCTATCTCCCGAAGTTAACGACATGCGCCAACGTATCCGCGCTTTTGTCGACGAGCACCTGCTGGTCCTTGAATCCGACCCCGATACGTATGACGACTACGAATCAATCCGCAAGGACCTGCTCGATGATCTGCGTGAAAAAGCCAGGGCGGCGGGAATCTGGGCCCTGGCCATGCCCAAAGAACGCGGTGGCGGCGGTTTCAATACGGTTGGTATGGCAGCCTGCTATGAGGAGATGAACCGGGCCCTGTTTGGACCTGTGGTCTTCAACGCGGCCGCTCCCGATGACGGCAACATGTTTGTACTCAACCGGCTGGCGACGGAGCGGCAAAAAGAGAAATGGTTGCAGCCGATCATTGACGGCAAGGTCGGCTCTTCCATTGTCATGACCGAACCGCAACCGGGCGCAGGATCTGATCCGGCCGGAATGATGAAAACCACCGCCGAGAAAAAAGGCGACAAATGGGTCATTCATGGCCGTAAATGGTTTATTACCGGCGCGGCGGCAGCCAGCCATTTCATTTTGCTTGCGCGGACGTCGACTGAACCCCGACGCGAGCTTTCAACCTTCCTGTTTCACAAGGACCAGCCCGGGTGGCGAATCGTGCGCCGGATTGGCATCATGGGCCCGGAAGAACACGGCGGCCATTGCGAACTGGAATTTGACGGCCTGGAGATTGCCGATGAGGAACGCCTGCTGGATGTAGGGCGGGGTATGAAGGTGGTTCAGACCCGCCTGGGTACAGCGCGTCTGACCCATTGCATGCGTTGGTTGGGCATGGCCAAAAGGGCCATGGAAATCGCCAGCGACTATGTGTCGGATCGCGAAGCCTTTGGCATCAAACTAGCGGATCGTGAGAGTGTGCAGCTGTTGCAGGGCGATGTCGCCATGCGCATCCATATGGGTCGCCTGATGGTTATGAACGCGGCCTGGAAGCTGGATCAGGGCGAATTTGCCCAGGCCGAGGTCTCGGCGGCCAAAATCCATGTGGCAGATACCCTCCACCAGGCCATTGATACGGCGATCCAGCTATGTGGGGCGCGCGGTTATTCCAAGGATACGGTGCTGGAATGGATGTACCGTTATGCGCGGCAGGCAAAACTGGTGGATGGTGCTTCGGAGGTTCACAAAATGATTCTGGCCCGTGGTTTCCAGAAACAGGGGATCGATTTCTGGTCATGGGATTAGAAACCGCCGACGGTCAGAACCGCTTGCAGGCCTATTTGGCCGGAGTCGCCAACAGCGCCGTTGAATTGACAAATCTCGCCAAGCTTTCCGGCGGCGCCATTCAGGAAAACTGGGCTCTGGATGTGCGCGTTGAAGCGGGTGATTGGTCGGGCGAACACCAACTCGTCTTGCGTCAGGATTCCGCCTCCAAAGTGGCGACGAGCCTGACCCGGGCCAATGAATTTCATCTGTTGAAAGCGGCGAAGGCAGCGGGGGTGCAGGTCCCTACGCCCTGTTTTTTATGCGAGGATGAAAGTGTTCTCGGGCGGCCGTTTTTTGTGATGCACCGCTTGTCGGGAACGGCAGCGGGGCATGTGCTGACCAAAGGCGCAGCCAAGCCGGAGGTCGTTATGTCCCTCGGGACAAACCTGGCGCACATTCATTCCATCGCTGTGGGGCATCCGGACCTGGCGTTTTTGGAAGAACCGCCAGATCATCCGGCCTTGTATTCTGTTAAGCAGTACCGGGGGTATCTGGACGATATCGGGGCCCGACAACCCGCCATTGAATTCGGACTGGCATGGCTGGAGCGCAACGCGCCGCAAACCTCCGCAGTTGCGCTTTCGCACCGCGATTACAGGACCGGAAATATCATGATTGATGGCGATCAGGTGAGCGGTGTGCTGGACTGGGAATTTGCTGGCTGGAGCGATCCCATGGAAGACATTGGCTGGTTTTGCGCCAAGTGCTGGCGGTTTGGGGCATACGACAAGGAGGCCGGAGGGCTTGGCGAGCGGGAAGACTTCTATCGGGCTTACGAACAGGCATCGGGGAGGACCATCCGTCGGGAGGCCATTGCCTATTGGGAAGTCATGGCGCATGTGCGCTGGGCGGTGATTGCCTGTCAGCAGGCGGCGCGTCATCAGTCGGGTGAAGAGATCTCCCTTGAACTGGCCCTGACGGCATATGTGGTGCCAGAACTTGAATATGAAATCCTGAAAATGACGGAGGTTGGATAATGCCAGTAAGCCCTTCGACGAAGCCGGGTCTTTTGGCAACGGCCCGCGCTGTTCTTCGCGATGAATTGTTGCCACAACTACCCACCAGCCGGAAATACGAAGCCCTGATGATCGCCAATGCCATGGCGATTGCCGATCGCGAGTCAAAACAGGGCGCTATGGCGGCCTTTCCCGAAACGTTCTATGAGACACTGTCAAAAACTCTTGACCGGAAGGACCGCCCAGATGAACTGCTGGACGCATTGATCATGGGGCTCCGGCAGGGTCGGTTCCATCCTGAAAACCCGGCGACAAGCCAGCTGCATCAACAGCTTCTTGATGAGGCGAAGCGGCGGGTGACAATAAGCAATCCCCGATATCTTACGCCGTGAAAGCAGTGTTTTTCCGGAAGGTCAGTTAGTGAACCTAATACTTCCTCCAACGTTATAGTTGGTGTTGGCGTTTCCGTACAATCCTCAATAGCATCCACAACCTAAGATGTATCCGTTAAAGTGATGCAAAGACAGAAACGTATTGCCGGGGAATGTGTAAATGTGCATGGCTGGGTTCAGGCTGGTATTCACTGTGTGCCTGTTTCTGATGGCTGCGCCGCCAGATGCGCAGTCTGAAGAGGGGATTGTATTTGCGGGGCCGGATTATCCGCCATACCTGTTTGGTGATATGGGAGGTGCCATAGCAGGTGGTATTGCATTGGAAATTGTCACGAAAATTTTCAATGAATTGGGTTTTTCCGTTAAAACACAAATAGTTCCCTGGAGCCGGGCTGTCGGTATGGCGGAACGCGGCCAGTCTGACCTCCTGTTCCCGGCTCGGGCGAGCGACTCCGGGTCGGCGTTTCTTCTGTTCACGGAGCCGGTGTATTATAGCAAGGGATTGGTCTTTTACGCGTTGGACCAAACGCCGGATTTTCGCTGGCGATCATTACGGGATTTTTCCAAAAAGACGATCGGGTTTTGGCGAAAACATTCGCCGGGAGACGCATTTGAAGCGGCGGTAAAAACCTATGATATCAGAGTCATTCGGCTTAATGAGGATGCTGCCATTTTCAAGCTAATCAATTTCCAGCGAATTGATTTTGCGATTTTGGATGCGCGGCATGGTCACAGTCTGCTTGATCTTGATGCGGGCTGGAAAAAAACCATAAAAGCCAGTGCAAAACCCGTCTATGAGGTTCCTGTCGTGATGGGTATTAGTAAAAAATCAATGCTCGCGGGAAGGCTGGGTCAGATAAACGATCGCATTCGGAAAATGCACCAGTCGGGACAGATTAACGGCATTCTGGGCGGCTCCTGAATAAAGCTTATTGCACCTCTGAAGTGTCCTGCCAGTCGACGGCATAGGCCTGTACCGGCTCATCAATACCCTTCAGTTCATAGATGCCCGCCTTCGTCAGGGTGAAGGCATGCCCGGAACAGAAATCATAAACAGACGGCGTAATATAAATCTCACCCTCATCGGCTTTGTCGCAAATGCGGGCTGAGAGTTGTACCGTTTGACCGAAGAAGTCATCCTCTTCGCGGACTGCGTCGCCGGCGTTAAGGCCGATGCGGACACGAACCGGTAGATCCGGGTTGGCGCTGTTATGTTTTGCAATTTCCCGTTGAATATCAATGGTTGCACGGACCGCGTTCGGGGCGTTGGCAAAACTTGCCATAATACCGTCACCCGTATGTTTGACTTCTTCCCCGTGATATTGCGCGAGCGCATTGCGGACAATGGCGTTGTGCGCGCGAACAACGCCCTGTGCTCCCAGGTCGCCGTGCTGTTGGGTCATTTGCGTGGAGCCGACAAGGTCCGTAAACATGATCACGATCACTCCCTGCGCCTGGGCCACAGCGGCATCGGATCGACGCCAGCGTTTAATGAGGTTTGGCAGGTCGCGGAAACAGTCCGGATCATCAGATAAAAACCCGTCCATTATACGGCGGCCGGATTCTGTCATAAAATGGTACTTGCTGTCTTTGTCATAGGCGTTGAATTTTTCACAGAACACATCAACCATGTCATCCTGAGTGCCCAGCGCACTGATCGTTTCCCGGATCAGGATAAACCGTTGAATTCCATTCAGGTCTTTGTGGGTTCCAAACCGGTCGCCTGCACCGCCCAGAAACAGATTGATCCCGAACAGGCTGTAGGAATCGATGGTTTTCAGGATTTCTGAAAGCTCACTCAGGCTGCGTTCCAGAAACCGCAGCATTTGCAGACGATATTCCTGATCCATTCCGGTTTTGACGTGTTCGCTTTGTGCCAGAATTTCTGCGTGATTGAGGACAAAGGTGTCTTCGGGTTCTGGCTCATCCGGGTCATTCTGGCTGGGTGTAAAGGGGACGGGCGTGAGCTCAGGGGTGTCTGTTGTTATCGGCATGGTCATGGCTGCCCTGGAATTTTCCAGTGCGACCTGGCGCTCCGCTTGTGGCAGTGGGGTGGTATTTTTGTTGGGCTTTTCAGAAAACGGTGCGCTTTCCCAATCCAGCAGGAGATAAAAACCGGCTCCTGTAAGAAGCGTGAATACCAATGCGCAAATCGAGAAGGCAATCAAGGCCATAAATAAAGGTGGTATGCGCGTACCGGAAGGGTCGAAAGAATCAATGAGATGCGTTGCAGGTACATAAAGAGCAATAGCGACAGCGCCGCAAATTAGGGGAATCCCAATCTGCTTGAAAAGAAGCGAGCGGGGTTTGGAATGTTTTTGCCGGACGTTCGGAGTGGCAGCTGCTTTTTGCAGGCGTTTGCGTGCCGCTTCAATATCGGCATCATTGGCTTCAAACTCAGGGTTTTGTGTCGGAATTTCCGGTTTCGAAGAAGGCTTCTTTTTTACAGGCGAGCGGCCGGGATTCTTTTTGAGTGAGGGAGAAATCCATTCAAGGGTTTCGATGGGGGCGCGGTTGGACCCAAAGGCTGTGACGCGAATGATCCGGATTCCGTTGCTGTCTGCTTCCTGATCGAGTTTTTCAGCCGTTTCAAGGGCTTCATCGCGCTGCTGCTCTATGTACTTGTCATAGTGCTTCCATCGGTCTCCCGTGCGCACATAGATATCGAAGGTAACGGTCTGGGACATCTGGAGTTCTGGGTTTCTGTGAAGGGTTAGCGAGCGTTACAAAATAGCAAAGTGTCGGGCGGCGGTTAAGCACAGAAAAACCATAAAGGCTACTCCCGTTCCAATGAAGACATTTCGTTTGAAAACAAAATACACGGCGAACCCGGACAGCATGGCGGCAACCCGGTCGAAATCCGGTGTTTCCGCCAGCGTTCCAGCTGGAATTAGAATAACGCGTGTGATCAACCCCGCCAACATGGCATAGGCAACGCAGTTGAACCACTGGAACAGGTCGCCACCCACATTGATTCGGCTGGCAATGGCGACGCCCAGGGCGCGCCAGACAAAGGTGCCGGCAATACACAGGGTGAGGACAATCCAGGGGTTGGAGATGGTCATGCGGACCGCCTCCAGGCTTTATCCAGATAAAAGGCGGCGGTTCCGGCAATGAGACCGGTAATGGGTACGCTCCAGTCCGGCGTGATCTGGTAGAGCAAGGGTCCGGTGAGCGCGCCCAGAATGACGGCGATGATGCAATTGCGGTAGCGCACCGAGGAGAAGACAAAGACAAAATAGGCCGGGTTCAGAAATACAAGGCTGACCGTCACATAAAGCGGTAACAACCCGGCGGCGATGTACCCGACCGTCGTGCCGATGGCACCGCCGGTCAGACAGACCAGGGAGACGCCGAAGTAAAAAGGCAACCGGTCCGCATCGGCGAGGGTTGGCCCGCGCTGCATAAAGATTGACCAGATGTTGATCGACATCATTTGCGCCAGCAGATAACGGAGCTTCATTGCTGAAGAATTGCCCCGGAAATGTGGCATCATGACCACGGTCATGGGCATGAAACGCATGTTGGCCATGGAGCTGGCGACGACAATTGCGAAAACGGGCAGGCCCACGGCAAAAAGCTCAACCATGGCGACCTGCCCGGGGAGACCCCAGATGCCGATAGAGGAGCCCAAGGCGACCCCCAGACCGATACCGGAATCGTGCGCCATGGAGCCAAACCCGATCATCGATCCAAAGACCATCCAGAACGGCATGATCAGCCCGTCGCGAGCGCCGAGGCGAAACGCCTTATGCGGGCCCAAAGCGGTCATGCAAACAGCGCCCGGCGGATCAGGTTGAGACCGATCAAAAACAGCAGAATCAACATCACCTTGCGGAACCGGTCCTGGTCAATGCGGTTGCGGATTTTTTCGCCGATAAGAATACCGATCATGCCCGGCACACAGGCCGCGACGGACAGCGGGAAGGTCTGTGCGTTCAGCATGCCATTGCCCCAGAACGACAGCGTTAGCGGTACAGCGCCCAGAAACCAGATCAAACCGACGGTCTGAACCAGTTCGTCCTTTTTGAGATGAAGCGTCATCAAAAACATCATCAGCGGCGGCCCCCAAATGGTCGATATGCCGCCCAAAGCACCTCCGGCAATTCCGGCCAAGGGCCCGAGCCAGCGCTCGGTTTTGGGGCTTATGGCCTGCCGTCTTGGCCGGGCCAGATTGGAAACTGTGAAAATAATGACGCAAACGCCAAGGATGCCAAACAGGACTTCCGTATCCAGCCCGACAATGATGCGCGCGACGATGGTCAGGGTGAGCATGAAACAGAGGATCATTGGCCAGAACCGGCGGATGGGTTGGAGGATATCGTGCGAATGGACAGCCTGCCACAAATTGGTGACCAGAATGGGGATCGAGACAATAGCGATGCAGAGCGTAGGTGGAAGAAAATTAACCAGAATGGCGATGGAAATAATCGGCAGTCCAATACTGGTGATGCCCTTGGCAATGCCGCCGATGCATAAGGCACTAAAGGCGATGATGAGGGTGATGATATCCAAACCGAACATGGGAAGCCTTGGGTCAAGAAAGGTGGGCGGGATCAATAATCGCACAGATGAAAGAGGGAAACAAATCTATAGAGCTATATAGGACTTGATGCTTTTCGCGAAGCGCGATAGTCTCTCGATTAACAGGGATTGTCAAAATGATGATAGTATTTAGCCTATGAATTTATCCGGTCTGGCAGATAAAATGCAGGGAGTCACAGAGCGTGGATTGCCGCGCGTGCCGAAATATATTCTATTGTCGGATGGTATTGCTGGAGCGGTGGATTGTGGAGAATTGCAACCCGGCGAACAATTACCCGGCGAGCATGATCTGGCGGCCGCCCTGCCGGCAAGCCTTGGCACCATCCAGAAAGCCCTGGCCCGACTGGCTGAGCAGGGCGTAATCATCCGCCGTCACGGCAGCGGCACCTTTATCGCCGACCAGACCGAGCAACTGCATGATTTATGGCATTTCCGGTTTTTGGGCGATGATGGGCGGACCCTACTGCCGGTGTTCAGCAAAGTGCGATCCATCGAAAAAACGGTGGACGAAGGCGACTGGTCGCGGTTTCTGGGAGGGAGTGGCCCCTATATCTGCATTGAACGCGAGATTGATGTGAACGGCGAATTTGCCTGTCTGGGACGGCTGTATCTGGAGGCAAAGCGTTTCGACAAACTGTTAAAGCGGCCGGTACAGGATCTCGACAATATCAATATTCGGGCCATGCTGCGCGAGCAGTTCAATGCACCGACAGCCCGCATCACAGAACAGGTGGGGGCGGAAACCTTTGCCGACGATATCTGCCAAATTTTGAAATTGAAGCCAAGGACGACCGGGCTGGCCTGTCATATTCTGGGGTATGGTTTCCGGGATGAGCCGGTCAGTTATCAGTTGGTTTATTTGCCCCCCAATGCCCGGCGATTGGAAATTCGCCCGCACAGCCGCTAGGAAAGCGCATGCCTCATTCACAATTTTTACCCCATGAAATGGGTTTCGCAATGGTCAGCCCCAGCGGCGACTTTGAAGCCGGATCCTATCAGGAGTTTACCGTCACTTATACGGCCGGGAAATTCGGCATTGATGATACGGGCTCCATTAAGCTGGTGCATCGCTTTGCCAGTGATATGGGCCGCCCGCAACTGACCGACCCGAAAGCGCCCAACTATGTCACGGCGGAAGCCTCCAACGGGGCGGTTCTGCATATGGAGTTCGACGGCAAGCGCAACATCCGACCCTGGGATAAAACCATCTACATCAAGGTCGTGCGCGGGTTTCTGCGCGCCGGCGATCAGATCACCATTCGCCTCGGCGACCGGCGAGGCGGAAGCCCCGGCATCCGTATGCAGACTTTTTGTGAAGAGACCTTCGAGTTCCGTCTGCTGATTGACGCCATCGCCACCTATAATTATGTGGAACTGCCCGAACAGCCGGTGATCCGCCTGATCCCCGGCCCGCCGGTTCTTTGGAAAGCCGTTCTGCCGACCAGCCGGATCGTGGGAGCGCCTTTCCGGCTTTCTTTGAAGGGCGAAGACAAGTGGGGTAACCCTTCAGATCAATGTGAAGGAACGTTCCATCTGAAAACCAGTGCTTTGGTTAATGGCTTGCCGGAAACCGTGACCTTTGTACCGGGAACAAAAGCCATTGTTCTTGAAGGTCTGAACGTCAACGCGCCGGGTGACGTGGTCATTGAACTGGTGGATGATCAAGGTGTGGTTGCCGCCCGTTCAAATCCGTTGCGCATCGTTACCGAAGCCGCGTTGTTTCCCTACTGGGGTGATCTGCACGGTCAGTCGGAAGAAACCATTGGCACCAATTCAGCCCGCGATTTCCATGCCTTCGCCCGCGATTATGCTTTTCTTGATGCCGTTGGCCATCAGGGCAATGACTTTCAGATCACAAGTGAGTTCTGGGCGCATTTGAATGAACTGACGGCGGAGTTCAATGAAGACGGCACGTTTATCGCTTTTCCGGGTTACGAATGGTCCGGCAATACGGGTATGGGCGGCGACCGCAATGTCCTGTTCCGCGACGAAGGGCGGCAAATCCATCGCTCGTCCCACGCACTGGTCGATGACCTGTCAGATCAGGATACGGATTCCCATACGGCGGCAGAACTGTTTGAGGATTTAAAGGGTGAGGACTGCGTGGTGTTCGCCCATATCGGCGGGCGCTATGCCGACATCAAGATGGCCCATGACGACAAGCTGGAGCGTGCCGTCGAGGTGCATTCCGCCTGGGGCACGTTCGAGTGGCTCATCCACGACGCCTTCGAGCAGGGTTACCGGGTCGGAATTGTCTCGAACTCCGACGGCCACAAGGGCCGTCCCGGCGCCAGTCATCCAGGTGCGACCAGCTTTGGTTCCTATGGCGGGCTGACCTGCATGCTGGCGACCGAGCTGACGCGCGATGGATTGCTCGATAGCCTGCGCAAGCGCCATCATTACGGAACCACGGGCTGCCGTATGGTGCTGGATGTGCAGGCGGCGTTTGCAGGACAAGCCGAGCGTTTTTCTGAAGACCCAAATCTCGGGCCCTGCTCATCGGAAATGACCGATAGTGCAATGATGGGTGATATCCTTAAATATGTGGGCGAGCAAGCCACGCTGAAAATTGATCTGGTCGGATCATCGCCGATCGAACGGGTTGAAATTCGCAACGGCCTACAGACGGTTGAAACCTATCGGCCCTATACCGAAGCCGATATGGGACGACGCATCCGGGTGGTCTGGGAAGGTTCCGAATACCGGGGACGTGGCCGTGAAACCCATTGGGACGGATTTGCCGAGCTGGATGGCAATTCCTTTGCGCGCGTTGCGCCCATTAACCGTTATAATGTGGACAAACCTTTTGATCTGGTCTCGGAGCAGCGCCTCGAATGGGGCGCGATTACCACAGGCGGCTTTGGCGGTTTTGATGCCTGGCTGACGGATGAGAATGCGGGAACGCTTAAAATAGAAACGGACCTGATCAAACAGGAGATCACGATCCAGGATATTGGGCGCGACGATCTGGTGTTTGAGAACGGCGGCATCAAGCGCCGCATCCGGGTGTTTCGGATGCCTGATGAAAACCCCCATTACCAGATGACGCTGGATCGGCAAATGGCTTTGAAGTCAGAGGGAGACAATGCCCTTTACGTTTGTATTACCCAGGAAGATGGCCATCTGATCTGGTCGAGCCCTATTTATATTTTTAAGGATGCGTAATGATGAACCGCGGAATTGATCATCTGGTTTTGTGTGGATCGGATCTGGACGTTATGGCGTCGATCTATGAGCGTCTGGGTTTCACCCTGACGCCCAAGGCCCAGCATCCTTTTGGCACCGGCAACCAACTGGCACAGATGGATGGCGATTTTCTCGAATTGCTGTCAGTGACGCAACCGCAAGACATCCCGGAAGCATTACCGGGGGCTTTCAGTTTTGGTGCCTATACGCGGGATTTTCTGAAAACCCATCAACAGGGGTTTTCCATGCTGGCCCTGAAAAGCCGTGGCTGGCAGGCGGACAGGGCGCATTTTAAAAGCCGGGGGTTTGATCTGGTAGAGCCTTTTGAATTTTCCAGACTGGCCAAACAGCCTGATGGTGCAGAGGTGACCGTCGGTTTCAAGCTGACCTTCGCCATCCATCCAGATATGCCCTGGGCCGTGTTCTTCACCTGCGATCACCAGCACGAACCACAGTATTTTTGTAAACCGCAATTCCAAAAGCATGCCAACACGGCGACGGGAATTTCTGAGGTGATGATGGTGGCGTCGCGCCCTACAGATTATACGGATTTTTTTGAAGGCCTGTTCGGTGACGGGAGCGTTACCCAATATGACGACAGCCTGTCAGTTTCGGCGGGCGCAGCATTGATATCCGTTTCTCCGCAAACCGCGTTTTCCGAGCGTTTTCTGGGCGCAACAAGCGGCGTGCCGTATGACCCCAGATTCATGGGGTACGGGATCAGCGTGCAGGATATTGAGGCGGCGGAAAACTGTGTCCTGAACAGCGGGCTTGCCTGCCAACGGCGCGGCAAGTCGCTTTGGCTGTCCGGGCTGGAAACAGGTGGTGTTGTTATTGAGTTTAGCGAAGCAACGGCGGAGATCACCTCATGAATAAGGATCAGATAACCGTCTCTATCTGGCGGGGCGATGCCGAAGGCAGCTATCAGACCTATCAGGTGCCGCGCCTTGAAAGCCAGACGGTTCTTGATGTGGTGACCTATATCCAGCGCGAAATTGATCCATCGTTAAGTTACCGTTTTGCCTGTCGGGTGGGCGTTTGCGGGTCCTGCGCGATGACGGTTAATGGCAAAGCCCGCTGGACCTGCCGCACCCATGTGTCGCGTGTGGCAGAAGCCGGAGAACTGGTTCTCGATCCGTTACGCAGCTTGCCTGTGGTCAAGGATCTGGTTGTTGATATGAAGGTTTTTTTCGATAAATGGGCGCAGGCCATCGGCTCCTTTGAAGGCGAAAAAAACCGCGATGATGCACTGGCGGTGATTTCCCCGGATGATCCCAAACGCAAACAGGCCAGCGCCGGAATTGAGTGCATCGGCTGCGGGGTCTGCCATGCAACTTGTGATGTGGTGGACTGGAACCCGGATTATCTGGGGCCGGCAGCCATGAACCGGGCCTGGACGCTGATCAATGACGAGCGTGATATCACGCGCCTGGAACGCTTACAGGCAGTAGCCGGAGACAATGGTTGTCTGGGTTGTCATTCCCAGCAGGGTTGTGTTGAACGCTGCCCGAAATCACTGAACCCGACGGCGGCGATCGCGGGGTTGAAGCGCGAAACCATGAAGGCCGTGCTGAAAGGGGAACTGAAATGAGTTCGTCGGCTCTGAGAACCGAAACTTATCTGTGGGCGGCGCAACGGATCAGCGCGGTGGTTCTCGCAGTCTGCGTGACAGTCCATATTGCGACGATGATCTTCGCCGTGCAGGGTGGCCTGAGCGCCGAGGAAATTATCGGACGCATCGGTGGAAGCAAACTGTGGCTGGCTTTTTATAGTCTGTTTGTCGTCGCCATTTCCGTGCATGCACCCATTGGCCTGAAAACCATCCTGCGGGAAATGACAGCCTTGTCGGTGAGGCGCACGGAACTGTGGGCCGGGTTATTCGGTGTGCTGGTTCTGATTTTGGGATTGCGTGCCGCGTTTGGACTTTACGGGCTGGGCGGGGTTTGAGAATGATCACCGCGCACCGCAATCACCCCACCTATTGGGCGTTCCTCATCCATCGCGTTTCGGGTTTGGCGCTAACGGTTTTTCTGCCCGTTCATCTTTATGTTCTGGGGTTGGCCCTGGCCGAGAGCGAAAGTTTTGCGGCTTTTATCTCCTGGTCCAATACGCCGGGGTTGAAAGCTCTGGAGACGGCGCTGGTGGTCTGTCTGGCGGCGCATCTGACGGGCGGATTACGATTGTTGGCGCTGGAGTTTCTGGCTTGGCGGGAGGGGCAGAAAACGCTGGTCGCGGTTTCCTGCGGGCTGAGTCTCTGCGCAGGATTGGTATTTTTGCTCAATGCCATTTGAGCTCATCATTCCCTTGGGGGCTTTTCTTGCGGCCTTCGTTGCTTCGGCTGCCGGCTTTGGTGATGCCTTGATCCTGGGTGCCATCTGGTTCCAGTTCATGGATCCGATTGATGCCGTTCCGCTGATTATCGCGAGTGGTCTGGCCATGCATGCAGTTCCTATTCTGCGCTTACGCAAAGAGATGGATTATTCGGCGCTACCCACTTTTGCCATCATGGGCGTGTTGGCGGTTCCCATTGGCGTCTGGTTGCTGGCCCATACGGCACCGGAGCCTTTCCGCTTTGGTGTCGGTTGTTTTCTGATTTTATATATTGCTACCATCTGGCTGATGCCAAGAAACCTACATGTCTCTGGTGGTGGTAAATTGGCGGACGGGATCGTTGGTTTTACAGGAGGGGTGCTTGGCGGGTTTGCCGGTTTGAGCGGGGTTACACCCATTCTGTGGGCGGGCTTGCGCGGTTGGCCGAAAGCACGTCAGCGGGGCGTCTACCAGCCTTTTGTCTTCATCATGCACAGTGCCACGATGATCGTGTTGATCTGGCGCGGATTGGTCACCACACAAACCCTGGAGTGGTTTATCTGGTGTTTGCCCGCCATTGCCGTTGGTGCGTGGCTGGGAATGATTATTTATCGAAAATTAGACGAAATTCGGTTTCGCCAATTGGTTTTGGCTTTGATTTTGGTCTCAGGAATTTCATTGGTTTTATAGGAAAAGTGACATGGCTGTAAGATTTGAGCAAAGCCAAACGGATGTGTTGATCCTGGGAGCGGGTGGGGCCGGGTTGTTTGCCGCCTTGCATGCCTCCATCCAGAATCCCGATCTGGATATCACCATCGCCGTCAAGGGGTTGCTCGGCAAATGCGGCTGCACGCGCATGGTGCAGGGCGGATATAACGCCGCCATGTCGCCGGATGATTCTGTCGAGCGGCATTTCATGGATACCATTGAGGGCGGCAAATGGCTGAACAACCAGGACCTAGCCTGGACGCTGGTTAACGAAGCGCCGCGCTGCATCCGCGAGCTTGAGAATGAACTGGGCTGCTTTTTTGACCGTAACCCCGACGGCTCCCTGCATCAGAAAGCCTTTGCCGGGCAGACTTTCGACCGCACCGTCCATAAAGGCGACCTGACGGGAATCGAGATTATCAATCGCCTGTCGGAGCAGGTCTGGAAGCGGGGCATTCACCGGCTTGAAGACCACCGGGCGCTGGAACTCATTAAATCCAAAGACGGAACCGGCCTCGCCGGTGTGTTGATGACCGATATGCGGACGGGTGAATTTAAGTTGGTGCAGGCGAAGGCCGTTCTGCTGGCAACCGGCGGCGGGCCCAGCATGTACAAGTACCACACGCCGTCGGGCGATAAGTCCTGCGACGGTATGGCCATGGCCTTGCGCGCTGGTTTACCCTTGCGCGATATGGAGATGGTGCAGTTTCATCCGACAGGCCTGATTGCGGGGCCGGGAACCCGAATAACGGGTACGATTATTGAGGAAGGTTTGCGCGGGTACGGCGGGTATTTACTGGGTGGCGATAAAGAACGGTTCATGAGCCGCTATGATGAGCGGGCCGAACGGGCGACGCGGGATATTGTCAGCCGCGCCATGTTTTCCGAAATGCGGTCGGGGAATGTAGGGCCTAACGGCGGTTTGTTCATCACCATGAAACATCTCGATTCCAAAGAAGTGCGCAGCCGTTTCAAGGGCATGGTCCAGCGCTGTCATGATTGCGGGTTCGATCTGGTGGGGGGTGATGTGGAAGTGGTGCCGACGGCGCATTACATGATGGGTGGTGTTGAGTTCAACAGCGATTGCGCAACGGAACTGCCAGGGCTTTTCGCGGCTGGGGAAGATACTGGCGGCGTTCATGGGGCCAACCGGCTGGGCGGTAACGGGGTTGCCAACTCCACGGTATTTGGCGGGATTGCCGGGGACGCCATCGCCAACTGGCTGCCGTCGGAAGGCGTGCTCCGTGCGCCGGATACGGACGCTGTCAACGATGCCATCGCCGCAGCTCTCTATCCGTTCCAGATCGAAGGCGGACACATGCCGGATATCCGTGAAAAACTCTATGACGTGATGTGGGAAGATGCCGGAATTCTACGCGATGCGGAAAGCCTGAAACGGGCCAGAACAGGTGTTGATGAACTGCATTCCGAACTGATGCGCACCGGCATCTCCGGCGACAGCCGCGCCTACAATCTGACTTGGCATGACTGGCTCAATCTGGAAAGCCAGATGCAGATCAGCAAAGCCATTATTGAAGCGGCCTTGACCCGCGAGGATTCCCGTGGCGCGCATTTCCGTGAAGATTTTCCGGAAATCCGCGATCTGGAAAATTCCCGCTACACCCAGGTCAGACAGCAAAACGGAACCCTGTCCCTTTCGACAGAGCCCGTTCAGTTCACCCGTATCCGGCCAGGCGAAACGCTGCTGGAGGTCTAGGCTATTATTGCGGTGGCTGGGTTTGTGCGATGGAGGGGCGTTTCGAAATGTCCGCATACCAAGCGGCCAGATCGGCATTGTCGGCGCGCCAGTCGTAATCGTTACTGAGGCGCAAATCCATATAACCCAAACAGCAGGCGACGGCGATTTCACCAAGATTGGGAACGCTGGCCAGCGTTTTGGCCTGGGTATTCAACGCTTCAACACCGCGTTTGATCCGCTTTATCTGGCCCTTGATATAACCCGGAGACTGTTCGCTTTCATCGCGGCGTCGTTCCATGGAAATGGTGAAGACCGTATCAATAATGCCATCGGCAAAGGCGTGTAATTGTTTTACTGCCCATACCCCTTCGCCTTGACCCGAGCGTTCACCGGCATTGCTTCCCAGTGAATCCAGATACTCACAGATAACCGGGCTGTCGATCAGCGGCATGCCGTCATCAGTGAGCAAGGTCGGTATGCGTCCAAGAGGGTTGGCGGCAAGAAGGTCTTTCGGCAGTTCCGCTGGCGCAGTTGGAATGATCTCAACCTGGTTTTCCAGTTGTTTCTCGATGATCAGTGCGCGGACTTTGCGGGCATAGGGAGAGGTCGGGGAAGAGAAGAGTTTCATGGGTATTCCTTAAATAAAGAGGGCCTGTATATTTATATCCACTTGAGCCATCGGAACAAGAAAACTTCGAACACGCCCAGCGCCGTCAGGCCGCCCGTTATCAGCCAGAAGCCGGCATTTGATTCAGCCAGAGGCATGCCGCCCACATTGATGCCTAATAAACCTGTAGCGAAGCTGAGGGGAAGGACAATCGCGGCAACGACGGTCAGTACATACATTTTTTTGTTCATGCCGACCGTCAACTCATTGAGCAGTTCATCCTGAATAATGACGGAGCGTTCGCGGATTTCATCGAGGTCTTCCACATAACGCGCCGTCCGGTCCGTGACTTCGCGAATTTCCATTTTGTGCCCCTGATTAAGCCACGGCAACTGCTCCAGTTGGATGCGTCCCAGAGCTTCGCGCTGCGGCGACAGATGGCGCCGCAGTATGACGGCCTTGTGGCGTAGCTCCATGAGCCTTTTACGCGTTTCAACCGGGTTGCTCTGATGCAGGTCGACTTCCATGGTATCAAGCGTTTCGCCAATGTCCTGTATGGCCGGGCCCATGCGCTCAATCAGGCGGTCGGTGACCATCACCAGAAACCCTGCCGGATCAACCGGGCCTCGGCCATCGACAATGCGCTCGCGAATATCCGTGACGGCCATAAGGCGACGAATACGGACCGAGACGACCATATGCGCTTCAATCCAGATTCGGAGACTGACCATATCCTGCGGGTCTTCACCGGGATTAAGATTGACGCCGCGCAGGACGACAAAAAGCCCTTTGGCTGTTGAGAAACTGCGCGGCCGCGTTTCTTCGGCAAGAAGCGCGTTGGCGATGACCTTGTCGATGCCGCTTTGTTCAGTGATCCAGGTGCGGGTGTTGGACCCGTTGCGGTCCAGATGAATCCAGGTCAGGCCCTGGTCATGAGTCCGGGCATTGATCGTATGCCAGTCAATTTCCGCGCCGCCGCCCTTGCCATCCAGGTGAAAGGCCGCAATCAGCCCGTCATCGTCGATCATGCTTGTCCTTTCTCATATAAAACCAAGGCAATTCTCAGGACATAGAATGTCATGCGCACTAAGAATAGGAAAGCCGCCTTCGACAATAATCATAAGTTCAAATTATTGTAACAGCTCTGTCATTTCGCTCTCCTAGCATTTGCATTCATTTCTGAATAAATAGATAACTCATGAATATAGGGGACCCGAATGCGACTGTTCTGCAAAGCTCTTTGCGCACCACTTGGCCTGCTGGCCATCACAGGCACCATTTCAGCGAACGCCTCGGAATACGGCACATACTTTAGCCGCGTTGCGACATTTCCCGTTTATCAAAGCCTGAATGCCGGGGTCGATCCAAAAACCAAGACCGCTGCGGAAATCATTTCGGCATCCAGGGATGGCCGCACTTTGATCTTTACGGACAGCCCGGGCTCGGCGCTGGTCTTTCTGAACGCCACCAATCCGGCGACCCCTCAAACTTTGGGCCGGACGCAACTGGAAGGGGAGCCGACGTCTGTTGCGACCACAGCCCGGTTCGCACTTGCCGGTGTCAATACAAGCTCTAGCTTCGTCAAGCCGTCAGGCCATATGGCGGTTGTCGATATCGATACCCGTGCCATTGTTGCAGTCTGTGATGTGCAGGGGCAGCCCGATTCCATCGCCGTCAGCCCGGATGGCAAGTTTGCCGCCATCGCTATCGAAAACGAGCGCGATGAAGAATTGAATGATGGCGCGATCCCACAATTGCCCGCCGGCCATCTGGCTGTCTTTGATCTGGACGCTGAGGGCAATCCGACAAACTGCGATGCGGCCCATATTATCAAGATGACCGGGATTTCAACAGTTGCCGGAGAGGACCCCGAGCCGGAGTTCATCTCCATCAACAGCAAGAACATTGCGGTTGTGACCCTGCAGGAGAACAACCACATTGCTCTGGTTAATCTCGCGCAGCGCAAAATTACAAATCATTTTTCGGCTGGGACCAGCAGCGCCAATGCAATCCCGACAAAAAAAGCCAAAATGAGCGATGCTTCGGGCTCGATCACGGATGTCCGGCGCGAACCGGATGCCGTCGCCTGGATTGATGATGAGCGTTTTGTGACCGCCAATGAAGGTGATTACAAGGGAGGGTCGCGCGGTTTCACGATCTGGAACACAAAAGGCGCGGTTCTTTTCGACAGTGGCGCTCAGATGGAACATCTGGGCATGAGCCATGGGCATTACCCGGCCAAGCGGGCCCATAAAAAAGGAACGGAGCCGGAAGGCGTCGCCGTTGGAACTTTTGGCGGAGAGCGTCTGATCTTCGTTAATTCCGAACGGGCCAACTTCGTGGCCGTCTATCGCGATACCGGCAACGCGCCTGAGTTTGTCCAGTTCCTGCCCACCCATGTTAAACCGGAAGGCTTGCTGGCACTTCCCGGTCGCGATCTGTTTATTGCTGCCAATGAAGAAGACAGCGCGAAAGACGGTGTGCGGGCGGCCGTCAGCATTTACCGCTTTGGCGCGGTTGATGCGGAATATCCGACCGTTCTGTCAAATATCGATACGACAACCGGTGCCCCCATCGGCTGGGGAGCTTTGTCGGGTCTGGCTGCCGATCCCAATGACGCGGGCAAGGTTTATGCCGTCAGTGACAGCTTCTATGACAAAGCGCGGTTGTTCACACTGGACGTTTCGCGTCATCCGGCAACCATTACGACCTATGTTGATCTCAAGGGGGGCAGCGCCAAACAATATGACCTGGAAGGGGTCGCCCTGCGCAAGGCTGGCGGGTTCTGGCTGGCCAGTGAAGGCCATCCGAAAAAGGAAATGGCGCATTTGTTGTTACAGGTGAGCGCCGACGGGACGGTTGAAAAGGAAATTGGTCTGCCAGATGCGCTTGTCGCCCAGGCCGAGCGGTTCAGCCTGGAAGGTGTTGCCGAATATGAAGTGGACGGAGAGCCGCGTGTGGTTGTGGCATTCCAGCGCGAATGGAAAGATGACGCCAAGGGGCTGACAAAGCTTGGTGTTTACAATCCGGCCGATGGCAGATGGGGTTTTGTTCACTACCCTCTGGATGCGCCCAAAAGCCTGGCTGGTGGCTGGGTCGGTTTGTCGGAAATCACCCATGTGGGTGGCGCCACTTTCGCTCTCATTGAGCGCGACAATAAAGGCGGGCCGGATGCCGCCATCAAGCAGGTGACGATGGTCTCGCTGGGCGGTGTGACGCCAGCCCCGCTGGGCGGCACGTTGCCGATCCTCAAAAAGCATGTGGCTTTTGATCTGTTGCCTGCCATGGTTGCAAGCAACGGCTGGACGCCGGACAAAGTCGAAGGGCTTGCCGTTACGGCGGATGGCCGGATTATGGCCGTGACCGATAACGATGGTGTTGATGATGCCACTGGTGAGACGTTGCTGCTGGATCTTGGGTCTGCTGAGCGTCTCATGTAAATCGCGAAGGTCCATTTGATTTGAATCAGCCTCAATTGCCGCAGCTCAGCCTGCCGGTGGTAGAGGCTGATTGTGTTTGCGGGTTAAGTCGAAGAAGCGCCGCTAGCGCGTTGCATCCGGATCTGTCCGAGCCCGGCAGAAAAGGCCTTCTGCTCGATGGTGATGGCGGATTTTGTCGGTAGAAAACAATTGATTGTGATTTCGACTCGGCCTTCATTTGTTGTTGTCAGTCGTGCGTCGCCTTCGATATCCGGCAGAGTGATGCTGGCTCTTGATTCAACCCGGGATTTGTAACGCCGGGCAATTTCAAGATTGTCCTTGATCTCCGCGTGAATAACATTGCGCATGGCCTTGATCACAGGAGCCGGATCAATGTCATAGTCGATGTTCAGGTGGATCGGGTGGACCACATAGTTTTTGTAAAACTCTTCGTTAGTGACCTGGGCCGACAGAAAGACGCTGTTCGGCAAGGTGATCGTCCTGCCGGTAAAGGCATACATGTTCTGGCCAGTGCCCAGCTCCTGTACGGTTGTCGTCATCAGGGTTTGATCGATGACTTCTCCTCGGATGTTATTGACAGATATCCAGTCGCCGACCCGCATGGAGCCGCTTGTGGTTTTCAGCAAAGTACCGCTGATACACAGGATCAGTTCTTTGGTCGCCAGAATGATGGCGACGGCGAAGGCGGTCAGCGATAGGGCGAACGTGCGCAATGCCGGCGCCCAAATAAAGAACAGGCCAATACCAACAATAAAAAACAAAAGGTTTTTCAGGTTCGAAACGATCCGTCGCCGCTGGTCAACGCTGATGCTGTCACGCGACCGGAGATAACGATCCGCCGCAATTCGCAGAGCAATGGCGGCGACGACCAGAATAAGAGAACCGGCAACCTGGTTGCCATTGAGCATGTCTAGGATGCGTTCGATCTTCATATAATAAGAGCCTATGGCTTTGTGTTGTTTTGTGCGGCGACAATAGCCGCCAGAGCTGCCGCCGCCACACGCGCTTCCGGCGGGTCAGCCCGCGAGGTCAGCATGATGGGAACGGTGGCCCCCATGACAATACCCGCTGCCGTCGCACTTTTGAAGTAGGTCATCATTTTAAAAAGCGCATTGCCCGTTTCAATATTGGGAACAACTAAAATTTCAGCCTGTCCGGCGACGGGGCTATCAACACCTTTCAACCGGGCCGCATCGGGTGAAATGGCGTTGTCAAAAGCAAAAGGACCATCGACAAGCGCGCCGGTGATTTCGCCGTTATTGGCGCGGCTAACTACCGTGGCGGCTTCAACGCTGGAAGGCATGCTGTCGATAACCGATTCCGTTCCCGATAAAAGAGCAACCCGTGGGCGTTCAATACCCAGCGCATGGGCCAGATCAACGGCGTTCTGGGTGATGTGAAGCTTGGCGCCGATATTGGGTGCGACATTGACCGCACCGTCGGTGATCATCAGGACACGGGGGCTTCCCGGTACGGTCATGTGAAAGGTATGACTCAGGCGTCGGTCTGTCCTAAGACCTGACTCCCGATCGACGACAGCGGCCAACAAGGCATCGGTATGGACCTGGCCTTTCATCAGGGCCGCGACTTCATCATTTCGGGCGAGAGCGACGGCGGCAGCGGGAATCTTGTCTTCGCCCGGTGCATGGACAATCCGGTAGCCGGAAATGTCCCAGTTCAGCGTTTTTGCAATGGCGATAATGATGTCGCGGTCGCCAACCAGAACCGGTGTAATTAAACCCAACTCAGCCGCCAGCTTTGCGCTTTCAAGGGCCAAGGGATGGTCGGCTCCGGCGATGGCGGTGACAACAGCAGGATGATCTTTGCAAATATCCAGCAGATAAGGAGGGATTTCAAAAGGAGCTAGGCTTAACACGTATGGGACCTCGGCATAAAAAAGGGCTGGAGAATAGTGTCCCCCAGCCCCATCGTTTTGGAAACGACTTTTTTACGCGCCTTTTTGCGGGCGCATGTCTGCTGGGTTGATGCCAGCCACTTCGACCGGGGTCTTCATGGCATCGCGACGGAAGGGCTCACCCAGTTCCTGATTGAGGATCACCTCAATAAAGGTGGTGACGCCATCATCCTGTGCTTTACAGGCGGTTTGCAGGGCATTGGTCAGTTCTTCCTGGGTAGTGACCGTTACGCCTTTCAGGCCACAGCCTTCAGCAACCTTGGCGTAACTCAAATGCGGGTCCAACTCGGTGCCGACAAAATTATCGGCGTACCAAAGGATTGAATTGCGCTTTTCCGCACCCCACTGATAATTGCGGAAAATCACCATGGTGATAGCGGGCCATTCGTCGCGACCAATGGATGACATCTCGTTCATGCTGATGCCAAACGCACCATCACCGGCAAAACCGACAACCGGGGTGTCTGGGCAGCCGATTTTGGCGCCGATGATTGACGGGAACCCATATCCGCAGGGGCCAAACAGGCCCGGTGCCAGATATTTGCGGCCCTTCTCGAAGGTTGGGTAGGCGTTACCGATGGCGCAGTTGTTGCCGATGTCGCTGGAGATAATCGCGTCTTTCGGCAGACCGGCCTGGATAGCGCGCCAGGCTTTGCGCGGTGACATGCGGTCCGCATCGCGAACGCGGGCATCGGCATTCCATGTGGTGCCGTCATCATCGTCTTCGTGGTCCATGCTGGAAAGCGTTTGCAGCCATGCCGATTTGGTCTGGTGGATGGTCGCCTTGCGCGCTTCACGGTTGGTATCGCCAGCAGTAGCGGACAGTTTTGCGAGAAGCTGCTGGGCCACCAGTTTCGCATCACCGCAAATCCCGACAGTGACTTTTTTGGTCAGGCCAATGCGATCGGAATTCATATCGACCTGAATGATGCTGGCGTCTTTCGGCCAATAATCAATACCGTAACCGGGAAGGGTCGAGAACGGGTTGAGGCGGGTGCCCAAAGCCAGAACAACATCGGCCTGCTGGATCAGTTCCATAGCGGCCTTGGAGCCGTTGTAGCCAAGCGGACCGGCAGCCAGCGGGTGCGAACCCGGAAAACTGTCGTTATGCTGGTAGCCGCTGCAAACCGGCGCATCGAGGCGCTCTGCCAGAGCCTGACAGTCCGGAATGGCGCCACCGATAACAACACCGGCGCCGGACAGGATGACTGGAAACTTGGCATTGGACAGCAGTTCAGCAGCTTTCTCGATGGCTTCAGCGCCGCCGGCGGGGCGTTCCAGACGAACGATTTGCGGCAGTTCAATGTCGATGACCTGCGTCCAGAAATCACGTGGTACGTTGATTTGCGCCGGGGCCGAACCGCGGATGGCTTTTTCGATCACCCGGTTGAGAACTTCAGCCATGCGCGACGGATCGCGCACTTCTTCTTGATAGCAAACCATGTCTTTGAACAGAGCCATTTGCTCGACTTCCTGAAAACCACCCTGACCGATGGTCTTGTTGGCGGCCTGCGGGGTGACTAGCAACATTGGCGTGTGGTTCCAGTAAGCGGTTTTGACTGGCGTAACGAAACCGGTAATACCCGGTCCGTTCTGGGCAATAGCCATGGCCATTTTGCCAGTCGCGCGGGTGTAGCCGTCGCAGATCAGGCCGCCGTTGGTCTCATGCGCCACATCCCAGAAGGTGATCCCGGCTTTCGGGAAAAGATCGGAAATCGGCATAAAAGCCGAACCGATAATACCAAATCCATGTTCAATGCCGTGCATCTGCAAAACCTTCACAAAGGCTTCTTCTGTTGTCATTTTCATCGTGTGTTTTCCTTCCTGTTTTGGATGGGCCGTTGCCGACCTGTTTTAAGCGTTAATGGCAGTGCGGGGATCGACGAATGGGTATCCAAGATCCTCGGCAACAGCTTTGTATGTGACATCGCCTTTGTGGACGTTCAGACCGTTGAGCAGATGCGGGTTCTCGTTCAAGGCCGTTTTATACCCCTTGTCAGCCAAGGTCAAAATGAACGGCAAAGTGACATTGTTCAGTGCGTATGTCGATGTTTTTGCAACACCACCGGGCATGTTGGCAACGCAGTAATGAACCACATCGTCAATCACATAAGTGGGCTCCGCATGGGTTGTGGCCTTCGATGTGGCGAAGCAGCCGCCCTGATCAATGGCGACATCGACCAGTACCGAACCGGCTTTCATGTGAGAGACCATTTCTCGGGTCACCAGCTTTGGCGCTTCCGCGCCGGGCACCAGAACGGCGCCAATCACCAGATCTGCTGCCAGTACCTCGGTTTCAAGCGCCAGAACGGTTGAATACTCGGTTTTGATGGATTGCCCGAAACGGGTAACGAGGGCGCGCAGAGTATCCACATTGCGGTCCAAAATGGTCACGTCTGCGCCCATGCCAACGGCCATGTAGGCGGCATTTTCACCAACCACGCCACCACCGATAATAACGACCTTGGCTGGCAAGACGCCCGGAACACCGGCCAGCAGGACACCGGAACCCCCTTGTGATTTTTCGAGGCAATGGGCCCCGGCCTGAATAGACATGCGCCCGGCTACTTGCGACATCGGAGCCAGCAAAGGCAGGCCGCCATGGTGATCGGTCACCGTTTCATAAGCGATGCAGACCGCACCGCTCGCGACAAGATCCTTTGTCTGTTCAGGATCTGGGGCCAGATGCAGATAGGTGAACAGGATTTGATCTGCACGCAGCATCCTCCGCTCTACGGCTTGCGGCTCTTTCACCTTCACAATCATCTCGGCGCGGGCGAAAACATCCGCAGCAGTAGCGACAATTTCCGCGCCGGCGGCCTCGTAGTCGGCATCGCTGGCGCCAACGCCCAAACCGGCATTGGTTTCAATAATCACCGAATGACCATGGTGAATACACTCGCGAACACTACTCGGGATCATGCCTACCCGATATTCATGGTTTTTGATCTCTTTAGGAACGCCAATCAGCATTTCAGGGTCTCCTAAGGTTGGTCCAGAATAAAAACAGGATAAAACGGCCCCACTGCATTAATGCCCGAAGCGGGGTGAAAGTTCGTCTGTATTGCTTAATCTTCGCACTGGCCCCCGTGTAGGTCCAGATTGGGTTAATGCAAAGGTCCAGCAGTATTAGTCTCATTAAAGGGGTTACCTGCATTGCCTTTTTATGAGTTCTGAAAGCAGTTTGATACCGGGCTCTATGCGGTTGAGGGCGATGGATGAAAAGCCGAGCCGGAAAAAGTTTTTCGGGCCGTTGGGGTCGGCAAAATGGATAGAGCCTGGCTCGAGAACGATGCCGTTGGCGAGCGCGTCTCTAGCCAGTTGGTCGGCATCCAGATTTGTCGGCCCCTTGACCCAAAAGGTGGAGCCGCCATAGGTCGGCACGGTTGCCGCGTCGGGTATATGCGTGTTGAGGGCTTCCGCCATGGCTTCCCAGCGTGAGCGATAGGCCCGGTGCAGGCGATGGATCAGGGTATCATGATGGCCGAGCGACAGGAAATAGGCGAGGGTGCGCTGGTTATTGTTGGGGGTATGGCGCAGGACGCACAGACGCAGGGCACGCAGCTCTCTGATCAGTGTCGGTGCGGCAACAACATAACCGAGGCGCAGACCAGGGAAAAGGGTTTTTGACAGGCTGCCGATGTAGATGACCCGTCCCTCCATATCCAGCGACTTGAGGGCTGGGGTTGGCGAACCGGTGTAATTGGTTTCCGATTCATAATCGTCCTCAATGATCACAAAGTCCTTCTCGCCAGCCCGTTCGAGCAGGGCTTTGCGCCGGCTCAGAGGCATGGTCCGTGTGGTTGGCGACTGATGGCTCGGTGTGACCAGCACGTACTGACAGGGGTCCAGCCGACTATCCACGGGCAAGCCTTCCTCATCGACGGGAATCGGCAGAATTCGATCGGTTTTCAGGCCAAACACATTGCGGGCGTCCGGATATCCCGGGTCTTCAATGCCGACGGTGGTGTCGGGTCGGACCAGCAGGCTGGTCAGCATATACAGGGCGTTCTGCGCACCCAGAGTAATCAGGACCTCATCCTCTCCAGCCATAATGCCGCGCCGGGGCAACAGGCGGGCGCGGATTTGTTCAATCAAAAGCGGGTCATCGCTGCCGCTGGTGTCGCTGGTCCAGGCGTCCATGCCGCGTTTGCCCATGGCTTGGCGGGTGCATTCGCGCCAGGCGGCTATGGGGAACAGTTCCGGATCAACCTGGTTCGAGATAAAGGGATATTGATATGCTTGCCAGTCCAGCGGTTTCTTGTGGTTGCGGTTCTCACTAGGGCGGTATTTAAAGCGTCGGGTCCAGTTAATGCCTTCAGGCTTTTGTTGTTTGCGCTGTTCCTGTTGGTCGGCGCGGCCTTCGAGGATTTCCGGGTTTACATAAAACCCACTGCGCTCGCGCGATGTCAAATAGCCATCATCAACCAGACCTTGATAGGCGAGGACAACCGTATTACGACTGACGCCTAGGGTCTTTGACATTTTGCGGCTGGAAGGCAACGGTGTATTCGATGGCAACTGGCCATCCAGAATTGCCGAAACCAGCATTTCGCGAATTTGCGACTGGATGCTGACGTTTTCCACACGGTGGAGTTGGAAGAGAGAGTCCCGCACTGAACTGGCCTTACGTAATTGCTAAATCTGGCACTAGTATAGGGCCAGTTCCAAGATTACGGTGTTTATTCACGATGGACAAGTCGGGCTCCATTCGCTTAAGGGGATATCACTGGGGAGACGGTTCTACCCCAATTTTTAACACCTGAGCCGCCAAGGCCGGGGCACCTATTGGGAGGACTTCCTGTGCAATATACAGCGAATTCACTGGAAAATCATTGGATGCCGTTTACCTCGAATCGCGAATTCAAAGCTGATCCGCGTTTGGTTGTGAAAGGGGAAGGCGTCTACATCTGGAATCACAAGGGCGACAAGATCATTGATGGCTCATCCGGCTTGTTTTGCTGCCCATTGGGCCATGGCCGCACCGAGATCGCCGAGGCCGTATACAAACAGCTTCTTGAAAATGATTACGCATCGCCGTTCATGACCAGCACGCCGGGCTCGTTTGAATTGGCGCAACTGGTAACCCGCATTACGCCAGAGCCGATCAACCACGTTTTCTTCGTCAATTCCGGATCGGAAGCCATTGATACGGCGCTTAAAATGGCAATGGCCTATCACCGGGCCCGCGGCGACGGCCAGCGTACCCGCTTTGTCTCACGCGAACGCGCTTATCATGGGGTCAATATCGGTGGTGTCAGCTTGAGTGGCATGGTTAAAAACCGCGAGACGTTTTCCGGTGTTATGCCAAACGTCGTTTGCATGCGTCACACCTGGAAAGCGGAAGACGCCTTTACCCGTGGATTGCCGGAAAACGGGGTCGAGCTTGCCGATGATCTGCAGCGCTTCTGTGAAACCTATGGTGGTTCAACCATTGCGGCTGTCTTCGTCGAGCCGATAGCCGGGTCAACCGGCGTTTTACTGCCACCAAAAGGGTATTTGCAGCGCCTTCGCGAGATTTGCGATGCTCATGGCATCTTGCTTGTCTTCGATGAGGTCATCACCGGCTTTGGCCGGACAGGACAGGCTTTTGCCGCTGATTCCTTTGGCGTTATCCCCGATATCATGACCATGGCGAAAGCCCTGACCAATGGTGCCATTCCCATGGGCGCGGTTGCGGTCCGCGATGAAATTTACACAACAATTACGGAAGCCGCGCCAGAAAACGCCATCGAGTTTTTCCATGGTTATACCTATTCCGGTCATCCCGCCGCTTGCGCTGCTGGAATTACGGTCCAGAAAATTTACCAGGAACAACAGATATTCCAGCGCGCAGATGATTTGTCGGAGTATTTCCTGGATGGGTTGTTCAGCTTGCAGGATATAGAAAGCGTTAAGGACATCCGGGGGTATGGTTTGATGGGGGCTGTCGAGATCCATCCGAAAGGCGCACCGGGCGCGCGGGGCACTCAGGCCCAGAAAGATTTGTTCCACAACGGGATGCATTCAAAATTTACCGGCGACAATGCGATTATTGCACCGCCTTTCGTATCCGAAAAAGCGCATATTGATGAGATGGTCGACAAGTTGCGACAGACACTGGAAACGGCCTGAAGCTTGGCCGGAGGCGCCTGCGGTTTGGGGGGAAAGCAGTTAAGATGAAAACCGCTACCGCAGGCGTTCTTGAGGTTGCCTATCTGGAGTATGGCCCGACCGGGGGCTGGCCATGCATCATGAACCACGGATTCCCTTATGATGTGCATGCCTATTTCGAGGTGGCACCTCTGCTGGCGGAAGCCGGGGCGTGGGTGATTGTCCCATATCTGCGCGGCTACGGTCCGACCCGCTTTCTTTCTGCCGAAACGCCCCGCTCGGGCGAGCAAGCGGCTTTGGGAGCCGATTTGCTGGCCTTGATGGATGCCCTTCAAATAGAGCGTGCCGTTTTAGGCGGGTATGACTGGGGCGGACGGGCCGCCTGCATTGTTTCGGCGCTTTGGCCGGAACGGGTTGAAGCACTGGTCTCCGGCGATTCCTACAATATCCAGGATATAGAAAAATCCGGTGAGCCGGCCTCGGCGGCGGCGGAGGCTGCCTATTGGTATCAATATTATTTTCATTCGGAACGCGGGGTGCGTGGGCTTGAGCGCAACCGATGCGACATCACGCGTTTGCTCTGGGAAATGTGGTCGCCGACATGGAATTTCGATGAAGCGACGTTTGCGCAATCGGCTGAGGCTTTCGACAATCCGGATTTTGTCGAAGTGGTGATCCACTCTTATCGCCATCGCTATGGACTGGTTACCGGCGATCCGGCGGTCGCGGAGATTGAGGCGCGTCTTGCCCAACAGCCACAAATCCGAGTGCCGACGATTGCCATCGATGGTGATTCGGATGGAGTCAACGGCCCGACGGCGCATCATGCAGACAAATTTACCGGGCCCTATGCATACCGTCTTTTCGAACATACAGGCCATAATATTCCGCAAGAGAAGCCTTTCGATTGGGCGCAGGCTGTCCTCGATGCACGGCAGATGTCAGGTATGCAATAGCCGCACTTGTTATTGTCTCTTTGCGAAAATACTATCCCTGCCTTCATCAGAACCGTGTGTTCGTTCGGTTGCCCCACTTTCATCTCTCCATCCCGTTAATCTATAGAATCAGGAAACGTCCATGTCGCTAACGGTCAAAATAACAAGAAAAACAACGCAGGATATTGTGCGCGCAAAAGGCCGGGAAAAACTGGTTTGCTTGACGGCCTATACGGCGCCGATGGCGGAATTACTGGATGCGCATTGCGATTTGCTGCTGGTTGGCGATTCTGTCGGAATGGTGCTGCATGGCCTCAAGGATACGACTCAGGTCACTCTCGATATGATGGTGATGCATGGGCAGGCCGTCATGCGGGGGACAAAGCAAGCACTGGTGGTAGTCGATTTGCCCTTTGGCAGTTATGAACAAAGCCCCGAAGTTGCCTATCAGGCGGCTTTGAGGGTCATTCAGGAAACCGGTTGCCAGGCGGTGAAGCTTGAGTTTAACAAGCATGCGGCGGAAACCATTGCCTTCCTTGTGGACCGGGGGATTCCGGTTGTCGGGCACATTGGTTTGTTGCCACAGTTTGTGAACGTGAGTGGCGGCTTTAAAGTGACAGGCAAGACCGAAATCGATCGCCAGAAGCTGATTGATGATGCAGTCGCGATTGCGAACGCCGGAGCTTTTGCGGTTGTGGTTGAGGGCATTGTCAGCGACCTTGCCAAGGAGATTACAGATGCAATCGATATTCCAACAATCGGTATTGGTGCTTCTGTGGATTGCGATGGGCAAATCCTGGTGACTGACGATATGTTGGGTCAGTTTGACTGGTCTCCGAAATTTGTCCGCCGTTACGCAAGCCTGCGCAGCATTCAGACCGATGCCATCGAAAAATACGCATCGGATGTACGGGACGGATCGTTTCCAGACAAAACGGAAGTCTATTATTCTAAATAACCAGTTGAAAACTTCACTATAGCCATAACAGGGAAACTTATGATGAACGCGCCAAAACCGGGACATCCCATGCCAAATATAACGCTGTCACTTGTTGACGGCTCCCATCTGACGTTGGGAGAGCCGACCAGTGAATGGAACCTGGTTGTGGTGTATCGGGGGCGTCATTGCCCGCGGTGCAAGACCTACCTGAGCAAGCTCAATCGCATGCAGGTGGCCTTTGCCGAACTTGGCGTGCGTATTGTCATTGTCTCTGCGGATCCGCTCGAAAAAGCCGAAGCAGATATCGCGGAATTCGGCTGGAGCCTACCGTGTGCCTACGGCCTTTCCGAAGCCGATATGGTGCAGCTGGGGCTTTATATCTCCGACCCCAGTAGCCCGAAAGAGACGGACCGCCGGTTTGCCGAGCCGGGATTGTTCGTAACCAATCCGGAAAACCGGTTGCATATGGTTGGCATCTCGAACGCCGCTTCCTGCCGCCCGGACCTGGATGTGGTTCTGGATGGCATTCGCGGTATTCAGACAAAAAATCTTCCGATCCGGGGTACGGCGCGGGTGTAAGGCTGCGTTTATAGAAGAGGTATGTTGAATTTAATCATGGAACAGGTTGTCTTCTCAGAGCGTATGTTGTTTTTGTCAAATGACCCGGGAAAACTTGCCCGTCAATTCTCCGGGGAGGATCTGTCTCTGGCTGAAGCATCTCCTCTGAGAAACGATGTTTCGACTGATGAAATCACGCCCATTCCATCTCTTGTCCATTACGATCATGAAATCGCCCGATATGCGCATACAGGTTTTGAGGTGGATGGCAAAAACCCCATAACGAAAGATGCGATCGCAAGCGGCGGATTTTGCGTCATTGTCGGGGGCAAACGTTATGGTAAAGGATCGTCACGGGAACACAGCCCGCTGGCTGAACGCCGCGCCGGAATCACATTGATTATCGCTGAGAGTTTTGAGCGCATTTATCGACAGAATGCCGATAATCTGGGGTTGTTTACATCCACAGACTTCGGGTTGATTGATCGAATACGCGCTGGTGAAGCAATCCCGGTGTCAGATCTTGTGGCGGGCCGCGATGAACTGGCGGCAACCATCCTGAAGGAAGGTGGGTTGCTGGCGTTTGGCAGGGCGATATTCAAGCGTCAGTCGTCAATCCAATCGGAAATGTCTGATCCAGAAAAGCCCAGAACGTTGACGGAAAAGATCATTTTCCATCATGCCGTTCAAGTTGATGGGTTTAACTGGCAACTGAAAGCCGGGGCGTCCGGATTTGTTCGTCCTGCCTGGCGTTATTACCATGATATTTATTCGGCCATGTGCGCACATATGCTGCATGAAGCCTATGGTCCGGATCTGGACATTCTAGATCCCGCAACTCTCATATCTTTCGAAGACCATTATTCTTATGCCCATCGCCCGGAAGTCAACGCCGTCTATGACCGGATGCCGGAGATCCGAAAAGTGTCAGAAGGGCATCGGAGCTTTGCCAAAAAGTACGATCTTCGCGATTATGGCTATCTGCCTGATGAGGAGGGGTCGGAAGGAATTTCACATGCCATCATGGCCGAGCATTATGCTTTGCCGGGTCAACTGCTTGCCGGAACTGACTCCCATACGCCTCACAACGGCGCACTGGGATGTCTGGCTTATGGGGTCGGCAGTACGGATATGGCCAATGCAATAATGACCGGCCTGACGCGGATTGTTGTGCCGGAGGTTGTCCGTGTCGAACTCACAGGGGTTATTCCTGAAGGTGTTATGGCAAAGGACATAATCTTACAATTGCTGGCCGTCCCTTTCATCAAGTCCGGTGGTGGTATTGGCAAAGTCTTTGAATTTACGGGCGAGGCGGCGGCCCGGTTGTCAACGGATGAGCGCGCCACCTTCACCAATATGACGGCTGAAATGGGCGGCTTAAGCGGTCTTTTTGAACCGGATGCTGAAACGGTGCGTTTTCTGAAAGAGCGACGCGCCATTGACTTTGTTCTTGAACCCTGGATGAAAAGTGATGCCGGGGCGGAGTATGCACATACGATTGAACTGGATTGCGGCACGATTGCACCCATGCTGGCAGTGCCGGGTGATCCGGGGAACAGTCTACGTCTGTCGGATATGGTCGGCCCGGTTGTCATTGATATCGCTTATGGGGGCTCATGTACGGCAGGTAAACGCGATGACTTTGACGGTTATCACAAAGTTCTCAGCTGGGCCGCCGAGAACCACCTGAGTATTCCTGAACATGTGAAGTTTTATCTGCAATTCGGCACAACGGCGGTGCGCGACTATTGCCGGGAACAGGGGTATCTGACGGCATTTGAACAGGTTGGGGCGGAGATTCTGCAACCGGCCTGCGGTGCGTGCGCCGGATGCGGTCCCGGGTTATCCGTCAATGCAGAGCAGGTGACGATAAGTGCCATCAACCGGAATTTCCCGGGGCGGTCTGGCCCCGGGAAAATCTGGTTGGCTAGCCCTGAAACGGTGGCGGCCAGCGCCATCGTCGGTGAAATTACCTCCTTTGAAGCACTGAAAGAGCGCTACAAATAACGCGATATCTTATTTGGCTGTATCAGGCCCCGCTTGGTTGAGATTGCCGGGTGCAAACACGCCGCCAAAGGTTCCCTTGCCGGGGCTTTCGATCTTGCTTTCCGGTTTGGGTGCATCGCTGCCCAGATTGCCCGGTGCAAACACACCGCCGAAGTTCCCCTTGCCGGGGCTTTCGGGTGCCGGGGTTGTTTCCGGGGTGGTTTTTGATTTGTCCGGGCCGAAAATATCCGGCCCCTGGCGGGCCTTGTCCTGTTGGCGTTGCAACTGCTGAAGTTTTATCTTCTCGATCTGCTGTTGCTGCAGAATACGCTTTTGCTCGCGGACTTCCGCCTTACAGGCATTGGGGCTATAAGCTTGGGCAAATGTGATCGTGCCAATGGCACCAACCGCAAGAATAACGAGGACAATCGCTGCCGGATTGCCGCGCATAAACTTCGGCAACTGGAAGCCACCGCCGCTGACGGCACTGACGGGTGCGCCATTGGCGAGCGCCAGTTGTTTGCGGCGCTGCGAGACTTCATGGGCGACGGCGGCGAAAATCGTCAGGACGACGATGGTAAAAGCCAGCGCTGAAATCGATGGATTAATTCCGTAGCGGACCTTTTGTGCAAGCTCAATGGTCAGAGTCGGATATTTGCCGAAGGTGAAGGTGGTTGTGTTGTAGTTCTCGAATGACGCCAGAAAGGCCAACACGGCGGCCGAGGCAATGGCGGGTTTCAAAAACGGCAGCAAAACCTTGCGGAACGCCTGAACATTGGTCGCTCCGAGATCAAGGGCGGCTTCCGTCAGGCCCGTATCGAAGCGCTGCAGACGGGCCAGAAAGACCAGCATGCAGTAAGACGCAATAAAGGTCGATTGACCGAGGATGGTCAGGAAAATCCCGTTGTGCAGGAAGCTGTCGTTGCCGAGGCCCAGCATGATGTTGATCCGATCCCAGAACACCAGGGTTGAAATACCCAGAACAACGCCGGGGATCAGGATCGGCGCAATGATCACCGTATAATAGGTGGCGCGCAGTTTTGGGTATATCTGCGTCAACATTAAAGCGCCGGCCAAGCCCAGCGTCACCGAAAGGATCACTGTGCCAAGACCAACGATAAAGCTGTTTTTCAGACCGGTCATGATCCGCTGGTCATTGGCCAGCACATCAAACCACTCAAACGTCAGGCATTCCCAGGGCGCGGCCCGCGGGAAGCCGGGTGAGTTGAAGGCAGTAATGCTCATGATCACGAGCGGCCCCAGCAGATAGCCGAAAAACACCACCAGATAGAGGGCAAGAAAGATTTTAAGGGTGAGGGGTTGCGATTTCATTTGCCGATGTCCCCCATTTTGACCTTGAACAGGCGCATCATGGAGAGAACGATAATGATGCAGACGGTCAGCAGAACGATGGCGTAAGCCGCACCCCGCGGCCAGTTGCCGCCGGAGTTGAACCACTGATAGATGATCTGGGTGAACCACAGGCTCGATGGGCCGCCGAGAATTTGCGGAGCCGCCAGAGCGCCAGCGGACAGCATGAAGACCATGGTGCAGCCCGATGAGATGCCCGGCTTGGCATAGGGGATGACAATCCGCCAATGGATACGCCACCATGGCGCGCCCATATCCCGCGCCGCCTCGATCTGGTTGCGATCAAGGCTTTCAATGACGTTATACATGGGAAAGATCATCAGCAGGATGTAGGCGTAACCGAGCCCGGAATAGAGCGCGACATTCTCGCGGATAAAATCAACAGGATTGTCGATCAGCCCGAGTGTCATCATAAATTCATTAATCACGCCGCTGTCACCGAAAATGATGCGAAAGGCGAAGGCCCGCAAAATCTCGTTGACCCAGTAAGGGATGATCAAAAACAGCACCAAAACCCGGGTGAAGCCGCTGCCGGACGTCTGGCCCAGATAATAGGCCAGCGGATAACAGAGCAGCAAATCGAGGATGGTGACAAACAACGCTGCCACCAGAGTGCGCACAAAAACACCCAGATCGACAACATTATAGGAGCTATCGGCCCCCGGTGCTCCCAGCGCCAGATACTTATAATGCTCAAGGGTGTAGGTGTCTTTCGGGCCACCCATCTCGGGCGGCGGAAGATGATGGCGGAACGAAAAATCCAGCATGGAAAGCTGGGGAAGGATGATCAGGAGAATGAGCCAGAAGCCAACAGCTATGAGCAAATAGCTGCCGAGCCCAAGCCCGTTTCGATTAAAAAAGTTTTTGAGCATGGAGCCGATCTTCATGAGACGCTCCTATTCGCTTGCCAGGTCGCCGGCGGGGAGCGCCACGGCCTGATCCGGTGAATATTCCAGGGTCAGAGCGGAACCCTTGGCGGACTCGCGTCCCTTGCCCTGATTGACCAGCGACATCTTGATTTCCTTGCCGCCGTCTCCCTCCAAAAAGACATTGAAGGTTTGTCCCTCAAATTCTTCATTGAGAACCATGGCCGTAATGCGGTTACTGGCAGCGGTGGTGTCCGGTGCGATGTTCAGGGCTTCGGGCCTGATGAACAGCATGGCGTTATCGCCGACGCCCAGCTTGCCTTTTGCGCCAGCTGGAATGCGGGCCATCAGATTGCCGGAGCGGTTGGTGGCGACCATGGCCTTGTCGCCATCAATGGAGGTGACTGTGCCGCGAAACACATTGTTCTCGCCAACAAAAGAGGCGACGAAAGAGGTCGATGGGTCATCGTATATGGTCTGGCCATCGGCAATCTGGTCAATCACCCCGGCTTTCATGACGGCGACCTGATCGGACATGGTCAAAGCTTCGCCCTGATCGTGGGTGATGTAGATAAAGGTAATGCCGACCCGCTGCTGGATTTCACGAAGCTCAGTCCGCATATGCTGTCGGAGCTTCAGATCGAGTGCGGATAAAGGCTCATCAAGCAAAAGAACGTCTGGTTCGGCGCAAAGTGCACGGGCAATGGCGACCCGCTGTTTTTGTCCACCGGACAATTCGGATGGCAATTTATCGCCTTGTCCGCTAAGCGCGATCATATCAAGAAGTTCGTCGGCCCGCTTGCGCCGGTCGGCGGTACCTACCCCCTGAACCTCCAAGGAAAAGGCGATATTTTCCCAGACTTTCATCAAGGGAAACAGCGCGAGGTTCTGGAAGATCAGGGCAGTCGGGCGTTTGTTCGGGCCGATCCCGGCCATATCCTTGCCGCCGATCAGCACTTTCCCTTCACTGGGTTCCAGAAAACCGGAGACGGAACGTAAAATCGTGGTTTTTCCACATCCAGACGGGCCCAGAAAGGAGAAAAAGGCACCGCCTTCAATATCGACATTGGCCTCACGGACGGCAACAAAGTCACCAAATCGAATCCACACATCCTGCAGACTTACCCCAACACCCTGACTCATTTTTCATTCCCCTGAATAGCGTTTGCAATACTCCCTTGTATCTACCTGTTCGAGAGCCGCCCCTGATTGGATGTTTATTTTATTATTTCATTTTCCTTGCGGTGCTTGGATCACCGCAAGGAAAATGACCGCAAGACCGGCCCCTGACCGCAAAAGCGAACAGGGGCCGAAATCAGTTGCGCGGTATTTAAGCGCTCTTGAACTTGTTCTCGTATTCAGTACGGGTGTCGGCGTACCAAGGTGCTTCTGAAGGCCAAGGGTTCAGGTTGGCCAGTGACTCACCCGGATAAGCTTCGCTGAAGTTTTTCTTGTAGGCATCGCCAGCATTTTGATCCGCACCAAGGACCGGAGAGTTATAGCCATGGTGATCAATGGCTTCACCCGCCGGCTCCGGCATATAGGCGTATTTGATGAATTCGTAGGTCTGCTCGATATTGGCAGCACCCGTTGGCATGGCCATACCGTCAACCCAAGCCATTGCGCCTTCTTTCGGGGCTTGATACATGACGGGCTCACCCGCATTTTTCAGAGCAAGTGGCGGGCCATCCCAGGTTTGACCAACGATAACACCTTCGTTGAGCAAGCCGTTCTTTTGGGTGTCGGCATCGTTCCACAGAAGTTTAATATTCTTCTTGCGGGCGATACACCACTCGGTGATCTTGCCCCAGATCGGGCGCATGGCTTCTTCGGAACTGTAGGCTTTCCAGACGTCACCTTTGTTCAATTCACCAATGGTTTCCATATAAAGGCCGGCACCCAGCATCATGGAGTGCGGGCGGCCCATGGTTTTGCCCGCATTGGCATCTGACCAGACATCGCCATAGCTCGGTGCACCATCAGCCGGTGCCCATTTGTCTGTGCGCCAGGCAATCCCTTCCGTACCCCAAATGTGTGGCAGCCAGTGAGAGCCCTTGCTATTGAAGTTCCAGCCTTCCGTGCCAATTTTTGACATGGCAGGATTGACATTCGACAAATCGACTTTGTTCATGTCGAAGGGCTGCAGAAGTTCCAGTGGACCCCACTGAAGGTTTCTGTTGTTGGTTGGCGAAATGATATCGAACCCCTGGCCTTTGTTGGCTTTCATCTTATTGATGATTTCTTCGTTGGAGCCGATGCCGGTGTAGTTGATTTTGATGCCGGTGGCTTTGTTGAAGGAACTGATGAAGGTTTCTGGCAGATAATCGGACCACATCAAAATGTTGATCTCGCCCGAGGATGAAAATGCATCTTTGACAATCCAGGGGCCGGCTGCGGCAACAGCGCCCATGGCAGTAGCACTCTTGAGCATCGTGCGGCGCGAAAAGGCTTTTGCTGCGCGTGCACTTTGTTGAGTGGAAGTGAGTTTTTTGGTCGTCATTTAAAAATCTCCATTTATGATGATGTTGTCTGATTGACAGTCAATTTCGAAATTCGGCGACGCCTAAGTCCAGCCATAAGTATGAGGCTGACCATGCCTTTGCGTCAATGAATTCACAAAAATATCATGTGCTTTGTGTTGTGTTTTCCCAACGCTCCCCCGTTTGAACAAGCAGTTAGCGTCCCGGAAAATCAATTGCAGGGTTAGGTCCAATAGGGTGTAATGTTAGGTGCCAGAACTGAAAATGATCGCCGATTTGATGTAAAGCATTCGGTTGTATGTAGATGGCGGCAACCCAAGTGTGACAAGAGATAACTTAGGGTTGAATATAAATCTATTTTATACATCAAACTCGACAGGGGAAATGGTAATCGGTTATGCTGGGCTGTTCACACGTGGGGCAGTAGGGGGAGAAAGGACTCGTGACATTTCGTTATAGTAGTCAAAAAAGGGGGTTGGCCGTCGCGCTTATATTGCTTGTCCTTCCGGTGGCGTCTTATGCGCAAGCAGTGAATACGGCAGAGGACCAGATCAAGGCAAAAGAGGGATTGCTTTCTGGTTTGACGTTCAAGTTGAAAGCGGCAGAAAGTAAATTATCTGCCCTGCAAACAGAAGTCGCAGACAAAACGGAAAAACTGTCCGATCTTGATCTGCAAGTGAACCAATTGCAAAGCCAGGTTGCGGATAAAAACGATTCAGTAAAAGCGTTGAAAAGCGCTTTATCGGATTCGGAAAAACAATTGGTGAACGTTCAGGCGGAGTTATCGGAAAAGACCGACACGCTGGGGGCCCTTGAAGAAAAGGTGCAAAAGCAGGAAGGGCGTATCGCGGAATTGAAAGCCACTCTGGAACAGACATCGCACGGCATGGCGGAGAAGGCGGTTTTAAATGTCGAGGAATTGCAGGCGGAACTGGAGGCCGCCGTTTATACGACCCGCGAACGTGAAGCAGAGATCATCAAACTCAGATCCGATATGCGCAAGGCGGAAAGTCTAGGCCGACGCAATAGTCAGATGATCGAAAGGCTTGAGTTCCAGCGCCTGGTGCTGGGCGGGTTGTTGATTCTGACGGTTTTCGGTCTGGGACTGGCGCTCCGCCCGAAGTAAGGGGGCTAGCTGCTGATTTGTGTTTGCCGTTGTCCGGCAAGCTGCCGCGCCGCACTGATCTGCCGGGGCGTCATTTCAGGCAGGATCATCTGCAAAACCCGTTCGGCCTCGGCCAACCCTTGTGTCTTTGCAGCTAGAAACCAGGAACAGGCTTCAACAAAATCCAGTTTGACCCCTTTCCCTTCTGCATACATCCAGCCAAGAAGAAATTGTGCGTTCGAATTGTTTTGCAGGGCGGCGCGACGATACCAGTCGGCGGCTTTTTGCTGGTCTTGTGCAATCCCTTCACCGTTTTCATAAAAGATGGCGACCTGGGTTTGCGCCTGGGCGTTACCCAGTTGGGCGGCCCGTAAATGCCAATCATACATCTGTTGCGGGTCGGTTGGCCGACCAAGCCCAACTTCATACATTACCAGCAAGGCGGCTTTTGCCTCAGGCTGGTTTTGGCGTGTAGCTTTTTCAAACCAGCTTATGGCCTCCTGATAGTCCTGATCAACGCCTAGACCATCTTCATAAAAGCGCCCGATCAGATATTGCGCATGGGGATCGTCCCGCTTTGCGAAGTTCATGATCCCGTCAAAGGCGATGCCATAATCCCCTTGCCGGGCGGAGGCATTGATCAGGGATTTCAGGTCTGTTTCCGAGGCATCAAGCCCGGCACGGTTTTCGGAAAAAGTGGTGATGGATTGCTGCAGGGGGCCATCGGGAACGGTGAAGGCGGGGGCTGGCCCTGGCTGTGCGGATTCGGGTCCTGATGCGGTGGATAAAAAACCGCTGTCTGTCACGATTTCATTCAGGCTTGAAGCGATCTCGAGAGAGGCACCCGGGAAGGTGGCAGGTCGGATTTGAGGGGTGCGGCTGGTCTTTGAAAACTGAGGTTCCGATGTGGCGTCCTGCAGGTTGGCTCCGTTTACTCTGGAGCGGGCAATCTCCGCATAAACCCGCAGCGTATGACCGGCCTCGGGCTGAAGTTCGTTGTATACAGTCAGAAAATTTTCGTAATCGGATATTGTGTTGCCCTGTTTGGCTTCGGCAAAGCGGGTTTCTCCAATCCACTGGACAAGGCGGTATCGGTATTCCTTTTCAGCGAAATCAAGTGTTTGTGGGTCCTGCTTTTTCAGTTGCGCTTCATAAAGGGTAAGGGAGCCGACGTCCAACGGGCAACGCCAATCAAGGCATGTCGTGTTGCAACCTGATATAAACACCAGGACAACAAGGGGGGCGGCTTTTGATGAAACTTTCTTAAGGACCCGTACCGCCACAAATTTGCGTAGAGATATAGACATACGCAATTTTTGCATGTGTTTCGCCATGGCACAACAGGCGTTATTTGAGAAAGTGTGGTGCCAGTTTGAAAAGATGCTAAAATATTTTCACAATTATGAAAAAAATTGAAATAATTTCATTTATGTGAAATGCTTCCCATATATCAATTGAACCGTGCGTTGGAACAAGATGACTGCAACTCCGTTAAGCGCAAACCGCGAAACAGACAAGAAACCGCAGCAGCCGGTCGGCGAGCAAATTCGGGATTTACGTAAAGTCCAGAACCTGACGCTGCAGGCTCTGGCGGACCGGATAGGTCGTTCCGTCGGTTATGTATCGCAGATTGAACGCAACATCTCTGATGTCTCTATCCCCGTATTGAAGGAAATCGCCGACGCGCTGGATGTGAATATCAACTGGTTTTTTCAGGGCAGCGTCAATGCGCCCGCCCATGAGCGCGATATCATTGTTCGTGCCGAAAACCGGCGGCGACTTGATTTTGCCGGTACGGGCATGGTTGAAGAGCTTCTCTCTCCCAATTTTTCTGGCACGTTCGAGATGATTCTCGGAACCTTTGCGCCGGGGGCGGCCACCGGCCCGGAAAAATATACACGAACCGGAGAAGTCGGTGGGTATCTCGTCACGGGTCAGTTGGCGCTGTCGGTCGGTGAGCGTCAGTTCTCCCTGTCGGCGGGAGACGCTTTTACCTACCCGAGTACGGAACCGCATCGGTGTTGGAATTCGGGCGACGGGGATGCCGTCGTCCTGTGGGTGGTCGCACCACCCTCATATTGAGGGGTTTTAATGAGTCTGGCGCATAAGCGCGAAAAAAAGGATGAGTGGTATGGCGAAAGAACTTCCAAAAAAAGCACGGGTTGTGATTGTCGGTGGTGGGGTCATCGGTTGTTCGATTGCCTATCATCTGACCAAGATTGGCTGGTCCGATGTGGTGCTTTTGGAACGCAAGCAACTGACTTCGGGAACCACGTGGCACGCGGCGGGCCTGATCGGACAATTGCGCGACAGCCAGAACATGACCAAGCTCGCCAAATATACGGCAGAACTTTATCTGGGGCTGGAAGCCGAAACCGGGCAGGCAACGGGATACAAAATTAATGGCTCGCTGTCGGTCGCAACGACGGAGGGACGTTTCGAGGATCTGAAACGCCGCGCCGACATGGCGAAAGTGTTCGATTTGAAAGTCGATGTAATCGGGCCGCAAGGCTGCAAGGACCACTACCCGCTGTTGAATGCGGACGATCTGGTGGGCGGTATTTTCATTCCGTCGGACGGGCAGGCCAACCCCATTGATATTACGCAAGCACTGGCCAAGGGTGCGCGAATGGGCGGGGCGCAGATATTTGAGAACACATTGGTCAAGAAAGTTCTGCATTCGGGCGGTAAAATTACCGGCGTTGAAACAGAGAACGGGACGGTGGAAGCCGATTATGTCGTTTTATGCTGCGGCATGTGGACCCGCGACTTTGCCGCCCAGATTGGTGTAACGGTGCCGCTCCATGCCTGTGAGCATTTTTATATTGTGACGGAGCCGTTTGAGGGCATAACGCCGGATCTGCCTGTGTTCCGTGATTACGATGCCTGCGCTTACTATAAGGAAGACGCCGGAAAGCTGTTGCTTGGCGCGTTTGAGACGGTCGCCAAACCCTGGGGCATGGACGGCATTTCACCGGACTTTTGTTTTGATGAACTGCCCGATGATTTTGATCATTTCGAGCCCATTCTGGAAGGCGCGATCCACCGGGTTCCGGCGCTGGAGCATGCAGGAATCCAGAAATTTTTCTGTGGACCGGAAAGCTTTACGCCGGATGACCGTTATCATTTGGGCGCTGCGCCTGAATTTGAAAACCTGTTTGTTGCTGCGGGCCTGAATTCCATCGGTATCCAGTCGGCAGGCGGAATCGGTAAGGTAATCAGTGAGTGGATGCGTGACGGCCATCCGCCGTCCGATCTCAACAGTGTGGACTTGCGCCGCAACATGCCGTTTCAGGGCAATCGCAAATATCTTCATGACCGGGTCAGTGAAACACTGGGGTTGTTGTACGACGTGCACTGGCCGTTCCGGCAATACAAAACGGCGCGAAATGTGCGCAAATCACCATTTTACGAGCCGATGAAGGCAGCAGGCGCCTGTTTTGGTGAAGTGGCCGGCTGGGAGCGGCCCAACTGGTATGCGCCGGTAGGGGTAAAAGCGGAATATGAATATTCTTTCACCCGCCAGAACTGGTTTGACCATTCGGCGGCGGAGCACAAAGCGGTTCGAGAAGCGGTGGGGTTGTTCGATCAAACCTCCTTTGCCAAATTCCGCCTGGAAGGTCCGGATGCGGAGCGCGTACTCAATCAAATCTGCGCCAATGACGTGGCCGTGGAACCGGGAAAAATTGTCTATACGCAATGGCTCAATGAACGGGGAGGAATTGAGGCAGATTTGACCGTGACCCGGTTGGCGGAAGACGCGTATTTGATTGTGACCGGCGCCTCTGGTCAGGTTCGGGATTTCCATTGGCTGAAACGAAATATTCCGGAAACCGCACGCTGCGTCGTGACCGATGTGACCTCGGGAATGGCCGTTCTCGGTGTGCAGGGCCCGAATGCCCGCACCCTGTTGCAGTCATTGACGCCAACGGATATGTCGAATGAGGCGTTTGCTTTTGGAACGTCAAAGGAAATCGAGTTGGGATACGGCTTCGTCCGGGCTTCGCGCATTACCTATATGGGCGAATTGGGATGGGAGCTTTATATGCCGACGGAATTTGCCAACGGCGTTTATCAGGCGATCCTCGAAGGCGGGGAAGAATACGGGCTGAAACATGTCGGTATGCACGCCATGAATTCCCTGCGGATCGAAAAAGCCTATCGTCATTGGGGGCATGATATTACGGATGAGGAAAACCCGCTACAGGCAGGGCTCGGATTTGCCGTCGCCTGGGATAAGTCGGGTGGATTTATCGGTCGGGAGGCTCTGCTGCGCGAAAAGGAAGCGGGTGTGACGCAGCGGATGGTGCAGTTCCTGCTCAATGACCCTAGCCATTTCCTTTATCATAACGAGCCTATTTACCGGGATGACCTCATCGTCGGATATCTGACGTCGGGGATGTATGGCCACACGCTTGGAGCGGCAGTCGGTTTGGGTTACGTTGAAAACCGCGAAGGTGTTAATGCTAATTTCATTAATGACGGTTCATATGAGATAGAAGTTGCCGGGGTCCGGGTACCTGCGACCGCATCGCTCCGGCCGATGTATGATCCGAAAAGCGAGCGCGTGAAAATGTAGATTTCCACGTTCTTGCTCCTTCGAACGTATGGGTTAGACTTCTCAGGATGCACGCTCGAATTGTGAGGACGTCGATGTGAGTACACTTACGCCGCTTAATGCCGCCCCACCGGGTGCTGAGCTGTTGCGACGCCTGCGGGTTTCCGAGGGAAAATCAGTTACCAGTAATTATTCGCATCTGATTCTGATTTCGGTATCTGTGTTGCCATTGGGTAATGCCACGGAGAAATTCTGGGAAGATTTTGAGCAGGCAATCGCGGACTTGAAGGGCCGCTTTTACGGCGAGGCCTTTGAAATATCGCGTGCGGATCGCGGACTTCTCATGAAGATGACGGAGTATAGCGAAGTCGGGACCATTTCGGACATTAAGGTTGCCGTTCTTCGTCTTATTCAAAGTCATTTTCCAGAGCAATTTGGATTATTGGATCAATCCCGCCTGATCCGTAAAATCGATCTGCGCCTGAAGTTGGAAAATACCATCAGCTATCTCGAGCGCCTTGAACAGCGCCCCGGGAAGACGGGGCAGAAAGCTGAAATCAAACTCCGTCCGCTGGAACAGGAGGACATTGAAAAAGTCGCAACGATCAGCAGCGAACTGGAGAAGAATGAATTTTCGCGGATGTTCATCAAACATCAGAAAATGGCGATTTTTGATGACGGTGACGCACCCGTTGATGTCATGGATGAATATTTCATCGCCATGGATGCCCTGAAAGAACATGTTTTCAAACAGGTCGAACTGCGCGGCTCGGGAAATTTGTTTAATCAACTGACCCTGACACTGGATCAGGCTTTGCTTTCAGCTTTTGATGATTTAAATCCGACGCGATCCAAGTGCTCGATTAATCTGAATGTAGAAAGCGTTTTTACGGATGCCTTTAAAGTCTTTCTGGGTGGGGATGACGATGGCGTGTTTGAAAACATCACCTTTGAATTTCGCCAAGCCAATATCCTTCAGAACTACGATGAATTCATGGTTGCCAGTGAACTGATTTTGTCACGGGGTGGAACGATCTGTGTGGATGCGATTTTTCCGGAATCGGTTGGCGTTGTTAGCTTGAAACGCCTGAATGCGAGAATGGGCAAAATTTTCTGGCGTCAGGGAGCAGAAGCTGTGTTGCCGCTTTATGAAGATGACATCAAATATCTTCTGAGCCAGGGCATTGAGCTGGTTCTCGCCCGGCTGGATGACGAACAGGGCCTGAAAATGGGCCGGGATATGGGAATCCGGATGTTTCAGGGCTTCCTGATCGATGATATGATTGGCTATTAACGCACTAGCCCTTGCAGATGTCGCTGCATTCTTCTTTTTTGCATTCGATGTAGCGACGAATATCCGATTTCTTATAGGGGTCGCATTTTTCTTTAAGACACGATTTCATTTCCAGCCCCCGCGTACACATCTGAGATTTTTTGCAGGAACTGTCACAAAATTCCAGCAGGCCCTGCGGTTTGTTACAGGCCCGATCGCATTTTGCTCTGGCGCTTTTGCTTTTTAATCCAGCGCATTCGTTCTTACGACATTTCGCGACGCTGCTTGCTTCGCTCGAGACGCACTCTTTGATGCAATATTTAAGAGGATTAAAGGCGTTAGCGTCCTGTGGGCCAAGCTGCCATTGTCCGCCAACGGAAAATGTCAGAAACCCAAACAAAAAGACTGTGATTCCGAGCGCCAAACGCATAAATGCATCCCCCTTTATTCAAATCTGTTGGGCACCCTAGCACAGACAACAAATGTACAACAAGGTTTGCACTCGGCCGAACGGTCGGGAACAATAGGCAGATTACAAGTCATGAACAGGATGATTGCTGAATGGACAACGTCGCCATTACCCGGGAGGCCTGGCCTCTGGCCCGGCCTTTTGCAATTTCGCGCGGCGTGAAAACCCAGGCCGATGTGGTGGTGGTTGAATTGACCGACGGGCTCCATAAAGGGCGGGGTGAATGTGTTCCCTATCCCAGATACGGAGAAACTCCCGAGCAGGTGGTGGCCGATATTGAGGCGCAGATTCCGGAGCTTTTACAAGGAATGGATCTGTCCAGGCTGGCAAGCGCCATGCCGGCAGGGGCTGCACGAAATGCAGTGGATTGCGCTCTGTGGGATTTGCAGGCAAAAAAAACGAGGCAACGGGTTTGGGAATTGGCTGGCTTTGCCCGACCAAAACCTGTGACGACAGCGGAAACCATCAGCCTTGGCAGGCTGGATGAGATGGGGCAGGCGGCAAGGCGATTGATGGATGCACCTCTGATCAAGGTCAAGTTGGACGATAAAAATATTGTCGGGCGGATGCAGGTTGTGAAGGAGAATGCTCCCCGTGCCCGCCTGATTGTCGATCCGAACGAAGGTTGGACCACCGATCTTTTGAAAGACGTGGCACCTGCTTTAAAAGGATTGGGGGTTGAGATGATCGAACAACCGGTTCCCGCCAGTGATGATGCAGGGCTTCGCGGTTTTGCATCTCCCATTCCGCTATGCGCCGACGAGGCGTGTCATACGATTGAGGGATTACAGGACTTGTTGGGTAAATATCAGATAATCAATATCAAACTCGATAAAACGGGTGGTTTCACTGAAGCCTTGAAACAGGCCAAGGCAGCACAGGTGCTGGGGTTTGGGCTGATGATTGGCTGTATGGTCGGGACCTCTCTGGCTATGGCACCGGCGCAGTTGCTGGGGCAATTTGCTTCCTTTGTGGATCTGGACGGGCCTTTGCTTTTGAAGCAGGATCGTCAGCCAGGATTAAAATTTGAGAGTGGGCTGATCCACCCGCCAGAAGCTGACCTATGGGGTTGAAATGAGTTCCGACATACACAAAGAGTTAAAGCTCCGCAAAATGATCAACGCACGCGGGACCTACACACCTTTTGGTGTTTCCAGGTCATCGGATGCCGTGGCAAATGCTGTTGCGCAATCGTTGCAGCATTATTTCGATATGAGCGCACTGGCAGAAGTGGCAGGCAATCGCATTGCCAAAATCTATGGTGTCGAGAGTGTGGCTTTTTCCCATTGCGCGGCAGGTTCGATCACTATGGCGATCGCTGCCATATTGGTCGGGAATAATTTGGACCTGGCCTTGAAGCTCCCTGACACGACGGGCCTCCAAAAACGTATTGTTATTCAAGCCGGGCATCTGGTCAATTATGGACATCCCATTGAGCAGGATGTGCGGTTGACGGGGGCCGAGGTTGTTGTTGCTGGATCGGAGACGGGGTGCAGCACAGAAGCCTTGGATGCAGCCCTTTCAGAGAACGGGGTCTGCGCCTTGTTGTGTGTTGAATCGCGGCTTTGTAAAACCGGAACGGTGCCTGTGGGCGAAGCCATCGGGCTCGCGCATGCCAAGGGCCTGCCGGTCGTTGTCGATGCGGCCGCACAGGATTTGCGGCTGGATGAGGTGATCGGTTTTGGTGCGGATCTGGTCATTGCCAGCGCTCAAAAATACCTGAGTGCGCCAACCTGTGGCGTGGCGTTGGGGCAGCGTGACCTGACCGAGGCCATGCAGGTTCAGGAAAAAGGCATTGGCCGCGCCATGAAGCCGACAAAGGAGGGGATCATCGGTACGCTGGCGGCTGTCGAAGAACGCGCCTGCATGGATATGGCTCTATGGGAAAAAGAGCAAAAGCAAAAGTCTCAGAATTTTTCAGTTCTCCTGAACCAGTTACCAAGCGTGTCAGCCAGCTGTGTGCCTGACCAAACCGGATTACCATTTACCCGGGTACGGGCCGTTTTTGATGAAAAGGCTCTTGGTAAAACAGCAAGCCGATTAAATCAGCAGCTTGCGGAGAGTGATCCTCAGATATCCGTGCAGGAACATGAACTCGATGCGGGTGTATTGAATTTCGAGATTGTCGGTTTGGATGAGGAAGAGCTAAAAATCATTTATGCGCGGCTCTCTGATCTGTTAGGTTAGCCAACTCCATTTGTTTCTCTTCAAGCTAAGGACCCCCATGCAAGACCATCAGGATATACGCGATGCCGTCGCCGCTCTTTGTCAGGGTTTTCCCGGCGAATACTGGCGCGAAAAAGACCGGGAGAGGGCCTATCCGACCGAATTTGTTGACGCTCTGACGCAGTCCGGCTTTCTGGGCTGTCTGATCCCGGAGGAATACGGCGGTAGCGGGCTTGGCATTGCCGAGGCCTCGGCCATTCTGGAAGAGGTTCACCGACAGGGATGCAACGGCGGCGCCTGTCATGCCCAGATGTACACCATGGGAACCGTTCTCCGCCATGGTAGCGAAATGCAGAAACAGCAATATTTGCCGAAAATCGCCACGGGCGAGCTGCGCCTACAGGCATTCGGCGTCACCGAACCCACATCCGGTACGGATACCAGCCGTATCCGCACAACGGCGAAACGCGATGGTGATAGCTATGTGATTAACGGACAGAAGGTCTGGACCTCACGGGCCGAGCATTCGGATTTGATGTTGCTGCTGGCCCGCACAGCACCCCGCGATGCCGGGGCGAAACCCCATGACGGGATGTCGGTGTTTCTGGTCGATATGCGTGAAGCGGTGGGCAATGGTCTCTCTATCAAACCGCTGCGCGCCATGCTCAACCACGCAACTACTGAGGTGTTTTTCGACGATCTGCGCATTCCGGCGTCGAGTCTGGTTGGCGAGGAAGGTAAAGGCTTTCGTTATATTCTCGATGGCATGAACGCGGAGCGCATTTTGATTGCTTCCGAAGCTATTGGCGATGCCCGCTGGTTCATCCAAAAAGCCCGTGACTATGCGACAGAACGCCAGGTGTTCGACCGGCCTATCGGCCAGAACCAGGGCATTCAGTTTCCCATCGCCAAATCCTATGCGGAAACGGAAGCGGCTGCGCTTATGGTTGATAAGGCCTCGAGAACCTTCGATGCCGGTCAGCCTTGCGGGCCGGAAGCCAACATGGCCAAGCTGCTGGCCTCGGAGGCTTCATGGGCGGCGGCGGACATGTGCCTGCAAACCCATGGTGGCTTTGGCTTTGCTGAAGAATATGACATCGAGCGCAAGTTCCGCGAAACGCGTTTGTTCCGGATTGCACCGGTTTCAACCAATCTGGTGCTGTCGTATCTTGCCGAACATGTACTCGATTTGCCGAGGTCTTTCTGATGCGCATCAATATCTCTCATCTCCGCCAATGGGTTGGTAAAACCGAAAGTTATGACGATGTGGTCACGGCGGCCCCGCTGGCCGGTTATGCGGCCATGCTGGACCGGGATGACCCCTATCCTTTGGTGGGCGACGTGTTGCCGCCATCGACGCACTGGCTTTATTTCCTACCGCAGGCCCCGCAATCGCAAATTGGCCCCGACGGCCACCCAAAGCGCGGTGATTTCCTGCCGCCGGTCGATTTACCGCGGCGCATGTGGGCGGGCAGTCGGTTGGAGTTTTTACGACCGTTGAAGGTTGGCGATACCATCCGACGCGTTTCGACGATCAAGGATGTTAGTCATAAACAGGGCAAGACGGGGGATCTGGTATTTTGCGTGGTGCGCCATGAAATATCCAACGATCAGGGCCTGTGTATTGTCGATGAACATGACATTGTTTACCGGGATGAACCGGATAAAAACGCGCCGCCAGCACCGGCAAAAGAAGCACCTGAGGGTGCAGACTGGTCACGGCCCATTGACCCTGATCCGGTCTTGCTGTTTCGCTATTCGGCGCTGACGTTTAACGGCCATCGCATTCATTATGACCGCTCGTACGTGACCGAGGTGGAGGGCTATCCGGGGCTGATCGTGCATGGCCCGCTGATCGCCACCCTGCTCATGGACTTGTGCCGTCGCGAGCAGCCGGACCGCACCCTCAAGTCCTTTGCGTTCCGGGCCGTCAGCCCGCTGTTTGATACGGCGCCTTTTGCGGTTAACGGTCGCCTCTTGAATGAGGGTCTTGGCGCTGAAGTCTGGGCATCGAAAGAAGATGGTTCGCTGGCGATGCAGGCGAAAGCACGTTTTGACTGATTTACAACGAGGGCTCACATGACAACGACTGAGCAGGCTTATTCCGGCCCCATGTCTGGGCTGCGGGTTCTGGACATTGCAACTTTTATCGCCGCCCCTTACGCAGCGGCAATCCTGGGCGAGTTCGGGGCGGACGTCCTGAAAATCGAGAACCCCAAGGGGGGCGACCCCTGGCGGCGCTACGGCACGCCGACGGAGCTTGCGGATTCGTCTTTGGCCTGGCTGACCGAAGCCCGCAACAAAAAATCGATCACGCTGAACCTGCGCGCCACGCAAGGCGCCGATCTGTTCCGGCAACTGGTCAAATCGGCGGATGTGGTCTGCGAAAACTTCCGCCCCGGTACGCTCGAAAAATGGGGGCTGGGCTGGGAGGAACTGAAGGCCATTAACCCCCGCCTGATCCTGCTGCGTATTTCGGGATATGGACAAACCGGCCCTTATAAGGACCGCCCCGGTTTTGCCCGCATTGCCCATGCCTTTGGCGGGCTGACCCATTTATCCGGTTTACCGGGTGAAACGCCGGTGACGCCGGGCTCCACATCACTGGGCGATTATATGTCGGGTCTCTATGGCGCTATCGGTATTCTGATGGCGCTCCGCCACCGCGATGCGACGGGTGAGGGGCAGATGGTCGATATGGCACTTTATGAATCAGTGTTTCGGGCTTTGGATGAAATCGTCCCGCGCTTCGCCAGAGACGGGTTCGTGCGTCAGCCGGAAGGCATCGGCACCGTTAACGCCTGCCCGCATGGTCACTTCCCGACCGGTGATGGCAAGTTTCTCTCCATCGCCTGCACGACAGATAAAATGTTCGAACGCCTGACCCAGGCCATGAGCCGCCCTGATTTGTGGGCGGACTATGGCGATCAGGCAACGCGGCTGGCGGCCCGTGATACGGTAATCGAGCAGGTGACGGCGTGGACATCCTCCATGGACCGCAAAGCGGTTCTGCATCTATGTGTGGATCATGAAGTGCCAGCCGGGGCCATCAACTCCATCGCCGATATTTTCGAGGACCCGCACTTCAAAGCCCGCGAAGACATGATTGCGGTGGATGTGCCGGGAATTGGCGATGTAATGGTGCCAGGAGTTTTCCCCAAACTGTCGGCCACACCGGGGAAAGTGAGCACGCTCGGGCCGGAACTGGGCAACGCCAATCAGGCGATTTATGGCGATGAATTGGGGGTATCGGTGGCGGAACTGGAAAAACTGAAAGCGGAAGGCGTGATTTAGGACGCCCCTATTTTGGTGTCCACAGGTTGCTTTCACGCCATTCGCCCAATTGCTCGCGGCGGCGTTCTTCAAAGCTCGGTTTGTCGCGGTTCAGCAGTTCCTTGCGTTCGCGCAGCTTCTGTTCGGCCCGACGCATTTCCAGAAGGTGCTTCATTTCAATGCCCTGCACCTGGGCTTGCCGCCAGGAATTGAGTTCTTCATGGCGTTTCATGGCGGCTTGCATGAAGCGGTCCTTTTCGCTGCTGGCGACAGGGTCCGCAGCGCGGCGCGCCTGAAAGGCGGCATTCAGGCTGTTGATCCGCTGGTAGTCGATTTCCCGCATGGCGGCATTTTTATTTTCCGAGACGGTTTCCACAACTTCCAGCGTCGGTTGGCCCTGGATGGCGCGGGTCTTGTTCCACAGGCGGACCAGTTTGGCCCGGTATTTGAGGTTTTTGTCCGGTGTGCTGGAATGATAGTTGCCGACGGCTTTCATCCAGTCCTTGTGTGGTGCGTAGAGTTTTTTCAGAAATTGCGCCGCATAGCGGGTATTGGTGGCGGGGTCGAGGGCCTGTGACAGGGTTTCGAAGGCGGTGTTGTGATATTTCAGATTGACCTGCATGCAGCCCACATCAATATTCTCGACCCCCTGGGTCACCAGAATTTCCACTTCGGCCAGCGCTTCCACCTTGCTGTCAAAATGCTGCCCTTGTCCATTGGCCGTGACGGTCCAGGGCCAGGCAAGAATTTCCTCGGAAGATTTTTGCCAGCGGCCGGTTTCGGCCAGCGAGATGGCGGTCAGCAAATGCAGAGGAATGTCTTCGCTCTGCTCCAGCTTCGCCGTCTGCTCGGTGCATAATTGTGCTGTTTTTTCAAGCTGTTGCGGGGTTGTGGTTGGGCCGGAAAGGGCCGTTCCGGGAGCCGTGAACAGGCCGGCGCCGGCCAACATCAGCGTAAAAACAAGGGGGGTGAAGCGGTTTAAATATTGGGTCATGCCTATAGATAAGCAATGCCCGTGCCAACTCTTGCACCTCTCAGGCGGGCGGGGTGGTGTCGCCGTCGCCCAGTGGTAATTGCAGGATTACGGAGTCCAGCCATTGGCCGAATTTGTAGCCAATGGAAGAGATGATGCCGATTGGCTGAAAGCCCATTTTCTTGTGAAAATCGATGGACATGGCGTTGTTTGAATCGCCGATTACCGCAATCATCTGGCGATATCCTTTTGCTGTACAAATTTCGATCAGGTCTTTCAGCAACAGGCGTCCAACGCCAGCGCGCTGGATATTGGGGGCGATATAGATCGAATGTTCGACCGTATAGCGGTAGGCCGGGCGCGGTCGATAGGCCGAGGCATAGGCATAGCCGATCACCACGCCGTTCCGGACCGCCACGCGATAGGGATATCCAGCCGCCAGCACGCCATCGCGGCGGCGCGTCATCTCGGCAATGTCTGGCGGCGTTTCCTCCCAACTGGAAACCCCGTGTTCGACCTGATAGGCATAAATTTTCTGGATGGCTGGAAGGTCCGCATCCTCGACATCGCGAAGCAGAATATCGGAAGCGGTTTTTGTTGTCATTCGGCGGCTTTCAACGGTGTAACCGGTTGCGCCGTGAACTGGATGGAGGTCAGGGCGTTGATCAGGCGGCGCATCTGGCGCACCAGCAGAGCCAGGCCCGGCCCCCGTTCGATCCTGAGCTCATCCATATAGAGGCTGCGGTTGATCTCGATCTGCAGGGCGTGCACGCCAGCCCGTGGCTTGCCGTAATGTTTGGTCGAATACCCCCCGGCGTAAGGCCGGTTGCGGGCAACGCTCAGGCCCATGTCGCGACAGACCTTCTCGGCAATGTCGGTGATCTGGCGGTTGCAGGAGCGGCCATGGCAGTCGCCCAGCACGATGTCGGCGAGCGGCGGTGAGGCCGGGCCGCGGCCATTGTCACCGATCGACGGCATGGAATGACAGTCAATCAACAGCGCCGTGCCGAAAGTCTTAAGCGTTTGATCAAGCAGTCCGGCGAGCGCATTGTGATAGGGCTGGTAGTGGTTCTCAATGCGCTGTTTGGCTTCATCGAAGGCCAGTCGTTCACGGTAGATTTCCTCGCCATTGGCAACAATCCGGGGCACCGTGCCAAGGCCGGCCATAATGCGCGGCGTTTTGGTTGAGACATAGGTCGGCAGGTCATCGATGAACATGGCCGGGTCTAGTTCGTATTTGGCGCGGTTGGCGTCCACATAGGCACGCGGGAAATGGGCGCGCAGCAGGGGCGCGCCAAATTCGGGGGCCGAGGCGAAAATTTCGTCAACGAAGGAATCCTCGGAACGGCGCAACTGGCGCGCGCTCAGCCGCGATGAGCGGATAAAAGCTTCGGAATAGGCCTGGCCGCTATGCGGTGAGGCGAAAACCAGCGGCACCGATTGCAGGCGCGGCGCCAGAATTTCACTGCTGGAACTGGAAGCGGGGCCTGCCTTTGTCATTTGTTATCCCTGCCCGGTCGGGCGTGTTTTAAGGCCTCGGAAAGGCTGAATTCTCAGACTTCATTTATCGCGTGTCCGCCAACGCCCTGCAATAATTAAGTGAAAAAAAATGCTGCGTTGTTTGGCTTGCATTCCAAGATCATTGGGATATAACGTGCCCCATCAAAGGGAGCGTAGCTCAGCGGGAGAGCACTGCATTGACATTGCAGGGGTCACTGGTTCAATCCCAGTCGTTCCCACCATGTAAAACCCTCGGGAAACCGGGGGTTTTTCTCTTTTCAGACCATAAAAAACTCACTCGTACGCAGGGAGTATTTATACATAACCGGTACATCTAACTATTAAGGAAAGTCGGACATGTACTGTTGCCAATCTGCTATTATATCTAATATACCGCTGCAATCGTAATGCATGGGGTTGGTTGTTCAGGCCACCCGCATGGCACTATTACTTTATCTTGGGCAGGCTCTGTTTTTTTGAGCTTTCTTTTAGCTGTATCAAATCATTGTGGAGATACAGAATGGGCTTTGTTGAATAAAAAATACAAGATGAATTTGTAGGGTAATTCGATGATTTGCTAACGTTAGCAAGCACAATGGGCCGTGTGAAAATCTATTTTTGGTTCATGGGACGAGGTTGGCGTTTAAGTGGCTGGTAATTTGCCAATGAGTGCTTATGGAGCCAGTTCAGTTCTGTCATAGCTGCTTGGGCATTTTCCTTTTCTGTTAACTCCAGATTATAATGTATGATGGCATCATTCAGAACTTGAAGTGCAAGCTCATAGGTGATTGGGTCCATAAGCCAGGGTGATTTGGGTATGGCGATAGCGTTTTTCTGAGTGTTGTTCATTTTGTTTTCTCTTCAAAACTTATGTGAGTGTGAATTGCTGTGCGCTGACTTGCTTTGTTTGGAGAATTTTAAGCCTGGTACCCCATAAATATTCAACTATAGTAACGCTAGCTGTTTTTTCATTCAGAGGGCATTTTGTAATTGTACAAGAGTTTTGGTAATTCGCAACCGCCTCTCAAACCGACGTTTGTTGACGCATTCGCCGGATGTGGAGGCCTTAGCCTTGGGTTGATGAAAGCTGGGTGGAGCGGATTATTCGCCATCGAAAAAGATCGTTTTGCTTTTGATTCATTGAAGGCTAACTTTTTGTCTGAAAGAGGGAAGCACCGCTATGACTGGCCCGATTGGCTTTCGCAAGTGCCTGCAGACATAAACGAGTTGATGGGCACTTATCACCGTCAGCTTGGTTCGCTTAAAGGTAAGATTGATTTGCTTGCGGGAGGGCCACCATGCCAAGGCTTTTCGAGCGCCGGACGACGAGACCCCGATGATCCGCGGAATAAAATGGTAGAAGCTTATATAGAGCTGGTCTTTCTACTGGAACCGGATATGGTTCTTTTGGAAAATGTACGGGGGTTCACCTATGATTTTGCAGCGGAAGAAACAGAAAATTATGCGTCTCATCTAGAAGAGGTACTTAAGTACAAGTATCATGTTTTCTCACGTCTTCTTACCTCATCAAATTTCGGCATACCTCAAAAACGTCCACGCTTCTTCTTTATTGCCTTGAAGAAGGGTATTGAACGGAATTGGGTTAAGAAAAACCCATTCTCGTTTATCAATATGAAGAAAAAGGAATTCTTAGCGGATCGTGGTGTACCCATCCGGCCCAATTCAAGACTAGCTATCTCAGACTTGGAAGTTGGACGAAATGGGACTGTAGATTGCTCGGATACCCTGGGCTATCAAGCCATCAATTACCTGGGACCCAAGACAGGTTACCAACGATTGATGCGGGATGGACATGTTGGTTTGCCATCAGGTACCCGCCTTGCTAAGCATCGTGTGGATATCGCTGAGCGGTTCAGAGTGATTATCCACCGATGCAATTTAGAGAACCGCTTGAATGTTGCGATCTCGAAGGAATTGCGAGCAGAGTTCGGGTTGAAAAAGCAAGCGATTAGAGTGATGGACCCGATGAAGCCTGCACCGACGATAACAAGCATGCCAGACGACTTACTTCACTACAAGGAGGCTCGGACATTGACAGTACGCGAAAATGCTCGTCTGCAATCATTTCCAGATTGGTTTGAGTTTAAGGGTAAATATACAACTGGTGGACATCTACGGAAGCTGGAGATTCCTCGTTTTACTCAGGTGGCAAACGCCGTGCCACCTTTGCTCGCGGAATTAATTGGCGAAAGCCTCAAGCAATATTTACCATTGCCAAACTATGCTGATAATCTTAATGCAGCAGAGTAAACACCGACGTCTCTTTTACTCGAAGCGAGAAACTCATAAGTCATCAAGATTGGCACCTAGGGCTGCTGCTACGGCAGTGAATTTTTCCTTATGTTCAATGAGTTCTTGTCGCCATATCCGCATTTGCTCTTCGTCAATTTCACGGTCCCTACCTTTGAAAACTTTACGTCCATTTGTCGCAATTACATAGCCATGAGCCATAATGTTCCGTGTTGATTGGAAATTGTCTTTATATTCAATGGCCGCCTGCCGATGCCTTGCATGCCCCTCAATATCTGTTGCAGATTTTAGATGCCTGATGAGGGCGCGGAGTTTGTCATCATTTGTCATTAGTAGTGACTGCCCTAATAGACTTGGGAATGTCTCAGGACTTTCATGGCTGGCTACCGTCTTCATGTGTTTTTCAGCTCGATCTCGAATTAACTGTATAGCTTTCGCATGTAATTCGGCTTTTCCTTTTTCGTCTAACCGGTCAAATGCAGATTGCAGGGAAAGTTCTAGTAGATAATCAAGCTCGCTTGTTTCTGCCATAATGATCCCGCGCATATGGCTTAGGTCAACGATTTTCCGAAGCATATTTTTGATTACGCCGAAAACGTCGTCAGTGAAAGTGGGGCGATGGGCGAAGTAGACACCATCAATTCGATTCTCCAAGGCGACTTTTCTTAAGTCTGCTGGAGATTTTCCTGAGTAAAAAACCATTTCTCTATGTTTAAAGACATCCCTGATAGCAAGAGCTGCATCACCGCCATTTCCTCCAGAATTGCCCAAATCATAGTCGACCAGAATCAAGTCGACATCGTTACCAATACCTATTTTTAATGTATCAGTAACTTGATCGAACCCGTTTATCCATTGCACATCTAAAACGAAACCAAGGTCACGCAAAAGCCGACGTAGCGTTCTGACGCTCTGCCTCACATCGGCAGGTTGGTCTTCGATCCAAAGAATATTGAAATCAAGTTTCATTTTACAAACCTAACAATAAACCGCGCCCCTTCATCAATGTCGGGGTCAACTGTAATGCTTGCTCCCATTCCGGATAAAACCTGACGAACATGGTATAGTCCGAGGCCTGTACCATTATCTTTCTGGGAATAGCCCTTCTCAAAAATATCATCAATGTTTTCAATCTTATGGCTGAAACCTGGACCATCGTCAGACACGGACAAAATAAGATGGTCTTTGTTTGGCTGACTTAGATCAAATATAATCTTAGATGCTTCCTGTTTCCGAGAGTTGCTAACCAGATTGTCGACCAAGATAGAGAATTCGATCGGTTTGAAGCGCCGTATGAATTCGTTTGCTGTGTTCTTAATTTCGATCCTGATGTTGTTTGCCAGATATTCCTGCCCAATTCCATCGATGTACTGGACCAGAAAGGAAACGATATCTTCCTCGATTTCACCTGAGTCGAGTTTGAATGTGGCCCTCGTAGCAAATCTTGCCACAGCGAGCACCTTCTGGTTCAAGAAAATAGCTTGCTCAAATGCAGACAGAATGTCTTCGGTTCGAACCGTCTCTTGACCTTTCCAATCGGCAATTTCATTCTCAAACAACGCACCGATTTCACTCGCATATAGAATAATTTGGTGGTGCAAGTTCACAACAGTGTCGTAGTCTAGAGAGGTGACCGAAGTGAGGAACAAGTTTCGTTCGACAACTTCTTGGTACTTTTCCGAAATTATTTCAGTTTCAAGCTTAGCTCCATCAGCCCGTTGCTCCGCTTTCTCCCTGGCTATCCGTTCTTCTTCGGCCCTCTTTTGCGCTTGCTGTTCGGCCTTGCGTAATTCCTCAAACCGCCGTTCAGCTCTGTCAACTGAATCCATCAGCTCTCGGTCACTAGCCTTGTCTGCAATGGTTCTGAGGCTATCGAGAGATGTCTCGAAATTTTGCGCTCTTTCGTTAATTACCTGAATCAATTTTTTGCTGTAATCAAGAAGCTCAATGTCACTGCTTCCCGTTAGCTTTGAAACCGACGCTGCAACACGTGCACGACCTTCATCAGTTAAAAGGCGCGATAGGTCGCTTGTGTCAGCCTCTCCTTTGTCAACCCATGACACAGGAACAACATAGGCCTCCAGACGTTTGATACACATTTCCATGAAGCATTCTTTCAGGGCGAGGGATGCGGGTGTATTCAAAAGTGCCTGATTTCGGCTGGATGCTTCTTGGAAATCCTTTTCGCCGCCAGTAACGTCAACTCGTCCCATAACTTCACGAGGGCCAAAGAATCTTGCATAACCTTGTTGTTTGCGCCTTGCCAACCTCCACCAGTCAGTACCGTCTTCGCCAACGGGATAAACTCTAAAGCCATTACGGAACAGAAATACGGAACCAAATTGGACAGAAGGAACGCCCATACGTAGAGCAAACGTCGATTTTGCTGAACGGTTCAAATAGTAGAGTTGGCAGCGAAAATGTGATGATACAAGTGATTCATAAGGATTGCGCTCGCGTATACGATACACAAGCTCGCCACGGTCCATCAACGAAGTCTCAAAGAACTTTCCATCATTGGATAAGGCGACATCAATAAATGTGGTCTTTTCTTGAAGTGTTGAGAAAATAAAATTGCGGACTGGTCCATTGATGACTTCACTCGATGGAGGCGGGAGGTCCGGGTCATTTTTGGCGGCGTTATTGATTTCTATTCTATCGGCTGATACTTGCAATGGAGCAATTATTTCAAGATTGAAGTCATCAGCGTCAGTCCCAAATGGATTAATTAGTTTTGTGAGGGAACGTTTTAAACGCTTCAGCCGATCCCTATTCCAAGTTTCGTGAACTTTTGTAATCTGAAGAATTGTTCCGTGTCTAAATGCCGGGATTTCTGGAGGAGTATCGAAATTATGTTTCTCGACATATGCAAGTTCGACGTTTGTGAAATTTCGAGTGTCGTCGCCCTCAAAAGATTCCCAGTCAACAACGACTTGATGGACGGGTTCTTTCGCTTTCCCTTTTGGTCGAGATTGTAAAGTAAGGTATCGACCAAGACGGTCGGATGAGAAGCGACCGACACCTTTACTCCCCGCAAGTGGGCGAGATGAAATTTGTTCCCGGTAATCACCGCTGGTGCTGCGTTTTGCGGAATAGGCGACAAAAAGCCACTTGTTGATAATATCGTCATAGGACATACCGTCGCCGTCGTCTGAGATAACGATACTGTCATCGTCGAAATATAGCTTTACGTTACGTGCATTAGCATCAAATGAATTTTTCACCAGCTCAAAGATTGCCACCTCGGTGTCAGTGATCAATTCCCTACCAATCACTCGCTTTAAACCCGTACTTACGTCAAAATGAAGAAGGGGTTCAGCAGGCTTGCCTACTTCATTTAGGTTTTTTCCTGTTGTTGGTTCTTTTGCCAATGTACCTACCCAAATTACAGGTTTCAAAATTTACAGTTTAATTTATTTCCGCTAGAGAATTATTCTTATGAGACCAATTCCATCATTTGAAACGATCTCTTAGGTTAGTCTAGCAGTCATAAATAACGAGGATTATCCACTTAAGGGCCCATCTAAGATTCGTATTGCACGCAATAGTGTAATTGAAAATGCAACTTGTCCAGCAGCTATTGGATGATCTTAAGTAATCCGTATGCGCTAATAGTGTGCCTAAAATCACGCTTTAGGTGTTTCCGGCTACCCTACCCCCAAGTAAGCTCCCCGTGCCTCTCTACGTGTACGTTTACGCCTGCATACTAGGGGGTGCTTGTGCTCAGACATTGAGGCTTGAAGTTGACAGTATGTGTGAACCAAGGTTGAGTACCTCATATGAATATTGGAATATTAAATTTGCTCAAATTGGGTAATGCAATTGGCCGCGTGCTTAGGACCAAGAGGCAGGTTCGTGAAAAAGCTTTTCGGTAAGGAGGTGCAACCCTTATTCTTTGCTTGATCGATGGGGGCTCATTGTACAGAACTATATCCAACTTAGAGGCGAGTTCGGTTTTAAATCGTAGTTATGTTAAGTCAGAATTTTTTGGTAGTTGTAGAAAAAAAGAAAACCTGACTACCAACGCGGGAACTCGTTTCCCGCTTATTGTTCTAACCATATTATTAGTACCTATATTAAGGGTCTCACCCGTGATACCTACAATGTCTCGCCCATGAGACGGGTTATGTCTCACCCATGAGACATTAAAATAGAGATTTTGTCCGGTTTACCGAAATCAAAGGTTTGCAAACGTTAGCAATTGCAGGGAAGGGGGAAACTCTTTGAGCGTGAAATCGGGGTTGAGAAAAACAATCTGTTATAATGTAGAGAGTTTTTGCAGAAAACTTCTACACCAGTAACAACAGCAACCCTGCTGTCGTCACCGGCAAAAAACCGCTTCGCACGCTAGGAATGCCAAACGCAGAGTTTATGCCTTATAACTTCTGCACCCTACGGGTACAGAAGTTATTAAATACAATATACCCCTATTACGCGCGTGCGCGCGGGCGCAAATGTAATGTCACTGAGTTTTATATAATCGGTACAACCCGATTTTACTTGGTCGTCTTAATCTTCCGCCTGCTTATGGGCCTGCGAATTGTCTTTGAAGCGGGGTGGGCCAAATCATAAAGCGGCCCCTTATTCGGGATGTGCAGGCATCGTATGGAGCCCCCTCGATAGACTCTCTTTGACTTGAGCCAACCCGCTTCTTTCAATTCTTTAATGGTGTCCCCTATAGTGCGCAAGTTTACGCCAGAAATTTCTGATAATCTGATGTTAGATAACTCTCCCGTATCCCGTTGATTTTGCAATATGGTTTCTTTGTATAGAGAGTGTAAAAGCCGATAAGCATTAGAAGTAAGGTGATGTTGGACAGCATTTTCAAAGAAAAGCCTTGCCGCCATTTCCATATCTATCATTAGGCTACCAAGATTATGGTTATGATTTGTTTTCTTATTTTATCTTATCATATCTTTTTGCTAACGTTAGCAATATTGAAAAGTTCGACTGCATCTCGGGGGTGAGTAGTAGCGTCCTACATGGTCTCCTAACGTTTGAATGCAGTATAGTCTGCTAGGTCACAATTGTAGATTACAATTATTTGAGTCCTCAGAATCGCTTACAGGAAATCAAGATAAGTCTGAGAGACGGTTAATCACAGATATCCCAAACCAGCCTGCCTGATATCCTACAAAATGCCTTATTGCAGATTTGTTTAAAAACCGAGACGCTGTCATAGACCCCCCATACCATTGAATTTCGTAAAAAATCGTACCTGTCGCTCAGGAAAGGCTATCTCACTTTTTTCGCCATTCCATCAGTTCCTTTATGATCTTTACAGGATCAAGTTCCATGAGCTCAGCAATTTCCAGGAATTCCCCAACGTCTAGGCGGCGCTCGCTCAATTCATAGCGGGATACGAATTGCTGCGGCTGGCCCAGCCTTTGGGCAAGTTCAACTTGGGTGAGTCCAAGTTTTTCCCGCTGCTCTTTTAAAATTTCTCTAAATCGCCCGTATGTCTCAGAGCTTATCGACTTGGTCATTCGCTGGTCCGTCTACATTAAAACCAGCACCCCAGATACACACAGTTTGCGTGTACACAGAATTGATGTAAGAATTTAGCACGTAGACGAGGTAACAACCCAAAGACAATTAGGAGCAAATAATGATTTTTAGCCCATTGATGAAAACAGTTAGCTTAGTGTTTCTTGGGGGGATCATGGTATCTGCCTGTCAAACTTCTCAAGACCAAGCAAAGCGCAGTGCTGATATACAACGTGATATCGCAATTGCGCAGGCTCATTTTAGTGACATCCTTAAAGACCAATGTATCTCATCATTCAAAAACTCAATGAATGATCCCAATTCATTTGAGATGGCGGGGGAGTTAACCCTTAATCGTTTGTGGATTAGCACAACGTACGGTCAGAAATGGGACCACCTCCCTCCGCGTCGTGTGGTTTATACCGCCCCTATTCGTGGAAAGAATAAATTTGGGGGGCTGGTGCTGAATGAAATGCGCTGCATTTATGGCGTCACAGATAACAACATTTACTTCGGTGCGGCAAAAGGTCGCTAGACAGTAGCAAAAGTATGCTCTGGTTGATTATCATCCTTTTGTTTCTCATCCTGCTTGCGATGCTTGGTGGTGGGGCATTTATCCATCTTATCACTACATTCATTTCAGTCGGAGTGTTGTGGCTCCTTATCGCCTTAATCATTGGGGATATCGCTGCGGCAACAAAAATGACTTTATCTCTTCTAGGTATTTTATTCGTTTTCATATTTGTGCCTGCATTATTTGCAGCACCCGAAGAAAAGACCTGCCCTGCCTGTGATGAAAAAATTAGATACAAGGCTAAAATCTGCAAACACTGTGGTTGCGAACAGCCAACTCAAAAACCTCGACTTCAATTACGGTTTAATAGGGATGCCATAGCGCGACAATTCCGAATGCCTCAATGGTCAAGTATAAGACAAATCGACTATGCAGGGGCGTTGGTCATGGTCGTTGGGATTGCTATATTCGGTTTTCTCATCCTTTACATCTTTATCCCTCGTTAAGCGCCTTACATAAAAACAGTAAGCGCATAATGCATCATACATAATTTGCGGTATGGCTATGTACACCCTCTGAAAACCGCTATGTCCGCTGTGCAGAGCAGCCATGTAAACAAAGAAAACAACATTAGAATTATTTGGATTGCAGGCCAGATTTCTTGGGTGGCAGGGTTCGATATAGACGAACTAAACCCACGTTTAATCAAGGTAAAGAACCATGCAACCTATTATTCTATACACTCGCGTATCTACAGACCGTCAGGGTAAAAGCGGTCTTGGACTTGAAGCGCAACGCACCATCTGCCGTCAGTTCGCCACCAGCCACGGATATGAGATCGTGCAAGAGCATTCCGAGGTTGAGACCGGCAAGGGTGCTGATGCTATCGAAAGACGCCCACGGCTTGCTGCAGCACTTTCAGAGGCCAGAAAACGAAAGTGTTCAGTTTTAGTCGCCAAGCTGGACAGATTGTCCAGGGATGTTCACTTCATCTCAGGATTAGTAGCAAAACAAATTCCGTTTGTCGTGGCGGAGTTGGGGAAGGACGTTGATCCGTTTATGCTTCATATTTATGCCGCTCTAGCAGAGAAAGAACGCCATCTTATCGCGGAACGCACAAAGGCTGCATTGCAGGCCAAGAAAGCGGCAGGTGCAAAACTCGGGAATCATACCAATCTAGCAGAAGCACAAGAGAAGGGCCTCAAAGAGCGCTTGCGACGTGCGGATCAATTCGCAGCGAATATTCTGCCCATTATTCGCGATATGCAATGCACCGGCGTAGCCACATATACGGCCCTTGCTGAGGCTCTCAACATGCGAGGTATCGCTACCGCTCGCGGTGGAGAGTGGTATCCGAGTACGGTGCGGAAAGTGTTGCTTCGGACGAGAGAAGAGATTTAGGTCCCACAGTTTGGCTTTTCAAGGAGAGTAATATAAATATTAAAGAATAATATATTTTATAAATAAATAAAAAGTTAAGTATATATTTTTCATTATTACAAATAATTTCATATATAATTAAACAGTTAATATTTATATTGACTTTATTTATAATATATGCAATTATTTGTAATAATTTCACAATTATTAGTAAAATATAGAAGAAGGAGTTGGTCTGAAATGGCAGAACCAGCACGTCACTTTACTGTCAAAACGCTAGCAGAGCATTGGTCAGTCAGTCTCAGTCAAGTTTACAATCTTACAAGTAAAGGCCTATTGCCCCACCTCAAGATCGGCGGCTCTATTCGTATTCCTATTAAATATGTAGAAAAGTATGAGGAAGCATCATGTCAAAACCAAGAATTGCAAAGGTCGCGGGGCGTCCGAACTGGCACATCGTCTGGAGTGAAAATGGAAAAACACAAAGGCGTTCGACGGGGACGAATCAAATTGCGGAGGCCGAAGCGGAGCTAGATGCATTTATCGAAGAGCGGGGTGGGCGCAGGCCAGAAAAACTTCTGCCCCCGCATATCATCGATGCCTATATCGAAATGCGCAGACCGGTTATCTCATCCGTCGAGTCATTGGAGTATCGTGCAAAGCCATTAAAACGGGTTTTCGCACGACGCTTACCCAGCATGATACGACGAGAACATATCCAATCGTATACGGAGAAGCGTCGCAAGATAGGGGTAAGTAATAGTAGTATCCGTTCCGAGTTGTCGTTGCTTCAATCGTCATTGAAATACGCTTTGGCAGAAGGATGGATATCAAAAGTTCCGCATTTTGAGCTGCCCCCGCCGAATTCGCCTAAGGACCGTTGGTTGACGGTGGAGGAAGTCGATAAATTGATAGATGCCTGCCGGAGTTATCATGTTCGGCTCTTTTGCATTGTTGCATTGAATGCCGCCGCTCGACGAGGAGCCATTCAGGATTTGACTTGGGAACAGGTGGATATGGAGAACCGTCGTATTGATTTTAATCCGAATGGGCGGATGCAGACGAAGAAGCGGCGTGTCGTTGTTCCGATCAATGAAACCTTATTCACAGCATTGGAAGAAGCTAAAGAAAGAGCAACTTCGGAATATGTCATTGAGTATGCTGGCATGAAACTTGAGAAAATAAATGATGCCTTCAGGAGGGCAGCGAAACGTGCCGGTTTAAATGACGTTACCCCGAATACATTGCGTCATACCTGCGCAACATGGATGGCTCAAGCGGGAGTGGATCTTTGGCAGATTGCAGGGATGCTTGGGCATGCCGATATTAAGACAACGATTAAGCACTATGCCAAACATCACCCGGACTATTTGAATGATGCCGCCAGTGCTCTAGATCAGGCATTCAGGAGAACCCACCCAAAGCAGAAAAGGCGTCGAAAAATCAGGTTAGTGGCTTAGTGACATCGCAATAATGTTTTGAGTGATCGTGAAATGTAGATTGTTTCGCTTGTTCGATATTTGATTAGGTATGAGAATAACGATATGGGATCAATCATTTTTTCAGCGGCTCATTTTTTAGAAAGTTTATCTGAGGTTGTCGGATATAAATCCGGCGTTGCGATTGGTCGAGAAGAGCTTGATAATTTTTTCAATGAACGTAATGAATTTTCTGAGTTTTCTAGCCTGGATAATAATTCATTAGTCCGAATTAGGTCTGATATGTTTGCCGATATAGTAGAAGCGCTACTATATAAATTGGGCCGTCTGGAAAGCTCAACCAATACAGCTCCAGGGGCCTCTTTATTTTATAAGCATATGCACGACGAAAATAACTTGAACATCTTGATGTCAGTTCAGACAGAGTTCTTCCATTGGTTAGATAGAAAAATACTAGGCGATAATTTCGAGCCAAGACCAACACTTAATTCAGAAAACTTTGTCTTCGAACTGGCGAACGTGCCTAGCATAATTCAAGCGGCTGCAGAAAAAATATCATACAATTTCAATTCACACGAACTCATTGATATCTGCCATAAGAAACACGGTTTAATTGGATTGGAGATGGCCGAATCGCTTATCCATTCTATGGAGGCATATATGCTGGTAAATCCGTGGATCATCCCACCGGAGTCGCAATGGAAAGACATTATTCAGCTCCGCGATCTATTTGTAAGTGAGGGGTTGAATACTTCTAATGGAAATTTTTTTGATCAACGATATATAGACTATTTAAACCATAATTTTGACGATATTAGTAAAATGAACTGGCGAAAATTTGAACATTTAACAGCCGAATATTTTGATCGAACGGGCTACAAGGTTGAGCTTGGTCCAGGTCGTGGAGATGACGGGGTTGACGTTAGGGCATGGCGTGCAGATAAGGATTCTAATCTTCCTCCCCAAATAATTGTACAATGTAAACGTCAGAAGGCAGATGTCGAAAAAGTAATCGTTAAAGCTCTGTACGCTGACATCATACACGAGAATGCTGAGTCTGGTATGATAGTAACAACCTCGAGGTTGGCCCCTGGGGCTGTAGCTACCTCTACGGCACGAAACTATCCGATACGCATCTCAGATCGTCAAACTTTGCGTAGATGGTTAGAGGAGCTAAGAGTTCCTGGTACCGGTATTGTCATGTAGTATACTTGTCGTTGTGGGGCATTTTACGTTCACGTTATGCAGGTCGCACAAATACAAAACCGGTACATAGAATCCGAATGAAACCGAAAAAGATATAAACCCTGCTAAATCTGCTAAAGGTTTGGGCGCTTTATCAAACCCTTACGCCGGTACGCAAGCGGTTGACATTGCAGGGGTCACTGGTTCAATCCCAGTCGTTCCCACCATCAAAAGCCTGAGGGAAACCTCAGGCTTTTGCCGTTTCTGAGCCTTTCCAATCCCCACTCAGCTATAGGGCAGTATTTGATTTTGGGGGCAGTTATATAAGCGTTAAACCGATGATTAAACACGCGAATATGTTCCCATTCCCGAGCTCAACAGTCGATCGGCAAGAAATTAAGAGGATACACCGTTAGCGTTTAGAATATCCTCCCCATATTGGGGTTTCTCTGTTTATTTAGACTTTGCTTCTTTTGCTGCTGCCAATCTCAACGCTTTTAATCTTTCGGTTTTTTCTTGTGCTTTTTCTGATCTCGCTGCTTTTTCTTTAATTAATTTTTTATCTGCATTTTTTGGTGGTTTGCGATCTTTAAATTCGTCTCGGTCACCACGTTCAATAGCAGCTATCATTTTGTCATCGGCATTGTTTGGTCGTGTTGATCCTGATCCCATAACGTTATCTTCTTTGCTATATGTTGATTGCTGAGTTTAAGAGCATTTTCTACCCTAGGCAAATCAACTGTTTATTGGAGGCTCTGGCCTGGTTTCGGCCGCCTTTTAATGACAGGGCCGCCAGTCGCGTGGCCTTTTTAATTAAGGGTTGGATTGTGGGGCGCGTTTCACGATGATGGCACGTGTTCACATTAAATACCGACAGGTTCAAAATGACATCCAAAGACAATAAACGGGGGCAGCGCGTCGAGGCTTATCTGGAAACCGAATTCCAGCGCTATGTGAACTGGTATGTGCAGAATGCAAAAATCTCCAAGAACAACCTCATCGCCGCACTGGTTGTTGTTGTGGTTTGTGCGCTTCTTCTGGTCTTCTTTCCCGGTCCCATGGATGAAATGAGCTTTCTGCAATACCGGTTCGATCCCACTCTCGCTATCAAGCTGGGGTTGCTGGCCTCCATCCTTCTGGCTTTGCATTCCATGTATGCTTCGTTCAAGCGCCTGCGGCATTGTCTGGCGACCGGGGCGCGGCTGCAAACCGCCTTGTCGCAATTCGAGGGTCGTGATCCGGGTGATGCGGACGCCAAAAATGACGTGGCTTTTCAGGCTTTCAAGTCGAACGTCGATGCGATTATGGCGGTGGCTAATCCGGAGCTGGTGGTTGCCGTCGCGCGCGATAATGCGCAAAAGAAAAAATCGTCATAGGTGGCCCGAGGGTTGTGGTCTTGAGTTAAACGTATTCGATGTCCCACGATTCTTTTATCAAAGATCCGCTTTGCTTCAGAATCAATTTAACAGGGCAGCGCCAGGCTAACTGTTGTTTTAAAATTTCAATCTCGGATTCTGAATTTTGTGTTTTAGCCCGAATGTCTTCACGTATTTTAGGAAAGGGGACATCAACGGGCTCGCAGCCATGAATGCCAGGTGAATCACAGATGCCAACAACGTCGATTTCCAGATCAAGGAGAACGATGCCTTTCTTGACCGCAATTTTGTAGATCATAACGTTGAAGCAACCGGCCAGAGACGCCAGCATATATTCAAGCGGCCGCGCTCCTTTGTCGGTGCCCTGATTGCTGGGGCTTATCAATCAGGATTTCAAAATCACGAACCGAAACCTTGGTGAGAGTGGGGCTTGAACAAACATAAGGGGTTCGAAATATTGCTTTGTGTGTTCTCATCGTTTTATTTCACCTCACACGATTATTCTCATCAACCCATATTATTTTATATTTGTCATCATCTTATCTGAAAGACGTGTCAGATATCGATTTTATAAACGCGAACGGGTTTCGTGCGGCCTCTCACGTCGACGACACCAACGGCTTCCAGATCAAACGAGCCTTTAAGCCGTGCGGCGGTATCGGCTGACAGTAATATTTTTGTCTGATATTTCTTATTCATTTCTTCAAGGCGCGCAGCAAGGTTTACCGCATCACCATGCACGGTATAGCTCAGGCGTTGTTCGGAACCGACAGAACCTGCGATAACCTCGCCTGTATGGATGCCTATTCTGATTTCAAGGGGAACCCCCTGAAATGTCCGGCCCGCGATAATGCGCTGGAGTTCCATGGCGGCGCGCACCGCATTGTCTGAATGCATGGCATCCGAGACGGGAAGATTAAACGTCACCAGCATGGCATCACCCTGGAACTGATTGATGACCCCGCCATACAGATCCATTGCTGCCGTCGCGACTGTAAAATATTCGTTCAGCATCTTGAGTACCGTTTTCGGCACTTTGCTTTCGCAAATATTTGTAAAGCCGGCAATATCTGCAAATAGAATGGTTGCTGTTTTCAATTGCGGTTTTAATACGCCGCGGTGTTTCAGAAGCCTGTTTACAATCTCGTTTGGAACGTAACGGCCAAACGTATCCTTGATAAATTCGCGATCCCGCAAGCCCAAAGTCATGGCATTAAAATTATCTGCAAGGACCCCAAACTCGTCGTTCGAGACAACAGGCACCTGGACAGAGAGATCGCCTTCTCGAATTTTTTCAACGGCATGGGAAAGCTCTTGTAAGGGGGATGCAAAATTCCGCGTGATGAATATTAAGGTGACGCCCACGAGAAAAGCCGATGCGAAAAGATCAAGGAAGACCGATTGCTGGACGGATAACCCCTGAACCGAACGCAATTCCCTGAATATGGTCAGGTCCAGTGCGATTAAAATTGCCGGAACAAATGCAATTATAACAAAGATGCAAACCAGCTTGCGACGAAGCGGTTGACCGCGTGGCGCGAATAAGATGCCTTCCTTGGTCAATTCCAATTTCAGTCCATTTACAAAATCGCTGACTGCAAAAAAGATATAAAACCCATAATAGAGTGCGTAAATAAAACCGAACCAGAGCAATGCGCCCAATAAAACGGGGCGGGGGATCGAAGAAAGGTCGATTTCATAGGGCATGAAAATACCAATCGAGAAACCGACAAAACAGTAAGCGGCTGTGCATGTTATGGCCCAGGCAGTCGCCCATACCGGCAAGGCGTTGATCCGGTTTTTGGCTGTCAAAAGACTGCCTTTACCGTCAATAAGGTTTTGGATTGGGGAAAATAGAAGGTAAGCACCCAGCGAATTGAGCAAACCGAAGATCAAAAGGTTTGCAAGAAGGTCGCTGCCAAGCACATCTATTCGCCCGGATACAGCGACGTAGATTCCGGTGATTGCGATATCGACCAGCACAAGACTGGACATAATCTGGATAAAATTATTTCGGGCTTTGAGGCGGTTCATGCTGAGAGGTTGCGGAAGTGGCTGCATGGAGATGATCTGCCTTTGAGTATTGAACCGCTATATTGACGGATAGAAGTAACCGCGTCGATGACCGATCCTCTACAAGGCGGAACAGTTCAGATGCTCTACCAGTTGTAACTGATGCCGACCAAGGCCGAGAATTGCCCCGCGCTCCCCTGACCGTCAACAATCGGGCTGTCTGCCGCATCACCTAACAAGTGTTTGTAGCCACCCTGACCCATGATGGCGACGTTTTGGTTCCAGAAGTGACGAACGGATACATTCGCCCCCACATCCTTAAACCCAGACTCCGCGTTATAGACAGAATAAGAAAGCGCCGAATTGGCTGACTGGGATGTATTTATGCCGAAAATATTTTCCATGTAGCTGTCATCTGCCCAGGTTGCAGATGAGCCGAGCGTGAGCATTGTTTTTGGTGAGCCGAGGGCAAAGGAATAGCGCAGGCCGGCATCTATTGTTGTCCCCTCCCGGTCGCCTGTTAAATCACGACCAACCGCTAAGCTGCTGCCAAAGTTCTGGAACTGGTAATCGGCGGACAGTTTACCTGTCGCCCCCCCGTCAATATCACCCAATCCCTGCAGTGCACCATTATCATCTTGATCACGACCGCCGAAATAGCCAAGCGAGCTCGACAAGGTGAGGTGATCTTTCGATGTCGGGCCCTCTATTTTTAGAAAATTAACCCGAATTCCGGGGCCGCCAACGCTGCCGATAGAGACAATATCGCGCCATGAAATGTTGACCAATGGAAGCGGGTTAAGGTCGTAATCATCAGAACCTTCATAATCGGCAAAGTATCCGCCTGCTGCGCCCAGTGAAAACTTCCAGTCACCGGTGTCTTTTTTAACGGGGCCTGTTTCCTGAGCAACTGCGCTGGTTTGTGAAATGAACCCGACGACCAGAGCTATAGCAAAGAGGCTTGTTTTTGAAGAAGACAAATACATTATTTTAACCATCTCTATAAATACAGGTTTGAGGTGAAGCGTGTTGCTGATTACCGTTTTGTAGACTCTCATCTGTTTTCTAAAAGGGCCCCTTGACCGGAATGAGAGCCTCGTTGCGTCGCAAAAAAGGAAGAGTGAAGGGCGGATTATAGCCTGCGGCTTTTGCTTCACCCGTTATAGTCAAACCTCTGTCGGCAATCCAGGTTTCCAGCAATGCCAGATGTGTGGATATGGTGTCTTGGTTAAGAAATCCGCTGAAGCGGATAACCGCAACCGTATAATCATGGAGCTCTGTAATTTTTACGTCTGAATCTATGGGAGTAGGTGCTGTATTCAGTGATAAGTCAACGGGCAAGACAAACGACATTGCGTCGGTCGTCGGCCCGGCTTGATTCATGATGACAGGTGCCGTCATGGCGATGTCTTGCGTTTTATCGTTATTACCGGAAATGTAATCAAAGAGTTTGTAGAAAGGAGAAGATGCGCTGCCCATGCCCTCTGGCATATCTGTGCTTACCAGAGTCAGGCGTTCATAGCGGCGTACTTCATAATCTCCATCCGTTATCAGCACCTCAAACGGAACCTCTTTAACGCTGACGTCTCCAAATACGGAACAGCCGGTAAGGGCAAGTAATCCAAGCAGGGCAAATAACGGAGTTCTGAAGGCGCGCATGGCTATACCTATCGCTCGTATCGTTTAGATGTGAGTTTATACGGCTTAAGCGGGCCAATGGATCACCGGCTATCTTCGAATGATCGGGTTCCCCAAGTTTTAGCTTTTTGCGGATATCTTGGAAGGTGGACGTCCCATGACTTTCATAAAGGCAGCGGAGAAAGCACTGGCGCTTTTATAACCGTTTTTCCGGGCGACCTGGGAAATGGGTTCGCCAAAGGAGAGGGCTTCAAGAGCATTGTGAAAGCGAATGCGTTGGCGCCATTGAATGAAGCTCATACCCAGTTCATTCTCGAACAGACGGGCTAAGGTTCGTGTCGAGGCACCACTCATTTCCGCCCAGCCGTCGAGCGTCCGGCGGTCCGATGGGGCGGCGAGAAGTTCAGCGCACAGGCGCTGCAGTCTCGGGTCTTTCGGCAGAGGAACGCTCAGAGAGACGTCGCGGGCATGGATGATTTCATCTTCAATCAGTTGTGCGATGTGTCCGGCCCGGCTGTTGCGGTCATAGGTTACGGGCTCTTCACTCAGCGAAAAGATCAATTCGCGCAGTAAATTGGAAACCGCGATCACGGATATATCGCGAGGCGCCTGCTGCGAAGCCTTTGTGTCGATATACAAAGTGCGCATGTCGACATCTCCGTGAATATGGACGGAATGGGGCGTTCCGGCAGGGATATAGATGGCTCTGTCCGGCGGGACCACCCAGGCATCCTGCGCTGTGCGCAGCCGCATAATTCCGTTGCGGGCATAAAGCAATTGATCCCGGGTGTGGGTATGCAGCGGAATTTCAGCGCCATCGATAAACTGTTTCGACATGGCGCCAATCGGTTGAGGTAAATCCTGAAAATCCTTCGGATCCGTGCTGCGGCTGTGTTGGGTCTCCATAAAAGCCTCTTGAGGGAAATCACATTTTGACTGAAACACGATGAAATATGGCAGGACATCGCAATCAGGCCAAGGGTATTCTGACCGTCAATTGGGCTCAGGAATAACGAAATGGGGACACAGGCATGAACCGGGATCGCACATATTTTTTGCTGCTGAACATAGGTCATTTTCTGGATCATCTGTTCACGCTGATCTTCGCAACGGTTGCGGCTCTGGTGCTGTATCGGGAATGGCAAATGGGTTATGCTGAACTGATTGCTTATGCGACACCGGGCTTTTTCGCCTTTGGTCTGTTTTCCCTGCCGGCGGGCTGGTTGGCCGACAAATGGAGCCGGGATGGCATGATGTGCGTATTTTTCTTTGGCATTGGCCTTGCCGCCATCGCCACGGGGTATTCTCAAACGCCTTTGCAAATCGGTATTGGCCTGTTTGTGATTGGCATGTTCGCGGCGATTTATCATCCCGTCGGCCTTGCCATTGTCACCATGAAATGGCGCAACACCGGGATGCGCATTGCCGCAAACGGCGTTTGGGGAAATCTCGGGGTTGCCTGTGCGGCGCTGATCACCGGTTACATGATCGACAACAGTGGTTGGCGCATGGCTTTTATTTTACCGGGCCTGTTTTCAATGGTCATCGGTTTTTTATATTTGGGCCTGCGCTGGTCGGATATTCATATGGAACGCAAGGCCATAAAGGCGGCCGGACCAGAAACCCCTGAAACCGTATCATCTTCCTATAAAACCCTGTTGCTACGGGTCTCGGCAATCATCTTTCTGACTACCGCAGTCTCGTCCATTATTTTTCAATCGACAACCTTTGCCTTGCCGAAAATTTTCGATGAAAGGCTGCAGGGGCTTGCCGTTGAGCTGTCGGCTGTGACAGACAAAATGACATTCCTTGGTCAGAGCGATGTGGCGACGGTGATCGGCTCTCTGGCCTTCATCGTTTTTGCTGTGGCTTCAATCGCGCAACTGGTGGTCGGCAGTCTGCTGGACCGCTTTGGTCCGCGTCGGGTGTTCATGGCCGTGGCGACGATACAGATCGTCTTTTTCACAGCAATGCCGGGGCTGACGGACGGGGCGGCACTGGCGGTGGCCTTTGGGTTTATGCTTGGGGCCTTTGGTCAGATACCGATCAATGACTATATGATTGGAAAGACCGCCAAAGGGGCGTACCGGGCGCGTATTTACGGGGTGCGTTATGTGGTGAGCTTCACAGTCCTGGCGCTGACGTTGCCGCTAATTGCCTTTGTCTACCAGAACTGGGGGTTCGATACCCTGTTTTTGATTTTAGCCGGTGCCGCCGTTGTGATCCTTGCGGCGGTTGTCATCCTGCCCCGGCAACTGCCTTCTCCGTCGGTTGAGCCGGCTGCCGCCGAATAGCTGGGCGTTATGGGGCTTCTCAATTCGGATAGGGTATCTGTGATAACCGTTCGATTCGTGTCGGTGCCGTTATCGGCTGTGAACGGTTTGGCAGCACAGGAACTGGCCTAATTCGAATCGCTTTGCGTGCCGCCTTTCAGTGTAGCCTGTCCATCTGCGCTTCTTCCGCACCCATAGCCTCAAAGAGCGGTGCCAACTGGTGTTCGTAGTGGGTCCAGCTACGGACCGAGCCAGTATGGAGGGCGCGGCGGACCTGGGTGGCGCTGGCGGTTCTCACCGGGCGTTTCGACTTATGGAACTCCAAGCAGGCGGTATTCCATTCAAGGCCACAAAACGTCAGCAGGTCTCTTGTTTGTTGTTCCTGATTGGAGATCAAATCTTCGTAATGAAGGTCATGAATGAAACCGGGCAACACGGAGTTCCAATGATCCATTAGGTCTTGATAGAGCCTGTAGTATTGGCCCAGTTCTTCCAAATCGTAGGCATAGCCGATGGCGCTCGTGGAAAAGTAATTCTTGAACAGCGACAAGCAGGTGTCGTAGGGATCGCGGCGGCAATGCACAATCCGCGCATTGGGAAGCATCAGTTTGATCAAACCGATGTATTGGAAATTGGCGGGCATTTTATCGGTGACGATTTCAGCGGCGCCCATCAGGGCCTTCGTCTTGTGATAATAGGCAAGACCAAGATTGGTGATGTCCTGTTCACTGATGTCAAAAGCGGCGGGCGCCTGTCCGACGTTTTGAAGTGCCTCCAGATGCGCCGTGACGGTTTGTTGCAACACTTCCAACTCGCCCGCGCCAAAGACCCGTGGATGGCTAGCCAGAATTTGTTCAACCAGTGTGGTACCTGATCGAGGCATACCGAGAATGAAGATGGGAGCGGCATCGGAAAAACCGGCCCCCCCATGGGCGTCCAGGAAGGCTTTTGAAAACACCTGCTGGATGCGTTGAAATTTGCGGGTCTCGTTTTCTATGGAAAAACTGATGGATTTGCGGCGGATTTTGTTGGCGACAAGGTAATGGTCAAAAGCCGCTTCATAGCGCCCGAGGTCTTCATAGGCTTTGCCCAGTGCGAAGGCCAGATGCATTCTGTCGGCCTCTTTTTTCGGGCGTTGGCGATAAAGCGCCTGCATGGCCTTTAACTCATTGTCCTTGGCAGAGAATGTTTTGGCGGTCGCCAGATAGCGGTGCGTTTCCGCATGGCCGGGTTCCAGAGCCAGGGCTTGTCGGTAGCTTTCAATGGCGCTATCGATCCGCCCCAGTTCATGAAGCGTATTACCGAAATGTCGATGGGCTTCGGCGCGGTTTGGCGCCAGAGTGACAGCCTGACGATAACTATCCAGTGCGGAAAGTGGTTGATTAAGATCGCTCAGGATGTTGCCCAGATTAATATGTCCGTCGGCATTGGCCGGTTCAAGTGACAGGGCTTTTTGAAAACAGACGAGGGCTTCGTCCGGCCGGTTCAGACTTTTCAGGGCGACGCCAAAGTTGTTATAGGCATTGGCGTAGTCAGGCTGCAGCCGGATGGCCTGTTCATAGGACAGGATTGAATCCTCAAGTCTGCCCAGTTCAAAAAACACATTCCCCAGATTGTTATGCAGTTTAGCGATGTTCGGGTTCAGATCGATGGCTTTTTGGAAATATGTTGCGGCGACATCCAGGCTTTCAAGAACAAGATAGGCCGTACCAAGGCCAAAAAGTATATCAACGTTGTTAGGGGCGTTAAGATGGGCCTTTTTCAGCGATTTCACAGCCGCTGGGGCTTTTCCCATTTCCAGACAAATCATGCCATGGAGGTAAAGGGCGTCGGTATGTTCCGGCGTAATTTTCAGAGCGTGGCGGCAGGTCTCGGCAGCCTTTTTAAGTGCGCCTGCACGTGACTGTTGCAGCGCCTGGGACAAAAGGCAAGAAACAACGATTGATGCCGGTTGTCCACGTATATTCTGCGGTTTTCCGGCATGCTTGATTCTGTTTTGTTTATCCCTTTGACGGCGTTCATTTCGATTCACATGAGGCACTCCTCATGTTCTTTGCAATCAAGGGGGGATGGTCTGAATACAAGTTAGGCCCTTTCCGTTACTAAGACGTAGCGAAAGACCTCCTTGTGATAGTTATAATTCTATCTTATCGACCTAAAGTATTTGTGTTTTTATAAATTGTCAACAATATGTTATAAATTGACACCAAAAAAGTAAAGCGTGTTGGATTTTCGGCACACAGTTATTTCCCTGCGTTTGGGAGGGGATGTGGTTTGAGGCGGTTGTGAACGGTCCTATAAAATTGCATGGGTCTTGCCACCAAAGCCGGCTTTTATGAATTTTTTTCTGGGTCTTTCAAAACGGTACGAATCTTGCCGTAGAGATCATCTGCTGTGAACGGTTTGACAACATAGGAGTTGGCTCCGGCGCTTATCGCTTCACGAACCGCATCTGCTGTGGCCTTGCCTGTAAGCATGAGGATTTTCGTATTGTATTCCATGGCTCTGACTTTTTTGACAAAATTTATCCCGTCCATGACGGGCATCATCCAGTCACAGATCACAAGATCGAAAGGCGTGGCGGCTGTTTCAAGAATGTCGAACGCCTTTGCCCCGTCAACGGCCAGTGTGATGTCCTTGATGCTCATCGCCTGCAAGGAATATTCAATCATGGATCGGATAACCAATTCATCATCCACTACGAGGACTTTGAGATTGGACAGTTTCTGGTCCCATAGATTTTTTGGCAAAACGAACACCTCAATTCAAAACAAAACAGTGTATTATTGTATGCATACTATTTGAATTGGTCAGGTTTTTAAACAAATCTCTCTTTGTAAATATGAATAAAATTGGAGTTGCGTATTTAAATGACCTCGTCGTTGCGGTCATCCGTCTCGCCATAGCGTTTTAATGTGGCCGGTCGGGTGCCTTCATAGGCTGTTTTGAGGCCGGCATTAATTTTAGCGTTTTCACGCTCGAACAGGCTGTTGCCGTCGAGATCGCTATCGACAATAAACGGGCCGAAGTTCTCCACCTCCAGCACCCACATGGCCTGGGCAATACCCAGTTCTTCCAGCCAGTTGGCGGAATGCACATGCTTGACGCCGCGGCCCAGCAGGGCGCCTGTGCCGTAACCGACGGTAGTCAGATAGATTGCACCATTCGGCACAAACATCTGTTTATAGTCTTTTGAGGTCATGCCGCCCTTACCGATAATCAGCTTTGCTCCGGAAGCGGCAAACCAACGGTCGAGCCATTTGGAAAACCGGAAAGAGGCGGTTGCTGTAACAGCACTGACCGTAAAACGGCCGTCGTCTTCTTGAGAGGCGGCGGGGGAGCAATGGAAATTCGCACCGCTCAGTTCGGGCAAGGGTACCGGCATGGGAGCACCATCTTCCAGTACCTTTTTATAGACGCCTTCGCGGGCCGTATAGACGAACCCGTCCAGATACACGATGTCACCGATGTTCAGCGCGCGCAGCGCCGCGTCGTCTGGGGTTGTGCTCAGGCGGACTTTCGTGAGTTTTTGTTTGGCAACCATTCGACGGTCTCTCTGCGTTGATAAGGGGTGAACCACTCGGGGTCCGTTCGATATTCAATTGCGCCATTGCTGTGAATGCGGGCGGTGGCGCGGCGTGAAGACAGGCAAAAAGCGTGCACGCTCATGGGCATACCGCCGGTGTGACAGCAACCCGCTTCAATATGACAGTCAATGACCATCGACTTGCCGACAAACCCCATGGCGCCCATGCCGATGGAATTGCCTAATTCTTTAAATTCCTGCTCCAGTTCGGCGATTTTCGGATCGGGATTCCGGTCGCCGACCACGCGCAGACAAGCGGCGCGTTTGCCCAAGACCATGCAGGTATCTTTCGAGCCGCCGAGACCGATACCGATAATCGCCGGTTGGCAGGCGAGGCCGCGGCGACCGAAGGCGACTAGAGAGTCCAGATAAAAGCGCTTGATTCCTTCAATGCCGTCACCCGGAAACAGCATGCGGTAATCGGTGCCAAACAGCCCCCCTTTATGGACGGTGGTCAGATCAAGCCAGTCGCCATCGGGTTCGAAAGCATATTCAATTTCTGGTGCGCCGATGCCGACGTTATTGTCGTTATCAGTACGCCACAACGGGTGTACCCGGTTGGGCCGGAGGGGAATGCGTTTGGTGGAATCAGCGGTGGCTCGGCGTAGCTCTTCTTCAAGGGCGATAGGGCCACCCGCAACCTGCGCCTCGTTGCCGAATTTGACATACCAGCGCGGCGTTCCCGTATCGCCGCACATGGCACGGCTGTCTTCTTTTGCGGCCTCGTAATTTTCCAGCATGGCCTGCAGGACAAAGGAGGATAAATCGCCTTCTTCCTCATCGGCGGCTTTTTTCAGTCCGGTCAAATAATCATCCGGTATTTCAATGGCGGCTTTCTCCATCAAGCGGTTTGCGGCTTGCCGGATATCGTCTGTTGAAATCATGGAATTGTCCTGACTAAATTGAGAGAACGCTGAGCGGGGCCCATTGGCAGTGGAATGCCATTGATTTTAGTGTATTTCCCGGAATCAGCAATGGCCCGCAGGATTTGCCAGCTGATTTATGTGAAAGGACAGTTAAGCTGTTACAATGGGGGCCAAATTTACTGTCTAGCCCCTGAAATACGGTCCTGTTTGATTGCGTCAATCCATATCTGACCAAAACCAAAACCGATTAGCGGCTTGATTTATGCGATGTCAGCCGCAACCAATACCGCCTTTGGGGATCGCAAGATGGCGCTCAACACATCGACCCCCGATGACGGGCCACGCACCCGTTATGCTTCAGTTGGTCTGGTTTTTTTCCACATCCGGCGTAACGGCAATCTTGCGGGCGAAGGATTTGACGGTGACGTCGGTCTTGCAGTTGCTCATGCAGGCTTCGCTGTTCACGTCGGGACGCGGGTCAGGCAAAATAAAGCCGTTGCGGTTCGGCATTTTGACATCTGCTAGATTATTTGAATCGAGGACCGTTTCTTCATCAATGACATCGTTCATCCACAGGATATAAGCGCTCAGGGCATAAACGTCATCGCTTGACAGACTTTGCGCATAGCCGAAAGGCATGGCGCGACGGATGTAGTCATAGAGGGTTGTTGCATAGGGCCAATAGCTGCCGACTGTTTTACGGGGATCGGGAGACGTCAATGTGCCATAACCGCCCATAAGTTCCGGGTAACGTCCTGCGCCTTCGCCAAATTCACCATGGCAATGGGCGCATTGTTCCATGTAAATTTCCTCACCCTCGGCAACCGAGCCGTGGCCTTCAGGCAGGCCTTGGCCGTCGGGCCGGACATCAATATCCCAGTTGGCAATAATCTGTTTGCTGACGGGAGTTCCGATATTGAGTCTCTCAGCGGCTGCGGCGGGTCCTGCAGAAAGAGCCGATATGGCGCAGGCGGCAGCAATCAGTGTTTTACGAAAGCTGAACATTTTCAACATCGCCTCCTGTGTTAACCTTCCAGGTATGGATGGAATTGTTGTGATAAATTGACCATTCGCCGCGCAGGGCGCGCAAATCGGCAAAGTTCGGCTGGACATAACCTGTCTCATCAATCGCCCGGCTTTGCAGCAGGGCGGGTTTGCCATCCCAGCGCCAGGGGAAGCGGAAGCGCGTCAGGGCCTTATCGAAGATGGGGCCGTCAATCTGTGCCGGTTGCCAGTTGTTGCCGCCATCGGTTGAGATGTCGACCCGTTTGATTTTGCCTTGCCCGGTCCAGGCAAGGCCTGTGACTTCGACAAAACCTTTGCCATCGATCGGCTTTTCCATGCTCGGTGAGGTAATGACGGAATTGCATTCCTGGAACCAGGTGAACTGGCGGGCTTTGCCGGACGGCATGAGGTCCGTGTATTTTGATGTTTCTTCGCGGGTGTGCCAGGGCTGATCACCCACTTCGATGCGGCGCAGCCACTTGATGCTCATATTGCCTTCCCAGCCAGGGACCAGCAGGCGCAACGGATAACCCTGTTCGGGACGCAGCATTTCGCCGTTCTGCGCATAGACAATCAGGCAATCCTCAAGGGCTTTGTGCATGGGAATGGAGCGGGTCATGCCTGATGCATCGGCGCCCTCCGCCAGCAACCATTTGCCAGTGGTTTTTACGCCGCATTCGTTGAGAAGTATCGAGAGTTTGACACCTGTCCATTCACAGCACGAAATCATGCCGTGGGTAAACTGCACGGCTTCCAACTGGGCACCGCGCCATTCCATACCGCCGTTGGCAGCGCATTCAATAAAATGAATGCGGCTGACGGACGGCAGGCGTCTGATGTCCTTCATCGAGAACATCAGTTCGCGGTCGACCAGGCCATGAATAATCAGACGGTGATCATCCGGATCAATCTCGGCGACGCCGCCATGGTGGCGGCAGAAATGCAACCCGTTAGGGGTGATGATGCCGTGAAGATCGGCAAGAGGGGTAAAACTGACGGACGATTCCGGTGTGGCTGTCAGCCATTCCACATTGCGGCGGACAACACCCTTCTCATAGGCGGAAGGCATACCATAAGTGGTCACATCGACACCCTCGCCAAGGCCCTGAGACCAGTCCGGGATGTTGGGGGGCAGGTTCTCCGGGTTGCTGGCGTTGGCCATGCCGGGCACTACCGCCGCTGCCGCACCGCCAGCGATCATAGCGCCGGATTTAAGGAACGCCCGCCGGTCCAGTTTCGTGGCACTGGGATGTTTCGATTTGTTCTCTTCCATCATCAGTCTCCCTACTGACTTTTTCAGCTCTTTAGAGCTGTCTTGAGAACATCATATTCGAAAAATATATAATATCAATACAGAATAAGACGATGGCGTAAATTTACCAGTCGTGCTACCAGGCGAGGGGTTTGGTAGGTGCCGGTGTGGATTGTGTTAATTTGGCTTTCAGGTAAGGCTGAAACGAGCCGTTCTCGTAGGCCTTTTCCTGGATGAACTGGAACATCGTCAGAAAATGCTGGGGTTTGAAATAACCGGGCATGCGCAGCAATTCGCCGGCCTTTCCGGGTTTCCCGTCCATCTCATCCAGGCTTTCCGGGAAAAACTGAATGGTCGGGGTGAAGCGCACGTTGTTTTTACGCGCCAGCTTTTTCTCCGTGGTTGGAGCGCCATCAAAATCGATGACTTCTCGTGATCCCCATATGTCCAGCTGGACAATATAAAAATGCGCCTCAACAAAATCGCGGATTTCCGGCTGGGCGAAATTGACCATATGGGTTTCCCGGCAATAGGGGCAGCCGGCTTGTTCCCACATAATGGCAAAGCGTTTGCCATTGGCTTGTGCTTCCGCCAGATCATCCGACAGTTCGAGAAAGCTGTCGAGAAACCACGACTGGGTATATGTGCCGTCTTCACGCAGAATGGGCTTCAGGTCTTTTGCCGCAAAAGCCGGAAGAGGCAAAGCGGCGGCCAGTCCAGCGGCTGCGTAGCGTCCAAATGTACGACGTGTAATCACTTGCAGTTCCTTATCCGTTGGGTATCAGTTTAGCGTCAGCGCCAGAAATAACATATTCCAATTTTCGCATATGTAGTGTAAGGATTTCAACAAAAGAAACCGATAGGCTGGAAGAGAATGTAATGCAAAAAACAATGCGCCGGGTATTCACATTTTTGAGTTTTTTTGCATGTGTTGTTGGCTTTTCCCTGTTGCCGCAAACAGCGTCTGCCAGCGATTTCCGTAATTTCCACGGCACGTTGGCCGGGGCCTGGCCGCATTATCGTGAGGCGGATTTTTATCTGCGCACAGGCAATCCGGGGGTGGCTCTGTTTGAGTTGGAGCAATGGCGGGACAAGTGGCGCTCACTCGTCATGGAATTCGCGGCATCGCCGCCGGATGTGTATGCTGATGATCCTGCCTGGGCCTCGACGCTCAGGGAAATTGAAGCGCTATCATCAAAGGGGCTGGCCGAGGCCGGAGCGGGAAACCTGAAAGAGGCCCGGAAGACGCTGGAGCCAATCCGACAGTTGCTTGCCAGCACCCGCCAGCGCAATCACGTGATTATTTTTTCTGACCATGTGGACCGTGCCAATGCGGCCTTTGAACAATTGTTTGCTTATCGCCATACGCCGCCGGCTTTTGATGATATTGACCAGCTGGACGCCTTTCGTCGCCATCTTGCCATTACCACGAACGCTTACCAGCAGGTTATGGATAACGCACCGGCTCCGCATTTGGAAAACTCCGAGTTCCAGCGCCTGATGAAGCAGAGTTTTTATTCGCTGGGCCGTTTGTGGGTCGCGATCAAGGAAAAGAATCAGCAAAATCTGATCAATATCCTGCGGGAATTGCGTTCCTCGGACCGTATGCTTTTTTTACGCTTCGGCTAACCGACTTTTCCCAAACTCGGGAAGGTTTCCAATAACCAGAAGCCGATTTCGTTCATGGTTTCAGTGACGAACAGCAGGCCTGTGATAATCAGCAGAACGCCAATCAGACGTTCTACAGTCGGCATGTGGCGTTTGAATTTGCCCATGAACCGCATGAACGGCCGGACCGCAAGGGCGGCGGCCAGAAACGGGATGCCAAGGCCGGCGGAATAAACCGCCAGCAATCCGATGCCGGATGAAATACTGCCTTCTGTTCCGGCAATAAACAGAATGGCGGCGAGGATTGGGCCGACACAGGGAGTCCAGCCAAAGGCAAAGGCCAGCCCGATCACATAGGCCCCGACCAAACCGGCCGGTTTGGCATCCATATGGAAACGGGCTTCCCGGAACAGCAGGGCAATGCGGAACAGACCAATGAAATGCAGGCCCAAAATGATAATGACAACTCCGGCGATTTTGGAGAGTATCTCGATATGATCAGCGATGGCCTGACCAAAAGTCGTGGCTGTTGCGCCAAGACCGATGAAGACGGTTGAAAAACCCAGAACAAAAGCGAGAGCAGACAGGAAAACACGCCGGGAGACGGCGGGGTCGACGGCCCCCTCATCGGTAATCTGATCCAGCGTTACACCGCCCAGAAAACACAGATAAGGCGGAACAAGAGGCAGGACGCAAGGCGACAAGAAGCTCAACAGGCCGGCAATAAGCGCGCCGCCGTAGGTAATATCCAAGCCGTCCATTATATCTCCTTGGTCAGGGGGTTATCCGCCGACAACCCGTATGTTTTTATTCTCCGGTACCGTAACCGTTTTTTCGGTTTCGATATAGTTGCTGACCAGATCATAGACCGGCGGGCCTTCCGTGCCTTCGTTGACCGATGCCCATCCGGCGACCAAGTAGTTTTTGTTGGGATCGATCGGTTTGCCATCTTTCAAGGATGTTAGATCACTGATCCGGCTACCAATTGTCTGGTTCACGTCAATGGTATAGGCGGCACCGCCCATGCGCACCATATCACCACCCTGTTGGTAATAGGGGTCCGGGTTGAACAGGTTGTCAGCCACGTCTTCCAGAATATCCTTGATCAGTTGTCCGGACATCTCGCTGCGATAGGCTTTTGGATAAGTGATCGCCGTTTGGTTAAAGACGTCCTCTGTTGTGATGTCCTGCCCGGCGAGCAGGCTGGAACCCCAGCGGAATCCTGGAGACAGGGCAATCTCGGCATCGCGTTCCTGCAACAGGGCTTGGCAGATCAGATCATCAAAGGTGCCATTGAAATTGCCGCGCCGATAAAGGGTGCTGTCCGTTGTGCCCAATACCTTGCTCAGGGTCTGTTCATGAGGAGCGCGGATTTTCTGTATCAAAGCCGCCATATCCGGGTCCGGCGTGATCACATCGGAAAACACCGGGATCAGTTTGAACGCGAAATCGACAACGGTACCGTCTTTCACTTCAAGATCAAGCCGGGCCAGAAACTTGCCATGCGAACCGGACGCAACCAGCAGTGTTTTGCCAACGCGGATGGCTTCCGGCAGGGCATCATGGGTATGGCCGGTCAGGATCACATCAATGCCCTTGACCCGCGACGCCAGCTTGCGGTCCACGTCAAAACCGTTGTGGCTGAGCAGGACAACCAGTTCGGCGCCCTGATCACGAACCGCATCAACGTGTTCCTGAACCAGAGCCTCGCGAATTCCGAAGGACCATTCCGGTATCATGTAACGGGGGTTGGCGACGGGTGTATAGGGGAAGGCCTGTCCGATCACCGCTATTTTGACACCGCCGCGCTCGAAAAACTGAGTTGAGGGGAAAACACTTTCCTCCCATTCCGTATCGATGACGTTGCCAGCCAGAAATGGAAAATTGAGGTTGTCAATGAGCTCTTTTACCCGATCCGCTCCATAGGTGAATTCCCAGTGAGCCGTCATGGCGTCAACGCCGAGGCCGTTCATCACATCAACCATGTCCTGACCACTGGATTTCAATGCCGTGTAGGACCCCTGCCAGGTGTCGCCACCATCTAGAAGGAGGGTGTTGTTCGGGCGTTCGGCGCGTATCGCTTTGACCAGGGTCGCCATGCGGTCCATACCGCCAACCCGACCATAGGTTTTGGCGAGGGCGGAAAAGTCCTGACTGCTCAGGGCGTATGCTTCTGGCGAGGCGATGTCGAGGCCGAAATGATTGATAAAATCCTTGCCGGTCAGGTGAGGGGGCAGGCCATGGACCTCGCCAACACCGAGGTTGACCGAAGGTTCACGAAAATAAATGGGAACCAGCTGGGCATGACAGTCGGTGAAGTTGAGCAGGGTGACCTGACCTTTGGCGTCAAACTCCAACAGGTCTTGCTGGCTCAGGCTTTGTTGGGCGGCGACCTTGGAAAAGGCTCCGGACGCTCCGGTCAGGGCCGCTGTCGCTGCCGCAACCTGAAGGAATTGCCGACGATCCATCATGGCATTGATCTCCGTATTAGTGGTGTTATAAGCAAACAAAAGGGGATGCCCCGAAGCGCATCCCCTTATGATAATTTAATCTGCGGGTCTAGTTCCTTACGGCAGGCGTTTCGACCGGCAAGCCGCGTCCACGCCATGCAACATAAAGCTCCAGATTGACATATTCATCAGAGCCGTAGGCAAAAGGCGTTGCCCGGATGTTCGAGTTGCAGCCGCGGAACCGGCGGTGGATCGACCCGGCTTTTTGCCACTTCAGGCGATAAGTCGGAAAGCCGTTGCTTTGGCCCTGGCTGAGCAGATTGGCGCGCGCCATGTTGCCGGCATTATCTTCATGACAATGTTTGCAGGCCATATCCAGCTGACCGCGGCGCTCATTAAAGAAGGCTTCGCCTTTTTTGAAGAACGGAGCCGCTTCGCCATCGACCTTGACGTTGACCGGCTGGCCGTTGGCCTGGTGACGAACAAACGTTGTCATCGCCAGCATGCCGTTGGATTCCCACTTGAAAGGTTCTGCTTTCATGTTTTCCGTACGGCATTGGTTGATCCGCTGCTCCAGGCTTTGCATCTTTTTGTGCTTGGCGCTGTATTTGGGATATTCAGCCGGAGCGGTTTTCATGCTGACAGAGGCGTCGTTATGGCAGGAGGCGCAGGATTTTCCGGCTTCGCCCTCAACCTGATTCCATAGGGTTTCTCCATCATCCACCCAGATCATTGCGGGATTTTCAAAATCATCATCCTGGATGTTACGGGTTTCTTTGGCCGCATAGGTATAACCGCTGCGGCGATCGTCGACCTGATATTTACCCCAGTCTTCGGCAACAACAACCGAACCATATGTACTGACGGTCAAAGCGGTGATGCCAAGCGCTCCTATAAAGATATTACGCATAAGTCTTCCCCTTTGTTAACTGACCGAAATTTTGGCCGATTTTTTGAAAACTTCGCCAGAATCATCTGTCCAGGCAAAGTCGAGCGATCCGCTGTCAACGGCTTTTACAAAAAAGGCCATATACGGATTGGCGGAAATCGCGCCATGCCAGTCAGCAGAGAAGACTTCTTTTCCATTATAGGCGCAGACAAACTTGTTGATGATCAGACGCGGAATTCTTTTGCCGTCTTTCCCTTTGCGTTGACCGGATTCCATTTTATGGGAGATCAGGGTTTTAATTTCAAAGACTTCGTCTTTCTTTACGGTTTTTGGTGCTTTTACGCGGGCTTTAACTTTTGCCATTTTTCTGGTTCCCTTTCCCGATCAACCGCCACAGCCACCGATGGTCACTTTGACCTCGGTGCTGGCTTGAAATAATGATCCGTCGCTCATTTCCGCAACGGCAACTACGTTTTGGGTTTTGGCCAGACGCATCCGTGTTGATGCTTTGGCGAGGCCATTGGCCGGGCTGAAATGGAAGGTTGCGACTTCCGGCAACGGATTGCCCTCAGCATAAATATGGACTGCTTTGACATGGTCGGAATCCGTCATGGGGCTTTCCACTTCAACAGTGATCGGCACCGTGTTGCCATTTTCGGCAATCTGAGGGAGCTCAAGAGTTATCTTGCCGCTTTGTGTCTCGCGACCGGCGGCAATTTTTTCAATCGCTTCCATGGTCATTTTTTTGTCGGCTTTGGCAATTGAGCCAAACAAGCCAACACCCGCAGCTGCCAGAACGCCGGCACTGGCATAGCTCAAGACATCGCGCCGTGAGACCTGAAGGATGGTTTTTTGTGACTGCATTGGTATCTCCTTAACTGGGAACGCCGTGTCTCTTGGACAATTATTTCAGCGTCATTAAATAGGCGACAACGTCTTCCACTTCCTCAGCGGAAAGAACGGTCTGGCCTGCAAATTTTTTCAAGACACGGTGAAAGCCCGTGTCGCGATAAAAGGCTGGCATGATGGTGTCTTCATTGACGATTTTTGAATCCACGACACGTAGCCGCAACTCGCCCTCTTCATACCGGTCAGCCACGCCTTTAAGGTCGGGCCCGATATTTCCATGGAAAGCCTGTTCGGGGATCGGCATCGAATGGCAAGCGAGGCAGTTGCCTTTTTTACGATTGATGGCGATTTTCTTGCCGTTTACCGGATCGCCGGCTTTGCCGGTGAGGGATGCGGCAATGGCATCGTCTTTGATTTCAAATTTTACTGTGCCAGCTGCCGAAGCCGGAAGACTGAGCGACAAGGCAATAACTGTGCCTGCAGCCGCTATGGCCAAGGTCTTTATAACCAATGTTTCCTCCTTATACCTTGCGGCGCATAGGCGCTCCGCAATCCCTGTACTAAGCCAGTTTTTACTGGTCTTCAGTTGGCGCGTCAAACATCGAAGGTTGACTGTTCGATACATCATATTCAATAATTATAAAATATCAAGTTCGAATAAGTTATTTTCCCAATCTGTACGATCCTGTTTATTATGGCATGATCTGAGGTCGGCGACACATAATTGATTTTTACCCTGATTTGTCTGGATCATAATGAGAGCGATTAATCGACGATTGTTTGTACAATCGGTTTTAGGGGCGGGCCTTTGTGTGGGTGGCCGGCCCGTCTTTGGAAGTGCACGTCTGCGGGTTGTTGTCATTGGGGGCGGTGTTGGCGGTGTCGCTGCGGCACGCCAGTTGATAAGCACTTTTTCGTCTATTGATGTGACGATCATTGAACCCAACCCGGTCTACACAGCCTGTTTTTCTTCCGGGGCCTATCTGGCCGGATTGCGCGATCGCCAATCTCTGGATTTTTCTTACGATTTTTTCAGGAAGATGGGAGACTTGAAGGTTTTGACCGCCCGCGCCGAACGCATTGATCCGGAAAGAGCGGTTGTCCATGCCTCATCGGGCGAAGTAATTGTCTATGACCGGCTTATCGTCTCTCCGGGGATCGGCTTTGTTACCAAAAGCCTACAAGGTTATGATGCCGCTGCCCCATCGGTCTTTCCCCATGCCTATGAGTTGGGCGCAGAGATTGATCCTTTGAAAAAGCGTCTGGATGCTCTTGATGATGGGGGGTTGGTCGTTCTATCCGTGCCGGAACGTCCTTACCGATGTACGCCGGCCCCCTATGAGCGGGCATCCATGATCGCCCACTATCTGAAAACCCGTAAGGCGAAATCAAAAATCCTGGTTCTCGATAATAAGGACGAGTTTCCTTTGATGGATCGCATTCTGCCCGCCTGGGAGCGGTTTTATGGGGATATGATCGAATGGGTGCCTGCAGAATTTGGCGGTAAACTCGAAGCTGTTGACAGTGCAAATGGGGCCATCAGCTATGATGGTGAGACGTTAACCCCTGGGCTTGCCAGTATTATCCTGCCGCAGCGCGCAGGAGATATTGCCCATCGTTCAGGCCTCACGGATGATACAGGTTGGTGTCCGGTTGATGCCATAACTCTGGAATCGCAATTGCTTGAGAATGTTCATATCATCGGCGATGCGACGGACGCAGGCGACATGTCAAAGTCGGCGCACGCGGCAGCCAGTCAGGGCCGGGTGTGTGCGGATGCTGTCGGCAGCATGCTGACTGGTAAAGCCGCTGCGACGCCGACCTACGATAACGCCTGCTATTTTCTGCTCGCCCAGGATTATGGATTAAAGGTGGGCGGCGACTACATAGCGAAAGAGGGACGCATCACAGGTATTCACGGGTTCTCCAGCGCGATTGGTGAAAGCGATGCGGTGCGCCGGGAAACCGCAGCAAGCGGCGATGCCTGGTTTCGGCAATTCACACAGAATCTGTTCGGCTCCTCTTGAGGCTGTGGGTTGATCACAAACATTCAATAATTGTAAAGTATAAGGGTGAAGGGAAAAGCAGGTTCATGATCAAGTCGGTTTTCCTGTTTCTTTTGAGTTCAGCATATGTGGTCCTGGCGCCTGCAGGCGGACATGCCGCTGAATTAGTGATGTTTGACTCTCCGGCCTGCTCCTATTGTGAAATGTGGGATACAGACATTGCCGACATATATCCAAAAACCGAGGAAGGACATCTGGCGCCGCTGCGTCGCGTATCCATCCATGATCCGCTTCCTTCTGATTTGAGCGGGCTGCGTGGAATTGTCTATACGCCAACTTTTATTTTGGTGGATGAGGGCCGCGAGGTTGGTCGGATTTCCGGCTATCCGGGCGAAGACTTCTTTTGGGGCTTTTTGGAAACGCTGGTCGCAAAATTACCGAAGCGTTCATGAGCGTAAAATTTTTAAATCACCTAACAAGGGAGGCATGACAATGCTGAAAAAAACACTATCCGTTCTGGCCATTCTGACCGGAATTATTGGTTCCGGGTCCGCTCTGGCGGATGAAGGTCTTGTGGAATTCAAGCAACTGACGCTGGATACGGCTCTGCAACTGGCCCATACGACCATGAAGGATTGCCGCGCGCGTGGTTTTCAGGTGGCCGTTGCGGTTGTAGACCGCATGGGCAATTTGCAGGTCAATATTCGCGACCAGTATGCCGGAGCCCATACCACCGATACCGCCTACCGCAAGGCCTGGACGGCTGTAAGTTTTCGTACCAGTACCATGGAACTGACCGAACTGACACAATCGGGCCAGGCGCAATCGGGGATTCGCTTTGTCGATAAGGCCCTGATGGCAGGCGGCGGGCTGATTATTGAATCGGCGGGTTCGATTGTCGGCGGGATCGGGGTTTCCGGTGCGCCGGGTGGTGAGGCCGATGAAGCCTGCGCGGAAGCTGGAATCGAAAGCATTGCCGATCTGCTGGCCTTTTAGAGCGTCAGAATTGAGATAAAAAAATACCGGGTCGTAAAGAGACCCGGTGAGTTTAACAGGGAGGCGATTGGGCTTCATAAGGGAGGAACAGCGCCAATCGCCGTAGTATAATGGCATTTTTGCCTGTTGGGTGAAGTGATGAGCGTCACACTTTGTAAAAATATTTATTGTTTAAAAACAATATGTTACAAATTTTAATATCTTAATTTATGAAAAAACTTCAAAAAAGTCCGTTTTTTATTCGAAACGATTCGCACTGATTTGTCAGCGCTGCGCTGTCTGCCAGTTCACAGCCTGATAGGGCCGGGCGGTCGATGGCGGAAGTATTGGCTTTTCAAGAATGATGTCTGCGGCCTTCTCGGCGATCATGATGGTCGGCGCGTTCAAATTGCCGCTGACAATGCTCGGCATGACCGAGGCGTCAACCACCCGCAGGCCATCAACGCCGTGTACCCGCAGATCCTCATCAACCACCGCTTCTGCGTCGGCCGCCACGCCCATCTTGCATGTGCCGCTTGGATGATAGGCGCTTTCCCCAAAAGCCCGGACAAAAGCGTCCAGATCGGCATCGGACTGTGCTTCGTTGCCTGGCGCAAGTTCATCGCCCCGGTATGGATCAAAGGCCGCTTGCGCAAAGATCTCGCGGGTCAGGCGAATGGCAGCGCGCATTTCCTGGCGGTCCTGTTCGGTTGACATGTAGTTGAACAGAATGGAGGGATGATCCGTCGGGTCGGCAGTGGTCAGGCGCACATGACCCCGGCTGGTTGATCGCATGGGACCCACATGGGCCTGAAAGCCATGTCCATCGGCGGCGGATGAACCGTCATAGGAAACCGCCATGGGCAGGAAATGATACTGTAGATCGGGATGCGGCACGCCTTTATTACTGCGGATAAAACCCCCCGCTTCAAAGTGATTGGTCGCGCCCAGGCCCTGCCGGGACAACAACCATTCCAGACCGATTTTAAGTTTGTTGAGCGGCTTGGTGGCGGAATAAAGGGTGATCGGCTGGGTGCAGGCCATTTGCACATAAATTTCCAGGTGGTCCTGCAGGTTGGCGCCAACGCCCTTAAGCTCATTGAGGACCGGAATTCCATGCGTCTTCAACTGGTTGCCATCGCCAATCCCCGACAGCATGAGGAGCTGAGGTGAATTGATGGCACCTCCGCAGCAGATGATCTCGCGCTTGGCACGAACTGTATAGGTTTGCCCTTTGTGGCCGATCTCGACCCCGTTGGCCCGCATGCCATCAAACAGGATTTGGTGGGTCAGGGTCTGGACCATGATCTTCAGGTTGGGGCGGTCCAGTACCGGGCGCAAATAGGCGTTGGCCGTGCTCCAGCGCCGGCCCTTGTGAGTGGTCATCTGCATATGGCCGAAGCCTTCCTGCTGGTGACCGTTCATGTCGTCGGTTTTCGGGTATCCGGCCTGGACGCCCGCCTCGATAAACGCCTCATAGAGCGGGTTTTTACAGGGCCCGTCAGTGACATGCAGAGGCCCGTTGTCACCGCGGTAGTCATCGGCTCCCAGTTCCCAGGTTTCGGCTTTTTGGAAATAAGGCAGGCAGTGGGCGTAGGACCAACTGGGTAATTGATTGCCGGCCCAGCGGTCATAGTCCAAGGCATGGCCGCGCACATAACACATGCCGTTGATGGAACTGGAGCCGCCCAAAACCCGGCCGCGCGGACAATACATGCGGCGGTTATCCATGAAGGGTTCCGGCTGGCTCTCGTAAAACCAGTTGTATTTATCATCTGCCAGCGGCCAGGCAAAGGCCGACGGCATATGGATGAACAGGCTGTGATCCATAGGCCCCGCTTCAATGAGCAGAACGGAAATATCCAAATCGGCGCTCAGGCGGTTGGCGAGAACGCAGCCAGCGGACCCGGCGCCGATAATGATATAATCGAAATCTTTGGTTTTACGCATTGCCGTTTTATTTACGCGTCTATTTATGCTTAATAAAGACGTAAAGGATCATTTTGGTCGTTGCCAGTCTGGATTGTTTTCCCGCAATATCTATCTTTATATCGGACCACCAATCCCCACATCAGGAGCCCGACTATTGCCCATTCGCGGAATTGTATTTGATAAGGATGGGACGCTTCTAGATTTCCATGCGACATGGTCACCGGCCATTCAGGCCATTGCCCTGCTGATTGCCGATGGCGATCCGGAGATCGCCGCGCGGATGATGCATGAGGGCGGCCACGATGCGCAAACGGGAACATTTGCCTCCGGGTCGCTACTGGCCGCCTACAGCAACCACGAAATCGCCGCTGCCTGGCAAAAATATGCACCGGACAGGGATGTGGAAACGCTGGTGGCTCTTATCAATGGAGTCGGCAAGTCGGCTGCCGCCTTTACCGCGAAACCGGTGCCGGATCTAAAAGAAACGATCCGCCATCTGGCGGGGCGCGGTCTGAAGCTTGGGCTGGCGACCAGCGACAGCCTTGAGAGTGCGCGGGAAACATTAGCCCCGTTCGGTATTCTGGAACATTTCGACTTTGTCTGTGGTTACGATAGCGGTCATGGGATCAAGCCGGGGCCGGGCATGGTGCTGGGGTTCTGTGAAAAAACCGGCTGTCTGCCGTCGGAAGTCATGGTCGTTGGCGATAATGCCCATGACATGGAAATGGCGATAAACGCCAACGCGGCGCTCAGGGTCGGCGTGCTCACCGGCACCAGCTCAGCGCAGGAACTGGCCATGCTGGCGGACCACGTCATCCCGTCGATAAGTGATTTGGTGACAGTGATTGACGCCTTTAATTCGGGAGAAACCCAATGAAGCAGCAAATGATCATTATCTGTCCGGTCCATGAATCCATGCTGGTGTCCATGGCACAGAAATACCAGATACATCTGTGCAGCAACCCCATAGACCGCGAACATTTTTTTAAGTCGGAGCATGCGGGCGTGGAAATCGTTTTAACCAATGGCTCGCGCGGTATCACGGCGGCGGAAATAGAACGATTACCGGATTTGAAAATCATCGGCGCCTATGGCGCGGGTTATGAGAATATCGATGTGAGCACGGCCCGCGCAAAAGGCATTGTGGTGACCCATGGCCCGGGCACTAACAGCCGCTCCGTCGCCGATCACGCCATGGCTCTGATGCTGGCTGCGGCGCGGCGGATCATTCCCATGCACGGCGTTGTTCAGCAAGGCGGCTGGTCTGAGGCCAGTTATCAATGGCCCAGCGTCTATGGCAAGCGCCTCGGTATTTTAGGCCTTGGCCGTATCGGCATGGAAATCGCCAAAAGGGCCAAGGGGTTTGATCTTGAGATTGGTTACACCAACCGCTCTCCCCGGGGGGATGTGTATTATACCTTTCATGCCGATGTGGTGGCGCTGGCGGCATGGAGTGATTATCTGATCTGCGCCTGCCCGGGCGGGGCCGGAACGCAGCACCTGATCAATGCGGCGGTTCTCGAAAATCTGGGACCGGAAGGCATTATAGTCAATATCGGGCGTGGATCGGTTGTGGATACGGATGCGCTGGTCCATGCCCTGAAGACCGATGTTATCGCCGGGGCCGGGCTCGATGTGCTTGACGGCGAGCCCGTGGTCCCGCCATCGGTTATTGGGCTTGCCAACCTGACCCTGTCACCGCATGTCGCCGGGCGGGCCCCGGAAACCGGCATCGCCAAACGGGATTTGTTTTTGCAAAACGTCGCGCTTTGTTTAAGCGGCCAGCCGGTTGAAACACCTGTCCCTGACTCTTAAATAAAAGGGGTTCATTAACGGATTATACCTCTGGATAAGGAATTCGTAAGCCATGGCCCGTTTTTTCTTCACAATTCTTCTGTTCCCACTGGCCGTACTTGTGGCGACAGCGGCGGACGCTTTGACCGCAAAATCCGAGGATTACAGACTGAACGTCATCACGGTCGCCAAAGGGCTGGAGTATCCGTGGGGACTGGCCTTTTTGCCGGATGGACGGATGATTGTGACGGAACGCGAAGGCCGGGTGCGTCTGGTCGCGTCGGATGGCCGCTTGCAGCCGCCCCTGAAAGGGGTTCCAGAAGTCGTAGACAGTGGGCAGGGCGGTATGCTGGATGTTGCCCTGCATCCAGATTTCGCCGACAACCGGCTGGTTTATCTGTCTTATTCGGAGCCAGGGAGCGGCGGTTCGGGGACAGCCGTGGCGCGCGCCAGGCTGGATGAAGCGGGCAACCGGCTGACCGATCTGAAAGTCCTGTTTCAACAATTACCGAAAACCCACAGCAGTCGTCATTTCGGTTCGCGGCTGGTTTTCTCTCCAGACGGCAAGTTGTACATCACCATTGGCGAGCGGGGTGAGCGTGACCGAGCCCAGGACTTTTCTATCAACCGGGGCCAGGTTATTCGTATCAATGCCGATGGCAGCATCCCCGCCGACAACCCTTTTGTCGGGCGCGCCGGATACCGGCCGGAAGTGTGGTCCTACGGGCATCGCAATCCACAGGGCGCCGCTCTGCATCCGAGCAGCGGAAAATTATGGACCGTCGAACATGGCGCACGCGGTGGCGATGAGTTGAATATCCCCGAAGCGGGCAAAAACTATGGTTGGCCGGTGATCTCCTATGGTCGTCATTATTCCGGCTTTAAAATCGGTGAGGGCACCCACAAGCAAGGAATGGAGCAGCCCATCTACTATTGGGACCCGTCCATCGCCCCGTCTGGCCTGGCTTTCTATACCGGCGACAAATTCCCCAAATGGAAAGGCAATCTGTTGGTCGGTGCATTGAAATACCAACTGATCGCGAGGCTGGTTCTGGATGGCGAAGCGGTGGTAAAAGAAGAGCGAATCCTGAGCGAACTGGATGAGCGTATCCGCGATGTCAGGCAAGGGCCGGACGGTTATATCTATGTGCTGATTGATTCCGATGACGGACAAATCTTGCGCATTGAGCCGCAATAATCTGGATTGATTTAACTTGGCGATTAGGAAGCTCTGGACGCCGGAGCGCCCTTGGCGTATGTCGATAATCTGATTTAACGCTGTCGAGGGTTTCCCCCATGAAATTGATTGCCGAGCGGATGAGCCGCTTTGAGCCGACCGCCAGTTCTGTGGCGACACAAAAGGCACGCGCCTTGGCCGCAACGGGCCGCGATGTAATCCGCCTGAGCCAGGGAGAACCGGATTTTCCAACGCCGGATCACGTCAAGGAAGCCGTCATTCGCGCCATGGATCGCGATGAAACCAAATACACGCCAACCGGCGGCACTGCCGAAATGAAAGAGGCGATCATTGGCAAGTTCAAACGCGAGAACAATCTGGATTACACGGCGGATCAGGTGGTTGCCGGTGCGGGCGGAAAGCAGATTATTTTCTCGGCCATGGTGACGACCATTGAAAAAGGCGATGAAGCCATTGTCACGGCGCCCTATTGGGTTGCTTACCCGGATGTGGTGAAATTTGTTGAAGGGGTGCCCGTTACCGTCACCTGTCATGAATCCAATGGCTTCAAGTTGCAGCCGGAAGATCTGGAAAAGGCGATCACGCCCCGGACCAAATGGCTCTTCCTCAATTCACCCAACAACCCCTGTGGCAGTATTTATACTAAGAGTGATTTGCTGGCACTGGGTGAGATTCTTCTGAGGCATCCTCACGTCTATATCCTGAGCGATGATATTTATGAGCATATTATCTTTGATGGCCGTAAGTTTGAAACGCTGGCCGATGTTGTGCCGGAACTGAAAGAGCGGGTGCTGACGATTAATGGCGCGTCCAAGGCCTATTCCATGACCGGTTGGCGGCTGGGTTATGCGGGTGGCCCGGAAGAATTGATCCGCAATATCACCAAATTGCAAAACCAGAACACCGGCAATCCGTCGTCAATCAGCCAGGCGGCAGCGATAGCGGCGCTGAACGGTCCGCAGGATTTTGTGCCTAAACGTTCCGCTGAATTTCAGGCGCGGCGCGATATGGTGGTCGATATGATCAACGACACCGCTGGCCTCACTTGCCTGAAACCGGAAGGAGCGTTTTATGTGTATCCCAACTGTTCCGGGCTGATCGGCCGGCGGACCCAGGAGGGCAAGGTCATTGAGACCGATGAAGATGTGGTGATGTATCTGCTCTATACCGCCGGCGTTGCCGCCGTGCATGGAGCGGCCTATGGCCTGTCGCCCTATTTCCGCATTTCAACAGCGGCCAGTATGGCGGAACTGAAAGAAGCCTGCCTGCGTATCCAGTCGGCCTGTCAGGCGTTGTTCTAGATAAGGAGGCGGGTCAACCTCGCCGGAACACGGCAACCGTCTCGACGTGCGGTGAATATTTGAACTGATCGACCGGGCTGGCGCGGGTGAAGGTATAACCGCCATCGACCAGAATTCGGGCGTCGCGGGCGAGACTGGCCGGATCGCACGATACACAGATCACTGTCGGCACGTCGGATTGGGCAATCTCTTCGGCTTGCGCTTCGGCGCCAGCCCGGGCCGGGTTGAAGATGATGGCATCAAAGGCGTTGAGATCGCCATGGTAGAGAGGGTCGCGGAACAGATCACGGACCACGGCCTCCACCGGTTTTAAATTCTCGCCAAACCGCACGGCGGTTTTCAGGGCATCTATAGCTTCAGCGTTGCTGTCGGCGGCAAAAACGGCGGCGCTGTTGGCGAGACGGAGCGCAAACGGCCCAACTCCGCAAAACAGGTCGGCCACTTTCTTCTGTCCTGCAAGCTCAGCCAAAACCAGCCGGGCGATGGTTTCCTCGCCGAGGTGGGTCGCCTGCAGAAAACACTCGGGCGGCAGCGGGACGCGGAGCGCCCCCATGTTTAGCAGTGGTTTACGCCGTTCCAAAGCCATGCCGCCATCCAGAGAGACGCGCGCCAGATCGGCTTGTTCGGCCGCTTCGGCAAGCGCGATATGCGTCTCATAATCGGCGTCGCCAGCGCCCCGGATGTCGCAGTCCATGCCCTGTGGCGTATCGGTTATGGCGATGTCCAGCGGCGCGCCGCGTTTTGTGAAGGGCGTGGCCAGAAGCCGTGCGGCTTCGGGCGCCTTGAGCAGGCCGGGAGACAGTATGGGGCAGATTTCGATATCGATCAGTTGTCGGCTGCGGGCCTGCATGAAACCCGCCAGAATTTTGCCTTTTGTAAAAGCGACATGCACGGTGACCCGTCGCCGCCCGTCGCCGTGGGCGTCAATCAGATCATCCACGGCCACATCCAGGTTTTTGAAGCGCAGGGCCGTCTCGACAATTCCGCGTTTCCAGGCCTGGTAGGGGGCCTCTTTTAGATGTTGCACCGCGCAGCCGCCGCAGTGTGTGAAATGCGGGCAAAAGGCTTCGGCCCGGTCTGCTGAGGCTTCAAGGACTTCAATCACCCGTCCCCGTTTGCCGTCACTTTCAACGCGCACCAGCTCGCCAGGCAGGGCAAAAGGCACGAATTGCGGTTGCGGAGTGACGTCTGCCGATTCCGGCATGCCGTCGCCATGGCGCCCCAGCTCGGCGATGCGAACCGTCTGCTCAACAAGGGGCGCGGTTATCTGGCGCGATTTTCTAGATGAGCGACGGGGATTGCGACGTGGTTTGTTTGTATGTTTCGTCATAGGGCCTGATCTGGTAGTGGAATGCCCAGCCTAAAAAAATCAACGCGGGGAGGGCTTTGAAAAGTTTCCGCAAAAGGGGTGAAACGGCTTTGTTTGCTCAATAGTAAAACGCTCTTCTTTTACTGCCATCCAAGACGAACACGCAACCCGCAAAGAATGTCAGGAGGTTTGAAACGTTGCCATCAAAATTTCATGCTTGTGGATGTTTTCCATACTAACGTATGTTGATGTTCATTTGACTTTTGATGTTTTTTAGGGGTTTTAGAAAGTTTCGGTTTTCCCAAATGGGATTCAGGTATCTGCATGTATAAGAATCAAATTGAAACTTTTACATTGTGCCCTGACGCATTATTGCGACTAGAAACCAACTATTTCTCATCCTTTTTCGTTTTTTGTCTTGCGAGCGTGCGTTCTGAGAACAAACAAGAGATGCAAATATGTCTTTGAAGTTAGCAATTGGATTTCTTGCAAGACGCCCAATGACGGCCCTTCTTGTATATGCGTTTGTAAGTACGCTGCTTGTTGCAGGGGAGTTATATAGTGTATTTACCGAAACTGGATACAGAGCCACGCTAGAAGCCGCGACCTCATATTCGTCCTCAATCACGGATGTCCGTGAATATTATTCGTCCGAGGTTGTGTCACGTGCACGTGATTCTGGGATTACAATTTCTCATGACTTCCGCAACCATGAGGCCGCCATCCCTCTTCCTGCGACACTAACGATCGAAGTTGGTGAAATATCGAGCTCACAGCGTGATGGCGGGGAGTTTCGGTTGTTCAGTTCATATCCCTTTCCTTGGCGAGCGAGGGGTGGTGCGCAAAACGAGCTTGAGCAGGCTGTTCTGAAATCTCTGGAAGATGGAAGTGTTGAAGAATTCATTGCCGTCGAAAAGACAGGAGATAAAGAATTCCTGCGCTATGCCATTCCTGTGCGAATGGGGGAAAGCTGTGTCCAGTGTCATAACAGTCACGATCAGTCTCCCCGCACCAATTGGCGTGTTGGCGATGTTCGTGGTGTGCAAAGCGTCCGGCTACCAATGCCCAACCTGATACAGGCGTTGAAGGGCACTAACTTTAGCATGTTCATTTTCCTTTTTGTCGGCATGTTCGGTGGGTTGGCCGTATTCAGCCTGCTTCTCCGTCACTTGCAGGGCGCACTTGTCCAGGCAAACCATGCCAACCAAGCCAAATCCGACTTTTTGGCTTCCATGAGCCATGAGCTGCGAACCCCACTGAATGCCATCCAGGGTTTTTCCGGAAATGATTGCGTTAAAATCCTTTGGCCCACTGGGTTCAGAAAGGTACGAGGAATACGCGGGCCACATTCGCTCCAGCAGTGAACATTTGCTGAATCTGGTTAACGATGTCCTTGATCTCTCTACAATCGAGGCTGGCGAGATGCCTCTCAACATGGAAGTTATTGAGATAGAAGACCTTGTTAACGATTGTTCGCGATTTATCATCGGTGCCGTTGGCCTGAATGACATTGGATATGAGACAAATGTGCCGTCATATCTCCGGCCCCTTCGGGCTGACAAGCGAGCACTTAAGCAGATTCTGATTAATCTGCTTTCCAATTCTGTAAAGTATACGCCAAACGGGGGGCAAATTACCCTGTCAGTAAAACTATCGAATGGGCATCATATCTTTCAGATACGTGATAACGGTGTGGGCATTACCGAGAAAAAGCTGCGGTACATTACCGAGCCTTTTTTCAGAGAAAAAACCGACCCCCATAAGAGCGAGGAAGGAACCGGCCTTGGGTTGGCGATTGTGAAGTCTTTGGTCGATCTTCACGAGGGTGATCTGACGATTGAAAGTGTGTACGGGAAAGGAACTGTTGTAACGGTGGCTTTACCCAGCAATATGGACTGATTAAGGGATGTGGAGTGGGGCCGATGGACAGTTTTTCATCGCCATCGACATTGCCGCCTTTACTGATGTGGAGGGATTTAAACACCGCGTTGATGCCATTTCCAGTCAGTTCTATGGCTCGAAACGGGCCCCTGGCTCGGGCAGTATTTTCATGCCCGGTGCCATGGAGGCGGAAATTGCGGAACGAAACGCCAAGTTCGGGATTCCGCTGAACGCGGAAACCTTGCTGGGGATTGCGGCAAGCGCCAAATCTCTGGGGGTTCGCATTCGCCTGTAAGCGATTGCATCCCGGATCTCAGAGCCCATACCTCAGAGTTTGCGTAAAATCTCAAACACCCGGTCAATGTGGTCCGTAGAATTATACAGATGGGGGGAAATCCGGAGCCCGTTACCACGCGGTGATAAGTAGATTTTGTGGGCGTTCAGGGTTTGTATGATATCGGACGGCAACGGTTTCGGTGGCGTCATGCCGATGAAATGCCCGATGCGCTTTGTTTTATCCGGAACGGTCCAGCCGAGCTCTGTGGCTCTGTCCGCGGCATAATCGATCAATGCGCTTAAGGAGGCGTGGATTTCGGCAACGCCCCAGCGCTTTAACTGTTCCATGCCGGCAATCGCCATGGGGATGTTGATAAAATTGAAGCGCTCACCCATGTCGTAGCGTCGTGCTCCGTCGCTGAACGGTGCCGTATAGGTCATATGCCCATGGGACAAGACATCGGGGCCATGGTTCAGGTTGTGCTGCTCCAAAGGAATACCGTACTGGCGGTGCGGTGCGGCATAGAGAAAGCCCAGGGTATAGGGGCAGAGCAGCCATTTATAGGCGGAACAGAAGATGAAATCGGGCTGGATGTCTTTCACATCCATGGGGTAGGCACCGGTCGCCTGCGTTGAATCGACAACAAAGGCCGCGTCCAGTTCGCGGCAGCGCTGACCGATGGTGACCAGATCGAGAAAACTGCCATCGGTCCAGTGACAGGGTGGCAGAGCGACAATAGCGGTCTGTGTGTTCAGGGTTTCGAGCACGGCCGCCGTCCAGTCGTTGTCAAGCGGTCGCTTGACGGTCAGAACTGTGGCGTCACGAGCCTGGGCCAAATCACGCCAAGCGTAAACGTTGGAAGGGAACTGGTCCTCCAGGACAACAATATTCTGACTGCTTGATATAGGCAGGTTTTGGGCGGCTGTGGCAACGCCATAGGCGGTGGACGGTACAATGGCCACATCGCCGGTTTGCGCGCCAATCAGATGGGCGAACAGGCCACGCAGGGTTTCGCCTTCTTCCAGAAAGACGTTTCGGTCAATGGTCCAGGGATGGTACTTGCGATCCAGCCCCTTTTCGCCTGCCTGCCTGACAGCATTGAGCAAAGGGGAGTTGGACGAACAGTCCAGATAGGTGACATCATCGGGGATATCGAATAGGTGGCTCTGGTTTTCGATCATAGGGCGGTTGTCAGCGGTGTTTTCAGGGCTTTTTTGAGTTGATGTTCGCGATATGTGATGAAGACGGTGGCACCGATAACCAGAGTGCCACCAATCCATACATATATATCAGGTATTTGGTCGAAGAAGAAGTAGCCCAGCAGGGCGACGAAAATCAGCCGGGTGAAATCGATGGGCGAGACCACATAGGTCGGTGCGCGGCGCAGCGATTCGGCCATGGTATACTGACCAAGTCCGCCCAGAACGCCTATCAAGACAAGCCATGCCAGTTGCTCCCAGGTCGGCCAGATCCACACGAACAGGGCCGGAATAAGTGATAGGGGCGCCATCACCAGTGACATGTAAATCGTGATGGTGATGCTTGATTCCGTGCGTCCCAGTTCCTTGACGATCATGATGCAGATGGCCCAGGCGAAAGCCGAGGAGAGGACCAGAAACTGGCCCATTGAAAATTCCTGAAAGCCGGGGCGCAGGATGATCATGGTGCCGATAAAGCCTGCGAAAATGGCCGACCAGCGGCGCAGCCCAACCTTTTCCTTGAACACGAACACAGCCAGGATAACGGCGAAAATCGGCGCCGAGAAAGACAATGCCGTGGCTTCTGCCAGCGGGATGATGCTGACCGAGAAAAAGAATGCCAGCATGCAGTAGATATTGATCACGCCGCGCGTCATTAGCAACGGCAGGCGCTTGGTTTTCAAAGGCGCCAGGCCGGATTGCACAAAAAACGGAATAAAGACAAGGAGTGCAAAAACACAGCGAAAAAAGGCGATTTCAAAAGGGTGGATATCGGTTGAGACGTGGCGGATGCTGGTATGCATAAAGGCGATAAAGATGGAATAGCACAGCATCCAGAGGATGCCGCTGATATTACTTTGGACGGGAAGCGAGGCGGAGGAAGTCGAAGTCATGATATGAGCATATCTTACGCCCCTAAAAGGCAAAGGAAAAGGCTTCCCCGAAGAGATGTTTTTTCCGACGGATAACATTGACAAGCCAGAAACCAGCGCCTATGTTCCGCGCCTCATACGCCCCCTAGGGGGATGTCGGAAAGCTTGAGGATAGAGTTATGAAGATCAGAAGTTCGCTAAAATCTGCAAAAGCGCGTGACAAGGATTGCCGTATCGTCCGTCGTCGTGGTCGCGTATATGTCATAAACAAGAAAAATCCTCGCTTCAAAGCTCGCCAAGGCTGAGTTTTCGAGAAGGGCCTCGGCCCTTTCGCAGGTCGCAACCGCGCTTAATCAAGCGCGGTTTTTTGCGTTTGGGATGGTGGGTGTGGCTCGGGCAGCTTAATTGACGTGCTCGCAAGACCACCCCTTCCCATGAAAAGCCTTCGGGCCCCTCGGTATTATGGAGGGTATCTTCAGAAAAATACAAATTTGCGTCGCTAGTATAAGTGCGCCAGAATAAGCTTATGAGAACGCTCTTTTTGATCTTAGCTTATCTTGCTGCTGTTTCTCTGCCCCTAATCGTATCTTGGCTTGTCGGTGGACCGCCTCGTGCATTCTACCAAGAACTCGCCTCTGGTCTTGGGATTCTTGCCTTTTCAATGGTCCTTATGGAATTCGTCCTGTCCGGCCGCTTCAAAAGTATTTCAAATGGCATCGGCATGGATGTGACGATGCGGTTCCATCAGATAATGGCACGCACCGCACTGTTTTTTGCGGTGCTGCACCCTTTTCTTTACCAAGGTACACCTAAGGGCGTTCCGCGTCCTTGGGACCCGACCCGGCAGTTGACGGTGACCAGTAATTTCTCCGATCTGTCCACCGGCATTGCTGCCTACTTAATTCTTGCATGCCTTGTTATTCTTGCGATCGGGCGCACTCAATTGGATTATAAATACGAGACGTGGCGCCTGATACATGGAATTGGTGCGGTTTTAATAGCGGTACTTCTGTTGCATCACACCGTGAATGCCGGGCGTTACGGATCGCAACCCGTGATGACCTGGCTATGGTTTGCAATGACAGGTGTTGCGGTTGGCTCGCTCCTTTATGTTTACCTGCTCGTCCCCCTTCGCGATAAGGCGCGCGCGTGGCGCGTTACGTCTGTCACCCGCCTGACACCGAAACAATGGGAATTGACCGTGACGCCCGAAAATCATTCCGGTCTTGTTTACAAGGCAGGACAATTTGTCTGGCTGAATGTCGGAAACAGTTCGTTCTCCATGAAAGAAAACCCGTTCTCTATAAGCTCAGCTCCGGCGTCAGGGTCAGAAATTTCCTTTATGATTAAAGAATTAGGCGATTTTACGCGGACAGTTGGTCAAATAAAACCGGGTACGGTTGCTTATCTTGATGGACCTTATGGGAGCCTGTCTGTCGAAGGCCGCAACGAACCGGGGGTCGCTCTGATTGCAGGCGGTGTGGGGCTCGCGCCGCTGTTGGGCATTATCAGGCAAATGCGCCTTACCGGCGATCCACGCAAAGTTAAGCTTATCTATGGCAACCGGACGGCCGAGCAGATTGCCTGTCGTGAGGAATTGGGTATAGAGGATGTGATCTATGTGCTGTCAGAGCCAACAGAAGCTTGGCAGGGAGAGACAGGCTTCATTGATGCAGCACTCCTGGATCGCGTTTTCTCGACAGATGAGTTCAGAGAATGGGCCTTTGTGATGTGCGGCCCCGCAATCATGATGGATCTTGTTGAAGACCACTTGATAAAACAGGGTACGCCGCCTCATCAGATCTTGTCGGAGCGGTTCGACTATGATTAATCCGTTCAGGCATATGGGCTTGCATCGGCGGGTTTCCCTGACGATCTGGGCAGTAAACACCGTCCTATGTCTCATACTGGTTGCGTTTGCACTTCGCTGAACACCGTTTGTAAAATGTTGGCACCCAAGTGGCTTGAATTAGACATTTATTACGCTACCAACACAAAAATAACTATATTAGACGAAATGATCAGTAATCTGGAAATTCGCGAAAGTCGCCCCAGTGACACTACCGGGATCGAGCGGCTGTATGTGGAGGCCTTTCCTGACGAAGACCTGTTGCCGCTTGTTCGGGAACTTCTGGGGTTGGGGCCAAGTGTGATATCGCTCGTGGGGTTACATAAAAGTGTTGTCGTCGGGCATATCAGCTTCACCTTATGCTATGTTGGAGGAGCGATGGAAAAGGTCGCGCTTTTAGCGCCGCTCGCGGTATCGCCACTGGTGCAGAAACAGGGGATTGGAAGTGCGCTGGTTCAAGCGGGTTTTATAACCCTGGAACATTCCAAAATTGGATATGTCTTTGTTCTCGGTGATCCGGCTTATTACCGTCGCTTTGGTTTTAAGGCCGAGAACAAAGTTATGACACCCTATCCGTTACCGGCCGAGTGGCTTGGCGCATGGCAGTCCATCCGCCTGTGTGGTTCAGAAGGGCCTTATGAAGGAAAACTGGTTGTGCCAGAGCCGTGGCGTCAAAGGGCGCTGTGGACTTCCTGATCCATAAATTCGTGGGCTTCACTTGCTCCGGCTTGTGACAATCCGTTGAAGAATTCTGTCAAAACAAGGGATTGTCGGCCTGAACGGGTTCGCCGTACACTTCACGGGTCCTGATGGAGAGAAAAATGGTGGTAGATCCGGCGCGTCCCAAATCGACAAATATGGCTCTGGTCATTCTGCTGGCCGGAGCGCTGTGTGTGATTTTGGCCATGGGGCTGCGCAACAGCTTAGGGCTTTTTCTCAAACCCATGAGCGTCGATCTCGGCTGGGGCCGGGAAATCTTCAGTTTTGCCCTGGCCATGCAAAACCTGCTGTGGGGGGCCTTCCAGCCTTTGGCCAATGCGGCGGCTGACAAGTGGGGGCCGGGCCGAGTGATCGCGTGCGGTGGTTTTTTGTATGTCGCCGGGCTTTACATCATGGGCAATTCCGTTGAGCCGGGCATGTTCTATATCAGCGCCGGGCTGATGCTGGGCATGGCGCAAAGCGCCTGTGCGCTGGGTGTTGTTCTGGGTGCCGTTGGGCGGATCATGCCGCCGGAAAAACGCAGCTGGGGGCTGGGTATCGTCACCGCCGCTGGGGCCGCCGGGCAATTTACTATTGTGCCCTTGGGGCAGGTTTTCTTAGGCGCTTACGGCTGGTCGCTGGCGTTCATGTTCATGGCGGCCTTGGGCTTTATCATCGTTCTCTGTGCGTTTCCCATCGGCTGGGCCGCAAAAACCGGATTTCATGATGCGTCAGGGCAGGATTCGGCGGGCAGCCTGAAAGACGCCATTGGCGAAGCGATGCGCCACCGGGGTTATCAATTGCTGACCATCGGCTTCTTTGTCTGCGGGTTTCATGTGGCCTTTGTCGGAGTGCATCTGCCCGCCTATCTGACCGATGCGGGCATGCCTGTGGAAACCGGGGCCTGGGCTTTGGCGCTGATCGGGCTGTTTAATGTGTTTGGCAGTTATATCGCAGGCGTCATGGGCAACAAGGGCCGCAAGAAATATCTGCTGGCCTGGCTTTACATCGCCCGTTCCCTCACCTTTGTCCTGTTTATCATCACGCCGGTGAGCACGTTGTCGGTGATCTTGTTCTCCAGTGCGCTGGGTTTGTTGTGGCTGAGCACGGTGCCTCTGACATCGGGGCTGGTTGCCCAGATTTTCGGTACCCGCTATATGGGCACCCTGTTTTCCTTCGTCTTTCTCAGCCACCAGATTGGCAGTTTTTTGGGCGTCTGGCTGGGCGGCTACCTGTATGATCTATACGGCAGCTATATGCCCGTATGGTGGGCCGGGGTTGCTCTGGGGATTGGCGCGGCGCTGTTCCACTGGCCGATCAACGATCAAACGGTGACCCGGGCGCAGCCGGCCGAGTGAGTTTCGCCATATGGTGGAGACAGGCATTTTGTTTTGCCAATATGAGTCAAAACACATAAAACTAAAAAAACACGAGGGATGCACATATGCTTATGCCAAAGCCGGATGACGGGACGATTGCCCGGCGCGATGAAATCATTCGCGCCATGCAGTCGCTTGTCTCAGGCGAAGGCGTGATTATCAATGAGGAGGCGTTGAGCGCTTATGACTGCGATGGCCTGATGGCCTACAAACAGTTGCCTTTGCTGGTCGTTCTGCCGGAAACCACCGAAGAAGTCTCAAACGTCCTCAAATACTGCCATGAAAACAATGTGAAAATCGTGCCGCGTGGCGCTGGGACGGGCCTTTCCGGCGGCGCCTTGCCGCTTGCCGATGGGATTACTTTGGGGCTCGGAAAATTCAACCGGGTTCTGGAAGTCGATTACGCCAACCGCTGTGTGGTCACCCAGCCCGGCGTCACCAACCTCGCCATCACCCAGGCCGTGCAAAGCGAGGGGTTCTATTATGCGCCGGACCCCTCGAGCCAGATCGCCTGTTCCATTGGCGGCAATGTGGCTGAAAACTCCGGCGGTGTGCACAGTCTCAAATACGGCCTAACCACCAATAATGTCATGGGCGTGGAACTGGTATTGATGAACGGCGAGGTGGTCCGCCTTGGTGGCAAGCATCTGGACAGCGACGGTTATGACTTGCTGGGTGTGATTACCGGCTCGGAAGGCCTTTTGGGGGTGATTACGGAAGTTACCGTGCGTATCCTGAAATCGCCGGAAACCGCAAAGGCGGTTCTGCTGGGCTTCAACCGCAGTGAAGAGGCGGGAGATTGTGTGGCGGCTGTAATCAGCGCCGGGATCATTCCGGGTGGCATGGAAATGATGGATACCTTCGCCATTCAGGCAGCGGAGGAATTTGTTCATGCCGGATACCCGCTGGACGTAGAGGCCTTGTTGATTATTGAGCTCGATGGTCCGGCCGTCGAGGTCGAATATCTGATCGAGCGGGTCGAGAAAATCGCCCGCGATACTGGCGCGGTTCATGTCAAAATCAGCCAGTCGGAAGAAGAGCGCCTGACGTTTTGGTCGGGCCGCAAGGCGGCGTTTCCGGCAGTGGGTCGCCTGTCGCCGGACTATATCTGCATGGATGGCACCATTCCCCGAGGCAAGCTTTCGGAAGTGCTTAAAAAAATGGCTGAAATGTCGAAAAAGTACGAACTCAGGGTGGCCAATGTGTTTCACGCTGGCGATGGCAACCTGCACCCGCTCATCCTGTTCGATGCCAACAATCCGGGCGAGTTCGAGCGGGCCGAACAGTTTGGTGGCGATATCCTGAAGCTTTGCGTTGAGGTGGGCGGTGTGCTGACCGGAGAGCACGGGGTCGGCATCGAAAAACGCGACCTGATGGGCGAGATGTTCACCGAAGACGACATGAAACAGCAACAGCGATTGAAATGCGCCTTCGATCCGGAGCATTTGCTCAATCCCGGCAAAGTCTATCCGACGCTTCATCGCTGCGCCGAGTTGGGCCGCATGCATGTCCACAAAGGGGCGGTGAAGTTTCCCGACTTGCCGAGATTCTGATGACCGAACCCCTGAAACCCGAGAATCCGAAACAGGTTCTGGAAGCAGTCCAGTGGGCCGTTGCCAATAAGATATGCCTGGATGTTCAGGGGCGTGGCACGAAAAAGGGGCTTGGGCGTTCGGTCGAGGCAGATCAGGTGCTCGACATGTCGGGGCTCAGCGGGATTATCGATTATCAACCAAGCGAACTCTACGTAACGGCCCATGCGGGCACACCCATCTCGGAAATTCAGGCCGCCCTGGACCAGCAAAACCAGCAACTGATGTTCGAGCCGCCGGATTATGGCCCGCTTTTGGGCGGCGCGGCGGGTCAGGGAACCCTGGGCGGGGTGGTCGCCTGCAACCTTTCCGGACCACGGCGCGTCAAGGCGGGTGCAGCCCGCGATAATTTTATTGGCTTCCAGGCGGTCAGTGGCCGGGGAGAAGATTTCAAGTCGGGCGGAAAAGTCGTCAAAAACGTGACCGGGTTTGATCTTTCGAAACTGATCACCGGCTCCTATGGCACCCTTGCCGTGATTACGGAAGCCACTTTCAAGGTTTTACCGAGCCCTGAAAAAATCCGGACGGTGCTGGTTCTCTGGCCACAAAACGAAATTAATGATCATGGCGGAATTCAGGCCATGACCGAAGCGCTACAGAGCACGAATGAGGTTTCAGGTGCAGCCCATTTGCCAGCGGCTGTGGCTCAACACTCATCCGTTGCCTATGTCAGCGGATCCGGGAGAGCCGTTACCGCTGTTCGTGTCGAAGGGCCCAGCCCTTCTGTCGATTACCGATGCGCGGCTCTCATAGATATTCTTTCCAGGTTTGGCGATATCGAAGAACTTCACAGCCATAATTCGCAAAAACTCTGGCAGGAGATCTCTGACGTTTCCTATTTTGCAGATGATCAGGAGCGGATTTTGTGGCGCCTGTCCGTTCCGCCTTCACAAGGGGCAGATGTTGCGCAGCGCATTTTAAAACGTCATCCGGGAGAAATCTTTTATGATTGGTCTGGCGGGTTGATATGGCTTTGCATGGATATGAACGAAAATGGGGCTGAGGGTCGCATTCGCAGATGTGTTCGGGACGTGGCCGGTCATGCAACACTTATGCGCGGAGACGAAGTTTTGCGTTTGAAGGTGCCGGTTTTCCAACCACTTAGCTCGGCTATGCATGAAATTTCCAAACGCATCAAAGAAGGCTTCGATCCTGAAGGAATTTTGAATCCAAGCCGCATGTATGAAGGCATATAAGAGCCATGCAAACCAATTTTACGCCTGCGCAACTGCTCGATCCGGATATTGAGGCCGCCAACGGCATTTTGCGCAAATGTGTACATTGCGGATTTTGCACGGCAACCTGCCCGACGTTTGTGACCCTTGGCGATGAGCTGGACAGCCCGCGTGGCCGCATATATCTGATCAAGGATATGCTGGAAGCGGACAAACCGGCTTCCGAAGAAGTGGTCAAACATGTGGACCGCTGTCTGTCGTGCCTGTCGTGTATGACGACCTGCCCGGCCTCGGTAGACTATATGCATCTGGTTGATCTGACACGGGTGCGCATCGATAAAACCTATCAACGCCCTTTGGCGGACCGGTTCTTTAGAAATCTGCTGGCCGCTGTGCTGCCTTATCCGGGGCGGTTTCGTTTGGCTCTGTTGGGCGCCAGTATAGTGAAGCCGATGGCCCGGTTTTTGCCAAAAGTTATGCGCAGCATGATGCAACTGGCGCCAGCACGTGTGCCCAACCCGTCTCCGGTTGATCGTCCGCAAACTTTTCCGGCTGAAAAAACCAAGGTTAAACGGGTGGCGCTGTTGACCGGCTGTGCCCAGCAGGTTCTTGATCCGGCGATCAACGAGGCCACCGTGCGCCTGCTGACGCGCCATAGCTGCGAGGTTGTTATCCCTGAAAATATGGGGTGCTGCGGGGCGCTGGTGCACCATATGGGTCGCGAAGAAGCTTCCCATGCACAGGCAAAAAACAACATTCTGGCCTGGGAATCGGTTCGTGATTCCGGTGGCCTGGATGCCATTGTCATCAACGCCTCGGGCTGTGGAACTACGGTCAAGGATTATGGATACATGTTGCGCAACGAGCCGGAATGGGCAGACCGCGCCGCTGCTATTTCGGCACTTGCAAAGGATGTCACGGAAATGATGTCGGAGTTGGAATTTGTGAAATCCGGTGCTGAAGCAGAACAATTGCGCGTCGCCTATCATTCCGCCTGTTCCATGCAACACGGACAGAAAATCAAGACGCTCCCCAAAACGCTCTTGCAGGCGGCGGGGTTTGACGTTCTGGATCCGGCGGAAGGCCACCTCTGCTGCGGTTCCGCCGGTACCTACAACATCCTGCAGCCGGAATTGGCGACCCAATTGCGTGACCGCAAGATCCGGAACCTGAAAAAACTGAAAGCCGATATTGTGGCGACCGGGAACATTGGCTGTCAGATGCAGATTGCCAGCGGCATGGCCGACGAAGGGAAACTGCCAGTGGTCCATACCGTCCAGTTGCTCGACTGGGCCAGCGGCGGGCCAAAGCCGGAAGCTTTGTCATAACGGAATTTTGAAGAACCTCCCCTTGGAAAAGTTATCGAATGGGTGCATGATTTTTTTATGCGCTGCACTGTTTTCCTACTGATCGCGTTGATTGCCGCCCTGGGCCCGGCGTTGCCGGTGTGGGCGGATCAAAACGACCCGAAACTCGACGCGTTATTCGAGCAGTTGCGCACGACGACCGATAAGGAAACCGGATCACGCATCGAAAGCAAAATCTGGGGCATTTGGGTGCATCGCGGAAAGTCCGATATCGATAGCCATATGGCGCTCGGGATCAAGGCCATGCGGACCGGTGCCTTGAAGTTATCCTTGCGGCAATTCAACAAAGTCGTCTCCCTTGATCCGGAATTCGCCGAAGGCTGGAACAAGCGGGCGACGGTCCACTACATGATGGGCCGCCTAGACGAATCTGTGGCTGATATCCAGCGCACCCTGGCCCTCGAACCCCGCCATTATGGGGCCATCTCTGGCATGGCGCTGATCTTCGACGCCACGGAAAATGTAAAGGGTGCCCTGAAAGCCTGGCAGCAAGTGCTTGAATTTACACCCTACAACGAAGACATCCGAAAACGGGTCGAACAGCTCAAGTCGGAACTTGAGGGAAAGCCCATTTAACACTGTTGTCCTCTGGCATATGGTGCGGGGCTGGACTAGACTGCGCGCCTGAATAATGAACGGGGATAAAAATCATGCAACAGGCCACTCCTGTTTCCTTAAGTGATGCGTTTCTGGAAGAATTGCGCGGTGTTGTCGAACAACGCCTGTCAACGGCGGAAGCCGTCTGTTTCCAACATGGCAAGGATGAATCCTGGCACCCTTCCGTACCGCCGGGGGCAGTGGTGTTCGCCCATTCAACGGAAGAAGTCAGCCAAATCGTCAAAATCTGTGCGGCGCATAAAGTCCCGGTTATTCCCTATGGAACCGGCACCTCGCTGGAAGGTCACTTGGGCGCCATTTACGGTGGCGTATGCATTGACCTGACTGAAATGAACGAAATTCTGAACGTCAACGCGGAAGACCTGGACGTCACGGTTCAGCCGGGCGTGCGTCGCAAACAGTTGAATGAATATCTGCGCGATACCGGCCTGTTTTTCCCCATTGATCCCGGTGCGGATGCGTCGCTGGGCGGTATGACAGCAACCCGTGCTTCGGGCACCAATGCCGTGCGATACGGCACCATGCGCGAAAATGTTCTCTCGTTAACGGTGGTCCTTGCTGATGGTCGCATTATCAAAACCGCCGGACGGGCCAAAAAATCCGCCGCCGGTTACGACCTGACCCGCTTGTTTGTCGGATCTGAGGGAACACTTGGCGTAATCACTGAGATCACCTTGCGGCTTTACGGCATTCCGGAATCCATGGCAGCGGCTGTTTGTGCGTTTCCTGATCTGGAATCGGCGGTCAATACGGTGATCACGACCATTCAGTGTGGCATTCCGGTGGCCCGTATTGAATTGCTCGATGAAGTGCAGATGAAGGCCTGCAATGCCTATTCGGATTTGAGCTACCCAGAGCAGCCAACCCTGTTTTTTGAATTCCATGGCACTGAAGCCGGCGTTAAGGAACAATCGGAAACGGTCAAGGAGATTGCGGCTGATTTCGGGGCTGGTGAGTTCCAGTGGACGTCGAAAGCCGAAGAACGGACACATCTGTGGCAGGCCCGGCACGATTCCTATTATGCAGCAATGGCCTTGCGCCCTGGTGCCAAAGGCATGGCGACGGATGTCTGTGTGCCGATTTCACGTTTGGCCGAATGCATTCTGGAAACCCGTAAGGACGTGGATGAGCAAAAGCTGCTGGCGCCGATTGTCGGCCATGTGGGCGACGGCAATTTCCATTTGTGTTTTATCATTGATCCCGATGATGCGGATGAAATGAAACGCGTTGAAGAAGTCAATGAGCGCATGGTCATGCGGGCCCTCGCCATGGATGGGACCTGCACCGGTGAACATGGCATCGGCATTGGCAAGATGGACTTTCTGATCGCCGAACATGGTGAGGCGGTCAGCGTCATGCGGTCCATGAAGGTCGCGCTGGACCCGGATAACATCATGAATCCGGGAAAAATCATCAAGGTTTGAGTCTCAATCCCAAATATGTGCTGAGTGAATTTTATGGAAAACCCGAAAGACTTTCTTCGTTCGTTATTTGATGCGGGCGTTGCCGCTGCTGACCCTTTGCTGGTCGTTCCTCCTTTTCTGCCGGAACCGCCGAAAGGAAAGACGGTGGTGATTGGGGCGGGTAAGGCCAGTGCGGCTATGGCGCGGGCTGTTGAAGACAACTGGAAGGGTGATCTGAGCGGACTGGTGGTCACCCGATACGGGTTTTCTGTTCCCTGTCAGCGTATTGAGATAATCGAAGCCTCGCATCCGGTGCCGGATGCGGCGGGGCGGGCGGCCGCCGGACGGATTGTTGAACTGGCGAAAAGTCTGGGTCCGGATGATCTGTGTATTGCGGTGATTTCCGGCGGCGCATCCTCCGTTCTGACCTGCCCGGCGGAAGGCCTGACCCTTGAAGACAAGCAGGAGCTCAATAAGGCGCTGTTGCGTTCGGGGGCCAATATTGTCGAGATGAATTGTGTACGCAAACATCTGTCGGCCATCAAGGGCGGTCGGCTGGCCCAGGCCATTGCGCCGGCCCGTCTGGTCACGCTTTTGATTTCCGATGTGCCGGGCGATTTGCCGGGGGTTATCGGTTCCGGGCCAACGGTGCCCGATGACACGACATTTGCCGAGGCGCTGGCGGTGATTGAAAAATACGATATCATACCGCCCAAGGCGGTTATGGATCACTTGTTGCGGGGCGAACAGGAAACGCCAAAAACAGGTGACCCTGTATTCGAAAACACAGAATTGTTCATGGCAGGTCGACCAAAGGCCAGTCTTGATGCCGCCGCCAAAGCAGCGGAAGCTGCGGGCGTGCGCCCTATTGTGCTCGGTGATGACATCGAAGGTGAAACCCGTGATGTTGCCCGCGAACATGCGGCAATGGCGCTTAAGATAATTGAGACAGGTGAAAATGCACAGGGGCCTTGTGTGATTCTGTCGGGTGGAGAAACCACGGTTTCCATGAAGGGCAATGGGCGCGGTGGACCCAATGGCGAATACGTTTTGGCCATGGCGCTGGCGCTCAAAGGAGAAAAGCGGATCTATGCCCTGTCCGGTGATACAGACGGCATTGACGGCAGCGAAGATAACGCAGGAGCAATCATCGGGCCGGAGACACTGGCCGAGGCGGAAGCTGCCGGACTGGATGCCGCCGCCTATCTGGAAAACAATGATTCCTATGGGTTCTTTGAAAAGGCGGGCGGTCTGCTGATGACGGGGCCGACCTGCACCAATGTGAACGACCTGCGCGCCGTTCTGATTCTGCCCTAAAACGGCCATGGTCTTGCCCTAAAAATACCTAGCGTCTACATTTATCCGGCGCTGAATTTATAGTCCGCATAATAAACGAAACCCATTTGGAGAGAGAATTCCGTGAAAAAACTCATTTGGGGATTTACCGTTATCCTTATTCTCGTTGTCGGGACCTTGCTGGTTGGTCCGAGTTTGATCGACTGGAATTCTTATAAAGGCGACGTTGCGAAAAAAGTAAAAGCGCTCACGGGGCGTGATCTGAAGATTGAGGGCGATGTTCAGATTTCGCTGTTTCCGGCACCTGCCGTCATCGCTAATGATGTTTCATTGTCCAATATGGCTGGCGCCGCAACGCCAAACATGATCACCCTGCAACGCGCCGAAGTGCGCATCGCCATGGGGCCTTTGCTGGCCGGGCAGGTCAAGGTTGAAACCGTGCGCCTGATCAAGCCGGTTATTGAGTTGGAATTGCTGGCCGACGGCAGGCAGAACTGGAACATCCAGCCGCCCGTAGAAGCCGCTTCTTCAAAATCTGTGGACGAAGCTGCAACACCCGCCCCATCGGTTGGTTCTGGTGGCACAAAATCATCGGCACCGGCGGTCGTTCTGGATGACTTCACCATTGTCGATGGTGCCCTGACTTACCGCGATTCCGCGCTGGGAACGATCGAGCAGGTGGCCGGACTTAATGCGCATATTGAGGCGGCGTCTTTGGCTGGCCCGTTCCAGTCGACAGGGGACCTGACCCTGCGTAAAATTCCCCTGACATATGAGGTTACCGTTGGCGAGGTCATTCAGGAGCGCACCCTGCCAATGAACCTGAAGCTGGGCGTTGGCGCAGGTGACTCTTCTCTTCACATTGGCGGCACCATTCTGGGCTTGAGCGATGCGCCAAAATTCAAGGGATCGATCAAGGGAGAGGGAAAGAACCTGGGGTTATTGATTGAGGCGGTTACACGCACTCCGACGCCTCCGGCTCTGGCACAGCTTTTCTCTGTCGAGGGGAATGTGGCTGCGTCCATTCATGGTGGACAGATCACAGATTTGTCCATGCAATTGGCTGATTCCCGGGTGGAGGGGGATATTGCCGTTGAGATGAGCAAAATTCCACGCTTTTCCGTTAGCCTGACAGCGGGCCGGTTTGATCTAGATAAATGGCTGAATGTGCCAAATAAAACCCAAACGACACCGGCGCAAACCGCCAAGTCGCCGGAACCTGTTGCTCTGGCAGTCCCCCAAAAAGGCAAAACGACGACGCAGACGCCAGTAAAGCCGGCGGGCGGGGTGGTTATTCCAGCCAATATGGGCGGCTCTGTTATTGTTTCCCTGGAAGCCTTGGTCTATCGCGGTGAAGTCATCAGCGACGTTCTGATCAACACTGAACTTGCCGATGGGGCGGCTCATTTAAGACAGTTTTCAGCGCAATTTCCCGGCGGCTCGGATATCGCTATGGCGGGAATACTGACGTCGCCGGAAGGGAGGCCGGTTTTTTCCGGCAATATTGAGACAACAACCAATGACCTGCGTAAGGTCATCAACTGGGTCGGCGCTGAAATTCCTGACGTTCCGGCCGACCGGCTCAGAAAATTCGGCATCACAAGCGATATCAACCTGTCACCGGAACAGCTTCAGTTGCAGAATATTTCGGTGCAGTTTGATAGCTCGCGATTGACCGGCGCGGCGACGATTGCGCTGCGCGAACGGCTGGCGTTTGGGGTCAATCTGACGCTTGATCAGATTAACGCCGATGCCTATATGCCGGTTGCGGCGGCTTCTGAAGTGCAAAAACCCGAAGGGGCAGTCGACATAGAAAAATCGGCAACAGCAGAGTCTGCCGCACAGGCAGACCCGAAAACGGCGCAATCGGCGGCAGCGGCAAATCCGTTCAAAGGTTTGACGGCGCTGGCCGGTTTCGATGCCAATGTCCTTTTGACCATCAAGCGCCTGGGGTTGCAGGGTGAGACACTGCAAAACGTTGCTGTCGATACAACTCTATATGACGGCAATCTCGATATCCGAAAAATGAACGTGGGGCAAGTTGCCGGGGCTTCGCTTTCGACATCCGGCAAGATTACGGGACTCAGGGATATCCCATCGGCAGAAGGACTTCGGGTTCAGCTGAAAACAAAAGATCTGGCCCCACTGGCGCGGCTGGCGGGACAAAGCCTGTCTTTTGATGTCGGCAACCTTGGTGCGACCTCAGTTGATATGACGGCGAACGGCAGTTTCCTGAAGCCGAAAATCGACGCCAGCCTGAAAACGGCGGGCGCCGACATCGACGCCAAAGGTGTTGTCTCTCTGTTGCCTGTTGGGGACATGTTTGATCTGGGTATCCAGATTGTACACCCGGACCTGATCCGCTTGCTGCGGACGTTTGGTGTGGCCTATCAGCCGTCGGGCAAAATTGGTGCGGTTAATGTCACGTCGCAAATCAGCGGAAACCCTCAAAACATTGTGTTCAACAAGTTGTCTGGAACGGTCGGTACGATTAATTTCGGTGGCAGCGGCGCGGTTGCACTTGCGGGTGTGAAACCAAAAATCACGGCCGATCTGAAAACCGGTGCGTTGGCGCTGGATCCTTTCCTGCCGGTTACGCAAAAGGCCAGCCTGGAAGATGGCCTGTGGCAGGCCTTGAAACGACGTCCCGTTGTCTGGCCGGGACCAGATGTAAACCAATATCCGCGCCCCATCATCAACATCGCCAGCCAGGCGCGTTGGCCGGAAGACCCGATCGACTTGTCCATGCTCAACAGTCTTGATGCGGACATCATCCTGAAAGCGCCGATTATTGCGGTTTCCAAATATTTGTTTGAGAAAATTGATGTGTCCGCCGAATTAAAAAACGGAACACTTAATACCCGAAAACTGGAGGGCATCCTGTTTGGCGGGAAACTCCAGGGGAACGCCCAGGTCTCTGCGCAAGACAATAACAAAATCGCGACAAACTTCAGCATTTCGAATATCCAGATTGCCGATGCCCTGCAATCCGTTACCGGCACCGCGACGGCAAGCGGCGAGTTGGATGCCAACATGGACGTAACAGCGTCAGGCAACAGCGTTTTTGCGCTGGTATCAAGTCTTGCCGGGACCGGTGGTTTTTCCATGCAGGATGTGGATGCGACGGCGGGGGGGAAAGGCTCGGTCTTTGCGGGTGTTTATAATCTGCTGACGTCTTTGAATCGTTTGGGCTCGAACCGTTCAGGCAATAAATCGGATGTTTCCGGCACCTTCCAGATTGCCAAGGGCGTAGCCAGATCGTCGGATTTGAAGTTGGCCTCGGCACTTGGTAATGGCACAGCGAAAGGCGCTGTTGATCTGGCGGGCTGGAAATTGGACATGAAGGGGCAGATTGAACTTCAGCAAAGCGCTCTGACCCAGATTTTGCAGGCGAAACTCAGAAAGGGTGCGAGTCCTGTCGGCTTCTCTCTGTCAGGCCCGCTGGACGCGCCGGATGTAAGCATCGATACTGGTGCGTTGCTGGGCGGAGGATTACCGATCCCGGGTGCTGATACGTTGTTTAACAAAGCACCAAAAGGTATTGGGAATGTGCTGAAAGGCCTGTTGGGGGGCGGTAGTGCGCCTGCGACCTCCACCGAAACACCGCCTTCACAGGATGGCGATACGCCACCACCTGCGCGCTCAACAGAGCAGCAGCAAGCACCGGCCCAGAAAATCACACCGGAAGATCTCCTGAAAAAACTGTTTAAATAAACAGTAGCGGGTCAGGTGCTGCCGGTACGGGTGAGCACGAAAACACGAATGGCGCTCGAAAGATTGCCGGTGCGTGCGGCGTCAATCTGTGAAATCAGGCTATTGATCGACACATTCTCGGCGTCAGCGATGGCAACAAGCCGCTCCCAAAAGGCATCTTCGATGGAAATGCTGGTCAGGTGACCGGCAAGCCGGACGGAATGTTTACGAAGACGCGTCGGGTCCGGCCCACTCATTCCGGCAGATGGGAGGCGAAATTAAGGATGGCGTCCATGGCGCTTTCCCAGTTTTCCTGTTCGGTCAGGCCGGAGGCCTTGCGCGGTTTGAAACCATGGTCGCCATCGGCAAGCCAGTGGAAGTCAATGGATTTGGAGAGCGTATAGGCCGCCGCATCGGCTTCCGTGCCAAAAGGATCGCGGGTACCCTGACAGATCAGGGTCGGTGTTTTAAGGCTTATCAGATGTTCGGTTCTGAGTTTTTCCGGTTTGCCGGGGGGATGGAACGGATACCCCAGACAGACAGCGCCTTTCACTGGCGTACCTTCCTCTTCGTAGTCGGCGGCGCTCATGCTGGCCATGCGCCCACCCATGGATTTGCCGCCGATAAACAGTTTTTCAGGGCCAAAGTGATCAATCACCGCAGCCCAGGTTTCCAGCAAAACCGGGGCACGGTTGGGCGGTTTCTTTTTGCCAGTCTGGCGGCGCTCATTCATATAGGGAAATTCAAAGCGCGCCACTTTAAAGCCGCGCCCGGCAAGCCCTTCGGCGAAGGCCTGCATATAGACGCTGTCCATGGGCGCGCCAGCGCCGTGGGCGAGGGCAAGGGTCCATTTTGCCTTGCTGGAACCGTCGATGATGAACTCGGGCAAGGTCATGAGGTTTCGTTCAGGGCTTTCGATAGTTGCGGTTCGTAAGCAAACAGGGCGGGTTGGCCGCCCGTGTGCAGAAACAGCACGTTGGCTTCTTTTGAATAAGCGCCACCGCGCACCCGGTCAATCAACCCCGCCATGACCTTGCCCGTATAGACCGGGTCGAGGATCAGGCCTTCCGTCCGCGCCGCCAGCTTCAGGGCTTCCAGGGTCCGTTCATTCAATTGTCCGTAGCCGGGCGCCAATGCAATTTCGGTGAGAAGGATATCCTTCTCCGTTACCGGGTTGGCGATGTTGAGGAGTTCACCTAATTCGGTGCAACGCGCAAGGATGCGCGGGGCCTGCACCGCAACGGTGCGCCGTACACAAACACCGGTGACAGGAATTTTACTGCCCAGCGCCCGCAGACCAAACAGCAGACCGGCATGGGTTGAGGTGCTGCCGGACGCGACGATAATTTCGTCGATGCTGAGGCTGGTTGTCTGCAACTGATCCAGAATTTCCCGGGCTGCCACCACATAACCCAAAGCACCCAAAGGCGCATGGCCGGGGGAAAGCGGGATGATATAGGGCGTTTTCCCCTGCTGGCGCAAACTGTCGGCAATTTTTGAGATGTTGCGGTCGGCTCCGGCTTCGTCTTCACCTTGCGGGTAACTGTGAAGCGTCGCACCCAGAAGTTTGTCGAGGAGCACATTGCCCGATGCGCGATGGGTGGCATCGGTATCGGGGACCCGCTCTTCCAGTTGAACGTGACAGGCCATGCCCAGTTTGGCCGCCGCTGCGGCGGCCGTGCGGACAAAGTTCGATTGCACAGCGCCGGTGATCAACACCACATCAGCCTTTTGCACCAAAGCCTCGCCCATATAAAACTCAAGTTGGCGGGCCTTGTTGCCGCCCAGCGCCAGGCCGGTCATGTCATCACGTTTGACGAACAGGTTCGGACCGCCCAAAGCTTTTGACAGGTTCGGCATGGCCTCAAGGGGTGTCGGGGTTGCCGCGAGCTCAGCTCTCGGTAACTGGTCGAAAATGCCAAGAGGTGAGGACATGGTAAACCTTGGTTATTTCATGAATTCGGCGAAGAAATCGTTGCCCTTGTCGTCAACAACAATGAAGGCCGGGAAATCGACAACCTCGATCTTCCAGACGGCTTCCATGCCGAGTTCCGGATACTCCAGCACATCAACCTTTTTGATGCAATCAAGCGCCAGCCGGGCTGCCGGACCGCCGATGGAGCCCAGATAAAAACCGCCGTGCTCCTTGCAGGCGGCGGTGACCGCTTTCGAGCGGTTGCCTTTGGCCAGCATGATCATGGAACCACCGTGTTGCTGAAACAGATCCACATAAGAATCCATACGCCCGGCTGTTGTCGGGCCGAATGAACCGGACGCATACCCTTCCGGCGTTTTCGCCGGTCCTGCGTAATAAACCGGGTGGTCTTTCATGTATTGCGGCAGGCCTTCGCCGGCATCAATGCGTTCCTTGAGTTTGGCATGGGCAATGTCACGGGCGACGATCAGGGTTCCGGTCAATGACAGGCGGGTTTTTACCGGGTGTTTGGTCAGCGCCGCCAACTGATCGGCCATGGGCTGGTTCAGGTCAATCTCGACGACCGTCTCTTCCAGATGCTCGGTCGTGACTTCCGGCAAATATTTGGCGGGATTTGTTTCCAACTGCTCAAGAAAAACCCCGTCTTTGGTGATCTTGCCTTTGATTTGACGGTCTGCCGAGCACGATACACCAATGCCAACGGGGCACGACGCACCATGACGCGGCAGGCGGATCACCCGCACATCGTGACAGAAATACTTGCCGCCAAACTGCGCGCCAATGCCCAGTTGCTGGCTCATTTTCAGGATACGCTGTTCCCATTCGAGATCGCGGTAGGCCTGACCGAACTCATTGCCTTTGGTGGGCAGTTCATCAAGGTAATGGCAACTGGCCAGCTTGACGGTTTTGAGGTTGAATTCGGCAGATGTACCGCCGATGACAAAAGACAGGTGATAGGGAGGACAGGCCGCGGTTCCCAGAGTGCGGAGTTTTTCATCGATAAAGGCGGTCAGCCGCTCTTCGTTCAACAGAGCTTTGGTCTCCTGAAACAGGAAGGTTTTGTTGGCCGAGCCGCCGCCCTTGGCGATGAACAAAAACTTATAGGCATCACCATCATCGGCATAGAGCTCGATCTGGGCCGGCAGGTTGTTGCCGGTGTTTTTCTCGGTAAACAGATCAAGCGGGGCGACCTGTGAATAGCGGAGATTGGTCTCCAGAAAGGTTTTCTCGACGCCTTCGGAAACGGCAGCTTCATCGCCGCCGCCGGTCCAGACCTGCTGGCCTTTTTTACCCATGACAATCGCCGTGCCCGTATCCTGGCACATGGGCAGAATGCCACCTGCTGCGATGTTGGCGTTTTTCAGAAGATCGAGCGCGACAAAACGGTCATTGTCGGAGGCTTCCGGGTCTTTAAGAATCTTAGCCAGTTGCGCCAGATGTTCCGGCCGGAGCAAATGCGAAACGTCCTTGAAGGCTTCGAAGGTCAGTTCCGTGATTGCACGTGGATCAATTTTCAGAACTTTCTGGCCGTCAAAATCGACTTCAGAAACATAGTCACTGGTCAGCTTGCGATAGGGGGTGGGGTCGTCTCCCATGGGAAACATTGTGTGATGCACATAGCTACTCATTTGTTACATCCTTAGCTTCTGTTGTATGTAAAGTCGGGTTCGGCGGTTTCCCGGAGCGAAAGCCGGTTATTTCTTCCGAAAGGCATCCAGCGCAATGACTTCGCCGGTCGTCCGGTCTCCGTCCTTGTCGGCGCGTCCCGGTCTGGGATTGCTGCCGTCCGGGTCATCATCTTCACCGTCATCGACGTCTGTATCGATTTCGTATTCGAGGTCTTCGTCATCCAGAGCGGCCATTTTTAACTGCAGACCAAAATTGACGGACGGGTCGGCAAAGGAAACAATGGAAGACAGCGGGATCACCATGGATTCCGGTTTGCCGTTAAAGCGCAGGGTGGTGTAAATGGCGTTTTCGTCCACATCCAGAGCATCATACTGATATTGCAGGACTATTGTCATCTCATCAGGATGTTCGGCCCGTAAAAACTCTGGAATTTCCACGTTGTCATCGGAGGTGCGGAAGGTGATATAAAAATGGTGTTCGCCGGGAAGACCGTTGGCGGCGACATAGCTCAGGGTGCGACGGATGACGGTGCGCAGAGCGTCCTCTATCCAAACATCATACCGGAGCGGGTCATTTTCATCATTCATGCTTTATTCTTAACCCGATTGGGCTTGGGACTCCAGACTCGATGCATAAAAAAATAAAAAAGGCAGGGGAAGAGAAAGTGGGAGGCTTCTGTTGCCAGGTGCCTCCCGAACCCCGCCTTTAAGTGCTAACCCAAAGGACTTCGAAGTGGTTCATCTGACCGCATTACGCAGCGAGACGAGCCTCAGCATAGTTGTCGTTTGCAACTACTATATTTGGTCCGGTAACGGCGGAGCCCCACCGAGCAAAAACTTAACCTTTACTACGCACGTCGATCCTGTTTCGCCCCCAGGGTTCCTGCCGCTTCTTCGCTAAAAGGCGGCAGGAAAAAATTGGTGGAGGCGCCGGGTACTGCCCCCGGGTCCGTTACGCTTATTCCGCTAAGCGTTTATCGCCATAGCAGGTTGCCCTGCACCCTTAATATGAGGTTTTCTGTCGGCAATCGCAATGTTCCCGTTCAGATAAATATTTACGCAAGGGCTGAGATCCCGATTGCATGCGGCATCGGCGACTTCCGTTTTTCTCTGGATTGCGAAAATATCCCGTTATTTTCGACAACAGCCATTTGCGCACCGGGTCGGGCAGGGTAAAATAGGGCGATTCTTTAATGCGGAAAGTATAGCCAGACCATGCAGCAATATCTCGATCTCCTGAATCACGTCCGGACAAACGGTGTTATGCGCGGAGACCGCACGGGTGTGGGCACACAAAGTGTTTTTGGATATCAGATGCGGTTCGACCTGAGCGACGGGTTCCCGGTTCTGACCACCAAAAAACTGCATCTGAAATCCATCATTCATGAGCTTTTGTGGTTTCTGGCGGGCGATACAAATATCAAATACTTAAATGACAATGGGGTGCGTATCTGGGATGAATGGGCCGATGAAACAGGCGAATTGGGCCCGGTTTATGGTCATCAGTGGCGGTCATGGCCGACGCCTGATGGCGGCAAGATTGACCAGATTTCCAATCTGGTCGAACAGATCAAATCAAACCCGAGTTCGCGACGGCATATTATCTGTGCCTGGAATGTGGCGGAAGTCGAGCAGATGGCCCTGCCGCCGTGCCATTGTCTGTTCCAGTTCTATGTGGCCGACGGCAAACTATCCTGCCTTTTGTATCAGCGCAGCGCAGATACGTTTTTAGGCGTGCCTTTCAATATCGCCTCCTATGCCCTGCTGACCCAAATGGTGGCGCAGGTGACGGGGCTTGAAGCGGGCGAGTTTATCCACACGCTGGGCGATGCGCATCTCTATGCCAATCATTTCACACAGGCCGACCTGCAATTGTCGCGCACTCCGATGGCCTTGCCGACCATGAAAATCAATCCTGACGTGAAGAGCATATTTGATTTTCAGTATGACGATTTCGAATTGACCGGTTATGAGGCGCATCCTCATATCAAAGCGCCGATCGCCGTCTAGATGCGGATGTCCCTGATTGTCGCGATGGCGGAAAACCGGACCATTGGGCTGGACGGCGGCATGCCATGGCATCTTTCAAAAGACCTGCAATATTTCAAGCAAGTGACCATGGGTGCCCCCATCATCATGGGCCGAAAAACCTACCAGTCCATTGGCCGCGCCCTGCCGGGTCGGACCAACATCGTGATTACCCGCGATCCAAACTTTCTAGCGGATGGCGTCGATGTGGTGTTTGATCTGGCATCTGCCATCCGCAAGGCATCCGCCATTGCGACCATTGAAGGCAAGGACGAGGTTTTTGTGATTGGCGGCGCGCAAATCTATGAGCTGGCGTTGCCGTTGGCTGACCGCCTGTATATCACCGAAATTCATCAGACCTGCTCAGGCGATGCCTGGTTTCCGGAGATTGAAAAAGACGCATGGCTGGAGATGCGGCGCGAAGACCATGCACCGGAAACACCGGAAGGCCCTTCCTTCAGCTTTATCGTCCTGGACCGGAAGCCCTAAGCAGGGCGCATCTGGCGGATACCGATAAGCGAATTCGCCGTCAGGGCGGTAATGATTATGACACCGCCGACAATCGTTCTTAGCGATGGCTCTTCGCCAATAAAGATCCAGACCAGGAAGGACCCTAATATGGTTTCCAGGGGCAGCAGCAAGCTTACCTCTGCTGCCGAAATATAGCGTGGCGCCAAGAACAACAGGGTATAGGAAACGGTGAGAAAACCACCGAGCAGGGCGAGCAGCAGCAACGCCTCTCCGGAAATGTTATATGTGCCGACAAAAGGGATTGCGATCACGGTTGAGAGCAGGGAACTGCTGGCGGTCGCGGGTGTCATGTCGATATGTTTGGCGTGACGGGTGACAACAAAGGCGGCCGCAACGGACAGGGCCGTCGCCACCGCACATAAGTTTCCGAGCAAGGTCGTGCTTTGCAGGTCATTGGCGAAGATGTACGTGATGGATGCAATCACGACTCCGGTCGTTAACCAAGTGCGAAGCGAAGCCGCTTCCGCGAGAAACAGGCGCCCAAGGATCGCGGCAAAGACTGGTGCGCAGGTGACGATGACAAGTGTATTGGCGACAGTAATAAGCTGCAGCGCCATCACAAAGGTGATGTTGGATACGGAAAACAGAACGATCACGGCTAACCCCGGTTTGCCCAGAGAGTGAAAGCTTTTGGCTGTTTTTTTACCATTCATTGCAACCACTAAAACGGCCAGACCTATTGCCGAGAACAGGCCGCGCCAGAACAGAGTCGCGCCAAAATCAACATCGGCGAGGCGAATCAGCAGGGTGTCCGGGCTGATGCAAATGATGGCGAGGGCGGCATACAAAAGGCCTTTGGCGTGCGGGGTCAATCGGGGTTCCAGTCTGGTGATTAGAGGTGAAAACAGTCGACAGCCACCCACCACTCGCGCTCATAAGGATAAAGCGCTCCGAGATGGACACTATCTTCCGATTTGGTATCTGGGCTGGGCACATAACCCGGAGCCGGGCTGATCAGGATGGTGGTGACGCATAAGGCGTTGTTCTTGAATAGCGCAAAGACATCTTTGCCGGGTTGCGAGCGGTCGGTGAAACGTTCCGTTTCCTTGGTTTTACGCCAGCCGATATGGCCAAGCGACGACTCGATGAAAGCATGCATGTCGGCCAAAGACCGAATCTGGACGCTTTCCATATGGGCGCCGGAACCGATGGCATGAAGTCGGCAGAGGCGTCCTTTAATGCCATGGATATTGGGAGAGAATTCATATTCGAACTGTCGAAACCCGGGCAGGATCGGGACCCCGTCTTCAAGGCCGCGCCGGACCTCTGCGCATTCGGCCTGGGGGAGGGCGCTAACGGTCTGGTCGAGAACGTCGGCGCGCGTTTGATCCCCCACAACAAGGATCACAAAAATCCCCGCCCACAACGCCAAGTGTGTAAGCCCTCTATTCATCCTGCGCATGGTAGGCGAAAATTCGCAAAGACCCAAGAGGATCAATTGCTTAATCCCGAACCCGGATTCAAGGCTCTACTGAAAGACGATATTTGGGGCTGCGGAAGCCTGGGCCTTCAGTCCAACCTCGATTTTGTCCCAGATTTTATCGGCAATCTCTTTGTAAACCAGAGCATGCGGACTGCCGGGGTCGGAGACGACGATCGGTGTACCACCATCCGACGTTTCGCGGATCGCAATATGCAAGGGGACTTCACCGAGGAAATCCATGCCCAGGCGGTCGGCTTCCGATTTGGCGCCACCGTGGCCGAAAATTTCAGCCCTGTCGCCGCATTTCGGACAGATGTAATAACTCATGTTTTCGATCAATCCAAAAACAGGAACATCGACCTTACGGAACATGTTCAGCCCTTTGCGGGCGTCCAGCAGGGCAATGTCCTGCGGTGTCGAGACAATGATTGACCCCGTCAACGGAACCCGTTGCGCCATGGTCAGCTGAATGTCGCCGGTGCCGGGCGGCATGTCGACAACCAGTACATCCAGGTCCCCCCAGTTGACGTCACGCATCATTTGCTCAAGCGCCGACTGGACCATCGGCCCACGCCAGATCATGGGCGTGTCTTCCTCAACCAGAAAACCCATGGACATGACTTTAATGCCAAAATTTTCCATGGGGTCCAGGGTTTTCCCGTCGGCGGATGCGGGACGGCCCGTAATGCCCATCATACGCGGCATGGAAGGGCCGTAAATATCGGCGTCCAGCAACCCGACTTTATGCCCGCCTGAGGCAAGACCAAGGGCAATATTCACCGAAGTTGTCGATTTGCCGACGCCGCCCTTACCTGAAGCGACGGCGATGATGGATTTGACACCGGGCATCAGGCTTGGTGGCGTTGCGCCGGCTGCCTTGCCACCTACTGGCTGGCCGGGGCTGGTTTTTTGTGACTGAGCAGGAGCGTGATTATGGCTATGGTCATGCCCATGATCATGTCCGCCGGAAGCGGTTTGTTTTTCGGCGGTCAGGACAACGGTCGCCGTCAAGACGCCATCGAGGGCAAAGACGCATTCTTCCGCCTGTTTGCGCAGCGGTTCCATTTCAGCGCCCTTGGTGGGATCGACTTCAATGGCGAAAGCTACATGGCCGTCACGGCTTTGCAGGCCTGACACCATTCCGGCGCTGACAATGTCTTTGCCGCTAATGGGGTCCTTCACATGCTGGAGTGCTTCTTCAATCTTTGCGACGCTAATCTCTGCCATCCTTGCAAACTCCGTTCAATGTACCGATATTCAGGTTATGACTTTTTCACTGGGGCCGTTGCAGCCGGGGTGTTACCCCTTTATAAGGCTGCAAACTACCTAATGGAACTTTCCGGTGAAAACCAGCTGGAAGTCGGGTGCGTTTAGAAAATTACAGGTTTTGGCAGTTTAACGGACAAAAAATAAGGAACTTATTATATGCCTTGGAAAAATCAGGGTGGCGGCCCATGGGGCGGCGGCGGTGGGCAGGGTCCCTCAGGCGGCGGACCACGTGGACCTCAGCCCCCGGATATCGAAGAAATGATTCGCAAGAGTCAGGACAAGATGAAAAACCTCATCCCCGGCGGCGCCAGCGGCGGACGCGGGTTGATGCTGGTTGTGATTATTGCTGCCGTTTTCTGGGCATTTAGTGGTGTGTATCGCGTTCAGCCGGGTGAGCAGGGCGTCGAGTTGCTGTTCGGGGAATATATAAAACGGACAGGACCCGGTTTGCATTTCTGGGTGCCGACCCCCGTTGGTGATGTCATTAAGGTCAATGTTGATAATACCAATATTATCAACATCGGCTTTCGCGGCACCGGAAGCCAGGGCGGTGGTGTCGGTGCTCGCGATGTGTCTCAGGAAAGTTTGATGCTGACCGGTGACCAGAATATCATTGATATTGATTTTGTTGTGCAGTGGCGTATCAAAAACGTTGCAGAGTATTTGTTCAATATCCGCAATCCGGTAGAAACGGTTAAAATTGTTGCTGAAAGCTCGATGCGTGAAATTATTGGCCGGACTCCACTTGAAGTCGCCTTAACGACGAGCCGTACAGACATTGAGGACAAAACGACAGAATTGCTTCAGAGCATTCTGGACGCATATGGATCGGGTGTTCATATCGCTAAAGTCCAGTTGCAAAAGGTTGATCCACCGAAAGACGTTATTGACGCTTTTAATGATGTGCAGCGGGCGAAGCAGGATCAGGAGCGGATTGTTAACGAAGCCCGCGCCTACCAAAACGACATCGTCCCTCGGGCAAGGGGTCTGGGGCAGAAAATGATTGAAGACGCCGGTGCCTATCGCCAGCAGATGATCAATGAAGCGGAAGGTGAAGCGCAACGGTTTCTGTCTGTTTTTAATGCCTATAAAGGCAATAAAGAGGTGACCATGCGTCGCATTTATCTGGAGATGATGCAGCAGGTTCTGAATGGTTCGGATATGGTGATCATTGATCAAGGCGGAGAAAATGGAGGGAGCGGCGTCGTGCCATATTTGCCGTTACCTGAAATTAAGAAAAGAGCGACAGGAGAAGCCCAATGAAAAAATCATTAGCCATTTTGGGCGTCGTTGTCGTTATTGGAGCGGTTGTCGCGTATAATTCCCTTTATACAGTCAATCAGGCTGAGCAAGCGCTGGTCCTTCAGTTGGGTAACCCCGTTCGTGTTGTTCAGGAGCCCGGCCTGCATATGAAAACGCCGTTCATCCAGAATGTTGAATTGTATGACCGGCGCATCCTTGATCTGGATCCGCCGCCGCAGGAAGTCATTCTGGCGGATCAAAAGCGGGTTAACGTGGATGCATTTGCTCGTTACCGGATTATCGATCCTCTCGAGTTTCGTAAAAAAGCCGAGACAGATGCAAGGTTTCGTCAGCTTTTCGGTGATCGTTTAAACGGGACTGTTCGGACGCAAATCGGTTTGATTCTATTAGGCGATATGCTGACAGAAAAACGGCAAGCCGTTATGACTTTCATTTCAGACCAGATGAAAGCCCAGGCGGCCGAGTTTGGAACCGAGGTCATTGATGTGCGCATTGGCCGGACGGATTTGCCGGAAACAACAGCGCAAGCAGTGTTTAACCGGATGCGTTCTGACCGGGTTGCCCATGCGGCTCAGTTGCGGGCGAACGGTGAAAAAGAAAAGGCTGAAATTCAGGCCCGTGCAGATAAAGAACGTACGATTATAATTTCTGAAGCGAAGAAAACGGCAGAAATCCTGCGTGGTGAGGGGGATGGGCTACGAACGACCATCCTCAACAATGCCTATGGACAGGACCCTGAGTTTTTCGATTTTTACCGTTCCATGGAAGCCTTTGGAAATTCGGTGAAACCCGGAACATCAATGGTGCTGAGTCCAAAGTCTGAATTATTTCAGTTCTTTAACTCGGTGCCGGCGCCAGCCGCTAAACCCTAATAAGGGGCAAGGCGTAGATCATGGATGATCTGGCCACGGCTATTGCGCTGGCGGTTGCGATAGAGGGCATCCTGTATGCCCTCTTTCCGGAGGGCATGAAACGAATGATGGCGTCGGTCTTCGAGATGCCGTCGTCCCAGTTGCGGTTGGCGGGATTGACCGCCGCCGCTCTGGGGGTCGCCCTTGTCTGGATGATACGGGCCTAGAATGCCACAAAAGAACCGGGGTAACGCCATCGTTCGGCCATATTTAAACGTAATATTTTCATCCAGGGATTCATAAAAGGGGTTTTTCTCACTTCAGTTTTCGGATTAACCTTTTTTATATATGCAGTGTTCGTTCTGCGATTTTGTATTGAATGGGACTTAGTAGGAATATGAGAACCACACAAATAAGAAGATTACCGGTCGCCCGGGTCTCGACTCTGGCCATGGCGTTTTTTGCGTTTTTTGCCATGACGATTGCTGGAGCAACGGTGGATGCACGCTCTGCGCCGGAAAGTTTTGCAGATTTGGCGGACAAGCTATTGCCGTCCGTGGTCAATATTTCGACGACCCAGACCGTGGAAGCCGGTAAGGGGCCGGAATTGCCGCAACTCCCGCCAGGTTCGCCCTTTGAGGATTTTTTCAAAGAATTTTTTGACCGGAATGCGCCTCAACAGAGGTCGCGTCGGGCAACGTCTTTGGGGTCCGGGTTTATTATCAGCGAAGACGGTTATGTGGTGACAAATAATCACGTCATCCAGGATGCAGATGAAATCACTGTCATCCTTTTCGACGATAAACGGCTCAAGGCGGAACTGGTTGGACGTGATCCAAAAACGGATCTCGCGGTGCTGAAGGTTGAATCTGACGAACCCTTGCAGGCGGTGAAGTTTGGAGATTCCGACAAATCCCGGGTCGGCGACTGGGTCGTTGCCATCGGTAATCCATTTGGTCTGGGTGGCACAGTGACGGCGGGTATCATTTCCGCCCGCGGCCGCGATATCAATTCAGGCCCCTATGATGATTTTTTGCAAACAGATGCCTCCATCAACCGGGGGAACTCCGGTGGTCCGATGTTTAATCTGGATGGTGAAGTGATTGGCGTGAATACCGCCATTTATTCACCCTCTGGCGGCAGCGTGGGGATTGGTTTTGCCATCCCGTCAGCGACGGTTGAACCGGTTATCCGGCAGTTGCGAACCACAGGCGAAGTCAAACGTGGTTGGCTTGGGGTGCATATTCAGCAGGTGACGGATGAGATTGCCGAATCTCTTGGTCTGGAGACAACGGAAGGTGCTTTGGTTGCCAGTGTGATTGAAGACGGTCCAGCCTCAAAATCGGACATCAAGGCAGGTGATGTGATTTTAAAGTTCAACGGCAAACGTGTTGAAGAAATGCGGATGCTGCCGAAAATTGTTGCCGATACGGAAGTCAACAAAGCCGTGAAGGTCGAGATCTGGCGAGGCGGCAAAATGGTCACCCTTGACGTCAAGATCGGTGAACTGGAAGACGATATCGAAGTTGCCGCAAAGCCTGGCATGGAGGATGAAGGAAAGGCCAGCCAGCAACATATTGATGATCTTGGTTTAACCCTGTCTTCGCTCTCCGACAACCTTCGCGAACGCTACAAGCTTGAAGAAAAAAGCAAGGGTGTGGTCATTACAAAAGTGGATGAAGATGGCCCCGCCGCCGAAAAAGGCATCCGTGCCGGCGATTTGATTGTGGAAATCGGACAGGAGGAAGTTTCGACGCCACAACAGATTACAGGTAAAGTTTCTGAAGCTAAAAAGCAGGGTCGCAAATCGGTATTACTTCTTTTGGAAGGACAAAGTGGACTTCGGTTTGTTGCAATCCGGATTGAAAAATCCTAGAGAATTAGCCACTAACATCATAAACAATCAAAGCGACGCTCTTAATTTGGGAGCGTCGCTTTTTTTGTTTACAGGGAAGTAGATACTCTCCTGTAAAAGGAAACTCCCCCCATAGTGACCCGCACGGCAAATTCGTATTGAGGTTCATCAAAAACATTGTTTGGGTGGCCACAGATATTTTGCCGGACTGGGTAGCTGTTATTTTGTCAGATTAGGTTAAGACTTTTGTTATACCATGTTATGTTAACTGATATGGTAGTGATGTCAGGTCTTTGATCAAAGTGCCTTTTATGAGTGATCACGAAACGGGGGATTCCTTACCACAAACAGCTTTAGTTGATTTGTTGTCATGACCGCATTTTCGAGCAGTACGGAAGTGTAATTGCATATGGTTTGATTGGGTTTCCATGTCATAGCAGTGCGCACCAAAGCGACCAAACTATGGGCAGTGCGCATTTCGAGTGTTGTTGAGTTGGCATTAATATTAACGATTAACTTTGGGGAAATTGAATATGTTGGCAAATTTGAAAATTGCAGTCAGGGTCTATGCTCTTGCTGTGTTGCTACTTCTCTTGCTGGGCGCCGCGTCTGCGGCAGGGATCTACCAAATGAACAATATTGGTAAGGAAATTACCGATGTTGCAGAAGTTGATATTCCGGCTACAGAACAAATTACGGCAATTACCATCCACCAGCTAGAGCAATCAATACTGCTTGAGCGCGGACTTGGACTGGGGGCGCAAATTTCGCTCAATAAGAGCGCCCAAGCCCAGTTCCAGGAGAATAATAAGAAATTCACTGAATTGGGCAAGAAAGTGGCTGCTGAAATCAAACAGACGGAAGATTTCTTGGCTCAGCAGATTGACGCGGCTCATACATCTGAACTCAAAGCGGAATTTGAACATCTCCTGTCCATACTCAAAAATGTAGAGGTGGAGCATGTGGCTTTTGAAACGCTCGCAGCCGAGGCTTTTGGCGCCTTGGCCAGAGGGGATCAAGCCGGTTCCAGCGTGGTTGCAGAAAAAATTCTGGTGGCAGAAGAGCGGATCAATAGTGAACTGGTAGCTGCTCTTCACGAAATTGAAAGTTTCACAAAACAGGCGATGCTGACAGCGGAAGCTCACGAACAGACCGGAATAATAACGCTCCTGTCACTGGCTGTGGTGTCTTTAGTCCTTGGCCTGATCCTCACTTACTTTCTGGCACAGTCCATTACCCGTCCCATTGTGGCAATGACGGGCTCCATGGGAGAACTTGCGAAAGGCAACCTGTCGATCGAGATCCCAGGAGCGGGACGTGGCGATGAAGTTGGGACCATGGCCGATGCGGTACAGGTCTTCAAGGAGAACGCGGAAGAGCGTATTCGCCTGGAAGCCGAACAGGAGGCCATGAAAATCAAGGCTGAGGAAGATAAACGCACAGCTATGAACCAGCTTGCCGACGAATTTGAGCGGGATGTTCAGGGCGTTGTCGATATGGTCTCCAGCTCATCTGCACAGCTTCAAACGACGGCAAAGGATATGAGCGGCGTCGTTAATCTGGCCAATACGCAAACAGAGTCTGTGGCATCTGCTTCTGAGCAAGCCGCACAGAATGTTCAGTCGGTAGCGGCGGCGGCGGAAGAGCTGTCGGCCTCAATCACCGAAATCATGAGCCAGGTCCAGCGTTCGACAACCATATCCGGAGGCGCCGTACAGGAAGCCGGCAAGGCGGATGAAATGATGAACTCTCTGGATGCCGCTGCCCGAAAGGTGGGCGATGTTGTTCAGTTGATTACGGACATTGCCGAACAAACCAATCTGCTGGCCCTGAATGCTACGATTGAAGCGGCACGCGCGGGTGAGGCCGGTAAAGGGTTCGCAGTCGTTGCTTCAGAAGTCAAAAATCTGGCCAATCAAACGGCCAAGGCAACCGAGGAAATCGGACGTCAGATTGGTGAAATCCAGACAGCTTCGCTTGATGCGGTGACGTCAATCAAGGGCATCGCCAAAACGATTGATGAAATCAGTGAAATTACAGTTGCTGTTTCAGCGGCTGTCGAAGAACAGAACGCGGCTACCACAGAAATTGCCCGCAGTGTTCAGCAGGTTTCGCAGGGAACGGATCAGGTCTCTAGCAGTATCGCCGGAATTGCCGATTCGGTTGAAAAAACGGATACGGCCTCTAATGAGGTGTTGCAGGCGGCTGATTTGTTAAACGGGCAGTCGGCTTCTCTGCGTGAGCAGGTTGTGAGCTTTGTCCAACAAATCAGAGTGGCGTAGCTCTGCCGCCAAAAATAGGTAATGCAGAAAACCCCCGCGGGCAGGCGTCTCGCGGGGGTGTTTTTGTGGACCTAAAAACGAAATTCGGACTGTTTATAACCCTGATAAAACAACAGGGTCGTCAGGTCCGTGTGTTCAACGCGGGCTTTTGCCTGTGCGATGACTACCGGCTTGGCATAATAGGCGACGCCTAAACCGGCTGCCTGAAGCATCGGCAGGTCGTTGGCACCATCGCCGACGGTGAGTGTTTCGCTCAAATCGATCTGGCGGATGCGGCTGAGGTCCTGCAAGGTTTCAAGCTTTGTCGTTTTGGTTAATATCGGATCGATAACCTGGCCTGAAATGCGGTTGCCGATGATTTCTAGGGTGTTGCCCTTGTTCAAATCGAAACCGATTTGCTGGCCGACGCGTTCCGTAAAAAACCGAAACCCGCCGGAAACAAGGGCCGTATAGGCACCGTGAGCCGCCATGGTCCGGACCAGCGTTTCTGCGCCGGGATTGATTTGCAGCGCTGCCAGCGTTTTATCCAGAAAAGAGACATCAAGATCGCGTAACATAGAGACTCTTTCCCGCAAGGCGTCCTCAAACTCGATTTCGCCGTTCATGGCGCGCGCCGTGATTTTGGCAATTTGCGGGCCAATACCGGCAAGCTCGGCCAAATCGTCCAGAGTTTCGCCCCGGACAATGGTTGAATCCATATCCGCAATCAGCAGTTTTTTGCGCCGGTTGTTTGTTGGCTGCGCCAGAACGTCAACCGGTTTGTTGCCAATGACCTGACGGGTCAGTGTTTCGGCCTGATCGATGGACAATCCAACAAATTCAATATCACAAGCACGATTTGTGGCTAGCCATTCGGGATTGCCGAGCGCGGCCCCGTTCTCGACCAGCGTTGCCGTTATCTGGTTGAGCAAAGTGTCTGGCAGGCTGGCGTCGCCGGGGCCGACAAGTGTCAATACGTTGTCCATGGCGGAAAATCCTGTAAAACAAAGGTCTCAATGGTTTGAAACGCAAGACCGAGAAAGTGCAGATTGAATTGCCTGAATTGCCCCCTGTTGTAATCATCGCAGGCCCAACCGCAAGCGGAAAGTCGGCCCTGGCTCTGCAAGCGGCCTTGCGGTTTAATGGCGAGATTATCAACGCGGACAGCATGCAGGTCTATCGCGAACTTGCCATTCTGACGGCGCGACCGTCGGCTGCTGATGAGGCCCAGGTGCCGCACCACCTGTATGGGACCCTGGCCGCCTCGGAGCCCTGTTCGGCTGGTCGCTGGCTGGAAATGGCCATTGCAAAGATCAATGAGCTTCAGGGACGTGAAAAACTACCGATCCTGTGTGGTGGAACCGGCCTTTATCTGAAAATTTTGCGCGAAGGTATTGCCGAGGTGCCGGATGTTCCCACCGAGGCCCTAGCGGCAACGGAGGCGCTCTATAAGGAACTGGGCGGGGAGGCGTTTCTGGATCGGTTGTCGGTGCTGGACCCTGCTTCTGCTGCACGATTGGTCGCTTCCGACCGTCAACGTCTTGTCCGCGCCTATAGTGTCGCTATTGCGACCGGAAAGCCGTTGTCCACATGGCATGACGTGCAGTCTGCATCACCGCCCCTGAACGCCCGTTTCCTGACCCTGCATCTGATGCCGGAACGCGCCGCCCTGTATGAAAAAATCGATCGCCGCTTTGCCGCCATGTTTGAGGGCGGCGGGCTTGAAGAAATCGAACGCCTGAAAAACCTAGGCCTGGCGGAATCCCTGCCTGCTATGAAGGCGCTGGGCGTTCCGGAAATATTGGCGTATCTGGCGGGTGAAATGGACAGGGATCAAGCCTTGGCGCAGGCACAAAAGACCACCCGCAATCTGGCCAAGCGCCAGATGACCTGGTTTCGCAATCAAAGCACCGCCGATCAGGTGCTCACCGGATTTGGTCCCGATGCCAGTGGGCAGGGCTTGCAGACCATCGAAGATTTTCTGAGCGTCCCCTAGAGCAGGCTCTCTGTTTCCTTTATAGTTCAGTGTCATCAAGCCGAAACGGGAGGAGCCGATGTCATTGTTTATATGGAGACATGCCTTGCTACAGCGTTTTGGGGCAGGTCTGTTTGTATGGCTTTTGGTTTCCGTTTCGGCGGGGGCGGCGGAGCGTCCCAGCGCTGCGCAATTGACGGGCTTTTTTGCCGATGTGGCATTCGGCAATGAATATCGGGATTTCACCAAAAGTGGGAAAGTCGTGCAAAAATGGCTGAACCCGATCCGGGTTTCCATCAGTTCCCTGAAGGGGCGAATGCTGAAAAAACCGGATGGTGGCAATGAGCTGAAGCTGGAAAACCAGATGCCGCCGGAAGCTGCCGTGCAGATGATCCAAAAGCACCTCATAACACTCGTCAAACTGACCGGCGTTATCACAGAAGATGTGAAAAAGGTCGGCAAACCGGCTAATTTTTTCATCAAAATTGTCCCCCGTCTTGCCATGCATGCACCGTTTCTGGTCGAAGAGGCAGACCCCAAGCTTTTGTTGAAAATGGCGCAGTCCGGCGGTTGCTATTTTTTGACGGCGGCAAAGGAAGGGGAAATTCTTTGGGCGACCATTGTTGTTAATAGTGAACTCTCGCAAGACCGAATGGATTCCTGTATTCTCGAAGAAATGACCCAGGCGCTTGGCCTGCCCAATGACAGTGATCTGGTCCAGCCTTCCATATTCAATCAGCGCAGCGTCCTGCAGACTCTGACCCGCACGGATTTGATTCTGATTGCGACACTCTATGACGAGAATTTAAAAGCCGGGACGCCGGTTGACGAGGCATGGCCGGTGATTGGTGGGGTTATTCGTCATTTGAATGAGGTCCTGCCTGTCCAGTAACGTAAATTATTACGAAATATAATTACGTAAAATAGCAAAAAAACTTTGCATTTATTTGTTGAGATGTCTTGACCAGGCCTCAGCGAGCCATTAGGTTGCCCGCTCTCTCAAAAAGACCATGTGTGTGATGGCATTTGCCGGAGAGTTTAAGAGATGTTGGCCGGGGCCTGTGAAGCGCTGGCCTTTACTTTGTTTTATTGGGATAAGACGGTCCGCAGAAGCGACAGTTGGTTAAGAGATAAGGACGAAAGACAATGGCGAAAGAGCAACTGAATGGCTCTGAGATCGTATTGAAGGCGCTGAAGGAACACGGCGTAACTGAAATTTTCGGTTACCCCGGTGGTGCGGTGCTTCCCATCTACGATGCGATATTCAACCAGAATGAATTACGCCACGTTCTTGTCCGCCAGGAAGGCGGTGCCGTGCATGCCGCTGAAGGTTATGCGCGCTCGACCGGTAAGGTTGGGGTCGTGCTGGTGACATCCGGTCCGGGTGCGACAAATGCCGTAACCGGCCTGACCGATGCCCTGATGGATTCCATTCCGATTATCTGTTTGACCGGGCAGGTGCCGACGCATCTCATTGGCAACGACGCCTTTCAGGAAGCTGATACCACCGGCATTACCCGGCCCTGTACCAAGCATAACTATCTGGTCCGTAGCGTCGATGATCTGGCGCGTATCATGCACGAAGCCTTTTTGGTTGCCGAGGGCGGGCGACCGGGGCCGGTTGTTATCGATTTGCCGAAAGATGTTCTTATGGCGCTGGGCGAATATTTGCCGAAAGACAAGGTTGTGCTCAAATCCTACAAACCGCAGCTGAAGGGTGACGCCAAGTCGATCAAAGAGGCCGTGGCCATGATCAAGGCCGCCAAAAAACCGATCATTTATGCCGGCGGCGGCGTGATCAATTCCGGCCCCAAAGCCTCGCAGTTGTTGGCACAGTTTGTGAAAGCCACGGGTGCGCCCTGCACATTGACACTGATGGGACTGGGTGCGTTCCCGGCATCGGACAAGCAGTACCTGGGTATGGTCGGCATGCATGGGACGTATGAGTCGAATATGGCTATGCATGACTGCGATTTGATGATTGCCGTCGGTGCGCGCTTCGATGACCGGATCACTGGTCGTCTGGATGCCTTCTCACCCAACTCAAAGAAAATCCATATCGATATTGACCCCTCCAGCATCAACAAAAATGTTGCTGTCGATTTGGGCATCGTCGGCGATGTGGCCCATGTCCTTGATGATCTGATGAAGGTTTGGAGATCGACAGAAGCCAAAGTCGATGCCAAGGGCCTGAAAGCCTGGTGGAAGCAGATCAATGAATGGCAGGCGAAAGACAGCCTGAAATATACGCAAGTCGGCGAGGTGATCAAACCCCAGCATGCCATTCAGCGTCTTGAGGCCATTGCCAACAAGGATAAGCGTGACGTTTATATCACAACGGAGGTGGGCCAGCATCAGATGTGGGCGGCCCAGTATATCGGCTTTGAAAAGCCCAATCGCTGGCTAACGTCTGGTGGCCTGGGGACCATGGGATACGGCCTGCCGGCTGCAATGGGTGTACAGGTTGCACATCCAAAGGCGCTGGTCATCGGGGTTGCCGGGGAAGCGTCCTTCATGATGAACATGCAGGAGTTGTCAACCATTGCACAATATCGACTTCCTGTTAAGTGTTTGATTTTGAATAATTTTTATATGGGCATGGTGCGCCAATGGCAGGAATTGATGCACGGTTCGCGTTATTCGGAAAGCTATATGGAAAGCCTGCCCGATTTTGTCAAACTGGCAGAATCCTTCGGCATGAAAGGCTTGCGGGCGACCAAGGCTTCTGAGATGGATAGCATGCTGGAAGAAATGATCGCCCATGACGGGCCGGTTATAGCGGATTTGCATGTGGATCCGAAAGAGAACGTATTCCCGATGATCCCGTCCGGCGCAGCCCATAACGAAATGTTGCTTGGTCCCGATGACCAGGCCGTGAAATCCGGCTCTGAAGAGGGAATGGTGCTCGTCTAGACCGAATTCAATCGAACCGGCATTGAAAAGCCGATCAATCAATCTATAAAACAATGCCGAAAGGCGCTGTGACCTTTCGCTAAGGAACATTTGAAGTGACCTCCGAGACAGATCAAATCAACCAACATATCATTGCCGTACTTGTCGATAATGAGCCGGGTGTGCTGGCCCGGGTGATCGGGCTATTTTCCGGCCGGGGGTATAATATCGAGAGCTTGACCGTTGCCGAGACCCGCCGCGGACGGCATTTGTCACGGATCACCATTGTGACGTCCGGTACGCCGATGGTGATTGAGCAAATCAAGGCGCAACTGGCCCGGGTTATTCCGGTTCATCAAGTCAGTGATCTGACGGAAGAAGGCCCGTATGTGGAGCGTGAACTGGCGCTTGTGAAAGTTGCGGGAAAAGGTGAGAAACGTGTCGAAAGCTTGCGCATCGGTGATATTTTCAGAGCGCGGGCCGTTGACTCCACTAATGAATCCTTTGTTTTTGAAATTGTCGGGACGTCAAATAAAATTGACGCCTTTATTGATCTGATGAAGCCGCTTGGGCTGATCGATATTTCAAGAACAGGTGTCGTTGCCATTTCACGGGGGCTGGGTTCCCTTGAGGGTAACGAATAAAAACCATTGAAGACCAACTCTTAATTCTAATTACGAACTTAACGCAAAACGGAAGGAACTAAATCATGCGCGTTTATTATGACCGCGATGCCGATGTAAACTTAATCAAGGACAAGAAAATTGCGATTGCCGGATATGGTAGTCAGGGTCACGCGCATGCGCTGAACCTGCGCGATTCCGGTGTTAAGAATATCGTTATTGTCCTGCGCGAAGGATCAGGCAGTGCGGCTAAAGCTAAAAATGATGGGTTTGACGTCAAATCCGCTGCGGATGCCGCCAAGGACGCCGATATTTTTATGTTTCTGACACCGGATGAAACGCAGGCTGCGCTTTACAATGAGCACGTCCGCGACAACCTGAAGTCGGGTGCTGCTATTGCCTTTGCTCATGGCCTGAATGTTCACTTTGGTCTGATCGAGCCGCGCAAGGACATTGACGTTTTCATGATTGCTCCAAAAGGCCCGGGCCACACCGTACGTGGTGAATATGTGCGCGGCGCCGGCGTTCCCTGCCTGATCGCCGTTGATCAGGATTCAAGCGGCAATGCCAAGGAAGTTGGTATCTCTTATGCCTCAGGTGTTGGCGGTGGACGTGCCGGTATTGTTGAAACCACTTTCAAGGAAGAGTGTGAGACCGATTTGTTCGGTGAGCAGGCCGTGCTTTGTGGTGGTTTGACAGCGCTGATCATGGCTGGTTACGAAACTCTGGTTGAAGCTGGTTACGCGCCGGAAATGGCCTATTTTGAATGCTGCCACGAAGTTAAACTGATCGTCGATCTGATTTATGAAGGTGGTATTGCCAACATGCGCTATTCCGTATCCAATACGGCTGAATATGGCGACTATGTCACCGGCCCGCGGATTATCGACGCCGACACCAAAGCCCGCATGAAAGACGTGTTGTCCGATATCCAGTCGGGTCGTTTCACCCGCGACTGGATGCTGGAAAATCAGTCCGGTCTGGCCAGCTTCAAAGCCAACCGTCGAAACAGTGCCGAACATGGCGTGGAAAAGATTGGCGAAAAACTGCGTGCCATGATGCCGTGGATTGCCGAAAACGCTTTGGTCAACAAAGAGAAAAACTAAGGCCAAAACACCGGGGGAGAGCCACCGATCGCTCGGTCGATCTGCTCGACACTCCGTTTACGCACATAGCCCCGCCATTCTGTTTTAGGAGTGGCGGGGTTTTGTTTATGGGGCAGGGGCTGCCATTGTATCCGTGGGAAAATTGCGCATGGTTAACCCTCGCTAGCGGCGTTAAGTTTTTGTCAACACCCATGGCGTAAACACTATAGGCAGAAGTTTGGAATCATTATGTTTTTTTAATTATCTGGGCAGAGTACAACGCGCTTTAAATGGTTAATGAAGCGTAAGGGGAGAGCAGAGTGGCCGGTGAAGTGAATCAAAACTTGTTACCGGTTATATCCGTCCGAATTAGACAGCGAGGCGCAATCCCAGTGGCATTTGGATGTTGAGTTTGCCCCTTAAGATAAAGTCCTTGGACGCGCATAGAGATATTCTGACGACACGATTAGGCATAACAATAGATTTCTTGGGTAAGCTACTGGTAAAAAGGGAAAAAACAGCATTGAAAGCGCTTTCTGCCTAGCCCTGGGGGATGCTTCTCCGTATAAAGGCAAAGTATCGTGCGTGAAATTAAAGGCCGGTTGCTGAATTTGGAATTATTATGTGGGTGAGACAGTTCATCCGCTTCGTTTGTAGGGATTTGTGAGGTCATATGTTTTCACGGTTGTTCGGGTTTTTATCTGCTGACATGGCCATTGATTTAGGCACGGCGAATACGCTTGTCTATGTGAAGGATCGGGGGATCGTTCTAAACGAGCCTTCCGTTGTCGCGATTAATGAAGTGCGCGGTAAGAAACAGGTGCTTGCTGTTGGTGAAGAAGCTAAGCAAATGCTGGGCCGAACGCCGGGAAACATCCGCGCTATTCGTCCGCTGCGCGATGGCGTGATTGCCGACTTTGAAGTCGCCGAAGAAATGATTAAATATTTTATCCGCAAAGTTCATAACCGGCGCAGTTTCGCAAGCCCGCTTGTTGTGGTTTGTGTGCCTTCGGGGTCGACCGCTGTGGAGCGCCGCGCCATTCAGGAATCGGCTGAAAGCGCGGGCGCCCGTAAAGTCTATCTGATTGAAGAACCAATGGCAGCAGCCATCGGTGCCGGTTTGCCGGTGACAGAGCCGACTGGCTCCATGGTTGTCGATATTGGCGGAGGCACGACCGAAGTCGCGGTCCTGAGCCTTGGTGGGATTGTTTACTCGCGATCCGTCCGAGTTGGCGGCGACAAGATGGATGAAGCGATCATTGCTTATATCCGGCGCAACCATAACCTGCTGGTTGGTGAAGCCAGTGCGGCGCGGATCAAGGAAGATATCGGTTCCGCCTGTCCGCCCGATGAAGGTGATGGCCGGACCATGGAAATCAAGGGACGGGACCTGATGAACGGGGTGCCGAAAGAATTGATTATTTCGGAGCGCCAGATTGCAGAGAGCCTGGCAGAGCCGGTTGGTGCGATTATCGAAGCTGTGAAAGTGGCGCTTGAGCATACGGCACCTGAACTGGCCGCAGATATTGTCGACAAGGGCATTGTTCTGACCGGCGGTGGCGGTCTGTTGGGCAATATCGATTTTGTCCTGCGTCATGCAACAGGCCTGCCTGTTTCGATTGCCGATGACCCGCTGTCGTGTGTTGTGCTGGGTACGGGGCGTGCGCTTGAGCAGAAAAAGGTATTGAAAGACGTATTGATGACCATGTACTGATCACCCGATGCCGTGCAGTTCATGGACAGGGTGGTTTGCTGAAGTCGAATTTTATGTACATTTTATATCCTGGGACGGATGTATAAAAACGACATGAGGCTGGATTGAAAGATAATTCATATTCCATAAGCCGTATTGCCGCGCCGATCAGAAGCGTTGCGCAGCGTTTCGCATTTATGGCGCTCATTCTGGGCGCTTTCGCACTGATGATGTTGGGTAAGGTGGATGCGGTGCTGATGGAAAAGGTCCGGGCCAGCGTGACGGATGCGGTGACACCCATTCTGGATGTCGTATCGAAGCCCATCGAATCAGCAAATCACATGATCGACGAGGTCAAAGGCGTTTATGCGGTTCGCGAAGAAAACGCACGGCTGAAACAGGAAAAACAACGCCTCCTGCAATGGCAGGCCGTCGCCCGCAAACTGGAATCCGAAAACCAGAATCTCCGGGGATTGCTTAATTTTGTCGCGGACCCGGAAGCCAGTTTCATCACCGCCCGGGTTGTCGCAGATACGGGGGGTGCATTCGCCAACAGCGTTGTTATCAATGCCGGCGAAAAGGTGGGCGTCCGGAAAGGCCAAGCGGCGATCACCGGTGACGGGTTGGTTGGTCGTGTTACGAACGTTGGCGCCAGGTCCGCCCGTGTCTTGCTGATTACCGATTTGAACTCCCGTATTCCTGTGGTGATCCAGTCCAATCACGCCCGCGCCATTCTGGCCGGGGACAACACGGAACGTCCGCGTTTGATCCATTTGTCACCGGGGGCTCTTGTCAGTCAGGGCGACCGCATCGTTACCTCTGGCCATGGCGGCGCTTTTCCTCCCGGTCTGCCTGTTGGAGTGGTCGCGACGGTCAGTGACCAGGGGATCAGCATTGAACCTTTTGTGGATCGCACGCGGGTCAATTATTTGCGGGTTCTCGATTATGGTTTGACCGGGATAGTTCAGGTTCCGCCACTGCGTAATACGGCTGCTGCAAAAAGTAGCAAAAAACAGCAGGAATAGGCCTGATGAAAACAAGCGTCTGGTATCGTCTGGACATTTTCACACGTCTTTTGACGCCATTTCTTTTGACGCTGTCTCTGGTCATTCTCAATATCGTTCCCCTGCCGGTGCCGGGTCTTGCCAATATTATTCCGTTATTTCCGCTGATGGCGATTTACCATTGGGCGGTTTATCGTTCGGAACTGTTGCCCGCCTATGCGGTGTTTATCATCGGTTTTTTACAGGATATTTTTACGGGTGTTCCAATCGGTGTGAATACAGTCGTTTTTCTGGCCGTTTACGGGGTGGTGATTAGCCAGCACCGGTTTCTGTTTGGTAAATCTTTCGGTATAATCTGGCTCGGTTTTGGAATTGTCTCGGCCGGGGCTTTTGTCATGACCTGGGCCCTGGTATCGATTTGGCATTTGAGCATTTTGGAACCGCGCGCCGTGTTTTATGAATATCTTCTGACGTTGGGGTTTTTTCCAGGGCTGGCATGGATTTTCATGCGTTGGCAGCAATTTATTATTAGGCAACTCTGATGCATCGCGATTCAGAACGACATAAACTGTTTTCGAGACGCGCCCTGATGTTGGCGGGGGGGCAGTCGGCTCTGCTGACAACACTGATTGGCCGCATGTATTATCTGCAGGTTGTTGAATCCGATCGTTACAAAACCCTGGCCGATGAAAACCGGATCAACCTGCGTTTGTTGGCGCCGCGCCGTGGTCGGATTGTCGACCGGTTTGGGGTGCCTATAGCCGATAACGAACAGAACTACAGAGTTCTGCTGATTTCTGAAAACACCCGGGATATCGAATATACGCTGGATGCACTGAGCCAGATTATCTCGATCAGTCCGGCGGAACGCAAAAAGACCATTCGCGAGATAAAACGCAATCGTAGTTTTGTCCCGGTTACCATCCGGGAAAATCTGGATTGGGAAGATGTTTCGCGTATTGAGGTTAACGCGCCGGATCTGCCGGGCATATTTATTGATGTCGGGCAAAGCCGCAGTTACTCCTATGGTGCAGATACGGCGCATGTTTTGGGATATGTGGCGGCTGTGGCGCCGAAGGAATTGACGGGTGAGCCGCTGCTCGAACTGCCGGGGTTCCGGATCGGAAAAGCCGGGGTTGAAAAAGTTCATGATGAAGCGTTGCGAGGCTCAAGCGGCAGTTCACAAGTTGAGGTCAACGCCTTTGGCCGGGTCATCCGGGAACTTTCTCGCACTGAGGGACAACCGGGAGCAGAAGTTGTTCTGACCTTGGATCTCGGTTTGCAGCAGATGATTGCAAAGCGCCTGGAAGGCGAAAGCGCATCAGTTGTTGTACTGGATATCCGGACCGGTGATGTGCTGGCCATGGTTTCAACGCCGGGCTATGACCCGAATGCCTTCAACAGAGGTCTCAAAACTGAAGAATGGCAGGATCTGGTGTCGAATCCAATGGCGCCTTTGATTAACAAAAGCATTGCCGGGCGTTATTCACCAGGTTCCACATTTAAAATGGCGGTCCTGCTGGCGGCGCTGGAGCGGGGCGTTGTGACGCCCAGCAGCCAGGTGTATTGCCATGGCTTTTTGGAATTGGGAGATTCCAAATTTCATTGCTGGAAAAAACATGGGCATGGGTATGTCGATGCCAAGCTGGCGATTACCCAGTCTTGCGATGTCTATTTTTACGAGATTGCGAAAAGAACCGGGATTGACCGGATTTCCGCTATGGCCAACCGCCTGGGTCTCGGTGTGAAAACCGGGATTGATTTGCCGGGGGAACAATCCGGATTGATGCCGACCGTTAAATGGAAGCGCGGTGCTCTTGATGCACCATGGCATCAAGGCGAAACGTTGCATGCAGGCATCGGGCAAGGGTATGTTCTGACGACACCGTTGCAATTGGCTGTGATGACAGCGCATTTGGCAAACGGAGGCATTCAACTGACACCACATTTAACAAAACTGGTGAACAAACAGGTATTGTCTGATGGCGTGGGGAAGCCTGCGAAGGCTCAAAAGTCTCTTGGCATCTCCCATGCCCACCTGAAACTGATACAGGAAAGCATGTCTGATGTGGTCAATAATCCGGTATACGGAACTGCGAAGAAATCGCGGATTGAAGAGCCGGGGATGGAGATGGCAGGCAAGACAGGCACTGTTCAGGTCCGCCGCATCACCAAGGTGGAACGTGATGCGGGTGTTATCAAAAACAAGGATTTGCCCTGGAAAGAACGGGACCATGCCTTGTTTGTCGGATTTGCTCCGGTTGCCGACCCGCGCTATGCAATTTCTGTGGTTGTTGAGCATGGCGGTGGTGGTTCTTCTGTAGCGGCACCTATTGCCCACGATGTTCTTATTGAAGCGCAGCGCAGAAACTCGGCGGGTATTGGTATTGCCGGTGCAGACAAAAAAAGCACCATTTCGAAATTAGGCAAACGGGACAAGGTTCAGCAAGGATGAGTTACGACTCTTTGAACGCACCGGACCTGACATTTCGGCAGAAACTGTGGCATATACATTGGCTTTTCATTCTTCTGCTTTGTGTTGCTGCGGGTATCGGGTTGGCGATGCTTTACTCCGCAGCAAACGGCAATCTGGACCCCTGGGCGTCCCGGCAGTTCGCGCGGTTTTGTGTCGGTCTGGTTGTGATGGTCTGTATCGCCCTGATCGATATCCGAATATGGATGCGATACGCCTATGCGTTTTACGCGGTAACCCTGGCCTTGCTGATCGTTGTTGATGTGGCTGGAACCATTGGTATGGGGGCGCAACGCTGGTTGAGCCTCGGATATTTCAATCTACAGCCTTCCGAATTGATGAAAATCGCTCTGGTTCTGGCGTTGGCCCGCTATTTTCATGGCGGTAGCATTGAAGATGTGGGGCGCCCCACATATCTGCTTATTCCCCTGTTGATGATTGGTGTCCCATCGGCGCTTGTTTTACGCCAGCCGGATTTGGGGACGACGCTGTTGTTGGTCATGGCCAGCGGCGCCATCTTTTTTACAGCCGGAGTCCGCCTGTGGAAGTTTGCGGTTGTTCTGTTGGCCGGAATCAGTGCGGCGCCCGTGGCCTGGCAGTTTCTGCATGAATATCAAAAGCAGCGGGTTTTAACCTTCCTGAACCCGGAAAGCGACCCGCTCGGCTCAGGGTATCACATTATTCAGTCAAAGATTGCGCTGGGCTCCGGAGGTCTGTTAGGGAAAGGCTTTATGCAGGGAACACAGGGCCACTTGCGGTTTTTGCCAGAGATGCAAACGGACTTTATCTTCACCATGCTGGCGGAAGAATTTGGCATGATGGGTGGTGTTGGCCTTTTGGCGCTCTATGCGCTGATCATGATTTACGGGTTCGCTATGGCTCTGAGCTGCCGCAACCAGTTCGGCCGACTGGTCGGCGCCGGCATCACCACAACGTTTTTTCTGTATGTATTTATCAATATCGCCATGGTAATGGGGCTGATTCCGGTGGTCGGCGTGCCGTTGCCACTGATTTCTTATGGTGGTACGGCTATGATGACCCTGCTCATCGGTTTCGGGTTGCTGCTGAGCGTGTGGGTACATCGCGATGTGATGATTGGCCGCCGTGGCGGTGATGAAGTCTAGCGGGGTCTAAGTGGCGTCGTCGTCTCTGTCATCCGTGCGCCGTGCAGCTCCTGATGCAAACCACAGAAACACCGAGCCAACACCGCTGATGGCGACCGCCTGCAAATAATCCCCCCTGTAAATTTCGACACCGGTCCATCCCGCCAACAGAAGCAGGAGAAGTATGAAAACGGCTTTAAGGATTGTCGAGTGGGATGTCATTTGGGCTATCGTTCCTGTGTTTGTGTAAAAAAGCAATAAAAAGCCGGTGCAAGAGTGGCCCGGAAAGCTGGTTAAGCCGGAAAAAACCCGATATGAATGCGGCAAAATAGCCTCTGTAAACGACCCGGCAAGGAGATGTTGTGGTGTTGAGAAACGAGAAACTGGTATTGGCGTTGCCAAAAGGGCGCATCCTGAAGGAAGTCATGCCTCTGGTGCGCCATGCCGGGATCGAGCCGGAACCGGCTTTCGATGATGAAAAAGCGCGCCAATTACGTTTCACCACCAACATTCCAGAGCTGGATATCATCCGGGTCCGGGCTTTTGACGTGGCGACATTTGTCGCCTTTGGCGCGGCCCATTTGGGGGTTGTGGGGAATGATGTTCTGCTGGAATTTGATTACCCTGAAATCTATGCGCCGCTGGATTTGGATGTAGGTGCCTGTCGGTTGTCGGTTGCCGAGCCAGCGGAAATGCAGGGCGATGATGATCCTTCGACCTGGAGTTCCGTACGGGTCGCAACAAAATATCCGCACCTGACGAGCAAGCACTTTGCGGCACGCGGCGTTCAGGCGGAATGCATCAAGCTTAACGGGGCCATGGAACTGGCACCGCAATTGGGCCTGTGTCGTCGGATTGTCGATCTGGTGTCTTCCGGTGATACGCTTAAGGCAAATGGACTGGTTGAAATTGAACGGATCTGCGAAATCACATCGCGACTCTGTGTCAACCGTGCTGCCTGGAAAACCCGCCCGCAGGAAGTGGGTGGCTGGATTTCGAAATTTGGGGAGGCCGTCGATGCCCTTGCGGCTTAAGGAAAGCGATCCAGATTTCGAGCAGAAATTCTCCCGACTGTTAACCCAGAAACGGGAATCTGAAGCCGATGTCAATGATGCCGTGTTGGCGATTATTGAGCAGGTCAGGGCGCAGGGCGACCAGGCTTTGTTTGAACTGACGCAAAAGTTTGACCGGTTTCAGCTGACAGCGGCAAGCATGCGGTTTTCCGCAGAAGAGATTTCCGCAGCCCGCGCGGCCTGTGCGCCCGAGACACTGGAAGCGCTGGAACTGGCCGCCGAACGCATTATGGATTTTCATGCGCGCCAGAAACCGAGTGATCTGGATTATACAGATGCCGCCGGTTTGCGGCTGGGCTACAAGTGGACGGCCGTGCAAAACGCCGGGCTCTATGTGCCGGGGGGAACTGCTGCCTATCCCTCATCTGTGCTGATGAACGCCCTGCCGGCCAAGGTTGCCGGAGTGGAGCGGATTGTCATGGTCGTGCCAACACCGGACGGTATGCTGAACCCGCTTGTGCTGGCGGCGGCCGATATTGCGGGTGTGAGCGAGATTTATCGGGTTGGCGGTGCGCAGGCGGTGGCGGCGCTGGCCTATGGAACAGACAGTATTAAACCCGTTGATAAAATTGTCGGCCCCGGAAATGCCTATGTGGCGGCGGCAAAACGCCAGGTGTTTGGCGCCGTTGGCATTGATATGATCGCCGGACCGTCTGAAATTCTCATTCTGGCGGACGGTCAGAATGACCCGGGGTGGATTGCGGCGGACCTTTTGAGCCAGGCCGAGCACGATGCGGCGGCGCAGTCGATCCTGATTTCCGATGACCCATATTTTTCGGAGCGGGTTATCGAAGCCGTGGAAAGTCATTTGACCACGCTGCCGCGCGCTGAAACGGCGCGCAAAAGCTGGCAGGACTTTGGTGCGGTCATTGACGTGACATCGCTGGAAAGCGCCATCGGTCTGGTTGACCGTATTGCGCCGGAGCACCTGGAAATCGCTACCGATAACGCCCGCTATCTGGGACAGCTTGTACATAATGCGGGTGCTATCTTCATGGGGCGTTACGTGCCGGAGGCGCTGGGTGATTATCTGGCCGGTCCCAATCACGTGCTGCCAACGGCCCGCTCGGCGCGGTTTTCCTCCGGTCTGGGGGTGCTTGATTTTATGAAACGCACGTCCATGATCGAATGCACTGCGGAAGGCATGAATAATATCGGGGAGCAGGTGGTTACCCTGGCGAAAGCCGAGGGGCTTGATGCGCATGGCTTGTCCGTTTCCATCCGAATGAACAGATAAGCACGAAGGGGCGTTGTTATGGATAAGCAGCACATCGCCCATATCACACTGGATGAAAAAAAGGCAGTCCGCCGGAGCCCTCAAGTCGAACATGAGCGTCGGGTTGCCATTTTCGACCTGCTGGAAGAGAATCATTTTTCCCCGGTTTCCGGGGTAATGGGGCCGTTTTATCTGCATTTGGGAAATGTCGAAGGCCGTTTGGTTTTTGATGTACGTGACGATAAGGATACCGGATTGTTAAAATTCGCTATTCCGGCAAAATCCTTTCGGCGCATTATTCGCGATTATTTTCTGGTTTGTGAAACCTATTTCGAAGCGATCAAAACAAAAACCCCGTCTCAGATCGAGGCGATTGATATGGGGCGGCGGGGCCTTCACAACGAAGGCGCCGACGTCTTGATGGATCGCCTGTCGGAACATGTCGAAATTGATCACCGAACCGCTAGGCGCTTGTTTACGCTGGTTTGCGTGCTGCATATCAAGGGCTGAGCGCATGGGAGATTTGCCATCTGCGGTCTTGTTCGCATGCACGATGAACTCTGTGCGTTCGCCGATGGCCGAGGCCATCATGAAATTTCTGCATGGGCATCGTATCTTTGTCGATTCCGTGGGGGTCCGCTCAGGTGAACTGGATGGGTTTGCGGTTGCCGTGATGGATGAAATTGGCATTGATCTGAGCCGTCATCATTCGAAAACCTTTGATGACCTGGAAGATGATTATTTTGATGTGGTTATTCCCTTGTCGCCTGAAGCCCAGCACCGGGCCGTTGAAATGACCCGGGTGATGGCTGTTGATATCGAGTTCTGGAACACCTTCGATCCGTCAATTATTGAATCGGAGAGCCGCGACGTTAAGCTCGACGCCTATCGCAAGGTGCGTGATGAATTGATGGCGCGGATCAAGGAACGTTTCCCGACAACCAGCGCTGTTGATACCTGAAAAGCGGGAAAAGTCGCCAAACTGGATCAAAAAGCACCGTCTTTGTAAGAAAATCCTTGACCTTTAAGGGGGTGCGCGGGTTTTATGTGCTCGCTGTAAACAATTATGAGGGCCCTATGGCCAAAGAAGAGTTACTTGAGTTTAGCGGTACCGTAATGGAACTCCTTCCAAACGCGATGTTTCGCGTTGTGTTGGACAACGACCATGAAATTCTCGCTCACACCGCCGGAAAGATGCGCAAACACCGCATCCGCGTTCTGGCTGGCGACAAGGTGAATGTGGAGATGACGCCCTACGATTTGTCCAAGGGCCGAATCACTTTCCGATTTAAATAGACTAACTGGGCGCGCGCCATGACGGGCCGTCTTATTCTCGCCTCGGCTTCGCCCCGTCGTCTGGAGTTGCTTGCCCAGATCGGGCTGGTCCCGGATGAGGTCGTTCCTGCGGATATCTGCGAAGATCCTATAAAAGGCGAATTGCCCCGGCAACTGGCCCAGCGCCTTGCTATCGACAAGGCAAAACATGTTGCGAAAGACTTCGAGGATGATTTTGTTCTGGCTGCCGACACAGTTGTTGCCTGTGGGCGCAGGTCCTTGGGCAAAGCGGAATCGGAGCCCGAAGCCCGCTCGTTTCTAAAAATGCTCTCGGGCCGTTCGCACCGGGTTTACGGTGGACTTTGCCTGACGGGGCCGGGCGGGCATACGGTTTCCCGCGTAATAATGACGGTCGTCCATTTTAAACAATTGAATAATGACGAAATAAATTATTATATCGATACAGGTGAATGGCGCGGCAAGGCTGGCGCTTATGGAATTCAGGGTTTGGCATCCGTATTTGTGAAGCGGATTAACGGGTCTTATCCCAATGTCGTGGGATTACCCCTTTTCGAAACCGCGTCGTTGCTGACCGGTTTAGGTTACTTAAGAGGAAGACATCAAAATGGCAGCTGAGCGTATATATATCAACGGGGCTCCCGGTGAGACCCGTATTGCGATTCTCGAGAATAACAGGCTTTCCGATTTGATCATTTCCCGCGCAGGGCGGGAAAGTCTGGTCGGCAACATCTATCTGGGCCGGGTCACGGCCGTCCTGGATGGTTTGCAAGCCGCCTTTGTTGAAATTGGCGAAGAACGGGCCGGTTTTCTGTCGGTTGCCGATCTGCGCCCGCAGGGCGAACAGCAGCGCGATGATCGTATTGCCAATTACATTGCCGAGGGCGACTCTATTCTGGTTCAGGTGCTTCGCGACCCCGAAGAAGACAAAGGGGCCAAGCTGACAGGGAGAGTCACGCTGACCGGGCGCGACATGATTTTTGCCCCTGGGCAATCGGGTGTGACGTTGTCACGGAAAATCAGTGGTGATGATGAACGCCAGCGTCTCAACGATATTATGGAGAAAGTCATTCCGGAAGGCACGGATGGGGCTTTTGTCCTGCGGACTGTCGCCGGTGAAGCCGAGTTCGAGGACCTGGAAGATGGCGTGAAGCGGATTCTCAAGCGCTGGGCCGATATTGAGACGCGCCAGAAAAAGGCAGAAGCTCCGGTATGTCTGGACAAGGAACTGGCACCAGCTTTCGCCGTGTTGCGCGATTACGGCGGGACCGATCTTGAAAGCTTTGTCGTGGATGATCCGGCTTTGTTGAAAGAGCTTAAAAAATTCGCTGAAGATGAAATGCCGGATCTCGAAGAGATCATTACCAGCCCGGCCGAAAAAGGCCCGTTGTTCTCGGCTTATGGCGTTGAAGAGATGATCGACGCGGCGCTTGATCCTGTTGTCGCACTGCCGTCGGGGGGCTCGATCATCATTAGCGAAACCCCGGCGTTGACGGCTATCGACGTCAATACGGGCAGCACATCAGGCGGCGGACGTGAGCAGACGGCGCTGATGACCAATGAGGAAGCGGCCATTGAAATCGCCCACCAAATCCGCCTGCGGAACCTGAGCGGTCTGCTGGTGATTGATTTTGTCTCCATGCGCCGCAGGGAAAACCAGGACGCCATCTATCGGAAGGTGCGGCGCGCCGTTGGCGATGACCCGCTGCGCCCACATGTGGTCGGTTTCACCAAGCTGGGGCTTTTGGAAATGACACGGCGGCGCAAGGGGCCGTCGCTATCTGAAATTGTCTCTGGGGCGATCCCTGTTGCCCGCAAATCACCCGATACGGTTGGTTTGGAAGCCTTGCGGGGCGTCCTCGCCGAAGCCCAGGCAACGCCGGCGGCCGGTTACGCCGTTGATGCCGCGACCGATGTTATTGCAGCCCTCAAAGGCCCCCTGGAAGACAGCGTCAAAGGCCTGGAGAAGCAACACGGCTTCTCGATCACACTGAATGCCGAGCCGAATTTTGGCGATGAAACCTTCCTGGTTACGGAAGCGGCAAAAAAGTAACAATGGTGGATAAAAAAGGTGCGCCACCGGTTCCCCTGCTTGGCCAGAAATGTCCAAATTGTGGCAAGCGCGCGATCCTGGAATTCCGCCCGTTTTGCTCGAAACGCTGCGCCGATGTGGATTTGGGGCGCTGGTTGAACGAGGATTACCGCATTCCCGGTGACGAGGCGATCAGTTCTGAAGAAGACCGTTACGAGGACGATTCCTAGAGGGAAAAGAAAAGCAAAAAAACGCCGTTTCGGGTGCTGGACAGCCCCCGGAATATCTTTTATAAGCGGCGGCGTCGATGACATTCTTGGGAACATAATTTCCCTTCGTCAAAACGGCCGAAGATATGTTGCCCGGGTAGCTCAGGTGGTAGAGCAGCGGATTGAAAATCCGCGTGTCGGTGGTTCAAGTCCGCCCCCGGGCACCATTTTCGTCCATTTATATTTAAAATTCCGAGATTTCCGAAATTAATTATTCATGCATGATGAGATGCTGCGCAAATTGTTTCTTTGCTGCTTGTCTTGTCGGATTGCTCAACCTATTTACAATTCACGAGATATTAACATAACAAGGAATGCAGACATGAACATTCGACCAATCCAGATGATAACCGCAGGGGCACTTGCTCTTGGATTGACATTGTCATCCGGCCTGGCAACAGCCCAGGATGCTAAGAATTACATCCTCTCCACCGCATCAACCGGTGGCACCTATTATCCTGTTGGTGTGGCCATTTCGACCCTGACCAAGGTCAAGCTTGAGCCGAAGATGAAAATTGGCATGTCCGCCATTTCGTCCGCCGGATCGGGCGAAAATGTGAAGTTGCTCCGCGATGGTGAAGCACAATTTGCCATTCTGCAGGGCCTTTTTGGTTTCTATGCCAAAACCGGTACCGGCCCTATTGCAGCAGACGGTCCTCAGACCAATCTGCGCTCGGTCAGCATGTTGTGGCAGAATGTTGAGCATTATGTCATCGCTGCGGACAAGGCTAAGACCGGCACATTGGCTGATTTTGTCGCTTTGAAAGGCGAAGCTGTTGCCATGGGTGCCAAAAATTCAGGCACAATCGGTTCGAATCGCACGATCTTGTCCGGTTTTGGCCTGGATATGGATAACGATTTCGAGCTGATGTATGGCGGTTACGGCCCATCGGTTGCGGCATTGCAGGATGGCAAGGTAGTCGGCGTTGGCGCACCAGGTGGCGTTCCCGTTGGTGCTTTGGTTCAGTTAATGTCGACTGCGGGTGACCGGGTCAAAATGCTGAGCATGACCAATGAAGAAATGGCAAAGGCCGATAGCGGGCGTGGCCTGTGGGTGCCTTACACAATCCCGGCCGGTTCCTATCCTGGCCAGGATACCGATATCCAGACGGTTGCTCAGCCAAACTTCCTGGCGACAACCGCCGATATTCCGGATGAAGATGTTTATCAGATCACCAAGACGATCTATGAAAACCTTGGCTTCCTGAACGCAATTCACGCTGCCACCAAGGTGATGGCGATTGATAAGGCGATTGGCGGTTTGCCCGTTCCCCTGCATCCGGGCGCGGCGCGTTACTATAAGGAAGTCGGAATCACAATTCCTGACAGCCTGATTGCCAAATAAGGATTAATCCTGTTTGGTGTTGAAAAACACAACTGACCGGGGGCCGCATCGCGCGACCCCCGGTTTTAGTGCAGGCATGAATTTTTTCATTGTATCAGACATATAACAAAGCTTAGATCGCAGGGTTCCAGATGAGCATCGAAAATGCCGAAGACGTTGACCTGAACAAAAGGTCAAAAAGCGAAATTGTCATCAAGTTTCTGGCTGTCGGCATAGCAATATTTCATATCTGGATGAACACGCTCGGCACATTGCCGACACTGTTTCAAAACGGGTTTCATTTCGCAGGCTTTGCTCTGCTCTGCGGGCTGGTCATTCCGGTCTCAAAAAAGCCCTGGGCTCAAGCACCCCTCATTCGCGCGCTCGATATCGGTTTTGGTATCTTGGTTGCCGCCGCCGCGCTTTATGTCGTCAATGCAGAAAACGCGATTTATGACCGCGGCGTTCGTCTGACCGCCTTTGACTGGATTGCAGGAACGATCTGTATCATCGGCGCAATAGAGTTTACACGCCGCACGACGGGCCTGATCATTCCTTGTCTGATCGTCATTTCGCTCGCCTATATATCCTGGTTTGGCGCCTATATCCCTGGCGTTTTTCGTTTTGCAGGTCTTCAGCCCGAAACGTTGATGTTCCGGTCGATGTACGGGGATGACGCGCTGTTCGGTAATATTGCCGGGATCTCGTCGACCTTTGTTTTCATGTTCATCCTGTTCGGGGCATTCCTTTTGAAGTCTGGTGCAGGTGATTTCATCGTCAATATTGCGCGGACCCTGGCCGGTCGTTTTGTTGGTGGGCCGGGCCTGGTTGCGGTGATTGCCAGTGGCTTGACCGGCACAATCTCTGGTTCGGCGGTTGCCAATACGGCATCGACAGGAGTCATCACCATTCCGTTGATGAAAAAAGCCGGCTTCAAGCCACAATTTGCTGCCGGTGTTGAGGCGGCCTCTTCCACAGGCGGGCAACTGATGCCACCCATCATGGGCGCCGGTGCCTTCGTCATGGCCTCTATCACACAAATTCCCTATACAACAATTGTCGTGGTCAGCATTTTGCCTGCCATTCTTTACTTCATGACGGTTGCTTTTTTCGTCCGGATTGAAGCGCGCAAGGTCAACGCAATCCTACCCCCTGATGAGGATAGCCCCACCGCATGGCAGGTGTTTCGCGAAGGGGGGCCTCCGTTCATCCTGCCCGTTGCGTTGCTGATCACCCTATTGGTCATCGGTTACACACCAACCTATGCGGCCGGATACGCGATCCTGACCTGCATCGCCGCTTCCTGGATGACACCAAACCGTATGGGGTTCAAAAAGATTTTTGCAGCTCTGGAACTGGGTTCGCGCAACATGATCATGACGGCTGTCCTGCTTTGTTCTGTTGGGCTGGTTGTTAACGTGATTGCCACCACCGGGATCGGGAATACCTTCTCACTGATGATTACCAATTGGGCAGGTGGCTCGCTGGCGGTCGCCATTATTCTGGTGGCTTTGGCATCTCTTGTGCTTGGCATGGGCCTGCCGGTAACGGCCGCCTATATCGTTCTTGGAACCCTTTCTGCACCGGCACTGAATCAGTTGATACTGCAGGATCAGTTAATTGACCAACTGGTGAGCGGAACTTTGCCGGAAACAGCAAAGGCCATCTTCATGCTGACAGCGCCCGAAGCCATTGCGGCGCTTGCCGGTCCCATGCCCTTTGACCAAGCCTATGACCTGATCAAAGGCATGCCATTTGAAAGCCTGTCGCTTTTGTATGACACCGCCTTTACAGCCCCTGTGCTTGCAACCGCCCTACTATCGGCACATATGATCGTCTTCTGGCTGTCTCAGGACAGTAATGTGACTCCGCCGGTCTGCCTTGCTTCATTCACCGCTGCGGCGATTGCCAAGTCACCGCCAATGCTGACCGGTTTCTATTCGTGGAAGATTGCAAAGGGGTTATATTTTGTCCCCTTCCTGATCGCCTATACACCGCTGATGAGTGGGAACTGGATGGAAATGCTAGAAGTGTTCAGCTTTGCGATCTTTGGTTTCTGGGCAATCTGTGCCGCCCTTGAAGGCCATTGGGAAAACAAGATGAACTTCATTGAGCGCGCCCTTGTTGCAGCGGTTGGCTTTGCCCTGATGTGGCCTGCTCATCTATATGTCAACATTGCAGCCTTGGCGGTGTTCGCGCTTATCTTCTTCCTCAACAAGCGTAAGCCCTGGCCACACGCAACAGCCTAGGAATATCTTTGCCCCCTATAGGTCGGCCATTTTGAGCCATCATAGGGGAGCAGAAAGCCGGGCGGGATTGGGCCCCTGCTTAGTAATAAAAACCGATTTGTCGGCAAATGTTTTTAAATAAGTCTGGCTTTTCGTAATAACCAAAGCGTTTCCTGGGGCTCCATTTATCGGGTTTTGACAAGTTACTTTAAAAGAGTTTCACAGTCATAATGCGATCATTTAATTGATGTTGGAAAATTAGTTTTGAAGTATGGATATGATATTGGAAGGGCTTTGGCCCGCAATCTCGTTCGAAGCCATGCCTATGTACACGACTTGAAGAGAAACATGACAAAGTAAATAAAAATCTGGGAGGGGAAAATATGGGCAGGATCGCATTTCTTGGAACCGGACAAATGGGCAGTGGCATGGCTGCAAACTTACTTGCGGCAGGCCATCAGCTTAGCATTTGGAACCGCTCGCCTGGCAAAGCGGAAGACCTCGTAACCAAAGGCGCCGTTGTTGCGTCGTCGCCCGCTGCTGCGGCGGAGGATGCTGAAGCGATTTTTTCTTCTGTAACAGATGATGCCGCTTCAGAGCGTGTGTGGTTAGCCGAGGACGGGGCTTTGTCGACGGCACCCTCTGGTGCGCTGGTGGTCGAATGTAGCACAATTTCACACAGTTTTGTTCGCAAACTATCAGATGCGGCAACTGCACAGGGGTGCCGCTATCTTGATTGCCCAGTCAACGGCATGCCGGCGCGTGCGGCGGCGGCTGAACTCGTTCTGCTGGTCGGTGCGCATGCTGATGATCTGGAAATGGCGCGACCTCTGTTGGAGGCCATCTCTGCACAGATTCTTCATTTCGGTGATGTTGGGACGGGCACCGCATTCAAGCTGATCAACAACCTTTTGGGGGCGGTTCATATTGCTTCGATTGCAGAAGCCGTTCACCTGGCCAAAAAGCTGAACTTGGACCCGGAAACACTGATAGCGGCTGTTGAAAGCGGCCCGTGCGCCGGTCCTCACGTCAAGCGCATGATCCGGCCTATGGCCGAGGGAAGGCTCGCTGATCAGTTTGGTCTGGCTATTGGACTGCGGGAGAAGGATTCTCGCTATTGTCTGGATATGGCGAGAGCGCTAGAGACCGGTATGTCGGTCGGAGAAATCGCTTACAACTGGTATGAGTTGGCAAGTCAAAGTGTCGCGGATCAAGATGACTCGGCGATCTTACGGGTGGCGGAGGAAAACAACGGAACCGTGACGGCGAAATAGAGGGCCTGTGCCGGAAAAGTCGACGGCGATATTTATGTTTCTTGTATGCTTCTGTATACATTATATATATTTTGTTGTCTGTTCGCGTATGCAAGGCTGTTGACGCGCTCTGGTTATCGGATCAATCTATTGAAAGTCGATATGGATCGGTTGAGTGCATGTATCGCCCGTTTTTTGGCATGAACAGATGCGGTGTCGGTTCATGTGCGTGAATACGGATGGGTTTTGGGTGTTTTAATTTATTAATGTTTATCGCTTTGTTCCGTCCAAAAAACCTCTCGCAAAAACTGCTCCGCACCATTTTCTCTTTATATTTGGGTGTCACCTTTCTGGTCACTGGCGTACAGTTTGCGATTGAATATTTGAAAACGCAGGATTCAATTATAAAAGAATTGAAACAGTTGGAAGAAACGGTTCGCGTGCCCATTTCAACCAGTTTATGGCAATTCAATCAGAAACAGCTGGAAGCCCTGACCTCAGGGCTTATCGAAATGCCGATCATCGAAGGGGTCGATGTTTTCGAAAATCAGGGCAATAAGGTGATATCGAAAAGATCCTATGCTCCGGGCTCGGTCCCGTTATCTCTTTTTGATACGAAATCGGGTTTGAATTGGGTGCTGAACGGTCAGGAAATTCCGCTCGGTTCGTTGACGCTTTATTCATCGTCAGAGGTCGTTCTCGATCGCGTTTTGTTCGGGTTTGCCCTGATCGCGATTACGGCAATCATAAAGATATCCATTTTGTTTGGGTTGTTTATGTGGGCCTTTGACCGGTTTTTGGCGGGCCCTTTAAAAGAGTTGATGTCACAGGTTGATGACATCCAATTGGGCCAGAACGCCGGTAAACGCTTTATCCTTTCTATCACGGATAAGAATGAGCTTTATCAACTGAAAGAACATATGAATACAATGCTCTCGGCGATTGAGCAGGATCGTGAACGCTTACTGGAAGACGAGAAAGCCAAGCGCGACTGGCTGGAGGAGGCCGTCGAAAAGCGTACAGAAGAATTACTTAAGGCAAATGAAAAGCTTAAGGATCTGGCTGCAAAAGATGTTTTGACGGGGGCCTTGAACCGAGGCAGTTTCTTTGATTCTGCGCAACATATGCTTGATCTTTCCCATCGCCAAAAAACCACAGCGTCCTTTGTGATGATGGATCTGGACCACTTTAAAAAGGTGAACGATACTTATGGGCATTTCATCGGTGACAAGGTTCTTGTTCATTTCACGCATACGATAAAGACGCTTTTAAGAAAGTCTGATTTGCTGGGCAGAATCGGCGGTGAAGAATTTGCCATATTCCTGCCTGATACGGGGAGTGATGGCACCTATCAGCTGGCCGAAAAACTGCGAAAGACCATCGCCGGCTCAACGCTGGAAATCGACGGAAAAACCGTCACCTATACGGTGAGCATGGGTGTTGTCTCGACTGAACCAGAAGACACATCCATCACCGAGCTGTTCAAACGCGCTGATTTGAAACTTTATGAGGCCAAGGAAAATGGCCGTAACCGCGTCGAAAGGTAAGCCATGTATCGTCTGATGTTCCTTAAGGCATTATTGATCAGCATCGGCATGACCCAGATCAGTTATGCTGAGACCTTGAAGGTCTGCTACGATCAATGGCCACCGATGACAATCTTTCCCTCCAAAGAAGCCCCTGCACGCGGCGTGATCATCGATATGCTGGAACAGATTTACACAGCAAAAGGCTATGAGCTGGAATATTATGAAGTTCCTTTCGCAAGAGGGCTGGATATGGTCGCAAAGGGGCTTTGCGACATGTTACCGGAAAAAGAATACTCGGAGATTTCGGGAAAAGACTTTGTCTATGCGCATCAGCCAACCTTTGCCTATACGACAGCCTTTGTTGTGCGGCGCGAAGACCCGTGGCGTTATAAGGGCATTCAATCTCTACAGGGCAAACGCGTTGCGACCGGCCCCGGCTGGAATTACAGCTCAATGAGTGAGGATTATCAAAATTATATCGATAACCCACAAAATTCAGAATTTGTTGAAGTGATTGCGGGAAACGATGATGTTGTGGATCGGGCCTTCAACATGATCAAAGATAACAGGGTCGACCTTTATGCGGACAATGCGCTTGTCCTTCAGTATGTGTTAAACCGGCTGAGCCTGCATGAAGCGCTTGAAGTCGTGCACCCCGGTTTGGAAAAGAAACTGGTTGAAATGCCGATTTTCTCAACAAAAATTCCCGCTGCAAAAAGAAACCTGTTAATCCAAATCTGGGACGAGGGCCGGTTGTCGATGAAGGGGAAGAAAGAAAAGAAACTTCTCAAAACCTATAACATCATTTTTGAAAATAAACCCTGATATCAATCGATACTGTGGTTCATGGGATGGATCCTGTCCAAGGGCACTGTTTCTGCTCAATGGAAATATCTGGAAAGAATTTCCTCAAACACGCCTTTGTTTCTCAGGAGCCTTACCCCCCTATGTATACGATCCTTCATGTTCTGACTCGTATGCCTGTTAGAAACATGTACCCAGACTTCATGCTTCGCAAGAAAGTAAGATGTGCCCAAATCCGCATTTAAAACACCCTGATTATTCAGTGTTGCGCGAATGGCCCTTTCAGACCCGGCAATGGCATCAACCCGATTGCTCAGAAGCAACTTAACTGATTGATCGTGACCACGGGTGAATATTTTTTGTATTGCAGGGTCATTGTCGAATTTTTCTAGGTAGTGAGCCCCCCTCGGCAGGGCGACGGTCAGCCCTATTATATCATCATAGGTGTTGAATTCGGTCGCGTGCAAGCCAACGACAATCACATTGTCATCATGGACAAAGGCCAGGGGGAATACATCATCGGCCTGAATATTGGTGTCTCTGTAAAAAGCAGAAATTTGCAATTTCCCGGTTGCCAGTTGGCGGACCATCCGCTTGAACGGCAGATAATTGTGTTTGAAGGAAACACCTATTTGACCACCGATGGCATCGAGCGTGTCTACCGTGACTCCGCTTACCGCGCCATCCGCATTGATCAAACCCCAGGGTGGTATTGTAAAAATTCCGGACTCAATAACAGGTGACTGGGCAAAGGCAGAGGAGACACTGCCTTGCATCAAACTGGACAGCAAAAAGAACGCGAATAGCCGTTTCATATATTTTTCCGTCTTTTCACCGTTCACAGATACACCAGCATATCATCGTACCCAATTATGGGCTGTTTGGCGATTGTATAATATGTGCCGGTGTCAATTCGCACTGTCAATGCAAGCCGGTTTTGATGGATGGGGTTGCCTTTCGGCAGGTTCTTCATTTGTTTTTTGAGAAACTTAATATAAATATTTATTATCAAGGGGTTGTGACTATATTTTCCGGATAAATAGGGCGTTTGATTGACGTTCCTCATTTGCTCTGTATATGCTGTGTTGAGGAGAAGTGAATGTCACGACCAACCGTCAAGGATATTGCCAAAACCGCCGGGGTCAGTCTGGCGACGGTTGACCGTGTTCTCAACAGGCGCCCCGGAGTACGGCAAAAAACCGTCGACAAGGTGTTCAGCGTTATCGACGAGATTGGCTATACCCGCGATATTTATGCGGCCAATCTGGCCCGTCAGCGTGAATACCGGCTGGCTTTTGTTCTTGCAGAAGGAGAAAGCCGGTTTTCCAGCGTCATCGCCGATGAGGTTATGGATGCGGTGGCGCCAGCTGCCGTTGGCCGAGTGGCGATTGAACTGATCAAGGCGCCGGTGGACGATCTGCACAAGCTGGCGATGATGCTGAATGACCTAAAAGATAAAAGTTACGACGGAATTGCTGTTATGGCCCCGGAAACACCGCTGGTGCGCGATGCCGTAAAAAACCTTGTGGAGGCGGGTGTCTCGGTGGTCACACTGGTTTCTGACCTGCCGGATTCCGGGCGAAATCATTTTGTAGGCATCGATAACGTTGCGGCCGGGCGGATAGCCGGTTTTTTGATGAGCCGGTTTCTGGGACGGGAAGGGGGTAAGGTGCTGGTGACGACCAGCTCCATGCAGTTGCGCGACAGTGTCGAGCGGCGCTTGGGTTTTGATGCCTTGATTTCTGAAAAAAACCCGGCGGTACAGACCTTGCCAACCATTGAGGGGCATAACAACAAAGCAACGCTGACCGATGCGCTGGGCCGGGTGTTGAAAATTCATCCCGATATCCGGGGCGTCTATTCTGTCGGGCCTGGCGTCAGTACGCTGGTGGAGTATCTGGAGGAACTGGGGCTGGCGCGCGATGTCGTGGTGATTGCACATGATCTGACGCCACGGACCCGGGCGGGCCTGATAAGCGAGTCCATTGATGCGGTCATTGCACAGAATGTTGGTCATGTGATTCGCAGCAGTATTCGGGTTTTAAAAGCGCTGAGTGATCGCGCACCCATTGACGATGCGCCCGAACGCATTCGAATCGGCATTATTTTCAAAGAAAATTTATTCGACTGGGATTGACCGGAAATTCCACCAAGATATTGATTCCAAATATTTAAAGTCGATTTTCTAACTAACACAAACATGGCTTTACGGTATTTTTGAGTTACGTCACTCAAAAATACCTGGACATGATGTACGTACCTCAATAATATTTTCCCGTTATCAACGCGTATTTTCCGAATGAAGCGCTTTAAGCAGTTCCTCAATAAAAGCTGCAAGCGACATTTTTCTATATAGGGAGAGCATTATGAATAAGACAATTATTGCCGGAGCGGTGCTGGCCGCAGGCATAGGAGCGACGGTTTCAACGGCTCAGGCCGATGATTTGACGTTATGCTGGGCAGCCTGGGACCCGGCCAATGCTTTGGTTGAACTGAGCAAGGATTTTGAAGAAAAATCCGGCCACAATATGAGTTTCGAGTTTGTGCCGTGGCCCAACTTCGCTGATCGAATGATCAACGAGCTGAATTCCGGTGGCAAGCTATGTGATCTGTTGATCGGCGACAGTCAGTGGATTGGTGGCGGCGCCGAAAACGGCCACTATGTGAAACTGAACGACTTCTTTGACAAAGAAAAAATCAGTATGGACGATTTCGCCCCGGCAACCGTTTACGCCTATTCCACATGGCCTAAAGGCACGCCGAACTATTACGCGCTTCCCGCCATGGGCGATGCCAACGGCTGGTTCTATCGCAAAGACTGGTTTGCCCGTCCGGAAATCCGCGCGGCCTTCAAGGCTAAATACAACCGCGAACTGGCGGAACCCAAGACCCAGTATGAGCTAAAAGAGATTGCCGAGTTTTTCCAGGGTCGCGAGATTGACGGCAACAAGGTTTATGGTGCGTCTATCTTCACCGAGCGGGGCTCGGAAGGAATCACCATGGGGGTTACCGGTGCGCTTTATCCGTTTGGATTCAAGTATGAAAACACACCGGGCAAGTATGACATGGAAGGCGCTGTGAATTCAGCGGCGGCCATTGAGGGGCTGGAGTTCTACAAAAGCCTGTATGACTGCTGTACGCCTCCGGGCTACACCAACGCCTACATGAGCGCCAGTTTGGATGCCTTCAAGTCGGGACAGGTGGCCATGGCCATGAACTGGTTCGCCTTCTTCCCCGGTCTCTATGCAGACAAGGCAACGGGGGGCGATAAAATCGACTTCTTCGTCAATCCGCCACAAAACCAGGCAGGCTCGACGTTGGGTGGTCAGGGCATTTCCGTTGTTAGCTATTCAGACAAGCAGGATGCCGCGCTGGAATATATCAAGTGGTTCGCACAGCCTGACGTGCAGGCCCGCTGGTGGGGGCTGGGCGGCTATTCTGCCCATAATTCCGTGTTGAATGATCCCGGCTTCAAAGACAGCCAGCCGTTTGCCGGTGACTTCCTGGATGCCATGGCCAATGTTCAGGATTTCTGGCAGGAGCCCGCCTATGCGGAATTGCTGCTCGCCATGCAGAAACGCACCCACGATTATGTGGTGGCCGGAAAGGGTACGGCAAAAGAAGCATTAGATATGCTGATTGAGGACTGGACGGAAATCTTCGAGGACGAAGGAAAGCTCTAGTCCCAGAGATGCACACCCGGCCCCTTCCTGCCTTTTTGGAAGGGGCCTCCCTTTACACGACCCACCTCATTTTTTATTGGTAAGTGGTTGCCGGTTTCTATTCCCTATGTCGGAATTCAAGGGTTTCTTAAATGTCTGATACTTCCGTAGATCGATTGGCAAAAGCCACGCCCGCCCGTGTGGTGCGGACAATAAAAGGGCTGTCGGATCGAACAATCGCCTGGATTTTTGTCGGACCGACCATCCTGCTATTGCTGGCGATCAATATCTTTCCACTGATCTGGACCATCAATTTAAGCCTGACCAACTTCAAGGCGAACCGCACCAACCGGGCTGTTGAATATATCGGAACCCGCAACTACGAACGCATTCTGAACGATACGGATATCTGGCTCAGTATGCAGGCGACGGCACATTTTTTGATCTGGACCATAGCTTTGCAGGTCATCATCGGGTTCGTGCTGGCCTATTTGATCAACAAGAAATTCAGAGGCAATGATTTATGGACGACGATTATCGTCCTGCCGATGATGCTGTCGCCCGCCGTTGTCGGTAATTTCTGGACCTTTCTGTACCAGCCGCAAATTGGCCTGTTTAATTATATGATTGCCTTTTTTACAGGCGCTGACCCGTCGTCGTTTGACATGCTGGGTTCCGTTAATCTGGCTCCCTGGTCCATCGTGATTGTCGATACTTGGATGTGGACGCCTTTTGTCATGCTGATCTGTCTGGCCGGTTTACGCAGTATCCCCGATTACATTTATGAAGCGGCGGAGATCGACCGGGCCTCGAAATGGCGACAATTCTGGACCATCACCGTGCCCATGGTTCTGCCATTCCTGATGCTGGCGATCTTGTTCCGGGGCATTGAAAATTTCAAGATGTTCGATCTGGTGGTGCAACTGACCGGCGGTGGGCCGGGTTCAACGACGGAACTGGCCTCCATCAATCTGAAACGTGAAGCTTTCGAGAAGTGGCGGACAGGTTATTCCTCAGCCTTCGCCATTATCCTTTTTGTGACCGTGTTTGGACTCGCCAGCATTTACGTGAAAGCGCTCAACAAGGTGAAAGAACGATGAGCTATTCCATAACCACCCCTTCATTACGCCAGAAATGGGTTGCCGGAACACTGGTCATCGGTTACGCGATTATCACCATTCTGCCCTTGTTCTGGGTTGTTCTTACCGGCTTCAAGACGCCGCCCGACAGTATCAGCTATCCGCCCAAGGTGGTGTTCGAGCCATCTCTGGAAGGGTATGTGAACCTGTTTACGACACGCACCCGCCTGACGGATGAAGAACTGACGGCTTTGCCAACACCAGATAACTTCGCCGATGAAATCGTCCGCGAACGGGGCATGGTGATTGTTGGCCCATCAAAGTTTGGCGGGCGTTTTCTGAATTCGGTGATTATCGGCTTCGGTTCGACGTTCCTGTCGATCTTTCTGGGGACCCTGGCAGCCTATGCGTTTTCGCGCTTCAAGGTGCCGTTAAAAGATGATCTTTTGTTTTTTATTCTATCGACCCGCATGATGCCGCCCATTGCCGTCGCGATCCCGATCTTTCTGATGTATCGGTCGCTTGGTCTGAGCGATACCCATCTGGGTATGATCCTGCTTTATACGGGGGTCAATATCTCGCTTGCCGTCTGGCTGTTGAAGGGGTTTATCGATGAAATCCCGACGGAATATGAAGAAGCGGCATTGATTGATGGTTATACGCGGTTTCAGGCGTTCTACAAAGTGGTCCTGCCGCAAGCTGCCACCGGCATTGCCTCAACCGCCATTTTCTGTCTGATCTTCGCCTGGAACGAATACGCCTTCGCCGTTCTCTTAACGTCTGGGACCGCGCAAACTGCGCCACCGTTTATCCCGACCATCATCGGCATTGGTGGCCTTGATTGGCCAGCGGTCGCTGCCGGGGCGACCATCTTCCTACTGCCGGTCATGATTTTCACCATTCTTCTGCGCAAACACCTGTTGCGCGGCATCACCTTTGGAGCGGTCAGAAAATGAGCGATTTTATTTCCGGTTTGATGTCGTTTCGCAGAGGCCCTTGGGAGATGCTGGCCAGCATATTGATTGGTCTTGGCGTGTTCATGCTGATGCAACCGTTTGTCATGTGGGCCTTCACCTATTCCTTCATTACGACATTGGTGGGCACGGTTATGTTCATCATTGTCAGCCATTTTCCGGAGTAGGCCCCTTGGCTGATATTGTTATCAAAAATCTCAAAAAAGAGTTCGGTTCGTTTACGGCTGTTCAATCATCGTCTTTTACGGTTGAGGATGGCGAGTTCTTTATGCTGCTCGGCCCGTCCGGTTGTGGCAAAACCACAACGCTTCGGATGATTGCCGGGTTGGAGTTACCGACCAGCGGTGAGATCTATCTGGACAAGGAGGAGGTCAGCCAGCTTCCCGCCAGCAAGCGCGACATCGCCTTTGTCTTTCAGATGTTCGCACTCTACCCACATATGAACGTGCGCAAGAACATCACCTACCCGTTGATCAGTCAGGGCATGCCGAAGGCTGCCGTTAAGGCGAAGCTGCATGAGGTTGCTGACATTCTGGGTATCATGGACATTTTGGAAAAGCCCGTCGGCGGGCTTTCCGGCGGCGACCGGCAACGTGTCGCGCTTGGCCGGGCCATCGTTCGCGACCCCAAGGCTTTTATGATGGATGAACCCCTAGGCGCATTGGATGCGGAGTTTCGCGAACATATGGCCGAGGAGTTGAGGGCGCTGCATGACCGGATGAACGCGACCACCGTCTATGTCACCCACGATCAGTTGGAAGCCATGCAGATGGGTGACAAAATTGTTGTTATGAACCACGGCGTGATCGAGCAGTTTGGCACGCCTCAGGATATTTACGACAAACCGGCAACGATGTTTGTGGCCGACTTCATCGGCTCGCCTGCCATGAACCTTTTGTCTTTTGAAGGTCATGTTGCAGAGGGGCAAGAAACGGTTTCTTTGTCCGGTGAAACCATAGCGGTCCCTGGGCAGCGTCAGAGCGCCAGCGGAAAACTGGTTTTTGGTGTGCGCCCCGAACATATCCAGCTCGATGACAGTGCCGGCTATCGCGGCGAAATTATTGCAACGGAGTATCTGGGAACGGATCAGATCGTTACTATTCGCGCTTCCAATGGCAATGTGAAGGCACGTATCAGTTCCGCACAGGCCGCTATGGTAGGCGAAACTGTGGGCCTTTCTTTCAATGGCAAAACAATCACCTTGTTTGATCAGGAAAGCGGTAACGCCCTGCTTTCAGACCTGAATGCAGGGAGCCACTGATATGGCCGATGTCGAACTCATAAACGTCAGCAAAACATTCGGTACGGATGTTGCCATCAACAAGGTTAGTCTGAAAATAGAGGATGGCGAATTTGTTGTTCTGCTGGGGCCGACAGGTGCGGGGAAAACAACCATTCTGCGCTCCATCGCCGGGATCGAAAAACCGGAATCCGGAGAAATTCATATCGGTGGCCGGAATGTCGAACGTGATACACCGGCGCAGCGCGATGTCGCCATGGTCTTCCAGCAATACTCCCTTTACCCTCATTTAAGCGTAAGGGAAAATCTGGAATTCCCACTGAAGTCACCAATTTTGAAAACGCCTGCGGACGAGATTAAGCGCAAGGTGGGTGAAGTGGCGGAAGTGCTGCAGATTTCACATAAACTGGATAACAAGGCGACGGAGTTGTCGGGTGGGGAAATGCAGCGCGTTTCTATCGGTCGGGCGCTGGTCCGCAACCCGCAAATTTATCTGATGGATGAACCCCTGAGCTCACTGGATGCGAAATTACGCTCCGAACTCCGGATCGAATTGAAGCGCATTCAGGCGGAACTGGGTGCGACTATTCTCTTTGTAACACACGACCAGATTGAAGCCATGACAATGGCGACCAAAATTGGCGTTTTGAATAAAGGGCATCTTGAGCAGTTTGGTACGCCGCGTGAGATTTATGAGAACCCGAACAGCGCCTATGTGGCGACCCGCCTCGGATCGCCCCGGATCAATACGCTGCCCATCGATGTCTTTGGTGATGCGCCAGATCGAGCGGCGACCATCGGTCTCAGGCCAGAACATATTATTCTTGGCGAAGGGCGTGACTGTAAAGTGACACGTCTAGAGCATTTGGGCGACCAAACGCGGCTTCATTTGCGCCTTGATGATTTCGATATCATCACGCTCACCGATGCCCATACAGCGATCAAGGCTGGCGACGTTGTCGCCATTCGACCGCATAACCCCATTTTCTTTGATGCCGACGGTAAACGCGTCGCGTAGGGAGCTGTAAAATGAACCAGTTTATCAATGATAAAGAAACGGTTGTCACAAATGCGCTTGAGGGCGTTGTCGCCAGTTCCGGCGGCAAGCTGGCGCGCCTCGATGGGTTCCCGCATATCAAGGTTGTTGTCCGCAATGACTGGGACAAGTCGAAGGTCGCCCTGGTCTCCGGTGGCGGCTCCGGCCATGAACCTGCGCATGCAGGCTTTGTGGGCGAGGGCATGCTGACGGCAGCGGTCTGTGGCGATGTTTTTGCTTCCCCGTCGCTGGATGCGGTGCTTGCCGGTATTCTGGCGGTCACCGGGAAAGCCGGTTGTTTGCTGATTGTCAAAAACTATACAGGTGACCGCCTGAATTTTGGGCTGGCCGCAGAGCGCGCCCGGGCTTTTGGCCTGAAGGTAAATATGGTGATTGTCGATGATGATGCCGCTTTGCCCGATTTGCCTCAGCAAAGGGGCTTGGCCGGAACCTTGTTCGTGCACAAGATTGCGGGGGCGCTGGCGGAAGCCGGAGAGGATCTGGACTCGGTCACACTGGCCGCACAAAACGTCATTTCCGGAACGACAACAATCGGCATGTCGCTGGACACATGTACGATACCCGGGTCACCGAAAGAAGAGCGGATAGCTGCAGGCCATGCCGAACTGGGTTTGGGTATTCATGGGGAAGCCGGGGTTGAGCAGGTGGTTTATACAAACGCCCGCGACGCCATGAATATGGTTGTGGAAAAATTGTCTGTGGCATCCAGCACCGGACCGAAAGTTGCGTTGCTGAATAATCTGGGCGGTGCCACCGATCTGGAAATGTCGGTTTTGGCGAATGAACTTCTGAATTCGAAGCTGGCGGATCAGCTTAAATATATTGTTGGCCCGGCGAGCATGATGACTTCGCTTGATATGCGTGGCTTTTCGGTCTCCCTACTGCCCGTCACCAAGTCTGATATTCTGGCGCTGCAGGCAAAATCGGGACCGACAGCCTGGCCGGGTTTACAGGAAGTAAAAAATCCGGACCTTGTCCCTTTGCCGGATGGTTTGAAACCGGTTCTGCCGCTGGCCAGCAAAAAGCCGGAAAGGCGGGCGTTCATCGAAAAATGCTGTCAGATCCTGATTGCAGCAGAAGCCGACCTGAATGCGCTGGATGCCAAGTCGGGTGACGGGGACACGGGCTCAACGCTATCAACGGCAGCACGAGCCCTCATTCAGTCTCTGGACCGTCTGCCCTTGGCTGACATGACGCAATTGTACCGGGCCATTGGTCTCGAGTTGAGCCAGACCATGGGGGGCTCGTCCGGTATTCTTTTGGCGATCTTTTTCGCGGCCGCTGGTGATGCGTCGGCATCTGGCAAGGACGATCTGGCTGCACTGAAAGCGGGATTGGACCGGGTGCAGGAGGTTGGCGGCGCGCAAATGGGGGACCGGACGATGGTTGATGCGCTGCGACCCGCACTTGAGGTTCTGTCCCAGGGTGTTGGTGCTGCTGCAGAAGCGGCCCGCAACGGGGCCAATCTGACATCGACAATCACCAAGGCAAAGGCAGGCAGGGCAACCTATATCTCGGCAGACAAACTGGCAGGTCATAATGATCCTGGTGCGGAGGCCGTAGCGCTGTTGTTTGAAAACCTCGCCTGATTTGAAAACATTTCGTCATGACACAAGGAAATACTTGGAAATAAAAATAAACATCTGAACGAGACCTGTTGTGGTACGATCGTATGCGTGTGTTGGCCGAATGTGTCATTGCACAGGGCAGACGGGGTCGGTTGTTGACGATCAAATAGTCATAACAAGCAGGTCTTCGATGAATGCTAGTACCAAATATGAACCTAATCTTTTACGTTCCGTATATATAGAACCCGCAGAATCTCCTGTAGACTATCATCGGGAAGCCCTGAAATATTGGGAACGAAAGCGGGGAACGCGGTTTGCGCCAAGCTGGCGGGATATTTCGTTGATGGATTTTCCGCCTAAAGTCATTCCGGCAATTGTTGTCACCGATATAAATCATGAGACATTTGAGATGTCCTATCGGTTCTGGGGGTCCCAGTTAACCGAGATGCACGGTCATGACTACACCGGTGAAACCCCTGCGGACCTGATGCCCAAGCTGTTGGCGGAGGGAAGTGTTAATGCCTATCAGGTGCTGATAGAAAAGAAAATACCGCAACTGGAAATCAAGGAATTTTACCATCGTGAGGTTCTCCGTGGGCGTCAGATGGTGCTACGCCTTCCCTTGTCCAATGATGGTGAAAATGTCAGCAACTCAATGAATATTACCTATCAGGAGCTGGCGGGCGTGATACGCCCACATTCCGAGTTTTTTAACTTTGTCCTGTCATCCGAATAGGCGCCGATGCCGGAGCCCAGTACGCATGGGCTCTTGACACTTTCTTAAGTCCTGACGATTAGATTGGTTTCATATATTGGCAGAACAGTAGGAAATGTCGGAATGTTTAAGAATTTGGCGAACCTGGATGTGGATATCCACAAAAACCTGTTGTTCGAACCGTCCGTAAATTTGAATTTTGCGGCCGATGTTCCGACAGCACCTTTGGCCGCTTCCGAACTGACACAGGCAATGCGGCATTTCCCCATTGTGTTTTCAACAGACGATCCGATGGTCCCCGTGGCGTTGATGTCGCTTAAGCAGGATACAAATGCCTTTGTCGATTCCGCAGGTACTTGGCTGGGTGAATATCTTCCCGCACATATTCGCCGCTACCCGTTCATTCTGGGCCATATGGATGATCCTGAAACATTTACCATCATGTTTGATACGGATGCTCCTGAAATCAATACGATGACGGGAAGTCCGTTATATGAAGAAAATGGGGAAATGGCGCCTGCCCTCAAACAAGTGGTTGAATTTCTACAAGCCTTTCAAAACGAACTCACGACTACCGAGCAATTGATAAAGCCACTCATTGAAAAAGACGTCCTGACGATGCAAACCATTTCCGTCAACCGGCCGGATGGAAGTGCATGGAAATTCGAGGGTGTGCGGGCCGTAGATGGGGATAGAATTAAAGCTCTTGACGATGCGACGGTGGCCGAATGGGTGCGCACGGGGCTTATGGCGATTGTCTACGCGCATCTTCATTCACTGGAAAATATCCGCTACATGGCCGAGCGCCAGGGATTAATTTCTAAAGAAGCCTAAACGTCAACAAGGCTGGCATCTTCGCGCTTCTCCATGGATGCGATCAAGTTCTTCGAGACCGATTCCAGATGGTTGCGCATGGCTGTTTCTGCGGCAACCGGATCGCGGTTTGCGACCGCCTCCAGAATTTTGTCGTGTTCACTGAAGCTGTGATGGTCCATCTTCCGGGCTAACGGCACACGCCGGGAACGAGCCCATGCGACGGAACGTCTGACCATGTTGAGGGTATCAAACAATGACATCAGCGGAGTGTTGTGGGCGGCCAGCGCCAAGGCACGATGTAGGTTGTTGTCCCATGTTTCATAAATCCGCCAATCCTGAGCCGATTTGGTTTTGCGGATACATTTGTTAATTTCACGAATATCGGCTTCCGTAGCATGAATGGCGGCTAGACGAACCAGCCCGGGTTCAATCAGCATTCGGGCTTCCATAAGTTCGCGCGGGGTGGTGCGGCTGGAGACATAGGCGACGTCGCTGGCCGTTTCGACGGGCCGGGATCCGACAAAGGTCCCGCGCCCGACATGACGCCAGATCTGGCCCTCGGCTTCCAGGTTGGCAAGGGATTTCCGCAGCAAGGTCCGCGACATTCCCAATTCTGTAGACAGGACTCGTTCAGAAGGCAGGCGGCTGTTCAATTCGAACTGATTTTCTGCCAAATAAGCGCGCAGCCGGTCGGTTGGACTCATTTCTTCGTTATATGTGAGGTGGGGTTCGCTTTGCATGGGGCTCCCTAACAAAATCAATATTTCAAACAACCAATTTTAATATTGGTTGTAATTAATTCTGAAAATAATATAAAAAACCATAGTATCGAATGATTCTGACTATAGTGATCATATACCATTTTAAGATTGGTATATGAATGGGGGCATTGTCAATCGTTCTGAAGCTCTGCGGATATGACATGTATGATCCGTATCGTGGAGCCGGGGCTGAATAATACGCTGGTTTAACCCCAGTGGTGAAGACACCCGTCCTCCGACATAAGATTCTCCTATAGAATGCGCATAAAAAGGCATGCGAGATCTCTGGTCTAGAGTGAGATTGTGGGCTAGTTTGTGCACTTGAATATGACCTAGGGATAAGACGAATGGACGAAATGCAAGGCAAAGCCGAAGACGTGTTGGAAATGATGATCGAGGTGGTTGCTACCTACGGCCTGGATGTCGTCGGAGCGATTGTTATTCTGGTAATTGGCTGGATCGCCTCGGGTTGGGCGAAGAGTGTTACCAACAAAGCCCTGACCAAAACGGGTAAAGTCGATGCCATGGTCCGGGGGTTTGCTGCCAATGCCGTCGGTTATGCAATTCTGGCATTCACAATCCTTGCTGTGCTGGACCGGTTTGGTGTTGAAACAACCAGCTTTATTGCGGTTTTGGGTGCGGCTGGTCTGGCGATTGGTCTGGCTTTGCAGGGTGCGCTGAGCAACCTGGCGGCTGGCGTTATGATTCTGTTTTTCCGACCTTTCAAGGTGGGTGATTTTATTGAAGGTGCGGGCCAATCGGGAACAGTGAAATCGGTTTCGTTGTTTCTGACTTATCTCAACACGCCGGATAATGTGGAAATTATTCTTCCGAACAACCAACTTTGGAATGCTGCGATCAAAAACTACAGTTTCAATAAAACTCGTCGTCTCGATATGGTTTTCGGCATCAGTTATGACGACGATATCGATAAGGCATTTGCCTTGATCCGAGAAGCCCTGGAAGCGGACGAGCGCTGTCATAAAGAACCGGAGCCACTTATTGTCGTTGGCAATCTGGGTGACAGTTCGGTTGATATTATTGTCCGGGTCTGGTGTTTGGGAGCCGACTACTGGGGCCTGAAATGGCATCTTTTGAAAACGGTGAAACAGTGTTTTGATAAAGAAGGGATAATAATCCCCTATCCGCAACGCGATGTTCATCTCATCGAGGCAAGCCAGGATTAGGTGTCAGCTCGCCACAAAAGGATGTGAAATAATTCATAACTGTTCACACGGTCGTGTTTGCGGAAAATTGTAAAGTTTAATGGAATCGACTATAAAAAGGTTTGGGAATTAGCCGACGGAGTTACGTGCTAATCATCCATACACTTTTGGGGCAAAGGTGTTTTGGAGACTATTGTGTCTAATGAAATGACTATGGGTATTCACCTGGTCATCGTTGATGATGATCGGGTGATTTGTAAGCTGTTTGGCACCATTGCCAATAAGCTGGGTTTTGACGTGGTAACATTCCCGGATGGAGAGTCCTTTCTGGAATATGCGTCTGACCACAGGATTGATGTTGTGATTCTTGATCTGATCATGCCAGGACAAGACGGCTTTGAAGTCATAACATCATTAAAAGACCTGCAGAACCCACCGGCACTTTTGGTCAGTTCTGGGAACCAAAAAAATCTGCTGGATGGGGCCGAACGGTTTGCGAAAGACTGGGGCCTGAATGTGCTTGGGACGATCAGCAAGCCTGTTGACCCTCATGATCTACTAGAAAAATTGACAAACGTAAGGGCTGTTCTTTCCGGCCAGGTAACGCCCATTTAGAATAAGATACAGGCATTAGCCATAGAGATGCAGGTGTAGCTTCCGGCTATGGGGTTGCGATCTGTGCTCAAACAGATAAATCCCCTGCCATGTTCCTAAAACCGGGTTTCCCTTATGAACGGGAACAGACAGCGAAACATTTGTCAGGGCGCTTCGGATATGAGCCGGCATGTCATCGGGACCTTCTGCCGTATGGCGATAAAGGCCTGGGTCTTCTTTGACAAGACGGTGAAAAAAATGGTTCAAATCGGCCAGCACGTCCGGGTCGGCGTTTTCCTGAATTGTTAAAGAGGCTGATGTGTGGCGGACGAAAATAGTCAGCAGGCCTTCTGGCATGCATTGCCCTTCTACCCAGTCCATGACTGGCGTCGAGATGTCATAAAGGCCCTGACCTTTTGTCTGAATGGTCAATTCAAAATGTGCCTGCCCCATGTTCGAAACGAATACCCCTTTTAGAAAACCCAATTAGACCTTTAGGCGTCGATCTTGCTCAATTCGGGCTTTACGGGCCAGGAAGGCCTCAGCTTTTTTCATTCTGTCGGTCTTGATCTCCCGTAGCAGCTTCACAACGTCGTTACGCATCGACTTGAGCCAGTCCTTGTTTGTATTTGCTTCCTGATCATCAGGAATGACTTCATTCAGTTTCAAGATGAATTTCATGATATTCGTCGAGTCGTCTTCGCGAATAAACAGCTGTTGAATGATTACGGTTGTGCATTCTTTGAGAATAACCGTTGAATGGGCTGTCAAAATAAGAGGGATCAGGCCGTTCTCTTCATCTTCGAAGACCAACTCCCAGTCTGTCGTGCCTTCAGCTGTTTGAGGCCAATCGTTCTCGCTCATTTATTGATCCCTATATGGCAGCTCGCATCCACGCACGAGTTGGCAAGATATACAGCGATTATTATATCCTCGTGTAGTAAATACCAGAACTTAACCAAATCGGTGAAGTTTTTCTCCATGGGCTTTAAGCCATTTTCGGCCCGATTCGCAATGTGGTGTAAGCGTTTCAACAACCGCCCAAAACCGGGCGCTATGATTATGTTCCACTAAATGGGCAACCTCATGGGCAACGACATAATCAATGACGTATTCGGGTGCGAGCACCAGACGCCAACTGAACGACAAATTGCCATTGGATGCACAGGAACCCCAACGTGATCGCGTGTCGCGTATGGAAATACGCCCAGGTTTCAAGTCACGCATCTCGGCCTTGTTCTGCGTTAAAAGGGATATTTCGTGGCGGGCCTGTTTCTTTAGCCAGTCGGTAACGCGTCTCGGTAAGTGGGAAAGAGGGCCACTAACACGGATTTCGTTGTCTTCACACCAGACGCCTCGGCGCGCACCGGGAACGTGGCGAATTTGATGGTCGCTGCCCATAAATGGGATCAATACGCCATCTGCGAATTCAATTTTTTCAGGCTGGGTGAGGAGACGGGCGATGATCCAGTCTGCACTGGCTTTCGCAAAGCGTATGCCTTCGTTGGCATCGACACCCTTTGGCAGAGTGACAACAACGCCATCGGTTATGCCGGGTTTGTTGCTCGGGGCCAAACGGAGGATGATCCGTTTGGCCCTGGCGTTTCTTCGAAACTCGACGGGAATCACAATCCCATCAATTTCAATTTGGGAGGCTGGAAGTGCCTCCGATTGGAGATTTCGGAAGAGCTTTATCACACTGGCGGGAGGTCGTATCCGATAGCGTCAAACTCAGCAAACAGGCGGTTTGTCTGTTCGTCATTCAGGTTTACGAGCGGCGGGCGCAAATTCAGCCATTCGTCGTTTCCTGTGTGGCGGGCGAGTACGGCCTTCAGACCCGGAGGTGGCGCAAACTGGCTCATAACGCGACGCACACCGGTCAGTTTCTCGTTGGCTTCGGTGACATCTTTGCCTGCATGGAAGCCGGAATAGACTTCCTGAGCCAGGGCGGAACTGATATTGGCGCAGGCGGTAATGCAGCCACCACCGCCCTCCTTGAGCAAAGGCAGCAGCAAATCATCGGCGCCAGCCAGAACGCAGAATTCTGGGAAGTTTCTGGCGACCGTCGCCATATTTTCAAAAACGCCCGAGCTGTCTTTCATGCCGACGATTGTGTCCGGATATTCTTTAACCATGCGTTCGATCAGGCTGATGCTGAACGGGGTCGCCGATTGCTGCGGGAAGTGATAGAGGTAAATTTTAAGAGCATCATTGCCGGTGCGCTGGATGACTTCCGAGAAAAAGGCGAACAGGCCGTCATCTGAGGGGTTTTTATAGTAGAATGGCGGCAGCATGAGGACACCGCGGGTGCCGGCTTCGAGGCAGACCTTATTCAGCGTCACGGCATCGGTAATGGTGCAACTGCCCGTTCCTGGCATCATCTTGTCCGCTGGAATGCCAGCTTCAATAAGGCCTTCGATGATTTTAATGCGTTCTTTCAGGCTGAAAGAGTTCGCTTCACCGGTCGTGCCTAGAATAGCCAGGCCATCGGACCCATTGTCCATCAGCCAACGGCAGTGTTTTGCCATCAATGCTTCATCCGGAACGAGATTGTCATCGACTGGTGTTAAGGCAGCGGCCAAAACACCGGTAAATCGGTCAGCAGGTAAAGTCACGCGTATCTCCTATGGGTTAATGAAAGCCGACATGCTATCAGGCAGGCCAACTGACAATATGGTTTTCTAAATCATCGGTATCCCGTTCGGAAACGACACGTCCCCGCACAGAAATACCCGCATCGTGAACGGTATTTGGGTCACCTGATACCAGTGGATGCCACCAGGCCAGATCGTGGCCTTCCGCCCGCATCCGATAGGCGCAGGTTGAGGGAAGCCATGAATATTTTTTCAGATTTCGGGCGGTCAGGAGCTGGCACTCGGGCACATACTTTTTGCGTTCGTCATAACTGGCGCATTGGCAGGACTCAAGGTCAAGAAGGCGGCAGGCCACATCGGTATGGTAAACTTCTCCGGTGTCCTGGTTTTCGAGCTTGTTCAGGCAGCATCGGCCACAGCCATCACAAAGGGATTCCCATTCCGTTTTGGTCATCTCTAGCAGGGATTTCCGTTTCCAGAACGGGGCGTCTTCGACCTTTGGTTTTTGGTGCAATTTGAACATCGGATCCATGAGTATGATGGCGCTCCATCGAACGCCATTGGAAATTTTTTTCCGTATTTTGGTATAGCAAGGATCGATGCATGGCAAGGAAAACAGGCGGTTAGATTGGGGATTCGTCCCACTGATCCAACAAATGAATAAATGAGCCGAAAATATTTCCGGAATAATGACCAACGCTCCCAAGATCATCTCCTGCCGCATTTGCCGTGTTGAACAGGGGGCGTTCATTATCGGCGTGTATGACCGATACATAGTGGAATTCATGGCCCCGGAAGTTCTGATTTTTGGAACCAAACCGGGCATTGGTTGCAAGCCTGACCTGGCGGTAACCCAGATGGAGTTTTGCTTTGGCAAAGCTGGTTTCCACAGGCAGAAGACCGGCCATTTTATGGCGGGTTCCATCCTTGTCGACGAGCCCTTCGCCGAGGACCATGTAGCCGCCGCATTCACCGTAGACAGTGGCCCCCCGGTTTGCTGCGGTGTGAAGACCTGTCAGAAACCCGTTACCAGCCAGCTTGCCAGCGTGCAATTCCGGATAACCGCCCGGCAAATAAACTGCGTCAGCGTCGGCGTCGGGAGACTCCCCAGCCAATGGTGAAAAATGTATGATTTCCGCTCCGGCCGCGCGCCAGCCTGCAAGCATTGCCGGATAACAAAAGGCGAAGGCCGCATCCTGAGCAACGGCAATCCGTGTGCCTAGGGGGGGCAGCGGGAATTTTATGGGTGGGGTTTCAATCATTCGGGCAGACAGGGCCAGAGCGGTCAGCGCATTCAGGTCCAGATGCTGGGCAAGCCAGACGGCCGCAGTTTCCAGAAACGCCTCGTGGTCCGTATGCTCACCGGCTTGGACCAACCCGAGATGGCGTTCAGGTAAAATCAGGTCGGTATTTTTCGGTAAGGCGCCTACGATTTTCACTTCCGGCAAGTGATGAGCGCAGACCTTTCGTAAAATCGATTCATGGTTCGGGCTGCCGACGCGGTTGAAAACAACACCGGCAATCCGGACATCGGGTGCATGCGTTACAAAACCGCGAACAAGAGCCGCGACCGATTGAGCCTGCTTGGCGGCGTCAACAACCAGCAGTACGGGCCATCCTGTTTGTCGGGCAATGGAGGCGGTTGAACCATCGGTCCGGGTGTCTTCGATGCCGGCGCCATCAAACAGCCCCATAACCCCTTCGCAGACAATGATATCCGTCTCAACGGCCAACTGATCTAACAGATGTGCCAGCACCCCTGGGCGCATGGCCCAACTGTCGAGATTGACGCAGTCGCGTCCGCTGGCGCGGGCATGGAAATGTGGATCGATGTAATCGGGGCCGATTTTTGCCGGCGCGACCCGATAGCCGGAATTCCTTAACAGTCGCAACAGCGCCTGGGTGAAAAGGGTTTTACCGCTTCCAGAGGCAGGGGCTGCGACGATCAGACCCGGCGGCCTGGTAATGCTCACAGATACTCGAGCAGCCGCTCGGCTATTTTCTCCGGCTCGGTGCCGTGGCTGAAGTGCTCAAGAAAAGTCCCGTCCGGCCCGATCAGATAGGTAATGGAACTGTGATCCATGAGGTAATCAAGCGGGTCATCTTCGCTTGGTTTTGCCTTGGCGTAATAAACCCGGTAGGCCTTGGCAACAGAGGCGATTTGCTCATCTGTTCCTGTCAGCCCGACAATCCGGGGATGAAAATATCCGACATATTCATTCAAATGCTCAACGGTGTCGCGAGCCGGGTCAACCGTAATAAACAACGGCGTCACTTTTTCTGCAGCACTTCCCAGAATATCAAGGGTGTTGGACAGCGTTGTCAGGGTTGTGGGGCAAACATCAGGGCAATAGGTGTAACCAAAAAACACCATCTTGTATTGCCCGGCATAGGTTTTTTCCGTCACGTTCTGGCCGTTATGATCCGTTAGAGTGAACGGTCCGCCAATGGTGACAACCGAGCTTTTTGTGCTTTTTTCGGATTTTTCGGAAGTGCCTGCGACTGGCGGGTTCTGGGTTTTGTAATAGCGGGCCGCAAACATCAGGCCAATCCCCATGGCGACCACAATAATCGCGATAACCGGACCCAAACGGGTCAGACCGCTTTTTGGCTTTTGCGGGGCAGGATCGGGTTTTGCAGTGTCTTCTGACATGTCGATTTCCTCATGAAAATGAACCCGCCACACTATGGCCCCCCTGCCCGTATTCATCAAGGGTGAGGAGCAAGATATCCAAATAATTTGGGCGCTGGCGGAGAGCCTATAAAGCGCGTTAAATTGGGGATATGACAGAGCGAAAACCCAAAACCGGATTACGCAAAGGCTGGACGACAGGGGCCTGTGCGACGGCCGCCGTGGCTGCCGCTTTCCGTGCCCTGCATACGGGGCAGTTTGCTCCAGATATACAAATAACGCTACCAAAGGGCCAAACACCTAGGTTTTTGCTTAAACAGGCAAAACTTTACCCGGACCGGGCGCGCGCCAGTATTATCAAGGACGCGGGGGATGATCCGGATGTCACCCACGAGGCGGAAATTGTTGTCGACCTCAAGCCAGGGCAAGTGGGTAGCGGTGTTCGTTATGTTGCAGGAGACGGGGTTGGAACCGTAACTTTGCCGGGGCTTCCTCTGCCCGTTGGCGAACCTGCGATCAATCCGGGGCCGCGCGGCATGATTGAGGCGGCTATTATGGAGATCAGCCAGGAGCTCGGCGTGCCGGGAGATGTCGTGGTGACCGTGTCCATACCCGGCGGTCAGGAACTGGCGTTAAAAACCATGAACGGACGGCTCGGGATCAAGGGCGGTTTGTCCGTACTGGGTACAACCGGAATTGTTATCCCCTATTCCTGCGCATCGTGGATTCATTCCATCCATCGAGGTGTGGATGTGGCGAAAGCGGCGGGGATTATCCATGTGGCGGCGGCAACAGGCTCAACCTCGGAAAATGCTGTTCGCAAGCAGTACGGGTTTTCCGAACAGGCGTTGATTGATATGGGGGATTTCGCCGGGGGACTGCTCAAATATCTACGTAAACATCCCATTGAACGGCTGACTATTGCTGGTGGTTTTGGCAAGTTGTCAAAACTGGCGCAAGGCCATCTGGATCTCCATTCCTCGCGGTCGCGGCTGGATTTGAGTGATCTTGCGGAGCGCGCAGCCGATGCAGGCGCCAGCCCCGGGTTATGCGCCAAAATCAAGGTTGCTAATACGGGTATGGAGGCGCTTAGCCTCTGTCAAACAGCCAATGTTCCCATTGCCGATATCATGGCCAAGGGGGCGCGGGAAGTGGCGATGGCGGCTCTTGCTGGAGGAACAGACGTGGATGTTCTCATCTATGACCGTCAAGGGTTGCTGGTTGGGCAGTCTGATGAATAAAACCAAAGTTCTGATTCTAGGCGGTACCGGAGATGCCCGGAAACTGGCCCGCCAGATTGATGCCTTGTACGCAGACCGGATCGACCTGATCTCGTCGCAGGCCGGGGTCACGCAAGCACCAAGGCCGGTTGCCGGCCGCATGGTCCGGGGCGGCTTTGGCGGTGCTGACGGGTTGCAATCTTTTATCGAGAGAGAAGAGGTGAAAATCGTTATTGATGCGACCCACCCGTTTGCCCAGACGATATCGCAGAGTGCTTTCATGGCGTGTGAAGCGGCGCATGTTCAACGCATGGCGCTGGTGCGCCCGCTATGGAAACTACCCAAGGATGGCCGTTGGCAGGAAGTTGCGGATATGGGGGAAGCTGCGGATGTTTTGTCCCGTTCGGCGCGGCGCGTGTTCGTCACAACAGGGCGACGGGAGCTTGAGGTGTTTTCCGATCTTGATGACATCTGGTTTCTTATCCGCATGATCGAAATGCCGAAGGAGTCCTTACCCATACGGCAACATCAGATTGTTATGGGGCGCCCTCCCTATGAATTGCAAGCGGAGCGGGATTTGCTGGCGTCCAATGCGATTGAAGCCGTGCTTACCAAACATTCCGGCGGTGTGGCCATGGACGCCAAAATCACAGCAGCGCTGGAAGCCGATATCCGGATTATTCTGCTGCGCCGCCCCCCGCCTGCGCCGGGCCTGACCACAGATTCCGTCGAAGGCTGTCTGGAATGGCTGAAAAGTCAGATTTAGGGAGCCGCCTTCGTTTTAGGCCGCAGGACATGGTGATGGTCCGCGGCGTAAAGGCGACTGTCATTAAAGCTTTCCGGGGCCAACACATGGCCGACGAGGATCAGCGCCGTTCGTGTAATGCCTGAGGCTTTCACCTTTTCGCGAATATCGGCCAGGGTGCCGTGGATAAACTGCTGGTCTGGCCAGCTGACCCGGTAGGCGACAATCACCGGGCCATCTGGGCCGTAATGAGGCGTCAGGTCACGAACCACTTTTGCCAGATTGTTCACCGATAAATGGATGGCCAGTGTTGCGCCGGAAGCGCCCAGCTTTGCCAAATCCTCGCCTTCCGGCATGGACGAACTGCGCACCGAGGTGCGGGTCAGGATCACCGACTGGCTGACATCCGGCAAGGTAAGCTCGGTCTTCAGTTCTGCAGCCGCCGCCGCATAAGCCGAAACGCCAGGAGTCACATCGTAATCGATACCGAGGGCATCCAGCTTGCGCATCTGTTCTGCGACTGCGCCATAAATGGAGGGATCACCGGAATGGACGCGCGCCACATTCAGACCCTTGGCGTTGGCGTCCTGTATTTCGGTAATGATTTCATCGAGATGCATCGGTGCGGTGTCCAACACCCGGGCATTCGGCGACGCCTCGGCGATGATCGCTTCGGGAACCAGAGACCCGGCATACAGGACCACCGGTGCTTCGCGGATCAGATTGAGGCCGCGCACGGTAATCAGGTCTGCCGCGCCCGGCCCGGCGCCGATGAAATGGACGGTCATAATGTTAGCACCTTTGTCATTTGTCGGCAGGCGTCATTTTAGATGCGTAACCGCGTGGCGTATAGACCCAGGATTTTTCTCCAGCCTTGAAATGCCGGGTCTGGCAATTGCCGATCAGCACCAATGTCAGCATGTCCGCATGATCGGGTGTTAGTTCACCTAGAGTGACAACAGATATATGCTCCGTCGGACGCCCCAGATTGCGCGCCAGAATGACGGGAGTTTCCGCTGGGCGGCCGGTCAACAGGGTGTCACGCGCAATTTCCAGCTGATGACGGCGGCGTTTCGAGACGGGGTTATAGAGGCCAACAACAAAATCACCCTCGGCGGCGGCTTTCAGGCGGCGTTCAATTTCCGTCCAGGGGGTCAGTAAATCCGACAGTGAGATCAGGCAGAAATCATGACCGATGGGCGCACCCATGCGCGCTGCCGCCGCCTGGATGGCCGAGACACCCGGCTCAACCGAAATATCGAGGCGGTTCCAAGCGGGATCATTTTCCCGCTCCAGCAATTCGAAGGCCAGTGTTGCCAAGGCGTAAATCCCGGCATCGCCCGAACTGACCAAAGCAACATCCTTGCCTTCCGCCGCCAGCTCCAGAGATTTCCGGACCCGGTCCTCTTCCTGGGCAAGGTCCGACTGGTGGCAATTTTTGCCGTCGATCAGACCCCCCAGAATATCCAGATAAAGCCCATAACCGACCACATCCGTGACCCGGGCCAGCGCGCTGGTCACAGCCGGGGTGCGCCAGTCGGCAGTTCCGGGGCCAATGCCGACGATGGTCAGACGGCCTCTGGCGCGGCCAACCTGCAAGGCATGGATATCAACGGGGCTGCGGGCGATGGCGCAGGTGGCGCGGGCGGATTTAACTTTCGGAACAATCAGTTCGGCATCTAAGCCGGCGGCCGCCAAAGCAGCCCCTTCACCGACGCCATGGCAACCGACTTCTGCGAAAACAACGTCTGACGGATTGGCGAGGCGCGGCGTTTGTGCTTCCAGTTCATCGGCATTGAAAAAGCGGGCCGGAACACCCAATTTTTCGGCCAGAGCCAGCACCGCCATCTCGTCGGATTTCACATCGATGCTGGTCACGCAGGCGATGGCTTCCGGCGCGAGGGCCGCATCGAGCAGCGCCTGATCGACCAGCATGGAGAGTTCCAGCGGGTCGCAGCCACGTTCACAGCCCACACCTAAAGCCAGAACCGGCGGATGTAGAACCAGCTCGTTATCGGAATGGGTGCGGGTTGATTCCGTGACCCGGATTGTCAGCTTGGCGTTATCATTGATCGACAGATTGCCTGCCAGAAGCCAGTCGCAATCGCCTATTTCTGAATGGACATTCACCGAAACCCCGGACAGGAGTGCTGCCGAAAAGGCCTTGTAATCAGTGCCATCCGCGAGCGACCATCCGGCAGGAGGATCATCCAGTCCATAACCCAGACTGACATCGCCTGCCGTGGTGATGGCAGCATGGCCGTTCAGTTCATCCGCCAGATCGCGGGCTAACCGGTTGGCTCCGCGGTGTCCACCGAGCAAAGGGACAACGCTGGCCCCATCTTCGGAGATCGCGAGAACAGCCGGATCCGAACGCTTGCTGCCCAAGTGACTGGCCAGCGCCCGGATCATAATTCCGGCAGCGCAAATACCGATGACCGGATGACCTTGGTCGAACAGGGACTGCAAATGCGAAATGACCCCTTCGAAGGATTGATCACAATCCGTAACCCGGCCCTTGCGGCCATGGACAAGGGAGCCGGGCAGGCATTTCTGTAAACGGCGGGCGAGATGGGCTCCCGTTTCTGTGAGAGTAACAAAAACCGGTGTTTCAGCTTGCGTCAATTTGAATTCTCCGGTTCTGGTTTGCGGATCAGGATCATTGAAAAATAGGGGGCCTTGGCGTTTGATAATTCGCTCAAACGGCAGACCTTCTGGTTGCTCATGGAGGCATGTTCCACGTAATGGGCGTGTTCACTCAATCCAAGGCGATCAACCACCCGGCAGACTTTTTCCAAGTGGCGACCTACCTTCATGATGGCTACTGCGTCGGCGGCATCAATACGGGTTTGCAGTTCTGGTTCAGGAAGCGGAGCCGGAATAATACTGAGCACCTGATTGCGCGAAACCAGAGGTGCTGAAGCGGCCGCCGCGCAAGCCCCAAGAGACGAGACGCCGGGGACAACTTGAGCCGGAAAGTCACCAGCCAGACGTTCAAAAATATACATGAATGAGCCAAACAGGAACGGGTCACCCTCGCATAGAACGGCAACGTCTCTGCCGCTGCTCAAATGTCCGGAAATCTCTTCTGCGTAATGATCATAGACATCATTGGCCGGAAAGTTGCCGGGCACCATGGGGGTGCGGATGATGATTTCGGTGCGTCCGGTGGGGATATGCGGCGCGGCAATGGCACGGGCCAGACTGTCGCCCGTATCGGGTGCCGGATAGGCGATGACCGGGGCTTCACTGAGAATGCGCACGGCCTTCAGCGTCAACAGTTCCGGGTCGCCGGGGCCGACGCCAAGGCCGTATAAAGTACCACTCATGTTTTCAGGGCTTTCAGTTGTAGGACGTCCATCAGCGGGCGTAGGGCGGTCATCCGCCCAACAGGGCCGGACCGGGCGACGGAAATGCGGACCAGTTCGCCGCCAAAATTGCTTTGAAAATCCATCAGGGCACGGTGCGCTTCAACGGTCACGCCGTTGGCGACCAGCCTCCCGCCGGTGTTTAATCGCTGCCAGCAGGCGTTAAGGGTTGCCGGATCGGAAACGCCGCCGCCGATGAAAATGGCGTCGGGTGTTTGCTCAATGGCAACTGCGGAGCCTGGAAAATCGCCCTCGACAATCTGCAATTTCGGTACACCGAGATTTTTTGCATTCTTGGCGATCACCGTGCATTTCGCCGCATCCTGCTCAAAAGCGATGGTCTTGTTTTTTGTGTCGATCCGCATCCATTCAATGCCGATGGCGCCACTCCCCGCACCCACGTCCCACAATACCTCACCCGGCAAAGGGCCAAGCGCGGCGAGCGTTGCAGCGCGCACTTCGCGTTTGGTGATTTTGCCGTCGTGTTCGTATGCGGCTTCCGGCAGGCCCGGCGCGCGCGACCAGAATTGGGCGTCCTGCCCGGCGATGCACTCAACGGCGATGGTGTTGAGGTCGGCGGTCCGCTCCTGGGTCCAGCTTTCTGCTATGCCATCGATGCGATTTTCCTGATCGCCGTCCATATGTTCCAGTACGCTGATCCGGCTTTCGCCAAAACCTTTGGCGGTCAGCAGTTGTGACAGGGCCTTCGGCGTTGCGCCGTCCCAACTGAGCAGGATCAGCTTGGCATTGGGCGCAAGATAGAGATTGACGGTTTCCAGTGGGCGACCATGCACGGTCAGGCAGGAAACATTCTGTAGTGGCCAGCCCATGCGGGCGGCTGCCAGGCTGAAAGAGCCGGGGGCGGGGTGAAAGTCGATGGCCTCCGACCCGAAACGGTCCACAAGCCCGGCGCCGATCCCGTAATTGAGCGGGTCGCCGGAGGCCAGAACGATGACCTGTTTTCCATGGTGCTTGGCGATGTTTTCGTAAGCCGCTTCCAGACCGTTGCGCCAGTCGATACGCTCTGCTCCTGTGCCGCTGACTTTTGCCAGATGCCGTTCGCCGCCGACGAGGACTTCCGCCTTGTCGATCAAAACGAGTGTATCCGCCGATAACCCGCCGAGGCCGCTTTCGGTGATGCCGATGACGGTGATCCAGGCTGTCATGTGGCAGCTCCGGCCAGCGCATTGATGGAGGCGGAAGCGATGGCGCTGCCACCGCGCCGCCCGAGCAAAGTCATGAACGGAATGTCGTGACCAAAATCGGCCAACGCCTGTTTGGATTCGGCGGCCCCGATAAAACCGACCGGGAAGCCCAGAATGACGGCAGGTTTTGGTCCACCCTCCAGGATCAACTCAAGCAGATGAAATAAAGCCGTTGGCGCGTTTCCAATGACAACCACAGCACCTTCCAGATGATCCGTCCAGAAATCAACGGCGGCGGCGGAGCGGGTGTTGCCGATGGTTTTTGCATGGTCGGGCGTGCGTGGGTCATTGAGCGTGCAGATGACCGGATTGTCGGCGCTCAGGCGGGTGCGGATAATTCCGGCGGCGACCATTTCCGCATCCACCAGAATGGGCGCGCCCCGGCGTAGGGCGTTGCGTCCAGCACTTGCCGCATCGGCGCTATAGCGTAAATCAGCGATGATGTCCGGCATGCCGCAGGCATGGATCAGACGCACCGCCACGTCGGCCATGTCATCGGGGAGTGCGGCCAAATCTGCCTCATGGCGCACGGTGGCGAAGGACTGGCGATAAATCTCCGCCGGATCACGCACATAGGAGAAGGGGCTGGGGCCGTCACTCATGACGGGATCAGTCTTTTTTTGGGTGCCCATGATCATGTCCGTGATCATGCGAATGCCCGTGCCCATGGTCATGACTGTGCCCGTGATCATGCCCATGATGCCCGTGTCCGTGATGGACGCCATGATCATCCGCACCGTGCCCATCGGTGCCGATGCCCGACACATGATGATGATGCCCAACCTGCGGGGTGCCCACATCGCCTTCATACCCGATAATCTGTTCGCGGTACTTGCAGAGCAGGCAGTTCATTGCGTTGGAGCCGTTGAGCGCTTCGTCTACGCGATCGACAAAACAGTCCAGTAGTTGCGTGTGATCGTTGAGGTACGAGGCGTTCAAGACTTCCACATCGGGGTGTGCGGCGGCGGCTTCATTGGCCCATTTGTAAATGCGCCGGACAAGAATGCCGGTGAACAGAAAATAGGGGAAAACGATGATGCGTTTGTAGCCGAGTTTCATGGCATGCTTCATACCTTCATCGACCAGCGGATAGGCAACACCGGAATAACTGACCTCGGCCCAGCCGAAGCCCATACCTTCCCACAACATGCGCGCGACTTTCGCCACGTTGGAATTGGCGTCGGAATCGTTTGTGCCGCGCCCGACGACCATCAGCAATGTTTCTTTGCGCTCAACCTTTGTCGGGGCGGCGGCTTCGCATTCTTCGATGCGGTCCTGCGCAGCGCGCAACAATTGCGGATCAATGGCCAGATCGCGGCCGAAGATGAACTCCACATCGGGGTGCTGGGTGGCAAAATTATTGATTTCCGACGGCAAATCGTTTTTCACATGGCCCGCAGCGAACAACATACCCGGCACGCAGATGATCTTTTTCGCACCGCGCTCGATGAGCTTTTCAAGGCCGGTGCGTATTACCGGCGTTGCAAACTCGAGAAAGCCGCTCTCCACGTCGTATTCGGGGAGTCGTTCGCGCATATGGCCGGCGAGTTTGTTAAATTCTTCGACGGCGCCATCGTCGCGGCTGCCGTGGCCACAAATCATTATGGCGGTTTGTCCTGTCATGCGCCTGGTCCTTTGCCTCCGAGCGTTGAATGGGACGAAAGACCTCGGAGCCTTCCGCTGCCGAGCAAACTGGTCATTGCCTTCGGTTTATCTCAGCGGGGCGGACTATAGACGCCCATAGCGGACAATCAAAGTTCGTTTTTTAACGCTTTTTGAATGATCGGCTGCTGTTTAACCAATATCTTGACTTCGCCCCGGCAAACGTCTTTCTGGGGCCATGTCAGACACATCTTCCCTTTTGGATGACCGTTCACGGCGTCTCAGTCTGCTGGCTATACTCGCCAGCACTTTTGCCGTGGGGGTTGCTATTGGCGGATTGGCGCCGCTGCTGGCGTTGACGCTGAACGGGCGCGGCGTCGAGCCGTGGCTGATCGGGGTCAATTCGGCGATGTCGTCGGTCGGGTTGATCACAGCGTCTTTTTTCATCCCCAAGATCATCATGGGACTGGGCCCCATCCGGGCCTTTCTGATCGGGCTTTTTATCGTATTCGCCGCCATCCTTTTGTTGATGACAGCCCATTCGACGGCGCTGTGGTTTGGCATCCGCTTTGCTCTGGGGGCCGGGCTGGCCCTGCCGTGGGTGGTCACGGAAACCTGGATGATCCGTATCTGCCGGGAGGAAACCCGGGGCCGGGTGATGGCTCTTTATACGACCGTCCTGGCCGCCGGATTTGCCACCGGACCCATTATCCTGACGGTGGTGGGGACTTCGGGCAACGCACCGTTCTGGGCCTTCGCCCTGCTGTTCGGGGTTTCGGCCTTGCCCATTTTGTGGGTCCGGGGGCTGGTGCCGCTATTCCAGATCCCGAAGAAAACCAGCCTGATCCGATTGGCTCTGGTGGCGCCGACAATCTTTCTGGCGGCTTTGGCAGCAGGCCTTCAGGATACGACGATCTTCAGCCTGTTGCCGATTTACGGGTTGCGGCTCGGGTTTGCGGAAGCCACGGCGGTGCTGTCCTTGAGCTGCTTTCTTTTGGGCAATCTGGTGCTGCAATATCCCATCGGCTGGCTGGCCGATCGCTTCAATGCCCGGGGCGCGCTTATCGGATGCCTGGCGGTGTGTGCTTTGGGGCCGATCCTGTCGATTTTCGGTTATCAAAACATCTATGTTCTGGGCGTTGTCTTTTTCATCTGGGGCGGGGCGTCGTGGAGCGTATACGCCATCGGCCTGTTGATGATGGGCAAACGGTTTCGCGGCGGCGAACTGGCCGCAGCTAATGCGACCTTTGTTGTGGTCTTCGAGTTTGCCAATGTGATCGGTCCGCCCGCAGCAGGGGCCGCCATGAAGGGCTGGGACCCGCACGGCCTGATGGTGTTTCTGGGCGGTTGTGCGTTGGTCTTGCTGGTGATTGCCGGGGTTCGGGGGCTGAGAAAACAGGCCTGAAGGGATTTTTATTCGGCGGCGACGCCGGTGCGGCTGGGCGGCAGGACAGTGGCCCGACGCTCGTAGATTTCGGCTTCTTCTTCACGGCCCAGACTACGCAGCACCGAGGCATAGTTGCGCAGGCCCGTGACCAGACTCGGATGACCCGGATCGAAATTCTTTTCCTTGATCTCCATGGCCCGCTTGAGCAAGGGCTCCGCCTCTTCCAGATGGCCCTTTTTCTTGTACAAAAGCGCCAGATTATTCAAATCGGTAGCAACACCCGTATGGTCGATGCCCAGCGTCTGCTCATCAATGGACAGCGAGCGCTTGTAGAGCGGTTCTGCTGCGTCGTAATTGCCGCGTGAATAATGCAGGAGCGCCAGATTGTTGAGCGCCGTCGCCACATCCGGGTGGTTCTTGCCGAGGCGTTTTTCCAAAATCTGCAAAGCCCGCTCAAAAGCGGCAATGGCGGTTTCGTGGTGGCCGGCCTGATAGCTGGCGGTGCCGTACTTGTTGAGATATTCGGCGTGCAGATCTTCCTGAAACGGCGGCAGGGCCTCGACGGCCTGGCGGAAGTTGTCGGCCGCGGATTGATATTCGAGGCGCGACATCTGCAAGTCCCCGGCCACCGATTTGGCGATGGCGGCGGCAACCAGATGCTTGAGGGCGGCGGATCGTTTTTGCAGGCCGTCGGCGTTTTCCTTGTCGCCGATGGATGTCAGCAACGTGAACATGCGGTCAAAATCGCCCGCATCGAGCGCATCGCGCACCTGTTCAACGTCGGCGTCCAGTTCCTTGTCGCCGGGCATCAGGTCGCGCAGGTTCTGGCGCATTTCGCGGAACCGTTCAGCAAAGGCGCGCATCTGCGAATCGCGTTCTTTGGCGGAAACGCCCTTGGCGTCGAGAAACGCCTGATAGGCCTTGAAGGCGGGGTTCTCAGGGGCGGGCAGGGCGGCGCGAATGGTCGGGGCTTCTTCTGCGGGGGCTTCCGGTTTCGCGTGGCCACTGCGGCTCAGGCGAACGCCGACAAAAATACCGATGAGCGCGGCGAAAAGGGCGGCCAGCATCATCCCGGCCCAACCGGGCAGGGCGTCGATCAGCCGCTCGAAGGCGTTCAAAACCTGGCCGAGCGCATCCAGCACGCCGGGCGCGGCGTCTGCTTCCTGTTCCAGGTTCAATATCGGTTCTTCTGCCATGGCCCTATAGGTAATCAAAAACACCGGATAAACATAGGACTTTAAGTGAAAAAGCCTTTCAAAAGCTTTAACTTCTTCTTAGTCCGTTGCTCGCTATGATCCTGAACGCGCAAGGATTTGATATGTATACATTTGGAATGGCCGGGGGGGAACATGCGTTCGATCCGCTGGTCTTATTAATTTTAGCGATTTTTTTTGATGCTTATCTGGGCGGTCTGCGCGGGCTGACGCGTTTTATCAAGCATCCGGTGGTGCTGATGGGAGATCTGATCGGGTTTCTCGATCAAAAGCTCAACCGGGAAAAGCGCGGCAATATGGACCGCGCCATCCGTGGCGCGCTGACGGTGATCGTCGTTGTCGGTATAACAGGGGCCATCGGCGTTGGCGTTGCCTGGCTGACGATGAACCACACCTTCGGCTGGATACTGGAACTCATCCTGCTGATCCTGCTGCTCGCGGGCCGCAGCCTTTATGACCATGTGAAAGACGTCGCCGTGGCGCTGGGGGCCAGCCTTGAGGCAGGCCGGGAAGCGGTGTCGCATATTGTCGGGCGCGATCCGGAACATCTGGATGAACACGGGGTTTGCCGGGCCGCCATTGAAACAACGGCCGAGAATTTATGCGATGGCGTGGTCGCGCCCATCTTCTGGTATGTGCTGTTCGGCTTTCCGGGCCTGATCATCTACAAGGCCGTCAACACCATGGATTCCATGATCGGCCACAAGAACGCCCGCTACCGCGCCTTCGGCATGACGGCGGCGCGCCTCGATGATGTGCTCAACCTGATCCCGGCCCGCCTGACCGGGATTTTTCTGGTCATGGCAGCACTGTTCACGCCAACGGCCAATCCGTCCCGCGCCCTCAAAACCATGCTCCGCGATGCCCGCAAGCACCGCTCGCCCAACGCCGGATGGTGCGAAGCGGCCATGGCCGGTGCGCTCGGTTTGGCACTGGCGGGGCCCCGGCGTTATTCAAACAAGGTCATTCAGGATGCCTGGATGGGCGACGGCACGGCCCGCGCGCGCGTCGATGACATCGAAAAAGCGCTCTATATGTATGTGGTGGCCTTGCTGATCAACACAGGCTGGGTCGGGGCGATAGCGGTTTTGCATTTCAGTTATCAATAACGACCTATCCCCTTAAAGTTCCCTCCCCCCTTGTGGGGGAGGGCTAGGGTGGGGGGTAAGCACCGTCAGGTGCAAAATAAAGACCTCATTACCTCGGAATCACCCCCATCCTAACCTTCCCCCTTCAAGGGGGAAGGGACTATTGGACGATCTCTCGATAGCGAGATTTGTCCTTTAATGCTTCCGCTTTTTGGACGAAGCGGACTGTTTTGATCCGTTAATTGTCTGGTGCAAGTTGTGGGGTTATCATGCAAGTGACCGAGTAGCAGTTTTTGGAAGCAAGAGAGATATCATGATGACTGACGAAGAAGCTAAGGCTGTCCAAGAGGTTGCAAATACTGCGGGCAAAGCTATCGATGCAACGGAGAGATTCTCTAACTTTCTTGAGAGGGTTTTTGGTAAGTCGATGCAGGATATCGGTGAAGTTGTTCAATTCAAAACTCAGTACTGGAAACTGCAAAATGCGATAAAATTTGCTGAGAAAGTTGATAAACTTTTGGAGGAGAAAGGTAGCGAAAATCTTCTTTACGTTAATCCAAGGGTGGGCATCCCGCTTATTGAAGCCGCTGCAAATGAAGATGTTGATGAGCTTCAAGACTTATGGGCTCAGCTAATGGCTTCGACAGTATCAGGAGAGGGAGGCTTGCTGACTGCTCAGCGTTCATACATTGAAACCGTTAGGCAATTTGAACAGACCGATGCTCAGAACCTCACCGCACTGATCTCAGTTTATTTTTCGGTTGCGACCAAAGAAAACAAAGTTTGGATGAAAGTCGGAAAGTTCAAGGAGTTGCCTATCGTCTGGCGGTCCATGCGTAATCTGGAGAGGCTTGGTCTGATTGAATTATCAAAACCTGACGCTCCGAGGTTCTCTGGAAAATCACTTGAAGATGGCGAGATCGAGCTATTTGTAGTTGAACAAGAGGAAGATTCAAACGCCGTGAAGCGCGATGGTATTCAGCTACATATGTTAGTACGGTTCACGACATTTGGGTTTGGCCTGAGCCGAGCTGTGACGGGGTATGGTTATAAATACACGACAGATGACGGACAAGCTGGAGAGTATATACCTATCGACTGGGATGAATTTTTCGAGGCTTCCACTAAGGTGCAGAATAAAAATTGAATTGTATTTTATAATACCTTCCGCTTTGGGTTCAAGCCGGAAACAACCCCTCCATATCCAGATGATCTTCCAGATGGCCCGCAAGCCGGTCGAGGGTTTGTTCGATCTGCTGGTCGTAGGCGAGGCGGGGGGCGTCGGTGCGGCGGAGGTCAGCGAGAAAGGCCGTGCGGAAGGCGTCGTCGGCAAACAGGCCGTGCACGTAGGAACCCAAGATCCAGCCGTCTTTTGAGCGCGCACCATCCGGGCCGCGGCCGTCCAGAATTAACCACGGGTTTTCGGTATCCGGGCCGGTGGTTTCGCCCATATGGATTTCATAGCCGCTGAAGGGGGTGCCGCTCTGGGCGTCGGTGCCGGTTGTTTTTTTCAGCGTCTTGTCGCCCGCGATGACGGTTGAAATATTGAGTAGGCCGAGGCCGTCCGATATGCCTGGCGGGCCTTCGATACCGTCCGGATCGGCGACGGTGTTGCCCAGCATTTGATAACCGCCACACAGCCCGATGACCAAACCGCCCCGCCGGTGATGGGCCTTGATATCGATATCCCAGCCCTGCCCTATGAGGTCGGCCAAATCGGCGCGGGTCGATTTCGAGCCGGGGATCAGGATGATATGGGCGTCAGCCGGAATGAGGGTGCCAGGCTCGATGATTTGAACGGTGACATCGGCTTCCGCCTTGAGCGGGTCGAGGTCATCGAAATTGGCGATGCGGGGCAGGCGGGGAACGGCGATTTTAAGGCCCGTGGCTGCCTTCGTTTGGGGTTGCCCGTCCAACGCCATGGCGTCTTCAGGCGGCAGCAGATGGGCTTCATCAAAATGCGGGATGACGCCAAAGCAGGGCCAGCCCGTATGGTCGGTGATGACCTTTATGCCGTCATCAAAGAGTGAGACATCGCCGCGGAACTTGTTGATCACAAAACCCCGCACCCGCACCCGTTCGGCTTTGCTCAAAACTTCATAGGTGCCAATCAGGCTGGCGATCACGCCGCCCCGGTTGATGTCGGCAACCAGAATGACGGGAACGTCGGCGGCTTCGGCAAACCCCATGTTGGCGATGTCGCCGCTGCGCAAATTGACTTCCGCCGGGCTGCCCGCACCCTCGACCAGCACCATATCTGCGCCAGCGCCGGTGAGGGCAAAACTTTCCAGAACCTTTGAAAGAAGTTTGGGTTTCAGGGCGTGGTAGTCCCGTGCCTTGGCTGTGCCGAAGACCTTCCCCTGAACCACCACCTGCGCGCCGATGTCGGTTTGTGGCTTGAGCAGGACCGGGTTCATGTGGATGCTCATGGGCACCTTGGCGGCGCGTGCCTGCAAGGCCTGGGCGCGGCCGATTTCGCCGCCATCATCGGTAACGGCGGCGTTGTTGGACATGTTCTGGGGTTTGAACGGGCGCACGCAGAGCCCCCGATTGGCGAGCGCCCGACACAGCCCGGCGACAATCAGCGATTTGCCGACATCCGAGCCGGTGCCCTGAAACATCAGGGCCATGGGCCGCTTACTTTTGCGCGAGGACACTGCGCAAGGCGTCGGCGGCCGGGTTCTGATATTGCCCGGCCAGAATGGCTTCCGGCGTCGCACCCTCCGCATAGAAGGCCTCGTTCAGATCGCGCCGGGTGGCGAGGATCGCACCTTCCATGGATGCGCCCAGATACCCGCCCACATTGGAGGCGGCGAAGGCGACGATGTCAGCGCCGAGATTGGTTGTCGTCGAGGCTTCCATGCCCACGCCTTCAACGCCCACGGTTGCGCCTGTATCCGCGCCCAGTTTGCCCTGATGCTTGAGCACGGATTGCAAGGCCCCTTCATTGCGCAGGATCAGAACAATCGCCGTATCCTGAACGCCGAACTGCAGGCCGAAACTGACCGCGCCCAGCGTATAATAGGCGGGGTATCCCCAACTGCCGTCGGGGTTGCGCTTGAGCAACACGCCGTTGCCGGCTTCGCCGCCGCCCAGAAAACCGGCCTTGATGACGGTCGGCAGGATGACAACAGCCGTTGCGTTATCCAGCTCCCCGGTGAATTTCTTCAAATCCGGATGGGCACGGAAGCGGTTGACCGTGCTGATGGCGGTGCCCAGCAATTGCTCGGCGGTCACCCCTTTCGGCTGGTCCCAGTTGGCGGTGCTACAGGCGGCGCTGGCGAGGCCGAGGCCGAGGAGAAAAAGGGTGCGTGTGATCCAGTTTTTCATCAGAATTCAATCCCCTGTTGGGCTTTGACGCCGGCGCGGAACGGGTGCTTGACCATGGTCATTTCCGTCACCAGATCGGCGATCTCGAGCAGTTCCTCCTTGGCGTTGCGGCCGGTGACAACCACGTGCAAATCTTTCGGCTTGTCCTTCAGGAAGGCGACAATCTCATGGATGTCCAGATTGTCATAGCGCAGCGGAATATTTAGTTCATCGAGAATGACCAGCTTGTAGGATGGGTCATTGATCATGTCTTTTGCCATGGCCCAGGCGTTTTCCGCAGCCTGAATGTCGCGGCGGCGGTCCTGGGTTTCCCAGCTGAACCCCTCGCCCATGGCCTTGATGGTGACCAGATCGGGGAAGTGTTCCAGAATGGTCCGTTCGCCGGTTTCCCAAACCCCTTTGACAAACTGCACGATGCCGACTTTCTGGCCGTGGCCCATGGCGCGGACAGCGAGGCCCATGGCGGCCGTCGATTTGCCCTTGCCCTTGCCGGTGTGGACAATCAGCAGGCCCTTTTCGATGGTTTTGGTGGCGATGATCTTGTCGCGGGCGGCTTTTTTCTTGGCCATCTTTTCGGCATGGCGCTTGTCCAGCGCCGCTTCGTCAGGGCTTTGCGGTGTTTGGTCGTGTTCACTCATCTGATTGTTCCACTCATGTTATCTTTTTATTTCTAAATTGTGCCCAAGGACATAAGTCGCGTACCATCCTTCGCATGAAGATCGCAAGGCTGCTTCTTACCGGATATCTTGTTTGTGCCCCTTTTGTGGCGCAGGCCAATCCCTTTCAATGGGCGCTGGAATTTCCGAAAGCGGATTTCAGTAAAACCACTATCGCGTTTTCCGAAATACGCGCCACCGGAACCCCCCGCGATTCGATCCCGGCAATTATGTCACCCAAATTCAAAACGGCAAAATCTATTTCCGGACTGGGCGCGCTTGAGCCGATATTGCGGCTTGAGGTGGCGGGCGAAGTCCGGGGTTATCCTTTGCGCATCCTATTGTGGCACGAACTGGTTAACGATTCCATTCAGGGCGTGCCGGTTCTGGTCAGTTATTGTGCGCTCTGCAGTTCCGGCATTGTCTTCGACCGGCGGCTGGCGGGCAAGACCCTGGCTTTCGGCAACACCGGGCGGCTGCGCCATTATGATCTGCTGATGTACGATACGATGAGCGAAAGCTGGTGGCAGCAATATACAGGCGAGGCGGTGATCGGCGCGCACGCTGGCAAGCGCCTGAAACCTCTGGCGTCGCGCATCCAGTCGTTCGAGACCTTTCGCCTGACCGACCCCGGCGCCCAGGTGCTAATCCCCGACGACGTCACGGCTTTTCCCTATGGCAAAACGCCTTATGTGCGCATGGACAGCCGCAGCGACAAATCAGAAGCCTTTCCTTACGCCATCCCGCCAGGCGTTACACCGCTCGAGCGGGTTGTGGTGGTCGGTGATAACGGCTGGCCGCTTGAGCGTTTGCGCCGCGAAAAACGCATAACCTTTGGTGGCTGGCTTCTGACCTGGAGCCCCGGCATGAATTCCATTCACGATACGGACTGGATTCCCTTCGGGCGGGATATCGGCAATGTGCGCGTCCAGCAGAACACGCCGGACGGCTGGACCGAAGCCGTGCATGACACCACCTTCGCTTTCGCTTTTGGGGCCTTTCGCCCGAAAGCCGTGTGGCACCTCGAATAACAAGAGGGCCGAGGGTCAGGTTTGCGGCTTGCCGTTTCGACAACCAATCCATGCGCCGACGGTCAACAAGGCATAGAGGCCACCAATGAAAATCAGCTGCTGGGGCTGGGTTTCATATTCGTAATAAAAGATCAACGCCGTTCCCACCGCCAGACCGAGAATGGAAATGAGCGTTGTCAGTGCCGAAGAATGGGTTAAGTGGCGGATTTTGAAATTCGCACAGGCCATCAGCAAGGAAACCAGCAGGAAGGTGATGGAACCGAATTCAAGGATTACCTCCAGATTGCCAGCCAGAATAAGACCGAAAGCCAGTACAGACATACATATGATTGAGTTGATGGGGATGCGGTTGACGCGTTTTTCGAGAAAACCCGGGAAATAACCGTCTTTGGCGATCACCGCCATTTGCCGGGAGGCGCCAAAGACGGTGCCGCTGATGGCACTGCTGGTGGCCAAAAGGGCGCCGACAACCACCAGATCGGTTCCCCAGTGGCCTAGAATATGATCGGTGCCCGCTGCCAGAGCGTATTCCTTGTTTTTGATGATGTCCTCAAACGGCAAGGCCAGAATAGCACCAATAGAAATCACCACATAAATCAAAACCGTAATAACGATGGCCGAATAGATGGCCCTTGGAATGTTCTTTTCGGGGTTTTCCATTTCGTTGACGGCATTGATGACCAGCTGAAACCCCTCGTAGGCGACAAAAGTGATGGAAGCGACGATCAGGATGGAGATTGGTGACACGCCGTTGCCGCGCTCGAGCAGTTCGGGCAGGGCCGTTTGCTGGTTGTTGATGAGCACAAAGGAGATGACGGCAAGGATTACCAGTTTGGTATAGACCATAAGGTCCTCAACCTTGCCCATACCCTTGACGCTCCAGATGTTGATCAGGGTAAAGACCAGAATGATGCCGCCGGCGACCAGCTTGCGCGTCCATTCGCTGTCGGCGAAGGCGAAGCCGCTGATGGCGTAGGACGAGAAGGTATAGGCGTAAAGCGCCAGCGTGCTGATGTATCCGAACATCACGCACCAGCCGACCAGCGATGCGGCAAAGGCGGATTTGGGAAATGTTTTTTTATAAAAGGCGTAGGTCGCGCCTTCGTCCTTATAATAAACGCCGAGCTTGATATAGGAAAAGGCGGCGAGCGTCGCGATCACGCCGCCAAGCGCGATGGCGAGCGGCGTAAAGACACCAATCATCGCAACCGAAATGCCGAGTATGGTGAAAATGCCGCCACCGATCATGCCACCCAAGGCAATGGCGATCAGCTCGGGGACGCCGAGGGCTTTATCCCGTTTGCGGTGCAATGACCGATTGTGGTTGTTCAATAAGGTCAATGGCGTTCTCTGAGTCTGAGTTGGTTATCTTGTTTCATCAAAAAATACGCGAAACAACAATAGGCTTGCGTCTTATTTATCCAGTTTTGATGATTTTGCGATCTCCGGAATACCTGAGATCGAGATAGCGCCGCTTTGGGGTCAGAGTCTGATAATGGCCCCGCCGGACGTCGAAAACGTCCAGCGGAACCGTTCCGTGCATCTCTTAGGTTCGTTGAGTTTCGATGGCTTTCCCGGTTTCCAACACCTATTTCCAGCCCTCGACGCCCGCCATGTTCGGCAATTCATGGGCAATACCTTTATGGCAGTCGATACAGGTTTTTTCACCGGTCCCAAGCAGGCGGGTATGATGATCTGCCGCCCGTGGGCTTTGCAGGGTGATATCCATGGATTCAAAGGCGTGGCAATTGCGACATTCAAGGGAATCGTTGGCTTTGAACCGCGCCCATTCGTGTTGGGCCAACTCAAGCCGTTTGTTCTGAAACTTTTCCCGGGTTGATATGGTGCCGAAGACTTTGCCCCAGACCTCCTTGGATGCAGCCATTTTACGGGCAATCTTGTCCGTCCAGTTATGGGGTACATGGCAGTCGGGACAGGTTGCGCGCACTCCGGAGCGGTTCGAGTAGTGGATCGTTTCCTTGAGCTCCACAAACACGTTCTCGCGCATTTCATGACAACTGACACAGAACGCCTCTGTGTTAGTGATCTCCAGCGCCGTGTTAAACCCACCCCAAAATACGACCCCGGCAATAAACCCACCGGTCGTTAAAAAAGCCAAACTCAAATGTCGGGCCGGGCGGGACAGAACCCGCCAATAGGCTACAATTCTTGCAATCACGGTCAGGCCCCTATTTTTTGTTGAGTTCGTCAGCGTCGATAAACTGGTTATCGACCAGTGGTTTCGTCATATTTTGAGGCACATGACACTGGGTGCAAAAATACCGTCTGGGCGTCACGTCGGACAAGACCTGACCGTCGCGATCCATAAAATGGGTGACGCTGACCATAGGTGCCTGGGACTGTCCAATGGCCGTCCGGCTGTGACAGCTAAGGCATTTGTTTGTATTGAGATCAATCTGATAGCCCCGGATGTTGTGGGGGATTATCGGCGGCTGTTCCGGAAAGTTGCGGACTTCGCGAATATCGGTATTGAGCATTTTGCTCATGCCTGGCGCTTGCGGATTGATATCCAGGGGTTTGCCACGCAACGTCGCGATGGGTTCGCCTGCGACCGCCACCGAACCCAGCCCCAGCAAAATCAAGGCAACCAGTGTTTTTCTGACAGGATGTTTCATAGCCTTACACCACTTCAATCTTGACGGCGCATTTTTTATAGTCCGTCTGTTTGGAAATCGGGTCGGTGGCATCCAGCGTCACTTTATTGATCAGTTGGCTGGCATCAAACCACGGTACAAAAATCAATCCTTTCGGGGGTTTGTTGCGTCCACGTGTTTCCACACGGGTTTTGATTTCACCCCGTCTGGAAATGACCCGGATTTCCATTCCGCGTTTCAGTCCTCGCGCTTCCGCATCATCCGGATGCATGAACGCCACGGCATCGGGGAAAGCCCGGTACAGTTCAGGAACCCGCTGGGTCATGGAGCCGGAATGCCAGTGCTCAATCACCCGGCCTGTCGATAACCAGAGATCGTACTCTTCATCCGGAGATTCTGCGGCCGGTTCATAAGGCAGGGCGAAGATGACAGCTTTATTGTCTTTTTTGCCGTAAAACTGGAAATCGCTCCCCTTCTCGACATAGGGATCCTGGCCTTCCTTGAACCGCCAACGGGTTTCTTTGCCGTCAACGACCGGCCAGCGAAGCCCGCGTTCCTTATGATACACATCGAACGGCGCCAGATCGTGTGCGTGGCCGCGCCCGAAGCTTGCGTATTCTTCAAACAGGCCCTTTTGCACATAAAAACCAAAGGCTTCGTTTTCATGGTTGGCATATGCGTCTGAGGCCTCGGACACTGGAAACTTGTCAGCCTGACCGTTCTTGAACAGAACCTCAAACAGGGTTTTACCCTTGAATTCAGGGTTCTTGTCCAACACCTCTGTGGGCCAGACCTCATCCGTAGTGAAGCGTTTGGAAAATTCCATGAGTTGCCACAGATCCGACATGGACTCACCTGGTGCATCAACCAGTTGGTGCCAGAACTGGGTGCGGCGTTCGGCATTCCCGTAGGCACCTTCCTTTTCCACCCACATGGCTGTTGGCAGGATCAGGTCTGCCGCTTCGGCGGTAACCGTTGGATAGGCGTCGGAAACAACAATGAAATTGTCCGGGTTCCGGTAACCGGGCAACGTTTCTTCCATCATGTTTGCCGCAGCCTGCATGTTGTTGTTCACCTGGACCCAGTAGGCATTGATCTTGCCGTCCTTCAGGGCCCTGTTCTGCGCAGCGGCATGCAACCCGGGTTTCGGCGGGATTGTGCCTTCCGGCAGTTTCCAGATTTTTTCGGCAATGGCCCGATGCTTCGGGTTTGCGACCACCATGTCGGCCGGAAGGCGATGGGAAAATGTCCCGACTTCGCGCGCCGTACCACAGGCGGAAGGCTGGCCTGTCAGAGAGAAGGGGCTGTTTCCCGGTTCCGCAATTTTACCGGTCAGCAGGTGAATATTATAGATCAGGTTGTTAACCCACACACCGCGCGTATGCTGGTTGACGCCCATTGTCCAAAGAGACATGACCTTGACCTTGGGGTCGGTATAGAGCTTCGCCAGCTCAATCAGTTGTTCTTCCGGAACGCCGGATAATTGAGAGACGCTTTTCACATCGTAGTCACTGACAAAGGCGGCATACTCGTCAAAACTCATCGGCGCGGAGCCGCCAGCCTTGTCGGCATTTTTTGCCGCCAACTGTAACGGATGCTCGTCACGCAGACCGTATCCGATGTCTGTATTCCCGCGCCGGAAGTTGGTGTGCTTGTTTACGAAGTCCTCGTTCACATGCCCGTTCTGGATGATGTAGTTGGCAATAAAATTCAGGATTGCCAGATCGGTCTGTGGCGTGAAGATAATGCCCTGGTCGGCCAGGTCAAAACAACGATGCTCGAATGTGGACAGCACCGAGACCTTGACATGAGGGTTGCTGAGTCTGCGGTCGGTGATCCGGGTCCACAGGATCGGGTGCATTTCCGCCATGTTCGAACCCCAAAGGACAAAAACATCGGCGGCTTCCATGTCGTCATAACAGCCCATGGGCTCATCAATACCGAAGGTCCGCATGAACCCGCCGACAGCTGAGGCCATGCAATGGCGCGCATTCGGGTCAATGTTGTTCGATCGAAAGCCCGCTTTCATCAGCTTGGAAGCGGCATATCCCTCCCAGACAGTCCATTGTCCGGAGCCGAACATGCCGACGGCTTCCGGGCCTTTGTCTTTAAGAGCGGCTTTCCATTTTTCAGCCATCGTATCAAAGGCCTGCGTCCAGGATACAGGCGTAAAGTCGCCGTTTTTGTCGTACTTACCGTTGCTCATCCGTAACAGAGGAGTCGTCAGACGGTCTTTGCCATACATGATTTTCGAGAGGAAATACCCTTTGACGCAGTTCAGGCCCCGGTTCACTTCGGACTTGACGTCGCCGTGGGTCGCGACCACGCGCCCTTCCTTGGTCCCAACCATTACCGAACATCCCGTTCCGCAGAACCGGCAGGCGGCTTTCGACCAGGTGATTTGGGTTTTGCTTTTATCGGTAACCAGATTTGCCGCCGATGCAGGAACGGCTATCCCGGCCACTGTGGCGGCGACCGCGACGGCGTTGGCCTTGATGTAGTCACGCCGACTGAGGCCGGAATTCTGGGGTTTGTCAGATGTTTTGTTGGTCATTTCAGTAGTCCTCGATCTGGTGATACACCAGTTGTGCATTTATGACGTATTGCTGGTCCTGAATGGCGCTCACCAGGGTCATGAAATGCTGATCATCAACAGCTTCAACAGTCACAACCATGCGTCCTGTATCGGCGCTGGCGTGAACCTCTACACCATCCATGGCATTGAGCTGCGGCGTTAGGGATTCCATATGCTCCGGGCGCGCCTGAACCATCAAGCTGGCGATGGTCGTCGGCGAAGACTTCACCTTTAAAAAATCACGCCGGGAAGCGACGTGGTGCGAGTGGGGAAGGGTTTTCATGTTTTGGCTATGCTCCATAAATTAAAAGGGGAAGGCTTTGATCAAGGGGCACCCGGCGGACCCGCCAGCAACTGATAAATCCATATGGCGAAGCCATATCCACCGACCAGAGCGACAGCCAGGGCAGGGATCAGAATCGCCGTAATAAACAGGAACCCTTTGATTTCCTGTTCTTTTGTGGAAGACGTTTGTTCAGACATAATCCAGCTTCCTGTTTAATCTCGTTCAGCGCATGGAATTGAGCCCCGGCTCAGAGGCCTCAAACCATTGCTTGCGCTTTGGTTTCCGTTACAGTCATCACGTATTTTGGAAAGCCCAACACCATCCAAGAATTATTAAGATGCATACAAGATGCTTCTTTTCATTGAGCCGGAGTATTCCTGAAGGCGCATGTAGGGGCTTTGACATAAGTCAAGTGACTGAGAAAAATTCTCGGCACCAATGCCATCAGTGACTTTAAGCGGTTGTTCCGCGAAACGGGCGTTACCTGAATTAAACGCCTGTTATCAGCATAATGAAAACGGGCGGATTTCAGTGCGTTTCACGCATGAGCGTATATGCGTACAAATGACGCAACCAGACCGTTACGCCGGTTTCCGCGAAAGAGGCAGGCGGTTGCGGCTTCGTTTTATGGAGAAAACGACAAGCGGGACAGACTTATTCCGCCAGATTCTCGCCTGCAAGGGCGCGTTGGATCAGGGTTTTTGATTCCGCGATGCCATAGAGCGCAATGAACGAGCCCATGCGCGGCCCCTGTGACTGGCCCAGCAGGATTTCATAAAGCGCCTTGAACCAGGCTTTCAAATCCTCGAAGTCCCGTTCCTTGCCAATGGCGTAAACCTGGGACTGGATATCTTCGGCCGTGGCGTCCGCGGGCAGGGCGTCCAGCGCATCCAGCAAGGCCTGCAGGGCTTCCTTTTCCATATCATTGGGCGCGCGATACTGTTTGTTGGGCTTGACGAAATCGCGATAATAATTGATCGCATAGCCCAGCAGACGGTCCAGAATGGGTGCCGTTTCGGGCGTTGCATCCGGGAAGTAGCGGGTGATGAAGTGCCAGAGCACAACCTTGTCTTCCGAATGGCAGACGCTGACGAGGTTCAGCAGAATATTGTAGCTGACCTTGATCTCCGGTGCAGGCGGAATGCCAGCATGAATATGCCAGACCGGGTTTTCGATTTTCTTGGCATCATCTGCATCGCCATAGCTGTTTAGATGGCTCAGGTAATCATCGATATTTCGAGGGATCACATCGAAATACAGGCGCTTCGCGGTTTTCGGCTTTTGGTACATGAACAGCGAAAGGCTTTCCGGCGAGGCATAGCTCAGCCATTCCTCGACGCTCAGGCCATTGCCGCGGGACTTCGAAATTTTCTCGCCGTTGTCATCCAAAAACAGCTCATAGGTCAGATTGAGTGGTGGCTTGCCGCCGATAGCCCGGCAAATGGCGCCCGACTGCTTGACGCTGTCGATTAAATCCTTGCCGGACATTTCATAATCAACGCCCAGTGCCTTCCAGCGCATGGCCCAATCAGCCTTCCATTGCAGTTTGCATTGACCGCCGGTCACTGGTGTCTCCACCCGGCTGCCATCGGTATCTTCATAAACAATGGTCCCGGCCTCCACATTGCGCTCGGCCACCGGCACCTGCAAAACCTGCCCGGTTTTTTTACAGACGGGCAGAAACGGGCTGTAGGTGGCGCGTCGTTCCTCGCCCAACGTCGGCAGGATGACGTTGATGACGGCTTCGTAGTTTTGCAGGATTTCCAGCAGGGTTTTGTCGAACTGGCCGCTCTGATACATCTCGGTCGAGCTTTTGAACTCGTAATCAAAGCCAAACTCATCAAGAAACGCCTGCAGCCGGGCATTGTTGTGCGCGCCAAAACTGTCGTGGGTGCCAAACGGGTCCGGCACCTGGGTCAGCGGCTTGCCCAGATGTTCGGCCAGCATCTCTTTGTTGGGCACATTGTCGGGCACCTTGCGCAGGCCGTCCATGTCGTCGGAAAAAGCGAAAAGCTTTGTCGGGATGTCGGACAACTGGGCGAAGGCGTTACGCACCATGGTCGTGCGCGCCACTTCGCCAAAGGTCCCGATGTGCGGCAGGCCGGACGGCCCGTAACCCGTCTCGAACAACACATAGCCCTTCTCCGGCACCTTGTCGCCAATGCGTTTCAGAAGCTGGCGGGCTTCTTCAAAAGGCCAGGCTTTAGCGGATTTGGCGACGGTACGTAAGTCGGACATGGGGTCTGTTTCCTGAATAAGCGAATGAACGCGGGAACCTAGGCTTCAAGGCGGCTTTCGTCAATATGGTGGGTGAATTTTGAGGGTGGTTGAAAGCCCAATGTGATGTTCCCGGATACATTAGCTGAAATCAAATACTTTTGATTTAACTGCCTGTGATCATTTCACTGTTTAATTGACGGATAAAACTCGCGCTATCATAATATTGGAACGATGATTTACTTTATTGGGATTTGGTATTCGCGTTTTCATTACACTTATCGCCATTGGATGAGGGGGAAGGTGTTTCGCCCGTATGCAGTGACGGCCATCCTGATCATCATTGGCTGGTTTTCCCCGGCCTTTCTTAAAACGACACAGATCGAATTTCCGGAATTTGTTATCATCTTTTGGATGCTTGTTTTTGTCGTTCCGAGCTGGATTATGACTTATCCAACACTCTTTGTCGTCAGAGAGGTGTTGGGTGAGCGAAGAGAGGAAAAGGCACGGATTTTAGAGAATATCCGAAAATCAGATTTACTAAAATAAATCATGGTGCCTCATGACTAGCCCCTTACTTCCAGATCGGCTTGCCCGATCCCGGTAGGCCGTATTTTTGCCACTTCTCCGTCACTTCATGGATGATGTCATCGGTCATGCGGATTTTCTGGCCCCATTCGCGCTTTGTTTCGGGCTCGATCTTGGCAGTGGCATCGATGCCCATTTTGCCGCCGAGGCCGGATTCCGGTGAGGCGAAATCGAGGTAATCGATGGGTGTGCCCTCAATCACCGTCAAATCGCGGCCCGGGTCGACATTGGTGGAGATCGCCCAGATCACATCTTTCCAGTCGCGCGCATTGATATCCTCATCGACGACAATCACGAACTTCGTGTACATGAACTGGCGAAGATAAGACCAGATGGCCATCATCACCCGCTTGGCGTGGCCCGGATAGGCCTTCTTCATGGAAACCACGGCGACGCGGTACGAACAGGCTTCCGGCGGCAGCCAGAAATCGACAATTTCCGGGAACTGCTGGGTCAATAAGGGAACAAACACGTCATTCAGCGCTTCACCCAGCAACGAAGGCTCGTCCGGCGGGCGTCCGGTGAAGGTCGAGAGATAGATCGGGTTCTTGCGCATGGTGATGGCGGTGATTTTGAAGGTCGGGAAGGGCTCCACAGAATTGTAATAACCCGTGTGATCGCCATAAGGCCCTTCATCGCCATATTCATCGAGCGACACATACCCTTCAATGATGATCTCGGCTTCTGCGGGCACTTTCAAAGGCACCGTCTTGCAGTTGACCAGTTGAACCTTTTCACCGCGGAGCAGCCCGGCGAACTGGTATTCGGATAAGGTATCGGGGACCGGGGTGACGGCGGCCAGAATGGTTCCGGGATCGGCACCAATGACAATGGCCGCGGGCAGCGGTTCCGATTTTTGCTGTTTCCAGCGCTGGTGATGCTGTGCCCCGCCGCGATGCTTGAGCCAGCGCATGAGGGTGGTGTCCTTGCCGGTCACCTGCATGCGGTAGATGCCGAGATTAAAGCTGTCGCGCTTGTCGCCGCCTTTTTTGTCGGCTTCGGGCCCTTGCGTGACAACCAGCGGCCAGGTGATCAGCGGCGCCGGTTCGCCGGGCCAGCAGGTCTGGATTGGCAGTTTCGATAAATCGATGTCGTCTCCGGTCCACACCACTTCCTGGCAGGCGGCACGGGACACGGTTTTCGGTTTCATGGACATCACGGTCTTGACGATGGGCAGCATGTCCAAAGCCTCGCGCCAGCCGCCGGGTGGTTCCGGTTGGCGCAGGAAGGCCAGCGTCTCGCCAATTTCGCGCAACTGGCCCGGCTCGCGGTTCATGCCCCAGGCAACCCGCTCGACGGTGCCGAACAGATTGACCAGCACCGGCATGCCATAGGGCGTGCCGTCTTCACGGATCGGGTTTTCAAACAACACCGCCGGTCCGCCCTCAGCCAAAAGTCGCGTCTGGATTTCCGTCATCTCCAGCACCGGCGAGACAGGCTCCGAAACTCGGATCAGATTTCCCCGGGGTTCCAGATGATCGTAAATAAAGGTGCGCAGCGATGAAAAGGCCATGAGGGTTCTTCCCGAGTTTGAAAATTTTGCCCATTGCAGCGAAGGCGGCGGGGGAGGTCAAGGTGTTTGCTGTTATCCTCGGTCGTTCGACAGGTGGCTGTCCGTGATGTCGGCGTTCGCGGTTGCACACTCCCTTATTTCTCAAAGAGATAGACGCAAAAAAAGTGTCTGACCGATTGTTGTATTCGTGATAAAAGAACGATACGATTTTGACGGATTTGCCCAAAAGGCTGCCCATCGGCGGTGTTTATATGTATAAACATGAATTGTTAGTGATTTCAGAGTAGTAACAATGAATAAGAAAAGTTCTGGTGGGGCCTGATGACGGAAGCGAAGAGCACAAACAGTTTTCAGCGGTTGATTGAGATCGGCATCGCCCTGTCGGCAGAGCGCGACATCAACCGGCTGATGGAAATGATCCTGCTGGAAGCCAAGGAACTGTGTAACGCCGACGGCGGAACGCTGTATATCCACACCGGCGACAACCGCCTCAAGTTCGAGATCATGCGAACGGATTCACTGGGGATCGCCATGGGTGGCACCACCGGCAAGGACATCACCTTCCCGCCGGTCAATATGTATGACCCGGAAACCGGCGAGAAAAACCTGAAACAGGTGGCTAGTGCCGCTGCCCTGACGGGTAACTCCATCAATATTCCCGACGCCTACGAAGCCCAGGATTTTGATTTTTCCGGGACCAAGAAATTCGATGAGCAAACGGGTTATCACTCGAAGTCGTTTTTGACGGTGCCGTTGAAAAACAGCCAGAACGAGATCATTGGTGTTTTGCAATTGTTGAACGCCAAAGACCCGGAAACAGAAGAGGTGATCCCGTTCAGCGCCGAAATCCAGCCCTTGATTGAAGCCTTATCCTCACAGGCCGCTGTGGCGCTCGATAACCAGCAATTGCTGGAGGCCCAGAAAAAGCTGCTTGATTCGTTCATCGAGCTGATTGCCTCAGCTATTGACGCCAAGTCGCCCTATACGGGCGGCCACTGTCAGCGGGTGCCGGAATTAACGAAAATGCTGGCCAAGGCGGCCTGCGATTCCGACGAAGGCAGTTTTGCCGATTTCGACCTCAACGACGATCAGTGGTATGAACTGCACATCGGGGCCTGGTTGCACGATTGTGGCAAGGTGACGACACCGGAGTATGTGGTCGATAAATCAACCAAACTGGAAACCATTTACGACCGTATCCATGAAGTCCGGACCCGCTTTGAAGTGGTCAAGCGCGATGCGGTGATCGATTATCTGAAAGCGCTGATCGACAATGAGAAAGATGCGGAGACGCTGCGCGCCGAGCTGGAAGAAAAGCTTTCCAAGCTGGATGACGATTTTGCCTTTATCGCCGAATGCAACATGGGCGGCGAGTTCATGGCGCCGGAGCGTGTTGAGCGTTTGAAGGAAATTGGTGCAATTGAGTGGACGCGAACGCTGGACGACCGCATCGGTATTTCTTTCGAGGAACAAAAACGCAAGAACCTGACACCCGCGCCCCAGTTGCCGGTGGTTGAGAAATTACTGGATGACCGGGTTGATCATATCATTCCGCGCGAAGGCCAGGCGACGGCGGTCGCCGAGGGCAATCCGTTCGGTTTCAAGCTGGATATGCCGGAGAACAAATTCAATCTGGGTGAAATTTACAACCTGTCCATTGGCCGCGGCACCCTGACCGAAGAAGAGCGTTACAAAATTAACGATCACATCGTGCAGACCATTATCATGCTCGAGCAGTTGCCGTTCCCGCAGCATTTGAAACGGGTGCCGGAATATGCCGGTGGTCATCATGAGAAAATGGATGGCACCGGATATCCGCGTAAACTGAGCAAGGAAGATATGTCCCTGCCGGCCCGGATCATGGCCATTGCGGACATCTTTGAAGCCCTGACCGCGGCTGACCGGCCCTACAAACCACCGAAGAAACTGAGCGATGCGGTCAAGATTATGTCGTTCATGAAAAAGGATGCGCATATCGATGATGAGTTGTTCCAGCTGTTTCTGACATCGGGCATCTACAAGGATTATGCCGAGCGGTTCCTGGATCCTTCGCAGATTGACGAGGTCGATATCTCGCAATATCTGGACAAAGCGGCGGAATAATCACGATCGTGTCTGCACCATCTGACCGGGCGGCGGTTCTTGAACGGGCCTTTGGTTATCCTTACGCGCTTACCCACAAGTCCTTCGTCTTTCAGGCGGGCGGTGCCGAGACGCACAGGCTTGTCGAACGGGCGGAAGATTTCCCGGATGTCACGGGCCGTATTCCGGTGCTTGCCGTCGGCTCCAACCAGTCGCCACAGCAACTGGCCCGCAAGTTCCCCGATATTTCGTGGGGCGAAATCCCCACATCGCGCGTCCATCTTCAGGATTTCGATACGGTTTTTTCGGCCCACATCACGGGCTATGGTTCGATTGCCGCCATGCTATTCCCATCACCCGGCACACGCGTCGCGCTCTATGTCAACTGGCTGAATGAACGCCAGCTGGAAGCCATGCACGAAACCGAACTGCCCAACGAAAACTATCATTTCGGACGGCTTGAGAATTTGGATATGAGCGTCGAGACAGGCCCGGCTTTATCGGCGGTGCATCTCTATGTGGGTCAGCGCGGCGCCTATGCGCCAGAGGGGTCTGTCATCCCCTTGTCGGTCGTCCCAGCCGTAGGGCGGAAACTGACAGCCCGAACGCAATCGGAAGCGCTGGCCATGGTCCTCGATCAGGTTTCGCCCGGGACCAGCCTGGAAGACTTTATCTTTTCGGCTATTGACAGCGCGGAAGACCGCCTTGCCTACATTCAGTCGCTGGCTGCAACTGCGCAGACATTCGAGAGCGGTCATTTTGCCGAGCCGGGGTGATTGCCCGCGGTAGGCCTTTCTCACTCGATGAGTTTACGGGCCATGGAATGGATATCTCCCTTGCAGGCGCAGGCTTCATAAAGCGCGTCAAACGCCGGACAGGGCATGGGGAAGGTGGGTTCATAACGCCAGTCTTCTGGTTTCACGATCAGGTTCTTCATGTAACGCCGCTGGGTTTCATATTTGGCGAGATGCGGCAGGTTTAACAGGGCCTGAATGCTATTGCGGAGGTTCTTCTCGGCATCCGCATATTCTTGCCGTCCGGCCTGGGTGCAACTGAGATAGTAGTAGGCCATTTGTTTCTGGCTGTTTTGAGAATTTACGACTTGTCTAAACACAGAATAAGCGGAATCCAATAATTTTTGATTGGCGTCTCTTATCCACAGTATCAAGTTAATACGGGCTTCGGAAAATTGCGCATTGGCATGTGTTGATGATCCGGGTTTTGCAAATTCAAGTGCATTGTGGTGATGCTCCAGTGCCTTTTCCCAATCCTCAAGGCCTTCGTAAGCGTAAGCAATCCTAGAGTGTGATAACGCCAAATCGCTGTCGGAACTACCTAGGCTTTCATGCAGGCCCAATGCACGCTTGTGCCACGCAAGCGCATTGGTGAATTCGCTAAGGCCTCTATAGGCGTGTGCAATAATCGTAGCGGCGGTGGGTTTTTTTGAATTGCAATCATCAAATGCATTGGTCAGCACCTCAACAGTTTGTTGGTAAAGGGACCGGTTAACTAGGGAATTTGCCTCAGTGAGTGCGCGCTCACAGCCATTTTCTGTTTTTTCAGACGGCGTGTAGGTTATTAAAAAGGCGATTATGCTAACGACAAAAAGAAAAACCCCTGCGACGATCGTCCATTTTGTGATTGTGTGTCTTTGATTGAGTTTCTTATCTGCCAGTTCATAGGCGTGTTTCGCCGTGATGTTAGAAAGGTTCAGGTTCAACCAGCCACTTAGAAAATCCAGTTTTGCCTTGTCGCCGTTTAAAAGTCTTAACTTTTTTTCGTGGTACTTTTCCCGGATTTGATAGGCAAAAAAGATTAGGACCACAATTAATGCGATCAATGCCGTAATCGTACTAATGTTGGGAATGAGCGAGATCAGCGATTGTGACATAGACGTCCTTATATTTCACCCTTGAATCTAGTATAAACTCTACCTATTATACCGTAAGCTGTCTATGCGGTAAATTGGAGGTGTAGAATGGTAAAGCTTTTTGCGGTGGCGTCGGTTTTAGCTCTTGCAATCTATTTAATTGTGCCGCCGGGGGCGGGTACATCGTTCGCTTGTACTAATCCTCCTTGCGACCAAGACAAGGAACGTAATCCTTAACGCATCTACTCTTACGTTTTGTTAGTCAGAGAACCTGCGCGGCGATTATCCCGGCAAGAAGGATCAGACCGAAATCGCGGTTCGACTTGAAGCGTCGGAGGCAGTTTTTTGGATCGTTTATATCGAGTGTCCAGACCTGCCAGACTAGATGGAGAGCGGCAACAGCAAGGCCCGCATAAAACGGCCAGCTCAGTTGGACCAAATAACCGGACAGGGCGATCAGGCCGAGGCTGATGACATAAAAACCGACCAGCCAGGGTTTGGTCTTTTCGCCGAACTTGAGTGCCGTTGACTTGAGCCCGATGGCATAATCGTCGGTCTTGTCCTGATGGGCGTAGATGGTGTCGTAACCGAGCGTCCAGAAAAACCCCGCTGCATAAAGAACCACAGGTGCCAGAGCAAGCTGTCCGGTTTGAGCGGCCCAGCCGACCAGTGCGCCCCAGTTGAACGCGAGGCCCAGCCCCGCCTGCGGCCAGTAGGTGAAGCGTTTCATGAACGGATAGATCACGACAATACCCAGCGAGGCGATGCCCAGCCAGATGGTATACGTATTGAACTGAACCAGAACCGCCAGCCCCAGCGCCAGTTGCAGGGTGAGAAAAAACAGCGCCTGATAAACTGAGACGGCACCACTCGGGATGGGTCGGGTGGCGGTACGCGCGACCTTGCCGTCAAAATCCCGATCCGCCAGATCGTTGATCGTGCAACCGGCCCCGCGCATCGTCAAAGCGCCCAGCCCAAACAATAGGAAATAAGCCATGTTGGGCCAACCGGGTGAGGCCAGCGCCAGACTCCACCAGCAAGGCAGCAGTAACAGCCATGTGCCGATGGGCCTATCTAGGCGAGCCAGTCGACAGTAGGGGCGGAGCGCTCCCGGAATCCATTTGTCGACCCAGCTTTGGTCGGGAATGTCGGTTGCGTTTACGGATGTCAGATCGGTCATAGCCGGACTATAAGCGGTCTGGCCGATTTTCGCCACCGCTTGCAGTGGGAATCTTTGGCCTTATGATGACGATATGAGCATGGACAAACCGAAAACACGATTGTGCCTGCCGGAGACATTGAGCCTCGGTCGGGAAGTGGAACTGACGCCGGAACACGCGCATTTTCTGGGCAACGTCCTGCGCTTGAAAACCGGCGACCCAGTGGCCCTGTTTAACCCGACGGATGGCGAGTGGGTTGGGGGCCTGACGACGTTACGCAAACGCAACGCAGCAGTTTTGTTGCAGGCGCAAACCCGCCGGCCCGAACCGGAGCCGGGTCCGTGGCTGGTTTTTGCACCGCTCAAGAAAGACCGCATACATATGGTGGTTGAAAAGGCCACGGAACTGGGCGTCGAGCGCATTTTCCCGGTGATTACCGACAATACGGTCGGCGGGCGGGTCAACCGCGACCGCATGGCGGCCAATGCCCTGGAGGCGACGGAGCAATGTGAACGCTTGAGTGTTCCAGACATTGCCGACGCACAGCCCCTTGAACGATTGCTGGCCAGCTGGCCGCCGGGCCGGACGCTGCTGGTTGGTGACGAGACTGGGGGCGGGCGTCCCATTGCTGAAGTTATTTCATCAAAAAGACAAAAATTTCATGATTACGGAATTTTGATCGGGCCGGAGGGCGGCTTTCAGGCGAGTGAGTTGGAACGGCTGAAAACCTTTGATTTTGTGACTTTTATCGATTTGGGGCCGCGGATTTTGCGGGCTGAAACGGCGGTCATTTCTGCGCTAGCCTGTTTAGGGGCATTGACCTGACAATAAATCAGGTTATTTCATTGTCACAACGCCAAAAATGGCGGGAAGACAGACGAGGAAACGTGATGGCTGATGGCGCCCAAACTCCCGGTGAACCCATAACCGGTAAACAACCGCTTATTGACTACATGCAGGCCGGATGCAAACCGCAATCGGATTGGCGGATTGGCACGGAACATGAAAAGTTCCCTTATCATCTGGCGGATTTCAGCCCGCTTACCTATACCGAAAAAAATGGCATTGCGAAACTGCTGAACGGGCTTCAGCGTTTCGGCTGGGAGCCTATTTATGAAGGCGAAAATGTGATTGCCCTGAAACAGGGGAAAGGTGCTATTTCTCTGGAGCCTGCCGGACAACTGGAACTTTCCGGTGCACCGCTGGAGAATATACACCAGACCTGTAGTGAGGTTTCCGGCCATTTGCAGCAGGTGAAAACCATCGCCTCCGAAATGGGTATTGGTTTTCTTGGCCTCGGCTACCGTCCCGATGGGCGCACTGAGGACATGCCGTGGATGCCCAAGGGCCGCTACAAGATCATGGGCGACTATATGCCGAAGGTGGGCACGCTCGGTCTGGAAATGATGAAAACGACCTGTACCGTACAGGTTAACCTGGATTTCGATACCGAGCAGACCATGGTTGAGATGTTTCGCATTTCCCTGGCCTTGCAGCCTATCGCCACCGCGCTGTGGGCCAATTCGCCGTTCAAACACGGTAAGCCCAACGGCTTTTTATCCTACCGCAGCCACATCTGGACCGATACCGATCCGGGCCGCTGTGGAACCTTGCCATTTGTTTTTGAAGAGAGTTTTGGTTTCGAGCGATACGTCGATTACATTCTTGATGTGCCCATGTATTTTGTCTATCGCGATGGCAAATATATCGATGCGGCCGGCCAGTCGTTCCGCGATTTCATGGCCGGCAAACTGCCCGCCTATCCGGGCCACTATCCGACAATCAAGGACTGGGAAGACCAATTGAGCGTTGCTTTCCCGGAAGTGCGTCTCAAGCAATTTCTGGAAATGCGCGGCGCTGATGGCGGCCCCTGGGACCGGCTGTGCGCCTTACCGGCGTTCTGGGTCGGCCTGCTCTATGATGCGGAGGCCCGTCATGCGGCCTACGATCTGATCAAAGACTGGACGCCGGAAGAACATGCCCATTTACGCTCAGAAGTCCCGCGTACGGCCCTTAAAGCGGAGTTCCGTAACCGAACGGTTCGCGAGGTCGCACTGGATGCATTGCAAATTTCGCATCAGGGTCTGAAAAACCGGGGGGTTCTGGACAGCGTTGGGCTGGATGAAACCCATTTCCTGAAACCCCTGTTCCAGATAGCCGAAACCGGCATGACCCCTGCGGATGAACTGCTTTGCGCCTATGAACGGCGCTGGCATCAGTCTGTAAAGCCGGTTTATACGGAATACGCCTATTAGGGCTCAGTGGCCGCCGCCAAGGATTCCTGTTTTCACTGAATAATCGACAGCTAGACCGTAGTTCGGGTCATCGTCGGAATCGACCATCAACTGGCCAGCCTTTTTGAGCAGGCGGTGACAGTCGCGCGACAGATGTCGGAGTTGCAGGGTTTTGCCATTCGCTTCATATTTTGAGGCTAGAGCTTCAATAGCTTGCAAGGCGGACTGGTCAACCACGCGGCTGTTCATAAAATCGACAATGACCACACTGGGGTCCGTATCGGGGCTGAAAATTTCGGCAAACCCATCCATAGATCCAAAAAACAGCGGGCCTTCGATCTGATAGACCCGTGCGCCTTCCGGCGTCACATGAGCAGAGGCATGAATACGGGTTGCGTTGTTCCAGGCATAGGCGAGGGCGGAAACAATAACGCCGACAACCACGGCAATCGCCAGATCGCTTGCCACGGTCACGATGGTGACCAGAATCATCACAAGTGCGTCGGTCAGAGGGATACGACGCAGGATGGTCAGGCTTTGCCAGGCAAAGGTGCCAATGACAACCATGAACATCACGCCGACTAGAGCGGCCAACGGAATTTGCTCGATCAGGCTGGAGGCGACGAGGATGAAGGCAAGCAGACATAAGGCGGCAGTAATACCGGAAAGTCGGGTCCGGCCCCCGGATTTCACGTTGATCATGGATTGGCCGATCATCGCGCAACCACCCATGCCACCGAAAACACCGGTAACCGTGTTGGAAATACCTTGGGCAATACATTCCTGCGAGGCGCCACCACCCTGATTGGTGATCTCTCCAACCAAGTTGAGGGTCAGCAGGCTTTCGATCAGGCCAATGGCGGCAAGAACGAGGGCAAAGGGAAAAATGATCTCCAAAGTCTCGAACGTCATCGGGACCATGGGGATATGGAATTCCGGCAGGCCACCCTTGATGGACGCCAGGTCACCGACCCTGGGCACGTCGATGCCGAAATAAATTACCAGACCGGCAACAATAGCGATCCCGGCAAGGGGTGCCGGAAACACATTGGTGATTTTCGGCATGAGCCAGATGATGGCCATGGTTAGGGCCACCAGCCCAAGCATCGTCGCCAATGGCCAACCGCTCATCCAGACTTTGACGCCGTCCGGTCCCATGACCTGAAACTGTGTCAACTGGGCCAGAAAGATGACAATGGCAAGGCCATTGACAAAACCCAGCATGACCGGATGCGGGACCAGGCGGATGAATTTGCCGAGCCGGAACACGCCTGCCAGAATTTGCAGAATGCCCATCAGGACAACGGTGGCAAACAGATATTCAACGCCATGCCGGGCGACCAATGCGACCATAACGACGGCAAGCGCACCGGTGGCACCGGAAATCATGCCGGGGCGGCCGCCTATAACGGCCGTAATCAGACCGACGATGAAGGCGGCATACAAACCGACCAGCGGGTTCACGCCCGCGACAAAAGCGAAAGCCACGGCTTCCGGGACGAGCGCCAGGGCGACGGTCAGACCGGAAAGCAGTTCGGTTTTGATGCGGCCCGGTGTAAACGATATTTGATCAGGCGCCGCCCAATCGGAAATAGATAGGCGAGCAGCGAAGGCTGCAAGCGTTGGCTTGTTGGTCACGTCGGATATGTCCAATTTTTTGGTGGATTTGGAATGTCCGGTCCTCTTAAAGCATATAACTGATATTGCAACGCAAAACCGATTATGCCGGATCGGCGAATTCAAGGGCCTGATGGTTGTACAAAGTGAGCAGAAAATCCACAGATACGGCGTTCTCAAGGAGTTCCGGGGTGTTGTTTATATCGATAATTTTTTCACTAAGCAGTTTCCCGACCAGCAGGGCCTGATGTGCGTCGAGAACAAACGTCTCACCATCAATGCCAAGAAGGGGCTCTCCGGATGCCGCATGTGTCATGGCGCATTTCACATACAGAGGTTTGATCAAGCCGGCGCCCGCCTTGAGTTGCTGGCGGAAGGCATCCTTTGTCAAACAAGTATCGCGAACACCAAAGTTGGCCAATTCCTCATGGGCGGATTCCGTAAATTGGGCGACAAGCCATTGCGCGAAGTCTTTGGCGTTCAAATGGCTTGCGAGGGTGCTCCGCAGTTGTGTGAAAGCTTCCTGTGAAATTGAAAACCCGGCACTCACCGGGGAAAGGTCTTGGCCCACATAGCGGCTGTCGCTGTCTTCCCGTTGCGATAGATATTGTGCGTAGCTGCTGAACAGTTCGGAAACTTTTGGCCCCAGAAAACCAATGGAAAAGGTCAGGGCTGGCTCAAGTGTTGTTCCCTCATGGCCGTATCCGGGCGGGATATACAAAACGTCACCGCATTGAACCTCAATAGTGGCGCCGTCAATCGGCTGCTTGAGAATTTTCAGTTCCATGCCTTCGATAAATGCCGCATCGGGAGTGGGTTTGTGGCTGACTGTCCAGCGGCGCATACCCTGTCCCTGAACCAGAAAGACATGATAGCTGTCGAGATGCGCGCCGACAGATCCCCCCGTTGCGGAAAAGCTGACCATGATGTCGTCCATCATCCAGCGCGGTGCGAAGTTGAAATGGGGCAGCAAGCGGGCTGTTTCGGGGTGGAACTGCTCGACGTTCTGAACCAGCAGGCTCCAGTCGGCGTCGCCGGCATTTGTGAAGTCGTCCTCATCGAAGGGCCCAAATCGGCAGGTCCAGTCCTGCGGGCTGCCGGCGGTTACCACCATGCGCGACTGCGGGCCTTCTTCCATGGCGAGACTTGCCAGTTCATCGGCAGAGATTAGTGTGTCCATGGTGGCTTTCGGTATGGCGCCCTGAACGGCGAAAGGCTGTCGGTTCCAGTAAAGCCTGTAAAAGTCCTCCGGCGTGGGCATGGACTGCAGCATGATAAGGGGTTTTGTCATAAGGGTCCGTTCGTCTGTGTTCTCAAGGATCGGGTCAGGCTATAATAGCCTGGGGATGATCAGGCACGCTATTTATGATGCGGAAAAGGTAACGGCATTACGTGGAGCTTGACTTTTTGGCAAAAAAAGCGCCCTCTGCCGCCAGCGACACTCCCATCGCGTTGAATTTTCGATGTCTTGCCAACAGTATGGCCTGGTTTCTTTCCGACATTAAGGGCGTTTCGTTAGACGGTTGTTGGCATTTGCCCCCGTCCGAAGTTTGGGCCTTTTGCCCAACCCATCGCTCAATAATTATGTGGAAGAGAATAACAACATGACTGATTTTGAGGGCCTGTATCTGGCCCAACCCCTGCTTCGCGCTATAGCCGAAGAAGGTTACACAACGCCGACTCCCATTCAGGCCCGCGCCATTCCGCCCTTACAGGACGGTAAAGATCTGATGGGGATCGCACAAACCGGAACGGGCAAGACGGCAGCGTTTTCCCTGCCAATGCTGCACCGTCTGGCAGAAACGGATGGCCCGCGGGTTAAACGCGGCGTGCGGGCCCTGGTGCTGGCACCAACCCGTGAACTGGCAAACCAGATTTTTGCCTGCATCAAAACCTACAACCGCCATTTACGTCTGAAAACGGCTGTTGCCTATGGCGGCATATCCATTCGCGGGCAAATCAGCGCGCTGCATCATGGTGTAGATATTCTGGTCGCCACACCGGGCCGCCTGCTTGACCTCAAGCGTCAGGGTTGTGTGCGGCTCGATTTCGTTGAAATGTTTATTCTCGACGAGGCTGACCGGATGCTCGATATGGGCTTTGCCCCGGATGTAAAACTGATTGCGGCAGCTTTGCCAACCCCGCACCAAACCGCCATGTTCTCCGCGACCATGGAGAAAAAAGTGCGCGGCCTGGCGGAAAGTCTGCTCGACCACCCGGTGAAAGTTGAAGTGGCTCCCGTGGCGACGACAGCGGACCGTGTCGAGCAGCGGGTCATGTTTGTACATAAAGACAAAAAACGGGCCTTGTTGGGCGAGCTCATGCGCGACGAGGCCATTGAACGGGTTTTGATTTTTACCCGCTCCAAACATGGCGCGGATGCGGTTGCCCGGCATCTGGAGAAGGGGGGCGTGCAAACCGGCGTTATCCATGGCAATAAAAGCCAGAGCCAGCGCGAACGGGCCATCAAAGGCTTCACCAACGGTAAGGTTCGCGCACTTGTGGCGACGGATATTGCGTCGCGGGGGATCGATGTGGACGGGATTACCCATGTCATTAATTTCGATCTGCCGAACGAGCCGGACAGTTATGTGCATCGTATTGGCCGCACCGGCCGGGCTGGCGCATCGGGTACGGCCATTTCCTTCTGTGACATCGAAGAAAAAGCCTATCTGAACGATATTGAAAAAACCATTCGCCAAAGCGTGCCGGTGAACGAAGACCACACCTACCATGCCCCGGACATTGCGCTTGATCCGGGCCATCCGGTACGCAAAAGTCGGGGTGGGGGGCGCCGCGGTTCTGGTGGCGGTAATAATTCCCGGTCTCGCAAACCCCAGTGGAAACGCGGCGGAAACGCCAAAAGAGCCGCCTAAAAATTTGACGAATAGGATCTTTCCCTAACCTTCTGAGTGACGACTTGGTGGTTCGGGATGGGATTTTTAAGTTAATAATGATTATTAATTGCATTTACTGATTTCCTTGCTAATATGCAAGTGACAGTCATTTGCAATTGCTCAATATTCTTTGCTGATGAATGAGCGTGTTTTAACCATTTGATCAGGGGGGAATATGGGCAGTCTCCGCAGCGCAATGATCCCGGCAGAATTATCGGATTTGCCTTTTGGCGAGCAACTCATGCTTTGGGCCATTCGGCTCTGGGTTCAGGCTTATACGAAACGCGTTAACGTGGAACCTATCCTGAGGCATGGCTTTAAATTGGCCGGTGCACCCACGGCCCAGCATGCTTTGGATGACTTGATGTGTGTTATCGCCACTTCGGCCAAAACCCATGTCGATATCGGATGTGTGAAATGCACAATGCTGAGCGATGACGAACATCGTCTGCTGGCCTGCATTGCAGCCAGCCAGCAGGATGATCGCGGTCAGGAAACGGACCGGATGCTGGAATGCTGGTTGCCGCCAGCTGCCGTACGCTGTGCGCGGGGGCCTGTATTGGCGTTGGCTAAAGTATTAAAGGAACGCGGGCTGATGCTGCGCCGTAGATCGGCCTCGGTTGAAACCGGTTTGCCAGCAATCACACATACGGCATCGCAAACCGTCCACTAGCGTTTGGGCCGAACCCCCTAGCGATTTCACCTGAAAAAGTTACAATAATCACCATGTGACCTTGATCACTGACGATATCAGCAATTATGAAAATAATTGCTGTTTTGCATAACTATGCATGTAATATGGGTCGTCAGTGGTTGGGTGATACATGTGACAATCCTGTATGCATGTGTGTAAATCCCGGCATAATGCACTTAAGTGCTTGGGGGGAGTTTTCTTGGCGTTCAATGCCCGCAAAATTTTGATTTCAATTTCGGTCTTGCTGTTTCTGGTGCTGGGCATTGGCGCGTCATTTTGGAATGCGCAGCGGTTGGGGGCTTCGGCTTTTCAAGCCTGGGAGTCCAGTGGCCGTTTGGATGCGGTCCGTATGAGCGATTCCGTCGTTTATTGGGTTGGCAAACTGGAGGTTAAACTGCGCGCAATCTCGAGCCAGTTCCGGGTCCGGAATTCGCTTGGTGCCTTGCCGTTTCTGGATCTTCTGGAAAATGCGAAATTCTGGGATTCAGATATCAATTTTGACAATTTTGCCTTTGCCTTGCCGGTTCCCCGCTCTGAACGGGCAGCCTATGAACAGCGGCAGGGCGTGCCGATTACTGATGTCGGAGATGCTCGTACGGCGGCTTCGGATGAAGCGGAACATTATGTCGTTGTTTTGCGCGCCCGCGATGACGGACTGATCCGGGAAAATGCCAGCCTGACCACACACCCTGCGATGCGCGATGCGATCCAGCGCGCCCGGCGGCTGCCCGGTGATGTTGTTATCGGGCACGCATTTACAGGTGCAAATGGAGACTGGTATGTGCCCGTGGCGATCACCACAGTTGCTGATGATCTGTCTGGCGTTCTTCTTGCGACACTGAACCTGGAAAACTTTTTCGCCCGTCTGACAGCTGTTCAAATGCCTGCGGGTATGCATCTCAGACTTGCCGAGCGGGATGGCGAAGCCCGTGCGGAAATGCGCGTTATCCCCATTCTAGGTGGCAATAAAGCATCTGACCAAACAGTTTTCACGGAAACCATCCGGATCACCGCCGGATACGCTCCCTGGACATTGAATTGGGATATCATGCCTGAGTATTTGGGGGGGCCGGAAAAGGTTTCGGTGAATCTGATCCGGATTGGTGGCTCCCTAGTTACGGTCTTAATTGCCGCTCTCTTTTGTTTTCTGGCATTTCAGACCATCCGTTTTCATCGCCTCGTCAAAGAACGTACAGCTGAACTGTCGCGGCATGCCATGATCATTCAATTGACGATGGATTCCATCGATCAGGGGTTTGTCGTCTGGAATTCTGATTACAGGTTGGTTGTCTGGAGTAAGTGCTGTCCGGATTTCTGGTATAATCCTGAAGAAATTCTGCGCCCGGGTATGCATATGAAAGAGCTGCTTACGCATGTCGCGCGAAAACTCAATGCGGGGGGTGACGGTGACCCGGAGAAACTGGCGGATCAGGAATTCCAACGGATTACCAATGCCGGTTCCCAGTCGGAAGAAGTCTTTGCCATGCTGGATGGTCGGATCATACATGTCCGCCGGTTTCCACTTGAAAAAGGTGGGTATGTAGCTGTTTATACGGACATCACCAAACAGAAGACGGCTGAGGAAAAGGCAAAAGCCTTTAACGAAAATCTAGAAAAATTGGTTGCGGAACGGACCAAAGAGCTTCGGGCAGCGATTGACGAGGCAATTTTTGCCAATCGCTCAAAATCCGAGTTTCTCGCCAACATGAGCCATGAACTTAGAACGCCTCTGAACGCCATTATCGGTTTTTCGCAAATGCTGAAAGACAAGGTTTATGGCGACGTTGGCAGCCAGAACAATCATGACTATGTCAATATCATCAACGAAGCTGGCAGCCATTTGCTGAGAATCATCGGTGATGTTCTTGATCTCGCTAAAATTGAAGCCGGTGAGGAGAACCTGCAGGAGGAAGTCATTGATCCTGCGCAAAGCATCGCCGATTGCATCGCCATGATGAAAGAGCGCGCGCAAATGAAAGGCATAACCGTCAAACTGGTTGTTGGTGATAATCTGCCGATGTTGAAGGCTGACGGAATCAAGTTGAAACAAATCCTGCTCAATCTCTTATCGAACGCAATCAAATTCACCGGCAATCAAGGACGGATAATAACCCGTCTGGAGACTTCCGGGGAAGGTGGAATAAGGATTGCCGTTGAGGATAACGGCATTGGTATTGCGTCCGAAGATATTTCAAGAGTGACCAACCCTTTTGAACAGATCAGCGACCCCATGCGGGTCAATAAAGAAGGCTCGGGTCTCGGCCTTAATCTGTCAAAAAGGCTGATGGAACTCCATGGAGGCCGCCTGGAAATTGAAAGTGAGTTGGGGCATGGCACGACCGTGTTTATGAAATTCCCGAAGACACGGAATGTGGAAACGGAACAGGCCTGATGTGGATTTGGTCAGGATAAATTGCTGTGGCGTTTGCGCACCATATTTTCCCGCCAAGCCAGCAAAATAGCCCCCAAAACGATAACCAGTGCGCCCAACTGGCTTAACGCGTCCGGAAATTCGCCAAATAAAGTGAAGTCATAAATGGTTGCGAAGATCAGGGTCGAGTAGGAAAACGGGATCACAAAGCTCGCCTCGGCATTGCGCATGGACTGGATAAACAGGCTTTGCCCGCAGGCCATGCTGACGCCCAGCAGAGCGAGCAGGCCAAACTGGGTCGGGCTTGGCATGATCCAGACAAAGAAGGCGGCAGTGACCGATATAAGCGCACCGATGGCATTGTTGATCAGCAAGATGCGTAACGGTGGTTCGACGCTACTCAGTTTTTTGATGAAAATGATTTCAAGCCCCATAAGCAGGGCGGATCCGAGAGCCAGCAGAGCGGCCGGCTGAAAGGCTTCCGTTCCCGGACGGATCAGAATGATCCCGCCCGCCATGGATATCCCGGCGGCAAACCAGCGAATGGGGCCAACACGCTCGGCCAGTAATGGAATGGCCAAAGTCATGGTGACAATGGGGCTTAAAAAACTGATGGCGGTGGCTTCTGCCAGTGGCATTCGGGCGGCGGCTGCAAACATCAGAGTCACGGCGATCCAGCCGCAAATGGAGCGTCCCGCATGCAGGGACCATAATGCACCCTTGAGGGGTGGGGGATGGAACAGGCTGAATGCCGAAAGCGCCAGAAACGCAAAGAAAAACCGGCCCGCACTGACCTGTAAGGGATGCAGGGGCGGTCCCTGAACGCCCAGCCCCAGGGTTTTGGCGAGAAGCGATGTTAAGGCATACAATGAGCAGGCGCCGACCATCGCCAGACAGGCATAAATGATCGGATTGCGTTCCCGCAGCAGATTAAACAGCCGTGCCGCCGACGGTAATATTGTCGATCAGCAGGGTTGGCTGACCAACGCCAACGGGCACCCCTTGTCCTTCCTTACCGCAAGTTCCAATGCCCGGATCAAGCTCCATGTCATTGCCAATCATTGAGACGCGAGTCAAAACGTCAGGGCCGTTGCCGATAAGTGTTGCGCCTTTCAGTGGCGCGCCAACCTTGCCATCTTCAATGGCGTAGGCTTCGGTGCAGGAAAAAACGAATTTTCCTGAAGTGATGTCGACCTGACCGCCGCCAAAACTGACAGCGTATACACCTTTTTTGACGGATTTCATGATTTCTTCCGGGTCTTTGTCGCCATTCAGCATATAGGTATTGGTCATACGCGGGATGGGGGCATGGGCGTAACTCTGACGGCGTCCATTGCCGGTTGATTTGCCGCCCATCAGTCGCGCATTCATGCGGTCCTGCAGATATCCAGTCAGGATGCCGTCTTCAATCAGCACGGTTTTTTGAGTTGGGGTGCCTTCGTCATCAATGCTCAAGGAGCCGCGCCGGTCATTTATGGTCCCGTCATCAACGACAGTGACGCCTGGCGATGCGACCCGCTGGCCCATCAGGCCGGCAAAGGCGGATGTTCCTTTGCGATTGAAATCGCCCTCGAGGCCATGGCCGATGGCTTCATGCAGCAGGATGCCCGGCCAGCCGGGGCCGAGCACAACCGGAACCTCACCGGCCGGTGCGGGCACCGATTCCAGATTGACCAGAGCTTGACGGAGCGCTTCGTCAACAGCGCCTTGCCAAGCGTCGGGCGTCACGAAGCTCTCGAAGTCGAGGCGTCCACCAATACCATAACCGCCGTTTTCCATGCGCCCGTCCTGTTCAACAACAACCGAAACGTTAAGGCGGACAAGGGGGCGAATGTCCGCCAGGCGGTCGCCGCCCACCCGAATAATCTGAATGGCCTGCCATTGGCCGTTGAGCGAAGCAGAGACCTGTTTGACCCGCGGGTCCTTGGCCCGGGCATAGGCGTCCATCTGACCAAGCAGGTCGACTTTGGCTTCAAACCTCATATTAAGCAGCGGGTTGTCGTCGGTATAAAGGGCGCGGTTTGTGCCAATCGGACCTTCCGACATGGTCCCGCCGCGGCCCCGGCTAACCGCCTCGACGGTACTTGCCGCGCGTTTCAACGCCGGTTCGGAAAGTTCGGTGGCGTGGGAAAAGCCGGTGGTCTCGCCGGAAATGGCGCGCAGACCAAAACCTTGTGCTGTGTCATAAGAGGCGGATTTGATCTTGCCGTCATCAAGGACAATGGATTCCGATTGTTCATATTCCAGATAGAGCTCGCCGTCGTCAGCGGAGGCCAGAGCGTCATCGACAATCTTGCCGACCCGGTCAATATCCATCTCGGTGCGGTCAAAAAACAGTTTGTCAGTTTCGACAAGATTGGTCATCGGGAAAGTCCTCTTGGTAGTGAAGGAGAATCTTAATATAGGGATGAATATCGAAAAATATAGCCTTGATGTGACTTTTTCAAAGGGCCCCGTCCGGTACCCTGCGATTGTTGAACAGGGCAATGATGGAAAAGGGATTCAGACTTTCTTCCGGGCATAAATCGACTATCATTCAGGTATGATAACTTTCAGAAAGAGCTAAGCAGGTGTTTAAGCTCCTGCGCTATTTTTCTATCGCTAGTGCAATCGGTATTATACTTATTGTTGCGTTACTGATGATATTCTTTCGGCATTTGTCGGTGGAAGACCTGATCAATGTGGGACAGCGGCAAAACGAGATTCTTGCCCAGTCGGTTGGTAACCATATCTGGGAGGACTTTGGCGCTTATTTAAGCCGGGTAAAAGACGCGGAAAACGAGTCGGCGCTGAGCGGGGAGAAAACTCAGGAAATTGCGGCAGATCTGGCAACCCAAATCAAAAACCTCCCCGTTCTGAGAGTTGATATCCTTAATCTCAAAGGTCTGGTTCTGTTTTCGACAGCACCTGAACAAAGTACCCGGAACAGGCAGACGGATCCGGGCTTTGTAACGGCGAGTGGTGGAATGCCTGCATCGCAAATTATCCATTTGGCCGCCGATGATCCTATAGCGCAATCGCTTGGCAGCCAGGATATTCTATCCAGCTATTTGCCTTTTTACGACAATCAGGGAAAAGTGGTTGGAGCGTTCCAGATTTTTTCCGATACCACATTGTTGCTGGCTGATATTGATCATCACGTCCTGCATGTGTTTCTGGCATTAGCTGCCGCTTTGGGGCTGCTTTATATTATTCTTTTTCAGGTTATCCGGCGTGCCGATCAGACAATTAAAAAACAGCATCGGGACCTGCAATTGAGCCAGACTGAATTGCGAGAAAGTGAGCAACGTGTTCGTGAGATCGTTGATACCGCCGCCGATGCAATCGTAACAATTAACCCTTCCAACAAAATCACGTCATTTAACCACTCTGCGGAGGAAATTTTTGGTGTTCGCGCATTGGACGCAATCGGACAAGATATTGGAATCTTGATCTCCAGTCGCCATCGGGACACATTTTCGCAGCGGCTTAGAGAAGCAGGGGACGGGACGGGTTCAAATATAAAGGCCAAGACCTTCGATGTGTCCGGATGCAGGAAGGATGGCAGCGATGTTCTGTTAGAGGTCTCTCTTTCCATATCGAACATGGGGCAAGAACCGATTTTTACGGCGATCATGCGCGACATCACCGAGCGTAAAAGGCTCGAGTAAATGAAAAGCACTTTTATTGCGACCGTTAGTCATGAACTTCGTACGCCATTAACGTCGATCAAGGGATCGTTATCGCTGATTGATTATGGTGTTTTTGGTGACCTGCCGGATCAGGTCAAGTCTTTGGTGTCGATTGCCACACGAAACTCCGATCGCCTGATTAATCTCGTGAATGACATCCTTGATACGGAAAAACTCAGTTCTGATATGATGGTTTTTGACTTTCAAGTGTTAGACCTGTCGCATCTGGTGGCTGAAGCTGTTGAGGCGAACCAGGGATTTGCCTATGCACATGGTGTCACGATCCGTTTCGAGCGACCTGTATCCGGGATTCGGGTTTTGGCCGATTCCTATCGTTTGACCCAGGTTATTTCGAATTTGATATCCAATGCAGCAAAGTTTTCACCGGATGGTGGGGACGTGGTTATTGAAGTAACGGCTCGCAACGATGTGGTTGAGGTTTCCGTTTCAGACGATGGGTCCGGTATTCCCGTTCAATATCACGAACAGGTTTTTGAGCAATTTACGCAGGTTGATTCTTCGGACAGCCGGGAAAAGCGAGGCACTGGACTTGGTCTGAGTATCGCACGATCGATCATTGAGCGGCATAATGGTGTTATGAAACTGGATGTTGAACGGAGAAAAGGCGCACGTTTCTTTTTCAATTTACCTATCAGCAAGTAAGGGCGGGATCATATCCTGAATCGAGACCCAATTTTGTTTCGGAACAATTTGACGATTGACCTGGATTAAGAATTTCGTATGATGCGCCTACGTGGTGATTTGGCTGACCAGCTTGCGGCCACGTTAAATAATCGGCTAAAAGGTCGGAGCCTGTTCAGCCCTGATCCTAGCCGATGAGGGCTTTATTATTGGAGGAAACTCCAAACAGGTAGGAGACGCATCATGAGCAACGATGCAAATGACTCAGAAAATTCTTGGCGCAAAGCGACGCAACTGGTGCGCGGTGGGCTCATGCGCTCGCCATTCGAAGAAACCAGCGAAGCCCTGTATATGACATCGGGTTATGTCTACGGCTCGCCGGAAGAAGCGGAAGCCGCCTTTAAGGGCGAGAGCAAGCGATATATCTATTCGCGCTACGCCAATCCCACCGTCTCCATGTTCGAGCAACGCCTCGCCCTGCTGGAAGGGGCAAAGTTTTGCGTCGGCACGTCGAGCGGTATGGCCGCCATGTTTGCCGCCATCGCCTCACAGGTCAAAGCTGGAGACCGGATTGTTGCATCGCGGGCCTTGTTCGGCTCTTGCAACTATATTCTGACCGAACAGCTTCCGAAGTACGGTGTTGAAACCGTTCTGGTGGATGGCACTGATCTGGATCAGTGGCGCGATGCTTTGTCCAAACCAACGGTTTGTGTGTTTATGGAAACGCCATCGAACCCGACTTTGGAAGTTATTGATATTGCCGCGGTCAGCGAATTGGCGCATCAGGCGGGCGCACGGGTGGTTGTTGATAACGTATTTGCCACGGCCGTGCTGCAGAGCCCGTTGGCACTGGGTGCCGATATCGTTATGTATTCGGCGACCAAACATATTGACGGCCAGGGCCGGGCGCTGGGCGGTGCTATCCTGTTTAATGACGAAAGTTACCTGTCTGATTGTCTGGAGCCGTTTTTTCGCCACACCGGGCCGTCCATGAGCCCGTTCAATGCCTGGATCATGTTGAAGGGCTTGGAAACGCTGGACCTGCGCGTTGAACGCCATTGCCAGAATGCGGAAAAGATTGCTGATTTTCTGGGTACGGAAAGCCGGATTTCAAAGGTTATCTATCCGGGCCTGAAAAACCACCCGCAGCACGAACTGGCTTTGAAGCAGATGAGTAAGGGCGGGACCATGGTGTCGTTCGAGATCGAGGGTGGTAAGGATGGTGCCTTCCGGTTTTTGAAGGCTCTGAAGTTGATCGATATCTCCAACAATCTGGGCGATTCAAAAAGCCTGACGACGCATCCGACGACGACCACCCATCAGCGCCTGACCGAGGACGCCCGACTTGAACTTGGCATTACACCAGGGCTGGTCCGGTTATCGGTTGGTCTTGAAGATGCCGAAGATATTAAGGATGATTTGCGCCAGGCATTGGCGGCTGTTGGCTAACGGGTTATTCCTGAATCCATGGCAGTCCGGCATGCTTCCAGCCGTTGTGTGACGCCCGGTGCAGGTTATCATCTTTATCGCCTTCAAAGCCTGAGGCAATGTTATAGCATTTGCTGAAGCCCAGATTAGTCATGGTAATGGCTGCGTTTTTTGATCGCACACCGGAGCGACATAAAAACAGCAATGGCTGGTCTTTATCAAAGTTCTGTTTTGTCAGCTCGGCGGTGAAGTCCGGGTTTAGATCCATGCTCGGATAGAACAGCCAGCTCGCATAGACAGTTTTTTTACCAAGGCTCGACATATCGACAACGCCGACAAAGGAAAACTCGGCTTCCGTGCGAACGTCAATCAGCACGGCCCGGTCATCCGCTTTCAGGAGCTCCCAGGCTTCTTCCGGCGTGAGGTTTCCGGCATATGTCTCTGGGCTCATTGAGTGTCTCTCCTGAGTGAGTTGGTATCGCCGTCAAGAGCCTCAATCATGTCTTCAACGGTGACAAATTTTTTGCGCGGGGCCGGACCTTCGGCGGCGGCGATTTCCATCGCCTCCAGCCTTTGCCAGTCCGCATAGCTGACCCATCGTACATTGCGTTTTTGCAGGAGGATCTCCAGATCGTCACGGCCCCCATGATCGGAGGCTGCTTTCACCTCATCGCAGATAAATTCCGCGACGGTTTCGCCATCCGGCCGGTTTGACGAGATAACCCCGCTGGGGCCGCGTTTGATCCAGCCGACGGCATAGAGCCCTGGCTCTATGCGCCCGTTGTCATTGGGGATAATGCCTTTCGATTCATCGTAGGGCACACCTTCCAGAGGCTCGGCGCGATATCCGATGGAGGGAATGACCAGACCACATTCGATGTCGAACATCTCGCCGGTGCCGCAGGTCTTGCAGTTGTCGACGATCATCCTTTCAAAGCGCACGGCTTCCACCTTGTCACCACCCAGAATTTCCACCGGGGAAGCGAAAAACTCAAAATGCACGCTCTTGGGTTTGTCTTCGTCGGCGCGCTCGGCAAATTCCCAAAGGGTTTCAATGTTGCGGGCACGGACTCGACGGTCGCGCTCTTCATAAGGCGCCAGGGCAACGTCCACATCATCCGGCAACTGCTCTTTTTTAACCCGCGGCGCGGTCATTTCCAGATTGCCCATTTCGCGCAGTTCAACATTGGTGAACTTGGCGTCCGCCGGACCGCGTCTCCCGACCATATAAACGTCGGTGATTGGCGCGGAATGGATCATCGCGGCCACATGATCTGGCAAATCGGATTCCGCCATGCCACGGGGCGAGCGCAACAGAACCCGCGCCACATCCATGGCCACATTGCCATTGCCGATGACAACCGCCGTCTTGGTGTTCAGATCTGGCTCCAGATCGCGAAAATCCGGATGGCCGTTGTACCAGCCGACAAAGGCGGCGGATCCATGCACACCTTCCTTGTCGGCTCCGGGAATAGTCAGTTTCTTGTCACCCGGTGCGCCGACTGCCAATACCACCGCGTCGTACATCTGGCGCAGCTCGACCAATGAAACATCGCGACCAATTTCCACGTTGCCGTAAAAGTTGACATGTTCCATCAAGGCGGTTTTTTCGTATTTTCTGGCAACCCGTTTGGTCGTCTGGTGGTCCGGCGCAACGCCGCCCCGGATCAGGCCAAAAGGCGTTGGCAACTTTTCAATGAAATCAATACGGCATTCCGGGCAGGCGCGCGACAACGCATCCGCGGTATAAAACCCGGCTGGCCCCGATCCGATGATAGCAATATTAAGCGGCATGTCGCAGAGTAAACAGGTGCCGGACTAACCGTCAACCTGCCACGTATGTCCGCTTCTCAATAATGCGTTCAGGTCACCGCCTGTTTGCGCGGGCGCGGATTCATAGATGGCTTTGACGCCCTCTTCATAGCTGGGTGCTGGGTTGCAGTAGAGGACACCGATGGCAACGGGGAAGTTGGGCCCATCCATACTTGCCAGCAAGGTTGCCAGCACCTTGTTGGTCTCGTCGTGGATCGCGATATCGGCTTCGGTAATGCCGTCTTCTCCGATGGTCACCACTTCCAGTTCGAAAGTCCCGGGTTTGATCCGCAATCCCTTTGTCATATCGGCACCAAACAGCAGCGGTTTGCCATGCTCAACGGCAATCTGCCTTTCGGCAATATTCGGTTTTGCCGTAAAATCAGAAAACACACCATCGTTATAGACAATGCAGTTCTGGAAAATCTCGACAAAGGATGTGCCGATATGTTCATGGGCGCGAGTCAGGACAACGGGTAAGTGCTTTTGCTGGCTGTCGATGGAGCGGGCAACAAAGCGCGCGCCTGCAGCCAGGGCCAGTTGGGTGGCAGAGATCGGGTTGTCGATGGAACCTAGCGGCGTTGAGGGCGATCGCGTTCCGGCCCGCGATGTCGGCGAATACTGGCCCTTGGTCAGGCCGTAAATTTCGTTGTTGAACAGCAAGAACTGTAAATTAACATTCCGGCGCAGCATGTGAATGAGATGATTGCCGCCAATGGACAGGGCATCGCCGTCTCCGGAAACCACCCAGACATCCAGGTCCGGATTAGCCAGTTTGACGCCGGTCGCAAAGGACGGCGCGCGCCCATGGATCGTATGGAAGCCATAGGTCGCCATGTAGTAGGGGAACCGGGCAGCGCAACCGATGCCGGAAATAAAGACTGTTTTTTCCGGAACCGCCTGCAGATCGGCCAATGTCTTCTGAACTCCTTTCAGAATGGCGTAATCGCCACAACCGGGGCACCAGCGGACTTCCTGATCGGTGGCGAAATCTTTTGCCGTCAATTTGGCGGGGGGGGCAACAACGTTCATGGCTTAAGCCTCCATCTCGGCGGTTATGGCCGCTTCGAGTTCTCTGATTTTAAAGGGCTGGCCGGTCACTTTGTTAATGCCTTTAGCGTCCACCAGATATTCGGCCCTGAGCACTGTCAGCAATTGCCCGTTATTCATTTCCGGAACCAGAATTTTTTCAAACCCCGACAGAAGCGCGCCCAAGTTGGCCGGTAACGGCCAGATGTTGGAGAGGTGGATATGGCTGACGGTTTTACCCTGATCCAGCAAATTGGAGACGGCGCGGTTGATGGGTCCGTAAGTGGAGCCCCAGCCGACAACAGCAATAGGCCCGCTGTCGGGGCCGGCTTCAACGGTTTGTGGCGCAATGTCATTGGCGATACCGTCGATTTTGGCGGCGCGCACGTCTGTCATTTTCTGATGGTTGTCCGGATCATAGGATATATGGCCGGAGTCATAGTCTTTTTCGATCCCGCCTATGCGATGCTCTAGGCCGGGCGTTCCCGGGATCGCCCAATTGCGGGCCAAAGTCTTTTTATCGCGCAGAAAGGGATGAAAACCCTCCGGGTCCGTTTGGAACTGGACGGGAAAAGACTCGATATCGTCAATATCGGGGATCAGCCAGGGTTCGGCTGCATTTGCGATATAACCATCGGTGAGCAGCATGACGGGGGTCATATATTTGGTCGCCAGTCGTACGGCCTCAATCGCCACAACAAAACAGTCGGATGGTGAACGGGCGGCGAGGACGACCAGCGGGCTATCGGCGTTGCGGCCATATACGGCCTGATACAAATCGGACTGTTCGGTTTTGGTCGGCATTCCAGTAGACGGTCCGGCGCGCTGCGAGTTGACAATAATCAGCGGCAGTTCAATGCCGATGGCCAGGCCAATGGCTTCGCCTTTCAGGGCAATGCCGGGGCCGGAGCTTGAGGTGACACCCAAGGTTCCGGCATAGGAGGCGCCAATAGCGGCGCAGGCCGCCGCAATCTCGTCTTCCGCCTGAAAGGTTGAGACATTGTATTCCGTCATGTTGGACAAATGATGGAGAACGGAGGAAGCGGGTGTGATCGGATAGGAACAAAAGGTCATTTTCAACCCGGCCAGCTTAGCGCCTGTTGCCAGGCCCCAGGCAATAGCTTCACTGCCGATCACAGTCCGGTATTGGCCCGGTGCCACCTGGTCCGCATCGGGAATGACAAATCCCTGAAAACCGTCTGCGGCTTCAGATGTTTCCCCCAAGGCATGTCCGGCATTCAACGCGGCAATGTTGGCTTCGGCGATTTCCGGGCGGCGCGCAAATTTCGACCGCAACCAGTCGATGGTTTCCTTGCGCTTGTAAGCGAACATCCAATAGACATATCCCAGCGTCCAGAAGTTCTTACAGCGCAGGGCTTCCTTGTTGGTCAGGCCGGTATCTTTCACGGCCTCTAAAGTGAGTTGCGAGATATCAAGCTCAATCACCCGGTAGGCATCCAGTGAGCCGTCTTCCAGAGGGTTGGTCTCATAACCGGCCTTGCGCAGGTTGCGCTCTGAAAAAGACCCTGCATCAACGATAATTAACCCGCCCAGTTTCAGTCCCTTCAGTTCGACAAACAGGGCCGCCGGGTTCATGGCGACAAGCACATCAAAATCATCACCGGAGGTTTTGATGATGCGCGCACCGAAATTGATCTGGAACGATGAGACGCCAAAGGTTGTGCCAACGGGGGCGCGAATTTCCGCCGGAAAATCAGGGAAGGTTGCCAGATTGTTGCCGGCAAGCGCCGCCGACATGGTGAACTGGCCGCCGGTGACTTGCATGCCGTCGCCGGAATCTCCCGCAAATCGGACAACAGCCGATTCAAGCTGTTGTCGGGGGGCTGTGTTGGAGGCCTCGGTCTTCAGTGCTGTGTTTGTGGACATGGTTTCTCAGTCAAAATAGGGGATTAATATACATAAATATTATGTTGTACAAAAAAGTCTTATCTAACTTTACTGTTAAATATATAATCTATTCTGCGCCTTTTAAAACCCGCTAATAGCTATATTCTTTTATGACAAACGGGACCAAAACGCCAGAAAATGAAATATCGGTTTCATCCGCGGCTAAGGTTTGCCAAATTGCCGTGTCATGTCAGCTGCAAAGCTATAATAAGGAGCCGGAAATTGAGTATGAGTTCTGACCCGCTGGGCTATCTAACGGATCTGGTCGCGCAGGCAAAATCGGCTGGGGCCGATGCGGCCGATGCCATTTATGTGGAAGGCATCTCCGTATCCACAGCATGCCGCAAAGGCGAGCCGGAAAGCCTGACGCGTTCCGAAGGCTACGATCTCGGTTTGCGGGTTTTGATCGGTCAGCGCCAGGCTATTGTGTCTTCATCCGATCTGTCCAAACAGGCGCTTGATGATCTGGTTGCGCGGGCCGTCTCGATGGCGAAAGTTGTGCCTGAAGACCCTTATTGTGGCCTGGCGCCGGATGAGTTGTTGGCGACGGACATTCCGGATTTGGACGATTGTGATCCGATAGAGCCCTCCGGTGAAGTTCTGGAACAACGGACCCGCGATGCGGAAGAGGCTGCTCTCGCGGTTAAAGGTGTCACCAATTCCGAAGGCGCCGAAGCCGGATGGGGCAAATCCAGACTGGCCGTCGCCGGGACAAACGGCTTTGCCCAGCAACGTGAAGGTTCGGGTCATTCTCTGAGCGTTTCGGTGGTTGCCGGTGAAGGCACCGGCATGGAACGCGATTACGATTATTCAACGGCGGTTTATGGTGAAGACCTGCGCGAGGCCTCCGATCTGGGACGGGCAGCGGGGGAAAAAGCCGTGGCGCGTCTGAAACCCAGAAAGGTGAAAACCGCACAGGTTCCGGTGATTTTTGATCCGCGCGTTTCCAGCTCTCTGGTCGGCCATCTGTCTGGCGCGGTTAACGGCTCTTCCGTGGCGCGGGGGACGACGTTTCTGAAAGATAAAATGGGTGCGCAGCTGTTTGCCAATGGCGTCAATATTATCGACGATCCGCTTCGCAAGCGTGGATTGCGCTCGAAAGCTTTTGATGCGGAGGGAGTTGCGACACAGACACGCCATATCATTGCGGATGGTGTTTTACAGACCTGGATTCTTGATCTGCATTCGGCCCGCCAGCTGGGTCTCCAGACAACAGGTAATGCATCACGCGGCACATCTTCTCCGCCATCGCCTTCGACAACCAACCTTTATATGGATGCCGGATCTATCTCCAGAGAAGATATGATCCGTGATGTGGCGTCGGGTTTTTATATAACAGAGCTGATTGGTATGGGGGTTAACGGGATTACTGGCGATTATAGCCGGGGTGCTGGCGGTTTCTGGATTGAAAATGGAGAGATTTCCTATCCGGTCAATGAAGTGACTATCGCTGGCAGCCTCTTGGATATGTTCCAGAATCTGACGCCGGCGGATGATCTCGAGTTCCGCTATGGAACGAATGCACCAACCGTGCGTGTCGACGGTTTGACTGTCGCGGGGATTTAACCTTTTCGCCAGGCGTGATAGGGTGCAGCGTTTAAAAAACAGGTGGTAAGCCTTTGACTGAATTCATTGAATCGACGGTAGGTGCGCCCAAATCCACATCCTATCTGATGCGCCGCCTGTGGCGGGAAAGCATCCACGGATATGTGGGATGGATCGGTTTGGCCATTGTCTGCATGGTTTTGATGGCCGCTGCCAATGCCTTTTCGGCCTATATGATGAAACCCATCGTCGATGACGTTTTTGTCGCCAAGAACGAGGCCATGCTGTGGCCGGTCGGGTTTATTGTCATCGGGACCTTCCTCGCCAAGGGCATGGCCAATTACGGCCAGTCCATGCTGATGAGCTTTGTCGGGCTGAAAATCATTGCGGACACCCAAAACAAGCTGTTTGCGCATCTGGCGGCCATGGATCTGGCGTTTTTCCACAACGTTCCTTCCGGCACCCTGATTTCGCGGTTTACCGTTGACGTGCACCAGATGCGGGTGGCGGTTTCCAATGGCCTGACGGGTGTTGGCAAGGATTTGATGTCGCTGATCGGTCTGGTCGGGGTGATGTTCTGGCAGGATTGGGAACTGGCGGCGGTCTCCTTTTTTGTTTTTCCCGTCGCTATTTATCCGATTGTCCGCATCGGCAAGCGCATGCGTAAGGTCACGGCGAATACCCAGGAGGAAATCGGTGTGTTTACGACTGTCCTGGGCCAGACCTTTCAGGGGATTCGAATGGTCAAGGCCTATGGCATGGCCAATTATGAGGGAACACGGATCGCTGGAGTGGTGGAGCGCATATTCCGCCTGACGCTGAAAGCCGCCCGGACGCGGGAACTGTCGCGCCCCATTATGGAAACTTTGGGCGGCGTGGCGATTTTTGTGGTGATCGTTTATGGCGGTTCCCGGGTGATCGCAGACGAAACAACAGCAGGCGCTTTTTTCTCGTTCATTACCGCTCTGCTGATGGCTTACGAGCCGATGAAGCGGCTGGCCAACCTGAACTCAAGCATTCAGGAAGGGCTTGCCAGTGCGCAGCGCCTGTTTTCAGTGATGGACCGGGCACCGGCGATTGTTGACAGGGAGAGCGCCAAGCCATTGGGCAAGGTTGCAGGCAACGTTTGCTTCAGTAAGGTAACCTTTGCCTATAATGATGAGAGCCAGGCGTTAAACGGGCTCGATATCGACGTTCCAGCGGGTAAAACCGTGGCGTTGGTCGGAACATCGGGAGCCGGAAAATCGACCATCCTCAATCTGATTCCGCGGTTTTACGATGTCACATCCGGTTCGGTGACCGTTGATGGCCATGATGTACGCGACGTGACCCAGCAATCGCTCTACGCCAACATTGCTCTGGTCAGTCAGGAAGTGACACTGTTTGACGATACGATTTCGGCCAATATCGGCTATGGGCGTCAAGGCGCTTCCGAGGAAGAGATCGAACAGGCCGCCCAGCATGCAGCGGCAGACGAGTTTATCCGGGAATTGCCACAAGGCTACGAGACACTGGTTGGCGAGCAAGGCATTCGCCTGTCGGGCGGGCAGCGTCAACGTCTGGCCATCGCCCGGGCAATGTTGAAAAACGCCCCCATTCTGTTGCTGGATGAAGCCACCTCGGCGCTGGATACGGAATCCGAGCGTCATGTGCAGGCTGCGCTGAAAGCGCTGATGAAAGGGCGAACCACGGTGGTGATTGCGCACCGTCTGTCGACAGTCGTGGATGCCGATCTGATTTGCGTCATCGACAAAGGACGGGTTGCCGAACAGGGTACGCATCTGGAATTGCTGGCCCGAGATGGCATATACAAACGCCTTTATGATCTGCAATTTGCCGAAACGGAATTGATGGATCTTCCACATACGGCGGAGGCCGGGTGAGTACTCTCAAGCGCATCCTCAAATCCGGGCTGGTCCGTCAGGCCTTGTTCCGGATGGGTTCCGTCTATATCCGGTTTGTTTATGCGAGTGGCCGCTGGCAGACCTTTGGGGCAGATGTCGCGGAAACCTTCTGGAAGTCGGACAAACCTTTTATTCTCTGCTTCTGGCATGGCCGCCTGATGATGATGCCCTATTGTTGGGATTTAAAAAGGCCCATCCATATGATGGTTTCCGAACACCGCGACGGTCAGTTCATTGCCCATACGGTCAAATCCTTCGGCGTGGATACGGTCACCGGTTCATCGTCGAAAGGCGGAGCCAAAGCCTTGCGGGCCATGGTCAAACTGTTGGCGTCGGGCATTTATGTGGGACTGACGCCAGACGGCCCGCGCGGCCCCCGCATGCGGGCCAGCGCCGGTATTGTCAGTCTGGCCCGATTGTCCGGGGTGCCGATCATTCCCGTGGCCTATTCCTCCGCGCGAGGTCGAAACTTGCGCAGTTGGGACCGGTTTCTGGTCGCCTGGCCGTTCAGCCGTGGCGTCTATGTTTGGGGTGAGCCCATCGAAGTGGCGCGCGACATAGATGAGGATGTACAGGAACAGGCCCGTCTGCAGGTTGAGGCGGCGCTCAATGCCGTGACCCGTGAAGCCGATATGCGTGTCGGGCGCACCCCCGTTGAGCCTGCGGGACTGACGGAGGGCGGCACATGATTTTGTCGCTTTATCGTGGTTTTGGCGTGCTTGGTGCCCCGTTGATTGCGCTTTATCTGGCGCGACGGCGGGCCCGCGGCAAGGAAGACCCGGTACGGTTTTCCGAGCGCCAGGGCATTGCCGGATTACCCCGGCCCGAAGGACCCCTGGTCTGGCTGCATGCGGCCAGCGTGGGTGAATCCCTGTCGCTGCTGGCGCTCATCAAACGCCTCCGGCGGGATTATCCCGGGGTGACGTGTTTGCTGACAACCGGAACCGTAACCTCGGCGGCGCTGATGGCCGAACGCCTGCCCGAAGGGGTCATTCATCAGTACGTTCCGGTTGACCGGCAATTTTACGTGCGGCGCTTTTTCGATCACTGGCGGCCCGATCTGGTGCTCTGGTCGGAATCCGAGTTTTGGCCAAACCTGATCACCGAACCGGCCCGGCGGAGCATTCCGCTTATTCTGATCAATGGCCGCATTTCACCGAAATCCTTTTCCGGCTGGCGGCGTTATCCGGGCCTGATCCGCGAACTTCTGGCGGGCGTCACCCTCTGTCTGGGCCAGACGCAAACCGATGTGGACCGGTTGATCGAGTTGGGCGCACCAGCCGCGCGAACCGTCGGCAATCTGAAATTTTCCGTCGAGCCGCTGCCTGTGAATGAAGAGGAATTGAACAATCTGTCGGGTGCTTTGGCGAGTCGCCCGCGCTGGTTCGCCGCCAGTACGCATCCCGGTGAAGAAGAAATTTTATGGGCGGTACACGGTAAACTGCAGACAGAATTCCCCAATTTATTGACCCTCATCGCGCCGCGCCACCCGGATCGTGCAACGGAAATCGCCAACCGTCTGCGGAGCCTGGGTGCGCAGGTCGCGCAACGCAGCCGCCATGAGCCGATTACGCCGGATACCCAGATTTATCTGGCCGATACCATGGGCGAGATGGGCCTGTTTTTCCGCCTGTGTGATCTGGTTTTCATGGGCAAATCTTTGGTTAATAGGGGCGGTCAGAACCCGCTGGAAGCGGCCAATCTGGGCTGCACCCTGTTGCACGGACCTCATATGTGGAATTTTCAGGAAATTATCGAGTCTATGGGCAACTGCGGTGCCGCATGTGAAGTGGCTAACGGCGACGCTTTGAGCGATGCGCTTGGCGGTTTTCTTAAAAACCCTGAAAAAGCCCAGAAAATGGCGGCGATGGCCAAAGCCTTTGTGCTGGAAAAATCCGGGGTGCTGGATGCCGTCTGCCGGGAACTGGAGCCGTTTCTGAAAGACCTGATAAAAAACGAGGCGTCCGGTGAACGCGCCTGATTTCTGGCAGCGGGGTCGGGGCGGGCTGGCAGCCCGTCTCCTGAGCCCGCTCAGTTGCCTGTATGGTTATGCCGGGAAAATGCGCCAATCCATGACATCTCCTTTGAAAACCGCTGTTCCGGTTTTATGCGTCGGCAATGTGGTTGCCGGGGGCGCGGGGAAAACCCCGGTTGCGCTTGAACTGGGCCGCAGGCTGAGGAGCGCCGGTATGGATTTCCATTATCTGAGCCGGGGGTATGGCGGTTCCGAAACCGGCCCGCATCGGGTTGATCCGTCGGCAGATTGCTCCGCAAAAGTGGGTGATGAACCACTCTTATTGTCCGAGGTCGCCCCCACATGGGTTTCAAAAGACCGGCGTTTCGGCGCAAAGGCGATTATTGATGCGGGTGGTCGGGCCATTGTCATGGATGATGGACTGCAAAACCCGTCTCTGCAGAAAGACCTTTCGGTTCTAGTCATCGACGGCCGCTACGGACTGGGAAATGGTCGCTTGATGCCTGCCGGGCCGTTACGTGAAAGCCTTACGAGCGCTCTTGAAAAAACAAACGTCGTCGTCCTCATGGGGGAAGATCAGGCGGGCATCGCCACTCAGGTTCATCAGATCGCATCCCATATTCCGATTTTACGGGCGACCCTTATCGCTGATCGGTCTGCACTGGATTTGGCAAACCGCCCTGTGCATGCCTTCGCCGGGATTGGCCAGCCGGAGAAGTTTTTCGATACGCTTCGGGGGCTCATGATCGACCTCCGCTCCACAATGGCCTTTCCCGACCACCATGCCTTTAGCGATGGCGAACTGGCGGCACTGGTAAAAGCCGCCGAGGCCGATCAGGCCTTGTTGCTGACCACGGAAAAAGATTATGTTCGCCTCGATACCAGCTGGCGGAGCAAAATCGAGGTGCTGCCGGTTTCCCTTCAATGGGCGGATGAGGCCGAAATTGATGCCTTGCTTGCGCCGTTTATTCGTTTAACGAGCTGATGCCGATCCATCCAAAAACCGTCAAAGCCTATGTGACCTACCCCCTGCAGGCGGTGGCCGTCGGCTTCATTTACGGGGTTTTCCGCCTCATGCCGCTGAGAATGGCCTCGGCCATTGGTGGCGCCATCGGGCGGCAGATTGGCCCGAGGCTCTCGGTTACCCGGCGCGCCTTTACCAACCTCCGCCGCGCCTTTCCGGAAAAGCCGGAAGCTGAAATTCAGCAGATTGTCACCGGCATGTGGGACAATCTGGGGCGCACAGCCGGCGAATATCCGCATGTCCCAGCCTTCGATACCACAGACCCTAACGGCCCGGTTGTGGTCGAGGGCGGCGAGATTTACGAGCGCCTGCGGGATCAGGGCGGCCCCTGCATCATCTTTTCCGGTCATTTCGCCAACTGGGAGGTATTACCGCTTTCGGCCGGGCAGCGGGGCTTAAGCGCGGTTCTGGTCTACCGGGCCGCCAACAACCCTATGGTCGACTGGCTGTTCCGCCGTCGCAGCGGCCTGCCCGAGGCCTCCATTGCGCCGAAGGGCATTCGCGGCGCACGCATCCTGTTCCGGGCCATGAAGGAAGGCAAAACACTGGGTATTCTTGTCGACCAGAAAATGAACGATGGCATTGCCGTGCCGTTTTTCGGGCGCGACGCCATGACCGCCCCGGCGCTGGCTGAACTGGCGCTCCGCTACGACTGCCCGGTTGTCCCGGCCCGTGTGGTCCGGCTCAAGGGCGCGACCTTCAAAGTGATCATTGAAGAACCGCTCATCATCGAAAAAACCGGCGATAAAAAACACGATGTTGCCGCCCTCATGGCTCAGGTCAACGCCCGCATGGAAAACTGGGTCCGCGCCCACCCGGAACAATGGCTCTGGGTCCACAACCGCTGGCCGGATTGAGAGGGCTGCGCGTAACTAGGCTATTTCGTCAGTGTGATGTTTGTTGAGACATTCGCACCAACGGTGAACCCGTTGTCCATCAGTACCCGTCGCGAAGCACCCAGAATTTCAGATTTGATGCGTCTTAACTTTTCTTCTTGAATAATACGTGATGTGGCTGTGTGTTCGTCGCCAATCTGGAAGGTATTGATCCAGAAACTGGCATCCAGTTCAACGTACTGAGGAGCGAGTTCTGAAACGGTTACCGCCGGGCCGGGTTCGGTCAATACCTCCGGTATGCTGCGGATTGCTTGAAGAAGCAGTTCACAAGCCTTTTCGTGATCGTCCGCGTAATCAATGCCAACCTTGAATGAGGGGCGGCGAAGCCCATCTTGAGTATAATTGGTCAGCGGCTTGTTGAACATCTGTGCATTTGGAATGTATATGTCGCGGCCATCAGCGGTTCGAATATGTGTATAGCGAAGCTCGATTTCCCGGATTTCGCCTTCAAAACTTTCTGATAAAATAAAATCACCAATATTGAAGGGGCGGCTGATGGCCAGAAACAAACCCGATAGAAGGTTTTCTCCGATTTCCCGAAAAGCAAAACCAAGTATGACTGCGGCAACACCGCTGCCAGCCAGAAATCCAGCAAGGGCTGTTTCCAGCCCCAGAATATTCAAGCCTATAACAAGGCCGAGCAGGACAAAAAACCAGATTGTCAGGTTTTTAAAGAAATATTTGTGGGTGCGCGTAAGGTTGCCATGTTCAAGAATCCGGACCAGGCTATTTCCAAGCAGACGGCCAATGAAAATAAAAATAATAAGGGCAATAAGAGCAGCAAGAATCCGCGGTGCAAAATTCGAAATTTGCTGCCATGAAGCCTCAAACAAATCACTGTAAATTTCGTTCATTTGAAACCGGCCTTTTTCTAGAAAATGGACAACCAACAGGTTAAACGAATTAGATTCGAGGTCAAATTAGTTGTATGTGAATGGGAGGCAATGAATAGAGAAGTTTCTATTCTGCCACCGTCACATCCGTCTTCCCAGCCACAATCAGCATCGGGTCGAGGTGCGTTCGGAACAGGCTGATGCCCCAGTGCAGGTGCGGGCCGGTGGCGCGGCCGGTCATGCCGACGGCGCCAATCTGTTCACCTTTTTCGACGTGCTGGCCTTCTTTAACGGCAATCTGGCTCATGTGGATATAGACCGATGACAGGCCGTGGCCGTGGTCGATCATCACGGTTTTGCCGGAATAAAACATATCCTGATGGACCAGCGCCACGGTACCAGCGGCGGTGGCCAAAACGGGCGCACCTTCAGGGGCTGCGATATCGACGCCATTATGCGGGCTGCGCGGTTTGCCGTTGAGCACGCGCTGTGAGCCGAAGACGCCGGAAATACGGCCTGTCGTCGGCCACTGAAAGCCTGTGAGGAAACCCTGTGTATCGCTGTCCAGCTTGCGGACCCGACCAATGCCTGCGTTGTCGGCCTGAATGCGTTTGGTGTCTTCCGGGCGTGGCGTTACTTTGCGCCCCGGCAGGCCGTCGATGCGGGTGATCTTGTAATCGCGTTTGGCGAGTTTGAGGTCTTCGGTGTAGGTGAAACCGTCCGGTGCTGAGATATCGAGCTTTTGGTTGAGTTTGGCGTCGCGTCCAAAACCCAGCAGAAAGGTGCCATCCGGGCCGACCCGCACCGGTGCACCGTCGAGCGTGATTTTGCTGCCGGGAGCCGCCTTGCCGGTGACCAGCCCGCCCGGCATCAGCGTGCCCTCAAGGGTGACGGGGGCATCGGCGGTGGAGGGGCCTGCGATCAGGCAGAGAACAAGCAGAAACAACGGGGCGAGTGGTGAACGCATCATAGTAAAGAGCCCTGCCGGTCATCGGGGGCGCCTGGTTTCGGCTTTTTCGGTTTTGTCGCGGCTTTTGATTTGCCCTTGCCGGTAACGGCCATGCCGACAGCACCGTCCTTGAGCCGGACCTGCACCGCATCACCAACCGTAAGGTCTTTTGCCGAGGTCACCGGTTTATCGGCGGTGTCGGTGACCAGCGCAAAACCGCGATCCAGCACGCGTTCGTAGGAATAGCTTTCGAGCAGTTGCGACAGGCGGGCCAGATCGGACTGGCGCTCGCGCAGGATGACGGGGCCGGTTTGTTTCAGCGCCCGGGTTTCCGAGGCGAGGCGCTGGCGGGCTTGTATTATAAGGTTGTCGGGTTTGATCAGGCGCTGACTCAGGCCGTCAAATTCGCGGCGGCGTTCCGTCATGCCGCTTTTCAGGGAATTCTCGAAGCGCTCCGACCAGTCGTCAAAGCGCTGGCTGGCGTCGCCCAGCAACTGGCCCAGATTGGGCAGGCCGCGGGCTGTTGATTCGAGGCTTTTCCGGTTGTCCTGAACGAGCCGGTTGACCGCATTGACGATACGCGCCCCGTCATCCATGACCTGGGCCAGCAGCTCGCCGCGCACTGGAACCGCCATTTCGGCGGCGGCCGTGGGTGTTGGCGCGCGCCGGTCGGCGGCGAAATCGATCAGGGTGGTGTCGGTTTCGTGCCCGACGGCGGAAATCACGGGGATGGTGCTTTCGCTGACGGCACGTACCACCGATTCTTCATTAAACGCCCAAAGATCCTCCAGACTGCCGCCGCCGCGCGCCACAATCAGCAGGTCTGGCCGGGGAACGGGGCCATTTGGATCAAGCGCATTGAAGCCGCGAATAGCCGCAGAGACGTCATCGGCCGCCTTGTCACCCTGGACCAGAACCGGCCAGATCAAAACCCGGCGAGGGAATCGGTCGGCCAGGCGGTGCAGGATATCGCGGATGACCGCGCCGGTCGGCGAGGTGACAACACCGATGACATCGGGCAGGAACGGCAACAGGCGCTTTTGGGATTCGTCGAAAATGCCTTCGGCGGCCAGTTTGCGGCGCCGGTCTTCCAGCAGTTTGAGCAACGCCCCTTCACCCGCCAACTCCATTTTCTCGACCACCATCTGGTAGTTGGAGCGCGCCCCGTAGGTGGTCAGGCGGCCTGTGGCGATAACTTCCATGCCGTCTTCCGGGGCGAGGCCGAGGCGTCCCGCCGAGCCTTTCCAGCAGACCCCGTTGAGCACGGCCTGATCATCCTTTAGGGTGAAGTACATATGACCGGAGGCGGGGCGTTTGAAACCGGAAATCTCGCCGCGGACCCGAACATGGCCGAAGGTTTCCTCGACGGTCATCTTCAAAGCGCCGGAAATCTCGCCCACGGAAAAAATAGGGGCGTTTGTCGGGGGATTTGCGCTGGACGAATGATCGGTCATGATTGCACTATGTATGGAACAGAAAGGGCCTTTAGTTCAAGGGCCGATCGTCGAAATACGAGGGAGTGGGTAATGAAGGTATTGGTGGTTGGAGCGGGCGGCAGGGAGCATGCGCTGTGCTGGGCCATCGCCAAATCCCCCAAATGTTCGGAAGTGATCTGCGCACCGGGCAACGCGGGAATTGCCAATGTGGCGCGCTGTCTCGATGTGAGTGCGGAAGACGTGCCCGGACTGGTTGCCCTGGCGCAAGCAGAAAAGGTCGGGCTGGTTGTTGTCGGCCCGGAAGCGCCGCTGGTCGCCGGGCTGGTGGATCGGCTGCAAGAGGAAGGCATCAAGGCCTTTGGCCCGAGCGCCGCTGCTGCGGCCATTGAGGGTTCGAAAGGTGTGATGAAGGACCTGTGCGCCAAACACAACATCCCGACGGCTGATTATGCGCGTTTTGATGAACCAGACGGGGCCAAAGAATACATCCGGGCCCATGGCGCGCCCATCGTTGTCAAGGCTGATGGCCTTGCCGCTGGCAAAGGCGTGATCCTGTGTCGCAACGAAAACGAGGCTTATGCCGCCATTGATCACATCATGGTCGAGGAAGCCTTTGGTGCCGCCGGGGCGGAAGTGGTTGTCGAGGAGTTCATGACCGGTGAGGAAGCGAGTTTTTTCGCTATTGTCGATGGTGAACATGCGCTGCCGCTGGTTGCCGCGCAGGACCACAAGGCGGTCTATGACGGTGACGAAGGCCCCAATACCGGTGGCATGGGTGCCTATACGCCAGCCCCGGTGATTGACGCGGCCATGAGCAAGCGGATTATGGACGAGATCATCCTGCCCACCATCAAGGGCATGGCAGCTGACGGCAACCCCTACAGGGGCGTGTTGTTCGCCGGGTTGATGATCACCGACAAAGGCCCGCGCCTGATAGAATACAACTGCCGTTTCGGTGACCCGGAGTGCCAGCCAATCATGAGCCGTCTGAATTCTGATCTGCTGGAAGTCTTGCTGGCGGCGGTCGACGGTACGCTGGATAAAATCAAACTCAAATGGAGCCGCAGCTCGGCCCTGACCGTGGTCATGGCGGCGAAGGGGTATCCGGGAAGCTATAAAAAGGGCACCGAGATCAAGGGTATTGAGGCGGCGGAAAAAATTGCTGGCGTCCAGGTCTTTCATGCCGGAACCCGCCAAGAGGATGGTCGCCTGCTGGCCAATGGCGGGCGGGTGCTGGGCGTGACAGCAACCGGCAGTTCTATCGAAGTGGCCCAGAAAAAAGCCTATAAAGCCATAGAGGCCATTGACTGGCCGGAAGGCTTTTGCCGCAGTGACATCGGCTGGCGGGCCATCGGGCGAAAATAATGGGGGTGTTGACGGGCCTTTCTCTTTTTGCCCGGAAACCCCATATTCATTCCAGCATATAACAACAGCGAGGATATCATGGACGATCAGACACGTATGGAACTGGAAGCCGCCGCTTTTCGCGGGTTGGTCAAACATCTGCAAAAGCGCACGGACGTGCAGAACATCGATCTGATGAACTTGGCCGGTTTTTGCCGCAACTGCCTGTCCAAATGGTATATGGCGGCAGCCAACGAAAAAGGCATGGATATGGATTACGACGCAGCCCGTGAAGTGGTTTACGGCATGGCTTATGAGGATTGGAAATCGAAGCATCAGGCTCCGGCATCGGACGCCCAGAAACAGGCTTTTGAGGAGACAAAACCCCTGCATGCCGACATCAGCGGGCATAACTGAACCCCATGGTTCTTTTATCTCCGCAAACCCAGGAACTCTGGCCCTCGTGCGGTTATGCGCGCCTTGAGACGGATGAGCGCGGGCATCTGCGGGTCACCGATGACTATCTGCGGGCCTATCTGGAACGCCCGGAAATCGCCCCCATTGACGAATCCTGCGACGCTGAGCGAGCGCTCTATGCGAAGCTGTGGGAGAACCCGCGCCTTGGGGTGACGGATGCCGATCTCAAGGCCATGGCCGACCCGGATGCCCAGGAAAACTATCAGGTCGTGTTGAATTTTCGCGACCGCATGGTCAAGGCGGGAACGCTGGAATCCTGTTATCTGGATATATTCTCGACAGGAGCCGTCACCCTGCCACCGTTGTTTCTTGACCAGATGGCGCAAGCCATTTTACGCCATATTCTGGACGGCTCGGCCGACCCCTTGCAGGCGCGGGCGGCGGAAGTGCTGTTTCGCGAGCAGACAGCAACCATCCACGAAGGCAATATTCTACTGGGAGATAGCGCCACAGTTGAAATGCTGGGCACCACCGGCGGGCTGGGCGCTATGGGCCAGTTGCTGAACGAAGGCGGAATCAAGCCACGCGATGTGGAAATGGACGTTCTGCTGGCGGAAACGGCGGAAATCTATTGGCCGCGTAATGAAAAGTTCGACACGGTTCTCGATATTTCCTTCTCGCGGCCGGGGCTGGACAGTTTTTGCCGGGTCCTCGAAGCCTGGGTTAAACATTTCACCGAAGCCGAGGTTTCCATACAGCCGGTCCAGAAAATCACCGATGAAAAATGGATATGGCATACCGGACTGGATAGTGAATCGTCAGCTCTGCTAAATGATCTTTACGAAAATCAGGACGTTTCTGAAGACCGGCTGCAACGCCTGCTCTCGCTTTTCCGGCTGGAATTCAAGGACCCCAGCCTGATGCGGCCCGGCACGCAGGGAAGACCCGTCTATCTCGGCCTCGCGATGACTGCCAACAAGCGTGTTCGCCTGAAACCGCAGAACTTGTTAGTCAATCTGCCTTATAACCAGTCCATGTAAAATCTGTCGATTTTGTTGTTGGAATAGACATAGATCAAATCCAGCCGTTAAACTTTCCCCTAAATTGAGACAGATTTCGATTTGCTCTAGAAAGGCCGGATGAAGATGGATCAGACACAGGACGCCTACGCGCCCCGCGCAATTGCCGAACGCATTGAAGGGGCGGGTGTCGCCAAGGCCCATTTGCCAACGCTCTCGCTATTGGTTCTTGGCGTTCTTGCCGGTGCTTTTATCGGTTTCGGGGCCATGTTCTATACCGTCGTCATGACCAATAGCGGCCTCGGCTTTGGCCCGGCCCGCCTGCTGGGTGGCATGGTGTTCTCGCTGGGCCTCATATTGGTGGTGGTTGGCGGAGCCGAACTGTTTACCGGCAACAACCTGATTGCCATGGCTTGGGCAGAGCGCAAAATTAGCAGCGCTCAATTGCTGCGTAATTGGGGGCTGGTGTTTATCGGCAATTTTATTGGTGCCGTGGCGACAGCCTATATGGTTTATCTGTCGGGCACACTGGGCATGAACGATGGCGGTGTGGCGGCGACAGCGGCAAAAATCGCCCAGGGAAAGGTTCTGCTTTCTCCTCTGGAGGCTTTTGTCCGGGGTATCCTGTGCAACGCGCTGGTCTGTCTGGCGGTCTGGCTGAGCTTCGCCGCGCACAGTGTATCGGGGAAAATTCTGGCGATTGTCTTTCCGATCAGCGCCTTTGTCGCACTCGGCTTTGAGCACTCCATCGCCAATATGTATTTTATTCCGCTTGGCCTGTTTCTGGGCGCGGAAGGCGTCGATATTGCTGGAATTCTGGGGAACCTGGTGCCGGTGACGTTGGGCAATATTATTGGCGGTAGCGTATTCGTCGCGCTGGTTTACTGGTTGGTTTATCTGCGAAAAACCCCTACAGCCTAGAGAAAAAATCGGCTTTTATGAGCGTTTCGTTTTAAAGAAATTCTTTAACAAATCGGCGGCTTCCTGTTCACGGATGCCGCCGATCACTTCCGGGTGATGATGGCAGGTGGAATGATCAAAAACCCGGGGGCCATGATCAACGCCGCCGCCCTTGGCGTCGTAGGCAGCAAAATACAGGCGGCGAATTCTGGCAAAGGAAATGGCTTGGGCGCACATGGGGCAGGGCTCAAGCGTTACATACAAATCGCAATTCGTCAGCCGTGGTGACTGGCGCACTTGTGCGGCGGCGCGGATTGCCAGAAGTTCCGCATGGGCCGTCGGATCGTTATCCTGCTCGACCCGGTTGCCCGCAGCGCCCAGGATTTCACCGGTATTGCCGTCGAACACCACCGCACCAATAGGCACTTCGCCGCGGATTTCCGCCTCACGTGCCTGCGCAAAAGCCAGTTCCATCGGATCATTTGTTTGTTCTGTCATGGGCTGAATTTGCCCGGCGGTCAGTGCCCGGTCAAGGGCAGGCTTGCGGAGGGCCGGGCTCCGGCCTAGTGTGCGCGGAAATCAAGAGAACTGGATATCCGAATGACCGACAAAACGGGTGATCGCATTGCCAAGGTGCTGGCGCGGGCCGGACTGTGCTCGCGCCGCGAAGCCGAGCGCTGGATTGAAGCGGGCCGGGTCACGGTGGATGGTGAAAAGCTCTCCAGCCCTGCCTTCAATGTCCCTGAGGGGGCTTTGGTGGTGGTGGATGGCAAACCTTTGCCAACCGCACAGGGGCCGCGTCTGTGGCGTTATCATAAACCGCCCGGCCTGTTGACCACCAACAAAGACCCGGAAGGCCGCCCAACCATTTACGATCGACTGCCCCGCGAACTGCCCCGGGTGATTTCTGTGGGACGGCTGGATATCAATTCGGAAGGTTTGTTGCTGCTGACCAATGATGGCGGATTGGCACGGCGCATGGAATTGCCGGAAACCGGCTGGAAACGCCAGTACCGGGTGCGGGTGCATGGCACCGTGCGCCAGAACGAACTGGATAAGCTGAAAAAAGGCATCACCGTCGAAGGCATTCATTACGCCCCCATTGACGCGACGCTGGAAAAACAGGAAGCGGCCAACGCCTGGCTGTCGGTTGATTTACTGGAAGGCAAAAACCGCGAAATCCGCCGCGTCATGGAGCATTTGGGGCTGCGGGTGAACCGCCTGATCCGCATCGCTTACGGGCCATTTCATCTGGGCAAGTTGGTGCGCGGTCAGGTCTCCGAACTGCCGACCAAGGCGCTGCGCGAAAATCTGGGCGTGACCTTTGACCGCAAGGGTCGCTATCAGGACAAATCATGAGGATTGTTGGTGGCAAGCACAGGGGCCGGGTTCTCAATACGCCGTCAGGGCGCGATACACGACCGACCTCGGACCGGGTCCGTGAATCCGTGTTTAACATTCTGGCCCATGGCATTGTAGGCTTTGATCTGGAAGAGGCGTCGGTGGTCGATGTCTATGCCGGAACCGGTGCGCTTGGGCTGGAAGCCCTGTCGCGCGGCGCCAAGCATGCGACCTTTATCGATATGAGCCGGGGGGCTCTCGATCTGGTCAAAAAAAATGCCGCAACGCTGGGAGAATGGCGCCATGCGACGGTCCTGAAAGTCGATGCCCGGCAACTGGCCATTCCGCCGCGCGCTGCGCATGCGCCCTGCCAACTGGCCTTTCTCGATGCACCCTATGATCAGGAACTGACCCTGCCAGCCTTGCTGGGATTGGTCAACAAGGGCTGGGTCGGGCCAAAGTCTGTGGTGGTGGTGGAAGTTGCCGCAAAAGAGGAACTGGAACCGCCCCGCCATTATGAGCTTTTGGACGAACGGACCTATGGTGCGGCCCGGGTGTTATTCCTTCAGGTCCGTGATCCCGGCAACCCGTAACCGCAAATCTGTGTTCCGACCAAGCTCTGGTCTGGGCGCCAGATGCCAGTCCCATTCCTGCCTCGGTTGAGGGAGAGCTTGTCCGTATAACGGATCAGTCTCCAGTATATTTGATTGCGTGTCGGTGATTACCCGTAAGGTCTCGGTGATCAAGGTTACCGGACAGGAAAGACCACGCAGCATCTGGAGATGATGCCGGATGATGTTTTGGGCGAAGGTGTGGCGTTCGTCATCACTTAAATCGGGATTGTTTTTTTCTAGAAACCCCAGCGGGATCAGCGGCAGTTGCGCCAGCAAATTGGCTGATACAACGTAGTCGGCATTCGTCAGTATGTCCAAATGGGAAAGGGGTGTTGTGAACGCGCTTCCTTTTTCCCAGTCCATGAGGGATGTGAGTGCTCCGCTGATATCGGCTTCGATCAACCGGATGTTGGGATAGGCTCTGGCGCGGCTGCGGGTTTCGCGGAGATGGCAGATATCAACCAGATATACCGTTTTGAAATGGGTTGCCAGTTTATCGATAGGGATATCGAGCAGTAATCCGGATCCTAAAACGACAGCGGATGTATTGGTGAATGCCTTATGGACCTCTTCGGAAATAAGGGCTTTGCAATTTGTCAAATGAGGCGTCCATGCGGCTTTACACCGCTGATGACGATATTTGATAGCGATCAGTTCGCGAAGATAGCCGAGTTCCCGATAGGGCTCGGGGCAGGGCGTAATCAGATGGGTGAACCATTCAGCCAGCATGGCCGGTTAACGCCTGCCGAACAGTTTCTCGATATCGCTGAGCTTCAGTTCTACATAGGTGGGTCGTCCGTGGGCGCACTGGCCGCTGTGTGGGGTGGCCTCCATTTCGCGCAGCAGGGCATTCATCTCGTCGCCGTTCAGGGCGCGCCCGGCGCGCACGCTGCCATGGCAGGCCATACTGGCACAGACATCACCAATGCGGTCTTTCAGGGCGATGGCTTCATCGGTTTCGGCCAGTCCGTCAGCAAGGTCCTGCAGCAGGCCGCGCAGATTGATCTCGCCCAGCATGGCTGGTGTTTCGCGTACAACAACGGCACCCGGACCAAAGGCTTCAAGAACCAGCCCCAGTTCCGCCAGTTCACCGGCGCGCGATGTCAGGCGGTCGCAATCGACCTCGTCCATCTCGATCACTTCCGGGATCAAGAGCCCCTGGCGTTTAACACCATCGCGCTCAAGGGCGGTCTTTATGCGTTCCTCAACAAGCCGTTCGTGGGCCGCATGCTGGTCAACAATCACAATACCGTCTGCCGTCTGGGCTACCACATAGGTGGCATGCAACTGGGCCCGGGCGACGCCGAGCGGATAGTCCGAGCCAGCGCCCCCGCTGCTCGCGTCGGGCATCTGCTCGTTACGGGCCGTTGGTGTCTGGTCCAGTTGCGGCAGAGGCGCGTGATAGGCAACGGTCTGTTCGGCCATGCCCGATGACAGGGCGTTGCCGAAGGAACTTGTCGGATAAACCAGACCGCCACCAGAGCGTCCGCCCGCCATGGGTAATTGCCCCGGCCGGATCGCGCCCAGCGCCGCATCGGAGACAGTGGTTGACGCCCGGTGCCCGGCTTCGGCAAGGGCATGTTTGATGGATCCGACAATCAGGCCACGGATCAGCCCCTGATCACGGAACCGCACTTCCGTTTTCGCAGGATGCACATTGACGTCAACCATGGCGGCTGGCGCTTCGACAAACAACGCGACCAGTGGATAGCGGTCCGACGCGAGAAAATCCCGATAGGCGCCCCGCAATGCCCCATAAAGCATGCGATCATTGACCGGGCGACCATTGACGAACAAAAACTGCATGGCCGCATTGCCCCGGTTAAGGGTCGGCAAGCCCACATAACCCGTCAGCGACAGGCCTTCACGCTCAGCGTTGATCATCAGCGCGTTGTCGGCGAAGTCACGCCCCATGATGGAGGAAAGCCGGGTCAGCCGCGCATCAAACAGATCGCCATTCACAGGCGGAAAATCGAGAATTTTGCGGGAATCCCCGGTCAGGCTGAAACCAATGTCCGGATGCGCCATGCTGAGGCGTTTCAGGGTTTCACTGACGTGGCCCTGTTCGGTTCGCGGTGTTTTTAAAAATTTCAGGCGCGCCGGTGTGGCGTAAAACAGATCGCGTACATCGACACGCGTGCCTTTGGTATGCGCTGCGGGGCTGGGTTCGGCTTTCGATCCACCATGGACACGGATGGCCCAGCCATTATCGGCGCCTTCAGCGCGGCTGGTGATTTCCATGCGGCTGACGGCGGCGATGGATGGCAGAGCCTCGCCGCGGAAGCCAAGAAATTTCACATCGAAAATATCGTCATCGGGTAGCTTTGAAGTGGCGTGGCGTTCAACGGCCAGCTTCAATTCGTCGGCACTCATGCCAGCCCCGTTATCACTGACGGAAATCAGGCTTTGTCCGCCGTCTTCTATCACCACATCAATGCGTGTGGCGCCCGCATCAATGGCGTTTTCAATGAGCTCCTTGGCGGCTGATGACGGGCGTTCGACAACCTCACCCGCAGCAATGCGGTTGATCAGGGTTTCCGGGAGCAGGCGAATGGTCATGGGTTATTTCCGCCATTCATAAAGCGTTTGCAGTAAGCCAGCCGTGGAACAGTCGACTGGGTCAGGATAGTCGGAATTGCGGACTGGTTCGAGCAGTTGGCTGGCCAGTTCCTTGCCCAGTTCCACTCCCCACTGATCAAAGGAGTTAATCCCCCAGATCACGCCCTGAACAAACACCTTATGTTCATAAAGCGCGATCAACTGGCCCAGATGAAACGGGCTAAGCTCTTCGAGAATCAGAGTGTTGCTGGGCCGGTTGCCTTTGAATACCCGGTGCGGGTCGCCATCGGCTTCATCCAGGGTGCGGCCCATCATCAGGGCTTGCGACTGGGCCAAAACATTGGCCAGGATCTGGTCGTGATGGTTGGTCAGGTCATGTCCCGGTTTGGCGACGACAATAAAATCGGCGGGTATGATCTGTGTGCCCTGATGCAGCAACTGGTAGAAGGCATGCTGGCCGTTGGTGCCGGGTTCGCCAAACACCACCGGGCCGGTGGCGGTTTCCACGGGGGCACCCGAATGGAGAACACTCTTGCCGTTGCTCTCCATGTCCAATTGCTGCAGGAAGGCGGGAAAGCGCTTCAGACGTTCGTCATAAGGCAGGACGGCCAGACAATCATGGCCCAGAAAATTGATGTTCCAGATACCGGTCAGGGCGAGCAGGATGGGCAGGTTTTCGGCCATGGGGGTAGATTGGAAATGTGTGTCCATCTGCCGGGCCCCGGCCAGCAAGTCCTCAAACGCCGACCAGCCGAAAGCGAGGGCAATGGGCAGGCCAATGGCCGACCATAGTGAATAGCGCCCGCCGACCCAGTCCCAGAACCCGAATGTCCGCTCGGCATCGATACCGAAAGCCTCGACGGCGGCGCTGTTGGTGGACAGGGCGACAAAATGCCGGGCAACGGCGTCTTCCCCGAGCACATGGGTGATCCAGGCCTTGACGGTTGTGGCGTTGGTCATGGTTTCCTGAGTGGTGAAGGTCTTGGAGGCGACGATCACCAGCGTTGTTTCGGCATTCATGTCGAGCAGTTTATGCAGGACCTCATGGCCATCAACATTGGAAATAAAGTGGACCTTCAGCTTGTCAGTCATGGGGTGGTGGAGGGCCTGGACAACCATCTCCGGGCCCAGATGCGAGCCGCCAATTCCAATGGCGACCACATCGGTGAAGGGTTTTCCGGTGGCGCCGACATGGGCACCTGAATGGACGGCATCGGTAAACATCTGCAGGCGCACCAGCTGCGCGGACACATGTTCGGAAATGTTTTCGCCATCGACACCATAATCAACACCGGGCTCGGCGCGTAGCGCCACATGCATGACGGCACGCTTTTCCGTTGAATTGATGGTGTCGCCAGCAAACATGGAGTCACGCTTCGCCTCGACGCCGCGTTCGCGGGCCAGATCGGTGAGCAGGCCCAGCGTGTGTTCGGTTATCCGGTTTTTCGAATAATCCAATAGAAGCCCTTCCGTACGCACGGAAAACCGCCGGAAGCGCGACGAATCGGCAGTGAACAAGTCGCGCAGCGTCACCCCCTGATGGGCCGTCACATGCTCTGAAAGCGCCGTCCAGGCTGGAGATTGGGGCATTGGGTAGAAGGCTCGGTTGATCTATAAATGAATGTTCCCAAGACTAGCAGAAACGAAAGATCACAGCCAGAACGGGTTCAACTGGTCCGGCCTTGTTTCGCCGTTACGCCCACATAAAGCCTGAAACCTTGCTGCCCATCAGGGGTTCGTCGTAAACGTTTGTTGCGCTCAGCCCGGCGGCTCGGGCCGCACCGAAGCAGACATGCAAAGGTAGCAGGTGTTCTTCGCGGGGGTGGCAGAAACGGGCTTCGGGGGCAGCTTCCCAGTTGACCAACGCCTTTTCCATCTCACCCCAGTCAGCAGAACTATCAGCCAGCGTAGTGTTAAGCCACTGGTCAAAAATCACGCTTTGAGGAGATGTTTCGGTGTTTCGTTGCATGAGGACACGCATGTTGTGAAAGGAAAGCCCGGAACCGAGGATGAGAATATCCTGATGGGCCAACGCGCCAATCGCCTTGCCCAGGTTGATCTGGGCTTGCGGTTCCAGGCTTGCGACGAGGGAAAGCTGGACGACGGGGATTGTGGCTTGTGGGTACATCAGTTTGAGGGGCACGAATGTGCCGTGGTCGTAACCGCGCGCCGGGTCCGCCTGTGCCGTGATACCAGCCGCATTGAGCCTGTCGACGATCTGTTGCGCCAGTTGTGGGTCACCTGGGGCCGGATAGGTTATCTTATAGGCGGCGTCGGGAAAGCCGCTGTAGTCGTAATACATTTCAGGATGTGCCGCGCTGCTGACGGTGGCGATGGCTTCTTCCCAATGGGCGCTGATGACGAGAATGGCTTTCGGTGTCCCGATCTTTTTCGGGATTTCCGTTAGGAAGCTGGTTAGTCCTGCATGCGCCGAATCTCCAAGCAAGGGTAAGGGGCCGCCGCCATGCGGTATGTACAGAATGGGAATCGTCATTCTAGTTTGTGCTCGTAATGCCTTCGGGTCGGCCAACAACAACTGTCACCAGGCGCTTTGAGTCCAAGAGCCGGGACGCAACGCGTTTGATATCGGCGAGAGTTACGGCCTCAATCAGGCCGTTGCGTTTTTCGAGATAATCGAGGCCCAGATGCGACAGTTGCATACCGACCAGCATGGAGGCAATTCGGTCACTTGATGAAAAGCGTAATGGGAACGAGCCGGTGAGGTAGGTTTTGGCATCGTCCAGTTCTTCCTGCGTCACTTCGCCCGTCGCCATTTTGTCCCATTCGGCTTTCATCACCAAAAGTGTTTCATGGGCGCGTTTGTTGGCCGTTCCGGCACTTCCAAGAATAAGCGCGCTGTGATCAAACGGATAGAGGCCTGTGCCGACCGAGTAGACCAGCCCGCGTTTTTCGCGAATCTCGTTATAAAGCCGTGAGGTGAAGCTGCCCCCACCAAACATATGATTGAGGACATAGGCTGTATAAAAATCCGGATCGTTGCGCATCAGGCCTTTTGAGGCCACCAGGATGGCGCTTTGCGGAACATCGCGGTCAACGACAATGACCCGGCCCGTCGAAGCCGGATCGACATTCTCGATTTTCCAGTCAACCGCTTTTTCCGGAAGGGAGCCAAAGGCTTCATCCAGGCGGCGGCCTAGGTCTTCGCGTGAAATATCGCCAACAACGCCGATGATTAGATTGTCCTTGGCGAGGCGGTTGGCGACAAAACCCTTAAGGTCATCCGTGGTCAGGTCTTTGACCGTCTCGACGGTACCATCGGTTGGACGTCCATAGGGGTGACTGGGATAAAGCGTTTGGAAAAGGGTACGTCCGGCGATGGCGTGCGGGTCTTCCTCATCATTTTTCAGGCCGACCAGAATTTGTGAACGGATGCGTTCCACCGGTTCCGTATCGAAGCGGGGATTGATCAGGGCCAGACGCAGCAAATTAAAGGCGATGTCCTGATTGCTGACGAGAGTTTGAAAACGCCCGCCAAATTCATCACGACCAGACTCAAAGCGCAGCTGGATGGCGAGGTCTTGCAGGGTTTGCTGGAAGGTGTTGCTGTCCAGTTCTCCTGCACCCTCATCCATCAGGCCGGAGACCAGATTGGACAGTCCTTCTTTGCCAACAGGGTCCAGTGCGGCACCGCCACGAAAGGCGAATTTTATGGTGATGATCGGGTTGGTATGGTCAGGCACAAACCAGGCTTCAATGCCTCCCGGGCTGATCACCCGCTCGGCCGTGATCGCCTGGGCGGCGACGGCATACAGGGTGAACAGGGAAAACGTCAAAGCGACGAAAGCGCCACGGGAGAACACATGGGTACGGGATGTCATGGCGATGACCTCAGGACTTGTCATCGGGAAGCAAGATCCCGGTGACGGACTGGTTCGGGATAAAGACGCTTTTGGCGGCGTCCTGCACGGCGGCGCGGGTAACTTTCGAGATTTCATCGGGCCAGTTCTCGACGTCGGCAATGGACAAGCCTGCGGCCAGGGCCGAACCCAGAACGCGGGCGCCAGCGGACAGGGAGTCGCGGGCGTAAATGGCTTCCGACTGGACCCGGGATTTGGCGCGGGCCAGTTCGTCGTCGCTGACGCCTTCTGAGACCACTTTGGCGATTTCCTTGTCGATGGCGGCTTCAAGGGTCTCGATGTCGACGCCCGGTTGGGGGCTGGCGTAAATTGTAAAGCGACCCGGTCCTCGGTCATCGCCGGAGTAATAGGCCCCGGCGCTGACCGCCAGTTTCTGATCAATGACCAGAGAGCGGTAGAGCCGGCTGGAGGAACTGCTGCCGATAATGTCGGATAGAACGTCCAGCGGATAGGTGTGCTTGCTGTCGCCCCATTGCATGCCAGGGGCCGTATATGTGCGTCGCAACGAGGCCTGGGGTACGCGTTTGTCACGCAGGGTCAAACGGCGCTCGGCCAGTTGTGGCGGTTCCTTGGCACGCTGGCGAAGCGTATCTGGCTGGCGTGGAATGACCCCGTAGTATTTTTCCGCTAAGGGCTTCAGTTGTTCCATGGTCATATCGCCGGCAACCACCAGAATGGCATTGTTGGGCGCATACCAGCGCTTGTAAAAGGCGAGAATGCGGTCGATGTTGAGGTTCTCGATATCATGCTTCCAACCGATCACCGGATTGCGATAGGGGTGGTTCAAAAACATCGCGGCGTTCAGCTGTTCACCGAGGATGCTGCCCGGTTCAGTTTCGATCCGCGACCGCCGTTCCTCAAGGACCACCTGACGTTCCGGTTCTACCTGTTCCGGCGTGATCCTCAGGTTGGTCATGCGGTCGGCTTCCATTTCCATGACCATTTCGAGACGATCAACGGCGATGGTCTGGTAGTAAGCGGTGTAATCCGTTGAGGTGAATGCGTTTTCCTGACCGCCATTGCGGGCGACGATTTCCGAAAATTCGCCGGGTTTGCGTTTTTGCGTCCCTTTGAACATAAGATGCTCTAGAAAGTGGGCAATGCCCGACTCGTTTGCTGTTTCATCGGCGGAGCCGACCCGGTACCAGACCATATGGGTAACAACCGGAACCCGGTGATTTGAAACCAGAACCACCTGCATGCCGTTATCGAGCATGAACGTCTCGGGGTTGAAAACGCCAGCCTGACTCGGGGTCGTGGAGAACCCCAAACCGGATCCAAAGGTGATCAACAGCAACTTAAACAGGGATATGCGAAGAAAAGGCATCATTCAACAATCTCTTTGGGTCAAAGGTTGCATCATTATAGTTGCCAGCCGCCGGTTTTGACATCTGACAAGATTGTGAGGATATAAGAATTAATAATGACGAAAAGAAGGCATCATGCCAATAAATGCGGCGTGCCTTAAAATTCAAGCAGGCCTTTTTTGGCGCGCTTGCGTTTTACGTTCTTGGTGGCGCCTTCCGTAATCGGCTTACCAAGCGCCTGAGCTTCGCGAATACGCTTTTGCTCTTCTTCCGGATCAACAACCGTTCCTTCAAAAGGTTTGTCGTCGACCCAGAAAATCATTTTATCGATCAGGCGCTGATCTTCCTCGGCTAGTACCGACGTTTCCTCGTTGATCTTTTTCCGTATCTCGGGGTCCGCCGTTGTCGCGCCTGTATTGTCCATAAGGGCCTGCAGGCCTGGCGTTGCGGCATCGTCCTGACGCTGCCCCTGAAGGCGTCGCTGAGACGAGTTGTCTGTGCCGAGAAGCGCATCACGCGCCGTATCCGTGGCGGAAATCGTTTGCGGGCGGGCGACGCCGGGCGTCGGCGGGCGTAAAGCGTAATCCGGCGGCTGGCTCAAAGGAGGACGCGAAAATACGACAAATTCATCCGGGGCGGATTTCTTGCCACCAAAGGCTTTCTTGGCCGACTCACAGCCGGAAAGGGCTGTTGACGCGACCAATGTGAGAAGAATGAGAGTGGTTTTTCTCATGAAATTGCCTTTATCCTCCGAATGAGCGGACCTTACGCCAATAGCGCGCTGAATTCAATATGTTAGGCGGGGTCATCTTTACTGAAGAATGAGTCGCAAATAAGGCCCATAGCGCCAAGGAATATGGCGGAGTCTGCCACATTGAAGGCTGGCCAGTGATAATTAAAGGCGTGAAAATCGAGAAAATCGACAACGGCGCCAATGAGCATACGATCAATCACATTGCCCAGCGCGCCGCCGATGATCAGGCCCAGCGCAATGACGCCAAGGCGGTGCTTTGTCTGATAAAGCCAGCGCAACAGAAAAGCCGAAATGACCAGCGCAAGACCGATCAAAATCCAGCTCTCCAAATGCGATCCGGCGGGAAACAGACCAAAGCTGACGCCCCGGTTATGGGTCAGAACAAGATTGAAAAACGGTGTGATTTCGATGACGCGGGGCGGTGACATAACCACCTCTACAACCCACCATTTGGAGGCCTGATCAAGGGCCATGACCAGAGCTGCAAGTCCTATTCCCTGCCGGAACTGTTTGGGCATACGAGCCAGTCCAGTTTAGGCGGTGGAGGTCAGAAAGTGGGTCACGGCATCGGCGCAGCGCCCACAGACTTCCGGATGGGCGGGGTCCACGCCAATGTCTTCCGGGAACTGGTAGCAACGGGGGCACTTTTCATTGGCGGCATGGTGCGGAACCACGGCCACGTCCTTGACGTCTTCCATCCGAAAGGCGCTATCAGGCGCTTCTTCCGTTGAGAACTCAGCGCCTGAGGTGATGAACAGTTCAGCGGGGTCCAGGTCCTTGAACAGATCGCGGTTTTCGGCGTTCGTATGGACGACAGGCCGCGCCTGCAGGCTGGACCCGATGCGTTTCTCGGCGCGTTCCACTTCCAGCGCCCCGGTGACGGCCCGGCGCACCGCCCGGACTTTCTTCCATTTGGCGGCGAGCGCATCATCGCGCCAGTCGGTTGGAATTTCGGGAAAAGTTTGCAAATGCACGCTTGTCGCATCGGGGTAACGGGACTGCCAGATTTCTTCTGCCGTGAAACAGATGAACGGCGCGAACCATTTGGTCAGGCAATCGAATAGTGCGTCCAGAACCGTGCGTGCGGCACGGCGGCGCACAGAATCTTCCCGGTCGCAATAGAGACTGTCCTTGCGGATATCGAGATAGAAAGCCGAAAGATCCATGGCGCAGAAATTATGCAACTCGCTGAACAGCATGTGGAACTGGAAATCATCGCAGGTCTTGCGCATCATCTGGTCCATTTCCCACAAGCGGTGCAAGACCCAACGGTCCAGTTCCGGCATTTCCGCCGCCGGCAATTTTTCCTCATCGTCAAATTCGGCCAGATTACTGAGAATAAAACGCAGCGTATTGCGCAAGCGCCGGTAAATATCGGACTGCTGCTTGAGAATTTCCGGTCCGATGCGCAAATCTTCGGAATAGTCGGAACCGACGACCCAGAGCCGCAGAATATCGGCTCCCAGCTGGTTGGTGACATCTTGCGGGGAAACACTGTTATTCAAAGATTTTGACATCTTCTGACCGTCTTCGGCCATGACAAAGCCGTGTGTCAGCACAGCTTCATAAGGCGCACGGCCACGCGTGCCGCAGGATTCGAGCAGGCTCGAATGGAACCAGCCGCGGTGCTGGTCGGAGCCTTCCAGATAAAGCGATGCGGGTGATTTTAACTCCCACTCACCGCTTTCCAGAACAAAGGCATGGGTGCTGCCGGAATCAAACCAGACATCGAGAATATCCGTTACCTGCTCATAGTCATCCGCCTTGTAGTCATTGCCCAGAAAACGCTGAGGCGGCGAGGCGAACCAGGCGTCGGAGCCTTCTTCGCGGAAAATCTCGATAATCCGGTCCATCACCGCCTGATCGCGCAAGGGTTCGCCACTGGCCTTGTTGACAAAGACCGTGATGGGAACACCCCAGGCGCGCTGACGAGAGACGCACCAGTCGGGCCGGTCCTCAATCATGCCGCGCAAGCGGTTTTTACCGCGCGCCGGGACAAAGCGTGTCTGGTCAATGGCATCCAAAGCCTTCTTGCGCAGATCGTTTTTCTCCATGGAGATGAACCATTGCGCCGTGTTGCGGAAGATCAAGGGCTGTTTGGAGCGCCAGCTGTGCGGATAACGGTGGACCAGACTGCCGCTGCCGAGCAGGCCGCCGGCTTCGGTCAGAACCCGGATCACATCCGGCGCACATTTGTAGACATGCATGCCGGCAAAAATCGGCACATGCGCGAAATAGCAGCCGTCTTCACCAACGGTCTGCGGCACTTCGACGCCATTGGCAACGCCCAGTTCCCAATCCTCGACCCCGTGGCCGGGCGCGATATGGACAATGCCGGTGCCTTCCTCGGTGGTCGCATAATCGGCACTCAGTGCGGGAACGTCATAGTCATAACCCTGCCCATACAGGGGATGATGGCAGATGGTGCCAGCGAGTTCCGTGCCTTTAAATGAGTGGACGATCTTATGGCTCTGGATGCCGGTTTTCTGGCTGATATCGGCAATCAAATCGGCGGCGACAATCAGCTTTTCGCCAACCACAGCGAGGCTATCGTCGGCGACATCAGTAATCTCCATAACAACATAGTCGATATCCGGGCCGTAAGCGACGGCGCGGTTGCCGGGCATGGTCCAGGGGGTTGTGGTCCAGATGACAATCGCTGCCCCTTCGGTTGCCGGGATCGAAGCTTTGGCAATGGGAAACCGCACAAAAATCGTTGTCGAGGTGTGATCGTGATATTCAACCTCGGCCTCGGCCAGTGCGGTCTTTTCGACTGGCGACCACATCACGGGCTTGGCACCGCGATACAGCGAACCGTCCATCAAAAACTTGCCCAGTTCACCGGCAATTGTCGCCTCGGCGTCATTGGTCATGGTCGTATAGGGATGGTCCCAGTCGCCCATGATGCCTAAGCGCTTGAATTCCTCTTTCTGGACTTCAATCCAGTGCTGTGCAAATTCCCGGCATTCCTTGCGAAACTCGACAACCGGCACTTCATCCTTGTCCTGCTTCTTCTTTCGGTATTTTTCTTCGATCTTCCACTCGATGGGCAACCCGTGGCAATCCCAGCCTGGAACGTAATAGGCGTTGTAGCCCAGCATCTGGCGGGTCCGGTTGATGACGTCTTTCAGAATTTTGTTTAGTGCATGGCCAATGTGCAGATGTCCGTTCGCATAGGGGGGGCCATCATGCAGCACGAACATCTCGCGGCCTTTCGAGGCATCGCGAATTTGCTGTTCAAGGTTGGCTTCCTGCCATTTTGCAATCAGTTCGGGTTCGCGCTTCGGCAAGCCGGCCTTCATGGGGAAATCAGTTTTTGGCAGGTAAACGGTTGTTTTATAATCGACAGTCATAATCTGGCTTTCATTGGCTCAACAGGAGGGCCCTGGCTTTATCGGCGTCCCGGACAATTTCCTGACGCATCTCTTCAACACTTTCAAATTTCGCTTCTGCACGAATAAACGTAATCAACTCAACACAAATCCGTTGTCCATACAGGTCTGCATTGAAATCAAACAGATACACTTCTAACAAGTCCTTGTCGCCGCCAACTGTCGGTCGATTCCCGATATTGGCAACGCCTTTGTATATATGGTCCCCCGACTGGCCCTCGATGCGTATACGGACGGCATATATGCCACGCTTCGGGCGTAACATGGAGCCCAAATGTAAATTCGCCGTCGGAAATCCGATGGTTCTTCCCAGTTTCTCGCCATGGGCAACGCGGCCTTCGATGCTGTAAGGCCTGCCCAGAATATCAGCAGCCCCCTGAGGGTCGCCATTTTCAAGACATTGACGGATACGGGTGGAGGAATAAACAAATCCTTCGGGACTTTCAACGGCGCTGATGGCTGTAAAACCAAAGCCCAGCTGTTTACCGAGGCTGAGCAAAAGTTCGCAGTTGCCCTGCCGCCCATGGCCAAAGACAAAATCGTAGCCAGAGACCACATGCGATGCGCCAAAACCCTCCACCAGCACGGAGCGGACAAAGGCGTCCGCCGGGCTTTGAGAAAACTGTCGGCTGAACTTCTGTACGATCATGATGTCGACCCCCAGTGCTTCCAAAGCCCGGGCTTTTGCGCGAAAGGGGGTCAGACGAAAAGGTGTTCCCCCCGGCTGGAAAACAGAGCGGGGGTGCGGTTCAAACGTCAGAACAGCCCATGGAACGGCCGAATCACGGGCAATGCGGCCTGCTTCGTTGATGACCTGACAATGCCCTTTATGCACGCCATCGAAGTTGCCGATGGCAATGGCGGCGCCGCGGGCCTCGGGCGGCAGGGTTTCATAATGACGATATATCCGCATAGCGCCGGAAAAGTGTCAGCGCCTTGGGCTTTGGTCAAGCTTTAAGGCGCTGCAGGTTGCTGTTATCTGGTCAGGGCAGGGCGTGACAGTCAGGCGCGTGTGGGCACCATAATGATGGCAATGCCATCCACCACCATTTTATCGCCGACAAAACATTGCGTAACAATTTCCGCAAATTTTTTGGTGGGGTTCAGGCTGGCGACGGTACAGACCGCTTTGACTGTGTCTCCGGCCCGCACGGGGGCTTTGAATTTGAGGTTCTGTGACACATAAATACAGCCTGGTCCCGGCATCCGGGTTCCGATGACGGTGGAGATAAAGCTCGCCGTTAGCATACCATGGGCAATGCAGCCCTTGAATATGGTGGTTTCCGCATAGTCAGGGTTCAAATGGACCGGGTTGTTGTCGCCGGACACATCCGCAAAATTCTGAATATCAGCGGCGGATATGGTTTTTTCAAACTCATCAACTGTGCCTTCTGTCAGGTCTTCAAAATAGAACCCCTGTAACGACAGGGCGGAATTGCTCATCTGGTCCATTAAATTGTATCCTTTATAGAGGAGGCCCTTGTGGCATGTGCAGTGCAAAAATAATTTTGCGGCGCAATATATGAGATTTAAAGGCAGCAAACAAGTCAGAGGCGTGATGATGGGGGTTTTTATACGGTATCAGATACGGGTTGGTTTTCCGCTTCTGATCTTATGCCTTCCAATTTGGGGGCATGGTGCGTGGGCTCAAACCGAATTCAAATTGGGGTTGCCAATTGAGTGTTCTCTCGGTGAAACCTGCTGGCTGGTCAATCTTGTGGATCTGGACCCGGGCCCGGGCGTGAAGGATTATCTCTGTAAATCACAGACCTATGACACACATAAGGGAACCGATATCGCCATTCGGGATTTGGGGGTCATGAAAAAAGGCGTGCCGGTTCTGGCTGCGGCCGCGGGCATTGTCCGGGCAGTCCGCGACGGCATGGCTGACCGCGATGTCTCTGTCTCAGGGGCGAAATCAGTCAAGGGCGTTGAATGCGGAAACGGGCTTGTGATGGATCATGCAGATGACTGGCAGACTCAATATTGTCATCTGCGCCAGGGAAGCGTAGCCGTCAAGCCGGGGGATCGTGTTGAAAAAGGACAAAAGCTGGGGCTGGTCGGTCACTCGGGGAAAGCGGCTTTTCCGCACGTTCACTTAACGGTTCGCCATAAGGATCAAGTGATCGATCCGTTTGTTGGCGCAGGACCCGTCAATTCCTGCGGCCTTGGCGACAACCCGCTATGGGATGCCTCTCTGATCGGCTCTCTAACCCGGCCGCTGACAGCCATATTCAATGCGGATTTCGCTCCGGCTCCGCCAAAGTTCCGCGCTGTTCTAGCGGGGCTTTACCACGACAAGGCGTTGTCCCGCCAGGCTCCCGCATTGATTTTGTGGGCTGTGGTCTACCGGGTTGAAAAAGGCGACCTTGTGACCATGCGGATCATCTCGCCTGAGGGAGAGGTGATGCATGAATATGCCAATACCATGGACAAGAATCGGGCCCGACGTTGGCTCTTTTCCGGTAAAAAACGCACATCACTGTTCTGGCCGGAAGGGCTTTACAAGGGTGAGATTGCCATTCACCGAAAAGCTGGAGACGGGGAACCGGATCAGGTGTTTCGGGCCGAGCGTGAAATTCTGGTGCGATAAGGCCTATTTGAGTCGGCGTTTGGAAACAAGCTTGGGGGTGGAGCGCATGACCCGCGTGCGCGCTGATTTTTTGGCCGGATCATCACTGTTGGGCCTTGTTTTCTTTATTTTGGGCGGCGGTTCCGACGTGAAATCATCGTCATCAAACAGGCGCGACTGGCTTTCGCTTTTTTCAGCCCGCAGTTCGATGATTTCGAGGGTTTTTTCGATCATTGGATGGCGCTCGGGACGTTTTTTTGATTTTTCCGCATGGGCCTTACCAATATCGGTGATGCGTTTGCGGATGTTGGCAAGGCTTTCAACGCCTTCGAGCGAGCGGATATAGGCCGCCAGCGTCCAGGCATTAGCCGGAACCGCCTGCAGGTTTTTGTTTCTGCACCAGCTGACAAAATCATGCCAGGCAGCGTTGCCGACAAAGTTTTCAATCCTTTGCAGGGTTCGGCGACGACGCTTGTTGGTATTTAAATAGCGCATTCTGCAAATCAGTTTTTGACAGGTCCATACAACCGACTAAGTTAGCAACCTTATTCCACCCATCCAAGAGCATTTGAGGTAAACCACATGAAAGAGTATGCCATTGCGGCAATTCCCGGGGACGGGATTGGCACGGAAGTCATTGATGCCGGCGTTGAGGTGTTGAAGGTGCTCGAGGAGCGTGATGGCGGTTTTAAGCTGCGGTTCGCGAAGTTTGACTGGGGTTCAGATTACTATCGCAAGCACGGCATCATGATGCCGGAAGATGGTCGCGATCAGATCAAAGATTTTGATGCCATCTATTTCGGTTCGGCCGGGGATCCGAACGTTCCCGACCACATAACACTGTGGGGGTTGCGTCTGAATATCTGCCAGCCGTTTGACCAATATGCCAATGTGCGTCCGGCCCGCCTGTTGCCGGGGATTGAAAGCCCGCTTAAAGGGGTGACGGCAGACGATCTGGACTGGGTGATTATCCGGGAAAATTCGGAAGGTGAATATTCAGGCAGCGGTGGCCGTGTGCACCGTGACCTGCCGGAAGAAGTGGGAATGGATGTGGCCGTATTCACCCGTGCCGGGGTTGAGCGTATTCAGCGTTTTGCCATGGATATCGCGCGCGCCCGCCCGCGCAAACATCTGACGCTGGTTACCAAGTCGAATGCCCAGCGCCATGGTATGGTCATGTGGGATGACGTGTTCGAGCGGGTTAAGGCTGATTACCCGGATGTGACCACAGATAAAATGCTGGTCGATGCCATGACCACGCGCATGGTTCTGGATCCGAAATCCATCGATACGGTTGTCGCGACCAATCTGCATGCCGATGTGCTCAGCGATCTGGCGGCAGCCCTGACCGGCAGTCTGGGCATTGCGCCGACGGCGAATCTGAACCCGGAACGCAAATTTCCCTCCATGTTCGAACCGATCCACGGTTCCGCCTTTGACATTATGGGTAAGGGCATTTCGAACCCCATCGGTTCCTTCTGGTCGGCGGTCATGATGCTTGAGCATTTAGGCGAGCCTGCGGCGGCCAAGACCCTGATGGCGGCGATCGAGCGGGTAACGGAAGCCGGTGATGTGCTGTCGGCCGATTTGGGCGGGACGGCAACGACACGCGAAGTCACGGAAGAAGTCTGTAAGGCCATTCGTGGCGCCAATAACTAGGTTGAAATTGTTGAAAGTTAAACGATGAGTGATAAAAACGAAGACGGGTTCAAGATTGAATTTAAACGCTCCGGCATCACGGCGCATTGGAGCCCGATGGTGGAGAACCTGTTGGAATTGGCCGAAGACGCTGGCGTTGCTGCGGATTCAAGCTGTCGGTCCGGTTCCTGCCAAACCTGCCTGACCCGGGTTATTTCCGGCACTTTTGAATATGAGGACGATGATGTGTTTGAGCCCGATGGCGAGGATGAAGTCCTGATGTGTTCCGCCCAGCCGACGTCGGATATGGTGCTCGACGTCTAGTTTCCGTTGACGTCGTTCAGTTGCCAGTCATAGGCATAGCCATCGATTTTGCGGGGCTCTTTCAGGGCCTCGGCCAGAGCCGCTGGCGCGTAGGTCCGGATATGTTCCAGAACACCATGGGTCTGTGTAACAAAGTCGGATTCGTACCAGTCATAGAGCGATGACAGAATAAGCTTGCCCCCTTTGATGTTGACGGCCCGTGGGTGACTGATAAAGGCTCTGGCGGCTTCATCAAGTAAGCGTTCGGAATTGCGGGCTGTGAAGGCCGTCCGCCCCAGATTGGGACAGCCCAAGGAGGCGCAATTCAGGACATAATGAAGGCGTGGGTCTTTCCAGATGGGGCGCAAAATACGGTGTTCGATGTCATCAAGGCTGACTTCGGTCCTGTCGATTGTGTAAATTTTCTCACCCCAGGGGCCGCTGGAAAAGAAGCCCCCCAGTTTAATGTCGCGAATGGAATCGACCGGGTAAGCATCCAGCACAACACGAACGGTCAGCGCATTGTAAAGATTGATCCAGAGGGCGCGTTGTTCGTCAGGGTTTAACTGCCCAACGCGCGTCGCCGCCAGGTCTTGTAAATAGCGGTCAATTTTTATGCGGTCCGGTTTGCTGACGGCGGCGTAATTGACGCGGCTGATCTGGTCCCCCGCGATTGTCACATAGGAATCGAGAAATTCCTGCCAAGGCTGATGGTTGAGGGCCTGGGTTGATACTGCATTGTTTTCTGCCCACTTTGGCCATAACTCGGATTTTGGTGCAGAAAGGGCCGCGCCAAAAGGACTCCCCATGAGCAAGGCAATCAGACAAAGAAAAGGCGTTGCATGCAGAACCGGTTTGCGGAAATGTGGCACCTGCATATCGGCCTGCCGGGTTAGTCTTGGTCGACCCAATCGGTCGATTCGTGGACACCAGTCAGTCGGCCCAGACATTTTTGCCAGATTTCCAGATCCTCCTCATCAGCGTCCTCGTCTTCGGTGGCGATCAGGTTTTTATGGAAGGAAATCTGGTGATTGACGGCGGCCAGCAATTCCTGGAAGTGGTTTTCAGAAATGGCATTGATCGATATTTTGCCGTCAAACAGCATGTCGGCACGGTCCATGGGGCCGAGTTTCTCGAGCCGTTCGTCAAGGGCCAGCCATTGCGTATACCATTCATCATAAATCGTGCCCGCCGCACCGGGGCCGGCGCCATTCCGGGCTTCGTCCATCTGACCCATAATGGCCATGAATTCGTGTACGGTGAGTTCAATTTTTTGCATAGTGACTTCCTTGGTGAATCTTGGACGCGGAATTTGGCCGCAACATAAGTGAAGATAAGGGCCGGTGCAACGTTCCAGCCTTCAGATTTTTGCCCGCAGCCGTCTGGCTTTGCGAATAGGTCCGGGTTGTCGGTGAGAAATCTTGAAAAATCCACCACAGAGTGATTGTCGTTTCCGAAAACGGCTGCTAAAACCGCATCAGTTCACTTCAGGCGGCCCCTGTGGCGGAACTGGTAGACGCGCGGGATTCAAAATCCCGTTCTCGCAAGGGAGTGTCAGTTCGATTCTGACCGGGGGCACCATTTTTTAATTTCCAATCATGACATAACGTCAGGGCGTGCTGGATGCGTAATATTTGCGCGTCTGTGCGATCAGGTCGTCCAGAATGATTGACGGTGTTTCGTTACGCCGGGTCATTATGCCAACGGATCGGTCCCATTTGAAGGGATAGTCCAGCATGGCGATTTTGTCCGCCATCGTCTCGTCAATTTCATGGCGGCTGGCGATCCCAATAAGATCCGACTGGCTGACGATAGACAGCATAAAAGAGCGCGAAAACGTCTCAATTTCAGGCTGCGGCATTTGCCTGTTTTCGGTCATATACAAAAGATCCAGCCGACGGCGAAACAGCGTCCCCTGCTCGGGCAAGACCCAGCCATATTTATCGAGTTCAGCAAGCGTTTTCGGTTTTTTGTGCGCAAACGGGTGATTGTGCCGGACAACAAGACCCTGCTCGACAGTATCGACGACGGTGACCTGTATGTCCGGCCTCTGGTAAGCCGGCTCACCCAAAGAAAACACAATATCGATATCCCCCTTCACAAGGGCGTCCAGCAGTTGAAGAGCGTTTCCGCTGACAATGCGCAGTTTTACCTTCGGGTGCATTTTTTTGAACTCAAGGATAAAGCTATCAAACTCCTTGAACATCCAGTGGGCCGAATTTCCGATGTTCAGGGTTCCCTGATTTCCTGATGCCAAGGCTTCCAGATCACTGAAAGCGTTTCTGATCTGTGAACGCAGGGTAATGGCATGTCGCTGAAAGGTGACGCCAAAATCCGTCAGCTCAACGCCGCGCGACCGGCGTATAAACAGCGGGGCGCGGACTTCATTTTCCAGAGCCTGAATGCTTTTTGACAAGCCGGATTGCGAAATGCCCAGTTCTTCAGAGGCCTTGCTGAGGCTTTGCAAATCCGCCGTTCGCAGGAAGTAATCAAGTTGCCGCAAATTCATGATATGACTAAACCTCATGGATATTGGAATATTTTGAATTTGTAGGAAAGTCATACCCGGCATAGAGTGCGAAGTCTAGAAACCAAATTAATCGACATCAGAACAGGGAAATCAAATATGTACCGCTCATTACTCATGGCGGCGTTCGCCGTCGCTGTTTCACTGGGAGTCAGCACAAGCGCAATCGCTTACCCTGACAAGCCTATTAAAATTATCGTACCGACAAACGCGGGCGGCTCGATGGATACCATTAGCCGCATTTTCCAGCGCACTTTTCAGGAAAAGGGCATTATCCCGGCCAAAACGGTAATTGTGAACCTGGCTGGCGCCGGTGGCACAATCGGCACCCGTAAAATCAAGGATGCCGAGCCGGATGGATATACAATCGGGTTCTGGCATGATGGCATTATCACGTCAAAGGCCATGGGCGTCGTTGATTTTGACCATACCGCTTTTGAAATTATCGGAATTTCCGGATACACGGAAGTTGGCCTTGCGGTGCGTAAGGACTCACCTTACAAAAATTTTGATGATGCCGTCGCCAAATTGAAAGCGGAGCCAAAGAGCATCAAGGTCGCAACCAATATCGGTCTGCCCGTTCACTTTGGCCCCCTGATTGTTTTCAACGAAGCGAATACAGAAGCCCTTATGGTTCAAGCCGGTGGCGGTGCAAAGCGTCTTGCGTCCATTTTGGGCGGACACACGGATACGGCTGTTTTCTCGGTTGGGGAAATGATCAATTTCAAAGAATCTGGACTTGAGCCGCTGGTTTTGTTTTCGGCTGAACGAAACCCGCAATTACCGAACGTCAAAACTTTGAAAGAGCATGGCGTTAACTTCGTCTCGCAGTCGAACAGAATTTGGCTTGCGCCGAAGGGAACGCCCAAGGAGGTCATCGACTATCTTTCCAACGCCTTCAAAACGGCCATGGCCGATCCCGGGGTGAAACAGGAATTGTTGAATTTGGGTATGACACCTAATTTTTATGGTCCTGCAGAAACCGAAGCCTTCCTCAAAGACTATCTCAGCAAGGTTGAGCCGATGGTCGAAAAAGCGCGTACACTTAAAAAATAAGGCGACAGCTTAATAAACTCTCTTTCCCGTCAAGGGAAAGAGAGCGCTGACCAAGGGAGGAGAAATCCTATGCTTCTATTTGCCCGAAAACCGTCTGCGGATTTCATCCTGGCAGCTGTATGCCTTGTTTACGCAGCCGTCCTCTACATAGGTGCGCAATACATTCCGCCGCCCTTTTTCGATATTCTGGGTTCGGCGGCCGTGCCCATCGGTTGCGCCGTGATCATTGCGATCCTTTCTCTGGTGTTGGTGTTCAGGAGTTGGAACGCATTGGAAAAAGATCCGGTTGCAGGAGATGGGGCTGGTGGATTCCGAAAACGCAACGACTTGGCTGCGGGTATTGTGCTGCTGTCGGCAGGTTATGCCGGGGTCATGGATTTTGGCTGGCTTGGGTTTGATTGGGCAACGGCACTGTTTGTGTTCCTGGCGACGGCGTTGCTTGGGGGCCCAAAAAAAACGGTGCTTATTGTCGGGTTCCTGTTGGCCAGCATCCTGGGCTTTGGTGGCTATTATCTGTTCACCGAAATCTTTTTTATCGATTTACCTAGCTGAAAGTTGCGAATATGGAAGGCCTAGCCAACGCGCTCCTTTATATTTTAACACCGGAGACATTTCTCTGGTTGTTGCTTGGAGTTTCAAGCGGTGTTTTTGTTGGCGCCGTTCCCGGTCTGGGCGGCGGCATGCTGATTACTCTGGTCATGCCCCTGACGTTCTATATGGACAGCACACAAGCCTTAACCATGATGATTGGCATGTATGTGGGTTCGGTAAGCGGCGGACTGATCAGCGCCACCTTGCTCCGGATGCCGGGAACGCCCTCTTCGATTATCACGACCTTTGACGGTTATCCCATGGCGCAGAAGGGAGAGCCCGGTCGCGCCCTGGGGCTGGGGATTGGCTCGTCGTTAATTGGCGGCCTGATTGCCGGGTTTTTTCTGGTTGTCTTATCACCCCCGCTTTCCATCTGGGCGCTCTCTTTCGGCCCCTGGGAATATTTCACCATGGTTCTGATGGCGTTGGTACTCATTGCTTCGATCAGCCAGGGTTCAATGATTAAAGGGTTGCTGGCGGGCGTGCTCGGAATTACAGCGGCCCTGCCAGGGCTTAATGAGTCGGACGGGCAGTTGCGGTTAACCTTCGGATTCAATGAAATTGACGCCGGTTTTAACCTGCTGCCGGTCTTGTTGGGTGTGTTCGTGATGAGCCAAATCATCAAAGACACACTGAATATCGAGCGTATTGCGCGCATGGACGGGGACTCCCGGGCTGTCTTTCCGAAATTTCGGCAATGGCTGGGCTACAGCACAAATATTATCCGCTCCAGCTGTATTGGAACTTGGATTGGAATTTTGCCCGGCGTCGGGGCGAGCATTTCGTCTATGGTGTCTTACGGGGTTGCCAAAACCTTTTCAAAAACGCCGGAAAAATTTGGTACCGGTCATGATGAAGGCATTGTCGCCTCGGAAGCGGCAAACAATGCCAATGTCGGCGGCGCCCTGATCCCGCTGATCACCATGGGCATACCGGGCAGCCCGATTGATGCGATCTTATTGGGAGCACTTGTCCTTCATAAAATCCAGCCGGGTCCTCTGTTGTTCACAACAAATGCCCCCTTCGTGTGGGCGTTGATCGCGGCATATCTTGTCGCCAACATCCTGATGTTTTTTATCATGTCGTTCAGCGTTCGCCATATTGCCCGGGCCATCCACTTTAACCGGGCGTATTTGCTTCCGGTGATTTTTGTGTTCTGCATGATTGGCGCCTATTCGCTCAGTAACCGCATGTTTGATGTCTGGGTGGTTATTGGGTTTGGCCTGTTTGGCTTTTTCCTGGATCGTTTCAAGGTGCCATTGGGGCCGTTTGTCATTGGTTATGTCCTGGCCGGTATTCTGGAAGCGGAACTGCGTTCGGGACTGCAATCGTCACAGGGCTCCTACATGCCCATGCTGACACGTCCCATCGCGTTAACCTTTACTATCATTTGCATCGTGACCCTGATTTATCCGTTTGTTGTTGAATGGCGTCGAAAAAAGAAGCTGTTAGCGGCGGAGCAAGATCGGTCAGCAAGTTCATAACTCAAAACTTAACCAAATCGGTTGCTAAATCATAAAAATCTGAGGTGATTACGTGTCTAAGAATATCGAGCCCCAAAACCTGCTTTTCATCATGTCCGATGAGCATAATAAAAAAATCGCCGGCTGCTATGGGCACCCTTTTGCCCAGACCCCCAACATTGACCGGCTTGCGGCCAGCGGAACGCTTTTTTCATCCGCCTATACCAACAGCCCCATTTGCGTGCCGGCGCGTGCCGCCCTGGCAACGGGCCAGTACGTTCACAAAACCGGGCAATGGGACAACGCTATCGCGTACCGCGGGGAACAGAAAAGCTGGCATCACACACTGCGTGAAAAGGGCGTGGATGTGGCTTCCATTGGCAAACTGCATTTTCGGGGCGGCGATGATTACGGGTTCACGGAAGAGCTGCTGCCTTTGCATGTAGCGGACGGGGTGGGTGATTTGAAGGCCCTGTTCAGAAAGGAGCTTCCGCCCAAAAACCAGACCTCCGATCTGGCCAACGATGCGGGTGTTGGCGATAGCAGTTACAACAAATATGACAACCGGATCGCGGCGCGAGCGGTGGAATGGCTTGAACGACGCGCTGAAAACAAGACGGACATGCCCTTTGTCCTGTTTGTCAGTTTTGTCATGCCGCATTTCCCGCTCATTGCGCCAAAGGAATTTTATGACTTGTATGAGGGGCGGTCACTCGAAGAACTGAGATCCGGTTTGATTGCCGAGCCGTCCAATCATCCGACCCTGATGCGGGCCCGCGAGTATGCGAATTATGATAGTTTCTTTGATGATGAAAAACGCGCCATCGCTTTAAAAGCCTACTTTGGTATGGTGACGAAACTCGATTCTGTTATCGGCAAAGTGATCGACTCCCTGAATGACACGGGGTTTGGCGACAGCACGCGGATTATCTACACCTCGGATCACGGGGATAATCTGGGCAGTCATGGGTTGTGGGGGAAATCCGTGATGTATGAAAATGCAGCCGCTGTACCGATGATTATCAGTGGCCAGGATATCCCGGTGGGGCACACGGTTGATACGCCGGTCTCTCTGGTTGATGTTGCGCCAACAGCCTTGCAGGCTACAGGTGTTTCTGCGGAAGGGGAGGATTATTCGGGTGAGTCCCTGATTGAAATCGCCAATGCGGAAAACCGCAACCGGGTTGCCTTCTCAGAGTATCATGCATCAAGCTCCAACACCGGTTATTTCATGATCCGCAAAGGCGACTGGAAACTGGTCTATTTCGTCGGGCAACGGCATCAACTTTTCAATGTAAAACTGGACCCGAGTGAAGTTAACGATCTCTGGGATCGCCCGGAACAGGCGGCGGTTGTCGCTGATCTGAAAAAAGAACTTTATGCCATCTGCAACCCGGAAGAGGTTGACGCGCAGGCTTTCCGCGATCAGCGCGCCGTGATCGACTACTACGGCGGAGCCGAAGAAATTATGAAACGGACCTCAATTCCGTTCACCCCGGCACCGGAATGATCTTCTGACGGGGTAATGGTTACGGTCATGTGAAAATCTGACAAAGTTATATTGGGAGACGTCACCGTTCTCTCTGAGATGCATCCTTTTTTTCTGGCCGGTGATGCCTTTCTCGAAAACCCCATGCGGAAATCTATGTCTCGCTTGTCGTTGCGGCTGGGTTTTACGCCGGAAAACGTAATACTTCTGTCCGCCCGTCCTCGCACAAAAAATCGGACGGTTCTGCTCGGAATATTTTGTCCATATTTTAATTATGGTCTCTTAACCGATGTCAATTTGCCCGGCTCTGATTGACGCTAAGGTTCCCTTGTAAACACTTGGATTGCATGAACGCACTGCATTTTTATTGTGAAGAGGGGAAGAGAAGATGAGCAAGGTAAATGAAGATCAAGGGCAGGTGTCGCGTCGGAATTTCCTATCCGGAACGGCGGCTGCGGGAGCCGGGCTTCTGGTGGCAGAAGCCGTGTCTTTAAAAAAGGCTGCTGCTGCTACAACAGCTATGACGGAAGACGAAATTGCAAGCCTGCCGCGCGTCAAACAGGAACTGGTCGCACCGCCTTTTTTCCCGAAGCATGATCAGGTGGCCAAGGGCGGCCCGAAAGTTGTCGAGGTCCGTTTGGTTATTGAAGAAAAGAAGATGGTTCTGGATGACGATGGGGCCGAAGTTTGGGCGCTGACGTACAACGGCTCCGTGCCGGGCCCGATGATTGTTGTTCATCAGGATGACTATGTCGAACTGACCCTTGTCAATCCCGAGACCAGCGCCATGGAACATAATATCGATTTCCATGCGTCCACGGGGGCGTTAGGCGGTGGGGGGCTAACGCACGTCTCACCAGGTGAGGAATGCGTGTTGCGCTTTAAGGCAACGAAAGCCGGCGTTTTTGTTTATCACTGTGCGCCGGGCGGGGCGATGATTCCATATCATGTGGTGCATGGCATGAATGGCGCGATCATGGTTCTGCCACGCGATGGCCTTAAGGATAAAGACGGCGTTCCGGTCACCTATGACCGCGCCTATTATGTGGGCGAGCAGGACTACTATCTGAAAAAAGACGAAGACGGTGAATACATCAAGTATGAAACCGCCGGTGAAGATTATGCCGACTCCATGGAAGTGATGGCGACACTGACACCCAGCCATATTGTTTTCAACGGCGCGGTCGGAGCTCTGACCGGCGAAAACGCCCTGAAGGCTTCCGTTGGCGAGACGGTCCTAGTCGTTCACTCGCAGGCCAACCGCGATACCCGCCCGCATCTTATTGGCGGTCATGGCGACCATGTCTGGTCAACGGGTTCGTTCACGGATGAGCCGCAGACCGGCCTTGAAACCTGGTTCATTGCCGGTGGTGCGGCGGGGGCTGTAACCTATAAGTTCCTGCAGCCAGGGCTGTACGCCTATGTGAATCACAATCTGATCGAAGCCGTTCTGAAAGGGGCATCTGCGCATTTCGATGTGGATGGGGAATGGAACAACGATCTGATGATGCAGGTCAAGAAACCGACCGCATCTCGTTCATAAAGAGCTGCATCCAATCCATCGGCGTTGTGAACCAATGGCGTTTGATGGTGGTACTCGGAGTTCAGGAGATTGATTATGCTAATAACGCAAACACTACGGATATGTGCGACCGCGGCACTTTTGTTTATGTCGGCGCAGGCAAACGCGGCAGGCGACCCTGCCAAGGGTGAAAAACTGGCGAAGAAATGCAAGGCCTGTCATACATTGGAGGCTGGCGGTAAGAACCGGCTGGGGCCAAATCTTTACAATATTCTCAACAAACCGGCGGGACAGGTAGACGGATACAAATATTCCGATGCCATGATGTCTTCCGGTGTCGTCTGGGATGGCGCAACGTTTATGGATTTTGTCGCGAGGCCCAAAAAAGTCATCAAGGGAACAAAGATGAGCTACCCGGGCTTAAAGAAAGCAACCCAGCGCGCCGATCTTCTGGCCTATTTTGAAACGCTATCAAGCAGTGATGGGGAACTGACACTGGTCGGCAATGTTCAGGGTGGCAAGGAGGCCGCAGAAAAGCATTGCGTTGTCTGCCACAGTTTCGAGAAAGGTGGCAAGGTTGTCTACGGCCCGAACCTGTTCGATATCGTTGGCAAACCGGCGGCGGCCATTGAAGGCTACGACTATTCTGATGCCCTGAAAAACGCAGGGTTAACCTGGACGGATAAAAATCTGGTCGGGTTCCTGGCCAATCCGGAACAGTTCGTCCAGGGAACAAAGGCCCGTTTTCCGGGTTTGAAGACGGCGCAGCAGAAAGCCGATATTCTGGCCTATATGAAAACGCTTAAATAGCGCAGGAACAGGACAGATGTAAGATGCGCCGGAGTTTTCTGATCATCCTTGTTTTGCTCGGGGTGGGGGGCCTCAGCCTGATTGGATGGGAAAAATTCAGAACCGCTCCGGCGCCGGAGGTTGTTCTCCCCGGGCTTGAAATGGTCCGGGTGCCTTCGGGTACATTTGAGTTGACCATTCTGGTTCCTGATTTATTTGGCCGGAAGTATTACACAAAGTCAGTCCACATCGACCACCCCTTTCAGATCAGCCGCTATGAAATCACCATTGATCAGTGGAATGCCTGCTTTGCGGCGGGGGGCTGTTCAAGCCCGGCGAAACAGCGGCCCTATCAAACCGGCCGCCATCCGGTGACACGTATCAACTGGACGGATGCCATGATGTTTGCCCAGTGGCTATCCGAAAAAACCGGCGTAACTTTCCGGCTGCCCATGGAGGAAGAATGGGCCTATGCCGCATTTGCCGGTAAGGATTTCACAAAGCAGACCATTGAAGATCTGATCGCCAATCGTCAGATGATTGAAACCGCCTCGATGAGCCGCTTCCGGAAAACCCTGTCCATCGGCGCCAGTGGTGAAAACGCCTGGGCCATCGCAGATATGACGGGGCCTGTCTGGGAGTGGACGCTGACCTGCCGGTTTTCGTCCGATGAAGAAAACCAGCAGCCCTGGACTATTTCGCAACTCAGCGACCCGGATCTTTGCCCGAACCGAATCGTTCAGGGTGACGAACGCTCTCATGTCCCGTTTTTTGTCGACAAGGTCTATTCGGGCGGCTGCGGAACAGGCAGCCCGGTGGACCACATCGGTTTTCGACTCGTCAGGGAAGTCGGGCGCTCATGAGATGCCGTTGCTGGGTGTGAGCCAGTTCTTAGATACAGACAGAGGCCAGCGGAGCAAAGCCATTAAAGTTTACGGATGAATAGGTGGTCGTGTAGGCGCCTGTGGAAAGGATAACCACTTTGTCTCCGGCCTGCAGGGCCAAAGGCAGATTGTAGGTCGTCTTCTCATAGAGAATATCCGCAGAATCGCAGGTCGGGCCGGCGATTACGACGGGGCCGGTTGGTGTTCCGTCATGGGGTGTGAGAAAGCGGTATTTGATAGCTTCATCCATGGTTTCAGCGAGGCCGGAAAATTTGCCAATATCAAGAAAGACCCATCGCTTCTCGTCGTCTTCGCTTTTCTTTGATGCGAGTACGACTTCGGCCTGAATAACACCCGCATCGCCCACCAGCGAACGGCCGGGTTCAATGATCATTTCCGGCAGGGCTGTGCCAAAATGTTTTGTCATCGCCTGCATCACGGTTTCTGCATAGTCTGTGAGCGGGTTGACAGCCGCCCGGTAGCGCGATGGAAAACCGCCGCCCATATTGCACATCCGCAAATCCACGCCACGCTCCATAGCTTTGGCGAACAAATCTGCGACCTGACCAACCGCGCCGTCCCATTGGCTGAGATTGGTCTGTTGCGAGCCCACATGGAAAGAGACACCATAGGCGTCCAGGCCAAGGCTTTGGGCTTTGACCAGCAGGTCAAGAGCCATTTCCGGCGAACAGCCAAATTTGCGCGACAACGGCCATTCGGCCCCTTCGCTCTCTACGAGAATGCGGCAATAGACACTGGAACCGGGAGCGCTGAAGGCAATTTTTTCAAGTTCGGCTTCACTGTCGAAGGCGAACATGCGCACGCCATGGGTATAGGCATAGGCAATGTCTGCCTGTTTCTTGATGGTGTTTCCATAGGAGATGTGGGTTGGTGACACACCGAGTTTCAGGCACAGGTCAATTTCCCCGGGGCTGGCCGTATCGAAGCTTGAGCCCAGTTCGGCGAGCCGTGTGATGATCATCTCGGATGGATTGGCTTTGACTGCATAATAGATGCTTGTCAGCGGCAGAGCACGTGCCATGGAAACGTAATTATGTTCAACGATGTCTACATCGACGACCAGGCAGGGCGAGGGCAGTTCATTGTTTGCAATGTATTCGGCAATACGCGGCGACATATCGCCTTGCTCGATCGGGAGGCGCGGAGCTTCCGAAGGTTCCGGAACCAAAGAGATTTGCGTTTGTTTGAGGACAGGTCGTCGTGTGCGGGCAATACCGCCAAGATTGGTCGCAACCATCGTAACACCCCTTTTAGTGCCGGGCTTTCCCAGCGTTGCCAAAAAGGACGCTTCCGTCGTTGCATAAACCACTTGAGGGCCAGTGGCACGTGCGTGTGCGTCTGTGGGCGAATGTTTGGTCCCATTTGAAAAAGAAATCAATAAAAAAATTTACTTTTTTTTGAATTAGTCAAAATCGATTGAATGTTCTGCACTTAGAAGGAAAATGAAAAGCGGACGCGGCTATGAGCGGCGGTGAATGAGAGAGAAAAAAGAATGCTGGATCTCGTGCTTAAAAACCTTCGGCTTGTTGAAGACGACGGCGAATTGGTTCGCGATGTGGGTATTCAGGACGGCAAAATTGCCGCCATTGCGGAGAATCTGACGTCTGAAGTGAAATCCTTCGATATGCAAGGACGGCTCGCCGTCCCCGGTTTTGTCGAATCCCATATCCATTTGGATAAAAGCGATATTCTCGACCGTTGCCGTTCGGAGGAGGGAACGCTGGATGAAGCCCTTCGCGAAGTGGCGAAAGCAAAAAAAGCCTTTACCCAGGAAGATATATACGAACGCGCAAGACGTACTCTCGAAAAATGCGTTCTGCAGGGGACGACGCGTATGCGGACCCATCTGGAGGTTGATCCGGTTGTCGAACTCAAAGGAATAGACGCCGTGCTGGAACTGCATCGCGAATATGCCTGGGCGATTGATCTGGAAATCTGTGTTTTTCCTCAGGACGGCATGCTCAATAACCCGGGAACGGAAACGCTTATGGTCGAGGCCTTGAAAAAGGGCGCCAAAGTGATCGGCGGCTGCCCCTATACGGACACCGACCCGCTCGCCCAGATCGACCGGGTATTTGAATTGGCCCGGGATTTTGATGTGGATATTGACTTCCATCTTGATTTTGATATCGATCCGGATGGTATGATGGCGTGGCATGTGTGTGAAAACGCGGCGCATTTTGGCTGGGGCGGGCGCGTCACCATTGGTCACGTCAGTAAGCTGTCGGCGCTACCGTCTGACGCGTTACAGGCCATTTCTTCAAGAATGGCGAATACCGGAGTGGCCCTAACGGTACTGCCGTCGACGGACTTGTTTTTGATGGGGGGCGATGCGGACCATAATATACCACGTGGCGTGGCGCCGTTGCACCGTATACGTGATCATGGCGTTCTCTGTGCCTTGTCGACGAACAACGTTCTTAATCCGTTTACACCGTTTGGTGACTGTTCCATGAGCCGGGCTGCCAATCTGTATGCGAATATCGCCAGGTTGGGGACTACGGCTGAGCATCGGGCCTGTCTGGCTCACATCACAACGGACCCGGCGCGTCTCATGCGGCTCGACGATTATGGGATCCGAATTGGCAATCCGGCGGATCTGATTGTTCTTGATTGTCAAACTGCCGTGGACGCGGTGCGCCAGATTGCGACACCCTTATATGGCTTCAAACGGGGCAGGCAGACGTTCACCCGAACTCCTGTTGTTCTGCACCGGCCATAGTCACCACCCATAATTTGGTTGCGAAAATGTTTTGGTCGTGAAATTCGTTTTTATGTGCTCCGATGATCCATTGGCAAGTGGTTACACAAATTCATATGCTTTTTCATGCTTTCGACATAAGGTGACTTTATACAGATATTAACGGAGTGGTTTTTATATTCAGAGATGAGAATTGATAATCAATTATTTTTGAAAAATAACTGAAAAGTCTGAGTCAATAATGTTTCCCGACATTTCCATTTTGCTTTTGTTGCTCAACAATCTATCGATTTTTATCGTCCTGTTCGCCGGGTATGGGCTGCTCAATGGCTATTTGGAGAAGTACCGGCCCGTTCAGCGTCAAATTTTCCTGGGGATATTCTTCGGTCTTGTTGCGATTGGCAGCATGTACGTCAAAATTCCTGTCGTTGAAGGCGTAATTGTTGATCAGCGCAATGCAATTGTTGCGCTAAGTGGCGCATTTGGGGGGCCGGTTTCCGCAATTTTCAGCGCTTTTATAGCTGCGTCTTATCGTACATATTTGGGCGGGGTGGGAGTCTTATCAGGTGCTGTCGGTGTTTGTGTTGCGGGTCTCATTGGTGCTGTTTTGTTCCGCTTTCGCAAAGATACAGATGGGGTTCTCAAATATGCGGTCGGGTCTCTTATCGTCGTTTTGTGCATACTGCCCGGGTTTCTTTTGGTCGGAGATCTGGAATACGGTTGGGCGCTTTTGAAACGCGTCGCTTTGCCATTTGGTATGGCCATTTATATAGGTCTGTTTTTTGGCAGCCTCGTGTTGGCCCGTGAAGATCGAAGGCACAGTATTGAAATCGAGAACAAACGGAGCGAAGAGCGCTACAAAAATCTTTTTGAGTCTTCCGAAATTTCGATTTGGAATGAAGATTTTACAGACGTATACGATTGGTTGCAGCAGCTTCGTCAGGAAGGCGTGACAGACCTCCGCCAGTATTTTGCAGAGAACAGCCATGTCCCCATGGAACTGGTGCGGATGATAAAGATCGATGATGTGAACAGGGCGACGTTAAGGTTATACAATGCCCATTCCAGAGAAGAATTCGAAAACTCGATCACAAAAGTCTTTACGGAAGAAACGATTAAGACAGTAGAAGATGTCTTTTGTGCGATTTGGGCCGGAAGCAAGAGCTTTCGCGCCAAAACAACGCAATATACGTTGGATGGCGAGGAACTGGAAGTCATTCTCTCTATGCCGATCCCGGATCATCGAGAAGGCTTTCACAGCCTGCCCGTCAGTATTCTGGATATTACGGAACATAAACGCGCGGAAGATGCGCGGGACGAGGCCTTGCGAGAGGCAGAACGGGCCAACCAGGCCAAATCCGAATTTCTGGCGACCATGAGCCACGAACTCAGGACGCCACTCAATGCCATTCTCGGTTTTTCCGATATTTTGAGCCAGCAGTATTTTGGCCCCTTGGGGGCGGTGAAATATGAGGAATATGCAAAGGATATCCATTCCAGTGGTGAATTGTTACTGGAGTTGGTCAATGATCTCCTTGATATCTCGACGATTGAAGCCGGAGAGAAGTACCTGACCCTCGAACCACTGGAAGTGAGTCAAATAATTTCGGACAGTGTTGCAATCATTGAAGAGAAAGCCCTTCTTGCGGGTATTCATTTATCCACTGATTTTCCTATGGATTTACAACCGATGTATGCAGACAAACGTGCGTTGCGACAGATTTTATTAAATCTGTTGTCCAACGCCGTCAAATTTACGCCCAGTGGTGGCGCCGTGACCATATCGGCAACCCAGGACAAAAAGAGCACGAATATTTTCGTGTCTGATACGGGGGATGGAATTCCCGATGAAATTATGGGGGATATCATCAACCCGTTTGTTCGCGCCGAGAGCGACCCACACAAGGCCGATAAAGGCTGGGGACTTGGCTTGGCCATAGCCAATTCACTAATCGAACTGCATGAAGGAACGCTGGTCATAAAAAGCAAGGTTGGTGAAGGGACAACAATCAAAGTTACTTTTGCGAACTATATGGAGCAGAGTCCTGATGCCCAACTCAATTCTGGTTAAGACGTCTTGTTGAAGGCCTATTGTGTCGTTATCCACTTTTCATAACCGCTCTGGCGCAGTTCGCAGGCCGGACAATCCGCACAGCCATAACCCCAGTCATGACGCTGGCTTCGCTCGCCCCGATAGCAGGTGTGGGTGTCTTCAAGAATCAGATCGACCAGTTGCTGCCCACCCAGGTCATGAGCCAGTTGCCACGTCTGGGCCTTGTCGATGAACATCAGCGGCGTGTGGATGGTGACGAGGGTATCCATACCGGCGCTCAGGCTGACGGACATGGATTTGATAAAAGAGTCCCGGCAATCAGGGTATCCGGAATAATCGGTTTCACAAACTCCGGTGACCAGATTGGAAATGCCTTTGCGATAGGCGAGCATGGCGGCTGTTGTCAGAAATAGAATATTGCGGCCCGGGACGAAGGTGTTGGGCAGACCATTTTCCTGCATGGCGATTTCCATGTCGTGGGTCAAGGCGGTTTCGGAAATTTCGTTGAGGATGGGAAGGTTGAGCACATGGTCGTCGCCCTGGGGGTTGAGGGCAGAGAGAATTTGTGTGCGGCAATCCATTTCGACCCGATGGCTTTGGCCATAGTCAAAACCGACTGTCTCAATACGGTCAAAAGTCTTCAACGCCCATGCCAGACAGACAGTGCTATCCTGGCCACCGGAAAAAAGGACTACGGCTCCGTCGGTCTTCATGGGTAAGGGCTCCACAAGCAAATTCGAAAATCGAAGGTTAACAGACCATCTGAAAGAGTGCGCTTCAAGCGCCTTGTCCAAGCCACGCATGCTCCGAATACAAAGGTGTGGCAATGCAATGAGAAGCCCCGCTCCTTATTTTTTATTGACCTGGATCAAAGAAGCCTGACGCGGTCAGTGGTTAAGTGAGTTGACACGAACCATTGAGCCCGACCCGCATAGCAAGTGTTGGGGGCGAGAATAACGCGGGCGTGATTGTTGGTAAGGCGCGTTTGAAAGCACGGACATGGAAAAGAAAACACATATCAATTTCTGGTACATCCTCCTGTCCTTCTGGGCCATTATCTTGCTGCAGCAATGGTGGGGAAACAGCCAGCAGGAGGAAACGATTCCCTACAGTGAGTTCCAGACGTTGTTGGAAGAAGGCAAGCTTGCCGAAATTGGCATTGCCGATCAGTACATTCGTGGCCTCTTGAAAACACCGGGATCCGGGGGGGCGCAGAAGATTTTCACGCTACGGGTCGAGCCCGATCTGGCCCGGGATCTGGAAAAGTACGGCGTCAAGTTCACCGGTATTATCGAGAGCAAATGGCTTGCCAATTTATTGTCCTGGATTGTCCCGGTCGTTATTTTTGTTGCGGTCTGGCTATTTTTGGTCCGGGGAATTGCCGAGAAGCAGGGCATGGGCGGTTTTATGTCCATTGGCAAAAGCAAAGCCAAAATCTACATGGAAAAAGAGACGGCTGTCACTTTTGACGATGTGGCGGGTGTTGATGAAGCCAAGGAAGAGCTTCAGGAAGTCGTGCAGTTTTTGAAAGATGCCGTCCACTATGGGAGGTTGGGCGCGCGAATTCCGAAAGGCGTGTTGCTGGTGGGGCCTCCAGGCACCGGAAAAACCCTGTTGGCGCGGGCCATCGCCGGGCAGGCTGGCGTTCCGTTCTTCTCGATCAACGGGTCGGAGTTCGTCGAGATGTTTGTTGGCGTTGGCGCGGCACGGGTCCGTGATTTGTTCGAGCAGGCGCGCAAGAACGCGCCCTGTATTGTTTTCATCGATGAACTGGATGCTCTGGGGCGGGCTCGGGGCATCGGTACCTTCGGGGGTGGCTCCGATGAAAAAGAACAGACTTTGAACCAACTGCTGAGCGAAATGGACGGTTTTGATTCCAGCGTTGGTGTGGTCTTGCTGGCTGCCACCAACCGCCCGGAAATTCTTGATCCCGCCTTGCTGCGGGCGGGGCGCTTCGATCGTCAGGTGCTTGTCGACCGCCCGGACAAGAAAGGCCGGGAAGAGATTCTGCGCGTTCATATGAAAAAAATCCAACTGGCATCTGATATTTCTGAAGAGCAGATTGCCGCTCTGACGCCGGGGTTCACCGGTGCCGATCTGGCGAATGTTGTGAATGAAGCGGCAATTCTGGCGACGCGCCGCAATGGAGCTTCCGTTTCCATGGCAGATTTCACACAGGCCATCGAGCGGATCATCGCCGGGCTTGAGAAAAAATCGCGACTGATTAATCCCCATGAACGCGAAGTCGTCGCTCACCATGAACTGGGGCATGCCTTTGTGTCACTGGCTTTGCCGGGAACTGATACGGTTCACAAGGTCTCGATCATTCCGCGCGGCGTCAGCGCGCTGGGCTATACCATTCAAAGACCGACGGAAGACCGTTACCTGATGACCCGCCCGGAGCTGGAAAACAAAATGGCGGTGTTGCTGGGCGGACGGGCGGCAGAGCAACTTGTTTTTGATGAAATCTCGACCGGCGCGGCGGACGATCTGGACAAGGCCAGCGATATCGCACGCAATATGGTCATGCGTTATGGCATGGATAAAGATCTTGGTCATGTGACTTATGAGCCGCCGCAATCGCAGTTCCTGGGGAATGTGCAGATCAACCCAAACCAGCGGAAATTCAGTGAAGAAACCGCCCGGGATATCGACAGAGCCGTTCGTAAACTGATTGAGGCAGCTTTTGAGCGGGCAACAGAAATACTGAAAACTCATCGTAAGCTGCTGGGCTCGACGGCCAAGGTTTTGCTTGAGCGCGAAACCCTTGCCGCAGATGAAATTCCGCATATCTCAAAGGCAAGAACTTCGCCAACAAAACCGCAGAAAGTCAAATAGATGAAAGATCCCTATTCGATCCTGGGATTGTCTAAAGAAGCGTCTCAGGATCAGCTTCGCAAAACCTATCGGGAGCTCGCCAAAAAGCTGCATCCAGATATCAATCCGAACGACGCCGAAGCGGAAACCCGATTCAAAGAAGTATCCGCCGCCTATGATCTTTTGTCAGACCCTGAAAAACGCGGCAAGTTTGATCGGGGCGAGATTGATGCGGAAGGCCATGAGCGTCCTGAACGGCAATTTTACAGAGGATTTGCCGACGGCCCGGAGGGCGGCAAATACACCGAGCAGGAGGGGTTTGCCAATGCAGAGGACCTTGAGGCCTTTATGGCCGATTTGTTTGGAGGCCGTGCAGGGCGGTCGGGCAGAACTAATATTAAAGCCAAGGGAGGAGACCTGAATTATACGCTGGAGGTGACGTTTCTGGAGGCTGCTAAAGGCGCAAAGAAAACAGTCACCATGCCGGACGGGCGGTCATTGAAAATTAATATCCCGGCCGGACTAAGGGATCGGCAATCTTTACGGCTGCGCGGCCAGGGCTTACCCGGCTATAACGGCGGGCCGAATGGAGATGCTTATGTTGAGGTGCATGTGCGCCATGACTCGTTGTTTAGCCGTAAAGATGATGACATTCATATTGAATTGCCGATCAGCCTGAATGAAGCCGTGTTAGGCGGCTCCATTGATGTGCCGACCATCGACGGGTCGGTATCCATGTCGGTTCCCAAAAATGCCAATACGGGCACGCGCTTACGGTTACGTGGCAAGGGGTTGCCCATGCGTGGGGGAAAGGAACGGGGGCATCAGTACGTGACCCTGAAAGTTGTTCTGCCGAAAGACGAGGATGCAGACCTGACCGCCTTCATGGAGGAGTGGTCCAAAAAACATGCCTACAATCCGCGCAGGACGGACAATAAGTCAGGAGCGGGGTCATGATGACATTTGAGGAAGTGCTGGAGACGGTAGATGCGCTTGATGCCAGTGAACTAACATTATGGATAGAACAACGCTGGATCGTTCCGGAGCGTCGTTCCGGAGAATATCAGTTCAGTGAAATTGACTTGGCCCGTCTCCGTCTTATCTGTGATTTTCGATATACGTTTGACGTTGAGAAGTCGACTGTACCGTTGCTGCTCTCATTGCTCGATCAGGTTTATTCGACCCGAAGGCAACTGCACCGTCTTGCCGATGCGGTCGCGGCACAACCGGTTGAGGTCCGGCAAACGATTTTCGAGCTTTTTGATGCATCAAATGCAGATAAAGGGGGAACAACAGAAAAATAAGACCTGTTTGCGCCTAATTAAGCGAGGTGGGCGTTTATATGGTATTTTTAAGAACTAAAATGTCTATTATCCTTCAGGCCTGCGATTTTATTCTGATTTGAGACTCTATTCATGAGGTCTTGGGGGATGTATGAATTTTTGCCGCACTGAAGATATTTTTCTAAAAGCCGGTATTTTATTTGTTATCGGGTTTTTATCTTTTGCATCTTCTGCAAACGGGCAAACGGCGCCTGCCGGTGAGCCAAACTGGCAAATAGTAAACGATATTTTCGCAGCGGCAGTTAAGCAGCAGTCGTCTTCCAATACGGGGGTTTTGCCACAGAGCGTATTTTCTGTCAGCGCGCCTCCTATTCCTGCGTCTATACGTCCGGAGGCAGTTGCCGCCGCGGTGAAAAGCCTCAAGCCAGACCCGGGAGCGGTCCAGACGGCACCTGCCCAGTCGGGAAAATGGGGATGGCTTTCTGAAGTTCGGGGTGGTTTGCTGAAACATTCTGCAGCCATATCAACAAGTACGCCAAAAGAGCGGGGTGTCGACGGCAACATTGAAGTGCTGTTTGTGTCTCCAGACTGGCTTAGATTGATTTGGGCGCCCCGCCCGCATCTCGGTGCAAGCTTTAATGCCAGCAGCAAGGATACGGATCAGATCTATGCCGGATTAACCTGGGAATGGGAACCATTCCAGAATGTCTTCATTGATGCCAGTTTTGGGGGCTCCGTTCATAATGGCCGACTTCATATTAATGGAGCGGATGAGGACAGCGGTCGTCGTCGTGAATTCGGTTGCAAAACCCTGTTTCGGGAATCCATTGAGTTTGGCTACCGGATCACCGCTCATCACAATGTGTCTTTGATATGGGATCACATCTCCCATGGCGGGTTATGCGATGATGAGAATGAAGGCATGGATAACGCAGGCATCCGATATGGATATCGGTTTTAAGGCCGGCCCGAGCAGGAGCGTTGTCTGGCGCATGATGTGCCGCCAATAAAAAACCCGGCATTTGGCCGGGTTTTTTGTTCGTAGGCGGGAAGTCTAGAATTTGTAATTCAAGCCTAACTGGACAGTGTGAATTGTAATGATTTCATCCTGCCCTGTTTTTCCTGTTGGAGCCCCGAGAAGAGAATAACCACCGACCAGATCGATATCCGGCGTTAAGCCGTAGGATGCGCCAATCCCAATTTGACCTGCAGGAGCTGTCCCGTCGAAGTTCTTGGATTGTGCTCGTCCTGTGGCGTCATTATAGCCTAAGTCGCCATCGACATTAAGAATGCCGAAACCAAGAGATATATAGGGAGTTATCGACGACTCTGTTTGAAAGTCCCATGCACCGTTGATCATCGCGGTAAGTGCGTCAACATCACCAGTTGTTCCGGTTTTGCTTGCGACGTTGTTAAAACCCAATTTGCGGTAGCCGAGTTCGAGTTCTGCGCGCATTGAACCAAATCGATACCCACCTTTAAGAAAGGCACCGTATCCGGGGTCTAACTCAGCCGTATTAACAACAGATAAGGCACCATTATCATTGTCAAAGTCGATATCACTAACCATTGAACCAAGGGCGGACAGGCCAACATATGGGCCATCTGCAGCTTGTGCAGAAACAATGGTAAAGCCTGCGCAGAATGCTGCTACAGAAGCCAGTGTTCGAAGCGGTGTGTTCATTTTCAACCCCAGTTACATATGATTGAATGTTCAAATTGTGGCATTTTAACTTGTTAGTCAATGTTGTTGCCGTGTTCTTTTATTGTAGATCCGGTGATCGTGATGAAAATACCACAGTAAAAATACCGTAGAATAAGTCGTTAATTTTCGCGTTTTCATGAGTGAATTTGTGGGAGTTTGTGGGATCATGACAGCTTCTTTCTGTCGGCCTCTATAAAAGCGTTTTAATTTGGTTTGGCGGCGGAAAAAGGGGCGATAAGGGCTTGCTTATCAAGAATGATATTGTTCCTATGCGCAGGCTTTCATCACAGAAATGAGCCGATGTCTTCATACACCCAAGACCCCTGGTTATTGACGCCCGGTCCGTTGACCACATCGCCTGCAACCAAGCAGGCGATGCTGCACGACTGGGGTTCACGCGACGCCAATTTCATTGAAACCAACAAGCGGGTTCGTGCCCAACTGCTCGAGATTGCCGAGGCCTCAGACAGCCACGTTTGTGTGCCGTTACAGGGCAGCGGCACGTTCGTTGTGGAAGCAACCATCGCCACCCTGCTGCCGCGCGATGGCAAGGCGCTGATACTGATTAATGGTGCTTACGGCCAGCGCATGGCAAAGATGCTCGATTATCTGGACCGCGCCTATAGTGTGCTGGAAACCCCGGAAGACACACCGCCGTCAATGAAGGCTTTGGAAAAGACCCTTGAGGTGGATACCTCCATTACCCATGTGCTGGCCGTCCATTGTGAAACCACATCCGGCATCCTCAATCCCATTGAACAGATTGCCGCGGTTGTCGCCGAACAGGGTCGCCGGCTGCTGATCGACGCCATGAGCGCCTTTGGCGCCATACCCCTAAGTGCCAAATCGGTGACCTTCGATGCGGTGATGGCGTCCTCCAACAAATGTCTGGAGGGCGTTCCGGGTATGGGCTTCGCGCTGATCCGAAAATCCGCCCTTGAAGCCGCTAAAGGCAATGCTCATTCGTTGAGCCTCGATCTCTATGACCAGTGGATTGCGATGGAGCAGACCAGCCAGTGGCGGTTCACACCGCCAACGCACGTGATTGTCGCCTTTGATGAAGCCATAAAGCAGTTCATCTCGGAAGGCGGCGTTGCCGGACGCAATGCGCGCTATGCCAACAACGCCAGGATCCTGATTGACGGGATGCGCGCGCTGGGTTTCGAGACCTTGCTGCCGGACCATCTACAGGCGCCGATCATCGTTACTTTCAAAATGCCTGCTGATCCCGGCTTCGGTTTTCAGGTGTTTTACGATGCTTTAAAAGATAAGGGTTATGTTATTTACCCAGGCAAACTGACCGTTGCCGAGTCTTTTCGTATGGGCTGCATCGGGCACCTGGGCGAACAGCAAATGCGCGGCGCCGTTGCCGCCGTAGAACAGACATTGACCGCCATGCGCGTCACATCAGGCAATCCCTGAACGTACGGCCCATGGCACCAGATGCAGAAAAGTCATCACACCAAAACCCAAAGGATTGATTATGGTTCAGGCAACCGCACCACATAACTCAAAAAACACTCCGGCACCAAGCAAAGCAGCAAAGCTGCGCGCCATGTTGCAATCGGCGGAGCTCGAGTTTCTTATGGAAGCCCATAACGGCTTGTCAGCAAAAATTGTACAGGAGACGGGGTTCTCCGGTATCTGGGCGTCCGGTTTGTCGATGTCGGCGGCGCTTGGCGTGCGTGACAACAACGAAGCTTCCTGGACCCAGATTCTGGAAGTTCTGGAGTTCATGTCGGACTGCACGTCGATCCCGATCCTTGTTGATGGCGATACGGGCTGGGGCAACTTCAACAACATGCGGCGTGCCGTCACCAAACTGTGCCAGCGCGATATTGCCGGCATTTGTATTGAAGACAAGATTTTCCCGAAAACCAATTCGTTTTTGGGCGAAGGCCAGCCACTGGCTGACATCAACGAATTCTGCGGCAAAATCAAAGCAGGAAAAGACAGTCAGACGAATTCTGATTTTTCCGTGGTTGCCCGGCTTGAGGCGTTGATTTCCGGATTGGGCATGAAGGAAGCCCTGAAGCGGGCCGAGGCCTATCATGCGGCCGGTGCTGATGCGGTGTTGATCCATTCCAAGCAATCAACGGCGGACGAGGTGCTGGCGTTTACTCGTGAATGGGCCAACCGCTGCCCGGTGGTGATTGTGCCGACCAAGTACCCATGGACGCCGACGGATGAATATCGCGATGCCGGCGTTTCCGTTGCCATTTGGGCCAACCATAATCTGCGCGCCTCCATCACCGCCATGCGGGAAGCCTCGCGTCGGATTTTCCGTGAAGAATCAATTGAAGGCATTGACCGCGAAATCGTCAAGGTCAAAGAGGTTTTCGAAATTGCCGGTAACGACGAACTGTCGGAAGCGGAAAAACGTTATCTGCCAAGCTCATCGGAAACCCGGGGTGCGATTGTTTTAGCCGCTTCGCGTGGTGCGGAACTGGGCAAATTGACCGAGGATAAACCGAAATGCATGATTGACGTGCGCGGCGAGCCATTGCTCAGCCGCCTGGTTTCGGCGCTCAAGAATTCAGGCGTCAACAAGGTCACTGTCGTTCGCGGTTATAAAAAAGACCAGATCAACCTGCCATCCGTTCAGGCGGTTGATAATGATCTTTATGCAAATACCGGCGAAGTCGCCAGCCTTGCTTGCGCGCGCGAAGCGCTCACCGGCTCTTGCGTCATTGCCTATGGCGATGTCCTGTTTCGCCAGTATTATCTGGATCAACTGTTTGAAGCTGATGCCGATATCGTCATCGCTGCCGATGCGCTGTGGCATGACCGCAAATCATCCGACCCCAAATGGGTCCGTGATTTTGTCTCCTGCTCGCGGGGATCAACGGATGAATTCCTGGATGATGAACCGGTGTTCGTGAAGGCCATGGGCCACGATATGGCAGAAGCGGATATTGACGCCGAATGGATTGGGCTCGTGCGGATGACGGATAAGGGCAGCGCCATTGTGCGCGATGAAATTGATGCCTTGCAGAAGGATGGCAAACTGGCATCTTCCGGACTGGTTGAACTGTTTCACCGGATCGCGGAAAAAGGACATAAAATCGGCGTCGTCTATGTGCCGGGTCAATGGCTGGATGTCGATGATGCGACGGATCTGATCGAAGCCGGGCGCTTCCTGTGATTGAGGCCGAAGCCTTTCTGGAGCCGGCACGTGAGCAGGGCTATGACTTTTACTGCGGCGTACCCTGTTCCTTTCTGACGCCTTTTATCAATCAGGCGATCACCTGTCCGTCACTGGATTATGTGGGTGCCGCAAGCGAAGGCGAGGCGGTGGCGATTGCTTCCGGTGCCTGGCTAGCGGGCCGCAAGACGGTTGTTATGTGCCAGAATTCCGGGTTGGGGAATGCAGTAAACCCTTTAACGTCGCTGAATTATTCCTTCCGCATTCCAACATTGCTAATCACCACCTTGCGCGGTGCGCCGGGCCTTAAGGATGAACCTCAGCACGAACTGATGGGACGGATTACATCGGAGATGCTGGCGCTTATTGAAGTCGCCCAGGAGGGCTTTCCTGTTGACGCGGAAGATGTCGCCTACGCCTTGATGCAGGCTATCGCCTATATGGAGGAGTCCCGATTACCCTATGCCTTCACCATGCCGAAAGGTGCCGTGGCGGCGAGTTCCGTTGTTCTGGAATTAACAAAGGAAATGGCTGCTGGGCGCGTTGTGCGCTTATGCTCAGGTGGGAGTCTGCCGTCCCGCATGGCGACGCTGGAGCGTCTGTTGTCGATTGTTCCAGAATCGGCGGCGCTTATCGCGACGACCGGAAAATGCGGCCGTGAACTGTTCACATTGGCGGATCGCGAGCAGCATCTCTATCAGGTGGGGTCTATGGGGTGTGCAGCGCCCATGGGATTGGGTGTGGCGCTCAATACGCCGAAGCAAACCGTCGTCATTGATGGTGACGGCGCTTTATTGATGAAAATGGGCGCGTTGGCGACCATTGGTTCCTATGCACCTGAAAACCTCATCCACCTTGTTCTCGACAATGCGACCTATGATTCGACCGGCGGCCAACCCACGGTTTCGCCAGGAGTCGATTTTGCCCAGATTGCCGCTTCCTGCGGTTATCGTTGCGCCATATCATGCGATTCTCTGAGCGGATTTGAAGAAGCCGTCCAGTTGGCTCAAAAGGAGGCGGGGCCTCACCTCATTCACATGAAAATTGCACCGGGATCTGCTGAAAACCTGGGGAGGCCGACCATCTCCCCGCCGGAAGTGGCCCTCCGGTTTAAGGCGTTTCTGAAAGCCGGCTAAGCAACAGATTTCGTTGTTTATGGAATCTAATCGGTGGCCTTTAATGGGGGGGTATCCGGATTGAGGACTGTCCACGATTCAACGCGTGAATTGATAATGCCACTGTGTTTCAGGCAGGCTTGGATAAAGCCGTTCTTATGCAGGATGGCAAGGCCTTTGTTTATGGACGTTTGAATTTCTGCGGCGTGCGGAGCTTTTTTAGAGATCATGAAGTGCTGTGAATTGGGCAAAAGCACTTTAACTCCCTCAGCCGGTGTTAAATAAATATTTCCGCTCGTCTGCCGCATATCCTCAAAGGAAGAAAATTCAAGCAGGGTGAAGTCAACGCCACGCTTGGCGACGAGTGTAAACATTTGCGGTTTGGTGCTGACGCGCTTCAGGCTTCTCAGGCCCATTCGAGCCAAAATATTCCAATCCAGCCGCCATGTCGGATTCATGGCGGCCGTTAGCTTGCGCAGTTCTTTCTGGTTGCTGATACCTTTCAGAAGCGGGTTCGTGGTAAGGCCGTATAGGCCTTTGGCGATTGTTCCTGGCAGGATGTAGGCGTCTGTCCTGTAAACACTTTGTTCTCCATCAATATTGAAATCCCAGTCCCCTCTTATGGTCGCACCTCCGCTCAACACAAGTTTCCGTCCACGTTCGGAATTTGGAGAAGAGATGACGGAAACCAGGGTTTGCATTCCGGCTTTCTGCAAGGCATTAACCAGAATTGAATAGTTCACATAGGCGTTGCTCGTCGAAACACGCGGGTCGCAGGCTTTGCAGTTTGATAAGTGATGAGGGCTTCCCGTGGTGCAGGGTCGGATGGCTTTATAGTCGGTTTCTGTAACCGGAAAAGTTATGGGTGGTTCGCCAGCGAAGGACAGTACTGGAAAAACCAGAACAGTAAGAACGGAAACCCGAAGAATTAGGGCTTTACCTATCGCCGATATACCCTTTGATCGCAAAACCAACTCCTGCCTGTCAATTTTATTCGTTATTAACGGCACCCGCCCCGCAGAACCCGTTGCGGTTTAATAGCGCAGAGTGAATATGCATGTATTATACGGAAAAGTATATATCAACAGAGAGTTGGCTTGCTAGGCCGGTGTGCGTATTCTTCTAATGAAACTGAATCGGAGTTGATGTTGCGATGTATGGTGACCTCGAAAATTGAGGCGGCGTTCGGCAAAAGTTACTAAAACAAAAAAACAAAGGACAGGCGATGGGTGATGATGGGGGAACGGGGGTGCAACGCAGTGCGGCCAGTACGGTTGCCGGGTTTTTTATGGAACATGCCCGGCGTGTACCGGACGCCGTTGCCATTGAGGATGGGAAAACACGGCGGACCTATGGTGATTTGGCTATACGCACAGCCCATCTCGCCGGATACCTGTCTCAACAGGGGGTAAGAAAGGGGGATCGGGTCGCCATTCTATCTGAAAACCGGCCTGAATTTCTTGAACTTTTTATTGCTGCTGCACGAATAGGAGCCATCGTCGCCTGCCAGAACTGGCGGTTGGCGGCACCTGAGCTGCATCATTGTCTTGATCTGGTTGAGCCGTTGTTGATTTTTGTTTCGCCACGTCATTCAGACGCGTTCCGGCAGCTGGAGATGGAGGTCCCTGCGGTTGAATATGGACCCGCCTATGAAGAGATACTGATACAGGCGACACCTCAAACGGAAATCACCGAACTGGACCCGGAATCGCCTTTTCTCATTCTCTATACCAGCGGCACAACAGGGCTGCCGAAAGGCGCCGTAATCTCGCACCGGGCCGAAATTGCCCGCAACATGACCTTGCGTGCCGAATTTGGCATCCAGCCAACCGATACTTTTGTTGCCTGGTCTCCGCTTTATCACATGGGGGCAGCGGAATATTCGCTGGGCACCTTGATGGCCGGCGGCAAGGTGATTGTCGTCGACGGGTTCGATCAGGCGCATTTGGCGGAGATCGTCGGGCGGGAAGAACTGGGCTGGTTATTATTGATGCCGGGCATGGTTGGCGACTTCGCCTCGCACCTCGAAGAAAATGGCATACGCGCCAAGGGGATGCGGGTCTGCGGGGTGATGGCCGATCTGGTGCCGCCAGCCGATATCGCACGTATTACGGCATTGCTGGGTGCGCCCTATGCCAATACCTTCGGGGCGACGGAAACCGGCTGCCCGCCATGTTCCTCAAGCCTGATTCCGGTAGGGGTTGCGCCGGATAATTTGTCGAAAATCCAAAGCCCTTTTTGTGAGGTGCGGTTGGTCGATGCGGACGATGCGGAAGTCGCAGATGGTCTGCCGGGTGAACTCTGCATGCGCGGCCCGACCATCTTCAGCGGTTACTGGCGTGCGCCGGAAGTTAATGAGGCGGATTTTCGTAATGGCTGGTTCCATATGGGCGATGTCTTTGTGCGCAACCCGGACGGCACCCTCGATTTCGTTGATCGCGTGAAATACCTGATCAAATCGGGCGGCGAAAATATCTATCCGGCGGAAATCGAGCGTATTATCCTGGATGATCCGCGCGTCGCCGATGCGGCTGTGGTGCGTCGCGCCGACGCCAAATGGGGCGAAGTCCCGGTGGCTTTTGTCGCGCGCCGCGATGACAGCCTGACATCAGATGATTTGCTGAAACGTTGCCGGGCCAATCTTGCCGGATACAAGCAGCCCAAGGATATTATCTATATCGGCATTGAGGAATTTCCACGGAGCGCTTCCGGAAAAATTCAGCGTCATGAATTGGAAAAGCGGTTAGCGGAAACCCGCGACTAGATTGCATATGAGGAGTAGCCATGAGTTCTGACCCGAAAACACCGACGACAAGCATCGCCACCCATACCAATGAAGATATTTTCATCCGTGACAAAAGCCTGTGCAAGGATTTGATCGGCAAACTGACCTTTACGGAAATGCTGTTCTTTCAAATTCTCGGTCGAGTGCCGACACCGGCGCAAAGTGCTGTTGTCGATGCTTGCCTTGTTACCTTGATGGAGCATGGGCTGACGCCCAGCGCGCTGGCCAGCCGGCTGGTTTATACCTCAGCCACAGAGGCCATGCAGGGTGCGGTGGCGGCGGGATTGCTCAGTGTGGGGTCGTTATTTGTTGGAACGATGGAAGGTGCGGCGGTACTGATCCACCGCCTGTTGCAGGCCGAAGATATGGAAGCGGAGGCCCTTCGCATTGCCGAAGAGCACAAACAATCGCGCACCGCTCTGCCGGGGTTTGGCCATCCTCTGCACAAACCGGATGACCCCCGAACCGCCTGCCTGTTTGAGGTGGCGGAACGCCACGACATCGCCGGTTCTCATATTGCGGCCATCAAGATTCTCTCAAAGGCCATTGATCAAACCTATGGCAAGCACATCACGATCAATGCCACCGGGGCTATTGCAGCCGCATTGGGTGATTGTGGGGTGCCCGGTGAAATCATGCGCGGCTTTGCCTTGATTACGCGGGCGGCAGGGCTTGTCGGGCATATTCATGAGGAGCAGAAAAACCCGGCCATGCGGGCGATCTGGGAGGCTGGAGAAGCTGCTGTTCCTTATGAAGGGAATGCAGGATAAGTCACTGTTTTATTAAATCCGCGTTCTGTCCCTTGCCGCCCGGTCCAGCACTGGCCTAGTATATGGGCTTTCTATATTCATTCTAATTCAGGTAGCATCATCATGAACCAAGACATTGTTTCCGAACTGGCTCCAAACGGCACCCTGCGCGTCGGCATTAATCTGGGAAATATCCTGCTGGTTACGGGGGCAACGCCGGATGGCGACCCGGTTGGCGTGGCGCCAGACATGGGGCGCGAAATTGCCGATCGTTTAGGCGTTGACGTAATCTACGAAACCTATGCCACGCCAGGTGAAGTCGCGGACGCGGGTGACCGAAACGAATGGGATATCGCGTTGATCGCGGCAGAACCGAAACGGGCAGAAAGCATCACATTCTCAACGGCCTATGTGGAGATCGAAGGGACGTATTTGGTGCCGGCGGGCTCGCCCATTCAAGAGATTGATGATGTGGATCGCGAAGGTGTGCGGATTGCGGTCTCCAACCGGGCGGCCTACGATCTCTATCTGACCCGCACCTTGAAACATGCCGAACTGGTACGCGCAGAGGGGTTGCCGGGCGCCGTTGAGCTGTTTGTGACGGAAAAACTGGATGCCTTGGCCGGGTTGCGTCCGGCGCTTAACGAGAATGCGGAAAGCATCCCGGGCGCACGAATCCTCGATGGCCGCTATACGACCATTCAACAGGCAATTGGGACACGACCTAAAAATACCAATGCCGCTGCATTTTTGCAGGCCTTCGTCACGGAAGTCACCGGCAACGGTTTCGTTGCGGGACTGCTGCAAAAACACGGTGTTCAGGACAAGCTTCAGGTTGCCTCTGGTGAGTAAGGCAACGCAGATAAGCCAAATCATATTGGCGTCTGAGAATGACAGGGATCCCATTTTTGGAGGAAGACATGATTAAAACGACAATCGCGGGCAGCTTGCCGAAACCGGCATGGTTGGCGGAACCAGAGAAGCTCTGGGCGCCTTGGCATCTGGAAGGCGCTGGACTCGTTGAAGGGCAGCAGGACGCGGCGCTCAACTGGATCAAGCTTCAGGAAGATGCGGGCATTGATATCGTTGGCGATGGCGAGCAGTTCCGCAAACATTTTGTCCATGGCTTTCTCGAAGAGGTGAACGGAATTGATTGGCAACGGATGACCACCATGGGCATTCGCGACGACCGCTATGATGCGGAAGTGCCGACGGTCACGTCTGAAGTCAGTCGTAAAAAACCGGTATTCAGTGCGGCGGTGAAATTCTGCCGAGGGCATACCTCCAACCAGCTCAAGTTCACCCTGCCGGGTCCCATGACCATTTGCGACACCATTGCCGATGCCCATTACGGCAGCCGCCCGGAAATGGCCATGGCTTTCGCCAAACTACTCAACGATGAAGCTCTGGAACTGGAGGCCTTAGGCGTTGATGTGATTCAGTTTGATGAGCCAGCCTTCAACGCCTTTATGGATCAGGTGCCGATCTGGGGTGTCGAGGCTTTGCATCGGGCCATAGAGGGGCTGAAGTGCAAAACGGCTGTCCATATTTGTTATGGTTATGGCATTCAGGAAAATATCGACTGGAAAGAAAGCCTGGGCAATGAGTGGCGACAGTATGAGGAATTTTTCCCAGCTCTGAATGAAAGCCGCATTGATCAGGTGTCGCTGGAATGTGCCGATTCAAAAGTGCCTTTGTCCGTCCTTGGTTTGTTGAAGGACAAGGAAATCCTGGTGGGTGCCATTGATGTGGCGTCGACTACAGTGGAAACGCCGGAAAAGGTGGCGTCGACGCTGCGTGCGGCCATGGAATATGTTGATCCGGAACGCATTATTGCCTGCACCAACTGCGGCATGGCTCCTTTGTCACGCTCTGTGGCAGAGGGCAAACTGAAGGCGCTGGGGGCCGGTGCAGCTCTGTTGCGCAAGGAACTAAACGGCTCATAAAATGAGCCCATCAATAAATAAGCCCAGGGAGGCAAATTCGTGACCCAGATAAACATTCAATTCACGCTGTTTTCAGCATTTTATTCCCCCCTTATTTCAACCATCTCCGGCGGTTTTTTGCAGGCCGAGGGGCTTGAACCCAACTGGTCTGTGGCGCCTCCGGGTAAATCAGCCATTGAAGCTTTGGAAAACGGCTCCGCACACGTCATCCAGTCGGCTTTGAGTCAGGGGTTCATGTCGCTGAACAAGGGCGAGACACCAACCGCTGTACATTTTGCGCAAGTCAACGAGATGGATGGATTTTTCCTGACCGGTCGCGAAGCAGACCCGGCGTTCAGATGGGACAAGCTGGAAGGGGCGGAAGTCGTGTTGTTTGGTGGTGGCCAGCCGCTGGCGATGTTCAAATACGCCTGCCACAAGGCGGGTATCGATTACGACAAAATCAAGGTCATCAATGTCGGCGGTGCGGCGGATATGGATAAGGCCTTCCGCGATGGCCAGGGCCAGTACATTCAGCAGCAGGGTCCGTTCCCACAGCAACTGGAGGCTGATGGTGTGGGCCATATCGTTGCGCAGGTGGGTAAGCAGATTGGCCCCAACGGCTTTTCATCGCTGGCAGCAACACGTGAATGGCTGGCTTCCGATATGGCAAAGGCCTTTATGCGGGCCTATACGAAAACCCGGGTTTACATGAACGAAACCCCGGCAGCCGAAATCGCCCATGCGGAAAACGACTATTTCCCGAACATTGATGAGGCCGTTCTGGCAGATTGTATCGCCACCTACCAGAAGCTGGGATGCTGGACGCCACATACGGAAATCACCGAAGCGGCCTATGAGGTGACGCTGGATGTGTTTGAATATAATGGTTTGTTGAACAAGCGCTATGCCTATGACCAGGTCTGCGCCAAACCTCCTTCAACCGATTGATTGCGTGCCGCCGGTTTGCCGGGAGGAAGTCAAACCGGCGGCGCTCAAGCGGTGCTTCTACAAGGGCCAGTCGGCGCCTTTGGTATTAAGAAACACCGAGTAAATGGACGTGGTGCCGCAGATGAACAGACGGTTTCCCTTGGCGCCGCCAAAGGTCACGTTGGCCACCGTTTCGGGGATCAGGATTTTGCCGATCAGCTTGCCTTCCGGCGTATAGCAATGCACACCATCGGCAGCGCTCGACCAGATGTTGCCGTGAATGTCGCAACGGAAGCCATCGAACAGCCCGGCATCGCAATCTGCAAAAACCCGGCTGTTGCTGATGGTTTTGCCATCTGCTGACACGTCAAAGGCGCGAATATGGTGTGGCCCGTCCGGGTCGTGGGAAGCGCCGGTGTCGGCAATATAGAGAATGCTTTCATCGGGTGAGAAGCAGAGGCCATTGGGTTTGTCAAAATCATCGGAGACAACGGTCAGTTCGCCCGTATCGCCATCAATTCTGTAAACATAGTTCGCACCGATTTCGCTTTCCGCCTGGTCTCCCTCATATTCAGATAAAATTCCGTAAGGGGGATCGGTGAACCAGATGCTGCCATCGCGTTTGACAACGACATCGTTGGGCGAGTTCAGGCGCTTGCCCTGGTAGTTATCGGCGAGCACGGTGATCATGCCGTCGGGTTCGGTACGGCTGATCTGGCGGCCCGAATGTTCGCAGCTGACCAACCGGCCCTGCATGTCGCGGGTATGACCGTTTGTGTTGCGTGACGGGGAACGGAAGACACTGACAGAACCATCCGTTTCATCCCAGCGCATGATCCGGTTGTTGGGAATGTCACTCCATAACAGGTAGCGGCCATCACTAAAATAGACCGGTCCTTCGGCCCAGCGACAGCCGGTAAACAGCTTTTCTACGTGGACGTTGCCCATAGCATAGGTGGTGAATTGTGGGTCAATGACCAAAAAAGAATCCGTAAGCATTTGCTGCTTCCTCCGATAGTGCGATTAGCTTTCTTTCTTATCGCCACGTCCATAAACAAGCAACATGCCGATAATCACCGCGCCGTAAATAATTTGCCGTCCGGCTTCGGGCATCTGCATAACAGACAGAACCGACTGCAACAGGACGATCAGGATCGCGCCGACAGCGGTGCCGATGAAGGTCCCTTTGCCACCCAGAATATGGGTGCCACCGATAACCACGGCGGCAATGGCCGGCAGCAGGTATAAGTCACCCATCCCCTGATAGGCTTTTGTTGAATAGCCCGCCAGCAGGATGCCGGCCATGGACGCGCAGAGCGAGCAAATCACAAATGTTGCGATCAGAATGAGGCGGGTGTTGATGCCGGACAGATAGGCAGCACTTTCCCGGTTGCCCATGGCGAAAATATAACGTCCCATGGGGCTGCGGCTCAGCATGAAAATAATCATCGCGGCAATGAAGCCCCAGACCAGCAACGAGGATGGAATGCCCAGCACATGGCCGCTGGCCATGAATTCCATAATCGGCGTTGAGTGGCTTTGCGGGGCAAAGCCACCTGTATGCAGGACCATCAGGCCCTGGACTACGGTATTTACACCCAAGGTAAAAATCATGGACGGAACCCGCAAGAAGGCAACGCCCAGCCCATTGATCAGGCCAATGACCAGACCCGCAAATAAACCGGCCGGTATGGCCCAGTCGCCACCGACAGCGGTGGCAACCATTGCCGCGCAGGTCAGGGTCCAGGGTACGGACAAATCAATGTGACCGAGCAGGATGACCATCATCATGCCCGTGGCTACAAGCCCCAGAAAGGATGCGACCTGTAATTGCTGCAACAGGTAATTGGGTGAAAGAAAGCTCATCGTACCTTGTGTCACGAGGGTGTAGCCCGTACCGATGAGCAGGATCAGGACGATGAACCCAAGGGCGTATCGAATTGGTTTGTCGATCTGTGAGAATGCAAAAGTCATGATCATTTACCCAAACAAATTAAGTCGGTTTTTAACTCGGAACACCCTTGCCGCGCCAACGCTAACGGCAATAAGGAGAACCGTCCCTTCAAACAGAGGCTGAAGTAGCGGGTCGGAAATGAAGCCCAAGGGGCCTTCGGAATCGAACACCCGGAAGTTAAAGGATATTGAGCGAAGAGCCATGGCGCCAAAGATGGAGCCGATAACCCCGCCGCTACCGCCGAACAGGGATGTCCCGCCAATAACGACGGCTGCAATGGAGTTGAGCGTATAGGCACCGGCTTGTGGCACATCGGCATTGCCGCTGCCGGTTTGCAAAGCCAGATATAAACCGCCAATTCCGGCAAACAGGCCAGCCAGCGTGAAAGCCGCAATGCGGGACCGGTCGACATTCAGGCCAGACATGTAGGCAGCGCCCTCGGCAGAACCAATGGCATAGCAGCCGCGGCCCGTTACGGAGGAACGGAAAGGCAACCAAATGACGAGAACAATAATGACCAGCAACACAATTGGTGTTGGTATAAGACCGACGGTGGTTTCAAACCATTTCGGTAAGTACCAACCGTAGGTAAAGAAAATCTCGTTCAGATCGAAGGTCGCCGCGAAGGATAAATCTCCATCAACCTTACCGCCCGGTGTGGGGCGCAAAAACAGGGCAATGCCAATAAAAATGGCACCCGTGGCCAATGTCACAATGATGGGCTGCAAACGGCCATAAACAATAATGCAGCCGTTCATAAAGCCACCGAGTGCGGAGACCACCAGACACAGGACAATGCCGAAGAAAATTTCGGTAGGGCTTCCATTGACCACAACAGATGCCAAAGCATTGGTCATGGTCATCATCGCGCCTACGGATAGATCCAGCCCACCGGTCAGGACCGGCACGGTTTGCGCCATGGCAACCATGATCAAAACGAAGGTTTCATTGGCGTTCTGGATGAAGATTTTCCCCGTACCCCCGCTGGGGTGGAGGTGGGTATAGAGGCCATATACCAGAGCAAAAATCCCAATGGCGAGAAGAAGGCCCAGTTTTTGAGACATCCATAGTCGTATATTACTCATACTGCAGCGGCCTTTTCTTGACTGGTCAAATCAATGTTCAAAGAGCTGGAAACGATATTCGTTTCGTTGATCTGGTCGCCGACCAGTTCTTTCAGGATTTCTCCCTGGTAGAAGATCAGGACGCGATCACAGCATCCAATCAGTTCATCGTAATCGGTCGTGTAGTAGAGAATGCAATTTCCTGCATCCGCCAGTTCACGGAACAATTGGTAGAGTTCCTGCTTGGTGCCCACATCAATGCCGCGGGTTGGATCATTGAGCAGAATGATCCGGGCTCCCGTCATCAGCCACTTTGCGATAACGACCTTTTGCTGGTTGCCTCCGGAAAGTGTCGCAACGGGGTCATCAACCGAACCGACTTTGATGGCCATTTTTTTGACCATTTCAGCAATTTTTTTATCTTCCAGATTTTTATCAACAGACAGCCCACGTGTGAACTGATCAAGCGAGACGATGGAGATGTTATCGCGAACGCTCATGGGGAGCATCAGGCCCTCAGTTTTCCGGTCTTCCGGAATGAGAGCCATACCAATGTCTTCAGATTTGGCCTGTTTGGGGCTGCTGATATGCGTATCTTTCCCGTCAATTTTGACGGTGCCTTCGACGCCTCGTAAAACACCAAAAAGTGCGAGCAACAATTCTCTCTGGCCTTGACCATCCAATCCGCCAAGGCCAATGATTTCTCCCTTACCCAGGGTGAAGGAAATATTGGACAGGCGATCGGTCCAGCCGAGATTCTCGACTTCCATGACCGGTGGTTTTGGACCAGTGGCTTCTGGCTTGGGTGGGAAGACACTGGAAATTTCACGGCCAATCATCATTTCAACGATTTCTTCGTCCGTGTGCTTTTCCTTGGCAAAGGTCTCGATGTGGCTGCCGTTTCTGAATACGGAGTAGGTGTCAGCGAGTTCCTTAATTTCGTGCATGCGATGCGAAATATAAAGAAGGGTCAGGCCCTCTTCACGAAGACCTTTTAGGATTTCATAGACTTTATCAACATCAGACGCTGATAGGGCAGATGTTGCTTCGTCGAGGATTAGAATTTTTGGGTTCCGTCCCAGAGCTTTTGCAATTTCAACCATCTGCCGACGCGACAATGGCAGATTTTTAACAAGCTCACGGGGGTTGAGATCTTCGCAGTTGACGCGGGCCAGCAGCGCTTCGGCCTGGCGGATTTGCTCTGCGTGATCAATCAACCCGAAACGATTGCGTGGCGGGTCTGTGATGCAGATGTTGTCGGCTACTGACAAATCCGGCATCAGCGATAATTCTTGAAAAATACAAACAACACCGTGATCCGTCGCCTGCTGTGGCGTTGTAAAATGAACGGTTTGGTCACCGACTTTTACAGACCCTTCATCTGGCTGAACAACACCGGAAATGATTTTGATGAGGGTGCTTTTCCCGGCTCCGTTTTCACCCAAAATGGCATGAATGGAAGCGGGTTTGCATTGGAAATCAACTTTGTTTAAGGCCGTAACGCCACCGTAGTGCTTGCTAACTCCATGGAGTTCCAAAGAGGTCTGCGCTTGCGTTTGCTGTGCAGTCATCGTGTTTTTTCTTTTTAAATATAGGAACCAAATCGGCGTGACCGTGCCGAAGAAGGCGGCGCGATTGAAAGGGATCAATCGCGCCGGGTAAAAAATCTTTCGACTTTTACTTCAGATCTTCTTTTGACTGAGCCATGATTTCCACAGCTGAGATGTTTACATCACAGGGGGGGAATTCATTCGGTGTGAAGAAGTTATCGGTCAGATCAGACCAGTAGTTTTCACCGTCTTTAAGCGTCGTGTAATCGGCAACCGGAATCGGAACCGAAATCAGTTGCGGCATTTTATTGCCTTGTAAGGCGGAAAGTGCAGCTTTGATTGAGATCGCAACAAGCCCTGGGGATTGACCCATGGACAAAGCTTTCAAGCCTTCACCCGAATGTTTGGCGACCAGCTTTCGGAATCCGTTTTCTGCTTCGCCAGCCATCGGGATGAACTTGTGTTTGGCGTCAATCAGAGCCCGAACAGAACCGGTGGATCCGCCTTGCGTGTAAATGGCATCAAAGCTGCCATGAACGGCAAGTGCATCGGCCGTTGCTTTTTGTGCATGGCCGTCGTCCCAGTTGCCAACAACTTCGATAATCTCAAACTTGTTGCCAGCGGCTTCCATCATTTTGCGGAAACCCAGATGACGGTCCCGGTCAACGGAGTTGCCCGGCAGGCCACGGACTTCGAGCACTTTTCCGGAATTACCAATGTGATCTATAATCCACTTGGCGCCCATTTCACCCATTTGCCACTGGTTTTCGTTGACCATCATGACGTCTTTGGTGTCGAGGATATTATCGAAGGGAACCAGTACGACATCATTGCGATTGGCAATGCGAATGGCCCGGTCAAAGCCTGTGGGGCTGACAGCAATGGTGACAATGGCATCAAACCCCTGGTTGACAAAATCCTCAATGGCGCCGAGTTGGGCGGCGGCATCGGTGCCGGTCGAGACCACCTTGAATTCCTTGATCAACGGCTTGATGTCAGGCTTTTCGACAAAGGCCTTTGCGGTCTGGATCATCTGAATGCGCCATGTGTTGCCAACAAAACCGTTAACAACGGCAACACGGTAGGGGCCTTCGCGTTTGTCCCACTGAAAATAAGTGGTGTCCTTGTCCCAGGGCGCAAAGCATTTTGGTAAGGCACCGGGGCCCGAGACGACTTCCGGACCGGCCATGGCTTGTCCGCCAAAGACCAATCCAGCACCTAAAGCGAGTGTGGCAAAGCCTGTTTTTGATAGAAAACTCATCCTAATTTCTCCCTATATACGACTCTCTGTTTGATTGTCTAATTGACCAGTTTCTGGTCTTTAATGTTTCTTACGCAATGCAATTGTAAGGGTAAGTCGGATATTTTTCCAAAAAAAAGCGTCAAAAACCCAAGCAAACCCTTTACCCACGCTCGTTCAATCTTTTTGTTACCCCTGTACATTCGGGGAACAGCCCAATAACAACTCCGGTCTCGATTAACTGAAAACCGATAAGTCTTCTATCGTGGATGCGCGGACTGTAAGGGGAGACTCGTTATTTGTAAGCGGCACTAGTTGCAAAAAGTGTTGCGGGTTTGCGCATTAAAGTTGCGGGAACCCGCAAAAGGAAAACGCGGAACTGGCATTTTGGGTTTTTATGGAATTGGGTTATATCTCTAAAAATAATGGTGATGGAGCACGTTATCAGATGCTCTGAAAAAAACAGCCATTAAACATATATTGGGAGGGATTCATGACGGCCACGCATTTCAAAAATATCAAAGTCTGGGACGGTGAACATGACAGCGCGTATAAGGCGGACGTGGTTGTTGATGGCCCGAATATAACCCGTGTCTCAAAGCAGGCAATTGACTTGGGTAACCAACTGCACGAGGTCATTGATGGCAATGGCATGACATTGATGCCCGGCATCATTGATGGGCATTGTCACCCCAGTTTTACGGGTGTGAATGAGCCGCGTGAATTGGGATTGGTTCCTGTCGAGGAGCATTTGTTGCTGACGGTCAGCAATGTGCGGTTACTGTTGGATCATGGGTTTACCTCTATTTTTGAAGGAGCGTCAGCGAAGCCGTTGCTGGGGGTCACGACCCGCAATGCCATAAATGCCGGTCTGATCGCCGGACCCCGGATGTTGGCCAGTAGCCCGGAAATCACGACAACGGCAGGGCTTGGCGATGAACGCCGGCGAGACATGTATCAGGAAAGCTTCGGCCTGGTTGCTGATGGGCCGGATGAAATGCGCCGGGTTGCCCGCGAATGTCTGCGTGATGGTGTGGATACCCTGAAGATCAATATTTCGGGCGATGAATTCATCTCCCATGCGCGGGCCGAGATCACGCCACTTGAAGACGAGGAGCTTGCCGTCGTTATGCGGACGGCCCGTAAATTCGGCAAAAACGTCGCGGCGCATGCGCGTTCATCGGAAAGTGTGATGATGGCGGTACGTCACGGGGTCGACTGTATCTATCACTGTGATTTCGCCAGTGATGAAGCGCTTGATATGCTGGAGGGCGTTAAGGACACCTGTTTTGTTGGACCCGCCTTCGGGCTTGTCCACAACTGCGTCAAGGAAGGTGAGATCGCGGGGATTACGCCGGAAATCTGTGAAGCCTTGGAACTGCCACGCAAGTTTGATGCCTGTTGTGCCGTTTATCACAAAATGCGCGAACGGGGCATTCGGGTGGTGATTGGTGGCGATTACGGGTTTGCCGTCACACCCATGGGCCAGAACGCGCGCGATATTGAGCATTTTGTAAAATACTTCGGTTACTCACCGGCTGAAGCCCTGCGCTGTGCGACAGTGATTGGAGCTGAACTGATGGGCATGGGGGACTGTCTTGGTAAGGTGAAAGAAGGTTATCTGGCCGACTTGCTTCTGGTCAACGGGGACCCGGTCGCCGATGTGTCCATCCTGCAGCACAAGAAAAACCTGCATATGATTATGAAAAACGGTGATATGTACAAGGATCCGAGACGGCCGGATGATGCCGGCCGGATGCCGCTGGTCGCCGCCACCGGCAGCCTGCAATCAGCGGGTCACTAACGGGCTCAGTCGTTCCTGTTGGGATATGCCGTCAGGGGAGTTTTAGAGCCATCCAGCTTTCAAGCTCTTCCTGGCAGGCGGCCAGTCCATCAACATTCAGCAGGCCGCGGGAAAAGGCGAGCGCGACGGCGCGGGTACGCGAATTGAAGACAGGGCCGAATTCCGGATTGGCATCGGACTGGTCGATGCCAAGTTTTTCATACAGATGCTTGAGGCGGCTTTGTACCCCACGCGTTGAAATTCGGCGGCGTGTGGCGATGGCTTTATCGGTCATGCCGAGGGCGATATCCGTGAGTACTTCAAACTCGGAATCGGTGAGCCCTTCGCGGATGTTTTCCGAGCGCTGCTGAATGCCCCGGATTTCCCGGTCGATGATGCATTGATCTTCGAGAAAGACGCCCCGGACAGCCAGCTCCAGGCGCTCCTCGCTGGCCGATTTCAAAAGATAGCCGTATACGGCACCGCTTGGCACAATACGTGAAACGCCACGCACATAGGCTTCGTCTGCGTAATTGGACCAGAACAGAATGCGCATGTCGGGATGGCCACGCCAGATGGCCTTGGCCGCATCAACGCCACTGGCCCGGGGCATTTGTAGATCCATAATGATGCCAAAAACATCCTGGGATCCGACAATTTCAATGGCATTGGCGCCGTCTTCGGCTTCCAGCACCTGTCCGCATTCCGGCAGGGCATGTGTAACGGCTGCTTTTAAAAACGACCTGTGCAGGGGATCATCTTCAGTAATCAGAACGTTCATGAGAGGCCTCCGGATAGGGCTTCGGGTTCTTGCGGTATATGGCTTTCAGTGTCCAATACGTTATTGGGTATGGAAATGGTGACACGGGTTCCTTTATTCGGCGCATTATCGGAAATGTCCAGCGTTGCCGAAATCAGAGCGGCCCGGACGCGCATATTGTCGAGGCCGCCTTTCGATACGCCTCTATCCAAACGCGCCCCTTTTCCATCATCGACAACGGCAATGCAGATGCCGTCTTTATTGGGTTCTATGGTCACCGACAGTTTTTTCGGATAGCCGTGTTTGACCGAATTGTTGATCGCTTCCTGGACAATACGAAACAGGGTCGTGCGTAAAGATTCCGGGCAATCATCCAGTTGCGCAGATGCCGCATCATGGACCTCGGTTCGAATTAGCGGGACAATACCCGTTACTGAACGCTCAAGCTGGGCCTCTACGGCCTGGGCAAAACCGAACAGTTCCATTACGCCGGGTTTGGTGTCTTCGATGATGCGGCGCAATTCGCTTATGCAGGCCGTAATCTCGGCCCCGATTTTGGCGACATCTGTATGGTTGAGCAGCGCCTTGCGGCTAATACGTGCGGTGTGGCGCGATATCCGCGTCAGATCGGCAAGGGTCTGATCGTGCAGGTCCATGCCAATCCGCTTGCGTTCATTCTCCATGCCTTCGGTCAGTCTCAGGGTGCCTTGTCGCAGCGCTTCCTCGCGCCCCCGCGCGGCTCCTTCCGCGAGGGCCAGCCGCTTGGCTTCATCACCGCGAATAAGGGCGTAAAAATAGGGGGCAACCAGATCGGCGACCTGCTGCGCGATTTGCAGATCATCTTCCGAATATTTGTTTTTTTCATGGCGCGAGATATTCAGCGACCCATGCACGACGCCATGAACGTGGAGCGGGACATGCATGCGGCTGCGCAAATTGGCGTCGAAAATGGGGGCGTTAAACGCCCCTACGAAATGGAAGCGCTCATCTTCCCAGGCATCGCCTGTCAGAATATAAGGTTCTTTGGCTTGTAACAGATTGCGGATCGGGCTTGACGAAATGGGATGCGGTTCGTTCGATTTGCCGCCCCATTCCGTCGCCATCCCAACTTCAAACGCAATAATGGAATCGCGCCTGTGTGGCAGGATGATCGACAGGTCCATATGGTCGTGTTTGATCAGGCGGCGAATTTCACCGGCAATTTGTCCGAGAACGCTCTGAAAATCCATCTGCCCGGCAATCGCCCGGGAGATTGCGAGATAACGTTCCAACAGTATATTCGGATCTTTACGCACGAACCTGCCTCCAAATCAGCCATCTGACTTATCATACTTACCGGGCGTTGTGGAAGCGCTACACTCTGTCTTGTGCGCGCCTTTGCACAGTTTTGTCTGCGGATAACCGTACCTTCCTGTGCGTAAAGGTGTATAATTATAAGTGTGGGTTGTGCGCCTTGTGCAATTTGACAATGTTTGGCATGGTTTCATCAAGGGCGCGTGAACAGACGCTCAGGTGGAAAGCGAAAACAGGGAAGTAATATGGACCAATCGCCGTCCGTTCTCTTGCAGACGTGGCTACTCCGGCAAGTGTCGGGGGGCGCCCGGACATGGTTTGAGGGGCAACTGGATAAGCTGCAGTCCGATCCATCGGCGCAGGCCTTTGATATTGCCTTCGGCATGATCCCCCGTCGCTTGGGAAAAGTTGATCTGCTGTTGGATGACGCCGATCTGGCTGCGGCGCAGGCGGCCCGCGACGGCTGGATGCCGGGAACCTGGAGCGTCGATGTGGCGGCGCGGGTCCTGTTGCTGGCGCATCTATCAAACCGTGCGACGTCTGAATTCCCTGCCCGGATCAAGGACCTTCACAGAACAGCGGACTTCGGCGAACGGATGGCCCTGTACAGCGGTCTGCCTTTATATGCGGGCCCAGAGGCGCTCGTCGATCTGGCCGCCGAAGGATTGCGAACCAATATCAAGGCGGAGTTTGCCGCAGTTGCTCATGGCAACCCGTTTCCGTCTGAACAGTTTGCCGAAAACCCTTGGAACAATATGGTGCTGAAGGCTCTGTTCATAGGGGTGATGCTCAACCCCATTCAGGGTCTGGATCAGCGGGCGAACCCGGAACTGGCGCGCATCCTGCGTGATTATGCTCATGAACGTTGGGCCGCAGGACGTTTTGTTTCGCCGGAACTGTGGCGCTGTATTGGTCCGTTTGCTGAAGGCGACGTTTTGGAGGATTTCCAGCGCGTTGTCGATGAAGGCACAGAAACCGAGCAAAAAGCGGTGGCGCTGGCCTTGTCGATGGCCCCCGCATCTGAACGTAAAGATCGGCTGTCTCAGCAACTTGCCCGATTTGATGCCGCGATCAATAGCGGAAAACTGACGTGGTCGGCGATTGCCGAGGAAATGCTGGATAAGTCGCTGGCCATTACCCGAAAATTAAATACAGAAGTGGAACTGACAAGATGATGTTCATTGATTCTCATGCCCATATGATCTCGCGGACAACAGACGACTATGAAGCGATGGCTGCGGCGGGGGTTGTCGCGGTTATCGAGCCGGCGTTCTGGGTTGGTCAGCCGCGGACCCATGTTGGTACCTATATTGATTATCTCTCGTCAATCATTGGCTTCGAGCGCTTTCGCGCCGGGCAATTCGGCATTCGCCATTACTGCACGGTGGGCCTGAATTCAAAAGAAGCGAATAATGAGGAACTGGCGGAAGGGGTCATGGAAATTTTGCCGCGTTTCGCGCTGAAGGATGGTGTCGTTGCCATTGGCGAGATTGGGTATGACGACCAGACGGAACTGGAAGACAAATATTTCCGGCTGCAGATTGATCTGGCCATCGAACTTGACCTGCCGGTGATGATCCATACGCCTCACCGCGACAAGAAACGCGGCACCACCCGGTCTATGGATGTCTGTGAAGAACACGGCATTGATCCGTCAAAAGTGATTGTCGACCACAACAACGAGGAAACGGTGAGGGAAGTTCTTGACCGCGGTTTCTGGGCTGCCTTTTCCATTTATCCGAGCACCAAAATGGGAACCGCGCGGATGGTCGAATTGCTGAAGGAGTACGGCCCGGAACGGATCATTGTTGATTCCGCCTGTGACTGGGGGATTTCGGAACCGCTGGGAGTCGCAAAAACCGCGTTGCTGGCCGAGCAACGGGGTATTGATAAGGAAACCATCCGTCTGGTTTGCTACCAGAACGCCCTCGATGCCTACGGCCAGAGTGGTCAGATGAGTGAGGATGACTGGCTCAATCCTCCGGCCATTGACCAGCGTACGGTTTATGAAGGCAACTCCATCCTGCGCGGCCAGCGCGAGCCGGTGGTTGAGGACCCTAAATCAAAACAGACGCTGGACAATCTGATTATTGAATAACAGCTAAAGACGGGGTTCATTTTTGACGGCGATGGTTAAATTTTTCGTTATCATTTTGGTCGCCGTGATGCTGGTTGCTGTTCCGTTTTTCCTGATCGGCGATACTCTTGAAAAGGTTTTTGCCGACGGTGGTGTTGTCAGTCTTTTGAGAGAGTATGGGCGCTCTGCCTGGCTGGCCGCCATTGGATTGTTAATTGCCGATCTGGCTCTGCCTGTACCCACAACCGCTGTGATGGCCGCATTGGGTATGATTTACGGCCCTGTTATTGGAGGCTGCGTTGCCGGGCTTGGGTCCGTGGTCTCGGGATTGGTGGGTTACGGTCTGTGTCGGCATTTTGGTCGGCCTGTTGCAATATGGCTCAGTGGGGCTGAAGGTCTGGCGCGCGGAGAGGAGGTCTTCAGCAATGTCGGAGGGTGGATTGTCGCCTTATCGCGCTGGTTGCCTGTGGTGTCGGAAGTTGTCGCCTGCGTTGCCGGGCTGTCTCGGATGCGGTTCCGGGTTTTTCTATTGGCTCTTTTTTCTGGGTCTGTTCCTCTGGGCTTCGTCTTTGCTGTTATCGGGAATCTGGGTGCGGATATGCCAATGACAACGCTGATCCTGTCGGCGGTGCTTCCTGTCGGGCTCTGGGTGGCAATCCGGCCTTTCACACGGGCGTTATAATTTTATTTATTCTTAAATTTCATTTGATCAATTCCAAAATTTCACAAATTGTGATTGATATTAAATAAATTAATTGTTTCAATGAGTTATGTGATTTTTCAAGATAATCATCAGCTATTTATGTGAAACAAAATCAAAAGGGTATCGCTTTTCCGAATAGATAAATAGACAAGCGATAGGCGGCATCTTAGTATACCACTTGAGACGGAAGATCGAAACTGACGCCGCTCTAAAACAATCTAAACAGGTGAAGCTCATAATATTTCCGTGGAGGGGATTGAAAATGCGTATATCCAGAATTGTTTCTGCCGTTGCATTAGCGGCAGGTCTTATGACGTTTGGTGCGACCGCATCAAATGCTGAAGTTAAAATCAAGCTTGAGCCCTATGTGACGGGCGTTAACACACCATTGGCTATGGTTCAGCCAGCAGGTGATGATCGCAAGTTTGTTATTGAGCAGTTTGGCCGGATCAAAATCATTAATAAAGATGGCCAATTACAGCCAACCCCGTTTCTAGACATTCGGAACAAAATTGTAGCGCAACATCACGATTTTGATGAGCGTGGCCTGCTTGGCCTGGCGTTCCATCCGGATTTCAAAAACAATGGTAAATTCTATGTGGCTTATTCCGGTCATCTGGATTTCCAGGGGGATCTTGGAAAGATGCTGTGGTGGAGCCACACCAACACGGTTGAGGAATTTACCGTATCTGCAGACGACCCGGATGTTGCGAACCCGAACTCTGGCCGCATTATCACGGCAATTGACTGGCCGCAGTTTAACCATAATGGCCACTGGATCGGTTTCGGACCGGACGGATATCTTTATATTTCAACCGGTGACGGCGGCTATGCCAACGATTGGGGTATTGGCCACAATGTGACAGAAGGAAACGGTCAGGATTTGACATCCTTGCATGGCAAAATTTTGCGGGTTGACGTAAATTCGACCGATGGTGACAACAATTACGCCATCCCGGCTGACAACCCGTTTGCCGATGACGATGACGCCCGTTCGGAGATCTACGCTTATGGTCTTCGCAACCCATGGCGTTGTTCTTTCGATATGAAGGACGGTCGTCTGTTCTGTGCTGATGTGCAGCAAAACAGCTATGAAGAAGTCAATATCGTCGAAAAGGGCGGCAACTATGGCTGGCGCCGTATGGAAGCGGTTTATTGCTTCGATTACCAGAAGCCGGATGATCATCCCGCATCCTGCGACAAGAACGGCCTGAAAATGCCGATCATGAACTACAAAAACTGCACGGCTCAGCCGAACGGTTGCTTGGGGATTTCTGTAACCGGTGGATATGTCTACCGGGGCGCTCACAAAGCTTGGGATGGCAAGTACATCTTTGGTGACTGGAGTAAAGGGTTTGCCGCTATGGACGGCCAATTCTTTGTCGGTTCCGAGTCCGGTGGTAAATGGACGCTCGACGTTGCGACTGTTGAGGGCATGGATGGAAACAAGCCTTACGTTCTGGCTTTTGCTCAGGACGCTGCGGGCGATGTCTATGCGCTGACGTCTATCACAACAGGCCCGAACGGGACTTTGGATACGATTTATAAAGTCGTGCCCGGAATGTAAGTGATAATCAAACTGGCGCCGCCGACATATATGTCGGCGGCGTTTCTTTGATCAATTTATCTAGCTTTCTTTATTTTTATAAAAGTCACATGATCTGATTTGGTTTTTAAGACCAGATGAACAAAGGAGTTTGTCTTGATGAGATGCGGTCGCTTATACGGGATTTTTGGTTTGATAGTTGCGCTGGTGATTGGCATCACCCCGGCCTTTGCTGCAGAGAAGAGCCCGGAATTTACGCAAGCCTATCTGGACGACCCGGCTAAATTTGAAAAGGGTAAAGAAATCTGGTTTGAGCAATGTACTCATTGCCACGGTTTCAAGGCCTATCCGGGAAAAGCACCAAAACTGAAGCCCAAGCGGTACAAGCCCAGCTTTGTTTACAAGCGTATAACCAAGGGCTTTCGCAAAATGCCGGCATGGGAAGAGGTTTATGACCTTGATGAGCGTATGGCCATTGTCGCCTATGTCATGAGCAAAAAATTCTCACCCTGATATGGGCATGAATCCATGGATTATTGCAAAACCCGATTACATCTCGATGTTGGCGTTTTTCCGGGCCTTGTAGACGGTAAACGCCGCGACAAGAATGACAAGGCTGGCAATCATCATGCCCATGCCTTCGCGGGCGGTTTCGGTTTCCCACCAGACCTCCTGATGCCAGAAACCGGGCGTTGTCGGCCAGTAGTAAGCTGTGAGAACAAGGGTTCCAATGACCGACAAGCTCAGCACCGCCATGGCGCGGTTGTTCAAAATTTTCTGCAGCCGGAAGGCAGCCAGGCCAGCCCATATTGTCGGAACCAGATAAATGATGCCCCACATGAGGCCATCGGGGTCGTTATACTGAACGATGATAAAAAGGGCCATCAGCAGGCAAAAGAGCATGTTTAAATATTTCATTGAAGAATCCTTTAGGGGGTTGGCTGTTTCAATCAAACATTTGCAAATGGGTAAGTCAGCTCGGTTTTTATTCGAATTTGAGCGCCCTGAGCAAGTTTACAAAGTATAATGCAAATATCAAACAAAGTGGAGGCCGGGATGTCAGATCAAGCAGAAAAAAAATCAACCCGTACAGAAATGCACCTTCAGCAGTTTTCTGTCCCTTATGAGTTTCCGGTGTATTTTACGGAAAACCTGTTTGATATTGAAAACCCAGCATTGGTCGATGCTTTGTGCCGTCTTGAAACAGACAAGAGGCACAAGATCATCATCTTTCTTGACGACGGCCTGGCACAGGCCCACCCGAAACTGACCGAAGCCATTCAGGCCTATGCGGACCATCATCACCGCCATATCGAACTGCTGGCAAGCCCGGTTCTGGTGCCCGGCGGCGAGAAAATAAAATCCGATATTCATTTCGTCGAGCAGATGCAGCAAACGCTTTATGACTTCCGTCTCGACCGCCATTCCTACGCTATTGCGATTGGTGGGGGTGCCGTACTTGACGCCGTTGGTCTGGTTGCGGCAACCACACACCGTGGCGTTCGCCATATCCGCATTCCGACAACCGTGCTGTCGCAGAATGACTCCGGCGTTGGCGTCAAAAACGGCATCAACCTGTACGGGGCAAAGAATTATATCGGGACCTTTGCGCCGCCGTTCGCAGTGCTCAACGACATCGACTTTGTCATGGGGCTGGGCGAGCGCGATAAAATTGCCGGAATGGCGGAAGCTGTTAAAGTATCGCTAATCCGAAACGCCGAGTTCTTTGGCTGGCTGGAGCAAAACGCGGATCGTTTGGCTACCTTTGAAAAGGATGCGATGGCAACCATGATCCGTCGCTGTGCTGAATTACATATGCACCAGATTGGCCATGGCGGAGACCCTTTTGAGATGGGCAGCGCCCGGCCGCTGGATTACGGACATTGGGCGGCTCATAAGCTGGAAGGTTTAACACGGTATCACGTTCGGCACGGCGAAGCCGTAGCGATCGGGATTGCTCTGGATGCCCGTTATTCCGTATTGAGCGGGTTATTGGATGCGGGTGCAGAAGACCGCATTTGTTTTCTGCTCGAGCATCTGGGCTTTAAATTGTGGCACCCGGCTCTTGAAAAGAAAAATCCGGCGGGTGAGCTTGAGGTGTTGGTCGGTATGCAGGATTTCAGAGAGCACCTCGGCGGCGAACTGACGATTACTCTGCTTTCGGACCTCGGTGTTGGCATTGAGGTCCATGCGATGGATAATGAATTGATTGCAGAATCCATCAACTGGCTAAAAAATCGGCAGGGCCTTTAATGCGCTTGGGATCAGACGACACCCTTGGGCATCTGACTTATTGTACGAATATTCATGCGGCAGAAGCCTGGCCGGATGTGATCGCTGGCTTGCGCCGTCATTTGCCTGAAATCAAAGCAGAAATTTCGCCCGAAGCCCCATTGGGCGTTGGTTTGCGGCTGGCGGCGATGGCTGCGGAAAGTTTACGCGATCCGGCGGCTTTCGCTGAACTTCAGGCTTTTCTGAATGAGGGGGATTTTTACGTCTTCACTCTAAATGGGTTTCCTTATGGGGCCTTTCATGGTCAGCCGGTGAAAGAAGGGGCCTATAAACCCGATTGGCTCGATCCGGTTCGCCTCAGTTATACCAATGTACTGGCGGATCATCTGTCTCCGTTGTTGCCAGACGGGATGGAGGGCTCAATCAGTACCGTACCCGGGACCTTCAAGCCGTGGATCGCAGGAGATGGTCGCGATCAGGCTATGGCGGCGATTGCAGATAACATGATCCGGCATGTGGCTCATCTGGTTGAGTTGCGCACAAGAACCGGCGCGATGATCAATCTGGCGCTGGAGCCTGAACCGTTTTGTATGATTGAAACCATTGAAGAGACTATCGAGTTCTTCAATTTGTTTCTGTATAGCGACCAAGCCATTGCCCGTTTGGTCGAACTTACAGGGCTCAGCGAAAGCAATGCTGGCTCGGCGCTTCGACATCATCTGGGGGTCTGTTATGACGTTTGTCATGCGGCGGTCGAGTTTGAAGACCCCCGCGCCAGCTTGGGGGCTTTGAAAAGCGCTGGGGTCAAGATATCAAAACTCCAGTTGAGTTCGGCCATGCGGATTCCGAAAGTCGGTCCCGAAACAGTTCAGCAACTGGGACAAATGAACGAGCCGGTATATATGCATCAGGTGGTCGAGAAGCGGGGAGGCGAACTCATTCGCTATCCGGATATTCCGGAAGCTTTGGTCGAAATTGATGCAGCGCAAGGCTCTGAATGGCGCACTCATTTTCATGTCCCCATCTTTCTGGAGGAAATGCAGACGGTGGCGACGACCCAGCAGTTTTTGAAAGATATTCTGGCCATACACAAAGAAGCGCCCGTGACCGAGCAGTTGGAGGTCGAGACCTATACCTGGGACGTGCTGCCGGAAAGTTATACAAATGTGGGCGTCAGTGCGGCGATTGCCCGCGAACTGGCCTGGGTGAAGGATCAACTGACCCGATGACATTTGCAATCGCGCTCCGGCTCGGCCGGGTCTCCAATCTGCCGACAGTCTGGACAAACATGATGGCGGCCATCGTTCTGGTTGGCGGATCCGTGACAGATATCCGCACCATCCCGATCGCCTTGGCTTTGTCATTATTTTATATCGGCGGCATGTTTCTGAACGATGCCTTCGATGCCGAAATCGATGCCAAAGAACGCCCCGAACGGCCCATTCCATCCGGTCAGACCAGTCAGCGCGCCGTATTCCAGTGGGGCTACGGGATGCTGCTTGTTGGACTGGGCCTTTTACTATGGAGTGGTATCGCTCTTCCGAGCGGGACTGGAATATGGCCGGTACTGAGCGGGATTGGTCTGGCGATTGCGATCATCGTTTATAACCGTCATCACAAGGGCAACCCTTCCAGCCCGCTGATTATGGGCCTGTGTCGGGTTTTTGTTTATCTGACGGCGGGGCTTTGTTTTGTGACGCTGATCGGGCTTCCCTTGATCATTGGTGCCGGGTTGCTGCTGGCTTACCTGATTGGCCTGACTTATGTGGCCAAGCAGGAAAATCTGGGCCGAGTTGAGAATATGTGGCCGTTGTTGTTCTTGGGTGCTCCCATTGTCTATGGCGGGGTGGTTTCCATAGACCAGATGGTGGTTCTGCCGTTTTGGGGCGTGTTCACGTTGTGGGTGCTGGTGGCGCTCTATTTCGTCAAGCGCCGCGGACCGGATGATATTCCGCGCGCCGTCGTCAGCCTGATTGCCGGGATTTGTTTGCTGGATGCCATTTTGATCGCGGGCGCTGGGGAAACAGCTTTAGCTGGCATCGCGGTTGTCGGGTTTGTGCTGACACTTGTCTTACAAAAGTTTGTCTCTGGAACTTAAGACGACTTTCCAAACACATGATCCAGCACAAGCTGTTTGAAAGCGGTGGCGTGGATCGGGCCTTCTCCCATGAGTTCCGCATTTGAGCTGATCACCATCGGCCCGTCATTGGGATCATCCGTCAGCCGCCCATGCGAGCCCCGGACCATTTGGGTATCTTTCAGGGAAATGACGTCGAGCAGGTTACGGAAGCCCATCTTGCGCTTGGCGAGTTTGAGCCCCATGGTCAGCATGGGGAAACGGAGGGCTGGGTCGACGAACAGTTCAACTGGATCATAACCGGGTTTGCGGTGAATATCGACTGTCCGGGCATAGTCAGGGGCTTTTTCGTCATCAAGCCAGTAATAATAGCTGAACCAGCGATCAGCCTTGGAAATGGCGACAAGCTCGCCGGAGCGCGCATGATCAAGCCCGTGGGCCCGTTTGCCTTCCGCGTCCAACACCGTTTCCACCCCGTCCAGGCCTTCTATCAGCTTTTTGACGTCAGCAATACGGTCCGGTGATTTCACATAGATATGGGCGAGTTGGTGATCGGCCATGGCAAAAGCGGCGGAGGCTCCGGCATCGAAGACATCACGCCCCAGTTCTTCACGGACCTCAACCAACCCGGCCTGACGCAAAGCCCGGTTAATGTGAATGGCATCCGTAACCGGGGTGATCCCGTATTCAGAGACGACAATGACCTGACGGCCTTCCTTGTCGGCGGCTTCAATCAGTTCGCCGCAAAGATCATCAATTTCCTTCAAATCCTGCTGAATTCGAGGGTGACTGAGGTCTGGACCCAGGCGTTGCAGGTTATAATCCAGATGGGGGAGATAACTGAGGGTCAGTGTCGGGTTACGGGTTCCCATGATGTGTTTGGTTGCGTTTGCAATCCAAGCGCTTGATGTAATATCGGCCAATGGACCCCAGAATTTGAACAGAGGGAATTTTCCGAACTTGGCGTCCAATTCGTCGCGCAATCCTTTGGGATAGGTGTAGTGATCCGGAATTTTTCGCCCATCCGCCGGGTACATGGGGCGGGGAGTCGCGCTCCAGTCGGCGCTGGCGTACATATTGTACCACCAGAACATTTTGGCGCAGGTGAAGTCCGGGTTGATCCGCTTGCCCGCATCCCAGATTTTCTCGCCGTGCACCAGTTGATTGGGTTGGCGCCATAAAAGCACTTCGGCGAGGTCGCGGAAATACCAACCATTGGCCACAATGCCGTGGTCAGATGGCATCAGCCCGGTTACCAATGTGGATTGTGCCGAGCAGGTGACGGCCGGGACAACGGTGGTCAGGGGCCGCGACGCGCCACGATCTGCCAAGCGCTTGAGATGCGGCGTGTGTGGACCGACAAGAGACGGAGACAGGCCGACAACAAGAATGACGAGAGTTGATTGCATGGATCCCATTTAGGAGGGGCCATCAACATTTGGCAAGGGGATATCTGTTTATTCCCTATATAAAATTAGGGAGCAGCGACAATCGCTTCGTACTGTCCGAAATTTCACATCCAAAAAATCGAAGTCAATTCTCACAAAAATGGAGCTAGATGACTATTACGCAGCCGCACAATTAATTATTCGAGAAATGGAATGTGAGTCTGGACGGAGCCGCTCGCTTCGTACTAAATGTATGGCATGCGATAAATTAAATTCATCATCATAGGGAGAGAATTGATGAAAAGACGTGATTTTATTAAAAAGGCAGGAACGGTTGCTGCTGTTGGAGGCGTTGCTGCCTCGACGACATTGGCTGCCCCCGCTCTGGCCCAAAAACGCACAGATATGGTGATTGTTGCCACATGGGGACGCGATTTTCCAGGTTTGGGCACAGGTGCGCAACGCTTTGCGCAACGTGTTTCTGACCTGACAGAAGGTCGGATTGCTGTTCAGTATTATGCCGCTGGCGAGCGTGTTGGCGCTTTTGATTCCTTTGACGAAGTCGCGTCTGGCAATGCTCAGGCTTATCATGCCGCCGATTACTATTGGAAAGGCAAGAACCCGGCCTGGGGTTATTTCACATCTGTGCCATTTGGCCTGACTTACACGGAAATGTCGGCTTGGATTCATCACATGGGCGGCCAGCAGCTTTGGGACGAACTGGCTGACGGTTTTGGCCTCAAGTGTATTCCCTGTGGAAACACCGGCGTTCAGATGGGTGGCTGGTTCAACAAGGAAATCGAGACAGCGGATGACCTTAAAGGTCTGAAAATGCGTATTCCCGGTCTCGGTGGCGATGTTATGGCCAAACTTGGTGCATCCCCTGTTTCACTTCCGGGCGGCCAGATTTATGAAAACCTGGTTTCCGGTGCGATTGAGGCAACGGAATGGGTTGGCCCATGGAACGATTATTTCATGAAGTTCTATGAAGCCGCCAAATACTATTACTATCCTGGTATGCATGAGCCGGGCGGGTTCCTGTCTTTGGGCATGAACAAAAAGTGGTGGATGAGCCTTTCCAAGACCGATCAGTTGATCATCGAAGCCGCTGCCGGTCAGGAGAACGACTATTTGATGGCCGAGTACAACGCCAACAACGGAACGTATCTGACCAAATTGCGTGAAGAGCATGGTGTTCAGTTGCGTCAGTTCAGCGATGAAATTTATGACAGCTTTGGTGAAGCTGCCGAGGCTGTGTTTGAAGAAACACGCGCCCACAGTGATCTGGTGGCGCGCGTGCACGACAGCTTTGCAGCCGCTCGTGCCGACGTTGGGGGTTGGAAAAACCTCTCGGAGGCAACTTACTATACGCAGCGCAACCGCGTTCTGGGTATTTAATAAACGAGATCTAAAACACCATTGGAACGGGGCATTTTTGCCCCGTTCCTCCGTTTTGAGGGACATATTTTGCCAATAACTGCATGGCGTATCGTCGGGTGCGTGGTCGTTTCCGTCGTCTTTGCTTTTTTGCTTAATAACTATCTGGTTGTCTGGCGCGATTGGCCCGGAATCGTGCCGATTTTGCATCCTTCAGACTCGCTGCCTGCAGGTGCTGCTGGGCTGGCATGGGGGCAACTTTCGATTTATCTGGTTTCCGTCGTTGGCGCCATTATATATGTCATTAAAAATCAAGCGCTTACGTTACGCGAAGAAAGCGACCGCTTGTCGTGTATTGCTGCATATGTTGTTCGCGCCGCCTTCTGGGCGGTATTGCTGGTGGGGTTTGCTGACGCCTTGATCTCCTTTTTACGGGTGGAAGGCCTGCTTGTGCATGTTGTTGGGGCGGAACTGGACAGCAATCTGGGACGACCTCAGTATCGGTCGCCAGTCGTCCATTTGCCTCTTATACTGGTGTCTCTTGTGATTGCCGCGTTCACGCGATCGCTCGGGTTTATATGGCTGGCTTTGCTTGTCGTTGTCGCTGAACTGCTGATCGTATTTTCCCGTTTTGTCTTTTCTTATGAACAGGCGTTTATGGGTGACCTCGTGCGGTTCTGGTATGCGGCCCTGTTTCTGTTTGCCAGTGCCTACACCCTACTTGAAGAGGGACATGTCCGAGTTGATGTCCTGTATGCCGGTTTCAGCAGAAAGACCAAAGGACTGGTCAATGCCATTGGATCGATTGCTCTCGGGATCACACTGTGTACGGTTATTTTGAGCATGGGCATGGCTGGTAAAGCCAATATCATTAATGCTCCTATTTTAAGCATCGAAGTTTCCCAGTCCGGCTTTGGTATGTATGTCAAATATCTGATGGCAGGATTTTTAGCTGTTTTCGCGACATCCATGATGATCCAGTTCGCCGCGACATTGTTGTCCGGTATTGCGGACTATCGGGGAGACCCCGGCGCGCGTGAATTTGATAATGAAATAGCGGCCTGATCGCCCCCTAAAACCGAAAGAGACGATACCCCCTATGGAACTCGTATTTCTGACTATTCTTGTTCTGCTCATGGTTGGCGCATTGGGCTCCGGGTTTCCGGTCGCTTTTGCCTTGCCCGGTTCCGCCATTCTGACCATCGGCCTGGCTGCCGGTTCAGGTTATCTGTTTGCGGGAGATGCCAGCGCCTATTTCGCACATGGTGGCCCTTTGCAATGGCTTAGCGCGGGCGTGACGAATTTTCGGGGGGTGTATTGGGAGGTGGAGCGCGACACGCTGATTGCCATCCCACTGTTTGTCTTCATGGGAATCATGCTGCAGCGCTCAAAAATCGCTGAAGATTTGCTGGTGACCATGGCGCAATTGTTTGGCCCGGTACCGGGCGGGCTTGGAATTTCGGTGGTTTTTGTGGGTGCCTTACTGGCGGCGACAACCGGAATTGTCGGTGCAACCGTTGTCGCCATGGGCCTGATTTCCTTGCCCGCCATGCTTCGCAACAACTACTCAAAAGCCCTGGCAACCGGAACCATTGCGGCTTCGGGGACGCTTGGGCAAATTATTCCACCCTCCATTGTTTTGATTATTCTGGCCGACCAACTGACGAGCGCTGTCGATCAGGCTGGTACAGCCCGCAAGGCGCTCTACAAAGCGGCGACAGGCGAGTTTTCCATGCCGTCGGAATTCAGTGTGATCTCAACAAGCGCTGGGGATATGTTCCTGGGCGCTTTTATCCCCGGTATCCTGCTGGTTTTGCTTTATATTGTCTTTATTCAGGGGCTGGCCCTGTTCCGCCCGAAACTGGCTCCCGCCGTTCCTTTTGAAGGGAAAATGGACAGCCGCTTTTTGATGCGGGTGTTGCTGGTCCTGGTGCCGCCTTTGGCTCTGATCTTTGTTGTTCTGGGCTCAATCATTATGGGTGTTGCCACCGTTAACCAGGCAGGTGCCATTGGTGCTGTCGGTGCGATGATGATGGCCGGCTACCGGTTACGAGAAGGGCACCCCCGACAGTATATTCCGGCGATCATGGCGATTGTCTCAATGATCGTGATTGTCGTAATTACCAATAATTTTGAAACCAATATCAAGAACCTGAAATCTACAGAGGACATCGTTGCGACCGTTTTTGCAGCCGCCTTTGTACTGGTATTGATAGCGGCTATTTTCTGGAGCGGTTGGCGCACCTATAAGATTGAAGACACCCTCAAGGGTGTGATGGTGGAAACGGCAAAAACCACCTCGCTGGTGTTTATCATTCTTCTGGGCGCTGCCATGCTAACCGCGGCTTTTCGCGGGTTCGGTGGTGAAGAACTGGTGAAAGAGTTCCTAACCGGGCTTCCGGGTGGTTTCTGGGTCCAGTTTTTTATTGTTATGGCTGTAATCTTTGTGCTCGGGTTTTTCCTCGATTTCATTGAAATCGCGGTCGTAGTGGTTCCCATTGTTGCTCCCATCCTGCTTATGGACCCATCTGCAAATGTCACGGCCGTCTGGCTGGGGGTAATGATCGGTTTGAATATCCAGACGTCATTCCTGACTCCGCCATTCGGTTTTGCCTTGTTCTATTTGCGCGGCGTTGCACCAGCGGTCGTGAAAACCGTACAGATGTATAAGGGCGTCATCGCCTTCATCGGCCTGCAACTGGTTGCTTTGATTATCGTCGCGAATTTTCCGGCGTTGGTGAATTATCTGCCAAACCGAGTGTCGTTGACGTCGGAAACCGCGCCGCCGCCCATCAACCCACGCCTTCAGTATTGTATCGAGCAGATTACATTCGCGGAATTGGCTGCAAACGAGGGCCAACTGCGCCAGTTGATTACGCAAACCAGCAAGCTCGATTACAGCGCTTTGCCGAAAAAACTGAAAAGAGAGACGGAAGGCAGTTTCAAAAATGCCTTATCCGCCTTTAAGCTTCGTGAGGCCGTATTGAAAGCAGAAGCCAGCCTTGAAGCTGCGAAACCGGCTTATCGCCCCATTCACGTCGAGGTGCGGGCACTGGAGAAGAAAATCCTCAAGATTGATGAGGAAAACAAGGAACTGGAAACCGATTTAAGCCGCATGGACGATGCCAATGAAACGGGCAAGAGCCGTTTAGAAGCGCGAATTGCGGATAATATGGTTGAGCGCGCGCAATTGGTGGCAATGATCCCGGCAAACTGGAAAACCGAAAACGCGAAATACGTAAAGCTGGACAAGGCTTATAACAAAGCCCGCCTGACCTATAGAAGAGCTGTTGATAATGCCTATACGCCCATTCGCGATCTCATTGCGATTGTTGGCGGAACGGAAACTCTTCTGGGCCTTGGCAATGAAATCTCCGGCCTTGGACAGGCGCTTACCGATCTGCCGCCAAAAGAGGCTGCGGATAAGGTTTCGGAAATCTCCAGGCTTGTTGGTGATGTTGAAGGAACCAGTGCCATCAAATCCGGGTTGACCAAAGTCCGGCGTGCTGTTGCTGGAAAAAATGTTGATTTGGATAAAGCTCAGGCTGAACTGCTGAAAACCATGACCGCCTATGAAAATGATATGAAATGGCGCACGCAGGCGGCAACGGGTTTGCTGGCTGGGTTGCAAACCTATGAAGCGGGGATCCGCGATACAATCGGCTTGCGGCAACTCAAGAGACTTCCTGAGCATCGGGCGTTGGAAATTGCCAGCTGCAATGCCCATCATCGGGATATTTCTCTGAGCTTCTAGCTCTCAGGGGAGTGCGTGCCGGCGATTTTTCGGGCGTAGGCACGCTTGGTGTCAATGTCCATGCCACGCGCAATCTGGATGCGTTGGGCCTGCGGCGAACCGGCGCCATGCATGGATTCCGTGAGATAACCAACAGCATTGCGACCGAGCGTCATATTCTCGATCAGGCGCAGGATTTTCATACGGTCGACTACATCAACACCATCGCGTCCGACCAGAAACTTGCGCAAGAGCGGCCCCACATCCTGGTGTTCCAGTTCCTGCTCGGAAGGCATGGTGACCATCAGGCCGCCCGCCAAGTCCTGGGCAAGGCGGGCGATCTCGTAAGGAAAGCGGGTGACGTTATGCTTGCAGACGTTGGCCTGCATCTCGTCGTTCATCCAGACCCCGGATTTCAATGCCCGTCCTTCATAGGCTGAGGCGAGAGCACTGCCCCGGATGGTCTCGTTCAGATGTGCCATTTCCACCAGCTTGTCCTTGATGTGTGAGACGTTGCCAACACCGTTCAGATCGGCGATCTCGGCGGCCGCTCCAATCAGCACATCGCCCACCCCGGTTTTGCAGATATAGCTGCAACGGTGGTAGGTGGTGAAGCGTTCAACCATGGGGGCTGCAAACTCAAATTCACCATCCATGAAAACCCGATGGTTAGGGATAAACACCCGCTCGAAAACGATCATCGCTTCCTGACCGCCAAACTGGGCATTGCCGGAATCAATATCGCCTTTTTCCATGCTGCGGGTGTCGCTGGACTGGCGCCCATAAATATAGGTAATGCCATCGGCATGGGCCGGGATTGCGCCAACCACGGCAAAGTCCTTATCCTCGGCGCTCAATCGCATGGTCGGCATAACGATCAGCCAGTGCGAATTGACGCAACCGGTCTGGTGCATCTTGACGCCCGTAACAAAAACACCTTCGTCATTGCGATCTACTACGTGCAAAAAGACATCCAGATCGGTTTGCTCATGGGGAGCCTTACTGCGATCTCCCTTGGCGTCGGTCATCGCGCCGCCAATCACCTGATTGCGGCGCTGCACCTTTTGCAGAAAATCAAGAAAGCGCCGGTGGTATTCTGTGTTATGGGCTTCATCAATTTCATAGGTGATGGAATGCAGGGTATTGATGGCATCCAGCCCGACACAGCGCTGAAAACAGGTGCCGGTTTTCTGGCCCAACTGCTTTTGCATCCGGGCCTTGCTGACCAGATCGGAGGTGCTTTCATGGATATGCAAAAACCGGTTAACCCGATCGCCGGTAAAAGGCGATGGGGCCGTCGCCAGGTCCTGATCTTCCGTTGCCAGTTCGTAAGTCGCCGCCATGGCATTGATGGAGGGACGGATCATCGGGTGATCTACCGGTTCTTCCAGTTGTTCGCCAAATAGATAGACCTTCAGGTCGCGCCCGCGCAGGCTTTCCACATAATCCTCTGGTGTTGCGATATCGGGATAGGCGCCCCAGATTTCGGTTCCTTCATCGGGAAATGATTGCGGGGCAGGGGAATGGGTGTCGGGACTCATGGCGCGGCCTTTCGTAGGGATCAGTATCTCTCAATGGCTCAGGATGATCTGTTTGCTCAGGCAGATCAAACGCAAGCCGTGCAGGTTATTCTAGCAAACATTGGCGCTGGAATGTAGGGCTGGCTGATAACCATCTCGCAGAACGTCAACGCTGGAGGGCGGGGTCAGGACCAATACGGTTGCGGCTTTCGGGCGTGTAACCGGCGGCCCGTATGTATCAAACGCATAAGCCCGCAAGGCATCGCCCATCACCAGATATGGGGTGGTGCTAGAGTTGAGTTGGATGAATACCCCATCGGGCAGCTTATTCAGGTTCATGGAATGTGTTTTTTGTCGACGTGACCTGCGATCAATGCGCTGGTCATGGAGAATAGCATCCACGTCACGGGCATAAGCTTTTGGTGTTTTGTGAACCGATGCCCAATGCGTCATGAAACGATTAAAGTTCGCGCGGCGGCATTCGGCGCAGGGGCGATGCCCGGCGGCCATGGCCACCGCCTCATCTAGAAAGAACAGGCGTGTATAACCATTGGGGGGCATCACATCGGAATGGCGCCCCTTGAAATCCAGCACACACGTGATCCAAGCTTTGTGCCGCCAGCGGACCTTGCCGAGACACCGGGACTTATCGTGGACAATGCCCCGGTTGCCCATGAAGGTGCCGCGGGCCGGATGGGCAATGATTTCACCCTCGGGCGTCACACGGTTTTGCAGAGGCATGTTGCCACTCCGGGCCAGCAAAGTTAAAAAGCGGTTCAGATGGTGAATATAAGTTTAGGGCAGAGCGGGTTTGCGCAAAAGAAAAACAGTTGGGTTACCCTGTGAAGGTATCTAGTGATGAATGAATTTGGGTTTTACGCATCGTTTCTCCGCTTCGTTGCCGAAAAGACGGAGCGCACAACGGCCGATATCGAACCGATGATGCAGGCGCTGTTACAAATCGCCGATGAGATTGAGAAAACCGGCGGTTTTGAAGTGGCTTTTGATGATACACGCCAGACCGGGCGAGCCCTGGCGGGTGTTGCCGGATTCCTGCAGCAGCATATCCTGCCGGAAGTGGTGGCTGCCGGGAACACCACAGGCGAACGCCAGGTGCGCTGGGTCATCGATACATCCATGTCGGTGATGGCCCATTTAACGGTTCATTCGGAAACCGTTACGGACGGGTCGCCGTGCGAGGTTGCGCTGCCGGACCCTCCGGACCTTTAAAGCCTGGCCAGATGGGCAGTTTTCTCGGCTTCGCTGAGAAACGACCCGGTGATGGAGTTTCGGGCCAGTGTCGCCAGCTCGGTTTCACTTAAATCCAGCGCTTCGGCAACGGCCACATAGTTGTCGAGGACATAACCGCCAAAATAGGCCGGATCATCAGAATTGATGGTTACGTGGAGCCCGGCATCCATCATCTGTTTCAGTGGGTGCTGTTTCATATCATCGACGACGCAAAGTCGCTGGTTGGAAAGAGGGCAAACAGTCAGGGCGAGACCCAGATCGACAATCCTTTTAACCAGTTCCGGGTCATCCATACAGCGGTTGCCGTGGTCGATGCGATCGACCTTTAAGAGGTCAATGGCATCGCGTACATAACTGGCCGGTCCTTCTTCTCCGGCATGGGCAACGGTTTTCAATCCCCTGTCGTGGGCCGCCTTGAAAACCCGCTCAAAATTTGCAGGTGGATTGCCAACTTCCGAGGAATCAAGGCCAACACCGATCATCCGGCCATCGTCAAAATAGGGTTGTGCGGTCTCTAATGTCTGAAAGGCATCTTCTTCCGGCAAATGCCGGAGAAAACACATGATCAGAAAAGATGAAATACCAAAGGTTTTTTCTCCATCTGAAAGCGCCTTGCAAATGCCATCGGCAGCGACCCGAAAAGCAAGACCTCGCGCTGTATGGCCCTGCGGGTCAAAAAACACCTCGGTATGGACAACGCCATCCTCATGGCAGCGCTTTAAATAGGCAGTGGTCAGATCATAAAAATCCTGCTCGGTTTGCAAGACCCCCATACCCGCATAATAGATATCGAGAAAATCCTGCAGTTCCTTGAATTGATAGGCTTTTTTGATGTCGTCAACGGTATCGAAAGGGATATCAATGCGGTTTTTGAGCGCCAGTTCCATCAACATTTCAGGTTCCAGAGAGCCCTCCAGATGCAGATGCAACTCAGCTTTTGGCAAGTTTTGAATGAAACTTTTTTTGGTGCTCATGATGAAGCTCTGGCATTCCAGTCATTATATTCAATTGGAGTGATCTTACTGACATACAGTCAGCATTGCCAACATCGATCGTTAGGTTATATAGGCATGACGGAAGCAACAGTGAGCCTGGAGAGTGATTAAGAATGCGTTTCCTCCCCCTAAAGACCTTTGTTGCTGGAGTGGCAATCCTGTTCGTCGTTGCCACCGTACTTTATTTCAAGCAACCACAAACTCTTGAAACCCTGAACGAAAAGGTGGCGTATAGCCTGACGACCGTGCACCAGACGGGGCTAGTGCCACGTCGGTTTGTTAACGACCTCAAGCCCAGCCTCACTGGTATTGAAGACCCCGACAAACGCAAGGATCTGTTTATTCGCATCATGTTGCCTATTGTTCTTCGGCAGAACGAACGAGTCGATAAGAATAAAGTGATTCCGGTGTCGCTGGTATTGGCTCAAGCAGCCCTGGAGTCCGGCTGGGGAACGGCTCGGTTTGCCGTTGAAGGCAATGCGCTTTTTGGTCAGCGGACCTATTTGGATGAGACGAAAGGGATTGTGCCGAGCGATGCGGAGGGTGACTTTCGAGTCAAAGCCTTTGCGTCATTGCAAGAATCCGTTGCCGGATATTTCAAAAACCTAAACACTCATCCCCGTTACAAAGCCTTTCGAGATGCCCGTAAAGCGTTACTGGAAAAGGGGGCAAAACCCGACCCATTCAAACTGATACCCCATTTGAAGGCGTATTCGGAGGAAGGGGCCACCTATCTCGACAAGATTTCCCTGGTCATCAAATCAAATGATTTTCGTGATTTCGATAACGCCCGACTGGCTCCCTAGTGGTATTTGCAATCGTTTATCCGTTCAGGGCCCCTGCTTTTTGGTATGAATGCTCCTTTTCATGAGGAATCAGACTTTTATCCCCGAAATTCCATGATATGAACGGCATGCGCCGCATTTGCGGATGATGGGAAGCCAACGGAGAGTTAAGAAAATGAGCGACAACGACACGGCCGAACATGAAGGTGTCAGGGATTTTGTTCGCGAAATCATCCGTGGGGATCTGGCATCGGGTAAAACCAGTGAAATTGTCACCCGCTTTCCGCCGGAGCCCAATGGCTATCTGCATATCGGTCATGCCAAATCCATTTGTTTGAATTTTGGCATTGCCAAGGAGTTTGGCGGGCGCTGCCATCTGCGCTTTGATGACACCAACCCGGCCAAGGAAGACGTTGAATATATCAATGCCATTCAGGAAGATGTGCGCTGGCTGGGTTTCGACTGGGGGGAGCATCTCTATTTTGCTTCCGACAATTTTGATAAACTCTATGGTTTTGCCGTTCATCTGATTGAACAGGGGAAAGCTTACGTTGATGACTTGAGCCCTGATCAGATACGGGAATACCGAGGCACCTTAACCAAACCCGGAACCGACAGCCCTAACCGCAACCGGCCCGTGGATGAAAACCTCGATTTATTTGCACGCATGAAGGCGGGCGCGTTTGCCGACGGCAGCCATGTCCTGCGGGCGAAAATCGACATGGCGTCAGGGAACATGAACATGCGCGACCCGGTGCTTTACCGGATTTTGAACGCGCATCATCCGCGCACCGGAGACAGTTGGCACATTTATCCGACCTATGATTTCGCGCATGGCCAGTCGGATGCCCTGGAAGGTATTACCCATTCTATTTGTACGCTGGAATTTGAAGACCACCGGCCGCTTTATGACTGGTTGATTGATAATCTGCCCGTCCCGTCAAAACCGCACCAGTACGAGTTTTCCCGCCTGAATCTGACCTATACAGTTCTTTCCAAGCGCAATCTGATGCAGCTGGTAACTGAGGGACATGTGAGCGGATGGGATGATCCGCGCATGCCAACCATTTCGGGTCTGCGCCGCAAAGGTATTCCACCGGAAGCCATTCGTGATTTTGCCCATCGCATTGGCGTAACAAAAAGCGACAGTACGGTGGAAACGGAACTGCTGAACCATTGCGTTCGTGAGTTCCTCAACAAAAAAGCAGAGCGCCGGCTGGCTGTTTTACGTCCCCTGAAGGTCGTGATCGAGAATTATCCGGAAGGTCAGACGGAATTGTTGGACGCCGTCAACAATCCGGAAGACGAGTCCGCAGGCAAGCGGAAGATACCGTTCTCAAGGGAACTCTATATCGAGCAGGAAGACTTCATGGAAGACCCACCCAAAAAGTTCTTCCGTTTAGGCATTGGTCGGGAAGTTCGGTTCCGTTATGCCTATTTCATCACCTGTCATGACGTGGTCAAAGACCAGTCGGGGAACGTCGTTGAACTTCGTTGCACTTATGACCCGGAGACCCGTGGCGGTAACGCGCCTGATGGCCGTAAGGTCAAGGGCACGATCCACTGGGTTTCGGCAGAACATGCCGTTGATGCTGAAATACAAATCTATGACCATCTGTTCACACGGCCCGACCCGGGAGCCGATGGGGATTTTCTCGACGACATCAACCCAGACTCCCTGACTGTTCTGCATGGCTGTAAGCTTGAGCCGGATTTGGCCGAAGGCCGTATAGGCCAAGCCGTCCAGTTTGAACGGCAAGGTTATTTTACACTTGATCCAACCAGTAGTGTAGATAAGGTTGTTTACAACCAAACCATGCCGTTGCGCGACGGCTGGGCAAAAATTCAAGCGAAGGAACAAAATAGCGGGAAATAAAAAGCCCGGTGTTTGAATTGGGGCGATGTCAGCAGACTATAACTTTCAGCATGTGAATATCTTTCTTGTTGAAGATAATGTCTATGTCCGGCGCATTCTGGAAAGCGTTTTGCGCCAGATGACCGTGGGGCACGTGACGACGGCCAAGGATGGTATCGACGCCATCGAAAAACTGAAAACCAGCGGCCCGGCGGTTGGCGGCGGTTCGCGCTTCGATATCATTATTTCGGATATGGTGATGGCACCGGTTGACGGATTGCTGCTTCTCAAGTGGGTCCGCGAAAGCAAGGATTCTCCCAATCGTTTCATGCCGTTCATCATGATGTCGGGCGCAGCGGATGATGACAATGTCCAGAAAGCCCGCGACATGGGCGTAAACGAATTTCTGGCGAAACCCTTTTCCGCCAGTTCCGTGGCGGAACGGTTATTGCAACTGGTTGACCAACCCAGACAGTTTGTGGCGACCCGTGACTATTTCGGGCCGGACCGCCAGCGTCGGCGGGAAGGAAATGAAGAAGAGCGCCGCGAGCTTACGGCCAAGGATGCGACAATCGTCTATTCAAGCGAACGGGTGGTGCGTCCAAAAGAAGCGAACCAATTCTATTTGTTTCGGCTGCCCAACCGGTTGCGCGAAAAGGTTGGCGGTGCGGGGCTCAACGAGAGGGGCATGCTTCCTCTTGATACGCTGGACGAGGCGGATGATATCCTGCAGCGCAATTCATTTGAGTTTCATGACTGGGCGCTGGATTATTTGTCCGTAATGTCGCGGATTTGCGACAAAGCGCTGGAGCTGCCCGAACAGCGCCGCCGCAAGCCGTTCGAGAAAATCAACGAAATTGCCCACGAATTGCGGGGACAGGGCGGGACATTCGGTTATCCGCTGATTACAGCTGTTGGCAAAATGCTCTATGAGATTACCGGTTTTTCCTGTTCCGTTGATGAAACCGCCATCCGCATTGTCAAAGCCCATATCGACACCATGCGGGTTGTGTTTCGAGATAAAGTAACGGGGGATGGCGAAGAAGTGGGCCGTGAGCTCATGAAAGCCCTGATTCAGGTGATCCGAAAAGAATCTCTGGGCCACTCAAACCTTGATTGAGCCTTGCTGCCGGGTATCAAGGGCTTCGGCCTGATACGTTGACAAAAACCGCGACGGGAAACGACAGAAGATTAAGAGTGAGGGGTGCAGAGGCAAGCATTTGTTGTGTCATCAAAAATCGATTAGATTTCATGGATGAATAACCTCAAAAAAACTGAGATTAGCTGGAAAGCCGATACGGTCCCGTATTCGGACCTTTATGGGGATGTCTATTTTTCCACTGAAAATGCTTTGGCTGAAACAGAGCATACCTTTCTCGGTGGGATTGGTGCGCCTGACTGCTGGAAAGGGTGTAAACGGTTTGTCATCGCAGAAACAGGTTTCGGGACGGGTTTGAATTTTCTGGCGACCTGGAACCTGTGGCGGCAAACCCGGCGGTCCGGCGACAGGCTGGTTTACATATCGGTGGAAGGCGCGCCATTGAATATTGAAGACATGCGCCGGGCTGTCAGCCCGTATCCTTTCCTGAAAGAACTCTCAGAGGCCTTATTAACGGCGTATCCGGTGCGTCATCCCGGTTATCATCAGGTGGAGCTAGGGGGAGGCGAGGTATCGCTTTTGTTGCTTTTCGGGCCTGTGGAGGAAATGCTCGAGGGGTTGTCAGCGGAAGTGGACGCCTGGTTTCTCGACGGTTTTGCCCCGAGTCGAAATCCGGACATGTGGAGCGATCGGGTTTTCCTGGCGGTTGCGAGGCTGGCCAGGAACGGGGCCCGGTTGGCCACCTATTCGTCGGCGACCCATGTACGCGATGGGTTGCGCCAAGCCGGGTTCGACTGTGAAAAAGTGCCGGGATTTGCAGGTAAAAGAGAAAGCCTGAAAGGTCTTAAGAGAGTAACCGCAGCCAGCAAAAATCAGGCACCCTGGTATCAAAAATCAAACCCCCTGCCGGACCGGGCCAAGGTTGCGGTTGTTGGCGCGGGGATCGCAGGCGCCTGCGTGGCCTCGGCACTGCACCATAGCGGCATGGATGTGGTGGTCATTGACCAGCACTCAGGCCCCGCCGGCGAAGCCTCTGGCAATCCGGCAGGGCTCGTCCAACCACGCCCGGGTGGTGGCAATGCAGCTTACGAAGGATTGCAGACTTCGGCCTATTTTCATGCTGTTCGCATGTATGACGAAATGGAACGTCATCATGCTGTGTGGCGCGGTCAGCGGGGTGTGCTCTCATTTGCTCGCGATACCGAGTTTTTGGGGCGTCACGGTCAGTGGCTGGAAGACGGTGGATTGCCGGGAACTCACGGAAGCCGGGTTTCGACAGCGGAGGTAAAGGCCATTGCTGGCGTTGACCTAAAAGCTGCCGCCGCTTGGTTTCCACAGGCGGGAACGATTGATCCAGAAACCATTTGCCATGCACTGCTTACCGGTCTTCCGACTTTATATGGACGCACCGTTAGTCGGTTGGCGCAAACGGGAAATGGCTGGCGGTTGGCGGATCGTGAAGCAAATACGATCATTGAAGCCGACGCCGTTATTCTGGCGAACGGTTTTTCGGCTTCGGAATTATGCCCGGATCACGGAATCCCCTTATATGCAAAACGGGGTCAGATCAGTTTTATGCAAGCAACAGAACAATCCGCAAAGCTTCGGGTCGGTTTGTCCTATGGCGGCTACGCGACCCCCGCCTATGGAGATAGCGAGTCCCGATGTCACATATTGGGCGCGACCTATCAGCAGTGGCCCGATTTTCAAAAACCAGGCTGGCAGGAGGTTCGACAGGCGGATCATCAGGAAAATTTGTCATCTATTGAGGGGAGGCTTCCAGTGTTGCGTAAAATTATGGCTGGACCGATCCGTGGGGGGCGGGCGACATTGAGAACAACGACAACAGACCATCTGCCTGTCGTAGGTGCTGTATACGATCCAGCCGCTTTTGAACGGGACTACCACGATTTGCGGCATGGTAAACCGGCTCGGACGTATCCCGATGCAACCCACACACCGGGTCTGTATATCCTTTCAGGGCTCGGTTCCCGGGGGTTTGCTCTGGCGCCTTTGCTGGCCAAAGTACTGGCGGCGGAAATACAGGGGTTGCCGATTCCTGTGGAAGAGAGTGTATATAACCTAATTCAACCTTCACGTTTTCTGGTGCGCCAGTTAAAACGGGGTTAAAATAGAATGCTTATAAAATTTGAAGGAAAAGGCTGTTTCATGAGATTGCAACTTTGCGCTTGGCCGGAAGTCGAAAATTATCTGAAAAAGAGCACAGGGATCATCATACCTGTCGGCTCGACAGAGCAGCATGGCCCAACGGGATTTATAGGAACTGATGCCCTGTGCCCTGAAATGCTTGCCTATGAGATTGGCGACCGGATGGGAGCCATGGTTGCGCCAACCATCAGTATCGGTATGGCACAACATCATTTAGGGTTTGCGGGCTCAATCACGCTCCGTCCTTCAACGCTGATCGCAACGATTTGCGACATTGTCAATTCGCTGACAAGGCACGGCTTTGACCGGTTTTTCTTTCTTAATGGTCATGGCGGCAACATTGCGTCCCTGAATGCGGCGTTCTCGGAGATTTATGCGGAAAGCAGTTTGGGGACGGCGGGTACCAACCGGCCGGCCGTACGCTGCACAATCGAAAACTGGTGGAATGGTGATGCCATTAAAGGCATTTCGGAAAAATATTTTGCAGAAGCCGAAGGCAGCCATGCGACAGCATCGGAAGTTGCCCTGACCTATTTTGGTTATCCCGATGATGCGTCACGCATTCGTCGTGATCAATTGACACCAAAAATCGCGCCCGAAGGGCCAATCTATGATGCCGATGATTACCGTAGAAGGTTTCCCGATGGCCGTATTGGCTCAGACCCAACTTTGGCGACGGCTGAAATCGGGAAAGAACTCTATGAGGCTTCTGTTGACGGGATTGCAGCAAAGTATCAGGCTTTTTTGAAAGCAGACTGAAAATGTGATGGGAGCCAAAACTGGGAACAGGATTGGCATGTGATAGAAAAATCATGGAAACGACTGTTGCGCATATGGGAAAATTAGACACACAGGATAATCGCAAAGTGGTTATCGATCATATCGTGCGATATTATCTGTTTCGTGACAGTCAGGTGGTACAGCTTTTCCAACACCAGATCACCAATCACATTCACGCACAAAATCACCCGAGTTTTTCAAAAACAACCTGGGAAATCATCTATTTCTTATGTAGCGGAATGTTTTCCAACAGCCAGTTTTCCGTTTCTGACATTTATTCCTCAATCAGTATTTCAAAGACAGCTGTCATTCGTTATCTCAGCCGTCTTGAAGGCTGGGGGATCGTTGAAAAAAGAATGGATCACATTGATCGCCGGCGAAAAATTCTGGATTTCACACCCCAGTTCAAGACCGTGATTACGAAGGCCGTCGATCAATGCGCCGAGCAGTTCAGCGATCTGATCCGCGAACAGGACGCGCCTAAGTCATCGGTTTCCGAGAATCAGCTCAGAGACCAAATGGCCCGGTTTGAAGAATTTGCCGCTTTATCCTCAGACTGGTTTTGGGAGACGGATGAGAACCATCGTTTTAAATGGTTCTCAGACAGTCACTGGGATTTAATGGAAAACAGGCTGCCTGTAATTCTTGGGAAGAGTCGCTGGGATATCCATGCACCAAAAACCATTTATGAGCGGATCGAAATGGCCCGCCATAAAAAAGATGTGGAATTACACAAGCCATTCCGGGATTTTGTGTATCGGTTTTCCATGGATAATGGCAATGAGTCCTGGTTTACGATCAGTGGAAATCCGGTTTTTGATGAGGACGGAAAATTTACAGGTTATATCGGCAGCGGCAAGGATGTGACCAATCGCCGGGGGATTGTCGAGGATTTACGGAAAAGCGAAGAACGTCTGCGGGTCTTTAACAAACTGTCGACGGACAGCAACTGGATGCTTGATGCGGATTTAAAGATGACATCCTTTTCCATGGGGTACAGACGATCTACCTGGCGCTCCGAGAAAGAGCTTGTTGGAATGGCGCTCTGGGATTTGTATGAACCCTCAAATCAGGAAGAGCGTGAAGATCTGGAAGCTCTTACAAAAATACTGGTTGCCCAGCAGCCGTTTCAGAATTTTATTTTACGCGGGGTTGTCGGTACAGACCGGCATGTGGTTTGGGATCAGGTCAGTGGGGTACCTATTTATGACCACGACGGGACGTTTGAGGGATATCAGGGTGTTTGCAAGGATGTTACCCAGCAAAAACGCCAGGAAATTCTTTTTGCCGGCCAGAAAAGAATATTGGAAAGCCTGATCCGGGGGCGCCCGATTGATAAATTGATAGCGGAAACTCTGGAACTTCTGGTTCTTGTTCGTCCGGAATCTCCTGCAGCGCTGCTCCTGCAATCTTCGAACGTAAATCAAAAGCTTTATCACTTGCTTTCAAAAGAACATGAAACCCCGAAGGAGGAGAGCTGGTGGCTGGAAGCCCTGAAATATGACGGTCAGGGAATCAACAGCGCCTGGGCCATTGAAATCAAGGATACCGAGAAACTCGACGCTCAGGAAATTGAACTGTACCGGACAATCAGTGAACTGATTGAGCTGATTTTGAGCAATCAGGAATCAAAATCGGTGGAAACGAAGCTCAGCCGCCTTCCATAGGAGGAAAGATTGCCGCCTCGTCACCGTCATTCAGGACGCGAGTCGGTTGGTCGCCTGGTGGAACCGTTTCACTGTTGACCAGAACCATATAGGTTTCGAGGTTTGAGAGTTTGAGTTGTGCAATCAAACCGGCCACTGTGGTTTCTTCGTTTAAAGTCAACAGCGCGTTGCCAAACTCGTCAAAACCTGCTGGCTGGTGCCCCGGCATGGACACCAGCTTTACTTTTACCTTCATGAAATACCGAGACGGCCCATCAATTGACCTGTCGGCTCTCCATCGTCGGTCCAGTCGCGCATTTCGTAGTATTCCGGTAGCATTTTATCCAGCTCTGTGACCCGGCCCTTACCGGCTCCTGCATTTGCCGGCTCGGTCAGGCAACGCGTGGGTAACGTATCATCGGCTTTTGTGAAGCCGGAGCGGTTGTTGAACAGGCGTTCGATGGTGAAAATACGCTCGCCGGTTTCCAGAAGCCGTTGTTCATCCCAATCGCCTTCACAGGCACCATGAATTTGAGCTGCATAATCGGCAATGCTCCAGGCATTGGCCGGGAACTTGCACAATCCGGTGGAATCAATGGCTGCTGACTGATCTTGTGTGTCTTTGACAATTCGCGCTTTTCCTTCCGGACGAACGTGGGAAAAGTCATCGGTGAAAGGGCTTGCACGCATATGGCAGGCGCCACGGGGTGATGTGGCATAGGCAAGCCCCATGCCCTGCATGGCGCGGACGTCGTAGCCCGGGAATTCCTGTCCCTTAACGGTCATGGAAAACTCTGGGTGACCATATTTATCACAGAGCCGCTTTGCGCCCATACCAATCTCAACACCAAAGCCTTCACCGGCACCTGTCAGATCGGCGATTTTACAGAGTGCTTCCGCATTGCCGAATTTCAGTTCAATACCGCCGGTATGTTCAGTGGTGATGATGCCTTCCTCGAACAGTTCCATAGCAGCAGAAACGGACACACCAAAAGAAATGGGGTCCATGCCCTGTTCGTTGCAGATCATGTTGGCATAGGTTGCCGCTTCAATATCATCAACACCGACCATGGGTGCCAGCGAGAAGCCTGATTCATATTCCAGACCGCCAATGGCACCGCCATACTTTTTCTTCTTATCCGGGTCCTGGATGGAGAAGTGCTCAGGATCAATTTTCGAAACACGTCCGCAGCCAATGGTACAACCAAAACAGGCCTTGTTGGTCATCAGGTTGGCTTGCCCGTCTGAGCGGCGGGGGGTTCGCATGGCCTTGGCATTGACCTTTTCCAGGCCATCGAACTGAACGTCACGATTGTTGCGCGTCGGCAAAGAGCCGTAAGCGCTTGTTGTGTCCATCATCGGCATGGTGCCGTAATTCATCAGGCGCTCACGGGCCGGATGCGGTTGCAGCTTGTCGCGGGCATCTTTGACGGCTTTCATGAACACGGCGGGTTTGTCGATAGGTACGCCCAAGGTTCCGCGCACACCAATGGCTTTCAGGTTCTTTGAGCCCATAACGGTGCCAACACCCGAACGACCAGCGGCCCGGTCACGGTCATTGACCACACAGGCATAACGAACAAGTTTTTCACCGGCAACACCAATAGAGGCAACTTTGATTTGCGGGTCCTGATGGCGGGCTTTAATGCGATCTTCCGTTTCCCAGGTGGTTTCCCCCCAGACAAAATCACGGGCGTCAAGAATTTCGGCTTTATTGTCCTGGATCATCAGGTAAACAGGATGCGGCGCCTTGCCTTGGATGACGACCATATCATAGCCGGCAAATTTTATTTCAGCGCCAAAATAACCGCCGGAATTGGAAGCGGAAATAGCATTGGTAAGGCCACCTTTGGTGACAACGCAATAGCGTCCTCCGGTGGAAGCCATGGTTCCAGTCAGCGGGCCGGTGGCGAATATCAGACGGTTTTCCGGGTCCAGAGAATCAACATTACCTGGAACTTCTTCATACATGTAACGCGTTGCCAGCCCTCTTTGGCCCAGATAGTCGCGCGCCCATTCCATATTTAATGGTTCACTTTCGGCCGTCATGGCCGTTAAATCGACGCGCAATATTTTACCTTGCCAACCCATGATCTCAGTTCTCCTGTAAATTCTATTCGGTGCGGCGGATCAGATACGTGCCTGCTGCTCAAAGTTTGCAGGAAATAGTCGTTCAGTCCAGCCCGAAACTCAACGTGCCTCGGATTTTTTACCAGTTCTCTCTACATAAGGCCATTGACCAATCTGCCGTTTCTGCAAAACCATGAGATCTATAACTGAGAGATGTCTGAAAACAGGGTCCGCACCATCGCGGTAAAGCCACATAAAGCCATGTGTTGAGTCCGGGAAGGGGCGGCGAATGTCGTCATGAGCCCGAACTTCCAAAATCAAGTCCCTGTGGCGGCCGTCAAAAGCGCTTTTCCAACGGACAACCGTGTTGGTGACCGGTTCGGATTCCGGAATATGGGTTTTTACCAGTTCCTGCTCGGTGGGGGGGCCGTATTGGGTTTCAAGATGCTCCAGAATTTGAATGAAGCGATCTGTCGGAAACAAAATATGTGCCTGGCTTATCCGATCCTCGTCATAACGGACTATCGCCTGATTGCCCGGATAAATAATTTCATCATTTGCAGGAGGCCCAAGCAGTGAAGCCGGCCAAAAAACCGGATCGACACAGAATCGTGCTTTGATATCGGATTTGAGTATACAGCCTTCAGGAGCTTGTGAGGCGGCTACATAGGGGCGTCCCAGCTCAAGGTTCTCTCCTAAATTAAGGTTCACGCCGATTAAGGGCGGATTGGATATGCCAGGGATGATTTTCGGGGCCGTTATGGTGATATGCAGGGTGTTGCCTGTCTCCGTCTCAAGTATGGGATGTATCTGAGTGGAATCGGAGGGGGCCTCGTTAGGCACGGGTGTTGTATCGGTAATGGCAAATGCGGGGGTGCTCAACGTCAACAGGATCGAAGCAAACAGCACTATGCCCTTATGGGCCAGGGTTTTCATGTTATCGCTCCCGCATCGCCGTGCGTACCGAAGACATGAACGGATCCGCTAAATAGGCCAGTACCGAGCGCTGACCGGTTCGAATGGAGGCCATAACCTGCACACCTGGAACCAGACTATAGCGCAGGGAATCTCTTTCAAAATAGGCGTTTTCCGTTGAAATGCGAACTTTGTAAAAGGCTTCTCCATTGGGGGTGACCAGCGTATCAGGGCTGACATTGACAACTTTTCCATGCAGATTGCCGAACCGGTTGGCATCGGAAGATGCCAAAGTAACGAGGGCGGTTTGTCCGGCATGAACATATCCGATGTCCTGAGGGGCGAGCTTTGCCTCGATGATCAAGCTGTCGCCAGCCGGCACAATATCGACGACCGTTCCGCCGGGCGTCACCACGCCACCTATGGTGAAGACATACAGGGATTTGACAACCCCTTCGACTGGAGAGCGCAGGACCGTTCGGCGAAGCGAATCTTCAAATTTCAGTACCCGGCTTGAATATTCTTCAAAGGACCGGCGTTTTTCATCAAGCTCTTGGCGGACCTGCTCATGGAAAGAGTCGCGGATGGCATTCAGTTTGTTCTGCGCGCCTTTGAAACTGGACTGGGCCTTGCGCAAAGTGGCTTGATCTTCATTTATATTCCCGCGCAACGAGGCGGCTTCCTTGAGCAGATTGAGATGTTGCATCCGGTTGGTCAATTGATCGACCATCAAGGCTTCACTGATTGTGATCTGCTCGCTCAGGAGCTTCAGTTTTTCGGTTGATAAGTTAATACGTGACGTGACTTCCTGAATGAGTTCCTTGTTTTGGGCAATGATTTCACGTTGCCCGGCAAGCTGGTTCTCGATCCGGCTTTTGCGGGTTTTGAACATGGCCAGGGTTTGTCTGACCAGATCGCTTTTCGTTGCAATCAGGTTTTGTGGGAATTCAGGTGTGGCGACATTATCTGCCTCGGCCTTCAGGCGGGCAATGTCAGCCGTCAGGGAATCGATCCGGGTCCGCAGTTCATCCACATCGGCGCCGCTTTGGGTCGGTTCCAGCGTCAGAAGCGACTGGTTTTCTTTCACCAGATCACCTTCCTTTACCATGATTTCACGGACAATGCCGCCTTCCAGATGTTGGACGCTCTTCACCTGGGTGGATGGAATGACCTCACCAACGGCGGTGCTGACCACATCCAACTGCCCGAAATAGGCCCAGCCGGCAAAACCGGCAACCAGGGTGACGCAAAGGGCAAAAAAGATATGGGTAAGCCGGTTGCTTTCGGCTTCCTCTTCCTGTGTGGGGTTGGTTAGTGCGCTCATCACGATGCCGACCGTGTTTGTGAGTCCACCGGGCCGAGATCAACAGGTTTGCGGATCAGGGTCGGGACCGGTTTGGAATTGAGGTCCACATAATGTGGCGTTGTCTTGATAATCTGAGGATCATGGGAGAAGACCAGAACGGTACAGCCGCGCTGGACCATGCTCTGCATGGTGTTCTGTACAGCCATAGCGCCTTCACTGTCCAGCCCCTCGGTCGGCTCATCAATGATCAAGACCTTGCCTTCCGTGGCCAGAGCGCGGGCCAGCGCGATACGGCGCCGAATACCAAGTGACAAATTTTTGCCGCCCCCGATAATCGGGGTTTCAAGGCCATCTGTGCTTTGGTCAATAAATGATCTCAAGCCAGCCATATCAATGACGGCCTGTAGTTGCTCCGGGGTTATTTCCGGATTTGCCAGCGAGATGTTCTCGGCAATGCTTCCGTTCAGGAATTTTGGTTCCTGCGGCAGGTACATGATCTGTTTACGCCACCATTCCGGCGAGATTTGGGCGAGATCGACGCCATCCACCAAAATACGGCCGCGCGTTGGCTCAAGCAATCCGGCCAGCATTCGGGCCAGAGATGTTTTGCCTGTGCCATTGGCGCCCGCAAAGACCAGAACGCTGGCAGGCTCCAGCTTCAAATTAACGGATTCAAAAAGCGGTGTTTTGGCGCCAGGGTGCGCAAATGCCACATCGCTGAATTCAATAGTCCCGGAAAAATTGCTGAGCGCCGTACCATCCTGTCGCTCAATGGGGAGCTTGGCGAATTCATGGAACATTAATAGAGACTGGCGGGCCTTGGCAATTTGCTCGCTCATGGCTGCAAACTTGATGATGGGCCCCAAAGCACGGGCAGCGATAATGTTAACGCCTATCATCACCCCGATATCCATCGTGCCGTTGACCACCTGGATGGCTGCGACGGATATCACAAGAGCCCCCATTGCTGCCTGTAGGCTCATTCCCAGGCTCTGGACAAATCCCTGACGCAGCATGACCGAGCGAGTCAGGGCGTTATAGGCTTTCGTTCGTTCCTGCCATTGGTTGCGAATAAAAGCTGTCCCGTTGAACGCGCGAACAGTATCTCCCGCCTGAATGGCCGCTCCGACCAGCCCACTGCGTCGGCCCGATTCGAGTTGAACTTTACTGATCGGGGTGCGCAAGGAAGCCAGTGTGAGGGCGGAAATGAGAAATGACAGTCCGACAAAACAGGCCGCAACAAATGCGATGGTTGGATTGAGAAAATAAAGAATGGCGATAAACATCAAAGCGAAGGGGACATCCATGATGGCTGACATGTTGTTCGCATTATAGGCGGCTTGCAGCTTTTCAGCGCCGGACATCATTTCCTGTCGCATACCGGCGGGCAGTTTTTCGATAAAAGCCGATTTTGTTCCGGTCAACGAACCAAAGGCGCCGTTGGCGACGGCCCGGTCATAGGGGGCGTTAATGCTGGCGGCCAGCCGCATGCGGATTTGGCGAAAGGCCAGTTCCAGAAGAATCGCGATCACCACGCCTGCACATAAGGTTATAAGGGTGGAATTGACGCCATGTGCCACATAGCGGTTCAGGACCTGCATAACAAAAAGCGGCGAGGCCAATGCCAGAACGTTGGCAATCAGAGACGCCGCAATTATTTCAGCGGTCAGGGCTGGCCGGGTCATCAGGCGGGAGATCATTTCTTTCATAGCTATCCCAGTTTAGCACGGGCCATAGGGCTGCGTATATGAAAGGCTCGTTAAATCGCTCTAAAAATTGTTGGGGAGGGACTGAAGTCTGGCTTCGGATACGTATGACAAATTAGTTGACGATGTCCGGTGCAAGAATGCCGATCACGCTGAGCAGGGTATAAACGGCAATTGCCGTGTTTGTATCGGCCGCCGCAGCGTCGCTGGAGGCGTTAATCAATGAAGTCTCGCCACCCAGTACATCAATCAAAGTTCGATTGCCCAATTGACGTTCGCGACGCGCCAATTCCAGAAATTCGGCAGCAATATTAGCCTGGTTATGAAGATGCTCGGCATTGACCCGTGCAATTTGCAAATTGTCCCAAGCATTGCGGGCTTGTTCCTCGACGAGATCCCGGGTGTCGCCATAACGATTGGTTGTTGCAATATGGGTTTGTTTCGAGGCCCGCAGTGTATTGATGGCGGTCGCGCCCAGATTAAAGCTGTAGGTGGCTTCCAGTTTGATCTGACGTTCTTGCTGCGAACCAACGGTGCCACCGTTGTCTTCCTTGAAATTATTTTCCACGGAGCCTTCAAAGACCGGAGCAAAACCGTCGGCGCGGGATTTGCGAATATCTTCGCGTGCAATATCGGCGCTCAATCGCGAAGCTTCCAGTTGTGGATTGCCTTCAATGGCCTGAGTGACTGCTTCTTCAAGTGTATTGGGGAGAAGTTCGAGCGGCAAACGGGGCGCTTTCATGGCTGTTAAACTATCTGGTAGTACGCCGTAAACGGCCCGGTAGCGGTTCAGTGAAGTATTCAAGGCGCCTTTCGCTTGTATTTCGCGCGCCTGTGCACCCGCCAACTGGGTCTTGGCCTGCAGGACATCTGTAGAGAGGCCTGCGCCGCGCTGTACTCGGGCATCTTCCAGTTCGGTCTGTTTCTGGATGTTGGCCTTTGAACCTTCGGCAAAATCAAGAATCTTTTTCGCTCGGATGACATTCAAATGAGCCGTTATGCCTTCCAGCAGCAGGGCCTGAATGGTTGCTTCCCGAGTGGTCTGGGCTTGCGTGAGTGTAATTTCGGAGCTTCGGATGCTGGAGTCGGTTGAACCAAAATCCCAGATTTTCTGAGTGATCGATAAATCCAGATTTCTGGGGACAAAATTTGTATCTGTAGAACCTGTCGGTTTGTTGCGTTCCTCATGACCAATGTTGGCGGTCATGTCAAAAGTAGGATTCCAGCCACCTTTGGCGACACTCACCCGTTCCTCCGCAGCGCTGACGTCTGCATTGGCTGCGATGACCCGCTTGTGTGTTTCGAGCAAGGTTTGCAGATTTTCGGCAAGGGATGCGGCTTGTGCAGGGGCCATGGAAAGGGCAAAAACACTGCCAGCGAGAAAAAAGAAACTTAATCTTTGGCGGATTGTTGGCACAGCTTCAGCTCTTCCTCAAAAAATCTGGCTTGCCACCCCTGAATGGGCTTTTCCAGTCTTCGTATCAAGAAGCTAATCAAAATTACCCAATGATTTGATTCCCGATTCGTACAATATTTGCCTGATAACCAATTGTATGTCCACCATATATTGCGAATACACGGTGGTTTTTTTTAAATATTTTTCATTATACCAATGTTTTACGATAACTGGCATGGGATGTGCATGAAACATAGGCGTGAGAGGTGTGTTTTTGTAAAAATTATCGCAATGTGGAGGAAGAGAAAATGCATATTAACTTTGATCAGGCAGAAGATTTCGAAATGCTGTTGGCAGCGGAGTTTGGCAATGCACCCCAGATGCCTGCAGCGCCAAGTGGCGACACCTATGATGCAGGATATAAAATTGTTGACGCACTGGCCTGCGATCTGGCGCTGGACATCACACTTCTCGATTTTGATGAGATAAACTGAGGTTATATCAAACGCGGCGTCTCGCTCAATCGGGACTGGGCATCAACAACGGCGATGGCGCTCATGTTGATTATGCCGCGTGACGTGACAGCAGGCGTCAGAATGTGTGCCGGTTTGGCTGCGCCGACAAGCATTGGCCCGACAGAAAGGCCATTGCCCAGTATTTTCAATAAGTTAAATGCCGTATTCGAGGCTTCCAAATTGGGGAATATGAGCAGATTGGCTTGGCCGGTTAGGCGGGAATTGGGGAAAACCCGGTTTCGGATAACTTCATCCAATGCCGCATCAGCCTGCATTTCCCCTTCGACTTCAAGATCCGGGTGACGTGCGCGCAACCGCTCCATAGCGGCTTGCATTTTTACCGCTGTTGGCGTGGAACGGCTCCCAAAATTCGAATGAGATAACAGGGCAATTTTCGGTATTTTGCCAAAACCGCGCACTGCATCAGCGCACAATAGGGTCGTCTCGACAATTTCATCGACCGTCGGGTCGTGTGTGACATGTGTGTCGGCTAGGAAAAAAGTGCCGTTTGGCATGATCAGCGTGCTCATGGCCGAAACATTGCAAACGTTTTCCGCATGTCCGATGACATCGGTAACATGTTTCAAATGCCAGGCATAATGGCCGTAAGTTCCGCAAATCAGGGCATCGGCATCACCGCGGTGGATCATCAACGAAGCAATGACGGTACTGTTTGTGCGGATAATGGTTCGTGCCAGGTCAGGCGAAATACCTCTGCGTTCCATAAGGGCGTGGTATTCACGCCAATATTCTTCGTATCGAGGGTCGCTTTCCGGGTTGGTGATTGTGAAATCTTTTCCTTCTTTGATCCGCAGACCAAGTCGCTTGATCCGGGTATCAATCACATCAGGTCGGCCAACCAGATGGGGCAGTGCCATGTTGTCGTCAACAAGGGCCTGCACGGCACGCAGGACCCTCTCGTCTTCCCCTTCTGCGAAAACAAGGCGTTTCTTGTCTGCGCGTGCACTCTCGAAGATGGGTTTCATGAGCATGCCTGAACGGAAACCGAATTGCCCCAGTTCTTCTCGGTAGGTGGCAAAATCGGCGATGGGCCGCGTTGCAACGCCGGATTCCATGGCCGCTTTCGCGACAGCCGATGCAATCTCGACAATCAGGCGCAGATCGAACGGTTTTGGGATCAGGTATTCAGGGCCAAATGTCAGGTCTTCTCCAGCATAGGCGGAAGCAACGCTTTCAGTGCTTTCTGCCATCGCCAGATCGGCAATGGCTTTGACTGTGGCGATTTTCATTTCCTCATTGATTTCGGTTGCACCGACATCCAGCGCGCCCCTGAAAATGAACGGAAAACAAAGGACGTTGTTGACCTGGTTGGGATAGTCAGAACGCCCAGTGGCGATGATGGCGTTGGGGTTGGCTTTTTTTGCCGCTTCCGGGGTGATTTCCGAAACCGGGTTGGCCAGCGCCAAAATGAAAGGATGGGCATCCATGCGTTTGACCATGTCACCTGTTAAGATGCCCGGCGCGGAGAGGCCAAGAAAAACATCGGCCCCGTCAATCACCTCATTCAGGGAGCGGGCGTTTGTCTCTTGTGCATAAATCTCTTTATGGGGGTTCATCTCCTCGGTGCGGCCTTTGTAAACAACACCAACCTGATCAACGAGCGTGATGTTTTTACGCTTCACGCCCATTTTGACCAGAAGGTTCAAGCAGGCAATTCCGGCTGCGCCGCCGCCGGTCGAAACCAGTTTGATATCCGGCAGTTTTTTATTCACAATCCGCATGCCGTTGAGGATGGCGGCACCGGCAACAATTGCCGTGCCGTGCTGGTCATCATGAAAGACCGGGATGTTCATGCGTTCGCGGCATTTTTGCTCAATGATAAAACACTCCGGTGCCTTGATATCTTCCAGATTGATGGCGCCAAAGGTAGGCTCCAGCGCACAGATAATATCGACAAGCTTGTCGGGATCGCTTTCATTCAGCTCGATATCAAAGACATTGATGCCGGCAAACTTCTTAAACAGGACGGCTTTGCCTTCCATCACCGGCTTTGACGCCAGCGCGCCAATATTTCCAAGTCCTAGAACGGCGGATCCGTTGGTGATCACAGCAACCAGATTCTGCCGTGACGTCAGTGAGGCGGCTTCAGACGGATCAACGACAATCGCCTCGCAGGCGGCGGCGACACCGGGCGAATAGGCCAAAGCCAAATCACGCTGGTTGCCAAGAGGCTTTGTCGGGGTGATCTCAATTTTTCCAGGCACCGGTTTGCGGTGATACTCCAGAGCCATTTTTTTGAGCGTATCATCAGTCATTGTTTTGATTGGGCCTCCGCCAATACGACTTTTTATGGTTATGTACAGTTTCGAAAAGGTTGATCGTTAATGTCGATAAGCGCAACATTTTTCATGCTTCAAGACAGAAATGTTCGGGTTAAGGCTCAAATTTTCATCGCAAGACATGCCGGGCAGCATTGAATTCAACCAGAAGTTTGGTGGGGGTTTTGTTGAATGCACCAAAGGGAAAACCGCACCTCTTGTATAAAGGGAGGGGCGGTTCAGGTATTCCTAGAATGTGAACCGTAAACCGGCCCGCATCTCATGCGCCATCAAGTCATCATAGGTGGTGTTGGTCGCCTGCTTGAATTCGCCCATATTGATGAATCGGTAATTCATATCGAGCAGTGTGTTGTCGAGCAGCTTATAGGCGGCACCTGCGGTCACAGACCAGGCAAAATTGTCAGACGTGGCACCTGTTTCTGTTGCAATGCCTCCGGTTGTCGTTTGGTCGGATGTGCTGAGACGGGCATAGCCGATACCGGCACCAAGATATGGGGTCAGGTCATCGGTTGTTGTAATATCCCAATAAGCATTGAGCATCACACTTAAAGCGCTGACTTCCGAAGCTGTCGTATTTCCGGCGGATGTCGTCGCACTGACGTCGGCGTCGGGACGATAGTCGAAGATCAAGTCGCCACGGATGTTTTCACTGAAACGGTAGCCAATACCGCCGCCTGCTAAAATGACATTGTCTACGGCTTCCGACCCGAGGTTCCCGGCTGACTGGGTCCCGTCAGAATCCATGTTGAAAGAATAGCCCATATCGATACGGACGTATGGGCCGGAAATCTCTTCGCTCATTTGCATCTGCGGCGCAGCTTCCTCGTCATCCTTTATCATAGGGGCCGGTTCCGGCTCGTCTTTCACCGGCATTGCCATTGGTTTTTTCGGCATCGCTTTTTCTGAACTTGGTTCCATCACCATGGGTTTGGCTTTTTTGAGGTTTTCGGAGGGGATCATTTCAACCCCGGCCTCCTTGAGTTCCATGTCCGTCGCCGGATCGGACACATCGGCGCCTGCTAGCTCAACGTTCAACGATATCCACTGTGGTCCGGAAGAGGCGTTGGCCTGGCTTGGGTTCTGAAGACCGGTTGTCGCTCCTGCCGGTGTGTTCAACAAGACTAGCGATGGGGCAGCAATCAAAAGAGCCCAGGTGTTTGCGCGCATATCATCTTCCTCATAAATTCCAAGGGTCCCAGCCCTTGATAAGGAAAAAACTAAGCGCTCATGGTAAATATTGCGTTAATTGTATGTCGTAAGCCCAATATGCAGATGTAAATCGACAGGTTATCTACCCAATGTCGTGCTACCGCATTTTGCGTTATTGTTCTTTGACGATATCCTTTGGCAGGATTTTTTCCAGTGTGTCTCTGGCTTTTATGGCTTTTTCATCGCCCAGTCGGGCTGCCCGGTCAATCCACATGAAGGCTTGCAGATCGTCTTTCTCAACCCCCTCGCCTTTAAAGAATAAAAAGCCCAGATTGTATTGGGCGAGGGCATGGTCCTGTTTGGCCGCCTGCAGGAACCAGTTTGCGGCTTCCGCATAGCTTTGCTCTTCACCCTGTCCCAGATAGGCCATGATGCCGAGATTGTATTGCGCGGCGGCGTTCCCTTTGGCGGATGATTTGCGGAACCATTCTGCCGCCGTTTTAAAGTTCTTGGGCGTGCCACCAAGCCCCTTATAAAAAGCCAGACCTTTTTTGTGTTCTTCCGCTCCGTTGTCGGTCTTTGGAGGAGCCGGGGGCTTTTGGGCAGGCAAGGGCTTTGATTTAACCGGTTTGGCGGGGGTAACGGCGGCGAGCTGTTTTTCTTCAACCTGTTCAACAGGCATCGCTGCAGGGGCAGGCGCTTCAGTCGCTTCAGTCGCCGGCATTGCTGCAGGAGCAGAGGGCGGCATGTTCGGCATTGGCGGGGGTGGTGCTGGCGGCTCTGTCATTTTCATTTCGGTCGCCTCCACGACCATGGGTGCTGTCTCCGGTCCGGTCTCTTCGGGGTTGGCGGTCATCGGCTTTTCAGCTTCTGTTTCCGATTCTATAACTTCCGCAGGTGTTGGCCCTTCAGGCAGTTCGCCCTCCTGCGCCGGTTGTAGCATGACAGGTTTGGACGTGTCCTCGGTTTCAACAGCCGGTGGTGGGGGCGGTGCAGTGGGTTTTGGCTTGCGCCTCGGGTCCAATTGTATGACGACTTTTTGCCGACGGTCTGTCAGCGAAAAGCTGGTAATATTGCGCCATTGTGTCTTCAGGCCATAAATCGAATCATCGATGAAATGTGCAGAGGATTCCAATGCCTCATGTTTGGCATGCACGATGGCTTCAGAATGGGGGCCAATGATTGGAAGCGGCTCGATTAATTGGGTGAGGTCATCATCAGGCATAACGAAAACGGCGCCCATAGCTGCCAGGGCCAAGAATGCCGCTAAGCCGAATATGATGGCAGCTAGTCGTTTCAAGCCATGGTCCCTTTTCGTTCATGTTGCGGTCGGGCAAATATAAACAAAATTCCGGATCCTCTTAACTATTTTTAAAATTCAGGCTTAAAAGCAAGGGTTCCCTTGATTTTTTTATGAAGACATTTATGACCGTTCGTCAAATTTCAATAAAATAACCTGTTGGGATTCTCTAAAAACCTTCTGGCCAATCGAAAAACAGACCCCGCATAAGTTAAGGTATGAAACCAAGAAATTAATTCTAGCTTAAGAGCGGACTTATACGAATTCCGGGTAATTGTTATTGCATGGCCGAGCAGGGAATGCTTTAAGATGCGCCGCAAGCAGTAGATTTATATTAGATTTTTAGTGATTAGGAGTTTCCCATGGCGAATATGGTGCGTGCATCTCATATCCTCGTTTCGACAGATGGCCGCGATAGCGATGAAGCCCTGAAGTCAATTAACGACATCAAGGCGAAAATTGACGGTGGCGAAGATTTCGCGAGCCTTGCGCAGGCGCATTCCGATTGTCCATCAGGAGCTGATGGCGGTGATTTGGGAACGTTTGGTCGTGGCGCCATGGTCGCCGAGTTTGATAAAGCGGCGTTTGAGCTTGAAGCGGGCTCGGTCAGCGATGTTGTTGAGACCGCTTTTGGATACCACCTGATCCACCGCACGGAGTAGGCGGGGACAAACCTGAACGCGGCCGAAGGGTTAAATGATTTTGCCTTCAACCGCGTATTTGTTTTTCGGGTCCTCGATTTCGAGGACCCAGATATCGGGATCGTATTGCGCCTGTTTCTGAATGTAGGCATCAGCCACATCTTCGGAAACCGGCGTCTCTCCCGTTCCGCGCATCCAGGCGCGCCGGCCTTCCGGATCGCGAACCTGGGTCAGGACTTCCACACCGCTCTCATGCCGGTTCAGTTTCAACAAAACCGCCCCGGCATCGGAATCTCCGCGCCGGGTGATCGCGGCGGGCAGAAAGTTCACGTCACAAATCCGAATCTGCGCTTTGATCCAAATTTCCGCCTTTAAAGCCGGTTCCGTCATTTGGTGTGCCCTGTTGATCGAAAGATCAGATTTTAATCGTCTGAATTTGACCAGTGTAGGGAATGTTTTACCGGTAGAAAAGCCAGCAAGCAGAATCGATTAAACAGCGGCCCTGCTAAAAGCTCAAACTGTAAACCTGTTAGCCCTTAATGCGGTATTCCTCCGGCAAAAAAAGCAGATAGTCATTATCGGAACCGGCTGCATGGCATTCGGCGCAGAATTTTACAGCAGCCGCTCCTTTGCCTTTTGTGGTCCCGACAGTCGTCCCGTTGGGCATGATCATCGTATAGCGCCAGTCGCCGCCCTGACTGTCAAAGCCGGGGGCCATCTTTTCCATGACAAATAGCGGGCTGATGCCGGTTTGCCCTGTGCTATTTGCCGTAATGCCATCTTTGACCAGTACAGAACCAACAGGCATTTGGGTCAGTTCATCGAACTGTCCATAGGTCGGGGCGGCAATGGCGTTGGCGTAATTGTTCAAATACCGACCGCCATGGGTATCTGCACGATAAGACTCCGTGTTAAATAGCTTCCAGTCTGTATAGCTTTTAATCTGTGGCAAAGCTGTGTTGCCATAGGCGGTTATGATATCGGCTTTCAGGCAGTTATAGGCCCTATCGGCTTCTTTGCCGGTAATTTCAGCCGCTTCAGAAGCGCCGCAGGGATTGCAGGGATTGCTCGCCGCACAGGGATTACACGGATTTTTTGCCGCACAGGGGTTGCAGGGGCTTTTAGCTGCGCAGGGATTTGTCGTAGCTGCAGCGAGACGGGGAATTGGGCATTTCAGAGAAAGTCCGGCGGATGCCCCACATGGATTGCAGGGGTTACACGGGTTTTTCGCAGCACACGGGTTACACGGGTTTTTCGCGGCGCACGGGTTACACGGGTTTTTCGCAGCACACGGGTTACACGGGTTTTTCGCGGCGCACGGGTTACACGGGTTTTTCGCAGCACACGGGTTACACGGATTTTTCGCAGCGCATGGGTTACACGGGTTTTTCGCAGCACACGGGTTACACGGGTTTTTCGCAGCGCACGGATTGCAAGGATTGCAAGAGGCTGCGATTTCAACAAGAACCGGTTTGGCAATCGCAGGAGCATTTATAGGCGTTGCGGAGATTCCAAACCCGATGGCCACGGGCAGTACGGTTGAGGATAATAAAAATTGTTTGAATGTTGGCATCTGGGTCACCATACGGGGCCGTTAGAGGCCCGCCTCCTGAGTGTTATAAGAATATACTTAAGGTGACAGAGGTTTGAGATGAGACAGAATCAATCCGCTTCAAATGCGCGTGAATACAATGTGATGGATGACCCGTTTTGAAATGCCGGGTAATATGTGAATTGTCATTGAGGCCCTTTGCCTCATGCAGACGAAGGAAGCCAGTGGTAATGAACTTTAATAGTAGAGTGCCAACAGTCATGGTCATTGTGTTCGCGGCTCTCTTGGTGGCGGCCTATTTTTTGAAAACGGCAGAGGCGCAGTCAGTGGATCCAATTTCGGGGGTCCCTCGTGTGATAGAGGGGGATTTACTGCAGATCGGAAATGTTGTCGTTCGATTGTATGGCATTGATACTCCGGAAAAAGGGCAAACATGCGAAGGAAAAACCCGGGTTTATCCCTGCGGGCATGTGGCTACTCTGGGACTTATGGATTTGCTGGCAGGTATCGACAGGGTTGTCTGCACTGCTGAAGATGAGATGCCTGATGGAACGCTCATCGCAATGTGTCGGGACCCGCAGGGCTTCGATCTGTCGCAGCAAATGTTATATACGGGTTGGGCTTTTGCCCTGCCGGACGCGCCGTTTCTTTTCCATCAGGTTCAGGAGAAGGCGCAAAAAGCAAAACGCGGTCTTTGGAAAGGGACGGCAATCCCGCCCTGGAGATGGCGGCGCCGCTAAGCCTCAGGAGGCAGGCTGGTCGTTTACAAGATTATATTTTTGACTCTGTGATGGCGCTCACTGTGTGCAGAACGGCTTTATGTGATTATCTCGTCATATCCCTTTGATTTTTCCTTCGCCGGGCCGGTACTCCGACCTGGCGATTTTTTTTGTTTCAGGTGGGGGTTTTCTCAATTTGAGCATGGGAAAAGGGCGTGATAGGGTTTCCGCCAAGCCGATAAAGGCACAAAAACAACAAACAAGGAGAGGATTTTCATATGGGAGATTACCATGGCCCCCTGTCGCGGTTCACTGTTCTGGATTTAACCCGTGTTCGTTCCGGACCGACGGCGGTTCGCCAACTTGCCGATTGGGGTGCGAACGTCATAAAAATCGAGGCACCGGAAGCCATCGACCCTTCAAAAGGGATGGGGGGTGCCCGTGACGGTTCTGATTTCCAGAATCTGCACCGTAACAAGCGCGGCATAACACTCAATTTAAAAGATCCGAAAGGCGTCGAGCTTTTTAAAAAGATGGTAAAAACGGCGGATGTGGTTGTCGAAAACTTTCGCCCCGATGTAAAAAACCGTCTTGGCATTGATTACGAATCTTTAAAAGCCGTCAACCCTGCGATAATCCTCGGCAGTATATCGGGATTTGGCCAGGATGGGCCATACTGGAACCGTCCCGGATTTGACCAGATTGCCCAGGGCATGGGCGGGTTGATGTCGATCACCGGTTTGCCCGGTCAAGGCCCGGTGCGAGTCGGTATTCCCGTTGCGGATCTGACCTCCGGTATCTTTTGCGCCTTGGGCATTATGATTGCCTTGCTGGAACGCGATGAAACCGGCGAAGGGCAATGGGTGCAGTCGTCCCTGCTGCAATCGCAGATCGCCATGCTGGATTTTCAGGCGGCGCGATGGCTGGTTAACAAAGAAATTGCGCCACAGGCCGGCAACAATCACCCGACCAGCATCCCGACAGGTGTGTTCAAAACCGCCGATGGTCATATGAATATTGCCGCGGCAGGGGACATTATGTGGGAACGTCTGTGTGATGTGTTGGAAGCAACGGGTATGAAAGATAATCCGGACTATGCGACAGGGGCCTTGCGCTCCAGCAATCGCAACGCGGTAAATGCGGAAATCGAATCCTATACGCTGAAAAAAACGTCTGCGGAATGGATCGAACTGCTGGCCAAGGCCGGCGTGCCTTGCGGACCGATCAATTCGATCGATCAGGTTTTTGCTGATCCTCAGGTTCAGCATCTGGAAATGGAGCATCCTGTGGACCATCCCACGCTGGGACAAATCAATCTGGTTGGTCAGGCGATTAATCTGAGTCGCCACACATCGCGGAAAGGCGTGCCGACTCCGGAACGGGGTCAGCATACGGATGAGGTGCTGGCAGATATGGGATTGTCCCAATCAGATATTCAGGAGTTGCGGGACGGCGGGATTGTTTAGTCTCTCTGAACTGGAGTCAAAATCTATGGAAAATTTCTTTGGCTTTGGGAAAGCGAAATACTAGGTTTCAAACCATTGGTTGTTTTATGGAGAGCCGGATGAAATTTTCCGATGAATTCATGACGGCGTTGCCAGATGACGATTGGCAACGCATTGAAACCTGGGCGGCGGTAGCGGGAATGACACCTGCCCAATATTTGTCTTTATGTATCCGTCGGGGGCATGCTCTTGTCAAAGAAGAGTTGAAGCGCGCAAATCCGGACTTGAACATCGCCCCCGATATGACACGCGGATAGAGAACCTAGCGCAGAAAGAGGGCCGGTAAACGGGTGTTTTATCCGGGGCCGTTGCGGAATGCCCGCAGAGCTGTCGGGTCTGTAATCTGTATTGTCCGGCCTTTCGAAAGAACGCCGACCTGCCGTAATTTTGCAAGGGCCCTCGAAAAACTTTCCCGCTCCATGCCCAAATAGGTCGCAATCAGGCCTTTGTCACACGGCAAATCCAACTCGACGGATGTGGTTTCGTCCCCCACTTTCTGGAGAAAATAGTCTGCAAGTCTTTCCGTGGTTTGCAGGAGTTGCAGTCGTTCCATATGTTGTGAAATATCTAGGATATTGTCGGCGACCTTTTGGACTAGGTGGTCGCCGGTTTTTGGTGAACGTTCAAGGAGGTTTTGCAGAACCGCCGAGGGGACAACAAGGGCTTTGCAGTTTCTGACGGATTTCGCTGTTGCATAATGAGACTTTCTGCTGAGAACAGCGGTCAGGCCTGCAACATCACCTTTGATCCGAATGCCCAGCACAGCGCGCCGCCCCGGATAGGAGCCGCGAAAAAGCTGAATCACGCCATCCAAAATCAAGAAAATCTGTTGAGGAGAACTGCCTGTTTCATAGATCAGTTCGCCGGTTTCGAACTCTCGGGTCAGGCACTGGTCAATAATGGTTCCCGCCTCCTTTTCATCCAGATGACACAGAAGGACAGAGCTGATTGCAAGCCGGCGATCTTCACGACTTAACATGCGCATCACTCAATATATTCCAACCCACAAACCCGCCTCCAGTATGCCCATAAGAGAAGCAACCAATTCCCCGCAGCATAGTCTGAGGTGTGCCACGACTCCTTGACTTACATCAATCAGGCAACTATGGCCTTGAGGATCATGACGGATATTTATGTAGATGGAGACGCCTGTCCGGTGAAAGATGAAGTCTTTCGCGTCGCCGGGCGCCACAGACTGAAAGTCTATCTGGTTTCAAACAGTTGGTTGCGTATTGGCGAGAACCCGCTGGTTGAGCAGATCGTCGTCGGGCAAGGAGCGGATGTCGCCGATGACTGGATTGCAGAGCATATTGGCGCAGGTGATATTATCGTGACCTCGGATATTCCCCTGGCTGATCGTTGTCTGAAAAAAGACGCGTGGGGTTTATCGCCAACCGGCAAGCCTTTTACTCCCGACAGTATTGGCATGGCGCTGGCAATGCGCAATTTAATGACGGATTTGCGTGACGCTGGCGAAATCACCGGTGGCAACGCCGCTTACAGCAAACAGGACCGCTCCAGATTCCTGTCGGAACTGGAAAACCGCATTCAGGCTCTCAAGCGCGGTTAGCGTAGACTTGAGAGGTTTGCAATCAGGGCGTCGTTCTTCAGGCGGATCGCTGTCGCAATTTTATAAGCCGTATCTCTTTCCGCTTCCGGGCATTCCAACGCCGCATCAACAGCACTGTGCTGACCCTGGAGCATTGCCTTGATGACGGCTTTCTCGATTAACTTTTCAACCTGCTTGGCCTGCTCATTGGAGAGCGGGTTGGTGAGGAGTTTGCTTATGCCTTGAGTCGCTTCTTCGGCAATCACATGGAGGTGGTTCATGCGGGAATCCCTTTGTAATTTTTAGCCTAAGGTCAGTCAGCATCTATTGTTAACCGGCCTGAACGCCAACAACAACACCCTTTCGCCACTCTTATGCTCTTAACCTCTTGCCTATTGGGTCGATTTCGCATGATATCTGACAGGAGAAAGATGAGGATGAGCAAATGATGAAATCCGTCATGATTGCGATTGATGAAATCTATGTTCCCATAAAATGGAACAAAACCCTTGAGCCTGAAAAGGTGGAGATGCTGTCGGAGAGCATTCTGGAGGAAGGGCATAAAACCCCCATTCACGTGCGTAAAGGCGAAGGGCGTTATGTGCTGGTTTCGGGTTTCCACCGATTACAGGCCGTCAAGGCGCTGGGGGAAACGAAGATTGAATCCATCGTCGTTGGTTCGAGAAAGTTTTAGTTATTGCGCGCTGTGCAATGGTGGTTCCACATGCTTCGGAACGCGGTTTCCAGCTGGGCCGTAAAACGTGGCGCATCGCAAACCGGTGAGGCAACAAACTGGTCGCGAAGCTGCTGGCGCAATTGACTTAACGCGCTTAAATCCCTGGCTGCCGCAACGGCTTTTTCAACATAGTCATCGGGGCTCTGTGCGATCCATCTGGTAAGGCCGCTGTTCTGAAGCAGGCTTTCTCCCACATGGCTGACAAAGCTGTTACCTTTCATGGTCAGAACGGGCACACCCATCCATAACGCCTCGGCGGTTGTCGTCGTGCCGCCATAGGGGAACGTATCCAGAGCCATATCAATTTTGTTGTAGGTCGACAGATGCTCGGCAAGGCCCTGTGTTCGTTCCAGAAAAGTCAGCCTGTCCGCTTCAATGCCTTCGGAAGCGAACCGTGTATGGAGATAGGATCGATAGTCCGCCTGATCCAGTTGCTTGGCTTTCAGCATTAACCGGCTATCGGGTGTTTTTCGTAATATTTGAGCCCAGCAATGGATAGCCGCATCTGTCAGTTTTGATAGATTGTTGAATGAACCAAAGGTTATGTAGCCGTTGTTGAGGGCGGGAAGCTCCGCAATGGCGATGTTGCCCTGAGGCGGCGAAAAACAGAGATAGGTCTCCGGCATACGCCAAGGTGTTTCCGAATATTGGTCTTCTTCAGACTCCGGAAGAACCCAGGGATCACAAAGGATATAATCCATCGCCCCCAGCCCGGTGGTGGCGGAATAGCCAAGCCAGGTGACTTGCAGGGGGGCCGGTTTGGCAGCGAACAGGGGAAGGCTGTTGTGGGCCGTATGGCCGCCCAGATCAACGAGGATGTCGATGTTGTCCTTTTGGATGGTATGCGCCTGTTTAGCGATAGACAAGCCAGCCAGATTCCGCCAGACGCTGACACTCGATTCCAGCCGTCGGGACATGTCGTCTTCCTTGGGCGAGGTGGCATAGGCGTGGACCTCAAGGCTGTCAGAATTGAGCAACGGCCAGACGGCTTCCAGAAAATAACTGACGGAATGGTGGCGCAGGTCCGCTGAAACGAACCCGATCTTTAAAGGGCGGTCGGGGTCGGGATTGTTTTTGGATGAGCGAAGAGGGGACGCGTTTGGGGGAATTGTTTCCGTGAAGCGGCGGGCGAGATCACTGTTTTGTTTCGGGTTGGTTTCACTCAAATAGAGTTGGGATAGCAGCAGATTGCTATAGGCCGTCGGGAAGTGAGGCCGCAGTTCAAGCGCCTTCTTGAAATGCGTGATGGCCCGCCGCGGATACCCCAGCTCAATGAGGGCCGCGCCCAGATTGCTCTCGGCTGTGGCGTGTCCTGGGGCCAGCCGGGTGGCTTCCTGTAAATGCTTTTGAGCTTCAGCAGGATGACCTTTTTGCATGTAGGCGATACCCAGGTTGCTGTGGGTTTCGGTAAAGTCGGGTTGCAGGGACAGGGCTTTTTGCAGGCAATCGATGGCTTCGTCCCATTGGCCCTGATTTTGAAGTGCCTGGGCCAGATTGTTATAGGCCTCCATATAATCGGGTTTCAGGTCAATGGCCCGACGATAGGCAGCAAGGGCTTGTTCGGTTTGCCCCAGTTCCTGCAAAGCGACGCCCAGATTGCAATGAGCTTCCGGGCGCTGGGGTTGCGCCTTGATGACGGTTTCATAGCACGCCACAGCGCCTTCAAAGTCACCCTTCTGTTTCAGGGCGTTGCCGAGATTGCCGTGGGCGTCCATGTGGTCGGGTTTCAGGGAAATAACGCGCCGGAAGTGTTTTATGGCGTTTGGTATCGCTCCCTTTTGAAGATAAGCACCTGCCAGATTGAAATGGGCATCCGGGTAATCCCGCTGGCGCTTCAGGGCGTTCTTGAAGCTCTTGATGGCCTCGTCAAAGCGATTGTCACCGACATATGCGAGGCCGAGGCTGTTGTGGAACATCGGCGGCTTGGCATTGGATCTGATTGCCGTGGAAATATGAGCGATGCCAACTTTCGGGAAACCGCTCTGATTGGCGAGAACTCCCAAAAGGTGGTTGGCGTCGGGATGTTCGGGGGTTTTGGAAAGAATTTCCCGATAGAGTTTTTCTGCCTCCTGCAGGCGACCGGACTGGTGATGCTGAAGCGCCTGATGAATGGGATCGAGTGCTGCCAATGTCCAGTCAGTCCCGGTTGTCCGGCTGTGTTTCGGCGCGGCTCAGAAGGGCGTGCAATAGCACGTTGGTTCCGGCCGTACAGTCCTCTGGCGTCGCGTTCTCGATCTCGTTGTGACTGATGCCGTCTTCACAGGGAATGAAGATCATGCCCGCCGGGGCAACCTGAGCCATGTAAACCGCATCATGCCCGGCGCCGGAGCAGATATCGCGATGGCTGTAGCCGGACACCGCCGCGCCGTCGCGGACTGCCCCGACGCAGGCCGGATCAAAGGGGGTGGGCGCAAATTGCCAGAAATCGGTGACCTCGATTTTGACGCCATCGGCGGAAGCGGTTTCTGTGCAAAAGCCTTTTAAAAGTCCGTCCATCTCCAGCAGAATGTCGGCATCGGGGTGGCGAAAATCAACCGTCAGGAACACATGGCCCGGAATGACGTTGCGCGAATTGGGTGACGAGACCATATGGCCGACGGTCGCACAGGCGTTGGGCGGGAAGGCATGACCGATGCGGTTGACCTCCTGAATGATCTTGGCGGCGCTGACCAGGGCATCCTTGCGCACCGGCATGGGTGTCGGCCCGGCGTGCGATTCCTGGCCGGTGATGTTGATCTCGTACCAGCGCTGGCCCTGCGCGTCAGTGACCACACCAATGGTTTTTTCCTCAGCCTCCAAAATCGGGCCCTGTTCGATATGCAGCTCGAAATAGGCGCCGATGTTGCGCCCACCCACCGGCATGTCGCCCGCATAGCCGATCCGCACCAGTTCATCGCCCAGCGAAACCCCGTCTTCATCTTTGCTGGCCTTGATCTCGATTTCGTTGAAAACCCCGGCAAACACGCCGGAGCCCATCATGGCGGGCGAGAAGCGCGAGCCCTCTTCGTTGGTCCAGCACACGACCTCCAGCGGCGCATCGGTCTCGACCGCATGGTCGTTCAGCGTGCGCATGATTTCCAGCCCGGCCAGAACGCCCAGCACCCCATCAAAGCGGCCGCCCGTCGGCTGGGTATCAAGATGACTGCCACAGAGAACGGGTGCGCGGTTCGGGTCGCGTCCGGCGCGCCGGGCAAAAATATTGCCCATGCCATCAATGCTGATGGTGCATCCGGCATCCTTGCACCACGCGATGAAGAAATCGCGCCCCTGCTTGTCGAGATCGGTCAGGGCGAGACGGCAGTTGCCGCCCTTCGGTGTTGCGCCAATCGCTGCCATCTCCATCAGGCTCTGCCAGAGACGCTCACCATTGATATGTATATTTTTCATCAGGCGCTCCCTCCCATATGCCGGGTGACGGCAGCGATAAATGCGTCAACATCCGCTTCCGGGGTATTGAAGGCGGTGACCAGACGGACGATGTCCTCGGCCCAGCGATCACCGTAAAACTCTGCGCCCTCGGCGTGGAGGGCTGCGGTCAGGGTGGCGGGGAATTTCGGAAACAGCATATTGGCTTCAACGGGCTGGCTCATTTCGATGCCGCTGATCTGTGACAGCCCCGCGTTCAGGCGTGCCGCCATGGCATTGGCGTGGCGGGCGTTGGTGAGCCACAGGTCGTCTTTCAGGTAGGCCTCCATCTGGCAGGCCAGCAGGCGCATTTTCGAAAACAGGTGCCCGGCCCGCTTGCGCCGGAACTCAAACTCCTCTGACAGGCTTTTGTCGAACAAGACAACCGCTTCACTGGCCAGCGCGCCGTTCTTGCTGGCGCCAAAAGACAGCACATCGACGCCGGCCTTCCAGGTCATTTCGGCGGGTGTGCAATCCAGCGCGACCAGCGCATTGGCGAAGCGTGCCCCGTCCATATGCAGTTTCAGTTTGTTGGATTTGCAAATGGCGCTGATGGCGGCGATGTCATCAAGGGAATAGACGCTGCCCACTTCCGATACCTGGGTCAGGCTTGCGGCTTGCGGCTGCACCATATGGACATCACCAACGCCACGCCGGGCATAATGCGCAAACAACTCTGGGTCCATTTTGCCGTTGGCGCCCTCGATGGGGATGAGCTTTGCGCCGTCGGAAAAAAACTCCGGTGCGCCGCATTCATCCTCATAGACATGGCTTTCCCAATGGCAAAGCGCCGCCCCGTAGCTTTTTGTCAGAACGGACAGGGACAGGGCATTGGCCGCCGTTCCGGTCGCCACCAGATAGACATCAGCATCGGTTTCAAAAATATCGCAAATGCGCGCACGCACCCGTTGGGTCGCGTCATCCGCACCATAGGGCATGGTCTGGCCGCTGTTGGCCTGAACAATAGCCTCGATAATTTCAGGCGATGCGCCGGTCGTATTGTCGCTGGCAAAGTTCAAAAAGAGCCTCCGCTTCGATCAGGGTTTGCTGCGCACAGGATAGGGGTGCCAGTCGGTTGTATGCAATGGAATTTGCCGGAATTGTGTGGCTTGTGCATCGACAGAGTGGGCCGTCGTTAGGGTCGCCTGTCCATCGATCACGGATGTGATCAACCAGATCAGGTCCGGCTCATAGGCCATTTTCAGATCCGTCTCGGAAGGTTGCGCCGGGTGACCGGGGTGTGAATGATAATGGCCGATGATGCGGTGGCGTGAAGCGGCATCGGTGGCGGCCTCCTCATCCAGTTCGCGCATCACATTGAAGCGAATCTGCGGATCGATTTCAAAGCGGTCACGCCCCAACCCTTCGGTCACATTGGGGCTTTCAACAATTCGAGTCACGATCACCGATGTCGCGCTGTCATTGCGTCCGATCAGCAAGCCACAGCATTCTCTTGGATAGGCCTGTTCGGCGGCATCGACGATGGCTTTTAAAAAGACCTGGGGAATTGATATCATGGTCGCGGTTTGATCGCGCCCAGAACAAGACCCATTTCCTGATCGAACAGGATAACCCGGTTGCATTCCGGAGTGGGGCCGATCATCAGATAGACATATCGCCGACGCGGGATAATCTCGGTAATCTCGCAGCCTTCGGCCAGATTGAGAGAGATTGTGCCAAAGGGTTTCTGAGGCGTTGGCGCCGGTTTCGCTTGCGGTTGAATGTTCGGAAGGGCTTGAACATTTGCAACCGGGGGCATATCAACGCCAAACAGTCGCCAGTCGGGGTCCGTGGCTTTTTTATAAAAACCATAACCGAGCAGCAGCACGCCCAAGACGATTAAAAGACCTAAAACGATGACAAGAGACTTAAGCCAACGCATATTACGGTTCCCTTCTCATTTTTGAGCCCCCATCTACCGGAGACCATCCTTAGTGACTGATCAAACCACATATAACCTGCAGGTGACAGAAGACAAGGAGGGGATGCGTCTGGACCGGTTTTTGACCGAGGAGTTGCCGGAAATGTCGCGCAATCGTGTGCAGGCATTGATCGATCAGGGGCAGATTTCCGGCGATATCGCAAAAAAACTGAACGCTTCCTACAAGGTGGTGACAGGTGATTTCTTTACGGTTGAAATTCCGCCGGTTGTTGCGGCGGACCCTGAACCCCAGGATATACCGCTCGATATTCTGTTTGAGGATGATCAGCTTCTGGTCATGAACAAACCGGTGGGGTTGGTGGTGCATCCGGCGGCCGGCAACTGGGACGGAACGTTGGTCAATGCCCTGTTGTATCATTGTGGAGACAGCCTGTCGGGGATCGGCGGCGTGGCGCGTCCTGGTATTGTGCACCGCCTTGATAAAGACACCAGCGGCGTCATGGTGGTTGCGAAAACCGATCAGGCACACCGTCATCTGGCGGCGCAGTTTGAAAGCCATTCCCTGGAACGTGCCTATAAAGCGGTTGTCTGGGGGGTGCCAAACCCACGGGAAGGCCGGATTGTCGGCAATATCGGACGCAGCCCCAACAACCGCAAAAAAATGGCGGTTGTCGAAATTGGCGGTAAGGTCGCCATTACGAACTATCAGGTTGATCGGGTGCTGGGGCGCAGCGGTAGTCTGGTCGAATGCCGCCTGGAAACAGGTCGCACCCATCAAATCCGCGTTCATATGACGAGCCTCGGACATCCTGTGGTTGGTGACCCGGTATATGGCGGCGGCGGACGCAACCAGATGAAGCTGGCCAGTCCAGAAGCCCGACAGCGCATAAATGCCTTTCAGCATCAGGCTCTTCACGCATATTTGATCGGTTTCGAACATCCGAAAAGTGGCGAAAATATGCAGTTTTCGGTGCCAATATCTAATGAAATCAATGCTTTGATAGAATACTTAGAGAAAATATAACATCCCTATGCTTGAGTAAATAACTGGGTTATTATTCTTCACAAATTGAGGAGTATGGCCGTGTTAGTAGGGGCTTGCTCGAATCAGAAGGATATTTTCCATGGGTGCGTTTGACCGGGACTTCAATGTCTCGCCTGAGCAGAACTTATCACGTTATTTACAGCGGATCCGCAGTTACCCCATGCTGGAAGCCGAAGAGGAAGTTGAGCTGGCCCGTCGCTGGCGCGATGAGCAGGATCCGGAAGCAGGCGATAAAATTATCAGTTCCCATCTCCGTCTGGTCGCTAAAATTGCCATGGGGTTTCGCGGGTATGGGTTGCCGGTGGCGGATCTGATCTCGGAAGGCAATGTGGGTATGATGCAGGCGATCAGCCGGTTTGACCCGGAACGCGGTTTTCGCTTTTCGACCTATGCAATGTGGTGGATTCGGGCCTCAATCCAGGAATATGTCCTGCATTCCTGGTCGATGGTCAAAATGGGCACGACCTCTGCGCAAAAGAAGCTGTTTTTCAACTTACGCAGACTGAAAAGCCAGATCGACGCCATGGAGGAGGGCGATCTCCATCCTGAAAACGTCAGTTATATTTCTGACCGGCTGAAGGTGTCGGAAGATGAAGTTGTTGCCATGAACCGCCGCCTGTCGATTCCGGATCAGTCGTTGAATGCGCCGATGCGTGATGAAGGCGAGGGCGAATGGCTGGACTGGCTGGTTGAAGACCAGGACAATCAGGAAACGGTTTTGGGGCAATCTGAAGAGTTTTCCATACGCCATCTTATGTTACATGGTGCGTTGGATAATTTGTCTGAACGTGAGCGCTATATCATACAGGAACGCCGCCTGAAAGATTCGCCAACGACGTTGCAGAATCTGAGTAAACATTATGGTATCTCACGCGAGCGGGTGCGCCAGATTGAAGTCAGGGCCTTCGAAAAAATACAGAAATCCGTCAAAAACGCGGCGATCAGCCAGCAGCAGTCCTTTTAATAGAACCGGTGACTAGGGCGTTTGCGGAACTGGTGCCTCCGGTTCAACTGGGAGTGCGGGCTCTTCTGCGATTCCGTTGCTTTCCGATACGCTGTTTCCCCATTCATCCACAATGCGTTTTTGAATCGTTTTTAGCGTTTTTACACGGCTCTCAGCCAGAACGGTTAAAAAGGACGAAATAACCGGCGGGATAGACAGAAACATCATCCAGCCAAACCCGGCCGATGAAAAAATAATGGCCAGAGAAAACACATCACTCATGATGGCCATGGCGGCAGAAATACTGTGATCGTCAGAAAGTTTCAACAAAAACGGAAATGTCCCGCAAAAATTCAGACCGCCGACACAGAACAAGGCGTATTTCTGCTCTGTCCGGTCACAAAAATAGGCGACAAGAGTTGGCAGCATTCCCAGCCCGAAAATAATCAGGGACGGTGTTGAGGCTATGATCCACAACGCAATCAGCCCGGCACCCCACAGCCATGCAGTGAGGTTACGTCCTTTGGTGGCGGTTTGGGTTGCTGCTTTAGCCATCAGAAATATAAACCCATTACCAAGCTTGAAGTATCAGCAAGACGGTTACCACCGTCAGCGTAATGACAATGGAGATGACAGCCGCGGCTTGCTGACCGGCTCTTTCCGCTTTGGTAATCCGCTCGTCACCTGCCCCTTCGATATCGTTTATCTCTTCTTCCGCTGCCACCCATTCCGCTTTGGCCTCGGCGTAGCCTTCACGGTCATCCTTGCGACGTTCAGCATTATCCACCAGATCAAACAGTTCCGGCAGGCTGCCTTTGCGGACGAGACGGGGAATATCCTTTTCAATATTACCCCGGGTGATCCGGTTATGGTAGCTGTTGATGGCGGGGCCCAGCAATCCACCTACCCAGCTTGACAGCCCCAGCAGCTGTTGCTCACGCAGTTTCCACTGTAAAAATGCATAAAGGCTCAAGAGACCAACGACCGACGTATCGCGGGACTGGGACGCCAGCGCTCTGAGATGGGGATGAATGTCCTGATCAAAGCGGGATGCAACAAAGGCGGCGATGTGGCGATCCATCGGGCGCTGGCTTGTGTCTGCGTTGTTGGCGGCTTTGTCCAGAGCAGGAAGAATGTGTTCAATGAGAAGCACGTAATCTTCCAATATAAGAGGGCTGTGGCAAGCCAGGCCGGGGTTGATTTCGTACAGGACGCGCTCAAGGCCATAGCCAATGTCGTTGATTGACAGGAACCCTTTCAGGGTTGCCGTGTTGTCGCGAATTTCGGAAGTGCCGGGAAATGGGGTCATCTGACGGGTCAGCCAGGTCGAAATCAGGTCATAAGACAGAACCTCGCCAGCAAGCTGGCTGTTGTTGTGGTGCAAGGACTGAATCGCCATCATGGGGCCAAAGCCATCGGGCATGAAAGACACAGATTTGTATCGGATGGGACCTGTCGGATCGAGGACCATACAGGCCTGACAGACCAGATACTCATCCGAGCCCTGATACCCGTCTTTATGGAATTTCGAATTTTGTACGATGCCTTTTATGGAATCGGCCATATCTTTTTCGCCTAAAGAACGGCGAAGCCAGATATCGAAAGCGTCTTCGCTCAGAACTTTTGCCGCGTCAGGAATCTTTTGCGCCAGGTGAAGAGCAAGTGAGCGGGCGCTTGTATAGTCTTTGCCACGAAAGTGGAACGGAATTTCGGATTTTGTTAATGGGGCTCTTTTGGTCGTTGTTGTCCGCTGTCCGGTCAGCCAATTGGAAATCTCGTTAAAATCCCAGCGGGCTATTGGATCATCGTTGAGCATACCACGCAGTGGCTCGAGCAGTGGCAGGGGAATGCGTGAATTGCCGAAGATAACGGCATAAGAGCCCTGCTCGAGACGAGCCCTGTTCAAATCTTCATCCTTGATTTTTGCGACCGGATTGTGGCCAAGGACCAGAATGCCAATTGTCACTCCCAATGCAAAAATGTCATCTCGCGCTGTGCCTACGCCTCGGCCCGATGGATCGGCCAGTGCCCGCTCAATAGGCTCAAAGATGGACGGCTGATCAAATCCTGGCGGCGAAGATACGTTTTCACCGATGATGATCTCCGTCATTTCCTCGTCACGGAAAAATATATTCTCAGGGCGGATGGCGCGATGCGGCGTCAACAGCGTCGACATTTTCTGGAGGATCAGGGCCAGCGGGTCGGCCAGCTTGCGGGGAACGTCATATTCGGTGATTTTGGTTTCCTTGCGGGCAAGGCGGTGCAGAACCCGTCCGCCCAGAGGCTGCGCGAAAATGATAGCCATGGTGCGTTGCCCGAGAGGCGGCCAGTAAATGACGTCCCAGTTGACCAGATCCATGCGCCCCGTCGGATCGCCATCCATCTGGGCCCGAATGGACGGCAGGCGGGTCGGGATTTCCGGTGAGCAAATGAGGGCGAAAAGCTTTTGCCCAAGATCGCGACGGTCCTCACAAAGATAGGCTTTGGCAGATGGAGAATCAAACTGCGGTAAAGGGGTGCCCGTATCGAGCATATACCGATCTTTAAGAACAACAGGCCCGCCAGCGCCACTGCGCTGCGGGGGAGCATTTTCCATCGGAGTATCCGCAGGCTCGAACATTTCCGCCACGTCAGGCGGAAGCTCCTCTGCGACTTCATCCGTTTCCAAAGGCTGTTCTGCCATGGTCACAAATCCTACGCCCTAATGCAGACCGAAACGTTCCTGTCAGGCTTGCATTGGTATTTCGTAGGTAATTCTAACGGTATGCAGTCAAAAAAACAATGGGGTTTGCTTTTTAGTCCACACGAATGGTTAAGATAGACTTAATCGGCGAAGGGATCTTGCACCAAAATTGTGTCGTCGCGCTCGGGTGATGTGGATAAAAGGGCGACGGGCGCTTCGATCAACTCCTCGATCCGGCGGATATATTTAATGCATGTCGCCGGCAAATCGGCCCAGCTACGTGCGCCCTGGGTGCTTTCCGTCCAGCCTTCCATGGTTTCATAAATCGGCTCGACCCGGGCCTGACGTTCTGTTGAGGCGGGCAGATAATCGAAAACCTCACCGTCAATACGGTAGCCGGTACAGACTTTCAAGTCGCCAACGCCATCGAGAATGTCCAGTTTGGTCAATGCAATGCCGGAAATGCCATTCACTTTAACGGCTTGGCGAACCAAAACAGCATCAAACCAGCCACAACGGCGCGGACGACCGGTAACGGTACCAAATTCATGTCCACGTTCGCCAAGGGTCCGCCCAATCTCGTTGTCCTGTTCGGTCGGGAAAGGGCCGCTGCCGACGCGGGTGGTATAGGCCTTGGTGATGCCCAGTACAAAATCAATGGCGTTCGGGCCCTGCCCGGAGCCGACGGCAGCCTGACCGGCGACGGTGTTTGATGAGGTGACGTAAGGGTAGGTGCCATGGTCGATGTCGAGCATGGTGCCTTGTGCGCCCTCAAACAGAATACGTTTGCCGCGGCTGCGGGCCTTGTCCATGTCCTGCCAGACGGCGCTGGCATAGGGGAGAACCTGGGGAGCCACCTCTTGCAGTTCTGCCAGCAATTCGGCGCCAGCCAATTCCGGCATGCCCATGCCGCGCAGCAGCGCGTTGTGGTGAAACAGCAGGCGGTCGATCTTGCCTTCGAGCGAGCTCATTTCCGCAAGATCGCCAAGCCGGATGGCGCGGCGCGCGGTTTTATCTTCATAAGCCGGGCCGATGCCGCGGCCTGTTGTGCCGATCTTACCTGCTCCGGCTGCCTGTTCGCGGGCCAGATCCAGATTGCGGTGCAACGGCAGGATCAAAGGAACCTGTTCCGATATTTTCAGATTGTCGGGGCTGATTTTCACGCCCTGGCTGCGGACAGACGCGATTTCCTTGAGCAATGCCCAGGGGTCAAGGACAACGCCGTTGCCAATGATCGAGGCTTTCCCGGGGCGGACGATGCCTGACGGCAACAGGCTAAGTTTGTAGACAATGCCATCAATGACCAGGGTGTGGCCGGCATTATGGCCGCCTTGAAAGCGGACAACGACGTCTGCTCGCTCGGACAGCCAATCAACAATCTTGCCTTTGCCTTCATCGCCCCATTGGGAACCAACCACAACCACATTGGCCATATTGAATTAACCTTCCTTGTTGATCTTCAGTTCTTTGATTTCGCCATTTTCCAGCAGATGCGTGCAGCGCAAACGCCGCGCCTCGTTTGGCTCATTGGTATTTTCCTGTAAGCCACAGACGGTGGCCCAGCCTTCCTGGCGCAGTTTGCCGATCATGGCTTTGTCGGTGCCGGTTGGCAAATAAATACGGGCCTGCGCTTGGGGGCGGGGAAGGGCGCGCAAGATGGTGTCCATAAACAGGGTGAAGCCGGTCGCCGGTTCTCCATCTGCGGTTCCGTTTTCGGCCCTGTAGCGCCCACCACTGCCAATCTCACCGCGTACGCCACGTGCAAAAAATGTAAAGGTGACGCCGCTGTGATATTCAAACCCCCGGTTTTCAACGGGGTCTATGGTGATCTGGGTGGTTGGTGCTGCAGCGTGAACCAGATTGGCGATTTCCGTAATCATCTCGCGTTCTTTCGCCGCTTCCGGGCCGAGTTGCATGACGTGTAAGGACTTCAGGGTTTGCTCTGCGGGCCCAGCGGCATTCAACAGCCGTCCCAGCAGTTGGGCGCTTGTTTCGCCAATTTGACCGGACAGGCTTTCGACGGTGGCCGCATCCTTGTGATCCAGAGCTAAACGCAACTGTTTTTCAGCGTCGCCGGTTATGTTGAGTTCACGGCAAAGCGCCGGGACCAGTGTCGGGATGGCCAGATCAACGGACAGGCCTTTAACGCCCAAATCCTGCAATGCGGTGAGCGCCATCAGAATAACTTCGGCGTCTGCCTGGGTCAGGGCCGCGCCAATGAGTTCGGCGCCGACCTGGGTGAATTGCCGTTCCGGGCGCAACTGGGTGCCTTTGACGCGAAGCACGTCGCCGGAATAGCTCAAACGAAGCGGCCGGGCGTAATTTTTCAGACGCGTTGCCGCAATCCGCGCAACCTGCGGGGTCATGTCAGCGCGCACCCCCATCATGTGCTGGGAGACGGGGTCCATGAGCCGGAAAGTCTCTGAAGAAACCGTTGTGCCAAGTCCGCCAAGCAGGCTTTCTTCGAACTCAATCAGTGGCGGTTTGATCCGCTCATATCCATATCCGGCAAAAGCCGTCATCAACTGGTTAAGCGTCGCAGCTTCAAAGGCGGCGTCCGGGGGTAAGATATCGGCCATGCCTGTTGGCAAAAGGGCCACCGTTTGTGTTTCGGTCATATCGACCTTCCTTGGAGCATGCAGTGATGGCGCGTTAAGTGTTACGGGAACGAATATTTTGAAAACAGGTGTTTCGTAGCGAAATTCATCAGATTCAGCAAGCGCTCCGGTACATTTTTTACCAAGGATTTTTTACCCCGTCCGTGATATCAGTTAATGCATTCGCGGATTTGGTGACGAGTCCTTTTCAGTTCGGTTACATTTCGGAGTGGTTCATTATGTTTCTTCATTTGTTGAATAAGGCGCAAAAAGAATCGTTTTTAATTCTGGCGCAACGCATGAGCATGATTGATGGTGAAGATGATATGAGTGAACTGGATGCGTTCCAGAGTTTGAAAAGCCAGCTCGGCCTGACCCATAATCCGGGCATGACCGCCGTGCTGGCGGATACCGATGTTTCGGCATTCACCACCTATAAGTCCCGCGTGATCGCCATGCTTGAATTGCTGAGAATGGTCTATGCCGATGATTTTCTGCACGATGCGGAAGCGGGCATGATCAGCGATATATCGGCCGCTTTCGGTTTTGATCAGGAGCACCTGAATGCTTTGGCCACCTGGGCTATGGACGCCATTGAACTGACCCGCCGGGGCGAAGCCCTGATGGATGAATGACCCCTTACAGGACCCCGATCGCGAGTTGATAGATCACCCCGGATGCCAGCGCACCCGTGAGCGATAACAGCAGATACCAGAGGAACAGCGGTTTGCGTGCCAGAGCAAAAACGGCCATGGCAGCCGGAATGCTGGTGACGCCTCCGGCGATCATAAAGGCCATGGCGGCGCCCGGCATCATGCCCATGTCGATCAGGTTGGCGATCAGCGGTACGGCGGCAAAGCCATTGAGATAGGTCGGGACGCCAACCCCGACGGACAGCGGTATTGTCCACCAGGCGTCGGTGCCGAGCCATTGCGAGATTAGCGATGCCGGAATGTAGGCGACCATCAGGCTTTCGACGATAAAAGCCATGGTCAGCCATTTGCCGAGAAACCAGCCGTTTTCCTTTATGGAGTCGGCGAACAGTCCGCGCCGGGCCGTTTCCTGCCAAGGCTTCCAGTTGACGCTCGGCTTGTCGAGCTTCGGTTTGCAGGAAGACCCACAACCCTGAGAAGACAGGGCAAGCCGCAAAGGATTTTGCAGGCCTCCAGATTTTTGTAAAGCGTGAGTCAAAAATCCGCCGGCCAAACCAATACCCAGTGCGGCAATGGTTTTGGCGATGGTGAACGGCAGGCCAATGGCTGCCGCACTGATGATGAACATTTCCGGGTCCATCAAGGGAGAACTCAGCCAAAAGGCCATGACGGGGGCCAGTGGAACGCCAGCCGCCAATAGGCCAGCGACAAGCGGAATAACACCGCAGGAGCAGAACGGCGAAATGGCGCCAAACAGGGCGGCAAGAACGATCATGCGCATCGGGTTCCCGGCGAAGATGGCGGCGATCAAATGTTCGGCACCGCTGGCTTTCGCGTAAGCGGCGACACCAATCGACAACAGGAAGAAAGGGAAAATCCAGATCAGAGCGTCACCGACAAAGCGCAGGCTTTCACTGATCTGCTGGCGGTCCAGCAGGACAAGGACAAGAGTGATGCCGAGGACCGCCCATATAACCGGGTCCACTTTCGGCCATTTGAAAGGGGCCGGTTTCAGATCTTCTTGTCTCGGGTTCAAACCATCCATTTTGATTGCCTATATTTCCAGAATTATCGAAATAATTATTCAAAAAAAAGCCTTCAGCTTGCGGTTTTGGCCGAAGGGCTGTCGGCTTCCTCATCAAACCCCTTGCAGCATTCATCCATTAAAAAGCCGATCAACTGGTCCATGACAGCGGGCCGGGTGCGGCAATGAAGGGTCCGTCCTTCGCGTTCCTGGACAATCAACCCCGCCCAAACCAGATGCGAGATATGATGCGACAGGGTCGACGCCGGAACTTCCAAGCGCTTTTGCAGGCCGCCGACGGTCAGGCCCGGTTCCCCGGCGCGGACGAGCAGACGAAAGATCGCCAGCCGGGTCGGGTTACCCAGTTCGTTCAGACATTTTGCAGCCGTATCCATATCCATGGGCGACATCTAACAGAAATCGGCTCAATAAGTCAACTATAATTCTAGAAATATAGAAATAAAAAATATAGTCAAAAAGGGAATCTATGTTCCCAATAGGGGGGTTAGTGGATCGTGAAAGACTGTTTACGAACCGTTTGTCCGATGATTTTCATTAGCGGCGGGATCATTTTTTTGATCAGGGCCTGACTGTCGCCAGCCTCAAGTGCCGCTTCCGACCACCCCCGCCAGAAGGTTTTGCCTGTGGTCCGGGATTCAACTGTGATGTCGAGCCGATACTGGCTTGCCGTCGATGTTGTGCCTTGTGCGTTGCCACTTTTGTTTAGGAGCCCGCCGGTGGCGCTATCAAAGACATTCACACGAGCTTTTCTTGTATCTTCGTGACCTTCGGTGCCGCTTTTCGCTTCAAACGAAAAAATATATCTTTTGGAACCGGAGTCCCAGACCCCAAGCTGGTCTTGTGTCGTGAAATTCAAAACAAGAGGGGCGCTTTCAGAGAGACTGTATCCATTTTTCTGAAGCTCGTTTTCTATATCGGCTTTCAGGGCAAGGTTTTGGTCGGAATTATCCAAAACCTGCACAAAAATGGTTTTTTCGGACGGGAGCTCCCTGAGTAATTGTGCGTTCATCTGAGCCTCCTCGGCCGATGCGGACGGGAGGGCGGCAAGCGCAAAAGACAGGCTCAACATAAAGAACTGCAGAATTTTCATAAATGACCTCTTGTTATGAATTTCAGCCCAGCATACAGAAACGGCGGGCTGTGTTAAACGTTTGTTTGATGCCCTTGATAACCATGCCGCAGCGTTGCAAAGAGCGGTCTAATTCCCCAGTATCGGAATCGGTAAAACCGCAGAAGGATGAATGAGCAGTGGGCAGTGCCAAACGCAAAAAAGGGGCCATTGCGGCAGGGCACCCGGAAACCGCAAGGGCTGCCGAGATTGCTCTGGAAGAAGGCGGCAATGCCTTCGATGCGGTGATGGCGGCGATGGTGGCGTCCTGTATCAGCGAGCCTGTTTTATCGTCCATGGGCGGCGGCGGGTTTCTGATGGCCCACCCTGCTGGAAAACAACCCCTCATCTATGACTTTTTTGCCCAAACCCCCGGTGCTCATGCACCAGTAGACTCTTGCGATTTTTTCCCGGTGCTGTGTGATTTTGGCCCGACCCAGCAGGAGTTTCATATTGGTCGGGCGTCGATTGCCGTACCTGGCGCGGTCAAAGGGTTGTTTGACGTGGTTGGCGATTTGGGCCGAATGCCGGTGACGCGGGTTGTCGAGCCGGGGTTGGCTCTGGCGCGGGAGGGCGTTGTTATCAATGCCTTGCAGTCCCGCATTTTTCAGGTGGTTGGCGGCATTTATATGTCGACGCCGGAAAGCCGCGCCATTTTCGCCTCGCCGACTGATCCGGAAAAGCTGGTCGGCGAAGGTGAAGTTTTTACCAATATCGCCTTTGCTGACGCCATGGAGGCCATTGCACGAGAGGGTGAAGAGTTGTTTTACCGGGGTGAAATTTCCGCCCGGGTGGATGCGGATTGTGGGAATGGAGGCGGCGCTTTGCGGCGTCGTGATCTGGAAACCTATCAGGTGGTCCGTCGCTCGCCTCTGGTTCGTGAATATCGGAACACGACCTTCATCACCAATCCGCCCCCGTCAAGTGGCGGCCTTCTGATCGCCTTTGCGCTGGCGATGCTGAATGAAGTGGTCTTTACGGACAAGCCGCATGGTGGCCGTGAATACCTCACCGGGCTCGCTCATATCATGGGCCTGACAAATGAAGCGCGCCTGGAAGCCAAAATCCATGAGCAGGATCCGGATGCGGCCGAGGACATGCTTTTTGCCCCGGAATTGGTCGAAAAATACCGCAGCGAGGTGCTCGGCAGTCCGTCTGCCCATCGTGGGACTACCCATATCAGCGTCATTGACGATGAGGGAAATGCTGCGGCGCTGACTATCTCCAACGGTGAAGGCTCGGGGTATTTGGCGCCCAATACGGGCATTATGCTGAATAATATGCTGGGAGAAGAAGACATCAATCCGCATGGATTTCATCAGTGGCTCACCAACACGCGCATGGGCTCAATGATGGCGCCAAGCCTGTTGATGCAGCCGGGCGGCCGGATGACAGCGCTGGGGTCCGGCGGGTCAAATCGCATTCGGACGGCGATCCTGCAGGTGCTTGTTAATCTGGTGGATTATGGAATGCCACTGGAAGCAGCGATTGCGGCGCCGCGATTACATCTCGAACAAGGGCGTCTCGACATAGAGGCGGGCTTTGATGCTGAGATCAGCGCGTCATTCGCCGAAACGTTTGATACGGCAAAAGTCTGGTCGGAAAAAAGTTTGTTCTTTGGCGGCGTCCATGGGGTTGGCTTCGATCCCGAAAAGCAAGATTTCTGGGCCGCCGGGGATGAGCGGCGTAATGGCTGCGGTTTGATCGTTGGTTGATAATGCCTGCGGTTCAGTTTTTATGATTTTGCAGGGGGATAACAGGCGCATTGCGGCTATCGTAACTCAGGAACGAAATCATGAACTGCGAGCCAAGGATTATCGGTAAAGCCGCCAGAATGACCGTTCCTGCTGTCGCCGGGGTCCCGGTTGTCGAACTGAGGTGCCACTCATAACCACCGAAAATCAGGCCGAAACCGAGAAGTAATTTTCCCGTCAGCAGTTGCAAACCAGGCAGTCCGAAATCACGCAAGAAATAATTGAAATAAATACGTTTTATGGCGTTGATGCTATGTTTGGCGATAAACTCGGGAATGATTTTAGGGATGCTTATGCCGCTTTGCTCATCGCCATAGATGGCGTCCATGGGGACATCCTCGACAACAGCCCGGATCATGCCCAGTTGAAACAGCATGTCTGATTCAAAAAAATAACCAGATGAAAGCCTTTCGAAGGCAAGCCTTTCAGCGGCCGTGTGATGTAAAGCCGTAAAGCCGTTGGTCGGGTCGAATACTGCCCAATAACCACTGGATAGTTTGGAGAAGAAAGAGAGCGCGATATTTCCAACAATACGCGGTTTTGGCATTGCTGACAGAGCCTCTATCTTGTGGAAGCGGTTGCCTTTCGTATAATCCGCGCGACCTTCCAGCAGAGGTGCGATCAGTTTCGGGATCAGCCGCGGGTCCATTTGCCCATCGCCGTCCATTTTCACCAGCACTTTATGACCATCTTTCAATGCCTGTTTGTAGCCTGTCACCATAGCGCCCCCCACCCCGGTGTTTTGGGGTTGGCGAATCACCCGGACGCGCTCATCACGACAGTTTTCTTCCACATAGGCGCCGGTATGGTCTGGGCAGGCATCATCCACCACATAGATGGCAGCGGCTTCAGGGCCAATGTTTTCAATGACAGCCAGAATATGCCGGGTTTCTCTGTAACAGGGAAGAATAACAGCAACAGACGCAGACAGGGTGTTTTTTGCTTTTTTTGTTGTGGAGCGTTTTGGGGGATGTGCCATGAGACCGTCGGGCGCCTACCAGTGAAAAGGGACGTTGCAGGACCATAGTAATTTGTATGGGGGCATGCAAGAAAGTGCCACTGACCGAAAGGCGGGGCCGGGCTCTGGGGGTGTGTCCCGATTGTGGGCGTTTGTGTGTCTATGGCGTAAGTCAGAATGAAACGGATTGCGAAATGGGCGTTGACGCCGAACCAAGCGCTCTGTACAACACGGCCAACCTGAAATGCTCCGTCGTGCGCTTGGTCGACACGATGTGCGCCCGCTCCCATGGATGATCTTTAACCCGGCGCAAGAACTCGGCATACGGCAAGAAAAATTATGACAGTCTTTGAAGGCGTTGTTCCAGCGCTCAGTCAGGCATTGATCAAACGCGAATATACGGCGTTGACCCCAGTGCAAAAAGCGGTTTTGGCTCCCGAAATGTCCGGTGCGGACGCTCTCGTTTCGGCACAAACCGGCTCAGGAAAAACCGTTGCTTTCGGCCTGGCTCTGGCGCCGACCCTTCTGGATGGGGCTGAAAAATTTTCCCATACGCGTGTGCCTTTGGCTCTGGTTGTCGCACCAACCCGCGAACTGGCAATGCAGGTAAAGCGTGAGTTGGAATGGCTCTATGAAATGACCGGAGCCCAAATAGCTTCCTGTGTGGGGGGTATGGATATGCGCACCGAACGGCGGGCACTGGAGCGGGGAGCGCATATTGTTGTCGGCACACCCGGCCGCCTGCGCGATCATATTGAGCGAGGATCTCTGGAACTGACGGGCATGCGAGCCGTTGTTCTGGATGAAGCCGATGAAATGCTCGATCTGGGCTTCCGGGATGATCTCGAATACATCCTTGATGCCGCACCTGCGGAACGGCGCACTCTGATGTTTTCGGCAACCGTTCCGCGTTCCATCGCCAACCTGGCGACCCGGTATCAACGCGATGCGGTGCGCATATCGACCACATCTGCCACGGAGCAGCACCTGGATATCGAATATCAGGTCTTTACTGTAGCGCCCAATGATCGTGAAAATGCCATCATCAATTTGCTGCGCTATTATGAGTCAAAAAACACCCTTGTTTTTTGCGCCACCCGCGCCACCGTCAACCATATGACCAGCCGCCTCAATAACCGGGGATTCTCCGTGGTGGCGCTGTCGGGTGAGCTGAGCCAGAACGAACGCACCCACGCCCTGCAGGCGATGCGGGACGGACGGGCTCGGGTCTGTGTGGCCACGGATGTCGCGGCGCGCGGGATTGATTTGCCTAATCTGGATCTGGTGATTCACGCCGATGTGCCGCGCAACAGCGAAGCGCTGCTGCATCGGAGTGGTCGCACCGGGCGGGCCGGCCGAAAAGGCGTGAGCGCCCTGATTGTACCGCATAATACCCGCCGCCGGATCGAACGTCTGTTGGATAACGCCAATATTGAATCTGCCTGGGGTAAGCCGCCGTCTGTTGACGACATCATGAAACGTGACCGCATACGAATATTGGAAGACGCGACTCTTCGTGAAGCGTTGAACGAAGACGAACAGGCGTTTGCCGAGGAACTGTTAAACCTTTATCGCCCGGAACAGATTGCTGCGGCTTTTTTACGCATGCACCAGGCCGAGAACCCGGCCCCTGAAGAGCTTATCGATACAGGCCCAATGGAAGAAAAGAAGGTACGTCGAGAAGATTTTAAGGACGGTGTTTGGTTTTCCATATCCGTCGGACGCAAGGATCATGCAGAGCCGCGGTGGCTGCTACCAACGCTTTGCCGTGCCGGCCATATTACGAAAAATGAAATTGGTGCGATCCGGATTCAGGAAACGGAATCCTTTGTTGAGCTGGCTCCGGGCTGCGTTGATAAATTTCTAGAAGCCATCGGCCCCAGCCGAAAAATGGAAAAGAATATCGAAGTGACCCGTTTTGAGGGCGTGCCCGTCATCTCCAGAGAGCCCCGAGGCGCAACGGGGGGACGTAAACGATCTTATGAAGGATCGAAGACGGGAGGGCGTACACGTCCGGAGGGAAAGCGGAATTTTGAGCGTAAACCCCGCGCCCCCAGAGACGAACAGCCAGCCGACGCTTCTGCGGCGGCGTCAAAGCCTAAACGCAAGTTTGAACAGAAATCAAAGGCACCTTGGGAAGACCGTAAATCACGTGAAAACGCGCCCTCTTCGGCTTCTAAGCGGAAATACGCAGGCAAGCCGAAAACCCACAAAGACGATGGTTCTGCGGAAGCTCCAGCCTCATCATCGGCACCCAAGCGCAAATTTGAGCGCGCGCCGGATACGGCTCGACCTGATAAAAAGACCTGGGACAAATTGGAAGGTAAATCCAAAACCGGTAAGCCCAAAAAACCAAAAAAACCTAAAAAATCTAATTTTTCTAAAAATTCACCGAAGAGTCATCAGCCGGATAAAACGGGTGCTAGTCCTTTGAAAAGAAAAAAAACATCCAGAAAGCCTGACTGATCTGTTTCGTCAGGGATTCGATGTTTTAGGGACCAAAAAGAAAAAACGACTTCGACCCTCGCAATTTTCTGTTTCAACCAGTAAACTGCAAAAAAACAACCAAAGACAATGATCTTTGGGTATTGAGGGCGAAGCGGTGTCAGATTGCGAAAATGAAGACTTTGTTGCGATAGATTTGCTCGCAGAGTTAAGTGAGGCGGACCGTAAACGCGCAGCTCAACACTGCCGCTGGCGCCGCTATGGGGCCAATGAGCAAATTATTGATCGGCAAAGTGTAACAACGGATATCTTTTTTGTTGTTGAGGGCCGTGTCCGGGTGGTCAACTATTCCTTGTCAGGGCGCGAGATCACCTTTGATGATCTCCAAGCAGGGCAATATTTCGGCGAACTGGCGGCCATTGACAGCGATCCGCGTTCCGCCAGTGTCATGGCCCTGACCCAGTGCAACATTGCCAGCATGCAGCAGGACCATTTTTTGAAGCTGTTGGAGAAAAATCCGCCCATTGCCCTGAAACTGATGCGCAATCTGACATCTATGATTCGGGCGTCTACGGTCCGCATTATGGATTTAAGTACGCTGGCCGCCAATAACCGGGTGCATGCGGATCTGTTGCGCCAGGCAAGAAAGCAGCAGGATGGCGAGAACAAGGCCATCATTTCTCCAATCCCTGTTCATGCGGATATCGCCAGCCGTGTAAGTACAACACGCGAGACCGTTGCCCGGGTGCTGAATGACCTTGCCCGCAGTGGGATCGTGGTTCGTGAAAAAAATGCGCTGATAATTAACGATCTGGAAAACTTGCAGGAAATGGTCGAGGATGTTCGGGGGGATTAAACAGTAATCCCTAGGAGGTTTAACAATCTTGTTGGCAATTCACTTTTCATTTCAAAATCCTCCGTTTCTGCCGTTTGACTTGGGCAATCGAATCATAGATGATTTGCTGATAATGTGATGGGTAGGTATATTCTAATTAGAATGAATGCATTTGTGAGAAAAGTTTTGAGTGCCTATGCTAACATAAGCACAAGTAACGATAAGGGCCGACGCTATTATAGCGTGGCGTGTGAATAAGGAAGTGCAATGGCAAAGACCATTTTGATCGTTGAAGATAATGATTTGAATATGAAACTTTTCAACGATCTTCTACAGGCGCACGGGTACAATACACTGCAGACCATGGATGGTCGAGATGTCATGAGTTTGGCCCATGAACACAAGCCCGATCTGATCCTTATGGATATTCAGTTGCCTGAGATTTCGGGTCTTGAGGTCACGAAAATGTTGAAGGCGGATGATGATCTGAAAGGCATTCCCGTGGTTGCCGTAACGGCATTCGCCATGAAGGGGGACGAGGAAAAAATTCGTGAAGGTGGTTGCGAAGGTTATATCGCCAAACCCATCTCCGTTCCGACCTTTTTGGATACCGTCGCAAAATTTCTTAATTAACAGGGTTTTCCGGGAATTACGCAAACCCTGTTCGTATACGTATAATAGAAAAGGCCGGATAAACCGGCCTTTTTTGTTTTCGAAATCCACGCGCAGAACGCGCTAGAAACGAAACGTTATTTAATTTTTGCTTCTTTGAAAACCACGTGTTTGCGCACAACAGGGTCGAATTTCTTGAATTCAAATTTCTCTGTCGAATTCCGCGGGTTTTTCTTTGTCACGTAGTAGTAGCCTGTGTCGGCTGTACTGACGAGTTTAATGAGTTGTGATGCTGGCTTAGCCATTGTCCGAGTCCACCGTAAATATAAATAAATATCCGAGCGGCGCACCATACAACGCCCTGTGAGGGTGTCAAGACACTCAACCGTAATTCGTTATTTTAGCGTTTGATGGGCCTGATGGGTGGCGGCAGATATGGATAATGCCTGCATGTAGGAGGCTGGATTCTCTATCAGATGTTTGGCGACTTCCAGCTCGTTATCCGTCAGGCGACGGCCCGCCGGGCAGGTGTTGCGTAGATTGTGACGGCGTTCTTCATCTATAAGCCCCGGTGTGCGCCATTGGTCAAAAGTGGTGCGCTCATCCAGCTTGTTCTCGATCGTCAATTGCAGCCATTTTGAAATGGCGACGGGCTGGGCGCCTGTACATAGGGCCGGCCGGACCCCTAGGCCATGCAGAACATATCCGGACGGGGCGATCAGTCGCGACCAGGTAAGGGTGATCTCGCCATCATTTGGCAGGCGCAAAACGGTCTGCACGGTGCCTTTACCATAAGACGAAGTGCCAACGAGAACAGCGCGTTCCCGGTCCTGCAGAGCAGCGGCGACGATTTCCGCCGCAGAGGCTGATTTGCCATCAATCAGAACCAGAATCGGCAACCCTCCGGTCAGGTCACGCCCACCGGCTTCATAGATATGCTGGCTGTCGGCATGGCGACCTCTGGTCGAAATAATATGGCCCTGGGTCAGGAACAGATCGGCAGCCTTGACCGATTGTTTGAGCAATCCGCCGGGATTGCCACGAATGTCGATAATAATGCCGGTCGTCTTGTTGGTGAGCGGATCGGTTGCTTTTTCAAGCATTTTCGACAAGGAACGTGCCGTGTCCTGATTAAAGCTGCTGATTTTCAGATAGAGGATATTCCCCAGGTGTTTTTCTGTGACGGTCGTGGGCACAATGTGGGTACGGGTCAGTTTATACTCCAGAGCATCCTGTACGCCGCTTCTGGTGACCGTCAGGGTAACGGTGCTGTGGGTTGGCCCGCGTACCTGAGATTTCATCTGACGTGCCGTCATTTCGGATACGGGCTTGCCGTCTATATGGGTGATCACATCCCCAGCAAGCAGGCCAGCGCTGGCTGCCGGTGTTTCCGGGGTGACCCGGCTGATCCGGAATATTTTATCTTTATGTAAAAAGCGGATGCCGATGCCGCCAAAGCCATCGCGCCGAGCCCGGTTCTGGCGGGCGTCTTCAGCTCCCGCATAGCGTGAAAAAATATCGAGTTTTGAGAGGACCCCGTCAAAAACAGCCTCATACAATTTTTCGGCATTGGCTGCGCGCATATCATGAGAGTAACCGCGGGCAGCCATCGCCATCTCTGACGTTAGGCGGGCCCAGCCGCCAACATCCGAGAGAGCCGGGGCTGGCGCCCAGTAGATCGGTTTTCCAGCGTAGGTTAGCTCTATGGAAGACGTTGTGCGGATCGCGCCAAGCGCCGGGTCGATTGTGGAAAACCCCCGGATACCATCTAAAGCCACCTGATCAACGCTGAGCGGTTCCAGATATTTTTCGCTTATTCCCCGATAGCCTGATTCAAAAACGCTTTCCGCTTCAGGCCATGCATTTGAGAGATCTTTTAAAGGAGGCGTCGTGGAAACACAGGCCGCGAGGACGCTCGTCAAGCCAACAAGACAGCATAAACGAATTATATGACAGATTTTCATGCGTCTATTTTCGTTGATTTTAACGGCCACGTCATCCCCAGAGTTGTATTTAACTTTGAAAAGATAGCCTTTAGCGCCTTTTTGGCTGTTTTTTGCTCCTGGATTTCCCCGCATTCCTCTTTGCACCGGCATTTCCCTTAGCAGGTGAACGGTGGCCTTTTGGTTTTCTGGCACGGCCCTTGTTTTTGCGGGTGGGAGAAGGATTGCCGGAATCCATAATTTGAAAGATCAGGCCGCCGGATATAGGCGCCGCTTCGCGCAACATGACTTCAACCGGCTGGCCCAGATGGTACAGGTTTCCGGAATTCTGCCCAATCAGGACATGTCCAGTCTGGTCCAGGTCGTAATAATCACCCGCCAGGCTGCTGATCGGGACCAGGCCATCGGCCCCCGTTTCATCCAATGTGACAAACAAACCAAACCGCGTGACACCGTTGATCCGGGCCGCAAATATGGAGCCGATGCTGGTCGCGAGATAACCTGCAATATAGCGGTCCATGGCGTCGCGTTCCGCAGCCGCCGCCCGGCGTTCGGTTGATGACAGGTGGGAGCCCAGGTCTTCAAAATCAGAGCCGTCCGTTTTCAGGCCATCGTTGCCCAGTTTGTGGGCGTCGATCAGGGCCCGATGGACCAGAAGGTCGGAATAGCGCCGGATCGGCGAGGTGAAATGGCAATATCGCGTCAAAGCTAGGCCAAAATGACCGATGTTTTCAGGGCTGTATTCGGCCTGGGCCTGTGAACGCAGGACCATCTGGTTGATCATGTGGGCGTTTGGCGAGTCGGCGGATTTTTTCAGAATCTGGTTGAACTGGATCGGTTTGATGACCTGACCCTTGGCGAAATGGTAATCAAGGGTCTCGACGAATTCCGCAAAGGCCGTGAGCTTTTCAGGACTCGGGCGGTCATGAATGCGGTACATGCAGGGCTGGCGATGTTGTTCCAGTGACTGCGCAGCGGCCACGTTGGCGGTAATCATAAACTCTTCAATCAGTTTATGACTGTCGAGCCTCTGGCGCGGTACGATGCTTTTGATTTTGCCATCATCGCCGATATCAACTTTCTGTTCCGGCACTTCCAGCTCGAGCGCGTTCCGTTTTTCGCGGTATTTCTGTAAGGCGGCAAAAGCGCCGTAAAGCGGCGCAATCGCGGTTTCAACCAGCGGTGTGGCGGCGTCATCTGCCCGGCCATCGCGGGCCTGCTGAACCTGTTCGTAGGTCATGCGGGCATGGGAGCGCATGAGGGCGCGAACGAATTTGTGGCGCAGCAAGTGGCCGTTGGCATCAATCCACAAATGTGCCGCAAGACAGGGGCGCTCTTCATGGGGAACCAGCGAACACCAGCCGTTGGACAGGGCTTCCGGCAACATGGGCACCACGCGATCCGGAAAATAGACGGAATTGCCACGCTTTTGGGCTTCCCGGTCCAGGCTGTCGCCGGGCGTGACATAGGCAGCCACATCGGCGATGGCGACAATCAGGTGCCAGCCGCCCGGATTGTTTTCATGAGTGTCAGCTTCCGCCCAGACGGCATCATCAAAATCCCGCGCGTCGGCCCCGTCGATGGTAATCAGGGGAATGTCGCGCAGGTCACTGCGTTTCCCAAGTGGCTTAGGCCCGGCTTTTTCAGCCTGTTTCAGCGCGTCTGGCGGAAACTCCGTTGGGATATCATAGGCGTGTATGGCAATCAGGCTGATGGCTCCTGGGTCCTCCATCGATTCCAGACGCTCGGTGATTTTTGCATGGCGGAGCCCCAGGCGCTTGCCGGGTAGGGCTTCTGCGCGCACCAGTTCTCCCGGTTTGGCGCCCAGGCTGTCTTCCGGTCGGACAATCAATTCGCCCTTGTTGCGGCGGTCCGTTGGTTGGATGCGCAATTCGCCTTCGCTCTGGCTGACGACGCCCAAGATAAGTGCGGGGGCGGCGGAAATACGGCGGATGGTTTTTGCCGAATAAATATCTTTTTCGGTTTCCGTCAGGCGCGCCAGTATGCGGTCACCCTTGCCAAGGGCGGAACTGCCACGCGGCTCGGGCAGCATAAAAATAACCGGGTCCGTGTCGCCGTCCCAGTTGAGTGGTTTGGCGCGCAGGTCGCCCTGGGAATCGGGGCCTGAGATTTCAAGCACGGTAACCGGTGGCAGCTTGCCGGGCTCTGAAAATTTACGACCCCGGCCTTTTTCCAGCAGGCCGTTCTGTTGCATGTCACGCAGCAGTTTTTTCAGATCTTTTTTCTGTTCGGCGTCCAGCTTGAAAGCGCGGGCGATTTCCCGCTTTCCGGACTGGCGTGGGTTTTCCTTAACAAATTCAAGGATTTGTTCCTGAGAGGGGAAAGGCGCCGGAGATTTGATAGGGCGGGCCATGGTCTGGCGTGTCAGTTCTTTTCGGGGGCGGCGGACTTATTCCGCCGCCTCGGTATCGGGTTTTACTTTAGCTTTGGCGGGTTTCTTTTTTGCGGGCGCTTTTTTCTTTGCAGCGGCCTTTTTGGGGGCGGCTTTCTTTTTCGCTGGGGCCGCTTTTTTCCCTCCCTTGCCGGCTTTCGCATCCAGCAATTCGATGGCTTTGGCCAAATCCACGGATTCCGGCTCCAAATCCTTCGGCAGCGTTGCCATGGTTCGTCCGAGCATGACAAAAGGCCCCCAACGGCCTTTGCGGAGCGTCACGGGCTTTTTGGTTTTCGGATGCAAGCCCAGTTCCACGGGCGGATCTTTTTTCGGTGCTTCGGCCATAAGGTGCGCCGCCCGGTTCAGACCAATCGTCAAAACATCATCGTCGCCTTTGAGCGACACATAGGTGGCATCCAGCTTGATGTAGGGCCCAAACCGGCCAATTGCTGCCGTGATCATGTTGCCGCTTTCCGGATCAATGCCAACGTCGCGGGGCAGGGACAACAGACCCAACGCCATCTCCAGATCGACTGTCGCCGGATCCATGGCTTTTGTCAGAGAGGAGCGTTTGGGTTTGATCTTTTTCGGTTTCTTCGGTTTTTTGCCTTCGGCCACGGGCTCCGCCGGGATTTCCTCTTCCTCTCCCAACTGAACATAAAAGCCATAAGGGCCTTTGCGCAGCGTCACCATTTTGCCGGTGTCCGGATCGAGGCCTAGCTCTTTGGGTCCCGCAGCGCCTGCTTCATCTTCACTGCCATCACTGACGGCGAGGGGGCGGGTGTAACGGCATTCCGGATAGTTATTGCAGCCAATAAAAGCACCAAACTTGCCGAGTTTGAGATTAAGGCGGCCATCGTCGCAAGTCGGGCATTTGCGCGGGTCTTTGCCGTCCGGGCCTTCCCGGAAGAAGTGCGGCCCGAGAATTTCGTCCAGTCGGTCCAGAACTTCCGAAACCCGTAAATCTTTGGTTTCGCCTACAGCGGAATTAAAGGCGCCCCAGAAGTCCCGCAAAACCTTTTTCCATTCGATACGGCCACCGGAAATGTCATCAAGCTTGTTTTCCAGGTCCGCCGTGAAATCGTAGGCCACATAGCGGGTGAAATAGCTTTCCAGAAAGGTCGTCACAACCCGGCCCCGGTCTTCCGGAATGAATCGGCGGTTTTCGAGGGTGACGTAATTGCGCTCCTGCAAAACGGAAATGATGCTGGCGTAGGTGGAGGGACGGCCGATACCCAGTTCTTCAAGAGATTTGACCAGACTGGCTTCCGAAAAGCGTGGCGGCGGTTGGGTGAAATGCTGCTCCGGATCAATATCGCCGGTTTTCATTTCCTGATTCTGTTTGAGCGGCGGCAGGATTTTATCCTGGTCATCGTCGGAGGCATCGCTATCGTCCTTGCCTTCCTGATAGAGTTTGAAAAAACCGTCAAAAGCGACAACGGAACCAGTGGCGCGCAAAGTGACCTGTTTGTCCGGAGAAGCGATATTGACGCCAACCTGATCCAGAACGGCCGATTCCATCTGGCTGGCGACGGTGCGCTGCCAGATCAGGGTGTAGAGCTTTAGCTGGTCGGCATCCAGATAGCTGGCAATGTCCTTGGGGCGGCGGGATACATCGGTCGGGCGAACGGCCTCGTGTGCTTCCTGGGCGTTTTTGGCTTTTGATTTATAAACGCGCGGCTCTGAAGGCACATAGGAGGCACCATAATCATTTCCAATCAACGCGCGGCAGCCCTCAATGGCTTCGTTGGCCATGGTCACGCCGTCGGTCCGCATATAGGTAATCAGGCCGACCGTATCGCCACCCAAACTGATGCCCTCATAAAGGCGCTGGGCAATCTGCATTGTCCGTTTGGCGCCAAAGCGGAGTTTGCGGGAGGCTTCCTGCTGCAAAGTTGAGGTGGTGAAAGGCGGTGCCGGGTTGCGGCGGGTCTTCTTTTGCTCGATGTCGGCGACTTTAAAATCGCGTTGGGCGATGGCGGCGACAGCTTCTTGTGCCGCGGTTTCCGTGCCGATCGACAGTTTATCGAGTTTTTCGCCGTTCAGATGGGTCAGGTTGGCGACGACAGACTTTCCTTCAGTCGTCTCAAACCGGACTTTGACGCTCCAGAACTCGTCGGCTTTGAAGTTTTCGATGGCCGTTTCGCGTTCGCATATGAGGCGCAACGCAACCGACTGAACCCGGCCTGCGGAACGGCTACCGGGCAGTTTGCGCCAGAGAACGGGCGACAGGGTGAAACCCACAAGATAATCCAACGCACGTCGGGCCAGATAGGCTTCTACAAGCTCTGTGTCCAGTTCGCGGGGATGATTAAAGGCCTCGATAATGGCGTCTTTGGTAATTTCATTAAAGACCACGCGTTTCACATCGACGCCGTTCAGGAGTTTTTTTGCGTCCAGAACTTCCTGCACATGCCAGGAAATAGCTTCGCCTTCGCGGTCCGGGTCGGTCGCGAGAAACAGGTGGTCGGCATTTTTCAGTGCCTGCGAAATGTCTTTTACATGTTTTTGGGCTTTTGCGTCGATTTCCCAATCCATGGTAAAATCTTCGTCCGGGCGAACAGAGCCGTCTTTCGCCGGCAAGTCACGGATGTGACCGTAACTGGCGAACACCTTGTAATCGCTGCCCAAATACTTATTGATCGTTTTGGCTTTGGCGGGTGATTCGACGATGACAACGTTGGTCATTAGGTGTTTGTTTCCGTATTCCATAGCCCTTTTGATGCGGGCCTCAGGATGAATTTCAGCAATATTTGTTATATATGTAGCTCGCAGACTTGGCGCTTCTTTTCCCTTTCGTCAACAGCGGAACACAAAATTTATGCGTTTTTTTATTTTCCTGGATGGCTACGATGCAGGTTTTGAGGTGAAGAGTTATGTCGGTAAATTCTTGAAATCTTTTGTTTATCCTCGGTATTTTTGCCAAAAAACGGATGCCGTACTTATGGTTTTTGTCGGTTTCAGGAATTTTCTTAGGCAGAAGTGATAATGGGCAGTGTAAAGAAGAATGTGCATCCCATCTCGTCATTGGAAATGAAATCAATGCGCCCATTGTGCTTTTCTATAATTGATCTGGTTATATTCAATCCAAGGCCCGTGCCAGCTTTTTCGCGGGTGTCTGAAGAATCAACTTGGGTAAACCGTTCAAAAATATGAGATCTGAATTTTTCCGGGATGCCGGTCCCATAATCAGTGACAGATACGCGTGCTAAATTATCGATGCGTGTGACTGAGATTTCTACGTGCCTTCCTTTTGGTGAGAATTTTGCCGCATTTGAAAGTAAATTAGCAATGGCTTGTGTAATCCGATTACGGTCAATCCGCACCTTAAGGTCCGGCGTGGATGTCGTGACGGTGAACGTAACACCGTGTTCCTTTGCTAATCCGATGTTCTCCTTAATGGTGTCCTCGACAAGATCAGAAAGCAGAGTTTTCTGGAGTTCAAACTCCATGCTTCCGGCTTCGAGCTTTTCCACATCGAGAATGTCATCAACCAGATTAATCAGTCGGTTGGTGTTTCTATAAGCAAGCTCGAACAGGTCTTTTGCCATTTCGGGGGTTGCCATGGTTTTTCCCTCATTCATCAGTCCAAGGGCCCCCCGGATGGAGGTGAGTGGCGTGCGAAGTTCGTGACTAACCGTTGAAATGAACTCGCTTTTCATCCGTTCCATTCTCTTGCGTTCGGTGATATCCGTTACCGTCACCTGCATAGCGGGCGCGTTGTCCCAAGAGATAAGCCTAACCCGACTCTCCAGATGAATGTGGCTTCCATCCTTTCTTACACCTTCAAATTCGTATTCGGATGGGACCTCTTCCCCGCGCAATCGCGCTTCTACATATTCGGAAATGCGTTTGTGATCATGAGGAGCTATCAACTCCTTAATGGATGCAAGGGTCATGATTTCTTCCAAATTCGCGTAGCCGAATATGGTTACCAGCGAATTGTTTGAGAAAAGCGGCCTGAAATTGCGGTGGATCATAATGCCCTCAACGGATCCCTCAACCAGATCACGAAAACGGGTTTCACTGGCGGCAAGCGCTTTTTCATATTCGAGGCGATCCGTAATATCGGTCTGAATGCACAGGGTTGCCGGCTGGTCATTCCAGGAAGACGCAACAGCGTTTAATTCCACATGCCGCACTTGCCCTTTGGCATTGATAATTCTGAACGTGTAGATAGACGGTATTTTTTCTCCGCGAATACGCCGTATGTGGTTGCCGAGAACCAAGTCCTGATCATCCGGGTGTATAAATGCCGTGAACGGCTTGGAAGTCAGTTCCTCCTTGCTATAGCCATACATTTTCAATGTGGTCGGGTTGGGGTTCAGTATTTTTGAATTTTGCGCCAAATAGATGGCAACGTTGGCTTCCTTGACCAGATTACGGAGGGACTCCAACTCTTTTTGCAACTGGTAATTCGGATTGTGACGTTCAGCCATACAGCATTTCCAGATGTCTTCGTAAACACGCGTTAGCAAATAGGTAATCCTATACCAGCCAATAGGGCAACAGAAATGAATACCGGTTTCGTATTCTGCTTTGTTCTTCAGCGCATGAAATGACTATGTGAATGTTGCCGAAACCATGTTGCCGGGGTGGCGCTCAAGCCGACCCGCCAGTTCCAGTTCCATCAAGGCTTCGGCCAGAATGGCGGATGAGGAAGAGGCCTCGCGTGCAAGGTCATCCACTTCGATGGGAGTGGAGCCGAGCCGGGTTTCCAACCATTGCCGAATGTTACATGGATACCCGTGTTGTTCGGGAGGTAAAGGTTGCGTGTTTTGTGTCGGGGGGGCGATGGACGGAGTATGCTGCATGGGCAGGATTCGGGGCTCCGGGCAGATGACATTCAGAACATCGTCGGCCGTCTCGGTCAGGATCGCCCCCTGGCGGATCAGATCGTTGGTCCCGCGGGCCCGCGGGTCTGCCGCCGATCCGGGCACGGCAAACACCTCCCGACCCTGTTCCAGGGCGAGCCGGGCCGTAATTAACGAACCGGAACGCAGCGCCGCTTCTACGACCACAATGCCCCGGGAAATACCGGAAATAATCCGGTTGCGGCGCGGGAAATGGGCCGCTTTCGGGACCGTTCCCATCGGCATTTCCGATATCAGCACGCCGCGTTCGGCGATTTTGTCATAGAGTGCGGCATTCTCGCGGGGGTACAGGATATCGACGCCGCCACCCAGCACGGCGCCCGTACCTGTTTCGACGGCACCCCAATGGGCAGCTGTATCCACACCCCGCGCCAGGCCGGAGACCACAAGCAAACCGCTTCTCCCCAAATCACCTGCCAGTTGTTCAGCAAAGCGCCTGCCCAGGCCGGATGCATTGCGGGCGCCAATGACTGCCACAGCCTTTTTGCGAAGCATCTCGGTGTTGCCGCGGACAAAAAGCAAGGGGGGCGCGTCGACAATATGCTTCAGCCGGGGTGGGTAGCAGGGGTTGTCCGGGGTGAGGATTTGGATTTGCGCGGCCCGGCATTTTTCCATTTCCTTTTCGGCCGCAGCGATGGAACAGATGCGGACCGGGCCTTTGTTTTCTGTGCTGCGGGCGAGGCCGGGCAAACCGTCAAGGGCGGCTTCGGCGGTCTTGAAGCGCGCCATCAGTCGGTGAAAAGTAATCGGACCCACATGCGGAGAGCGGATGAGGCGCAATCGATTTAAAATATCTGTTTCCGATATTAAAATGTTATTTTGATCTCTCATAACGAGTATTTTAATGCGCACAATACAAATCGGTCAAGGCCTGCATTAATTTTTGAGCACAACAGTTCTTGCGGGTGGGTTATTTATTGGAGGACTTGCCGATCCGGGTTTCTTCACCGCGCATCAGGCGGGCGATGTTCTGGTGGTGACGGATGATGGCAAGCAGCGCCAGCCCGGCAGCCATCAGGGCAACATCGGGCCGTCCGAACCACAGGGCAAACCCGGGCGCTGCGGACAGCGATAGCAGGGCCGCCAGAGAGGAATAACGAAACAGCCCGGCAACCAGCAGCCAGGCGGCGCAAGCTGCGGCGCCTACGGTCCAGGCGCTGGCCAGCAAAACGCCGAGCGTGGTTGCTACACCTTTACCGCCCTTGAATTTCAGCCAGATTGGAAAATTATGCCCGAATACGGCCATGAACCCGGCGACAAGTCCGGCCTCAATGCCAAGGAAATGTGCGGCGCCCAGAGCTGCTGCCGCACCCTTGCCGGAATCACAAATCAATGTGAGTAAGGCCAGCAGTTTGTTCCCGGTCCTAAGTACATTGGTGGCACCAATGTTGCCGGAGCCCATTGTCCGAATATCACCAAGCCCGGCAAGCCGGGTTATGACCAACCCGAAGGGAACGGAACCCAATGCATAACCCAGTAGGGCAGCTATTCCGTTTGTGGTGGTGAGATGCGGGAGCAGGGTTTCCAATGACTTAATCTTCGGCCTGAAAGACAACCCGACCATCGATGATGGTTTTCAGGACGCGGCCCTGAACCGGGCGTTCGTCAAAAGGCGAGTTCTTGGATTTGGAGCGTAGCGTTTTATATTCGACTTTCCAGCCGCGTTCGGGGTCGAGAATGGCGAAATCGGCGCGGTGCCCAACAGCCAGACGCCCCGCTTGCAGGCCCAACAGATCGGCCGGGCGGCGGGTAATCAGATCAATGGCCTCCAGCAGACTCAGGTGCCCATTGTGATATAGCTCAAGGGTAATGGGCAGAAGAGTCTCCAAACCGACACCGCCGCTGGCGGCTTCGCTGAAAGGCAGGCGTTTGGATTCTTCATCCTGTGGCGTATGGTCGGACGCTATGGCGTCGATGGTCCCGTCCTTCAGTCCCTCAATAACGGCCTGGCGGTCACTTTCCATGCGCAGCGGCGGAGAGAGTTTTGCGAAGGTCCGGTAATCGCCAATGGACAATTCGTTAAGGGCAAAGTAAGGCGGTGCCGTATCGCAGGTGACGGCCAGTCCGCGGGCCTTGGCCCTGCGCACCACGTCAATGGCGTCCGATGTGGAGAGATGGGCGAAATGCAGCCGCCCTCCGGTCATTTCAACGAGTCTGATATCACGTTCGACCATAATGATTTCTGCGGCACGGGGGATTCCGGTCAGGCCCAGCCGGGTTGCCGTCTCGCCGGAATTCATAACCCCGTTTCGAGCCAGCGCGGGTTCTTCCGGATGTTGTACAATGAGTAGGCCAAAAGTGCTGGCGTAACTTAAGGCACGGCGCATCAACTGAATATCGGCGATGGTTTTGAAGCCGTCGGTAAAAGCCACCGCTCCGGCCTCGCTCAGCATTCCCAGTTCGGCGATTTCCTTGCCTTCCAGGTTTTTGCTGACAGCGCCGTATGGGTAAACCTTGCTCAGGCCCAGTTTGCGAGCGCGGCGCGCAACAAATTCGACACCTGACATGTCGTCGATTGCGGGTTCCGTATTGGGCAGGCAAACAACCGTGGTGACGCCACCGGCGACAGCGGATCGACCGGCCGTTTCCAGCGTCTCTTTATGTTCTTCTCCGGGCTCACCCAGATGGGCGCGCATATCGACAAGACCAGGAACCAGACAGTGCCCCTGGCAATTGACGAGTTCTGAGTTGGCCCGTGGTTTGCCGTCATTGAGGTGTGGGCCGATATCGGAAATGATTTCCCCTTCGCAGAGGATACCGCCCATTTCGTCGCGACCGCTGGCCGGGTCTATCAGTCGGGCATTGGTATATAAGCGAAGCGCGGAATTGTTATGCGAACTGGCCATTACAACGTCCCCGCATCTGACGCATCAAGATTTTCCGTTAAAATCTCTAGACACGCCATACGTACGGCGACGCCCATTTCCACCTGCTCGCGGATCACGCTGCGGCCAATGTCATCTGCCAGATCCGAATCGATTTCGACGCCGCGGTTCATGGGGCCCGGATGCATGATCAAAGCCCCTTCCTTGGCATTCGCCAGCTTCGCGTCATCCAGGCCGAAAAATTTGAAATATTCCCGAATCGATGGGAAGAAATTGCCATGCATGCGCTCGCGCTGAAGGCGTAACATCATGACGATATCAACATCCTTCAAGCCTTCATTCATATCGTGAAACGTTTCAACGCCAAGGCGCTCAACCTGGGTCGGGAGCAACGTTGCCGGGGCGATCAGTCGGACCCGCGCGCCCATGGTGTTGAGCAAGTGGATATTGGAGCGCGCGACGCGGGAATGCAGGACATCTCCACAAATGGCGATTACCAGTCCGCTCAAATGACCCAGCCGACGGCGGATGGTCAAGGCATCCAGCAACGCCTGTGTTGGGTGTTCGTGCGAACCGTCTCCGCCGTTGATAACGGCGCAATTCACTTTTTCTGAAAGCAGTGAAACGCCACCGGACTGGGGGTGACGGACAACCAGAACATCTGGATGCATGGCGTTCAGGGTCATTGCCGTATCGATCAGGGTTTCGCCTTTTTTGACGGAACTGGTCGATACGGACATATTGATGACATCGCCGCCAAGGCGCTTACCCGCCAGTTCGAAGGAGGTGCGGGTGCGTGTTGAATCTTCAAAAAATAAATTGATGATCGTGCGCCCGTTGAGGACGGACTTCTTTTTGTTGGCTTGCCGGTTTTGCTCCACATAGGTTTCGGAACGATCGAGAAGAATCGTTATTTCTTCCGGCGATAAACCCTCAATACCAAGAAGGTGACGGTGGAGATATCGGGGGGGTGCTAATGCTTCTGAATTCATAAGCGGCGATTATAGAAACCTGAATAGGCCTAAGCAAGGCGGAAGCGATGCTATTTTGATTGTATATTGAGTCACTGGCATCTTAGGGTAAAAGAGGTGTGGAACTCAAAAAATGAAAAGATAAAGAAAGAACAAACCCTTCATATGCGTACGTTTGATGAGTGTCAGAACCGGTTGCAGCGGGTGTTTGATAAACGTTTGGTGCTCATCGTTGGGGCAACCCGGTGGGGAACGGCGTGGGTTCAGCAGTGTTTGGATGCGCATCCCGATATTTGCGCCAAGGGAGAAGGCCACTTCACCGATCTTTTGTTTCCAAAACTGGCCAAGGCCTTTGATGATTATAATGCGGAAAGTGAGAAAATCGGTAACAGGTTGCAGTTGGCCGGATTGCCCGGCAATGCTGCCGGCTACACTTTTGATGATGTCGACCACATGCTGAGAACAGCAATTGGTCTGGCTTTGGACCGCTGGCTGGCGGGGCGTGATCCGTTTTGCGTTGCGGAGAAAACTCCCGAACATGTTTTGAGTCTGGATCTGCTGGACCGTGTTCTTCCTCATGCGCAAGTTATTCATGTGGTTCGCGACGGACGTGATGAAGCGGCCTCAGCATGGGCCTTCAATCTTGGGATTAGCCGGGGGGATTTTCCGAAAGCCTATCCGACCTTTGCCAGTTTTGTTGAAAGTTTTGCCCCGGCCTGGAGTAAAAGCATCGGTTCTGCCAGAGCTTTCGGACGGAAGAACAGGTCTCGATATTTGGAAATTCGCAGTGAGGATATTACATCTCAGACAAATAAGGCCGTGTCTGCGCTTTTATCTTTTGCCGAAGTGTCAGAAAATGCGCAAATCATTGAAAAATGCGCGGATCAAGCGTGGGATGTTTCTCCGCTGGATATGGAGCAGGGCATATGGAAATCTACTTTTGATGGTGACGCTCATCGCATCTTTAAGCGCCATGGAGGTGAACTGCTAAAGCTCCTGGGGTACGAATGATAAAAAATACTATTGTATGTTTGGCTGTGTTGAGTATATTTGAATACAATGAGAAATAGTGTAGAACTTATGCAATCGCAAAACCGTGATCGCATAAAAATGATGTTAAAATAAGGAACAACTATGAGAGTTACGAATCACTTAGACGCAGAAATCGGTCGTCGGCTCCGTCAGGCCCGCCTTGTTGAAAATTTGACGCAAGATGGGCTTGCCCAAAAACTGAACATCAGTTTTCAGCAGGTCCAAAAATATGAAAATGGCACAAACCGGGTCAGTTCGTCCCGGCTTTGGTCGATTGCGCGTGTTTTGGGTTTGCCGATCACGTATTTTTATGAAGGGCTTGATGACAGTCATATTGCACAAGCTGTGGATGGGTCGGATGATCTGGCCCTTCCAGATCGAACAATCCGGGTCGCTCGTATGCTCGATGAAATGCCTGATGGCGATGTGAAAGATAAAGTCTTTGGACTGATCAAAGCATTCTCAAAAGCGAGTTAATAAATCTGACTGCAAAGAAGGTTGTATGCTGGAGTTTGGGGGGGAATTTGGGCGTGTCCGGTTAGGTGGCGGACCGCAAGGTAGTGGCGTCTATTGGGTAGACGATGGAAGCCACTGGAACAAATTCGACCCCAACTCCCCTTCTGGGGCTCTCAATCAAAATCTCGATGGTTCCGTTCGGGAGCGCCAAATTGCCTATGGTATGATGGGGCTGGTCCGGGTTTCCACCGACCCGGAGAGGCAACACGCCGATGTCCGTTGGAATGTCCGTACGGTTCAGCTTTCCGCGTTGGATGCGGTGTCCAACTATCTGGAAGACTTTTGCCGGAATTACACGGTCAGTCTGAGCTTCTACATTGATGCCTGGCATCACGAAAACATTGCGGATGTGCGGGAGGCTGTAAACCGTATCCAGTCATCTGTAAATTTTCGCCATGTCGCCTTGATGGATAGTGTCTTTGTAAAAAAGGCGGGCACGTATGGCTTCCCCTGGTCAACGGATTTGATCCGAACGGGACTGCTAGCCTACGAGCAATCGAAGGGTTATCTGTCCCATCCAACAATGCAGAAACTGATGCCTTATCTGCTGGTCTATAAACCCTATGAGGTTGAAGATCAGATGATCATCGCCAATGCGGGGCCACAATCTGGGTATGCCAAATTCTATGGGAATGCATGGAACCGTCATACCCATGGCGCCCGTTATGACAGTGACACCCCGGGTGCCTATTATTCCCATCGCGTTTCGGAGGCTTACGCCGGAGTGATGGCGAAAAACGAGCCCCGGCTGGATCACATCAGGGCCATTCTGGAAAGGCCGAATGACGAACCCAGGTGGGCTTCATACCAAAGGCTCCTATTCCGCGGCCGCCTTGTGAGCGGGGCCCCCGTCTTGGTTTGTCTGTCGGATTTGACTCAACATATCGATATCCCGTTCCTGGGCGCTTGAGACCATATCAATCAAATCCTGCCGAGACATCCAGACAACCCAGACATCAAGTGGTGTATCTCTGCTTGGGCGATGCCAGTGAATGACACTGGGTTGCAGGTGTGAATACCCATATTGCAGCATCACGCCATTGTTAATGAGTTTGCCATAGCCATATCCGAACATATAACTTGGGTTCCATTGAATGAGGGCCAGTGCCATGGCCAAACGTGGGAGAAGCAAAGACAGGCCTTTGCCCCGAAACCCGTTTTCTCCGTCACGCAGCCACATTTCTCCATGATAACAGACAGGCCCTGTAATCCGCCGGGCAATGGGAGCAAAGGATTTGCACCATTCGGAATCTTCCGCACTGACTTTCGGGTCAAAGTAAAAAGCCGTTAAATTCTCATACTCGCGGGCCAGATTAGTTCCTGTCAGGTCGTCGTATCGAACCGCCTGAACGTGAACAACGTCTCCGTTGTCATCCGTTCCTTTTATCCAGAAACCGTTTTCAGGACCGATGTGATGGTGAAGCGGATTCAGCATGGCGGTCGGGTAGGGTTTGCCGGGCAATGTTTCCGAAAGGCGAACCAGATATCCAAAATCGGTTCGTAATTCCAGATGAATACCAATATCACGTATCTGATTTTCCAAATCGGCGATATATCGGCAGACATTCAGGTGGTTTACATAATCCGTCATCTTTTTCTCCGAACAAAAGCGCTGTTAGTTGATTAAATCCCGGTCTTTGAGCCGCAGGATTGATGGGTTACGAAACTAAACCATAGAATGTATTAAAAAATATATAATCTTTATACGTGCAAACGTATTTGGCGATTTTTGTAAAATAACTCGCGCAATTTGTGATTTTCAGGGAGGAAGATCGGTGTCGCTCAGGACAGAAAGGCGACAATGACCGGAAGGGTTATGGCGGCGCAGAGGGTTGTTGCTGTCACGATTCCAGCCATCAAAGGACCGTCCCCTCCCATTTGTCGGGTCATTACATAAGAGGTCGCCGATACAGGTAAAGCTGCAAATATCAGGCATATCGCGGCGGATTGGTCGGAAATATCAAAAGCCAGACAGAGGCCCCAAGCCAAGGCCGGCAAAACGATCAATTTGCCAATGGTTGTCCAGGCAAGAATGTTGCGATGCCTGTTGAGTGCAGAAATATCGAGACCGGCTCCAACGGCAATCAGCCCCAGCGGCAATGCGGCCTTGCCAATGAGAGTCAAGAATGGCCCCACCACCATGGGCAGCCCGAGCCCTGAAATATTCAACAGGGCGCCGATTATGCACGCAATGATAACGGGGTTGCGAATCGAACCTGACAATGCCGCATGCCAGGATACAGTTTGTGCGGTTTGGGCCGAATGCGCCCAGCGCAAATGGGCAATGACGGCCAGAAAATTCACGAGTGGGATGACCGCGACAATACAGATGGCGGTCAGGGGGATGCCCGTTGATCCAAACAAGGCAGCGGCAGTTGACAGGCCCAGATAGGTGTTGGGGCGGATCACGCCCTGAAAGGCCGAAGCGATAATCGCGCCTTTCAGTTTCACGAGCGACTGCAACAAAAGAACGCCCAGGCTGATGGTCAGGGTCGCAGTAATAAGAACCGCAGCAATGGGAGCGACGTCTAGGCCTGTTAAATCGGCGGAACCGATACTTGAAATCAAAAGCGCCGGGAACAAAAAGTAAAAAACCAGACGTTCCAGCTCTTCCCAAAAATGGCGAGTGAATGTGTTTCGCCGCCGTAGCAGATAACCGAAGCCGACCAGCAGGAATATGGGTGCGATACTGATCGCGATGGCGATCATAAAGACGCTGACCCCAGGGAATCGAGAGCACCTTGCAGGATGTAGGCGGCGGCCATTTTATCAACCACCTGACTTCGCCGTTTGCGGGTCATATCGGCTTCCTTGATTAAAAAGCGGTTGATGGCTGATGTGCTCAGCCGCTCATCCCATAATGCGATGGGTATATCCGACAGCTCCAGAAAGTTGGCAGCAAACTGGCGGGTTGACTGGCACCGGGGACCTTCCTCGCCATCCATACCGACGGGAAGACCCAAAACCCAGCCGCCGACATTGCGTTGTGCATTCAAGGTAAGCAACTGCTTGGCATCAGCCATAAACTTTGTCCGCTTGATTGTCGTAATGGGGCTGGCGATCATCAGCGATGGGTCGGAGGCGGCCAGTCCGATCGTTTTGCTGCCAAGATCCAGCCCCAGCAGGCACTGGCTTTTGTTCAAGAGAGAGGAGATAGATTGTAAGTCGACGATAGCCATGCAGCGGATTATCCATGAAATCAATGATCTGGAAAGGAAATTGACATATAATTGGCTGAATGTGGAACAAGCGGCGCAATTTATCGATGTGTTATCAGGCTGAAACGGGTCAATGGGGATGGCGGGTCTGTCTTTGGGGGCTGTTGTTTTCGTTTATGGGGATGACACCCCTCTATGCACAGAATGCCGATCAACTGTCGTTAAAAAAAGTTTTTCTGGATACGGAGATAACGCCTTTTGAGGCCTTCTATATTGTGAGGGCCGATGTCAATGTCCGGGCAAAACCCACACAGAAATCCGAAAAAGTCGGGCGTTTGGATGAAGGGGCACGCATTTACGCGGTTGGTCGGGCTAACAAGGACTGGGTAGCCTATCGGGAGCAGGAAAAAGACGTCGGGTTTGTTTATGAGCCGGTTTTGATGCCGGTGATCGACAGTACCTTGTGGGAAGAAGTCAAGGGAACTCTGGCGGCTGTATCAAAGCCAAAATGTGATTACACCATTAATTTTGTTGGAAAAAGCACCGCAGAGGGGCAGATCTTTCAGATTGGAGATTATGAGGTGGATTGGAAATGTCTATTCAACGGAAAGACATCCCGCTTCTCAACGCCTATGTTTTTGACCGAAGGCCCGTATGTGCCAAGCCAAAAATCGGTGCATCAGGTCACCATTGATATTCTGGATTTGGCGATAAACCTGGAAGAAGTTCTGTCGACCAATCTGTTTTATGATCACGAAAAAATGCGGGTCCGGTTCGATGGAATATCAAGCAAGCGTATGTCCGTAAACAAGCCGGATGCCGAGGTGGCCGTAACGTCCCTGCCGTCAGCCCTTCAGGCTGCGGTGCAGCTGGCGCATGAAGCCTGGGGAGAGCCCCTTTGGGCTGAACTCCTTAAACGACAGCAATAGGCGGTTTGATCGCTTGAAACCGGCCCCTCTGCGGTGATACCTTCCGGCCATTGAAACCGGACCTAGTTGCTTGCCGATTGTTTAAAACCCTCCAAAAAAGAGGCCCAACATGTCATTGGACACGGATACCGTCCGCAGGATTGCTGTTTTAGCGCGAATAAAGATAGAAGAGCCCCAATTGCCGTCGCTTGCAGATGAACTCAATAACATTATTGGTTGGGTTGAGCAGTTATCCGAAGTGGATACAGATGGTGTGGCGCCAATGACCAGCGTCTCCGAAATGACCATGCCATTCCGTGAAGATGTGATTTCCGATGGCAACTGTGAAGACCGCGTGCTGGCCAACGCGCCGGACAAGGTTCCGCCATACTTCACCGTGCCCAAGGTGGTTGAATAACATGACCAAAGCTAACGAACTGACCATTACCGAAGCCCGTGATGCACTGGCCGCAAAAGACCTAACATCCGTTGAACTGACGCAGGCCTGTCTCGACGCCATGGCAGTCGCGCGCGACCTGAACGCCTTTATCACGGAAACACCGGAGGTTGCTCTTGAACGCGCCGCAGCAGCGGATGCCCGTCGGCAAAGTGGAACTGCGGCAAGTTCGCTCGACGGCATCCCCGTTGCCGTCAAGGATTTGTATTGTACGGAAGGCGTTTTGACGACCGCAGCATCGCACATTCTGGATGGTTTTGTGCCACCTTATGAATCGACCGTCACCAATCAGTTGCGGCAAGCCGGTGCGGTCATGGTCGGCAAAACCAACCTCGATGAATTTGCCATGGGTTCCGCCAATGTGACCTCCTATTACGGTCCGGTTAAAAACCCCTGGAAGCTGGATGACGGTAAGGACCGGGTTCCGGGTGGCTCCTCTGGTGGCTCGGCTGCCGCCGTGGCGGCGCATTTGAGTCTGGCAGCCATTGGCACGGATACCGGCGGATCGATCCGCCAGCCCGCCTCGTTCTGCGGGATTGTCGGCCTGAAACCGACCTATGGGCGCTGCTCGCGCTGGGGCACGGTTGCTTTTGCTTCCAGCCTCGATCAGGCCGGCCCGATGACCAAAACGGTGCGCGATGCAGCGATTATGCTGCAAAGCATGGCTGGATATGATGCAAAAGATTCAACATCAACGCCCATGGATGTGCCGGATTTTGAATCTGCGCTTTCTGGTGATGTGCGTGGTCTGAAAGTCGGTATTCCCAAAGAATACGTGATTGACGGCATGCCCGAGGAAATTCGTAAGATCTGGCAAAAAGGCGCGGATATGTTCCGGGATGCCGGGGCCGAGATTGTCGATATCACTCTGCCACACACCAAATATGCGTTGCCGACTTATTATATTGTTGCCCCGGCCGAGGCATCCTCCAATCTGGCGCGCTATGACGGGGTTCGTTATGGCCTGCGGGTGCCTGGTGAAACCCTTGATGAGATGTATGAAAACACCCGCGGAGAAGGTTTTGGCCATGAGGTGAAGCGGCGCGTTTTGATTGGCGCTTATGTGCTGTCGGCCGGTTATTACGACGCCTATTACGTGAAGGCCCAGCAGGTCCGGACCCGCATCGCCGAGGATTTTCGTGCTGCTTTTGAGAGCGTGGATGTAGTCCTCACCCCGACGGCGCCTTCGGCGGCTTTTGCCATTGGCGAAAAAATGGATGATCCCATTGCCATGTATCTGAACGATGTTTTCACGGTGCCTGCCTCGCTTGCGGGCCTGCCGGGAATTTCCGTGCCGGGTGGGATGTCCGATAACGGTTTGCCATTGGGCCTGCACCTGATTGGTCGGCCCTTTGACGAAGAAACCTTGCTCCGCGCAGCGGACGTTCTGGAGCAGCAAGCCGCCTTCAGTGCGCAACCCAAAGGCTGGGGGCGTGGCCAATGAGCTACATTATCCAAGGTGAAACCGGTGACTGGGAACTGGTGATCGGTCTTGAAATCCATGCCCAGGTGATCTCCGAGTCCAAACTGTTCTCGGGTTCGGCCACGGCTTTCGGCTCGGCACCGAACAGTCAGGTCTCGCTCATTGATGCGGCCATGCCCGGTATGCTGCCGGTCATCAACAAGCACTGCATTGAACAGGCCGTAAAAACCGGTCTGGGCCTGAACGCCAAAATCAATCTGCATTCTGTGTTCGAGCGGAAAAACTATTTTTATGCGGACCTGCCACAGGGTTATCAGATTTCGCAGTTCCTGCACCCCATTGTTGGCGGTGGAACGCTGGTTCTTGATATGGCCGATGGCAGCCAGCGCGAAATTGGTGTCGAGCGCCTGCACATGGAACAAGACGCTGGGAAATCGCTACACGATCAGGACCCGCGCCGCACCTTCATCGATCTCAATCGGGCCGGTGTCTGTCTGATGGAGATTGTTTCCATGCCCGATATGCGTTCGCCGGAAGAGGCGGGGGCTTATGTGCGTAAGGTGCGATCCATTGTCCGCTATCTGGAAACCTGCGACGGCAATATGGAGCAGGGCTCCATGCGCGCCGATGTGAACGTCTCTGTGCGCAAGGTCGGTGAAACAGAGCTCAGAACCCGGACAGAGACGAAGAACGTTAACTCTGTGCGCTTCATGATGCAGGCCATTGAATATGAAGCCGAGCGGCAGGTGGAGGTTTGGGAATCAGGCGGTGAAGTTATTCAGGAGACCCGCCAGTTTGACCCCAGCACCGGTGAAACCCGCTCTATGCGGGCCAAGGAATTTGCCCATGATTACCGCTATTTCCCGGACCCCGACTTGTTGCCGGTGGTGCTGACACAGGAATTTGTCGACGGGATCAAAAACAATCTGCCGGAACTGCCGGACCAGATAAAGCGCCGGTTTATGGACGATATGGGTTTGTCAGCCTATGACGCCGATGTGCTGGTGGCGGAGCGGGCAACGGCGAATTATTTTGAAGTTGTGGCCAAAGGGCGCGATGCCAAGGTTGCAGCCAACTGGGTGATCAGCAACCTGTTTGGGGCACTCAATGCGGCGGAAAAGGATATCGCCACAAGCCCGATCAGTGCCGAACATCTGGGCAAGCTGCTGGATTTGATGGCCGATGACACGATCTCCGGGCGGATCGCCAAGGACGTATTCGAGGTCATGTTCGAAACCGGACAGGACCCGGCCATCATCGTCGAAGAAAAGGGTCTTAAGCAGATCACCGATACAGGCGCCATTGAGGCTGCCGTCGATCAGGTGATTGCCGATAACCCCGAGCAGGCTGATGACGTCCGTGCGGGTAACGGCAAGGCGATCGGCTGGTTTGTCGGCCAGGTCATGCAAAAAACCCAAGGCAAAGCCAACCCGCAAGCCGTCAACAAACTGCTACGCGACAAGCTGGGTGGCTAGGGTTGCCTTTATTAAGGGCAGTTTACTCCGTTTTGGAATGGAACGGGCAGGTGCGAAGGCCAAACAGCGTGTAGGCTGGGCACCAGCCCATAGCGGCTGTGAGTAAGGGAACGATGCCGATATAGCCCCAAGCGTTGTAACCGGTTTCGGGTCCAACAAGCGCAAACGCGAGCAGGCCAAGGCCCAGAATAACCCTGAGTACGCGATCTATTGTTCCAACATTCTTAGTCATTTGAAAATCTCCTGAGTGACGTCCGCAGTATCGCGGGAATTTATGTTCTCTCAGGAAATACTATAGGCGGCGGCATGTCTGTGACCTAGTCACATAGATTGAAATAGCACTGAAAAGAAAAAGGCCGCTCGACCATTCTTTATATTACTGCAACCCGGGATCAGTCCGGCTCTTGTGTCAGCAAATTGGGCGCAGGCGTTTTAATGGAAGGGAAGCGGTTGGAGCCGATGCGGATCACCAGCGCGGCCAGAGCGAGCACCAGAATGCCGCCAGCGACAATAAGAATGCGCGTATCGGCTTCATGCTCGACACCAATGAAGCCAAACATCAGGCGGGTCAGCGCAGTCATGGCGATATAGATCAGAAAGCGCACCGGCATGTGGTTGGTCTTGAAATAAATTCCGACCATGGCGCCCAGTTCCAGATAAATGAACAGGAGCAGAATATCGTCAATTGTCGCGACGCCGCGATCAACCATGCCCGAAAAGGCATGAGCCGCAGCCCAGACGATGGTCGCGCCAATGGCAAACAGGGCAAGCAGATGAAAGGCGTCAACCAGGACATTGCCAAAGGCTTCGCCCATCCAATGGATGCGGTGGTGTAATTTCCTGATGCGCTGAAACTGGGTTGCCATTGTACCGACCCCATTGCCATCTCATTATTAGATGCCAACAGCATGGCGGGTCTGGGTTAAGAATTGCCTAAGAACTAATTCACGAATGTCATGGTCGGCTGACAACGCGTCAGGTATTTGTCGATGGTGTTCTGAAACGTTCTGATGGATATGGGTTTTGCGAGATAATCGTCAAATCCGTATTTCTGGAAGATCCCGCGGTCGCCGGATTCTGTCAATGAGGTTACGGCAATCAGCGGAATGCGTTTCAAATCGGGTAAGGCTTTCAGTTCCTGAGCGATTTGTAACCCGGAACGCCGTGGCAACTGTATATCGAGAAGGACCAGATTGGGATGATGCTCGCGGATCAGATTCTCAATGTCCTCACCATCCTGAGACTGGACCGTGTCATAGCCAAAGACATGAAGCAAATCCGTCACCAGCTTCATATTCATTGTATCATCTTCAACGATCAGAATCTTTTTTCCCATGGGTTGAACATACGATTGAAATCTTTCAGCAACCTTACGAGAGAATGAGAATGAAAATACACGTGACAAGATTCCGTGACGTAACCTGCTCGATAGGGAAAAATGGGCGAACAATACCAAAAAGCATACAGGGAGTGAAAAATGGGTTTGTCGATTTTTATAGCAAAGCGTTTGTTTATTAGAAGGCCATGTCATGATGTCTGATACCGGCATCAAATTCGAGCCGTTAAGCCCCGTCATTGGCTGCGAAATCTCAGGCCTTAATCTGGCAGATTCCTTGTCGCCAACGTTGATCAAAAAGCTACGGTCTGCACTTCTCACACATGGCGTGATTTTTTTCCGTGATCAGGACATGAGCCCGCAACAGCAACTGGATTTCTGTAAAGCATTTGGTGAACCGGGAGAATATCCATTTATCAAAGGATTGCCCGGGTACCCCTGTGTAACACCTGTAATTAAAAAAGCCCATGAAACAATCAATTTTGGCGGTCTTTGGCATAGCGATACAACGTATCTCGAAAAGCCGCCCATGGGGACCGTTCTGCATGCACGCAAATTGCCACCCATTGGTGGTGATACGCTGTTCGCCAGCATGACCAAAGCCTATGAAACCTTGTCGGATGGGATGAAAAACCTGCTTTCAGGGCTCAAGGCGATTAACAGCGCACACAAGTCTCAAGTGAGTGACACGCGCGCCAACCGGATCAGGGACTCCGGAAAATCTTCCGAGGGCCAAGTCCTGGAAAGTGTCCATCCGGTTGTCCGCAGCCATCCGGAAACAGGACGGAAAGCCTTGTATGTGAATGATGCGCATACGGTCCGTTTTGAGGGAATGACACAGGAGGAGAGCGCAGGCCTTCTCGAATATCTGTTTCACCATCAGACCCGCGAAGAATTTACCTGCCGGTTTCGCTGGAGCGAAGGGGCGGTAGCGTTCTGGGATAACCGCTGCACCCAGCATTTCCCGCTGAACGACTATAGCGGTTATGAGCGGGTTTTGAACCGCGTCACGCTGAAGGGCGATAGGCCATGCTAGACGTGTAATCAGGTGTTTATTTGCAGCCCATTAGAGCTTCCTTGCAATCGCGTCGACAGTTGTTTTCGGCTTTGGTGCAAGAGCGGTTGCATTTTTTGTAAACTGCCATGCAACTGGGTTGGTTTTCGCCAGAGCTTTGTGGCAAGGCAATTTTTGCGCAACGACTTTTGCAGGTGGCTTCTGCAGCATCCGTATTCCCTTCATATTGGACACATTTAGTCATGCATTGCATCAGTGTTTCGGCTTGCGTAGATGCTCCCAGAGTACAGATAGACATTAGGAAAAGCGCACAAAGCGAAAAAAGCCGTAGGCGTAAAGTCATCAGAATATCCTTCCGCATGCGATCATGGGTCGTAAAAGGCAGCTTCCTTTTTACCTGATATTTTTTAATTTCGCTTTAACTTTGTCTGTCAGGTCATAACCCTCAACGGCGGGAAGGGTGATGGTCACAATCGTTCCGTCACCATCCTGGCTGGCGATTTCCATCTCCCCCCCCAGTTCGTCAACCAGACGGCTGGCAATGGACAGACCGAGCCCCGTGCCCTGGTCGCCATGCGGTGAGGATATTGAGCCTTGTTCGAAAGGTTTGCGGATTTTGAGCAAATCCACTTCGGAAATACCTGTGCCGTTATCCTGAACGATAAGGATCATCGCCCCGGATTGCTTGTCGACTCGGCCATTGATCCCAACCGTACCACCCCTCGGCGTAAACTTGATCGCGTTGGAAACCAGATTGATCAGAATCTGGTTGAGCTGTCGGGCGTTTGTTTTGAGCAGGGGGAAATTTTCGTCGATTTCAGATGACAGTGTAACGCCTCGCTCCTTGGCCATCCAGCTGAACAAATTGATGACGCCAGCGATGGTCTGGCGGGCATCTGTCTCTTCAGAAGGCGATTCGGACGCTTCGGAAGTGTTCAGAAATTCACCCAGTAAGGTATCGCAGATTTCCATCAGATGCATGCCTGCCTGATGAATGGTTCTAGCGTGATCCTTGTAGGCGGGGTTTCCAATATCTCCAAGCGTCTCTTCACTGATCATCTGTGCGTAGCCGATGACGGCATTGAGGGGGGTGCGAATTTCATGGGCTAATTCAGCAATTCGCTGCTGCTGGGCTTCAAGGAGGCTGGTCTCACTGTCCAGCGCTTGTGAAAGCGCTGCTTCCGCGTCGCGTAGTGCGTTGGTGGCATCTGTTAATCTGTCGATTGAGCGGCTCATTTAAATATCTGCTAGGCGTTCTGTGTTGGATTAAATCAATATATATACAGTATTCTTAAGTATATTACTTAATCATTAAGTATCAGATATTACGAAATTAGCCTATAAAAGAAACATTGAACAGACGCATGGAATGTCTTTACGTATCTCAGCGGTAAGGCGTTATGCTGCCGAACGCAAACGGATGAGGAGAAGTCCTTGAGCGCGCTCACAAAGAAATCGGTGGAACGGGTTCGTAAAGTCCTGGCAGATGCCGGGTTGGACGACAATGTGGTCGAACTCGCGGCGACGGCACGGAGCGCCGAGGACGCTGCGGCTTCAGTGGGATGTCCGCTTGGTGCCATTGTCAAATCCCTGGTTTTTGCCATTGACGGGCAATTGGTCATGGCGCTGGTTGCAGGGGATCATCAATGCATTGAATCCGCGCTTGCACCTGCGTTCAATCTGCAAGGAAAGGTCCGTCGCCCACAGGCCGCCGAGGTCAAGGATGGAACCGGGTTTACCATCGGCGGCATTCCACCGATTGGCCTGACCGGTAAGCTGCCTGTTGTTATTGACCGCTCGCTCAAACGGTTCGAGACGATCTATGCCGCTGCCGGCCATCCGCATTGTGTTTTTGCCAGCAATGTGGCGACTTTGAGAGGCCTGACCGATGGATTAATTTCAGCTGCTGTCGCAGCACCGCTCGAACCGGGATCGGTGGCCCCCGTTCAATTGAAAGCGAGCCGCAGCTTTCGGGAAAACAGACAGGCCCGGGCACGCGGATAGGAGCAATTTATCCTTGTTTTTGATATGAAACAGGGTACGTTCCCGCCTACAGATTGGCGATCGCCAAATGCGGAGAGTTGGCCGAGTGGCTGAAGGCGCTCCCCTGCTAAGGGAGTATACGGGAAACCGTATCGAGGGTTCGAATCCCTCACTCTCCGCCAGTTCACCATTTCTCACTGTTTCTCTTTGTCTCTCAAACCCCTTTGTTATCAAGGGTTGGGGGATTTCGTTTATCTATACATGTCTCTCAATGTATCCTATAATCTCGGTCATTGGTGTGGGTAGATGTATGGGTACAGAGTATGGTGGACACTTTTGCACGATCCATGAATAAGCTAACAGCACGCCGCGTTGCGAGTGAGAAACGCAAGGGTAAATACGGCGATGGCGGAGGGCTTTATTTGCAGGTAAGTGCCTCTGGCGCGAAGTCCTGGCTATTCCGATTTAAGATGGATGGGAAGGCCCGTGAAATGGGCTTGGGCTCCATTCATACAATACCATTAGCCGACGCGCGTATCTCTGCACAGGCTGCGCGAAAACTTATATATGATGGTGTCGATCCAATAGAGGATCGGAAGGCTAAGCGGAACGCGCTTAAACTTGAAACCGTTACTGAAAAAACCTTCAAGGAATGTGCCGCTGCATATATCACTTCCCACCAGGCTGCATGGAAAAACCGCAAACACGCGGCGCAATGGACAAGCACTCTAGAGAAATATGCGTTTCCAGAAATTGGAGACTTGTCTGTAGCATCCGTAGATACAGGCGCGGTGATGAGAGTCCTGGAGCCCATATGGCGTACTCGCACGGAGACGGCAACACGAGTCAGGGGACGGGTAGAGGCCGTTCTTGATTGGGCAAAGGTCCAAGGATATCGCAAGGGTGAAAACCCTGCGCGATGGAAGGGGCACCTAAGTGTATTGCTCCCCAAGAAATCAGATATTGCAAAGGTCAAACATCACTCAGCGCTACCCTACTCCGAGATTGGTGATTTCCTTGTTGAACTAAGAGGCCGCGAGGGTGTTGTCGCGATTGGTTTGGAATTCCTGATTTTAACGGCTGGCCGCACTGGTGAAGTAATCGGTGCTCAATGGGATGAATTCGACGGTGCAGTATGGACGGTTCCCGCTGATCGTATGAAAATGGGAATAGAGCATAAAGTCCCTCTTTCAAAACCTGCCATTATGGCCGTAGATCGCGCCCGAAAAGTTTCATCAAGCAAAGTGTATGTGTTCCCAGGCATGAGCGGAGAAAAGCCAATATCGAACATGGCTTTTTTAAAGTTACTTGAGCGCATGGGATATGAAAATCTTACCGGTCATGGGTTCAGGTCTACATTTAGGGATTGGGCAGCGGAGCAATCAAGCTTTTCCCGTGAGGTTGCGGAGAAGGCGCTGGCTCATGCGTTGCCCGATAAGGTGGAGGCCGCATATCAGCGCGGAGATTTATTTGAAAAGCGTCGCAAGCTCATGGAGGCATGGGCAGTGTATTGCGGGACTCCGAGTGAAGTCAGGGGCCAAGTAATCAAACTTAGTGGACAAAAGGCAACATAGTATGCCGCTCAAACAAGGACCGTTAAAAAAGTTTTGGAGTGTTGAGCAAGTTATCGCTTGGATTGGATTTGATATTATCGACGCTCCTGATAATTGGCCTGTTTATGAATGGGAACTCAAAAAGCTTCCGAACCACGACAAAAATTCTGTGCGTGATGTTGTTGCTGTAGCCGCGACTGAACTTCTCAATTCAATTTATACTGGGACCATTAAACCTGAGTTTCCAAGAGGTGAGCCAGAGCATGATACATTCGCCCCCTCAAAGGGTGAAACTAATCATAGGCATATCACCAACATCTTGGCGGGTGTCATAAATCTAGCCGGAAACCCAATTGCTAGCGCACGTTTTTCTCGCGACATAATTCTAGATATTTGGCCGGGAGAGCCCATAGAATTACCGGGCACGTTTGAAGCCGATCAGCCATCTAATCGGGGCCGGGATGTCGAGAAAGACTACGATGGATTCGAAGAGGCTCTTCTTGAGAGAGCGAAAGCTTTAGGAAGAAGCGATGATGGTTCTGATTGGATAAAGCGCCAGACCAATGAAAAATTGGCTCAAGTCGCCGTGGCTAAAATGACCGCAGAAGGTAAAAGCAATATTCCCGGTCGTGAGTCCGCGAGAAAACATGTGTCTAAGATGCGTAAAGAAGGGCGAATACCCAAACAAACCAAAAACGGTGGCAATTAATCTTGGCAATAATTCACACCCATTATTGCCAAGGGTAGGAATTCTGCGGCTTTGATCTATTGCCACGAAACCCCAGCGTGGCAATAAATGTTCACAAAATCGATGTGTTACAAATTCCTTGTTCAACCATAAACAAGGAGAAGCAACCGTGTCTAATTCAAGCAACATCTCTCGGGTGAACTGGCGTCTTGGCGAGTTTTGCCAAGCGTTCGGCATGTGCCGCGCTACGTTCTACCGAGAATGCAAGGCAGGCCGTCTTTCGTACATAAAGAATGGTAAGGCGACTTTGGTTCCTGTCTCTGTCGCCGACAAGTGGCAGGCCGATAGACTGGCAGAAGCGCCTCAACCTCATGCAGCATGAACAAGAAAAACCCAGCGTTGGCGCGCTGGGCTTTCGTGTTCTTTTCCAATTAACCCGCTCAAGGATTAATATTGCTATGAAACATATCATTCCGCCCGAAGAGGGCAAGTATTTTTTGAAATCTCAAGAACTCCGTGAGTTCAACGCATTAAAGGCGACCGCCATTGATGGCGAACGCTTCCCCATTTTGGCGGCTCACTGGCCCGGCCTGATCGTTGTTGGCGGCAAACCGTTTTGTAACGACAATTCAACACTAACGCATGAATTCAAAACAGCACCCGCGCCTGATATTGCGGGGACGCGCTGATGGTTGTTCACAAAATTGTTTTGCATACGGGTGAGGTCGCGTTAGTTGATGCGACCGACGCCCACCTTGTCCGAGAATATCGCTGGAGCCGTGGCGGGACCAAAAATCGGTATGCCGCCGCATATGTCGAGGGAAGACGAGTTTATCTTCACAGGCTAGTCATGGGCGCTGGCGAGAATGATCTTGTCGATCACGTCAATGGTAAGCCACTCGATTGCCGACGCGCAAACTTGCGGATTGTGACTAGTGCTCAAAACGCTTCAAACAGATCAACAACGGAAAATTCTTTCGGTTTCCGTGGTGTCGTTTTCTACCCTGAAAAAAGGAAATTCCAAGCTCGGCTGCAAAAAGAGGGTGGTGTCTTCCGAGGCCCTTATCGCAACGAGGCAAGAGTCGCGGCGCAAGATTGGGACGCCTTGGCGCGTGGCCTGTTTGGTGATTTTGCGACTTATAATTTCCCGCGCACTGGCGAAAGCGGGGTGAAGGCGAGCCTCCCAAATGGCTAGGATGGACGCGAAAGAGTTTACAGCCGCAAAGCTGGGTTTTTATGACCGCCTCACAATGGATACGCGGCTTAAAGACTTGGATACGCGTGTCGCATGGCAAATCCTGAAACGCATAAACCTAAAGAATGATTATACCGCGTGGCCGTCCCATGCGCTCATCGCCCGCGAGGTCGGTTGTCATTCAGGGAGTGTGAGACGCGCTATTGCCCGCCTGTGCGGTTTTGGATGGATTGATAAGATAACCCACCGGGGAAGGCATATGACGTGCACATATAGCCTTAATCTCGTTAATCGTACCCTAGTGTACCATTTTAATGATGATGGGGGGAAAACAGACAAATTTGACCCTGAAACGGGTGAAATTATAGAAAATGGTACTCAGGGGTACGGGGGTGCGTACTCTACGGTTCAAGAAAATGGTACTCAGGGGTACTACGAATCCATTGATGTTAATCCTCTTAGTAATCCGCCTCATTCAGAAGAAAAAAAACCAGCCAATGACCGACCGCGAATTGTCTTGCCGCCTAAACGCGACAATTCGCTTTCTGACTTTCAGAAGAAACAACAAGAAGAAACCAAACGGGCGAATGCTGAGGCTAAAGCCAGGAACCGCATAATTGCAGACTTAGGTTTGTCTGCAAATGAAGGCTTTACAGCTCTGGCACGTCTACAAGAACACAAACTACTTTCACCCCTTGAAGACAAAGAGATCAATGGAACGCTAACCACAGAAGAAATCCTTGAGGCGTGGAAATCAATCGACACACCTCCCGAAGACCTTAAGGTCGCTGCGGGGTGTTCCGTATGACAGATACCAGCGCGACAGAACGCCAGCGCTTGAACCGTGAGCGCCAGCGTCGCCACAGAGCCCGCAAGCAATCGGACATCAAAGTAATTCAAATCGAGCTTGGGTGTCTGGAGAGGGAGGTGCTAGTCGACCGCGGGGTTATCGACTTCAGCGAAAGCGACGATCCAGCCGCGCTATCGGAGGCCGTCAAAAATTTGATTGCCGGAGGCGGTATGTAACGCGTTACGCCTTCAGTTTTTCCGGGCGCTAGAATGCGAGCGCATTCAATTTGAAGGGCTTTCTGAAATGGTAATGGATATGAGCAATGAAACAAAAAAACGAATTATCTGCCCTTAGCAGAAAACAAGATACCGCTCCCGGCCTGTCTGCTCTTGTCCCATACCGCGCAGAACTTCGGATTGAATGCACCCCATCCAAGCCGGGGGCGGTCGCCTTACCCCCTGAATTCCAAATCTTTCACAACGGCATATGGTTGACGGTTGCGCCGTCACCTATGCCCGCTAACGCAATTTGTTTTTATTGAGTAGGAAACCTTATGCAGAAAGTTGACACAAACCAGATCACGGATGGCGCAGAGTATATTGATGCCCTCTCCCCGAAATCCTTTGAAGCCGCGAAAGCGCGGTATTCATCCGACCCTGTAGAGAGCTGGTGTGAAATTGCCGACGCCCTCAACATTGCGGAAGATGTAGAGAGGCATATTCATGTGGACGACCCGGCAAGGGCCTTCGCATTGGCATTATTTGAAATCCCCATAGAAGAACGACACGCATTAAGCAGACAACACCCTTTCGAAATTATCGCGATAGCTGGCGCGGTGTGGGCGAATGTCACCAACAGCGACCCAGTGCTTGCCCCCGCATTTTTCGAGACATTCAACGCCCCCGAAGTCTTTTCCGCATTTCGGTGGTGGATCGAAAATAGACCCGACGCCGCCGCCAAGGCTTACGGCCTTGAAGTCATAATTCACTAATTAGAGAGAATAAAACGATGTCGAACCCCTACAAAAATCAAATGCTTGCCCAAGCGTTAATGGGACGCCAGCAGTTTCCACAACCGCCTTCGCAGCAGCGGAATTTCAAACGCGACTATCTGCGCTCGCAAGTCCTCGCACCCATGCAACAATCAAATACTCCCGGAGCCGGTTTCATAAACGGCGCGTCACGCTTGATTATGGCCGCAATGCTGAGGGGGGAAAATAACGACTTGAAAAAACGCGACGCCGCATATCAGGACACGCTCGAGCAGGCGGCCCGGGCGGCGCGAGGATGGACAAACCCAGACACCGGAAAACTGGAAATGCAGGGCAACCCGCAGGCGGCATATGACGTGCTGCGCGGAAATACAGACACCGCGCAGACGGCAAATAAAATGGAACTCGTCCAAGCTCTCATGGGGAATCAAACGCCCGAATGGGAGAGCGTGGCGGATGCATCAAGCCTCGGCTTCTCGCCCGGAACCGTTGCCCAAAGAAACACTCAAACCGGTCAGATTAACGTCCTTTCCAAACCGGGCGGCCCGGAAGCGCCGATCAAGGCCGCTGACGGTTATCTGTACAACAGGGACGGCACCCGCGCATTCCCCGCAGTCCAGAGAGCGGAGAATCCGGGCGCGGATAAAACGTTCGACCAGGCCGATAAATTACGGAAGGCATTCACCGCTGGTGCCGGTGACTTTGTGAAAGCCCGCGACGCTTACGGTCGGGTGCTGGCGAGCGCGAAGGACGCTTCCCCGGCGGGTGACCTGGCCCTAATTTTCAATTTTATGAAAGTTCTGGACCCCGGATCTGTTGTCCGAGAATCAGAGTTCGCTACCGCTGCGAATTCAGGTGCATTCGGTGAACGGATCAAGGCGGCGGTCGGTCGAGTAACAGGAGGAGAACGGTTGTCGCCAGACATGCGCCGGGATTTCGTGACGCGAGCTAGTGAGCTGTACGAAACCCAAGGCAGGCAACACGACAACCTTCGGAGTGAGTATGGACGCCTTGCCAGCGCTTTCGACTTATCGCCTGAAAATGTGATTGTAGACTATCGCGGACAATTCCCAAGTCTGGACGAAATCTTGCCCGCAACCATGCCCGAGGCAACCCCGCCAGGTATTGGCCTGTCTGGTGCCGGAGGTGGTGCGCCTGTTCCGGGTGCCGGTGTTGTGGCTAGACGCAGATGGAACCCCCAGACCGGCGCGTTAGAGCCCGTTGGCAATCCGTTGGCGGGTGTCGGTAATTCTGAGAAAGATATCAGCTTAGATCGGCGGCTTGGGCGCTAAGAGCCCTGCCCATTTGGAGATATAGGAATGACAGCACCTCTTTCCATACCATCAATTAAAAGACGCCGGAACGAGTCGTCTAAAGGCAGCGTCGCGGTTCGCGTTTCTCCTTTAAACAAAAAGGTGAGGCAGTTGCAGTCCTGGCGATACATGGACCGCGCCGCATTATCGAAAGCGGCGCGGTCTTGGCTATTCATGGGGGGCAGGCTGTTGAGCCAGCTATCGAGCGCGGTTATCTCCCCCGCGTGAGCCAAGAACGAAAACAAGCCAGCAATGACAATAAGAAATCGCATTGCCCATATATAACAGGAATCAAGAAAAATGGCAGATATAATCGAAATTGAAGGCCCGGACGGATCGGTAATTGAATTCCCGACCGGGACCGATGACGCCACCATCCAGCAGGTCATGCAGCAGACATTTTCACAAGTTCCGCAACAGTCTTTCGGCTCTCAAATGCTGGACGCAGTAGGCGACGCGGCAAACAGCGCGATTGAGTATGTATCGGACGCCTGGACGGGTGAGGGACGGAAAAGCCCGGACATATCCGAGCTGCCGAAAGATGTGCAATCCACATTTAAAGAGGGGGAGGGTGTTCTTGGCGCTAAGCTCAGCTTGTCCAGAGGCGACCTCGGAAAAAGTGATATCTACCGCCGGTTTTTCGCGAATGACCCCATGGAAATTGACGAGAACGGCAATGTCATCGTTAACCGCGACGGCAAGAAATATTACCTGAACGAACCCGGATTCAGCGGCCAGGACATTAGCGACATCGGGACGGCGGCGCTAATTGAACTGCCCTTTGCAACGGCGGGCGGGCGGATCGCTGGTGGTGCAGGAGCATTGGGGCGGGCCGTTGGTGTTGGCTTAGCTGCGGGTGCTGGTTCTGTTGTTCAGGATATCGCAGCAGGGCAAGCCGGATCTGAACAGGGAATTGACCCGACAAACGCCGCCATTGCGACCCTCGGCGGCGGCGTTTTTGAGTTCGCATCACCTATGCTGAAACCATTTTTCCGCAAGTTCTTTCGTTCTCCCAAGATGGCCCGGAACGGCACATTGACCAGTGCCGGACGGAAGACACTGAGCAGGCTGGGAATCGACCCCGACGACATCACGCCGGAATTTTCACGCCAGTTCGAACAAATGGCCCGCGATGCCGTGACGCCGGATGACCTGACCAGCGCCGCAAGGCGAGCGCAGGCGCGTGAATTCGATATTTTGTTGTCGCAGGGTGATGCTACGGGCCGGGTGCGTCAACAGGGTTTTGAAGACATGGCCCTGAAAGGCGGGTACGGTCCCGGCGCTGAGGATTCGCTTCGGGGATTCCGTGAACGACAGACAGATAGCGTCATGGGCGCTCGCGCCGGTTTCCAAAACGAAATTGGCGGGCAGAATATCGCCCCGTATGAAGGCCTACAGGCGACGCAGAACGCGCTTAGGGAAAGCATGGATACTGCCAAGGCTGGAATACGAGACGCCTATCAGGAAGCCGCTGGGCGCAAGGCCGGGGTGCTTAAATCAGGCATTAAAGGCATGGCGCAACAAGTGCGTCGGAACTTTACCGAGTTCAACCCCGCAACAGCCCCGAAGGCCGCCTCACTTGTCAAACAGCTTGAGGGCTTTGAAAAGCGGTTTCCCGGAAATATCAAATCGGTGTCCATGAAAGCCATTGAAGCCTATCGGCAACAGGTCAGCCGTCTTTCCCAGTCCGCCGATCCGATAGAACGCGCAGCAGCAGGAAATATCCGCAAATCGCTCGATGGTTATCTGGATAGTGCCGTTGATGATGCTTTATTGACCGGTGACACCACCGCAATAGATGCCTTTAAAAACGCCCGTTCATTGCGCGCTGAGTTCTCTAAAAAGTTCCAAGGCGATAAAATTCTGGAAAAGTTGGTAGACCAGCAAGACGGCACATTTCTGATGGAACCAAGCGAGGCCACCCGCTTCCTTTTCGGTTCGTCCCAGCTTGGCGGAAAGACAGGCGCAACGAAGGCGCTGAGACGGATTAAGGCCATTGTAGGGGAAGACTCCCCAGCATGGCAGGGCTTACGTGAGGAAGCGTTTTTAAAGCTATTCCCGGACGATAAGGCGATGGTTGCGAAGTTCCCCCGCGCCTTTGACAAGGCTATGCGGGACAGCCCCGAACTCCTGGCGGAATTATTTAATTTGAAAGAGCGCCGGAAGCTGCAACGCTTCGCCGGTATCATCGGTAATGTGACTCAGCGAGCGCCGGGTGCAGTCAATCATTCAGCGACAGCCTCAACACTGAGCCGTTTAGCTCAAGATGTATTCGGGAACAGCCGCGCCGTTGGTTCCTTTGTGGCAAATCTTCCGTTCGTTAAGGACATCACAGGTGCCGCACGTAACGCCGCCAACGCCAGCAAGGCAAGGGCAGCGACAAGCCCGCATATGCCTGCACGTCAAATCGTCCCCCCTGGAATTGCCGGAACGGTCGGCTCTGTCGGAATGCAGCAGCACATGGACCCGGAACAGAACAAACGCCTTGATTTGGCGAGGGCTTTAATGTCAACAGCGCCAAGCCCGAACAAACCGTCATTGGGTGTTAGGCAAGCAAACGAACAGGCCCGCGCTATGAGCGGCAGACTGGACCCGAACAGGCCAAACCAGAAGTCTTTGATGATTGGTGGCCGCTGATGGGTAAATTTGCACCTGATTCAGACGGGCCGATTGATTTCAAAGCGCCAAAAGTTAAAGAATTGCCGGAAGGTGAAAAGACAAATACTGTCGATGTAGCCTATGGTTCCTCCTTTCATTTAAAGCTGCTTAATACCTTCGGGACTGAAGACCCGGACTTTGCGTCTTGGGCCGCAACCAAGGTCACCGGAGCAGTAAAAACAGTCTCGGTGATAGATGATAACGGGGTTTTTGCTGCCATGTCTGGGATTGATCCACAGAACGAAGTTGAATCCATGCTGGCTTCACAAATGGTTGCGACCCATGCCGCAGCAATGACGGCTTTGACACGAATGCAGACGTGCGACCGCATAGACCATCTAAATTACTATTCCAATCAGGCCAATAAGCTGATGCGGACATACGCCTCTCAAGTAGAAACCCTAAAGCGATATCGCCAGAAAGCACAGCAGACCGTTAGAGTTGAGCGTGTTTATGTAAATGAAGGCGGGCAGGCTATCGTCGGTGACGTTCACCATGCGGAGGGAGGGGGACAACCAAAACCGGAGGGACAATCCCATGCAAGCGAAACAATTACCTATGCACCAGGCGAAACGTTGCCTTGCCAAGACGAGGCGGAAAACGTTGTGCCAATCACCAGCGATGAAGAACGGGCGATGCAGAATGCACGGTGGAACCAATCCGGGAGCTCCAAAAGGCAATAAGAATGCGTGGAAGCATGGGTATTACAGCAAAGCGGCAATTTTAGAGCGCCGGGCGTTTGCTGATATTCTGCAAGAGATGCAGGTCTTAAATTATTGAAATTGAATCCTGAGCCTAATGTAACACCATCAGTCTGAAGAGAGGTGGATCACCGGACGGCTACAAAGCAGTACGCTAAATGATACCTTCAGCTTGATTATTAAGTACAAACTCAAAATTTACCGGATGAAAGGTTGGACCGGCGGTATGCGCCATACCGTCATTATACTCGGTCGCATCCAAATACAAAAATTTCGTCCGGTTGTCATCTTCACCGAACCCCATTACAAAACCTGGGCCCAAAGGAGCAAGATTAGCAGCAAACTGAAGGAAATGGGGGTTGGCCGGATCATATACCAGAAACGCATTGGAGAATCGATTTAACTGGTAGTTGTTCGCGTCAAGTTCGAAAAAGAAACTGAAATAAAAACAGCTAGGGTGGAAGATTACACGAGTGTCCGTAGGAAGACGGGGGTTAGCAAGCAAATTATTCTGCCAAGGCGAAACGTGTCCTTGAGGTAGAGTATAAGCCTCAGCAACACGTCGGAAAAGACTACTTCTGATAAGCCCCCTATTAAGTGCAGAAATAAACTTGTCTCGATCTTCTGGCGTAGGGGCCATTCCGAGGTAGTTATTAACGTACGGATAGACAAAATCCAGGTTATTGACCAGATAAGCACGGACTGCCGCAACAAAAGCATCATCTGTCATCAAAGCGGTGCAGGCTGCATTGGCGTTGGCAGTGACGGTAGCAGCGAAGTCAGTAGTATTTGCCACCTCATGTGCCGCTGACGACAATTGCTCCATATAATTCCAAATCAAAACATGTTTAACCTTTACATGGCCAACGCCTTGCCAGCGATTGAGGCCAACATTCCAAATTAAGGGCCCGCTTGATGAGAATACCGTCACAGGTTCTCCAGGGATAAGGCTTTTATACATTTCTTGTATCTGCAAGAAGCTATCAGTATCGGTGAGAGTATTGGGTTGGAATTCTTCAACGAGGAAACGACCGCTACGCGGGAATTGGTTAACGGCTTGCCCACCAAGACCGCGTACGGCGCGTAATATGGTGAACGGTCGGTCGTTCGGTGCGACGCCGTAAACGGCGCACAGTGTATCCCCGTCCATAAAGAAACCGTAGTTTTTCTCCTGTTCAGTAGAAACGTTGCTGCCAAAATAAAATTCCTGGCCCAAAAACGGCATGTTTCCCCGTAATTCAAGTTCGGTGATTTTGACAAAAAGCGCTCTGTTCTCCCTGTCAATGTTATCTGGCTCGAAAGGAGTTCGATAGGGTGCATAACCTGTATAGACCCGATGATCTGGGCCGGATACACCGCGGAAGCTATCGGGTTGGTAACGATGCGAATGAATAAAATAACGCCCATTCGCCTCAAAAATTCGGGGATCTTCATAACCGTCGCTATTAAGCATAATCTGATCGACTACGACATTAATTGCCGCTCCTGGATTCCCATTGGTGATATCAATTTGGATATACGCCACACCGATCCCATCGAAATATCGCCCGCCGCGCCCGTCCGGCACCTGACCTTCAAGGTCAGCGTTGCCCGTAGGAAGCCCCCAATTAGCGGCCCATGGTGTGCCTAGCTGGCCCGGCAGAGTTGGTGGAGGTGCAGCAAATGCTGGCGGGCCGCCCACTTTATGAACCATTGCGCGATAAACGACCAAATATTCAAAAATATTGACAGTTGGGCCTTGGCCGATATGTACCCAGCTATTGTTGAATTTTACCACCTGATTACGCGGCACCCCGGGCAGGGTCGCGGGCAGTCTGTTGGTAAAATCAATATTAAACACAGCGGCCCCCTTGCGGAAGGGCCGCATTCTGGCAGGCACCACGGCGGGTAGTAAGAATTGAGATCCGTGTCATGTCGTGCTCTCCGTCTTCACATAGATGGTTGCTTTGGTTTCACCGGCGTCGCCGTGGGGGTCGAAGGGGCTAATGTCGATTGTTTCTGCTTTGTAGGCGCTGAAATCGAGCGCTGGTGGCGGCTCCGATGTGTTTTCAATTGCGAATATCGGTTCTGGGTTATCTGGCAGACCTGAGGGCAACGATTGTGTAGAGCGCGTATCCGGTGGTATATAAGAGGTTGCGGTTAATGCTCCGAGCGCAGCGACCAAGTGTTCGCAAGCCTCTTTCAGCTCGGTAAGAAGGCGATTTTCGGCTTTCGCAACTTTTGGCATGATGGTCCGCGCGGTGTTCAATTGTCCCATTTTTGCCATCGCCACGTTCTGATCAAACAGGGACGATATTTGCGGCAGAATATCCGACGTTATTTGGCTTTGCAGTGCGGCGCACTCAATGTTTGTCGGGGATTTTTTTGCCGCGAAGGCTTTCAGGGCCGTGTCGTAATCAGCGAGCAATGAGGCAACCTTCTGCACCAACTGATTTTTTGCGTAGTCGGCCCGGCTGTGCAGGTTTTTGATGACTTTGGGAACCTGAGTTTGGACGGTGTTTAAATTGGACGACAGCGATCCAGTCATGCCTCAAATGTCCCTCATTAGTTTGTCCTGTTTTAAAGACGAACCAATGTGTGAAGCGTGAATAGCGGCTTACGTTTTCCGGTTAAACATAGCTGTTTCCCGTAACGTTACGTAATTCCTCTCGGAAAGACAGAAGATGCGATTTCAGTTCTTGTTGTCTACCCGCAGAAAACGTCCGAAACCTATACATTTTATAGAAACATTGATGGCACTGCAAAGGTGATGTGGACGCAAAATAAATTCGGCGCGGTTATTCCTAAGATTGCTGCTTTTACAGCAACTTGTAGCTTTCTTGCCTTTTAGAGAGTTTGATATTATGCGCCGGGGATGGCTAAAACCGAATAGCGCAAGTCTTGATACGGAAATGGTAAGGTTTAGGACGCCGTACGCTTTCTATGTGAATTTAGGCAATCTCAAAGCTAGATAGTTTAGCACTAACTTCTTCGGCTGTTTTGCTGATAGAATTGGCTCGTCTCTGAATTAGTCTACCAAAATTATCATCACCAAACGCGCCGCCAGCCCGTTCAATATCAAAATTGTGATCCTCGATCATGGCGTTTATCGTTAGGCATTTGCGTGCCACTTCTTCAGGCAGAAGGGATAAATAATGCCAATCACGTGTGGCTTGTGGAACTTCGAGCTTCATCCTTGATTTGGTTACGTCAGATACCGAAGCATTTGAGGCTTTGTGTACTGTCACAGTTCCTTCAATCCCTCGAGCCCTTTTGCTTATAAGTTTGTATTCTTCAGATAAAACTAAGCTTTGAAGGCGCAAGAAGCGTTGTTGGTCTCTAGCCTCCTTTTCCTTTTGGGTCTCAATTGGAATTGTCGCAGAGCGATAAATAATGATTGCCGTTACGAAAGCAACACCAGTTGCAAATATGCCGACAACCAAAGTTTGAAAGTTCCAAATAAATAGTAGCCATTGAGGCCATTGGCCACTCATCTTTCTCTCAACCTCACCCCCGGCCCTAAGCCATTGGCGTCTACAAAGACCACTCCGGCGCCCTCTAGGGCTTTCTGTACTGCATCGAGATTTGTTCCTGATGAGGGCGGGACACCATCCACAGATTCCATCCTACGAACAGTTGAAATACCTACACCGGCATTCTCAGCCAGTTCTTTAGTTGACCAATTTAAATGTCCGCGAGCCATTCGTATTTGTGAGCCTGTTATCATGTGAACAATTTTCGTCCATATGTGAATAATAATTGTTGACTTTTTGTCCTTATGTGAACAATAATAGTTCATATAAAGACAATAAACAATCACAAACCGAGGGCGTTATGACAATCATTGAAAACATGAAGGCATATGGCGAAAAGCCCCAGGCAGAGCAAGACGCAGACTTCCAAAAGTTGCTCGCTGAGTTGGCAGGCATTCGGGCGCAAGAGGCCAAACAGCCGCGCCGCACCTTCAGGGACCAGTACATCAACAGCAATATAAACGGTGGCGGTCTCTGATGGCCGCCCCGACCGTTCGCCAGTTGCTTGCCCATACGCAGCGCCGCGCTCAGGCCGTGGCGTCGTTCCGCACGGCCCGCGAGATCAAGGCTATGTCCGCAGCATGGGAGCAGGGGACCGCGACGTCCCGCAGCAAGATTGAAACCAACGACACCAAGGAAACGGAGCAATGAAAATGACGAAGCAAAACACGATTACCGAGTCCGAAATCCCGGCGCGCCTGAAAGGCGTTTATCAGGTCATGGACACAGAAGCCCGCGCGGCGCTGGTGAAAGCTATTACAGCCCCAGACCAGCCCCAGACCACCTTGCAAAGCGAACTGGACGCATTCGAGGCCAGCGCACTTGCTATGAGCGCCCACGATGGAACTGAGCCGGTCTATAGCAAATTAGCGGATTGCAACGTTGCGGCATTTGATCGCGTCCTTGCCGCCCCGGTCAATTCACCAAAAGAGGCCGCGTTGAAATTGGGCTGGCTGGTAAGCCAAGGGTTCGACCTTCATAGCGGGGATGTGTTCCAAACACTGATTGGCATTGTGCATGCGTTGGCTGTTATGCCAACCGGGCAGGGCGATGAGACTATATGCGACCTCTACAGCCAATTAGTGGCGGGCATGATTGATTGCGAGACCGTCCATAGGGATTTGCCGGATGATGAATTTAATGCGCTGACTCGCACTCTGACAGACATCAAGGATCAGATAATCGCGACCCCGGCCCGGACACTAGACGGGTTGGCGATCAAGGCGGGGCTTTCTGTTGATGAATTGGTCGTTGTTGATGGACCGGAAGACATCCTTGAGGAAGCCGCCGTGGCTCTTATTGCTGACCTTGAGGGTTTAACGAATATCGAACCCATGCCGAAGGTCTATCAGCGCATCATTTCCATGAAGCGGAGTGCCGCGTAATCGCCATGACAAAGCTAGTCGTTTTCATCGCAATCATGACGGCTTTGCATGTGGCTGCGAATTTCAGAAGTTAGGAGCCTTTAATGCCCGAAGTCCAAACCAACACCATTATTCTACCCTGTTCCGTGCGAGAGGTGCGGACTGGCAAGACCGTTATCCCGGCGCGTGACTACCCCCACACCCAAGAGCGGGCAACGTACAGGTTTGAGGCTAGATCCTCACACCTTCAGCGCGGGTACTGGCTGGAATTGAGAGACCTACCGGGCAGGTTCGAATACTCGACCGAAACCGCAACGCCGGGACGCCTGAGCTTGTTTAAAGATGTACGGTCATTCCGGCTTTCGCTTCCGGGCGCAACCAGTGGGGATGAAGCGCAGGATATTGCCGACCGCCTGAACGCCATGAACATCAAGTGGGACGTTGTCTACAGCTCAGAACGGGCCGCGATGGCATTTTTTTATATGTTGGTCTTCACCCCGGCGCTGACCCGGCTTTTCTACAAGTTGAAGGACGCTTTCAGGCGAGCGTTTAGATAGTCAGGTTGCAATCCGCTGCTCTGGCATTACGCTCAGTCCTGAGCGTAATGTGATATCGTCAGGCCGTCGAGAGGTGGCACGGCGGACGCTCATGATGTAAGGTGGGTAAGGCCGGACGCTAACAACGCGGGCACTTCGTTTGGCCTTCAAGTGCTGATGGCAAACTGATATTAAGCCCGTCGCAACTGTCGATGTTATTGGAGGGAATGCCTCGAACTCAAGGTTTGTAAGTGTCGTAGGGACAGTGTTTTCCGCCGACGCGACCATTCAGGGTTTCGTGCGCCGTCGCGCAGGGCGCGCAACGCGCGTCGATTATTTCAACGGAAATCGCACGCTCTAGGTTCAACCAAACACCGGCTCCCTGCACAACGGTCAGATCATCGTTTTTCGCGATCCTACACGCGGGGCTGAGGTAAACCTGTGGAGTGTCGGTTCCGCTATGATAGGCGACGACCACCCCCTCGTAGGCACCCTCCATGTCGTTCATTGCAATACGAGCATATCTGTTGTTCGCATTGAAGGGCTTTCGTGGCAAGATTCCCCATGGATCGCTACGGGCGGCCGAAAACCGTCCATCAAGAAACTGCTCGGAACTCATTCGGGAGAACAGCTCCCGAACGAGCTCATTGTGGCTGTAGATCGGGATAATGTCCTGCCCAATCACCGCCCTCAGGCTCCGTGAGAGAATATCGGTTGTATGTGTAATCCCGACAATCAAGCCGACTACCAGTGCGAACGCGCTCGTCGACAAAATGAACACCCCGCTCCTAAGAACACTATGCAGCGAAAGCTGTGTCTTGGTGTATTTTGCCCACGCCCAAGCGACGAACATTGGCGGCGCCAAGCTGAAAACAGAGAGTATGAAGTAAACGAACGGTAGTTGGGAGTCGCGTATTTCTGGGAAATCGCTCACGAAATTGGCCGCGAAGAGCGCAACGAAACCTGGTACAGCCAGAAACAACAGATAGGGATTCCGAAAGTCCATGCTAGCACCTCAGCATTTAACGCATTTTCCGTCCTTGCAGCAGTATCCTTGCGCACAGGCTTGTTGCGAACAGGTTTCTGGTGCACTTACGCCGCAAGATGGACAGATATCCAATACTTCAATGGCGTCCTCCCAACTGCCCATTCTCCCCGTAATCCGCGCGATTATGATGGGCTTTTCAAGTTCGTGGTAGTCCGACATCCGAGCGGAACCGCAACCAAGGCCGCTGAACTTATATTCTTCCAACGCCTCTCGTACCGCCTCGGGGTGAAAGCTTCCGGCTCGCTCAACCGCGTCAGAGTACAGTAGGACCTGAGCGTATGCGATGTAGGCGTCGGGCGAAGGTGGGAAACCATGGAAATTCCCATAAGCACTTTGAAACTCGGCGGCGCCGACGTGGTGCTGAACCATGGCCCAATCCGAAGCGCCCACGATATCTGCGCCGTTTTCACCAGTCAAAGCGATCAAACGTCGATCAATAACCGGTGTTGCTATTTGGATTCCTTTATTCCTGATAAACGGTGCCAGGTCCGAAAGGGCCTTCGCGGTATGCTCACTTGCTGACGCAATTAGCAAGACATCCGGACGTTTTTCCTTGAGGAAGGAGAGCACGTCCGTTGCTTCGCTCGAGCCTAATGCAACCGTTGCTCGCCCCACATTCTCCCAGCCCCGGTATAGAGAGGCACTCTCCATTTGATCAGCCATGGCCCATCCGTAAGAATACGGTGCTACGAGGGTGGCAAATCGTATCTCGCTAGAATGTTGTTTTTCTAGGTAGGTTAAAACGCTCGACGTGGCGACCGGTCCCGTCATGGCGAAACGATAGGTGAATTGACTTGTAAACCGCAAACCGTTCATGGTGCCAGGAAAGTAGGAAATACCGGCGTCAGAGAAATAAGATTGCATTGCGAGCGTCACCCCAATGGCGCTACCGCCAAAACAGGCCACGGCACCGTCTTTTTCGACGAGCCCCTTCGCGGAGGCCCGAGCGGCATCCGGCTTGCTTTGGCTGTCGCCCGACACCCATTCGATTTTCTTTCCTAGAATACCACTGCCCGACCTGTTCGATCTACCGAAGGTTTCGAGCATGCCTCCACCACCGTCATTTATGTGTCGGACCGCGAGAGTGAATCCGCGAAGCGCCTCGGAGCCTTCGTGGGCAAAAGGCCCTGTTTGCGGCGAAATGGCCCCAAGAGTTACGGAGGAACCTTTGGGTTCGTTGTTGAATTCGGCGCGGGCCGTCAGTACTCTAGGTGCCATAATAGCAACAGATGCCGCCGCGCCGATCTGCAGCGCCTTTCGTCTCGACACTTTCATCGAAACTTCCTCCTACTAGTCTAGCATCTTTAGAAACTACATTAATGCGTAGGAATTTTTTTTCGGCAATTACGAAAAATCTAAAGCGAATTTTTTATGGATACCAATCGCGTTGTCGTTAATACCTAGCTTGTTTTTCAAAGAGTTTTGATTGATATCCCTCAAGTGTATCTATCTTAGAGAGTATTGTCCACCTAAGTTAAGTGGACACCTGTTGCCCGCTTAGTGAACACAAAATGTACGCGTCCGGTTATGACCGCCACACACGCCCTTGATGTCTCCTACCGGCACAGAGGTACGGTCGCGAAACTGGTTAGCTTGCGAGGAGCGACATTAGCCATACACGGCCATCAGGCTAAATCTAAAATAATTAACAATAGCCCCATACGTTAATGTTCCGACGACTGATCATCCCGTCAGATTGAACGCAATAGGAAACTATCATTTGCGCAAAACAGCATTGATCCAATTTCCGCATCACCCTTTTCCATGTGCAACCATATTCTTTTATCAAATTTGCGATTTCGGTTTGTCGTCGTACTTCATCCGAAAACATAACTGAAGGGCATCTTTCGGATTTGATCAACTGGTCACATTTCCTGGGCTTTCCAAAGGAGTTACTCAGAGACCATTTTTTACCGGTGGTAGTGGGTTGACCTACGCGAAACACGACATCTGCTTCTGTTTTCAACCTTTGCTGCTCAAACGGAAAGATTCCGCAGCCTGCGGTCAATGTGAGAGAGAATATAGCCACAACGAGTGAAATTCGACGAAACCCTCCAACCATCATTTTTAATTCTCTTCAAATTTTGTGAGCATGGAACGATATTAATTGTAAGTAGTTTGTTTTTTCAAGAAAGGTAAAATGACCGAGTTGGGTCACTTTCCACCTAAATGATACCTTGGTTTCCATGGCAATTCGCTGCGCAGCAACGGTCATAATTTTCAGATAAACAAAAACTGATTTACTAATGACCGCTGTCACCTTGGGTTACAGACGAAATTAGGGAATTTGAATTTAGAGCGAATGCGTTTTTGCCTCAGCTGATATACCAGTTAGAGGAGTATGGCCTGCCCAGAAGTGTTAGCAAAAAAGTCCACCAATCGGGCATTCTAAATTTAGAAAGCCAGGAAACTACGCTTCATGATGTTCTTCATCAATTTCGAGAAATTGGAGCGGTTGGGCTGGCAGCCTCTGTTCATAACCTCGAGCCATTCGAGAGTTTTATCATCGATTATTTCTTCGAAGGTATAACCAGCCAGCAACCCGCTTAACAGCCAGTCATGTCCCAATCCCCGTTCAGCCAGCCATATCAGCGTAGTCGATACATTAAAGCTTACGGTTTGTCGGACGAGATGCTGACGAAAATAGGCGCTTCCGCTGTTCTTTGCGGGAATATAGAATTTTGGCTGATAACGTCAAACCTTTTGGGCAACTTACCGATTTTTCAGGTAGATACTGTGAGGCCCAGTTAAGAATGGCAATGGAATACATCAATTCCCGAGAAATGTATTGCTGTTGTTTAGTTAAGGCTTCAGTCTATTGGGGATTATTTGCGGGAAGCGGTGCTCATTGATTATGATAATTTCCAAAAAACGAGCTCTGTTGTTGGCTCATTCCACCTTGCTGGTACGGACCATTACCACTATCAAATTGGGTGCCGCCGAACGGATTAGCATCATGTGATAGCGTGTTGTTCGTGGTATAGGCGCTCGAATCCGTGTTCTGAGACTGTTGGCTCGATTGTGGTTGGCTTAAATTGTTATCAAAATGGGTAGGTGAATTTTGGTTATTGAAGGGTGATTGTTGGTTACCACCGTCAAAACCACCACCCCCGGAACCACCATCTCCATCATCGCCGCCCCCTGGCCCCTCATATCCATTATCGTCGCTTCCAGATCCGGTGAATTTGTTATATGCCTGAAGATATGGGGGAATTTCTAATTTACCGTGATTGAGGTTGGAAATTAATTCTTCCCATGTCTCCTTATAATTGCCAATCGGGTCGCCGATCTCGCGCCCTGCCTGCAAATATTGCAAAAATTCCAATACCAGAGCGTTGATCCGAGCCATTGCAACCCAGATCGAATTGTATGCTTCCGGTGTCGGGTCGTCGATCTCGATTTTCAAAAGCTCACAAGCTGGTTGGTTTGGTTGGTTTTCTTCCTCCATATTGGCTATAAACCCGGCGATCTTATCAGGGTCGGACAAAGAGGTCTTGATTAATTTTATGTAGAATTCGACCTCATTCCGACACAGTTTTTGAAGCTCCTCCAGATTATCAATTATATTGTCGGACCCAAAATAGGTAATTTTAGAGTCGTCATCCTCATTCTCAAAAAGTTGAAAATCGAATTCTTTCACCATTTTCGAATAGATCGATATTTCGTCGTAAATTGTTTTTATTTGCCAATATGTTAAGTGTGCGGATGTATATAAAAATTGAGGAATTGGGGCAAACTGGGTTTCGACACAAACCACGTATCGTTCATCTACCTGAACATCCTCCGGATTCGCCGGCAAATTGTGATATGCTCCTGCGAGACGTAATATCTCGTCCTTGCTCTCGACTTTATACGCCTTCAAATATCTTTCTTGGATTTCAGCACTTAACTTTTTCCAGTTTTCTTTGTTTCGATTGAAATCGTCACTACCCAGAACGATTTTGATGATCGTCTCAGCGTATTGGTCTTCAAACACTTCCGCATAATAGATCAGGCCTGATCGAACGAGAACAAATAATAACATTTCATTTTTCCACCAAATAAACAATTCAGCAAAATATATTTAGGCGAGCTTGTCGATCTGTATTTGATTTGCCCTCAAACATTTTGCGAGCAGACCAAATATAGCTTCTTCCCCTTGTTTGATTGCTTGCGCGGCCCCAACTCGACAAACGGTTGCCTGCCCAAGAGAATATGGGGCTGACTTCATCAATGTTGCGTTTTGCTGCGCTACATGGAACTGGTAAAAGATCCATGTAGCGCCATCGGTGAGCACCCCTGGTATATATACATTGGCTGGAACCCCTCCACCCGCAGGCAATCCCGCTGCGTACATCATATAGGCGACAGCGAGTTGAGCGCATAACTGCCATTCCCCCGTCGGATTGTTTAAATTCCCTAAGTCTCGTTTTGCCTCAATAATCATCACATCCCGCCAGGTAATTAGCGCCTGCAGGTTTGCATTTGTGATAGTGTGCGCGTTAGCCCAAGTCTTAGGCAACGGATTGGCAACTCCAGGCGGTAGGCCGAGGGGCGTCGGCGCGATCAAATAATCTAACGGCCCTGTCAAAAGAATCTGCCTTATACCTTGAGGCGGCACCCCGGGAAATGCCAGCGGTTCTTGCACCTGCTCTTCTACTCTGACCGAAAACTGGTTGTATGCCTGTCGACGCGTCAGCAATCGTATAAATTGATTTATTATTACCCGGTTCCCCTGCTCATACTGCATCGCCCACCTCGCGAGCACGTCCCAAACAGGATCCAGGAGGGTCTGCCCGGCCCAGACGACCCCGGCGGGTAACGAGATTGCATTATGGGCCACTACGGCGACATTTTGCGCAAGAGTTATACCATGTCCGATATTCAGGCTATAAATTAGGTTGTTACGGTTGTTGTTGGTGTTGTTAGCCAGCTCTGAAAATGACATGGTCCCGTCTCCTGTTATTTCCGGACCGGAATCAGGCCGATACCCGGCCGGCCGGCGCCCTGCCCCGCGGTGCCTACCGTTCCAAAGACCAACAAACGGCCCAGTGAGTCAGGTATGGCCAGTGACGGCGCTCCCAAAAATCCCTGTGTGTTCAGAAACTGTGGCAGAGCCGCGTTTTGCTGGCCGAAAACGGCAATATCGAGCACTCCTGTCTGCGTAGAAGGTAATGTTGATCCAACCGGAGGACTTAAACTCGCAACCTGAAACAGCGGTGCGGATGTGGTGCTTCCAAACGTCTGGTTCACAGCGGACTGCGCTCCGTCGACATTCGTTTGGGCGATTTGTGGAGCCGCTCCTGAAAGTTTTGTCAATAAGACCTGTTGAGCGCCAATGGGTCGAAATTCGTCAAAACGGCCTAATTGCGGGAGTTGAAAATTCTGGGGTTTCTGTTCTTGCCCTTGTTGCGCGAGGGTGATGGTGTCGAAGGCCCCATTGGGACGCGGTTGTTGTTGCGTTGCGGTGGAAGAGGCCGAGAGGGATAGCGCGGCCATTCCGACGAGCGTGTTAGACCCATCTGCAAAAAGTAATTTTTCCTTCAATGGCCCGCGAGTCGTGATATTCAGCGGGAAGTCACCGATTTCCTGGTGCTGGACATTGAACTGTTGCGCGACACCTTGACCTTGTGATGTGACGGACGCTTCAAAAAGTGACCCACTTCTTAAATATGTAATGGATAATTCAGTCCCCGACCCTGGCGGTGTCGAACAATACCCGCAGTAGGCCGGTGATTTCATATGTAAATCCCCACCCGGGTGAACCGCGACTGGTGAAGTGCGATTGCCCTGTATATACGGCTGTGCGACGCCGGGGGTAATGCCATAAAATGCGGCGGATAGAATCCCCTGATTTCCGAGCTGTGGTTGGGAGTTGTTAATCAATCCAAACACCACGCCGGACCGGCCGGGAAACACAATCAGGCTGACCAGACCCTTGGTGCCGTCGGCATCGTCTGCAACGAGATTGTACACACGAAGTTCCGCCTCCTCATACGCACCATTTTGGTTGACAGGCGTCTCGATCACGAAATATTCATCCGCCGTAACGATAATTATATGTAGGTAGATGTTCTGTCCCATTGCCCAGAGTGAAAGCCCCATTACTTTCCGCGAGGACGGGTCGGCGAGAAAGGAGAACATCGGGTTACACAGTACCGACGGCGCCGTAGACGCCAGGACCCGGACCGCAAATTCCGGACTGGCCTCCGGACTGATTACAATGGTCGCATCGACCGACAACCATTCCGCAAGCGATACAGGCCCTTGTATTTGTTGACCAGGCAGCGGTTCGCAGTAGTGACCAAGCAGTACACTGTCTAGTCCCATTTTATATACCTCCCTCGTTGGGCCGTGGCGCGTCGACACCAAGACTTACGACGTCGAATGCCGTCATCGGTTCACCCGAAGCGAAACCATGTACCCTTACTTCCATTCTGTGCACGTAACCCCGGTGTAACACCAACTTCCTCGCCGTCCCGGTATCAATTGTAATGGCGATTACCGCCGCAATGGCGTCTTCATATCCCGGCTTTCGGGATGCTCGCTCCAGCATTGATTGTTTTTGGGATAATCGGCCCAAAAACTGTTCCGGATGGTCATGAAACGATTGAGCTTCAATTTCGATCAAATAAGTCGAATGGTTCCTGTGACGCCCATTTATAACCAATGATAACGGCCCACTTGCGCCCTCAAGCGCCGGAACACCGAGTTCAACATCGCACGCTAATCGAATCCCCGCCAGATTACGGGAGCGAGCGGAATCCCGATCTTCCAATACCCTGTGCAGAAGATAGGCTGAAAAATCAATTGACGCCCATTCGGTCCAACCCGTATCAACCCAAGGAAGCCCCGCATTTAAGCGGGCAGTGGCCCAGTTGTTAAACCAGGGCCAAAATTCTTCGTTGCCAACCGGCTGGGTCAATTTAGATGCCATGCGCCGGGACTCGCTTAACCCTGCTGCGCATAGTTGGTGAAGAAGCTCTCACCTGAATTGTCGGAGAAACCATCGAACAGGCCCTGCGCCGAACCGCCGGGTCCCTGCGGACTTTCCGTCGCCGGCGCCGCCTGGCCGGTCGAACCCGTCTGACTGGTCTCTGCCTCGCCGGATGGCGAGGGCGGATTGTCCGATGTGTTTTGATTGTTTCGGGATGCAGCGTCATTACCGCTGGAAAGAGAGCTTGACTGCGATGCATTGTTGTCTGATGGGCCGGCAAAAGGATTCCCTGATGCGTCCGACCCAGGCGCCTCGGCCGCACCATCAGTCGGCATTGCGTTTGACAGATCATCGTTTGGCTGGGTGCTGTCCCCATCTGGCGATTCCTGAAGTCCGGAATCGGCGGTTGAGTTTGCGTCGCTGTCGGATGGGCTGTTCGAAGAATCGCGATCCACACGCCTGCTCAAGACATGCAGCGTTTGACTGGAACCGGCGTTATTTCCATCTTGACCTGATACGGGAGCTGAGAACTTATGCTGAAATCCGTGTTGTTTTTGCAGGTATCCGGCGCCGCCATTGTGTGAGGTTAATAAAATTAACGCTGGCGTGGCGGCCTTCAGCATGGGTCCAAAGCGACATGTTTGCATACGGTAGAGCTCTAGCTCGACAAGTTTGATGAATTCCTCCGTTCTTTGATGATTGGAGTGTCCGTGCAGGGTCATGGCAAAGGTTGGAAACAGCGGATGATTTAAGTTACATGCAAAACTGAGATTGCCCTGCCCCCCTAAAGCACCAGGAAAATTGTGCACCATGTCGTAGGGGGTTCCCCTTGCATACCCCGTTGCCATCACATCGGCCATTTCGAGCAAAACCTGGTCCAGCATGAAGGCATTTAGATCTTGTGCCGCCCAATCGGACCAGCCACCCGGCTTCCACAGTGTGCCCGGCGTTATGCGCCTGTTAACCCATGCTTCAAACATGGACCAAAAAACATCTGGTGATATCGGTTGTGTAGACTGCATTATCTGTTTCCTATTACTGCGAACTCTCATGCTGGGCTGAACGGATTGTCGGCGGGTGTACCCTGACTATCTGGACCAGCGGACCCAGAACCTGATTTCTCATTGTTTTGGTTTGAAGGGGTGTCGCCACCGTCATTCGCACCGAAGATGTTTCCGGTAACCGGTGCGTTGGAAACGGTCGCATTATCGAAAGGGTTTTCTCCTCCGCCGGTATCCGCGCGACCACCGAATGAATTTCCGGTGGAATTCATGTCTGTCGCCGGCTGTTCTCCTGATCCGTTTGGCGCAACATCAGTATTGTCGGAAGGGGAAGCGAAAGGAGAAGAAACGTTTGTTGAAGGAGTTTCGCCGCTATCAGACGTGTTATCGAATCTTCCGGAGGCGGCTTTCCCAGGCATAAACTCCAAATGAACCGTGATTTCACCTTGCTCATCTATTTTACCTTGATTTGAGTCGGTGTTGTTCTTTGTTGCGTCATTTCTGGAAAAAAGAGCCAATAAACGTCGATAAGGTTTTTTTGGTTTTTTGCTACTCGACGGGTCCGTCTCTGGTCCCTCGCTCTGCGCAGATTGCTGTTCGTTTATCTGGAACTTGAATGTGGCCGTCACATCGAACTTCACGATAGCGAAAACGTGATGCTCGGTTGCCGCCTCATGGGCGAGATCAAGAGATGCCTGAAAAGATTCAATGAGATCGTCGATGAAGATTCTCGACCCATAAATAGCCGCCTCATCAAGTTGGCCTTCTCTATGCTGACTGCGATTAGTAGGATTTGAAATCGACAGCACGATCTAGAAACCCTGACCGCCACCACTACTTCCCCCGCCGCTGGATGGTTGCTGGATCTGCGCCTGTGCTTCATTTTGCAAACCAGATACCTGCGCCGGTTGGGCAGCGGCACCCTGCGCGAGCGCCGGTGGCTGCATTACACAGTGAATCATGAGAGCAACGTTCTTATCGGTTGCAACTCCGCCTGTAGCGGCTGCCGATAAACTTTCACGATCGTCACTGCTGGCGGTTCCGACACCTTCACCAAATTCTGCCTGAAAATCCAGGTTGGTCTTTACATCAATATTCAACTGATACTGAAATTCAAATAAAGAGATCAACATAGGTGTATCGCTTTTTTGGATTTCGCTTTGAGCTTGGCCTGCTGCTGTTGCAAAATTAACGAGAGTGTCTTCCAACGATGCCATTACATCCCCCTTGTTTGGTATTGTGAATCCGATCTCGTTTCTTGGATAAGTGAGTACTGGTTATTCACAATTTCTTAAATTGTAACGTCGCAAACGTTACAACCAAATCTGGTTGGTCAATAGATATACAGTCTGCGTGCTGCGCAAATTGATTGCGTCTTATGCAATAGCGGGGAGTTATTGCTCTCTACTTTTCAGTTTTGTTATCAATTGGCAAAGCTCGATGATTATCGGTTTAGGTAGGTGATGCATTGATTTTTTCATTAAATTTTCGAGATTGCTTTCATCGGTAAGACGGCTTGGTGTACCCTTCCCAAATAGTAACCAGTCCGCCGAAACATTTAGTTTTTCACACAGCACTTCCAGGTGAGGAATTGTAATGTTTCCCCCTTGTAACCAACGTGAAACGGTGCTGTTATCCACCCCCAGTTCGGCTGCTAATGCCATGTGTTTAGAAATACCATTCGAAACAACGATATGCTTTAGTCGCACCCCCCAATGATCCCTGTTAGGATTGCCCATAATCACTCCCTTAGTCACGGTTGTTTTTAGAATCACAAAAACACATAAGAGGGTGTCCCTGAACAGCACCTTATAGACATTGAAAATCTCGGGAATACTTTCCGGTAGTGCTCTTGGTTATTGATTATGCGGGATTAATTGAATTACGATTCTTGACTCTTGTCCCTGCCGATCCAATGCGAATCGCCATGATGGAATATCGACAGAACGTTCAGAAAACCAAGAGGTGGTCATGAGCATGGGCGATTATATATCTCACCGCACTGGCTCAGAATTGGGCCGGGGAAGTGAATATGGTTGCTAACACGACGCTCTCGTCGAACGTGAAGTTTTATTGTGACCGTCCGGTGAATTACCTCTCAACGGTCGGACGCTCATTTTATATCTGTCTGTTCTGGCATTTTATAGAAAACGGTGTGATTTCGCTTAGAACAACGTTCAAGGTGGGGGTAGTTATGGGGGTAAATTATTATATTAAATATAACTATTTGATTTTAATGTAAATTAGGCGGACTCACTCTCCGCCAGTTTTTTGGTCCTGTCCTTGACCTCAAAACTTCCCAAAAATGCGTCAGTAGTGAGCAGCAGGTAAAACGGGTGAAAAGGCGCGCAAATTGACGGCGTCCGCCAGAACATTTGGAAAACGGTGAGTAGAGACCTTTTCCAGCCCCTTTTTGTCCCTTACATTTTGAAACACCTTTTAAATATCTGTTCACATAGCAGAAATCTTTTATTTACGTTGGTTTGTTAGAGTTTGAACGTCAAATGCAGTTCCGAGTACGTTTTCTCCGCGTGCTTTTTGACTCCCTGTTAAACTCGCCGGGCCTTAGGCCCGGTATTTTTTTCGACTGTTGTGTGTATACTAAGGAGAGACACGTCTGTGAGGCATATAACCTAAAGGTGCATCTCGTATTGTGAAATAACGGTGATGGCGTATATTCATGAATATGTATGATGAATTCATCCTGAAAAATTGGGAACTTATATCATGGCAGCAGGTAAGATTTTAAATATAGCGGATGAAGCCAAGTCCCGGTTCGGGGGTTTGGCTCTTGTTTTCTCGATCATCTGTCTGGTTTTGGCAATGGCCTGTTTTTTCTCAGATGCAAAAACGTTCTCAGGCCTGGACCTCGGTCCCGACGCCGGCGTCTTCGGCTGGTATCTGATGGTCATGTCTTTTATCCTCTCTGCGGTGGCGTTTGTTCTGGGCGTTGCCATGCGCCGGAAAGAATAGTCTGGATCGAAACCTTCACCGACAGGATCTGATCGAAATTTATAGGCATGTTCGTTTTCTATTTCCTGAAAAAAAAGTAGGTTATGGTTTTTACGGATCGGTTTTCGGTGGAAATTATGGTCAGGAGGAGCTTGGTGGCTGATGTCCCCGATCCTGCTGTTGGTTGATTTGTAAAAAATACCGTGACAGCTGTGGGGGGCATATTTATGTCAGATTTTTTGGATGCACTGAAAGCTTCTGCCGGTTCAGGGTTTTGAGTTGGGAATGAATAGAAAAGAGCGCCGGAAATTAGCGAAACTCTCAAGCCATACGCCTAATCCCTCCAAAGCGGCTGAACTGACAGCGCAGGGGATGGCTTTGGCCCAGGCCGGTAAAAATGCCGAGGCTATTGCCTTTTATGAACGTTCCCTGTCTTTTGATGCCAATAATACGGATAGCTATTATGTCCTGGGTGTCTTGCATCGCCGTCTCGGGCAGTTGGAGAAATCAGTTCTGCACTATCGCAAAGCTGTGGCCATCCAACCGGCGCATGTGGATGCCTATTACAATCTGGGAAATGTTTTAACCGAGCAAGGCGCGCTGGCGGAAGCGATAGATGCCTACAGCAAAGCCGTTGCGATCAATCCCCAATTTACCAAGGCCTACAACAATCTCGGAAATGCACTGAAAGCCTTGGGCAATTACGAAAAGGCGGAAACCGCCTTCCGCCAGGTTCTTGCAGCTGAGCCGACGAACGTCGACACGCTTTTCAATCTTGGTGAATTGCAGCATGAACAGGGCCTGAACGAAGCGGCTGTAGACACCTTTCTAAAGGTCATGGCGCTGGATTCGAACCATATCGCAACACTCAACAATTTAGGCTCCGTATACAGGGACTTGAAAAACCTGGAAAAGTCGGCCGCCTGTTTGCAGAAAGCGCTTGTTTTGGCACCGGAATTTGCCCTGGCGCATTCGAATTTGGGTAACACACTCCGCGATCTCGGGCGGCTGGATGAGGCCTATGTGCATTTTCAGCATGCCCTGACGATGAACCCCGACAATGCAATAACCCATACCAATCTGGGCAATTTGCTGCAGGAAATGGAACGCCTGGATGAAGCCTCCGAGGCCTATGAAAAAGCCATTGAACTGGAACCGGATTTTACTGAAGCCCACGCCAACCTGGCTCTCTACCAACTCATGCGTGGCGATTATACAAAGGGTTGGAAAAATTTCAGTTGGCGGTGGCTGCTGGATGAGTTCGGGGCCCAGGCCCTGCATGGGCCTACACCGCTATGGGAAGGGCAGGAGCTGGCTGGCAGAAAACTCCTCCTATGGGACGAGCAAGGCGTTGGCGAAACTCTGGTGTTTGCGACAATGTTTGCCGATTTACAGGAACGCTGCGCCGATATCACCCTGCGCTGCGACCCGCGGCTGGTGCCTCTGCTCGGGCGGTCTTTCCCGGCGATTTCCTGTCTGGCCAAGGAGCCCGGAAAACGATTTTCGGAAACGCTGTCAACAGAGAAAACGGATTTCGATTTTCATGCGCCACTGGGCAATCTGGGCCGTTGGTTGCGTCCCGATGCGGCCTCTTTCCCCAAACCGGCCCCATATCTGATCGCCGACAAGTCCCAAACCGAAACCTTGCGACAGCGGTACCGGGGCGAGGACGCAAATTTGCTGGTCGGTATTGCCTGGCATAGCAAAAGCCCTAATTACGGGGACCAGAAATCCATGACATTGAAGGACTTGAAGCCGGTTCTTGAAACCCCGGGCGTTACGTTTGTCGATCTGCAATACGGGGATCATGCCGAGGCGTGCGAAGCCTTTTCGGCGGAAACCGGGGTTCACATTCTTCATGATCCCGCCGTTGACCAGATGGCGGATGTCGATCTGTTTGCCGCTCAAACCGCAGCCATGGATGTGGTTGTGACCATTTCAAACACGACCGCCCATATGGCTGGCGCCTTGGGGGTGCCGACGCTTCTGATGCTGCGCCATGTGCCGATCTGGTATTGGATGCGCGATCGCACGGATAACCCCTGGTATGGGTCTTTGACACTTTATCGGCAAACCCGCGCAAACGAATGGGGCGATGTGGTTGAGCGCGTTGCCGAAAGATTGAAGACGTATCTCTAGTGCGGTTATTCGGTGGCAGGGGTGTGCCATTCTCGGACAAGCGGTTCCAGGGCCGTATTGGGGAGTATCACGGCATAGTTGGAGGCATCAGCAGGTTCGGGGGTAATGGAAAAGCGGGCTGCGGTTGAGCGGTTGGATATGCCGATGTCTGCCCCGCTTTTCATGAACAGGCCATTGAGAGGGAACTGCAGGCCGCTTGATTCTGTAAAGCGCACCGCATCCAGCGGGAATACGGAAACCCGGGTGTCCTGGCCGGACGCCAGGGAAAACGGGCCCTGGGGGGTGAACAGCAGATCAATGTGGTCGACCAGCAACACCTGTTTGGTGTTTCGGTACTTCGTTAGTGTATGGAGAGCAGCGAGGCTATGGTCGAGGCGTTGCCCCCAAAATCCGAAGGCGATAAAAAGCGGTGCTTCTATTGAATAAAGAGCTTTTTCAAAATCCGTCGATGCCTGTTCGCTGATTTCGAAGGTTTTTGTGGCGTCGGAAAAGGACGCGGGATGGGTTACGGAATCAAAATCTCCGATCAGCGCATCGGGAACGATGGCTTTTTCCCGAAGCGGGTTGGCGCCGCCATCGACGGCAATGACCGGATAGTTCCTTGATGATAATAGCTCATAAGAATCCCAGGCGATATCCCCGCCGCCTACGAGAATGACGGGCATCGTGAAGGTGAGGGGTGACTGTGGGGGCATGGGGCTCTTCAATTCGGTTTTCTCATGACAATACGAATATCGTAACCCAAATAGAAGCAGGTACGAAAGCGGCAATGCCGGAGCGGCGACGAAACACAGGAATGTGGAGATCAGCCCAATAGAATGGTAAAGGGTGAAAGGCGAAAAAAAAACAACAATACAATCCGGCATTTTTGATGATGAAACGAATATCGCTCTGTCTGCTTATATTAACCCTGTTCCCGACAGGCCAGCTTGCGGCTCAGGAAACGCGCGAGGGAGACCCGGTTCTGGGGCGGGAAAAGGCGGCGGCCTGTCTTGTCTGTCATGGACCTGAAGATAGTCGCAAGTATCCATCCATACCCATTTTGGCGGGGCAGCAACCGCGATATATCGTCCGCCAAATCAAAAACTTCCAAAACACCTCAAGTGGACGTGCCGGAATTTTATCAGATCGATGGAACCTTCTGATGGGGCATCAGGTTGCAGCATTAAGCAACATGGATATTCTGGATATCGCGGCATTTTTCGGGAATCAGGAATGCCGAACGACAGAGATTGCATCGTCACAAGCCAAGTCTCCTCGTATTTCCGGACTCGCGGGCCGCTGTCTATCCTGCCACGGCGATATGGGCGGAACCGGGCGGTATTCTCTTGTTCCCAAGTTGTTCGGACAGAACCGTCTGTATTTACAAAATCAGCTAGCGGTTTTCTATGGCGGGGCCTTGGGGGTCTTAAATCCCTATTCGGAGAGTGAACGCCATCACCGGATCATGAGCCGGCAAACTAAATTTTTGACGGAGGATGAGATGATCGGGCTGGCGGGTTATTTTGCGTCTGTTCCCTGCCAGTAGCCGGGCGTCATCGGCCTTTGCCTGAATGGCATGCTCTAGATAGTCAGTCGCGGTACGGATGGGTTCTTCCTGCACGCACTATTATGTAATAGAATTGGCATCTTGTGGTTTTATGGGAGCCGACGATGCTGGGTGTTATTGGGGCGATGAGCGAAGAAGTGCAGCTTTTGCTAAACGAGATCGTTGATAAAAAAGAAACGGTTCATGCGCGGATCAAGGTGACAGAGGGAAACTACAAGGGCACACCCATCGCTCTTGCCCAGTCAGGGATCGGCAAGGTTAATGCGACCATTTGCACGCAGGTGCTGATTGATCATTATAAACCCGAAAAAATGATTTTCAGCGGGGTTGCTGGCGGCCTTCTGCCAAACATGCAGGCTGGAGATATGATTGTTGCCAGTCATGTTGTCGAATACGATATGAACCTGACGGCCTTTGGCCGCCGCCATGGCGAAACGCCGGGACGCGACCGCCTGATTGAGTGTGATCCCGATCTGGTCGCAAAAGCAACACAGGCCTTTGATGCGGCTTTTGACGGGGTTGAAGGCGCTCCCAATCTGATGTTGGGGACCATTGCTTCGGGTGATCAGTTTGTTCAGGACACAGAAATGCTGCGCTGGCTGCAGCGCGAGTTCGCAGCGCTTGCGACAGAGATGGAAGGAGCAGCCTTTGGCCATACCTGTTATCTCAACGGCTTGCCGTTTGTTGTTATCCGCGCCCTCTCCGACGGCTCAAGTCATACCGCCAGCGGTGACTTTGAGGCAAACCTCCACAATGCCTGCCAAAACTCATTCCATTTAATGGATCAGATGATCCCGCATGCTTTTCAGGATCGAACACAGGCGGAACGGCGAAAGCGTTAATGTGTGTTTACAGAACGGGCAATGAGCATTCTTGACACAGCGCGAAGTTTTAGACAGCCTCAACACTCATAATTGTATCTATTGCTTGTTTGGGGGGCTGGTAGCTCCTTTCGGAGTTGTGTGAGTTAATGAAGCTACCCATTCGATTAACACTGGCAACAGCTTTTACGGTATTTACCGTGATTGCCGTTATGCTGGTTGCCGGGTTTAATTTCTACAGCAGCCGGCATGCGATTCTTGAGACGGCCAAGGTCAATATCCTCAATTCAATTGTATCAGCGGAACAGGGCATTGAGGGCCTTATCGGCCGGGCAAGCCTGACCACGGAAACGATAGCGCATCTGCCAAAACAGGTTTTCGATTGGCGTCGCCCCGATATTCTGTTTGCTTCACTTGCCGTTGGATTAAGCAATTCGCCGCAAATCTATAGTGTCTATGTTGGGTTTAATGATGGCGCTTTTGTTCAGGCGGTCAATCTGGTGTCGCCGGATGGAAGCCGTCGTCAGGTTGCGGGCATGCCGGGAAAGGCGGCAACCGCATGGCGAATCATAAAAGCCCATGCGGAAGGTGAGCCGCGACTCGAAAACTGGCGATTTTTTGACGTTGCCGGAACAGAGTTTGAAGCGCCGGAGAATATCCGTGAAAAACTGACAGCCTATGACCCAAGGCGTCGGTTATGGTTTCAGGAGTCGCAACAAAGCGGCGCTTTGACGCTGTCGAAAGCTTATGTCTTCGCCAGTTTAAAACGGCTTGGCATTACCATATCAAAACCCCTGTATCATTTGCCCGGCGCAACCGTGGGGATCGATTTATCGCTGGATGATCTTTCACAACTGACCGCCCAGTTAAGCCCTGGCAAGAATGGGGTTGTGGCGATTGTTGATCACGAGGGGGACGTTGTCGCTTATCCGGCCACTGAAAAAACAATTGGTGACACGGACAAAGAGGGGGCAGCCGAAATTGTCCATGTGACAAAAATAGATGATCTCCGGCTGAACAAAGCCATTGCCGAAGCCAAAGCCGAAACCCTTTCGGACTTTTCCTTTTCCGTTGGCGATGAAGATTTCATTGCATCCATTGAACCCATTCATGCGGGCGGAACGGCAGGCTGGCAGGTGTTAAGCATTGCTGCTGTTGCTGATTTTACAAGCCAGGTCGTTACCGATTTGCAGCATATCTTGTTCATTGCCGCCGTTATTCTGGTTATCGCTGTGTATGTTGTAACTGTTATGGCGGGCTGGATTGCCAAGCCTGTTCTGCATCTGGCGACGATGGCCGAACAGATCACCCGCTTGAATTTTTCCGAAATCAAGACACTGCAAACGCCATTTCTTGAAGTAGAAAGATTACAACAGTCCATGGAACATATGCGCGGCGCGCTGGATATGTTTTTGCGGTTTGTACCGCGTGATGTGGTCCGGGAGCTGGTCAAACCGGGGCAAGCGGTTTCCGTCGGCGGCACGAAACGCCAGGTGACACTGCTGTTTACAGATGTTGAGGGCTACACGTCGATGGCCGAACGGCTGACGCCCGAGCAGATCATGGCGCAAACGGCAGAATATTTTGAGCGCATGTCATTTGTTGTCCAGGCCAACCGGGGCACCATCGACAAGTTTATTGGCGATGCCATGATGGTCATGTGGAATGCGCCGGTTGTCGATGAACTCCACGTCGACAACGCCTGTCGGGGAACCCTGGCCGCCTACCATATTTCGGAAGAGTTGAATATTGAACTCGCGGAAAAAGGGCTGGCGCTCATGCGGACCCGGTTTGGTCTGCACACTGCTGAGGTTCTGGTCGGCAATGTGGGGGCGCGCGACCGGATGCAATATACCTGCCTCGGGGCTGGGGTTAATCTGGCGTCGCGCATTGAAGGGCTGAACAAGTTTTATGGCACACAAGTGCTGGCCAGTGATGCCGTCCGGCGCAAGGCATCGCCAAGCTTTTTGTTCCGCCGGGTCGATATCGTTGAGGCCAAGGGAACGAGCATTCCGGTGACCATCTATGAATTGATGGGTGAGCGGGGTGAGACCGCAAGTTTTCCCGTGGATGATGAGACTCTGAAAAGGGCGTCGACATACGAACAGGCGTTCGACCATTATCTACACCGGGATTTTAACGACGCCATCGAAATTCTTGAACGCCTGATAGAGGAAAAACCCGACGATCCGGTGGTTCGTCTGCTGCTTGGCAAGTGCCGGGCGTTTGTGGAAACGCCGCCACCCTTAGGCTGGAATGGTGCGACGGTTCTGGACGATAAATAACAGCTCTCAAAAGACATGCGGGAAATTCAAAGGCTCTCAATCCTTCTCTGTATAGCCTTCCTGTAATATCCCTTGTTCCACCCCCGGCGTCATCACCGGGCGTACCTCGGTGACAGGCAACACGGATACGCATATGTGGTTCGGTTTCGCCAACGCGGCCTACACCCTGCGCTCATCGGAAGTGCTGCCGCAGGAGATTAAGGCGGGGTCCTGACTGGCGATCTCGGCCTCGACCATTCGATCCCGACAAAAGACAGCCGCCGCGAAACGGTGGGCCGGATCAGAGCGGCGCTGGCGTTTTAGGCTGGGCCGGTTTCCAGCAGGGATAGCCCCAACAGGGTGCATTGGCGAAGTCGTTCGGTTGACTGGTAGCGCTCATCGTCCGTCGCGGCTCTGATGTTCTCCAGTATCTCGATAATCCGCCCGGTTCCAAGATCATCGCCAAAGGCCATGGGACCAAAGGGATAGCCGAGAGCGATTTGCACAGCGGTATCGATATCGGCGGGGGCCGCCACACCATCCTCGACCACGCCGCAGGCGATGTTGATGATCATGGCGACGATGCGCTGCTCGAAAAACCCAGGGGTATCTTGGATGACTGTAACGGGTGTGCCGTCAGACGCCATCAGTCCCCAGGCAGCATTTCTGTAAACCTCGGATGTCCGGGGCGTGGTCATCAGACTGCGCCGCTTATCCATGGCAAACAGGGTCTCGACGGCAACCGATCGCGCCGGGTCGAAGCCAAGATCGGCTGCCATATCTGCCGCCCGCTGGCCCATGGGCGCCAACAGGATGAGCGCTTCATCGGATGGCATTGGCCCGGTTTCATGGGGTGCATCCAGGCTCGCGAGCAGGCTTTGCAAAGCCGGGCTCTCGCCATCGGTCCAGACGGGCCGTCCGTCATAGGTGGGGGCAGCCGGTTCATCGGGAATTTGCGGCTTGCCATCCTCGTAGTCATAAAACCCTGCACCCGATTTTTTGCCCAGCAACCCCTTGGTAAGCCGATCGGCCATGAGTGGGGCCGGGCGAAAGCGGGCAGCCTGATTATGCCCTTCATAAATAGCGACAGTTGCCGGGTGGGTAACGTCGAGCCCGGTCAGGTCAGTCAGTTCGAAGGGCCCCATACGAAAGCCCAACCGGTCGCGCATCAGGCGATCAGCATCGACAAAGGAGGCAACGCCGTTCTCAATGATATGGGCCGCTTCCACCGCATAGCCCCGGCCCACCTGGTTGACCAGAAACCCCGGCGCATCGGCTACTCGCACGGCTTTATGGCCGAACCGTGCAGCTAAATTCAACAGCGTCTCAATATGGCGCTCATCGGTTTTGGGGGCGGCAATGACTTCAACCAGCTTCATCAAAGGAACCGGATTGAAAAAATGCATGCCGGCAACCCGGGCCGGATGGGCGCAGGCTTCGGAAATGTCGTCGATCAGCAGAGAGGAGGTGTTCGTCGCCAGAAGGGTACTGCTCTCGGTAACCTGCTCAAGTTCGGCAAATAGCTTTTGTTTGATATCAAGGTCTTCAACAATGGCTTCAATAACAACCTGACAGTCAGCCAGTTCGGCGAGAGTTGATGCGGCTTGCAGATTCGATATAGCCTTTGTGGCTTCTGCTTCGTTGGTTCGGCCTTTCTCGACAGCTCTGCTGATCATGGAGGTGATGAAGGCGATAGCCTCTGAAACCGCATCTGCACGACTATCATGCAGGATGACGCGGCAATCGCTTAAAGCGGCCAACTGGGCAATGCCCCGGCCCATGGCGCCACTGCCGACAATGCCTATGGTCAGATCAGGTTGGTTTGGATCAATCGTCACAGTCGGGATCTCTTTGTTTAGTTTAGCGGCTACTTCCACAAACCCCGGGTATCGATAAAGCGTTTGTCGGGGTAGGCGGCAGGGTCAATATCTGAGAAAGCCCGGTGGTCAGTCAGTAAAACAATAACACCGGCCTTGTTGATGGCATCTTCCAGCGAGCTCAGTTCTACGCGGGAGGACGCGGCGAGTTCAGCGGGGAGCATATCGCAATGAGGTTCCACTGCAAATAACGTCAGTGTTTCTTGGTGGGCCAGTTCCGCGACCACATCAACAGAAGGGCTTTCCCGGAGATCATCAATATTCGCCTTATAGGCAAGCCCGAGGCAGGCAATGTTGGTGTTCTTACATTCCGCAGCGGCTTGTATAACAGCAGCCGCAATCTTGCCCGGTTTGCCATCATTGACGGCGCGGGCCGCTTGAATCAATGGCGTTACCTCTGGTGCAGAATCAACGATGAACCAGGGGTCAACGGCAATGCAGTGCCCACCGACGCCGGGGCCGGGGTTGAGAATGTTGACCCGCGGGTGATGGTTGGCCAGCCGCACCGCTTCCCAGACATCGATATCCAGCTTGTCGCAGACCAGTGACAGTTCATTGGCAAAAGCGATGTTGACGTCGCGATAGGCGTTTTCAGACAGTTTGACCAGTTCGGCGGTGCGCGCCGTCGTCAGCAGGCACTCGCCTTCAACGGCGATGCGATAAAGCTGGGCGGTACGTCGGGCGCATTCGGGGCTGATCCCGCCAACCACCCGGTCATTGCGGACAAGCTCAATCAGGACCCGGCCCGGAAGAACGCGCTCTGGACTGTGGGCAATATTGACATCGGCAGCTTCGCCAGCGGTATGGGGGAAACTCAGGTCGGGGCGGGCTTCGGCCAACCATGCGGAGGCGCTGTCGGTGGTGCCGACGGGACAGGTCGATTCAATAATCACCAGATCCCCTTTTTTGAGAACACCGGCAAGGCTCTCTACGGCGGATTTTACATATTTGAGGTCTGGCTTGTGGTCGTCTTTGAACGGTGTCGGGACGGCAATAACAAAAGCGTCAGCGGGCTCTGGTGCGGTTTTGGCACTGAGCTTTCCGGCAGCAACAGCGCCCTTGACCAGAATATCCAGATCCGGCTCGACAATATGCACCTTGCCGTCATTGATCAGGTTGACGGCCCTGGCGTCTATATCCACACCCAGAACGGCGACCCCCCGGCTGGCAAAAACAGCTGCTGTCGGCAGGCCGACATAACCTAAGCCGATAACACAGATTTTATTGAAGGCGCGTTCGGTCATTGTCGTCTGATTAACTCCTGAAGAATCCGTTCGCTGGCTTTGCCATCGCCATAAGGATTGTGGGCACGAGACATGGTGTCGTAATAGGCTTGATCGTCAAGCAGCTTTTGTGTTTCGGCAACAATCAACGCCGGGTTCGTGCCGACCAGACGGACGGTGCCCGCATCTACAGCTTCCGGTCTTTCCGTGACATTCCGCATTACCAGAACCGGTTTGCCAAGAGATGGCGCTTCTTCCTGAATACCGCCGGAATCCGTGATAACCAGATGCGCCCGCTCCATCAGATAGACGAACGGCAGATAGTCCAGCGGCTCAATCAAATGAACGGATGGGTGGTTGGCCAGAATGCGCTGTACGGGTTCGCGGACATTGGGGTTCAGGTGGACCGGATAGGCTAGTTCGATATCATCGCGCACGGCCAGTTGGGAGAGGGCCTGACAAATCCCCTCAAAACCGGCACCGAAATTTTCCCGCCGGTGCCCGGTCACCAGTATCAGGCGCTTGTCATGATCGAGATTCGCGAATTTTTGCGCCATGCTCTGACCCAGAGCAGCATCGGTCTTGAGTCGCGCCACCACATCCAGCAGGGCGTCGATCACCGTGTTCCCGGTCACCACAATACCATCTTCCGGAATGGCTTCGCGGCGCAGGTTTCCGGCCGCTCCTTCGGTTGGCGCAAAATGCAGATCACAAATGCCGTCAGCCAGTTTGCGGTTCAGTTCTTCGGGAAAAGGGGCGGATAGATCACCGGTCCTCAAACCCGCTTCCACATGACCGACCGGGATTCGTTGATAAAAACCGGCAAGGGCTGCGGCAAAACTGGTTGTGGTATCACCATGGACAAGAATGCGGTCGGGTTTGAACTGCTCGATGACCTCACTTACGCCCAGAAGGACGGCCTGTGTGATATGCGCCAAATCCTGATTGGGGCGCATGATATCGAGATCAAAGTCCGGTTTGATCTGAAAGAGCTCGAGGACCTGATCCAGCATTTCGCGATGTTGCGCGGTCACGCAGACCTGTGCCTCAATATCGGGGTGGGCGGCCAGGGCTTTCACCAGCGGCGCCATTTTGATGGCTTCGGGCCGGGTTCCGAATATGGATAACACGCGCATTGTTTTTCTCGGGCCGCCAAAATCAACAAATAGAAAAAAATATTGCCGCAGGGCCTTTCCTGCCGCCCCTGATGGATATCCCGACCCTGCCAAAAGGGCAAGCAAGGCTTCTGTTAAAGGCCTGTAACATGACAGAGTTTCTCAGTTATTGCCGTTATAGGCGAGGCGGCTTAATATTCCTTTTATGTTCTGAACAACTGGAAACCGGTGCGTATGCAAATCAAACCTTCCCGCCAAAGAGCTTTTGCACGTAGCGTACTTGTCGCAGGCGCGCTGATGGCGTTTGCAGCAGCTCACTCAACAGCGCGGGCCGAAACCGGCTTTTCTGGGATGCAGCTTCAGGGAATTGATGAACGGATTGCGGCGGCGCTCGGTATGGACGCGCCGACCGGGGTTCTGGTGCGTGACGTTGCTCTTGGCGGACCAGCGGGGACGGGGGGCGTCCAGCGCGGTGATTTGATCGTCAAATACGCCGGGGCTGACATTGGTACCTTCAAGCAGCTAGTCGAGGCGGCCCAGAAAACTAAGCCCGGCCAAAAGATCGGCATGGATGTGATGCGGGCGGGCAAGCGGGTGTCGCTTAATCTGGTGCTTGGTGAAAAACCCGATTCCTGGAAAGTCAGCCAGGGGTCGGTTGTCGCCATTCCCGCCGTTGGTATCACGCTGGCCGCCGTAACCCCAAAAATCCGAGAGCGGTTCAGTCTGCGCTGGGGGGCGACGGGAGTTCTGGTGACGCTGGTTGATGAAGCCTATGCCGACAGACAGATTCTGGAACGTGGTGACATGATCGTGCAGGTTAACCAGCAGGATATCTGGACACCGGAACAGGTGGAGGAGGCTTATGAAGAGGCACAGGAAGATGGCCGTGACCGCCTGTTGTTGCTGGTCGAGCGGCTTGGCAATTTCAAGTTTCTGTTGTTACCGGTGAAGGAATAAGCGGGACGTCCTGGCCCCTTTTAACTGCCCCGGGCTTCCTTGATCAGGTTTTTCAGGGTCTCTAGATCCACGGCACCGGGGACAAGCTGGTTGCCGATGACAAAAGCTGGTGTGCCGGAGATGCCAAGGGCCTGCGCCAGTTCATAATTTTTATTGAGATCCTGTTCGATTTCGGGAGATTTCATTTCTTTGGCGATGGCGTCGCTGTCCAGTCCGATTTTGTCCGCAACGGCGAGAACCGTGCTTTCATTCAGGCCGCCACGAGCCGCCATCAGGGCCGTGTGGTACGCCTGATATTTGTCGGGTGTTAACCGCCAGACGGCAAGCGAAGCTTTGGTCGCGATGATTGAATCAGGGCCGAGAATGGGAAACTCCTTATAAACCAGGCGCAGGTTTCCGTCATCTTCCATGGCTTTGAGCAAAGTTGGAAAAACCCGTTTACAGTAGCCGCACCGGTAGTCGAAAAACTCAACAATGGTGATATCCCCATTGGGGTTGCCCAGGACTGGGGCCTTCGGGTCGTTAATCAGCTGTTCACGATAGGTCACAAGGTTTTTTGCGGCGGCCAGCTTTTGCTCTTCTTCTTCGCGAGCCTGCATTTGCTGAACGGCGTCCAGAATGACCCGGGGGTTTTCCATTATATATTTGTGAATGAGGGTCTCGACCTCGCTGCGCTGGAGATCGGAAAGGCCGTCAGCCGCCTGTACAGGCATCGTGGGGGAAATTGCAGCAAGAGCCAGAAAGGCTGAAAAAAAGACGCAGCGGAAGCGGGTGTTCATCACATAAACCAACATATCAATTAATCCATAAACCATCATCAGGGAGAACCCCAGCCATGACAAGACGTGGGATGACCCATCACATGAAATTGACCCACTATCTGGATAGGCGGATATCGGACAGAAACGTGGTGAGAGCCGAGGCTGAAGGCGCCGATGCAATTCCGACAAATCGGATTCGGGCCAGATGCGCCTGATCGGTTGGCCATGATCGTTTGTACAAAGCGGCCAAATCCACAGTTTCCTGCCACCACCTCTCGACATTCTCTGCTCCGCCCCGAACCACATATTCTGCCTGGCGCCGGAAGCTGCTTTTCGTCTCCATTTGAGTGAGGGTGCCCCGCATCAACGCGGATGGTGCCCACAAGAAGATTAGGGTCCGGTCATGCGAGGGGAAAGTTGTTCCGGGGAAAAGTTTGCCAAATGTGCTTTGCGGAATGGGCTCGGAGCCACCGCCGGCAAATCCGACGACGATGCGAACCGGATGATACTGCCATTCGCCAGGAGATAGGCGCCATCGCCAACTCAGATAGGGTGTCGCCAGTAAATTGGCCTCGACACGACGGACCAGAGAAAAAGCGGTCGGGGCGCTGATCACCGAGAGCGTTTGCGAACCGAGGGATTTGGCAGCGGTAATGGAATGGCTGTGCGTGGTTCCGCTCAGCACCCAATCATCGGGGAGATTGTCAGCATCATAGGGGGAGGTATTGGACAAGACATTCAGAGAGCCGCCCCATTGAATGGTGGCCTGCGGGGCCGAACAGGCGGTCAACGCCAGAAAGATGGCAGCCTGCCCAAACCTCTTGAAAAAGCGGTGCACATTCATGCCAGACGCCAGCATCATTTTTTCTGGTCTTTGAGCCGTTTTTCTAGGTCTTTTGCGGCAATCAGAATATCCTGAGCCTGTATCCATTCCCGCGAACCGCTTGGGAACAGGCGTTCAGCAAGGCCCGCATGGTAGTTTGCAATATCGGGTTTATTGATCAAAAGGCCTTCTTCGGCCAGTGCGAGCGAGCTTTTTCCCTTTTCGCCGATGCGCCCATAGGCAATGGCAAGCTGGCGCCAGGCAGAAGCCGATTTGGGTTCTTTGCTGAGCGCGACCTGCAGGTTGCGGATGGCCGGTTCGATCAGTTCGATTTGCCCGGTTTCCAGTTGAACATCGGCGAGTTCCTTACGGATAACGGCGGAATCGGGGAGCAGTTCGCTTGCCTGTTCATAAAACGGCAGCGATTCCATGATTCTCCCGTTTTCGTAAAGGATTTGCCCTTTCAGCTCGATAAAATAGGGGTCAGAGGGCCGCTCCGCGATGAGCTGGTTGATCCGCTGCAGGGCATTTTCAAGGTCTGGCTTGCGGTAATAGGCGATGGCTCTGGCATATCGGGCTTCCAGGCTGGTATCGGCTTCCTTGTAAATACGAAATGTAGTGCCCGGCGCATTGATAAAGGCGATGAGTTTGGCTTTCATGCGGGCGTGCATTTCCACATATTCCGGAAAGGGGTCCGATTTGGAATAGGGTGAGACCTCAACGTGATGGGCAATCGTTGTCACCCGATCGCTGGATATGGGGTGTGAGCGCACATAGGGGTCCTGATTGGCGGTACTGAGTAGCTCCTGATCTTCCAGAATCTGCATAAATTCCAGAAAACCCTGGGCCGATTGATTAGTTTGATCCAGAAATGTCAGAGCCGCCTGATCGGCCGCCGATTCCTGGCCCCGGCTGTAGCTTAAAAAGTTCCGCATGCTTGCCGTAGCCCCGCCGGCAATGATCACAGCGCCGACATCGCCGCGACCGGTGGCCAGCGTTGCCGCACCACCCAGAATATACGAAATGATTGTTGGAATGGAGCTTGTTGACAGGGCATCCTGGGTTCGTGACAGATGGCCCCCGGAAATATGGCCGGTTTCGTGGGCGATCACGCCAACGATCTGTGACGCGTTGTCGCTACGCATTAAAAGCCCGGTGTGGATAAATAGATTTTGTCCGCCGGCGACGAAAGCGTTAAGACTATTGTCTTTAACGATGTATATGTTGACGGAGCTTGGGGTCAAACCGGCGGCGCGGAAGACTGGTGTTGCGTATTGGCGAATGGTATTTTCGATTTCTGCATCGCGAATGAGGCTGATGCCAGCTGCATAAGATGTAACAGGCGTCATGGCATAGCTGATACACGCGAGCAAAACGAGTAAAGTAGAAACGGAGCGGGTTAGCAAAATGCGTATGTCCATAAGGGCTAAGATATATGGAAGCCTTCAATCTTTCACAAGGGGGAAGCCTAGCTGCCTTGCCGTATGGCGTCAATTCGTGCTCGGGATTTTGGTCCTTGGAATGTCAGGATGTTCGGTTTTTGACAACGGTGAGTCCGATATTCCGCAAGGTACCATCGGCCATGTTCAAGGTACGCTTGGCGGCATCGCGGTGGATGAGCCCCGCGCTGCCCTGATCGGGCGCGATATCTTGGCATCCGGCGGGTCCGCCGTTGATGCAGCAACCGCCACTTTTTTTGCCCTTACCGTGACACTGCCTTCATCGGTGAGCCTCGGTGGTGGCGGCATTTGCCTGATCCGGGATCATCGAACACAATCTATTGAAACCCTGGATTTTCGGGCAAAACGGAGCGCGTCTGCGGCGGCTATGCCGGACGCAGCGGCCATCCCGGGAAGCCCCCGTGGGATCTTCGCAATGCACGCCAAATACGGAACCCTGAACTGGGGTGAGTTGATCCGGCCAGCGGAAAATCTGGCGCGCTTCGGCACAGAAGTTTCCCGTGCCCTGGGGCAGGATTTGAAAGTTTCCGCACAAGGTATCTGGCCGGATGCGGAAATGCGTCGAATTTTTTCAACGCCGGAGACGAACAGTCCCCATAAGGAAGGCGCGTTTTTCAAGCAGGTTGATCTGTCGGTGATGCTGGCACGTATTCGTGCGCGCGGCGCAAGTGATTTGTATGTAGGTACCTACGCGCGCCAGTTCGCCGAGGCGGTTCAGGCCAGCGGTCCGGCGTTCACCTATGAAGAATTGCATGATTATCTGCCGGAGTGGCGTGAAGCGGTTTCGTTCCCTTTCATCAAGGGGACGGCCTTTTATTTTCCGTCGCCTCCCGGAACTGCGGGAGGAACGGCAGCACAGCTCGGCGCGATGTTGGCTTATCAGGACGGATTTGAAAAAATGAGTGCTGTTGAGCGCCTGCATTTGCTGGCGGAAGCTACAGAGCGGTCCCTGGCGGACCAGCCACGCTGGGTGGATGGTTCGGTTCCCGTCGACCAGATCACATCGACAGCAACTGTGGAACGTCTGCTCGAGACTTTTGATCGCGAACGCCGGGTGCCGACATTAACGCAAACCCTGGCCCCTACCGATGCCCTCGCCAAATCCCGGGGCGCCTCGCTGGCGGTTATTGACCGCAACGGTTCGGCCGTTGCCTGTTCCTTCACCATGAACAGTCCGTTTGGTGTTGGCCGGATTGCGCCGGGAACAGGGGTTGTGTTGGCAGCGCCACCTCCGCCAGCACCTCAGACAGAAGACTCCCTGGCATCTGTCATTCTGGTCAGTAAAATAGGTAGCCGCATTTTCTTTGCATCGGGTGCCAGCGGCGGTGCGGTTGCGCCGGTTGCTCTGGTCAACGTTATGGCCAACGGAATCGTTGACCCGGAAGGTACCCTGGAAAGCGCGATGATGGCCAAACGGATACATCATGGGGGTGCCGACGGCGTGACTTATCTGGAAAAAGGTATTGATACCGGGCTCGTCAACGGGCTGGGTGCACTTGGTCATAAAATGGCCTATGTGCGCACGCTGGGATATGTGAACGCGGTCTTTTGCCCGAGCGGCATTCCCAATAAGGAAGCCATAGATTGTGGCGTCAGGTCAGACCCGCGCGGGTTTGGCCTCGGTGTCGGGTCGGAATAAGAGAAAGCCTGAAAATGACACTCAAGGTCTCGAAACGGGGGCTTATCCCGCCGTTTATCGTCATGGACGTGATGCGCGCCGCCAATGAACGCGAAGCCCGCGGCGAAGGTGTGCTGCATATGGAAGTTGGGCAACCGGGCACGGGTGCGCCTGAGGGCGTGATAGACGCTGTGAAGGCAGCTGTCGGTTCAGAAAAATTGGGTTATACGGATGCCTTCGGCATCCCGCAGCTCAGGGCGAAAATCGCTGAACATTATAAAAATCAGTATGCGGTGGATGTGGACCCGTCGCGAATCGTTGTGACGACAGGCTCTTCAGGGGGCTTTGTGCTCTCTTTTCTCGCGGCTTTCGATGCGGGCGACCGGGTCGCGCTCGCCAGTCCCGGTTATCCCGCCTACCGGAATATTCTGAGCGCTTTCGGGATCGAAGTGGTGGAAATCCTGACCGGCCCTGCGACTAATTTTCAGACGACACCAGAGCTTCTCGACAAGGCTATTTCTGAGAGCGGAGCGCTTCAGGGGCTGATTGTCGCCAGTCCCTCAAACCCCACGGGTACGATGATTACGCCGGAAGAACTGAAAGCCCTGCTGGTTTTTTGCCGGGGTAAGGATATCCGCTTCATTTCCGATGAAATCTACCATGGGATCACCTACGGGACGGAGGCGCAAACCGCTGTCGCCTATAGCGATGACGCCATCGTCATCAACAGTTTCTCAAAATACTTTTCGATGACCGGCTGGCGGCTGGGCTGGATGATTATGCCCGAAGATCTGGTGCGTTCCATTGAATGTCTGGCGCAGAATTTGTTCATTTCACCACCCACTGTATCACAGGTGGCCGGTGTTGCCGCGTTTGCGTGCCGGGATGAACTGGACGAAAACGTGCGTCGTTATGCGGAAAACCGGCGCCTGTTGCTGGAGCAACTGCCAATAGCCGGGTTTGACAATCTGGCTTCGGCGGATGGGGCCTTTTACATTTATGCAGACGTTGCCGCGCTGACCAATGACAGCACGGCATTTTGTGCCCGTATGCTGGCTGAAACAGGCGTTGCGGCCACGCCGGGAACTGATTTTGACCCATCCCGCGGCCACCATTTCCTGCGCTTTTCGTTTTCCGGAGATACGGACGTAATGGCGGAAGCAGCGAAGCGGTTGATCAGCTGGAAAAAATAGTTGATTGCAGATGTGTTGCGCGGCGCTAATGAGCAGCAGAAGAAAAAGCTGAAGACGCTATTTCCGGCCAAGTATCCGTTCACATTTCTCATCCGTCAAACCCCGGCGTCTGGCTTCTTTTATGTAATCTGGATGTTGCGCGGGCAGAGAATTGCATATGCTTTTATCCGGCCAATCCTGCATCGTGTAGCGAACGGTCACGTCTTCCAGATTTTCCGGTTGCGTAAAAAGCTCCCTTAAATAGGTCATGCCGTGTTGGCTGAAACCGGTGTCCCCGGGAAGACATTTTGTTTTGGCGGTATAATTGATGGTTTCCCCGCTGGGTTCGATGTGGATGCAGCGAATTTTCTTGTTTGCGGTTTCGGGCGTTTCCGCAAGCCATTCATAGCCTTTCTTCCAGACAATGGTCTTTGCATTGGCGAAGATCACGCAGTCATCAGCCGACTGCTTCCGGCATTTTTCAAGAGCCTCGCGTTCATACTGGGAGGGGATTTCGTCTGTGTCGTCAAACAGGCCGTAACTCACAGCATATGATTTTCCATCGACAGAAACGGCAAAAGCCCGTGAATACCGGCCCGTGAGATAATAATCGTAAGCCTCCTTTACGAAAACGTTGAGTTTTAATATTGAGCCATTAGGGGGAGGGGTCGCACAGGCCATCAAAAACAATAAAGTAGCTGCGGCGGCTAGAGAAAATAAACGGGATTTCGCCATCATAAAACTCGCTTGTGAAATGTTGGGAGCAAATAGCGGGCGTGCCGAGATATTATATGGCTGTCAGAAGGTTTGATTAGATACACGTCATTATGATTGTGTTTCCTGTATGAATGAAAAGCAAGATTCATAATCTAGGTATTGTCCGGATGAACATACAATAACTGCCGTAACATCGTGCTGTAAGGCGTGTGGCAACACCTGAAAACGGGGCAATCCCTTGGTTCTATCAGACGATTTTGCGAACTGATTGATCTCATGCTGGTTCTGGTGACAAAATCGGGTCGACTTCAAATGTTCTTTCAATGCCGATTGATTACGGCTTCCTGCATAGAGCCACTTACTGGATTTCTACATACGATAGTCGTTCCTTTAGGCGCGGGTCATTGGCGTACATGAACGAAGTTATTTGAGAGAAACAATTAAACCTGATCAGGCGGTGTTTGATTCAGATCAATTTTTATAAATGGAAATCATTGGAATACATTTAAAAACCAACTCGAATAGAAACGTCTTAATCTGTTTCTATTTTCGATCTGGTTCCTATATTTAAAGAATGGTTCGTGGGATGAGCCCGTTTGCGCTCTTCGTCTGCACTATTCCGGTCTGATTTGACCATTGCGTTTTATCCGGTGAGGTAATCCATGAAGAACTTTATGATCGCGGCTTGGGGGTTGATGCAGGTTTTGCTATTTGTGCCTTCCAGCTCATACGGGGCTACGGCTTATGAGCCTTTTGTCGGTCACTATGTCGGAAGCTCGATAGATGATGAAACGGGTATGGTTTCAGATCGGGATATCGATCTGACGATCAAGTCCTATGACAAAGGGTTTAATGTCACCTGGACGACAACAATTCACCGGCCTCAGGAGAAAACCAAAAAAGCAGAGTTCTCCATCAATTTCAAATCGACGAATAGAAACGGCCTCTACAAGTCGGCAATGGGTAAGGACATGTTTGGTCATGAAACCCCACTTGATCCTCTAAAAGGCGACCCGTTTGTCTGGGCGGTTATCGAAAACAAAACGATGACGGTTAATTCTCTGCTGGTGTTTAAAGATGGTGGGTATGAAATCCAGACCTATCAAAGAACCTTGAAAGAAGGGGGCATGTCGCTTGTTTTTTCACGGGTCCGAAATGGGCAGGTGCTTAAGCAGATACGCGGCAGCATGCGGAAAGTGAAATATTAGGGACAAGGGAATCCCTGTTTTATGTATCCCTGTTCTGATTTTAGCCAAACAGTAAGGGGGCGTCGCTTTCCTGCCAAGGGGCGTGTTTTGCCATGATGTTGATAAACGGCGAACTGCTCAAAAAAAGCGCCAGCCATTTTTGTAAGGCCGTATAAGGGCTCTGATCAAACCAGTCCTTATCAACATGGGCGAATTGCCGGATAAAGGGCGCGATGGCGATATCGGCCAGTGACGGTTTAAGACCAAACAAGTAGGGCCAGGCCGTTAAGCGGCGCTCAAGCTCGTGCAAAAAGGCATCCGCCTGGTTTCGATGTTGCACGGGGTCGGTGCCTTCGTAACGGTTGGGGTATTTGTAGCGGTCGAGATGACCTTTGAATTCGTGGTCATTGCGCTGGATCAACGCCAACACCTCTTCCCGGCTTTCCTGTTCCGGGGCAAGCCAGCCTTCAGGATCGTTTTGCTCCAAGGCCCAGAGCATAATCTCAAGGCTTTCCTCAATTACCGTTCCCTCTGGTGTCTGCAGGACAGGGACCGTACCTTTGGGCGAAATCTCAAGCATGTGCGCCGGTTTGTCGCGCAATACAACTTCGCGCAATTGACAGACGATACCACTCACGTATAGCCCCATCCGCGCGCGCATAGCATAAGGGCAACGACGAAAACTGTAGAGTATGGGGTGGGGGCCGGAGGTCATTTGTCTTGAGAGTCCGATGAGGCGGTCAAATGACTGCCGGGATAACTGCCCAGATGGACTTCACCGCGGTTGCGAGCCAGTTCCATTTGCTTTTGCCGCTCGGCAAAGCGCTGACGCTGCTGCTCCGTCTGGGTGTCATAGCATTTCGGGCAACTGATCCCCGGCTGGTATTTCGGCGATGCCTTGTCATCATCGTCAATGGCATGGCGGCAGGCATGACACATGTCATAGGGGCCCTGTTCCAGACCGTGTCCGACTGAGACTCGTTGGTCAAAGACAAAACACTGGCCTTGCCACAGGCTGTCTTTCTCGGGAATGGTCTCAAGGTACTTGAGAATTCCACCTTTCAGATGGAAAACATTTTCGACGCCCATTTCACGCAAGTAGGCGGTTGACTTTTCACAGCGAATGCCGCCTGTGCAGAACATGGCGACCTTTTTCTTTCCCGACATGACGTCGGAATTGGCTGCCCATTCCGGAAACTCCCGAAAAGAGCTGGTTTTGGGATCAATCGCGCCTTTGAAAGTTCCAATCTCCACCTCATAGTCGTTTCGGGTGTCGATCACCATCACATCGGGGTCTGTAATCAGGGCGTTCCAATCTTCAGGCTCCACATAGGTGCCGACAGTAATATTCGGGTTAACTGTGGGCACCCCCATGGTGACGATTTCTTTTTTCAGGCGCACCCGCATCCGCAAGAACGGCATTTCATCGGCCCAAGATTCCTTATGTTCTACAGGGCCAATCCGGTTGTCAGACTGAATGTGGTTCAACACGGCGTGAACACCGGCTTGCGAACCGGCGATCGTTCCATTTATGCCTTCTCGGGCCAGCAACAAGGTGCCAAAAACACCTGCCGCCTGACAGACGTCGAGCAAGGGGCCTTGAATGGACTCATAATCGTCCAGCTGAACAAACTTATACAAGGCAGCGACAAGATAGGTCATAGCAGACTCATTCGGCAGAAACTCTTAGGTTTTATGATCATACAGGCAAGGAGGCGTTTTTTAAATCAGCAGATCAAACCCGCTTTGGCATTTATTGCGGTACTTGGTGCGACGGGTGGCACACTTATGAAAACGGCGACCCGAAGGCCGCCGTTCTTTCATATGTTGCGACGGATCAGCGTCGCCACCAACCGCGTTTGGCCGGCTTTTCCTCAACCGGTTCCGCATTAGTCGGTTCGGCAGGGGCTTCCGCCGTTTCAATACTTTGCAAAACCGGTGTTGGCGTTACTTCCGCCTTCATTGGTGCAGGTTCTGGCTGTGTGTTTTCGATAATCGCTTCCACTGGAACCGTAGCGGCCTCAACGGAGACTGCAGGCGTCTCGGCTGGTGTAGGTGTGGCCTTGGTCCGTCGCCGGCGTTTTGGCTTCGGTGCTTCCTCCGCTTCATTGATGGCGCTTTCCGCAGGCGCTGTTTCCTGCGTATCGCTGACGGCCGGTGCATCTTCCGCTTTCGCAGCGGCGGGTTTGCGGCGGGATCGGCGCGCCGGTTTTTTGGTTTCTGGTGCCGTCTCTTCTACAACGGGTGGGGTTTCCGTTGCGGTCTCGACAGCAGCATCAACCGGTTCCGAAGTGGTAATAGGAATAACCTGAACATCCGCAGCAACTGCGGCCTCGTCACCTGTTTTGCGCCGCCGTCTGCGCCGCGGTTTGGGCGTCGATTCCGCATCTGTTTCATCGGAGGTGCTTGTATCGGGCAGAGCAATAACCGGTGTGTCATCACTTTGCGGCGGGGAAAGCATTTCGACAGCTGCCGGTCCTTCAATTTGGCGCGGTTCCTCGGCGGTTTCGCCCGTTGTTTCCTGAACGGCACCTTCATCGTTGGTCCGGTTCCTGTTTCTGCCGCCACGGCGCCCACGTCTGCGGCGTTTGCCTTGTGTTTCCTCTTCGTCGGAAGATGAGCTGGCTGTCGACTCTTCCGCATCCGCCGTTTCTGGCTGGGCTTCGGAAGTTGCCACGACTTCACCAGTCTCGTTCTCCGGGCGTTTACGACGGCGGCCACGACGGCGTCGACGACGCTTGCCACCTTCGCCGGTCTGTTCGCCATCATCATCTCCCGCATCGGAAGATTCTGATTGGGACGGACGATCTGAATGGGTTTGGATCGGCTTGAGCTTCGGTTGCTCAAGCATTTTGACATCACCATTTCGCTCTATCCGGCAATCCGGTGGGATTAGGGTGTCATCATTCTCGATCACGATTGATGTCTCGTAGCGGGTTTCAAGGTCGGCCAAGGCGGGGCGCTTGAAATTGAGCAGATAAAGAGCAACAGCAGTCGGCACATGGAGGGTCAAATCGTCCGCTTTGCGGCGTGTGCATTCGTCTTCCAGCATCCGCAGAATATGCAGCGCTGTTGAGTCGGTCGAGCGGCGTACGCCTGTCCCGGCACAATGAGGACAAGGCTCGGAACTGGTTTCCAGCAAACTGGGTCGCAAGCGTTGCCGGGACAACTCAAGCAGTCCGAAGGGGCTGATCCGGCCAATCTGGATGCGCGCACGGTCCGTGCGCATGGCGTCTTTCAATTGGCGTTCAACGCGCGTTTGATTGCGCGAGACTTCCATATCGATAAAATCGATGACGATCAGGCCGGCCAGATCGCGCAGTTTCAACTGGCGAGCAATCTCGTCGGCGGCTTCCAGGTTGGTTTTCAGCGCGGTTTCTTCGATATTGCGCTCTTTGGTCGCCTTACCGGAGTTGACGTCGATGGAAACCAGGGCTTCCGTCGGGTTGATGACAATGTAACCTCCGGATTTCATATGAACTTCCGGCGAGTGGATGGCTGACAGCTGGTCTTCCACCTGATAACGCTGGGTCAGGGAAATGCCTTCGTCCTTGTAGGGCTGAACGCGTTTCGCATGGCTTGGGATCAACAACTTCATGAAGTCCTTGGCCATTCGGTAACCTTCATCACCGGAAACCACAACTTCCTCGATCTCTTTGGTATAGAGATCACGGATAGAGCGTTTGATCAGGTTGCCTTCTTCATGCACAGGGCAGGGCGCAATGGATTCCAGCGTGGTTTCGCGGATTTGTGTCCATAGCCGCAATAAATATTCGTAATCGCGTTTGATCTCGGCCTTTGAGCGCTTGGCCCCGGCGGTGCGGACGATGACCGCAATGCCTTCCGGAATACCCAAATCATTGATGATGACTTTCAGGCGTTTGCGGTCGACATTATTGGCGATTTTTCTGGAAATGCCGCCACCACGTGCCGTGTTGGGCATCAATACACAATACCGGCCAGCCAAAGACAGGTATGTCGTCAGGGCCGCACCCTTGCCGCCGCGTTCTTCTTTAACAACCTGGATCAACAGGATCTGGCCGCGTTTGACAACTTCCTGAATCCGGTAGTTGCGGCGGACTTTATGGGGACGCCGGGTTTCCAGCTCATCCACATCGTCACCGCCCAGGGTTTCAACGGAACTGTCCGTATCCGGACTTTCCTCGTCCACCTCCTCGGCCTGTTCGCGGGCGACTTCCGCCATCAGAGCTTCCCGGTCGGCGACAGGTATTTGGTAATAATCGGGGTGAATTTCGTTAAAGGCCAGAAAACCGTGACGGTTCCCGCCATAATCCACAAAGGCAGCCTGCAACGACGGTTCGACCCGTGTTACTTTTGCCAGATAGATGTTTCCCTTGAGTTGCTTACGAGATTCAACTTCGACGTCGAAGTCTTCGAGGCGATTTCCGTTGACGATCACAACCCGGGTCTCTTCCGGGTGCGATGCGTCGATTAGCATGCGTTTCATAGTCATTAATTCCAAAACTCCAAAGCGATCGGGGTATGCAAGCGGCTTGGCCGGTCATTCCCGCGTCGCGTGTTTCCATGAAGCCCGCGGCGCTTGCGATCACTCCGACCACGGCGGGAATCCGCCGTGTTGATATTGGAGAAAATGGCGCTGCTCTAACGGACATTCGAAAAACCTTTAAATGTGAATATGAACAGGCCTCGTCAATTAACTTAATATCGGCCTGTTCATTGCTAAATTTAGTAACCAATTCGCGAAAACCAACCCTAAAACCAAAACACAGGGCAAAGCCGTTCCGCGTATGATGAACAGATTACAGTGTTAACATAAACGTAGGGAATTGATACTACAATGACCTTTGTTAAAAGAATGCTTATTTAAGGTTTTATTTCCGAAGAAAGCCATATTATGCAAAGGGTTTGAAACAGCACGGCGGTTGGCTGTATATTGGAAATTGAAGTCTAGGGTTACGCAATATGTGGTATCGGCAGGGGATTCGCACTTTTATCGCTTGCGCACTGGTTCTGATCGCCAGTGCTGTGGCTTTTGTGCGCCCGGTGCCTGCCGCTGATGCCGTGGTGACGGATGTTCGGGTTTCGGAAAAGGTTTCGGCGACCCGGGTCGTCTTTGAGTTTACCCGCCACCTTAATTTTAATGTCTTCACGCTCTCCGAACCGAGCCGCGTTGTCGTCGATATGCCGGAAGTGGGCTGGCAGTTGCCGCCAAAGCCGTTGCCCCAGAGGGTCGGCGTGTTCGAGACGCTGCGCTATGGCCTCTATAAACCGGGTAATTCACGGGTGGTTGTCGATTTAAACCATCCTGCCGTCATCAAAAAAGCGTTTGTTCTGGAGCCCTCCGGGCCACATGGTTACCGCTTGGTTCTAGACTTGGCCTCGTCAACAAAATCGGCATTTATGCGGCAGATCAAATCGCCGCCCATCCAGATTGTTTCATCCGTTTCGGAAGAATTTGATAAACCACAGGCTCCTGTCCAGGCGAAACCTGTAGCCGCCGCGCCTAAAGTGCCATCCATCTCCGGGCCGGAAGTGGTCAGCCGATCAAGCGTCGCCAAAGTGCAGGCCCGACAGGTCAGGAAAGAGCCCGCTGAGGCCGAGGAGCAGGCCAGCAACCGTCTGGAAGGGCTGGACAAGGCATTGCGCAAGGTCTCCGCATCTTTTCGCCCGGCCCCGCGCAAACCGGCTTTGCGGCCCCGCGACCACATGAAAACGGTGATTATCGATTCGGGTCATGGGGGCGCCGACCCCGGCACCATTGGCCGCTCGGGCATTTATGAAAAACATGTCACTCTTGCCATGGCCAAGGAGCTGGCGGCGCAGCTGAGAGCGACCGGCCAGTTTCGGGTTGTCATGACTCGCGACACAGATATTTTTATTCCGCTTCGCCAACGCGTCAAAATTGCCCGCGACGCCAAGGCGGACCTGTTTATTTCTTTGCATGCCGATGCGGTTAAAAACCGGAAAATTCACGGGCCCTCGGTTTATACCCTGTCGGAGAAGGCATCGGATAAAGAAGCTGCAGCGCTGGCCGAAAAGGAAAACAAGGCGGATTTGATTGCGGGCATGGATTTGTCCCATGAAAGCCAGGAAGTGGCGAATATTCTTATTGATCTGGCACAGCGCGAATCCATGAATCAGTCGGCGCGTTTTGCAACGCAGTTGGTTTCGGAACTCAAGCAGCGCACGAAACTGCTCCGCAACACACACCGTTTTGCCGGATTCGCCGTCTTGAAAGCGCCGGATATCCCGTCTGTTTTGATTGAAATGGGTTTTCTGTCAAACCGAAACGATGAGCGCAGCCTGCGCTCGAAAAACTACCGTAAAAAGTTTTCGGCGGGAATTGTCGAAGCTGTTAAGTCCTACTTTTTTCGCGTTGAAGCCGCAAGCCGGCAGTAAAAACGGCCCTAATTTTGTCATATTTAGCCATTAAGCGACTCCGTTATCCGCATGGACTGTGCTAAGAACGGGCAGACTTCGTGATACGCCGTTCAGGGCGTTCGTGTTTTTGAATGAGAAATTACTAATTTAATGCTTCGTGCTCTTTTTACCGTACTGGGTCTGTTTTTCATTTTCGGCCTTATTGGGGCCGGCGGCGCACTTTACGTGTTTCAGAAATTTGGTCAGGATTTACCCGAACATCGCCAACTGGCCGATTATGAGCCGCCGGTGATGACCCGTGTGCATGCGGGTGACGGGCGCCTGCTGGCGGAATACGCCATCGAAAAGCGTGTATTCGTGCCCTTGGCGGCCATGCCGAAGCAAGTTCTACAAGCGTTTCTGGCAGCGGAAGATAAAAACTTTTACGAACATATGGGGATTGACCCGCTGGGCGTCCTGCGGGCCGTCATCGTCAACATCAAGAACATCGGCAAGGACCGCCGCATGGTCGGCGCTTCGACGATCACCCAGCAGGTTGCGAAAAACTTTCTGCTGACCAACGAAGTTTCCTGGCGGCGTAAGATCAAGGAAGCCATTCTGGCTCTGCGCATCGAGCAGGCGCTTCCAAAAAAACGTATCCTGGAGCTTTATCTCAACGAAATCTATCTGGGTTTTGGTGCCTATGGGGTGGCGGCGGCGGCGCTGAATTATTTCGACAAGTCGCTGGATCAGTTGTCCATTGAAGAAACCGCTTTCCTGGCGGCCCTGCCCAAGGCGCCCAACAATTACCATCCGCGCCGCAAACATGCGGCAGCGGTGGCCCGGCGCAATTGGGTGATCGAGCGCATGGAAGTGGCCGGGTTCATTGATCCGGCTGAAGGTGCGGCGGCGAAGCAACGCCCGCTCATTGTTTATTCGCGATCCGAAACGGAATATGTGGAGGCACCGTTTTTCGCCGAGGACATTCGCCGTGAACTGGCCGGACAGTATGGCGAGGAAGATTTGTATAAGGGCGGTCTTTCGGTGCGCACCACGCTTGATCCGAAATTACAGGATATGGCCAACAAGGCCCTGCGCGACGGACTGATCGCGTATGACAGACGCCATGGCTGGCGCGGACCGCTGGCGCATCTGCCCGAGAATACCCGCCTCGAATTACCCGGCGATTGGAAACGCGCTATCGACAATGCGGCCGTGCCAAAAGGCCTGAACGACTGGCGCATGGCGGTGGTTCTCGGGACCGATGCCGATTATGCCCATATCGGCCTCAATGACGCCTCGAAAGGCCGTATTCCCCTGCGTGAACTGACCTGGGCCCGGGCCTGGGAGGAAGGCCAAACGCGGGGACCGAAAGTCAGCAAACCTGCTGATGTGCTGAAAACCGGTGACCTGATCGCGGTTGAAGCGATCACTGTCGACGATGACGGTCAGCCTTATCCGGAAGGGTTCTTTGGGCTTCGGCAAATCCCTGATATCAATGGCGGGCTTGTCGCCATGGACCCCCATACGGGCCGCGTTCTGGCCATGGCCGGTGGCTATTCGCACGAACGCAGCCAGTTCAACCGGGTCAATCAGGCCTACCGCCAGCCCGGCTCCGCCTTCAAGCCGTTTGTCTATCTGGCGGCGTTGGATAGCGGATATACGCCGTCCACTCTCATTCTCGACGCACCTTTTGTTATGGACCAGGGCCCCGGCCTGCCAAAATGGCGGCCCGCCAACTACAGTAAAAAATTCTACGGCCCCTCGACCATGCGGCTGGGCATTGAGAAATCGCGTAACCTGATGACCGTACGTCTGGCCCAGACCATCGGCATGGAGAAGGTTGCCGATTATGCCGAACGCTTCGGGGTTGTCGATAAATTGCCATTGGCCCTGTCGATGTCGCTGGGCGCTGGTGAGACCACGCTGATGCGGATCACCGCCGGTTACGCCATGCTGGTCAATGGTGGCAAGAAAATCACACCAACCCTGATTGACCGCATTCAGGACCGCGATGGCCGCACCATCTACAGCCACGATCGCCGCCCCTGTAAGGAATGCCGGGCCCGGTTCTGGGAAGATCAGAATGTGCCCCGGGTGCCGGACCTGCGCAAGCAACTAACCGATCCGGGCAGTGCCTTTCAGGTGGTCGGCATGCTGGAAGGTGTGGTCGAGCGCGGTACCGGTGTGCGCATTCGGGCCGTTGGCAAGCCGCTGGGCGGCAAGACGGGCACCACCAACGAAGAGCGCGATACCTGGTTCATCGGTTTTGCGCCGGATCTGGCAGTTGGTGTGTTCGCCGGGTTTGATACGCCCATCCCGCTCGGACGGCGCGAAACCGGCTCCTCCGTGGCGGCCCCCATCTTCCGCGATTTTATGGCTGCGGCGCTGGCCGATAAACCCTCCATTCCGTTCCGCATACCGCCCGGTGTGCGCATGGTGCGGATCGATGCGCGCACCGGTAAGTTGGCCCGCGCCGGAGATCAGGACATCATTCTCGAAGCCTTCAAACCGGGCACGGAACCGACCGGCGAAAGCCAGATACTCGAAGGCCAGTCCTGGTCCGCCAACGGCGGTGGCGTCAGTTCGGCCAGTGGAACGGGCGGGTTGTTCTAAGTCGATTTTTCCTTAACTAATTCCTTCCCTCATGAGGGAGGACGGTTAGGATGGGGGTGAGCCTTTCCACCCTACGCACCACAGAAATTCTCGAAACATATCCCCCACCTTAACTCTCTCCTACAAGGGAAGGGGGGATAAATTTAATATGAGAATAAAATTATAAAGAGGGTTCTTCTTCTATTTGGTACCTAAAACCGATACCCATACCGAAACCCCAGCGTATCCAGACCTTCGTTTTCATCCTGTGTGTAGGCGTTGGAGATGTGGTCGAAGTAGATCGACAGCGAATTGTGATTGTCGATCAGGTATCCGGCTTCCAGCGGGATATGGAACAGCACGCTTGAGCCAAGCGCCTTGCGGTCATTGGATGTGAGGTGTTGTTCGCCATTGTGGACGGCGACGCCGAGGCCGACGGAGACGTAGAAATTGCTTTCAAAATCATATTGCCAGCGGCCGTCCAGATAGACTTTCGATGTGTCGCCGGTGGTGTTGATGGAGGTGCCGAGGGCCGGGCGCAGATCGCCGCCAAGAATTTCCAGATGCGGGGTGAAGATGGCTTCGATATTGATATCTGTGCCGCGCTCGCGGCTGAAACCGCTCCACAGATGATCGACATCGTGCGCCAGAATACCCCCACGCAGTTCATGCAAAATGCCACCGGAGCCTTTACGTCCAGCAGCTTCGGCAGAGATGATCGAAAGGGATAGGCAAGTGATGGTGAGTGCGGAAGTCAAAAGACGCATGATTGATCCCTTAAGCAAAAACATCTGCTGAATATCCTACGACTGCCCTTAAAGAAGACCTAATGCTTTCGATTTCGTCGCCGTTGATGAGCGTGTTCTTCTATGCCTGTCGGCTGCAAGCCTCACAGGTTTCGATGAGCACGTTGGGCTGAAGAAAAATTTATTTATCAATGGAAATGCAGCAATAATTGTGTATTTTTGTTTTAAACAAACAAAGGTAGTTTTTATGCAATTGGACATGCATTATTATGGGACTTATGCGATGGCCCGCGCCGCTGGAATTAAGCCAGGCGCGGCTCAAACAATAGCGACATGTGCTCAGTTTGTGGATGATAATGCGGCAAACACTGACATTAAATTTGGAAACGGTGCATGGGTGGAATCTATAGCTACAGCGCATCACACTATCGACAAGGAAAACCTGAATGGTTCTGATCAAAGAAAAGTCTGGGTCCCGTTCCATTTTTTACCGGGAAATATTGGGGAGACTTGGACAGAAAGACTTAAATGCCGAATGGATAGTCAAATCGCTCAGGAACTGGTCGAGCACCATTTATCGCTCTCGCAATCGAGCTTTGCTTTAGAACTGATTGGTATCACAGCGCACGTATACGCGGATACATTTTCTCATTATGGGTTTTCTGGGGTTAGTTCGAGAGGCAATAAGATCGTTAATGACAGTATTGTTTTGAATGAACTCGACCCGGAAATAAAAGCGTATGTTTTAGGGAAATATGAGAACTTTAAAAAATCAAAGGGCCATAAACTTCTACCAAACTTTCGTCCAAATGTGGTCCCTGCAGGAAAGTGGTATGAAGTCCTAAAAAACAAGGTTGTTAGTTGGGTGGGCGAGACTTTTTCCGGGGCTTTAGGGCATGGGGCTGTCGCAACATTTCCTGATCGACCGTATTTAAACTGGGAATTCAAATATGAAAGGAACGATGCGTATTTAGCCGATTTAACAGGAAATTCCGGCACAGACGCAAGGAGACCAAACCCAAGTACCTTTTTGTTAGGTTGCGAAGCGCTTCATGGCATGTTTGCAAAACTCAGAGAAGCGAGACCAGACTTGGATAATGGTGATTTTCGTGATTTTTCATCAATCCGCACTGCCGTTGTAGAAATATTAGCGACGCAGGCTAAAAAGGAAGGGCGCATTAACCGTTGGCAAAAAGCCGCAGCCGATGGGACGGTTTTTGGAAACGGGGAAATGATACCAGAATACAAGGGCGAGCTATGGAATGCCGAATGGCAAGAGCTTGATGGTGAAGAAGATTCGCTTGTTATTTTGGATAAACCAATCTGGCACTTTTATCAGGCAGCGGCCCTGCACCGGACCTATGTCCTAAGAGATTTGCTTCCTTCACATAAGATTATCGTCAGTTAAGGATAAACCACATCCCCATTGGCCTAGCTCTCGTCGCCCTTGACCCGTTGCGCCAGGGCGGCTTCCATGAAGGCGTCGATATCGCCGTCCAGCACTGCGCCGGTGTTTGATGTTTCGGCGTTGGTCCGCAAATCCTTGACCATCTGGTAAGGCTGCAGGACGTAGGAGCGGATCTGGTGGCCCCAGCCGATGTCGGTTTTGGCGTCGTGCTCGGCCTGGCTTTCGGCTTCGCGCCGTTGCAGTTCGGCTTCATAAAGTCGGGCTTTCATCATCTTCATGGCTTCGGCCCGGTTCTTGTGCTGCGAACGATCGTTCTGGCACTGCACGATAATGCCGGTCGGGATGTGGGTCAGGCGGATGGCGCTGTCGGTTTTATTAATGTGCTGGCCGCCAGCGCCGGAGGCACGATAGGTATCGACCCGCAAATCCTTGTCCTCAACCACGATGTCAATGGTGTCATCGACCACCGGATACACCCAGGCGGAGGCGAAGCTGGTATGGCGACGCGCCGATGAGTCATAAGGGCTGATGCGGACCAGGCGATGCACCCCGGATTCCGTCTTCATCCAGCCATAGGCATTGTGGCCGTTGATCTTGATGGTTGCCGACTTGATGCCCGCTTCCTCGCCGTCGCTTTCTTCCAGCCACTCAACCTTGTAGCCGTGGGCGTCGGCCCAGCGGGTATACATGCGCAGCAGCATCTCGGCCCAGTCCTGGGCTTCCGTGCCGCCGGCGCCGGCGTTGATTTCCAGATAACAGTCGTTGGCATCCGCCTCGCCGGAAAGCAGGGTCTCGATTTCGGCCTTGGCGGTGCGGGTTTTGAGTGCGGTAATGGCGGCTTCGGCTTCCGTGATGGTATCGGTATCGTCTTCCGCTTCGCCCATGGCGATCAGTTCGATATTGTCTTCCAACTCCTGCACCATGTCATCAATGGTCTTGATGCCGCTTTCCAGGCGGTTGCGGTCACGCATCACGGCCTGGGCCTTTTCGGCGTCGTTCCACAGATCGGGGTTTTCGGCGAGGGCGTTCAGTTCTTCGAGTTTGAGTTTGGCTTGATCGTAGTCAAAGATGCCTCCTCAGCAGTTCGATCGACTGCTTGATTTCAGAGGTCAGGTTTTCGATTTCGGCGCGCATTTCGGCTCCCGCGATGGATCGTGAAAAATCAACAGGCCCTTCTTTTAGCCGGGACGGCAGGCCGGAGCAAGCGGAGCCAACAGAAGCCTTTCTGAACCGGGCGGCATGCTGTTAGATGGCCTTATGTCGAACCGACCGCTCAATATCGTCTGGCGCCGTCAGGTGCTGGAAACCGTGCTGGAAACCGCATTTATACGCAATGTCCTGCTTTCCAAAATCAATCGCCCGCAGCGCTGGCTGGCGGTGGAGGAAAACGACTCCCTGCCGTTGCTCGATGATTCGCTGATTGTCAGCTTCTCGGACCCGGCCGTTTATTTTCAGGCGATAAGAGAGCGCGGCCTGAAAAACATCGGGTTCTTTCAGGTGGGTGACGAAAAAGGCACCTATGGCACCGAGTCCTACGGGCTGGTTGATTACGTGCTGCGCAATTATCATTTTCCGGGTCAACTGGCGCAAAAGCCGGGTGCTGTGCTCTGGGTGCCCAACGGCTGGGCGCGGGGTGTCGGCCCGGTTCATGTTGATGATCATCTGCCGTTTGATGAGCGCCAGTTGCCAGCCTTCTTTTCCGGTTTTGTCGGCGAAGGCGATCAGCAGATTTCCGACCGGCACCGGATGATGCAGGTGATCCGGGATCACAATGTGAAGGCCCTGATGGCGACGACCAACGGATTTGGTCAGGGGCTGGGGCCTGCGGCTTATGCCTCGCATATGGGCAATACCCGGTTTGCGTTATGCCCCGCCGGGCGGTCTGCGGAAACCATCCGTTTTTACGATGCACTGGAGCTGGGTGCGATCCCGGTGGTTATCGATCAGCCATGGCTGCATGCGAAGGATGGGCTTGGGGTATTCGGCAAACCGCCTGTGGTTATTCTGCGCGACTGGCAGGAACTGCCCGGATTTCTCATCCCCTATCAGGGCGAGATAACACCCGAGCGCCTGCTACAGGCCGAACAACAACGACGAGATTGCGTCGACTGGTGGGGCCGGATCAAGAACCATTTTGCGCTGCGCGTTGCGGAATTGATCAACGGCACCGGATGACATGGGGCGTGCAGGGGGCTGTCTGGTTGGCAATGGCGTTTGTGCCGAAGGGTTATGTTGGCCGTCCGAAAAAACAGACGTAGCCGTCCGGGTCGGCGATTTCAAAGCCGCGTAAATGATCGTCCGTATCGGCCAAAGGCTGGTGAAAAGGCGCATTGCGCCCGACGAACTCCTGGGCCAGGGCATCCGGATCGGGCGCATAGATAAAGGCATCCCAGGGCACCCAGTCGTGACGTTTGTTGTTGGGCAGCGCCGGGGTGTCCTGTTCCGGCGCTTTGATCATGAGTTGTGCGGCGCCACGCCCGACAATCGCAAAAAACGGCTTTTGATTGGGCGTTTTAAAACGGCATTCAAACCCCAGCAGGTCGCAATAATGGGCCAGGGATGCGTCAATGTCGGCAACGATAAAGAACGGCGAGGCCGCTCCTAACGAATCTTTTTCAGGCATCATAAAATCCAAAACAGGGATAACGCGCACGTTGACGTTTCCCTGCATCATATATTCATGGATGCCATTTATCAATCAATGGTTGCTATAGAGATGCCGTAATTAACGCAATTCGGAATTAGTGGATAAACAGGCCGCCGTTGACGTCGAGCGTCGCGCCGGTGATGTAGCTCGACATGTCAGAGGCCAGAAACAGACAGGCATTGGCCAGTTCTTCCGATGTGCCAAGCCGCCCCATAGGCACGTTGGCGGCAATTTTCGCCTTGATCTCGTCGGTCATGCGGCCCTTGGTGAAGTCGTTATCCAGCGTGCCCGGAGCGACCGCGTTGACCCGGATGCCTTCCGGCGCCAGTTCGCGGGCCAGCGCTTTGGCGAGGCCCATGACACCGGCTTTTGAGGTGGCGTAATGACTGCGGCCAAAAACGCCACCGCCCAGTTGTCCGGCGATGGAAGATACACAGACAATGGCGCCGCCGCCCTGAGCGCGGAGATGCGGGATGGTCGCCTGGGCGATCATGAAGTTGCCTTTGACATTGGTGTCGATGACCTGATCAAACTCGGCCTCATCAATATCGGCGATCAGGGTCGGGTAAACGACACCGGCGTTATTAATCAGGATATCGATTTTCCCGAAATCGGTAGCGATGCGGTCAATGGTGGCGCGTGCCTGTTGCGTGTTTGAGACATCACATTCATAGACCCGGTGCGGGGCCTTGAATTCCCCGGCGGCGTCCTCAAGGGCGGCTGCGTCAAAATCTACCAAAGCCACCTCGGCGCCGTGCTCGGCAAACAGACGGGCTGTGGCCCGGCCAATACCGCCCGGTGACCCGGCTCCGGTGATAACGGCTGTTTTTCCTTTTAAAAGCATAGGGATGTTCCTGATCGTTATTGGAGGACGAATTCCTTGAAGATGATGCCATGAATGCGCGCTGGTGTGATGGCGTTATTGATGATCCGGACCAGATCAAAGCGCAGCTTGTCGGAGCCCGCCTTGCCAGCAAGATCAATGCGTTCCTGATCCCGCAGATGCAGGATAATCTGCTCCATGATCCGATCTTCGGCGGTTTGCAGGCGCTTGAGATTTTCGCTGGAAAGCTGCACATCAAACTGGGTCCGTAAAAAAGGGGCTTTGCAGGTATCGACCTTCAGATCGGTTTTGATCTGCGGAAGGGCATGGTTGACGGGTTTGCCAAGTTCGATCAGGGCCGTGTGCTTTTCCTGCTCGATGCCCAAGATGCTGTGAACCCAACCCATGAAATAGGCCGTTGTGCCAACGATCAGCACGAGGCTTAAAAGGCCGATCAGCGCGACCTTGATAAGCTTTTTCTTGGCTTTTTGTTTGTTGGCTGCGGTTTCTTCAGGACTTTCCCCTTCCTCCCCGTCATCCAGGCCTTCCAGGTCATCCAGTTCGGGGTCGATATCCAGATTAGGGTCGTCGGCAGGAGCTGTCATTACACGTCTCGCTTTATGGTTCTGTCGGTTGCTAACCCGGGGACAATAAGCCGGATCGCCAGTCTATATCCATAGCATAGGCGTATGCACGGGGTCATTGGTAATAGGCGGCGCTCATTTGCGCGGTGGAGCGGGCCGAGTGGTTAAACGGAGGCTTCAGTTGCCCCTTGAAACGGCTGTCGACCAGTTCGCGGAAGCGGGGGATGGGCGGCTGCTTACGGCGTTTGCATAAAAACTCGAACCAGCGCACGCCGGCCGCCACATGGGGGATTTCCTCGTTGCCGATTTTTTGCAGCAGGGCCGCTGATTCCATATCCCCGGCCTGGGTCAGTTTCTCGACCGCGCCGGGCGTCGTGTCCAGCCCGCGCGCTTCAAGCACCATCGGCACCAGCGCCAGCCGCGCGGCGAGATCGTCTTGCGTGGTCAGGGCGGCCTGCCAAAGCCCGTCATGGGCCGGTAGATCACCATAACGACAACCGAGATCCTGCAGGCGCATTTCCAGCAGATCGAAGTGATTGGCTTCATCAAGGGCGACGCCGACCCAATCGTCATAAAAAGCGCTTGGCATGTCTTCATGGGTAAACCGGCAAACCAGATCCCAGGCCAGATCAATGGCGTTCAGTTCAATATGGGCAATGGCATGGAGAAATACGCGCCGCCCGCTGGTGCCGCGGGAATTGCGTTTGGGCATATCGCGCGGTGCTTTCAACTCGGGGCGCAGGGGCCGGGCCGGGCGTTCCGGTGGCTTACGCGCACCTATATCTGTGAGTTGTCCGGTTGCCCAGGCCTCGGCATAGGTGCGCGTCAAATCAACCTTGGCCTTTGGTTCCGGCTCGCTCAAGACACGGCAGGCAGCTTCACTGAGGGTCGCGGGAAGCGGGGTGGGCCGGAGCATCGTCATCAGGGTCAGGAGGTTTGCGCCGCTTCCAGAACCGCATCGGCGTGGCCTTTGACCCGCACCTTGTTCCAGACCTGTTGGATGACGCCTTTTTCATCGATCAGGAAGGTCGTACGGACAATCCCCATGAAGGCGCGGCCATAAAGCTTCTTTTCCTGCCAGACGCCATAAGCCTCGCACAGCGTGCCGTCTTCATCGGACACCAGCGCAAACGGCAGATCGTATTTCGCCTTGAACTTGTCGTGGCGGGCAACGCTGTCCTTGGACGCGCCGACAATCACCGTATTGGCGTCGGCGAAGGCCTTTACCCGGTCCCGAAAATCCTGAGATTCCGTGGTGCAGCCGGGCGTCATGTCTTTCGGGTAAAAGTACAGAACAACCTTCTTGCCCTTGAGAGAGGCTAGCGACAATGTCCCGTCGCCATCGGTTGGAAGATCAAATGCGGGGGCCTTGGAGCCGGGTTCGAGGGTCATGGTGTATCCTTAATCCATAATTTACGATGTCTTTTCTAGGATTTTTCTTCCGGCGATTCCACAGGTAATTCCCCCGCAGGCTCCTCAATCAGCACCTGAAAAATCCCGTACACCCTTGCAGCATCGTCTTTGATGCGGGCTTCCAGCGTCTTGAAACTGGGCTCGCTGGCGATGGCGACCAGGTCGGCTTTCAGGGCGGCTGACATATCGGCTTCGCGTTCCTTGGTCATTTCTTCCTCAATCGTCAGACTGAGCATCCCCTGCAGGCCCTGCCAGAGGCGGAGCGTGGTGATCAGGGTTTGCCCGTCAGCGGCGTCGAGCAGGTTGGCGCGGATGAGGTTGTCCAGTGCCGTCGCTGTATTTGGGCTGAGAATGTCAGGTTGGGCATGGGCGTGCTTGAGCTGCAGGTACTGGGCGATGAACTCGATATCAACCATGCCGCCGCGTATCTGCTTGAGCGACCACAATCCGCTGGCCGGTTTTTCACGGGCCAGACGGTCGCGCATTTGGGCGACGTCACGCAGCAGCTTATCCGGATCGCGTGGTTCCGTCAGGGCCTCGGTAATGGCGTTTTCAACCGTTTTGGCAAATGGCGCATCGGCGACGACAACGCGGGCCCGGGTCAGGGCCATGTGCTCCCATGTCCAGGCGGATTCCGCATGATATTTCCGGAATGCCGTGAGCGTTGTGGCGATGGGGCCGGAGTTGCCTGACGGGCGCAGCCGCATATCCACTTCGTACAGGCTTCCTTCCTGGGTCAAGGCCGTGATGGCATTGATGTAGCGTTGGCCGAGGCGGGCGAAATACTGGGTTGCGTACAGGGGCTTTTCACCGTCCGACTGGGCCGTCTCATCGGCCACGTCATAGATGAACACCAGATCAAGATCGGAGGACGCGGTCATCTCCCGGCTACCCAGCTTGCCCAGGGCCAGAACGGCGAGGCGCGAATCACCAACCCGGCCGTGGCTTTCCATGAAATCAGCCTCGACTTTGGGGTAGAGGGCTCCCAGTGCCGTTTGCGCAATATCACTGAGCGCGCCGGAAGCAACAGGGGGGGGGATCAATCCCTGCAGACGCTGCACGCCCACTTGAAAGCGGTGATCATTGGCCCAGCGACGGCAGATGTTCAGCGTGTCCTCCAGATATTCCGCCCGGGCCAATTGCTGGTCGAGGTGTGCTTCCAGTTCGGCCCGATCCGGAGGCGTATCAAAGAAATCAGGAGCCAGAACACTGTCAAGAACCGAGGCGCGACTGGCCAGGTGGCGGGCGAGGCGGGGGGCTTTGCCCATGATTTCCGCAACCAGGGTGAGGATCGCCGGTTGCGCCTGAAACATGGAGAACAGTTGCACCCCGGCCGGTAACCCACGCAGGAATTCATCGAATTTCAAAAAAGTTGTCATGGGGTTGGACATGGAGGCCATGGCCTTGAGCAGGGTTGGCATCAGTTCTGTGAGGATTTCCCGGGCCCGGGTGCTGTGGGTTGCCCGATAACGGCCATGGTGCCAGCCGCGGATTAAAGTATCGATGGTTTCCGGCTTTTCATATCCCAGTGTGGCGATGGTCTTGAGGGTGTCGGGGTCGGGTTCGCCACCGGTGAATACCAGATTGCCGCCCGTTTCATGATCGGCGCTCAGGGCAGGTGCATCATCAAACAGGTGGGCGTAGGCGGAATGGACCCGGTGGATATGCATCTCCATTTCGGCCGTGAACGCTGCCGTATCTGCATAACCCAGAAACAAGGCAAGATGCCGTAGCCCGGCCTCATCATCAGGGAGGGTCTGGGTTTGCGCATCGTGGATCATTTGCAGGCGATGTTCGACCGTTCTCAAAAACCGGTAGGAGGCTGTCAATTGTTCGCAGATTTCAGGTTCGCACAGGCCGAACTCGGTCAGATCCTTAAGGGCCTGAAGGGTATAGGGTGAGCGCAATACCGGTTCCCGCCCGCCCCAGATCAGTTGCTGGGTTTGCGCAAAAAACTCAATCTCCCGAATGCCGCCACGGCCCAGTTTGATGTTATGGCCGGGCACATCCATCTTGTTACCGGATTTGTGTGCGTTAATCTGGCGCTTGATTGCATGGATGTCCTGGATGGCGACAAAATCGAGCGATTTGCGCCAGACGAACGGTGTCAGCCATTTTAAAAACTGCTCACCCGCCGCAATGTCGCCGGCCACTGGTCGGGCCTTGATCATGGCGGCCCGTTCCCAGTTCTGGCCCTGGCTTTCGTAATAGGTTTCAGCTGCATAGGTGGAAATCGCCAACGGTGTTGCGCCAGGGTCGGGCCGCAGGCGCAAATCGGTACGGAAAGCGTAGCCTTCGGCCGTGCGCTCTTCCATCAGTTTCACCAGGCTGCGGGCCAGGCGGACAAACACGGTTTGCAGGCGCTCTGGTGCGGTGGTTTTGATGACGTCTGGATCAAACAGCACGATCAGATCAATATCGCTGGAATAGTTCAGTTCACGCGCCCCCAGCTTGCCCATGCCGAGAATGACCAGGCCGGAACCGGTTTCCGGGTTTTCCATATCAGGGAGTTCAAATGCGCCACTCTGTGCCGCGGCTTTCAGCAAATGAGCGATAGCGAAGGAGAGACAGGCGCTGGCGAAGTCAGACAGGGTCTGTGTGACCTGTTCCAGAGACCAGTAGCCTGATATATCCGCCGTCGCGATTGCCAGCGACATACGCCGTTTTGCGATGCGAAGCGTCGCGCCTGTTTCCGTGTCGTTAAGGGTTTCTTTTTGCTTATCTTTTAATAGATTAAAGAGGGCCTCGGCCGATTCGTCGGGGCCTTTGGCGAGCAGATCGATAAAGAATTCGGGATCAATGGTAGCGCACCATGTTAAATACGGACTATTTGCCAGGATGGCTTCAATGAGTTTTTTTGCGCTGACATGGGAAAAAAGCTCTTGGAAACGGTCGGAAAGCTCTGTATCCGCACGTTGTTTTACGGCATCTTCAAGGCGTTCCAGACCGACGATAAGCGCTTCCGAATCGGCAGCAGTTGGGAGTGCGCCGATATTGTCGAGAAATACTGATTTATGCATGCTCATGCCTCTCCACTTGAGGGAACAGTGCGTGATGGTTGAGGATCGGTCAAGTTGCCGGTTTACGAGTTGAGGTTCCGGTGGTTGCAAGAACATTCAGAGGAATAGTCCAGATATTGGCAGGTCTCGGCGCGGGCCTTGCCATCATCATTATGTTGCTCGCCTGGCAGCTGTCGCGCGGCCCCATTTCACTGGGTTTTCTGTCCCCTTATATCGAAAACGCCGTTAATGAGGGGCAGCCCAATTTTCAGTTGAAAATGCGCGATACGATCCTGACCTGGGCTGGCTGGGACCACAGCCTGGATATCCGGGTTCTTGATGTGCAGATCCTCAACAGCCAGCAGGATGTCATCGGAAGCATTCCGGAACTGTCCTTTGCTCTCGATCGGGTGGCGTTGCTGAAGGGCGAAGTCGCCCCCAGTTCGGTTGTCATTTTCGGCCCGCGGTTGCGGGTTATCCGGCAAAAAAACGGCTCGTTTAACATCGGTTTTGGCGATGCCAAGGACCCGACGAGTGCCAGCGCTTTGACGGCTTTTGAAGACATTCTGGACGGTCCGAAAGGGGATCATCCGCTCAAGTATCTATCGACCCTGCATGTTATCGGGGCAGATTTGACCATCGACGACCAAATTCTGGAGAAAACCTGGGTCGCGCCATCTGCCGATATTCGCCTGAATCGCGACGAAATCGGTGTGCGGGGCCAGATGTCCTTAATTTTGGATATTGATGGCAGGCAAACCGAACTGGAACTTCTTGGCCGATATAATGGGGATAGAAAGGAGCTTGAGGTCACTGCGGATGTGGATGAAATCACGCTCGCTCCATTTGCCCCTGTTTTTGAAGAAATTGAAATTTTTAAAAATTTTGATGTACCACTGCGGGGCAACGTTGGCTTGTCGATTCCGATCCTGGGGGGCGCTCATTCCATCCGTTTTGATGTCAAAGGCGATGCCGGAAAGATGCAACTGCCAGCCCCATTTCAGGAAATGGTCAATATCAAATCAGTGTCGATGACCGGCACCTATGATGGGGCCGCCGACCAAACGGAAATTGAAGATATCCGGGTCGAGCTGGCAGCGACACAATTGCAGTTGCCAGCACCTTTTTCCGATACGCTAGACCTAGATGGGCTGGTTCTCGCCGGGGCTTATTCCAGTAAGACCGGGCAAGTTCAAATCAGAGAACTGAGTGGCGCGTTGGCTGCCAACCGGCATGTTCATATACCGGCACCGGTCGATCACAAATTGCCGTTGCACTCTTTTTTGTTGTCGGGGGAATATGATTCCAAAAGGGATGTTTTTACGATCAATCAACTCAATGCAGACTTGCAGGGGCCGAAGGCTTCATTGTCAGGGGTCATCAAAGGTATCCGGAACCCAAAACAACCCATTGATATCGATGTTGCCATGGAACTTAACGATGTCCCAGTTAGCGATGCCGCTAAATACTGGCCGGAAACCCTTGGTGCAGATCCGTATAAATGGGTCACGACGCATTTATCGGAAGGCACATTGCATTTCCTGAAGGTGAAATCGGCGGTTCAAATTCCGATAAGCGGCGAGCCTGTCATTGATTATGCGAATGGCACAATGCAATTGAGCGGTGTGAGCGTTGACTATCTGCCGCCCCTGCCAAAAGCCGTGGGTGTTAGTGGTGAGATTGTTTTTGACCAGAAGACCATGGAAATCAAAATGTCTCAGGGGCGAACGGATGGCATGACCCTGCAACAAGGAACCATTCGCTTGAGTGGGCTTGATGAAAAGGACCAGTTCGCAGAAATTGATCTAATGATAGAAGGCTCGGTACAGTCAAAGCTCGCCTATATCGATAACGAACCGCTTGGTTTTGCATCTGAGCTGGGTATTGATCCGGAAAGCGCCTCGGGAAAAGCCCTGACCGATGTAAAGATGAAATTCATCATTGCAAAAGACCTGCGACTCGATCAGGTGGAAATTTCAGCGGTATCGAATTTGACGGATGTCACGCTGGACCGGGTTTTTCTGGATCGCGGCATTCATGACAGTGCCCTTGAGTTAAGGGTTGATAACAAGGGGATGACGGTTACAGGGCAGGTTAATTTCGAGGCGATCCCGGCGAAGCTCGTCTGGCATGAAAACTTCGCCGATAACCGCACCTATCAGAGCCGCTACGACCTGTTTGCTGAAATCAAGGATGTGCGCCGCATCCGTGATCTGGGGATCGAAATGGAACCCCTGTATGACGATTATCTGAGCGGCGCCATTGATGCCAATATCCGTTACACGATTTTTGATGACGTGGACAGGCGCCTTGAGGTCCGTGCCGATGTGACCAACGCCGATTTAAGCGCACCGGCGTTCGGTTGGTCGAAACGGTCCGGCGTGGCCGGTGAGTCTGAGATCGTCATTGATTTTGAACGTGATGAAATCGTCGATATCCCGGAGTTTTCCGTAAAGGCGGCAGATTTGCGGGTAAAGGGATCGGCGAAATACGCAGCTGACGGAACCGGAATGGAACGCATTGATTTCGATGAGATCGTCTATGGACGAACCGACATCAAAGGTGCCCTTATCCCTCGGGAAAACGGCGGTTGGGAAGTCGGTATCCATGGTGCCAGTTTCGACTTTTCGGCTTACTGGGATGAACTGTTTTCCGGTCAGGCCGATGAACGGACAAAAGAAACCCTGCTTTCCAATCTGACCATGGCGATTGAGATCGACCGGATTTGGATCAATGAAACGCAATCCATGAAACAGGTTTCAGGCACTTTTTCCTTTCAAAAAGACATCTGGCAGACGTTCCTGCTGTCGAGCCAACTGGACAAGGGCGCGTCGCTTGATATTTCCATACAGCCTGGAAATGACGGCAACAGGCGATTGTCGCTGAGCTCCAGTAATGCGGGCGATGCTCTTCGCTTCATGGATGCTTACAAATCCATGCGCGGTGGAACTTTGACCGTGACCGGGACTTATGATGACAAATTACCCGGAAACCCTTTGACGGGACGAATGACCGTTAACGATTATCGGATCGTCAACGCCCCCGCCCTTGCGCATGTCCTGAGCATCATGGCCTTAACCGGTATTCTGGATGCCTTGTCGGGTGAAGGGATTGGGTTCAATACTCTGGAGGTGCCCTTTACCTATCATCAGGGGGTCTTCAAGTTGACAGACGCGCGAGCCAGTGGCGCCTCTCTCGGTTTCACGGCGGCCGGGCATATCTATCGCAGTGCCGATGTCCTCGATATCACCGGCACCGTCGTTCCTGCTTACGCGCTCAATTCGGCGCTCGGGCATATCCCCGTGCTGGGGGCGTTGCTGACCGGTGGTGAGGAAGGGGGCGGTGTGTTCGCTGCGAATTATTCCATGACCGGGTCACTGGAAGAACCGAAAGTTTCGGTCAATCCCCTGTCAGCGCTGACACCTGGGTTTTTGCGGAATGTCTTTGGCATCTTCGACAAACCGCAGGAGGCCCCGGAATTTCCTTCTGGAAATAATTTGAATATCCGGACTCAATAGGTCACGCCCGGTGGCATTCTCAAACGCAGCTTTGAAGCCTGTTTCTAGCTTTGTTAACAAAGTCGCGACTAAGTTTATGACAGGGCTGGAGAAGGGCTATTTTATCCGGTTTATGTTTATCTACCTGATATGCGTGTTTGTGCTTCGGGTTTTTTTATTTCCGGGCGCATCGGAAGATGATGCCGAGCAATTGATTTACGCGCAGGTATGGGATTGGGGTTACAAAGCTAATCAGCCGCCCCTTTACACTTGGCTTGTTATCTTAAGCCAATCTGTTTTTGGTACTTCAATCTTTGCCGTCGAACTGGTTAAGTTCGTTTGTTTGATTTTGTTGTATGGGTTTATGACTTTAGCCGGCCAGTTGATGCTGAATGACCGGGTATACGCTGCGCTATGCGGACTGTCTTTGGTTGCGATCTATCACATAGGCTGGGATGTGATTATAAATTATTCCCATACGGTGTTAATGGGGGCGTCGGTTGCCGCGAGCTTCTGGGCTCTGTTCCGCTTGTTGGAACATCCGACACGCATGGGTTATGTTGTGTTGGGCGTCGCAATTGCTGCAGGTTTGTTGGCGAAATATAATTTTGTCTTTGTTCTGCTGCCAGCATTCATCGCAGCCATGGCAACGCCAGCCTTAAAAACGCGCCTGCTCTCGCCTTGGTCTTTTTTGAGTCTGCTTGTTATTCTGGTCCTCATAGCGCCTCATTATTACTGGTTTTTTACCAGCCCGGCCGGAGCCCATGCGGCGCAAGTCAACAGTTTACCTCAAAGTGATGCGACACATTATTTTTCAGATGTGGCGAAAAGTCTTTATTCAGCGATAAGGGCTGCCATCTCGTTCCTGCTGCCTTTTCTGGCTATTGCCGGAATCGTGTTTTGGCGGAGCGCCTGGAAATCGGGGGCGCTGACACCACCGGCCCGCACGGCGCATCGGTTCTTGTCCGTTTATTTTCTGTCCTTTCTGGTTATGGTTTTACTGAGTGTTGTGGTCTTCAGGTTTGCCGAGTTTAAGAGCCATTGGATGATGGTTCTGGTTCCATTGCCTTTTTTTGTGATGTTGCGTGTACAAGCGGCACATACAAGTGCCCGCAGGATTGGGGTTTATACGGGCGTTCTCAGTTTTCTGGCGATTGTTGTTCTTGCGGGCATAATGGTCCGCTATGTGACGGGGCCGGAGAACTGTCGCAAGTGTAATTTCTTTATTCCTTACGAGGAACTGGCCGGACAAATCAAAGCGGCAGGTTTTACCCGTGGGACCATGGTCACGATTGATTATCCCAACCAGATTGGTGGAAATCTAAAACGCTTTTTTCCACAAGCCCGGATAACCGGGGGGCGATATGATCCGTTTGTGCCGCCAAAAGTCGTGCAATCGGGGGATTGTTTTATTGTCTGGAATGCCGAATTTGGTCTGACGGCCGATGCTTGGCCGAGCGCAGGCGCTTTTGTGGAAAAACATTATGGAATTAAAGCCAATCGCAACTGGCCCATAAAAACCGTAGAAGCTGAGATAGAACGCGCGTTGGGGCGCACGGCGCAGTTGGCTTATATCCAAGTGCCAGAAGCCGAGAAGGCCAATTGCAATTAATCTAAACGGCGCGAACCAGAGCGTGACGCTTTTTGCCGGCTGACAATTTAATAACCCCGTCATCGTTCAAATCATTCATCGTAATGGGGTGCACCTCGGAGGGCAGGGCGCTGTCGTTCAATTTGCCGCCACCGCTTTTGATCAGGCGTCGGGCTTCGCCGCCGCTGCCGGCCAACTCAACCTCTCGAAACAACTGAAAGGCCGGAATGCCTTCTGCCAGCCGGTTTTGGGCAATGTCGAAGGTTGGCAGATCATGGCCCAGGCCGCCTTGTTCGAAGGTGGTTTCGGCGGTCTGTCGGGCTGTAGCCGCCGCTGCATCGCCATGGCAAAGCGCCGTTGCCGCATCCGCCAGAACTTTTTTGGCGTCGTTGATTTCAGCCCCTTCAAGATTTTCAAGTCGCTTGATCTCATCGTTGGGCAGGTCGGTGAAAAGACGCAAAAAGCGGCCGGTATCGGCATCCTCGGTATTGCGCCAGTATTGCCAGTAATCGTATGGCGACAGCATTTCGTCGCTGAGCCAGACGGCGCCGTCAGCGGTTTTGCCCATTTTTGCGCCGGAGGCCGTGGTCAGCAAAGGTGTTGTTAAGCCAAAAACTTCCTTGGAAATAACGCGCCGGGTGAGATCGACGCCATTGACGATATTGCCCCATTGGTCGGAGCCACCCATCTGCACGGAACAATCCATGCGCCGGGCCAGTTCGAGAAAATCATAGGCCTGGAGGATCATGTAATTGAATTCAAGGAAACTCAGCGGCTGGTCGCGGTCGAGGCGCAGTTTGACGCTGTCAAAGCTGAGCATCCGGTTGACCGAGAAGTGCTTGCCGTAATCGCGCAGAAAGGAAATGTACTCAATTCCCTGCAGCCAATCGTCATTGTTGACCATAACGGCATCGGTAGGGCCGTTGCCGAAGGTCAGAAAATTCGAAAAGATTTTTTTGATACCGGCCATGTTGGCAGCAATAGCGGCGTCATCAAGGAGCTTGCGAGCATCATCCTTGCCCGACGGGTCACCGATTTTTGTCGTGCCGCCACCCATGAGAACAATGGGCTTGTGGCCGGTTTTCTGGAGCAGGCGGAGCAACATGATCGGAACCAGACTGCCGGCATGCAGGCTGGGTGCCGTACAATCAAAACCGATATAGGCGGTGATCGGCTTCCCTGCGGCCAAGGTATCGAGTTTATCCAGATCGGTACATTGGTGCAGATATCCGCGCTCGGTGACGCTGCGGATGAAATCGGATTTGTAAACGCTCATGATTGCTCCGTTTGATTTTCAGGAGGTGGTTTATTCCATCACATTGCCGAGTGCAATGTTTGCTTGCTCCGCGAGAAGAAAACATCGAAATATAAGGTATGCAAAACAAACCCTCTCTGCTGGCGATCGGCTTGATGAGCGGCACCTCCATGGACGGCGTGGATGCCGCGCTGATTGAAACCGATGGTGACCAGATTACGGCTTTTGGCGCTGCCGTCGAAGTGCCTTATAGCGACGGCTTTCGCGATCGGCTGCGTGGATTACTTGGCGTCGAGCCCGATGATTGCGAAAAGACGTGGTCTATTGTTCAGGAACTGACCCAGTTTCATGCCGATGCAGTCCGTCGGGTTTTGGAAGTGTCAGGGCGGCAACCCGAAGACATCGGTGTGATCGGTTTTCACGGGCAAACGGTTTTTCATGATCCGGCCAACGGCAAGACTTGTCAGCTTGGCGATGGCGCCTTGCTGGCCCGTGAAACCGGTATCCAAGTCGTGAATGATTTTCGCAGTGCCGATGTGGCTGCCGGTGGTGAGGGCGCGCCGCTGGCACCCGTTTTCCATGTGGCTTTGTCGCGCACCCTGGAGCGACCTGTCGCCATCCTCAATATCGGTGGCGTTGCCAATGTTACATGGGTCAGCCCCGATGGTGGCGCTGTAGCCTTTGACACAGGGCCGGGCAATGCGCTCATTGATGACTGGGTCCGTCTGAAAACAAACCATACGATGGACGAAGATGGGTTGTTGGCGCGGCGTGGTGCGATCAATGAGGTGGCGTTGAAGGGCTTGCTGGAGCAACCCTATTTCGAGAGGCCCTACCCAAAATCATTGGATCGGGACGCTTTTTCATTCGATGCGCTGCTGGACTTGAGCCCGGAAGACGGTGCGGCAACGCTTGCGGCCTTTACCGCCGAAGCCGTCGCCAAAGCGGAAAGCCAGTTGCCGGCGCCTCCCCTGCAGTGGCTTGTCTGCGGTGGCGGACGGCACAACCGGGTCCTGATGGCCAATTTACGCCGGGTGCTGGCGGCGCCGGTCGAACCGGTAGAAGCCGTCGGCTGGCACGGGGATGCACTGGAAGCCCAGGCCTTCGGGTTTTTGGCGGTGCGGTCTCTTTACGGGTTGCCGATCAGCTACCCGCAAACAACAGGCGTTGCGAAACCTACGACCGGTGGCGTTTGCCACCTGCCTGCCTGATCCACACGGAATTCTCAGGCCGTTGGCGGCGTCGCTTCGAAGTTTTTGTCCAGATAGTCATCAACGTTTTCAATCATTTCCGGCAGATGGCTCTGGAAAAAGTGATCACAGCCTTTGATGACCCGGTAATCGATATCAATGGTTTTCTGCTTTTGTAACTTCTGAGCCAGTTTTTCGGCCGAAGACACGGGAACGACATCGTCCTTGTCTCCATGCAAAATCAAACCGGACGCGGGGCAGGGGGCGAGGAACGAAAAGTCATGGATGTTAGCCGGTGGGGCAATGGATATGAACCCCGAGATTTCAGGACGCCGCATCATCAGCTGCATGCCAATCCAGGCGCCGAAGGAAAATCCGGCAATCCAGCAGGTTTGGGCGTTCTGGTTATACGTTTGCATCCAGTCCAGGGCCGACGCGGCATCGCTCAGTTCACCTTGTCCGCTATCAAAAGTCCCTTGTGATCGGCCAACACCTCTGAAATTGAACCGAAGCGTTGAGAAACCGCGTTTTACAAAGCTCTGATACAGCGCATAAACAACCTTGTTGTTCATGGTCCCGCCATGCTGTGGATGGGGGTGGAGCAGAATGGCTGCGGGCGCATTCGAAATTTTTGAGTGATGATAGCGGCCTTCAAGGCGGCCTTCGGGGCCATTAAAGATGACTTCGGGCATGGTTTATGTGGGTTCCAAATAGCTGTTAATCGGCAATAAATAAATGTTTGTATCGGGTTTAAATCAGTAAAATATAGCGGTTTATGTCGTTTCCAGTCCAAATACTTGACTGTTCAAGTCGGGTATAATATATATTTGTTGTGCTCTCGATGACAAACAACGAGGGCGCGATTTATCCGCCCCACCACGGGTGCCGGTCAATGTTCAGGCGCGTTTAGAAAATATAGAAAGCCCCATGATTTTCAAGCAATTTCAAGAAGATATCGAAGCTTACAAAACCCGAGACCCGGCTGCGCGTTCCGCTTGGGAGGTTGCCATTCTCTATCAGGGTTTTCATGCTTTGATGTTCTATCGCTTGAGTCACGCGCTATGGATACGCGGCGGCAAGTTTTTGGGCCGATTTGTTTCCCAGATCGGGCGGCTTTTTACCGGTATTGAAATCCATCCGGGTGCGGTTATCGGGCGTGGGTTTGTGATTGATCACGGGGCTGGCGTGGTGATTGGCGAAACGTCGATCATCGGTGACGATGTAACGCTCTATCATGATGTAACACTTGGCGGGGTTGCACCTTCCATAGATTCGGGAACACAGGTCGGTGTCAAACGTCACCCCACTCTGGGCGACGGCGTCATTGTCGGGTCCGGGGCTCAGATTCTGGGGCCGATCGTTGTCGGTGAAAACGCCCGGGTTGGCTCGAATGCCGTGGTGACGTCTGATATTCCGGCCGGAATGACGGCCGTCGGTATTCCGGCGCGGGTTATCCTGCCGAAGGATAAAAAGAAGTCCTCCGAATTTCGGGCTTATGCAACGGATCCGGATGGCAGCCCGGACCCTGTGCTGCAAACCATTGAAAGCCTGCGCAGCCAGGTGGCGGCATTGATGCAGCGTGTTGAGGAGCTGGAATCCGGCTCTGAAGATGTGTCGGCGTCTGGAAAAAAGACAAAGTCTGATTCGGGTGCCAAGGCCAGTAAGCGGAAAAGGCCCGCAGCATAATTTTTGGTTATTTCTGAAGAATTTAAGTGTGATGCGATGGGTTCGGCTGAGGGATGCCGGGCGGGGATATTTAGGAGACAACAATGCGATTAAGTACCAAGGGCCGTTATGCCGTGATGGCGATGGTCGATTTGGCGACACATTCCGAAACGGGAAAGCCGATAGCTCTGGCGGATGTCGCGGATCGTCAGGAGATATCGCTTTCATATCTGGAGCAGCTATTTGGCAAGCTCAGGAAAGGTGGAATCGTCAAGTCCGTTCGTGGGCCGGGCGGAGGGTATTTGTTGGCGCGGGCGCTCGCGGACACCCGGGTTTCGGATATCATTTATGCCGTTGACGAGCCGATTATCGCAACGCGTTGCAAGCCTGGTGCGCCGGATGGCTGCCATTCTAACAAGAGCCGTTGTTTGACCCACGATTTGTGGGAGGAACTGGGCAACCAGATTTACCTCTATCTGAGCTCTGTCAGTCTGGAAGACATCCTTGAAAAGCGGGTGCTTGGCAGCAGCGGCAAGACCTATCGAAACAATTTGGATGCTCTGGAAATTATGGCGGCTCAATAACCGTCTGAACGCTCTGGAAAAAGTTAAATGAACAATCCGGTATATTTAGATCACAACGCGACTACCGCTGTCAGACCAGCCGTGATTACGGCTGTCTGTGATGCCTTGGCGTTGACCGGAAACGCCTCGTCGGTTCATCGCAACGGGCGGTTGGCGCGGCGGCTGGTTGAAGATGCCCGCGATGAGGTGGCCGCATTGGTGGGGGCTAACCCCAATGATATCCTGTTTGTCGGGAGCGGCACGGAAGCCAACAATCTGGCGCTCCGGGTTGTTGATTGTGCGCATCGGTTTGTCTCTGCCATTGAGCATCCCTCCGTTCTGCAAGGTGCGGAAGGACTTGAGCTTATACCTGTTGACGCAAATGGCGTCATTGACCTTGGGGCTCTTGATCAATTGCTGGGCGGTGTTTCGGGGCCGGCCCTTGTTTCGGTTATGCTGGCGAACAATGAGACTGGCGTCATTCAGCCGGTTGACGACGTCGTTCAAATAGCCAAACAGCACGACGCTCTTGTCCATTGCGACGCCATTCAGGGTGCCGGCAAGATTCCCGTCGATGTGACGGCGCTGGGCGTCGATCTGCTGAGCCTTTCCGCGCACAAGCTGGGCGGACCTCAAGGCGTTGGCGCGCTGGTTGTCAAGGCCGGGCTTGATCTGGTTCCGGTCATGCGGGGCGGCGGGCAGGAACGCCGTAAGCGTGCGGGAACGGAGAATGTCGCCGGGATTGCCGGGTTTGGGGTGGCGGCGCACGAAGCGGCGCAGGGATTGGGCCAGATGGCCGGACTTACGAGCTTGCGGGACCAGTTGATTGCCGATGTGCGCAAACGGACTTCGGCCCGGATTTTTGGAGAAAATGTCGAACGGTTGCCCAACACAATCTGCATCTCGATGCCGAATGTACCTGCCGAAACCCAGTTGATGGCTTTTGATCTGGCGGGCATTTCGGTCAGTTCCGGTTCTGCCTGTTCGTCTGGAAAGGTTGAAGCAAGCCATGTGCTTTCCGCCATGGGCGTTGATGATCAGGAAGCGATGACGGCCATTCGTGTGAGTTTCGGCTGGAACAGTGTGGCGTCAGACGTGGACCGGTTTGTCGATGTCTGGGGTTCTATCTTTGCAAAGGCCGGGGCCGAATCGGCTCAGGCAATGACGGGTTAGGGGAGCGCTATGAATACTATTCCAACTCTCCCCAGAAAAGGCCCGATCTATCTGGATAATCAGGCGACCACACCGACGGACCCGCGGGTTGTCGAAGCCATGCTACCCTATTTCACGGAAAAGTTCGGTAATCCTCACTCCAGTGGTCATGCCTTTGGCTGGGAAGCGGAAGACGCTGTTGAAAGCGCCCGCCAGCAGATTGCCAATGTGATCGGTGCCGAGGCGCGCGAAATCATTTTCACGTCAGGCGCAACGGAATCCAACAATCTGGCGATCAAGGGATTGGCCCGCTTCAACCGGAGCAAGGGCGATCATCTGATCACCACAAAAATCGAGCACAAATGCGTTCTCGAATGTTTTCGACGTCTGGAAGGCGAGGGGTTCCGGGTGACTTATCTGGACGTCGGCCCGGACGGGTTGGTCGACCCGGAGCATCTGGCAGAAAGCATTGAAGAGCAGACCCTAATGGTTTCGGTCATTGGCGTTCATAACGAAGTTGGTGTGATCCAGCCGCTGGCGGAAATTGGCGCCCTGTGCCGCAAACGCGGGATTTATTTCCATACAGATGGGGCTCAGGCAGTGGGTAAAATCCCGCTGGATGTCGAAGACATGAATATCGATCTTCTCAGCATATCGGGTCATAAAATATACGGACCTATGGGAATTGGCGCCTTGTATGTGCGCCGACGCCCGCGGGTGCGGTTGCAGCCGCAAATGGATGGTGGCGGGCAGGAACGTGGACTTCGTTCCGGTACGTTATCAACACCGCTTTGTGTCGGAATGGGCAAGGCGGCAGAAATTGCAGGTGAGGAGATGGCCTCTGAGGCAGAGCGCTTGACGGTCCAGCGAGACACTTTATTAAGGGCCATCCAGAAGGAACTTCCTGAGGTTCGTGTGAACGGCCCCCTTGCGCCCCGCATCCCCGGCAATTTGAATTTGATGTTTCCCGGGGTAAGTGCCGACGATCTGGTTTCGGGGCTGAAAGGCCTGGCCATTTCGACCGGATCCGCCTGTACGTCGGCAAAGGTCGAGCCTTCCTATGTTCTCCGGGCCATGGGATTGACGGAAGCCGAGGCGGCCACCTCTGTGCGCATTGGGCTTGGACGGTTTACGACAGATGACGAAATTGAAAGAGCCAGCGCCTTGATTGTTGGCGAAGTTGCACGCTTGCAAGGTGCAGAAGACTTGAGACCCAGTGCATCCAGCACTGACGACTATTTTAACGAAAGAGTGAGCAGACATGTCGGGTAAAGCAGACACAATCGAGCAGGTTCGGGAATTCACCGACGAGAAGTACAAGTACGGCTTCGTCACGGATGTTGAGGTGGATACCGCGCCGAAAGGACTCAACGAGGATATTATTCGCTTTATTTCGGCCAAAAAAGACGAGCCGGAGTGGTTGCTGGAATCACGCCTGAAAGCTTATCGTCACTGGCTGACCATGCCTGATCCTGAATGGCAAAAACCCGATTTTCCGCCGATTGATTATCAGGATGCCTATTACTACTCGGCCCCAAAATCGACCGGTGACGGACCAAAAAGCCTGGAAGATGTCGACCCCGAGCTTTTGCGCACCTATGAAAAGCTGGGTATTCCGCTTTTCGAACAGGAGCGTCTGGCGGGGGTCGCTGTTGATGCGGTGTTTGACTCGGTTTCGGTGGCGACCACGTTCAAACACAAGCTTGAAGAGGTGGGCGTTATCTTCTGTCCCATTTCGGAAGCCGTGCAGCGCTGTCCGGAACTGGTCCAGAAATACATGGGGAGTGTCGTCCCCTATACGGATAACAAACACGCCTGCCTGAACTCGGCGGCATTCACCGATGGCTCTTTTGTCTACATCCCAAAGGGTGTGCGCTGTCCGATGGAGCTTTCGACCTATTTCCGGATCAATGCGGAAAACACAGGCCAGTTTGAGCGGACCCTGATTATTGCCGAGGAAGGTTCCTATGTGAGCTATCTGGAAGGCTGCACGGCCCCCATGCGTGACGAAAACCAACTGCATGCGGCGATTGTCGAGCTGATTGCGCTGGATGATGCTGAAATCAAATATTCAACGGTCCAGAACTGGTATCCGGGTGATGCGGATGGCAAAGGCGGAATTTATAACTTCGTTACCAAACGGGGTGCTTGTCGGGGCCGCAATTCGAAAATTTCATGGACGCAGGTGGAAACCGGCTCGGCCATTACCTGGAAATATCCCAGTTGCATCCTGCAAGGCGATAATTCGGTGGGTGAGTTCTATTCCATCGCCATTACCAATAACCACCAGCAGGCCGATACGGGAACCAAGATGATCCATCTTGGTAAAAACACGACATCCAGGATCATCTCGAAGGGGATTGCCGCCGGAAAGTCGGATCAAACCTATCGGGGCCTAGTGCGCATGGGCCCCAAGGCGGAAGGTGCGCGCAATTATACGCAATGTGACTCGCTTCTGGTTGGCGACAAATGCGGCGCCCATACGGTTCCCTATATTGAAAGCAAGAACAAGTCGTCGGTTGTCGAACATGAGGCGACCACGTCGAAAATCAACGAAGACCAGCTGTTTTATCTGCGCCAACGCGGGATTGATGAAGAAGCAGCAGTAGCGCTTGTCGTCAACGGTTTTTGCCGCGAGGTCCTGCAGCAGCTTCCCATGGAGTTTGCCGTGGAAGCGCAAAAGCTGGTGGGGATCAGCCTCGAAGGCAGCGTTGGTTAACTTTAAACGAATACGAAATGAAAATCTGAGGAATAGATGCTCGAAATTAAAAACCTACACGCGACCGTTGACGGAAAAGAAATCCTCAAGGGGATTAACCTGACCATTAACGCTGGCGAAGTGCATGCCATTATGGGGCCGAACGGATCAGGCAAAAGCACGCTCTCTTATGTCCTCGCGGGACGCGATGGTTATGAAGTGACGGAAGGCCAAGTCCTTTACGAAGGAAAAGACCTGACCGAACTGAAACCGGAAGAGCGGGCCGCCGAAGGCGTGTTTCTGGCGTTCCAGTATCCGGTGGAAATTCCCGGCGTGCCAAACACGATCTTTTTGAAAGAAGCCCTTAATGCAGTGCGCCGTCACCGCGGCGAGGAAGAGCTGGATGCTATGCAGTTTGTCAAAATGATTAAGGCGAAAACCGCCGAATTGGGCATTAAACAGGACATGCTGAAGCGCGCCGTCAATGTGGGCTTCTCGGGTGGTGAGAAAAAGCGCAACGAGATTTTACAGATGGCCGTGCTCAACCCGAAACTGGCCGTTCTCGATGAAACCGATTCCGGGCTCGATATTGATGCGCTGAAAGTTGTGGCCGATGGGGTAAATCATTTGCGTTCGGAAGATCGGGCGATATTGATGATTACCCACTATCAGCGCCTGCTGGATTATATCGTACCTGATTTTGTGCATGTCTTGGCGCATGGAAAAATCCAGCGTTCGGGCGGCAAGGAACTGGCCCTTGAGCTGGAAGAAAAAGGCTACGCCGAATACGGCGTGGCGGCGGAATAGGCGGAGCTTGAACATCCTGATGAGCATATCGACAAGCGTTACCCAGCCTTTTATTGACCAATATGGTGCTGCACGCAGCCAGTTGCCGGGGGCAAACCTGCCCTGGCTGGAGGCGTTGCGCGAAGCCGGAATCGCCCGTTTTGCCGCCATTGGTCTGCCAACCCTGAAAACCGAAACCTGGAAATATACGCGGTTTCCCGAAATCAAGGACAAGGGGTTTCGGCCCGCCACCTGGGAAGATGGTCAGATTGTAATTAAATCTGTTCCAAAGTTTCTCGACGATTCGGAAAGTGCGGTGCGTCTGGTTTTTGTCAACGGACTTATCCGACCGGAGCTTTCCCGGCTCGACAAACTGCCTGATGGGGTGTCGCTGGAACCGTTTGCACAGGCCCTCGAACGGGACCCGGACTTTATCAAAGCCAACCTCAGTAAGGAAGACGCAACCTATGATCAAGGTTTCGTCGCGTTGAATGCAGCTCTCATGGAAAGTGGCACCGTTTTCCGGATCGGCAAAGGGGTTGTGGTCGAAGAGCCGATTGAGATTGTCTATCTGAATGGCGGCGCAAAAGAGCCGATCATTCGTCACCCCCGCAGCCTGTTTGTTCTCGAGAAAGGCAGTCAGGCAACGCTGATCAAACGCCATGCGGGAATTTCAGCCGGGGCTTACTTCAATAATTCGGCAACGGATATCATCGTTGGCGATGGCGCGATCCTGCGTGATTACACGGTTCAGGCCGATTGCATGGAAGCGCTCTATCTGTCGTCTATCCATGTGCGTGTGGGCCGCGATGCCACCTATGAATCGTTCAATCTGGCCATCGGTGGGCGTCTGTCGCGCACCGAAACCCGGGTGCGGCTGGAAGGACGCGGCTCGCATTGCAATTTGAGCGGGGCCTACCTGATGAAAGGCCGCGAACATTGCGACAATACAACAGTGATCGAGCATCTGGTGCCGGATACAACAGCGCGCGAAGTTTTTAAAGGCGTGCTTAACGATGAGGCACGGGGTGTTTTCCAGGGCAAACTGGTTGTTCATAAAGATGCACAAAGAACCGATGGGCACCAACTCTCAAGGGCCCTGCTCTTGTCGGACCGGGCCGAAATGGACGCCAAGCCGGAACTGGAAATCTATGCGGATGATGTGAAATGTTCACATGGTGCAACCACCGGGCAGATTGATGAAACGGCGCTGTTTTATTTGCGTTCGCGCGGCGTGCCTGAAGCTCTGGCGCGCAACCTGATGATCCAGTCGTTCATTGCCGAAGCGCTGGAAGAAATAACCGATGAAAAAGTCCGCGAGGCAATGGCCCGGGTTGTCGTGCATTGGTTGCCGGCACAATGTTATCTGGCTGAAGAATGGAAACAGGCATGAGCAAAGTCGTTTCCCTCGAAACCGCCGTTGGCTCCAATTCCATGGAAGCATTTGATGTGGAGCGAGTACGCGCCGATTTCCCGATCCTGAGTCAGGAAGTTTATGGCAAACCGCTGGTCTTTCTTGATAGCGGGGCGAGTGCCCAGAAACCGCGCGTGGTCATTGATGCCGTGCGGGAATGCTACGAAACCTATTACTCCAACGTTCACCGCGGCGCGCATTTCCTGAGCCAGCGCTGCACCGATGTCTATGAACAGGCGCGGACAGATATTGCCGCGTTTATCAACGCACCCAGTGAAAACAATGTGGTACTGACCAGCAGCGTCACGGAATCGATCAATCTGGTGGCCGCCACCTGGGGGCGGAAGTTCCTTAAAAAAGGCGATGAAGTGATCGTCAGTGAAATGGAGCATCATGCCAATATCGTTCCCTGGCAAATGCTGCAGACGGAAATCGGCATCGAGATCAAGGTCGCGCCTATTGATGACAAAGGCGAATTTTTGCTGGACGCCTTCAAGGACCTGTTGAGCCCCAAGACAAAGCTGGTTGCGATTGCCGAATGTTCAAACGTGCTTGGTACGCTGGTCCCGGTGAATGAAGTGATCCGTCTGGCGCATGCACAGGGCGCCCTTGTTCTGCTCGATGGGGCGCAGGGGATTGTCCACAAAGGTGTGGATGTGCAGGATCTCGATTGTGATTTTTATGGCTTTACCGGGCACAAACTTTACGGCCCAAGTGGCGTTGGTGTTCTTTATGGCAAAGCCGAAGTGCTCAACAGCATGCCCCCCTATCAGGGCGGCGGTGATATGATTGAGCGGGTGAGCTTTGCCGGAACGACCTTTAAGGAACCACCGCACCGCTTTGAGGCGGGCACGCCACCAATTGCCCAGGTGATCGGTCTTGCGGCGGCGGTGCGCTACGTATCCAAATTGGGTATGGATAATATTTCCGCTCATGAACAAGGGCTGCTGGCCTATGCCAACGAGCAACTCAGCGCTATTGATGGTGTCCAGTTGATTGGACAGGCAAAAGAAAAGGCAGCGATCATTTCATTTTTGATTGAAGGCACGCATCCATTTGACGTGGCGGCCGTATTAGACCGCCAGGGCGTTGCGACCCGCGTCGGTCATCACTGCGCCGAACCTTTAATGGACCGTTTGGGTGTTGTTGGGACAGTTCGCGCCTCTTTTGGCCTCTATAACAACAAAAATGATGTGGACCGTCTGGCTGCGGCGATTCTGCGGGCAAAGGAGTTGCTGTTGTGAGTGTTATTTCGAGCCAATATGAAGAATACGCCGAATCGCTGGAAATCATTGATGATGAAGACATGCGCTTTGAATACATCATCGATATCGGCAAAAAGGCTGGGGGTGACGATTTTCCGGAAGCCTTACGAACCGATGAGAACCTGATGCATGGTTGTATGTCCAAGGTCTGGATTGTGGATGAAGTGCGCGACGGCAAACATTATTTTAAAGGCTTTAGCGATGCAATTATCGTCAAGGGCCTGATCACGATGATGACAGGTTCTTTCAGCGGTTTGACTGGTAATGAGTTGCAGGAATTGAGTACGGACCATGTTCGCCGATTGAATCTGGGTGCGCTGACGACGCAGCGTCAGGTCGGCATGATGGCGATGCTTGAGACGTTTAAAAAATTTGGTAAAGCAGGCGGCGGCACGGTTGCCAGCCTGCGTTCCGTTAGCGCGTAAGGAGTAATAAGTATGGATCCATATGGACATATGGGCGGCTTTGGGCAGGAAGTCGAAGAAGGGTTTATGGCCCGCGCTGGAGAGCCTTTGCCCGCCGGCGTTCCGGTTGCTGCGGAAGCAGATGTGATCGCTGCCCTGCAGACCGTTTACGATCCGGAAATTCCGGTTGATGTTTATGAACTGGGATTGATCTATAAACACGATATCGCGGATAATGGCGATGTGGCTGTTGAGATGTCTCTGACAGCGCCGGGATGTCCTGTTGCCGGGGAATTGCCGGGATGGGTCGCTGATGCGGTGGCTAAGGTTGAAGGTGTTGGTGAAGTTGAGGTGGTCATTACATGGGACCCCGCCTGGACACCGGAACTGATGAGTGAAGATGCCAAACTTGCCCTCGGCATGGACTAGACATATATCAAGCTTAGGATTGATGGAGATTTTTGTATTATGGCCGCACCCCAACTTATTACTTTGACCGATGCTGCCGTCGGGCGCATCAAGGAACTCATGCAGGCCAGCGAAAAGCCGGTTGCCGGTTTGCGCGTAGGCGTCAACTCACGTGGCTGTTCTGGCTTGTCCTATGTGTTTGAATACGCCGACGAGAAAAAAGGCCTTGAAGAGGAAATCAGCGTCGATGGTGTTCGGGTTTTTGTCGATGCTGCCGCGATCATGTTTCTGGTTGGCAGCGAAATGGATTACATCGAAGACAAAATGGAGAGCAAGTTCGTTTTTTCTAATCCCAATGCGAAAAACGTATGCGGCTGTGGTGAAAGTTTTTCCGTATAGATTGGTGAGGATTGAAGATTGCCCAAGCTAACCTTTATTGATCCGGATGGCACCCGTAAGGACGTCAACGCCTCCAGCGGACTCAGTGTTATGGATATAGCCCATCTCAACGGTGTTGATATTGAGGGGGCCTGTGAAGGCGGTATGGCCTGTTCGACCTGCCATGTGATTGTCGCTGCAGACTGGTTTGATCGGCTTGACCCAGCGTCGGAGGAAGAGGAAGACATGCTCGACATGGCATTCGGCCTGACTCGGACGTCCCGCCTCGGCTGTCAGATCACCATGACCGATGAACTGGATGGTCTGATCGTAACCCTCCCCAGCGAGACCAATAACCTGTTGGGGTGAGGGTTTCGCGTCAACTCTTTGGCATCACAACCGCTTTTTTATAGGGGTTGTTTCCTTTGCATCTGCCTCATCCCCCAGCATCTGTTTTGTTAGCTCCCGAATATCCGCCGCATAGCGGACATAGCCAGCAGGCTGGATGACGCCAAGGGCCTGTGTTCGTATCATATCCGCACTATTCAGAATTTTATGTAGTTTCTGCAGGGTATGGATTGGAAGCGATTCTGATGAAGCCGGGGCAGGGGCCTCTTCCTGAAATTCATAGGGAGCGACTTCCTTTGAGAAGCGTTCCGCCCAGTAGTGGACAAAATCCTCAATCAGCAGTTCATAAGCTTTACTGAATTGAATATTCAAACGCCTTTTGTCACCAGGGGCCGACGTTTTAATGATGGCGCCCCAGCTTTCCAGACTGTTCAAACAGGAAATTGCGGTCCCTTTTGAGACACCAATGCTCAGATAGACATCAGAAAGAGAGACGGATTCGCCTGATAAATAAGCGTGACACAAAAAATTAATTACACGCCATGTTGTGCGGCTTATATGTATATTACTACCATTAGGTGAATTTTTTTGGATGGCATCTTTTATTGGCGCTACCAATGATTGATGGAAATGGAGGTCATAACGAAGGATATGGGCGACGACAGTCTTTTCAAGCCCTGCAGGCAATTTGCCAATTTTTTGGCTCAAGGTGTACCACCTTTCAGGGAGTCAAAGGGTTCAAAAAATCAAATTATCCGTTCAATTCCAATCATTTTGATAGTAAGAGGGATAAAGGAAAGATAATTTAGGTCGGTCATTGAACCGAAGCAAAAATGGCACATTAAAATGCATCTCTTCAAGGTCGCGTTTTATCGGTGTATGACAAAGGGAATAGTCCGGTACATCCGCTTAATCGTTTGAATAGAATTTTTCGTTCAACTTTACGTTTCGTCGCCTTTTAGGCCCAAATACCACATCAAATTCAGGACGAAACCCTTACTTGCCGGTAAAACGAATCCGATAAGCAGGAGCGCCGAAAGCGGCCAGACGGTCATTTGGAGCCATGTCGGAGGCGCGTAATATTGTTCGCTTAACAGGAGCAGGGGAACAATTACATGCCCGACAATAACAATTGTCAGATAAGGTGGAAAATCGTCGGCTCTGATATGACCGAGGGCTTCCTGACATTGATTGCAGGTCGCATTGACTTTTAGATATGCATGCAGGGTTCTTCCGCGCCCACAATTGGGGCAACAGCGTTTGATACCGCGCATTAAGACGGTTAACAGGCCGGGTTTCATGCTAATTGGCTCATTGAGTGTTTTCATAAACCACAACCTAGCCAGTACGCTGCCCTGAAACAATGCTCAAATCTGCCGATACTGCTATGCAAAATGGGTTCGCCTTATCGGGGCACTATCACTAGACTGAGCGTCTATTTTGATTTGGGAAACACATCGTGAATTTATTTAATATCCTTCCGCTTGCGGATGCTATTGCCGTTCTTTGGATGCTTGTCACATGGTGTGCCTATACATTGATTGCTGACCAGTTGAGCTGGGACAAACGGGAAGTCGCCCGGGTCATGCACAATCACCGCATTCAGTGGATGCAACGCATGCTGGATCGGGACATGCGCATGCCGGACGTCATGATTATCGTCGCCCATATCCGAAGCGGCACCCTTTTTGCCTCGACATCCATCCTCATCCTGGCCGGTATTGTTGCGATTCTGGGAAACATTGGTCGTTTGTCGACGGTGATTACGGAGCTATCATTTGCGGCAACGGCCTCAAAGGAACTGCTGGAACTGAAAGTCTTCATGTTACTGGCGATTTTTGTATATGGGTTTTTCAAATTTGCCTGGTGTTTGAGGCAGTTCAATTATGCCCTGATTTTGATCGGGGCCGCACCGGACAAAGAAGACTGCAATGACGAAATCAGGAAAAACTACCCACAGCGCACAGCCTTATTGTTAACCCGGGCTTCGGGAACCTTCAATCGGGGCCTGCGGGCCTACTATTTTGGTCTCGCCACATTAACCTGGTTCATCCACCCGTGGATGTTTGTCTTTGCTTGTGTTCTGGTTTTGATGATTCTTTACCGGCGTGATTATATGTCACAGACCCTTTATGCCCTTGCGCCGGGTAAACCTTAACAGAAATTCTTCCTTGTTTGCGGAGCGGAAGCTCCTATATTCCCGGCATGAACAGTCTTGGCATAGATAAACCCGAAGCACAGACCCGAGTCATCGTGGCGATGTCTGGCGGAGTCGATTCGTCGGTGACAGCGGCAATGATGGCCGATGCCGGCTATGACGCCGTTGGTGTGACGTTGCAACTGTATGACCATGGGGCGGCGATTGCCAAAAAAGGCGCGTGCTGCGCCGGCCAGGATATCCGCGACGCACGCCGCGTTGCCGACACCATTGGCATTCCGCACTATGTACTGGACTATGAAAGCCGCTTTCGTGAAGAGGTGATTGACGATTTTGCCGATTCCTATTTGCGCGGCGAAACACCCATTCCCTGTGTGCGATGTAATCAAACGGTAAAATTCCGTGATCTGTTGGCGACGGCCAGGGATCTGGACGGCGATGTTCTGGTCACCGGTCATTACGTCAGGCGTATTGCCGGCCCTTCCGGTGCCGAATTGCACCGCGCAAAGGACACATCAAAAGATCAGAGCTATTTCCTATTTGCGACGACGCGCGAACAGCTGGAGTTCTTACGTTTTCCGTTGGGTGATCTGGATAAAACCCAGACCCGTGAACTGGCGGCCCGCTTCAATCTGCCTGTTGCCGATAAACCGGATAGCCAGGATATCTGTTTCGTTCCCAATGGCAATTATGCCAGCCTGGTTGAGAAATTGCGCCCAGGGGCTTGTGACGCAGGCGATATTGTTGACATGGAAGGCAATGTTCTCGGTCAGCACGACGGGATCATCCGCTATACAGTCGGGCAGCGCCGGGGGCTGGGCGTTTCCGCACCGGACCCACTCTACGTGGTTCGCGTCGACCCCGCATCTCGGCAGGTCGTCGTCGGGCCCCGCTCGGCATTGTTGAAGTCGCGTATTTCGGTTGCAGATATCAACTGGCTGGGCAACGATGAGTTGCCGGAGGAAGGCTTGCCGGTGGAAATCAAAATTCGCTCCGCCTCAAGCCCCAGTTCAGCCCGTCTGTTTGCGGATGAAAATGGCCGGTTTAGTGTCGTCCCCGAAGAACCCATGGACAGTGTGGCACCGGGGCAGGCCTGCGTTTTCTATAAGGAGGACCGGGTTCTTGGCGGTGGCTGGATCATGCGCGACCAGCAAGTTGAGAACGCCGCCTAAACCTCGTTCGGCAGTATAGCCAGTTCATCCTCTTCCGCCACCTGCTTCAGGGTTTCCTGGGCTTTTGCCGCTTCCTGCTGACGGTCCCACATGTCTTTATACTTTCCGGCTTGCTTGATAAGGGCGGTGTGGGTGCCGCGCTCGACGATCTGGCCACTTTCTAGCACCAGGATTTCATCGGCATCGATGACGGTTGACAGCCTGTGGGCAATGGTCAGCGTCGTATGGTCCTGGGAGACTTCCCGCAAGGAGGCCAGTATTTCCTGTTCTGTGCGGCTATCCAAAGCAGAGGTGGCCTCATCGAAGACAAGGATATGGGGGCGCTTGAGTATGGTCCGGGCAATGGCGACCCGCTGTTTTTCGCCGCCCGACAGTTTCAGGCCGCGTTCGCCGACTTGAGATTGGTAGCCGTCTGGCAACGCCATGATAAAGTCATGGATGCGCGCCATGCGCGCGGCCTCTTCAATTTCGGACGGCGGCGCGCCGGGACGCCCATAGGCGATGTTGTAATAAATACTATCGTTAAACAGCACCGTATCCTGGGGAACGATACCAATGGCCGCTCGCACGGAGCTTTGCGTTAAGTCTCTGAGGTCCTGGCCGTCGATGGAGACCGTTCCTTCGTTGGCGTCGTAAAACCGGAAAAGCAGGCGCGAAATGGTGGATTTACCTGAGCCGCTGGAGCCGACAAGGGCAACGGTTTTTCCGGACCCGACCTGAAATGAGATATCCTTGATGATCGGGCGGCGCGCATCGTAGCTGAAACTGACATGTTCAAAGGAGACAGTCCCCCCCTGGATAACCAGAGGTTTGGCATCGGGCGCGTCCTGGATTTCCGTTTGTTCTTCCAGCAGTTTGAACATGGATTCCATATCGGTTAGGGATCGCTTGATCTCTCGATAGACAAAACCCAAAAAGTTAAGCGGCATGAAAAGTTGGATCAGATAGGCGTTTACCAGAACAAAATCACCAATCGTCATTGTGTCGGCGGCAACGCCTTGCGCAGCCAAAATCATTGAGCCCGTGACGCCACAGGCAATAATCACACCCTGACCGACATTCAGAAAGGCGAGCGATGTCCCGCTTTTCACGGCGGCCGCTTCGTAGGCCTGGAGAGCGGAATCAAAGCGTCGGGATTCGTGATCTTCATTGCCAAAATATTTAACGGTCTCAAAATTCAACAGGCTGTCGATGGCTTTAGTATTGGCTTCGCTGTCCGTTTCATTCATGACGCGGCGGTATTTGAGCCGCCATTCGGTAATGCCCAGTGTCCAGACGATAAAAGACACCAAAGTGGCAAGAGTAATCAGTGCGAAGCTGATGCCGTAGAGATTCCATAAAATCCCGCATGTCAGGCCGATTTCCAGCAGGGTGGGCAATATATTGAACAGCATGAACCGCAGCAAAAACTCAATGCCCTTCGTTCCGCGTTCAATGGCCCGGCTAATGCCGCCGGTCTTGCGCGACAGGTGAAACCCCAGCGACATCTGGTGGAGATGGCGAAATGTTCTCAAACCGGCCATCCGGATGGCGCGTTGCGCGACCCGGGTGAATACGGCGTCCCGAAGTTCACCAAAAGCCTGAGACAAAACCCGGGTTGCACCATAAATCAACAACAATGCAACAGGCACGACGATCAAGGTATCACCATGGCTTGTCAGGCTATCGACAGCTTGTTTGTAGAAGATAGGTACGGCGACATTCGTCGCTTTGGCAAGCACAAGGAACAGCATGGCGACGACGACACGCGTTTTGAGCCCCGTTTCGCCGGGTGGCCATAAATAAGGGAGTAACTTGCCAATTGTTTGCAAATCATTACGTGTGCCGGTGGGCGGAGGACTGTAGGCAGTGGACCGACGCATGGAGTGTTCTGCTTTATGCTGAAAATGATGAGCGTGAATACATTGGATTATAAATAGAACCCCGGTGTTTTCCATCCTTGGTATATAAAAAACAGCCAAATGATTACATGTATTCATATGGCGGAGAGAATGCTTGGTTGAAATTATAAGGTTACGTTGGTATTCAAATGCTTATAGGTAGAATTGCAGACAACTGTATGACAGGTGAGGAAGCAGCGTGAGTGGCTACGATTTTCAAAACCTGAGGGTTTTGATCTGCGACGACAGTCGGCAGATGCGCTCCTTGCTGAAGACATTCATGAATGGTTTTGGTATCAAAAATGTGGCGGAAGCCAGCGATGCCAAACAGGCCTTCATTGAAATGCAGCAGTTTGATCCGGATCTGGTGATTACGGACTGGAATATGCCGCCGACCAGCGGCCTGGATTTTATTGCCCGTGTTCGTATGGGCGACGATTCACCAAATCCATACGTGCCGATTATCATGTTGACCGGCTATACGGAGTTACATCGTGTCAAACAGGCGCGAGATGCCGGCATTTCGGCATTTTTGGCTAAACCTTTGAGTGCGCAATCACTTTACAAGCGACTGATTTCCATTGTTGATGATAATCGCCCCTTTATCCGCAACGGCAAATATTTTGGCCCGGACCGGCGCACATCGCGGGGAATTGGGTTCATGGGTGGCGAGCGCCGTAACCGGCCCGCATAAATTTTTGAAAGTTTGTTGAATGGCTGAAGCTTCTATCATTCGTCCGCCGCGCCACATCAGTCGCAAGGTCCCCAGAACAGGTGGCCCATCGCCGGAAGAGGCCATTTTAAGGGCATTGAATGCGGCTGAAGATTTGATTGGCGAGTACCAGGGGTGGGCGGTTGACGATCTTGAGGAGCTTTGGCAAAAATTCAGAAAATTGCTCTCGGATACAGAAATCACGAGTGGCGATGTTTCCAGCATGTTTGATCTGGTCCATGAAATCCGGGGGCAGGGGGGAACTTTTGGATTCGATCTGATCAGTACGATTGCCGATTCCTTATGTAAGTTTGTCGAGGGGCGCAAGAATCTGAGCGCTAAAGAACTGGACGTGATCAAGGTTCATATTTTGGCGATGAAAGCCGTTTATCGCCAGAGCCTGAAAGGCAAGCATGGTGATTTGCAGGAGCAGTTAGGCGAGCTATTGCAGGCGTTACGCAACAAAATTGATCTGCAAGCGAATTTTGGTGACAAATAGACGCGGTTAGTAATGCGGTGGGGGTTCGTGGTCGGAGCTTTCCCTGCGGTCCTGTTTACGCTCAAGCTGGCTTTCCAGTGCTATAATCTTGCGTTTCAGGGCTTCTACAAGCTTCCATTGCTGAGAAACCATATCGCTCAGTTCATCAAACGATTTTTCCATGTTGGAAATCCGGATTTCCAGTTCAATTGCGGTTTCTTCGTGCTTTGCCATTCCGGATGTCCTTTATCATTCTGCAGTTGCCATAGTTGCGTATTCAGCGCTAAGTTTCTTTATCCATTACACGAACCTAAGGAATATATCTTGGATATTCTACGCATTATTATCGCCATCTTCATTCCGCCACTTGCAGCGTTTCTGACGGTCGGCATCGGCCTTCATTTCTGGCTCAATCTGATTCTGACTCTGTGCTTCTTTATTCCGGGTATGATTCATGCCCTGTGGCTGGTTGTGAAGAATAAAGGTGGCCCCAGTTTATAGACGCTGTCCGTAATGCGGCCGGTGCCCAAAAGAGCGCCGTTATTCAGATCAATAGTGGCTGAATTTTATGCTCATGATTGAAAACAGCTAAATTACTGGGGCTGATAGGTTCTGTTGTAAAACGAATAAGCCAATTGCTTATTCCCACTCGATCGTCCCGGGCGGCTTGGAAGTGCAGTCGTAAACCACGCGGTTGATGCCTTGCACTTCGTTGATGATGCGGTTTGAGACGCGGGCCAGAAATTCCATGTCGAAATGGTAGAAGTCTGCCGTCATTCCATCGGTGGAGGTGACGGCGCGCAGCGCGCAGACGTTGTCATAAGTCCGCGCATCGCCCATCACGCCAACGGTCTGCACCGGCAGCAATACGGCAAAGGCCTGCCAGATGGCGTCATAAAGCCCGGCGTTGCGGATTTCATCGAGATATATCGCATCGGCCTTACGCAGGATATCCAGCTTGTCGGGATCAATGGCACCCGGCATGCGAATGGCGAGACCCGGCCCCGGGAACGGGTGGCGGCCGACAAAGCTGTCGGGCAGCCCCAGTTCGCGACCCAGATCACGGACTTCGTCCTTAAATAGTTCGCGCAAGGGTTCGACCAGCTGCATATTCATGCGCTCGGGCAAACCGCCCACATTGTGGTGTGATTTGATGGTGACGCTGGGGCCGCCGGTAAAGGAGACGCTTTCGATGACGTCCGGATAGAGCGTGCCCTGAGCCAGAAAATCGGCCCCGCCAACCTTTTTGGCTTCCGCTTCAAAGACGTCGATAAACAGCCCGCCGATAATTTTACGTTTGGTTTCCGGGTCACTGACGCCGGTCAGTTTGCTCAAAAACATATGCGAGGCGTCTTTATGGACGAGCGGGATGTTGTAATGATCACGGAACAGGGTGACCACTTCATCGGCTTCATTCTGGCGCATCAGGCCATGGTCAACGAACACGCAGGTCAGTTGGTCACCGATGGCTTCATGTAACAACACGGCAACCACGGAGCTGTCAACGCCGCCGGAAAGCCCGCAAATAACCCGGCCTTTGCCAACCTGATCGCGGATTTTCTGGATGGCTTCATCCTTGAACGCCGCCATGGTCCAGTCGCCGCCGCAGCCGCAGACCCGATGAGTGAAATTTGAGATCAGCTTGGCGCCGTCCGGCGTATGAACCACTTCCGGGTGGAACTGAACGGCATAAAAGCGTTTTGCATCGTTGGCGATGGCGGCATAAGGCGCGCTATCGGTTGTTGCAACAGCACGGAAACCGTCCGGCAGCTTATCGATCCGGTCACCATGGCTCATCCAGACCTGATGTTTTTCGCCCGGCTCCCAAACACCCTCAAACAACACACAATCGTCCATAACGTCTACGTGCGCACGGCCAAATTCACGGTGGTTGGATAGCGTCACGTCACCGCCCAGTTGCGCGACCATGGTCTGTTCGCCGTAGCAAATGCCAAATACCGGCAAATCCATATCAAACAGCTCTTCCGGCGCGCGCGGCGTTGTCGCCTCGGTTACGGATGCGGGCCCGCCGGACAGAATAATGCCTTTCGGGTTGAAGGCCTGAATGGTTTCTGCCGTGATGGAGTTGAACGGGTGAATCTCGCAATAAACCCCGGATTCCCGTACGCGCCGGGCAATCAGCTGGGTCACTTGCGAGCCAAAATCGACGATTAGAATGCGGTCAGCATGAAGTTCGTTTGTCATCTTCATCTTCTAACCAATGCCATCGGCAGAGTCACGTATTGCAACAAGAATATTCATCACGGCATTAATAGAGAAACGATTTCATTTACCTTCACAACTGTTAACTCGTTAAGGATTGATACCAAATTCTTCTGCCGATAGGATTGGCATATTATTGTAGGTAATAATGCAATAGGATTCATTGAGAATTGGGGGGGGGGGGGGTATCAGAGCCGTTTATTGCGAAGCTAAGTGCAGGCTACAACAGATCATATGAGGTGTTCGTAAATGAAAGTCCTTAGGCCCAGCTTAAACATTGGTCAGAATGCACTCATGCTCCCTTTGTTTTGCGCTCTGATTATTTTAAGCACAAGTATTAGTGCACTGGGAAAAGTTCCAGAAACCTCAAGCGTCATACGAATCATAGTCAATAATTGGACAAGCCAAATTGTCTTGTCCAAGGTTTTGGGGACTGTCTACGAACAGCATGGATATCAGGTCGAATTTGTTGAACTGGCAACAAAGAACCAATGGAGCCATTTGCATAGAGGTCTTGTTCATATTCAGGCTGAAGTGTGGGAAGGAACTATGGCTGCGGATTTTGAGCGAGTTCTGAAATTTGGCCAGATTGTCGATGCAGGTAATCATAGCGCCAAAACCCGAGAGGAATGGTGGTACCCTGTGTATGTTGAACAGGTTTGTCCGGGGTTGCCGGATTGGCGAGCATTAAGAAACTGCTCCCATCTGTTTGCTGAAGACGGTTCTGATGGGAGGGGGCGCTATGTAGCTGGGCCCTGGGAAAAACCTGAGCGCGCACGAATAAAAGCTCTGGACCTCAATTTCAATGTTGATGCCGTTGAAAAATCAGATGATTTGTGGGCAGAGCTCAAGAAAGCTAGGAACGAGAAAAAGCCTATCGTTTTGTTCAACTGGAGCCCAAACTGGGTGGAAGACCGGTATCATGGAAAATTTGTCGAATTCCCGGAATATGATGCCCTGTGTGAAACCGATCCGTCCTGGGGCATCAATACAGAGCGAACGTATGATTGCGGCAATCCGAAGAATGGTTGGCTTAAAAAAGTAGCGTGGGTCGGTTTGGAACCGACCTGGCCATGTGCCGCAGCGATCCTTCGTGAAATGGATTTTACCAATGCGATGATTAGCGAGTTGGCAGCTCTCGTTGATGCAGACGGGCTTTCCCATGATCAGGCAGCGGAAAAATGGATACATCATAACAAAAATATATGGGCCAAATGGGGAGGTCCGGTTTGCAGCGATTAATACGTTTTAAACCGGGCCTCTTGGGCGTTCTCACGAAATCGGAGAATGAAACTGCGCTGTGTGTGGGGGCTCAGAGCCTTGTGCCACGCGTATGGAATTTCTGATGAGAGACATAAGGGGCGCTACACCTTTCCGTAAACGTATTGCCTACAAGCAAGCCAGAGACGTTGTTTTGATTTCGTTCTGTGTTGGTTTCGTGCTCAGTTTGATGCAGGTCTACTTTGATTTCAGAACCGAGGCACAATCCTTTGGCAATACGATTCGCCAGGTTGTTAACACAGTGCATCAGCCTGCCGCACGGTCCGCCTATCATCTTGATGTGGAACTGGCAGAAGAAGTCGCCCACGGATTATTTGAGTTCAATTCAATTATCAGCGTTGGCATTCTCGATGATTCTGCGAATCAACTCACTTATCAGGTGAGGGGGGAACTTGATAATGTTCCCCGTTCAGAGCAACCCTTAAATAGCCAGTATGAGAGTTTTAGGTGGATTTCCGAGTCGATTTTTGGAAAACAGCAGGAATACCGAATAAAGCTGAACTTTGATGAAGATGCGTCGGTTGAGGCAGGCGAGATTCGTGTCCTTACAGATACCCATCTGATGGCTATTCATCTTTATGAACGGTCCGCTATCACGCTCTTGTCTGGACTCATCCGGAACTTTGTTCTCGCAATCATATTAAGCGTCGTCTTTTACTACCGCCTCGCGAAACCTTTTCATTCAATGGCAGAGACCCTCTCTAAAATTGACCCCAATCAACCATCACGTATGCGGTTGGCTGTGCCTGATCATAACAAGGGAGATGAAATTGAAGGTTTGGCTGAGTCTGTAAATGCTCTGTTACGGGTTGTTGGCGAGCGAAATCTTGAACGTGACGTAGCTGAAAGCAACCTTAGGAAAACCGCAGAGTCTCTTGAGGAAACAGTTAAAGAAAGGACCGCCAAACTCCAAGAAACTGCTTTAAAGGCGCAAGCCGCGAGCCTTGCCAAGTCAAACTTTCTAGCAACCATGAGCCATGAAATTCGTACACCGTTGAATGGCGTTCTGGGGTTAGCGCAATTGTTGACACACAGTGATTTAAATGAGGAACAACGCAGCAAGGTAGACACGATCCTGACGTCAGGGCAGACGCTGTTGGCGATCATTAACGACGTTCTGGATATGAGCAGGATTGAAGCCGGTGGAGTTGAACTGGAAAACCTGGCCTTTAACCTTTCTGATCTTGTGACAACAACAGCAGTGCCGTTTCAAAACCTAGCCGATGAAAAAGGCGTAACATTGCGAGTTGTTGAAAAATTTGATCCCGGCCTCGTGATAAAGGGGGACGCGGTTCGATTACGCCAGATATTGCTAAACCTTTTAAGCAATGCCGTCAAATTTACCGAGAACGGTAATATCATTCTGTCGGTTGAGGAAATTGCTGCTGCAACAGCACCTGTTAAATCGGAAAATAAGCAGGTAATTCATTTCTCTGTCGCGGATAGCGGGGTCGGGATTTCTGAAGACCGACTTGAGGCGATCTTCGATGCGTTTACCCAGGAAGACAGTTCAACCACACGTGAGTTTGGGGGAACAGGTCTAGGACTTGCGATCGTTAAACAGTTAACGGAGCTCATGCACGGAAGGGTTACAGTTGATAGTAATCCTGGAAAAGGATCGGTTTTCCATGTCTATCTGCCCATGGAGGCAACGGCCACAGATGCTCAGGAAGCAGCCGCTTGGTTAAACAGTGAAGAGCCTGACCGCAAGACGTCAGCATTAAATATTTTGATTGTTGAAGACAATGATTTGAATGCAATGATTGTACAGGCATTTCTTGAGAAATTTGGCCATAAAGCGAGCCGGGTGGTAAACGGTAAACTTGCTGTGGAAACCGTCGCCACAAATCCGCCGGACCTTATTTTGATGGATGTTCATATGCCTGTGATGAATGGTGTCGATGCGACAAAAATAATTCGCTCAACAGAACAGGGTAAAGACCTCCCTATAATTGGGTTAACGGCTGAAGCCTTTGAGGAGCGTCATGTGTTGTTCAGAAAATCGGGTATGAATGCAATATTAACGAAGCCTTTTACGGAAAGTCAGCTTTCTGATATCCTTTCGCAGTATGGATTTTTATGAGCGACTGCAGCGACTTTGTTCTTTCCCAGTTTGCTTTCCCCGTGGAAGATTCCAAGCCAGAACCAGATCGCGTAACCTTTTAGTCCAGCCAGGATCGACCTTCAATAGCTTCTGGAAACTGAAATCCGGTCTGCATGATGATCGTTTGACATATCCATCTATCTTTCGCCAATGACATCGGCAGTGTTATGTATTTCCCTACACCAAAACAGGGTTTTTGGTGGAGTCAAAAATCAGGTTATAAGGGTGCTTATTGGGGAGGATCAATGCGGTTTCGGGTTGTGCCGTTGGCCCGAAACCAGCCCGCAATTGAAACCCTGTCAGAATTGGTTATGGCGACCTCGTGGGGAAAGTCTTCACTCAAAAACGCCACCAATGTGCCAAAAACGGGCGGGACCTTGATAACGGTACCGTTCCCCTTGCCAACAAACAGCAGCAGTTCACCGGCGTCGCCTTCCAGCCACCCTTTGTTTAAATATAAAACGAGAGAGAGAATACGGTTGTTCTGGCCTGAAAAAGAATCCTGATGTTTCCGATAAAAGTCGCCTTTCATATATCGGGCGAAGTGACTTTCAAAGGAAAACAGGCCGAGGAACAGACGTGCGTTGAGATAGGCCTGCAATGACGTTGACCATTCGATCCAGGCCGTTCCTGCCTCGGTTGTCCCGTCAATCCATGAAATTTCGTCGGTGCGAATGAGCTGATTGACCGTATAACCGACGTTGCGTCCAATTCCGGCTTTCTGGAAATGATGGGGCGTTCTTTCATGCAGGAGAATCCAAAGCTTATTTATAAGGCTTGGAGGTAGAGCATTCGGACATATGCTGTACCCCTTGTCCACAATGTCCTGTGCAAGGTTCTCGAACAAGGGGAGGTTTGCGTCATGCAATAGCGGAGACTTTCTGATTGGATAGGAGCAAAAGGCTGACGAAAACAAACACCCGGAGGAAACGGTCCGGAACGCTCAAAAGCCGCAAACTGGGGTGGCTTTGATCGCAAAACAAATTGTAATGAGCAAACGTCCCCAGCGCATAGAAGCTGGATTTAGGCGGGTATCTGGAGCAAAAAGTTCTGCCTATAGTAAATCTGAAGATACACCAACGCGGGCCGAATACAACAGGTCAATTGCTATGGCCGTGCTCGTTGATTTGCTGTCGATTAGAGGTGATTTTATGGCTTCTGGGCGAGTATCCGGACGACTTGGGCTGGCCCTTTATGGCGCACACCTTCATCGAGCCAGGTTAACCCTTCAAACGCTTCCAGAACCTGAAACCCCGCCACCGCCTGAAGCATTGCATCCAGATCATAGAGCAGGTCTGGGGGCTTCGGGCCGAGCGTCTTCTTTTCGCTCCCAAACCGGGAAAAGCCTTCCGCAACAAACCAGCCGCCAGGTTTGATGGCCCTTGTGGCGTGGGTGATGGCCTGATGGCGGACGGATTCCTCGCACTGCAAATAGAAAAGACAAACCGCGTCCCATTGCCGTCCCGGTTCCGGTTGCCAGTCGGCGAGGTCGGCGACAATCCGCTCAACAGAAACACCGCGCGTCAGATCATGCGCAAGAGCCTGATCCGTTGCGACAGCAGAAAGATCAACAGCCGTTACCTGCAGCCCCTGAGCGGCCAGCCATGCTCCATTGCGCCCATCGCCATCGCCCAGGCACAGGGCCGATGTGGGGGCAACGTCGGAACGGGCAAGGACTTCACGGAGATATTGGTTCGGCTGATCGCCAAACAAGCGGCTCGGACTTTCCCTGTAGGTTTTATCCCAGTTAACCACGTCAACTCCCTATTTAGCGGTGTCGTTCCGTCACTCACTATTTATTCTGTTTTGGGTCTCCTGTCTGCAATATCACGAGATGCTGTCCAGGGCCTAATTTTACAGCGCATTTCATGTGCAATATTGATCTCTAATTCCATAATTCTTTGCGCAGCCGGGAGCTTTAATGTTGCGATTAATGATATGGTATAAGAGATCAAAACAGCAGAAAGTCATGAAATCCGGCTTCGGTTTGGTGCTTCCGGTCTGTGGGGCCGGTTTGGGTGTTTGCGTGCAGCAGCCCCTCCGCTTTGGCCCAACTGGGTGTCGAGATCAGCAGCGAGTCGCTGCTGAGCGTACTGCTTGACCCGGATATCCGCGTTGGCACGTCAACGCCCAAGATGGACCTTTCTGGCGATTATACGTGATCGTTCTTTGAAAAGGCAGAGGCTCTTGATGTGGGCTCCTTTGAGCATATGGGATTTATCCACCACGGTGACAGGACGAACGGTAGATTTTGCTCTGGAAACCTAATTGAGGGCGACCAGAACGGCCCCGGCAGCAATCAACCCAACACCAGCCCAGCCGCCCATGCTCAATTGTTCCCCTAAAAACAACACGCCGATGATCGCAACAAAGACGACACTCAGTTTATCGATCGGTGCCACTTGTGATGCGTTGCCGAGCTTCAGGGCTCGGAAATAACAAATCCATGACGCCCCGGTGGCCAGACCGGAGAGCACGATAAACAGCAGGCTTTTGTGCGACAGGGATTCCAGAGGTTGGAATTTGTCGGTGGCAAACAGAATGGCACCCAGCACCGTAATGATGACAATGGTGCGCAGAAATGTTGCAAAATCCGAATTGACATTTTCAATACCGATTTTTGCGAAAATAGCCGTCAGGGCGGCAAAGAGAGCCGCTAGGAAGGCCCAAAAATACCAGGATGTGCCTAAATTCAGCATCATATACCTGTCTCCCCCGCCCAAATAATGGCCTTCATAATGATTAGTTCTTAACAGGAAAGACAGCCGTATTATAAGAGCAGGAGGCGTTCTTTCATTTCTTTTTTGGTCCGATAGCCATTTGGGCGGGCAGAAGGATGGCGATGGCGATAAATACAAAACCCAGAATGAGGCCAATCACCTCGCCTGACATGGCGCTGGATAGTGCGGGGTACTCTGTGCCGGAAATGGTGCCAAGTGTTGTCTTTCCGCCTGCGATATTTTGCAATATGCCGGTGGATGCCACCCAGCCATAACTCCCCATATAGGCCGCCGCGCCCAACAAGCCGCCAAGCACGAAGAACCCGGCATCCTTGCGCCCGGTAGCGGCTGCGGTCAGTCCGGTGCCGGGGCAAAAACCGGATATGGCGAACCCTGTTCCCAACAGAAGTCCACCGACAAACACACCAATATAAGCCGCTTTCACGGACAGGTGCCCGGGGTCGACTAGGCCTGCCATAAGTCCTCCAAACATCAGGACAGAACCGACACCAATCGCCGTAAGGATGGTTTTCATAAGATGCAGATTGCTCAAGTTCAGCATACGAATGATATAATCGGGATTGGTCGCGCCAACCCGATCAAGGACAAAACCAAACGCCGCTCCGATGATGATCGCAAGAAGTATAGTGGTCATAGCTCAAACCTTTCTTTTGAACAGGTAGAGGGCAAGGGGGATGCCTGCAAGAAAGGCACCCGCTGCAAAAATATAACCGGACAAGGCGGTCTGCATCATACCGCTCATCATGTGCCCGGAGGTGCAGCCGCCCGCCAGCCGTGCACCATATAAAACGATGAAACCGCTTGCGAAGGCCGCCAGATAGCGTTTCCAGACGTCATCACCGAAATTCTCGCGCCAGACCGGCGGCATCTGCCGGTCTTCGCTCTTGACGCCGCCCCGCAATTTCGCCGACAGGAACGCCCCGACCAGCATGGCGATGACGAACACGAAGCTGTAATTAAGCGGCTCCGAAACGGACTTGGCATAACTGCCACCGCTTTTGTTCAAATAGGCGTTTGGACTGGCATAGCCGCTTTTTGCATCAGGTGCCGGAACAACGACTTCCGGGCTGACTATATCCCACAAAATTCCGTCAAAAATAACGAACTGGGTGGACACTCCGATGGGTTTGACGAGTAGCACCGCCAGAAAAAAAACCAGACCAAGAAGCACTCCGCCCGTCTTCCAGGAAAGAATCATATCTAAACTCCAAACATTACATATTCACATATTTGAATATATAAAATCCTGAGGAAGACAGCATTGATATAAATCAACTCTTAACTAGGAGTGATATGATCCGGTTTCGCATGCATTCGTGGTTGAAGATAGATGCCTGGGGAAACTAGGGAGCCCCTGACCAGTCCGCCAGACGCTTTGATAACCGCCCGACGAGGGCATGGAGCGCTACGGTGAACAGGGCGAGGACGAAAAGGGCGGCAAACATCAGATCAATTTTCGAGCGGCCGTTAGCCAGCAGCATGAGAAAACCAAGACCTTTTGACGAGCCAACCCATTCGCCGATAACTGCGCCAATGGGCGCATAAACGGCGGCCAGCCGCAGGCCGGAACCCAGCGACGGAAGGGCGGCGGGCAGGCGCAGGCGGAACAGGGTTTGCCGTTCGCTGGCGCCCATGGTTTGCGCCAGATCGAGCAGGCCCGGATTGGTCCGCCGGAGCCCGTCGAAAAAGTTTGAGGCGACGGGGAAATAAATGATCAAAATCGCCATGACGATCTTCGAGGCGATTCCATAGCCAAGCCACAGGGTGAGGATGGGGGCCAGGGCGAACACAGGGATGGCCTGACTGAAGACCATGAACGGCAGCATAAAGCGCCGGGCGAGTGGTGAGATCATCAGGTGCAGGGCGGTTGCGATGCCGAGTGTTGCGCCAATCATAAGACCGATCAACACTTCGGCGATGGTGATCCAGGCGTTTTCCATGATCAGGTCGAAGTTGGAGAGAAAGGCCTGTCCGACGCGCAACGGCCCCGGCAAAATGTATGGTGGCACACCGCTCAACCAGACGATGAGTTGCCACAGGGCAATGACGACGGTGAAAACCAGTGTGATATCAAGTAGCCGTTTCATCTCAGGGAGCCCGCAACAGGTTCATGAGACTGATCTGGGTCTCGATGGTCTCTGGCGCATCAAAGGCGCGAATGGGGGAGCTGACCGGAGCAGCATGCTTGGTCAGACCGGTTTCCGTCAGAATATGGATTTGATGGCCGAGCCGCGCCGCTTCCGACGGGTCATGGGTGACCAGAAGTACGGTCCGGCCTTCCAGCATTTCAAAGGCCAGTTCCTGCATCTCCGAGCGGGTTTTGGCATCCAGCGCCGCGAAAGGTTCATCGAGTAGGACAAAGGGGCGGTCTTCCATCAGCGCGCGGGCCAGGGCGACGCGTTGACGCATGCCGCCCGACAGCGCCGCCGGACGCTTGGTCATATGGTTTGATAAGCCGACACGTGAGATCAATTGTTCGGCCCGTGCATGGTCTGGCTGCTCGCCGCGCAGGCGGGCCCCCAACAGCACGTTGTCGTGGATATTCAGCCAGGGGGCCAGCAGGTCGGACTGCGCCATGTAGGCGATGCGACCCGCAAGCGGATGCTGGTCATCGGTTTCGATTGTGCCGGAAAAGGTGCCGCCCGTCTCCAGCCCGGCCAACAGCCTCAGCAGCGTTGATTTGCCGACGCCGGATGGCCCCAACAGGCAGGTCCATTGAGCGGCAGCAACGCGCAATTCCAGCGCCTTGAACAGGATGTGATCCGCGTGATGAAAGTCGCCGCGGAGAGTGACGCCGGGAAAGGCAGGGGTGGGCTCCGGCGAAGCCATTAATGGCCTCTCAAGCCCATGCCCCAGAAATCCACTTCCAGCCGGGTCGCCATCTGAAAGCGCTTGCATAAAGAACCCCAGCGCGGGCTTTCTTGCGGTATGGGGCCAATACGGGCCAGGGCCGCCTGCTCAATCATGGTGCCCAGGGTATCGCACAAATCCTGATAGTCCGTGCCTGCGTAGGTACCAATCCAGTCCTGATAGGGGGTGTCGGGCGCTGCCATTGGCACGATGGTTTTGCCAATTTCCGCATAACCGAAAATACACGGTGCCAGCGCCGCCATCAGATCGAGAAAATCGCCGGACAGCCCTGCATCCATGACAAAACGGGTATAAGCTATGTTCTCTTTGGCTTCCTCCGCCGCATAAAGCTGGTCTTCGGAAATCCCGACCTGCTTGCAGGTTTCCACATGCAGGCTCATTTCCTTGTTGATCAGGGCATCCACCGTGGCGGCGGCGATCTTGATCTCATCCAGACTTTCCGATTTGACCACGGCCATGGCCCAGGCCCGGGTGAAATGGATCAGGAAAATATAGTCCTGTACCAGATAGTGATGGAACGAAGCTTCCGGCAGCGTGCCGTTGGCCAGGCCCCGGACGAAGGCATGGTCCGTATAGGCTTGCCAGTCCGCCCCGGCGGCCCGTCGCCAGGCCGCCAGCGTCGGCGATGTGTAGTAGGTCTCGTTCATTGCGCCGTCACGTCGATCGCCAGTTTCGAGACGGGGTTGATTGATTTAAGCAACCCGACCTCGTTCAGAAAGGCCTCAAACCGCGCGTAGCGGCCATGATCCAATGCCGCCGGGCGCAGTGCGAAGCGCGGCAGGGTGTCGACCCAGGCGCGGGCGTTCAGTTCATCCTGGAGTTCTTTTGACGATGCGGAGAAGATCTCCCAGCTTTCCTTCGGGTGGTTGACGATGTACTGGGTCGCCAGTTCCGTGGCGGCCAGAAAGCGTTTGATCTTGTCTTTGTCCATGGAGTTGGTGTTGGCCACATAGATCAGTTCGTCATAGGCGGGCAGACCCTCTTCCTCGACGTAGAAACATTTGCCTTTCGCGCCTTCGATCTCCATCTGATTGAGTTCGAAATTGCGATAAGCGCCGATGACTGCATCCACCTGTTTCGACATCAGCGACGGCGACAGCGACCAGTTGACGTTGACCAACTCGATATCATCGGTGGTCAGGCCATGGGTCCTTAGAATGGCGCCCATGGTCGCCTCTTCGACGCCGGGCACGGAATATCCCACTTTGCGGCCCTTCAGGTCTTTCAGGGTCTTGATCGGACCATCGGCCAGTACCAGCAGGCAGTTGAGCGGGGTGGCGACCAGCGTGCCGACGCGGACCAGCGGCAGGCCTTCATGGACCTGCAGATGCAGTTGCGGCTGATAGGAAACGGCCAGATCGGCCTTCCCTGCAGCGACCAGTTTTGGCGGGTCCGCCGGATTGGCCGGGGCGACGATTTCCACCTCCAGCCCGGCGTCCTTGAACAGGCCCTTTTCCTGGGCGACGATGATCGGCCCGTGATCAGGATTTATGAACCAGTCAAGAAGCAGTGTCATCTTGTCGGCAGCCTGGGCCGGGAGGGTGAACAAAAGCGAGAAGAGCAAAACAAAAATACGCATGGGGTTTTTCCTGAGTTTCAAATAAAAAAGGGTTATGTCCAGTTGCGGTAAAAATGGTGAACCGGGCCATGGCCGGAGCCGACGCCTAGTTTATCGGCGGCGGCCAGCGCGCCCTGTAAATAGCTGTGGGCTTCGCCAACGGCGTCAGTAAGCATAAGGCCTTTGGCCAGACCGGCGGCGATAGAGGCCGACAGCGTACAGCCGGTACCATGGGTGTTACGGGTAATGATGCGCGGCGCTTCGAACTTCACGGACGGTGCGTTTTTCATCACCAGAATATCCACGCATTCCGAGCCGTCGGCGTGGCCGCCCTTCATGAGAACGGCCTTCGGCCCCCTCTTCAAAAGCGCCTGACCCTGTTTTTCCATCTCCTGAGTGTTGCCCGCCGCGCCGCAGTTCAGCAAAACGCCCGCTTCCGGCAGGTTGGGGGTGAGCAGGTCGGCCAGAGGCAATAGATGCTGGCACAGGGAAGCGACGGCGTCTTCCTGCAGCAAAGCATCGCCGGATTTCGCGACCATCACCGGATCGAGCACGACCGGGGCGGATTGGTCTTTCAGGCCCGCTGCCACCGTCTCGATAATCTCCGGGGTTGCCAGCATGCCGATCTTGACCGCGCCGATGTCCAGATCATCAAATACGGCGGTCATCTGCGCCGCGATCATATCTGTCGGGACGCCAAATACGGCGGTGACGGCGCGGGTGTTCTGTGCGGTCAGCGCCGTAATCACACTGGCCCCATAAACACCAAGCGCTGAAAAGGCTTTCAGGTCCGCCTGTATGCCAGCCCCGCCGCCGCTATCGGAGCCGGCAATGGTCAACCCAATGGGAACACCCGTACGCGTCATTTCTTTTCCTTACCCTCTGTGGCGGGCAGGAACCGAGATTTGGAATGAGATTTTATGCTGAAATACATCATCCGTTCCCTCCGCCGGTCTTAACCAGATCAGGTTCAATGGGTTAGCTTGCGCTTCTCAGCCTTGCGGCGCCCCAACGTAGGATGGAGATATAACAGCCTGTTCGGCTGCTTACAACAGCGATATCAAATCCTTGAAAATCGGAAAGGTTTTACGAAGAACACACTTTATCCGCCAAGCGGTCCATAAAGATGGTGGCTTCGTCCAGTTGTGAGAGCTCGATAAATTCGTTGGGTTTGTGGGCCTGTTCGATGGAACCGGGGCCGCAGACGACGGTGGGGACACCGGCGCGGGTGTGGAACAGTCCGGCTTCCGTGCCGAAGGCGACTTTCGAGTGGTCGTTCTTGCCAGCCAGCGCCTTGACGAAAGTAACCACCTCTTCATCGGCGTTCAGGTGCAGGCCCGGCATGTCGTTGTAGCACTCGATGTCAATACCGGCATCGCGGCTGATTTTGCGCATGTTGGGGACCAGGCTTTGCGACGCAAATTCGCGGATTTCGGCCTCGATGGCGTCCGGGTCGTCATCACCGATATAACGGAATTCGAAATCGAAATGGCAGTCCTTGGGCACGATATTGAGTGCCGTGCCGCCCCGGATCGTGCCGGTATGCACTGTGGTGTGGGTAACGTCGTAAAGCTCATCGCGCGGACCGTGTTCGGCGATGCGCCGGGCCATGGATTTGAGGTGGCTGATCAGTTCCGCCGCATATTCAATGGCATTGACGCCCTCCGGCGCCAGGCTGGAATGGGCTTCAAGGCCGCGCACGTGGGCATTGAACGAACGTTTTCCCTTATGGCCGACAATCACGCCCATGGAGGTGGGTTCGCCAACAATTGCCATGCGCGGTTTGATCGGCAGGGTGTTGATCATGTCGATCAGGCGACGCACGCCAATGCAGCCCACTTCCTCGTCATAGGAAAAGGCGAGGTGAATGGGCGTGGAGAGGCCGCGTTCCAGAAATTTCGGCACGTAAGCGAGGGCCAGCGCAATAAAACTTTTCATGTCCGATGTGCCGCGGCCATAGAGTTTGTCGCCTTTTTGGGTGAGGGCGAACGGGTCAGTATCCCAAGCCTGTCCGTCGACCGGCACCACATCGGTATGGCCCGACAGCATAATGCCGGACTGGCTCGCGTCGCCCAGGGTAGCATAGAGATTCGCCTTGCTGCCATCTTCGTTGAGAACGCGGGTACTTTCCACGCCATGTCCGGACAGATAGTCCTCAATAAATTGAATGAGTTCCAGATTGGACTCCCGGCTGGTGGTATCGAAGGAAATCAGCTTTTCAATAAGCGCGAGGGTTTGTGAATCTGGCATGGGAACTCCGGGCGGTTAAATTCATCGTTTCAGGTCTTGGTGTTATCTCATATAAACAAATGTGACGGAATGCTCTTGGTTTGCAAGCTTCGCCGAACGTTGGGAAATATAATTATATCATGGTTGCCGAACACAATTCCAAAATTCAGGATTATCTGGTTAATCACAGGGCCGAGCAGTTCAGTTTTCTGTCGGAACTGGTCCAGTTTCCCACCGATCATCCGGGCCGTGATTTTGCCGGGTTAGCGGCGCAGTTAGAAGGCCGGTTGCGGGCTTTTGGATATGAAGTCTCGAACTATGCGGTTGAGGAAGACCTGTGCCTGGAAAAGGGTTATACTCCGATTACCAATATTGTGGCGCGCCGACAATTTGGTCTGGGGCCCGTGGTCGCATTGGCGGTTAATGTCGATACGGCGTTCGCTGGCGATGGCTGGCGGTACGATCCGTTTGCCGCAACCATTGAAAACGGCCGGATGTTCGGGCGCGGCGCCGTCAGCGCAAAAGGTGCGTTGGCCGCATATCTGTTTGCAGCGGAGGCCTTGTCGCAGAGCGATTCCGAGTTGTGCGGTGCCGTCGAGCTACATATCACTTTTGATGGAGAAAACGACGGTGACTTGGGGGCTGGCTGGTTGCTGGCCGAAGATCATGTGAAACCGGATTTGGTCATCTGTCCCGGCAATACCCATTCGCTGATTACATCGGCCAACGGCATGCTGCAGATGGCGGCGGAAATCCGCGGACGCAGTGCGCCGGGAAGCCGCCCCGCTGATGGGCGCGACGCCATTGAAGCCGCGACCCGGGTGATGGCTGCCATCTACCGGCTGCGCGAATCTTATGCGAAAACCATCTCGAAAACCGCAGGTCTGCAACCGCCGAGTATTCTTGTTTCCGAAGTGCATGGCGGTGAAAATGGGCATTCGGTTGCCGGTTATGCGAAGCTAACCGTGACACGCAGCCTGCTGCCGGAAGAAGACATATCCAAGGTTGAGAACGAGATCACCAACCTGATTGGGATGGAAGTAACACAGATTCCCGGTGTTCTGTGCAAGGTGCGTCGCAAGATGCTGACGCGCCCGCTGATTCAGGATGACAAGGTCGTGTCACTCATCGCGCCCTTCCAGACCCAGGCAAACATACTCATGGGTAATGCGCTGCCCGAACTGGGGACACCAAACGGGACAATGGCCTGTCACTATGCGGCGGCCGGAGTCCCGACGGTGTTGTATGGGGTGGGGCCGGTCAATCCGGCGGACGCTCAGGTGGGTGCAACGGATGAAGTCCTGGTGCTGGATGATCTGAGGCAATCAACCCTATTGCTTTCCTCTGTGTTGGCGGAAATCCTCAAGCAGAAAAGCTAGTCCTGCGCACCATATCCTGGTGAAAAGGCCAGGGTCAGGTCAAAATATTCACGCAAAGCTTCTGCCGTCTGGACGGTTGTGGTGTCAATTGTCTCATCCGCAATTGTAAGGCCACCAAAGCTGTCGATGACCTCAATCCGGCCATCGTCGATCTTCACTTGTCGGTAGGTTGGTGTGCCGTATCCGTAATGAACCCCGCAAAAGGTGGTTTCATTGAATTCGAGACATTGCGCTTTGGCATTGTTTTCCAAACGGAACAGGCCGAGATCAAGGCGGGAGGGTTCGGTGGTTCGGAAGCGGGGCACAGCGTGAGCAAGGTGCGACCGATATTGATCGCGCATTTTCGTGTCGGCCGTGTAGGTATAGCTGCCGGGATCAGAAATCCAGTCCTCGCCATTGACTTGCAGTTCAATGGCCAACTGGTCGTTGTGGGCATGACCACCATTGCCGCCCTGACCGATATCCCCGCAGCGAACCGATAAAAAGAACCGCTCCGAGCGCCAGATATACAGACCGAAATCGGGATAGGCATGGTGTGTCAGCTTGTGCAGGTAATCGGGTGCAGGAAGTTCGATTCGCAGTTTTTTGCTAACCTGCGGAGGTGTTGGGCTGTTCTGATTTTGTCCAAAACGGGCAGGGAGGGATGTCAGGGGGGGAGGTGGTTGCGACAGGGGCTTGCGCCGGATCTGTTGGACAATTTCCACCTCCCGATTATAAGCTCCTCCTGCATAGCCCAGCAATTCGCCATCATCCAGCAGGCCACCTATCGCCGCGACCAGATGGCGGTGGTCAAGATGATCTTCGTCTGGTCCGGCCCCACGCAGAACGGGTGTGAGTTTGAAAAATCGGCCATTATCTGTATCGCCGATCTGTACCACATGACCATCGGGTTTCGTGATGTTGATGGTGAAATCGGCCATTTTGCGCAGGCGTGTGAAATGGCTGGCGTCAAAAGGCCCGGTATCTGCTGACCAATCGGCAGGGCGGTGCTGAAAATGGGCATGGCAAGGGCCGGTCCTTGGGTCATACCTGTGCAGTGCGGCCTGTCTTTCAGGAGGTAGCCCAAAAATAAGCGCAGTGCCATAAACGGCCATTTCTGCCGAAAGCCGGTGATAATTTGTCGAAGCTTCGGCATTCGAGCCATCGGGGAGAAACTGCTGGGCAGTTTCATGCCGAAACTCCTGGACTGCAAAGGCCAGCCAACTGTCGGTTTTTGGATCGCGCGGTAAAAAGGCAGCCACAAACAAAAGCCCGGTGATATCAGCAAGGTAATGGTTGCCGCGAAATCCCGGCTGCCATTCAAGGTTCCGGCATATATGCACGCCGTGGCTTCTTATTGCAGCAGTGAATTCGTCAATGAACGCTTGATCAAATACCACGCCCTTCGCCCGGAACAGATCGTAGGCGAGTATCAGGTTTGCGGCGCGGATGGCGACGTCCATAGTACAGACCCAGTTGACCCCGTATCCGGGTGGATTTGTGGCCATGAAGTCGAGGGTCTGGTTTCGGAATTCGGCAACATAGCGTGGGCCGTTCGATGCTCCGCCATAAGCCAGAGCCAATTGCGGGAGATGCTGCAGGCGGGCCAGTTCCCAAGGGACCTTGATGTCGATACCGGGCTCATGCCCGTATGCGATGGACAGACTGCTTTGGGATACCGGCCAACGGTAGCCGTACCGGAAGTCACTTTGCCAGTCAATGGCTTGATACCCGGTGCTGAGCAGGGAGCGCAATTGACTGCTGCGTTCCCGGTTGCCTTTTGAAACCGGGACGGGCGCGGAAACGGCTTCGACGGATTTCCATCCGGACCCCAATAGATTAAATTTGTGCTCAAGATACGGGCTGGCGAATGTTGTCAGGACGTCAGTTGGTTTGGTGTCATTTCCGGGTTGCGGCGGTGAGACAATCCGGCCTAAAGATTCCTCCACAATTTCTGCGGCATCAGCATAGGTGCAAAGATTGGATTGCATGCGCGATTGCCAACTGCCGACGAGACGCTTTTTCAGTATCTGCGTGGCTTTTAAAGCAGCAATATGCGGAGGCAGGGATAGGCCGTATTTGAGCAAATGACGAAAACTCATATTTTTATTTGCCGTTAATTAACCGAGTGCCGAGAATTAGAATACGATAGGTTTTTTTAGTATCGCTAACAAGTTAGCCGAATGAAAAAGAACACATGGCCGGGCCGTCTATTGAATGGCCGGGCTTAGTGGCTTAGTTTTCAGCAATTATTGTACGCCACCTATGACAAGGTGATAGCTTCAGGGTTTCCTACGTATGCGAATAATCATCAACGCGATTTCCGCGAATACCGGGGGAATTGTTACCTACACGTCGAATCTGATCCAATACATTGGTCGTAAAGATTTGGAAGCTATTATTTATGTGCCCAGGGCCTTTAACACTGAAGGATTTGATTTTCCGAATGTGACGATCAAAAAGGTCCCGGTAAAAATTTTTTTTGGACCCATTCACCGGTTTTTGTGGGAACAGATATTTTGGCGTAAAATTGTCAAGGAGAGTGGGGCTGATGTTCTCTATTCATCCGCAAATTATGGAGTTTTGTTGCCCCCGATTCCTCAAGTTCTGCTGGTTCAGGGGGAAATCTATTTAAATCCGGTGTATCGGGAAAAAGTACTTCCCCGCCTGCCAGTGAGCGAGCGTATCTCGGCCTTTCTGAGGCGTAACTTGATGCTTTTTTCGGCGCGTCATTCCGAGGTTACGATTTTTCCTTCCGAGGTCGCCTTAGGAGCTGCGTTAGATTTTGGGCCGGACATCGCTGAAAAGTCAGTGGTTAATTATTTGGGTGTTGGGGACCGGTTTGCGACAATAAGCAAGCGTCGGCGCTGGCGTGCAAAAGGGCATTTGGCCCTCTTATATGTTTCGGTTTTTTATCCGCATAAGGATCCCGTGACGCTTGCTGAGGCGACATGGCTTCTGAATGAAGAGGGGCTTCCAACAAAAACACGTATTACGATGGAACCCGACGATTTTGAGCCGTGGCATTCCAGCCGCCCTGAATTGAATGCGCTCGTCTCCGAGCGCTATCGGGAAAGTGTTGAAATCGGTCGAATTGAGCACCAGCAATTGACAGATGCGCTCAAGTTATACGATGCCTTTGTCTTTCCCTCTATGGCGGAGACTTTCGGGTTTCCCATGGTCGAAGCCATGCGCGCCGGCATTCCGCTTATAGTTTCCGATATTCCTATCCACCGAGAAATCTGCGGTAATGCAGCCCTCTATTTTGAATTGGGAAACCCTAAAGATCTGGCGGCACGAGTCCAGGAACTGGATGCAGATCCCAAGCTTCGGGAAAATTTAATTACGCGCGCGAAAAAGCGGGCTGTCACTCAGTTCGCCTGGGAAAAGCATATCACGTCCCTTCATATGTCTTTTGAAAAAGCGCTTGAAAAACCCCCCGTGCGTATTTTGATTAATGCGCTTCATGCAAGAACGGGCGGCGGCGTCACATATCTTCGGAATATGCTTCCGCAGCTGGCGCAGGATGAAATGGTGGAAGTCCATCTCTGTGCGCATGAAGATCAGATTGATGTTCTGCCCAGAGATATCGAGAAGGTTCATTACCACTTTTTGAAATTTGACCGGGGTTTCTGGAAAGTCCTCTTGCGTGAGCAACTGGACATCCCGAGACTGGCGCATAAACTCAAAGTGGATATCACGTTTTCTCCGGCCAACTACGGGCCTGTGTTTGCACCAAACTCCGTCGTCATGTTGCGCAATGCGGTGAGTGTCGGGTTTGTCGAGAGGCGTCCGATTAAGCTGGCTTACTGGGCCTTGTTATTTGTGGCAACCCTGGTTTCCCTGATCGCCTGTAAGCGGGCAATAGCCGTTTCCAATTATGCGAGCCGTATCGGAACCGGATTTTTACAAAAATGGTCTAAATCCAAGGTGACGGTGATCCCCCATGGAGTTGACAGCCGGTTCCGGGGTAATGTGCCACAAGAGCGTGATGCGAACATGCTGCTGGCCGTTTCGGATATCTATGTTCAAAAGAACTTCAAGAATCTGCTGCTCGCTCTATCGGAAATTGTTGGTGAGAATCCGGATGTCAAATTGAAGATTGCGGGTCGGCCAATAGATGCTGAATATGTGCGTGAGCTGGAAGATCTGATTGTGGCTGAGAAGCTTGAGGATCATGTGGAGTTTCTGGGCAGTTTGAATGTTGAGGAATTAATCGCGTTGTATGGGAGTTGTGGAATATTTGTGTTTCCGTCAACTGTCGAGACTTTTGGCAACCCATTGGTCGAAGCGATGGCGTGTGGAGCGCCAATTGCCTGTTCCAATGCGGCGGCAATGCCGGAAGTTCTTGGTGATGCAGGGGTTTATTTTGATCCCAACAATGTGAGCGATATTAAAGCGACCGTTTTAACTCTGCTCAAGAACCAGGAACTGCGCGCCAGTTACAGCATGAAAGCAGAAAAACGCTCGCAGGACTTCTCTTGGGAACAAACGGAACTGAAAACGAGATTGGTTTTTCAATCGTAATCATGGCTTGATCTGGCACCATGATGAATGTGGGGGAAATGAATAGTGGCAACTCTTATTCTCACGCTGCCTCCCCATATTCTTGGTGGTGTTGCGACAAAAGCAAAAATCATTGCGGATACCCTGCGTAACAAAGGACAGGACGTAACCATTGGCGTCTATGCCGCGCGAGGAGCGTATCCTGATCTCAATGTAAATCTTGAACAAGTTTGTTCCGGACGGTCTCCCAAAACACAACCGTTATCGAATTTTGGCGACCATAAGGGGGTTGTGGTTGGTTGCCGGTACCCGGAATTTGAAGGCAACTATACAGAGCCGTCATCCCTCTGGAGAGAGCTTATTGAAGCTCATGACCGTCACATTGCCGTTGGCGGTACGGTCCTTGTTGCCAATCCGCTGGTCCGGGCGAAGGTCAAACATCTGGTTTGGTGCGCGGGTGATCTGGAAGGGGACAGGCGCGCCCGTCAGAAAGCCATGGGAGTGGCCAGACGCGCCTTCGATGCCTGTTTGGTCCGCCCACAATTAAAGGCGCAGGAACAAAGTGTTCTCGCCTGTCCGCAGAACAGAATTCTAGGTGTGAGTCCTTTCAGTGTAGCGTCTTTGCAGGCGGTTCATCCGGCAAGAACAAGCGAAATATCTGTGCTGCCCATACCGACAGATATGATGTTCTTTTCACCTGACTCTGCGCCAGTATCCAAATTGGAAAATCCGATTATCGGTTTTGTCGGGCGGCTGGATGATCCACGCAAAAACGCCGAATTGCTGTTTGCTACTTTTGCCGCACTCCGGGCGAAGGGTGTGAAAGCCACCCTTCAGGTAACCGGCGAGGCGAATGCCGCATTGGAAAGGAGTGCACGAAAACATGGGATATGGGAGAATCTGGTTTTTAAAGGCTATCTGAGCCGGGAAGACCTGAGAGATTTTTACCGGTCAATGGCCCTGTTGCTGATGACATCCGATCAGGAGGGGTTGGCGATTGTCGGTATTGAGGCCATGGCCTGCGGGGTGCCGGTTATTGCGACGCAATGTGGGGGACCGGAAGCCTATGTGGTTTCGGGGGAGAACGGTTTCCTGTGCGGGTTTGATGCGCAGGAAATCTCATTGCGAGTATCTGAGTTGCTATTAAATGAAGTTATGTACAATCAATTTTCCACAGCGGCACGATCCGGCATTCAGGCAACCTATGCCTTGGATCAGTTTGAAAAGAATCTAGGAACGGAATGGTTGGCGCTGTGGAATGAAGACCTTGTGCCCACGAAAAGGTAAAAGAAACCGAGACTGAACCCTTATGGATACTGAAATCTCGATAATAACGTGCATTTTTAGCATATATGTGTGAAATATATGGCTAATCTCTCGGAAATAATTTGTGGGACATCTAATGAACGTTGAGCATAGGTCAAGTTGGCGGGAAGCAGAAAAATCGGAGGCCAATTCCTCGATTTCTATTGGTCATGTGGCTCCGACTGATTTTGATCCTGTTGCCCGACTTAAAGAGCTCCGTTCAAAACCGGTTCCAGATGCGCCGGTGTCTAAAGAGCAACGAATTCTTCACATTTCTCTTTATTGTTACAAATCCTTCCCCATTCGGATTTTTCATGTCCTGTCGTTAAAGGATAACATTGATTCGCATGCCTTGTTTTTCAAAAACAATTTCACCAATCGGCATTTGCCCATTAGCGGGCACGAAATTGATCTTTTAAAAAAGCTGGTCGGTGAAATTGATCCGCATGTGATTACCATAAGTGTGATGGCACCCTATGCACTTGCCGCGCGCCAAATCGTTTCTGAAATACGGACGATAAGCGATGCCGACGTGATTTTGGGGGGCAAATATCCAACAATCGCACCAGAGGAGGCCCTGGATTTTGCCGATTATGCCTGCAAGGGCGATGGAGAGCTTTTGCTTTTAAATATTCACGAGCGGCTTCGATCCGGATCTGATCTTAAAAACCTGAAAGGCCTCTGGTACAAGGATGAAGCGGGAGACATTGTCGATATGGGGCAGGAAGTCCTGTATCAGGAAATGGATGATATTCCGTACCCGGCAATTGATGAAGCGCAAATGCATTTCATTGAAAAAAACAATCTGTCTACGGTTGATCCTGAAATTTATGAGCATGAATTATTGATGATGGCAGGCCGGGGGTGTGTCTATTTGTGCTCCTTCTGTGTGAACTCGTTATTGATTCCAATGAATAGAGGGAATGGCCGCTTCGTGCGTATCCGGTCACCTGAAAATGTGCTGGAAGAAATTGATTACCGGCTTTCGAAATACAAAGACCCAAGGTCTATTACCTTTAACGATGAAATCTTTGGTGTGTTTGATGATTGGGTCGAGGATTTTTCTGCAAAATATAAAGCCCATTGCAAACTCCCCTTTGAGTGCGAGCTGGTACCCAGCTTGATTAAGGAAGACAATATCAAACATCTGGTCAGTGCTGGAATGGTTAGTTTGCATTTTGGTGTGCAATCGGGGCACGACGAAATCCGCAAAGATGTCATGCATCGGCCCGGTACCGGAGCCGATTTAAGGGAAAAAGCTGAAATTTTGAGACGCTGTGGGATCAAGCCGCAGTACGATATTATTCTGGATAATCCGTTTGATAACGAGGCATCGTTGGCGGATGCTCTGGAATTGTTATTGTCATTCGAAACACCGATTAACTTAAATACATACAAAATGCAGTATTTCCCCCATTACCCATTTACCAAAATGGCGCTCTCTGCCGGCTATATAACAGAAGAGCATGTAACGGATGAATTTATTGCAAATTCCGTGTTGTATAACATGGTCTACAGGCCAAAATTCCCAGCTCTCAACCGCCGGGACTATTTGGAAAACTGTATTTATTTGGTCCCTTGGACCGGAAAGCTTGTCCGTAACCTCATAACCTATCTGGAGAAGAACGATAACCTTCTGTTGGGGTTCCTGGTTACCCTATTGGCACAGATTCGCTATTATCAAAGCTTTGAGCAGGTCATGGCCCTTGTCTGGACCAGAAGATGTGTCCTGGGATTGAAAATGTTGGCGCGGGGTGATTTTAAACCGTTGGTGGCGAAAATTCGATTTATTGCAAAATCCAGACGGTATGAGCAACCGAATACAGGCCGTCTGTCATCAAGGTAACGTGGGGATGTTCAAAGCTCATAGAGAGTTTTGCCAAACATTAAATGTCTATAAACGGCTTGAGCCGTTATGAATACATCTCTTAGAAAATATGAGTTGTTCGTAAATGATATCTTTAAATGCTGACCCTGATCGCATTCGAGCGGACATTATCAGGCAGGGATACTCCGTGGTTCCAAACCTCGTCAGTATAGAGGATATTGAAAACTTGCGCAGGTTTTGGCTGTCTGCCTTTAGTGAAAAGGCCTCGAAGGCTCCGACGCTATGGGGGCCCGTACTTGGGCAGGAAAACAAAATTTATTTCCACGAGACAGAAGAAGATTGCCTATACCGTGCCTACGATTTTTTATGGAATTCCCCACTACATGCGCGAACGCGAGACATCGGGATTGCTTTAAACCGCCTGCGAAATCGCATTGTTGATGTCGATGAGCGCACCGGCGAGCAATTTTCCGCTGATGGATATGGCATTTACATTACTGTCAGCTACTATCCGCCCTATGATGGGCGAATGTGCACACACCAAGATAAGTCGGATGAAAGGCGCCACTGGCATTTTATCCTGCCGCTAACGTTCATGGGTGCGCATTTTGCCGGAGGCGGAAATTTTATCGTCAACCGCCAAGGTGAGCGTATTCACACCGATGAAGGTATCACTCCTGGCAGTGTTTTGTTTTTTGACGGCATGCTGACGCATGGCGTAGAACAAATTCAATCTTCAAAAGAACATCCGTTGGGGCGTATGCAGATGTTTTCAATTCCTACTTTTTTGCAATCGCCTGTCAAAAACGAGCAAATAGCGGAAACCATATCGGTAAAAAGTTTCATCAAGGCAAAGCTCAGGCCGCTGAAACATCGGCTGACGGGGATCCGCGGGCGTGTGCCGAACCGGAATTATTTTCAATGAGAATATTTACGTATCTTTTTGATAAAATGGTGAACCGCTTTATCACCATGTATCTCGACCGTGCCGATGAACGAAATCTCCACCCGCATGTCTTATTGTTGGCGCAGGCGCAGAAAGAGGCGGCTGACTATGCAACAAAGAATATGAAAACGGCGGTTATCTATAAATCACGAAAAGATATAATAGGTTTCGCAATTGATCGTGCACCCGAAGATGGAATGATCTTGGAGTTTGGGGTTGGCAATGGAGATTCCCTTAGGCTCTTGGCCAGCAAAACGAAAAAGCCCGTGCATGGTTTTGACAGTTTTGAAGGGTTGCCAGAAGACTGGGGGGGGCGCCACGAAGAGAAAGGTCATTATTCAACGGGTGGAGTGAGGCCTCATGTTCCCGGGAATGTTGTTCTCCATAAGGGATGGTTTGAACAAACGGTGCCAGACTTCATGCAGAATAACCCGCAAGCTATTTCATTGCTGCATGTGGATTGCGATTTATATTCTTCAACAAAAACAGTATTAGATGCTGCCGGACCTCAAATTGGGGTGGGTACAATTATTATTTTTGATGAATATTTTAATTATGTATCCTGGCGTGAGCATGAATTTAAAGCGTTTCAGGAATTCGTAACTGCTCACAAAGTGCGTTACAGCTATTTGTGTTGGGGGTATCAACAAGTCGTCGTCCGTATTGATCGAATTGGTTCAGCATAGACTGGGATAGCGCCTTGAGTTCCGGAAAATTAGTGGGAGTTGTCCTCATATGACGGAAGACCGGGACCTTGCGGTCGGAAGTTTTTTTCTTGTTGCGGGGCAAATCTTGCAGGCGGTTGTTGGATTTGGAGTCAATCTTGTATTGGTGAGATATCTGGCTCCTGAAGAGTTTGGTCGTTTTGCCATTCTATTGGCTGGAGCTGCTCTGGTTTATTCTGTTTTTTCGTTACGCATCGAAACGATGTTGATCCGGGCGCGTGAAGAGCAGTTCACAGAAGCGGATAAGGATCGTTATTTCGGTGCTTCAGCCATTGAAACCTGTGTTGCCACGCTGGTGATTTGTATCTGGACTTATGTCGTGGATGTGCAGGGCTATTGGCAATACGGGTTGATTTTGGCTTTGGGATTGCGTCACTGGGTTCAGCAAAACAAGGCCTTCTTTGAGCGTAAAATGCCGTACCGCAAGCTGGCATTAACGGAAACGGTCGTTTCAACTACGAGCCATCTCTTGGCTTTGGCTCTAATCCTGACCGACGTCGGTTGGGTCGCTTTATTTCTGCGTGAAATCTATCTGTCGGTGGCGGGTCTCATCGGGCTTTGGATTATCGGTGGGCTGACGATCCGTCGGTTTAAATGGCCTAGCCGTAGCGATTGGCTCCATTTAATTGCCGAAGCGCGCGGTATCTGGCTTGATGGGGCACTTGAGCATGGACTAAACCGTCTGACCGTTTTGCTGGTGGGGTTGTTGGGGGGCGATCGTGCTGCCGGGTTTTTCTTTCAGGCCTTGCGATTGGCCAATCTGCCACAGCAAGTTTTAGCCCCTATCGTAAGCCGGGTTGCCGGCAACTGGTTCAGTCGTACGGAAAACCGTAAAGACCGACGCCAGGGGCGGGACAGGCTACTCCTGATTGTCTCCATTCCCCTGCTTGCCGGAGCCGGATTGACTATCGCCTTTGCGAATCCCGTCGTGCCCTGGCTGTTTGGTGAAGCCTGGGCGCGTACGGCGGAATTGATGGTTGGCCTTAGTGGGTTTATTTTGTTCTTGAGCTTGTTTGAGATTGTGAAGTCATATTGCTGGGCGGCCCGTCAGGTTCGCTGGTTGTTGTTTGGTCGGATCTTCCAATATATCGGTTGTGCCATTCCCGTATATGCGTCGTTTGTCGGATATCTGGAAGGCGATATCGCACTGGCGATTGGCCAAAGTCTGGCCTATGGCCTGGCTTTTATTGTTGTCATGGGTGTGTTGAAAACAAAGGAAGATTATTAACCGTCCGGCGTCGTTATTTGGTCTTGAAGCCCCTCGCTATACCTGGTGCGCTAACCACTTCAGATAACCCCAATCTTTCAAGAAGCTGTTTGACTTGGTTATGATGCTGGCGCTTTTCGAAGCGGGCACCATACCAATCAAACGTATCCAGCAGGGTCCAGGTATATTGCTGTTTCGGGGTCAGCGCCTTTTCATGGACGGAGGCAATCGGGATAAAATGATTGAGAATTCTCAGTTTTGGAACATGCGCAAGTAACTTGGTCAAATGAAACAGAAGAGCGACCAGAAACCGCGACAGGCCCAGTGTTACGCCGATGGGCAAATGCGGTGTGATGAGGCGCAACCCATATTTGAACACCTGTAAGCGCCGCCAGAGGCCTTCTTCATAAAAATTGTACATGAGCCTGCCCCCCGGTTTCACGAGCGCAGGCAGTGCCGTCATCACAGCCTGTGGGTCCGGTGTGTGCTGGATAACACCCATGCAATAGACCGCATCAAAGACACCTTCACGAAACGGCAAACTCAATAACGATCCCTGGACCCAGGTGGCGTTAGCTCCATGGGTTTCAGTGATCGACCGGCAGGCATCAATGGCCTCGCTCAAATCCAGTGCGACAACCCGGGCACCATGGCTCAGGGCAACATCTGCAAAACGACCGGCCCCGCAACCGGCATCGAGAATGAGCTTGTCTTTCATCCAGGATTTCTCCCAGCCGGTATCCTTAAAAAAACGGGTTTCAGAAATGTTATGACCACTCAGGCGGTCGACCTGGAGCTCTTTCCATTGTTGCCACTGATAACCAAAGTTTTTGCAATAATCATCTTCAACAGCAACAAAACGGGGAATGCCGTTGCGGATCGGGTATGTGTTTGTGCATTCTGTGCAGACAAGGGCCCCGGTTACGATATCTTCGCCCTGTATTTGATCACCGTTGACGTGCAGTGGTGCTTTGGAGCCACAGGCAGGACATTTCAACAAATCGGCAAGCCAGGGGCGCATCCGGAGGTTCCTATTATCTAAATTCGAGATTGTATATATCTCGCAACCCACAGAGGAACAATGCATAGATGTTGCGCAATGTGGGTGGAATATGCAGGCGGATCAGGGCATTCTCAATAACATTCATCCCTTTAATCAGGATATCACTTTGCGGCTTTTATATCTCGTCAGCCACCCCATCCAGTATCAAGCACCCTTGCTGCGCAAGATTGCTGCGGAGTCTGATATTGATCTGCATGTTCTGTTTGAACATCTGGACACGGCGGAGCGCTATCATGACAGCGGCTTTCATCAGGACATAACTTGGGACGTGCCACTGACTGAGGGTTATGCACATGCGGCGGTTCAGGGAGTGGTGCATCTTGGGAAAGAGATTGCCAGGGCCGATGTGCTTTGGGTCCACGGCTGGGATACGGGCCTGAAACGAAAGGCCCTGAAGCTGGCGAAAAAGGCTGGTGTGCCGGTACTGATGCGCGGCGAGAACACCGATGCCGCCATGCCCGACGGATGGGGCCTGCGAGGCCTGCTCAAGCGATTCTATCTGGCGCGAATTTTCGCCAATTGTTCGGGCTTTTTGTGCATCGGTTCGGACAACCGCCAATATTACGAACGGCGGGGTATTGGGTCGGAACGTCTGTTTTCCATGCCTTATACGGTCGATAACGATTTTTTCAGCACCCATGTTGAACAGGCGAAACCCGGGCGTGGCCTATTGCGAAAAGACCTGGGCATCCCCGAAAACAGCCCGGTTGTTCTTTATGCCGGAAAACTGCAGGCCCGCAAGCATCCGCTGACCCTATTGCAGGCCTTCGAGAGGCTTGATCCTGAGAAAACCGACATTCCTTTCCTGCTTTACGTGGGCGATGGCGAACAGCGGGCCACGCTTGAGCGCGATGCAGCAGGCCTAGGCGAGCGGGTAAGAGTACTTGGCTTCAAGAACCAGACCGAACTCCCCGCCTATTACGATCTTGCCGATGTGTTCGTTCTGGCGTCGGAAAAAGAACCCTGGGGACTTGGCGTCAATGAAGCCATGGTCGGCGGCTGTGTGCCCATTGTCTCTGATGAATGCGGGTGCGCACAGGACCTGGCGGATGATGCCTGCGGACGCATTGTCAAACCTGGCAATGCGCAGGCCTTGTCCGATGCTCTGGGCGATCTGTTATCGGACCGGCCCCGTCTTAAGGCCATGGGGGAGGCGGCCAAAACACGCATATCGACATGGGGGCTGGACGAAAGCGTCGCCGGCCTTTTGCAAGCCCTGGCGACTTTTCGGAAGTAACCGCTGCTGGGGCCTTTAAAAGGCGTCCAGCCATTCGCGCCGGTGCTGGTTGACGGCGGCGCTGTGATGGCGCGCTGTTTTTGCCGACGGCGGCAGTTCTTCGTCATAGAAAAACGAGGGCAGTTCATCATCCGCTTCAACAAAACCGGCGGCCTTGTTGAAGGTTTCTTCCAGTCGCAGGGTTTCCCGGCCCAACTCCATGAAAAATTCCGGTGGCAGGTCCGTGCCCATGGCATCGTTGAGCGCATTAATGATGAGTTCCATATTGACGTTGGTCACCGAGCGTCCGAACACGCAGAGCCCCAGCGAATCAACAGCGGCGCATTTGGCCTGGATGTCCATGCTGGCATCGACCAGTTCTTTCGTTGTCTTGTCGGTGCATTCCATGGTCGGCAGGTTGCCGGTGGTGTGATCGGCGCCCTGGGCGGTGACCATCATGGAAATGCCGGTTACTTCAATGACCCGCGGGTCATAGGCACTGATTGCCTGCTTTTTGATAACCGGCACGCGCTTGATGCCGTAGTGCGCGCCGACCCGCGCTGTACCTTGGGCCAGCAGCTTGCCGCGCTCCGTCCCGGCGGCAATGTCTTTCAGCGCTTCCGCCATGAAGTTGACATCGCCAAACTCACCAATACCCGCATCCATCAACGCGCCAAAAGTCGCGCCCACTTCAATGGTATCAATACCTAAATCATTGGCGACGTGGTTGAGCACCGCCACGTCATCCGGGTCGGTCAGGCCACAGTTGCTGCCGAGCAGGCCGAGGGTCTCATACTCCAGCGGTGAGACCATTTCCTTGCCGTCCTTATCCACATAGATATTGCTGCATTTGATCATGCAGCCGGGCATGCAGGCGTGGGTCGGATCGCCGCCGCGGCTCACGTTACGCTCGCGAATGTAATCGCCGCCCAGTTTCATGGGTTCCTTGTCCGTATCGACCAGACGGCCATCGCTGAAATTACGTACCGGCAGGCCGCCGATATGATTGGTGAAATCGCCGACAAGTGCGGTGCCCAGCTTGCCCAGATTCTGGGTCGCCACGTCAGCACCGATCATCGCTGAATAATCGCGGATCGAGGTCATTAGTTTCTTGCGGTCGTGGAATTGCGGCATCTTGTGCTTGTCAACGATGATCGCCTTGACCCGCTTGTTGCCCATAACGGCGCCCACACCACCGCGCGCCGCAATGCGCACCGGGCGCTGTTCCGGGTCGGTGAAGGAAATTCCGGCGACCAATCCGCCGTATTCGCCCACCGGGCCACAGATCGCCAAGCTGACCTTTGTCCCGTATTTCTCATGCAACAGTGCGGCGACCTCAATATTGCCTTTACCAAGATAAGGGGCGGCCGTCTCGAAGGTGATGGCGCCTTCTTTTTCGATGCGGATCACCACCCACTCCTCCGAAGCGCCGTGAAGGGTCAAACCGGCCAGTTCCAGTTGCCCCAGAGCGAAGGCAAAAGTGCCACCGGCATTGGCTTCCTTGACGCCGCCGGTGAGCGGGCTTTTGCAGCCCACACTCAGGCGGTTGGCGTTAGAGAAGTTGGTGCCGGAAAAGGGCCCTGCGGAAAAGATCAACGGGTTTTCCGGCGACATTGGATCGATTTCGGCCGCTCCAGCTTCCAGCAGCTTGCGCACAATAAAATTCCGCCCGGATCTCGCGATCTCCATGCCCGTCATCGTGGTTTTGTTGACCGATTGCGTTGCTAAATCGATATCGAGGAAATCGCGCATGGTTTATGGTCCCGGCTTTTAGAATGGATTTAATTAAAAGTGGTAAGGCCTTTATATCGGAACTTCTGCGCCAAATTGCAACCAATTCCGGGCCGGTGGGTGATCAAGCCGCGAAAGCCTCGCTTAGCATAAACGCCACCCGGTCCTTGTGGCTGTATCCACTGGTCCGGCTGCGCGCATACCCGGCTTTCGCGATGGCGGCGCGTTCGGCTTCATTGGCCAGATAGTAGCGGACCTTCTCCAGCAAATCGGCGTTACCATCGAAATAGACGGCTTCCTTGCCATCTTCAAAGAGGAGCTCGTGTTCATCGGAGCGTTCGGCCAGCATGAAACCGCCACAGGCCGGGATTTCGACACTGCGGTCGGTTTGCAGATCGCGGTTGACCTTGCGCAGGAAACCTAAATTGATGCGGGCCGCGTTGATGCCCTTGGTGAAGCGGAGATCGTCGGGCGTGTTGACCAGAGGGTGGCGTTTGACAGCGAGGTTGAGCGAGGCGCCGCTAAAGCCGTCCCAGCCGTTACCCCAGACGGCGACAGATATGCCGTTGCCAGCCAGAAAATTCAGGACCTCGGCCCGTTCCGGTGCGTAGCTGCCGATAAAGCTCACATCTGCCGTCAGCTCTTCTTTTTCGGTGGCGCTTAGGTCCAGTGGTTTGTGCTGGTCCGGATCATAGGCCTTGTCGACCATCACGCAGCGCTTCGCGCCCAGCGCCGGGAGTTCATTCGCGTTGGCGTTATAGGACTTGGTGACAAACAGCACGTCATAGTGGGGAAGTGACTTCACATAGACGCGGGTGTGATTGAGGGGATTGAACATGTCGTCATCTGAATAACCGACGATGCGGGTGTTGGGCGAAACGCTGCGCACGGCCTTCAGTGTTGCCGGGCTGACCATGTTGCCTTTTTCGATCCATAGAAGATCGGGCTTTTCAATAGACGCGATGGTGCGGATTTTCGGGTTCACCTGTTCGGTGTCGATATGAATGCCGAGCTTCCAGGCGATGCGGAAATAGAGCGAAATGCCGGACGTGCCGGTCTCGTCACCGCCCAGCGGCGTGTGCGGCAGACCGATGACGGTCGCGCCCAGTTGCTCCATGGCCTTGAGGCGCGAAGCGCCCTTGGCGTAGAAGTTGAGATCGCCGACAAACAGGATTCGCGGGTTGTCCATCATCCTCAGGCCCGGTTGTTATTCCTGAACCAATGAACCGTTGCTACGGGTGGTTTGTCAATGGCCGTCGTGGTCAGGTTGTGGGCCGCGTTATGAGGGACGGATGAATTTCCGGCGCGCCGCATCGGCCTTCGCCCTCATCACGCAGTCTTCCGCATGGTCGTTGATCAACCCCATAGCCTGCATGAGGGCGAAGACGGTGGTTGGCCCGACGAACTTCCAGCCGCGCTTTTTCAGTTCCTTAGAAAGCGCAATGGATTCGGCGGACGTGGATACGCTTTGCGGTTTGGCGAGTTGTGTTTCGTCCGGTTCATAACGCCAGAGGAATGCGGCGAGGGAGCCTTCTTGTTTAATCAGTTCCTTCACCCGCTGGGCGTTGTTAATCACCGCCTCAATCTTGCCGCGATGACGGATGATCCCAGCGTCAAGGAGAAGGCGGTCGACGTCCTTTTCGGTGAACCGGGCAACTTGCTCGAAATCGAACTGATGAAAGGCGGCGCGGAAGTTTTCGCGTTTGGCGAGGATAGTGCGCCAGCTCAGTCCAGACTGAAAACTCTCGAGACAGAATTTTTCAAACAAACGCTGGTCGTCGCCAACGGGAAACCCCCATTCACGGTCATGGTAATCAAAAAATTCAGGTGCGGCAGCGCACCAGCCACAGCGGGGTTTGCCGTCGGGGCCGGGAATGGTTTCACTCATGGTTTAATCCTTCAAAAAATCCAGCCGCGCATCGGTGCGCGCCGGGGTGATGTCAAGAATTTCGGCGCTGACCACGTTTTCGGCAACAAACGGATCGTCCTGCACCCGGGCCTCAAGCGCCGGCCGCGTGGTGTTATAGGCCATCAGGCTCCCACCCAGATTGGGTTGCAGGCTGCCCGCCATTAAAAACACACCCTCGTCAAAACCGCGCTGGATCCAGTCTTTATGTCCGTCCATGAACTGGGCGGCACTGGCTTTGTTTTCTGCGAATTTCAGCAGGACCATAAACATCTGATCATGTCTCCTTACGTGTTTGGGGCTTCATGCGAAGGCTCTTCCGCACAGGCTCGCAGCCAGTCACACATCAATTCGACTTCGCGACGGACGAAGGTCTCATCGCGATAGGCATTGGCCAGTGTGGCGATACCCTGGCTGCGGGCCAGCAGATGCATGGCTTTCTCGTCGGCGTCTTTCGTGCAGCCCAGCAAAAAGAACTGTTTTTCGAGCCAGCGGCGAAACAGGGAGAACAGGGCGGTCGCTTCCGCCTGTGCGGCATGGTTGAGCTTGGCGAGTTCCGTACTCAGCGTGCCTACCGGACAGCCGTAGAGCTCGATCTTGGCCTGATTGGTGATCAGGATATGGATAAAGCTCTTGATACGATCTTCGGGTGTTTCGCCTTCGCCTTCCCAGTGCGCCAGCAGGTTGCGGGTCTTTTCAAGACGCTCTTCAATGACGGCGTCGAGAATGTCGTCCTTGGTCTTGAAGTGATAATAAAAATTGCCGCGTGTGATATGAACGGCTTCGGCAATGTCTGAAAACGAGGTGTGCTCGTAACCCTGCCGATAAAACAATTGGTCGGCCGCTTCAACAATCTGGGTGCGGGTGGTTGTGCCGCTCATCGGGAATGTCTCTCCGAAAAAGTAATTATTTGGACGGCTGTCCTACAAATAAACAATTAGGACAATCGTCCAAATCTGTCAAGGGTTGGTTGTTATCATCGCTCAGGTGACACCCGCCGTTTGATGGTGTATGGGGATAGCAGAAGATGGCCTGTGCCGAGGGAGCTAACCCCTTGGCGTGGGACGCAAAATTTAGGGAGCCAGCCGCATGTGCGGGATCGTCGGCCTTGTCGCCAAACGCGCCATCAATCCAGCCGCCCTTGCGGCCATGACAACGCGTCTCGTTCACCGCGGGCCCGATGGCGACGGATTATGGCTGAGCGACGACAAAAGGGTCGGTTTCGGCCACCGCCGACTGGCGATCATCGACACCTCCGAAGCCGGAGCGCAGCCGATGACGGACAGTTCCGGGCGCTATGTGATCACCTTTAATGGCGAGATTTACAATTATCTGGAACTGGCGGAAAGGCTGCGTGGCGAAGGCGTCGTGTTCAAAAGCAAATGCGATACGGAAGTGCTTCTTGAAGCCTACAAGACATGGGGGGATGCCTGCCTTGCCGAATTGAACGGCATGTTCGCCTTCGCAATTTTTGATACGCGGAAGCAAACCCTGTTTTGCGCCCGCGACCGGTTTGGCGAAAAGCCGTTTCTCTATGTGGAGACGGATGATTATTTTGCATTCGCCTCGGAATACAAGGCGCTGTTTGCGCTTGACGGATTGGTGGTGGAGACAGACGACACCCGGATTTTACGGTTTTTGCACGATACCCGCCAGGGTCTCGATGATGCACCGGAGACGGCCTTTATAGGTATCAAACAGCTGTTGCCGGCCGAATGCCTGCATCTGGATGTGGCGGATTTGAAGACCACCGTGGCGCGTTATTGGGATATTGAACCGGGAGAAGATTGCGGCTTGAGCTTTGAGGTGGCGTCACAACAGTTTCGTGAATTGCTGGAAGAGTCGGTGCGTCTCCGCATGCGCAGCGATGTACCGGTCGGTTCCTGCCTGTCGGGTGGACTTGATTCCAGTTCCATCGTCGGCCTCAACCGGCGCATTTTGGGGGCTGGTGTGCCGTATCACACTTTCACCGGGCGGTTTCCGGGAACATCGGCCGATGAAGGGGCCTTTGCCGATCTTGTCGTCAAAGCCGAACAAGTGACCCCGCATGTGACAGAACCAAGGGCGGAAGGACTCGCCGAAGAACTGGCGGATTTTATGTGGTTTAACGAACTGCCGGTGGGCTCAAGTAGCCAGTTTGCCCAGTGGTCGGTGTTCCGGCTGGCGAAAGAACACGGCATTACGGTACTGCTCGATGGGCAGGGGGCGGATGAAATCCTCGGTGGTTATGAGCAGTATTTTAAGCCTTATTTACGAGCCCGGGCGGCGATGGCGGATGGGGGCACAGTAAGAGCAGAAAAAGCGGTTATCGAAGCCCGCTATCCGGCAGCGCTTTCCGGTGGCAGCGATAGCTGGAAGGGGCGGTTGCCCATGGGGCTGCGCTGGTCGTTGGCGAATGGTCTTGGCCGGGGCAGCGATTTTTTGTTTGGTGTCCGGCGTGATCTGGCGGCGGATTTGGCCTCAGCCAATCAACGTCAGTCGGACACGCGCTTTAATCCCTTAATGGCGGCTTTGAAGGATGACAGCCTACACGCCCATCTGCCGACCCTGCTGCGCTATGGAGACCGCAACTCAATGGCTCATTCGCGTGAAGTGCGCCTGCCGTTTTGCGATCACCGTCTGGCCGAGTTCGCCTTTTCGCTAAAGCCCGATACCCTGATGGGCAATGGAGAAACCAAGCGCTTGCTGCGCCACGCCATGCGGGATGTGTTGCCGGACGACATCCGCACCCGCTGGAACAAACAGGGCTTTCGCCCGCCGCAGGAGGCATGGTTTGCCGGTGCCCTGCAGGGACTGGTGAGGGAAACACTCACCGGGGTGGATTTCCAGAACCGGGGTTACTGGAACGCCAAATGGTGGCAATCCGCTTTGGCGCGGTTTGATGGTGGTGAGGGCCATTTGGCCTGGACGCTCTGGAAACCAATTATTGCTGAAGCTTGGCAAAAACATTTTGTTGAACGCCTGAAAACCGAACCGCGCGTTCCGGTTTTTGTGTAAGGGACGGATCGAACCATGCGCGCCGTTTTTGTCAATCACTGCCACCCGGATATGCCCCACGTCTGCGCCTTGCGGATGCGGAAATTCGCCGAAGCCATGGCTGACAAAGGTCATCAGATGGTCCTGCTGACGGAAACTCAGGATGCTCAAGCTGCATCTGTCGCGCCGGAACAGCTGGCGGCAGCGTTGGGGGCGCACGACTGGGCGTCGCCTTTCGTTCTGGCTGTGCAACCGGCTTCGGATAAAACCCTGAGCCGGTTTCGAAATGGCGAGTTTGGCGGGGCCCAGCGCAAAGCGCTGATTGCCCAGCGCTATCTGTGCGAGGGCGGGCTCTATGGCGATTGGCAGAAGGGCGCTGCACCCTATCTGGGCCCGCTTGTCACGGCCTTTCAGCCCGATATGGTTTGGGCCAGTTTTGGGAATACAGGCGTGTGGAATATTGGTCAGCAAGTGGCCCGGCGGGCGCACTGCCCGTGGGTCGCCGACATCAAGGACAACTGGCAAAACTTCATCCCGACAGGACTGCGGCGCTGGATAGCCAGCCGCTATCAGGATGCGGCGCATATGACGACCTTTTCCGAAGGCCAGAAGGCGGAAGCCGATTTGTGGTTCCATCAGCACAAATCGGTTCTCTATAGCGGCTTTGACCTGCCGGAACGTGCTGAAGCAAACCGCCCGGAAAATCCGGTCTATGAAGTTTTGCTCAGCGGCAGCATTTACCGGGAGGAGAATCTGGTCGGCTTTGTTGATGGGCTGGAACACTGGTTGCGGGCGCGGCTATCTACCGGGGCCAGGCCAGTCCGGTTTTCCTATCGGGGCAATGACCAGCAACGGGTCGCCCACGGCGCTGCACGTTTAAGCGCCTATTGCACCCTCGATATCGGCGGATTTATGCCCTTGGCGGAACTTGTCGCGCGACAACGGGCAGCCGACGTCAACGCCTATATCCGCATGCCGGGTCAATTCATCTTTCACCATAAGCTGTTTGAATTGCTGGCGGCGAACCGACCGGTTGTCGTTTTCCCCGAGGAGATCAGGGAAGCCGAGGATATTGCCACAACGGTGGCCGGGACTCTGCGTTCCTGCGGCTCGCCGGATGCGGTGGCGCATGCTTTTGCCGAATTGGAAAATTCCGAGCCCGCTTCAGTGTCGCCTGAAAAACTGGCGCAATACAGTTGGCGGGGACAGGCGGATACCCTCGAGCGGGTTCTTGAACGGGCGCGGGGTAACCTATGAAGGTTTCTGTTTCTGTGCACGGGCGCTACCATGCATTCGAGTTGGCAAGGGGGCTTTATGGGCAGGGCCACCTCAATCAGTTGCTGACAACCTATCCGGCGTTTGCGGCGCGGAAAGCCGTTGGCCGGGGCGCCCCTGTTGAAAGCGCCTGGCTTCTGGAACTTCAGCGTCGGCTATATTCTAAATTCGGGATCGGTGCAAAACCTGATCTGGCTATCGCCAAGGCCTTCGACCGTTTCGCGAGAAGCCATTTGAATCCACAATCGGATCTGTTCGTCGGCTGGAGTTCGGCTTCCCTGGAAGCCATAGCAATGGCACAAGCCAACGGATCAAAGGTGATTATTGAACGCGGCTCGACCCACATTGCCGCGCAAACAGACGTCCTGAAGGCCGCCTACAAGGATTTTGGTCTCGTATTTTCGGAGACAGAACCGGAAATGATTGAACGCGAAGAACAGGAATATGCGTTGGCGGACCGCATTTCTGTACCCTCCCGCTATGCCGCCCAGACCTTTATCGAGCGTGGGTTTGCCCCTGAAAAGCTGTTGATGAACGGCTTGGGTGTCGATCTCACGCGCTTTCGCGCGCCGAACCAGCGGCCCATTGATCGCAAGCCGCAGGTTTTGTTTGTCGGCGGCGTCGGCATACGCAAAGGCGTGCCGTGGCTGATCAAGGCGTTCCAGCGGCTGTCGGCAAAAGCCGAATTGCATATCGTTGGGCCTGTATCCCCGGATTATGCGGCCTTTCTGCGGGATGAAGTTCTACAGAATATGACTGTTCATGGAGCTGTTTCAGGCGCAGCGCTGATCACGGCTTATGAACGCGCCGATATCTTTTGCCTGCCTTCACTGGAAGAAGGTTATGGTATGGTGATCCCGCAAGCCATGGCCTGTGGACTGCCGGTGGTGACCACAGACGTGACCGGGGCGGCGGACTTATTAACGTCTGGAGAGAACGGCCTTGTTGTTCCGCCCGCTGACAGTGCGGCCTTGGCAGACGCGCTTGAGGAGTTGATTGATAATGGAGCGTTGCGTCAATCCATGGGCCAGAAGGCCTTGGTGACGGTGCAAGCGGGCCACAATTGGCAGGACTATTCAGAACGGACGATTGCGTCTTATAAGGTGTTACTGGCAGGTCGTTCCTCGTCGGCCTTGATCCAGTGATCATGCCAGGCGCACAGATTAAATAGTGTCCAGATGTGCAGGGCGTGGTCGGCGGCGCCGGCGCGGTGCTCCTTGAAGCGGGCCGTAATATAGTCCCGATTCAGGGTCGCGTTTTTGACCAGTTCACAATTGAGAATGGTTTGTTCGGCACGCTTGCCGAAGTCGCCTTTTAACCATTGCTCAACAGGCGCCGCGAACCCCATTTTTTTGCGGTGGATGATGTCTTCCGGCAACAGGTCGACCACCGCTTTTTTCAGCAGATACTTCTTGATCCCATCCTTGACCTTCAGGCGTTGCGGAATGTTCTGTGTAAATTCAACCAAACCATGATCGAGAAACGGCACGCGTCCTTCTATGGAGGTCGACATGCTGATCTTGTCGACCCGCATCAATAACAGTTCCGGCAGGCGTAGGCGAAATTCGTTGTAGCTCATGCGGGTTAACGGGTCCGGGCTTTTGTCTGCGGCGTTGAGATCCTTCAGGTATCCGTTAATGATGTCGCCGCTGTTTGTGCTGTTCAGACCGACCAAATTGAGGCCGGTGTCAGCCAAATCTTTTGCAAAATCGGATTTGTTGACCCAGCCGGAGCCGAGTGCGCGGGATTTGTGAACGTTCCAGAAGGCGTTGGCACCGCTCCAGAACAGATCATGGCCGGTTCCGGCTCGCGACATGGCCTCCGCCATTTGTGCACCGGCCCCACGTTTCGAAGGTGCTAATGCGTGGGCCACGGCGCCGATCGCTGAACGCAGGAACTTGGGGACATATTTTGTATAGGGATTCCAGAAAGAACTATAAGTTTTCAGGTAGGTCATCCAACTGTCGTATCCGCAGAACTGCTCGTCCGCCCCTTCACCCACCTGAACAACCGTGACACCATTGTCTTTCGCCAGCTTGGAGACAAAATACAGTGGCACACAAACCCAGTCGGCAATGGGTTCGTCCTGATGGTGGACCAGGTCATCCAGGTAATTCAGCATATCGGTCTCGTCGACCAGAATTTCGTGATGGTTGGTTTTGTAGCGCTCTGCAACCTGATGGGCGTAATCGAGCTCATTCAGGTGCGTGTAATCCTTGAAGCCGATGGTGAAGGTATCGACAGGGCGATCCATCATTTGGCTCATCAGGGCAACGTTTGCCGAAGAGTCGATGCCGCCGGATAGAAATACGCCGAACGGCACGTCCGACATCAATCGCTTTTCCACAGCGGCTTCCAGGCGGCTGCGAATGCCGGTGATACAGTCCTGCTCGCTGAGGGGAGCATCGCTTGATGGGGAAGGGAGCGCATCCCAGTAGCGTCGGGTGGATATATGTCCCGTCGTACTGACTTCCATAATATGGGCCGCTGGTAATTTGTAGATGCCCTTGAATAGAGTCAGCGGCGCCGGTGCGATCATGAAGCTGAGATAGTGGTTCAGGGCGGTGTTGTCGGTCTCTCTGGGAACAGCTGGGTCGCTCAGGATGGCCTTGATTTCTGAAGCAAAGCGAAAAACGCCACCAAAGCGGGAAAAATAGATTGGTTTGATGCCAATGCGGTCGCGCGCCAGGGTTAATGTCTGGGTATCGACATCCCAGATGGCGAAAGCAAACATTCCGTCAAGGCGCTCAACCAGACCATCAATCCCCCACTCCCGAAAACCATGGATCAGAACTTCGCTGTCGGAGTGGTCTGTTTTGAACGTATACCCAGCGGCTTCCAGTTCTTTACGAAGGATTGCGTGGTTGTAAATCTCGCCATTGAAGGTGAGTTGCAGAGAGCCGTCTGCGTTGCTCATGGGCTGCGCGGCATCTGGCGATAAATCGACGATCGCGAGGCGACGGTGGGCGAAACCAACGGACTGATCATTGGAGACCCAGAAGCCGTCACCATCCGGCCCACGGTGGGCCATGGTTTCACTCATGGCTTTCAGCGCCTCAAGCAGAGGCGTTGACGGCAGGGCCGCTTTATCAGAGAGGAATAATCCGGCAATTGCGCACATGGGTCAGGTTTGTCTCAAATGTGCGCCTCTGTCCAGAGGCGAATTGGATGATTGGGCAAAAGAAAACCCGCCGTTTCGGGCGGGTTTTCTGAACTCAATGCCGTGGATCGCTTACCAGGTTTTGAAAGCACTGGTTACGAAGTTTCCAGGAACCGTTACCAAAGCCAGATAAGGGGCGCTTACGACGGCCTGCTTGCGGGTTCTTTTGGCAAGCTTGGAGAAAAGTGTACTGACACCGGAAATAACAAGATTGGCCAGCGTGAAAACAACTGGGGCAATCAGGTCGCTAATCGCCAGAACAATACCCGTGTGCGGTGCTGCAAAATTTTTATCTACTCCGTACATATCTTCTCTCCAAAATGCCGGTGTCTCAGGTGTTTTCCGGTGTTGATCTCTAAGTTTCGCGGTCCAATTACGCCTCTTTGCGAAAAAAGTATTGTGGTATTACTGCATATGAGAAATGCGTAAATTGCATAGGTGAAAATAGAATTTAAGTATTTGATATTAAATAAAAAAATATCTAATTGGTATTTTTGTGGGCCGTTAATTTAGGCTCACATATAAACAGTCGGGATGATTATGGGGTTGATTTTAATAAATCCGGGGCGCGCCCTGATATTTCGCGCAGGATTTCCATAATATTTTACTTACTTTCTATTTATTTTTGTCAAATACGGAGACATTCAACCTGATCATTTTTAAATATTATTCTTTATTTTGATAGATTTCGGTAATTTTATTAGTTTAATTTGTTTTAGAATTTGGACGATATACGATGGCTTTTTTGCTTCCCCTATGGGGTGCAGGACTAAAAAAGTGTCGGTTTTACACCAGTTTTCAAAACCAAAATTTGCCTATACTGATAAAGAGGTTGGGAACGGCATTTGTTATTTCGGGAACAATCATGTTACGGTTCCGACATCAATACTAAACAAACAGCTCAACCGGCCGTTTTGGTCGATGAAAAAATGTGGGGATAGTAATCGATATGTCGGATGCAGCCGATATTCTTGTAAAGTTTGACTCAGTCCAAAAAAGTTATGACGGCGAAACGTTAGTTGTAAAAAATTTCAATCTCGATGTGAAAAAAGGTGAATTTGTCACCATGCTTGGGCCGTCCGGTTCCGGCAAAACGACCTGTCTGATGATGCTGGCGGGTTTTGAACCCGCAACCCACGGCGAAATTTATCTGGAAGGTGTTCCCATTAACAATGTCCCGCCTCATAAGCGGGGAATTGGCATGGTATTCCAGAATTATGCCCTGTTTCCGCATATGACCGTTGCTGAAAATCTCGCGTTTCCACTGGAAGTGCGCGGGATGGGAAAGGCGGAAATCGAGGAGAAGGTCAATCGCGCACTTGGTATGGTTCGCCTTGACGGCTTTGGAGATCGCCGACCGGCGCAATTATCCGGTGGGCAACAACAACGCGTTGCTGTTTCCCGCGCTTTGGTGTTCGAGCCTAAGCTGGTTCTTATGGATGAGCCTTTAGGGGCGCTTGATAAAAACCTGCGCGAAGAAATGCAGTACGAGATCAAACACATTCATGAAAACCTGCAAGTGACGATGGTTTACGTGACACACGATCAGTCAGAAGCGCTGACCATGTCAGACCGGATTGCGGTTTTCGATGATGGAATTGTCCAGCAGTTGGCGCCGCCGGATGAGCTATACGAAAAACCGCTCAATGCCTTCGTCGCCGGCTTTATCGGCGAGAACAACCGGTTATTTGGCAAGGTTGTTTCAGTGGATGGTGAGTTTTGTCAGGTCGAACTGGAAGGTGGCGGCGGTGTCGTCAAGGCGTTGGCCGTGAATATTGGCGGCGTCGGTAGCCGGACCACCTTGTCGCTGCGCCCGGAACGGGTAACCATTGGAGCTGCTAAAGGTGAAACAGAAAATTCACTGGAAGCGAAAGTTGAGGAACTCATTTATTTGGGTGACCATATCCGCAGTCGTGTGAGTTTGACCGGCAACAGCGAATTTGTTGTGAAAGTGCCGAACTCACATGGTCACGTCCACCTTAAGAAGGGGGAAGTGACCCAGATCGGATGGGAAGCAGAGGATTGTCGTGCCCTGGATGCATGACGATAAATCAGGGTAACTCTCTTGCGCCCCGCTCGGATGAACCTGTGAACAGGACAATGAGCAGAGCAGGGGGATTAATTGAAAAATCCAATCGTATCAAACAAGGAGAATATTCAATGAAGAAATTGCTTAAATGTTCAACATTGGCGGTTGCCGGTTTGGCCTTCGTGGGCCTGACTTCAGCCGCTCAAGCTGTTGACTTGAATGTCGTATCATGGGGCGGAGCCTATACAGCAAGCCAAATGAACGCCTATCACAAACCTTACAGCGAAAAAACCGGTGTCACGATCAATTCCATCGATTACAGCGGTGGCCTGGCTGAAATGCGCGCCCAGACCGAATCCGGCAATGTTACCTGGGATTTGGTTGACGTTGTTCTGGCCGATGCGATTACGGGCTGTGATGAAGGTATTTTCCGCCCGATCGATATCGATAAGGAAATGGCTGCAGCTCCTGATGGAACGCCGGCGTCGAAAGATTTCTTTGAAGGCACCCTGCTTTCCGAGTGCTTTATCCCGCAGATTATCTATTCGACGGCCTTCGCTTATCGTACCGATGTCGATGCCTGGAATGGTAAAGTTCCGACAACCATGGCCGATGTGTTTGATACTAAGAATTTCCCTGGCAAGCGGACTCTTCAGAAAAGCCCGAAGTATAACCTTGAGTGGGCTCTGATTGCTGATGGAGTTCCGGTTGCCGAGGTTTATGACGTTCTGGACACCGACGCAGGCAAAGACCGGGCATTCAAGAAACTGGCGACCATCAAGGACGATGTGATCTGGTGGACGGAAGGCGCTGTTCCGGCTCAGCTTCTGGCTGACGGCGAAGTTGTCTTCGGTACCGGTTATAATGGCCGTCTGTTCTCGGCGATTGTTGAAGAGAAACAGCCGCTCGCCATGCTTTGGGACGGTCAGGCTCTCGATATTGATGGCTGGGCAATTCCGGCTGATGGCAAGCAAGTGGACGAAGTGCTCAAATTCGTAAAATTTGCAACGGATACGCAGCGTCTGGCCGATCAGGCAAAATACATTTCCTATGGTCCTGCACGCAAATCATCGGCTCCGATGGTTTCCACGCACGCCACTTTGGGGATCGAAATGGCACCGCACATGCCAACCCAGTATGTGGATCAGGGCTTCATGACCGGCTTTAGCTGGTGGGCTGATAATGGCGACGAAATGAACGAGCGTTTCGCCGCTTGGCTGCTCCAGTAGGTTAATGGTTTGAATAGCGGGGGCTTAGCCCCCGCTGTTCAGATCAGCCTTTGTCTTTGAATACTTGAGAAATTAAGAAATTGAGGAAGTAAAAATGGCGGACGGAAATATCCAGGATGGACCGGTTCTTGCGGCCGACGGAACCCCTCTTAAAGCCAGCCTCAATCGCGCCATGCGCAAAAACAAAATGCGCGCCCTGTTTTTGGTTGCGCCCCTGTTTATTTTTATCATGTTTTCTTTCATCGTCCCGATTTTTGATATGACTATGCGCAGTGTCGATAACTGGCAGGTCAAGACGTTGATGCCAAAAACGACGGAAGCCTTAAAAGCCTGGGACGGCCAGGATGTTCCCGATGAGCCTGTCTTTGCGGCGCTGGTTGCAGACTTGCAAGCCGGGGCGAAATCTCGCGAAATCGGCAAGGTCGGGACCCGTCTGAACTATGAAAAATCAGGCATGCGCAGCCTGATCACCGGCTCCGCCCGTAAGGCCGCACGTGTAGAAGAAGGGCCCTATAAGGAAAAAGTCCTTAAAATGAATAAAAAATGGGGCGATCTCGCGACCTGGACGGTCATCGAGCGTAATACCGCCTCATATACCGCGAGTTATTATCTGAACGCAGTGGATATGAAATATGACGAAAACAATGAAATTGTCATGCAGCCGGAAACCCGGCAAATTTATGGAAAACTGTTTCTCCGGACTTTTGCCATCAGTTTGGCCATCACGGTTATCTGCATCATTCTCGCCTATCCGATTTCCTATTTGCTGGCGACCCTGCCGCTCCGTTATTCCAACCTCCTGATGATCTTTGTTCTGTTACCGTTCTGGACATCATTGCTGGTGCGGACGACGGCGTGGATTGCCATGCTTCAGTCACAAGGGGTTCTGAACGACTTGTTTGTCTTCTTCGGCCTCATTGACGATAACAATCGTCTGCAGCTTATTCACAATCTGGCCGGAACCGTCATCGCGATGACGCATATTCTGCTGCCGTTCATGGTGTTGCCGCTTTACAGCGTCATGAAAACCATTCCGCCTTCCTATATGCGGGCGGCGCTCTCTATGGGGGCGAACCCGGTTGTCGCTTTCGTTCGGGTCTATATGCCGCAAACCCTTTCCGGAATTGGTGCGGGCAGTATTCTCGTGTTTATTCTATCGATTGGTTACTACATCACGCCAGCCTTGGTTGGCGGCACCAGCGGCACGTTAATTTCCAATCAGATTGCCTATCATATGCAGTCGTCTTTGAACTGGGGGCTGGCCGGAGCGCTTGGGGCCTTGTTACTGGCGTCGGTTCTGGGGCTCTATCTCCTGTATAACAAAATCGTTGGTATCGATAATATGAGGCTGGGATAAGATCATGGCACTACCTTCCTACGCAGGCCCTTTAGAAACCACCTGGTATTACGGGTTCCGTTTCCTGTGTGGCTGTATCTTCCTGTTCCTCATCTTGCCAATTCTGGTGATCATTCCTCTGAGTTTCAACGTGGAGCCTTATTTCACGTTTACGCCGGGCATGCTGGCTCTTGATCCGGACGCCTATTCGCTGAAATGGTATGAGGACTTCATTAACAATACACAATGGACCCACTCCATTAAGAACAGCTTCATCATTGCAATTTTTGCAACGATTTTTGCAACGGTTCTGGGCACTTTGGCAGCACTTGGCCTGAGCAAACCGCATATGCCCTATCGATCATTGATGATGGGCATCCTGATTTCGCCAATGATTGTGCCGCTGATTATTTCCGCCGCTGGCATGTATTTTTTCTATTCGAATATTGGCCTTGACCAGACATATCTCGGAATCATTCTGGCGCATACGGCGCTGGGCACGCCTTTCGTTGTGATTACGGTAACGGCCACTTTGGTCGGCTTTGACCAGTCTCTGGTCCGGGCCTCGGCCAATCTGGGCGCGACACCGACAACAACGTTTTTCAAGGTGATCATGCCTTTGATCCTTCCGGGTGTTATTTCCGGCGCTTTGTTTGCTTTTATCACGTCGTTTGACGAAGTTGTGGTGGTTCTGTTCCTTGCGGGATTTGAGCAACGCACCATTCCGCGCCAGATGTGGTCCGGTATTCGCGAACAAATCAGCCCGACAATTCTGGCTGTTGCCACCATTCTTGTAATTATTTCCATTGCCCTGCTGGCGACGCTCGAGTTGCTGCGTCGACGCAGCGAGCGCCTGCGGGGAATGAGCCCCGGATAAGACGACGGGAAACCCGTTTTTCCGGATTGATTTAAGTTAACCTTTCGCAGAAGATAACCTGATTACGACAAGTTAGTCGGGGGCCGCATGCTGTTGCGTTTGAGCGAAAGGTGCTGCGATGTTTGGAGACGATGGCAATAGCCGTACCCATCGTGTTGGCTTTATCCTTGTCCCTGAATTTTCGATGATCGGCTTTACCTCAGCGGTCGAACCTCTTCGGTTGGCCAACAGGGTTTCCGACGAACCGCTCTACAGCGGCTCCATCTACTCGCTGGACGGCGAAGCTGTGATCGCATCAAACGGTGTCTCCCTGAATGTTGATGGCAGTATTGAGGACGCGAAAAACCTGCATGCGGTGTTTGTCTGTGCTGGGCTGGATGCCCATCAGTATTGTGGAAAACCCCTTTTGAGCCGCCTGCGCCATATGGCTTCCCATGGCACCGGCATCGGTGGGATTTGCACAGGGACCCATATTATGGCGAAAGCCGGGTTGCTGGATAATTACAGTTGCACCATCCATTGGGAAAACCTGATCGCCTTGACCGAGGAGTTCCCGGACCTGGAGGTCACGTCTGAATTGTTCGAGAACGATCGCAACCGCTATACCTGTGCGGGCGGCACGGCTGCGCTGGATATGATGCTCAACTGGATTTCCATTCAGCAGGGCAATCATATTGCGGCGGATGTGGCAGACGAGATGCTTCATCACCGTATTCGCGATGGCAATGAGTCGCAGCGTATGGAACTGCGCAGCCGTCTGGGTGTGGCGCACCCAAAATTGCTGGCCGTTGTGGCATTGATGGAAGAAAATCTGGAAGAACCGCTGACCTGCGCCGGGCTGGCCCGTCAAGTGGGGCTTTCGACCCGGCAACTTGAGCGCCTGTTTCGCAAATACATGAAGAATGCGCCGACCCGCTATTATCTGGAATTGCGCTTAAAGCGGGCCCGCTTCCTTTTATCGCAAACCAGCCTGCCAATCCTCAGTATTGCCTTGGCTGCCGGATTTGTTTCCGCCTCGCATTTTTCCAAATGTTACCGGGAATACTACAAGCGCACCCCCTCGCAGGAACGCAACATAGCCAACTAAACGGCTTTTAAGTCTCTTTCCACACGCGGATACCAGATACCCAGCGTGATCCCGCGCATGGCGAAGAAGATCATGAAGGCGAGCCATAGGCCGTGATTACCCATGCTTGGCATCAACAGCAGCAGACAGGGATAAAAAACCGCCAGGGAAATGATCATGGTGTTGCGCATGGCAACGGTTTTTGTCGCCCCGATGTAAATACCATCCAACTGAAAACTCCAGACGGCGATGACCGGAGAGACGACCAGCCAGGGTAAATAGAGGCGCGTGGTCTGGCGGACTTCTTCAACAGATGTCAGGGCATCGATGATCAAAGGCCCTGCTGCCGCATAAAGGGCCATGAAAAACAGCGAAAAAACCAGTGCCCAGCGGCTTGAAGCGATCACAGCGGCGCGAAAATCATTTCTGTTTCCGGCTCCATAGGCTTTTCCGGCAAGAGCCTCGGCGGCATTGGCAAAAGCATCCAGTGCATAAGCGCTGAAGACGGTAAACTGCAGCAGGATTGCATTGGAAGCGAGAATAACATCGCCCTGCCGAGCGCCATGTGATGTGAACAAAAAGATGGAACCCTGCAGGCAGAGGGAGCGGATGAAAATATCGCTGTTGACCCGCAGCATGCGTAAAAGTTTGTCTTTTTCGAGGGCGCGCTTGAAATCCCAACGATCAGCCAACGGCAGTGCATTGCGATAGACCAGATAAAGCCCGAAGAACCCGCCCGTAAATTCGGCAATGACGGTTGCCATGGCGACCCCGGCAACACCTAAATCAAGGCCGATGACAAACCACAGATCGAGAACGATATTGATCCCGTTGAGTAGGGCTTGAGTCAAAAGCGCTGCCTTTGGTTTTTGAATACCCAGAAACCAGCCGAGAATGGCAAAATTGAGCAGGGTCGCCGGCGCGCTCCAAATGCGGATATAAAAATAGTCTTCGGCTAATGGCCGGACGTCATCACTGGCCCCAACCCAGCCAAGAAGCAGCGCGCCGATCAGACTTTGGGCGGCAATCAGCAGCGCGCCAATGGCAAAAGACAGGACAACCCCCCGAACGACCCAGGCCCGAACCTCGCCATGGTCTTCGGCTCCCAGTGACTGTGCGGTGAGCCCGGTTGTTCCCATGCGCAGGAACAGCATGCTAGAATAGATAATGCTGAAAATTAGTGAGCCGACGGCAACCGCGCCTAAATATTCCGGTCCCGGCAAATGTCCAACAACGGCGGTATCGACAACGCCCAGGATTGGCACCGTCACATTTGTTAATATAATAGGAATGACGAGACGCCAGGTTTGGCGATCCCAATCCGTAATTCGCAACATTATTCAGCGGGCGCCGGTTTGAAACGATTAAGCACCATGCCGAGCAGACTCAGATAGCAGAGAGCGCCCCCAAGAGCGACCAGAATGGATAGATTTACACCTAATAAGGGGATGGTCTGAGTGGTGATAATCAGAAAACAAAGCAGCCCGGCAAGGCCCAAGGGGAAATTACGAATAATGGTGCGAACCTGTTCCCCGGAATAGGTCATGTGGATGATCAGCAAAAACGGTAAAAACGTCATCGGAAAGCCGATCAGAAGGCCTGACCATTTTGGTCCGGTCAAATCGGCAAAGGTGGTGATTGCCACAACAAAACCTGCGGCCATTGCCGAGCGAAACAACATGCGTGGGAATGTCATGCGAATTTTCTTTTGTATCTTACTGGTTTCGCTGGAGCGGAAAAAATAAGCCGTGAGAGACAAGGCGATTAAGGACAACCCAATACCCAGGGGTAAATCAAAGGTGATGGATTTGAGCCCGCCCGCAATGGTAAAATAACAAATCAGGCCACACAACGTGCTCAACAGTGGAGAAACCGAACTTTTGATCCGTGAGGCAAAATAATAACCCAGCGCAAAAGCCAGGGTCGCGGTGATTGACGGGATGGCGTACAGGGCGCTTTCTGTTGCAAACTCGGGTCCCAGTTCAAGGCCGACAAAAAACAAAACCAATACAGCGCCCAAAGGCATGCCAGAGAGGATTCCGGCAATGCGCGGATTTACATGTTCTGCAATCCAGGAAAGCCCTAAAACGACAATAACTGAGATCAAAATTTTGGCGAGCAGCAAGGTCATGGTGCTATAGACTTTTCGAGCAGGAATTGGCTTTGAAAAAAGCCACAGATGAACCGTCAGCAAGTTTTAGCAATGTTCAGGAAAATTACAACTCAAGATGCTCGCCGTCGCCTCCGGCTGCGGCGCGATGTGGTTGTTGTTTCCGGGGCATATTGTCCCGGTATTGGTAAATCCATGGTGCTGGCCAGTTTTGAAAAGGGGTGCGTTTTATGGGGGATGGCCATGGCCTGAACAAAATAGTTCTGAAAGTCTGGTTCAATGGCGGTTTCTATTTTCTCAATACGCCGGACAAGGCATTGGATTTCATCGCGGGCGCTTTGGTTGACCAGAGCGATGTGGGCCCCGGTTCCGGCGGCGTTTCCGGCTGATGTGACATTCTGCGGAAGACAATCGGGGATCATGCCCAGAAGAAGGGCATACTTTGTGTCGATATGGCTGCCGAAAGCCCCAGCCATAATGATCCTGTCTATCTGATCAATACCCAGTTTGTCCATGAGTAACTGTGAACCGGCATAGAGCGCCGCTTTTGCCAGCTGGATGGCCCGAATATCCGTCTGATTGATGGAAATTTCATTGTCGCGTTCTATGAACACATAGCGATAGGTTCGCCCGTCGGCCTTGATGCGTGGCGAGCGATTGGCAGCACCGCCGCTGATTACGCCGTCTGTCGACAAAATACCGGTCAGATACATTTCCCCAACGGCCTCAATAATACCGGACCCGCAAATGCCGGTCACATCGGTCGACTGGATCTCGGCATCAAAGCCCGGTTCATCGGACCACAGGTCGCAACCAACGACCTTGAAGCGAGGCTCAAGGGTTTCTTTATCAATGCGGACCCGTTCAATGGCACCGGGGGCGGCGCGTTGCCCGCAACTGATTTGGGCGCCTTCGAAGGCCGGGCCGGTAGGGGACGATGCGGCCAACAAGCGATCCTTGTTGCCAAGCACGATTTCCGCGTTGGTTCCCACATCGACAATCAGGGTGATTTCCTCTTTCAGATGCGGGCCTTCCGAAAGGATCACACCTGCCGTATCCGCACCCACATGTCCGGCAATGCAAGGCAGGATATAAACCCGGGCGTCGGGGCTGGTTTCGGTTATCTCCAGCTCGGTTGCCCACAGGGTCATGCCGGAATTGGTCGCTAATGGAAAGGGGGCGCCGCCCAGTTCCGTCGGATCAATGCCCAGTAACAGGTGATGCATGATCGGATTGCCAACGATGGTTATATTCAGAATATTGTCCGCATCGACTCCAGCTTCTGTGCGTACATTGTGTATCAGGCTGTTGATGCCGGCCCGGATGGATCGGGTTAGTTCGACTTCGCTGCCGGGGTTCATCATGACATAGGATACGCGGCTCATCAGATCTTCACCAAATCGGATTTGCGGGTTCATCATGCCATCGGATGCGATCACGGCACCGCTCGACAAGTTACATAAATGGACGGCGATCGTTGTCGTGCCGATATCGAACGCCAGACCATAGGCCTTATCATGAAAGCCTGGCCAAATGGCGGTGATGCGTGCGCCGCGATGCACAGCCACGGTAACTTTCCAGTCGCCTTTGCGCAGGCAACTCTGGACGCGCTGTAAGGCCCGGATATCGACTTCCTCCAGGTCCGTCAGGCCCCATTGGGTTTTGAGAGCGGCAAGAAGCCGTTCCAGATCGCCGCTTTGAGTGCTGAGTGTGGGTTCTTCCACTTCGACGTAATGCAGGCGAATTGCCGGGTCCAGCTTGATGTCGCGGACCTCTGCCCGTTTGCGGACAATCTGCTTGTGAATCTGGCTTTCCGGCGGGACGTCAATAACGACATCGCCCGTCAGTTTGGCATGACAGCTCAAGCGTCGCCCGGGCTTCAGGGTGCGCCGCTGGTCATATTTCTGTTCGGGATTGCTGATGGGGGAGAGATGATCCGACGAACTGGTAATGGATAAAGACGCGTAGTCGCCGTTACCAACTTCGATCTGGCAGCGCCCACATATCCCGCGCCCGCCACAAATGCTGTCTATATCGACATTGAGTTTACGGGCACAGTCAAGAAGAGGGGTGCCAACAGGAAACCGCCCCCGTTTTCCGGAAGGCTGAAAGACAACGAGCGCCTCGTCCACCTGAACGGCCTTTAGCCAGCCGCCGCGCTGGAGCGTCGGCGTCGGCTTTCGCGGCGTCCCCGCCCCCTGGCTGCACTCTCTCCAGCTTCCATCGGTTCCCTGAACTTCTGGATCCAGGCCTTGCAATTGGGATCATGCCCCATAACCACGTTGGCCCCCATGATCCCGGCCATTTCAGGTTCGTGCAGCGGGTTGGTGATGGCAGACGTCAACCCGGCGCCAATCGACATGGATAGAAAAGCCGAATTCATTCCGTGTCGGTTGGGCAGGCCGAAACTGAAGTTCGAGGCGCCACAGGTTGAGTTGACTTTCAGTTCTTCGCGAAGACGCCGCAGGATATGCATAACCTGCCTCCCGGCATCGGCCAGCGCGCCCACCGGCATGACCAGCGGATCAATGATGACGTCACTGCGCGGGATACCGTGATCTTCGGCCCGCTCGACAATTTTTTTGGCAATGGAAAAACGGACATCCGGGTCTTCCGATATCCCCGTCTCATCGTTGGAGATCGCGACCACAGCGGCCCCGTATTTCCTGATCAGGGGCAAAACGCTCTCAAGCCGCTCTTCTTCGCCGGTCACCGAATTAACCAGTGCCTTGCCCTGATAAACAGCGAGGCCGGATTCCAGTGCTGCGACAATGGAGGAATCGATGGATAGGGGAACGTCTGTCAGGCTTTGCACCAGCTGGATGCATTCCGCCAGAATTCTAGGCTCGTCGGCCAACGGAATACCTGCATTAACGTCAAGCATTTGCGCGCCCGCTTCAACCTGGGCCATGGCATCGGAAGCGACCCGGCTGTAATCGCCTTCCGCCATTTCAGCAGCCAGCAATTTGCGTCCTGTCGGATTGATCCGCTCGCCGATAATTACAAAAGGTTGGTCAAAGCCAATGAGGACTTCCTTGCTTGCGGAACTGATGCGCGTGATGGTCATATAGGGAACTTCCTTAAGAGGCGATTTGTGAGGAGGCCATGCCCTGGCGGCATGACATGAAATCTTTTGCCATTTCAACGGCGATTGCCGCATCCCGACAATAAGCATCGGCTCCGACATTTTCCGCAAAGGCTTCATTTAACGGCGCGCCACCAACCATGATGACGTAGTCATTGCGGATACCCTTTTCTTTCATGGTGTCGATGACGACCTTCATATAGGGCATGGTTGTCGTCAGCAGCGCCGACATGCCGAGAATTTCCGGCTTGTGTTCTTCAAGGGCTGCCAGATATTCCTCAACGGACGTATTGATACCAATATCAATCACTTCAAACCCGGCGCCTTCCATCATCATGGAAACCAAGTTTTTACCAATGTCGTGAATGTCGCCTTTCACCGTTCCGATAACGATTTTGCCCATTTTTGGCGCGCCTGTTTCGGCCAGCAAAGGACGCAGGATGGCCATGCCCGCTTTCATGGAATTCGCCGACATCAGGACTTCCGGGACAAACAGAATGCCATCGCGGAAGTCAATGCCGACGATCCGCATTCCCTCGACAAGGGCTTTGGTCAGAACGTCATAGGGCGACCAGCCCCGGCCCAGCAGGATTTGTGTGCCTTCGGCTACTTCATCGGCCAGTCCATCGTACAGATCATCATGCATCTGTTCGACCAGCTCGTCGTCGGATAGGCTTGCGAGAACAATTTCATCGTCGTTCTGATCTTCGGCCATGGCGCGCTCCTATGAAAACACTGGGAAGCCACAGCTTCCTTTCATCTCAGTTAATTTCAAAAAGGGGCTAGGGCTGTCCAATTACGGACATTAATTCTCTGGAAGGCGACATAAGGTCACAGAATGACCGGAGAACAAGCGGTATGGCCTCGTATTTATTTACTGATCATAGCCGGGGTTTTCACGGTCCAGTTTGCGGAGCAGGGCTGGCCATTCATTGACCCCAATGGGCCGGTAGCCCTCGGGGCTGTTGGCATGACGGTTGCGCTCGAAAGTTGCGTCGATCAGCTCTTGCGGAATGACGGTTGGTTCGGCACCGGCTTGCTGGAAAGCAAGCTGGAAGCGACAGGCCCGTTCGGCCCGATACATCCACATGAAGGCTTCGCCAACCGTTTTGCCAACGCTAACAAGGCCATGGTTGCGCAAAAACAGAACATTGTTGTTGCCGAGGTCGCGGCCCATGGAGTCTCGCTCCGCCAGATCAAAGGCGATCCCTTCATAATCGTGATAGCCGCTATGCGCCATCACGGCCAAGGCCTGTTGGGTCAGCGGCAAAAGCCCGTCCTTTTGCGTGGCGACGCCAAGACCTGCCGCCGTGTGGGTATGAATAACGCAATCCACATCGTCACGCATCATGTGAACGGCGCTGTGCACAGTGAAACCCGCCGGATTGATGGGATAGTTGGTATCGGAAAGGATATTGCCGTCCATATCCAGCTTGACCAGCGCCGAGGCCGTCATTTCCTCAAACAAAACGCCAAACGGGTTGATCAGAAAATGCTCTTCACCGCCAGGAACCCGGGCGGACAGGTGAGTCGCCAGCAAATCCGACCAGCCAAACAGGTCGACGAGGCGAAATGCCGCCGCCAGATTGACCCGCATTTGCCATTCCTCGGAAGTTACGTCTGTCTGCATGGTCATTTGGCTTCTACTCCTGCCGCTTTTTTGATTTCCGGTGGCGCGTAGGATTTAGTCATGAAGGCATCGGAGTCCGTAGCACTCGCATGTTTGGCGCCGGCTTGTTTGAGAGCATCGTCTGCGACTTTTTCCAACGGTGTGTATTTTGGGTGGTGATGATCGAGATAAGGGTTGTTGCGGGCTGCGTTATAACAGCAGATCAGCGTCCAGCGCCGGTTTGGCGAGCGGTTCTGGTCGGAGCGATGCAGGGTGTTGCAATGAAAGAACAGGCCGTCGCCCGGCTCCATTTCTGCATAAACGGTTTCCATCTGGCGGGTCGCCTCTTCGGTTCGCCGGGCTTCCGCGCCAACCTGGCCGCTTTCCAGTTCGCCATGCTCGATCCGGCCCATGAGATGGGAGCCTTTCAGAACCTGCAGGCAACCGTTTTCCTTGGTTGATTTATCGAGCGCAACCATCACTGAGGCCATGAGCGGGAACAAACAGCCGTTGGCGTACCAGTAGCCATAATCCTGATGCCATTCCCAGGCGCCGCCCTCATAAGCCTCCTTGGCGGTCAGTTTGGAATGGTAGTGATAGACCTCGCCACCGAGCAGGTCTTCCATCGTATCAACAACCCGCGCGGAGCGCGCCGCCAGCCCATAGGAGCTGTCACCGGGATGATTCCACAAAGCCATTTTGGTGGTCGCGCCCGTTTCGTCATGGCGGTCATAAAAATGGCTGCGGATCTGTTCATCCGTTTCCATGGCGGTTTTCAGAGCGGCTGTTTCTTCCGCATCGAAGAGCGAGCGGATCAGGATATAGCCGTCGCGCTCATAAGCCTGACGCTGATCGGCGTTTAATAAAGTAGGCATGGTTTTCCCTCCCAAAAGAACCAGCCAGCAGGTTAGCGTTTATCTGGCATCTTGCAATACGTCTCTATGCCTCGAAGGTTAGGGCTTGTTGAAGCGGTGTTGGGTTTCCCGGTTTTTTACCGGGCCCGCGTCTGGCAAGGGGCGCACCTCAAATCAAATGTGCGATAAAATCGTGTATCAGAAGTTAATTTCTTTGATTGGTACTTTAATTCAACTCAAGCTTCCTCAGGATCGATGGTTTGGCTTTCCAGAATGTCTTTTAGATAAGCGGCTATGCTTATTATGTCTTCCTGGGCTTCTTTGTTTTCCGGATGTATTTCTGCACCATCAAAATCGTTGTTTACGACATAGATGTTTTTGTTGCCGTTCACCAAATCTCGAATGACTTCGCCAGCTGGTCCATCAACTTTATCAATAATTTCGTAACTAAATTTTCCTTTCAAATGCTTACATAAATCGTCTATCCATTCTTTTCCTACGCCGTCTTGTGCATCGATTTCAACATACGTGATGCCATCCTGATTTTCTTCAATCTGTACAGAATACTTTTTGATCATGGCCATTTCCTTATTTTTTTAATAGTTCATCATTGATCTTTTTGTTTGTCCTGAAAGCACTGTCCCGGATAGCTTCATAAATGGCGTCGCCTGTAAGGCCTTTGGATTTATGTTTCTTAACTAACTGTTTCAATGTTGCATTCGGGTTTTTACGGTCAAGTTTTGCGGCTGCTGCTCTGTCCTTCATTAAACTCCGCGCTAATGTCCGTTCCTTGTTACGGATTTGAACGCCGTCTTTTGCTCCTTCAATCGGATCATTGATTTTCCGGTTGATCTCTTTTGCCTTTTCAACCCGGCCCACATAAAACGCGCGGGTGTGTTCGTTGCTCAGTGATTCTGGCTTATGCGCCGATTTTCTCAAGCTAATTGCGGCGTTTTGTGGGCCTAATGGGGCTGGCTTCTCTAAGGTGCCTTTCTTAATAGCCCTATTTAGAATGGCTTTTTCGTCGGGTTCTCCTGCGAAGTTTCGGCCTTTCAGTAAGCCCTCTATCATTTCTCTTTGATTTAAGAAGTTCGCCGAAAATGTGCTTTGCTCCACCGACATTTGCGGGAAGGTATAAACCCGCCAAGCCCGCTAGCATGGTTGCTGTCCCAAGTGCCAGACGTTCAGGGTCGAGGGTCTTAATACCCTCCATGGTGTCCCGGGAGCCATCAAGCATATCACGGATGTTCGCGCCGGGTGACATCTCTTCTGCTATTTTGAGAAGTGCTGCTGCTTGTGTATAGGCAGGACCAAGAACGCCTTTAGCTGTTTTGTTAAACTTATTACCAAGGGCATCTAGCGTTGAAGGTAGGGGGCGAGTCTGTGGCTGACTCTGTTGAGGAAACTCATCGTCATCCAACCCAGCTATCGGGGGGGAAATGGACACGGGTTTAGCTGAAGGTGAACTTTTGTTTGGAGTGGGTTTTGATATATTCTCAGCGTTAAGGATTGTTCCCAAGGCGTTTTCCGTCTCGCCGCCCGGTTTCATGACTCCGTCTACTTTGAGGCCGTAGTCCGTTTGAAAGTCCTTGATGCCCTCAAACAGTTTTGTATCGGGATATCTGGTGAGGCCGTATTCGGGCGTTTCGTAATAGCCGAGGCTGCCCAGGGCTTTTTTCGTTTTTAAGGTATCATCAAAGTCCGCGCTGGCGTTCGTTGCCAGTGTGGATTTCAGTCCAAATGAGGGTAAGAACATGCAATGTCTCCGTGCTGACAGGCGCCAGCGACAGAAGGGCCGCGCCTGGGGTTGATCTCAGTTCCGGGGCATAAAAAAACGCGCCAGGAACAAACCGGCCCCTTCCGCAACACAGGCCATCAGGCTGCGTGAATGCAGGAAAGGTTGGATTGATTCCGTGGAACGTTAGCCCTTGGCAAAACGACTATGGGTTGTCCGGTTTTTACCAGGCCCGCGTCAGGCAAGGGGCGCACCTCAAATCAAATGTGCGATATCATCGTGTGTCAAAAAAACATATCTGATTTTTAATCATAAATAAAGTATAAATTCCTATATAAGGATTATTTATTTCAGCCGATCAGGAGCGCAGGCGCGCATTCTCCGCATCATAGGGGCTTTCCGGCATGACTGTTACTTTATGGCGGGTGCCGAGAATATCCATTTCAAGCTCGGTACCCTCCGCCGCCACATCCGGATGGATCATGGCGAGAGCCAATGATTTGCCAATGCGAAAGCCATAACCGCCGCCGGTGGCGCGCCCAACGGTATTGCCGTTCAGAAAGACCGGGTTGTTGCCAAGCGCGTCGGCGTCGGTCACATCGTGAACTTCCAGCGTGACAAACTGGTTGTCGAAGCCCCGGTCTTTCCATTGGAGCAGGGCATCGCGCCCGATGAAATCGCCTTTGTTGGGATGCACGAAGCGATGCAGGCCGGATTCATAAGCCGCATATTCGATGGACAGCTCGGTGCCGACCAGCCGATAGGATTTTTCGAGACGCAGGCTGTCCATGGCGCGAATGCCAAAAGGTTTGATGCCGAGATCGGCCCCGGCGGCCATCAGGGTATCGAACACATGGTTCTGCATTTCCATGGGATGGTGTATTTCCCAGCCTAGTTCGCCAACAAAATTGACACGGGCGACGGTTGAGCTGGCCATGCCCACATCGATCTGCTGGGCGGTCAGCCAGGGGAAGGCCGCGTTGGAGAAATCAACATCGGAAACCCGCTGCATGAGTTCGCGGGATTTCGGCCCGGCGACGACCAGAACACCGATCTGGGTGGTCAGGTAATCAAAGCGCACGGAACGATCATCCGGCAGGTTTTTCTGAAGGTAATCGTGATCGAAGTTTTCCATGGCCCCGGCCGAAACCAGATAAAAGGAATCATCCGGGTTGCGCAGGATGGTAAACTCCGAACGCACCCCGCCTTGCACCGTCAGGGCATGACACAAATGGACCCGGCCCGGCTTTTTCGGGATGCGGTTGGCAACCAGACGGTCCAGATAGGCCTCCGCGCCGGGGCCGGAAATCCGGCATTTGGCGAAGGCCGTCATGTCGAGCAACCCGACGTTTTCCTGTACGTTGCGGCACTCATTGCCGATGTGCTCAAACCATTTGGATCGGCGGAATGACCAGTCGTCTTCTCGTGGTGTGCCTTCTGGAGCAAACCAGTTGGGGCGTTCCCATCCGTATTTCTGGCCGAAAACTGCGCCGAGGGCCTTCATGCGGTCATAACAGGGCGATGTGCGTAAAGGGCGGGCGTCGGGACGTTCTTCATCGGGAAAATGGGTGATAAAAACGTGGGCGTAGGCTTCCTCATTTTTGCGACGCAGATATTCCTTGCTGGCATAGGGGCCGAAGCGGTGTGGCACGACGCCCAGCATGTCTATGCTCGGCTCTCCCTCGACGATCCATTCCGCCAGCTGCCAACCGGCGCCACCTGCCGCCGTGATGCCAAAACTGTGGCCTTCATTAAGCCAGAAGTTTTTAAGGCCCGGCGCCGGGCCGATGATCGGGTTGCCATCCGGCGTATAGCAGATGGCCCCGTTGAAGACTTCCTTGACGCCGGACTCGCCAAAGGCCGGAACGCGGTTGATGGCGGATTCAATATGCGGCTCTAGGCGCTCCAAGTCTTCCTGAAACAGTTCATATTCGCTGTCATCCGACGGACCGTCCAGATAACAGCAGGGCGCGCCTTTTTCGTAAGGCCCAAGCAGCAGCCCCCCGTTTTCTTCGCGCATATACCAGGCGCCATCGGCTTCCCGGAGCACGCCCATTTCGGGCAGTCCCTGGGCATGTCGGGCTTGAATGTCTGGATGCGGCTCGGTGACGATATATTGGTGTTCGATCGGAATGACGGGCAGATCAAGGCCGACCATGTGTCCGGTCTGGCGGGCGAAGTTACCGGTGGCGCTGACTATATGTTCGCAGGTGATATCGCCCTCGCTGGTTTTCACCAGCCATTCGCCGCTGGCGAGTTGCTCAATGCCCGTGACCGTGGTGAAGCGCTGGATTTCGGCCCCCATATTGCGGGCGCCGCGGGCCATGGCCTGGGTCAGGTCGGCGGGCTGGATATAACCGTCATCCGGGTGCTGAATGGCGCCAACGAGGCCATTCGTATTGCACAGCGGCCAGATCTCTTTGACCTGGTCGGGAGTTAGGAACTTCACATCGACGCCAATGGTGTCGGCGACGCCCGCATATTGGCGAAATTCATCCATGCGGTCCTGGTTCATGGCGAGGCGGATATTGCTGACCTGACGCAGGCCGACGTCCTGGCCGGTTTCGGCCTCAAGTCCGCGATAGAAGTTCACCGAATATTTGTGAATCTGGCCGACGCTGTAACTCATGTTGAACAGAGGCAGCAGCCCGGCGGCATGCCATGTGGAACCGGATGTCAGTTCCTTGCGCTCGATCAGGATGCAGTCCGACCAGCCCTTTTTCGCCAGATGATATAACGTTCCGACCCCGACAACCCCGCCACCGATAACAACAACCCGTGCATGGCTTCTCATGTCCCGTATCTCCCACCGCGTTCGGCATTTTTAAAAGAATACCTATCTAGACATTTCATGCCTGTTGAAGGCGGGCAACTCTTGGTGATTGTCGACCCTGGCTGTTCCGTTTCCGTCATCGCGTGATGTCGCGGTTTTGTTCCCGTGGAAACCCGCAGGACGCATTTAAACCACAAAGAGGCGCAAGCGGATTAGTCAGGGACGGCGGCCCGAATAGACTGCAGTTGAAATGAAGCTGGAGGGCTGAGCCATGAATGCAGAAACAGGACGGGGAGCGCGGCGCGGCCGCGACGCAAGGCGGGCGACCCGGGCTGCCGCTTCGGCGGTGACCCAGCCTTACATCCAACGAAAAATCCCGTTGACCGAATTGTGCAGCGAGGAAGGGCTGGAACTGATCGAGCGCAATGCGGAGACGATCTTGCAGGAAATCGGCATTGATTTTCGCGACGATGAAGAGGTGCTCGGACTGTGGCGTGACGCTGGGGCTGATGTGCAGGGCGAGCGCGTACGCTTTCCGAAGGGCCTGCTCCGCACACTTTTGAAAACAGCACCTGCCGAATTTACCCAGCATGCCCGCAACCCGGCCCGCAGTGTGGTCATGGGGGGCAACAATCTGGTGTTTGCGCCGGTCTACGGTCCACCGTTTGTCCGCGACCTTGAGGGCGGGCGGCGTTATGGAACGATTGAAGACTTCCGCAATTTCGTCAAGCTGGCCTACATGGCAGGCCCCATGCACCATTCCGGTGGCACGGTCTGCGAGCCGGTGGACCTCCCCGTCAACAAGCGACATTTCGATATGGTCTATGCCCATATGCGCTATTCCGACAAGCCGTTCATGGGCTCGGTCACCCATCCGGACCGGGCGACCGACACGGTGGAAATGTGCAATATTCTCTTCGGTAAAGAGTTTGTCGACCAGAATACGGTCTGCACCAGCCTGATCAATGCCAATTCACCCATGGTTTTCGATGCGACCATGCTGGGGGCGCTGAAGGTCTATGCAAAGGCCAATCAGGCTTCGGTTGTTTCGCCGTTTATTCTGGCCGGTGCCATGTCGCCAGCCTCTGTGGTTGGCACTCTGACCCAGGCTCTGGCGGAAGCCATGGCAGGCATGGCACTAACCCAGCTTATCCGGCCGGGCTCGCCAGTGATCTTCGGGGTGTTTTCCAGTTCGCTTTCCATGCAATCGGGCGCACCTACTTTCGGCACACCGGAGCCATCATTGGTGTTGTCGGCCGCAGCGCAACTGGCGCGGCGGCTGAACCTGCCGTTCCGTTCCGGTGGCTCCCTCTGTGCTTCCAAGGTTCCGGATGCGCAGGCCGCCTTTGAAAGCGCCAATACCCTGATGCCGGCGGTGCTCAGCGGGGTCAATTTCATGTTGCACAGTGCAGGCTGGCTGGAAGGCGGGTTGGCATCAAGCTATGAGAAATTCGTCATGGATATTGATCAACTGGCGATGATGGAAGTCCTATGCAAAGGTTATGACCTGACAGAAAACGGCCAGGCTCTCGATGCCATTCGGGAAGTCGGGCCCGGCAGCCATTATCTCGGCTGTTCTCATACCCAGGCCAATTTCGAGACGGCCTTTTACCGCTCTCCCATCGCCGATAACAATTCCTGTGAACAGTGGGAAGCGGAAGGCTCGAAAGATACCGTTGCCCGTGCCGCCATAATTGTGAAAGACATGCTCGGCAGCTATCAGGCACCAGATATCGACCCCGGCACTGATGAGGAACTCTTGGCTTTTATCGCCAAACGCAAAGAAAGTTTTCCGGATTCAAATATTTGAAGAGCGGTCTATCAGACCCTTCTGGCGGTTTAAGGGTTGGCGCATCCTTATGATCTGGCTACGATCAGTCAAAATCAGCCAGAACTGAGGGATGCTTATGAAAGTTATCGAATATGCCGCGTTTGGTGTGCCGCATGAAGTGTGCAAGTGCATTGAGGTTGCGGACCCGGATGCCCCCGGCGCGAACGAAGTTGTTGTTGCCGTTGAGGCCTCGGCTATTAACCCGGCTGACCTTCTGATTATCCGGGGTGAATACCCGGGCCCGGATACCTTGCCTGCCCGACAGGGGATTGAGGGCGTGGGCCGGATTTTGGCACTGGGAGCCGGGGTCGAAGACTATAAGGTTGGTGAACGGGTGCTGTTGCTGGGGCGCGGAAATTGGGCGGAAAAGATTGTCTGTCCGGTGGAGCAGGTGGTCCGTATCCCCGATACGCTGGACGTTTTGCAGGCGGCGCAGATGAAGGCCAATCCACCCTCTGCGCATTTCATGCTCGAAGATTTTGCCGATCTGGAAGCCGATGACTGGGTGATCCAGAACGCTGCCAATTCGGCCGTTGGCCAACATGTGATTCGACTTGCCAAACAGATGGATGTGAAAACCATCAATATTGTCCGGCGCGCCGAACTGGTGGAACCTTTAAAAACCATCGGCGCCGATCTGGTGTTTGTCGATGGCGATGATCTGGGCGCGCGGGTGCGGGCCGAAATTGGTGACGCAAATGTACCCCTTGCCATTGATGCGGCAGGTGGAAAATCCTGCCAGCATCTGGCAGATTGCCTGTCCGATGGCGGGATTGTGGTAAATTATGGGTTTCTCTCGGGTGAACCCTGCATGATCACACCCACCCAGGCAATTATCCATCAAATCAGCCTGACCGGCTTCTGGCTGGTCAAACGCCTGTTTCAGCAGTCGCGGGCTGAAATTGAAAATGTCTATGCCGGAATGGCGCAGCTGTTCATGGATGGTGTATTGCATTCCCCGGTTGAGGCGACCTATCGCTTCGATCAGGTGGCGGAAGCGCTGGCCCATGCTGAGCGTGAAGGACGGGACGGGAAAATCCTGTTTGTTGCAAATGGGGCCGCGGGATGAAAGCGGGCACTATAGAAGATGCGGCAAAGGCTTTTGCCCAAATGCGCCAGTCCAAAAGCGCTGCCGAACGGCTAGCAGACAACCTTGCGCCGGCAACCGTTTCTGAAGGCTACGATGTGCAGAATGCTCTATGTGCCCTGCTTGAGGCTGAGAAAGGGCCTGCCATTGGCCATAAGATTGGTTGCACAACGCCGGTCATGCAGGAGTTTCTGGGCATTGACCATCCGTGTGCGGGCAGGCTCTATGCCAATGAAGTGGTGTCCGATGCGGTGACCCTGAGACTTATTGATTTCGTCGGGGTTGGGGTGGAATGTGAAATTGCGCTTCGGCTGGGCCGGACTCTGAAGCCGGGTGACACGCCATTTTCGCAGGCCTCTGTTGCTGATGCCGTAGAAGTGGCCATGGCCGCTGTCGAGATCGTCGATAACCGTTATGCCGATTTTCATGATTTTGGCACCCCCAGCCTGATTGCCGATGACTTCTTTTCCGCCGGGGCCGTGCTTGGGCCGCCAGTGCCGATAACGGATATGGATTTAAGCATGGCGCACGGGGTCATGCAGATTGACGGGACTGAGATCGGTGAAGGTCGGGGCAGTGCCGTCATGGGCAACCCGCTGCAGGCTCTGGCGTGGCTCGCCAATCAAAAGGCGGAACGCGACGAGGTTCTGAAGGCGGGGGATGTGATCATGACCGGTTCCATTGTCGCCACACAATGGATAACCAAGCCATGTACGGTGCTTTCTCGCGTTACGCCTTTAGGGGAAGTGCGCGTGACCTTCGTCTGACTGTCCTTAAAAATACCGCGTTAGCCGAAAAATCACATGATCATCGTTGTGAATGCCTGAAAACGAGCCGTTTGACGGCACATTCTCCGTCCAGCGGGCCTCAATTTCGGCTTTCAGATATCCGCTCAAACGGCGTTCCGCTTCAAACGAGATAGCGGTCTCCTGCGTGTTCCGGTCGATGATGGCGCCAGCCAGAAGGCTGCTGTCCTGTTCATCATTAAGAGTCCAGCGGGCCCCAATAAACAGGTCATTATTGGCTAAGGTTGCCGGTGCGCTGGTGTCTCGTCCATCGTAGAGGTATTCGGCCAGTAGACCGAGATCAGAGGTGCCCTCGGCTATCTGGTAAAAGGTATATTCCACACCGGCAACAGCCGCAGCGAAGCGGTCTCCGTGACCCGTGCGGACAATGGTTTCTGCCTTCCATAACCAGGCATCCTGCGTGTACTGGAGATCGAGGCCGGACTGTTCGATTTGATCGTAATGGGGAATGAACACCTGAGCGCCGTCGGCACGGGTGCTGGAAATGGCGCGTGGCTCTCGGCTGGTGCCATGAAAATGGCTGATGCCAAAATCGACGTCGCCCATCGTTTGGGACCAGCGAACGGCCAGATCCACATGTTTCGCTTCGGCGCTGGAATCGTAAGTCGCATCATCGGCTTGCATGGGCTTTGGACCGCGCAGGCGGGCATCGTCATCGGCGAAGGTGCGTTCGCGAAAGCCGGGCAAGATGAACAAGCCTAATGTCCCGTAATCGCTTTGCAGGTTCACATTGATCATCGGTTGGCCCAGCTTGTCTTCCCCGTCGGTGTTCTCAATAGTGTCAGTTTGGTTGATGATATCGACAAGATGGCGGGATTCCGTAACCCCCCAAAACACTTTGCCAAGACCGACCTGCATGTCCCATCTGTTGGCCAGATGCAGCCAGTTGGCTTCGCGCAGATCATAATGGTTGCGCCGGTCGTCATGGGCATCAAGCCGGGCAAAAGGAATGAAGGTCAGTCGGTCTGCGCCGTCTTGCGTTTCATAAACGAATTCCGGTTCCAGACTGACGGATGGCGAAAAGGTTGAACGCTTTTGCCCATTGTAGGACCGTGCGTTCGGAAACACCCGAACTTCCAGACTGCCGGAACCGGCCATTTCCAGTTCGGCAGCCTGAAGGGCGATGCTGCTGACGGGGTTCAGCAGCATCGCCATGACCAGAACGTAGGGGAAGCGCTCTGTCATTTTTAACGGATTTTCTTCAGGCGATTGGGTGTGAATGCGCCGTCGTTGAGACCGACCCGGAACTCATAGGGCTCAAACGTGAGGGTGGTCTCTTTTCCGGTTTGATGGTTCTTCATCTCCATCTGCAAAGGCCGCCAGTACTGACCGAGATATTTCTCGTATTTCGACTGAACCAAGGTTTTCAGCAGTGATTCCTTGCGGTCATAAAATTCGACCTTCTGGACGCGGTATTCCTGTTGATCGACCCAGGTGACTTGCCGGGTGTAACCGGAGTTTTCATACAAAGGGAAACGCTCGACGACAAAACAGGTCAGCTCTCCGCATTTTTCATTGGCTATCCATTTGTAGGTATATTTGCCAACCTCAAAGGAAACCAGGTCTTCATAGGCAAACTCGGAGCCGACAAAAGGGCCTGACTTGTTGGACGAGGATATCCGTTTGACCCGTTTGAGGGCTGGCAGATAGAGCCACTGATCATCCGGTTCGAGGATTTTCGTGAAACTTAGAAAAGCGGTTCCGTTGATGTCGCGAGGATGGTCAAAAACCGTCAGGCTTTTGTCCCCCTCTGTTTTTTCCGGATTTTCCAACGTTGCGAGGCGCAGCTTGCGGGTGCTGGTTTCTCCATGGGAATTGGTCAGGATCATCGACAGGGTGGTTTGGCTGTCGCCGAAACCGATGTCACGACGGTCGATCTCCTGGGCGATGGCGAGGCCTTTTTCTTCGGGTGTTTCCGCCAATGCGGGCGCCGTTGAGACGGCCAGCAGAGCCAGCCCTGCAAATAGCAAGGCGGGCGCAGTTTTATTTCGTTGCAAGAACGGGCTGATTTGGGAGGTCATTTGAAATATCCTTTTTTTCTACAGATTTTTTGTCTTTGTCGACGATGAGTAGGAGGGCAGGCAGCAATAAAAAGTCCGCCAACAGGGCGCAGACCAGGGTGATGGCGGTCAGAAGCCCAAGTTCCTGATTGATGCGGAAAGCCGAGAGCGACAGAATGCCAAACCCGGCAATGAGAATGGCCGAAGTCACCCAGAGCGCTGTGCCAACGGTGGAGAAGGCATAGCGTATAGCATCGGGGGTGTCGGCGTTACGCTGTCTTTTCGCGCGCTGGTATTTGCTCAGGAAGTGAACCGTCGCATCAACGATGATGCCCATGCTGGTTGCTGTGACAATGGAGGCCGCCACATCCACCTGACCGATAAAGGCTGCCCACAAGCCAAAGGCCATGAGGGCTGGCACTAGGTTGGGCACCAGACTGACGGCGCCCAGTTTGATATCGCGCAAAGCGAAGGTCAGGAGCAGGGAAATCAAGATGAACGCCAGCGTTGTTCCCACCAACATGCCTTCGATATTGCGCTGTGAAATATAGGCAAACATGATGAAGGGGCCTGTCGCTTCTGCAGACGTCGAAGACAGGAAGTTGGACTGCAGCCAGGCTTCCGCCCGATCTTCCAGATCGCGGGCTTCGCGGGTTGAGACATTCTTGAGCGTTGCTATGAACCGTGATGCCGATTTATCGACATTGATCTGGTTGTTCAAATCCAGTCCATAGGGCAGGGACATTTCAAATAGCAACAGATATTGCGCCGCCAGATCACGTTCTTCTGGCAGGCTATACATAGCCGGATCATCGCCATGCATGTTCTTGTTCAGGCGCAGCATGATATCGGTCAGGCTTTGCACATGAACGACCTCTGGCTGTTCGGCAAACCAGACCTTGAAAGCGTCCAGATTTTTCTGATACGTGGGGTCGCTAATTCCGCCTTCGGTACTGGCTGTGATTGAAAACTGCATCTGATAGACGCCACTCAGGTTTTCCTGGGCAAAGTCGGTGTCCGTGCGGAAGGCGATGGACTTGTCAAAATATTCGACAAATTTGTCGTTCAGTTCGATTTGCGGAATAAGGGCCGTCAGGGAAACAACCAGCACCGTCATACCAATGAAGATGGGGCGGTATCTTGAAATGATCAGGTTTGCCAGTTTGGTCATGGAGGTTGCCTGCGATGTGGCCTGTGGTTTTACGCGGACAGGCAGAACGGACATCAGCGCTGGAAGAAACAGGATGGAATAGGCCCAGGCAGCCATCACGCCCATGGCCGTGATGTTGCCGAGATCCTGAAACGGCGGTGCATCGCTGAAGTTCAGAGACATGAAGCCAATGACAGTCGTTATGCTGGTCAGAAAGACCGGTGAGAAATTGACGCGTATGCTTTCAATAATCGCGTCGCGTTTTGTCGCGCCCTGACGCATTTCATGTAGCATGGTGATGAGGATGTGTACGCTGTCAGCAATGGCAATGGTCAGAATAATGGTTGGTGCTGTGGAGGATGGCGGCGTCAGGAGAATACCCATCCATCCGGTTAACCCCATTGCCGTAGCTGCCGACAAACCAATGACCATGATTGTCGCAATTGTTCCGCTAAAAGAGCGCAACAACAGCACCATGACCAAGAGCAGCCCGCCATACATCAGCGGGATCAATTTTTCCATATCGGCCATGGAGGCTTCTGAAAACGCGTTGTTCAACGCCGCCAGCCCGGTGATTGCGACACGCACCTCGGGGTTGGCCTGCCGGAACTCATCAGCGATCTGTCGCGCATAGGCCATGGCGGAAGGGCCTTCCTCCAGACTCTCTCCCGGTAACGTCAGATTGATGTTGATGGCGACGGTTTTGCCGTCCGGTGAAACCAGACGGTTAACCAGCAATGGTTCGTTGAGCCCAACGGCCTTGGCTTCGTCTGCCATTTCCTGGGTGACGAGGCCTTGTCGGTTGATCAGGTCGCGGACGGTTAAATCATCACCGTCCGCATAGCTGTGCTGGAAATTGGTAAGCGAATCGACACGGGTTGCATAGGGTGTCTTCCAGGCTTTCTCGGTCAGTTCACGGGTTGCGGCCATCAGTTCAGGCGTGAACATATCGCCAGCACCCGGTTTGAGAACCAACTGGATGTTGTCATCCTTGGTGTAGATTTTCTGTAAATCCTCAAAGGCTGTCAATTGCGGGTTCTGGTCACTGAAAAACACACGATAGTCCGTTGAAAAACCCAGAAAACGGGCCCCGGAAGCTGCCGAAAGGGCAATCGCCAACGTTGCGATAATCACAAACCAGCGCCATTTGAGAATCCATTGGGAAAAGCCAACAACTTTCAGGTCAAAGGCACTGTTGACCTTGCCGTTTGAATTTGTGATTCCATGAACCGTATCCATGAGTTAATCTCCTCGTATGATTTTTTTATGACGCAGATTTTGATTTTTATCTTTTTGTATGTAGACTATACCGAGTAGTGTAGTAAACGGTACGGTGTAGTTTACTAATTTGATTTTATTTTCAGGTCAAGGAGTTTTTGTATGGCAACCCCCGCACTTCAGTTGGATTTACATGAAGAAGCGGCAATGACACCAAAGCAGGTGTCGATTGTTGAAGCAGCGGCCAAGCTGTTTCTGGAGCGGGGCTTCGGTTCTGTCAGCATGGACGCTATTGCCGCAGAAGCCGAGGTTTCCAAGCGGACGGTATACAGTTATTACGAAAATAAAGAATCTCTGTTTGGCGATATCATGCACATGCTTTGTGAACAACAAGGCGGGCGGGAGAACTGTCCGTTATCGTCCGAAGACCTGATCACAAATGAGTTACCTTGCGATATCCTTCAGAAAACGGGGGAGCATGTGTTACGGATTATCACATCCCCGCAAGGTATTGAAATGATCCGTGTCGTCATTTCCGAATCTGGCCGTTTTCCGGAACTGGGCAAATCTTTTTTTGAAATGGGGCCCGGTTGGGTTATCAACCAGTTGGCCCTTTATCTGGATATTCTTGTCGAGTCAGGGCAATTGGAGGCTGCGGATACTACGGTTGAGGCACGAAAGTTCCTGGGCATGGTTACGTTCCCGTTGAATATGGAAATGCTGTTGGGCCTGAAGCCGACATTAAGTCCGCAAGAGATTACCGAAATTGCCAAAAACGCGGTTGATACCTTTGCTGCGGCCCACGGGTTAACGCAGTAAGAAACCCTGTCCGATGCTGTCGTCTTTTTCATAAGTGAACGTCGAACTGCCACTATAGTGGGCCATGCCCCCCACTTCAACGATGACGGCTTTATGTGGCCCACAAGTCGTTTCCTGGATGGCTTCTCCTGAGAAAATGCTGCCGGTAATGCTCTCGAACAGACGCTGTTGGCCTATTTGGATAGATCCGCATCGATGTTGCAGGGCGATTCGGGCCGTAACACCGGACCCGGTAGGGCTTCGGTCAACCTGGGAATTGGCAAAGACGCAGATGTTGGCAGTCGGTTGGTCCGAATAGGCGTCGTCACCATCGGTTAGTATGGTCCCATAAAGGAAACCCAGATCGGGGTCGTCGGGATGTGTAATTTCTATTTGCGATTTTGTGGCCTCGGTTATCGTTTGGGCGACGTTGACCAGGTCGACCGTTTTGGACGTGCGTACGTCTAGCCCGAACTGATCTGCGGCAATGATGACATAGAAAGCGCCGCCATAGGCGATGTTGATTGCTACGGGTCCGTAATCGACTGTTGATATGACTTTCTCTCGTGCCAGAACAAAGGCCGCGACGCTCTCAAAACGGGCACGGCCTGGGCGGCCCTGAACGCCTTCAACAAATACACGCACAAGCCCGCAGGGGCACTGAATATTGACCTGGGTTTCCGGTGCCTGTGGTTCCACCAACCCTTTATCGATGGCATAGCGGCCCAATGCCAGAACCGCATGGCCGCACATGGTGGAATAGCCCTCGTTGTGTATAAACAATACCGCCAGATGAGCATCCGGATGGTCCGGTTCAACGGGGATAACCCCGTACATGTCAAAATGGCCACGGGGTTCAAACATCAAAAACCGCCGTAAATGATCGAGATGCTGGCGGGCGTATTGGCGTTTCTCAAGAAGGGTGTCGCCCGGTATTTGTGGATAACCACGATCCACAATGCGCACAGGCTCGCCGCCGGTGTGCATTTCGGTGGTTTCGATGGGTATGATTTTCATGATTGTGATGTCCCTTTTGAGCCCTGATGACCAGCAAGCAGCCGGGCGCCAGACCGGCAGGCGGCCAGAATCTTTTCTGAAGTTTTCCCTTTTCCAAGCGCCCTCGCGACAACAATTCCTCCAATCATCAGGGCCAGGACAGCGATGGCACGATCTTTAAACCGGATGTCTTCCCTGTTTTTCATCGTTTCAATCAAAATGCGCGTGAAACCATTAAAAAGATTCGCATATCGCTGTCGGGCTTCTGGATTGGAAACGCCGATATCTTTCGCAAAGGCGGGCAGCGGACAACCGGACTCGGGATGATCCCTGTGCGCCGGACTCAAGTAATAGGCGATAATTGCATTGAAATCGGTGGGGTCTTTTCCAGCATTTTTCGTATTCTGTGGAATCTCCATGGGTCGGATGGTTTCCATGAATAGATCATCTTTTGATTTAAAGTGGGCATAAAATCCGCCTCGAGTCAGATTACTTTTGGCCATGATCTGATCGATATTTACACCTTTGTAACCATGTTTTTTAAAGAGCTGCGAAGCATTATCGATAATCCGTTGGCGTGTTTGTGCGGTGTGTTCGGCGGAATAACCCATGGATGTCTCCGGAAAATGAGAATTGACTGAAATATGTTATACATCATAATTAAATATGTTAATTAACATATTTAATTATGAACTCAAGAGGAGCGCGGGCGAGATGGTTTATGTAACAGGTTTATACGCAGGAATTCTCGGGATGCTATTTTTGCTGTTGGGGGTGCGCATCACACGAATGCGCTATCGGAAAAAAATAGCCTTGTTGGACGGGGGAGACCCGGAAATGATCCGGGCCGTTCGGGCTCATGGAAATTTCAGTGAATATGTTCCCCTGATTCTAATTTTGATGGGGGCGGCGGAATTGAATGATATCTCTCTGAACAAGCTTCATGTGATTGGCAGCCTGCTTGTCATTGGCCGGCTTTGCCACATCTATGCCCTTGAGCGGGGGCTGCAGCGATTGCGATGGCGGCAGGCTGGTATGGCCGCGACTTATGGGGGATTGATTATGGCGGCGGCAACAAATCTCTGGCTGTCTGCAGGTTTCCTGCTGAGCACCATTTAGTTTTTTTGGTAGAGCCCGCGCTTGCCCGGTACGGATTTAAACTTGTCGGTGATGCCGACAACTGTTTCAGCGCCACCGAGAAGGAGCTTCCCATCATCAGGCATCATGCCATGTATCATTTCCAATACCTTGGCTTTTGTTTCGCGGTCAAAATAGATGAGAACGTTCCGGCAAAATACGATGTCGAATTTTCCGAGCATGGACTGGTTGTCCAGAAGGTTGGCATATTTGTAGGTAATTTTGCCCAGAAATTCGGGCTTGAATGCCCAGTTTTCATCGACTTTGTTAAAATACTTGAGTAGCAATTGGATGGGCATGCCACGTTGAACTTCAAACTGGCTGTAGAGGCCTTTCTTCGCTTTGGCGAGAATATCTTCGGAGATATCGGTACCCACCAACTCATAACGCCAACCGGCCAGAGCTGCGCCCATTTCATTCAGAGTCATGACTATGGATGCCGGTTCCTGACCGCTTGACGCAGCAGCGCACCAGATCCGCAGGGACTTGCCGGGTCTGTTGGGCATTAATTCAGGCATAATACCGTCGCGCAGGACTTCAAACGGATGCGTGTCGCGAAAAAAATGCGATTCGTTTGTGGTCAGGGCTTCAACGACTTCCTTGATAAGTGCTTCGTCCTTGCGCATGCGGATTTGGCTGATTAAATCACTCAAACCTGCAATATCATGTTGACGCGCCACAGGCATGAGGCGGCTATCAAGCAAATAGGCCTTGTCTTCGGTAAGGACCAATCCTGAACGCTGTTTTATGAGCGTCGAGATAAAAGTGAACTCATCAGGTGTCATCAGTGGTGCGTTCCATTGGTTTGTTCATTTTCCGGCATTATTCGTGGTTCTTTAGGGATGCCGGCAATCGGGACATTTTTGTCAGCAGGTATTCAAGATCATCAGACTCAAACTCGACACCGAGATCATCATATTGGGTTAAAATCAGCTCAATGAGTTTTCTTGAAAACCGCTGTCGGTCGTTCGGTTCACCATCATATTCCAGCTCGGATGCCGCCTGAATGGCGGCGTAAACGGCGACCAACTGGGGTTCGGGCATTTTACTGGCCAGCCAAAGGCGTCTTAATCCCGTTTTTCCAGGGTCGTGGATCAGGGTGCGGGCATTGATTAAGGGAATTTCGGCGAGTTCGGAAAGCGCACATTCGAAAAATCGAAAATCACCCATACAGAGGGCCCGCAATATGATGGATGATGTCAACCGCCCGTTCTGGTGAAGCTGTTTAACCAGTTTTACGACATTGGCGTTCGCTGATTCCGTTGACAAAGTTACGGTTGCCCGCTCCCTGCTTTGCAGAAGAAGGTCGGCAGCTGTATCGGCGGTGAGATCATGACGCTTCATCAATTCCATGCGTAAGGCATCGGAAACCCGCGTCACCAGCTTCTCCGTGATGGAGATTGGCAAGCTGGATCTGCCGACCATTGCCTGTTGCACTTTCTCGCTGTCGCCCAGTTGATCGACGGCCTGTGCGAAGGCGGCTTCGGATATATCGGCACCTTCGTTGGCAACCAGAGTTGAAACCACATTTTCCCGACCAGTATTGACGAGAGAACTTGATACGGACTGAGAAACCTGTGGGCGCCCCGAAATGGCAATCTGTTTTTCTTCGTTCTGCGTTGAAATGATTTCGATCAGGTCGCTGTCACTCAAAACCTCGGAAAAGGTCAATATGGGAAGAGATACGCTGCTCACATCATTGGCCAGGGCAAGCGCAACATCATGCGGCAGCGCGACGTTTTCTTTAAGGTTTACAGCCAGCGCCTCACGGACCCGGACTTCCGCATCATTAAGCATTATTCTGAATATATCTTCAGCAATGCCACGCTCTTTGTCCGACAAGGAATCGCGGTTGAAATCGGTCGCTATTTTTGTCGCAGCCTCCATACGCGCGTTTGGAGAGGGGTCTGAAAGAAGCTTGGCGACATCTTCATTGCTGAGTGGCCCTGTCGTCATAAAATATCCGATATTCATTTATGGGTTGTGCGCAAAGGCGACACAGATGTGAAACCTACGCGATAATAAAAGCAAAAATATGCCCTATAAACATATAGGGAAAACCAATGTTAGGTAAGAAAATTAACGTGCGTTTGCGTTATTTTGTGTGAATGGCTATGAATGCATGGTTATGGTTGAAGGTTTTCCAAGCCATATTCCCGACTTGCATCTTCGAGCCATGACCAAAGGTATTCCGCATAACTGCGCGCGACAAAAATCCGGAAAACGGAGGCGGCAGTGGGGTCGGCAAACACAGGCTTGTGCAGCGTGATATGGGCTTTGGCAAGAAGTGTGTTAACGGTTTGTCCCGGCAAAAATTGAAGGGAATGTAGATCGATGGAACAGCCTTTCGCAAGAACATGCCGGGCGTTTGGGCCTCCCAACTGAATAACCGTACGGCTTTCACTGACATCGATAAGGGCCGCGTGGAGCCCGGTGAGAGCATTGTTCAGGAGGCGGTGAATATCCTCCTTTTGTTGGTCAGGACTGATAATCAGCCATTCGTCGGGGCCCATCCACAGAATATGAGGGCCGTCAGCATTTCCCGAAGACGTGCAAGGTACAACAGGCAAGGCAACGGAGAGGACTTTCTCAATTGCCTGTATAAAAGCCGGATCGGCAGACTGACCGCGCACCAGTATTTGCGTAACGGCAGGATGCTCGGTTAGCGAGACGGCGCTTTCGTTAGAGCCGGATGTCATATGGCGGCGGGATTCGAGATGAAGATGGGCAAGCGGGCTTTGCCGGAGATAGCTGTTAACCATTGAGCCGAACTCCCTCAGGGTCAAAGAAAACAGGTGCGGTGACTTCCGCTGAAACGGTTTTCCCCTTGCTCGACACATAAACCGTATCACCAATCCGTTCGCGGCCACTCTTTACCAAAGCCATTGCAAAGGAACGTCCGAGATTGGCAGAATAATAACCGGAGGTGACGTGACCGATCATGGGTACAGGTGGTTTGTTCTGTTTATCTGTAATGATCTGGCCGCCTTCTTCCAGAACTTCTTTCTCGTTCACAGGCAACAGGCCAACCAGTTGTTTTCGGTCATCGCGGTTCGCGTCGGAGCGGGCGAACGAACGACGCCCGATAAAATCCTTCTTTTTGGACAAAATCCAGTCCATGCCTAAATCTTGCGGCATCACCGTTCCGTCGGTTTCCTGTCCAACGATGATATACCCTTTTTCGGCGCGCAGAACGTGCATGGTTTCCGTACCATACGGTGTGATTCCGTATTTTTCGCCGGCAATGATGAACTGGGTCCATAAGGCCACTCCATAACTGGCCGGTACATTGATCTCGAACGACGGCTCACCTGTAAAGCTGATACGGAAAATCCGGGCCGGGATGCCGCCTACGGTTGCCTCCTGCACGGTCATGAATGGAAACGCGTCTGGCGAGAGGTCCATGTCATCGGTTAATTCCGACAGCAGTTTTCGGGCCATGGGGCCGCAAAGCGTCATCGTGGCCCAGGCTTCGGTCACTGACGTGCAGTAAACTTTCAGTTCCGGCCATTCCGTTTGCAGCCATTCTTCAAGCCATCCGAGGACCGTCGCCGCGTTGCCGGTCGTTGTGGTCATCAGGAAATGATTTTCGCCGAGGCGCGATGTGACGCCATCGTCAAAGATCATACCGTCTTCCTTCAGCATCAATCCATATCTGCATTTGCCAATGGCCAGTTGGGACCAGGCGTTGGTGTAAATGCGGTTCAGGAACTCGGCGGCGTCCGGGCCCTGAATATCAATCTTCCCAAGTGTTGAGGCATCCAGAATGCCGACCGTATTGCGGACCGCCAGACATTCCCGGTTAACGGCCGCTTGCATGCTTTCGCCATCTTTCGGGTAATACCAGGGGCGTTTCCATTGGCCCACATCTTCCCATTCGCAGCTTGCCAGTTCATGCCAGTGGTGCAGAGGTGTCATCCGAACAGGATCGGTCAAAACACCGACATTTCGCCCGGCAAAAGCCCCTACCGTTACGGGTGTATAGGGAGGACGGAATGTCGTTGTGCCAACATCGCCAGGGTTTTCGACCCCCAGCGCCTGTGCCAATACGGCCATGCCCGGAATGTTGCCGGTTTTTCCTTGATCCGTCGCCATTCCCAATGTGGTGTAGCGCTTGGCGTGTTCGACCGAGCGGTAGCCCTCACGGGCCGCCAGTTGAACATCCGCCGCCGTCACATCATGTTGCAGGTCCAGAAAATGTTTGCCGCGTTCGCCAATGGGTTTGGTTGTTGGCAGCGCCCAGATCAGGCGTTGCGGCGCTTCATCAATCACAGGTGCTGTCGGAAGTTTACGACGGCCTGTCTTTTTGAAACCGGAAAGTCGGGCCGCCTCCTTGCCCGCCTGAAACCCATCTTTCAGGCAGTTGTTCAGTTGAAAATCACCGTTTGCCGCGCCTATGCATCGTGAGGCTTGTGCGGTTTCGCCGGCAATGAAAATGCCACGGGCCTGATCAAAAACCGCTTTGCCGCCGGAATGGGAATGCAGATGAATAACCGGGTTCCAGCCGCCGGAAGAGGCGATGACATCGCAGGGCAGGGTTCTCGCCGGGCCGGTGACCCCGCTGCCGTCACTGGTCAGGGACATGATCTCTACGGATTTCAAAGCGCGTGCGCCGGTGACGCCGGTGATCGTTGACTGGTCGATAATCCGGACCCCTGCCTCCAGAGCTCGGGTCGGCAGTTCACCGTCTGGTGCCGGGCGGATATCAACCACGGTCACATCGGCCAGCCCGGCATCGGTCAGGGTCAGGGCCGTCCGGTAGGCATCATCATTATTGGTGATCAGGACAATCTTCTTGCCGGGGGCAACACCATAGCGATGCACATAGGTGCGCACAGCGTTGGCCAGCATGACGCCGGGCCGGTCATTGTCGGAGAAGATCAAGGGGCGCTCCAGCGCACCTGTTGCCAGCACAACCCGCTTGGGGCGGACATGCCAGAGCCGCTGGCGGGTCTTGTCGCCGCCATCTGACAGTTTTGCGGTGCGTGTTTCAATCAATCCGGTGAAATTATGGTCATAATAACCAAAGGCGGTTGTCCGTTTGAGGAGGGTGACCTCGGCCATGCCGGCAAGTTCGGTTTCTGCCGCTGCAACCCAGCCCAGCGCCGGTTTTCCGTTAATTTCATAAGCTTCGTTGAGCAGTTGCCCGCCCAGTTCTGCCTGTTCATCAACCAGCATGACCCTTGCGCCGGTGCGCCCGGCTGCAAGAGCTGCCGCCAGCCCGGATGGTCCTGCGCCAATAACCAGCACCTCGCAATGGGCATGCATATGATCATACTGGTCCGGGTCCGGTTCTTTGGGCGAAACGCCAAGCCCGGCGGCGCGGCGAATAAAATGTTCGTAATATTTCCAGCCAGATTTCGGCCACATAAACGTCTTGTAGTAAAAGCCGGCGGGCATCAGGCGGTGGAACCAGCTGTTGACGGCCATCAAATCAAAAGACGGGCCGGGCCAGCAGTTGATACTGGTTGCCGACAGGCCTTCATAGAGCTCGATCCGTGTCGCCTGTTGGCTGGCCAGGGTTCGGGGGCCGGTCTCCAGTTGTACGAGGGCGTTGGCTTCTTCGGCACCTGCCGCCATGATACCGCGCGGGCGATGGTATTTGAAGCTTCTGCCGACCAGCCGAACGCCATTGGCGAGCAGGGCTGAGGCCAGTGTATCGCCTGCGTAGCCCTGCATATGGTGGCCGTTGAAGGTGAAGTTGACGGGTTGGCTTCGGTCAATCCGGCCGCCATCGGGCAAGCGATTTTGCTGCGCCATTATCTCGCTCCCTTTGGCGGTTTCTCGCCCATTTTATAGGAACCGATGATTTCATTGGTCGCCGTGTTGCGGGCCAGATTGAACCAGCGCCGGCACCCGGCTTCATGCACCCAGCGCTCCAGAAAAAGACCTTTCGGGTTGGCCCGCATGAACAGATATTCGGCCCAATCGGCATCGGAAATTGTATCGGGGTCTTTCGGGCGCTCGATATGGGCTTCACCGCCATGGTGAAATTCCGTCTCTTCACGTTCGCCGCACCAGGGGCAGGGGATGAGGATCATGTTTTCTCTCCCTTAATGCGCGACAGCGGCAGCGCCGTGTTCGTCGATCAAGGCACCGGTTGTAAAGCGGTCCAATGCGAACGGCGCGTTGAGGCTATGAGGTTCGTCGCGGGCGATGGTGTGGGCGAAAACCCAACCGGAACCGGGCGTTGCCTTAAAGCCGCCGGTTCCCCAGCCGCCATTGATATAAAGGCCTTCGACCAGGGTTTTGGATATTATCGGGCTGGCGTCGGGGCAGGTGTCGACGATGCCGCCCCATTTTCGCATAATTCTTAAGCGGCTGAGCATCGGAAACAGCAGACAGACGGATGCCAGTTGGTCTTCAACGATATGCAGGCTGCCTCTTTGTGTGTAGCTGTTATACCCATCAATACCCGCGCCCAAAACCATCTCGCCCTTGTCTGATTGCGAGATATAGCAATGCACGGCGCTCGACATGACAACGCAATTGAGGATCGGTTTGACGGGTTCCGTAACCATGGCTTGCAGGGGATAGCTGTTGATGGGCAGGCGAATACCGGCCATGGCCGCCAAAACACTGGAATGACCGGCGGCGACAATGCCGACTTTCGGTGCATGGATGGTCCCCCGGGTGGTTTCCACCCCGGTGACCCGGTCGCCATCACGCAGGATGCCTGTAACTTCACATTGCTGGATGATGTCAACGCCCCTTGCATCGGCGGCGCGGGCAAATCCCCAGGCGACGGCGTCATGGCGGGCAACACCACCACGTCGCTGCAGGGAGGCCCCCAAAACCGGATAGCGAATGTTGGGCGAGGCATTAATGATCGGCACGAAATCTTTGACCTGCTCGGTTGTCAGAAACTCCGAATCAATTCCGTTCAGTCGGTTGGCATTGACCCGCCTGTTCAGTTCCCGCAAATCGTGCAGATTGTGGGCAAGATTGAGGACACCGCGCTGACTGAGCATGATGTTGTAGTTCAGGTCCTGACTGAGCCCTTCATAGAGCTGTAGGGATTTTTCATAGATCGCGGCGCTTTCATCCCACAGATAGTTGGAGCGGATAATGGTCGTGTTGCGGCCTGTATTGCCGCCGCCCAACCAGCCTTTTTCGAGCACCGCAACGTTGCTCAGGCCGTGTTCCTTGGCCAGATAATAAGCCGTTGCAAGGCCGTGACCGCCGCCGCCGACAATGATCGCGTCGTAGTTTTTCTTTGGTTCAGGGCTGCGCCAGGCTTTGTCCCAGTCCTGATGGAAATTCAGGGCATTACGCGCCAGGCTGAAGAGCGAATATTTTTTCAACGGATCAAAGCCTTTTCTAATCAGATCCCTAGCTAATCCGGTTCCAATGCCAGCGTCAAGGCATGGTGTCTGTTCCAATGGCGACCCCGAAATACCCGAGTGCGACGGGATGCGCGCGGGAACCGGACAGGGTGAGATTTATTTGCTCCTGTGGTGCTACATATTGTGGCATCATGGGCAAAAATCATGCATATGATGTTTAATGTTCAGATTTTTACCCGTTTTTCGCAGCTTTCTTGTGCTGTTCGTTCTGTCCGGAGTTCCGGTTTTGGCGGTTGCAGACACGGGGGACGGCCAGCTCAAGTTGCCTGATGAGAGCGATTTGATGCTCCCCGGTGAGAGCGATCTAGCGCTGCCGGGAGAGGAGGGGTTGATGCTGCCCGGCGAAAACGAGCTTACACTTCCCGGCGAAAATGAACTGACTTTACCCAGCGAGAATGAACTGACCCTGCCGGAAGATGGCGGGCTGACGCTTCCTGATGACAGTGACCTTCAACTGCCTGATGAAACGGGGGCGCCCGAGCCGACACCGCAGGAATTTATCGACAGCATTGCCGCCTATCGGGATAAAAAATACCATGCCGCCGTTGAACTCTGGCGGGCGCTGGCAGATATGGATTATGGACCGGCTCTGCACAATCTGGGTGTCGCCTATGAACATGGGCGGGGTGTCCGGACAGACCCAAAAGCCGCTGCGGGCTGGTACGCCCGCGCGTCTCAACATGATATCCCGCAATCATTTACCAATCTGGGTCGTTTGTACGCCCGTGGGCATGGCGTGCAAAAAGACCAGGTTAAGGCATTCGACTATTTTGAATCGGCGGCGGAACATGATTTTGCGGAGGGACAATTCAATCTGGCCATCGCCTATCTGCAAGGCCGGGGGACGGATGTCGATGCGGAAGCGGCAGCCAAATGGTTTGAGGTGGCGGCCCGGCAAGGTTATGTGGCGGCCCAGTATAATCTGGCTGGCCTTTACCAATCCGGCCAGGGTGTGCCAAAGGATTTGGAAAAGGCCGCTCACTGGTTTGCAAAAGCGGCAGACGGTGGCGATGGTCTGGCCCTGTATAACCTGGCCCTGATGACCTATCGGGGCGAGGGTGTAGAGCAAAATTTGCAGACTGCCCGCGAGCAGTTCGAAAAGGCCGCAAAAAGCGGAATACTGGCCGCGCAAAATCAGTTGGCGATCATGCTGGCAAAGGGTGAGGGCGGCAAGGCGGACCCTGAATCGGCGTTGATGTGGTTTTATATTGCGGCGGCACTGGGAAATCCCAAAACGGAACTAAACAGAGATCGTTATGCCAAAGTCGTGCCGCAGGCCATGCGCCAGCGGGCGGAAAAAAGAGCCAAAGCGTTTCATCCTGTTCCATTAATTCAGTGAATACAAAAGAGGAAACAAACAAGACATGTTCAGGCTTATAGGAAAGTTGTTCCGGTTTACTGTTAAGATGGGCGTGCTGGCGATCGGAATTGCGTTGATCATTGGATATGCCAACCTGAGCGATCTGGAAGGCTGGAAACGCGATCTTCAAGAACGCATTGGAACCCTGTCGGGACGCCAGCTCTCCATTGACGGTCCTATCGATTTTGAAGTGTCTTTTCCGCCGCGGATCATCGCCAATGGCGTGCGTATTCAAAATGCCCCCTGGGGGTCGCGCCCGGACATGCTGAAAGCCAAACAGCTCATTGCCGAAGTCGATTTTCTGCCCTTGTTGTTTGGCGAGGTGGCGGTGCCTCGGGTGCAACTGGTCGGCGTCGATATTCTGGTTGAGACAACAGGCTCCGGTGAAGGCAACTGGGATGATTTGAACAATTTCCAGACGTCCGCCGGGGGGCCTGCTGGAGGATCAGGGTTTTCACTTTTAGGCGCTGGCGGAATTGGGGTTGTTGGCGGCACGGTTACGATTGCCAATTTGGCGTCGGGGGCAATAAGCGTCTTAACTCTGCCTGGTATTGCCGTCAGTGGCGGTGGCATCCCCGGCCTGCCGTGTCTGTAATTAGCCGGTTTCATTAGGGCTGCCCAATGATGTGAAGTTTTGATCCAGATAAGGATTGCCTGAAAATTGAAAGTATGAGAAAAAAACCTATAATTAATGAATAAAAATCACAACTCATGTTTCAGCAGGTGGTGGAATGGATCAACAGGGAGAAATGGCCGTTTTTGTTCGCGTCGTCGAGCATGAAAGTTTTTCGGCAGCCGCACGGGCATTAAAATTAACCCCTTCGGCGGTGAGTAAGTTAATTGGCCGGCTTGAGGACCGCTTGGGCGCCCGGCTGTTGAATCGTACGACACGTCGTTTGAGCATGACCGAAGAGGGGCACGCCTTTTATCAGCGGTGCGTTCCCATTCTAGCGTCCATTGACGAAGCGGAAATGGCTGTGACGGAGCTTCACACGGAACCACGCGGGCTTTTAAAGGTGAATGCTTCGACGGCCTTTGCGCAGTTTCATATTCAGCCCCTGATCCCGGAATTCCTGGCCCGTTATCCGGGATTGCGCATTCAATTGACTCTTACAGACAGCCTAGTCAATCTGGTTGAAGAAGAGGTGGATGTGGCGATCCGTATCGCCGATATGCCCGACAGCACGTTGATCGCACGCAAGCTTGGGCCGGTTCACCGGACCGTCGCCGCCTCTCCATCCTATATTGAGAAATTTGGCGCGCCACAAAACCCGGAAGACCTGAAAAACCACAACTGCCTGACGCTCAGTTTTGAGACCAGCCTAAACCAGTGGGAATTCAAGGGCATCGATGGTCCTCAGCGTATTCGGGTATCCGGTAATTTTGAGACTAATAACGCGACCGCCTTGCACGAAGCAGGGCTGGCTGGACTGGGTTTGCTCCGGGTCGCGAACTTTGTTGTCAGCCCGGATATTAAAGCGGGAAGGCTTATTCCCTTGCTGCAGGATTATGAAGTTACCAACAAGGTGAACATTTATGCGGTGTATCCCCATAGCAAACACCTGTCGCCCAAGGTCCGGGCGTTTATCGACCTGTTGACGGAAACCTTCACGCCGGTGACACCCTGGGAACTGTAATCCGTTGTAGTCATGCGCGCTCTGCATGGCAGTTGGTCGCATACATATATTGACTTGATATATATCGAACAAGTATATCTTCAAAAAATGCCTCTATTTCGGGAGGCATTGGCAGGAGTATGTCTTGATGGATGTGAAAACCTTGTGCCTTGGCGCGCTGACTATGGGCGATGCCAGTGGTTATGAAATCCGGAAAATGTTCGATGAAGGTCCTTTTGGACAGTTTTATGACGCCAGTTATGGGTCAATCTATCCAGCATTGAATACTTTGTTGAAAGAGGGCCTGGTCACCGTGACCGAAATGGCCCAGGAAAAGCGGCCGGACAAAAAGGTTTACAGTTTGACTGAAGCCGGATTTCGTCTTTTCAAGGAAGCGCTCAGCGAGAAGCCAAGCAAGGACAAAATCCGTTCAGAGCATCTTGTCCGGTTGTTTTTCGCCGATTATATGGACAAACAGGCTTTGACGGCGGTTTATGAGTCGTATTTGACGCATTTCCAGTCTCAGGCCGAACGTCTACGAGAATTGGATATGGAAGGGGCTTTGCCGGGGCGGGGTTTTGCCTGCGGGTTTGGCCTGACCTTTTATGAAGCGATGGCGACTTACCTGACCGAAAATCGCGAAAAGTTATTGAATATTACAGAATCGCCTTCGATGGATAACATATCCGAAATGCCGCAGCGTTCAGGAGCCAACAATGTCTGAGATAAAACAGCCGTCGCGGCGTATTAAGTCGTCTTATGTTGTGGCCTTGTTGTTGGCGGTCGCTGTGACGGCCTGGATTGGTTCCGGTATCGTTACAGGCAACGAACCCGACATGCAGGCTGCAGCCGGAAAAGAAAAGCCGGAACACGCGCTGCCGACGGTCCGTGTCATGCAATCCATCGCACAGACTCAGGAGCGTGAAGTTATATTGTTTGGCCGGACAGAGGCCGTCAACCAGGCCGACATCGCCGCCGAGATTGCGGGCCGTATCGTCAAAAAGGCAGTCAATAAGGGTGACTTTGTTGAACAGGGGGATGTTCTTTTCCGGTTGTCGATGGATGACCGCCAAAGCCAGCTTGAGGAAGCCAAGGCAAAGCTGGAGTATCAGACAATTGCCTATAATGCGGCGAAAAAGCTCGAACAAAAGCAGTTCCAATCGCAAGTCAAACTTGCTCAGGAAAAGGCTGCTCTGGAAACAGCACGAACCGCCCTCAAGGTGATCGAACTGGAAATCGCCAAAACCGTTGTTCAGGCCCCCATCCGCGGGGTAATCAATACGTTGTCGCTCAGCGTTGGGGATTATGTCAAATCGGGCGATGTGGTTGCGACCATTGTCGATCTGGACCCCATCCGGATTGTTTCTCAAGTTTCTGAACGCGATGTTTCGCGTATCCGGCCGAATGGCAAGGCGGTCGCTATCCTGCCGGCTGGTCGCCGGCTGGAGGGTGTCGTAAAATACATTTCCCGGGTCGGGTCCTCGGCAACGCGAACGTTCGATGTGGACGTTTGGGTTGAAAATTCGGACAGCACTGTTCCGGAAGGATTGACAGCGGAACTGCATCTACCTGCGGAAAATGAACGTGCACATCTGGTGTCTTCGGCAATTCTGACGCTGGATGACGAAGGAGCCATTGGGGTCAAGGGCGTAAACGATCAGGGCATTGTCACCTTTTACCGGGTTTCCATTGTTTCCGATACGCCGGAAGGCATCTGGCTGGGTGGGCTGCCGGAAGTGGTGACCCTGATTACGGTTGGTCAGGAATTTGTCCGTTCAGGCCAGAAGGTGCTGACGGCCACAGAAGCGGATATAAAAAGCGGGATCGATACCTCTGTGTTGACGGGCAGCAGAAAGGCCGACCCGTCATGAACGCCATCATAAATGCGGCTCTCAGCCATGCCCGGACCGTAATTTCAACACTGGTCCTGATCCTCATTGCGGGTACGGTCTCTTATATTGAAATTCCCAAAGAAGCCGAGCCGGACGTCAACATCCCGATCATGTATGTGTTGATGCATCACGATGGTATTTCACCGGAAGATGCCGAGCGGTTGCTGATCCGACCCATGGAGCAGGAGCTTCGGGTCATTGAGGGCGTTAAGGAAATGCGGGCTTCAGCCTATGAAGGTGGAGCCAGCGTGACGCTCGAATTTGAAGCCGGGTTTGATGCAGACGAAGCTATGGATAACGTTCGCGAAAAGGTCGATCTGGCGAAACCGGAGCTGCCGAGCGAGAGCGATGAACCGGAAGTCCACGAGGTTAATCTCAGTCTGTTTCCGGTCATTGTCGTAACCTTGTCCGGCGCCATTCCGGAACGCACGATGCTGAAGCTGGGTCGTGATCTGAAAGACCGCATTGAGGGGATATCTTCAGTTCTTGAAGTGAAGGTCGCCGGAGACCGCGACGAGATGGTCGAAATCCTGATCGATCCGGTGAAAATTGAAAGCTACGGGCTGTCACCTATTGATTCAGTGAATGCCATCAAAAGCTCCAATCTTCTGGTTGCCGCCGGGTCTCAGGATACGGGGCGGGGCCGTTTTAGCCTCAAGGTGCCGGGATTGTTTGAGTCCGTGCGCGATATCATGCGCATGCCAATCAAGGTGGAAGGGGATGCGGTCGTCACCCTTGGCGATATTGGTGAAATCAGAAGAGGCTTCAAGGATGCCGAGAGCGTTGCCCGGGTCGATGGCAAGTCAGCGATCGCTTTGGAGGTCTCGAAACGGACCGGCGAGAATATCATCGATACGGTTGCCAAGGTGCGTGAAATAGTTCGCCAGGAACAGGACCTCTGGCCGGAAACCCTTCAAAATATGGTCTCGGTCAGTTATCTGAATGATAAATCCGATATTATTCGCGAACGTCTTGCCGATCTGCAGAATAACGTTATCGCTGCCATTCTATTGGTCATGATCATTGTCATTGCTGCTTTGGGCGTTCGCTCGGCGGGACTAGTCGGAATCGCCATACCGGGGTCCTTTCTGGCCGGTATATTGGTCCTGTCCGCACTCGGTTTGACCATCAACATGATTGTCCTGTTTGCTCTTATTTTGGCCGTTGGAATGCTTGTCGATGGGGCGATTGTGGTTACCGAATATGCGGACCGGAAAATGAGCGAAGGGGAGCCGCCGAAAGTGGCTTATGGCCTTGCTGCCAAACGCATGTCGTGGCCGATCATCGCCTCCACGGCGACTACGCTGGCGGCGTTCTTGCCGCTGGTTTTCTGGCCCGGCGTGGTTGGTGAGTTCATGAAATATTTGCCGATCACCATGGTCGCCACGCTAAGCGCATCGCTGTTCATGGCCTTGATCTTTGTGCCGACACTGGGCAGCGTTCTGGGCAAGGCGTCAACCAGCGCCGAACTGGCAGCCGAACGGCAGCTTGCGAAAACGAATGTCACAGAACTTCCCGGCTTTGCCGGTGCCTATATCCGTGTTTTGGCAGGCGCTTTGCGCCATCCGGGCAAAGTCCTTCTGGGGTCGGTTATCCTTCTGGTCACTATTTTTGCGGCATTTGTGAATGTTGGCAAAGGCGTCGAATTTTTCCCGGATGTGGAGCCGGAATTCGCCAAGTTGCAGGTTAAAGCGCGCGGCAATCTGGCGGTGCGCGAAAAAGACGAACTGATGGCTGAAGTCGAGCAGCGCATTCTGGCGTTAAATGAACAACATCATGAAATCGAAACGATATATCTGCGGACCGGTGCTGAGGAAAACTCGGGCGAAGCGGAAGATATCGTCGGCACAATCACCCTGCAGTTTATTGATTGGGACAAGCGCCGTAAGGCAGAAGTCATTCTCGAAGAGGTCAAACAACAAACCGAAGGACTGGCCGGGATTATCGTTGACCGGCGGGTTCAGGAGTCCGGGCCTCCGGTCGGAAAACCCATTCAAATCCAGTTGTCGTCGCGTTATCCCGATGCCATCGCACCCATGGTCGAGAAGGTTCTCAGCGGGTTAGAGGAAATTGGCGGTTTTATTAATGTAGAAGATAGTCGGCCGCTGCCGGGGATAGACTGGGAAATGACCACGGATCGGGCCCAGGCGGCAAAATTCGGGGTCAATGTGGATCTGATCGGACGCACGGTTCAGTTGACTTCAACCGGCATAAAGCTGGGTGAATACCGCCCCGATGATTCCGATGATGAACTGGATATCCGGGTACGTTATCCAAAGGCCTATCGGACCATTGACCAGTTGGATAATATCCGCTCCGTAACAGAGGCCGGACAGGTCCCACTCAGCAACTTTGTCGAGCGGGTGGCGCGTCCGCATACCGGAAAGCTTCAGCGCTCCGATGGCAAGCGGGTGATGTCCGTTAAGGCCGATGTGGTTGAGGGCCAGTTGCCGGCCAATAAGGTGAAAGAGATTCTGGCCTGGGTTAAAGCCGCCGATTTGGACCCCCGCGTGCGAGTCGAGTTTAAGGGGGAAAATGAGGAACAGGAAAAGGCCCAGAAGTTTTTAGGCAAGGCCTTGGGCGTCGCCCTGTTTATCATGGCGGTTATTCTGGTGACCCAGTTCAACAGTTTTTATTCGGCGGGGCTGATTTTGTTTGCAGTGGTCATGTCGACGGGCGGCGTTCTGATCGGTTTGATGGCGACGGGGCAGCCTTTCGGAATTATCATGAACGGCATCAGCGTCATCGCGCTGGCTGGTATTGTTGTGAACAACAATATTGTTCTGATTGATACCTATGATCGGTTGCGTGCGGACGAACCAGACCCCCTGACAGCGATCCTGAAAACAGGTTACCAGCGCTTGCGCCCGGTCTTGCTGACCACGATCACGACCATTCTGGGGTTATTGCCCATGATGATGAGCGCCAATATTGATTTCTTCTCGCGCTCCGTCACCATTGGCGCGCCGTCCATGCAATTCTGGTCGCAGTTGGCGACGGCGATTGTTTACGGCTTGGGGTTTGCCACAATCCTGACGCTACTGGTGACGCCATCGGCGTTAATGTTGCGGGCTAACTTGCGGGGCTGGCTGGACCGGCGCAAGCAGCGGAAGATGGTCAAGGCTGAGGCCAAAGCGACGGCCTGACTATTTCACTGGAAGCGGGGGTTCCTGGGAAGCGTAGCGCTTATGTGAGCGATAACTGAGCGGGAACGTGCAAAGATAAAGGCTGAGAACCACGGTGAGTGTCAGCCAGGGGAGGCTAACGGCGCAAGCCGCAATACCGGCGACGATGAGCATGGTCGGCATGACCCAATTGCGGGTGATCTTGAGCTTTTTGAACGAGTAAGTTGGCAAAGAGCTGACCAGCAGGGAACCGACGGCAAACAGAAAAAAAGCGACCATCCACGGGTTTCGCAGTACATCTGTCTCAATCTGAAAAGATAGAACGAGAGGCAGAAGGACCAGGCCGGCGCCGGCAGGTGCAGGAACACCTGCAAAAAAATTGGCTTTCCAGACGGGGGCATCTTCATCGTCAGTCGAAACGTTGAAACGCGCCAGCCGCAGGCCGCAGCACATGGCAAACAACATTACCAGAATCCAGCCTGACCGTCCGGCATCCTGCATGGCCCATAAATAGAGGATCAAAGCCGGAGACACGCCAAAGCAGACGAAATCGGATAGCGAATCCAGCTCGGCGCCAAATCGGCTGGAGCCTTTCAGCAGGCGCGCCACCCGCCCGTCCATGGTGTCCAGAATGGCAGCGACGACAAGTGCGAGCACCGCCCGCTCCCATTGTTCTAAAAGCGCATAGCGGATGGACGTCAGCCCGGCGGCAAGAGCCAGCAGTGTCAGGATGTTGGGAATCATCCGGTTAAAGGGAAGTTCCTTGATCCGCTGTGATCGCTTCTTCGGCGGTTCTGTTGCTGTCGACATGTTTATTTTGTCCGTCCTTAACGGATTTCACCGGTGCGTGCCGGTTCCTTGGAGTTAATATCCGCCAGAACGGTTTCGGCTGCAATGGCTGTTTGCCCTACAGTGACCAACGCCTCAACGCCATCCGGCAGGTAAATATCAACGCGACTGCCAAAGCGGATCAGACCAAACCGTTCTCCGGCGCGCATGTTATCGCCTTCCTTGGCGTAGCAAAGGATGCGTCTGGCGACCAAGCCGGCAATTTGTACGAACCCGATTTCTGTTCCGTCGGCACCGGTGACTTTCAAACTCATACGTTCGTTATGCTCGCTGGCTTTGTCCAGAGAGGCATTGAAGAATTTTCCAGGCCGATAACTTTTGGCGGTAATCGTGCCGGTAATCGGAACCCGGTTTACGTGGACATTGAAGACGTTCATGAAAACGGCGATCCGGGTCCGCGGCGCTTCGCCAAGTCCCAACTCCGCCGGGGGTACGGCGCGAACTACAGATTGGACGACACCATCCGCCGGGCTGATGACCAGTCCATCACGGCTTGGCGTGATCCGATCGGGATCGCGAAAAAAATAAATACACCAAAGCGTCAATACGCATCCGACCAGCCCGGCGGCAAAATGCCAATACCAGAGACCTGCGGCGGCAACTGCAAAAAGCCCAATAAAGGGCCAACCGGCTTTGTTGATAGGAACGAAGACACTCTTTAGCATAGGTATTTAGCTCATTTCCGTTGGTGTAATTGTTCAGCGTTGTCCCATATTCTTACAGGCTTGTCGACATCTGCTATTTTACGTGAATAATTGCGGGAATGTCTTCCCGTAAAACTTCGGGCGTGTTAAGATTGCATACCCACATGTTCAGGAGCCTCAGTGTGCCCAAATCACCGGCAGAAAAGACCAAAGCCCTTATTGCAACCATGGCCGGATCCGGCAACCGTGAAATCGGTCTGGATACAGCAGCTGAAATTGCTGGTAAGGGCCGTCAATTTGAATTCACCTTCGAATACCTCGGCTTTTTATTTGCCGTCAAGGCCTCGGCTGAAGAGCAACGCACGAATATGTTCCTGCGGGCGCATTTGGGTAATGTCCCTTATACGGCGGAAGGTCCCATCAAACGCAGCAATGCCATGGAGGTGTTATCTGCAGCGACCGTGCATTTGGGTGGGCGTGTCAAGGTGACAAGCCATCAGAGGATTATCCTGATCGAAGATTATGTTTTTGACGAGCCGCTGACCCCTGTCCTGTTGCTGACCAAAGCGGCAACATTGTTGGTTCAGGCCAAACCCTTCTTGGAGCTGCTTTCCGAGGTTGTCCACCCGCCGGTGCAGGCCCCGGCCCCGGCCCAGGCCTAGGCCTGATAACAGGATTTAAGACTTAGAGGGTGTTTGAAGGTAACGCGAATACCTGACCCGGAAAAATCATGTCCGGGTTAGTGATCTGGTCCTTATTGCTTTCGTAAATGGTGGTATAGCCAAAACCACTGCCGTAGACTTTGCGCGCGATCCGCCACAGACTGTTGCCGGGCTGGACGATGATAAAGGGCTCTGATGGCATTTCCTCCATGGGGGCGGCCCGGGAAAACGGCAGTGAAATCCGTGCCATAACCTTACCTTCCGGATCAACCTGGTCTGCGCGCAACGTGTAAAGACCAGGGGCGATGTGATTGTCAGGGCGCAATCGCCAGGCCCCGTTTTTGTCAACAGGGGCCTTGCCGGTAATGGCATTGTCCAGATAGACAAAAACCGATGTTCCTGGCTCGGCACGGCCGCTGACCATCATTTGACCGGTCTCGTCGTAATCAATCGTGTCGACACTCAATATGGCAGCTGTGTTATCACCGGAGGGTTTTTGTAAAACGGTGCTGGCCCCTCCTTTTCTGGGGAATTTCAGGGCCAGAGCCTGTGAGGGTTTGTCGGTTTTACGCCCAGCGATATCACGCTTGGGTTCCGGAACCACAAGGACCACAACGTCATCAGACGGCACGACCTTCTCGCCGTCAACGTGCATCTCCAAAGCCAACTGGCGGTTTCCCGGGGGGAAAGGTTTTTCAGGCACAAAAACCCACTCACCATGGGAATCGGCATCCAGTTGGCCAACGAATTGTCCATTATCCAGAATAATCACGCGGCTGTTGGGGGCCGCCCTGCCTGCGATAACGGCATTACCATCCGGTGTGATCCGTACCACATCAAATTGTGGTGAAATTACCCTTTTTTCCGGTGTTGGCGTTGAGGTTAAAGTCTGCGCTTTCGCTGTGTCGAGCTGGGCAGAGGGTGTTTCTGATACATTGTCCGAAGGCATTGCCGGGTTTGAAGGTTGGGACGATGTTGATGTAGCAGGTGCAACTGACGGGGGGACCGCTTCTGCCTTTTCTGTTCGGGTGTTGGCGTTTTCTTCTTCCCAAAGCACAATGTTGGCGACAATTGCGCCAATAACCGCAATGCCACCAATTATTGCCAAAACCAAAGGATTCTTAATCATCCGCGTACCTTATCACGAATTTTCATGGATCAAACGCCATCGGGAGATCCTATGAAAAAGCGAGGAATTCCCTAATTAAATCAAGTCAAAGGTTGATTTTGAAAACGAATATATTACCGTTTTTCTTTGTTTTACGGGCGAATCGCCTGAAAACATCAATCACCATTCATGAAATACCTGTTTCAGTTTAATTGCAAACACAGGAGAACCCAATCGAAAGATCGTGATCGTATTATTTGAGGTCGTTTTTTATGGGCCGGATTGAGTTCAGATAGGTTACGAGGGCTTTACGATCATCTGGAGTTAATTTGGCAAGGTTTTCGACAACTTCCGCCATGCCGCTACCAACAAAATCGCCATCGGGCAACATCCCCATTGTCATTGCTGTGTCGAGATCATCTTCCGACCATTGGCCAATTCCGGTTTCCTGATCGGGTGTTATGTTCGGGACGGCTTCACCCTCCGGGCCGTCTTTGGTTCCAGCCAGGTACATGTCCTGTTTTAAGCCGCCCATGAGGTTTCGGGGGGTATGGCATTCACCACAATGGGCAAGCGCATTGGCAATATAGGCGCCGCGGTTCCATTCCGGACTTTTGTCTGTATCCGCCTGAAAGACACCGGGGTCAAAGTTCAATACTTTCCAGGGGCCGATGGTAAACCGCATGCGGAAGATAAAGGGGGCTGTGTGCGGTTTGTTGGGGGTGGCAACGGCGGGCATGGTTTTGATATAGGCCCATAGATCAAGCATGTCCGCATCGGTCATCTTGGTGAACGAGGTATAAGGAAAAACCGGGAGATAATGGCTGCCGTCAGGTCTTTTTCCATGCCGCAGGGCGTCGATGAAATTGGCCTCCGTCCAGGTGCCGATGCCATGATCTGGATCCGGCGTGATGTTGGGGCTGTAGAAAACGCCAAAAGGGGTTTTCAGTGCCCGTCCGCCGCTCATCAAAACGCCTTTTTGGGAATCCTCTTTGGTTGTGTGACAACCAATGCAGCCAGCAGCCGTAAGGATATACTTGCCATGTTCCGCATCTGCAGCAACGGCTTTCACCCCAATGAGTAAGGCAAAGGCCAGCAACGCAAACAGATACATAACTGCAAACGGTGAACGGGTTTTCATCAATGCGGGCCTCGATCTTTTCCTGGGTTTTTTATGGATATGATAAAGGCGGAAACAGGGATACCGTTTCCGCCTTTAATATTTAAAGCTTCAAAGGGATTAGCTCTTTTTCTTGCGGAACGTCTTGTGGCATGCCCCACAAGCCTCTTTACCAACCATACCCATTGCGGCTCCGGTTGCCTTAACATCGCCGGTCATGGCAACCTTTTCCAGGTTTTCAGTGGTTGAAACAAAACTTGCTAGAATTTGATTGAATTCTCCCATGTCTGACCAAATGTTTGGCAAGGCTTCCGTTTCTCCTGCATCGGGGCCAGAGCCCGCAGGGAAAGCTGACTTTGCTTCTTTGGCAAGTGACGCCAGTTTTTTGGCATGCGAACCCATCATTGAAGGGTCACCTGCCGAGCCTTTTATGATACCACCCAAGGCTTTCATTTCTCCGCCAATGGATTTCATGAGCGCCTGTCGGGCTTTGATATCGGCCGCGCCATCCGCGTAGGACGGGGAGATCGTCGCTCCGGCAATCAACAGGGCTGCTGCAAAAAGACCGAGGTGAGATAGTATGCGTGACATGTGGTTCCTCCACTAATTATGTTAAGGTACCAACTTATACTATCGACGCACAAATTGTGAGTAACATAATTGTTATCGGAAGTTTATGAATAAATGAAAGAAGTCTCATCGCTATGTGTTTTTTGCGGGTCGCGTTTTGGTAACGACCCGGCTTATGAGGCCGCCGCACGGGAATTCGGTGCGGCGATGGCGGAAAAAGGGATTCGCTTGGTTTATGGAGGCGGCAGTATTGGGCTGATGGGTGTGGTTGCCAATGCGGTGATGGAGAATGGCGGCGAAGTTATCGGCGTCATTCCCCAGTTTTTGCAGGATATGGAAGTCGGGAAAACCGATCTGACGGAACTCATCGTCACCGACAATATGCACAACCGAAAGCACAAGATGTTTGATTTGTCCGATGGGTTTATCTCCTTGCCCGGTGGGCTCGGAACCCTGGATGAAACATTCGAAATTATCACCTGGAAACAGCTGAAAGTTCATGCCAAACCCATCATCATCATGGATGTGGCGGGTTACTGGTCGGAACTGACAGAGCTTATTGACGCGACAGTGACAAAAGGTTTTGCAAGTTCCGGGGTAAATGATCTTTATCGGGTCGTTAAAACGCCAGCAGAAGTTTTTGCGGCTTTGGATGCGTTACCGGACCCGAAATTTGCAGCGCAATCCAATAAACTTTAGAAGGACGAAATTGAATGTCAAAAATTAAGGTGGTAACGCCGGTCGTAGAAATTGATGGCGACGAAATGACACGGATTATCTGGGATTTCATTAAACAAAAACTGATTATTCCCTATCTGGATATCGATCTGAAATATTATGATCTGAGCGTTCAGAACCGCGACGCAACCAATGACCAGATTACCGTCGATTCCGCTAATGCTATCAAGGAATACGGTGTTGGCGTCAAATGCGCGACGATTACACCAAACGATGACCGGGTAAAAGAGTTCAACCTCAAGGAAATGTGGCGCTCGCCCAACGGAACGATCCGCAATATCCTCGGCGGCACGGTTTTTCGGGCGCCGATTATCTGTAAAAACGTTCCGCGCCTTGTTCCCGGTTGGACCAAACCGATTGTTGTCGCCCGTCATGCCTTCGGCGACCAGTACCGGGCAACGGATTTTCAATTCAAGGGCCCGGGACGGCTGACCATGAAGTTCGAGCCCGACGATGGCAGCGAGGCGAGTGAGTATGAAGTCTTCAAGGCACCCAGCGACGGCATCGCCATGGGCATGTATAATCTGGATGATTCGATTTACGGGTTTGCCCGGGCCTGTTTGAACTACGGTTTGGATCTGGGGTGGCCCGTGTTCTTCTCGCACAAGGATACCATCCTGAAAAAATACGACGGGCGATTCCGCGATATTTTCCAGGACGTGTTCGATACGGAATTCAAAGATGCCTTTGAGGAAAAAGGCATCATTTATCAGGATCGATTGATTGATGATATGGTCGCATCTGCCCTCAAATGGAGCGGAGAATTTGTTTGGGCCTGTAAAAATTACGATGGAGACGTACAGTCGGATATTGTGGCTCAGGGGTTTGGCTCGTTGGGCATGATGTCATCGGTCCTGATGACGCCGGATGGCAAGACGGTGGAGGCCGAGGCGGCGCATGGAACCGTGACCCGCCACTATCGCCAGCATCAGGAAGGCAAGGAGACCTCGACCAACCCGATCGCGTCGATTTTCGCCTGGACCCAGGCACTTTCCTACCGAGGCAAGTTTGACAACACGCCGGATGTCGTGCGATTTGCAGAAACGCTGGAGCGGGTTTGTGTTGAAGCGGTGGAAGCGGGTGCCATGACCAAGGATCTGGCTTTATTGATCGGTCCCGAACAATCATGGATGAGCACACAGACATTTCTCGACAAGCTGGACCAGGGGCTGAAGAAAGCCATGAATGTCTAAAAAACAGGCATTTAAGGGGACACTTCGCCGTCTTTGGGGGAATATGCAGGTCTTTTACGGATTTCGACCAATCAGCCCTTGACGGAAGGGGGCTGCTGTCCTAAAAACCGCCCGTTCCGGGGCTGATCACAGTCCCGGCTCGTGTTTTTTTGAAAGGAACGCCAAATGGCTAGACGTTGCGCGCTCACCGGCAAAGGGGTGCAGACCGGGAATAATGTTTCCCACGCCCACAACAAAACCCGTCGGCGGTTTTTGCCCAATCTGCAAGTTACGTCGCTTTTGAGCGAAGCATTGGGAACCTCCGTACGCTTGCGCTTAAGTACAGCGGCAATCCGTACGGTCGAGCACAAAGGCGGTCTTGATGCCTTTTTGCTTGATGCCCGTGCCGAAGAATTGACCCCTGAAATCCGCCGTCTTAAAAAGCGTGTGAAGAACGCGATTGAGCGCAAAGCCGCCTGATCCGGGGTTTTCCATATTCTTAAAAAAGGTCCGCGATTGCGGGCCTTTTTTTATGGCTTAGAAGGTCGTGGGGCTTTCAATAGCAATATCCGATTGTTGCCTGAATCAGCAATCCAGAAGTAGCGGCCAACCGTTTCAACTGCTGTTGGCCTGTTCAGATCATTCGGGCCACTCGCTTTGTTTCCCGACCCGTGAATGGCAATCTGATTCTGGTTTTTATCGTATATCTCAATCTGGTGAGTTTCTTGATTAACGAAGTAGTTCTGGCCGGTTTCGTCATGCGCCGTTGTGGGGTCCACGGCGGGGTGTTGTGAGGCGACAAAGGACTGCGTTTCAAGATGTTTAACGTTAGGGTCGCCATCGCGATAAACGCCATTGAATTCGTATGTGGTTATGCGCTGGTGGCCCTTGTCGATAATCAAGAGATGGCCCTGTTGGTTAAAAAAAAGCACATGCGGGGATAGCAGCCTGTCACTGCCGAATCGGGAGAGAATCTTTAAGGTTCCAGGTTGCAGAATCCTGATTTCATTGTTTCCAGTATCCGCAACCAACAGATACCCGCCATCGGGTGAAATTGCGAGATCTTCGGGGGCCGCAAAGCTCGGTTCGGAGGTTGTGAGCAAAGTCGGCTGGCTATAGATTGTTTGGCTTTGTGCCAGTGTGACATGACCAGCCATCAGCAGGCAGCCTGTAAACATCAGGAAAATAAAGGCTTGCCGGAGACAGGGAAACGGGTTCATTGAGGTCCTTTTTGCGCGATCTCGAACATCATCAGGAGTGTGGATTGTAGGGGGCTGAAATTATCATCGGAAATAATATACAGAAAAACCCGGCCGTCGTCATCGGCGCGCAGGTCAATACCTTCAAAATTATCAAGATGGATCGGTGGCCGGAATTCGGCAACGGGAAGGCCCTGCAATTCAGCACCGGGTACAACCATTGAATCCGCAAACCTCTTGATCCGAACGGCGACCCCTTCGCGGAGCGTAAAATAGCGTTCAAGCACATAAACGTCGCCATTGGGGTGGGTGGCGGCTCCGGTAACGCGAAAGCCATCTTTGAGTTGATAAGTGAGTGGCGACCAGCCTGAAACGTCACTGACCCAGCCAATGGCGTTTTGCGCTTTGCTGGTGCCTTCTGAGAGGGCAAGCAGGCGGCCATCCGCCAGCAGGGTCAGACCTTCAATGCCGCTGTTCTCTGCCAGCTTTTCCAGCCCATTGGGGGGCGGCAAGAGCAGTGGGGTGGTTTGTCCCGGCAGGTAGCGCCAGAGGCGGTGGTTGCGTTCAAAACTGACGATAATTTCCCCCTCAACGCCGGGGCTCATGGATTCAATATCGGATTCATTTTTCGATTGCAGGACACGGCCATCCAGACCGGCCAGAGATGACAAGTCGGTATGCGAAAGTCCTGTCAGTTTGCCGTTTGTATCATAGGTTATATGGGCGCTGAGCCGATGGCCTTGATCTGACAGGCTGATCAGGCGGCGTCCGTCGGTGCTGACCCCGAGCGCCGAGAACCCGCCAAACCGCGAATCATCGGAACTGAGGACGAGCCCGCCTCGATAAACAAGATCGCCAAGACGCACAACAGTCGAGTCCTTGGCGTTCAGGGCAATGCTTCGTGTGGTGACGGAAATAACTTCTGCACCGGCAGCATAAGGAAAAGACAAAAACAGGATCAGCAGGGAAAACAGGAGGTTCATTACTTAATTTAATCCGGATTTGATTTTGTTGTTTGGTTTCCAAGTTGCGGCCCGATCCTTCGCGTCACGGAGCGCCTGTTCGGTCAGTTGTGAAGCAAGGGGCGCAAGACGCTCTGCGGCTTTTTGCATGCCCTGTTGTGAGGCCAGCAAATACCATGTGTAGGCGTTGACGGGGTTCTTCTCCCCACCGACACCGTTTTCTTCAAGGGCACCCATCACAAACTGGGCCGGGCCAAACCCGGTATTGGCCGCGAGGAAAAACCATTTTCGGGCTTCCGGCAAATCTTTCTGTGTGCCGATCCCGTTCATATAGCGTTGCGCGACGGCAAAAAGATCTGGGCCATGGTTCTTTTGTAAGGCCTCTGATGCCATTGCGTCCAAATCAGACTGGCGTTGGTTTTTTACGGCTGCAACGGCTTTCCCTGAGACGCCGGATTGGCGTAAATGCACCAGATAGTCTTCAAAGACTTTTAAAAGCTCCGGCACATCTGGTTTGCCTGAATTCCAGGTCGCCATGAGTTTCGGATCCCGGTCATGCATGTAACGCCGGAAATCCGAGCACCAGTTGGTTTGCATATTGTGGCGAAACCGCACCATGTCGTCGGTAGAGCGCACCACATTAAAATCCTGCAAGGCGGCTTCCTCATACAACAGGGCTTCGCATTCGCGGTCAATCTTGCGGTCCTGTTCGGTGCGACCGCGCAAGTGCTGATATCCATGGCCGCCCAGTTCATGAACAATGACGGCGGCCAGTTTATCGAGCGGCCATTTGATGCCATAGCGTCCGATGACAACCAAAAACTCCTTCAAATGACCTTCTTTCTGAAAGAAATCAGGGAAAAAAGCGGCAATGGTAACAGAGGAAAAGCGCTCTTTTGGAAAATCCGGGTCATAAACAACAGTCACTTTTCCCGCTTTTTTCAACCGTTCAAAAGCGTATACGCTGAACGGCGATTGCTTGTAGATCAAATCAATTGCGAGCTGCATTTTTTCGAGCGCCTGATCGGAAGCCAGCAAATCGATATCGTATGTGCCTACTGCTGGAAGCTTCATGGCATAAAGATTTATGCCTTTGTGGAGGGAGGTGAATTGCGGCTCCGCTCCCTGTGCTGCGGGCGACACGAGATATAGTCCAATATGAATAATCCCGTATAAAACTACCATTAACCGCATAAAAAGATGCCTAGCTCCAGTCGCGTTGATGCTCCGGCGGGGCGGTTGCACCTTCCGGTATTCCTCTATCATAGAGAAATGACTTATCTTCTTCCATATAACTATGATCGTGGATGACAACGCTTTCAGGATCTATCAATACAACGGCATATGCCGGAAGCTCATAGCTGCTGGTCAGGGGCGTATTCGGGTCGAGGGTCAGGGAGGACTGGTGGGCCGTTGATTTTAATGTGGAGAAGGGGATGCCCCGCCATGAACCATGGCAGGCCCGGTGCAGGTGTCCGAAAAAAATATGCCGGATGTGCGTATAACCTTCAAGTGCGTCCGAAAAGTCCTGTGCTTTCATAAGGCGGATTTTGTCGAGCGCGGCAATCCCAACCTTGAACGGTGCATGATGCATGAACAGATAAGCCTTTTGATGATTACGCATGGCTTCATCCAAATAGCTTTTGAGGCCTTCCAGACGGGCCGCACACAGCAGGCCGGTGGGATATCCTTCGTCCAGAGTGTCCAGACAGATAAACCGGCCTGCCGATGTTTCCAGAGAAAACTGGATAAACCCATTGGTATCGGTCCGCGTTTGGGGCATGGCTTTCATGAACTCAGTCCGCAAATCGTGATTGCCGGGAATTGCCTTCCAGGGACAGGCGAGTTGGCCCATGAGTTCGGTGAACAGTTTGAAAGCGGCGGGCTCACCCCAATGGGTGAGGTCTCCGGTGACCAGACAGAGTTCGGCATCCGAATGATGTGTATTGATGCTTTTTATGGCTCTGGCCAGGCGGGCGCCGGGGTCAATATTAAAAAGCGTCTGAGGTGGTGCAACCAGATGTGTGTCGGTCAGATGGATCAATTTCATTGAGCACGTCCCAAGCCAGCGAATCAGTAACCGGACTATACGCTTCATCGCTTGAAAAGGCGAAGGAATGATGGGGCGCGAGGGGCTTTGACAAGCCCTAGGCGCTTCATCCACACATGAGTGGTTTATGACCTTGTGCGGGTTTGCTTTACATCGTCATCAAACAGGTCGGCAAGCGCGTTCATCATGGTCCCACCCAGTTCTTCCGCGTCAATCAGGGTGACGGCGCGTCGGTAATAACGGGTGACATCATGGCCGATCCCGATGGCGGTGATTTCCACATCCGAGCGGTTCTCGATAAAATCGATAACATCGCGCAGGTGGCGTTCCAGGTAATTGCCGGGGTTGGCGCTCAGCGTGGCGTCATCAACAGGTGCACCGTCTGAAATGACCATCAGAATGCGCCGTTGTTCGGGCCGCCCCATCAGGCGTTGGTGGGCCCACATGAGGGCTTCGCCATCAATGTTTTCCTTGAGCAGGCCTTCGCGCAGCATCAAACCGAGATTTTTACGGGCCCGCCGCCAGGGTTGGTCAGCACCTTTATAGACAATATGGCGCAGATCATTCAGACGCCCCGGATTTTTCGATTTTCCTTCGGTGACCCATTTTTCACGCGATGAGCCACCTTTCCACGAGCGGGTCGTGAAACCGAGAATCTCGACCTTGACGCCGCAGCGTTCCAGCGTACGGGCCAGGATATCGGCACTCATGGCGGCAACTGTAATCGGGCGGCCGCGCATGGAACCGGAATTATCGATCAGCAGACTGACCACGGTATCGCGGAAGTCCGTATCGCGCTCGAGCTTGAAAGACAGCGGATGCACCGGATCTGTTACAACACGCGACAGACGGCCCGCATCGAGAATGCCTTCCTCCAGATCAAACTCCCAGGACCGGGTTTGCTTGGCCAGCAGGCGACGTTGTAAGCGGTTGGCGAGGCGCGAAACGACGCCTTGCAGATTGGCCAGTTGCTGATCCAGTTGATGGCGCAGTCGGCCGAGCTCTTCCGGCTCGCACAGACCTTCGGAATCGACAACTTCGTCAAACTCGGTGGTATAGGCCGTATAAAGAAGGGAGTTGTCGGGATCGTTGCGACGGCTGCCATCATCCCAGAGGCTGGGCCCGGCCGGTTCGTCTTCACCAGCACCAGCCATCATATCGTCATCGCCGCCTTCTGACATTTCACTGTCTTCACCGACCTCGGCTTCACCTTCCATACCGGTCATGGCGCTGTCGTCGCTGGACTCGGAATCTGCGGATTCGCTGCCGTCATCGTTTGACTCTTCGCCCGCATCATCGGAATCCGAATTGTCTTCTGAATCCATCGGCTGCGTGTCGTCGTCCATCAATTGCAGTTCTTCAATCATTTCGAAGACCAGATCAGAAAAGGCTTCCTGATTAGATGCGCAATCGCTCATGGAGCGGAACTTATCGCCAATTTTCTGCTCGATATCACGGCGCCATAAATCAATGAGCGGTTTGGCGCTCTCTGGCGGGGCTTCACCTGTCAGATGCTCGCGAGCCAACAATCCGATCACATCGGGCAGCATAATATCGTTTTTTTCGGAAACGCCGGCATAGCCACGGGCTTGGCAGCGCTCTTCAAGCACAGCGCTCAGGTTTTTCGATACCCCGCTCAGGCGGTTGGCGCCCAGGCTTTCGCAGCGGACCTGCTCAAGCGCGTCGTAGACGGCCCGGGCATCCGGCCCCGACGGCATGTGCTCACGATGCACCTTCTCGTCGTGATAGCGCAGCCGCAGGCCTAAGGCATCGGCAGCGCCCCGGAGCTTGGTGAAGGCGTCACGGTCAATTGTGTTCGTTGGCGGCGGCAATTGCGCCTGGTTGCCTGTCAGGTTGGCGCCACCCGGAGAAAAATTGACGCTGACTTCATCATCTCCATGGCCGGCAATCGCTTTCAGCGTTGCCGCTGTAACGCGTTTGATCAGCTCACTGGGGTCTTCGGCTTGCATCGGAACGGTCTAGCTAACCAAAACGCCGCTGGCCGATTCCGGCAATTCCGTGCCCATGGCGCGCTGGTAGTATTCTGCGACCACCGTCCGTTCCAGTTCGTCACATTTGTTAAGGAAGGTGACGCGGAAGGCGAAGGCTGGATCTTTGAAAATATCGGTATTCTCAGCCCAGGTGAGCACGGTCCGTGGCGACATGACGGTCGAAATGTCACCATTCATGAAGCCGGCGCGGGTCAAATCGGCAAGTTCGATCATGGAGGAAACCATATCCTGATCCTGCTTCGAGGTGAACTGTGTCATTTTCGAAAGCACGATTTCCTTTTCGGCATCGTGGGGCAGGTAGTTCAACGTCGCCACAATATTCCAACGGTCCATCTGGCCCTGGTTGATTTGCTGAGTGCCGTGGTACAGGCCTGTTGTGTCGCCAAGGCCGATGGTGTTGGTTGTCGCAAACAGCCGGAAATAAGGATTGGGATGAATAACCCGGTTTTGATCGAGCAGGGTTAATTTACCTTCAACTTCCAAAATACGCTGGATCACAAACATCACGTCGGGGCGACCGGCATCATATTCGTCAAAGACCAGAGCTGTCGGATGTTGAAGTGCCCAAGGCAAAATACCTTCGCGGAATTCCGTAATCTGTTTGCCGTCACGAAGAACAATGGCGTCCTTGCCGACCAGATCGATCCGACTGATGTGGCTGTCCAGGTTGACCCGGATGCACGGCCAGTTGAGACGGGCTGACACCTGCTCAATATGGGTGGATTTACCTGTCCCGTGATATCCTTGAACCATGACCCGGCGATTATGGGCAAAACCGGCCAGAATCGCCATGGTCGTATCGTGGTCAAAGCGATAGGTCTCATCAACATCAGGGACGTGTTCGCTGGATTCACTGAATGCAGGGACTTCCAGGTCGCTATCGAGGCCAAAAATCTGACGCACGGATACGGTGATGTCTGGTTCGGATTGCATCAAAGGCGCTGCAGTTTCGGCTGTCGTCATCTGGGAGTTCCGTTCTATGGATGTTTGGTGGGAATGGTAACTTGATAATATGACAGAATGACGTAGGGGGTCCGGGCCGTTCAGTCAAGAATCAATGGCATATTGACGCTCGGTTTTTTGAGGACGGAACATCTAACTGGAGACAAAATCCATCAAAACCCGATAGGCATGATTGACGTCTTTTATTTTTTCATCGGACTTTGCATTTTTACCTATGACATCGGGGTGGTAGCGTTTTACGAGTTCCTTATAGCGTTGTTTGATGGATTCGACGGTGCCTGGGCTCTCCAGTCCAAAAATGGTCAGGGCGCGCTTTTGCTCTGAATTGTAGGACGGGTCCTGAGGTGAATTGGACGCTTTCCCAGGTCGGGCGTTTTTCAAAACATCAAAAGGGTCGTTGATGGACTCGAAATTAACCGCAGACTCAAGGTTTGCCGGGTCGTTTGTACCCAATCGCCATGTGGGTCGATGCCAGACGGTGTCCTGCCGAACATCAGCTTCCACCTCATCGTCGCTCATTCCATCGTAATAATTCCAGGACCTGTTGTATTCGCGGGCATGAAGCATACAAAACCAGCGATAACTGTTGAGCTCGTTGCGTGACTTTGGCGCGCGATGAAGACCTTCCTCGCAACAGCCCTGCCATTCGCAAAGCTGCAAATCCGGATTTTGTCCAGTGCGGTGGCGCTTTAAAAGCTCAATATCAAGGTCCATAGCCATGTCATCACTATGGCGAATCTCAAATCCTGAATCAAGAATTCAGGTTGCCAAAGGGATCGCGTATTAGATGAATTTAAAATAATTTTACACAATTATAGATAGATAATTCATGTTTGGGGTTATTTAAGATAGGTCGATCATGATATATTGTGTAAACATCCAAGATTGTTTGCGTATTCCACTTTATTTAAAAGCCGCGAGTGTATAATCTTTAGGCCTCTTAGGGGGCATAAGTTTTTTGGGGAAATTTTAGTCTATTGGAAATCGATATGGGTGGTGTACAAAATTCGTTAATCAGCAAGAACGTAACTGTAAATGGACGCCGCACAAGCCTTCGGCTTGAGCGTGCAAGCTGGATGGCCTTAGAGGAAATCTGCGATTTTGAATCGGTTACGCTTCACGTTCTTTGTTCAATGATTGAGCAGCAACGGCAAGGATCAAGTCGAACTTCTGCTGTGCGGGCTTTCATTGTCAATTATTTTCGAAAAGCAGCGATTGATGCTGGTGCTTTGTCTAAGGACAACACCCATTCCCTGCTATCGGAAGTCAAAGTTCATAGCCTCTGACGCATAAGTCAGATCAGGGTGTGACGGGTTTCGCCTTATTCTGCTTTTTCGTAAAATTCAGGCCATTGGCGCTGAACAACCGGGCCGTCTTCCGCATAGGCATGGCAGGTTCCGATAATTGCCGGTTTTCGTGATTGCCGGTCTTTTGGCCGCTCCTGCTTGCGCATGGGCATGATGGTCTGATAGGCGGTCACGGCAAGCGGGCCAATCAATAAATCGCGCAAATGCGTACAGCCTGCCGTTCCACCCATCAGGGTGTTGATCTTTCGGCGCCAGCCCGGACCAATCTGCAAACCTTTCAGTTGATCGAATGTCCCGGTGATATTTCCGCACATATGGTATGGGGAGAATTCGGTTGCAGCTTCGGCATCGTGAATGACCAGATTATCATCAACGGTTAGCCGGATCAGCATGTGATGAATGGGTTCTCCGGCCGGAATCCCATCCCGGTCCAGGTTGTCAAAGGTATAGGTTTTTGTATCTGTCAGATAACCATCGATATCCCACAATCCGTCTATTCGTTTGTACCCGCTGCATTGGATGGATCTTGTGTGGATGTGGTCGCGGGCAACCGGTTTTGACAAGGGCATTTAGGTGTCCTCATGTTTATGGGTATCTGTCAGATGAAATGTATAGCACAGCCATCGCCGGGCAAGACTTTAGCGGGGTCAATGGTTTATGGGCTAAATTGGTCTGTTGCTAAATGTCGCGAATACGATATGAAAATGCAGGCTAGGCTCCGTAGCGATCCCCGAAAACAAAAGCCTCTGTTTCTCGGATATCCTGTTCAAGGGCCTCTTTAACGGAGGCGTATAAATCCCTTATGGATACCACGGCAATGCATTTGCCATCATCAACGACCGGTAAGTGCCGATAATTGCGCGTTTGCATAAGCTCCAAAGCATCACCGGCTGAATCGTCCGGAGAAAGAGTGTCCGGGCTTTTGGTCATAATTGTTCCGACGGGTGTTGCCGTGCCGTCCAGGCCCGCTGCAAGAACGCGTTGTGTCATATCGCGCTCAGTAATGATCCCGATGATGCGGTCTTGCGAGTCAACCACGACTAAAGCCGCGATGTTTTTTTCAGCCATCAACTTTGCTGCATCAAAAACGCTATCATCAACCACAACGGTCGCAACATTTGTTCGTTCAACAATGCCGGGAACAATTTTTCTTTGCATACTCAGTTCTCCATCACAATCGCGTAAACTTGCACAACAATGTAGGCACTCAATTGTAGGTCATTACAGGGGGGGGTGCGCAAGGGAAAACGAGATGATAGAAGTATTATTTTTATTTCATCTTTTACGTGTCTTCATCGGACGGAGGCGGGGTAACCCGAATGGATGTGACCTGATGACGGTGGCTTTCCAGAATATCAAAACGAAAGCCGTGGAACATAAAACTCTGCCCGACCTGAGGAATGCGGCGGGACTCGTGTAAGATCAAGCCAGCTAGGGTGGAGGCTTCTTCATCGGGCAGGCGCCACTCATACTGACGGTTCAGGTCCCGGATGGTTGCGCTTCCATCCAGTATGAAACTGCCGTCGTGTTCCTGCAGAACGGCTTCCGCGCCGACATCGTGCTCGTCGTCAATATCGCCGATAATTTCTTCAATGATGTCTTCAAGGGTGACGATGCCCATCAGGCTGCCATATTCATCGACCACTACGGAAAAATGTTCGCGGCGCTGGCGGAAAGATTCCAACTGATCGAGCAAGAGTGTCTGCTCCGGGATGAACCATGGGTCTGCCGCAAGTCCAACCAGATCAAGGGGGCCTGAGCTTTCGTCATGGGACCGGATGGCGCGCAGCAGGGCCTTGGCGTGAAGAACGCCAACAATATTATCCGGGTTATCCAACCACAGGGGAACACGGGTAAACGGGCTTGAAAGAATTTGATCAATCGCGTCCGGATCAGCGGCGTCTACGGTGGTCGTATTGCGGCGATGGGTCATGATTTCTGAAACCTGGACGCCAGCCAGATCGAGCACACTTCGCAACATGTTTCGCTCATGCCGGACCTGTTCGTCCGAGCCATCATGCAACTCAATGGCGCCGCGCAATTCTTCGTTGCCGCTGTCAAAGGCATCAGAAGCCTGATAATTGGCGCCAAACAGTCTGAACAGGGCTTTTACCAAAATATTGATGAGTGTGGTTGCCGGCGTAAAGAGAACCACCACAAAATGAATGACCGGAGCAATTGCCAGTGCCGCCGAGTTGGCATTCCGGATGGCATATGTTTTCGGTAAAATTTCTGAAAAAATTAACACCAAAAATGTCATGGCAATAGTGGCATAAATTACGCCGGTCTCGCCAAACAGCGCTATCAGGATGCTCGTTGCCAGTGCAGAAGCCAAAATATTAACGAGGTTATTGCCCAGAAGGATGGTACCGATCAGGTGTTCCTTATCCTGATGCAGTTTATTGACAACGGCTGCCCGTTGGTCGCCAGTCTGCTCAAGTTGATGCATATAAGGCCTGGAGGCGGCGGTTAAAGCGGTTTCGGAGCCGGAAAAAAAAGCCGACAGCAAAAGCAGGACAAATATGAAAGAAAGAGTAAGGATCATCGCTGGGGTGAAACCGTGTGTGTCTAGGGGTGAAAAAAGTATAAACCGGGTTAGATATTAGCGGTTTCGAGGGCTTCCGCCAATACAGCCTTAACGTCGTCAAGTGGCACATCGTCGGCAACAAACGACTGACCGATGCCACGGGCAAGGATAAATTTGATCAGCCCGGCTTCCGCCTTTTTGTCCTTGGCCATATGTGCCATCAGCCGGTCCACTGTCCAGGACGCATCGGCAAGGCCGGAAAGTGAGGCCCGCAAACCGGCATCTGCGAAGTGGCGCTCAACGCGTACTGTTTCCTGTGGCTCACATAAGCCGAGGCGGGTTGACAACCGGAAGGCCTGAATACAGCCAATGGAGACCGCCTCGCCATGCAGAAGTTTGTCGCCGTATCCGGTTTCCGCCTCAAAAGCGTGGCCAAACGTATGGCCCAGGTTGAGCAGGGCGCGCAAGCCGGATTCACGCTCATCGGCGGCAACAATCCGGGCTTTCGACTGGCAACTTTGCAGGACAGCGTAGCGCAGGGCCTCTTCGTCACCGTCGAGTAGTGCCCGGGCATTCGATTCGCACCACTCAAAAAACTCGAAATCATCAATCAGACCGTATTTGACGACTTCCGCATAACCGGCCAGCAATTCACGCTTTGGAAGCGTCGCCAGAGCCCCGGTGTCGGCCAGAACCAGTTTCGGCTGATGAAAGGCCCCAACCAGATTTTTGCCATGGGAGGTATTGATGCCGGTTTTACCGCCAACGGAACTGTCAACCTGTGACAGCAAAGTGGTTGGGATCTGGACGAAATCAATGCCGCGCAGAAGAACCGCCGCCGCAAACCCGGCAATATCGCCAATGACGCCGCCGCCAAGAGCGATAACCGTCGTTTTACGGTCGATTCCAAAACCCAGAATGTTTTCAAGCAGGGTTTCGAAGTGGTTGAACGACTTTGTCGTCTCGCTGGCCGGGAGGACCAGGTGTTCCACATTTATAGGCTCGCTCTTGAAGGAATCGAGTAACTTGCCAAGCCAAAGAGGGGCCACGTTCTGATCGGACACGACAATGGCCTTGTTACCTGCCAAATGCGGACGGATATGCTGTGCAGCGGTTTCAATCAGGTTGTCGCCAATCAAAATGGGATAGCTTCTGTCGCCCAGGTCGACATGCAGACGTTCAATAGAGGCAGGTTGTCGGGTCATGGATATGTTCCGTTATTGGCTTTTGATGTTGAAAGGCTGAGGCCTTCACAGACTTTGTCAACCGTCGCTTCCAGACCTTCCTGGCCGGTATCAACAATAATGTCAGCCAGGCCATAGACGGGGTAGCGGGTTTCCATCAGGCTGTTTAAAACATCACGCGGTGTGCCGGCATCCAGCAGGGGGCGGCCAGTGCGTCGGCTGGTGCGCTCAACCAGAGTATCAAGATCGGCTCGAAGCCAAACGGAGGTTGCATGTTCACGGATGTTTTGGCGGGTTTTCTCCGCCATATAGGCGCCGCCTCCTGTCGCCAGAACCATGGGGCCTTCCCCAATCAAACGCTGGATAATCCGCTGTTCCACATCGCGAAAGGCTTGTTCGCCATAAACCTTGAAAATTTCCGGTATGGAACAGCCTGCGGCTTTCTCAATCTCGTCGTCGGCATCAATAAAAGGCAGGCCAAGGCGTTGGGCAAGGCGGCGCCCAACGGATGTTTTGCCCGCTCCCATAAGGCCTATTAATACGATCGGGCAGGGAGAGGGGCCTGTTGTGTGAGATGTCATGACCCGAAAGCCCTGCCACCTGCCAAGAGACTGCACATGAGCTGTTTCTTTACCTGTCTTGCCCCTGAATGTTTCTAATCGCCACTGGAATGCCGATTCCCTAAATTTCCGAATATACAGTAAATGGTCCAGCCAAGCCGGGTCCCTTTACAGTGTCGCAAAAATGCCATAGTCGAAAAATAAGATAAAGACAATCAACCGTCGCGGATTTTACATAAAACCGGGGCTGGTGATCGGTTGCTGTTTTGGGTTATTTTACGTTGGCGTTTGCCTCAAACAAGGAAACAGAATGAAGAATCTTTCAGCATTGGTATTTGTTTCGGTTGTTGCGATTGTTGTGGGGGGCGGGGTTTTCCTGGCAACCTGGGATATTCCGGCACCGGTCAATAAAATCGAAAGAACAATACCTGATGACAAGTTCCCGAAATAACATCGGTTTAGACAGGCTCAACAACCTGTTCGTGAGGTGTGGTCTGGTCATCGGTCTTGCCGGTGCGATTGGGTTGCTTTCAGTTTCGGCTGTATCCGCTCAGCAGAGCAAACCGCTGCGTCTGGCGCCGGTCGTCAAAACCGCCCCTTCCGGTGAGCCGGTATCGCCAACCGTGAAGCGCGGTCAGGCGGATATTGCAAACCCGCGCGCTCTTGGGCTTTCCAGACGGATTATCGGAGGCCATGTTGAGGTTGACAGTCTGACGGCGCTCAATGCGGATGAAGCGGGCGTTTTGACACCGGATACGGGCTCCCTCGGCAGTCAGATGTGGCGAGGCTCGACACGGGGGTTGATTGACCGGTTGCTGGTTCAGTTGCCAACGCGCGCGCCCTCGGCGGCGATGCGTGATTTGATGTTGAAACTGCTTTTAACCCCGGCGCGCGTTCCCGAATCCTCTGCTGAGCAGGGAAATATGGTCGCCAAACGCCTGTCAATCCTGATGACGATGGGGGCCTTGGAGGAAGCGGACAGTCTCTTCAGTGTCATCCCCGGCGGCCGTTCGCCAGAGTTGGTGAGGCTGGAAGCGGATTTGCGGTTCCTAGCCAATGACAATGCCAGAGCCTGTGTTCTTGCGGTTCAGGAAATGGCCAACAAATCGACGCCTTATTGGCAAAAGGCTTTTACGTTTTGCCAGATTATTAAAGGGGAAAGGGAAAAAGCGGCTTTGAGCCTGGCCCTGATGCGGGAACTGGGAGAGGGAGACCTTGCCTTCCTGGCTTTGGCGGAGGGTTTAATTAACGGCGGGTCGCGTGAAATTCCGTCTTTAGACGATCCCTCGCCGTTGCATCTGGCGATGGCCCGGATCGGCAAGGTGGATATGCCGCCTGATGTTATTGCCGCCAATACGCCAAGTGTTCTGCGGGCTATTGCCATGTTGCCCAAGGTGTCTTTGGGATTGCGGCTGGAGGCGGCGGAGCGGGCTGATGTGGCAGGGGCCCTTCCGGTGGATGTGCTGCGCCAGCTCTATACCAGCGTCAAGTTTTCCGAGGAAGATTTGAGTAACCCCTTGAGCCGTGCGGAGGTCGAGTTTGGGCCGATGATCCGGGCCTTACTGTATCACACCTCGTTGGTGCAAACGGTTCCGATCGCCCAGGCTGAGGCGACGGCGCGCGCCTTTACCCTGGCCCGTGAGGAAGGCCGCTACCCGTCGACCGTACACGTTTTTGAGCCTGTTCTGCTCAAAATCCCGGCTTCCACGGATTTATTGTGGTTTGCGCCGGAAGCCGTTCGTGCTCTACTTTTACTGGGCGAAAATGACCGGGCACGGACCTGGTATCAGGTCATGCAGACCGGCGCCATTACCAATGACGATGCGGCTCTGGAAATTGCCAAATTCCAGCCCCTGGCAAAACTGTTTGGGTTTGACGTTATTGAAGACATTGAGCAGCCGCTGGCCGTTTCCTGGTGGCATGCCGTAAAAGACGAACCCGATGCCATCACAAAGGGCGCATTGCTCTATTCGCTGTTGGATGCCTTAGCGGTTGATGTGCCGGAAAGCGCCTGGGAACCCCTGATCAGTGGGCAAGCCAGAAACCAACTGACGTTGCCCGGCGTTGGCCTGTTGAACCGGTTGCGCGACCTGACGGAAAAGGCGATGGAAAAGCAGCAGCCCGTGCCGGTTGAGGATGTTGCTGCAGAAAATGCGTCTGTCATGCAGCCCCTGTCCGTGTCGGATGGCCCATTTGCTGAGCCACAAGGCGAATTACAGGTAATGCCTGTGCCGACACCGCTACGGCCCGTTCAGGAGCCGGAACTTGTTGGCGAAACCGTTTTGCTGTCGCTTTTGGCGATTGGCGACAGCGGACCGTCGAATGCCGAAGTCGGGGTTTTGAGCGATGTTCTCCGGGCTTTGACGGCGATTGGTCTCAAGGATGATGCTCGTGCGCTGGCTCTGGAAGCCGCTTTGATGAACGGCCTATGAAGCGCCAGTCACTCCCCGAAACATCGCTGCGCCAGATTGATGTATTTCTGGATATGATGACGGTTGAGCGGGGGGCGGCAGCAAATACGCTGGAATCCTACGAGCGGGATCTGACCCATTTTGCGGGCTTTATGGTGCCCAGAAAGCGGGCTCCGGAAGATGCCGACCAAACCCACATCCGGGCCTATGTGAAAGCCCTGACCGACAAGGGATTGGCCGCCAGCACGGTGGCGCGCCGGGTTTCTGCGATCCGCCAGTTCTTCCGCTTTCTCTACAGCGAACGCATCCGCGATGACGATCCGACCTCGACCATCGACAGCCCCAAACTGGGCCGCACTTTGCCCAAATACTTAAGTGAAGACGAAGTCGAACGCCTGCTTGATGCGGCGCGCGACCGCCCGGGAGGCGAAGGCCTGCGCCTTGCGGCCTTGCTGGAAATTCTCTACGCGACGGGATTGCGTGTATCGGAACTGGTCGGTCTGCCTTTGGGCGCCTTGTCGCGTGATGAGCGCTACCTCACCGTGCGTGGCAAGGGTGGCAAGGAACGCATGGTGCCGTTGAGCGAGCCGGCGCAGGACGCGGTTGCTGACTATATGGCGGTGCGCGAGGATTTTTTGCCGAAACGCCAGATTTCCAACGGTGCGCATTTACGAATGTTTCCGTCGCGCGGTAAGGAAGGGTTTTTGACCCGTGCGCGGTTTGGCCAGATGCTTAAAGAATTGGCCATCGATGCGGGCATTGATCACAAACGGGTTTCGCCCCACGTCTTGCGCCATTCCTTTGCCAGCCATCTGCTGGCGCATGGTGCCGATTTGCGCGCCCTGCAACAGATGCTTGGCCATTCCGATATCTCGACCACCCAGATTTACACCCATGTTCTGGATGAACGCCTGAAAGCGCTTGTCAACGAAGCCCATCCGCTGGCCGGTTAGGAGTCTCGTTATTTCAACGGACAGCATCTCAAAAACATCAAATCTCGTTTGTGATTTTACGGCGGGAGCGGTTGGGCACCGCCTGCGGTTTGGTGGCGGGCGGGGTCAGGCCTTGCCGAAAGCCGCCGGGTTCACGAAAGGCCAGACCCCCAGTGTGATCGATGCGACAGCGGGCCTTGGTCGCGACGCTTTTCTGCTGGCGAGTCTCGGCGCTCAGGTCACCCTGATCGAACGCGCAGATGCAGTTCATGCTGCGTTGCAAGAGGGGCTGGCGAAAGCCCGTGAAGCCGGGCCACCCTATACAGAAATAATTGAGCGGATGACTTTGCTCCATGGCGATGCCCGCGAATTGCTGCAGAATTACCAGCCGGATGTCATTCTGGTCGATCCCATGCACCCGCCGCGCGGCAATAGCGCGCTGGTCAAGAAGGAAATGCGCCAGTTGCGGCAACTGGTCGGCGCCGACCCGGATGCCCTGGAACTGATGCAGGCGGCCCTTGCCGCGGCCAACAAGCGGGTGGTTTTGAAGTGGCCGCTCCGGGCGGATCCCATGCCAGGCCTGATCGCGCCGTCACATCAGATATTGGGCAAATCAACGCGCTATGATGTGTTTATGCGGGGGTGAATTCGAAATTCAGAATACCTGCGAAGCCGCACGTATTCTTTGATTTCTTTGAACCCAGCCTTCTCTGTGCTACGCCTTATCGAGCAAGAGAACTCACGGGGAAAGGAACCGACCATGCGTTGGATCATTTTACTTGGCACCCACATGTCCGTGTTGGCGGCAGGTTTTGCACTCGGGGTCTATCTTCTTCCCATCATAACCGCGCCGCCAAGTGTCGACCGCACGATGCTGGCGAACAGCGCGATGGGGGCCATGTTTGAGGCGTCGTTCGAGAGAGAGCTTAAAGGAAGCGACTTTCTGCATTGGGGAGAAGGAACGGTCAGTGTTTCTGCAGATCAAATCGTCCATCAAGGAACGATGGCGCCGGGGCCAGACTACAAGGTCTATCTGGTGGAAAGCTTTGTTGAGGATGAGGCCGGTTTTCTTGAGGTTAAGGACCAGTCGCGGCTGATCGGGGACGTGAAAACGTTTGATGGTTTTATTGCCGATATTCCCTCCGGGGTCGATGTCACGGCCTACACCACAGTTCTGGTCTGGTGCGAGACATTTGGTGAATTCATAACGGCGGCCAAGTATCGCTGAGATCATCAGTTAAAAGCGGCGTTCATTGCTAAAAAAATGTGTTGCCCTGAAATGGCCATTACGGGCATATTTTTTTCTGTAGCTGATGGCTCCCTCCTGTCAAATACTGGGTAAATTCACACGCGATGATATGTTTATGTGGAGATGACAGGGGGACTCCATTAAAGAGTTTGGGTAAACTGTGGTCTGAAATGGCAATGATATTGTCGACATCACGAACCGTTTCGCCAATCAGGCATCTGATTTTCTAGGAAGCTTAATTTATACACACCCATTCACAGATGCTAATTAAAATTATTAAAAACCTCCCCAAAAATAGTCTAATCTCAAACACGGGATAACGGTTGCCGTCTTTATGACCTTTCGCAGTAAAATATAGTCACCGCTGAAGGTAAATCGATTGAGTGACTGATCTTATTCTATTCAAAACCTCTTATGTGATGGCAAGTCCTGATCGTACTGGTTTTGTTTTTTTTTAACCCTCAGGCCTTACTTGCAAATCACTATAATTGGACTTCTGGACATGCTCACAAAAACAACTCCCATGGAAATGATGGGGATCAATAAAGAAGATCTGGAGCGGCGTCGACACGCATTCGATATCTCTGAATCAGATCTGGAACGGCTGCGGACTTTCTCCCTCATACTTGAGCCAGAACTTGAACGCATCATCATTGATTTCTACAAGCTCCAAATGGCGGATAGCGATATTGCCAAGATGATAGGAGCCCCTGAGGTGCTGGCAAACCTGCATGTCCACATGCAGTTATTCTTGTCGCGGTTATTTAAGGCGACTTATGACACCGACTATATTAACAGCCGGCTTCGGATCGGACAGGTACACAAAACGCTTGGTGTGACGCCCAAACTTTATATGTCGGCAATTTCATCCCTACAACAGCTTGTTGACGAAAACATTAAAAATCTGTGCGCTAACGAAAACGAAGTAGAGTCCATACTTAAGGTATTTCATAAGGCACTATTGTTCGATTGCCAGTTTGTTTTTGAAGCCTATATCCACAGCTATCAGTTAGACATGGAAGAAGCCTATGGTGAGATCAATGAATACGCCGCACATATGGAGATCAAGGTCGAGGCGCTGACCCGCAAACTTCACGATGAATCCTTACGTGACAGCTTGACAAGTATATTCAATCGGCGTGCCCTAATTGATTACTTGGATCGGGAATTGGAGATCGCAAAAAGATATGAACTGCCGCTTTGTTTCGTCTATTTTGACTTGAACTGTTTCAAGCCTGTTAACGACACGCACGGTCATGAAACTGGCGATAATGTGCTGCGTCAGGTTGGCCAGTCATTACGGAAAATTATCCGTAACGTCGATATTCCGGCCCGTTTCGGCGGCGATGAGTTTTGTCTTATCATGCCGCGGTGTGATATTGAGAACGCACGTAAGCCTATCGACCGGTTAATTAAGGATTTTGACCATCACTGCAGCTTTGACGTCACATTCTCCATTGGGGTCGTTCAAACAGGCCCTGAAGTATACGAGGACATAAATGCGCTGATAAAACGCGCCGACGGACTGATGTACGAAGCCAAAGCCGTCTCGCACAAAGAATCTGGACATCAAGTATGCTACTCACCAGAGGCCGGATTTGAGCATCGAAAAAAGGCATGAGACTTTGATGTCCATTTCTGGCTCTTTTCTTCCCTAAACGAGCCTGTCCTTCGGTTCCTTTCCGGCAAAGTACGCATCCAGATTATCCAGCGCCCGAAAGCCCATAGCATCGCGGGTTTGCCAGGTGGCGCTGCCGATGTGCGGCAGCATGAAAATATTCTCGACGGTGGTGAATTTCGGGTTTCCGCCGGGCTCCTGTCGGAACACATCAAGCCCCGCCGCCGCCAGCTTGCCGGATTTGAGCGCGTCAACAAGGGCGTCTTCATCAACCAAGGCGCCGCGCGCTGTGTTGACGAAAATGGCGCCGTCCGGCAGGAGCGCGAATTTGTCGGCATTCATAAAACCGGTTGTTTCCGGGGTGGTTGGGCAATGCAGCGACAAGACATCTGAGACGGCCAGCAAGTCATCAAGATTGTCATGATAAATGGCGCCCAGCTCTTTTTCCGGGGACAGACGGGAGCGGTTAAAATAATGGACTTCCATATCCATGCCCCGGGCCCGCTTTGCCATAACCTGACCGACCCGGCCCATGCCGACAATGCCCATACGCTTGCCGGTGGTCTGAGTGCCAACCATGAACGACGGGCTCCAGGATTCCCATGTGCCGGTGCGCATCAGGCGGTCGCCTTCGCTGGCTCGCCGCGCCGCGCCCAGCATCAACAATAGCGCGATTTCTGCCGTTGCGTCGGACAGGACATCGGGCGTGTTGGTGACAACCACGCCTTTGGCCTTGAGGGCTTCCAGATCGCAGTGATCAACGCCGACGGAGTGGTTGGCGATGATTTTCAGGCGTTCCGGCAGTCGCGCGGCGACATCAGCCGTGAATTTTTCGGAATGCGCGCAGATGATGGCGTCGATGCCCTGGCATTTTTCGAGAAGTTCCTCTGAGCTGAACTCCACATCGGCTTCATTGAAAACCACGTCGTAGTCTTTGGCGGCGCGGGCCTCGGTGTTGGGAGAGAACTTGCGGGACAGGAATAAAACGGGTTTGGCGCTCATGGTATGCGGGTCCTTATGCGATGGCAGAAGCAGCGGTCTTTCGCTTGAATTCAACGGGAGAGTGGATCATCTTTCACTCAATATATTTTAAACTTGGCTCAAGCACATGGCTCAAGCGTATAGAAGGAAAAAGGTATGAGTTTTACGGTCATAGAACAAGTCCCGGCACGTCTCAACCGTTCGGAACTGGCCGTTCCGGGCTCCAACCCGATTTTTCTGGAAAAGGCCCAGAAAAGCCCGGCCGATATCGTGTTTCTGGATCTGGAAGACGCCGTGGCCCCCGATGACAAAGAACGGGCCCGCAAAAACATCATTGAAGCCCTGAACGATCTCGACTGGAGCGCAAAGACGGTTTCACTACGCATCAATGGCCTTGATACCCATTACATGTACCGCGATGTGGTCGATGTGGTTGAGCAGGCGGGTCAGCATCTGGATTTGATCATGATCCCGAAAGCGGGAACGGCATCTGATATCTATGCGCTGGACATGCTTGTGACGCAGATCGAAACGGCCAAGAGGCACAGCAACCGCATTGGTTTCGAGATGATCATCGAAACGGCTTTGGGTATGCAAAACGTCTATGAGATCGCCGGCGCTTCGCCGCGCAACGAATCCCTGCATTTTGGCGTTGCTGATTATGCGGCTTCAACAAAAGCCCGGACAACGGGAATCGGTGGGCCGAATGCCGATTACCATGTCCTGACCGACAAGGATGAAGCGGGCAACCGGGAAGTTCATTGGGGGGACATGTGGCATTACCCGATTACCCAGATGGTCATTGCCGCGCGCAGCCATGGCCTGCGGCCCATTGATGGTCCTTTTGGCGATTTTTCCGATGCCGATGGATATCTGGCGCAGGCCAAACGTGCTGCCGTGCTGGGTTGTGAAGGCAAATGGGCCATTCACCCGTCGCAGATTGCGCTGGCTAACGAGGCTTTCAGTCCATCCGAGAAGGACGTAGCGCAAGCGCAAAAGATTCTCGATGCCATGGCGATTGCGCAAAAAGAAGGCAAAGGCGCCGTTGCTTTGGATGGTCGCTTGATAGATATTGCGTCCATCAAACAGGCGGAAGTCATGGTCGAAAAAGCCCAGCAGATTGCCGCTATGGCAAAATGAGGGTCATGTCTGCCCGTGCCGCTTGTCGATTTTTGAGATGCCAATGGAGTTTGTCTGTGGTAGGTAAAGCTGATGCATAATTATCTTGATTTTGAAAAACCGATCGCCGAACTTGAAGGCAAGATTGAGGAGTTGCGGCATCTGACCGGCTCTCCCGATGTGAATATTGCCGATGAAGTGGGTAAGCTGCAGACGAAAGTCGATAAGCTGCTGGTCACCACCTATTCAAAACTGACGCCGTGGCAGAAAACCCAGGTGGCACGTCATTATGACCGGCCCCATGCGGTGGATTACATCAATGCGATCATTGAGGATTTCACGCCACTGGCCGGTGACCGCGGTTTCGCCGAAGACGCGGCCATTGTTGGCGGCATCGGGCGCTTTCGTGGTGCGTCGGTGGTCATTATGGGCACCGAAAAAGGCTCCAGTACGGAAAGCCGGGTCAAACACAACTTTGGCATGGCGCGTCCGGAAGGTTACCGCAAGGCGCAGCGCCTGATGAAACTGGCGGACCGGTTTGGCCTGCCGGTGATCACCTTGGTCGATACTTCCGGCGCCTATCCGGGCGTTGATGCGGAAGCCCGTGGTCAGGCAGAGGCCATTGCCCGCTCCATTCAGGTCTCGTTAGGCCTGGAAGTACCGATCATCAGCCTGATTATCGGCGAAGGCGGCTCGGGCGGCGCGATTGCCCTGGCGTCGGCTAACCGGGTGATCATGCTTGAGCATTCGATCTATTCTGTCATTTCGCCGGAAGGCTGTGCCTCGATTTTGTGGCGTGACGCCAATCAGGCGCAGGAGGCGGCGACGGCGCTCAAACTGACGGCGCAGGATTTACTCAATTTGGGTGTGATCGATACCATCGTCAAGGAACCGGTCGGAGGCGCGCACCGGGAAAAAGAACAGGCCATGGAGGCTGTTGGTGATGCCATTGCGAAGGCTCTTGATGAGCTGTTGGAAAAGGATGGCGCCACCCTGAAGCATGACCGTCGCGAAAAGTTTCTGGCGATGGGCAAGACCGGGCTGAGTTGATCACTGGTCGGTCTGCACTCTGTGAATTTTCGGTTACACATTTTTTGAAGTCGAGACGGCAGTTCAGGATTGCATTCCTGACGTTCGTTTTATAACGTCGCATCATCATTCAAGATGCAACCCATGCCCACGACAGAAATGCCTATAGGGACAAGGGTATTTCTACTTAATTTGTGAACCAATAGTATAAGACTGTTGCCCTGTATTCCAGCCCGGGGAGTTCACCGGGGAAAATAACGATCCATTAACAGGCGCGTGTATTAACCATACGCCACACAGTTGCCCAATGTGGGTTAGCACCTATATATTAGTGATTGAACGACAAGCGAAAAGGGAGCGCGGACGAAAAATGCAGTATGAAGCCCCGGAAACATTGGAGGCTGCGGTCGGCCTGTTGGCAAACGCCAGCGGTCAGGCGCGGGTATTGGCGGGTGGTACGGATATCATGGTGCAGTTGCACGCCGATATGAGCGACCCCGATCTTTTAGTGGATATCAAGAAAATCTCGGAAATGAGAACGGTTACGGAAAAGGATGGTTCTTTCACCATTGGCGCCGCGGTGACAGGCGCCGAACTGGGCGAGCATCCAGACGTCAAAAAAGTCTGGCCGGGCGTTGTCGAGGGGTTGGAGCTCATTGGCTCAACCCAGGTGCAGGGCCGGGCGACCATTGGCGGTAATTTATGCAACGCGTCACCGGCGGCGGATGCCGTGCCGGCGCTGATTGCGGCGCGGGCAATTGCCAATATTGTCGGCAGCAAGGGCAGCCGGAGCGTCCCCGTTGAAGAGATTGCGACAGGCCCCGGCAAAACCAGTCTGGCGAAAGATGAGATTGTTGTTTCACTGACATTGCCGGTGCGCGGTGCGCGGGCGTCTGATGCCTATTTGCGGTTTATTCCCCGCACCGAAATGGATATTGCCGTGGTCGGTGCTGGCGTCAGTCTGGAACTGGATGCCAGCGGGGTCATCACCGATGCCTATGTGGCATTGGGTGCGGTTGCCATCACGGCGCGGCTAGTTCCCGATGCGGCCAAGGCCATTATCGGCACATCTCTTGATGATGCGGCGATGGACAAGCTGGCGGCTGCGGCCAGTGCAGCCTGCCAGCCGATTACCGACAAGCGGGGAACCATTGAATTCAGAACGGATGTTGCAGGCGTCTTGGCTCGTCGTGCGGCGAAAATAGCATATGATCGGGCAGGGTGAAGCGAATGACAAAATATCACGTAACAACAACGATAAATAATGACGAGTTTGAATTTCTGTGTGACCCAAAGCAATCCATGCTGGACGTCCTGCGCGATGAATTGAACCTGACCGGTAGTAAAGAAGGCTGCGCGACCGGCGATTGCGGTGCGTGCAGTGTGGTTATGGATGGCCGTCTGGTCTGCTCGTGTCTGGTGCTGGGAACCGAGATGGAAGGCAAAACCATCGAGACCATCGAAGGCATGGCGGACGGTGAAAAACTGCACCCCTTGCAGCAGAAATTTCTCGATCATGCCGCTTTGCAATGCGGCATCTGTACGCCGGGCTTTCTGGTTTCTGCAAAAGCCTTGTTGGAAAAAAATCCGGACCCGACCGAGACCGAGGTGCGTTACTGGCTAGCCGGTAACCTCTGCCGCTGTACGGGATATGACAAAATTATTCGTGCGGTTATGGATGCCGCAGAAGAAATGAGAGCGGGGTAATACGATGGACAATTCTTTCGATATGCAGTTCAAAGGTGAGCAGGATCTGGATTATGTCGGCAAACGGACCGTGCGCCCGGACGGGGTCGATAAGGTCACGGGGCGTGCGCGCTATGGCGCCGATGCCCGCTTGCCCGGCATGCTTTACGGTAAGGTTCTCCGAAGCCCTCATGCCCATGCCCGCATTGTCTCAATTGACACCTCAAAGGCGGAAGCCCTGCCCGGTGTAAAAGCCGTGGTCACGCGTGATGACTTTGAGGACCGGGAATCGGAATTCGTCCCGGCCGGTGAAATGATGGTCAATTACCGCGACATGGTGCGCAACATTGTGGCCCGCGAAAAGGTGCTTTATGACGGGCATGCGGTTGCCGCCGTCGCTGCGACCAGTATTGCAATCGCCAAAAAGGCATTGAAGCTGATTGAGGTGGAATACGAAGTTCTCCCACATGTGATTGACGTGCTGGAAGCCATGAAGCCGGATGCGCCGGTTTTGCATGACTTTTTGTTCACCGATGGCATCGAGCCGAAGCCTGAAAAACCGTCCAACATCGCCAAACGTATCGAATTCAAGATGGGCGATGTGGAAAAGGGGTTTGCCGAGGCCGATGAAATCCTTGAGAAAACTTTCAACACCGAGCCGGTTCATCAGGGTTACATCGAGCCGCATTCCTGTCTGGCCAGTTATTCGGAAAGCGGTTCGGCCGAGCTTTGGTGCTCGACCCAGGGCCAGTATCTGGTGCGCGCCCACTGCGCCAAGCTGATGGGCATGGAAATTTCCAAACTGCGCGTCACACCATCGGAAATCGGTGGCGGTTTCGGCGGCAAGACGGTTGTTTTCCTTGAGCCATTGGCGCTGGCGCTTTCCAAGAAAAGCTACCGGCCGGTCAAAATGACGATGACCCGCGATGAAGTGCTCCGGGCTTCGGGGCCGACGTCGGGCGGCAATGTGCACGTCAAGGTCGGAATTACCAAGGACGGCAAGATTACCGCCGGACAGGCCGAACTGAAGTATCAGGCAGGTGCTTTTCAGGGCTCGCCCATTCAGCCGGGCTGCATGTGCGCCTTTGCGCCATATGATATCGCCAATGTGGATGTTGTCGGCTGGGACGTGGTCGTCAACCGGCCGAAGGTCGCCGCTTATCGGGCACCCGGTGCGCCGATTTCCGAATATGCGGTAGAGTCCGTTCTTGATGAACTGGCCAAGCGCATCGGTATGGACCCCATTGATCTGCGTCTAAAAAATGCTGCAAAGGAAGGCACGCAAACCGCTTATGGACCGAAATTCGGTCCCGTCGGTTTTGTCGAGGTTCTGGAAGCGGCGAAAGCGTCGGACCATTACAAATCGCCCTTGGGCGCCAATCAGGGCCGCGGGTTCGGCGCGGGTTTCTGGTTCAATATCGGCGGCGAAACCTGCGTGTCGCTAAACGTTAATGAAGACGGGACGTTGACCCTGATTACCGGCTCACCGGATATCGGTGGTTCCCGGGCTTCCATGTGCAACATGGCGGCGGAAGAACTGGGCATTGATGTCTCGAAAATCAATCCGGTCATTGCCGATACCAGTTCGCTGGGCTTCAACTTCCTGTCGGCGGGTAGCCGCACGACCTTTGCCTGCGGTATGGCGACCATTGAAGCGGCGCGCATGGCCATTGAAAACATGCGCGAACGGGTTGCCAAGGTCTGGGATATTCCCGTTGAATCCGTGGTTTGGGAAGATGGCGCAGCGCGTCCGGCTAGCAGCAATGCTGGCGAGTTTGACCCCATGACGCTCAAGGAAATTGCCCAAATGGCGCCGAAAACCGGTGGACCTATTGCCGGTCATGCGGAAATCAATGCGCAAGGGGCGGGCCCCGGATTTGGCGCGCATCTGGTTGATGTGGAAGTGGATAAGGAAACGGGCCATACGAAAATTGTCCGTTATACCGTTATTCAGGATGCCGGTAAGGCCGTCCACCCGAGTTATGTGGAAGGCCAGTATCAGGGCGGCGCCGTGCAGTGTATCGGCTGGGCCTTGAACGAGGAGTATATCTGCGATGATCAGGGCCGTCTGCAAAACAGCGGCTTCCTCGATTACCGGATTCCGCTGGCGTCCGATTTGCCGATGATCGACACAATCATTGTCGAAGTCCCGAACCCGAACCATCCATATGGGGTGCGGGGCGTTGGCGAAACGCCGATCATTCCGGGGCTGGCGGCCATCGCCAATGCGGTTTCGGATGCGTTGGATTTACGGATGACGGAACTGCCCATGTCACCGCCGAAGGTGTTGAAGGCGATCAAAGAAGCGCGGGCTTAACGGCGCTCCATGGTCAAGGTAATCCTTTGCGGCAGTGTTTCGCAAATGGCGGGAGGTGAGACGGAAATGGAGGTCGAAGCGACCACCGTCCAGCAAATCTTCCGCCATCTGCGCGAACGCTTCCCCAATATCAAACCGCATATGGAAGACGACATCGCCATCGCCATTGATGGCACGATCTATCACGATGCCTGGTTCGAGAAAGTCTCGGAAGACAGCGAAATCCAGCTATTGCCACGCATCGGCGGCGGCTGAGGGTGCGGACAGCACTTTCAATTTTCGCTTTGCTGCTTCTTGGCGCTTGCGCCGATACTTTGCAGCCCGATAAAGCATATAGTCCCGGTGCGTTTGTTCAGGATTGCCGCAACTGCCCGCAGATGGTGGTTATTCCTCCCGGAAAATTCTGGATGGGTGACCTTGACGATACAGCTTACGGTCAGGAAAGACCCATCCGGGAAGTCATGTTTACGAAAGCCTTTGCCGTCGGCAAGTATGAAGTGACTTTTTCCGAGTGGGATTTTTGTGCCGCTTCCGGTGGGTGCGAGAGATACCGTCCGTCAGATGCACTGTGGGGGCGAGGTCAAAGACCGGTTATCAATGTGAGTTGGCAGCAGGCAAGTGCTTATACAGAATGGTTAAGCCAATATACAGGCCAGAATTATCGCTTGTTGAGTGAAGCCGAATGGGAATACGTCGCCCGGGCAGGCAGCAAAGAGGTTTTCCCAAGTGGTCGCAAAGAAGGACAGCTTTGTCGATACGGCAATGTCAGGAACGGGTCTTGTGTCCGTGGAACTACTTTGCCCGTTGGCCAGTTCGATGCAAACGCTTTTGCTCTTCATGACTTGATGGGAAACGCAGCTGAATGGGTTGCAGATTGCTGGCACGATAATTATGACGGCGCACCAAAAGATGGCAGTGTCTGGCGAGACGGGGGCGATTGTTCCCGGCATGTTTTGCGTGGTGGATATTGGGCATCCCCGCACAGATATTCACGTAGCGCCGCTCGGACATGGTATCTGCCAACGGGACACGCCTTTAATGCGATCGGCTTCCGCGTCGCGAAAACCCTCAACTAGAGGCTATCTTCTACTTCACCTTGCCGTGGCAGCGTTTATATTTACTCCCGCGGCGACATGTCGGTAACTTTTACGACCCAATGCAAGGCAGCAAGTGACAGAACCACTGCACCGAGGCCAACCAAAACCATCGCCTCTGTGGTTGCGAGATCAAGAAGAATAAATTTTCTTACTAATGCAAGTATAGCGATTTGAACGATTATTCGAACTTGGACAATGCTTTGCTTTCGTTCAACGACCTGAACGATAGAATGGTTGAACTCAAGGGCGATCAGAACGGTTAAAACGCCAGCAAAAAGATTTCTAAATGTATTTTGAGATGCTAGATCAACTTTTCCAATTAGAAGATCATAAACATCGCCAGCAAATTGCACACAGGCGAACACGACAATGATTGCGACGAGAACACTCAAGAAAATTGCCGCTATTTGTTCAAATCGTTCGTAAAATCCGAGTTCGCGCCAAATCTTTGTGTATTTATCAATCACCCGCGTTGGCTCGTTCATGTTAAGGACAGCTCTCTGTGAAAATGCGTTAAAATTAGAGTGGTGGGACTGTAACAGCGTTTTCAAAATGGGCAAATTGGTTAGGGCACACGAGCCCCTTTTCTAACCCCCTTCGTTAGAAAAGGGTTTGCGCAGATCCAGCGTTAACGGTGAGACCACCATTTCATCTGGCCTAGCCATAATTGGTCCAGTTTAGCTGGACCTTACTTCACTTTGCCGTGGCAGCGCTTGTACTTGTTGCCGGACCCACAGGGGCAGTCGGCGTTTCTCGATACCCGGCCCCAGGTTGAGGGATCGTTGGGATCGATGTTTTTGGCGGCTTTGCGTCCGGTTGCGGGCAGTTGCGCAAGTTCACCGGGTTCTTCCTGAACGCCGGCAAAGGCCGGGTCGGTACGGCTTTCAACCATTTCCTGCTCGCGGCGCTGCAGCGCGATCTGATCTGGATCGGACACTTGCAGCTCAACATGGGACAAGACTTGCGTTACGCGTTCGCGCAACATGTCCAGCATCTCTTCAAACAGGCTGAAGGCTTCCTGTTTGTATTCGTTGAGCGGGTCGCGCTGTGCATAGGCGCGCAGGCCAATGCCCTGACGCAGATGATCCAGCGATAACAGGTGTTCTTTCCAGAGCTGGTCGAGAAGTTGCAAGAGCAGGCTTTTCTCGACGCTGCGCATGACGTCCGGGCCGTAATTGGCGGCTTTTTCGGCCATCTTGCGATTGGCGGCATCCATCAGGCGTTCGCGGATTTCCTCGTCGGCGATGCCTTCTTCCTTGGCCCAGTCAGCAATTGGCAGGTCAAGCCCGAGAACGCGCAGGACCTCCTCATGCAGTAGGTCCGTATCCCATTGTTCCGCATAGGCTTTTGGCGGGATACATCGGGTTACCATATCCTCGATGATGTCGATGCGCATGTGGGTGACTTCCTCGGAGACGTCTTCCGTTGACATCAGGCCCTTGCGCTGCTCGTAAATGACCTTGCGTTGATCATTCATCACGTCATCGAATTTCAACAGGTTCTTGCGAATTTCAAAGTTGCGGGCTTCCACCTTCTGCTGGGCTTTTTCAAGCGCCTTGTTGACCCAGGGGTGAACAATCGCTTCGCCTTCTTCAAGGCCCAGTTTCTGCAGCATGCTGTCGATGCGCTCGGAACCGAAAATGCGCATCAGGTCATCTTCCAGAGACAGGAAGAAGCAGGATGCGCCGGGGTCGCCCTGTCGTCCGGAGCGACCACGCAACTGGTTGTCTACCCGGCGGCTTTCGTGGCGCTCGGTGCCGACCACATAAAGGCCGCCCGCTTCAAGAACGGTTTTGCGGTAGCCGTCAATTTCCTTGCCAATCACGGCGGCGGCTTTTGCATAATCGGCGGTATCCGGCTCGAAATTGATTTCCTGAGCCAGACGCATGTCCAGATTGCCGCCCATTTGAATGTCGGTACCGCGACCAGCCATGTTGGTGGCAATGGTGACAGCACCCGGCGTCCCGGCCTGGGCGATGATAAAGGCTTCCTGCTCGTGATAACGGGCGTTGAGAACGTGATGGGTGATCTTGGCTTCTTTCAGAAGCGTTGAAAGGGCTTCCGACTTTTCAATGCTGACGGTGCCGACCAGAACCGGTTGATTGCGTTCCTGACATTCACGGATCAGGTTGACGATAGCGGCATTCTTTTCTCCTGCCGTCCGGTAAACCTCGTCGTCCATGTCCTTGCGGATGCATTCGACGTTGGTCGGAATTTCTATGACTTCCAAGTTGTAGATTTCGGCAAATTCGCCTGCTTCGGTCATCGCCGTGCCGGTCATGCCGGATAGTTTCGGATAGAGGCGGAAATAGTTTTGGAAGGTGATCGAGGCCAGCGTCTGGTTCTCGTTCTGAATATGCGCGCCTTCCTTGGCTTCCAGGGCCTGATGCAGGCCTTCGGAATAACGCCGGCCTTCCATCATCCGGCCCGTAAATTCATCGATGATGATGACCTGATTATCTTTGACGATGTAATCGGTATCACGCTGGAACATATAATGGGCGCGCAAGGCCTGGTTGGCGTGATGAACGAGTGAGACGTTCTGAATGTCGTAGAGATTACCCTCTTCAAGCAACCCGGCTTCACGCAGTAAATTCTCAATATTCTCGGTGCCGGTTTCCGTGAAGGCGATGGAACGGGCTTTTTCGTCTTTTTCATAGTCTTCAGGGCTGAGTTTTGGAATCAGCTTGTCGATCGCCATATACAGCTCGGAATTATCTTCGGTCGGGCCGGAGATGATCAGTGGCGTCCGGGCTTCGTCAATGAGGATACTGTCCACCTCATCGACGATGGCGTAATTGAATTCGCGCTGGACCATCTCATCGAGAGAGAACTTCATGTTGTCGCGCAGATAATCGAAACCGAGCTCGTTGTTGGTCGCATAGGTGACGTCACAGGCATATTGCGCCTGGCGTTCCTGATCCTCAATGCCGTGGACAATGCAGCCGGTGGTCAGGCCCAAAAAGGAGTACACCTGCCCCATCCAGCCGGCATCGCGCTGGGCCAGATAATCGTTCACCGTCACCACGTGAACGCCTTTGCCATCAAGCGCGTTGAGATAGACCGCCAATGTGGCGACGAGGGTTTTTCCCTCGCCGGTTTTCATTTCGGAAATCCGGCCTTCGTGCAGGATCATGCCGCCCAGTAACTGGACGTCGAAATGGCGCTGGCCCAGAGTGCGTTTGGCGGCTTCGCGCACCGTTGCAAAGGCGTCTTCAAGCACGTCGTCGAGGCTTTCGCCACCCGCCAGACGTTCACGGAGCCAGGGGGTACGGGCTTTCAGGTCATCATCGCTCAGGGCAGTAAGGGTCGGCTCCAGCGCATTTATGGCATCCACACGCGATTGTAGGCGCTTTATATAACGGTCATTGGCGGAGCCAAACAGGCGCTTGGCGATGGCATTGAGCATGGAAAAAGTCCTGCGGAAAAATTGGTGTTACCGGTTAACAAAGCCGGGTATTAGGCATCACAAATCAAACCCGATCCGGCGCGTCAAAGAGATAGAGTTGTCGGGGCCTTCTGTCAATGCAAGGGAGGCGGTTCCGGTGAATTGATTGGAAGCCGCATTTGAGCATTTTGGGGCCCTGTGAGAGCTATTCGGGGCGGATTTCATTGAGGATGATGCTTCCTGTTGTGATCGCTTCCTGTCGGGGCATGCCAGCAGTAATGCGCGGGTCATACAACAGGCGCAGCATCCATTTGTCATGATCGGTCAATTCCAGGTAGGGGCTGCGATCATTGAAAATCGATGGGTTTACCGAATCACTGTCGTTGGCAAGGCCCAGAACCTGCGTGAGTTCTTCAACCACGCAGGCCCGCATGTGCTCTTTTGGCCGGTGATCCGGGAAAACGGCTATGGCTGCCGTGATCTCATTTTGTTTGGTGAAAAATTTGGCAAAGCAGGTGGAGTTGTCGATCATGAACTGGACCTGCTTCGGGTCGTTGCCGAAATATTTGCCGACGGCTTTGTAAATATCGCTGGCGGGCAGATAAAACAGCAGAAAATTGGCTTTGTCGGGGGCAAAATCCTTTGCCAGAGTGCCGGCTTTCTGTTTGTTAAACGAATAATAAAGCTCGATGGGGTGTCCCGTTAATTCCCAGAGGTCGCGGATATGCGCGTTGACGAAGTTTTCAAAATAGGGAGGGTATTTACTGCCCTGAATCCCGATGCGAATGGGTTTTTTCCATTTGCGGACATGATCATACCGTCTGAGAGTATATTCGTTACCAAAAGCGATGATGTTAAAATCCCGCAAAATTTTGGCGTTCGTCAGCGGTTCCTGCCCATGGCTGGGCGGGCTCCACAGGGCGGCTATTAAAAGAGCCATAAAAAACGTTAATCGGGGCTGCTTTTTCATATCAGGGAGATGATAACCTTTTGAACTCACAGAGCAAATAGAACTCTCTGGATAACGGAGATTTGATGCCGGCCAGGCCTGCGGAATGATCGCAGCTCTTGTATGAATCCGGACGATATGCTTTATCGATGACGTTCTTTTTTACCGAATGTCGCAAGACGGTTGTTCCTGCCACTGTATTTTTCGACCCAGATTCAAGGATTTTGAAATGTTGAAGCGTCTCGAGTTGTTATCGGTTCCTTTTGTGATGCTGGCGTTTGCCATGGCAGGCCCTGTTCAGGCAGAAGAAAATCCGGTGGTTGCGAAAGTCAATGGGGCGGAAATCCTCTATTCGGATGTGGCGGAAGCGCAAAGTTTGTTGCCCGAACAATATCGTAAAATCCCCTTCGAGCAGATTTTTTCAACATTACTCGACAGCCTGATCGACACCCGTTTGTCGGCGGATGATGCGCGCAAGCAGGATCTGGATGACAGCGCCGCATTCAAAAAAGAAATCACCCGCATCGAGAACCAGCTTCTGCAGCGTAATGTCATGACCGCAGCCATCGAAAAGGCGGTTACCGACGACGCACTGAAGCAGGCCTATGAAAAAATGGCCGCATCGGCGGAAGGCAACGAGGAAGTCCATGCCCGCCATATCCTGTTAAAAACAGAAAAAGACGCGCTTGCGGTGATTACCGATCTCGATAAGGGGGGAAGCTTTGTCGAACTGGCGAAAACAAAATCAACCGGCCCTTCCGGACCGGCAGGTGGCGATCTGGGTTATTTCAGCCGGGGGCAAATGGTGCCGGAATTTGAACAGGCGGCTTTTGCTCTGGAAAAGGGCACATATTCAACAACTCCAGTGCAGACCCAGTTTGGTTTTCATGTGATTTTGCAAGAAGACAAGCGGGCGAAAGCGCCGCCGGCCTTTGAAGAGGTTGAAGGTAAATTGCGCTCGGAACTGTCGCAGGCCGCCGGGGCTGAATACCTGACGAAACTGCGTAAAGCCGCTAAAATCGAGAAGTTTTTACCAGAATCGACAGATGCTGCGGCGCCTGACGCGTCTCAAAAAGCCAACTAGGAACGCCCGGATGTCTGCTGATCATGTGGTTTCTCCCCTGGCGCCAGCGGGATTTCCCGAGTTGCCTGCGGTTGCCGGAGTTCGGTTGGTGACGGCGGCGACAGCCGTCAAATACAAAGGCCGTGATGACCTGCTGATTTGCGAGGTTGTCGAAGGCTCGTCTGTTGCCGGGGCATTCACACGCTCCAAAACCCGATCTGCACCGGTCGACTGGTGCCGCAAGGCCTTGAGCGGTGGCGAAGCCCGTGGCTTGGTCGTGAATGCAGGCAATGCCAACGCTTTTACCGGAAAAGCCGGAGACCGGGCTCTTGAAGTCTGTGTTGAGGCGGCAGCGGACCAGTTGGCCTGTCGCCCTAGCCGGATATTTGCCGCATCGACAGGGGTTATTGGCCAGTTGTTGCCGACGGCCCCCATCGTCGAACATTTGCGCGCTTCCTGGGAACAGATGACAGAGACCAGCGCTAGCGTTTGGGAAACTGCCGCCAAGGCGATCATGACCACAGATACCTTTGCCAAGGGTTCCGGCCAGACCGTGAAACTGGGCAATGCCGACGTCAATATTGCTGGAATTGCCAAAGGGTCGGGAATGATTGCGCCGGATATGGCGACCATGCTGGCTTTTATTTTTACCGATGCCGCCATTCCGTCACCGATCCTGCAGGAAATTCTGAGCCCCGGCGTCGACAGGAGCTTCAATGCCATTACGGTCGATAGCGACACCTCGACCAGTGATACGGTGCTGCTGATGGCGACCGGTGCTGTGCAAGGTCAACCGGCCATCACCGACGTTAATGATCCACAGCTTGACGCCTTCAAGCAGGCGCTTGACGCTGTTTTGGTCGATCTGGCTCAGCAGATCGTGCGCGACGGGGAAGGCGCAACGAAGTTTATTTCGGTGACCGTCAGCGGTGCCGAGGATGATGGCGCGGCCCGGCGTATCGGTCTGGCGATCGCCAATTCGCCTTTGGTGAAAACGGCCATTGCTGGCGAAGACGCCAATTGGGGGCGCATCGTCATGGCCGTTGGCAAGTCCGGCGAAATGGCGGACCGCGACAAGCTGTCCATTGATATTGGCGGCCATACGGTGGCGCGCGAGGGTGTTGCTGTTGATGGTTATGATGAAACGCCGGTGGCGGCTCATATGAAAACGGATGAAATCGACATTCAGGTTGATGTGGGCATTGCGTCCGGCACGGCGACCGTCTGGACCTGCGATTTGACCCACGGGTATATTTCCATCAATGCCGACTACCGATCCTGATCCTTCCGGTTGTTGGGGCGCTCCGTTCGGCTCAACCAAAAACCTTCCAACGGTGCTGGTGGTTGCGGTGGCACTGGTCGATCCTGATAACCGGGTGCTCATCGCCAAACGCCCGGAAGGCAAGGCCATGGCCGGGCTTTGGGAGTTTCCGGGAGGGAAAGTCCATGACGGGGAATTGCCGGAATCGGCTTTGGTGCGCGAACTCAAGGAAGAACTGAACATCGACATTACGGAAAGCTGCCTGGCGCCGCTTACCTTTGCCAGCCATGTGTATGAGGATTTTCATCTACTGATGCCGCTTTATGCCTGCCGGATCTGGCGGGGTGAACTGACTCCCTTGGAAGGCCAGAGCCTGAAATGGGTGCGGCCGGTTCAACTGGTTGATTACCCCATGCCACCCGCCGATATCCCGCTGATTGCGCTGCTGCGCGATTTTCTTTAAGCCGCCTTTCCATGCTCGACGTTCTGCAGGCCTTTAGCTGGCAATTCTACCTGTTTGCCGGCTTTGCCGTAATCCTGACCGGCATTTCGAAAAGCGGGTTTTCCGGCGGTGTCGGTTCCATCACGGTGGCTTTGATGGCGATTTATGTGTCGCCGGTCCAGGCGGCGGCGATCATGCTGCCGATCCTTTGTCTGATGGATTATCTGGGCCTGTGGGCCTACCGCAAGGCCTGGGACAAAAAAAATCTGCTGGTTTTGCTTCCAGCCTCGGTCATTGGTATCGGGGTGGGTACGTGGACCTTCAGCTATGTGGATGACAACGCAATCCGATTGGTTCTGGGGGTGATCACCCTGCTGTTTGCCGCCAATTTTTTTATCAAGCTGGGCAACACGGGCCCGGCGGTCAAACCCCACTGGAGCATCGGTGCGCTGGTTGGCACGATTTCCGGCTTTACCAGCATGGTTGCCCATGCCGGGGGGCCTCCGATAAAAATTTATCTGTTACCGCAGAAGATGGACAAAACCCTGTTTGTCGGGACCAACGTGGTGTTCTTTTTTGTGGTTAATCAGATGAAGGTGGTGCCCTATATCTGGCTCGGTCAGTTCTCATTTGAAAACCTGATCCTGGCGGCCGTTTTGTTGCCGTTGGCACCGCTAGGCATATGGCTTGGTTTGAAGCTTCATGGTATTGTTTCGCAAACGGCCTTTTACTGGATCAGCTATTCGACCATGGTTCTGGCAGGGCTAAAATTAATCTGGGATGGTCTTGTTAAGGGCGGATACCTGTAGGGGAGTGGAAAGCGATGGGGTATGTAAAGGCGGGAGTTCTAACGGCGGCACTGGTTCTGATCGCGCAACAGACGATGGCCCATGGCACACATTCGACAATGGGGACGTTGACCCCAGCCGTTAAACCCGCCGAATGGTGGCAGATGTTTTTGCCGCAAGCGGACGCGGCAGCACAAATCACCATCAGTGAGCAGGACGGTTACCGCTTTTTCAAGACCGACAGCCTGCCGGACCATTCGACCGGGCAGTTTCCGAGCCGCAGTAACCCCAACCGGATTCAATCCCACGAGCGGTCTTACCGGGTCAAGTTGCGCCCAACCAAGCAAGGAGAGATCATGCCGGCTGGGCATAACCTGTTTGGCATTGCCCTGAACGGGGTGGTTTTTGATTCGCAAACGGCTGAATTCTGGAACAACAACCGCAGCTGGAACATTGAAGCCATAACCGGCAATCGCAATCTGGGTATTGATAGCAGCAATGCCCATGTGCAGCCCGACGGCACCTATCATTATCACGGCATTCCCAACGGTCTTTGGCAGAAAGGGCCTTATAAGGATAAACCCGTGCTGCTTGGCTATGCCGCCGATGGCTTTCCCATTTATGGCCCTTTTGGTTATCAGGACCCGCAAAATGCGAACAGCCCTCTGGTTGAATTGAAACCCAGCTGGCAGACGAAACCCGGCAACCGTCCGGGCGGCCCCGGCGGGCGTTATGACGGCACCTATACGGCGGACTGGGAATATGCCGCAGGCCTTGGCGATCTCGACCAATGCAACGGGCGGGAAGGGGTCACACCGGAATATCCCGACGGTACCTATTATTACGTTACCACCAAAGCGTTCCCCCATATCGGGCGCTGCTGGGTCGGTTTTCCCGACACCTCATTTCGCAAGCAGTTTGGCGGCGGCGGGCCAGGCGGCCCTGGTGGCGGCTCAGGCGGCGGCGGTGGAGGTCTTCGCCTCGGTGGGGAAGGCCCGCTAGGTGGAGGCCCGCAACGCCCGCAGGGTGGCGGCCCCCGGCAGGGTGGCATGGGCGGCCCTCCGGGCGGTGGTCAAGGCGGCCCCATGGGGGGTCCCCCGCCGCAAGCGCTGGAGGCTTGCCGCAATGCCCAGCAAGGTGCGAATTGTGAATTCGAAGGGCGTCGTGGTCCTGTGCAGGGCAATTGCATAACCATTCATACCGGCGATATGGCCTGCGCGCCTGAACATATGCAACGTATGGGCGGCGGTCCGGGCAATGGCCCTGGCGGCCCCGGTGGGCGACCCCGGCAATAATTCAAATCTGAAAAGGCGCACAAGACATGAGTAAGGTAACCGTTACAGCGGCAATGGTAATTATTGGCAACGAGGTGCTGTCGGGCCGCACTCAGGATGCCAATCTGAAGTTTCTCGGCACCGAACTGAACGCGCTCGGCATCCGCATGATGGAGACCCGGATTGTTCCCGATATTGAGGTTGAGATCGTCGATGCGGTCAATAGCATGCGGACCAAGTATGATTATGTCTTCACCACCGGCGGCATTGGTCCGACGCATGACGACATCACATCGGCCTGCATCGCCAAGGCCTTTGGGCTGGGCCATGGCCGCCACCCGGAAGCCGAGGCCATTTTGTTGGCCCATTACAAACCGGAAGATGTGACTGAGGCCCGCATGAAAATGTCGGAAACCCCGCACGGTGCGTCGCTGCTGCTCAACCCGGTCAGCAAGGCACCGGGTTTTCGCGTTGAAAATGTGTTTGTGCTGCCCGGTGTGCCGCATATCATGCGCGAAATTTTTTCAGGGTTTAAGGACCAGCTTGTGGGCGGCGACACCATGCTGTCGAAAAGCATCACCGCCTATATCCCGGAAGGCCGCACCGGCGGCCCGCTCTCTGACCTGCAGGACCGCCACCCGGATGTGGAGGTCGGCAGCTACCCGTTCAACAAGGAAGGCAAATATGGCGCGGCCATCGTCATGCGCAGCACAGAGCAGGTGAAAATCGATGCAGCCGCAGACGACGTGCGCCAGATGATCCGTGATCTCGGTGGAGAACCCGTCGAGGATTAACGCTTGAAGACGAAGTGCGACATATCGATGCGTTCCTGCCATCCGGCGCGTTCCAGCTCCGGGTCCAGGTGCTCTTCCTGCGGATATCCAACGCAGAGATAGGCGACCAGCGCCCAGTCGTCGGGCACATCGAGCAGATCAACAACCGCATCCGGGTCGATGATCGAGACCCAGCCGACCCCAACGCCATGCGCGCGGGCCGCCAGCCACAGGATGTTGATGGCGGCGACCACCGAATAATGCAGGGTTTCCGGCATGGTCTTGCGACCCAGCCCCTGGCCGATATCGGTATCCTTATCGACAAAAGCCGCCAGTTGCACCGGGGCCTGATCCAGCCCGTCGAGCTTGAGCCGGGCGTAGAGTTTGGCCCGCTCGCCTGCGTAATCGTTGAGCGCATCGGCGTTGGCAACTTCGAAGATATCGCGAACACCCTTGCGCCGCAACGCATCCTCCACTTTGACAAAGCGCCACGGCTGGCTGTTGCCAACCGACGGCGCCAATGAGGCCAGTTGCAACAGGTGATCGAGCACGGCATCCGGCACCGGGACGCTGCGAAACCGCCGCACATCGCGCCGCCAGCGGAACAGGTCTGTCAGCCGCTCCTGAAAGTCGGCGTCGAAAGTCGGGTTCTCATGTGGGTTCTCGGGCGCAATCGGATTTGACATGATCAGGACCATAACCAGATCGGGCCCCGGCGGCTATGGGCAATTTGCACAAAAAACCGCAAGGCAACGGGTTTTCTGACTTGCGAGCCCCCATGCAGCGCGATAGGGTGCCGCCGCAAGCGGGCGTGGTGGAATTGGTAGACACGCAAGACTTAAAATCTTGTTGCCTTTTGGCAGTGCCGGTTCAATTCCGGCCGCCCGCACCAGCAAACCAAACCTCCGAAAGTTTTATGTGTTTCCGTCATACCCGGACTTGACCCGGGTATTCACGTAAGGCGGTTTTTGCTGGTATATGGATGACCGGTTCAAGCCACGGTCATGACCGTTTGGAGGCTAGCATCTCTGCGCTTGGTATTAGTCCATGCCGTCAGAATCCGGCACGTTACCAAGGCGGGTAATGAAAACCGGGTCGTCGTATTCGCCGTTGTCTGCGTCGGCGGCGAGGATGACGGCGTCGACGCCTTCGCAGGTGCCGGATTCCCAGATTTTCTCGGCCCGCATTTCAGTGGAGACCTCGTTTCGGCACTCGATGGTTTCATCAATCACAAGCTGACCGTGCTTGTTCTTGCGATAGACCTGGCAGACGTATTTGGTTTCCTTGGCCATGTGATATGTGCTCCTCGCCTTTGTATTCAAACCAATAGGTACGTATAATTTCGGGTGCCGTCCATAGGGAAGGGAGCGCTGGATGAAAAACTTTGACTGGCATAGCGATACCATTTCGCGAAACACCCCCGTTACAGCAACCTATAAAAACACACAAAATGTCAGGCGCTTTTTGAAATCGCAATGCGGTGCGGCGTTTAAGTTTGATCGCGCCTTCATGTACTGGATCAAGGACGGTGCGGCAAAAACCATGGGCGATGTGGCGGACGAATGGCTGCGGCGTCAAAACACATCCCCTATATCCAAGACCTGAAAGGATAATTCGGTAAATCCCGATCTTCCCTCAACGCCGGACTCATGGTTAGATATGGGCCGAAAATAGAAAAAGCGGGAGGAATGGACATGTGCCAGATATTCGCCGGGCAGGACCCCGACAGTTACGAGAGTGAACTGCGTTCCTTGCGGCTCAACGGGCAGAGCACGTCGATCCGCCTGGAGGTCGCGTTCTGGGAGCTGATAGACCAGATTGCCACCGATGAGGGACTGACGACGCCGGGCTTTCTCTCAAAGCTGCACTCGGAAGTGCTACTGCTGAACGGTGAGGTTCGAAACTTCACATCCCTGCTGCGCTGCGCCTGCCTGCAATATCTGCGCAGCAAGGGCGGTTTGCTGGCCCCGGTGACGATGGCGGCGGAATAAAACGACAAAAATTACGGCGTGGTACACGTGTAACACCACCGCCCTGCGCGATTGCCTATACTCTTTTCTGTTAACGTCAGACAGGGAAGTGCCGAATGGCCAAAGCCATCCATACCATGATTCGCGTCCTCGACGAGGCGCGTTCCGTTGCCTTTTATGAGCAGGCCTTTGGGCTGCATATCGCCGATCGCTACGATTTCGACAGTTTCACGCTGGTTTATTTGCGCAACAACGAAGCCGATTTCGAGATCGAACTGACTATCAACAAAGACCAGACCGAACCTTACAGCCAAGGCACGGGTTACGGCCATCTGGCGGTCGTCGTTGATGACCTTGAGGCCGAACACGCGCGCTTTGAAGCGGCCGGGCTCAATCCACGCAAGATCGTTGAGTTTGAGCGCGACGGCTCCTTAATGGCCAAGTTCTTTTTCGTGCAGGACCCGGACGGCTATCAGATCGAACTGCTGCAAAAACACGGTCGCTACAAGTAACTGAATTAAAACGATAAAAAAATCGCCAACAAAGGCGTTTCACATCAATAAGGGAGAGCAATATGTTATTTCATCTGGAGTTTACGGTTACCTATTCGGCGGATATGAGCCAGCAGGACCTGTTCAAAATCTGGGCCGAAGAAGCCAATGCAGCGCTGGGTGCCAAGGAAGCCGGCGTGGTTGTCGATCTGTGGAAAGCGGTCGGCGCGCGCAAGGTGTTTGCCGTGGTCAATGTGGAAAGCGCCGACATGCTCGACCAGATCAGTTTTGATCTGCCGATCATGAAACAGATGGGCCAGCATGTGGAGATCAAGGTAACAGCCATCCGCCGCTACGAAGACTTCGCCGCCGACGTGAAGGAGCGCTTGGCCTAGTCCCTGACAAACAACCCGGGGCTCCTGTCCCTTTAACCCGTGTGAGCGGTTTGGGTTCTAAGGGCAGGGCGCTTTTACCTGCCTGATTTGACCCAGATCATATATGGTGCTGGTTCCATCGATTATGGTAGCGCGCAACTCATCGCAGGAGCGCTGCCATGTCGATTTATCTTGCCTATGACGGGTCCATCAATGGCGACTGGATCGCCCATTACGCCATCAATTTCGCAGCCTTTCACCCGACACGGCGGCTGCGCGTTCTGCATGTGGAAACCACCGATATTTCCGGTGCTGCGCTGGCCGATAAATTCGATACCCTCCGGCGTATCGCCCATCATGCCGGGGTCACGGCGGATATCGAAATCTGCCCCATGCACCATGGCGCGTTCGGCGGCTTAATAGAGCAATTGCCGAAAGGCAAAGATACGGTTGTTGTCTGCGGGGCGCGGGTCCAGGCGGGGCGGCGCGGCATTCTGTCCGGGACTGTTTCGGAGAAGCTGCTGGCGGCGCGTGATCTGACGGCGATCGCCTTGCGGATTGTCCAGCCGGGACTTCTGGGCGTTGTTCGGCGGTTACTCCTGCCCGTTAGCGAACCAAGCCCCGATTTGGCCAGAGCCAGAACCCTGCTCAGGCTGGTTGCGCCATCGCTGACTGATTTGCGGTTGTTGTATGTGACGGAACTCTCGACCGGGAGATTTCGGGCTCTTGATGTAACAAAATCCGGTGCACTCCTTCATCAGGCGCAGGGTTATCTCGCGGAAATCGAGCCGCAATTGATTGACGGCATCGACCTCAGCAAAGCTCATATTGATGCTGCCGCCCGGGTAACGGACGACTGGGCCCGCGAGATTTTGGTGGACGCCGGACGCACACGGACCGACCTGATGGCTCTGGAAGTGCCCGCGACAAACCTGCAGGGGCGACTGGCCTTTGGCGATCCGGTGGAAGTGATCCTGCGCGACACGCCCTGTGACATCGCTTTGCTTCGGGGTTCGGACTGAATGAGCGGAAAAATACAAAGCCTGCTGCGGAGCGAGGTTTATACCTATCTGAATTCCCGACCTGACGGGTTGAATGAACGGGAAGTCACGGCGCGCATTCGGGAAATCGGCGCCAACCGGCTGGAAGCGGCGCGGGGGCGTTGGTGGCTGAAAAGCCTGTTCCGGCAATTCACAAATTTCTTCACCCTGCTGCTCGACGTCTCTGCTCTCATCTGTTTTGTCGCCAATTCCATCCAGCCGGGCGAAAGTATGAACATTCTGGGTTGGGCCTTGCTGGCGGTCTCGGTTATGAACGCACTGTTCAGTTTTTTTCAGGAATACCGCGCTGAACGGGCGATGGAGGAATTGCGGAAGTTTCTGCCACAACGGGCCTGGGTCTTGCGGGACGGAAAAGATCTTGAGGTTTCCGTTGAGGATCTGGTGCCGGGGGATGTTCTGACCCTGCGCGAAGGTGACCGCGTCCCTGCCGATGTCCGTCTGGTGGAAAGCAATGACCTTCTGGTCAATAACGCACCCCTGACCGGGGAAGCCAACCCCATCGGCCTGAGTGCCCACCAAACGGAAAGGGAGCTCACGGAAAGCGAGAACCTGGCCTTTGCCGGCTGCTCAATCCTGCGTGGGTCCGGGCGCGGTGTGGTCTTTGCCACCGGCTTTCGCACCCAGTTCGGCCGCATCGCCATGCTGTCGCGCGATATCCCCAGGGCCGTTTCACCGCTGGAGGCGGAAACCGCGCATATGATCCGGGTCCTGACCCTGATTGCCGTTGCTATGGGGCTGATCTTTTTTGCCTATGGAGTCATCGCCGAGCGGTCTCTCTGGGTCAGTCTTGTGTTTATGATGGGGATCATCGTTGCCAATGTCCCGGAGGGTCTGCTACCGACCTTCACGCTTTCTCTCGCCATGGGAAGTTTGCGCATGGCCCGGCGTCAGGTGCTGGTGAAAAGCCTGAACGCCGTCGAGGCGCTGGGTGCGATCCACGTCATTTGCACCGACAAAACCGGGACTCTGACCCGGAATGAGCTAGCCGTGACCGAGATTGTGGCAGCGGACGGATCGGCGTTTCCGGATGCACAGGCCGGTGAGTGCCTGCAAGCGGCCCTTGTCGCGTCGGATCTGGAAATCCGGGAAGGTGGCTGGGCTGGCGATCCGCTGGATGTGGCGGTTGCGGAAAGGTTCAAAGAAAGTGGGGGGCAGGTTTCTGATGTCATCGGTTCTGTAACGCAGCGTTTCCCTTTTGATGTGGAAAAACGCCGCGCTGCGGGTATCTGCCAGCAGGCAGGAAGGCGACAGTTTGTGGTCAAGGGCGCTTGGGAGGCGCTGCGTCCGCTGATCAGCGATGTGTTGGATGGTTCATCCGGCAGAACGCTTGCGCTTGATGACAACCGGCTGGCGTTGGCGGAAAAAGCGGTTGAGGTGATGGCAGCGCGTGGTCAGCGGGTGATTGCAGTGGCCCGTCGATCTGTCGACGATGCGGGATCGGGCACCGCCAACGTGTCACAGGCTCGTTTGGAGCAAAACCTGGTTCTGCTCGGGTTTCTGGGTCTTGAGGATCCGCTGCGCGCGGAAGTCCCGGATGCGGTGGCGAAATGCCACAGCGCCGGCATCAACATGATCATGATCACCGGCGATCATCCCATAACGGCGGAGGCGATCGCCCGGCGCGCAGGCATGGTCGCAGAGGATGTGTCCATGGGGGCGGCGGCGGTCACCGGGGCACAACTGGCCGGGATGCGGACCGAGGAGGTGATTGAACGCCTGCAGGCCGGGATCACGGTCTTTGCGCGAACGACACCTGAACAGAAAATGAAAATCGTTAATGCGCTGCACCAGATGGGTAAAATCGTCGCGGTAACCGGCGATGGTGTTAACGACGCACCGGCCCTGAAGTCGGCGGATGTGGGCATCGCCATGGGTCGCGGCGGTACCGATGTGGCGCGCGAAGCGGCGCAGGTGATCCTGCTGGATGATAATTTCGCGTCCATAGTTGCGGGTATTGAGGAAGGGCGGACGATCTTCGCTAACATCCGAAAGTTCACCAATTACGTGCTGGTCTCCAACGGGCCGGAAATCATGCCGTACCTTCTTTACATGCTGTTCCCCGTACCGTTGGCACTGACCGTTATCCAGATTCTGTCGATTGATCTTGGTTCCGACATCATCCCCTCCATGGCGCTGGGGCAGGAAAAACCGAGCCCCGAAGTCATGCGTCAACCGCCGCGCAGCCGCGCCACCGGTTTGCTGAACCGGTCGATGATTGCTCACAGTTATGGTTTTCTGGGACTGATCGAAGCGGCGTTTTCCCTGACGTTGTTTTTCTGGGTTCTGGACGCAGGCGGCTGGGTCTGGGGCCAGGACTTGACGAGTGCCGATCCGCTGTATCGGTCAGCGACCGGAATTGCTCTTTCATCCATCCTCTTGATGCAGATCGGTAACCTGTTCGGGCGGCGTTCGCAGTATGGTTCTGGCATTGACAGAGCGGCTTTTAAAAACAAATTGCTGGTCGTCGGCATCCTGCTCGAAGCGATCTTCTCCTGGGCCATCCTCTATGTCCCGGAAGTTGGGGTGGTTCTTGGCACCGGGCCGGTCGATGCGGAAATCTATGCCATCGCCTGGCTCGGGGTGCCGCTGATCTTCGGTCTCGATTACGCCCGCAAACGCATCGCCTGGCGGCTTGCAGGGCGACCATAACCGATTGCGACATGTCGGCTCAACCACCGGCGAAATACGGCAATAAGGCCGGTTTGAGCCGGTGGCTGGTCCGTGGGTTTAGTAAATGGGTCTTGAGGCTTTCCAGTATTGGGAGTTCAGAAACTTGATGAACTCGTCATGGTGCGATTCCAGACAATTGCGCATATTTGGCGATCCGCGTCCGGCGGTCCATTTGCACAGTTTGTAAATCCCTTCCGCCCGATTGAGCCCGGCGTCCGGCACTTGATCACCGGCCCGGCTGACGGCGTTGTTCCAGAGGTTTTGGCGGGTCTGATCATCGACCTTGCCGCGCTCCGGCAGGCCGTTGATGACATCCCCCAAAATGCGTGCGGCGACAATCCGGTCCTGATTGCCGTCAATATAGGACGCACCGATCTGGCGCATGGATTGCCCGAGCATGGCGACTTCAGCCGGGCTGTGCGGATTGGCGTCGCCCGCCTGCGTTTGCGGCAATAAGACTACGTTATCTCTCACATTCACCGAGACGCTGACCAGATTATGCTGCCTTAGGGTGCTTTCCGGCACCTGAACCCGAAGCGCCATATGCTTGCGCCGGGATTCCAGCTTCAGGGCCTGATTGACATCAAGCTTTATGGTTTGTCCCGTCGCCGTCAGCCCGGCGACTTCAATATCGCCGCTGTTGATATGATAAGGCGTGCCGCGGTCAGGCGATGCACGGTCTTTTTGAAGACAGAAGGCCGTAAAATCGGCACCGCAACCATCGTCCGAGCATTTCAACTCGATGGTGCCATTGGTGGCAACCAGTCCGAGGGCTTGCGGGGCGGCAATTACGGACGGACTGGCAACAAGAGCTGTCGTTAGGAAGGCGGATACAGTCAGAAGGCGAGATAAGCGGGGCATGCATAACTCCTTTCGTCGGTTCCGGAGGAACGGGATGTGTAGAGGCGTTCGCGTAAAAGTATAGCCGAAATGAAAAAATGCGCCAAATGACATTTGAGTGTTTGCAGAATGTTAAGTTTGTTGCACAGCGTTGCCTGTTGATCGGTATAACCACGTCGTCCACGGGGGCAGTCAGTCTTCCGACAACCTTCAAGATGAAATGGCAATAAAAATTCACCCTGTGGATAAACCTCGCTTTCACATTTTGCCGGGAGGGGTATAATTTGAAACATAAGATAAATAAGGCGGCAAATGCTTTAAATTTTTGCGGCACTGCACTTGGCGGCGAAGGGTAGCAGAGATGGCAACACTCTCTGGGAAAACATTTGAGGTCCAGGTTAACGAGGGCGGAAGATGGGTAACCGTCGACGTGCATGAAAGCCGGACCCCGTCTCTCAAGCAGGCAGAAGACCTTGTCGAAACGGGTCGATACGCGGCTGTTCAGGTCGTTGCCGACAGCGACCGTACCGGCACGGAAATTATTTTTGAGAAAACCGTCAAGGAAGACTCGCGAACGATTACCCTTGTTCCCATAAAACAGGCTCCCATTTGCAAAAACCTGGTGGAATACTATGGCCTGAGTTCACGGATGACTTTGGCAAAGGTTCTTCGTAATTATCTCGACAATATCGGTCTTTCAGCGCTTGAATTTCTATTTGACCGATCTGAATTGCTGATGCTTGAGCGAAATGACGCCATTTTTCCGAAACTCATGCAGCAGTTGTCATCTGCACAAGCCCGTGTGCTGTCGGTTACACCTGCTGAAAGAGCCGATGTTTTGTTTGCGGCAGCGGAGCAGATCAAGGAAAACGCCCGCACCTATCTTGATGAAGAGACCGGTATTCGCATCCTAAAGGAAAAGGGCCTGGGGGCGTTGCTCAAATGGGCGAATACCAGGGGGGATGCCGATGACGCCTATATCTTAAGCCGTCATGCCTTGTCCCGGTTGCTGAATGAAGGCGGCGATTGGAATTCAAAACTTCTGTTGCTTGTCGAACTGGGCGGCGGAAATTTAGACCCGGCTGCTGTTGACTGTCTGGATGAAGTGATGGCTGAAGTGCTGGATGGCGCAAATGCCGTGGTGGAACTGTTGGGCGGTCAGGCAGATGCGGCAATGGCCAATAGGGCGCTTATTTTGTTATGCGCAGGCCGTTGTCCGGCCCCACCACGCCCGATATCCTGCATTGTTGAATTCAACAGCTTGATGGGCCGGTTCAATTTTCCGCAAACCCGCAAGGTCCTTTATGACCGGGTTGCCAGCTACCTGTCGGGTACCCGGAATCTGACAAGGGAAGGCAAAGAAAAAGACCGAGAAGCCTTTGTTGGCCTGGTTCGGGAATTGGTGGATGTTGCTGGCCTCAAAGGTGGCCCCAGGATGTGTGCGGGTCTTACCCTGCGGGCTCGGCTTGTGTTGTCCAGTGGCGATCAGGATTTGACATTTCCGGAGGCGATGAACCGGATTACGGATATGCTCCCAAGCCGGGGTGCACGGATCGGTTATTTGCTGGAGCTGTTTCAGTCCGATGTCGGAAGCCCCAACAGCAATGTTATTCTGTCGGCGATGGCGCGTATTGTCGGGCAGCTCAAGACCCTCGCTTCCCTTGTGCCGGCAGGCTCCAGCGAAGATAAAATCAGCAAATCCATTGAGGGCCTTAAAGCCAAGGTTGTGTCGGAAGGCTTGCCTGAGGCATGGCGCAACACACTCAAGAAAACATTTGATACCCTGATGTCTAAGCCGAGGTCGGAACAGGACGCCCCGGCGACATTTTCTCTCAAGGACAAAGAGCGCAAGGAAATGATTTCAAAAACACCGGAACGCAAAACCATTGAAAAAGGGGAAATCCTTTTTCTGGAGGGTGACAGTGGCTCGGAAGCCTATTTGATTCTGTCAGGCCATGTGGAAATCTACCGGATGGTCGGGAATCAGGAGGAGGTTCTGGCGAAGGTTGGGCGTGGCGAAATCATTGGCGAAATGTCCCTGATCGATAACCAGCCACGAATGGCTTCGGCCCGCGTCATGGAAGGTGGACAATTGAGTGTGATCGACCAGAAAAATTTAGGCGCGCGTTTGGACACCCTTAATGAAAACGACCGCGTTCTGCGGCGTCTGATTGATGTGCTGGTGGATCGCCTGCGCGGCGACGGCGCCGCCTTTACCTGAGTTTCCCCCAGGGGAATACGGTGCGTGGCGGTAATGCCCCGGTCGCGGGTAATGCCCCGGCGCTTTGATGCGCTATCGATTCTGCTATTCGCAATCCGGTGTTCCATGCACGGTTGCTGCCCGGGTGGGTCGGCATCGCGGTTTTGATCTGGTTGATCCCCCAACCCACAGCCATATGGATGGAAGAAGGGCTGTCGGAAACTATGGGGTCGAGAGAGAGTGAAGCCCCGAAGTGAGCGTTTTTGGCAGTCGAAACCCTTGTTTTGGAATCGCTTATGGTTTGCCTGTAAAAATGATTCAAAACCGTTGCATTGGCTTCCTTACCTGCAATGGATTGCTGCAGCTGACTGGTGTCTGCTGCCACCCTATCACTGACAACAATCTGGCAGCTTTTGCCGACAGCCCATGTGAGCCGGGTGAACCCTTCCCGGTCGTCCGCTGCAAAAGGGTCCTCAATGGAAACTATCGGGAATTTTGCAAGCCAATCCACATAACGTCCGGAAAGCTCATCGCTGGTCAGTGTATTGGCCGTGCCGTTCAGGTGATATCGGTTGTCCGCCCCCCGGCGGGTGGTCGGTCCAGTGAACGCGATACCCATATCATGTCCGGGTTGAAGGCCCGACGTTTCAATGGCTTTAGTCAATTCCTCAAACGCCTGTTCATCGGATTGTAAAGGACCGGTATGTGCCGCTGTTGCATGCATAAGTTGGTGATGAACCTTGTTGCACCAGACCAGAGCCTCGTCAAAATGGCTTGCCCCGATAGGGATCATTGATAATCCGTTTATGTTCAGGTTGAGTTCATGATAATACGATTCGGGAAACACGCTGATTGAGGGCAGCGGCATTGTGTCCGCCGGGCTGTTACCCAGAAATATCCCCAAATATTGCCAGAGAGGCAGCTTTTCAGTATTGGCGGCTGCATTCAGCACGGCTCTGGATACGGCCGAGGCAAGGGGTGGGTATTCAAAATGTTCGGCATCTCCGGCAAGCTGGGCCAGTATCTTGTCTATTTCTTCCTGATTGATTGAATTGCGGCCTTTTAAGGCAGCCAGTATATGGCTTTCCGTATAAGCTATCGCCTGTTCTGTTTCATGAAAAGACGAAGCAGGTTTGGACGCTCTGCGCACGGTGGCTTGACCCAATGCTCCATAACGTAAACTGACTTCGATTTCGAGAGTCGGAAAACCTTCGCCGTCCCACAGAGGACGCGCCTGAATTTTTGTTATTTTTGTTTTACTCATCTGGCGCCGTGAATTGCCTGTTTTGGATAGAAAATATTATCGATATGCTGCGATTTATGGGTGAAAATAACAGGAAACGAAACATGTGATTCTGGTTTGTTAGGGATTTGAACCAAACTGGATATGGGGGTAGTATAACTATTAATGAGAATGACTGAACTGTTTGTATATATTTAGAAATATTAAGAAATATATTGAAATATTCTGAAATGTAGATGACCTCGAACGGATACAAATGATTGCTATATAATAACCTATGAGTTGCCGTTTTCCCCCCAAAGTTAGCGGTAGCTTTTGTCAGGGGCTTGGCCCCCCTCGCCCCTGACAAGCCTTTCAAAAATACGTCAGATTCGCCGAGAGTCTGACGTATTTTTATTTGCCAGCGATAGATAAGGGTGCTGGTGTCCTTTGCCAATTTCACTACAATTTAAAATATGGAACAGATAATGCTCAGCGGCGCAGAATTTCAGATGTGGGTGGTTTTCGCTCTCATTCTGGGTGGTCTTGCGTTTTACATCCGCGAACGCGGCTCCATGGAACTGACATCCATCGGAATCATCTGTTTTCTTCTGGTGTTTTTTCATTTTTTCCCGGTCCTTGATGCCCAGGGAGTCGCCCGAGTAACGCCAGAGCGGATCTTGTATGGCTTTGCCAATCCAGCCCTAATGGCGGTTTTGGCTCTGCTGGTAATCGGGCAGGGCATGGTCCGGACCGGTGTGCTGGACCGGGGCGCGACTGTTCTGCTGGGTTTTGCCGGGGGACGGGGCGGGATGATCGGTTCGTTTATCCTTTTACTTGGCGTCGCGGTTGTTATCAGCGCCTTTTTGAATAACATCCCAGTTGTCGTGATATTTATTCCGATAATTCAGGCGCTTGCTGCGCGGTTCAGCCTGCCTGCATCAAAGCTTTTGATTCCGTTAAGCTATGCCGCCGTTTTGGGTGGCATGACGACGATCATTGGTTCTTCAACCAACCTGTTGGTCAACAGCGCGCTGATTGAAATTGGCGAGGTGCCGTTTGGGTTTTTTGACTTTACGGTCCCGGGATCGGTTCTGGCGGCCGTGGGGCTTGTTTATGTTGTTTTTATCGCGCCCCGGTTATTACCGGAACGCGGCGGAGAAAGCGATGGATTCGGTGAAGGTGCCGGCAAGCAGTTTATTGCCCATATGACCGTTTCGCCGGATTCGCCATTGATCGACAAGGTCGCTGTGGGCGGTCTTTTCGCCGGGCTGCCCAACAAAACCCTGCGGATGGTTCAACGCAATGACGAAGCTATTTTCCCACCCTTTGAAGGATATCAGGCGAAAGCCGGGGATGTGCTCGTAGTCGCCGCAACACGCAAGGCGCTGACTGAAACCCTGTCGAATGACCCGGAAGCGCTGCATCCCAATCTGGGTCCTGAAGAAGCGCTAAACTTTCCGGAACTGGTGGATGAAAACCGATGGCGGGCAGGAGAGCAGTTTTTGGCCGAGGTTATGGTTGCTCCAGGTTCGGGCATCGTCGGCCTGACCCTGCCCCAGATCGGGTTTCGTTACAAAACCCACTGTATCGTTGTCGGCATCCAGCGGCGCACTCGTATGATCCGGTCGCGCCTGACGGAAATCCGTCTGGAAGCTGGAGATGTGTTGCTGGTTCAAGGGCAGGACGCGGATATCACCCGCTTACGCACCAACCGTGATGTGGTTCTTCTGGAGTGGTCGGCAGAAGAACTTCCTGCCCTGCGACGGGCAAAGCGGGCGGGCATGATCTTTATGTGTGTGATCATGTTTGCTGCCACTGGCATAGTGCCGATTGTTGTTAGCGCTTTTTGCGGTGCGGCGGCCATGGTTATTGTTGGCGTGTTGAATGTGCGTCAGGCCTTTCAGGCGGTCGATTCGAAAATTGTCACAACCATTGCTGCGGCGCTGGCGCTGGGCGTTGCGTTGCAGGAAACAGGCGGGGCAGCATACTTGGCCGACCGGATGATCATCGCGGTGCATGGCGCGCCACCGGCCGTCGTGCTTTCGTTGTTTTTCCTTCTTGTCGCGGGGCTGTCGAATATTATCAGCACCAAGACGGCGGCGGTCTTGTTCACCCCGATTGCGGTCGACATGGCGCTGAAATTGGGTGTGCCAGCGACGCCTTTTGCGATTGCCGTCATCTTTGCCGCCAATTGTTCCTTTGCGTCGCCTCTGGGGTACCAGACAAACTTACTGGTGATGGGGCCCGGGCACTATAAATTCACGGACTTTTTCAGGGCCGGACTGCCTTTGATCCTATTGTTATGGATCACATTTTCGCTGTTCGTCCCCTGGTATTACGGAATTTGATCTCAGGTCCTGCCGGTCAGCAGACTGTTCAGTAAAGGTGCTATGGAATCGAGCGGCAGAATTTTGCTGCAGTATCCGGCATCGGCAACAGCGCCGGGCATGCCCCATACGGCGCTGGTTTCGAAATCCTGGGCAATGACCTGACCTCCGCTATCAACCACCAGCTTTGCGCCGTCTTTTCCATCTTTGCCCATGCCGGTCAGAACGACCACGCAGACTTTTGCCCCATAGGCCCGGGCGATGCTTTCCAGCATAGGGTCGGCGCTTGGTCGACAGAAATTGATGGGCGGGTCCTGTGTGAGCTTAATGTATTTGAGATTGTTTTTGGAAACGACGGTCATATGAAAATCGCCCGGCGCAATATAGACCGTTCCAGGCAGAACCGGGGCTCCATCCGTTGCTTCAAGGATTTTCTTTCCCGTGCGGACAGATAGATTGTTTGCAAGTACGGTCGTAAAGGTTTTCGGCATATGCTGGGTGATCAGGACAGGAACACCAAAGTTCAGGGTCAAGTGCTCAAGCAGACTGTAGAGGGCTTGCGGTCCTCCTGTTGAGCTGGCGATGGCGATAACGTCAGGTCTGCGTTCCTGAAAAGGCCTCAGGACGGCTGGCTTGCTTGGCGGTTTCGGCATGACCCGGGTTCCGTCAATTCGCCGGACCCCTTGTTTCCGTCTGGCTTGCGCGAGGAGTCGTATCTCACGCATCAGCTGATTGTTGAATTCAGACTTTGATTTTTTTTGCGTGAAATCGGCCGGCGTTTGAATGAAGCCCGCCGCACCTTTATCAAACCCGGTCATGCTTTTTTTGACATTGGTGAATGACAGGGTCGCGGTCATGATGATTTTGGCATCCTGATCAATCTTCATGATGCGATTGATGATGACCTGAGCGTTTTCGTGGCGCATTCCAATATCGATGATGATGGCGTCAACGTGCTGCCGCCTGAGTTTGGAAATGCCTTCGACACTTTGAGGAAACGGCCCGAGCACCATCAGGTCGTTTGCGTTTTGAATCGCGCTGTTTATGTGGTCTGCGACAATGCCAGGCTCGGCAATGATCATGACCACCGGTTTGTCGGATAGGGCTGAGCTTGTTGTATCTATCATTTGTGTGGGTTTTAAATCGACGCCACGGGCACAACAAGTCCTGAATAATTTTTCTTTGATTTCCCCCAATTCATGATCTTGACGCGCCCTTTTCTCCGCCATATAAGCGCGGTGGGCCACACCTCCCCAACGAGGTGCGTCCCTTCTGCAAGGAAGGAGATAAAATGACGAATCCTGCAAAACCGGCCCTTCGGCCGTCTAATCCCTGTTTTTCATCCGGCCCCTGTGCCAAACGCCCAGGTTGGACCCCTGATGTTCTGCAAAACGCAGTTCTGGGTCGCTCTCACCGTGCCAAAATTGGCAAGGAACGCCTGAATGACGTTATCAATCAGTCGCGCGAAGTCCTCGGCCTGCCCGATGACTATCTGATTGGTATTGTCCCCGCATCGGATACCGGTGCTGTTGAAATGGCCTTGTGGTCGCTGCTCGGTGAGCGCGGCGTCGAGATGCTGGCCTGGGAGAGCTTTGGCTCCGGTTGGGTCAATGATGTCTTAAAACAATTGAAGCTCGACAATGTGACAGAACACTTTGCTGATTACGGCAAGTTGCCGGATCTTGGCAAAGTCAATTTTGCCAATGATGTTGTGTTCACCTGGAACGGAACCACGTCTGGTGTGCGAGTCCCCAATGGCGACTGGATTGCCGACGACCGTGAGGGGCTGACGATTTGTGATGCCACGTCGGCGGCCTTTGCCATGGATCTGCCTTGGGAGAAGTTGGATGTGGTGACGTACTCCTGGCAGAAGGTGCTGGGTGGTGAAGCCCAGCACGGTATGCTGGTTCTCAGCCCGCGTGCGGTTGCGCGTTTGGAAAGCTACACACCCGCATGGCCGATGCCAAAAATCTTTCGCCTGACCAAAGGCGGCAAGCTGATCTCTGGCGTGTTCAAGGGCGAGACCATCAATACGCCATCCATGCTGGTTGTTGAAGACGCTCTGGATGGGTTGACGTGGGCAAAATCAGTTGGGGGCCTGAAGGGCCTGATCTCCCGTGCGGATGCCAATGCGGCAGCCATTGCCGAATGGGTTGAGGGCAACTCGGACTTTGCCTTTCTGGCGGAAGTCCCTGAAACCCGTTCTACCACGTCCGTCTGTCTGAAAATCGTCGCGCCCTGGCTGACAGCGCTTTCCGACGAAGACCAGGATGTGGCGGTTCGACGCCTGACGGCGATGCTGGATGCCGAAGCTGTGGCATATGACATCACCTATTACCGCGATGCCCCGGCGGGCCTGCGGATATGGGCCGGTGCGACCATTGAAACGAATGATCTGAAGGCAATTTTCCCTTGGATTGAATGGGCGCTCGAATGCGTCCGCCTCGAAACCCGCGATGCGGCGTAAGGGAGAATAGAAATGCCTAAAGTACTTATCTCAGATAAAATGAGCCCGCTGGCCGAAAATTGCTTCAAAGCCAGAGGTATTGAAGTGGATGTCATTACCGGTCAAAGCCCGGAAGAACTGGCTGCCATCATCGGTAACTATGATGGTTTGGCCATCCGCTCTTCGACCAAAGCGAAAGGCGATATTATCGCCAATGCGACCAATCTGAAGGTGATTGGTCGGGCCGGGATCGGTGTTGATAACGTGGATATTCCGGCGGCCACCCAAAAAGGCATCGTTGTCATGAATACGCCGTTTGGCAATTCCGTGACAACGGCGGAACATGCCATCGCCATGATGCTTGCGCTGGCTCGCGACATCCCGCAGGCCAATGCCTCAACCCACGCCGGGAAATGGGAAAAATCCCGTTTCATGGGCGTTGAATTGACCGGCAAAACGGTTGGTGTCATCGGCTGTGGCAATATCGGTTCTATCTTTGCCGATCGGGCCATTGGGCTAAAAATGAAGGTTGTGGGTTTCGATCCCTACCTGACCCCGGAACGGGCCACGGATCTGGGCATCGAGAAGGTTGAACTGGACGAGCTGTTTGCCCGGGCCGATTTCATCAGCCTGCATACGCCGCTTACCGACCAGACTCGCGACATCATCAACGCCAAGAACATCGCCAAGATGAAAGACGGCGTGCGGATTATCAATTGCGCGCGTGGCGGTTTGGTGGTTGAGGCTGATCTGAAGGCCGCGCTGGAATCCGGTAAGGTCGCTTCGGCGGCGCTTGATGTATTTCAGGAAGAACCGGCCAAGGACAACGCCCTGTTCGGTATTGAAAACCTGGTGGCGACGCCGCATCTGGGTGCTTCGACAACGGAAGCCCAGGAAAAGGTCGCCGAACAGGTGGCCGAGCAGATGGCCGATTATCTGCTGACCGGGGCGGTGACCAACGCGCTCAACATGCCGTCGGTCAGTGCGGAAGAAGCGCCTCGTCTGACACCTTATATGAAACTGGCCGAACAACTGGGCAGTTTCGCCGGGCAAGCGACGCAGACGGCGTTCAAGAAAATCACCATCGAGTACGAAGGGGCGGTTGCCGAATTGAACGTTAAACCGCTGACGGCGGCGGTTCTGCAGGGCCTGCTGGCGCCTTTGATGGAAGGCGTCAATATGGTTTCAGCGCCGGTGATTGCCAAGGAGCGCGATATCGAGGTGAGTGAAGTCACCCGCGAGAAGGCGGGCGCTTACCACACCCTGATCAAGCTGACGGTCACCACCGAAACCCAGACGCGCAGCGTCGCCGGAACTCTGTTCAACGGTACAGAACCGCGTCTCGTGCAGATCAAGGAAATTCCTATCGATGCGCGTTTGGGCGCCAACATGCTCTATGTGACCAATAACGACAAACCGGGCTTTATCGGCAAGCTGGGTACGGTGCTGGGGAACGCGGGCGTCAATATCGCAACCTTCAGCCTGGGCCGCGCCAGCGAAGGCGGCAACGCCATCGCCTTGATTGAGGTGGATGGTGAGCCGGGGGCTGACGTGATCCAGCAAGTTTGCGAACTGGAGCACGTGGTCATGGTCAAGGCCATGCACTTCTAGAGTCTGAACGGTAATACAAATTAAAAACCGGAGCCATCCTACGGCTCCGGTTTTTTTGTGCTTTTTTGAAAGGATAGGCGCTATAAACCGCTGTTCGTTTATGAACAGGAGGAGACCATGAAGAAACGCAATATGATCGCGGCGGATCTCCGGTCCGCGAAATACCGAAAGCGGGTGGTGCAGGATAAAACCCGATACACCCGCAAGCTCAAACATAAACAGACCTTCAACCCCCGGCCGTCGCGCCGGGGTTTTGATTTTGGGGGCCTGATGACGAGGCGTTTCGGTTGCTTAAGTGCGTTTCGGGGCAGGGGGCTGGTAATCGGATGCTGCGAGTGCCATGCCGGCAAATATATAGAATGCGCCCACTGAGCGGTTGAAGACCAGGCGTCGCCGGGCCGTGCCGAGAAACTGGCGAAATCCGAGGCCAAGGGCGCTGTAGAAAATATAAATACAGACCGTTATGACCATGGCGGTTGGCACCAGCATAACCAATTGCGGAGCTAACGCAGCACCGGGGTTGATAAACTGCGAGAACACGGCCAGATAGCAGACAATGGCTTTCGGGTTACTCATGGAAATGAAAAAGGCATTCCGGACTAGGGTGGCGCGGCATAAGGGCTTTTGATGGGGGGTATCGGGAAGCGCTGCATTATTGCGCCACAGGGAAATGCCCATCCACACCAGATAGGCCGCACCGCAGAGTTTCAGTGCGGAAAACAGCCAGGCATTGGCGAGGAGGACGGCGGCAACACCCAAAGCAACGGCGGTTATGTGGGCGAACGACGCGATCAGAATGCCCAAAATGGCCCACATGGATTTTCTGAATCCATTGGCCGAAGCAACGGCCATGCAATTGAGCGCATTGGGTCCCAATACAAGCCCCGATGCGGTCCAGACGGTAACAAAGATCAACCAGCTTTCGTAAGTCATTCTTGTTTCCATTTCATGACATGAATGGAAAGTACAGGTTTTTTACATGTCGCGAAAGTGTTGCCGTTTACGCCACCCGGTCGCCCTTTTTAATCTTCGCCGTGCGGTTATCGACGCCCGGCAGCATTTTCGCCGGGTCGCGGGTGACGACCAGATCAAGGATGGTCGGGCGGTCCTTTGTCGCCATGGCGGTTTTTAAGGCGTCGGCCAGTTGGTCCGGGTCTTCAACACGGATGCCCTGACAGCCGAACACCTCCGCCAGTTGGGCGTAGTTCTGCTCAACCAGATCGCTGGACTGGTAATTGCCCTCACCGAACATTAGGTGTTGCAGCGCCTTCACATAACCCGACGCGGCGTTGTTGACGATAATCAGGGTGAACACCAGCCCCATGCGCCGCGCTGTTTCCAGCTCGCCCAAAACCATATTAAAACCGCCATCGCCGGTGATCGAGACGACAGGGCGGTCTGGGGCGGCGAGCGCAGAGCCCATGGCGCCCGGCAGGCCGTAGCCGATGGAGGCGAAGCCCCGGTCCGGCACGAACCCACGACCGGCTTTTTTGGTATCATACAGCAACCCGCCCCAGTGCGCTGCGAAACCGCCGTCAGCAACGAGGATCGCGTCTTCCGGCAGGGTATTATTGAGCTCCAGCATGACCCGCGCCATGTCGATGGGCCGCTCTGATGAGGTCATGCGCGCCTCGACGCCCTTGCGCCAGGTGGCCATGGCGATGGGGACGGATTTTGCGTAAACGGCGTTTTTGGCACCAAGGCCGGCATCAATGCGCGCGACCGCTTCGTGCAGGTCGCTGAGACCGTCCCGCGCGTCGGCCCACAGGCGCAGCGTTGGTTGGAGCGTACGATCAAACTCTTCAGCGACGATCTCCATATGGATCAGGGTCTGGTCGGGCGCTGGAAGACTGTAACGCTTGGTGGCGATTTCTCCCAGCTTGCAGCCGACGACCAGCAGGCAGTCGGACTGGGAGATCAGATCATTGGCGATGCGGTCATAGCGACCGAACAGCCCGGCGCTCAAGGGATGGGTGCAGGCGATGGCGCCCTTGCCCGACATGGTATGGGCGACGGGAATGTTGTTGGCGATGGCAAAGGCGAAAAGGGCGTCGTGGGCAAAACTGATATGCACACCGCCGCCGCAGAGAATCATCGGGCGCCGGGCGTTCGCGATCAGTTGAGCGGCCTGTTCAACGGCGTCCTTGGCGGCGCGGGTGCGCAGGCTGGGCGCGCTTTCAAAACACGGATCGATGTCAAAGTCATCGGGGTCAAAATGATAGGTGCCGTGGCAGATGTCTTCCGGCACGGCGACGACTACCGGACCCGGCCGGCCGCTGGTGGCGACGGCGAAGGCGCGGCGGATCAGCTCCGGAATGCGCTCAATCATCTCGACCCGCAGGATTTCCTTACAGGCGGGCTTCAGGATGTCCATCTGGTGTGTTTCCTGGGTCATGTTCTTCCATGAATGCGCACGATGCGTATCGCCGATCAGCACGACCAGCGGCGAACCGGCGTTCAGTGCCTCGACCAGCCCGGTCACCAGATTGGTTGCGCCCGGCCCGAGCGTCGCGTCGCACACGCCCACCCGGCCACTGACCTTGGCGTAGGCGTCGGCGGCGAAAACGCCGCAGCGTTCATCATTGATTAGGTTGTGGTTGAGGCCGTGGCGCCGGGCTGCATCATAAAAGGGAAGCAACTGAAAGCCGCCCATGCCGAACATGGGGCCGATCTTGAAGGCTTTCAGCATGCGGGCGAGAGCTTCGCCGCCGGTCATTTCGTTTGTATCGGGCATTCTGTTATCCAACTCGTTTCAATGTGGCTTCAACAATTTGTGGTGTCGTGACTCGGACTTCGTTTTCCATGGTCGGCGCATAGCTGATGGGGATGCGTGGTGCGGCCAGACGCAGGGGCGGCGATTTCATGTCCTTGAACAGTTCCTCGCTAACCGTTGCTGCAATCTCGGCGCCAAAGCCGCCAACCCGCACCGCCTCGTGGACGATGATCAGATGCCCCGTCTTGCGCACGCTTTCGAACACACATTCCCGGTCCCAGGGCCACAGGGTGCGCAGATCAATGACTTCCGCATCTATACCTTTCTCGGCCAAATGGTCGGCGGCCTCCATGCAGCGATGGAACATCGCGGACCAGGATACGAGGGTGACGTCTTTGCCTGCGCGGGCGATGCGGGCCTTACCCAAGGGCAGGGCGGGCGTGTTATCATCAACCGGGCCTTCAAGCCCCCACAGGTCTTTGTGTTCCATATAGACAACTGGATCATCGCACCGGATGGATTCCATCAGCAGCGACTTGTTGTCGGCGGGTGTCGCCGGGGTGACGACGACAAGGCCCGGGATATGCACGTACCAGGCTTCGAGAAACTGCGAATGCTGGGCCGCGGAAGAGCGCCACATGCCCGATGGCTCGCGCACCACCAGTGGCACCCGGGCCTGTCCGCCGAACATGTAGCGGGCCTTGGCCGCCTGATTGACCAGTTCATCGACGGCGCAAAGAGCAAAATCGGAAAACCGCATTTCGACAACCGGGCGGGTCCCCATCATGGCAGCCCCGACAGCGGCGCCCATTATGCAACTTTCCGAGATCGGTGTATCGGCGATGCGATCCGCGCCAAATTCCGCCTGCATGCCCTGATACTGACCAAACACACCACCGCGCCCCAGGTCTTCGCCCAATGCCCAAACGTTGGCATAGGCACGCATCATTTCCGCCAGTCCTTCGCGTCCGGCTTCGGCGTAGGTCATCTGTTTCATCGGAAGGCCTCCTGACGCGGATCGCCTATGTCCTGAACATCCGCGTAGGCTTCATTGGCCGGTGGGAAGGATGCATCGCGCGCCACTTCATAAACGCGGGTCATCTCGCTCAAGGCATCATCCTTGATCTGCAGCAACTGGTCGGCAGCAACCCCGGCTTCCAGCAGGGTTTCATGGGCGATGGCGATGGGGTCGTCTTGCCATTTGTCTCTGGCTTCACCTTCCGGGCGGTAACTGGCCGGATCTGTGCTGGTGTGCCCGCCAAGGCGATAAGTGGTCAGATGCAGCAGGCGCGGTCCCGACTGTTTGGTGCGCGCGATAAAGTCCTGTGCCGCCTGATCGACACCAATGACATCGTTGCCATCGAAACTTTCCGCTTCAATGCCCATGGCGTGGGCCCGGGCGACGGGGCCGTCGCCGGCGGTTGTCGTGCGGGTTGCGGTCATGGCCGCATAAGCATTGTCTTCACAAACGAAAAGCACCGGCAGGTTATAGATTTTGGCCCAGTTGAGCCCTTCCAGAAAGGGGCCACGATTGATCGCGCCATCGCCAAAAATACAGGTAACAATCCGGTCTTCGCCTTTCAGCTTGATGGAGTGAGCAGCACCGACGGCGATGTTGATGTTGGCGCCAACCACCCCGTTGGCACCCAGCATGCCGACGTTGAAATCCGCAATATGCATGGAGCCGCCCTTGCCGCGGCAGTTGCCGCCGACCTTGCCCAAAAGTTCCAGCATCATGGCTTGCGGATCGGCGCCTTTGGATAGCGTATGGCCATGGCCACGGTGGGTCGATAACAGGATGTCGTCCGGGTTCAGATTTTCGCAAACGCCAACGGCGGCGGCCTCCTGACCGATGGACGGGTGGATTGCACCCAACACCAGATTTTCATTTTTGGCCTGAATGGCGGCGGTCTCAAATTCGCGTATCCGGCACATCTGTTTGTAGAAATGCGTATAGCGCGCATGGTCGAAATTTCGTGCGGTCATTCATCAAATCGCACTTTCGTGCGCCTCCCGTCTGAGCCAGCTCCCGATTTTGTTTTCTTATCAGGTTGTTGGCTGCTTATGATGCCCCCAACGGGTTAAGCCCCGTCTGCTTGTCTGTCAATATGACATTGAATAATGGGTTGGGTATGAACGCAAATTCTTTTTCACCGGGCTTCGCCGAACGGATCGAAATCGCCGGAACCATCACCAAGCTGCCGCTGCAAGCACGCGGAAAGGTGGTCATTTCCGGCTCGCACGGGGGCGAACTGCCGGGTGGTCTGGCCATGCGCGCCGGGGCGCGGGCCGTCATTCTGAATGATGCCGGGGTTGGTTTTGAAGAGGCCGGGATCGGATCGCTGGCCCTCTGTCAGAAATTTGGTATGGCGGCGGCGGTCGTCGATCATGACAGTTGCCGCATTGGCGACGCCGATGACATGGTGGATCACGGCATCATCAGCCACGCAAACGCGGTTGCTTTGGCGCAGGGTGTCGAAGTTGGGCAGGCCTGCCGGGAAGCGGCGGAACACTTGACGGCAGCGCCACAACCGCCCGACCAAAACCTGCCGGAATTTTCGGAAAACCGCGAAGTGCTGGAGGAAGCGGGCCGCCAGCGTAAGCTGGTTCTGGTCGACAGCGCATCCATGATTCTGCCGGAAGATGAAGGTCAGGTCGTCGTGACGGGCTCGCATGGAGGTTTGATTGGTAACAACCCGAATGCCGCCATTAAAGCTCCAGTTTTCGCCGCCTTTTTTAACGACGCGGGCGTTGGCATGGATAACTGGGGGATCAGCCGACTGCCGGTGCTCGATCAACGCGGCATCGCCGGTGTCACCCTTGATTGCCTGAGTTGCCGGATTGGTGACGCCCGGTCGGCTTATGAGCGCGGCATTGTCTCTTATGCCAATGCGCGGGCGAACGCGCTTGGAATTGAGATCGGGATGACGGCGAAACAGGTTGCCCACAGGCTGTGTGACTGAGCGGTTCCGAAGAACAGAACCGGAGCCCCCGTCGAGGCTCCGGCCTGCTCCATAACCCTCTTGCGCATAGGAGACGCCCGACGGTTATGTGTTCAGACGGGTTCCGGTATGGCGTATGGTGCCACAGTGCAACCGATCGTATGTGATTCGCTGCGCAAAGGAATAAGCAACAAACACACATTCTCTAAATGAGTTAAATGCATCACTTAAATTGGTAAAATAGATTTAAGGCCCCCGCTTTTCTGAAGCGGCGGCGACCAAGCGGGCGTCTCCTCAGGTGTCGCAACAACACCTGCAGATCAGACGGTTCAGCCGATACGATGGCCGGGTTTGCTGCGTTCCTGACCGGGGACGAAGGTTTTGGTTTCCGGGGCGCCGATCCGCGCGAGATCAAAGGGTGTCGTCTGGTAGAGCAGATTAAGCCAATTCCCAAACAGCAGGTGCGCACTGGAACGCCAGGTATTTACCGGCTTTTGCGTGTCGTCATCATTCGGAAAATACCCGTACGGGACCTGAATGGTGTCACCTTTCGCCAGGTCGCGTCGGTATTCGTCACCAATGGTCGTTGAATCATATTCCATATGATTGAACATGTGGACATGGTGCAGTTTGCGGTCATGAACGAGACAGATACCGGCCAGATCGGATTCCATAAGGATTTCCAGTTCAGGAAACGCCAGCATGTCTTCGCGGTGGTTTTCCGTATGACGCGATACGGGGACCGACAGGGTGTCGTTCAGGCCGCGCATAAGAAGCGAGGTGTGGTCGAGAACTCGGTGTTCGTAAATCCCGAAGCGTTTTTCCGGCAACATGTATTTGGGGATGCCGTAAAAATGATGCAGCGCCGCCTGGGCGCCCCAGCACAGGTTGAACAAGCCGTGCACATTGGTGGTTGACCAATCGAAAATCTGCTGCAGTTCGTCCCAGTAATCGACTTTCTCGAAAGGCATTTTTTCGATGGGAGCGCCGGTGACGATCAATCCATCGAATTTCTGTTCCTGAATATCGGACCAGGGATGGTAAAAATCGAGCATGTGTTCACGCGATGTGTTTTTGGGAACATAGTTGGTTGGTGCAACCAGTGTCATTTCCACTTGCAGCGGGCTGATGCCAAGCACCCGCGCGATTTGCGTTTCGGTCTTTATTTTTTCCGGCATCAGGTTGAGCAGGGCGATCCGCAATGGGCGGATGTCCTGACGGGTTGCATCGTCGTCCTTGATGATCAAGACGCCTTCCCTGTCGAGAATATCGAATGCAGGCAGGTTTGCCGGTATTTTTATAGGCATCTTTTATTCCTCAGTCGGGCGATAAGGCGGAGGCGCGTGTGTCCGCCCGTTCATGACAGGTGTTGATATAGGCATCAAGCCGTGCCGATGCCGCATCAGATTTTTGCGCTTCAGTTGTAATCACGTCAAAAATGTTTTTCATAAACCGGTCTGCGTCGGGAATGGCTGATGCCGAAGCGTCTGTGACAAATAGGTCGCCGACGCCGATTGTAAAGCCCTGGCGTTCGGCAATTGCCTGATAACGTGGCTTACGAAATTCCAGGAGGTCGGGGAACAGGGGACGGGCGAAGTCCAAGGGATTTACTCCGGCACCGCTTTCGGGTTTGCCAGCCAGAACAGGTTCAATAAACGAGGGATGATAAAACAACGGCTTTGGATCGCTTTTGGCCCGGCGTTTCAATTCCTCCTCGGATTGTGTGTCCGACTGGATATAAAGGATCAGCGTATGATCCCTGAGAGCCGTCAGAACGGAGTCGTTTTCATCGTCCGGGTCGCAAATTTCGCACAAACTGCCGCTGGCGTCGTTGATGAAATCCTTGCATCCGTAAATGTCCCAGGATTTTCGGATAAAGCGGCTGACTTCCTCCATCGAGCGTATTTCAGCGTCCCGGTATAAATTCTGTCGTTCCAAAAAGGTGTTTTTACCCAACCCACCGAGAGCCTCATCCCCGTACATGCCCAGAAAGGTCGAAACCGGGTCCAGGTTATCAACGGAAATATTATGATGGATATAGATCGAATCGGACCGCAACAGATTGGCGACAAACGGGTCGTCCATCTGCATGATCTTGTATTTGATGTTATCGACAATGTCCTCGGCCAGATAGCGGGTGCCGATCCGGTAATCGGCCGAGTAATGAAACCAGTTGGCGGTTTTCCGGAGCTCTTTGGACAGGACCGTTTTGCCGACACCCGACATGCCCAGCAGAGTGATGGCGTGGTGGAGTTTTGTGAAAGCATCAAAAGAGATCATGGGCGTACCGATGGATGACAAATGAAGGAAAATGAGCTTGGTGCAGGAAGATATCTGATTTTTTGGAAATTACCATTTTTCATCGACACTTTTTTCGCACCCCTTAAGGGTTTGCTCAATTTGTTGAAATTCTGAAAAAAGACTACCTTCTACATACAGATCGGTGTTTAATCTTTTAAATATCCGTGCTGTAAAAGCATGAATAGAGACAGGGAGTGAAGGGTACAAGCTGAGAGCCGCCCGGCTTTGCAGCAAGGTGTCTGTTTAACTTCCCGTTAGTCAACCGAAACGGGGTGTCCAATTATGCAAAAATCTTTAAGTATCGATCCGGCTAAATGTACTGGTTGTCTGCAGTGCGAGATGGCCTGTTCCTATGACAACGAAAACGTATTCAATCCCGCAAAATCGCGGATCAAGGTGTTCAATTTTCATGATCAGGGCCGATTTGTGCCTTATACATGCACCCAGTGCGACGAAGCCTGGTGCTTGCATGCCTGCCCGGTAGATGCCATTTCGCTGGATGTCAGTACGGGCGCGAAAATTGTCTCCGATCAAATCTGTGTCGGCTGTAAGGTCTGTACGATCGCCTGTCCGTTCGGGACCATCAATTACAATTCATCAACCGGCAAAGTCATGAAATGTGATCTCTGTGAAGGCGAGCCCGCCTGCGCGGATGCCTGCCCCACTGATGCCATCACGTTTGTGGACGCCAACTGGACCGGTCTTGAAAAAATGCGGGCCTGGGCTTCAAAAACAGATTCCAGCGCTCAGGCAGGAGCTTAATTCACTCAGACACTTAAGGGAGAGCAGTCATGGCTTGGGCAAAAAAAGTATTACGCGTAAATCTGACCAAACACACATGCACTGATGAACCGCTCAACATGGAATGGGCGCAAAAATACCTTGGGCAACGAGGATTGGCGACAAAATATCTGGCTGAAGAAATCGACCCGAAAGTGGATCCGCTTTCACCCGACAACAAAATGATCATGGCAACCGGGCCGCTTACAGGCACTTGTGCTTCGACAGCCGGACGTTATTCGGTGATCACCAAAGGCGCTTTGACGGGTGCCATTGCGTGTTCCAACTCAGGTGGGTTTTTCGGCAACGAGATGAAAAACGCCGGATACGATATGATCATCTTTGAAGGTAAATCGCCAAAGCCGGTTTATCTTCTGCTTCAGAATAACGAGGCTGAGTTATTGGATGCATCCGAATTTTGGGGCACATCCGTCTGGAATACGGAAGAGGGCATCAAACATAAGCATGGCGACCCCCTGCTGCGGGTCGCATCCATTGGCGTATCGGGCGAAAAGGGCGTCAAGTTTGCCTGTATCGTCAACGACATGGACCGCGCTGCCGGGCGCTCCGGTGTGGGTACCGTTATGGGGTCCAAAAACCTGAAAGCGGTCGCTATTCGCGGGACACTGGGGGTTTCTGTAAAGGATCCTAAAACTTTCATGACGGCGGTCTCTGCCGGGAAGAAAGTGTTGGCCGAGAATGCCGTAACCGGCGAGGGCCTGCCAGCCTTCGGTACGCAAGTATTGATGAATGTGATCAACGAGTCGGGCGCGTTACCGACCCGAAATCACCGCGATATCCAGTTCGAAGGCGCCAACAACATTTCGGCGGAAGCCATGGCGGAGCCCCGTGAATCCGATGGCAAGCCCAATCTGGTCACCAATGCGGCCTGTTTTGGCTGCACCATCGCCTGTGGCCGGGTATCGACCATTGACCGGACCCATTACACGGTTAAGGACCGCCCGGAATACCAGAAAGCCTCTGGCGGTCTGGAATATGAAGCCGCCTGGGCTTTGGGCGCGGCGACCGGCGTCGATGACCTGGACGCGCTGACCTTCGCCAACTTTATCTGTAACGAGCAGGGGATTGACCCCATTTCCTTTGGTGCGACCGTCGGGGCCGCCATGGAGCTGTTTGAGGACGGCCTGATTACGACCAAACAGACCGGCGGCATTGAGCTCAAGTTTGGTTCGGCGGAAGCTTTAACGACGCTCGCCGAACTGACCGGCAAAGGGGAAGGGTTCGGCGCTGAAATCGGTTTGGGATCGAAACTGCTCTGCGAAAAATACGGACGGCCCGAGTTGTCGATGTCTGTGAAAGGCCAGGAATTCCCGGCCTATGACGGGCGCGGCATTCAGGGCATGGGCCTGACTTATGCCACATCTAACCGGGGCGCCTGCCATTTGCGGGGTTATACGGTGGCTTCTGAAATCCTCGGGATTCCGGAAAAAACCGATCCGCTGGAAACAGACGGTAAGGCCGGTCTGGTCATGGCCTTTCAAGATGCCACCGCATTGGTTGATTCGGCGGGCATTTGCGTGTTCACGACCTTCGCCTGGAGCATGGACGACATCGCACCGCAAATTGATGCGGCCTGCGAAGGCGACTGGTCGGTTGAAAACTGTCTGGCGGTTGGCGAGCGCATCTGGAATCTGGAGCGCAAGTTCAATCTGGATGCCGGATTTACGGGCAAGGACGACAATCTGCCGCCTCGCTTGATGAAGGATGCCGCGAAAACCGGCCCGGCTGCCGGTAAAACCAGTGGACTCGACAAGATGCTGCCGGAATATTACGCCGCGCGCGGCTGGACGGCGGAAGGCGTGCCATCTAATGAGACCTTGAACCGCGTCGCTCTGTAATCGCTAGGGGCCGCATTCAGATTTGCTCAAGGGGGCGGACGCCAGATTGGCTTCCGGCCCTTTGATGCTTTCAAGTTAGGAGAAAAGTATGACCTACGTCATCGTTGGTGCGGGCCCGTCGGGGGTTATTGCCGCAGAATCGTTGCGAAAATCCGACCCGGATAGTGAAATCATATTGATTGGCGACGAGCCCGAACCGCCTTATTCACGCATGGCAATCCCCTATTTCCTGGTCGGAAACATTGAGGATAAAGGTACGCATTTGCGTAAAACAGCCGGCCATTATGAAAGTATGGGCATAAAGTATGTGCAGGACCGGGTGACCGGCGTATCACCTGCGGATCATACGGTTTCTCTGGCCAGCGGCGGAACGCAGGCCTATTCAAAACTTCTGATCGCAACCGGAGCCAGTCCGGTCAAGCCACCGATTGAGGGTCTGGATTTGCCCGGTGTTCACCATTGCTGGACGCTGGCGGATGCGCGCAAGATTATCGAGTTGGCGCATGACGGCGCGCATGTGGTGTTGGTCGGTGCCGGCTTTATCGGCTGTATCATTCTGGAAGCGCTGGTCGAGCGCGGCGTTAACCTGACGGTTGTTGAGGCGGATGACCGTATGGTGCCCCGGATGATGAACCAGCAGGCTGGCGGTATGATCAAGAAGTGGTGCGAGAAACAGGGTGTGAATGTATTTACGTCAACCCGCGTCACCAAGCTGGAAAAGAATAAGGATACAGAAGATACACTGAATGTGGATCTCGACAACGGAAAGCAGATCCCGGCTCACTTGGTGGTGATCGCCGCTGGCGTGAAATCCAACATTGGTTTTCTGGAGGGCAGCGGGATTGAGGTGAAAGAGGGGATTGTCGTTGATAAGTACCTGAAAACCTCTGTGGATGATATCTATGCGGCGGGCGATTGCGCGCAGGGACCGGATATTGCTGGTGGCTGGTCTGTCCATGCCATCCAGCCAACATGCGCCGACCATGGGCAGATCGTTGGCAAGAACATGGCCGGCATCAAAACGCCTTATAAAGGCAGTCTGGTCATGAACGTTCTCGATACGGTCGGCCTGATTTCCGTGTCCTACGGGGCCTGGGAAGGCAAGGGCGACGGTGTGGAAACCCTGGATGAAGAGCGGTTCCGCTATATGCGGCTCGAGTTCGAGGGCGACAAACTGATCGGCGCCCTGTCATTGGGGCGGACCGAGCATGTGGGGGTCTTGCGCGGACTGATTCAGTCCGGCGTGTCTTTGGGTGAATGGAAAGACAAACTAAAAGAAGACCCGCAACGCATCATGGACGCCTATGTGGCCAACGCCTACGTATAGGCAGTAAGATGCAGGTTCGGATCAAGCTTTATGCAATGCTGGGTGAGTATCTGCCCGCTAATGCCAAAAAGAACGAAGTGGATATGGCATTCCCGGACGGCACCACGGTAACCGATGCCTTGATCGCGCTTCAGGTTCCTCTGGAACAGTGCCATCTGGTTCTGGTGAACGGCGTGTTTGTCGTGCCCAGCGAACGCACGACGCAAATGCTGGTTGAAGGCGATGCGCTGGCTGTCTGGCCGCCCGTTGCTGGGGGATAAGGTGACGGCTGCGCCAAAGGTCATCGTTGAAAAGGACATGGGGCTCAGCCATGGCGAATTCTTCCGAACCATTGCCAGTGCGCTGGGAACGGATGATTTCGAGGCTTGGGACACGGGCGTTCGCCTGGCCTCAACGGGCAAAATACTGGAAATCCATCTTGGCGAACAGGGAGAACGGCGCATCGCCCTGCTGGCTGTGCCACGGACCTTGGTGACCCTGGAATTCACCGGTTATGTTCAGGCTGAGGTGGATGCCGCCATCAAACGCTTCGACATGATGTTTAAACGCGGCGGTGGTTGATCCGACCGACACCTATCAATCATCGGCGTAGGGGTTATCGCCTTTGCGGCCGTGCATACGGATGGGAATACCGTCCAGATCAAAATCCGCCCGCAATTCATTAATCAGATAGCGCAGATAGGACTCCGGCAGCTTGTCGGCGCGGCTTGAGAACAGGATAAAGGTCGGCGGTCGGGTCCGTGCCTGGGTCATGTAACGCAGTTTGATACGGCCAAGGCCGGAAACGGGCGGCGGATGCGCTTCCACGGTTGCCGCCAGCCAGCGGTTTAAAGCGCCGGTCGAAATGCGGGTGTTCCAGATTTTATGAGCTTTCAAAACGGCGGGCATGAGTTTATCGAGGCCCTTGCCGGTTTTCGATGAGCACATGACAATGGGCACGCCTCGGACCTGTGGCAATGATGTTTGCAGGCGGTCTTCAATACGCTGGGCAGCCGCCTTGCGGTCTTCGGCGATGTCCCATTTGTTGACGGCGATGATCAGGGCGCGACCCTCTTCAATGACATGGCGGGCAATGGTCAGGTCCTGCTTGTCGAGCGGCATATTGGCGTCGAGCACCAGAATAACCACTTCGGCAAAACGGATCGAGCGCAAGGTGTCGCCAACGGACAGGGTTTCGAGCTTCTTGCTGATCCGGGCTTTGCGGCGCAGACCGGCGGTGTCGACCAGGCGGACTTCCCGGCCTTTATAATCCCAGGCAATGGCGATGGCATCGCGCGTCACCCCGGCCTCTGGTCCGGTCAGCAGGCGTTCTTTGCCGATCAGTTTATTGATCATTGTCGATTTGCCTACATTGGGCCGTCCGACAATGGCCAGCTTCAGTGGCCGTGTTTCGAAGTCATCATCCTCAACGGCACCTTCATCGTCATCGGCTGCCAAATCATCGAAATCATCAAGGTTGTCGGGCGCTTGTCGTTCGGGAGGAGCGAAGGGGAGCAGGGCATCGTAAAGCTCGCTCAAACCTTCGCCGTGTTCGGCCGATAACGGGATTGGCTCACCAAGGCCAAGTCCATAGGATTCATAAAGGCCGGAGCGTCCGGCTTTACCTTCGCATTTGTTGACGACCAAAAGAGTTGGGGTAGGCTGCTTGCGCAGCCAGTCGGCAAAATGTTTGTCGAGCGGCACCACACCGGCGCGCCCGTCAATCAAAAACAAGGTGACATCGGCTTCAGCCAGGGCCATTTCCGTCTGTTCGCGCATACGGGCTTCCAGACTGTCATCATGAGCGTCTTCGAGGCCTGCCGTATCAATCAGCCGGAAGCTGAGGTCCGATATGGAGCCGGCACCCTCACGGCGGTCCCGGGTGACGCCCGGGGTGTCGTCTACAATGGCGTGTTGCTTGCCGGTAAGGCGGTTGAACAGGGTGGATTTCCCCACATTGGGCCGGCCAATGACTGCGACGGTAAAGGTCATGTGTTTTATGTTTTCATGTTTTGCGGATCAATGAGTCCGCAGGGTGTTAGCGATATGCAACCAGTCGTGCATCGTCAGCAAGGAAAAAGACACTGCCATTGGCGACAATTGGCGGCACGGAAACCCGGTCCGGCATTTCAACAATACCCAGTATTTTTCCTGTATAGGGCGACACGGACAACGCCTCGCCATTCGATCCTGCGACAATCAGGCGGTCGCTGGCCAGAATGGGGCCGGTCCAGACAATCGGGTCTTCCTGGTCTTCCGGGTTTTCAAAGCGTGGCAACGCCTGCACCCAGTAAACGCGCCCGTCTTCACGGGAAACGCAGACCACCTCGGAATCGTTGGTCAGGGCGAAAATGTAATCGCCAGCGACCCACGGGCTCTGAAGACCGCCGACATCGCGTGTCCACACGCGGCGACCGGTCGCCAGATCGATCGAGACCATCTGCCCGCCATTGCTCATGGCGATCACGCGGTTGCGGTCGATAACCGGCCGGCCACGAATATCGGCCAAAGTCGAAATCACATCTGTTCGCCGGATGGAAGCTAAGGATTCTTCCCACAGCAGGCGGCCTGTATCGGCGCGCAAGGCGACCAGTTGTCCTGACGTGTAGGGGACAACGATAATGCCACGGTCAACGGCCGGGCTGGCACCGCCCAGAATGCTGGCGGATTCCGGAAGGCCTGAGTGAGTCCATAGCTCATCTCCGGTTTCCGCGTTCAATGCATAAAGCTTGTTGTTCAAGGTTACGGAGAAAACCCGTCCGCCCCGTGCGCTTGGTGCCGCCCGCATGGGCGCATCCAGGGTTTTGCGCCAGAGCTCCTTGCCTGTCGCGGCCTCAAGGGCAATCACCTGGGCAAATCCTGTGGTTATGAACAGACGCCCTTCATCAAAGGCCAATCCGCCATTGATATGACCATCGTCATCATCTTCCGGTGTCAGTTCTGTGCGCCAGACGGATTTACCTGTTTTGGCATCAAAGGCGGTGACGTCGGATTCCGTATCAATGGTATATATAAGACCGTTAGCAACAACAGGTTCGCCGCCCAGACGTTCTTCATCACTTGTCCCGGCGCCAATATCCACCGACCAGGCTTGCTGAAGCGCATCGCGCACCAGAATATGGTGCATGGCGTGATTGGCATAGCCGCCAGACTGCGGCCAGGCGTCGTTGACGGTAGGAGCGGGCAGTAATATCTGTTGCCCGGCAATTTCCGGATCGGCGCTCAAAGAGCGCTCATGCTGCAATACCGATATCCGGGTTCCGGGCAGCGGCGGTTCTTTCTTTTTCCAGTAGTCGCAGCCGCTCAAAATGAGTGTGCTAAGTGCAATCAGGATTATTTTTTTCATCATATGTTCCACCCGAATTGTCCCAGCCAGAATGAGCCTGAACTCCAGACACGGATTCGGCAAGTTATCCGTTTAATATCATCAACATTTCACTGGCCCGGGACTTGATCGCCTGTGGCGCCGTTGCGTCGTCGGCCAGTGTTTTGAAATAAGAAGATGCTTTCTCGGTATCGCCATTTTTTAAAGCACTGAGGCCCAGAATTTCGCGGGCGCTGTGGCGCCATGGATTGAGTGCAGTATCGATTGCCCCAACACGGGCAATCAGGGTGCTGTTCGCGCCGCTGTCATCCAGTTCGGCAAGCGCGCCTAAAATTATCGCCATATCCCTGTAATAGGGAGAGAGATCCGCATCATCGGCCAGCAACTGATAACTGGAGATAGCCCCCGCCAGATCGCCGCCCTCGTTTTTGAGAGCTGCAGTGCGAAAGCGGGCCAGCATGGCATAACCGCCATTTTCATTGGCGATGGCTTGAAAGGCCTGAAGCGCTTCTTGCGGTTTTTCGTCGGCTGCGAGTTGTTGTGCCGCGGTGAAGGCCTCACCTGCGGCCCGGCGCTGGTTCTGGTCATAACTTTTCCAGCCCTGAAAAGAGGCGACGCCAATAACCAGCGCAACAGCGGCGCCGACGATGAATTTGCCATAGGTCGCCCAGAGCTTGTTGGCCTTGTCCTGACGAAGATCGTCCTCGATCTCCTGAAATAATACGTCTGATTCGTCGGCCACCAGCCACTCCTTTACATGACGGCTCACGATCCCGAAACGGGAGGAGCCCCATAGCACACAATTTTGCGCCAAAACGGCGCGCGGCGGCTAAAATATCCATTGCAAGCGGGGAACGCAAACCCGCTGATCAACATTTAAGCAGAAATTAACGCCATTTTATGGAACAACCCATGCTTGGCGTCTGCTGTTCAGGGCCTTTTCCGGTCTTTATTACGTCTTGCATGGCTTCCAGCAGTTCATGCCGGCTTTCCGCCTTGGGGGGATTCATGCCCGAATCATCCAGCCGACCGCGGTATTGAAGCTCCAAATCTGCATTATACCCAAAAAAATCCGGCGTGCAGACGGCCTCATAGGCCCGGCCAACTTCCTGGGTTTCATCAATCACATAGGGAAACGTGAAGCCGTACTTGTCCGCAAAAACTTTCATGTTCTCGAAGGAATCTGCGGGATAGTCGTTTGTGTCGTTGGACATGATCGCAATCACGCCAACACCCTGATCCTGCAGCGCCTTCATATCTGTTGCCAGACGTGCTGCTATGGCCTTCACGTAGGGGCAATGATTGCAGATAAACATGACGAGGGTGCCATTGTGTCCTTTTACGGAGTCGAGCGAGTGGCGTTGACCGTCAATGCCCGGCAGGTCAAAATCAATCGCCTTTTGGCCAAAATCACATATCGGTGTTGTTGCTGCCATTAATGCCTCTTGAACCGGTTACCTGTAGGATGCATGGGGTTATACAAGATTAAAGCGCTGATTTCTAAATTTTTTGTCGGATGGTTCATGGTTCTTTAACCGTGATGCCTTAGGATGATATTATTATGGCGTGATATGCCGCTAATTCGCCAAGGGACCCGGAATGCGAAAAATTCTCACTCTACTCAGTTTTGTCTGCCTGTCGGGTTGCGGTGCTGTGGTTGCTTCCGGTGTGCCCGGGATCGGGCAGCTTGATATGTTTACGGTGATGGGAACAGACAAAACCATTGTCGATCATGTGGTCTCGGCCTCAAGCGGAAAAAACTGTTCCTCCGTTCGTCTTGAAAAGGGCGAATACTACTGTGAGGAAGATGAGCCCAAAGTCATCCAGAACATGCACTGTTACAAAACACTGGCCAGCGTGACCTGTTATGACCGGGAAGACCCTTATAAGGGACGATACCAGAAAATTGGTGAAAACGATCACAATCTGGTGGACCCCAAACAGCAACGGAGACCGACGGTCGCCCGATAGGGTTGAGCCCGTCTTTGACGTTTCCGCAACACCGGGTGTGTAATCGCGCTGATGAGGTTTACAAATCTATTTCTTTTCATTGCGGCGCTGGCAGTCTCCGCAGCTGCCGCCCATATCTTTTTTAAGGCTGCAGAAGAGGCTCCGCATGAGCAGGAGCTTGTGCAATTAAAAATCGCAATCGACACGGAAGTGAAAGCAGCCCGTTCAGGTGATGTGCGTGCTCAGTACCGGGTTGGCGAATTGTTGCGGACTTCTGAGCCGCCCCTCCAGAATCTTGCGGAAGCCCGCAAATGGTACCAAAAGGCCGCCGAACAGGGCCATCCTCTTGCCCAATATGCGCTGGGTAATATTTACGCACAGGGAGCAGGCGTTCGGCAAGATTACCACCGCGCGGCGGAATGGTATCGGCTGGCCGCCAATCTGGCGGGACATGCCGGCTCCCAATTTGCTCTGGGCGAGCTATATTTTTACGGGAGAGGTGTTCCATCAAGCTATGGTCTTGCTGTTGAATGGTACGACAAGGCGGCAAACCAGGGCCATGCCATTGCGCAGTTTTTTCTGGGTAAGGTCCATCAGGAGGGATGGGGTGCTGAAAAAGATCTGGTTGGAGCCTATAAATGGATGCTGCTGGCTAGTCGGAACGCCGCTATGGTTACAGCGCACAATCCCCGGAACGTCCCCGATCAGGAATTGAAGAAGCTTAGGGCCGAGATGAATTCCTCACAAATCCGGATTGCCGAAAAAGCGGCAAAGGACTGGAAACCGGGGCGCTAGAACCGATCTGATGTATTGACCGGACCGTATCCTTGTCGCACATTCGGTTGTGATTGTATTTACAGGTGCATGATATCCGGGGTCAAAATTGAGTACAAAAATCAAAGCCGTTACCTTCGATTTATGGGATACCATAATCGACGATGAATCCGATGAACCGAAGCGCCAGGCCGAGGGGTTGCGGAGCAAACCCGCTGAACGACACAACCTTGTTTTTGAAGCGCTGAACCGCCACCAGCCGATCACATCGGATGACCTGGCCATTGCCTATGGGGTCGCCAATGCGGCGTTCGTGAAGTGCTGGAAAGGGCATTCCATTACATGGACGGCCAGAGAACGCCTGCAGGTGTTGCTGGACGGTCTGGGCCGCTCGTTGCCGGATGACGAGTTGGACGCTTTGGCCGATGCGCAGGGCCGCATGGAGGTTGATATTCCTCCGGAGCCAATTTCGGGTGCAAAAGAGGCGATTGCCGAACTGGCGGGCCGCTACAAGCTGTGTATTGTCTCCGACACCATTATCACACCGGGCAGTGGCTTGCGGGCGTTGCTGGAAAAGCATGATCTCAGGAAATACTTTAGCGGTTTTGCCTTTTCCGATGAAGTCGGGCACTCAAAGCCGCATCGTTCGATGTTTGATTCGGCCGCTCAACAAATGGGTGTGCCGCTTCATGAAATGGTCCATATCGGTGATCGTGACCATAACGACGTCAAAGGGCCACAGGCACTGGGCATGAAAGCCATTTTGTTCACGGCAAAACGTGATGTGGACAAATCAACAACCTCTGCGGACGCCATTTGTGAGCGCCACGCGGATTTGCCGGCGACTATCGACGCACTGGCAGGGGCCTAACCATGGGGATGTCGCCGCGTATTCTGGTTGTTGACGGATATATCAAGGCGTCACGCGATGAACTTGCAGCAGGCGGTGCGACGGGCGCCGGTGATCAGTATGTCAAAATGCTCACCAAAATCTGTCCGGATGTTCAATGTGACGTAATTTTCCCGAGCGATCCCGGCACTCAGGTACCGTCCGGCAAGGCGCTGGCTGATTATGACGGCATTGCCTGGACCGGTTGCAGCCTGACCGTTTATGAAGACACCCCGGAAGTGAATACCCAAATCGGTTTCGCCCGGGCCTGTTTTGAGGCGGGGGTTCCCGGTTTTGGCAGTTGCTGGGCTGCGCAGATTGCCGTGGTGGCGGCGGGTGGAATCTGCCGGGCCAATCCAAACGGTCGGGAAATGGGTGTCGCGCGCAAAGTGCTGTTGAGCGATGCCGGGCGGGGTCATCCCATGTACGAAGGAAAATCGAGCGTTTTTGATGCCTACATCAGCCATGTTGATGAAATCACCCATATTCCGGCGGGCAGTGTTGTCTTGGCCGGAAACGCATTTACGACCATTCAGGCCGTTTCTGTATTGCATGCGGGAACACCGTTCTGGGGGCTTCAGTATCACCCGGAATATGACCTGCACGAGATGGCACGGCTGACCTGGTGCCGGATCGACAAGCTCCGGGAGCTTGGATTTTTCAAGGATCGGCAGGCCGGTGAAGCCTATGTAACGCTTCTGGAAACGCTGCATGCCGACCCGGCGCGTTTTGATCTGGCATGGCGGTTGGGACTGGATGCGGATATTCTCAACGAAGATGTGCGGCGGTTGGAAGTGCGTAACTGGCTGTATAAGCTGGTGATTCCGACAATGCTTGCCAAAGGCCGGGGATAAACGCATGAAATTCGCACCCAGAATACTGATCGCTGAAGGCAACCCGGAAGACCGGCGCGAACTGGTTTTGGCGGGTGGCGGCGGTCTCGGCAGCAGTGCTTATACCAAAACCATCCAGCATGTGTGCCCGGATGCCCGCATCGACGTGATATATCCGGCGGACGGAACCCGCGCCTTTCCCGCCGGAACGTCGTTTGATGATTATGATGGCTTTATTATCGGTGGCTCAGGGTTAAACATTCCTCTTGATTCCGATAATCCGCAAATTCTCGATCAGGTGGAACTGGCACGCGCAGCGTTCAAATCGAAAATTCCGTTTCTGGGCAGTTGCTGGGGCCTGCAGGTGGCAGCCGTGGCGGCAGGCGGCATTGTCGATATCAGCCCGCGTGGGCGGGAAATGGGGTTCGCCCGCAAAATCACCCTGACCCCGGAGGGCCAGTCGTCGAGCTTTTTTGAAGGTAAAAACCGGGCTTTTGATTCCGCCGCCATTCATTTCGACGAAGTCACGCATTTGCCAGCCGGTAGTGTCGTGCTGGCCGAAAACAATCACACCCGCATTCAGGCGGCAACCATCCGCTATGAGGGCGGTACGTTCTGGGGCGTGCAATACCATCCGGAATTTGACCTGGCCCATATGGCCGGATTGATCCGGAGCTACGCGACAGGGTTGGTGAAAGACGGTTTTTATGCCGATGAGGCGAGTGCGCAGGCACATGCTTCGGATATGGAACGGCTGCATCAGGACCCAAGCCGGGAAGATCTGGCCTGGCTTTTAGGCATTGATCAGGATCTGCTTAACCCGGATGTTCGCTTGCGCGAGGTGGCGAACTGGGTCGATCACGTTGTCATGCCGCATGCCGTGGCCCGGAGATAATGCACCAGGACTGCGATGTCGCCTTTATCGGGGCCGGGCATAACGGCCTCGTCTGCGCCACCTATCTGGCGAAAGCCGGTCTTAAAGTTAAAATGTATGAGCGTCGCCCTGTTGTCGGCGGCGCGGCTGTCACGGAAGAATTCCACCCCGGTTTTCGCAATTCCGTTTGTGCTTATACGGTCAGCCTTCTCAACCGGAAAGTTGTTGAGGACCTTGATCTTTATCGCCACGGGCTGAAAATTATCGAGCGGCCTCTGGCGAATTTCCTACCGCTTGGTGATAAAGGCTATTTGAAAGCCCATGCCTATCCTGAAAAGATGAAAGCCGAAGTGGCGCGCTTTTCGATAAAAGACGCAGACAATCTGGCGGCATTCGAAGCGACCCTGTCGCGGCTTGCGCGTGTTCTGCAAGCCTTTGTTTTGGAAACGCCACCGAACGCGGGCGGCGGGCTCGCCGATCTGTGGCGCTTATGGAGAACCGGGCGGCGTTTCAACACCCTGACTCTCGAAGATCAGCGCGATTTCGCCGATATCATGACCCTGAGCGCGGATGACTTTTTATCGCGCTGGTTCGAGAGTGAGCCGGTGAAGGCGCTATATGGGTTTGACGGAGTGGTTGGCAACTTCGCCAGCCCGCGCACACCGGGCACGGCTTATGTCCTGCTGCACCACTGTTTTGGCGACATTCTGGGTCGGCCGGGGGCCTGGGGTCACGCCATCGGTGGCATGGGAGCAATTACCCAGGCCATGGCGAAAGCCGCGCAAGAAGTGGGCGTTGAAATCGAAGTTTCGGTACCGGTAACTGACGTATTGGGTGATGCCAAAGGGATTAACGCACTTCAGTTGGAAGATGGCCGCAAAATTACGGCACGGGCCATCTGTACCAATGTTCACCCGAAGCTGTTGTTTGGCAAGCTTGTGTCGAAAGAGCTTGTCCCGCCGGATTTCATGAACCGCATAAAAAACATCAAATCCGTCTCTGGCACATTCCGCATGAACGTGGCACTCAGCGAACTTCCGGACTTCACCTGTCTGCCGGGAACAGAAATGTATGAACATCATACGGCGGGCATCATCATGGCCCCGAGCCTCGCCTATATGGAACAAGCCTATCGCGATGCGGTGGATCATGGCTGGTCAAAAGAACCTATTGTCGAAATGCTGATCCCCAGCACCATAGACGAGACCCTCGCGCCAAAAAGCCAGCATGTGGCAAGCCTGTTTTGTCAGCATTTCAACCCGGATTTGGGGGAAGGACGCGGTTGGGATTCCTGCCGGGATGCGGCGGCAGATGCGATTATCGAGACAGTCAACGCCCACGCACCGAATTTTCGGGATTCGATTCTTGCGGCGCAAATTCTCAGCCCGCTTGATCTGGAGCGGGAGTTTGGATTGATCGGCGGCGATATTTTCCATGGTAGCCTGAGCCTCAATCAGCTGTTCAGCCTGCGGCCAACGCTGGGTGCCGCGGATTACCGGATGCCCATTAAGGGGCTTTATCTATGCGGTGCCGGGGCGCATCCGGGTGGTGGTGTTACCGGCGCACCAGGGCACAATGCAGCGCGTGAGATCCTGCGCGATCTTTAGATTTAATCGATCCCGGGCAGCAGGCCGCTGGCCCCAATTCCATCGAAGATGAACTGTACAGCGAGCGCCGTTAACAACACCCCGACAATCCGTGAGATTACGTTGAGCCCGGTGATCCCCAGAACCCGGTGCAACTGGGTCGCCATCAGCAGGCAGATCAGCGACATAAGCAAGACAACCGCCAGCGCGCCAATAACGGTCGATTGCAAAACGATGTCGCCTTCATATTTGGCCATGAACAGCACGGTCGCCCCCATGGCCCCAGGTCCGGCGATCAGTGGCGTCGCCAACGGAAAAACCGAGAGGTCGTGGCGGGTGGTTGCTTCATGCGCTTCATCGGCTGTTGTTGTGCTGATGCCGGACGATTGCGCCAGCACCATGTTGATGCCGACCAGCAGCAACAAAATTCCGCCGGATGTTTTGAGAGCCGCCAGACTGATGCCCATGTAGGAAAGAATGCCTGCGCCAAACAAGGCAAAGCACAAGAGGATGATGGCCGCAATAATCACGCCCTTGATGGCCATGGAGCGGCGGGTCTTCGCCGGGGTTCCGGCTGTCAGACCTGCATAAATAGCGGCCACATCAACCGGACCAATGGTCGCAAAAAACGTTGTAAACGCGACCAGTGCCGTCTCAATAATAACCGGGTCCATATCCACCTCTGTCTGCCCCGTTCACCAATGCCATAGGGGGCACCGAAACTCAATGATGAAAGGGCGAGAAATCGGGTCTGTTCCCGCCCGTTCCGGGAACGTATATTTTTGGCGTTTTCAATTGAGGTATTAGACAAATGGCAAATGAAGATGGCTATGTATCGCCGGGAAGCCGCGATGTGGCTTTGGTCGAGACGACCCTGAAGGTCGCAACCTGGAACCTGTGGTGGAAGTTTGGTCCTTGGCGCGCGCGTCAGCCCTTGATTCTTGACGAACTGGTAAAGCTTGATGCGGATATCCTCTGTTTGCAGGAATTGTGGGGCGCTGGCGGCAAAAACCAGGCGGCGGAAATTGCCGAGGCCCTGGGGCTGCATGCCTATTACGAGCCGGTGCTGGCGATTGACGGTATCGACTGGGGCATGGGAATCCTCTCGAAATGGCCGCTGGTTGAACATCAGGGGTTTGTCCTGCCGTCCGTACCCAGTGAGGACGGCAGTCGCGACTGCAAGGCCATGTGGGGGCGCCTCGACGGGCCGCGTGGTGCTGTGGACGTGTTGAATACACATCTGACCTGGCGACCGGAAGAAAGCGCCATGCGCCAGCAGCAGATGAGGGCCATCGCCCGGCACATCAAGGCCACACACAAAGGCCCGGTGCCACCCATTCTGGCGGGCGATTACAACGCAATCCCCACGGCTGACGAAATCCGCATGATGACCGGCGAAGCGCCGGTGCCGGTTGATGGATTGTATTTTCTGGATGCCTGGCGGGCGTCGGGGCAAGCGGGGCCGGGTTATACCTGGGACCGCGCCAATACGCTCACCCATAAAGCCTTGCTGCCGGACCGCCGCCTTGATTATCTGTTTATCGGAAATCCGGCGGAAAACGGCGCGGGTCATGTCTTGTCGACAAAATTAATTGGTACAGAAGCGGCGGGAGGTATATATCCGAGTGATCACTTCGGCCTTACCGCCGAGCTCCGTTATTAAAACACCCAAATGAAACAGTGACTGAAGCCTTGGACGTCTCAAAACGTAAGCCCCCGCATTTGATTATGATCGTTGTCTTGAGCGCGGTCATGCCGCTTTCGCTCAATATCTTCATGCCCTCCATGCCGGGCATCATGGCGGTGTTCCAGATCGAATACTCAACGGTCATGCTCACCCTGACCCTGTTTCTGGCCTGCGTCGCGGTCTCTCAGCTCTTTCTGGGCTCTTTGTCCGACCGGTTCGGGCGTCGGCCGATTGTCATTTATGGTCTGGTATTCTTCCTGATCGGTTCGGCGCTTTGCATCTATGCCACATCGATCTGGATGCTGGTGCTGGGGCGCAGTATCCAGGCGCTTGGCGGTTGTGCCGGTATGGTCATGGGCCGCGCGATCATTCGCGACATGCATGGCCTGGAAAAATCGGCGTCGATGATGGGTTATGTGATGATGGTCATGGTCGTCGCCCCCATGCTGGCCCCCAGTATTGGCGGTTTCCTGGATATTCATTACGGATGGCAGGCAAGCTTTGTGTTCACTTTTGCCTTTGCCGCCATTGTTCTGGCCTTTGCCTGGGTTTATCTGGGCGAGACCCATAAAGGACCCTATCAGGGACAAAGCCCGGTTTTGATGTTCAAGAGCTTTGGCGCTTTGCTGACCAATATCAGTTTTGTCAGTCCGGCCCTGCAGGTAGGATTCTCGTCTGCCGCGTTTTTCGCTTTTGTCGGCGTTGCGCCTTTCGTCGCCATGGAGCTTATGAACGCGACACCGTTTGAATACGGTCTGTATTTCATGATCTCTGCCGGGGCTTACATGATGGGCAATCTGATCACCGGACGGACGTCTGAAACCTGGGGTCCGTCGCGTCTGGTGACGTTTGGGCTTGTGAGTAGCCTCATCGGCGCTGTCTGGCTCATTGCCAATTATTCGCTGCAAACCCTGTCTCCATTGACGCTGTTTTGCGGCATGGGGCTGTTCGCCTTTGGCAATGGTTTGTGCCTGCCCAGCGGCATGGCAAAAGCAATCAGTGCCGATACCCGCCGGGTCGGTGCGGCGGCAGGTTTGTCGGGCTTTCTGCAACTGGGCTCCGGTGCTGTATCGTCCTATTTCGCCGGACACCTGCTCACAGATTCCGCCTTGCCTTTGATCCTCATCATGACCAGTTGCGCCATACTGGCCGCCGTCTCGCATTATGGCGGGGTGTGGATGGAACAACGGCGGGCTGCTGCGTAGCCCTTTTTAAGGAATGGATATTTCGGCAAATGACGGTTGGGTAATCCGCTCATAATCCGCAAAAGCCATGAAGATCGAGCGGTCAAGCCGACCGGCGTTGAAAACCACCTCGGTATTTTCCTTGCAGGCGGGGTCAACAATGACCGGCAGGTCGGCGCGAAAGCTGAAGGGCGGCACCGCGCCCATCACACAGCCAGTCATTTCTGTGGCTTCATCCTCCGGCGAAAAGCGGCCTTTCTGGGCACCCATGGCCCGGCACAGCGCTTTCATGTCAAGCTTGCAAATGCCGGGCAAAACGGCCAGCACATAACGTTTGCCGCCGCCACCGCCGCGCACTGAAGCGACGATGGCTTTCATGGCCTGATGCGGATCGTTGCCGCGAATTTTGCTGATCTCTTCCGAGCGGCCTTCGTGCGCATGCTCGACCACACGATAGGTCGCATTGTGTTCGTCGAGCAACGCAATCAGGCGTTCGTGGGTTGTTGGCATTGTGTGGCTTACAAACGCCCGGCCAGCGCCGCCTCATACATGGTTTTCATTTCCATAGCGCCAACCGGCACCGGGTTGCCACCGGCGGTCGGGTCATTGGCGGCCATGACCGAAAGCTCATCAAGGCGGCTTTCCTCAACGCCCAGATCAACGGCTGTCGGGGCGATATTGAAATTCTGGCGCAGGTCCATGACCCAGTCCATAACGGCGGTGAAACCGGAACCCGGCAGGCCCAGATAGCGGGCGATCAGGTCCATACGGTCTTCGATAGCCGGGCGGTTGAAGTTCATGACATAGGGCATGAAAACGGCGTTGGTCAGGCCATGGTGGGTGTCGTATACGGCACCTACCGGGTGGCTCAGGGAATGCACGGCGCCGAGGCCTTTCTGAAATGCCGTAGCACCCATGGCGGCGGCTGACATCATTTGCGAGCGGGCTTCGATGTCACTGCCATCCGCGACGGCGCGGGGTAGCCATTCGCGGATCAGGCGCATGCCTTCCAGCGCAATACCTTCGGCCATGGGGTGATAGCCCGGCGCGCAATAGGCCTCGAAACTGTGAACCAACGCGTCCATGCCTGTATAGGCGGTGAGGTTGGCCGGAAGGCCGGTCACCAGCTCCGGGTCGCAGATCACGACGGCGGGCAGCATGGTTGGGTGGAAAATGATTTTTTTGGTATGGGTCGTTTCATCGGCGATGACTGAAGCGCGGCCCACTTCCGAACCGGTGCCCGACGTGGTGGGGACAGCAACAACCGGGGCAATGCCGTCAGTTTTGACGCGCTTCCAGTTATCACCCACATCTTCATAATCCCAGATCGGGCCGTCCTGACCGACCATCAGGGCGACGGCCTTCGCCGCGTCAACGCCACTGCCACCGCCCCAGGCGATGACGCCGTCATGGCCGCCGTCGCGATAGGCTTTCACACCGTCTTCGACATTTTTGCCGACCGGGTTGGGTTTGACATCCGAAAACAGACCGGTCGGCAAGCCTTCCGCTTCATTGGCGGCCAGCGCGTTTGTGATCATCGGCAGGGCGGCGAGGCCGGGGTCGGTGATCAGCAGGGGCCGGGTCATGCCCAGGTTTTTACAAACCCGAGCCAGTTCCTTGATGCGGCCTGCGCCAAAACGAACGGTGGTCGGGTAGTTCCAGTTGCCGGAAAGAGGGTTTGCCATTTCAAATGTCCTTAATGAGGGGCTGTCAGGGATCAAAAGTAACCGCTGTGATCGCCCGATCAACTTTATTTTACGGCCAGACGGGCGGTTTTACAGAGTTGCCCGGATGGCGTAAGGGTGCGAACGGAAAGCGGCTTAAATGATCTCAAAATACCGATCCATTTCCCAGTCGGTAATCGCCTTTCGGAACTCACGCTCTTCCCATTCGCGCGTTGCTGCGAAATGATCAACAAACGTATCCCCCAAAAGCGCACGGGCTGGTTTGGAGGCTTTTAACTCCTGCGCTGCATCCCATAAGGTGCGGGGCAATTGCAGGCGTTTCGGGAATTTCTTTTCGTAAGCGTTGCCGACGACTTCCAGTTCCGGTTCGATCTTGTTTTCAATGCCCCACAGGCCAGCGCTGAGTGCGGCAGCGAGCGCCAGATAGGGATTGGCGTCGGCGGCGGCAATACGATATTCTACGCGCTGCGACTTAGGCGAGCCGGTAATGGCGCGCAGCGCACAGGTCCGGTTATCAACTCCCCAGCTGGCTTCCGTTGGCGCCCAGAAGCCGGGGATCAGGCGGGTATAGGAATTGACCGTGGATGCGATCATCGCCAGCATTTCCGGCATCAGTTTCTGCTGGCCGCCGATGAAGTGGCGCATCTCATCACTGACATTTTGTGGTTTTGCGGGATCGTGAAAAACCGAGCCACCATCTTTGCGCAAGAGCGAGATATGCATGTGGCCGCTTTGTCCTGGATAATCGGGAGTCCATTTGGCCATGAAGGTAGCCATCAAACCGTTTTTCTGGGCCATGATCTTGGTGAAGGTTTTGAACAGGGCGGCTTTGTCGGCGGCGTTTAAAGCGCGGTCGACTTCGATGGCTGCTTCCAGAACGCCGGGGCCGGTTTCTTCATGTAGGCCTTCCAGCGCCATGTCCATTTGAATACACCCGTCCAGCAGTTCGCGGTACAAATCGGATTCGACGGTATTGCGAATAACCGAATATCCAAAAAATCCGGGCTGAATGAGTTTCAGGTCCTTGTAGTTTTTTTCACGGACCGAATGCGGCGTTTCCTCAAAGACAAAAAATTCGTATTCAAGCCCCGAGAAGACGTCATATCCCATGGCATCGGCCTTGGCGAGGACCCGGCGTAAAACGCCGCGCGGGCAAACCGCTTCATGGGGGCCGGCAAACTCACCCAGAAAAAACAACATGCCGTCTTCCCAGGCAATGTCGCGACAACTGTCCGGCAGGATGTTGACCTGTGCATCGGGGTAGCCCGTATGCCAGCCGGTAACTTTTACATTGTCATAGAGCTGGTCATTCGAATCCCAGCCGACGATGACATCACAAAACCCGAACCCTTTTTCGAGGGCGGAAAAGAATTTTTCCTTTTTCATGTATTTGCCACGCATGATGCCGTCGATATCAAAAACACCGACTTTGACATATTGAAGGCCGCGTTCTTCAACGATGGCGCGGGCGTCAGCGGCTGTTTTCACATCTCTCGGATTCATCGAAGGGGTTCCATTTTCTGCATATGATGTCCGCCTATTTTGTCTGTAAATAACCATTTCTCCAAGGTTTAAAATGCCTTATGCCCTGTTATGAATTTCAAAAGGGACGTTGATATGAGTGAAGAAAACCGTGATGTGGCAGAGCTCTGCCATCATGGCGGCAATCTGGACGCAGCGCGCAGTACCTTTCCTGAGGTCAATCGCTGGGTCGATTTGTCAACGGGGATCAACCCCGTCGCCTACCCGGTTCCGGCCATATCAGCGACAGCGTGGCAGCGATTGCCGGATGCTTCGTTAAACGAAAGACTGCTGTCTGCTGCGGCTAACTATTTCAGGCTTTCCGATGCCGAGGGACTGATTGCAGCGCCCGGCACACAGGCACTGTTGCAGGTCTTGCCGCGGGTTCTGATGGCATCGCGTGTTGATATTGTGTCTCCGACCTATAACGAACATGCAAAATGCTGGCGTCAGACGGGAGCATTGGTCCGTGAAATCGCAACTCTGGGTGAGCTGGACCCAACCGTGGATGTGGCTGTTGTCGTCAATCCGAACAATCCGGACGGCGCTGTTTATTCGCCGGAAAAACTGTTTGAGACGGCTGAGCTATTGGCGCGGCGGGGGGGCTGTTTGATCGTGGATGAAGCCTTTTGCGACGTTGCTCCCGAACTGAGTATGACCGCCTATGGTGAAAAGACGGGCCTGGTGGTATTGCGCTCCTTCGGCAAGTTTTTTGGTCTGGCCGGGGTGCGTTTGGGTTTTGCTCTTGGTGAAAAATCGCTTTTAAGCCGGATCGGACAAGAGCTTGGCCCGTGGGCCGTATCGGGCCCGGCGCTGGAAATCGGCGCTACGGCTTACAGCGATGAAGGTTGGATTGCATCCCAGCGTTCGCGGCTAAAAAACGATGCGGCACGGTTATGTGCAGTTCTTGAAACAGCCGGAATAAACGTTGTCGGTGGGACGGACCTCTTTGTTCTGGCGTCTGTGAGCGGAGCAAAAGACTTGTGGCTTGATATGGCGCGCCAGGGGATCTGGACCCGGCTTTTTGAATACAGCGACGCCTGGGTCCGCTTTGGCCTGCCTGGGGACGAGGCGGACTGGCAACAATTGCAAAAGGTGCTGGTGCAGCGCTGTCTCTAACCTTTACCGATCCGATTGTTCGGGTAGCATATCCCCATGAACGGGCAAAAAGACCAGATCATACGTATGCTGACGGCAGGTCTCGCTGCGCACCAGCAAGGCCACCTGGACGAGGCCGTCCGCTATTATGCGGATGTCTTACAGCATTCTCCGGAACAGCCGGATGCACTTCATCTGACCGGGCTTGTGGCCTTTCAGCATGGGGAGCTTGAACGTGCACAAAACCTGATTGAAAAAGCCATTACTCATAACGCACACGATGCCCGTTATCGGGCCAATCTGGGGCGTGTGCGGATGGCCATGGGCGATTATGCTGCCGCTGCCGAGGTTTGGCAGGCAGGGCTCACGCTTGATCCTGAGTCGATTGATATGCATTCCGATCTGGCCGGCGCGTTGTGCCAACTGGATGATCTTGAGCGGGCCTTGCATCATGCGGAAACAGCCATCCGGCTGAACGGTGTGTTGCCACAAGCCCATATGAACTTGGGCCTGATATTTACGAAACAGGGCCGCGAGGAAGAGGCTATTGATGCTTTCAAGACTGCCGTCACCCTGTTGCCAAGCGACCCAGAAGCCTGGTTTCAACTGGGGCGGCTTTACCAGCAACAGGGTGATGCCAAAGACGCCGAAGAGGCATACGAAAAAGCCCTTGATCTGGCGCCGGACCTGATTGAAGCGCTTAATAATCTGGCAAACCTGCTCCGCGATCAGATGCGATTTGAAGAATCAATCAAACGATATGGCGAGGCTTTGCAGGCGGCCCCTCAACGCAGTGACATCCATTCCAATCTGGGTGTCGCCCTTCAGGAAGCGGGTGAAACGGAAAGGGCGATTGCGTGTTATCGCAAGGCTATTGATCTGGATGCGGAAAACGCCGAAGCGCATCGCAATCTGGGAATGGCTCTACTGCAGTCAGAAGCCTTTGAAGAGGGCTGGAAAGAATACGAATGGCGTTGGAAAACTGGGCACTTCCGGCCGTTGCTGAGGAATTGGCAGCAACCGAAATGGCAGGGCGAAGATATTTCAGAACAGACGCTTCTTGTCCATTGTGAGCAGGGGTTTGGCGATTGTTTGCAGTTTGCCCGTTATTTGCCAATGGCCGCCGCCAGGGCGAAAACGCTGATTGTGGAAGCGCCGCGGGAACTGGCGATGTTGTTTGAGCGCATGGCAGGTGTCACGAAGGTGATTGAGGCGGGCGCGCCTCTGCCAGCCTATGACAGGCATATCCCACTTATGAGCCTTCCTTTTCTATTTCAAACCACTGTTGATGATATCCCCGATGAGGTTCCCTATCTGAAGGCATGCGAAGAGAAAAAGGCCGTCTGGCGGGCGCGTCTGGACAATCAGCCCAGCGGCTTGCGTGTGGGTCTGGTCTGGCAAGGCAGCGGAGCCCATCAGAGAAACCGGCTGCGCTCGCCGGGTCTTGATGCTTTGCGATCCCTGCTGGAGACAGAGTCTGATGTGCAGTTTGTTTCTTTGCAGAAAGAACAGGGCGCAGCAGACATTCTCACGGCCCAATTGCAGGATAGGATCGAAGATTATACCCATGATCTTTTGTCCTTTGATGACACGGCGGCGTTGATTTCCTGTCTGGATGTCGTCATCGCGCCGGATACAGCCGTTACGCATCTGGCAGGTGCGCTGGCGGTGCCGACGTTCCTGATGTTGCCCGCCGTTTCTGAATGGCGCTGGCTGAAAGGCCGGAATGATAGTCCCTGGTACCCTGAGACCCTTTTGTTCAGGCAGAAAACTCTGGGGGACTGGTCAACGATTGTGCAGTCGATAAGCGAAGAACTGGAATCCTATTTAAAAACTTAATCGCTTCTGCACTAGAGGATGTGGGGGCTCCAGGTTTTTTTTATGACCAGTATCATGTGAGAAATGATTTTATGCTTACGCTACATCGGTCATGTCGCTAAACTCTTCTCAAAGCTAATGAATAAGGGTGATTTATAATACCCGGATATTAGGGGGCGGTATAATGTTGTGTAAACAACCGGAGGGGATTTATGGAGGATTCATTGGAAGCAGAAGATCTGCAGGGTCGTGAGGATGGCGTAACGCCAGCCCCGGAAACCGATAAATTTGCCGATGAAGTGTTGTCGAGTGTCGAAAAAATCAGCCTTGAAATTGCAGATGTGGCGGGAAGCCTTGAGGCGATGGCGCGATTTTCCGTGCACCAGGAAACGCTGTTTCAGCAGATGCTGGAACTTGCCAATACCATGGCCAGCGCCATTAAGGAAATCGATGTTCTGGGGACCGAAACCACACAGGTCACATCAACATCAACGGAAGGCATGGAGCAATCCCGCTCGACAGTGAACGACGCCGTAGCAAAAATTGAAGGGCTTGTTCAGGAAATTTCAGGCATTGAGAAAAGTCTGAGCGCCCTTGATCAATCCCTCGGCAGCGTTACCGGGATGTCGAAAGAGATTGAGGCTATCGCCAAACAGACAAACTTGCTGGCTCTGAACGCGACCATTGAAGCGGCTCGCGCCGGAGAAGCCGGTAAAGGGTTTGCCGTCGTTGCCGGTGAGGTGAAGGTTCTCGCCAATCAAACAGCCAAGGCAACAGGCGGTATTGACGAAGCCGTTGGCAGCTTGAATGCGAGCGTTTCCGAGCTGATTTCCACAAGCACCAAAACAGCAGATATTGCTCAAGATGTGAACAGCGGCATTAGCGTTATCAACGGCACTGTTGATGATTTTGGCGATTCTATAACGACAGTCAGCAATAAAGTCTCGGATATTTCCGTTGCGGCATCGTCGTCTTTTGAGCAGTGCGAGTCGTTTATTTCTGAAATAAGCAACCTGGTTGAAGGCCTCTCTCAGACTAGCCAGGATATGAAAGCGGCCGATGGGCGTATTGGTTCTCTCTTGGCGAACAGTGAAGAACTGATTGGGTATATCGCCAAGAGCGGTCACCGCACGCATGACAGTCAGTTTATAGACAAGGTGTTGGAGGTCTCCGGCCAGATTTCGGAGCTGTTGAGCGAAGCGGTCGAGAGTGGCCGTATTTCAGAAGCTGATTTGTTCTCCGAAGATTATCAGCCGATTGCCGGCACCGACCCTGAGCAGTTGATGACGCCGTTTGTTCAAATTACGGATGAACTATTGGCGCCGCTTCAGGATGCGGTCTTGAGTATGGACGATAAAATCGTCTTCTGCGCTGCGGTGGACCGTAACGGATTCTTGCCGACCCACAACAGCAAGTTTTCAAAACCGCAGGGGAATGACCCGGTTTGGAACAACGCCAATTGCCGCAACCGGCGTATCTTTGCCGACCGCACGGGTCTCAATGCAGGGCAAAACCAGGAGCGGTTTCTGATGCAGACCTATCGCCGGGATATGGGTGGCGGCAAGTTCGTCATGATGAAGGACTTGTCCGCACCCATTACCATACGCGGCCGCCACTGGGGCGGGCTCAGGCTGGCCTATTCCATTTGATTGGAAAGCGTTATGGAACTATCCCGCACCTTGCTGTTTGAGATCATGGGCGCTGCGATAGACTCAGGGAAGACCTGCCGTTGATAATTGACGTTTCAGCATCTCAAGAATAACCGCAATTTCGTCAGCCTCTAAGCGTCCATGGCGTTCAAGGTATTCTGCAATGTCATGACCGGTGTAGCGTCCCGTGATTTTTTGCCTATTAAGGAGCAGCTTGGTTCGGGCAAGTTTCATGGCGCGCTCGTGACAGAACCGGCATTTGTTATGGTACAAGGCGCCAGCCTTCAAAATGGCAATCAGATGGTCAGCCATCACGGCAACTTCGTCAGTCGCCAAGTGACCATGCCCCCGTTGCAGAAAGCGATTAACTTCCTTGCCGTTTTGACGACCGACAGCTTGTCCATCGCGGAGGATTAAATTGTTGGCGACAAATGGTCCAGCATGGGCTTCATGACATCGGGTGCACCGTTGCTCATAAAGTCTGTGCGGATCATGTGATTGGGCAAAAGCTGCGTTCTCAAAGCAAACCATGGCGCCAAGCGCCAATGCTATCAAATAGGGAAATCTACAGGCCATGCCTTATATCCGTTTTGCGCCGATACTGCAGGAATCTGGGCCAGATTCAAGAACCCGCAAAAATCAGCGCAAAAGATAGCACAATCCGTTGTCGCGGATATTGACCTGAATCAGTTCATCCCCAGGGCAGAGAGAAGGTTTTGACGTTGGTGTAACTTTTCATGGCTTCAACCACGCCTTCCTTGTATCCCAAGCCGGAATCCTTGATGCCGCCAAATGGCGACATTTCAGTGCGGTAACCGGGGACTTCCCATACGTTGACAGTGCCGGTCCTGAGTTCCTGGATCAGGCGGTTGATGGTTTGCCAGTTGTCTGTAGCGACGCCGGAAGACAGGCCGAAGGCCGTTGAATTGGCGACCATGATGATTTCGTCCAGATCCTTGCATCGGATGATCGGGATTACCGGACCGAAGGTTTCTTCACGAACGAGTTCACAATCGTACGGGACCTTATCGACGACGGTTGGCGGATAAACGGCGCCCTGGCGATTGTTGCCATGGAGCAGTTCGGCGCCCAGTGACATAGCATCGTTGACCCGGGCCTCAAACAGTTTGGCAGCGTCTTCCGTAACCACAGTTCCAATGTCGGTGTCCGGGTCCATGGGGTCGCCATACTTGAGGGTTTTTGCTTTCTCAACAACACGTTTGACAAAGTCATCGGCGATATGATCGAGGCAGAGTATGCGTTTGACCGCCGTGCAGCGTTGACCGGAGTTTTTCGTAGCCCCGGCAACGGCCATGGTTGCTGCCTTCTCCAAATCGGCGTCATCCATAATGATGAACGGCGCATTGCCACCCAGCTCGAGAACCGTGCGCCGGTATCCCGCATGCTCAGCAATATACTTACCGGCAGGCACGCCACCGGTGAAGGTCACCAAAGCCGCGTGCTCATTGGTAATCATTTCATCGCCGAAGTCGCCCGGAACGCCGGTCACGACCTGAAGCATTTCTGGTGGCAGACCGGCTTCGTAAAGAATATCGGCCAGTATGAGCGCGGTAAAAGGCGTCACCTCGGCGGGTTTTAGGACCATACAGTTGTTGGTCGCGATGGATGGCGCGATTTTATGGGCAACCATGTTGAGCGGGTGGTTGGATGGTGTGATGGCACTGATTGCTGTCAGCGGTTCACGCGTGGTGAAAATTCGGCGCTTTTGCCCGTGCGGTGTGAGGTCGCAGGAAAAGGCTTCGCCATCGTCCTGAATGCAGAGTTGACCGCAAAGCGTGAAAACATCAAAGGAACGCCCACATTCATACAGGGAATCTTTCTTCGAGATACCCAGTTCCGCCGTAATCACATCCGAAATCTCGTCTTTGCGGGAGATGATGATCTCTGCCGTTTTGATCAGGATTTGCTGGCGCTCATAGCGGGTCAGGGTGGGTGTGTAGGCGGCGGCAACCTCAAAGGCGCGTTTCACATGCGCGCGTGTGCCGCGCGGGATGCTGCCTATGACGGCATTGTTGTAGGGGTTGTAAACGTCAATGCGGTCTTCTGTATCCACCTTCTCGCCGTTGATGCGCATGCATTCATGGCGGTATTTTGTTGAGGCATCCATTGGTTTCTTCCTTCTCTAAATCAAGTCACGCCGCATTGTTCAGGGCGATGCTGAAAATATCGAAATTGCGGAGCTGACGGTCTGTCGGCAGGCCACTGACGGGGCGATTTACAATCAGCGGCACGTTTTGTGTCGACAGTCCGCCGTGCGAGCGCAAAGGCTCCTTCAAAGCGGTCAGATCGTGTTTGTCTGGCTGGCTGCCGATGGCTTTGTTGGCAGTGGCGATAACCACAATGTCACCCACCCGATCATTGGGCAGCTCGTAGCGGCGGCAGGCTTCAGCATTGGTCAACGCCACTTCAATGCCGTCAACAGCCAATAGATCGGTGCAGATTTTGGCAATATTGGCGTCCTTCGGCAGATAAGCCGTAGCGTATCCGCCCAGCGCGCCGTGGTGGACCACATAAGGATCGGTGATCGGCAGGATCACGCGGGCCTTGCCGGCACCTAGCATTTCGTCAAGAAGGGGCTGCAGATAAACCACATCCGGCGCGCCATTGGCGTCATGCATGTCGGCCATGCCATGGTCGGCCGTCAGGGCAATGGTTGCGCCCATCGCGTCTAACTGTGCCCAGTAGCCATCCATCATGGCGTAAAAGTCATTGGCGACGGGCGAGCCTGGCGCGTGTTTATGCTGGATATAGTCGGTGGTCGACAGATACATCAAATCCGGCCGGTCGCGTTCCATGAGTTTGACGCCGGCATCGAAAATGAACTCGCTCAGATCGGCCGAGTAGACCGATGGGATAGGCTTGCCGACAAGAGCCTGGGCATTGTCGATACCATGTTCGGCTACCGTTGTTTCATCGGCTTTTTCAGAGCTGAAACAGATGGCGCGCCCGCTTGTGTAATCGAGGCCATGGCCCAGCAGTTTGCGCAGCTTGTCTTTCGCCGTAACAATGGCGATCTTTGCGCCCGCATCAAAGAAGGCCTTGAAAATGGTACCCGTGCGCAACAGCTTGGGCTCATTCATCATGACTTCCGCATCGGCTTCCGTATCGTAGAAAAAATTGCCGCAAATGCCGTGCAGCGCCGGCGGAGCACCGGTCACGATGGAGAGATTGTTGGGGTTGGTGAAGGCGGGAACCACGCAATGGGCCCTGAGATCGGCACCGTTTTTCACCACTTTCGCCATGTAAGGCATACGTCCTGCCTTAATCGCCTCTTCGATGTAGGCAGGTTCAGAGCCGTCAATGCAAACGATGACAACCGGGTTCTTGGGCCAGGCGTAGGTGCGTCCATTAACGGTTATCGGGGACTTTTGTTCGTTCATTTTGTGAATTCCAAATCTATTTAAAATGCAGGTCAGGCGGCTTGTGATGTGCCGTTGGCGACGCCCATGGTCTTAATGGTTTCCTGAACGGCAACCAGAGCCGCCTTCATTTCCGCTGCGCCGAGATGTCCAATACATCCAATGCGGAAAGACGGAGCAACGGTCAATTTGCCGGGGTAAATGACAAAACCTTTGTCTTTCAGGTGGTCGTAAAATACCTGAAAGTCGAACTTGGGATCGGTGGGCATTTTAAAGGTGACGATGATCGGCGCTTGCAGTCCATCGGGCAATAACGTCTCGAAACCAAGCGCGCGCATGCCGCCGATCAGAATATTTGCGTTGTTGGCGTAGCGCGCATTGCGTCCGGCGACCCCACCTTCCTCGATAAACTGCTTTATGGCTTCATCAAAAGCGACGATGACGTGGGTTGGTGGTGTGAACCGCCATTGGCTGGTCTGTTCCATCGCTACCCACTGGTCATAGAGATCGAGGCTCAGCGAATGGGCGTTGCCTTTGCACGTTTCCAGCGCCGCGCGGCGGATCAGGGCAAAGCCCATGCCCGGAACTCCCTCCAGACATTTGTTAGAGGAGGCCATCACCGCATCGAAAAGAATATTTTTTGCGCTCAAGGGAATGGCTCCAAAGGCGCTCATGGCGTCAATCAGCAATCGTCGGCCCTGTTCGGCGACAACGGCGGCAATCTGTTCAATGGGATTGAGAATGCCCGAGGTAGTTTCACAATGGACAGCCAGCACATGGGTGATCGTGGCATCGGCTTCCAGGGTTTTCTCCAATACCTTGACCGACGGCGGCGTGTCTTCCGGGGTTTCCAGTACACTGTAGGCCCGCCCAAGATAATCGAGCATTTTTGCCATGCGTTGACCATAAGCACCGTTGACCAGAATAAGCGCCTTGCCGTCCCGCGGTACCAGGGTTGCAATGGTCGCTTCCACAACGAACGTGCCGCTGCCCTGCAACGGCACACAAACGTGACTGTCGGAGGCCTCGGCAATCTCGAGCAGTTGGGTACGAACCCGCATGTTGGTTTCAATGAAATTGGCGTCGCGTGAGCCCCAGTCGTGCAGCATCGCCTGCTTGGTTTGCAGAGATGTGGTCAGCGGACCGGGTGTCAGAAGCCAAGGGTCTTGAGTGGAAGAGGTCATATGTGGATGTTTCCTGAATGGTCGTCTTGATTTTGGCATTATCGGTCATAAACGGTCATTAATCCACATAAAATCACCTATTTGAAAATGATTCTTTTATGACAGTCAGGCATTGACCTTCCTATTGCGGGAAGCTCTAGATTCCTCTGCTGTTAAACAAAATCATGGAAATTACAGTGCATAATCAGAATTCAGTAGGGCGGCGTTCGATATTATTTGGTTTCTTGGGCGCCGGTCTTGGGGCGGCGTTGCCGCTTTCAGTAACTTGGGCTTCGAACACCAGCCGTTTGCGATTGCAGGCGGGGCAGGCAAAAGCAGAGATTTTGGGAACCGGTTATCCGGCAACAGATGTCTGGGCCTATAATGGTCGGGTGCCGGGGCCGGAATTACGCTTTCAGCAGGGAGAGCGATTAGCGGTCACTTTTGAAAACCGGTTGAACCAGCCCAGCACCGTGCATTGGCATGGCTTGCGGCTGCCCAATTCCATGGACGGCGTACCCGGCCTGACCCAGGCGGCAGTAAATCCCGGAGAGACGTTTGATTATGCCTTTGACCTGCCCGACGCGGGTACATTCTGGTATCATCCGCATGTAAAAAGCTCGGAGCAGGTGGGCCGGGGGCTCTACGGGCCATTAATCGTAGAAGAAAAATCTCCTCCTGTTGTTGATCGGGATGTTGTCTGGGTGCTGGATGACTGGCGGCTTCATGAAGATGGTACTATTGACGAGTCTTTTCACGAGATGCATGACATGAGCCACAGCGGGCGGTTGGGTAATATTGCCAGCCTGAATGGAGCCAGCAGCGAGACATTTTCGGTCCGATCCGGCGAGCGGCTACGCTTGCGGTTGATTAACGCCGCCAATGCCCGGATCTTTGCTCTGTCTTTCGAGGGGCACTCACCTCAGGTAATCGCTTTGGATGGGCAGCCGGTCAAACCGTTTTCACCTATTGGGGGCCGGGTTGAATTGGGTTCAGGTCAGCGTGCCGATCTGATTATCGATATGACCGGCAAGCCGGGAGAAAATTTTTCTGTCAGTGATAACTATTATGCCCGTGCATCCTATGAGTTTTTGAAACTGACCTATGAGCCAACGGCCCCACTGCGCGAAAACGTAATGAATAGCTCTGTTGCCTTATTGGAAAACCCGCTGGCACGCCCCAATCCAGCGGCAGCTTCAAGTCATGACTTTGTGATTAGCGGAGGCGCCATGGGGGGCTTGCGAAATGCATCATACAAGGGGCAAGCCTTTTCCATTCGTGACCTGGTGGCGCAGGGAAAAGTCTGGGCCATTAATGGCGTGGTCTATGACCCTAACCAAAAGCAGCCCATGTTCACATTTAAAAAGGACAGCACGCAACGCATTGTTCTACGAAATGATACGGCTTGGCCGCATCCCATCCATTTGCATGGGCATGTCTTTCAAATTCTGTCACGCAATGGCCAAAAACCGGAGCGTGAGATCTGGAGTGATACGGTTCTCATGCAACCGGAAGAAACGGTGGAAATCCTTTTTGTTGCCGATAATCCGGGCAACTGGTTATTTCATTGCCATGTGCTGGAACATCATGAGGCGGGAATGGCCATATCCATCCAGGTGGTCTGACGGTCTGGACAGATTGCCGCCCGCCTAACGGTGCCGCCAGGCCTGTGTGTGCTTGAGCAGGCCGCGTGTAATGATGGCATGTAGAAGCTTTGCTGCTGCACAGGTGTAGGCGATCATCATGGCCATGGCTGCGGCGGGCGCGATGTCGCCCGCATCATCCATGTTCATTACGGCGATGGACGCCAGCGTCGTATCGGACGAATAAAGAAAGATCACGGCGGATACGGTCGTCATGGCGTTCAAGAACAGATACATGGAGATATCGAGGATGGCAGGTGTGCAGACCGGAATGGTGACGCGAAAGAAGGTCTTGTAGAAGGGGGCTTTCAAGGAAGCGGACACGGATTCAAATTCCGGGTCCATCTGTTTCAGCGCGGTCACAGCCGTCAGGTGGCTGACCGTATAAAAGTGGGTGACGGTGGCAAGTACCAGTATGCCCATGGTCCCGTAGAGGAAGTTGAACGGGTTATCTGGGTTGTTGAAGAAAAAGATATAGGCCAGACCGAGAACCAGCCCCGGAACGGCCAGTGGAATGATTGCCAGCATATGAAAAATGGTGCGACCCGCCTCAAACCCGCGCCCTTTCTCCATAAGGTATGCGCCAAAGAAGATAATGCCGGTGCCGATGGCCGCTGTATAGAGCGCCATATATAAGGAATTCCAGAAAGCGTCCCAGCCGCCACCATCCATCACATCAAAGTCGTAATTTTTGAAGCCTAAGGTCAGGTTGTACGGCCAGAATTTGACCAGTGCTGCATATTGCGCCATGCCAAGCATAGCCAGAATCAGACCGGCAATGAGCAGGCAAAACAGCAGCATGCCGTAATCCCGTTTGGCGTTGGGTTTGGGCGTATAGGGGACGGCGCGGGCTGAAAGCAATGCCACCTGCTTTCTTTGAACAATGCGATCCACGGCAAAAGCCAAAACGGCAGGCACCAGCAAAACGACGGAGACAACGGCACCCATCTGGAAGTTTTGCTGGCCGATCACCTGTTTATAAACATCGGTCGCCAGCATGTTGTAATTGCCGCCAATCACCTTGGGCACGCCAAAATCCGTGAAAACCAGTGTAAAGACAACAAAGGCTGCACTGAACAGGCCATATTTGCAGCCCGGCAGGGTGACCGTGAAAAAGGTTTTAATCCGGCTGCTACGTAAGGCCTCAGCGGCTTCATACAGCCGAGCGTCGGTTATGGAGAGCGCCGTGATGACGATCATCAGGGCATGGGGAAAGACCCAGTAACTGGAGCCGATGGTGATGCCGATGGGACCATATACGGATTCACCAAACAACAGACCTTTTGCCACGCCCTGATTGCCAAACCAGTATACCAGGGAAATGCCGCCCAGCAGGGATGGCGTGAGCAGGGGTATGAGGGCGACGACCTTGAAAAACCACTTGAACGGCATGCAGGTGCGGGTTAGGGCGTATCCGTAAATAAAGGCGACAATAAGAACAATAAACGTCGATAGAATGGCGATGGTCAGGCTGTTGCCGGCCGACAGAAACAGGGCTGGCGTTGAGAAATATTCGATGTAGTTGGCAAGACCGATAAACACGTCATCTTTGTTTTCGAGACTTTTTGACAGCATCGTATAGAGAGGTAAAAGGATAAAGACGACCAGAAACAGAGCGATTATGACCATGCAGGAACGCATGATCCAATCATCGCGCCCAAGCTTTTCCTTGACGATAGGAGCTGTGGCCGTTGGGGAGGGCAGAACGGAGTCAGACACTATTCAGCTCCATTTTCCGCATAGATCTGAATAAACTCAGGCGGCAGCCTGACGGGTAGTTTGCTGCCGACAGCAACCGTTTTGCGGCGTACCAGATTGACCGAGAAATCGGCATGGACTTCGCTGTCACCAAAGGCCGGGCCGCCAAGGGTCGCCCGATAGAACGAGCCCAGAAATTCCATGCTTTTGATTTCGGCCTCGACGATATTGCTGTCGCTGTCACTCATGTCCTGGGCGTTGATATCCTCTGGGCGGATGGCGACAGAAACCGTATCGCCACTATTGAAGCCTTCGGTTTCACAATGCAGCAAGGCTTGTCCGATTTCGACATGGCCCGGTTTTACGACAGTGCCGGGTATAAAATTCATGGTGCCGATGAAGTCTGCGACAAAGGCGGTTTTCGGGCGGCTGTATATTTCCTCTGGGCTGCCGACCTGTTCAATCAGGCCGTGGTCCATAACGACGATACGATCAGCCATGGTCAGGGCTTCTTCCTGGTCGTGGGTCACCATAATGGTCGTCACGCCAAGCCGGCGTTGTAATTCCTTGATTTCGCTGCGCAGATGAACCCGTACCCGGGCATCCAGCGCACTCAGCGGTTCATCCAGCAACAACAGGCCGGGCGATGTGGCGATGGCGCGGGCTAGAGCGATGCGCTGCTGCTGACCACCGGAAAGCTGGGCCGGGTGTTTATCTCCCTGCTCGGGCAATCCAACCAGTTCCAGCAGTTCGGATACGCGTGCGGCAATCTGGGCTTTTGGGAATTTTCTGTTTTCAAGCCCATAGGCGATGTTCTTTTTGACAGTCAGGTTTGGAAACAACGCATAGGACTGAAAGACAATGCCGAAATCCCGTTCGGCAGGCGGCAGATTGGATATATCCACACCGGCCTGCTCAACGGTTCCCATGGTCTGGATGTCGAGGCCGGCGATGGCCCGCAGCAGAGTTGTCTTGCCACAGCCGGATGGGCCCAAAAAGCAAACGAATTCGCCTTCGAATATTTCCAGTGAAATATTGTCGAGAGCCGTAAACTCGCCAAACTTCTTTGTCAGGTTTCCGATCTTGAGATAAGGCGAACGCGCCGCATCTGTATTCATTATTTCCCCCGGACGTAAGACTTGCTGGGCATGATCATAAAAGAATTTTGTGGAAAAGAAACCGGCCATCCAATTGTTTAGAACGGGATGGCCGGAAACTTATATCACAAGGTTCAAACAGACCTCAGTGGTCGTTTTTATTTTTTCTCGGACTTGGAGTCGTAGCGCTTTTGCCATTCAGCCAAGATGCGAGCCCGGTTGGTCGCAGCCCATTCGAAGTTGTTGTCGATCATGGCATCTGTGATACCAGCCGGAAAATGCTCAACCGGTTTGGCGACGCCTGGGTAGGCGACAACCGCATAACCGGAGTTATACATTTCATTGGCGCCTTTGGTGACTGTGAAATCAACCAGCTTCTTTGCGGCATCCAGGTTTTTCGTGCCTTTGATGATGGCGGTTGCCTCCATGTCCCAGCCCACACCTTCACTTGGAATGACAATTTCAAGCGGGGCCCCTTCGGCCTTGGATTTGGCGCCACGGAAAGCAAAGGAAATCCCAATGGGTGTTTCGCCCGATGCGGCCTGCTTACAGGGCTTGGAACCGGAATGCGTATACCAGGCGATATTCTGATGCAGCGCATCCATGAACGCCCATCCCCCTTCTTCGCCAAACAATTGCAACCAGCTGGAAACGTCCAGGAAACCGGTGCCGGAAGAATTCGGGTTCGGCATGACAATGCTGCCTTTGTAGACCGGTTTGGTCAGGTCCTTCCACGATGTCGGCAAGGGAAGCTTCTTGTTGCCTGCTTCGACGGTATTGTAACAGACCGATGCAATCCAGGCATCCATACCTGTCCAGTGCGGAGGTTTAGCGGCATCGACGAATTTTTTATCAAGGGCATCAACGCCTTTTGGAGCGTAAGGCTCGGTCAGACCTTCCTCTTTGAGCAACATCAAACTGGTTGCTGCCAGTCCCCAAACTACATCGGCGACCGGATTGTCTTTCTCGGCAAGAAGTTTGGCAGTCACGATGCCGGTGGAATCGCGCACCCATTTGATTTCAATGTCCGGATGTACGGCATTGAATGCTTTGGCGTATTTTTTCAGATCTTCGGCTTCAACCGCCGTATATACAGTCAGCTCCGATGCCGCATTGGCGGCATTGACGAGCGTCATGCCTGCAAGAGCTGCAGCACTCACGCTTAATGCGAATTTTGTGAATAGTCGTCTTTTCATTGTTGTTTCTCCTAATGACCCTGAGAGATTTAATACCCTTACCCGAAACCACGATATGGTTCCGCACTTGCTATGACCAAATGAATTTTTAACTGTGGCATCGGCGTTCCTGAAGTGAAAACCAGCCTTGGCGACATTTAACAATTCAAATGGCAGCACCCTTCTATATGCAAAGGATAAATAAAAGAGTTCCACAAACACTGGCACAAAGCCACAAAAAACCTCATCAAGACTAGGGATAATGCCGTCCGGCGTGTCGAAACCTTGACCCAGACATGGGGCTTGGGCAGAGTCCACCCAGCAAAGGTTGAGGAAATAGAGATGCTTGCAGAACAACGGCGCAATCGGATTCTGGATATCCTGTCGCAAAAAGGTGCGGTGACAGTGAACCAGTTGCACGACCAGCTCAAAGTGTCACAGGAGACGATCCGCCGCGACATCACCAAGCTGGCGGCAGAGCTCAGATTGCGAAAAACCCATGGCGGGGCCCTTGTCATGGATCAGGTCGAGCCGGAATTGGCGGCCCGCATGCAGGTGAATATAGACGGGAAAAAAGCCATTGGCGCCGCCGCCGCTGCATTGGTGCCGAATGGGGCTTCATTGATTATCGATTCCGGAACAACGACGCTTTGTCTGGCCGAGGCCCTGATGGCTCACCATGGCCTGACGGTCTTCACGAATGACATGCATGTGGCAGGCAAGCTGGCCGGACGTAACGACAACCGGGTCCATATCCTGGGTGGCGAATTGATCGGCAACGAGGGCGCGACGGTGGGGCGGGACACTACAGCCATGCTGGCCCATTACCTGACGGATTTCAGCTTCATCGGCGCCAGCGCACTGGACGCCACCACCCTGCTCACGGACTATTCGCGAGAAGCGGCCGAGCTGCGGGGCGTTATGCTGATGCAGGGGCGGTCCGGTGTGTTGCTGGTCGATGCCAGTAAATTCGGCAAACGCGCACCGGTTCGGGTCAGCAATCTGGACCGGCTGTCCCATATCGTCAGCGATGCCAGCTTGCCCGTCGACCTGGCAAAAAATCTGGCCGGGCTGGATGCCGAATTTATCAGGGCCGAACCGCTGAACTGACGTTAATGGGCTTCGGCTTCGTTTTGTGAAGGATGCGCCGTGTCGCGGGTATGGGGCAGGGCTTCCAACTCACCCGCGCGCTCCAGTACCGGATAACAGACAGCAACGACATGCGAGTGAATGCGTTTCAGGTCGCGTAAAATATCCATGTGCAAGGCGCTGGTCTCAATACTTTCCGGGCGCCCATCGCGCAACCGTTCCATATGGCGTTCGGCGCTAGCCCGCTCCATGGCGATGATTTTCCGCTTTTGCGACAACAGCCGACGCGCCAGTTTGAGATCGCCGGAAACAAAAATACTCAGCGCCAGTTTCAGGTTTTCCGTGACCTGTCCATGCAGTTCCGTCAGATCCTTCAGGCCGGATTCTGAAAACTGAATGCGTTTTTTGTGTTTTTTCTGGGCCATTTCCATGAGGTTATCGACGATATCGCCGATATGTTCCAGATTGGTTGCGAACGTCAGGATTTCACTGGCCCTGAGGCTCTCGGATTCATCCATTTCCTGGCGCATGACCTTCGAGACATAAAGCTTCACGTCTTCGTACAAGCGGTCGACATCGTTATCCATCTCCCGGACGTCCTTGGCCCGGTTGGCGTTTTCCGATTCCAGAATGGCCAGACTATCCTGCAGCATGGTTTCAACAATTTCACCGATGCGCAGGGTTTCGAGACTTGCCGAGGCAAGCGCCAGATCCGGCTCGTCAAAGGCGTTTTTGTCAAGATGGCGAGGCTTAGCCGGTTCTTCGATTGCCGATGCGTGGGGCACAAAGCGCAGGGTAAGGCGGGCAACGACATCGGTCAGAAAGATGAAGACCAGAGCAATGGCGATATTGAAAAAGCTGTGAAAATTGACGACGGTGCGCGCCGGGTCCGGGTCGATGAGAGTGATTTCAGGACCGATATACCCCAGAAACGGGATGATCAGAATGGCACCTGAGATTTTGAACAGGGCATTGCCAAGCGGTACGCGGCGGGCTTGCGGGCCTTCGGCCAGGGTCGCCAGGAGAGGTGGGATGGTGCCGCCGATATTGGCGCCGATTACCAGCGCGAAGGTCGCCTCGACGGGAATGGCGCCGCTGCCAGCCAGAGACATGATCAACAGCACGACGGCCAGGCTGGAATGGGCCAGCCAGGTCAGCAGGGCGGCCAGCAGAATGGCGATCAGGGCTTCGCCGGAGACGGCGCTGATCACTTCCAGAAGAACCTCGGACTCGCGCATGGGCTCGGCCGTATGGACGATAAGACTCAGCGCCAGCAACATGATACCAAGCCCGACGGCAGTTCGCCCGAGCTGGCGCGGGACGGGGTTCGCAGCGGCAGAATGCACAACAAACCCGCCCGCAATGAGAAGCGGTGAAGCCCAGGAAATATCAAATGAGAGAATTTGCGCAACCAGCGTCGTGCCGATATCCGCGCCCAGCATGACCGCCAGTGCTGGTGCCGTGGCGATCAGGCCGCGTCCTGCAAACGAGGCGATCATCAGGGCCGTGGCCGTGCTGCTTTGCAGGATGGCGGTAACGCCTATGCCGACGCAGAGCGCTTTGAAGCGGTTGGCGGTGCTTTTGGCAATCGCCTGGCGGAGGCTGCCGCCAAAAGCTCTGGATACACCCGTCCTGACCATGCGCATACCCCACAACAGCAGGGCGACAGCACCAATAAGACCAATCAGGGTTTGTGTTGCAGAGATAGCAGCCTCTCAAAGCATAAAAGAATCATGTGGTAAGGCGGTGCCGATACGCCCACCCGGTTCCCTGTTTAGAGAATAATTCTTAATGTTACAATAATATTACAGATATATGACACGGCACCTAAGAGATATGCCTGCGTGGTCTGTATGGCAAGAGGAAGCCCGCTTAGGGCATCAGCCGGAGACGTTTCCGTGTTCATCCATAATGATGCCGTTATGCGGGCAGGCCGCTTCGGCAAGACGGACAAAGGGCTCTGTAACCTCACCCGGCGTCTTGATGCTGTCGGGGTCCTCACCGGGCATGGCGAGGGCGCGCATGGCGGTGCGTGTGCCGCCGGGATTGATCAGGTTGGCCCGGACCAGAGTATCAGCGATTTCCTCGGCGTAGATTTTTGTCATCATCTCGAGCCCGGCCTTGGACACGGCATAGGCGCTCCAGTAAGCGCGGGGCAGCGAACCGACGGTCGAGGTGACAAAAATGCAGCGCCCCGCATCTGATTTCCGGAGCAGCGGATCGGCGGTGCGCAGCAGGCGCCAGTTGGCGGTCAGGTTGGTATCCATGACCTGTGACCAGACTTTGGCCTTGATGTGCCCCATGGGGCTCAGGCTGCCCAACATACCGGCATTACCGACCAGAATGTCGAGTTTGCCAAATCGCTCGTAGATGGCGCCACCCAGATTGTCGATGCCGCCAAAATCGGTGAGATCCAGAGGCACAAGGGTCGAGGACTCCCCTGATATTTCAAGGATTTCATCGTCCAGTTCTTCCAGTGCGCCCTGGGTCCGCGCGACCAGAATGAGCTTGGCGCCTTCCTGGGCAAAGCGGAGCGCAACGGCACGGCCAATGCCACGCGACGCGCCGGTTATAAGGGCAATGCGGCCTTCAAGACGTCCGGTCGCCATGATCAGGCGGGCTCTTTCAGGAGAGACAGAAGATTGGGGGCGGTTTTTTCAAGCCGGTCCGTCAGCGGGATCGGGTAGTCGCCGGTAAAGCAGGCATCGCAATATTGCGGCTCGTCGTTGCGTTTGGCTTCGCCAACCGCACGATACAAACCATCCACGGAGATAAAGGCAAGGCTGTCGACGCCGATATGTTTACGCATTTCTTCCAGATTAAGGCGCGACGCCATCAATTGTTCGCGTTCAGGGGTATCGATGCCATAAAAACACGAATAGGCCGTCGGCGGGCTGGAAATCCGCATATGGACTTCACTGGCCCCGGCGCTGCGGACCATTTCAACAATCTTTACCGACGTAGTGCCACGGACAATCGAATCATCGACCAGAATGACCCGTTTGCCTTTTAGATGGGCGGCGTTGGCGTTGTGTTTCAGGCGCACCCCCAAATGTCGGATTTGATCGGAAGGTTCGATGAAGGTGCGGCCCACATAGTGGTTGCGGATGATGCCCAGTTCGAAAGGGACTTTCGCCTGTTCCGAATAGCCAATGGCGGCCGGCACGCCGGAATCCGGAATGGGGACGATGAGGTCCGCCTCTACATGGCTTTCCTTGGCCAGTTCGACGCCGATGGCCTTGCGGCAGGCATAGACGTTTTTGTCTTCCATGACGCTGTCGGGACGCGCGAAATAGATATATTCAAAAATACAAAATCGGTTGGGGCGCGGTTTGAACGGTTTGATGCTTTGCAGACCGTCCTCGTCGATAATGACGATTTCGCCCGGTTCCACATCGCGCACATAATCCGCCCCGATGATATCCAGCGCGCAGGTTTCCGACGTAAGGATATAGGCGTCGCCCAGACGTCCGATCACCAGAGGCCGCACGCCATGCGGGTCGCGCAGGCCGATCAGCTTTTTCTGGGTCAGCGCAAGCAGGGAAAACGCCCCCTCCACCTGGCTCAGTGCATCTGTCAGACGTTCCACCACGCGCCCGTATTCGCTGATCGCAATCAGGTGAATGATGGCCTCGGTGTCGCTGGTGGATTGGAAAATACAGCCGCGTTCAACCAATCTGTGGCGCAGGGTGAGGGCGTTGGTCAGGTTGCCGTTATGGGCCATGGCCAGGCCGCCGAACTTAAACTCGGCAAACAGCGGCTGCACGTTGCGGATGGCGGTGTCGCCGCTGGTTGAATAACGGACATGACCGATGGCCATGGAGCCTTTCAGAGGATCCATAACTTCCGGTGAATTGAAGTTGTCTCCAACCAGTCCGAGCGCCCGGTGGCTGTTGAACTGGTCCGTATCGAAAGCGACAATGCCGGCAGATTCCTGACCGCGATGCTGTAGGGCATGCAAGCCCAGCGCCGTGTGCGTGGCCGCATCCGACAGGCCGTATATGCCGAAAAGTCCGCATTCGTCCTTTGGTGCATCCGGGTTGGTCGACATATAGGGATGCGGCGGGAAATTTGGTGTTTCAGCCATTTGTCAAATTTTATCCATTAGTTGTTTTGTCCACTGGAATCGATCAGGCGTTCCATATCCTGACGTTCTTTTCGCCCATAGGCCCCGCTTTCCGAAGTGCCTTCGCTTTTCGGTTTTGGCGATATCAAATCTTTAACCGCGTCTTTTGCGCCAAAAAGCTTCTTGGCCTTCTCGCCCGCCGATGTGGTGGAGGCGGCGGCGCCGGTATTGGGCAGCAGGGTGGTCAGCAACTGGGCGCCCGGGCGGATCAGTTCCATGGACTTGGCTTCGGTGATCAGCGGGGGCTGCTCATTTTCCGGCCAGACCAGATTAAGCCCCATATAGGCGATACAGACCACAATGGCGCCACGCACCAGACCGAACAAAAAGCCGAGTGCCCGGTCGAGGGCGTTCAACATACTGGTTTGCACCTTCTTCGAGATGCTGCGCGTGATATAGGAAAGGATAACCAGCGCGATCAGGAAAACCACCAACCCCGCTGTCAGATCCGCCGCCAGTTCAATGGGGATCAGTTCGCGGGCATAGGGTTTCAGATATGGAAAGCCGTAGAAGGTCGCGAAGATGGCGCCGATCCATCCGCCGATGGACAGAACCTCATGCACAAATCCCCGCGAATAGGCGAGAAAAGCCGAGACGAGCAGAACCAGAATGACGCCTGCGTCAAAAACATTTATCGGCAGGCTGTTGATTTTATCCATTCGAGGCGCGACCTACGGCAAAATGGGAATGATCGTTTGCATTCGGCTTGGCGGGCGTCTTTTCCGGCAACAGGAATACCAGATCGTTGAGATGGCGGATTTCGGTGATTTTCAGATTGCCGCTGTAGGCGGACTTCTGGCCCGCCTTTTTTTTGCGTGCCGGTATGATGGCCTGTGAAAAACCCAATTTTTCTGCTTCCTTGAGCCGCGCATCCATTTGGCTGACGGCGCGCACTTCACCGGATAACCCGATTTCACCAAAAACCACAGTCTCGGGCGGAACAGGTGTGCCGCCCAGAGACGACACCAGTGCGGCGGCAACCGCCAAATCTGCCGCCGGTTCCGAAATCTTCAGTCCGCCAGCGACGTTTAGGTACACCTCGGCCCCGCCAAGCGCAAGACCGCATCTGGCCTCCAGTACCGCCATGACCATGGCCAGCCGGCCACTGTCCCAACCAACCACGGCACGCCGGGGTGTTGCCTGGCTGGAGGGTGCAATCAGGCATTGAATTTCGACGAGCACAGGGCGCGTGCCTTCCATGCCGGCAAAAACACTGGAACCGGTCACATCGCTGCTGCGCTCCGACAGAAAAAGCGCGGACGGGTTGGGGACTTCGGCAAGGCCCAGTTCGGTCATTTCAAACACGCCGATTTCATCGGCCGCGCCAAAGCGGTTCTTGACGGCGCGCAGAATCCGGAACTGGTGGCTTTGATCACCTTCAAAGTACATCACCGTATCGACCATATGCTCAAGCACTCTCGGCCCGGCTATGGTGCCTTCCTTGGTCACGTGGCCGACCAGTATAAGCGCGAAGCCGCGGCGTTTGGCGACGCGGATCAGTTCCTGCGCCGAACTGCGCACCTGACTGACGGTGCCGGGCGCGGAATCAATGCTGTCCACATACATGCATTGTATGGAATCGATAATCACCAGCCCCGGCGTTTCCACATCATCCAGCGTCGTTACGATGTCGCGCACCGATGTGGCTGTCGCCAGATCAACGGCGCTGTCGGCCAGCCCCAAGCGGTCGGCCCGCATGCGCAATTGCTCGATGGCTTCCTCGCCGGAAATATAGGCGCACGACATGGTTTTCGACAGCGCCGCCGTGACCTGCATGAGCAGGGTCGATTTGCCGATGCCCGGATCACCGCCAACCAGCGTGGCGGAGCCCGGCACCAGGCCGCCACCGGCCACCCGGTCAAACTCGTTAATTCCTGAAATACGGCGCGGCGGGCGTTCGCCCGTGCCTTTCAGACCGACAAACTCAATGCGACGTCCTTTGCCGGCGCTTAAGCCTTTCGGTGCCGATTCGCTGGCCTGTTCTTCGGCAAGGGAATTCCATTCGCCGCAGGAATCACACTGCCCGGCCCACTTTGGGTGGCTGGTTCCGCAGCTTTGGCAAACATAAGTCGTTGATTTTCGGGCCAAAAGCGAGCGCTCCTGCTGGCAAGGTCTCGCCGCTTAGTGAGGCGACACGGAAAACGCCGCAGACGGAAACACCTTCCGTCTGTATGCGATACGATTGTACGCCTGACCACCGGTTGCCTCAACAGCGGCGTGGTGCTTTTTGCTCCGAAGTTAATCAGCCTCCGTCGAGAGGGATAAAACTTCCATATCACCCGGGGTTTAGACGGCTTTCTCAATCCGCGCCGTGCTTGACACCTTGCCTTTATAATAAAGGAGATAAAGGCCGTTTTCTTCCGATATCTGATGGCAGCGTGAGGCTCCATCAAACCATTTTGTAAATTGACGGCAGAAGGTTTTGCCTCTGATCCACCATTTTCCTGTGTCGCCAGTAGCCATAAAGGCAGGCAGATTTTGTCCCAGTTCCGGTATCGCCTTGAGGCAGCCGTTATCAGCAAGGGCAACGGTCAGGCGTAACCCGGACGCGGTTTTGACTATCAGCTTTTCCCCATTGAAGGCGGCCTTTATTTCATCTCCGGCGAGATATGTTTCAGTGCCTTTGGGCTTTGGCGTTTGCTGGAGGGACGCCTCGTATTTTTGCATGGCCTGTTTTTTCTCGGTTTCGGACAGGTCATCTACCCGCTCGTTGCCAACGGCATAAAGCTTGCAATGATTGGCAATCGACTGACAATCGGACATGGCTTTGATGTAGGCATCTCTAACCAGCGGAAATCCGTAAGTGCGGGTCCATTTATTGCTGATTTCCGAATAGACCAGTACTTTGGTGTCCGGGAAATCTTCGGCCAGATATTCCTGAAAGGCCTGCTCAACGGTTTTGACGTTGCTGGCGCAGGCATTCAGGATGAAAGGGGCTGCCAGCAGTAGGGCAAGCTGAAACCGGTTTCTGATCATTGGAGATTTCCTAAAGATTCATTGAAGCCCGACCGTAAGGGCTGATCGTATGAGAAACCAGAGAACATTTTATGCGAGCGGGGACTTGGAGCAATCAGGCCCTTAGCGCCATCTTGATGGGGCCGTCAACACGGCCATGAATGAACTGATCGACGTATTCATTCCCTGAATTATCAATCTGGTCAGCTGGGCCAACCCAGATGATCTGGCCCTGATAGAGCATGGCGATGCGGTCGCCGATTTTTTTTGCTGATTGCATATCGTGGGTGATGGTCAGTGACGTTGCGCCGATTTTCCGGTTCACGGCAACAATCAGGTTATTGATGATGTCGGCCATGATCGGGTCGAGACCGGTGGTCGGTTCATCGAAGAAAATGATTTCCGGGTTGGTGGCGATAGCGCGGGCAAGGCCGACGCGTTTTTGCATGCCGCCAGACAGATCGGCAGGCCATGCGTTGGCCAGTTTTTCGGTCAAACCGACCAGCGCCAGCTTCTCAATGGCGATCTGGCGGGCTTCGTCGCGATCAGCGAGGCCTTCCGAAAGCAATCCGAAAGCAACATTTTCCCAGACCGGCAGGCTGTCGAACAGGGCGGCAGCCTGAAACAGCATGCCAATCTGGTTGTTGATTTTCTCACGCTCCGGTTTGTCCATGCCCACCACGTTCTGGCCATTGATTTCAATGCGCCCCTGATCTGGCGTGAGCAGGCCGAGAATACACTTGATGGCAACCGATTTCCCAGTGCCGGAGCCACCGATAATGACTAGGCTTTCGCCCTTGCCAACTTCCAGATCGAGTCCGTTGAGGACATGTTTCGGGCCAAAGGACTTGTGCACATCCTTGAGGCGGATCATCGGTTGGGGGGCGTCGGGCATGCTCTCTCAGCCTACTTGGAAAAGAAGATTTCGGTCAGGATGTAATCGGAGCACAGGATCAGTATGGAGGCGGAAACCACGGCATTCGTGGTTGCCATGCCGACACCCTGTGCGCCGCCCTTGGAATTATACCCGTGGTAACAGCCCATCAGCGTAATGATGAATCCGAAGGCAGAGGCTTTGACCAGCCCCGAGATCACATCAGATGCTTCAAGAAAATTCCAGGTGTTCTGGATGTAGTTGGCGGGATTGAAACCGAGCTTGTAGACGGCGACCAGATAGCCGCCGAAAACCCCGATGATATCGGCAACCAGAACCAGAAGCGGCATCATCGTCAGGCCGGCAATAAGACGCGGTGCAACCAGATATTTCATGGGGTTGGTGGACAATGTGGTCAGGGCGTCGATTTGTTCTGTGACCCGCATGGTCCCGATTTCCGCCGCCATGGCCGCGCCAATGCGACCGGCGACCATGAGCCCGGCCAGCACCGGACCCAGTTCGCGGGTGATGGAAAGAACAACCACATTGGCGATGGCGCCTTCCGCTGAAAAGCGGGCGAAACCGGTGTAACTCTGCAGGGCCAGCACCATGCCGGCAAAAACCGCGGTCAGGCCGACAACCGGCAGGGAATAATAGCCGATCTCGATCATCTGTTTGCCGATGATGCGGAAATAAAACGGCGGGCGCAGGCAATGCCCGATACCGCTGATCGTAAACATCGACAACCGCCCGGCGGTCGCCAGAAAGGCCAAAAACACGCGGCCAATGGTTTGCAGGAATTTCATACGGAGAGCAGCCCTTAGTCGTTCTTGTAAATGCGATGATAGCGGTTCCCGAGGCTGGTTAAAACCTCATATCCGATCGTGCCGGCTTCATGGGCCAGATCGTCAACCGAATGACGGGAGCCGATCAGTTCAACCCAGGCACCGGGATGGCATTGCTGGCCAGGGACATCGGTGACATCAAAGGTAATCAGGTCCATGGAAACACGACCAACCAGCGGAATTTTCGTTTCCCCCATGTAGCCATAGGCCTTGTCGGAAAGCGAGCGTAAATATCCGTCGGCGTAGCCTACCGCCAGCGTTGCTATCTTTGACGGTCTGGTAAGCTTGTGGGTGGCACCATAACCGACGGTTTCGCCGGTGCTGGCGTTACGAATCTGGACAACCCGAGCCAATAGGGTGATGCAGGGCCGCATGGGATTTTCGTTAAAAGGCGTCGGGTTGACGCCATAGAGCGCAACACCAGGCCTCGCCAGATCGTAATGAAAGGGTTGCCCCCAGAATACGCCTGATGAATTGGCCAGAGAGGCGCGCGCCATGGGCAGAATACGCCGGGCCTGTTTGAAGGCCTGAAGCTGCGCGCCGGTTTGGGTGCTTTGCGGCTCATCAGCGGAGGCCAGATGACTGAGAACGGTATTGATGTTGAGCCCGGCGATGCGGTCCGGGCTGTCGGCGATCTGTTGCAATTCATCAGGCGGCAGCCCAAGCCGCAGCATGCCGGTATCGACATGAATGTCGCAGGGCAGGTCAAATTGCCGGGAATAAGCCTGCCAGATGTCGATGTCGTGCAAGCTGCCGAGAACCGGGATCAGCTGATGGGCACGAAAAACGTCTTCGGCATTGGGCGCCAGTCCGTTGAGGATGTGGATTTCGGCATCGCCAACAACGTCCCGCAAAGCAATGCCTTCATCCAGTTGGGCGACAAAGAAAGTGCGGCATCCGGCCTTCGCGAGGGCAGCCCCCACATGCACAGCACCCAACCCATAACCATCGGCCTTGACTACGGCGGCACATTCAACACCGTTCAGCTGGCGTCGCAAAATATGGTAGTTTTCGCAAATAGCGCCCAAGTCTATGGTCAGGACGGCTTTTGCGCCGGGGTCAGGTGCGGGTGCGGTCATTGTCCAGCATGTTTAACCCCGAATGCATTCGAGATCAAACGTTCCGCTAGTTGTCATCATGCTGCCAGTCATGATCGCCAAAGCGGGTAAACTCGCCGTTGAATGTCAGCGTTACATCGCCGATCGGGCCATGCCGCTGTTTCGCGACGATGACTTCCGCAAGGCCCTGGATTTTTTCCAGGTTCTCTTCCCATTTGGCTTCGCGTTCAAAAAACTTGGTTTCGTCCTCTTCGGCGCGGCGGCCAGGCTTCTTGCGTTCCATGTAGTAGTCTTCACGGTAGATGAACATGACCACATCGGCATCCTGCTCAATGGAACCGGATTCACGGAGATCCGACAACTGGGGCCGCGGCGGGTCGCGGCTCTCAACCTGACGCGACAACTGTGACAGGGCGATCACCGGAACGCTGAGTTCCTTGGCCAGGGTCTTGAGTCCCCGGGTGATTTCCGACACTTCGTTAACCCGGCCATCGCCACGGGAATTGGGGTTGCCAGCAATCAGCTGCAAATAATCGACGATGATGACGCCCAGATTATGCTGGCGCTTGAGACGCCGGGCCCGGGTCCGGAGCGCGCTGACAGTCAGCGCCGGGGTGTCGTCGATATAGAACGGAATTTCATGCAGGGTGTTGGCGCAGGTGGCGAGGGCGGAAAACTCGTCGTTGCTGAGCAGGCCTTTGCGCATTTTATCCGACGCGATATTGGACTGCTCAGAGAGAATACGCGCCGCTAGCTGTTCGGCCGACATCTCCAGAGAAAAGAATCCGACAACAGCCCCTTCTTCTCCGCTGGTCTGGGCGTAATTATAGGCGATGTTAAAGGCCATGTTAGTGACCAGCGCCGTTTTCCCCATACTCGGGCGGCCAGCCAGAATGAGCAAATCGGAGTTGTGCAGGCCGCCCAATTTGGTGTCCAGATCCCGGAACCCGGTGCCCACGCCAGCCAGACCGCCTTCGCGCCGGTGCGCTGCATCGGCGATGGAAATAGCGTCGATAATGGCGGACTTGAAATCCTTGAAACCGCCATCGGTTTCTCCGGCGGTCGCCAGGTCATAGAGGCTTTGCTCGGCTTTTTCGATCTGGTCGGTTGCCGTTTCATCAACGCCACCTTGATAGGCACTGCTCACCATATCTTCGCCGAGATTGATGATTTCGCGTTTCAAATAAAGATCGTAGACAATGCGTCCGTATTCACCGGCGTTGATTACGCTGGCAGCAGCGCTCATCAATTCGGCCAGATAGGCGGGGCCGCCAATTTCGGCCAGATTCTGGTCGTGCTCGAAAAACCGCTGCAGGGTTATGCCGTCGGCGATTTGTCCACGCTCAATCAGCTTGGTAATTGCTTCATAGATACGACCATGACGTTCATAGGCAAAATGCTGGGGTAGCAGGAATTCGGAAATGCGTTCATAGGCCCGGTTGTTCAGTAAAATGGCTCCCAAGAGGCCTTTTTCCGCTTCCAGATTGTGCGGCATGGTGCGAAAGGCCTGAGCCGCCGTATCCGATTGCGGGATATCAGCATAGCCGGGATCGGAAGGATCAAAGTTTGTTTCGGGAGGAAATGTTGTGGGCATGATCGGAGCAACCTAAAGACTTCACCTTCTCATAGACAGTTAAAAGAAATCTGAGTTACGAGGACATTGGGGGCGGAATCCTGAAAATAACGCTTGGCTGAGGATATGTGGATAAATTGTGGATAAAATTCAAATTGAGTCCATAAAAAAGCGGCGTACCAATAGGTACGCCGCTTTCAGATCAGGTAAGAAACCTGCGTTTTCGGTATTATTTTTCCGAATCGGTTTCTTCTTCAACCAGTTCCGGCGCGGCGCCATCTTCGAAGACGGCTTCCGCCTGTTCGATGATGGCTTCATCGGCATTCAACTCCGCTTCGCGGGCAGCAGCCTCGGCGCGGGCTTCTTCCTCAATAGAAGAGAGCATCGCTTTGCCGGTTTCGGCCTGGATTTTGGCTTCCTCAACCGAACGGGCAACGTTGGCCGTAATGGTAATGGTCACTTCCGGGTGCAAAGAAACAAGAACGTCGTGCAGGCCGAGATGTTTGATCGGAATGTCCTGACGAACCTGAGTCCGGGTGACGGTAAAACCATCCTTTGTCAGGGCATCGGCAATATCGCGTGCATTAACGGAGCCGTACAATTGACCGGCATCGCCCGCCTGGCGAACCAGAATAACGGTAACAGCTTCCATCTTATCGGCGACAGACTGGGCTTCCGAGCGTTTTTCCAGGTTTGCGGCCTCCAACTGAGCGCGCTGCGTTTCAAACTGGGCGCGGTTGGCTTCCGTTGCGCGCAGGGCTTTGCCTTGGGGCAAAAGGAAATTTCGGGCAAAACCCGGTTTGACGTTGACCACATCGCCCATCTGGCCAAGTTTCTCAACGCGTTCCATAAGGATGACTTCCATGTTTCTTCTCCTACCAGCCCGTTGGGCTTGGGTCTATTGGGCCGGGGCCCGGTTGGTTCATGGGCACATGCCCATTTCAAAATAATTCTGGGCACATGCCCGTTTTCATATCGTGGGCGGTTGCCCGTCTTCTTCATCGTCGTCTTGGGGCTGACCGCGAAGGCCAATCCATTGCTCGGCAACCCCCACCCCGGCGACGACAACAGCGCCCCACAGGGAAATAATAATCACGGCGTAGACACCGATCAAAACCAGCCCCGGTGTTTTCACACGTCGGGCCAGGGTATGGATCACTGCCAAGCCTAAGAAGAAATAGGCGGTGGCGATCACCATGGCGACGTTATAGCCGACATAAGCCAAGCCGTCCAAACCCAGGATGTTGCCTGCCAGAGCGCAACCTGCTGCGCCAATCAATGGCGATGACATCCAAAGCGGAATATCAATGCCCGAAAAATCGGGCGTCGGTACTAAATTCTTTCCCAACCGGGTCAGAACCTTCTGGGCGACAACGGCGTTGATCGCAATCATTGTTACCCAACTGGCTCCGATGGCTCCTGGGAAAAAGGCACTGAGTGTCGCCACCAATTGCTGTTTTCCCTGGTCGTCCATGGTTGGAGCCATAAACTTGAAGGCCGTCTCCAAATAGGTTTCGACCATCGCCTTGAGCCCCTCGCCGCCGGCGCCGACAGCGACAACAACGATCAACAAGCTACTGACCAACGTCAGAAAACCGAGCGCCAGTCCCGGAGAATACCCATAAACCGGGGCCGGAGTGGCACCGGTTGTCAGGTCTGTTGGTCCATTTGGTTGCCGCATTACCAGCAACTGGGAAATCATCCAGGCCGGTAAGGCCTGGATCAGGCTAAATAAACCGGCAGAAAGAAGCCCGCCTGCAATACCTGTGGCGCAAATCCCAGCACCGGCGGCAATGAGGGCGAACCGGGGGCCTAACCCCAGTCCAACCATCATCAGCGGAACCGATGCAAAATAGACAAACAGGATACTGAATGCCGAGCCACCGAAAAATGCGACAGCTGCAACGGCACTCAATAGACCACCACCAATGGCGATCAGCACGTCGCGAGGCATAGCGTATCCTTGTTCGTCGAGGCCTTACTTCAACACGTAAGGCATGAGACCCAGAAAGCGGGCGCGTTTGATGGCCCGTGCGAGTTCACGCTGTTTCTTACCAGAAACGGCGGTGATCCGGCTTGGAACAATCTTACCACGCTCGGAAACGTAGCGGGTCAGTGTGCGAGTGTCTTTGTAATCAATCTTCGGCGCATTCGGCCCGGAAAACGGGCAGCTCTTACGGCGACGGAAGAATGACAGACGGCTGGGAGGGGAGCTCATTTCACTCATGCATCTTCTCCTTCAGCAGGTGTTTCTTTGACTTCTTTGGTTTCATCCGTTGCTTCTGCTGCATCCGCTTTTGCAGGTGCTGGAGTTTCAGCATCACGGTCAAATCGACCACGCCCACGCGGGCGATCTTCCGAGCCTTTGTTGCGCATAATCGCAGAAGGCTCTGTTTCGTGCTCATCGACGCGCAATGTCAGATAACGCAGAATATCTTCGTTAATCCGCATTTGGCGTTCCATCTCGAGAACGGCATCAGAAGGCGCATCGATATTCATAAGAACGTAATGACCTTTACGGTTTTTCTTGATCTTGTAAGCAAGCGTGCGCAAGCCCCAATTCTCAGTTTTACCGATGGTTCCACCAGCTTCGGTGATTACGTTTTGGAAAGTTGCGACGAGATCATCAACTTGAGTCGTCGAAACGTCTTGGCGTGCAATCAGCACAGTTTCGTATAAAGACAAAGTATTCTCCCTACGGCTTGTCTCATCCCCGCAGTGCGAGGCATAGCCGGGACCATCCCGGCAGGGTTTCAAGGTCGCGCACTATACAGGCTTCCAAAGCCGACGCAAGCCCAATAACAGCATCATTTTTTGCTATGATCGGCCATTCAAAAACCGGTCTTCTCTGCGCGCAGGGGGCTCCGAAATGCGATGGTTTCCTCCGTTTTGTATTTATGTCCTGAATATGGGATTGACAGGGAGCGCACGCTTATTTGATGGAACGCTTTCAAGCTGGTGGACGAAAATACTTATTGGTATATTACTTTTCGCCTTTATTTTGATGCAAAAAGGACACCTTTGGCTGGCCACGAAGAATGCCATGGCGTTTAGAAAAGCGACGTAATCACGCATGAGATTTCTGAGTTCTGATAATCCGGACCGTGTCCACCGCACGAGCCACTCGCATGTCGTGCATAAAATTGGGCAGTCCATTGTCAGTGGCGAATATCCGGTTGGCTCTATTCTGCCGGGCGATAAGGAACTGGCAGAGCGTTTTGATGTGTCGCGCACCGTGTTGCGCGAGGCCATGAAAACGCTTTCCGCAAAAGGCATGGTTGTTGCCAAGGCGCGTGTAGGCACCCGGGTCACCGACCGAAAGCAATGGAACCTTTTTGATGCGGATATCCTCGAATGGTATTTTGAAAGCGGGATTCCTAAAGATTTTCTCACTCATTTGAGTGAAGTCCGCCTCGCGTTCGAACCCTTTGCAGCCGGTCTTGCTGCCGAGCATGCAACAGACGCCGACATCATAAAACTTTTTGAGCTGGCTGAAGCCATGGGCGGGCCTTCACATACCCCAGAAACCATAGCGCAGGCTGATCTGGCGTTTCATCTGGCGGTTCTGGATGCCTCGCAAAATCCGTTTATGCGGTCTGTTGGCAGCCTGATACAGGCTGCGCTGACAAGCATGTTCAAACTGAGCTCGCCAACGGAAGATATCTATGAGGTTGAAGAGGTTTCGGAAACCCACAAACGGATTGCCGAAGCAATACAGTCACGGGATCCGTCACTGGCTGCAAAAACCATGGAAAATGTAATCGTTCTCGGACAAAGGCGGGTGTCGGAGAGCAATAGCTAGTCGACACCGGTTATATTAAGTTTCCAGAATCATTTTAACCGCAATAATGGAAACCAGTACGGCGAAAATTGACTTTATGATTTTCGCCGGTACCACATCTGCCAGACGCGCCCCAAGCGGTGCCGAAATAATGCCCGTCACCGCCAGCAGACCATACAGGGGCAAGTGGATATAACCAAAATGAGACACGGAAAAACCGATTTCGTTATATCCGGCGAGCGCATAGGTGAGCGCCCCGGCCAGGCTGATGGGCAGCCCGTTGGCGTTTGAGGTTCCAACGGCCTTGCGCATGACCAGTCCGCACCAATGCAGAAAGGGGACCGCGAAAACACCGCCACCCGCACCGATAAAGCTTGCGAAAAAGCCGATCAGGGCACTGCCACTGCCCATAAAGAGAGGGCTTTTATCGATGCGCTCGACGTCATTTTCTGCGGACCGGCTTTTGCTAAACAACATACGGGCGGCGGAAAACAGGATGAAGGACGCGAAAATGATCTGCAGGATGCGACCGGATAGGGTGCTGGCGAAGCTGACACCCAGAATAACCCCGATCACACCGCCTGGCAGGGTAGCTTTCAGAACGTGCCAGTCCACATTGCCACGCCGGTGATGCGCAATGACCGATGAAACCGACTGCGTGGCGATGGCCAACATGGTCGTGCCAAGCGCCATATGAACAACAACATCATCGGCAATGCCTAAATGCGGCAGGACAAAGATAAGGGTGGGAACACATATTAAAGCCGTGCCAACACCAATCATGCCCATTAATACGGCGCCGATGATCCCGGTACCGATGACAATTGAATATTCGATCACTCCGGCTCATCCCTGTTCAGTTGTCTGGTCGGGCCAGAAAGGCGTTTTGAAATTGATGTACGGCCGCTTGCGCGGAACCCTTACACCCAGATACCTTTGATGATCTTTAAGCCAGAATTGCATGGGCTTGGCAATGAATGATGACCTCTTAAACCCGCCCGCCCGAGCTGTTTTGATGGCTTCTGGATTGTGAAACGTCACGGCTTGCTAAGTTTCAGCAGGGCGAAATACCGGATTTTCTGAGGGGCCGGAATGAAAGCCTGAACAAAAATGGATAAAACATCATGGTAAGGACGGGCTGATACTCTTGACAGTAAGAAACGAAGCGCTATCACAAAGAAAAAATCTGATATGATTTATCTGTTGGTTAAAATTTTTGCGGGGAGCCATTCATGACACGCGCGTTTATATTTCCGGGACAGGGCAGTCAGTCCGTCGGAATGGGAAAAGAACTGGCTGAAGCCTTTCCGTCCGCCAAGGCCGTCTTTGACGAAGTTGACGAGGCGCTGGGGCAGAACCTGTCAGCGCTGATGTTTGAGGGACCAGATGATCAACTGGTGCTCACCGAAAACACCCAGCCGGCCTTGCTGGCCTGTTCAATGGCCGTATTGCGCGTTCTTGAAAGCGAAGGCGGTTTTGATCTGGCGAAACAGGGCGCTTTTGTCGCCGGCCATTCCCTGGGTGAATATTCAGCGCTTTGCGCAGCCCAAACCTTTAACCTTTCCGATGCCGTGAAACTGGTTAAGACCCGTGGCAAGGCCATGCAGGTGGCCGTGCCGGTGGGTGAAGGTGCCATGGCAGCCCTGTTGGGGCTGGAAGCGGAAGATGCCGAATCCATCGCTGAAGCGGCACGTCAGGGCGCAGTTTGCGATTTCGCCAATGACAATGCCTCTGGGCAGGTTGTCGTCTCCGGCGCCACGGCGGCGGTTGAGCGGGCGGTCGAGATTGCCAAGGAACGCGGTGCCAAGCGCGCTGTTATCTTGCCGGTCAGCGCACCTTTCCATTGTGCGATGATGCAACCTGCCGCGGATATTATGTCCGAGGCTCTGGCGGCAACGGACATGAAAGACCCGGTGGTGCCATTGGTCGCCAATGTGACGGCAGGTGCGGTAACATCGGCGGATGAAGCCCGCAAGCTTTTGGTCGAGCAGGTTTGCAGCCGGGTGCGGTGGCGCGAATCGGTTCTCTTTATGAAGGCTCAAGGCGTTACCGAATTAATTGAGATTGGCCACGGTAAGGTGCTGAGTGGCATGACCCGTCGGATTGACAAGGAACTGGGCGGCAGCGCCGTCGGGGCCGTCGATTCCATAGAAGAATTTTTGAAAAGCCTCTGAAACCTGAAACGATGGACGAACGCAGGGAGTATCTAGGATGTTTGATTTAAGCGGAAAATGCGCATTGGTGACCGGAGCCTCAGGCGGGATCGGTCGGGCGATTGCTGTGCAGTTAAAAGGCCAGGGGGCGGTAGTCGGTTTGTCGGGCACCCGGGTTGAAGCACTCCAGGCGTTGGCATCTGAACTGGGCGAGGGGGCGCATGTGGTCCCTGCCGATCTTTCAACGGAAGAAGGTGCGGCCCAGCTTATTGCGGATGCAACGCAAGCCATGGGGGGGATAGATATTCTGGTCAATAACGCCGGGCTGACGCGCGATACATTGGCCATGCGTATGAAAGACGAAGACTGGCAAACCGTTCTGGATGTCAATTTAACGTCGGCTTTCCGGCTGTCCAAAGCCTGTCTGCGCGGCATGATGAAAGCCCGTTGGGGACGAATTATTGGTATTACATCGATCGTCGGGGTGACGGGTAATGCCGGACAAACCAACTATGCGGCCTCGAAAGCCGGCATGATTGGCATGTCGAAATCGCTGGCCCAGGAAGTTGCGAGTCGGGGTATTACGGTCAATTGTATTGCACCCGGTTTTATTGCGACTCCGATGACTGATGAACTGACCGAGGAGCAACAACAGGGTATTTTGCAGGCCATTCCGGCGGGCAAGATGGGAGCGCCTGAGGATATCGCTTCGGCAGTTGTTTATCTGAGTAGTGAAGAGGCGGCTTATGTTACGGGGCAGACATTGCATGTAAACGGCGGCATGGCGATGATCTAGGCAGATTTACGGCCAAAAAAAACCGTGTCACGACGGCTGGTATTGGCTATAAAAGTATGTTACCAAGCGCCGGCTTTTAAAGAATTATCAAACGAACACATTGGTTTCAGGCTAGTCTGAAATCTTCTTTTAACCGAAATTGAATTCAAGGATACAGACTATGAGTGATGTTGCTGATCGCGTAAAAAAAATCGTCTTGGAGCACTTGGGCGTGGACGAAGATAAAGTTGTAGAAAACGCGAGTTTCATCGATGATCTGGGTGCAGACAGCCTCGATACCGTTGAGTTGGTAATGGCATTCGAAGAAGAGTTCGGTTGTGAAATTCCTGATGATGCCGCCGAAAAGATCATGACTGTTAAGGATGCCATCGATTTCATCGAATCGGCGACCTAGGTTAGTCATATTGGTGCCTGGCAGAGCCGTTGCGCTCTGCTGTAGGCCCTATCTAAGTCCTTCATATAAACTGGATGGGTAACGCCAAAGCCATGAGACGAGTTGTCATTACCGGCTTGGGGATCGTTAATTCCCTGGGTGTCGGCGTCAAACATAATTGGGATAATATTCTGGCTGCAAAGTCGGGTATCCGCTCGATTGATTCTTTTGATGTGTCTGACCTGCCTGCAAAGATTGCCGGGCAAATACCGCTTGGCGATACGGCGGACGGATTGTTCAATTCGGAAGACTGGGTCAGTTCAAAAGATCAGCGGCGCATGGATGATTTCATTATCTATGGCATGTGCGCAGCGGAGCAGGCGATTACCGATTCGGGCTGGGTGGCGGAAACCGACGAGCAAAAATGCCGATCCGGTGTTTCCATCGGTTCCGGCATCGGCGGTTTGAACGAAATTGCAAAAACCGCAATTACCGTCGCGGAAGGCAAGGTCCGCAAGGTCAGCCCGTTCTTCATCCCGGCCAGCCTGATTAATCTGGTTTCCGGACATGTATCCATCAAACATGGCTTCAAGGGCCCCAATCATGCCGTTGTAACGGCCTGTTCGACGGGGGCGCATTCAATTGGCGATGCGTCACGCATGATCATGCTGGACGATGCCGACATCATGGTTGCCGGTGGTGCCGAATCGGCCATTTGCCGCTTGGGCGTGGCGGGCTTCAGTGCGGCACGCGCGTTGTCGACCGGCTTTAATGAGACCCCTGAAAAGGCGTCGCGTCCCTGGGATGCGGACCGGGACGGCTTTGTAATGGGGGATGGCGCCGGCGTTGTTGTGCTTGAGGAATATGAGCACGCCAAAAAACGTGGCGCGAAAATTTATGCGGAAGTTGTCGGATACGGTATGTCCGGAGACGCTCATCATATCACGGCCCCGGCGGAAGATGGCAACGGCGGCTTCCGTTGCATGCAGGCGGCCTTGAAACGGGCCCAGTTGAACCCGGAAGATATCGATTACGTCAACGCCCATGGCACCTCAACGCCACTGGGTGATGAAATCGAGCTGGGTGCTGTTACGCGCCTGTTCGGCAATGCAGCCGGCAGTATATCCATGTCGTCGACCAAATCGGCTATAGGTCACCTGTTGGGAGCGGCAGGTGCTGTTGAAGCGATTTATTCCGTGCTGGCTATCAATGACGGTGTTGTCCCGCCCACGTTGAACCTCGATACGCCGCCTGAAAACTGTCCCATTGATCTGGTGCCGCACCAGCCCAAACAACGGAAGGTTCGAGCCGCCCTGTCCAATTCCTTCGGATTTGGCGGAACTAACGCATCGTTGGTGTTTAAGGCCATCGACTAGTATTCTAACGGTATGCGCCGTTTTTTCGTCATATCCATTGGATTGGTCGTTGTTCTTGCTATTGCGGGGGCGGGCGTTGGTTATTGGTTGTTTGCCGGGTTCACCCGGCCCGGCCCTTCGCAGACCGACAAGGTTCTGATTATTCCTCCCGGAACGGGTGTTAACGCCATTGCCCAGAAACTGGAGGCAGAAGGAGTCATACTGGACAGCTTTGTCTTTCGCGTTGGGGTTCGGTTGCTTAGTGACCCACAACCCATGAAAGCCGGGGAATATCTGTTCCCGAGCGCAATCAGCAGCCAGGATACGGTGCGGCTTCTACAAGCCGGGAAAACGGTGGTTCGCAGAATTACTTTCGCTGAAGGTCTGACATCTGCCGAAATCATGGAGCAGCTTAATGCGACATCCGGGCTTGTCGGAACCCTGACAAAAGCGCCGGCGGAAGGAACGCTGTTGCCGGAAACCTACCATTATTCCTATGGCGACCAACGCGCTGATCTGGTTCAGCGCATGGCGGCCGATATGGAAAAACTGGTTGCGGACCTGTGGTCGGAAAGAGACCCGGGCCTGCCGATAAAAACACCGGAGGAAGCGGTTGTTCTGGCCTCAATCGTTGAAAAGGAAACGGGGCAGGCGTCGGAACGTCCGCAGGTCGCGGGGGTTTTCATCAACCGCTTGCGCAAGGGCATGCGCTTACAGTCGGACCCAACCGTGGTCTATGGCATCACACAGGGAAGCGGACCGCTTGGCCGCCCTTTGAGGCTCAGCGAACTGAGACGCGAAACCGCCTTTAATACCTATACGATCAAAGGCCTGCCACCGACACCGATTGCCAATCCGGGCCGGGAATCCCTGTTCGCGGTTTTGCATCCCCAGCAAACGGATGCGCTTTATTTTGTGGCAGATGGCACCGGCGGGCACGTTTTCTCCCGCACGCTGAATGAACATAACCGCAATGTCGCACGCTGGCGCAAGATTGAAAGACAACGGAAAAACCAAACCCCGGGCAACTGAAGCGTTGCGGCAGATTACACTTTCCGGGCTGCCCTGTTTAAAAACTGATCAATCCAGTCCTGAGGAACGGCGCTGATCAGGCGGGTAAGAAGGTACATCTGCCAAGGAAAAGCTATGCGCGCCTTGTTCTTTTGCAGGCCCTTGCGGATGATTTCTGCAGCCTTGTCGGCCTCCATCAGAAACGGCATGGGAAAGTCATTGGCATCGGTGATGCGGCTTATGACAAAACCGGGACAAATGACGCTGACCTGTATGCCGTCGCCCGCCAAGCGCCCGCGCAAACCTTCTCCATAGCTGCGGATCGCGGCTTTTGAGGCGCTGTAGGCCGGAGCTGAGGGCATGCCGCGAAACCCGGCAAGTGAACTGAGAACGGCGATTTGCCCATGCTGGCGGGATTTCATGCGTTCAATCGCCGGCAGGACCGTATTCAGGGTTCCAGCCATATTGATGGCAAATACATCACGGATTTGCTCTTCTTCCGATACTCCCGGCTGGGTCCCTGTCGATATTCCCGCATTGGCGATGACAAGATCGAGGGGCGCCTTCTGATCGATTTTCAGGAGCCAGTCTGCACAGGCGAATCGATCCTGTATATCAAGGACTTTTTCAGAAACGTCAGCCCCTTTTGCCAGACATTCTCCGGCAACCTCGGCAAGCCGGTTCCGGTTGCGCCCACACAGTGCCAGATGAACATTCGGCGCTGCATAAGCCAGCGCCAGAGCCCGCCCAATCCCGCTTGAGGCACCGGTAATTAAAATCGATTTGGGGGCGGGGCGAAGAATGCTCATAAACCGAGTATAGCTCCTGTTCCGACTTAATAAACGGTCTCTATTGTTGTCCTCTGCCGGGCTCGGTATAAAAAGAAACTGAAAAAATGAGGGGTGTCTAAGTGACGTTAAAGTCAATGACCGGTTTCGCGCGGATGGATGGGCAAAATGATTTGTGCGCATGGTCCTGGGAAATCAAAAGTGTCAATTCCAAGGGCCTTGATGTCCGGTGTCGTTATGCCTCGGGTTTCGAAGATCTGGATGTTCTGGTGCGAGAGCGCATTTCCAAAACCCTGAAACGCGGAAATGTAACGGTCGGCCTGACGGTTGACTGGCAGAAAACAACCGGTGGCGTTCAGATCAACAACGATGTTCTGAATGTTGTTCTGGCTGCCCTGCCGGAAATCGAAGGCCGTTTGCCCAATGCGGCTCCGTCTTGTGCGGCGGATGTCATGGCGTTGCGTGGCGTTCTTGAGCCCGTTGAGCAGGACGTGACGGAAGAGCAGCGTATGGTGCTGGTAAAGGCGCTGCTTGCGGATTTTGACAGAGCCGTAAAGGCGCTGGACGAGATGCGCAAGAACGAAGGGGAGCGCTTATCCGTCGTGTTGGCGGAGCAGCTGGCGCAAATCGCTGATTTGGCTGAGATGGCCAAGAGCAATGCAGCGAGCCGTCCACAAGCGATTCGCGAACGGTTGCAAATGCAACTCAACGAGATCCTTGGCGATGCGTCGGAACTGACCGAAGAACGGATGGCGCAGGAAGTTGCCGTGTTGGTAACGAAAGCCGATATCCGCGAAGAAATCGACCGTCTGGTTGCCCACGAGGCGGCGGCACGCGGCTATCTGAAAGACAGTGGGGCCGTTGGCCGGAAGCTCGATTTTCTGTGTCAGGAATTTAACCGCGAGGCGAATACGCTCTGCTCAAAATCCACGGATGTGGGGTTGACGCAAATCGGCCTTGATCTGAAATCCTTTATTGAGCGATTCAGAGAGCAAATACAGAATATTGAATAGATGGCTGCCAGAATGACAAAAAAACATGATGAAATTTCCCGACGTGGCCTGATGCTCGTTCTGTCTTCCCCGTCTGGGGCCGGAAAGTCGACGATCTCCCGCCAGATTTTGAGCCGTCATGAGAATCTGGCGATGTCCATTTCTGTTACCACGCGCCCCAGCAGACCGGGCGAAGTTGACGGAAAAGATTATATTTTTCTCGATCAAGCGGCCTTTGATTCCATGGTGGAGGCACGGGAATTGCTGGAATACGCAACGGTTTTCGGAAATTCCTATGGAACCCCACGGGGACCGGTCGAGGAGGCCCTATCCGAAGGGCACGACGTGCTGTTTGATGTGGACTGGCAGGGAACCCAGCAGCTAAAGCAAAACGCGCGCGAGGATCTGGTTAGCATCTTTATTCTGCCGCCGTCCATTGAGGAACTGGAGCGCCGTTTGTATGCCCGCGCCCAAGACTCGGAAGAGGTGGTCAAGGGGCGTATGGCCAAGGCAACGTCGGAAATGAGCCACTGGGCTGAATACGATTACATCATCGTCAATTACGACCTGGAAGAGAGCGTGCGCCAGGTGGAATCGATTCTTGCCGCCGAACGTCTGCGCCGTGACCGGCGCGTCGGTCTCGGCGATTTCATCCGTGATCTGGGTGTGAGCCAGTAGACGCAAATATTCGACCAGCGCTATTACAAGCTGCTTCGTCTTCTGAAAAGACCTTCAAAGTACCCCAGTTCCAACACGGTTCGGCCATATTTTGGATCAATATTCACCCTCGAAATTGAGAACGGGCAAAGGCTGTCCGGCTCTATTGGTTTAACGGAACCGTATGAGGATATTCTTCATGCGCGTTTAATGAGGGTGTATTGAAAAATGAACGCTTATCCATTGAGTAAAAGGGCGATTGGCAGGGTTCTGTCCATGCCGGCCGTGGCTTTGATGATGTGTCTGTTGATGGCGAACACCGTGACGGCGCAGGCGCGGTCGGTGCCCAATGGCTTCGCAGACCTGACCGAGAAGCTGTTGCCATCCGTGGTTAACATTTCAAGCACGCAAACAGTCAAAGAAAACCCTAAGCCGGAGCGGTTCGGGTTTCCTCAAGGATCACCATTTGAAGAATTTTTTAAAAACTTCAATGAGCGCAGCGCACCTCAGCAAGGGGCCCGGCGCGCCACATCACTCGGCTCCGGTTTTATCATCAGTGAAGACGGATATATCGTGACCAATAACCATGTGATCGAGAATGCCGATGAAATCACGGTAATTCTTGCTGATGACCAGCGCCTGAAGGCGACGCTGATCGGGCGCGATAAAAAAACCGATCTGGCGCTGTTGAAGGTCTCTTCGGACACGCCCCTGCAAGCTGTCAAATTTGGCGATTCCGACAAATCGCGGGTCGGCGACTGGGTTGTCGCCATTGGTAACCCTTTTGGCCTTGGCGGTACAGTAACGACCGGTATTATTTCGGCGCGTGGCCGCGATATTCACTCCGGCCCCTATGATGATTTTATCCAGACGGATGCCTCGATCAATAAAGGCAATTCGGGTGGCCCGATGTTTAATAGCGATGGCGAAGTGATTGGCGTCAACTCGGCCATTTATTCACCGTCCGGCGGAAGTGTCGGGATTGGCTTTGCCATTCCGTCCTCAACGGTGCAGCCGATCATCAGTCAGTTGCGCGAACATGGAGAGATCCGGCGTGGATGGCTTGGCGTTCAGATCCAGCCGGTGACCAATGAAATCGCCGAATCCCTGGGGTTGGATAATACGGAAGGCGCTTTGGTCGCCAATGTGGAAGAAGGCACACCAGCCGACAAAGCTCAAATCAAAACCGGAGACGTCATCCTGAAATTCAATGGCGAACCGGTTCAGGAGATGCGCGCGTTACCTCGCATGGTGGCCAAAACAAACGCCGGCGATACGGTCAATGTCGAATACTGGCGGCGTGGCAAGCGAGGCTCGCTGAATGTCAAAATCGGCGAGCTGAAAGAGGCAGCGCAACTGGCTTCGGCGGAGGATGGCCAGCGCGGAGACAGCCAGCCTGACGGGAGTCAGCATTTTGATGATCTGGGGTTAACCCTGTCGTCCCTGACCGATCCTTTGCGCAATAGGTTGCAAATGGAAAAGGGCGCCAAGGGTCTCGTTGTGACCGGTGTCGATGACAACGGACCGGCCATTGAAAAAGGTGTGCGTCCGGGAGACGTGATTGTAGAAATCGGTCAGCAGGAAGTTTCTACGACCGAACAGGTGACTGAGAAAATCGAAGATGCCAAAAAACACAAACAAACGTCTGTGTTGTTGCGGTTGGAAAACCGGCAAGGTCCTCGGTTCGTCGCCTTAAAAATGAAAACCTCCTGATATGAGGCCGCTTAAACCATAACGATTGGTCTCTGAGCGTACCTATTCTAAAGCTTCCGGCAGGCTCTATACCTTCAGAGCCTGTCTGAAGGATGGCTCAGGCCCGAACCTGGGTCAGAAACTTGTCCATCTCACCCTTCAGGATTTCAGACTGGTGCGCCAGCAAATTGGTTTGGTCCGTAATATCTGTAATCAGCGCGACTTTCGCCAATTTTTCCGGCAGCAGCAGTCAAGTTCTGGGTTTTCCGATTGGTTTCATCAACTATTGTGGATAGACCTCGGCGATAGATGCCGCTAACCTTTTCATTGTGGGAAAATCTCGGGGGAGAAAATCCGTATGAGTAGAGACGAATGCCGGGCGTAATTGTTGCCTATGTCCAATGGGTCGATAAGCTCAATCGCGGTGTTGGGCGGCTCGCCATGTATATGATCTTTGTTCTCATGGGCATCCTGTTCTGGTCCTCCATTTCCAAAACCTTTTTTAATCCGTCCCTTTGGACGCTGGAAATGGCCCAGTTCATGATGGTCGCCTATTACCTGCTGGGGGGCGGCTATTCCATGCAGATTGATTCCCATGTGCGCATGGACCTGGTCTATGGGCTCTGGTCCGATAAAGGAAAAGCCTTGTCCGATGCCCTGACGTCGGTTTTTCTCATATTCTTTTTGGTTTTGTTGCTCTACGGCGGCATTTCCAGTGCTGAGTACGCCCTGCAATATGGCGAAAAAAGTTATTCCGCCTGGGCACCGAAGATGTGGCCGATCAAAATCGTTGCCTGCATCGGGATTTTTCTGACTTTGTTGCAGGCCATTGCCATTTTTTTCAAGGACGTGGCGCGTTATCGGGGCATTGATCTGGGCGACAGGCCGGTGCGACTGGAGAGCGGTTCATGAGTTACGAATGGATCGCCATCCTGATGTTCGCCTCCATGATGCTGATGCTACTGACCGGGCAGCGGGTGTTTGGCGCGATCGGGTTTGTGGCCGTAGCCGCCGCTTTGCTGTTGTGGGGAGATGGCGGTGCGGAAATGGGCTTCAGCGCCAGCATGAAGCTGATGAAGTGGTATCCGCTGCTGACCCTGCCGTTGTTTGTTTACATGGGGTTTATGCTCTCTGAATCGGGCATTGCCGATGATCTCTATAAAATGTTTCATGTCTGGATGGGGCCTCTGAATGGCGGGCTTGCGATTGGCACCATCGGACTGATGGTTGTTATTTCCGCCATGAATGGCCTGAGTGTTGCCGGAATGGCCATAGGCGCAACCATTGCTTTGCCGGAGCTTCTACGCCGGGGTTACGATAAGATCATGGTTACCGGTGTCATCCAGGCTGGTAGCTCTTTGGGTATCCTTGTGCCGCCCAGCGTGGTTCTCGTGCTCTATGGCATGATCGCGCGTCAGCCGGTTGGCCAGTTGTGGCTGGCGGGTGTCTTTCCGGGGTTGATGATGGCCAGTCTGTTTGTCATTTACATTGTCATACGCTGCAAACTGCAACCACAATTGGGCCCCGCCTTGCCGGCAGCGGAACGCCAGATGGGCTGGATAGAGAAATTGCGTTTGTTACGGGCCGGTATTCTGCCGCTGGCGATTTTCTTTTTTATGACAGGCCTGTTTCTGATGGGGGTGACGTCACTTGTTGAAAGCTCTGCTGTAGGGGCGGTTTCGGCAACGGTGGCTGCAATGATCAAACGGCGTTTGACGAAAAAGATTGTTCACGACACGGTGCAAAAAACGCTCAGTGTCAGCTGCATGTTTATGTGGATCATCCTCGCCGCCCTGTGCTTTGGCGCGGTGTTTGATGGGTTGGGCGCGGTGAAAGCCATTGAAGGGTTCTTCATCGGCAAACTCGGGCTTTCGCCCTGGGAAGTCCTGATCCTGATGCAGTTGTCCTATTTACTGATGGGTATGTTTCTGGATGATACGGCTATGCTGGTTATCGTCGCGCCTTTGTATGTGCCGCTGGTCAAGATGCTGGGTTTTGATCTGATCTGGTATGGGGTGCTCTACACCATTACCTGCCAGATTGCCTATATGACGCCGCCCTTCGGTTACAACCTGTTTCTGATGCGGGCAATGGCACCCAAGGAGGTCACGCTGATCGATATCTATCGATCCATTATCCCGTTTGTCGGGGTCATGATCTTCGGCCTGATCCTGGTGATGGTCTTTCCGGAGATTGCGCTCTGGTTACCACAAACCTTCTATGCGCGATAAATTTTGGTGAAATTAAACAAAAAGAGTAATTTAATCAGGGGGGCATTGTTCCAATAAAGTAAGTGAGATTTGTTCTGCAATTGAAACACGGAGAAATTAAATGACGACAAAAAGACGTGATTTTCTGAAAACCGCCGGGGTGGCAACGGTTGCTGCGGTGGGTGCCTCTACACTCAGTGCTCCCTACGTAAAAGCCGCAGACAAAAAGATCAAATGGCGATTGCAAACCTATGCAGGGGCTGCCCTGGCCGCGCATGTGATTAAACCGGCCATTGACGATTTTAATAAAGTCGCCAACGGGGAAATGGAAATCGAGCTTTATTATGCGGACCAACTGGTGCCGACAGGTGAACTGTTCCGGGCCATGCAAAACGGCACCATTGATGCCGTGCAGAGTGATGATGATTCCATTGCGGCACCTGTCGATGTGTCGGTTTTTGGGGGTTATTTTCCGTTTGCCACCCGCTATTCCCTGGATGTGCCGGTCTTGTTTGAGCAATACGGTCTGAAAGAAATATGGGAAGAAGCTTATGGGGAGGTGGAAAACGTAAAATGGCTGAGCGCCGGGGCCTGGGACCCGTGTCATTTCAATACAGTTGATCCAATCCACAGTCTCGAAGATTTGAAGGGCAAACGAGTCTTTACCTTCCCGACAGCCGGTAAGTTTCTGTCACGCTTTGGCGTTGTGCCGGTGACCTTGCCCTGGGAAGATATTGAAGTGGCAGTGCAAACCGGTGAACTGGATGGCATTGCCTGGTCCGGTATTACCGAGGATTACACGGTCGGTTGGGCGGATGTGACCAACTACTTCCTGACTAACAACATTTCCGGTGCCTGGTGCGGGTCGTTTTTTGCGAATGAGGAGCGTTATAATGAACTGCCGGATCATCTGAAAACCTTGCTCAAGCTATGCATGGATAGCTCCCATTATTACCGTCAGCACTGGTATTGGGGCGGTGAGGCCCAATTGCGGACGGAAGGCACCAAACTGGAACTGACCTCCATTCCGGATGAGGAATGGGCGACGGTTGAAGCGGAAGCCTTGAAATTCTGGGATGAAGTGGCGACGACCAGCCCACGGGCCAAAAAAGTAATCGACATTTTCAAGAAATACAATGCGGTGATGGCAAAGGCAGGTCGGCCTTATCGTTACAGCTGATCTTTGAGGAAATCCGGAGGAGGCGGTTCTGCCGAATTTCGGCGGATCCGCCTCCTCTTTTTTGTGCCGGGGGATGCGCATCCGCAAAGCCTGAAAACAGGGGGTTCTGTTTGAGGTTGCATACAATTGATCACTAAACTTTTGTGATTCATAGATTTTTTTGTGACTTCACGGAAATTGTGTGTAAGATTCTTCCGGGGGTAACCTGTCGACATTTAGTTGAGGCGGTTTAGAGGGGGGCTTGATGTGTTTATTTCCTGTCCGCAGATTATGCGAATAATCTGGCCGTTTCGGCTGATTGCCTTTGTTGTTTTCGCCGTTACAGCGGTTACGGCCTCAGCAACTGAAACGCAGGATATTAACTTTTTTCGGATTGGTACGGCCGGAATCGCAGGGACCTATTACCCCATCGGCGGCATGGTTGCCTTGACGATCAGCAATCCGAGAGGATCCCGTCCATGTGATCAGGGCGGGAGCTGCGGTATCCCGGGATTGATTGGTGTGCCCCAGTCTTCCAATGGTTCCGTTTCCAATGTCGAAGCCATTTTTAGCGGTCAGCTGGAATCGGGTTTTGCACAGTCCAATGTGATTCATGAGGCTTACACGGGAACAGGCGTGTTTGAAGGCAAACCGCCCATCCATGAGTTGCGGGCGATCACCAGTCTCTACCGTGAAACCATTCATGTGGTTGCGCGTAAGAATGCCGGGATAACCAGCATTTCAGACCTTCGTGGAAAGCGGGTGTCGCTTGACGAGCCCGGATCGGGAACCTTGGGCGATGCCCGGTTGGTTCTGGCTGAATACGGGATCACCGAGAAAGACATTCTGCCGGAATATATCAAACCCAATCTGGCCATGCGCAAAATCGTAGATGACAGGCTGGATGCTTTTTTTATCGTGGTCGGCTATCCAGCGAAATCAATCAGCCAGTTGGTTGCGGGCAAAGACATCACGCTGCTTCCGATTTCACATGAAAAATCGTCTTCCCTGGTCCGCCGGACCGGCCTGTTTTCACACGATATCGTGCCCGCCGGCACTTATGGCGACATACCGGAAACCCCAACGGTCAGTGTTGGTGCCCAGTGGATTGTTAACGTTAATCTCGATAACGATCTTGTCTATAAAATCACCAAGGCTTTTTGGAACAAAGCGGCGCGCCAGATCATGGATAATGGTCATCCGAAAGGGCGTGCCATTGTCATTGAAAATGCTCTGGATGGCTTAGGTATTCCGCTCCATCCCGGTGCCGAACGTTATTACAAGGAAATTGGAATGGTTAAGTAGTATGCCTAAGCCTATGCCGGGGCTGACGACTGCCCGGAAACCCTCATGGTTCAGCAGGGTATGTAAAATCAGAAAAGCGATCATTCTTCCGCTCCTGGTCTTCTTCAGTATTCTGACGGGTTTCTTCGGGACCGTTTATTTTACCTGGACCACATTACTCGATATCGAAATTTCGTTGCCGGTCAAGATCGCGCAACAGCAACGCGACATCACAGTTCTCATGCAGGATACTTCGGATTTGATCTTGGAGGTCAGGTCGTCGATCGGGTTGCCTGCCGCACAGCATGTTAAAGCGGTTCTCAATCGCGTTGAAAAAGTAGAAGCACAGCTTCAGATGCTCCGTAACGCCTATAGTTTTGATGAAATTGCGGGAGCATCGACCATGCATGCACTTATCAATCCCGCCGTTTTTGATGTCAATCTCTGGCTGACTAAAGGCGTATATGAGATGCCACCAGCGGCACCAGAGATGATGTTGCTGGTTGACCGCCGTACGACAGACGCCTTTGATTCCATGAAAATCGCTTACGAAGATGCGCAATCGAATGCGGTTGATCTTCTGCATCAGGAGTCAAGGCGGATACAGAATTTCAGGATCAGTATTATTGTTCTATTGCTGCTGTTGACGGCCATTGCGGTAGCCCTGGTCTTTCAAATGTATCGTTTGAAAAAGATCGAGAAAGCGCTGCGTCTGGCGAATGAAGCGTCTGAACATGCCAACCGAACGAAATCGGAATTTCTCGCCAACATGAGCCACGAGTTGCGCACGCCGCTCAATTCCATCATTGGCTATTCACAACTGATCAGCGGCGAAATTCTGGGCAAGCTCAACAACCCGAAATATGTTGAATATGCCAAAGATGTTCTGTTTTCAGGCGAACATCTGTTGGAAGTGATCAATGATATTCTGGATGTCTCGAAGATCGAAGCTGGAGAAGTGACGATTGTTGAGGAAGAAATCGATATTCGTGATGTGGTTGAGGCTGCATTGAAATTTGTGATGTTGCGCGGCAAGTCCAAAAACCATGATGTCAAAACCGAAATCCGGTTGGATAACGGGCGTTTGCTTGCGGATGTGCGAATCATCCGCCAGATCTTGATCAATCTGTTGTCCAATGCTGTCAAGTTCACGCCAGAATCGGGACATATATCCATCAATGCCGGGTTCGATGAAATTGGCAGCATCGTTTTGAAAATTTCAGACTCGGGGATTGGTATTGAAGAGACCGACATTCCAAAAGCCCTGGAGCCGTTTGGCCAGATCAGGGAAAATCCGGAATTGGCCCATGAAGGGACGGGGCTGGGCCTGTCACTATCGAAACGTCTGGTGGAAATGCATGACGGAGTGTTATCGATTGAAAGCCGCGTCGGCGAGGGGACAACTGTGATCGTCTGGTTCCCGCCGGAGCGCACGTGTCAGCCCAATTAAAGAAGGGTGCGGAAGGGTTGCCGGTCGGGGTAAAATGGAACCGACTATCTATTCCGATAAGGCCCGAGCCAGTGCGCAGAACTGCTCAATGCTCAATTCTTCCGCGCGGGAAGTTTCTGAAATGCCAAGGCTTTCGAAATCAAACCCGAAATGCTTCAGGCTGGCCCGCAGCATTTTGCGGCGCTGACCAAATGCCGCAGCTGTCACTTTTTCCAACGCCTCCCATGTGGCTTCGGCCAACGGCTCGGCGCGGGGGGTGAGGCTGACAACCGTTGAGGTTACCTTGGGTGGCGGCGTGAAAGCTTCTCTGGCGACGTTGAATTCCTGACGGACATGGCATAACCATTGTGCCATAACGGACAGTCTGCCGTAGGCCTTGGTTCTGGGAACGGCGGTCAGGCGGTCGGCGACCTCTTTCTGGAACATCAGGGTCATGCCTTCAATTTCGGATATGTTTTTGAGCCACTGGATCAGCAGCGGTGTCGCCACATTATAGGGTAGGTTGGCGACAATTTTCCGGGGAGGCGGACAGATATCAGCTAGCTGGATGGTCAGGGCATCGGCTTCGACAATGCTGACGCGCCCGGGGTAAGCTTCGGCGATTTCGTTTATGGCGTCGATGCAGCGGAAATCGCGCTCAATGGTAAAGACCCGTTCTGCACCCTGCATCAGCAGGGCCCGGGTCAGGCCGCCAGGGCCGGGGCCAATCTCAATGACGTTAAAACCAGTGAGATCAAGCGCCGCTCCGGCAATACGTTGCGTCAGGTTCAGGTCCAGCAGGAAATTCTGCCCGAAAGAGCGTTTGGCGCGGAGATCAAGGCGCTGGATGACATCGCGCAAGGGCGGCAGGCCGTCTGGATAACGTTCAGTCATGGGCAAAAATCGCCCGGTTTGCTGCCAGGCTAGCCGCCATTCTCAGGGCGGCGACAAGGCTACGCGAGCTGGCTTTACCGGTTCCCACAATATCCAGCGCCGTGCCGTGGTCAGGCGACGTGCGGACAAACGGTAAGCCCAGTGTGACATTAACGCCCCCATCAAAATCGAGTGTTTTGATGGGGATCAAAGCCTGATCGTGATACATGCAGATGGCCGCATCATAGGTGGGCCGAGCTTGCGCCGAAAACAGGGTGTCGGGCGGGTGCGGTCCTGAAATTGTGAGACCATCATTTTTCAGAATGTCGATGGCTGGTTGAATAATACGCTGTTCTTCCGTCCCCATAGCGCCATTTTCGCCGGCATGGGGGTTCAATCCGGCAATCGCCAGACGCGGGCGGTTAATGCCAAAATCTCTCTGCAGCGCTTCAGCGGTGATGCGGGTCTGTTCGACAATGACTTCGGTCGTAAGTGCCGCCAAGGCATCTTGCAGGCTCAGGTGAATAGTTACCGGGACCACGCGGAGTTGTTCACAGGCCAGCATCATCACTGGTGTTGGCGGCGTTTCGCAGAAGGCGGCCAGAAACTCTGTATGGCCAGGGTGCGAAAATCCAGCGTCATACAAGGCGCTTTTCTGTATGGGGTTGGTTACCAGTCCGGAAGCCCTTCCGGTCATCGTCAGATGGACGGCTTGGGTAATTGAGCCGATCACAGCTTTGGCGTTTTCAGGGTTTAAAACGCCAGCTTTCTGAGGTTTGGGTAGGGGTGTGTGAAGAACTGGGAGGCCTTTTTTGAACAGACCTTCGATATCATCCGAGTCCGTATATTCATATACAGGTGTTTCAATGCCCAGTTCAGCAGCAATGTTTTGCAAGCGGTGAATGTCATCTATGACAAAAAATGGGGAAAGAATTTGGTGTTCCGCTGCCCACGCCTTCAGTATGATTTCTCCACCGATACCAGCAGGTTCTCCCATGGTTACCGCAAGCGGTAGCAAAGCGCGGTTATCCATTACCACCGCCTAAAGGCGCACATCAATAAAGGACGTGCGACGCAAATCGCGGAGATAACGCCGTGCCGACAGAGAAAGTCGGCCAGCAATCAGGTTGTTGCGGATATTGTTACGAATTTGATCAAGATTGACAGGGGCAGCTTCTGGGATGACACGATCGCAAACCATGAGAACGATGACGCCATCACCTGTATAAAAAGGTTCGCTGGGTTGCCCGACCGGAAGTTCTCGGACCAGCGACTGCATCTGTTCCGAAATCTGATCAATGGCGAAAGTGCCGAGTTCTCCGGACAGGGGTGAGCCAGACTGTTTGTTCAAAGCATCAAAGGCATCGCAGCCGCGAACGCCAGTGGTAAGAGTTTTCGACTTGTTTTTAATCTGCTCAATTTGTTCTTCTGAATATCCAGGTGCGGCTTCAAGATGAAACTGTTTGAGGGACACTTTTTCCGGCTCTGTTGGTGCGCTTTCAAGGCCGGTGGAAAGCCGTCGTGCACGAAGTTGAAAAATATAAATGCCGTCGGCCGTACGGATTGGGGGCGATATTTCTCCAGGGGCCAGTTTTTGAATCACAGGGTCGATCTCAGATCCCAGTTCACCAATGCGGTTCCATCCCAGATTCCCTCCGTTTTGTGCGGAAGTGCTCTGTGAGAAGTTTCTGGCGATGGCGGCAAAGTTCGCTCCGGCCTGTATCTGCTGGATAAGGCGTGCCGCCAATTGCGAAACATCGCCAGATTTCTGGTCAGATTCCACAGGAAGGAAAATTTCGGAAACAAGATTTTCGGGTTTTCCTTTGTTTTGCTTTATTTCCTCGATAACTTCATCGACTTCGTCGTCACTGATTTGCACGGTCCTGCCAAATTGCCCTCGGATAAGTTTGGTCCAGACAATTTTTGATTTCAATTGTTCGTGAAGTGTCGACGGATTGATACCCGAGGCTTCCAGGGTTTTTGTCAATTCACCAGATTTGATGTTGAGTTGTTTTTCGATGACCGCTTTCTCTGCATTGAGTTCAGCCTCGCTCGCTTCGATTTCCAGGCGCTTGGCCTCCTGCATGCGGATATGTTCGTCAATTAAAGACTGCAAAACCTGAGGTGCCAGGCGTTGCTGGTTCTCAGGTGAATTCGGTATGCCGGAAAAAGCGGCAACCAGTGAAATCCGGGCTTGCAAATCGAAGACCGAAATCATTTCTTCGTTAACGATTGCAGCAATGCGCAAAGATTGCTGGGCATGTGCCGCAGTTGATAGCATTAAGCTCCCAATGACTGCGACGGTAAAAGCATACAAAAGCCGGACTACGGAAATCCGTCGTTTATATGGCAAGATACAGGGTTGGCAGGTGGAGGAAGATATATCCATGATTATTGGCTCAGGCTTGCACCGGTATGGACTTCGCCGAGGGTTTTTAAGATCAGATTAAATGTAATGGCGTCGGTAGGTTCAATGTCACGGTCTTCGAAGAAGGTTCGAGTTAAACGGCTTGTAAACACGACACATTCATCTTCATAGACCAACTGCATGCCGGCTGTGCGCATTTCGCTGGCATCCATGTCCCGTGTTGCATTAAGGCGGGTCGACCAGAACCGGTTGATTTGGGAACTTGCGGACATACTGAGCTCTTCGCGACCGGAAAATTCACTGCCCGACTGGCGATCAAGAAAGACATAATTTCCAGTAACTCTGAGCAAGGGAGCGCCAGCATTCATACTGATCTCGTTTCTGTTCGGTGAAAAACGGTCGGAGCTAAACCGGGTGCGGTATGATGCGGACAGATAAGGGACCGGTGAAATGCTCATGCGTGCAACGATATCAGAAAAATTGTCCTCCAATCCAGACCCTGCTGCATAGGTGTCATCCGTTTTGGGCCTCCAGGACTGGCCAATGAACATATTGGTCTTGCTGCCTTCAGTTCCGTAAGCCCCCCATTTCAAGCCATAAACGATGCGGGGGCCCCCTTCGACTCTGTCCAGGCCGGAAAACCGGTTCGTGCGAAAAAGGTTGGTATCGTCAAATTCCAGCTCGATGCTGTCTTCATTGGGAATGTCCGATGCATTACCCCCATAGGGGCTCCACATGAAAGCCGCAATCGGTTCAATAACCTGGCTGGTGATACCATCCGATTTGGCAAATGGCATGCGCCACTCGAGTGCGGCTTCCGGAGTGACCCGATAGCTGACACCCGTATAGGAAGATTCATATCCGCTTCGGGCCAGTCCATTGACATGATAGACATCCGTATTCAAGCCAAAGGACACATTGTAAACATCACCCAGAGCGCCAGCGAAAGGCCGCTGCCACATTGAGCGGGCGGAAACCCGACGGGTATCTGTTCCGTCGTCGCGCGTTAGGGCCAGAAAGTTAAAGTCGAAGTTTGTGTTTCCACCCAACCTGTCTTTTTGTCCAACGTAATTGAAATCCACCAATGGCAGAATTAATGGAATCTGGCCGGAATCATCTTCGGCTTGCAGACCTTGAAAACGGATAGCACTGGCAGAAAAGTAGCTTCTGTTTTTGAAGGATTCCGTGAACAGGCGGCTCTCCAGCGTGGACGGACCGCCAAAGCCGTAGCGGCGCATATAGGTATCGTCTGACGTCCAGTTACCATCAAATCCCCATCGCCAGGCCTGATTGATATCAAAACGCCCCTCACTCTCAATATGCCCCCGAATACCATAGCTGCCTTTCTCGGTACCGAAGTCGCCGTCGTCATCAGAATTGGCTGTGACACTTCCTGAAACATCAACAGCCCCATTGTTCAGGCGATTACGGTATTCAGCACTCAATATGGGTGTTTCGGCTGTCATCAGAATAGGCGTAATTGTGGCATCTTCATGTGGGGAGATATTCAGGAAATAGGGCGTCTGGATGATGGTCCCTAAATCGGATGAGTTGCCGATACTTGGAAATAATAAACCGGATTTGCGTTTAACCGTTGGGTCCGGGTGCCGGAAATAGGGCGTGTAAAAAACCGGAAAGCCAAAAAACTCAATCCAGGCATCACGGTACTCAACAACCTGGGCATTTTGATCATGGGTAACTTTAACGGCCTTTATTTGCCATAAAGGCGGCTTTGATGGATCTGTTTCGCAGAGGTTGCATGGAGAGTAGATTGCATGGTTCATCTCGGTTTTCTGACCGTCTGTACGGGACCCTGATGAACCGGCTATCCGGGAATGATCCTGCAGGATGATGCCGATATTCAGGATAAAACCGTCGCGTAAATCACCAGATAATTGGACTTTATCGCCATATATCGTTTCTGTCGTTGGCTCCTGAATGATGACGTTTCCTTCAGCGATCACGATATTTGTGGCACGGTTGTAGGAAACTTTATCGGCTCGTAAACTCCGTTCCTGAAAGCGGATTTCAACGTTACCCAAGGCGGCGACAATACCTTTTTCGCGATCAAAAACCATTTCGTCGGCGATGAAATTGACTGGGGGTTCATCGGTGCTGGATGATACCGGTATCGGCTCCAGACTCTCCGTCCGAGGGAGCGATTGTGCAGGCCGTGCGGACATGGGGGGCGCAACAGGTTGAGGCGGCGATGCGTCAACAGGTGTGTAGCTGCCAGACCGTAAAAGCGTTCCCAATGGGCGCTCAGCGGATGCACCTTGTTGATTCCAGTTGGCCGTTGGGGCGACATATCGGGGCGATGCAAGTGGTTGGGTGTTTGTGGGTTGCGAGATGGCATCGTCCGGTAAATAGCCTGGTTCAAAAGTCGTGCGGTCCATCAATAGACCCAACGGTCGATCGCCGGAAACAGCCGAGCCAGCCACTACAGGAGGGGCGGGACGAATATCAGGAAGTTGCGGTCTTAACGTTGTATTTGCAATGGGGCTTGCTGTTTTTGCCTGATTGCCATCGCTCAGGGGCGCGAGCAAAAGCCCTAAGGGCGGCGGGCTGGTCAGGTTTTCCGAAGAGACGGTTGGATTGGGTGCAGATTCTATAGCCGCATCCGTTGGCAATGGTGTGAACAAGATACCCAAAGGGCGCTCTTGCGTTGGGTTTTCAGCGGCCTGAACGAGATTTGCGCCAGCAATGGCATAAGCGGTGACAGCCAAAACCAGAACAGGAGACATGGAGAAAATAGATCTGCGTCGGCACATATTCACCCGTCCTCTAAGTGGAGCAAAGTCGCGAGTCCCAGTAAGGTGGCCACTCCAGAAGGAGCCCACGCAGCCAAAGCAACCGGTATGCTATCGGACAATCCGAGGGCGAAAACAACATCAGAAAAGAAATAAAGGATAAAACCGGTGAATACACCACCAGCGATTACAAATGTTGTGGCCCCCCGACGCGACTGTCGCAGCGTGAATGTCGCCGCAATGAGAACCATCGCACACATCAAAAAAGGTGCCGCCAACAGGGTGTGCCAGTGAAGGCGATGGCGAATTGCTGAAAACCCAGCCTTTTCCAGTTGATCGATAAAACCGGGGAGTGCCCAGAAAGACATGGTTTCCGGGGGGGCGAAGCTGTCCTGAATTTTCCCTAAAGTCAGATCCGTTTCCAGCCAGTACTCTTTTTCAAATGTTGGTGTGGTTTCCGGCCGATAGACCCAGGCGTTCGTCATATGCCAAAAACCGTCATCAAGTTTTGCCTTTTCGGCATTTATCCGACCGCTGAAGGTATCTGTCCCGGAATACATAAAAACGACCACCGTACTCAATTCAACATTATTGCCTTGCTGTACGACCTGTGCAGCGTGGACAACCGACTGTCCGACCTCATTCGACTGACGTAACCAAAGCCCCGAGCCCGCCAGTTCCAGAAGATTTTCATCGCCTTTCAAGTTGCGGGCTTCCAGCATTTGATAGCGCGTTAGCGTAGTCGATGCAAAGTGGTTCAGCACGGCACTCTGAAAAACCCCCAGCAAAAAGGCAATACCGATTACGGGTAACATAAATTGCCAAGCCGAAACACCGGCGCCCCGGGTAATGACTAGTTCGTTGCTGCGGGTGAGCCGCCAAAACGCCGCCATGCCGCCAAAAAGAACCGCAAACGGGAACGTTTCCTGACCCATATAGGGTAATTTCAGCAGCGCCATTTCGATGACCATGGCAAAGCTGACATCCGGTTTGGAAGCGGCCCTACGCAACAGTTCAACGGTATCAAACAACAGGATTAAGAGCATGAACAATGTGAACAACAAGAGGAAGGACAGTAAAAATTGCCGACCGATGTAATATGAAAGTGTGGTTGAAATGCGCATTTCTTCTTAGGCTCTCATTCTCTTGTTAGGAAGAATGCGGCTAATCGTAAACGGATTCAGTAATGCGATCAGGCAAAGGAAAACAGGCAATAATGCGTGTAAATAAAGGAGTGGAATGAGGCGGAGCTGTTTTGCAGCTAAATTTTCTAGCCCAATCGTTGAAATCGATAGTCCGATGACAATAAAAACGCTGATAGTAATCTGACGTGTTTGGCTGCGCCGGCTAAAACTTCCAAGGACCAGAAAGCTCAAGGCAATGAGTGCAAAACCCAAGGCACTTATGGGAGATGTAATTCTCTTATGTGCCTCGATAGTAAATTTGCCAATATCGTGATCGGATACGGTTGGGTCATTCTTTATGTCCAGAAGTTCAGGCAAACTTCTCTCCCGGGCTTCACGGTACCGGGTTTTTGAGGATTGGTTGCCACCGCCAAATTCCTTTAAATCAAGCACCCCCTGGTCAAAATAAAGGATTGAAAGCTGGTTCGTTTGGGCATCAACAACTTGTCTGTTTCCGTTGAACATAACGACACGGGCCCCTTCGTCGGATTCAACCAGTGCTCCTTTTGCCGCCATCCAGGTTTCAGCTTTCTGAGGGTCGCGATTGTCGTAGGCGAGAATGCCAAGTAATTGGCCGTCTTTGGAGCGCTCGCGGACATAAACAGTGACATTCGCTATATTGGTAAACGCACCTTCTTTCAGCAAGATATGTGAGTAATTACGAATTTCAAATTGTAGTTCACGGAACATGCGATAGGAGTTTGGAAGTATATACAAATTTACGGCGTAGCTCAGCAACACGACAACAAATGATAGTAACAACGCCGGTTTCGCTAGTGAAATCTGACTTAATCCGGCGGCCCGCATGACAACAAGCTCCCGGTCCGATACCAGTTTTGCATAAATAAACAAAACCACGCAAAAAAGCGCAATCGGTAGAATAATCGGCAAGAAATTGGGCAGCATGAGCATCGTCAAATAGATGAAGGTGCCCGCAGTCACGCCCTGATTGACGATCATTTCAATGAATCGCAAAGATTGCGACAGCCAGATTATGCAAGTAAGCCCGGCGGTTACCAGAATCATACCTACAAAAAGCTGCCGCAAGACATAGAGAGTGAAGCCGTTCATGCCCTGGCACAGTTTATTAAAGATTCAGCTAGAGTGTTGGAAAGTCACCAGAAAATCAAGAGATAACCCATACAAAATACGATGTGAAGGCTACCCGCCGAAACTGCGCACCAGAGAGCCGACGACAAGGAACCAGCCATCCACAAGTACGAAGAAAATCACCTTGAACGGTAGGGCAATAATAATGGGCGGAAGCATCATCATCCCCATGGCCATCAAAACCGACGCGACCACCATATCAATGATCAAAAACGGGACGAAGACCAGAAACCCGATCTCAAAAGCCCGCCGCAATTCGGAAATCATGAATGATGGGATCAAAACGCGAAACGGCATATTGTCGGCCCGGATCTGATCTTCCGGCAGGCCTGATATCCCGGCGAAAAGATCCAGGTCCTTTTCCCGGACATGACTCATCATGAAGTTATGAAAAGGCGCCAATGTGCGTTGAAAAGCCTGAACTTCATCGATTTCTTCCTCGATCATCGGTTGGATGCCCTGATCATAGGCCTGTTGGAACGTTGGCATCATCACGAACAGGGTCAGAAAAAGCGCCAGACTCATCAGAACCTGGTTGGGCGGGGTCTGTTGCGTGCCCATGGCGGAGCGTAGAAAAGACAGGACGACCATAAAGCGGATAAACGACGTCATCATGATCAAAATGGAGGGGGCCAGACTTAAAACGGTGACCAGTGCGATGATCTGGACAAGCCGCGCTGTCGACTCGCCGCCGCCATCACCGAAATCCAGGTTCAGCGACTGGGCATAAGCGGGATCGGAAGCCCAGAAAAGCGCAGTGCCGGCAAGACCTGCGAGTGACAGCAGGGAAACAACTTTCCAGGCTCTGAACCAGCAAGGTCTTTTGCCCGTTTCCCGGGGCATGTTATTTGTCATTCTTGCTTTGTCCATCGATTGATAGGGGAGTTGATGATAGAGCGGGGCTCTCTTCCGTATCAGGTTGAAGGGGCCTATTGGCGTCTGTGTCCATTGTTATTGGAATACCTGTTTCAATAACGGTTTCCGTATTCTGACCCAGTATCAGTAAATGCTCCACATTGTCACGCCGCACCAGAATCAGGCGGCGGCGACCGTCAACCGGGGCTGTCTCGACAATCTGCACTCGCCGCGTCCCGGCAACCCGCGATTTGTTGATGGGATAACCAAGACCGAACCGTCTGGCGGTCAGGGCGAGCAGCCAGATCAGGCCCAGAACAAAGACGAGGGCGAGTACAAAACGAAAGTAGTTTTCAACATCCATCAGGACTCATCCTGATTTTTTGTATAGGATCTTCGCGCCGCCTTGCGGATGATATCTGCACCGGTTTCCTTTTGCTGATTCTGCAGGTCGGCGGCAAGAGCATTGAGGCTCTCGATCATGGCAACAATCTTTTCATGGGCCTGCCCGCCATCGGTCGGTGGGTCGTTCTGGATGGCTTCACAGACTTCCTGAACCAGCCCCTGAATTTCCGTCAGATCAATGTATTCACCACCGGAGACGGCGTCGCGCGCCTCGCTGATCATCGCGGATATTGCATCGAGCTGTTCAATCGGATCCGTCATCTCTATTCCCTTTATTTGCCATCCATGCGGCCGCCAGTTCGTCCGGATTCAGCCGCGCCGCCGACGGATGACCGGCATCGTCTGGTGGAGGGGAAGACGAGGCCGGGCTCATGGCGTTGTTTGCTTCATACACGTAGGTCAGAATTTCAGCAACAATTGCAAAGGCTTCGAGCGGTATTTCTGAATCGACATCAACAACCGACAGCATTTGCGCCAAATCGGCATCTTCACGTACTTTAATGCCATGGGAAAAAGCGATTTCCAGAATTTGTTCAGCGACCCGTCCACGACCGCCCGCGATGACAGTTGGTGCCTGTTCGGGGCCATCTTGCTGTTTGATGGCCACGGCCACGGCATCGGCTGTTGATGGCGGCGCCGACATGCTGGATGGTTGTGTTTTTTTCTCGGCCAACGGACCCTCATTCCCGTGTTGCTCAGATTACAGGATCACAATGTGAACATCATAGTTTAACAAATATCTAAAAGCGATGGCGTGTGGGTGTCTAATGATGAATAGCCAACTTGTTTCTCATAACCAGGGTGTTGGTAACGGGTTGTTAAGACTCCCGGCAGATAATGCCTAGTGGAAATTCGGTGACAATCGGAGTTGGGGAGTTCACCCGGCCCACATCGAATGAAGGTTTGAAGGAACGCCCGTTATGAGTATGGATGATATCACACTTTTCGCATCGGTACGTAAACGCCTTGCCTGGCTTACCCAACGTCAGGAAGTGTTGGCGCAAAATATCGCCAATGCAGATACCCCGAAATACCGAGCAATGGATCTGAAAAGTTATAAATTCAAGGAAATTCTGCGGCGTGAATCCATGCAACTCAATATGGTAGCGAGCGAGTCCAATCATTTGCCCGGCGAGCGCAAACGCATCCGCGATTTCTCCGAACAAAAGGTGCGTTCGCCTTTTGAGACAGCACCCAACGGCAACTCGGTTGTGCTTGAGGAGCAAATGGCGAAAGTCAATGAATCCCAGATCAATCACCAGTTCACCACCAATATTTATAAAAAACATATCCAGATGTTCATGATGGCGCTGGGCCGATAAGCCGTAACCGAGCTGTAGAGAACGGAATAAAAAATGGATGATATTATTAAGACAATGCGGATTTCAGCGGCCGGTATGCAGGCACAGGGGTCACGACTACGGGTGATTTCGGAAAACCTCGCCAACGCCGATTCGCTGCCACAGGATGCCAACGGAAAGCCTTACCGGCGCAAAGTCATTACGTTTAAAAACGAACTCAACCGGGCGATGGGGCTGGATACGGTCAAGGTCCGTTCCATCAAGCCGGACCAGTCAGACTTCGGAAAGAAGTTCGATCCAAATCATCCGGCCGCGGATGAAGACGGGTATGTGCTGACACCAAACGTAAATTCTTTGGTGGAAATGGCCGACATGCGAGAAGCGCAGCGGTCCTATGAGGCCAATTTGCAGATCATCAAGGCCTCTAAGGCCATGCTTAACGGAACCATCGACGTCCTTCGATAGGGCGCATCAAAATAAATAAGGCTTTCGCCGCGTCAGAGGCAAACGCCTGAGAACGGGAACAAAGGAATAAAAAATGCCAACACCAGCACAAAACTACATGAGTGCGGTCAATGCCTATAAATCGGCGTCGCGCGGCATGTCGAATGAAAATACGAAAGCCAACGATGCTCTGAATCAGGGTGATTTTGCTGGCCTCGTGAAAAACGCCATTCAGGAAGCGGTCCGGATTGGTGAAAGGGGCGAGCAGTTGTCCATTGCGGGCATCAACGACCGGGCCGACATTAATCAAGTGGTTACAGCTGTTGCCGAAGCCGAAATCGCATTGAAAACCGTTGTCACGGTTCGCGACAAAGTCATCGACGCCTATAAAGAAATCATTCGTATGCCCATGTAGAAGGCCTATACTCAGGCGTCTCGGTATGGCATGTATTGTGACGTCGTGAGGAAAGCCGATGAATGAAACAACCGTAATTGAAATTGGCACACAGGCCATGTGGGTGATCCTGAAAATATCAGGTCCCATCATGATGGCTGGCTTGGGCATTGGTTTGGTCATTGCGCTTTTTCAGGCGCTCACCACCATTCAGGAAATGACCCTGACATTCGTCCCCAAGATTATCGTCATTTTTGCCGCGGTCATCATTACGCTTCCGTATATGCTGTCAAACCTGAAAGAATTCACAATAGCCCTTTTTGAGCGTATGGTTACCCTTGGATGATGCCGTATGCTGGCTGAACTCCTAGAACTGAACGTCTTTGGCTTTTTCCTGATTTTTGCCCGCGTCGGGAGCGCAATTGCGTTGCTCCCGGGCTTCAGTTCGGCTTTCGTTTCGCCCCGCTTCAGTCTGGCCATCGCTATGGCCGTCAGTTTTGCCGTATCACCTATGCTGATGGCTTCGCTGCCGGTCATGCCGGGGAATGTAACGGAAATGTCACTCCTGCTGATTGGTGAGATTGTGATTGGGGCATTTTTTGGAACGATCGGGCGTATTTTAATTAGTTCCCTGCAATCGGCCGGTACGCTTATTGCCTATTCCGCCTCAATGGCCAATGCCATGATCAATGACGCCATATCCGAACAGCAAAGCTCAACGATTTCCGCTTTTCTTATGACAACGGGGCTGGTTTTGCTGTTTGTTGCCGATTTCCACTACCTGATGTTAACGGCGGTTGTCGACAGTTATAGCCTTTTTGTTCCCGGCGGTGACATGATGACGGAAGACATGGCGCTTTTTTTGGCGCGAAAAGTTGCCGACAGTTTTGCCATCGCCCTGCAAATGTCGGCGCCGTTTATCATTGTTGCCTTGACCTACTATATCGGGCTCGGTCTGCTTGGCCGACTGATGCCGCAGTTGCAGGTTTTCTTCTTCGGTATGCCACTGCAGATCGCCGTACAAATGTGGGTGCTTGCCGTGGCGACTTCAGGCATACTTCTGGTGTTTATGAGTTATTTTCAGGAGGCCTACATATCGTTTACACTGTAGCCCAGACGCTTGGTTTAAAGAGATAGAGAGAGCATGGCTGACGAAGACGACGCCTCAAAAACAGAAGACCCGACCGAGAAAAAACTGCAAGACGCGCGCGGTAAGGGACAGGTTGCGCAATCACAGGAAATCAAGAGCTGGGCCGTTTTGTTGGGTGGAACGGCGGGGCTGGTGATTCTGGCACCCTATATGGCGACGAGCATCCGAAAAGTAAGTCGGGTTTTTATTGAGAGCCCACATGCCATCGCTATTGATTTTGACCACCTCCGCAAAGTTATGTCCGACACGATCATCGATATAGGAATAATTCTCGCACCGCTGTTTCTGATGTTGTTGGTATTGGCCTTTGCTTCCAATGTTGGTCAGTTCGGGTTGATCTGGAGCCCCTCGAAAATCAAACCCGATTTCAGCAAGATTTCGTTGCTCAAAGGGGTCAAGCGGATGTTCTCTTCGACCACGGTCGTCGAGTTTTTGAAGGGCCTGGCCAAGCTGACGCTTGTCGGCGTTGTCTCTTTTGGTTTGGCTCTGCCGTTGCTTGCGGATATCGAATTGATTGCGCAAATGGACTTTCTCTATTCCCTGGACCGCATTCATGAAATTGCCATCTATTTGGCCGCGGCAACGGTCGCGGTGATGACGGTGATTGCCGGACTTGACCTGATTTACCAGAAAATGAAGCATTCCAAGGAAATGCGGATGTCGAAGCAGGAGGTCAAGGATGAGCACAAACAATCCGATGGTGACCCGCAGGTAAAAGCTCGAATTCGACAGATTCGTGCTGAGCGGGCGCAGCAGCGGATGATGGATTCCGTGCCCAATGCCGATGTGATCATCACCAACCCAACACACTTTTCCGTTGCCCTGGAGTACAAGATGGAATCGATGTCGGCACCGAAACTTGTCGCAAAAGGGGTCGACCACCTGGCCTTTCGTATCCGCGAAATGGCGGAAGACAACGACATCCCCATCGTTGAAAATCCGCCGCTTGCCCGCGCCCTCTATGCATCGGTTGAAATCGATGAAGAGATTCCGTCCGAACACTTTACGGCGGTGGCGGAAGTCATCGGGTTTGTGATGCGGCAACGTGGCAAATTAAATTAAAGACCTGATAGTAAAGAACGCCAAGTATGAATTCGTCTGGGAAACCCCCGTCCTTTATCGCGCGCCCGACCATTTGGCTGGTGTTGGCCCTGATTACCGGGGGCATGATCGTTACAGTTCAATGGAGCCACCCTCAGGCATTTGAAATTGCCGGTGGCCTTGGTCTGGGCGCCTTGGGTTTCTTGCTGCTTTCGGTTTTCTTTGCCGGGCGTCGATTCGGTGCGGGGCCGCAAGCCGCTTTGCTGGGTAAGGCAATGGATAGCAGCCCCGAGGGGTATCTGCTGACGGCACCGGATGGTACATTTTTGTATAGCAACCCGAGTTTTCACCGCCTGCTGTCTTTTGCAGGATCTAATGATGCGGCGCGGCGTGTCCCTTCCTTAGAAGCTGTCATTGACGGGGTTGCGGATCAGGACGGTGCGCATATTCTGCGCCTGCAGTCAGGCGTACGCGACGGAACTTCCGGCCATGTGGAGTTTGCCGTTCGCCGCGGCGTCGTCAACGATGAATGGCGGCGCCTGAGTGCGGCCCCGATCCGACAAAAAGGCGAGGTTGTCGTTGGTGCATTGTGGCGGGTTGAAGATATAACCTCACAGCGCGAAGTCGAGGCCGTACGTTATGCCGAAGAAGAGCGTATCTCCGATTTTCTTGATTTGCTGCCGGTCGGGTTTTTCTCAGCCGACGGCGAAGGGATCATGCAGTATGTGAACCAGACGTTTGCCCGTTGGATCGGCCTGCCGCCGGACCGCATGCGCGGCATGGCCTTTGCCGAATTTATCGATGAAGTGGGGGGCGAAGAAGATTTGGTGCTCAAGGATGCGGAAGGCCGGACCTTCCCGGTTGCTCTGGAGCAGTCACAAATGGACGACGCCAATGGCGATGTCGCCTATACCCGCTCGATTGTCTTGCGCGATCTGGTCTGGCGTGACCCGGTGCGCGACGCCCTCAACGAACAGGCAGCCACTGCTGGCGCAGGTCAGATAGCCGGGGACCCCCAGGCGATGGCGACAGGCAATATTGAATGGCTTTACGATGAGGCACCGGTCGCCATCGTGACATTGAATTTGGAAGGCGTGATCAGCGACTGCAACCGGGCCTTCCCGAAGCTCATCGGCATCCATCGGGACTCCTGCATCGGCAAACCCTTTTCGGACTGGATCGCCAAGGAAGATCGCAGCGACCTTGCGGCCTGTATGTCAAAAATCGTCATGGGCATCTCACGCGGTGCGCAACTTGAAATTCGCCTGCCGGCATCGGGTGAGCGCGAGCTGGTGACCGATTCCTATGTCAGCCGGGTTGTCGATGAGAGCGGGGAAGTGGTTGGCCTGGCTCTGCATTTGATCAACATGACGGAACAGAAAAACCTGGAAGTGCAGTTTACACAGTCCCAGAAAATGCAGGCTGTCGGACAATTGGCGGGCGGTGTTGCGCATGATTTCAATAATCTGCTGACGGCGATGATCGGGTTCAGCGACCTCCTGTTGCAACGCCATGGCCCGGATGATCCCTCCTTTGAGGATATTCAGCATATCCGCCAGAACGCCAACCGGGCGACCAATCTGGTCCGGCAATTGCTGGCCTTTTCGCGCAAGCAGACCCTAGCTCCGGTCCGGCTTGAGGTTTACGACCTGCTCAGCGATTTGTCGAACCTGCTGCGTCGGCTGATCGGTGAGACCGTGACGCTGAATATCGAGCAGGGCAAATCCGTCCCTGCTGTGAAAGCCGACCGCGGGCAGTTTGATCAGGTGATCATCAATCTGGCGGTCAATGCCCGCGACGCCATGCCGGGCGGCGGTTCAGTGACCATCCGATCATCGGAAACCCTGTTGAACGAGCCGGTGCAGCGTGGTCACGACCTGATGCCTGCAGGGCGCTATGCGCTTATCGAGGTGATTGATACCGGTGAAGGTATATCAAAGGAGAATCTGGACCGGATTTTCGAGCCTTTCTTCACCACCAAGGAAGTGGGGTCAGGAACCGGACTGGGCCTGTCCACCGTCTACGGGATCATCCATCAGACGGGTGGTTTTATCTTTGTTGACAGTGCTCCGGGCGAAGGCACGACCTTTAGCCTGTATTTGCCAGCATTTGACGATGGTCCAGCCGCTCTTGATGAAGCTGCGCCGGACGGCGATATACAAAAACCGCTTAAACCGGCGGTGTCGGATGCGGACCTGACGGGGCAGGGGACAATTCTGCTGGTTGAAGATGAAGATGCGGTGCGGATGTTTGCCTCGCGTGCTCTCCGCAATAAGGGCTACAATGTGCTTGAAGCTGAAAATGGCGAAAACGCACTAGATACGATCAATGCCAGCGAGCAGACGATCAATCTGATTGTCTCCGATGTTATCATGCCGGGTATGGACGGCCATACTTTTGTTAATCTGGTGCGTCACGAGTTGCCGGAAGTGAAAGTGATCTTGATGTCGGGTTATGCGGAGGAAACCTTCCGCGACGAAATCGGCCGCGATACATCAATTCACTTTCTTGGCAAACCGTTCACCCTGAAGGACCTTGCATCCAAGGTGAAAGATGTTCTTGAGGCTTAGAACGGGGGGGCGCGTCTTCACGATTCCACAAGAGACGGGGTACCTTAAAAATTACGAAACTGTAATGAAATTTTCGTATATTGCCAAAACGTTCTGAGAACAAAACTTTAAAAACTGTTGTTTTTCAAAGCATTAAAAAAAAAGTTGCATAAGAGAACAAAATAAGTACAAATACCTTCAATTGCATTGGATCATGCCATATGGAATAAGGAGGATCAAATCGTGTCAAATACAGCATTACGTCTCGTAGAAGGGGTCAGCGTGGATAAAACGAAGGCATTGGATGCCGCACTCAGCCAGATCGAACGCGCCTTTGGTAAAGGCTCGATTATGAAACTCGGGCAGAATCAGGTGGTTCAGGTGGAGTCCATTTCCACCGGCTCAATCGGTCTGGATATTGGTCTCGGTATTGGTGGATTGCCAAGGGGCCGGGTGGTCGAGGTCTACGGACCGGAAAGTTCCGGTAAAACGACACTGGCTCTGCATACGGTCGCTGAAGCCCAGAAGCTCGGCGGAACCTGCGCTTTTGTCGATGCGGAGCACGCACTCGATCCGGTCTATGCCCGGAAGCTTGGCGTGAATGTTGAGGAACTGCTGATCTCGCAGCCGGATGCCGGCGAGCAGGCTCTGGAAATCGCTGATACCTTGGTTCGTTCCGGCGCGATCGACGTGCTGGTCATTGATTCGGTCGCAGCTCTTGTCCCCCGGGCCGAACTGGAAGGCGAAATGGGTGATACCCACGTCGGTCTGCAGGCCCGCCTGATGAGCCAGGCGCTGCGCAAACTGACGGCGTCGGTCTCCAAATCGAACACGATGATCATTTTCATCAACCAGATTCGCATGAAAATCGGCGTTATGTTCGGCAACCCGGAAACCACATCCGGCGGTAATGCGCTCAAGTTCTATGCCTCGGTGCGCATGGAAATCCGCCGCATTGGCGCCATCAAGGACCGCGAAGAAGTGGTCGGGAACCAGACCCGAGTCAAGGTCGTCAAAAACAAGCTGGCGCCGCCGTTCAAGATGATCGAGTTCGACATCATGTATGGTGAGGGCATTTCGAAAATGGGTGAAATCCTCGATCTCGGCATCAAGGCGGGGATTGTTGAGAAGTCCGGTTCCTGGTTTTCGTGCGATTCCCAGCGCATCGGGCAGGGTCGCGAGAATGCCAAGACCTTCCTTCGGGAAAACCCTGAAATGGCAAACATGATTGAGCAGAAAATCCGCCAGAACGCGGGCCTGATTTCCGAGGAAATGATGGTTGGTCCAAGCGATGACGCCACTGACAGCGACGACGGTGAGGAGCTGAATACCGACGCATAGACCCGCCCTCCGTTCAGTTACTAAAAACGCGGCCCTTTCACTCGGGTCGCGTTTTTTTGTGGCGTTTACAGGGCTTGTGCGCCACCTTTCTGGACAGGACTTGCACAAGCGCTTAAATATCAGCATGTCAGGGGGATGCCCCGGCGCAATGACTTTACAAATGAGACGATGAGAGCCCAACCACGATGCAGACCGTCAACGATATACGAAAAACGTTTTTGAACTATTTTGCGGCAAACGGCCACGAGATCGTCAGTTCCAGTCCGCTTGTGCCAAACAACGACCCGACACTGATGTTCACCAATGCCGGTATGGTTCAGTTCAAGAATGTGTTTACCGGTCTTGAAACCCGCGATTACAGCCGCGCCGTCACCTCGCAGAAATGCGTGCGCGCCGGCGGCAAACACAACGATCTGGAAAACGTCGGTTATACGGCGCGTCATCACACCTTTTTTGAAATGCTGGGCAATTTTTCTTTTGGTGATTATTTCAAGGAAAACGCCATTGAGCTGGCCTGGAATCTGATTACCAAAGAATTTGGCCTGCCGGAAGACAAGCTGCTGGTGACGGTCCATTCATCGGATGAAGACGCGGCCACATTGTGGCGCAAGATCGCCGGTATTTCCGACAGCAAGATTATCCGCATCCCGACCTCAGACAATTTCTGGGCCATGGGTGAGACCGGCCCGTGCGGCCCCTGTTCCGAAATTTTCTACGACCATGGGGATCATATCCCGGGCGGGCCTCCGGGTTCACCCGATGAAGATGGCGACCGCTTCATTGAAATCTGGAATCTGGTGTTCATGCAGTTCGAGCAAACGACACCTGACGAGCGGGTTGAGTTGCCCAAGCCGTCGATTGACACCGGCATGGGGCTGGAACGCATTGCCGCCGTGTTGCAGGGCACCCATGACAACTATGAAATCGATTTGATGCAGTCGCTGATCAATGCCTCGGCGGAGTTCGCCCATGTTCCGGCGAAGGGAGAAAAGAACGTCTCGCACCGGGTGATCGCCGATCATCTGCGGGCTTCAAGCTTTCTGATTGCCGATGGCGTCCTGCCCTCCAATGAGGGCCGTGGTTATGTGCTGCGCCGGATTATGCGCCGGGCCATGCGTCACGCCCATATGATGGGCTGTCAGGACCCGCTCATGTGGAAACTGGTGCCGACCCTGGTCACCCAGATGGGCGCCGCTTTCCCGGAACTGGTGCGCGGAGAGGCCCTGATCAGCGAAACCCTGAAATTGGAAGAAACGCGATTCAAAACGACGCTGGAAAACGGCCTGAAACTGCTGGACGAAGCGACGCGGGATATGGCGGACACGGGCGAGTTGAACGGTGAGACGGCCTTCAAGCTTTATGACACCTATGGGTTCCCACTCGATCTGACGCAGGATGCGCTGCGTGGCCGCGGTATGACGGTCGATGTCGCGGGGTTCAATGTGGCCATGGAGCGCCAGCGTGCGGAAGCCCGCAAGGCCTGGGCCGGGTCTGGCGATGCGGCGGATGAAGCCGTGTGGTTTGATGTGCGCGATGCCGTTGGAGCTACGGATTTTCTGGGTTATGAGACGGAAACGGCCGAAGGGCAGGTTACCGCGCTGGTGGTTGACGGCAAGCAGGTTGAAAAGGCCCAGCCCGGTGACAAGGTTGCAGTGCTTGTCAATCAGACCCCGTTCTATGGCGAGTCTGGGGGCCAGATGGGTGATACCGGTGAAATCCTTTATGACGATGGGGCTGTTCTGAAAATTACGGAAACCCGGAAACTGCTGGGCGCTTTGCATGTGCATTACGGGGTTATGGACGGTAAACCGCTGCAGGTGGGTGATGATGTGGTGTTAAATGTGAACCATCAGCGCCGTTCGCAATTGCGCGCCAACCATTCGGCAACGCACTTGCTGCACGAAGCGCTGCGCCGCAGGCTGGGAGAACATGTGACCCAGAAAGGCTCGCTTGTTGCGCCGGATCGCCTGCGTTTTGATATCTCGCACCCAAAAACCGTTGAAGGTGATGAACTGCGCGAAGTGGAGGCGGAGGTTAATGAACAGATCGCCGTTAATGCGGCGGTGACAACCCGTCTGATGGAACCCGAGGCGGCTGTTGAAGCCGGTGCCATGGCATTGTTTGGTGAAAAATACGGCGATGAGGTGCGGGTCGTCAGTATGGGGTCGACTGGCGACAAAAACTACTCGACAGAACTGTGTGGGGGCACCCATGTCAAACGCACCGGTGATATCGGGGTTTTCAAGATTATCAACGAAGGCGCAGTTGCGTCGGGTGTGCGCCGTATCGAGGCGCTGACCGGGGACGGCGCGCGCGCCTATTTCGCCGATGTTGAAGGCAAGCTGATGCAGGCCGCATCGCTGCTGAAAAGCAAACCGGATGATGTGCCCGGCCGGGTTGAGGCGTTGATTGAAGATCGTCGCAAACTGGAGCGCGAACTGGCCGATGCCCGCCGGCAACTGGCGACAGGTGGCGGTAAGGGAGCTGCGGAGACAAAAACCGTCGCCGGAGTTACCTTTGCGCCAAAACTGATGGATGGCATGCCGGCCAAGGAACTCAAAGGGTTTGTTGATGATTTCAAGAAGCAACTGGGCTCCGGTGTGGTGGCCGTTGTTTCCAACACGGATGGCAAGGCATCGCTGGTGGTTGGCGTGACCGATGATTTGACAGCGCGGGTAAGCGCCGTCGATCTGGTGCGTGCCGGCTCGGAAGCGGTCGGCGGCAAAGGCGGTGGCGGACGCGCCGATATGGCGCAGGCCGGCGGCCCGGATGGCGACAAGGGGCAGGCTGCTCTGGAGGCCATTGAGCACCTCCTGAGCCAGTCATAAGCCAGTCATAAGTGGGGTTTCAGCTTCCGGCTGATGTTCCTTCGTTCACGATCGGGTAAAGAAGTACAGATGGACAAATTCACCGGAACAGAAAACTATGTGGCGACGGAGGACCTGAAGGTTGCCGTCAATGCGGCTGTCGCCTTGGAACGCCCTTTGCTGGTAAAAGGTGAGCCCGGGACGGGCAAAACCATGCTGGCCATTGAGATCGCCAAGGCCCTCGACGCACCGCTCCTAGAGTGGCATGTAAAATCGACAACCAAGGCCCAACAGGGCCTGTATGAGTACGATGCCGTCGCCCGTCTGCGCGATTCCCAACTGGGTGATGCGCGGGTCCATGACATCGGTAATTACATCCTCAAGGGCAAGCTCTGGGAAGCTTTCCAGACACCAACGCGCCCGGTATTGTTGATTGATGAAATTGACAAGGCCGACATCGAATTTCCCAACGATCTGTTGCTGGAATTGGATCGTATGGAGTTTCATGTCTACGAAACACAGGAAACTGTGGTCGCCAAGGTGCGTCCCATTGTGGTGATTACTTCGAACAATGAGAAAGAATTGCCGGACGCCTTTTTACGGCGCTGCTTTTTTCATTATATTCGCTTTCCTGAAGAGGATGTGATGCGGAAAATCATCGAGGTCCATCACCCGAAAATCCAGAAACGACTGGTCAGCGAAGCGCTGAACGTCTTTTACGATTTGCGTGAAGTGCCGGGTTTAAAGAAAAAACCGACCACATCGGAGCTTTTGGACTGGCTGAAGTTGTTGATGGTTGAAGATGTGCCGGCCGATGCCTTGCGTGCTAACGACAGCAAAACGGTCATCCCGCCTCTGTATGGGGCTTTGCTGAAAAACGAACAGGATGTGCATTTGCTGGAACGCCTGGCATTTTTGAACCGGCGCGAGCAGGGGTAATGTCGAAGTTCCTTTCTGTAGGAAGGGATAAGGAGATGGTCACATGCTCAAGTTTGATGACATAACGGACCCGCAAAAGATCGAACAATGGCTGCGTCAGCTTGTTGACTGGGCCTATATGAACCTGTTTGTTCCCAGTACTGTCGTGCAGGTTGCCGTAGTTGCCGTTGCTTTTCTGCTGGCCTGGCTGGGCGCGAAACGTCTGCAACGCCTGCTCGACCACCAGTGGAGTGCCCCCTGGTATACCCGTTTCGCCGCGCCTGTCGCCCACGCACTGGCGCCGCTCAGCCTGCCGATCATCTGGCTGGTCCTGCAATGGTTCACGATCTTTGCCGCCCGTAACGCGGGCTGGCCCAATCATCTGATTGAAATTGTCTTCAGTCTGCTGATGGCCTGGATCGTCATTCGCTTGGCCGGCTCGCTGATCCGCGACCGTCAATGGTCGCGCGCCATTTCCATCGCCGCCTGGGTCATCGCGGCCCTCAATATCACTAATCTGCTGGAGCCAACACAGGCGGTTCTCAATGACATGGGAATGAATGTCGGCGAGACTTACATCTCTGTTCTGAGCGTCATCAAAGCCGGTATTGCCCTTGCATTTTTGTTTTGGATTGCAGCTTTCCTGTCGGGTTTGTTCGAGCGACGCTTGCAGACCATGGTCGGAATGACGCCATCAACCCAGGTGCTGTTTGGGAAACTGTTTCGCATTGCTGTTTTTGTGGTGGCCATTGTTGTCGGTTTGGAGTCCGTCGGTATCGATCTGACGGCCTTAGCTGTATTTTCCGGTGCCATCGGTCTGGGCATTGGTTTTGGTCTGCAAAAAGTGATCTCGAACCTGATCAGCGGGATCATCCTGTTGATGGACAAATCAGTGAAACCGGGGGATGTGATCTCGCTGGGTACGACATACGGCGAAATCAAAACATTGGGGGCACGCTATGTTTCGGTCATCACGCGCGATGGTACGGAACATTTGATCCCCAACGAGGATCTTATTTCGCAACGCGTCGAAAACTGGTCGTTCAGTAGTCGCATGATCCGGGTCAAGATGCCGTTCGGAATTTCCTATGAATCTGATGTCCATAAGGCGATGGCACTGGCGCTTGAGGTGGCGGATGAGATTGACCGGGTGCAACGCGATCCAAAACCGGTTTGCCAACTCAAGGGGTTTGGCGACAGTTCTCTGGATTTGGAGTTGCGAATCTGGGTGGATGATCCACAGAACGGTCTGGGCAATGTCTGTTCATTGGTGCTGCTGGGCATTTGGGACAAGTTTCGTGCCAACGGCATCCATTTCCCCTATCCGCAACGCGATATTCATATCAAATCGGCGCCACAGGGCTATAGCGTTGACGCTGTTGAGCCGGTTGTCTCTATCGACGCGCCTTCTTCCGCTATAGCAAATGACTGAAGACCGTCATGTTTATCGATTTTTTTTATAAACTGCGCGATGCCCATCTGCCGGTCAGTCTGCGTGAATATCTGACATTGCTAGAGGCCATGGATCGTGGCCTTGCCGATTATGATGTTGAGCATTTTTATTACCTGAGCCGGTCCTGTCTGGTGAAGGATGAAACCCATCTTGACAAATTTGACCGGGTATTCAGCGAAGTTTTCAAAGGCCTTGATACGCTTGCCGAGACGGAAACCCATGACATCCCGGAAGACTGGCTGCGCAAACTGGCCGAGAAGTTTCTGAGCGAAGAAGAGAAACGCGAGATTGCGGCGCTGGGCGGCTGGGACAAACTGATGGAGACCCTGAAAAAGCGCCTGGAAGAGCAGAAAAAGCGCCATCAGGGTGGTTCCAAATGGATCGGTACAGCGGGTACGTCGCCGTTTGGTGCCTGGGGCTATAACCCGGAAGGCGTGCGCATTGGTCAGGACGAAAGCGGCCATCACCGGGCGGTCAAGGTCTGGGACAAGCGGGAGTTCAGGAATCTCGATGATTCTGTTGAAATCGGTACCCGCAACATCAAGGTGGCCCTAAGGCGGTTGCGTAAATTTGCCCGTCAGGGAGCGGCGACGGAACTCGATATGGATGACACCATCCGCGCAACGGCGAAGCAGGGCTGGCTCGATGTGAAAATGGTTCCGGAGCGGCATAATGCCGTAAAAATCCTGTTGTTTCTTGATGTCGGTGGCTCCATGGACCCGCATGTGCGCGTTATGGAAGAACTGTTTTCCGCCGCCCGGACCGAATTCAAACATCTGGAATATTTCTATTTCCACAATTTTCTGTATGAGCGGGTCTGGAAAGACAACAGCCGCCGCCACAAGGATGTGATGAACATGTGGGACGTGCTGCATACTTACGGATCGGACTACAAGGTGATCATCGTTGGAGATGCATCGATGAGCCCATATGAAGTTGTGTATCCTGGCGGCAGCGTCGAGCATTGGAATGAGGAAGCCGGCGCGGTGTGGTTGGAGCGCCTGCTTAACATCTATGCCCGCACGGTATGGATTAATCCCATACCGGAGAAGTGGTGGGGTAATACGCAGTCCGTTCGCATGATCAGCCAACTGATGGGTGACCGTATGTACCCGTTAAACCTCGACGGTCTGGACCGGGCGATAAAGGAATTAAGCCGCTAAAAGAACGGCTTATGTTCCTTATTGTGCGTCGGCAGCAACCTGCATTTTGATGATTTTGTCGGGATCGGTAACGGCCCCGTTGTTATTGTCATCGCCACGCTTGATTTTCGAGACGTGAACCATCCCGTCGCTCACCTGACCCCAGACCGTATACTGGCCATCGAGATGCGGGGCGTTCGCAAAAACGATAAAAAACTGGGAATCGGCGCTGTCGGGGTGGCCGGAACGGGCCATGGACAGGGTCCCACGGACATGCGGTTCATCTGAAAATTCAGCGGGGATGTTGGTGCCGGAACCACCGGTGCCGTTGCCGTCCGGATCACCACCCTGGGCCATAAAGCCGGGGATGACACGATGGAAGGCAAGGCCATCATAGAACCCCTGGCGGACCAGCTCCTTGATCCGGGCCACATGTTTGGGCGCCAGGTCGGGACGTAGCTCAATCGTTACCCGACCGTCTTTAAGGTCGAGATACAGGGTGTTTTCAAGGTCAGCGGCCACGGAGTCGGTTGTCATGTTTAGGGTACCCATTAGCAGAAAAGAAAAAACAAGAAGGGAGCGGAAAAAATAAGCGTACATGGAAGGCCTCGTTTGAAGTGCGTCGTCCTGTACGGCCGGTATCAGCATGAAACCAACTGCACGCGACAATATAGGGAACCCAGCAGAAAATTCAAAGGGTTGGAGCGGGTTTAATCAAATAGGGAATCGATGTCATCCTGGGACAGGCCTTTGCCAGACAGTTGCGGGCCGTTCAGGAGTTTTTCATCTTCCGTTTTTTCAATACCTTCTACGGCAAGGTTTTCCAGCTCTTCGGCGCCCCAGAAATTGACAAGCGAATTGACGCGTTGTTCAACGTAGGTGATGGATTTAACGACCTTGCTGACGCGCTGACCGGTGATGTCCTGAAATGAACAGGCCTCAAAAATGTCGCCGGAATTCTTACTCATCTCGTCTAAAAAGCCGAGCAGTTCCTTATCGGAGGTTTTCTCCCGGATTTTGGCGGCAAGATCCTCGTTTTTTTCAACACAGTCCATAATCGTATCGGTTGCTTCGGCCGTCGCGCTGACAATGGCATCAAGTTGTTCGCCCATGCTTTCAAAATTATGTTCTTCATCCGCCGGGTGGCCGATGGCCGCGATCTCACTTTTGACACGATTGAGATATCGCAAAAGACCATCAAGTTCCTGTTTAAGCACGCCTCCAACTTCTTTATCCACGTTACAACCTCACTAAATCCCATATGACTGACTGTATTTTCCTGTATCCTAACCATGTTTATACGTTAGGGGAACAGAAGTCTCTAAATGTCTTTGTTTTCAAACGCGCCCAGAATGTGTCTCGCAGCTTCTGTCGGGCTGATTTTTTCAGACTGGACATCGGCTTCCATTGCCGGAATTAGGGCCGTGACGCGGGGTGAATCTTTTAACATTTGAGTTAACGCCTCATGGATTTCATCCCACATCCAGGCTTTTGCCTGGGCCGTTCTACGCCTGTTAAATTCACCGGATTTCTGTTTGATGCGTTTAAATTTCTCTGTTTCGTCCCAAATTTCTGGGATTCCGGAACCGGAAAGTGATGAACATAAAACGACTTTCGGCTGCCAGTCGGCACTGGACGGGCGCAGAAGATGCAGTGCAGCGCCATAGTCGCGACGGGCCCGTTCGGCGGCCGGCAGCAGGTCGCCATCGGCCTTGTTCACAACAATCATATCGGCCAGTTCAACGATACCTTTCTTGATGCCTTGCAGCTCATCGCCGCCACCGGGAACAATCAGTAACAGGAACAAGTCGACAAGGTCTGAAACAGCCGTTTCTGACTGGCCGACACCAACCGTCTCGACCAGCACAACGTCGAATCCCGCAGCCTCGCAAAGCAAAATCGATTCGCGGGTCCGTCTGGCAACGCCGCCCAAAGTGCCGCTGGAGGGCGATGGGCGGATAAAAGCGTCGCGGTTTCTGGAAAGCTCTTCCATGCGGGTTTTGTCGCCGAGAATCGATCCACCCGTCAGCGGGCTGGAGGGGTCGACGGCAAGAACACAGACCTTATGACCGCGTTCGATCAGATGCAGGCCAAGCGCTTCAATAAACGTTGATTTTCCAACCCCGGGGACGCCGGAAATACCAATGCGGATGGATTTTCCTGTGTCGGGCATCAGGTCATTGAGAAGTGTTTCAGCTTTTGCGCGATGCTCGGGACGCGTTGATTCTATGAGCGTAATCGCCCGGGCCAGCTCGCGGCGGTCCCCCGATTTGATGGCCTTGGCCTGGGTGCGGGCCGAGTTCATCACCGACATCCGTTATCTCTATTTGTCACTTTTGATACGGTCACCCAACGCTTGCTGGGCCATAAAGACCAGTTTTTCGCGCTGTTCTTCAGGCAACTCGTCGACAATATGGCTTTTGGACCGATGGATGGCGATGGCCTGATCAATCAGCGCCTGACGCCCGGGATTGGCAGCACGTTTGGTTTTCTTTTCAATGATCTCGTGCTCGGCAGCATCCAAAGATTCGCGGATCAGGGCGGCAACCTCATCTTTGTTCATGGCGGCAATCGGGTCGGTTACGCGCTGGATGACATCGGCATCGGAACTGCTTTTTGGCAGGGCGGATTCCGGTGCGCCTTTTTTGTTTTTTGTGGCGCGGGTCGCGTTCAGTTTTTGACGCGCCTGCTTATCCATAAAGACAGAAAGAAGAGCGTTGGAAACAAACTTTTTTATCATTCTGAGTTCTCTTTAGTATGAACCGCCATGTCTACAGCCATACGCTATTTGAATTAAAGAACTGACAACATCAATAATTTATAGCTGCTGACGACGATGTTTTCATTTCCATAGGTGCATATTGGCACAAATTCCACTTATTCACAAAAAGATCAAATTTCCAACGGGTTAAAAGCTGGCGGGTTTCGCTGAATGCCTCTATTCTGTATGCATGAGACGATATAGAAATGCAAAAATCATTGCGACGCTTGGCCCCGCAACGTCTTCACTGGAAGCGATTTCCGCTTTATTTGAAGCTGGTGCCGACGTCTTTCGCCTGAATTTCAGCCACGGATCCCATGAGGATCACCGGGAGCGATACGAGACGATTCGCTCGCTCGAGACGACCTATGGTCGCCCGGTCTGCATCCTGCTTGATTTACAGGGGCCAAAGCTGCGGGTCGGGTCCTTTGAAAACGGCAAGGTGACCCTCCAAGCCGGGCAGAAATTCCGCCTTGATATGGATAAGGCCCTCGGTAACGAGCAAAGAGCGCCTTTGCTGCATCCGGAAGTTTTCGCGGCGCTTGAGCCGAACACCAATCTTTTGATGGATGACGGCAAGATTCGGGTCAAGGTTCTCGATTGCGGCAAGGACTTCGCCGAGACGGAGGTGATTGCCGGCGGTGTTCTGTCCAATAACAAAGGTGTCAATGTCCCTGATGCCGTGTTGGATGTTTCACCTCTGACGAAAAAGGATTTGGAAGATCTGCGTTTTGGCCTGCAACTGGGTGTCGATTGGGTCGCCTTGTCGTTTGTGCAGCGCCCGTCAGATGTGGCGGATGCCAAAAAACTGATTGCCGGGCGGGCCTTCGTAATGTCGAAGCTCGAAAAACCGCAGGCTATGGATCATCTGGAAGAAATTATCGAGCTTTCGGATTCGGTGATGGTGGCGCGCGGGGATCTGGGGGTTGAATGTCCGCCGGAAGAAGTCCCTAGTCATCAAAAACGCATCAGCCGGATTTGCCGGGAAGCCGGGAAGCCGGTTGTGGTGGCAACGCAGATGCTGGAATCCATGGTCACGGCACCAACGCCGACGCGCGCGGAAGCTTCCGATGTGGCAACGGCCATCTATGACGGTGTTGATGCAGTCATGCTGTCGGCAGAAACCGCCGTTGGTGAATTTGCGACGGATGCAGTCGCCATGATGGACCGGATTATCCGCCACGCGGAACAGGACCCGCATTATGAAAACCTGCGGTTTCATGAACGCAGCACTCCGCAAGCGACAGCAGCGGATGCCATTTCCGCTGCGGCGCGACAGGTTGCACAAACCATATCAGCGGCGGGCGTCGTGACATTCTCGTCAACGGGGTCGACAACGCTCAGGGCGGCGCGTGAACGTCCAAAAGTCCCGATTATCGGCCTGACACCGCGTATGGATACGGCCCGTCGTCTGGCCTTGGTCTGGGGTGTGCACTCGGTGCAGACGGAAGACTGTAAAGATTTTCGGGAAATGGTTGATACAGCCTTGCGGGTCGCCTGCAATGAGGGGTTTGCCGAAGTTGGCGATGCCCTGGTGATCACGGCGGGCGTGCCTTTCGGAACACCGGGAGCGACCAATATCCTGCGTATCGCCTGGGTCGAATAAACCCACGCTTTTTTCATCCGCCCGTGGCAATACGCTTGCGGGAACCGGCGCAAGAAACGGAATGCGTAACCCTTTGCTTTCAGGCACATTGTTTCCTCTAACAATGGAGACTTGAATGGCCCCCGTCGCCGCAATCAATACCCGCATGACCGCCTATGAATGGGGTCTGATTTCAGCGCTCTCCTTGATCTGGGGTGGGTCCTTTTTCTTTGCAGAAGTGGCCTTGCGCGAATTGCCACCGTTGACCGTGGTTTTGGGGCGCGTTGGCTTTGCTGCGATTATTCTGCTTTTCATTGTCCGCGCTTCAGGCCTGCGCATGCCCAGCGATGGGCGGACTTGGGGAGCATTTTTTGTCATTGGACTGATGAATAATTTCATTCCCTTCAGCCTGATTGTTTGGGGTCAAACCCATATCGCCAGTGGAGTCGCCTCAATTTTTAATGCGACAACGCCGTTCTTTGCCGTTCTCATGGCGCATTTTCTGACCCAGGACGAAAAGATGTCGGTCCATCGGGTCGCCGGGATCGGGGTTGGGATCGCCGGCGTATCGGTTATCGTTGGCCCGGGGGCTTTTGGCGGAATGACAGATCAGGTGCTGGCGCAACTGGCGATTATGGGGGCGGCCATTTCCTATTCGTTGGCGGGCATCTTCGGGCGCCGTTTCGCCAGTACGCCGCCGCTGGTGACGGCTGCTGGACAGGTGACGGCGTCAACGGTGTTGATGGCGCCGGTGGCGCTGCTGATCGATAAACCCTGGCAGTTAATGCCTCTCAGCTGGACCACCTGGGGGGCGGTTTTGGGGATTGCCTCGATCTGTACCGCCTTGGCCTATGTCATTTATTTCCGCATTCTGCGAACGGCGGGGGCAACCAACCTGATGATCGTCACCCTTCTTATTCCGCCCAGTGCCATATTGCTGGGGGTATTGATCCTGGGCGAAGTCCTTCAAGGGCGTGAAATTGCCGGAATGGCATTGATCGGTCTGGGGTTGCTTGTGCTGGACGGACGGCTGTTCGCACGATGGCGTCACCGGGCCTAGGCCGCCCGGTTAAGCTTCGTCGTCAGGCGGCGGTGATTGTCGCGTTGGCTTTTTCGAACAAGGCCAAGTTCTTTTCCATATTATAGGACTGTTGCGTCAGGTCTTCCGGATCCCATTCACTTCGGTGTGCGCTAAAGAAGTCGCCACCATAAACGTGAAGAGCCGCGGTCAGGCGCGGGATCGGGTTGGTGACGGAATGAATCACGTCTTTACCAAGTGGCGCTGTCTCTCCCGTACTTAGCGCCTTCGCTCCGGCCGCTTCGATGCGGCCCGTTGGGTCATCTTTGATCTTTCGCCAGAAGATATTGTCCTCGCGGCCTGAGTAAATGCCGATGACCGCCCACATGGAATGGTCATGGGGCATCAGGGTCATATGCGGCCCCCAGACCAGATTGAGAATGGTCAGATCTTCGGAATGGAACAGTTTGAAAACACCGGCCCGCGTGGGTTCGCCAAGCGCTTTCAGGATGGCTGCGGGGTTGTCAACGGCGCGTTCGACAACTTCATGCATGGCCTTTTGGCTGTTGTTTTCTTGGCGGGCCTGTTGACAGGCAGTAACAAAGGCGTCGGTTTCAAACATTTGTTTTCCCTGTATATATGAAAATAATGAACAGTCAGAAGTTATTCCGCAGCCGCCAAATTCTCATGGTTCCCAGCATTGAAGGTTTTCAGCAATTCCGCCTCGCGGTTTTTCACTTTCTCCAGATTGGCCAGCTTGATGTGACCGAAGCCCCGGATATCAAGAGGCAGTGAAGCCAACTCAACCGCGGTATCGTAATTCTTTTCCGTCAGCTTGTTGAGGATATTTTCAATCAATATGCGGTATTCTCTGACCAGTTGTCGCTCTGTCTTGCGCTCCTCGGTATAGCCGAACGGATCGAGTTTGCTGCCGCGCAGCCCCTTCAGGGATGCCAGCAGTTTGAACGCCGTGAAAATCCAGCTGCCAAATTCGCGTTTGATCAGATGCCCCGTTTCCGGGTCGCGTGGCGACAACAACGGTGGTGCCAGATGGAATTTCAGTTTTCCACCTTCCTGAAACTGGTTGCTCAGGGCTTTTTGGAACCGTCCGTCCGTATAGAGACGTGCCACCTCATATTCGTCCTTATAGGCCATCAGCTTGAACAGGCTTTTGGCGACAGCAGATGAGAAATCCGTCCGACCGGGAACCAGAGCCGCTTCACGCTCAGCAACCTGCTGCACAAACTGGGCATATACGTCTGCATACGCCGGGTTCTGATATGCGGTCAGGTCCTGAATGCGGCGCTCGACAAAGCTTTGTGACGGGGCAGCGGGTTTCTCTGTTTCGGTATCCGGGCTGATAATGCGGTTGACGGCGGCCAGATCGTGGGCCGCCCGCCGACCCCAGAGAAACGCTCGTTTGTTGAATTCGGTTTCGACGCCGTTCAAGTCAATGGCTGCCTCAATGGCTTCATAGGAAACGGGGAGCAGGCCCTTCTGGTAGGCAAAACCGACCAGCATCATGTTGGCGGCAATGGCATTACCCAAAAGCGCCATGGCCAGGCCGGTGGCGTCCAGCAGTTCCGTATTGCCGTTTCCCGTCGCCAATTCTATCGCGCCGACAAGCTGCTGTTCGGGAAACTCCAGATCGGGGTTTTCGGTAAAGTCAGCCGTCATGATTTCGTGGGAATTGACGATGGCCCGAGTTTCGCCATCGTGCAGTTTGCCGAGCGTCTCCAAGCTGCCGGCGGTCACCAGATCGCAGCCGAGCAACAGATCAGCCCCACCAGCGGAAATCCGCACCGCATGCAGTTTTTCCGGATCATTGGCAAAACGGAGGTGAGAATAGACAGCACCGTTTTTTTGCGCCAGTCCCGCCATATCAAGTACTGTAATGCCTTTGCGCTCCATGTGGGCCGCCATGGACAGAATGGCGCCAATGGTGACCACACCGGTTCCGCCAATACCGGTAACGACAATGGAATAGGGCTGCTCACAGGAGATTGGCTGGGGCTCCGGCAGGGCTTCAAACAGGGCATCCTGAAGGGCCTGTCTTTTGCGGGGTTCCGCATCGTGAATAGTGACGAAGCTCGGGCAGAAACCGTCGAGACAGCGGTAATCCTTGTTGCAGGCCGACTGGTTGATAGCCCGTTTGCGGCCCAGTTCTGTTTCGACCGGGGTAATTGAGACGCAATTGGACTGCACGCCGCAATCGCCACAGCCCTCACAAACCGCTTCGTTGATAAAAACACGCTTTGCCGGGTCAGGAAACTGTCCGCGCTTGCGGCGGCGGCGTTTCTCGGCGGCGCAGGTCTGGTCATAAATCAGCACACTGACGCCTTTCACATTGCGCAGGTCCTTCTGCACAGCATCTAGATCGTTGCGGTGGTGTATCGTGACACCCTGCGCAAATGCGGTGCCGATGGGGTATTTGTCCGGTTCATCGGTGACCACAACAATCCGCTTCGCCCCTTCGGCGGCGACCTGCCGACTGATAATCGCCGGGTCCAGCGGGCCGTCCATGGTTTGCCCACCGGTCATGGCGACAGCATCGTTATAGAGGATTTTATAGGTGATGTTGACGCCGGCCGCGATACTGGCCCGGATCGCCATAATGCCGGAATGGTAATAGGTGCCATCGCCGAGGTTGGTGAAAACGTGTTCGGTCTTCGAGAACGGCGCCTGCCCGATCCAGGGGACACCCTCCGCCCCCATATGGGTGAAGGTGGCAGTGTCGCGATCCATCCAGATCACCATGTAATGACAGCCGATTCCGGCCAGAGCGCGGGACCCTTCGGGAACTTTTGTTGAGGTGTTGTGCGGACAACCGGAACAGAAATAGGGAATGCGCTGGATGGAGGTTTTGCGCTCCTTAAGTGCCCGTTCCTTGGCTTCCAGAAATTCTAGCCGTTCTCGGATGGCCGGACTTTCATAAAAATTGTGGATACGATCGGCAATAACGCGGGCGATCATGGCCGGGCTGAGTTCGCCAGCTGAGGGCAGAATCCATGCGCCCTTTTCGTCAAACTTGCCGACAACACGGGGTCGGACATCTTCCTGCCAGTTATAGAGTTGTTCCTTTAACTGGTTTTCAATAACGGCGCGTTTTTCCTCAACGACGACAATTTCCTCAAGTCCGCGGGCAAATTCCCGCATGCCATCCCTTTCCAGAGGCCAGGGCATGCCGACCTTGTAGAGGCGCAGGCCGATGCGTTCTGCCTGCGCCTGGTCAATGCCCAGATCGTCGAGTGCCTGCAAGGTATCCAGATAGCTTTTGCCTGTGGAGACAATGCCAATCCGGGGCGTTTTACTGTCCATGGTCATGCGGTTCAGACCATTTGCTCTGGCAAAGGCCAAAGCGGCATAAATTTTATACTTTTGCAGGCGCCATTCCTGATCAATTGGAGGGTCCGGCCAGCGGATATGCAGGCCGTCTTCCGGCATTTTGAAGTCATCTGGAATTGTGATGTTGACCCGGTGCGGGTCAACGAGCACGGAGGCGGACGTATCAATGTTGTCGGTAATGCACTTCATGCCGACCCAGCAGCCCGAATAGCGCGACATGGCCCAGCCATAAATGCCGAAATCCAGAACTTCCTGAACGTTGATTGGGTTCAGGATAGGGATATTGGCATCCATCAAAGCGTGTTCGGATTGGCTGGGCACGGTAGAAGATTTGCAGGCCGGGTCATCGCCAGCCAGAACCAGCACACCACCATGCGGTGCTGTTCCGGCATAGTTGCCATGGCGCAAGGCGTCACCGGACCTGTCGACGCCCGGTCCCTTGCCGTACCACATGCCAAACACGCCATCGTAATTGCTGTCCGGATAGAGACCGATCTGTTGGGTGCCCCAAATGGCGGCAGCGGCAAGGTCTTCATTGACGGCGGGATGAAACTTGATGTGGTGTGCATCGAGATGATGTTTGGCGCGATGAAACTCTTTGTCCATGCCGCCCAGAGGGGAACCACGATAACCGGTAACATAACCGGCAGAATTTATGCCATTTTCGAGATCGCGCTGGCGTTGCATGAGGGTGAGGCGGACAAGGGCCTGCGTGCCCGTCAGGAAAATACGGCCCTGATCGAGGGTGTATTTGTGATCCAGCGCAACGTCCAGCAATCCCATATGCAAATCCTGTCATTAATTTTTTATACGTCAGCGACTTTTTATTTTCATAACTCTAATACGGCCATGAAAACCGTACAATCGCCGATATGAAAATAGGCAAAGATCGAAAGGAATTAAGGCGTATTTCCAATAAGGCGACCATTAGTTTCCGGATTTCAACAGAATCGGTTCGATCCTTCCAATAAATCGCTGTATTCAAAAAAAGCGGTGCCTTTATTCAGTTTGTTTTGAACCGGTCGATATCAACAATTATTATTGAAAGCAGAATTCCAGGGGTGCATTCGGGTGTGTCTGAGGTTATACCCTATAATCTCTCGAAACGGGTTTCCTTCCAAACTGCGAAAATAAGCGTAATGACTGTACTTGTTACCGGCGCCGCCGGGTTTATCGGATACCATGCTTGCGAGTCTCTGCTGGCCCAGGGACACCACGTCGTTGGCATTGATCTGCTGAATGATTACTATGAAGTGACCTTGAAGGAAGCCCGGCTCGGCCGGTTGCTGGTGCATGAAAACTTCAGCTATGTAAAAGCCGATATTGCCGACGCAGAGGCGATGGACAGCGTTGCCAAACGTCATTCGGATGTGACTCATATTATCCATCTGGCGGCTCAGGCCGGGGTGCGTTATTCGCTTATCAATCCCTATGCCTATACCCATGCGAACGTGGATGGCCAACTGGTCATGATGGAAACCGCTCGGAAATTTAAAAAGCTGGAACATATGATGTATGCATCATCCTCCAGTGTTTACGGGACCAATACCAAATTGCCGTTTTCCGTTGAGGATCGAACGGACACCCCGGTTTCACTCTATGCGGCAACAAAAAAATCCGTTGAGCTGATGTCACATTCTTATGCCCATATGTATGGCATCCCGTTGACCGGGCTTCGGTTTTTTACGGTCTATGGACCATGGGGCCGCCCCGATATGTCCTCCTTTATCTTCACCAAGAAAATTTTGGCCAGAGAGCCTATACCTGTTTTCAACAATGGGGAAATGAGGCGTGATTTCACCTATATCGATGATATCGTTGCGGGAGTCATCGGCGGCCTGTTCAAACCGCCAATGGGGGCAAATAACACGCCGCATCGGGTTTACAATATCGGCAATAATTGTTCTGAGCCCCTGATGCGATTCATTTCGCTGATCGAGGAAGCCCTTGGCGTCAAAGCCGAGTTTGAATTTTTACCCATGCAGCCCGGTGACGTGAAAGAAACCTATGCCGATATTGACGCGACAAAGCGCGATTTCGGTTTCAACCCGTCAACGGTCATCGATCAGGGGATTCCGAAATTTATTGATTGGTACAAAGCCTACTACAACAAGTGAGTGGAGTTTTGTTGCATGGCTAACAAATCTATCGGGGGGGACGTGCCGGCCAGGGATTTTGCCGCGCTTTTCCTTTTAGCGACCCTTTGGGGGTCGTCCTTTCTGGTCATCAAAATATCGCTCGTAACGATCCCGCCGATGACCCTGGTGGCGATAAGGCTATTCGTTGCCATGGTTTTTTTATGGGGTGTGTTGCTGATCAAAAATGAACCTTTTCCTAACGCTGTAAAAGCCTGGGGCATGTGTTTTCTCATTGGTTTTTTTGGTAATGCCCTGCCTTTTTACCTGATCAGTTGGGGGGAAGAGGTTGTTGAAAGCGGTTTGACGGCGGTACTGATGGCGGTGATGCCACTTTCGACAGTCGTTATGGCTCACTTCTTTACAGAAGGTGATCGCATCACACCGCAGCGCATGATCGGTATTGGGATTGGATTTCTGGGTATCATCATCCTTGTAGGGCCATCGGTCCTTGCTGGCTTAGGTGAGGATGCGATCCGCCAGATCGCGATCGCCATGGCGGCAACGAGCTATGGATTGGCTGCGATTATTGCTCGTAATATGCCGCCGGGGAGTGTGATCGGCCGTTCTGTCGCGATCATGATTTGTGGATTCTTTATGATGTTGCCTTTTGCCTTATGGTTTGATCAGCCATGGACGCTTGAGCCTTCATACGCTTCTCTTTTAGGAGCGGCTTATCTGGGAGTCATGTCGACAGCCGTGGCGTCTCTTATCTATCTCTATTTGATTGCCGAGCGGGGCGCGAGTTTTATGGCTTTTATCAATTATCTGGTGCCCATATTGGGTGTCATCTGGGGGGCCATTATTCTGGGTGAAGAAATCACGCTGCAGGTGTTGGCTGCCCTTGGTGCCATACTGGTTGGATTGTTTATTGCCAACTACCGGCGGAACGCTTCGCAGTCTGCACGTTCCTGAGCTACTGATACAAGCCCTCCAGTTGTTCACCGTAACTCTCTTTGATCTTGTGGCGGCGGACCTTCATGGTCGGAGTCATTTGCTCGTTATCAATGGTAAATGGCTCTTTGGCGATCACGAAGCGCCGGACCTTCTCAATATTCGATAAACTGGTGTTAACCGCGGCTACGGTTGGTTTGAGGGCTTGAATCAGGTCGTCGTCATGGGCCAACTGATCCAGAGAACCGGTTTTTGAATTTTCTTTGGCCCAATCGCGGAGCCATACCTCATCGGGCACCAGCAAGGCAACCAGATGGGGGCGTTTGTCGCCATAGACCATGGCCTGCGCGATTTCCGGCGTCAGAGTCAAAAGCCCTTCAATGCGTTGTGGGGCGATGTTGTCGCCACCGGAATTGACAATGATATCTTTCTTGCGGTCGGTAATGACCAGATATCCGTCTTCATCAAAATGCCCGATATCGCCTGTATGGACCCAGCCGTCGCGGATCGTCTCGTTTGTCGCCTCCTCGTTCTGCCAGTAGCCTTGCATGACCAGATCCCCAGTGACCAGAATTTCGCCGTCATCGGCGATTTTGACTTCGGTATTGAGCAGAGGTGGCCCGACGGTATGCATTTTGACCATGGAGGGACGATTGACGCTGATTACCGGGGCTGTTTCTGTTTGCCCGTATCCCTGCAACAGGCGCAGACCCAAAGCGGTGAAGAAAATGCCGATATCAGGATTTAACGGTGCACCGCCTGATACCAGTGCTTTCAGGCGTCCGCCAAAACGTCCCCGCACCTTGTCGCGAACCAGTTTATCAAGGACGCGGTCCTTAAACGTGCCAATAAGCCCGAGGGGCGTACCTTCATAGGTCTTGCGGCCCAGATCCAACGCTGCCATGAACATTTTTTCCTTGGCTCCGCCCGATTTACGCACCCCCAGCATAATCCGTTGGTACATGGTTTCATAAAGCCGGGGAACGGCGGTCATGATGGTGGGGCGGGCTTCGACCATGTTGGTGCCCAGTTGATCAATACCCTCGGCATAATAAATCTGAGCGCCAATGCTGACCGGGAAAAAATGCCCTGCCACATGTTCGTAGGAATGTGAAAGAGGCAGAAACGAGAGAAAAACGTCATCTCCCAACCCGATTTCCGCCAGAGCGTCCGCTGCCCCGGCTGCATTGTGAAACTGGCTGCGGTGGCTGAGCATGACGCCCTTCGGCGTGCCACCGGTTCCGGATGTATAGATCAGACAGGCGGTATCGTCGCAGCTCCATTGTGTTGCCTGTTCGGCCACTATGTCGGTCTGGCCTGCGTTTGATGTGATGATGTCGTCCCACTTATGCACTTTGGCGGTTTGCGGAGGTGTCTCGGGCGTATCCAGACTGATCAGGTGCTGTATCTGTTCGGATTTATCAAGCGCCGGGATCAGACGTGCGGCCAGTCGGGCGGTGGAGACAATCGCTGCTGTAGCGCCGCTGTCGGAGAGAACATGAAGATGGTCGTCGACCGTATTTGTGACATAGGCGGGCACGGTTATGGCGCCAATGGCCATGATGGCAAAATCACTGACCAGCCACATCGCCCGGTTTTCGCTTACCAAAGCCACCCGGTCGCCCGGATTGACCCCAATATGTGATAAATGCCGGGCCAATGCCGCGACCTGATCGGCAACTTCGCGCCAGCTTAGCGATTTATAGACGCCGTCGCGTTTTTCCCACAAAAAAGGTTTCTCACCCTGGATTTTCGCCTGTTCAAATAACATTGTGGCGAGGTTCGGCCACGAATATGCACTCATTTAAGCCCCCTGCAGCTTTGATTTCCTTTAAATATATCATTGCCGTTGCCGGAACCCAATTCCAGACTTATATGCAAGTGTGGAATAAAGGATTTTTTGAATATGAATGACAGCCAGCCAAACCTCACGGACCAACTCCCCACTTGGAATTTGAATGACCTGTATTCAGGACCGGACTCGCCGGAACTGGAAGCCGATGTGCAGTCCGCAAACGATGATAGTGAAGCCTTTCGAGAGCGTTATGAAAATCGACTGGCGGCTCTTTCGGGGGCTGAGCTTGCACAATCCATTTCGGCCTATGAGAAAATTCTCGATCGGCTCTATAAGGTTATGAGCTATGCGCAGTTGCTTCACGCAGGTGACGTCAGTAATGCGGACGTCGGGCGCTTCTATCAAACCCTGCAAGAACGGGTGACCACGATCACGTCAATCACCCTGTTTTTCACGCTGGAACTCAACCAGATTGAAGACACCCGCCTGACGGATCAACTTAACGACGCGGAACTGGCCCGTTACAAGCCGTGGATAGATGAAACACGGGCTTTTCGCCCGCACCAGCTCAGCAATGATCTGGAAAAGCTGTTGCACGATAAGTCCGTCACCGGTCGTGCGTCCTGGTCGCGCCTGTTTGATGAAACCATGGCGGATATGCGCTTTGATGTGGCGGGCGAAAAACAGACCATGTCTGAAACCCTCAACCAGATGACGGATGCGGACGGCAAGACCCGCGAAACGGCGGCCCGGGCTTTGGCGGAAGGTCTCAGAACCCATCAACGCACCTTGAGCCTGATTACAAATACCCTCGCCAAGGACAAAGAAATTGAAGATGGATGGCGCCATTTCAAAAGCCCCATGGCCTCCAGGAATCTGGCCAATCAGGTGGAAGACGAGGTTGTCGAGGCGCTCGTTCAGGCGGTTCGGGAAAGTTATGGCCAACTGTCACACAGGTATTACGGCCTGAAAGCCAAATGGTTTGGCCAGGACAAGCTCAACTGGTGGGATCGCAATGCGCCTCTACCCGATGCTGACGGCAAGGTCTATTCCTGGGATGAGGCAAAAAACTCAGTGCTTTCCGCCTACCAGGGGTTCGCACCGGAAATGGCTGACATCGCGGGTGAATTTTTCGACAAGCGCTGGATTGATGCGCCGCCACGTCCCGGTAAAAATTCAGGTGCCTTCGCACATCCAACGGTTTCTTCTGCCCACCCTTATGTCTTGGTGAATTTTCACGGCAAAACCCGCGATGTCATGACCCTGGCCCACGAGCTGGGACATGGTGTGCACCAAGTCCTGGCCGCGCCACAGGGCACGCTCATGGCGAATACTCCGTTGACGTTGGCCGAGACGGCATCGGTGTTTGGCGAAATGCTGACCTTTCAGTCGCTTTTGAACAAGGAGACGGATGCCAACCGCAAGCGTATTATGCTGGCTGGCAAGGTGGAAGACATGATGAATACTGTGGTTCGGCAAATCGCCTTCCATGAATTTGAGCGCCATGTCCACGGAGAGCGGCCAAAGGGGGAACTGAGTGCTGAACGCCTGGCCGAAATCTGGATGGAGACACAGCGTGAAAGCTTGGGTGATGTCGTTGCTTTCGATGACGATTACAAGCCGCTGTGGGGCTATATTCCGCACTTCATCCACACCCCGTTTTATGTTTACGCCTATGCCTTTGGCGATTGTCTGGTGAACTCTTTGTACAGCGTATTCAAGGACGGTCATCCGGGGTTTCAGGAGAAATATTTTGAAATGCTGAAAGCTGGCGGCACAAAAGGTCATAAAGAGTTGCTGGCACCCTTTGGTCTGGATGCAACGGATCCTGAATTCTGGAAGCGCGGTCTGTCGGTGGTTTCCGGCTTTGTCGATGAACTGGAGGCGGTCGCATAGCCGTCCGAGTGCATATGGGGTTCATGCCATGAGCGATGAAAACTCATTATCGGGGCGGGTGAAGCGTTATGCCCGGGTTGGCGCTGCTGCAGGCGGCATTGCGGCGCGCATGGCTGGCGGACGTGTGATGGGAACGCCCAGGGACGATGCCAAAAATGCGGCGGCCATGCAGGCAGCGCTGGGCGGGCTCAAGGGGCCTTTGATGAAGGTCGCGCAAATTCTCTCGACGTTGCCGGATGTACTGCCTGAGGAATATACGGCTGAACTGGCCAAGTTGCAGTCGCAGGCGCCTTCCATGGGCTGGTCTTTTGTCCGCCGCCGTATGAGCGGTGAACTGGGGCCTGACTGGCAGCAGAAATTCAAAAGCTTTGAACATGAAGCGGCAGCAGCGGCGTCATTGGGGCAGGTACACCGGGCGGTGGGGCTGGATGGGCAAACGCTGGCCTGTAAAATCCAGTACCCGGATATGGGTTCGGCCGTAGAAGCCGATTTAAAACAACTGAATTTAATCTTTTCCCTCTACCGCCGCTACGATAAGGCCATCGATCCTTCCAATATCCACAGGGAACTCAGCGAACGGCTGCGCGAGGAACTGGATTACGGGCGCGAGGCCCGCAATATGGACCTCTATCATTTTATCCATGAAAAGGAACAGGCGGTTCACGTGCCGGTCAGTTTGCCGGATTTGTCGACAAACCGGTTGCTGACCATGAACTGGCTGGATGGCACGCCCTTGATGGACTGGTTGGACGCAGACGTCGAAAAACGCAATGAAATCGCCTACAATATGTTCCGGGCCTGGTATGTACCGCTTTATTACTACGGGGTTCTGCATGGGGATCCGCATCTGGGTAACTACTCGGTGCGCGAGGACTGCTCGCTTAATTTATTGGATTTTGGCTGCATCCGAGTGTTCCGGCCCGAATTCGTCAAGGCGATTATCGATCTCTATCATGCCCTTCGCGATGACGATCATGAACTGGCGGTCCATGCCTATGAAACCTGGGGCTTTAAGGGGCTTGATAAATCCATTATCGAAATCCTAAACCAGTGGGCGCATTTCCTTTATGCCCCGTTGCTGGAAGACCGGGTGATGCCCATACAGGAACTGGGTGGGGTGAATTACGGGGCCGGTGTGGCTGCTAAAATTCACCGCGAACTGCGCGAAATCGGCGGCGTGACGCCACCGCGCGAGTTCGTTCTTATGGACCGGGCCGCGATTGGTCTGGGCAGTGTCTTTACGCATCTCAAAGCGGAAATAAACTGGTATCAGTTGTTTCACGAACTGATTAATGATTTCGATGTCGATGCTTTGGCCAAACGCCAAAAAGCGGCCCTCGAGGCGCATAATATTCCATCTGCAAGTTGATTAGCCCCGGCGGTGCTTTGTACCGCAGAGTGCAGGGGATTCTTGTGTCTGACCGATTCTCCAAGCTAGTATTGGCAGGAAATCGTTGAAATGGTTCTATAATTATGTACGTCGCATCAAATGAAATCGAAAAAAAATTCTTCAGCGAAGGCGAAATTGTCTTTGAAGAAGGCGATACGGGCGATGCCGCTTTCATTATAGAAACCGGTTTGGTGCAGATATTTAAAGTTGTTGAAGGTGAAAAGGTTCATCTGGCTTTTATAAAGGAGGGGGAACTGTTCGGCGAAATGGCTGTTATCGACGGCTCACCGCGCATGGCGAATGCACAAGCGTTAGAGGGAAGTGTGCTGGTTTGCCTGCCCCGAAAGCTGTTTGATTCCAAGTTGCAGAAATATGATCCGGTTATGCGTTCGATGATCCAGATGTTGCTGGACAACTTACGTAATGTCCATAAAGCCTATATGCTCCGACCCCGGAATGTTACGGATTATTTGAACGCAATGGCCTATCATTCGGACAGTTTCCAGATGTATCTGGAAAAACTGCAGGACCCGGAACTGATGGCAAGTGGTTTGAAGGAATTACATGGTATCGATATGGCGATTGCCAGACTTCGAGAACAGTTCAAGGACCATGTCGATCATCGCGATAGCGCCCTGACGTTGCAGCAAGCTGCGAAGTTGTTGAATCGCAACCCGATAAAGAGGGATACGCATTGAGACTGGGAGTCAAATCACAGGGAGAGCAGGAGGGCTGGGACCTCGGCAATGTAAGCGCCGCTCAGCGCCCTTGGGTGGAGGCTCTGGAGAAGGAGTTGCATGGTCTTTGGGGGCTGGGGCGCAACCTGATTCTGGTCTGGACGCCATTGGAGAAGGCCATCGAGGTTCTGGTTATTCCACACTATACGATCAGCGAACATGCGCAGCGGGCAGCGGAAGAAGCCGAACTTTATGGCAACTCGGCTCTTGGTCTGCGCGCCACCAGCTTTCTTGAGGATGTCATCTCGAACCCCAAGCATGTGACGTCCGATGGTCTGGATCATCTGGCAAAGCAGATGGACTGCCAGAAATCCACCGTTGCTCTGCCGTTCAACCCGGGGCCCGATTTGCCGTTTCATGTCATTGAAACGGTGATCAAGCGCTACAGCATTTCCTATGTGGTCGATCGCGCTGTTGCCCTGTTTGATATTGTGGGCTTTTCATTGCTTACCCCGCTGGAGCAGGTCACGCAACTCAACAGCCTGTCTTTCTCGATCAATTCGGCCTATTCGAAAATGCTGGATAACGACATCAAAATCAATTTCGCGCGGACCACCACAGGCGATGGGTTTTATATATGGAACCGGGATCGCAGCGGCCAGGCAAACGTTAATCTCTATCATTTCATGCATCTGGTGCTGGCCGACAACGCCATTGCCCGCAGCAAGGCCAAAGGACGAACAACCCCGCTGCTGCGTACCTGTTTTCATATTGGTGATCATTACGAGTTTTATCAGTCGGAAGGGCTGAGCCCGACGGTCTACAGTTTTATCGTCGGCGATGTGACGATTGAACTGGCACGGATGATCGACAAGGCCTTGCCTGGTCAGGTGCTGGTTGGCAGCTTTCTGACCCAGATGCCCAACCGCATGACGGGCTCCGTCACGGGCATCGATACGGGGCAGTTTATCGAACGCACTCAGGAGACCTTGTCCAGCCTTGAGGGGCTGGTCCTGTCGGGTGATCATATCCAGCAAATTGAATGTTACATCACCGGTGAAAAACGGGGCGGTGCATTTGCCGCAAATAAATATCTGATTGCCGACAAACACGGCAAAACCCGTAATGTTTATAACGCCAAAATAAATATTTATCGAACCAGTGCAGCGCCCATCTATCTAGGGCGCCAGTCCAGTGAGCTTGATGAGTTCAACGTTGAGGCCGTCGGCCAGGAGTAAAGCCATGGGTAAATCATCAGACCTTTGCGAACGCCCTCAAACAGGTTTTATTGGATTGTAATCCCCTCATCTGAAGAACGTTGATACAGTGCGACCTGGCACATTTTGCGCTATGACCTGATGATCAAACTAGGGATTAAAAACGAGGCCTGAATAGGCCAGAAATATGACGATAAGAGCCGCACCCTGTAAGAGGTTTGTCCGAACTCCGCCAAAGGTAATAGAGCTTAGCAATAGGGTTAACAACATCAGGACCAGACCGACTGGCGCGATGTCTGTACCCATTATACCGTGCAGCCGTCTGTTTAGGAAGCGATGCAAAAGCGATTTCAGGGGTTTTCCTGAATATTTTTGATGTTTACAGATTTTAACAGCGTGAGGCTGTATCAGCCCGTATGACCGGAAAACGTCAGGGGGACGATACGCATTATTCACGATTGGTTACCCGGGTCGCCAGAATAACCCCTCCGATCACCAAAGCGCCTCCTATATACTGGTTCAGCGACAGAATATCGCCGAGCAGCAGGGCCGATAGCGAAATGGTGATGATGGGCTCGACATTGAATACCAGAGCGGCGATGGCCGGACTGATCATGCGAAATGCCAGAAATTGGATCGTAATACCGGCCGTATAACCCAGACACATGCCGACAATGGCAAGATTTCCGGTGGTTCCCTGTGGCAGGTGCGGACCGCTAAGGGCCAGCATGATGGCAACGCCCAGCACGATGATGGCGATGTGGGAATAGAGTGTATAGGCGGCGATGCTGGTGCGCTTGGCGACAACTGCGCCATAGAAGAACAGCAAGGTGCCGCCCGTTGTCGCGACCAGAGCGGAGGCAATGCCGCGCCAGTCGAGGCCATTGAGCGATGCCCCGAGGGTAATCGCCAGACCGCCAAAGGCCATGACAAAAGCCAGCGCCGCCAATGGCCGCGGTAGGTGGCGCTCGGCAAGCGATGTTATGGCGAGAACGACCATGGGGTAGGTATAAAATGTTAGGGTCGCCAGACTGATCGGGATGTATTGAATAGCCCCCATGTATCCATAGTTGACCAGCGACATGCCAATGGTTGCCAGAACGAGCGGGATAACAGCGTTGGGAGCGATTTTACAACTGTCGGCGAGCAACCGGATCATGACAAGGCCGGCCAGAAACCCGGCGACACCACGAAACACGATCATCGTCGCCGGATCGGCGCCGGCTCGAAAGGCGAAACCGACGGAAATAAAGCTGATGCTGAACCCGGCCGCGGCAAGGGCGGCGACGAGAATGCCTTTGATATTGGTGGGCAGGGCTGGTGACATGATGTTCAAAGGGCGGCTCCGGTTTAGCACCATCGTCTTTGCGGGCTAAAAGCGCGGAGTGCAAGAAAATAGTTAAGGCTGACGGAACCCGGAAGGCACGATATGGTAAGGGGCATTTATGACTTTGTTGAGGAATTCCCATGTCTGATCCCATATTCCATAATTTTTCATCCGCGCCCACCCATGTGGCACCGTTCAGCCACGCTGTTGAAAGCGACGGCTGGATCCAGTTGACCGGCCAGATGCCGACCGATCCCGATGACGATTCGAAGCCTTTGCCGGAAGGGGTTGAGGCGCAAACCCGCCGGGTTATGGACAATCTGGTGTTAATTTTGGGGGAACTGGGACTGGGACTGGAGCATGTGCTGTCATGCCGGGTGTTTATCACCGAGTTCAAGCGCGATTACGCTGCCATGAACGATACCTATAAATCGTATTTTCCGGCCGACCGTTTACCTGCCCGAACCTGCGTTGGCGTAACAGGTTTGGCCCGAGATGCCTTGGTTGAGATCGATATGATCGCCAAGCGCCCGGGCTGATAGATTGCCCTAGGCATTGTTTTCGCCGCCCATAATGTGTGCGGCATTCTGGTTATAAAGCAGTGAGTTGTTGTCGACGTTGGCTTTGCCCTTGTTCTGGTCGGCCTTATAGAGATTTATGGCATTGACCACGGCAGGGCGCTGTTTGATCCGGTTGCGCCAGTCGGCGACATTGGGGAACGCATCCAGCGAAGCGGTCAGGGGCTTGGCGATGAAGGCCCAGGGAAAGGCCATCATGTCACAGATGGAATAGTCGCCGAGAATGTAATCGCGCCCATCCAGACGCTTTTCCAGGACAGCCAGATTGCGTTCATATTCGCCGCCATAGCGCTTGCGGCCATAGGCTTGATCGTCGGTGGGCGCGTAGTTGACAAAATGGCTCAGTTGTCCGGCCATGGGGCCCTGATTGCCGGCCTGCCAGAACAGCCATTCGATCATGTCTTTGCGACCCATGGGGTCCGTGGCCAAAAAGCGCCCGGTTTTTTCGGCGAGGTAGAGCAGGATGGCACCCGATTCAAAAACACTGACGGCGGGTTGGCCGTAATCTTCCGGCGGGTCGTGATCGACAATGGCGGGCATTTTAGCGTTGGGGCTGATGGTCAGAAATGCGGGCTTGAACTGATCGCCTTCGGCCAGTCGCATCAGGTGCGTGGTGTAGGGCAGGCCGCATTCCTCCAGCATGATGGCGACTTTCCAGCCATTGGGAGTGGGGGCATAGTAGAAATCAATCATCGGTATTGGCCTCTTTTTGGGCTTGTCTGGCCACCCCGCTGGCCAGAAGGGTGGCAATTTCATCATCGGCAAAACCCGCTTCCGCAAGCACAACGGCAGTATCGGCACCATAAACCGGAGCCCCCTGGCGCATCTCGGTTTTTGTTTTTGAAAAGACGGCGGGTGGTCGTGTTTGACGCAGGCGGCCAGCTTGCGGATGGTCCTGTTCGATAACGATGCCATTTGCCATAACTTGCGGATGCTGGCGCATCTGGGTGCGGGTCAACACCGGGGCGCAGGGCACATCCTCGGATTCCAAAAGTTCCAGAAGTTCCGCTGTTGTTCGCGATTGCAGGGCCTCCTGCGTCAAATTGAGTCGGTCTTCCTTGTGAATTTCCCGCAGTTCCGGCGTTAGGAAGCGCGGGTCGGTCAGAAAGTCCGGGCGGTTTACGGCACGCGAAAGGCTCTGCCAGTGTTTGTCATGCATGGCGGCAACACTGATGTATCCGTCAGCTGTCTCGTAAATCAGGTCAATGAAGGATTGTGCTGTTTCGACCTCTGTCTCGTCGCCCACAAAGGTATGACCGCCCATGTCGGAACTCCATAGGAAGGCAATGATGGTATCAAGCATGGAAAGTTCGACATGCTGACCTTCGCCTGTGCGCTCACGGGCAAACAGGGCGGCAGTAATCGCCTGGGCCGCCTGAATGCCAGTCAGTTTGTCGGGGATGATTGTGCGGATCAGGCGGGGGCGGTGGTGGTCGGCCCCGGCCTGTACGGAGGTCAGACCGGACAGGGCCTGAACAAGCGGGTCGAATACAGGTTTTTGGGCATAGGGGCCATCAAAGCCAAAGCCGCAGATAGAGGCGTAAATGAGTGTCGGGTTGATGGCCCGCAGCGCCTCTTCACCAACTCCAATGCGCTCGGCAACACCGGGGCGGAAGTTTTGGACAACGACATCGGCGTCAACAATCAGCTTTTTGAAGGCCTTAAGCCCGTCTGGCTCTTTCAGATCAAGAATGATTGATCGCTTGTTGCGGTTGTTGTTGACGAAGGAGGCGGAAAACCCGTTGCGCCGGGTCGCCACATGGCGACCAAAATCGCCGCCGTTCGGCGTTTCGACCTTAATCACATCGGCCCCCTGATCGGCCAGTGTCAAAGTCGCCAACGGGCCTGAGATCATGGACGTCAAATCAATGATGCGAATGCCGTCTAAAGGTCCTGCCATAGGGTCTCCCTGTTTTTGTTTTGGGGCATTTTAAAAAAGGCTTTCATCAATGGCTTCAATCGCCTGACAGCCGGAGACAACGGTATCGGACAGGCCTTGTGCCGTGCTTAAAACATGATCGGCAAAAAACCGCGCCGACAATATTTTTCCGTTGAGATATTTGGGATCGCCATTGCCATCGGTCAAACGCTGCTCGGCGATCATGGCGCTTTTTGCCAGCAACCAGCCGCCCGTCGTCCGGCCCAGCAAATCCAGATAGGGTGCCGCACCCGCCGCCACCTGAGTGGGTGCTTGCGGGAAGGTTTTAACGATCCAGCTGTTCGCCTGCTCGAGCGCGTCAAGGGCGCGGGTGAGTTGGCGGTGGATGGTTTGCAGATCATTGGAGGATTGCTCTGCCAACTGATCGAGAAATTGGCGAATTTGCTCAGTCAGCACGGTTACGGCCTTGCCGCCGTCGCGGCCGATTTTACGGCCAATCAGGTCATTGGCCTGAATACCGTTGGTGCCTTCATAAATAGCGGCAATACGGGCGTCGCGCAGATGCTGGGCGGCGCCGGTTTCTTCAATATAACCCATGCCGCCATGGACCTGCATGCCCATACTGGCAACCTCGATGCCGATATCGGAACCCCAGGCTTTGGCGACAGGGGTCAGCAGATCAAGCAGGGAAAAAGCCCGCGCACGGGTGTCTGCATCGGGATGTGATTTCGAGATATCCAACTGGCCGGCAACAAAAAAGGTAAGGGCGCGTGCGGCTTCTGTCTTTGATTTCATGGTGAGCAGCATACGTTTGACATCCGGGTGCTCAATAATCGCTACCGGACGTTTGTCGTCGGACCCGAGCTTGCGACTCTGGATGCGTTCGCGGGCATAGGCGCGGGCCTGCTGGTAAGCCCGTTCGGCAATGCCAACCCCCTCAACGCCGACCATCAGTCGGGCATTGTTCATCATCGTGAACATGTATTCGATGCCGTGGTTTTCTTCGCCAACCAGGTATCCGACCGCTCCCTCATTGTCGCCATAGGACATAACTGCCGTTGGGCTGGCGTGAATACCCAGTTTATGTTCCAGCGATACGCATTTGAGATCGTTGCGTTGTCCCAAAGTGCCATCGTTATTGACCAGAAATTTCGGCACGACAAACAGCGAAATGCCCTTGATGCCTTCTGGCGCATCGTCGAGCCGGGCCAGCACCATATGGACGATGTTTTCCGTGAAATCCTGCTCGCCATAGGTGATGAAAATCTTGGTGCCCTTGATGTGGTAGTGGTCACCATCGCGGGATGCTTTGGTGCGGATTTGCGCAAGATCAGACCCGGCCCCGGGCTCGGTCAGGTTCATGGTGCCGGTCCATTCACCGGACACCAGCTTTTCCAGATAGGTGGCTTTCAGGGCTTCTGATCCATAATGCGAGAGCGATTCAACGGTCCCTTGTGTGAGCAGGGGACATAAACCGAAAGCCATGTTAGACGCATGGACGATTTCACCAACAGCTGCCGTCATCAGCCAGGGTAACCCCTGACCGCCAACCGCAGGGTCAAAGGGCATGCCGTTCCAGCCGCCATCGATGTACTGCCGATAAGCCTCTTTATAGCCGTCGGGTGTGCGGACAACGCCGTTTTCCAGGATGCAGCCCTGCTGATCTCCGGCGTGATTAAGCGGAGCCAAAACGTCTGCTCCCAGCTTTCCAGCTTCCGCCAGAATGGCTTCGACGAGGTCGGGCGTGACGTCTTCAAAGGCCGGAAGCGCGCTTATCTCAGACATTCCCGCCAGTTCATGGATATCAAACAGCATGTCGGCAATGGGAGCTTGATAGGCAGTCATGCGAGTATCCTCAGACGGTGTTTGGCGCAGTTGGCGTTATTTCTTCTTGGCGCTCGCAGGTGGAGGCTGTTTGCGGGTGAAGACCCAGGTGCTGTCATCGGAAAGCGATTTCTGGAACTTGTAGCCGCCGCTGTTGAATTTTTTGAGGCCCTCGGGAGTCCCAATCCGGTTTTCAATCATATAGCGGGCCATCATGCCGCGGGCCTGTTTTGCAAACATACCCAACGTTCGTGCTTCGCCGTCTTTCACTTCCTTGAACACAGGCGTGATTAAATGCCCGGTCAGGTTCTTTTTCTTAATCGCCTTGAAATATTCATTGGAGGCCAGATTGATCACGGTTTTATCTTTGTGGGTTTCCAGAATTTCGTTGATGGCGTCGGTCAGCTCGCCATCCCAGAAATCATAAAGATCTTTTTTGCGGGGGGGGCTGAAGCGGGCGCCCATTTCAAGGCGGTAGGGCTGGATCAGGTCCAAAGGCCGGAGCAATCCATAGAGGCCCGATAAAATACGCAAGTGATCCTGGGCAAAGGCAAAGTCTTTTTTATCGAAGGTGGGGGCTTGCAAGCCCACATAGGTGTCGCCGTTGAAAACCAGTGCCGCCTGTTTGGCGTTACCGAGATCAAAGGGCGTGTTGAAGGCCTTGAAGCGGTTGTAGTTTAGCTCGGCCAGGCTGTCGCTGAGGTGCATGGTTTGCGCCAGCTTGCTGCGGCTCAGCTTGCGCGCCGCCGTGACCAGCGTATCCGCGCGATCGAGAAATTCCGGCTGGCTAAAGGTGTCCAGGGTTGTTTCAGAATCGAAGTCGAGTTTTTTAGCTGGAGAAATAAGCGCAAGCATTTTGATTTTCCGTTGGTTTCAGTGTCTAGGGAGGATACAAACAGGGTTACATATATGCACCAAAAAAAACCGATCAACAGAGATAAAACAATATGCTGACCCTATACGGACTTAAAAACTGCGATACTTGTCGAAAAGCCACCAAATGGCTTACAGCCGAAGGCATTGAACACCGCTTTCTGGACGTTCGAAAGGACGGCATTGATCAGGCGCTGGTTACAGGCTGGGTAAAGGCCGTTGGCTGGGAAACGCTGTTGAATCGGCGCGGCACCACATGGCGGGGGTTGCCAGATGCCGATAAAGACGGTGTTGATGAAGCAAAGGCAGTTGAATTGATGGTCATGCACCCGGCCCTGATCAAGCGTCCGGTGTTTGACCGGGACGGCGCTGTTTCCGTCGGCTTTAAAGAGGCGGATAAAGCGGCTCTGAAAGCCTAAGACTGGCTGTGCAGGCTGTCGGCCAGAACACACAATATCTCGAACATCATGGTCGCGCCGACCAATGCCGTATTGCCGGACGGATCGAACGGGGGTGCGACTTCCACCACATCGCCGCCCACCAGATTGAGCCCCTGCAGGCCGCGCACCATTTTCTGCGCCTCATAGGTCGAATAACCGCCGATTTCCGGCGTTCCGGTGCCGGGCGCATAAACCGGATCGAGACCATCCACATCAAAGCTCACATAGGTGGGCCCGTCGCCAACGACCCGACGTGCCTCGGCGATCACCGCATCGACCCCCATCTCGAAATATTCATCGATGGTGATCACCCGCATGCCTGCGTCATAAGAGTACTGCCAGTCGTTCTCCGAATACATGGACCCGCGAATACCGATCTGGATGGTCCGTTTTGGGTCGAGTAACCCTTCTTCGACGGCGCGGCGAAAGGGGGTGCCGTGGGTGTATTTCTCGCCGTTGAAATAGCTGTCGCCAGTATCACAATGGGCGTCGAAATGGACCATGCCAACGGGGCCGTCCTTGGCGATGGCGCGCATGATGGGGAGCGTGATCAGATGATCCCCGCCAGCGCTGAGCAGGGCCGCGCCAGCATTATGAATGTCCGCCGCGAACTGCTCGATCTTTGCCATGGTATCCATGAGGTTTATGGGATTAACGCTGGCGTCGCCCAGATCAGCGACCCGGCAGAGGTCATAGGGCGATATCTTACTGGCCGGATTGATGCGCCGCATCAGGCTCGACATGTTGCGGATTTCGCGCGGCCCATGGCGCGCACCGGCCCGGTTGGTGGTGCCACCGTCCCAGGGAATGCCAATCAGGGCGATATCGACCAATGACGGATCTTCCACATAAGGCAGACGCATGAACGTCGGCATCCCAGAGAAGCGCGGCATGTCGGCAACATCAACCGGCTCGAATTTCGGGGTCTCGTCGCTCATGGGGTAACCTTAATCTTCAAATATCTTGCCCGGGTTCATGATGTTTTTGGGGTCCAGTGCATTTTTCACCGATTTCATTATATCCATTTCCACTGGTGAACGATAGCGCGCCAGTTCTGTGCGTTTAAGCTGCCCAATGCCGTGCTCGGCGGAAAAGCTACCGTTTAGTTTATAAACGATTTCGTTGATTGGATCGCTCACATCGTGCCATCGCTTGAGGTAAGCCTCGCGGTCGGCACCCACGGGCTGGCTCAGATTGTAGTGGATGTTGCCATCACCAATATGACCAAAGGAAACGAACCGAATGCCGGGGATGACCTTGGCGACGGCTGCGTTGGTCTGGCGAAAAAACTCGGCTACCTGTGAGATCGGTATGGAGACATCGTTTTTGATGCTGGCACCTTCCGGCCCCTGGCATTCGGGAATTGATTCGCGGATACGCCAGAAATCCTCGCTCTGGCCCACGCTTTCGGCCAGTACGGCATCAGCGGCAATGCCATCCTCAAAGGCCTGCCCGAGCACCGTTTCAACGGCTTCGCGCAAATCTGTTCCGTCGCGCGGGCTGGTTAGTTCCATCAGGCCATACCAGGCATGGGGTGCATCAAAGGGGTCGCGGACGTTGTGCCCATGCCGGAAGGTGACTTCAACGGCCAGCCGATTCATGGCTTCATAGGCGGTCAGAGCATCTCCCGCATAGGCACTCATGCGGGTGAACAGCTCAATGCAGTTCTCCACCGTCTCAAAAGCGACCAGGCAGGTTTCACGTTGGCGGGGCTTCGGATAAAGCTTCAAGACGGCGCCGGTGATCACGCCCAGCGTGCCTTCTGCGCCGATAAACAGATGTTTGAGGTCGTAACCGGTGTTGTCCTTGCGTAGGCCGCGCATGCCGTCCCATATCCGGCCATCCGGCAACACCGCTTCCAGTCCCAGAACCAGATCGCGGGCGTTGCCGTACCGCAGCACCTGTACGCCGCCCGCATTGGTCGACAAATTGCCACCAATCCGGCAGCTTCCTTCAGCGCCAAGGCTGAGTGGAAACAGCCTGTCGACGTTATCGGCCTCTGTCTGAATATCGGCGAGCACGCATCCCGCATCGCAGGAGATGGTGAAATTGACCGGGTCAACTTCACGAACCTTGTTCAGGCGCTCAGTTGAAAGGACAATTCCGCTTTTCGGCACGCCGCCGCCGACAAGGCCGGTATTGCCGCCTTGTGGGACAACAGGGATGCTGTGTTCGTAACAGATCTTGAGAACCTGAGAGACCTGCTCAACGGAATTCGGTTTGGCAACCAGATCGCACTGCCCCTGCCAGAGCCCTCGCCATTCGTGTTGATAGGCGTCCAGTTCCGGCATTGTGTCGATGTAACCGTTGCTGCCGAGGGCTTCGCGGATGGCCTGTAGGCCTGTTGTTGAATTTGACATTGTGAGTGTCAATCTCCTGAAAATAAAAACATGTAAGGTTGGGTAACCGAGGGTCGCGAACAATGACGCCGAATGGAAACCTGTTCCCCCAGCGTCATGGCGCATCTTTTCATTCGTGGGCTATGGGAGCAAGAGATGTTTGCCCCGTGCGTATCGATACGTCCGTTATTCAGCCTCGATATCTGTGATGTTGCGCAGAACCATATCACGCAGCGTGACAATGCCGAGCGGGTTGCGGTCATGGTCGATAACCAGTGCCCGGCTGAGTTTGAACCGGCTCAGCATGCGCATGGCATAGACGATATTCATTTCCAGCGGCACGGAAATAACCGGTTTCGACATGATCTCGTAGATATTGACCCGCTTGGGGGACAGGTTCTCTGCGAGAACCTTACTGGCGATGTCGGAGACAACAACGAGACCAAACTCATCGGCGGCATTGCGCCGATTGACGACAATGGAGCTTGTCTGGTGTTTGTGCATGAGCACGCTAGCGTCATGGACTGTGGCCGTCGCATCAATTGTAATCAGGTTGGTTGACATGACTTCCGACACGGTTGTCAGTTTTTTCTCGCTCATAGGGAGTCCTCTATTTCATGGATCAATGCCTCTTCCTGGCTTTTTAAGCCAATGGCATCCTCAATTTCAATCTGGATCGCAACTCCGGAGCCCGGTTCTTCATCAAAACGGCCTGCCTTGGAAATGGTTTCCAGGATTTCACGAGCTTTCGGAGCGGCAACAAGAAACAGCAAAACGTCGCGTTGCGCTGACAGGTCAAGGCCCAGAAAGGTCTTTTCGGGAACCAGTCCTTCACCGCGCACACTGGTAATCACTGTGGCGCCAGTACAGCCAGCGTGACGGGCAGCCTCCATGACGGTATCGGTTTTGTCATCGGCAACAAAAGCCATAATCATTTTAAGATTCATACACTTTCTCCTTAATGGTCTTATCTTTGCGGCCCCTGAGCCAACGGTTTAGCATGTCGTATCCGAAAACCGAGACAATGGGAAACACGCTGGCGAAGGCGATTAACCCGAAGCCATCAAGCAGCGGGCTGCGGCCCGGAATGGCGGTTGCCAGTCCAAGACCCAAGGCGGCGACCACGGGTACGGTGACGGTTGACGTGGTCACGCCACCGGAATCATAGGCGAGGGGAATAATGGACTTGGTCGCGAACAGCGTTTGCAAAATGACGATCCCGTAACCGGCCATGATGTAATAAGGCAGTGGCGTCCCGGAAACAATCCGGTAAGCGCCGACACTGACGCCCACCGCCACGCCAACGGCAACAGCAATGCGAAGCTCAAAGGCCCGCAATGATCCCCCGGAGACTTCCTGGGCTTTCAGCGAGACCGCAATCAACGAAGGCTCGGCAATCGTTGTGGCAAAGCCGATCATGGCTGCAAACAGATAAACCCACATGTAATCGGCCCAATATACAGGGCTGCCTTTTGCAATGCCCAGAAACTCCGGGTTTGTCAGCAGGTTGGCCATAGTTTTGCCAAGCGGGAATAGCGCCTCTTCCAGGCCGACGAGAAACAGGCTCAATCCAAGCAGAACATAAAGAAAACCGAAAAGAATACGTTTGAGATGGGCCGGTTTCCGGCGCACCACAAATGCCTGAAAGACAAACAGAATGGCGGCAATCGGCAAGACGTCGAGAAGTGTTCCGGTTGTCACTTCAAGTAGGTGGCTTAGAAACGCCATCATATCACCATTCCGTAAATCATAACGAAGATCATGGGTGTCAGACTGGCGAGCGCAATCAGGCCAAAGCCATCGAGCAGCGGGTTGCGTCCCTTGATGGTCGTCGCCAGGCCAACGCCCAGTGCTGTGACCAGAGGCACGGTAATGGTCGATGTGGTCACACCACCGGAATCATAAGCGATACCGACGATTTCCGGCGGCGCAAAGACTGTGATCGCGACCACCAGCAGATATCCGCCAATGATGAAAAACTGGATGGGCCAGCCCATCAGAATCCGAAAAACACCAACGACCAGGGCGAAGCCTACAGATAGAGCAACAGTCATTCGCAAACCGAACGCATAGGAATTTTTGGACTGACTGTCGGCATCAATGTTTCCGGCCTGTCCAGCAATTTCCGCAGCCTCAGCTGCGACGGCAATCAGCGCCGGTTCGGCTACGGTTGTGCCAAAGCCCAGCATAAAAGCAAAACACATCAAACCGATGAGGCTGCCTTTGCGGGTCATTGCCGTGGCCAGGGATTCGCCTATGGGAAACAGCCCCATTTCCAGGCCCTGAACAAAGAGGGCGAGACCAATCACAACACAGAACGCACCAGCCAGAATTTGGCCGAGATTCGGAAATGGTTGCTGCAGGACGATAATCTGAAAAAAAGCGACAACGAGTATGATAGGTATTAAATCGCGAAGGGCACCAACAATCAGTTTAAGAAAGCTCAGGAAAGCCCTGTTCATCGGGACAGCGCCCCATCTTTTATTGCAGGCAGCAATCCGTTATCGGGTAATACCATTTGGATAGCGGTAAAAAACAATACAACCTTGCCTGAAATTCGTTGTTTGTGAATACACTGTTCCATGATGCAGGCATAACTTCAATGATGCAATTGATGCGTTAAGAATGCTGGACCGGCTGGTGATTTGCGCATTATGGTTCAGTAATATGTATGCAGAATTGAATACTAAACACACGTGGTCGTCATGGGAAGGCAGGTCGTTCGTAAATGCTAAGTGAGCCCGCTCATGGTTGACAGTCTATTTTTGTCTCCTGTCAGTGGGGGGGTAACGGACCGCGACTTTATCTATTCCTATGCTGTTGATGAAAAAGGCGGTATGCGGCTTGAATGGTCCGAAGGTGAGCTTGCCAAAGCTATTCTTCCGGATACGGGAGATATAAATAAGGGCGGCATTTGGAGTGATATCATTCATCCGGATGATCTGGGTGATCTGGAAGATCGGATTCAGGATTTCAAGCTTGGGCGGGCCCGGGTTGATGTGTTCCGGATTAACGACCGCGAAGGAACCAGCCGCACCGTCCGTGCCTTTTCCCGTGTTGAACTGAGTGCGGACACATCGCGCGTTGTCCGAATTGTCGGGTCTGTTCAGGATATCACGACACAGCACGCCGCCGTGCAAAACTTGAAAACAAGCGAAGCCATGCTGCGCAGTGTTTTTGAGGCTGCGAATATTGGAATATCTCTTATTGAACCGGATGGGTATAAGCGCGTTCGGGTGAACAGGGCCTTTTGCGAGATGCTGGGGCGGACGGAAGACGATCTGCTTACAGGTCCATTTACACGGCAAACTCATCCCGATGACGTTGATCGTACAATTAATTTCCGTCAGAAATTATGTGCGGGTGAGGCGGATAATATACACTATGAAGAGCGCTTGTTGCATGCCGACGGGCGAACGGTCTGGGGTGAGGTTTCAGAAACCCTGATCTACGACGAAGCCGGAAAAAAGCATAATATCGTTTCGTTTATCCGCGATATTTCAAAACAAAAAATTGCCGAGAAGGCCGAACAGGCAAGTGAGGCAAAATACCGCAGTCTTGTTGATGGCTCCTTGCAAGGCATACTGATCATCAATGCGAATAGAAAAATACGCTTTGCGAACAAAGCATTAGCTCACATGTTTGGTTATGACAGTGTTGAAGAGATTATGGATTTAGATTCTTCCGAGATGCTGCTCGCGCCTTATGAGTTGGAGCGCCTGACGGCTATTAAAAATGCGCGAATGGCTGAGGAAGACGTGCCTGCATACCTGGTTTTTGACGGCTTGCGTAAAGACGGGAAAGTGATCCGGATACAATCCATTACACATAAGTTCATATGGGATGGCGAGCCCGTCATTCAGTCAGCCTATCTGGATGTCTCAGAACAACAGCGGGTGGAAAAAGAGCTGCGGCAGGCGAAAGAGGAAGCTGAATTTGCAAGCCGGGCCAAAACCGAGTTTCTGGCGAATATGAGCCACGAACTCAGAACACCCCTGAATTCCATCATCGGCTTTTCTGACCTCATGAAGGGCGATTATATCAAGGATAACGAGATTGAGCGTTACAAATCCTATGCGTCTGACATCAATTATTCGGGCCGTCATTTGCTGGAACTGATTAATGATATTCTGGATGTTTCGAAAATTGAGGCTGGCGCCCTGGACGTCGCGGATGAGGCGGTGAACGTCGCAGATACCGTAAACTCGTCGATCCGGATGGTCCGGGACCGGGCTGAAAAAAATGAAATCCGGCTGAACGTCAGCATCCCCGAAAATTTACCGCAAATTCATGGCGATTCCATCCGTGTTAAACAAATCCTTCTGAATTTGATCTCAAACGCTATCAAATTTACCGAACCGGGCGGCTCGGTTGACGTGTCGGCAAAGGAGATGGGGGGGGGTTTTGTCCTGATTGCCGTTAGCGATACGGGGATTGGCATTGCTGAAGACGCCATGGAAAAAATCTTCAAACCTTTTGTTCAGGCCTCCACTTCCCCTCAACTGGCCAGTGAAGGAACCGGCCTCGGTCTGACGCTGGTTAAAACTCTGGCGGAAATGATGAAGGGATTTGTCGAAATGGAAAGTGAACTGGGCAAGGGAACTCTTGTCAAAGTCGCTCTGCCGAAGTTCAAGCCATCGCCGCCGCCCGCTTGAGCCGATCATTAATGGCTAAGCCGAGGCCATTGTCGGGGATCGGGGCAATGGCGATACCCGTGGCGCCAAGCTCATCAAGCCGACGCAGGGTTGAAAACAGGTTGGCCGCCGCTTCATTCAGATTACCATTGGGACTCAAATTGTAAGGACTGCCGGTGTCGTCAGGTCCAAACCCGACAAACACCTCACCGGCGGAGGCCGAATGGGCATTCAGCCGCACCGGGGTGTTCGGTGCGTAATGTCGCGACAGCATTCCCGGTGATTTCGGTGCGGTGTCATCATTAAGGGAGATGGCTATGGGGCCGATCTCTGCTTCGATCTCCTCCAGGGAAACCCCACCGGGCCGGAGCAGCGTTGCGGTGGGTGTCGTCAGATCGAGAACCGTCGATTCAAGGCCGATAGCGCAGACGCCTCCGTCGACAATATAACGTGGGCCTTCCTGTTTTGGATCGGGCCAGCCGTTCAGGACATGGGCGGGTGTGGTCGGGCTTACTGCGCCTGAGAGGTTGGCGCTGGGGGCCGCGACGGGCCTGCCGCAGGCGGTGAGAAGGCGTTGGGCGATGGGATGGCTGGGGATGCGTATGGCGACGGAATCAAGACCGGCGCTAACCAGCAACGACAAGGGGCTGTTTTCCCGGCGCGGCAGGACCAGCGACAGGGCACCCGGGCAGAAGGCTTCGCATAGTTGTTCTGCGCGTCCGTCAAACAGCGCATATTCACGAGCCATATCGACCGACGGTACATGTACGATCAGGGGATTGAAGGTGGGGCGGCCTTTCGCCGCATAAATTGCAGCAACGGCGTTGTCATTGGTGGCGTCGGCCCCCAGCCCATATACGGTTTCACTTGGAAAAGCCACCAGACTGCCGTTTTGCAGCGCCTGGGCGGCGGTTTGAATGCCCTGGTCATCCGTGGGGAGAAGGCGGGCATCCGTTTGCAGGTCTGATGGTTTCACGTGGCGCTTTCAATGCCGGGACCGGCGGCGATGAAATGGGGGTTTTCAAACTCAAGCTTGCCATAGCTCAGATCAATCCCGTCTGTGGTTTTTACGCTGCCGCCGGCAAAACGCAGCACCGCATGCCCGGCGGCGGTGTCCCATTCCATGGTTCGTCCGAAGCGCGGATAAAGATCGGCGCTGCCTTCAGCGACCAGACAGAATTTGAGGGAACTGCCGGCGCTGATTTCTTTGGCGATATTGAAACCCTTGAGAAACTCATCAACCTCCGGCGAGCGATGGGAACGGCTGACCATGGCGATAAGGCCACCGTTTGAGGGGGCGTTACAATGAATGGGCGTCATTGCCTCACCTTTGCGCTCGACAAAAGCCCCCGCGGCAGAGGCGGAATAGGTGGTGCCGGTGGCTGGCACATGGACGATGCCAAGGACGGGGCGGTTGTTTTCGATCAATGCAATATTGACGGTAAACTCGTCGTTGCGGTTGATGAATTCCTTGGTGCCATCAAGAGGGTCGATGAGCCAGAAGGGGGTGCCCTGAACGTCGGGAATACGGCCTTCCGATGCAGCTTCCTCGCTAACGATGGGGTAGCGGTCGGTCAGGCCTTCACGGATTGAGCGCAGAATGACCGCTTCCGCCATCAAATCGGCTTTGGTGACGGGTGAGCTGTCATCCTTGGTGTCGACGGTGAAATCCGTTTGGTAAACCTTCATGATTTCGACGCCGGCGCGTTTCGAGATGTCGGCAACCTGTTTGACGAAACCAAGACCAATATTCAGCAACGGATGTTCTCCTTGATGCGGGCAAAAGTATGAATTCAGATGGACCTGATCATCCCCGCCGGGCTGGCGATGTCAACAGATTTAGGGCTTTAAGCCATGTCTTTTGTTGAGGTTTCCGCAGCGATGAAGCGCCGGGCCTGGAATGTGTCTGACCAATGATTGGGTGGCATGCCGGCCTTGATCTTGAGGCGCCGCAAAAAATCCTCCGGCCGGGGCAACTGGCTCCAGACGGATGGAAGGAACAGGGCCCGCATGGCACCGTCCTCAATCACCAGCCCATCGGTCCCGGGCCGCAACTGGGCCAGGAGTTCCTGTTCATTGGCAAAGTCCATTGGGCTTTGCGGGCTGAGAACAGAGATAGACAGCTCGACTTCTTCGCGTTCATCGGCTTCGAGCTTTGGAAAGCGCGGGTCGGCAAAGGCCGCTCGGAAGGCATTTTCCGACACATCGGCGAGCAGTGGCCGATGGGCTTCTGGCGAGCCGATGCAGCCGCGCAGAGCGCCTTTTTTCTTCAATGTGATAAAGCTGGCTGCCTTTTCCCGCAGCACAGCAGGGTGATCCTCCAGATTGACCGGATAGGCCTTGCCGTGGCTCAGGCCGTGGTCAATGGAAAAGGCCGCCAACAGCAACAGATTGGCGCCGTGATCGGCTAGCAGTTGCCGCGTTGCCTGTTCAAAGGCGGCTTCGTCAACGGGGACGCTTTTGCTTTCAGTGGGGATTTTGGCTTTGGCGGGTACCACCGGTGTTCCGGCAGGCGACGCTGGCTTGGCGGTCGGTTTTAGCGTGATGGTCGCCTTTGGTCTTTTTGGCGTTTCTTCGGGCGACGGGGTGGCCTTTTGGGTAGGCTGCAGGGTCACTTTCGAACGGCGTTGCGGCGACGGGCTGTCCTGTTTTGAAGTAACAGGTTCGGGCTTTTCAGTGGCTGGCTCGGTGAAGATCCAGGCGCCATACCCAACAACTCGGTCCTTCGTACCGGCGGTATCTCCGGAGTTGCGGACATCCAGCGTGGTCACCTGCATGCCATGGCGTTTGGCAACTTCAAGCAATCCGCCGACAGGAAACCGCCCGCAAGCGCCGTTTTGGCCGATGGCCGACGGGTCCAACTGTTCGATGGCAGCCGAGGTCTGCCTGTCCAGAGTTTGGGCGCTGGCGTAGTCCAGATAATGGCTCAAATCGGAACTGACGACGATCAGGGTTTCCTCGCCGCCCCATAGCGTTTCCAGAACTTCCGCAACGTCCGCCGGCGATGCCTCGCCCACCACCAGCGGGACAATTTTGAAATCATCCAGCACCACCTGCAGGAAGGGCAGGTGGACCTCAAGGCTGTGCTCGCGCTCATGCGTCGCATCATAAACCTGAACCTGGGTCAGTCCTTCAATCTGGGCGATCGCTTGCGTATCAATTTCGACCGGGCCCAATGGCGTCTCGAAGGCGTCGGCGCTGCTCAAGGCGAGACCGCGGACAGCGACCCGGTGACAGGGGCCGAGCAGAATAACGCGACGGATTTTATCTTTGTTGGGAGCGATGGTGGCATAGGCGCTGGCGGCAATCGCGCCGGAATAAACAAAACCCGCATGCGGCGCGATGATGGCTTTCGGCGGAGGGCCACTTTGCTGTGCCGCGTCCGCGAGGTAACCCGCGACGGTGGAACGCAGTGCGTCCGCTTCGTTCTGATAAAACTGACCAGCCACGGCGGCCCGGCGAATAGCGCCCATTGTTCAACCCTCAACTTATTTTTCGAATTTTAAGTTTATCACTCCGGCCCTTAAATAAGGATAAAATTTTCAGAAAATTCGCTCTTCAACTATGAAGTGGCTTTTGGGGTAATTAAACTTCATTGGGGCTGATGGCTTATGGTATGATTAAACATGAATTTTCCGACCAAATACTGGCACAAACTCGACGATGGGCGCATTCAGTGCAATGTCTGTCCGCGCTATTGCAAGCTGCGTGAAGGGCAGCGGGGGCTGTGTTTTGTCCGGGCCTGCGAGGACGAGCAGATCGTCCTGACCACCTACGGGCGCTCCAGCGGTTTCTGCATTGATCCCATCGAGAAAAAACCGCTCAACCATTTTCTTCCCGGCACACCCGTCTTGTCGTTCGGTACGGCGGGCTGCAACCTGACCTGCAAGTTCTGCCAGAACTGGGACATCTCGAAATCGCGCGAGTTTGACAAACTGCAAGCCGAAGCGACGCCGGAGATGATCGCCAAGGCGGCGGTGAAAACCGGTTGCCGGAGTGTGGCCTTTACCTATAACGATCCGGTGATCTTTCTGGAATACGCCATTGATGTGGCGAAGGCCTGCCATGCACGGGATATCAAGACGGTGGCGGTGACGGCAGGATATATCGCGCCGGAAGCCCGCAAGGAGTTTTTCGCGCATATGGATGCGGCGAATGTTGACCTGAAAGGGTTCACCGATGCGTTCTATCATGACCTCTGTTCGGCCGGGCTGGAGCCGGTATTGGATACGCTGCGATACCTGAAGCATGAGACCAATGTCTGGTTCGAGATCACCAATCTGATTATTCCAGGCGAGAACGATTCAGAAGACGAGATTGATCAGATGACGCGCTGGGTCTTTGACAACCTGGGACCCGATGTGCCCATGCATTTCTCGGCCTTTCATCCCGACTGGAAGATGATGGACAAGGAACGCACCTCAAAAGAGATTCTGGTCCGGGCCCGTCAGATCGCGCTGAACAACGGCCTGCACTACGCCTATACGGGCAACGTCCACGACAAGCCCGGCGCCAGCACCTATTGCCCGTCCTGTGGTGAGGTTCTGATCGGTCGGGACTGGTATGAATTGTCCGACTGGAACCTGTCGTTTGAGGGCAATTATACGGGCAATTGTCATTACTGCGGATTGCTTCCGGCTGGCGTTTTTGATGGTCCGCCGGGGGACTGGGGCCGCAAGCGGGTGCCGGTCCGCTTTGGCGCAAAGGCGCCTGCGCCCGCCGGGCAGGCGTAACGTGACACATTCCATATGACCTGATAAAGCTGCGCCTGCATACATCAAAAAGGTAAATCGTTTCGATGCTGAAGAAGTCATTGGGGATTGCGCTTAAGGTTTTGGTTTCAGGTGCGCTGATCTGGTATCTGTTTCGGGATCTTGATCTGGCGGAAGCGCAAACGCGTCTGCTGAAGGCGGACCCGGTGCTGTTAGCCGCAGGCATTGCTTTATTTTCAATCCAGTGGTTGTTGGGTGGGCTCCGCTGGCGCGCCGTCAGTGTTGCCATTGATGCCGCCATCCCTCTGCGCGATACCTTGCGCATGTTTTACATCGGCATGTTTTTTAATCAGGCCCTGCCGGGCGGGGCTGGCGGCGATGCGGTCCGTGTCTATCTGGCCTACAGGGCGGGCTTGAAACTGCGTGGCGCGATCAACGGTGTGATGTTGGAGCGCGTAGCGACAGTTGTGGCGCTGGTGTTGATGGTTGATGTTGCGCAGCCATTTTTTCAAACACGTATCGACAATGCGGCTACCGACTGGGTCTTGTCTTCGGCCATCCTGCTGACGCTGGGTGCCGTTGGCGGGCTGATCCTGATTATGGTCGTTGACCGCTTTTTCAAAAATTTCCACAAATGGAAAATTGTCCGAGGTTTGAGCTATCTGAGCGCCGATACCCGTCTGGTCTTCTCGAAACCAAAAAATCTGTTCACCATCACGACCTGGGGTTTGTTAACGCATATCAACCTCTCTGTCTGTGTCTTTGTGCTGGCCCAAAGTCTGGACTTGCAGGTCACGCTGCCCGATTGCCTGATGCTGGTGCCTCCGGTCTTGTTGATTACGGCCATACCCATATCCATCGGCGGCTGGGGAATCCGCGAAACCGCTATGGTCACGGCCTTCGCCCTTGTCGGTGTGCCCAATGAGGGGGCTTTTGTTCTTTCGTTACTGGTGGGGTTTGTCAGCCTGGGAATTTCCCTGCCGGGCGGTCTGGTATGGCTGTTCAGCCGCGAGCGGGGAGCGGGCGCTAACTTCAATGACATAGAAACAGAACTGGCGACGGAAGACATGCCGGGCCGATAGGCGGCTTATTTTGGCGTAGTTGTCGAGTCTTTCTGGATGCGGACTGTTTAATCGTGTAAGCCAATAGGCCAGAATAATCTTTTTCAAAATTGATCCCGACGGAGACATCTATGAAAATTACGTTTGCCAATCCATCCGAAGTGAAATCCGGCGTTGCCGTGGTGGGAGTCAGTGAAGGACGCAAGTTGTCGTCCAGCGCGGCTGCCATCGATAAGGCCTCCGGAGGGACGTTGACGCGCGCCATCAAGGCCAGCAAGTTCACCGGGAAAACCGGACAGGACCTGACGGTGATGGCGCCGGGGTCAAGCAAGCTGGACCGGGTCTTGTTGATCGGGTTGGGAAAAACCAAGGATCTGGATGCAAAATCTGCGCTCAAAGCAGGAGGCAAGATTTACGCCGCCTTGTCATCCATTGGCGCTGCGTCCGTGACGATGTGTATTGATGCGCTGGACGGCTCGGATATGAGTCCGGCCGATGCTGCAGCGGAAGTCGCCTTTGGTGCAACGCTCCGTTCCTACCGCTTTGACAAATACCGGACCAAGGAAAAACCGGAAGACAAACCAACCCTGAAAACACTGAAAATCCAGTGTGCCAACTCGGCCAAGGCCCGCGCCCTGTTTGCCGACAAGGACAAGGTTGCGGCGGGTGTCTTCCTGACCCGTGATCTGGTCTCCGAGCCACCGAATATTCTATATCCGGAAAGCCTGGCGCAACGGACCAAGGAACTGACCAAGCTGGGTGTCAAAGTCGAGATTCTGACAGAAGCCCAAATGAAAAAACTGGGCATGGGTGCCTTGCTGGGTGTCGGGCAGGGCTCCGCTCGCGACTCTCGAATGGTCGTGATGCAATGGAACGGTGCTCCGAAAGGAAAATCCGCTAAAGCAGCTGCGCCGGTCGCATTTGTTGGTAAGGGCGTGACCTTCGATACGGGCGGGATTTCCCTGAAGCCAGCCGCCGGCATGGAAGACATGAAGTGGGACATGGGTGGTTCGGCGGTTGTCATCGGCCTGATGAAGGCGCTGGCCGGGCGCAAGGCCAAGGTCAATGCCGTTGGTGTGGTCGGTTTGGTTGAGAACATGCCGGACGGCAATGCGCAACGACCGGGTGATATCGTCACTGCCATGGACGGACAGACGATTGAAGTTCTGAACACCGATGCTGAAGGGCGGTTGGTTCTGGCCGATGCGCTGCATTATACCAACACCCGCTTCAACCCGAAGTTCATGGTCAATCTGGCGACCTTGACCGGGGCGATCATCATTGCGCTCGGCAATGAGCACGCCGGAATGTTCTCAAACAACGATCAGCTTTGTGATCGCCTGACCGCATCAGGTCAGGCCGTTGGCGAAAAAGTCTGGCGGCTGCCGCTCAACGATGCCTATGACAAACTCTTGAAATCCGATGCGGCGGATATGAAAAATATTGGCGGGCGTGGTGCTGGCAGTATTACAGCTGCACAATTCCTGCAGCGGTTTGTCGGCAAAACCCCTTGGGCGCATCTGGATATTGCCGGGGTAACCTGGTCATCCGAAAATGCACCGACGGTGCCGAAAGGTGGCACGGCGTTTGGTGTTCGCTTGCTCAATCAGCTGGTTGCCGACCATTACGAGAAATAGATCGGGGTGTAGGCTGGTTGCAACTGCGACCAGCCTGTTCTTGATAAGGGTGTCCATATGACGGATGTGGCTTTTTATCATCTGGAGCGGTCTCCTCTGGAGGCCGCTTTACCGAAACTACTGGAAAAGACGCTGGCGGCTGGAAAGCGGGCGCTGGTGCTGGCCGGTTCCGAATCCCGGGTAGAAGCGCTGGCTGATGCCTTATGGGCTTATGATCCGGACTCCTGGCTGCCCCACGGAACCGCAAAAGACGGGTTCCCCGATCAACAGCCGGTTTGGTTGTCTGTTTCCGACGAAAACCCAAATGACTCGACGTTTTTGTTTATGACCGATGGCGCAAAGTCAGAAAATATTGGCAACTTTGAGCGTTGTTTCGAACTCTTTGATGGCAACGACCCGGATTCTGTTAGCGACGCCCGGGTGCGCTGGAAAACCTATAAGGAGGCAGGGCACAACTTAGCCTACTGGCAACAAACAGCCACCGGCGGCTGGACGAAAAAAAGCGGATAGGAGCCGCCCGAAAAGCCTCTTTCACGGGCGCAGAGCTCATCGCGATCCGATGCTTTAGGCATAACGATAGAGCATTTGACTGGTGTTCTGAAAAGGCATACCTCTTTAACTTTAGGTAACAATCAGGAACTTAAATGAAGTCGCTTGAATTCGATGCGCGGTCAACGGGTCCCTTGGCGGGTGTGCGGGTTCTCGACCTGACGCGGCTGATTGCCGGCAACATGCTGACCTTGCAACTGGCGGACTTTGGCGCTGACGTCATCAAGTTGGAACCCGTTGGCAAGGGTGATCCGCTGCGGGCATGGACGGAGCAGGGGATCGCCACTTACTGGAAGGTCTATTGCCGCAACAAGAAAAGTGTGGCGCTGGATTTTCGGAGCGACAAGGCGGCTGAGATTATTTTGGCACTGGCTGCAAAGGCCGATGTTCTGGTTGAGAACTTCCGCCCCGGTCGGCTCGAGAAAATGGGCATTGGACCTGAGCAGTTGCATGCCCGTAATCCGAAACTGGTTATTGCCCGGGTTTCCGGATTTGGTCAGACAGGTCCTTATGCCGAGCGCCCCGGCTTTGGTACACTGGTCGAAGCGATGTCGGGGTTCGCCATGCGCAACGGATATCCAGACCGCCCACCACTGGTCCCGCCGCTGGCTTTGGCCGATATGATTGCAGGTCTGCAAGGAGCTTACGCGACCATGGTAGCTTTACGCGAGATTGAGTTGAAGGGCGGCAAGGGGCAGGTCATTGATCTGTCCTTGCTGGAGCCCATTTTATCGACATTGGGGCCGGAGGCTTATTCCTATCAGGTGACCGGTGAGATCAAGGAGCGGGTTGGCAATCGTTCGAACACCAGCGCGCCCCGTGATGTCTATCTGGCCAGGGACGGCAAATATGTGGCGCTTTCAGCTTCTATTCAGGTGATGGCAGAACGTGTGTTTCGAACCATCGACCGTGCCGATATGATTGATGATCCGCGTTACCGGACCAATGCCGACCGGGTGGCGCGACGTGATGAGGTCAATGATATTGTCGCCGCTTGGGTGGCGGAGAGGGATCGGGACGAAGTGCTTGCGATTTTTCAGGAAGCCGGGATCACCGCTTCAGCGGTCTATGACATTGCAGATATTATCGTTGATGAACATATCAATGAACGCGGTGTGATTGTGAACCTGCCCGACGATGAAACGGGGCAAGCACCTCAGCACAATGTCATACCCCGCTTGTCGGGCACACCAGGCGGCTTTCGACACAGAGCTCCGGCATTGGGGGAACACACCTCCGCATTATTGGCGGAAGCCGGATATTCCAAAACAGAAATTGAAACGCTGCGTGCAGCTAAAAAGATAGAAGGATAACCCCATGATCGAACATCCTGTATGGCGGTCCATGCTTTATGTACCATCGAATAACCCGGCCTTTGTCGAAAAATCTCATACGCGCGGCGCTGACGCCATTATTCTGGATTTGGAAGACAGCGTCCCGGCAGCTGAACGCCCTGCAGCGCGTCTGGGTCTGGCTGTGGCGGCAAAAGCCGCTGGCAAAGGAGGCGCTGATGTTCTGGTGAGGATCAATCGGCCGATCGAGGACGCCGTACGGGATATCGAAGCCGCCGTGATGCCGGGCATTTGTGGCCTGTACCTCCCAAAAATAGAATCTGCGGAGCATCTGCTTTTACTGGAAGAGCTGGTTTCCACCTGTGAACGACAACAAGGCATGGCGCCGGGTTCCATGCTTCTGGTGCCAATGGTTGAAACGGCAGGTGCCTATTTCCGGATGGAGGAAATCGCCAAGGCCTCAACGCGTAATGCTGGGATCACGCTGGGCGGCGAGGACTTTGCTCTGGATACGCGCATGGTTCCCGACGAGGAAACCCTGTTTATGGCCAGCCAGAAACTGGTCTATGCCGCGCGCTCTGCCGGCATTCTGCCTTTGGGAACCATTGGAACGGTGGCCGATTATCAGGATTTGGAGGCTTACAGACTCAGTGCGCGCAAGTCGCAAAAATTCGGTTTTGAAGGTTCGGCCTGCATTCACCCAAGTGTCGTTCCGGTTTTGAATGACGAATTTTCACCGTCTGATGCAGACGTCGCCGCAGCAAAACGTATTGTCAGTCTTTATGAGGACGCTCAGGCCCAAGGCAAGGGAGCCATCGAACTGGATGGTAAAATGATCGATGTTCCCGTTGCCTTGCGGGCGCAGGCCCTGATGGCCCGCTATGAGCGTATCCAAAAGCGCGCGACTTAGGTGTTGATCTGCTTTAGGAACTGGGCCACCTGCTGGCGCAGGTTTTTTGATTGCTCCATTAATTCACTGGATACGGAAAGCGCATTGTCAGCGGCTTTCCCGGTTTCCTGGGTTGCCTGATTGACGCTGGAAATATTGCTCGTCACATCCTGAGTTCCCGAAGAGGCTTGTTCGACGTTGCGGGCAATCTCCTGGGTTGCGGCGCCCTGTTCTTCAACCGCAGCTGAAATAGCTGTGGATACCTCATTGATCTGGGTGATGGTTTTTGAAATGCCCTCGATTGATTCAACAGATTCATTTGTTGCACGCTGAATCTCGTTGATTTGAGAACTGATTTCCTCCGTTGCCTTGGAGGTTTGGCCCGCCAGGTTTTTAACTTCCGAGGCAACAACGGCAAAACCTTTACCGGCGTCGCCGGCGCGTGCGGCTTCAATGGTCGCATTCAGGGCCAGCAGGTTTGTTTGTTCGGCAATATCGGTAATCAGACCGACAACTTCACCGATGCGTTCTGCGGCCAGTTTAAGGCTTTGGACCTTGATGTTGGCCTGGTTGGCGTCGTTGACGGCATCATTAGCGATGCTGGCGGACTGGCTGACCTGCCGGCTGATTTCGGTAATGGAGGCTGACAGTTCTTCCGTAGCAGCGGCAACATTATTGACATTGCTGGCAGCTTCCTCGGCAGCCGTGGCAACAGTTGTCGAACGTGCAGAGGTGTCCGCCGCCATTTTTGACATGGCTTGCGCCGAGCTATGCATTTCTTCCGATGAAGTTGCGACAGATTCGATAACGCCACCAACACTCTTTTCAAAATCCTGAGCCAAAGCAGACATGATCTGGCGCTTTTCTTCCTCAGCCTCTTTATCACGCTGCTCTTTTTCGCCAGCAATCTTGGCGACGGCTATGGCATTATCCTTAAACACTTGGACCGATTTTGCCATTTCCCCAATTTCATCTTTCCGGTTATTGCCCGGAATATCGACATCCAAATCGTTATTTGATAAGCGCTGCATGACCTCGCCCATATTGACGATCGGAACTGAGATGCTTCGCCCGATGAAAAACGCCAGAAAAAGTCCGATGATAACGCCACCGACAGCCCCTGCGGAAATTAAAGAGGTGCTGAGATCTTTTTGGCCGAGCAACTCGGTATGCTGCTCGGTTTTAAATGTGTTGATAATGTCAATAACCGACTTTTCAGCGGCCTCCATCTCGTTTTCAGCAGCAATCTGCTGTTGGATGGCTTCTGATGTCTCGATAAACGCTTTTCGATATCCTTGGCTATCCATAGCCATTTTGTTTACCATTTCCGCTTGCTCAGGAGCAGAGTCATTCAGGATCCTCTTCATGCGCAAAGCGGTCAGAAAGATCGATTTCAGTGTATTGCTGACGTCGTCTGCAAATTGCTGATCTTTTGTTTCAAGATAACTGACTTCGGACAACCTCAGAAAACGAATATCTGCGACCATTTGCATGGCATTGCGTTGTGCATTAAAGGCTGTATCGACCCGTTTGCTGGCGGTGTCTGTTTCATCGGAAACTTTTGCATAGGCCTCGCGTTCCGTTTTGGCAATTGCACCGGTTAAGCCCTGAATTGCATCGGAGACTTTGTTCAGGTCGCTCTCAATTTGAGATGTTGGGGCCTTATCTTCCAAGGCCTCCATAAGTTCAGCAAAGCCTTTGCGGTAAGCAGTGACAACAGGGAAAACATCGGCTACGGCTTTTTCTCCGCTGGTCCCTTTTGCGAGCTTTTTCATGCCCAATGACGCCATAAACATACCTTTGATCGCTTTATTGGCCTCATCAGCGTAATTTGAGTTGCCGGTCAGGCGGAACATGGCTTCCTGCTGGCGTGCTGTAAGCGTGGTGCGAATGAGTTCGTCCGAGCGTTCGGCCAGTTTTAAACGGGCATCTTTTTGTTCTTCGGCAGCTTTAAGGACTTCCGCAACTTCGTTGTACTGGGTAAACTGAATATCCCTGATGTTGATCGCCGCTTCTTCAAGACGTGCCGTTAGGGCCAGCATTTCATCCAGTCGTTTTTTGTTCTCAATTTCAATCGTGGTGAAATCGCTCAAGCCATTCTTATAGTTCTCGATCGATTTTTGAACAGATTCAATCTGTTCTTTGCGTTCAGAAAAGGCGTTATCTTCGATCAGACCCGTTGCATGACTTATCGCTTTATCCAATTCCGCTGCGGCCTTGTCGAGGGAGGAAAAGTCTTTATGAATTCGGTAGCTGGAGACGTGACTGCTGGCGATAACAACTTCATCGGCTAGTCTAGTAACCTCGCCTTGTTTAGAAACACCAGTTACATAGGTCCCCAAGCCTATCCACCCAATAAGCCCAACAGCGGCCATAATGACCAGTACTGCACCAAAGCCAAACCCTATCTTATAGCTGATTCGCATTTTGTTATGCTTTCATTAATTTCACTACGATAACTATCTATAGCAAATTAATTCAGAGTATGCGAATGTTGTTATCTGGTTTGTGAAATAAGTGAGCCAGAATAAACGTATGATTTAAAGTAATTGATAATCATGCGCAATATAGGTTAGAGGGTAGCTACTTAAACTGGGACTATTAACCAATTAGTATGCATTGATTGCTTGGTAGTTTGTATTATATCGGGAGAGTGTTTCATGAAGATTAGTAAATTTCTATTACCTGCCGTTGTTGCAATTGCGACCGGATTGGGTTCGACGATGGCGATGGCCGGTGAGTATGATGCGCAGGTGAAAGCCGCGTATGATAAATTTGTCGCTGGCTGGTTGAACGATCCAGCCGTTATCAGTGCTGTTAAGGCGCAAAATGAGAAACATGCATCCATGGATGCTGCGGCTATTGATGCTGCAGACAAGGAATGGCGCGCCCAGAAAAAAGCAGGTAGCGGTGCAATGATCGACGGTGTGTTGAGCAATGACCTTTCCGGCTTCCTCAAAGGAAAAAAAGATGCCGCTGGCGGTGTGATCACCGAAATGTTCATCATGGACAATAAAGGGATGAATGTTGGTCAAAGCGATGCAACATCCGATTACATGCAAGGCGATGAAGCCAAGTGGCAAAAGAGCTATGGCGCGGGCGATGGCGCTATGTTCATTGATGAAGTGGAATTTGATGACAGCACAAAATCCTTTCAGGTGCAGGTCAGTGGAACGGTTTCGGACGGCGGCACACCCATTGGCGCCATCACGGTCGGGATGAACGTCGAAAAACTCTAGACCTTACAACGCTTTTTTTGTTGTTCTGACGGGGCGCCTTCTAGGAGAGCGCCCCGTTTTTTTTTGCGGCGAAGAACAAACACAATCAACCCGCCGATTGCCGCCATTCCGCCCATCGCATAATAGGCAGACCCCTGGTAGGCCTGATATAAATGCCCGCTGGCCAATGACGCCAGGCCCATGGCGCCACCCATGACAACGCCGGAATACAGACTCTGAGCTGTTGCGGATAGCGATGGGTCTATTCGGCTTTGGATGAAGTGCATGGCGCCCAGATGGGTTGCACCAAACGTTAATGCGTGGAGAGTCTGCAGGCCAATCAGCGGCCCAATTGTGATGGCCATACCAGTCAACGGCCAGCGGATAAGCCCGGCTATCCCGGCCAGCGCGATAAGCCGGGCCGGTCCAATGCGGGCGATGACTTTTGACGAGAAGGCGAACAGAACAATTTCTGCCAAGACGCCGATCGCCCACAAAAACCCGATCCAGTCTTCCGAGATTCCATTGTTTTTCCAGTGTATGGAGCCGAAACCATAATAAACGGCATGGCTTGATTGAATGAGGGCCGTACCAAATAAAAAAACCAGAAAGCGCGTGTCCTTCATGACGAGTAATAGCGTCAGGTTTCGACCTTCTGATTTTGGCGGTCTTAAATCCGGCAAAGTCCATGCCGTTACGACTGTCAAAGCCAACGTGACGGCAATACTCAGATAGATCAGATCCGTCGAACGGTCTTTGAGCAGGTAGCCAACACCTATTGCCGCACACATAAAAGTGACGGATCCCCAGAGCCGGATACGGCCGTAATCGTAGCCAAAGGTGGTGATGCCATGCATGGCGAGGCTCTCCATGAGCGGCATTGTGGGGGACCAGAGGGCCAGAAACAGGAGGTGCAGCGCCAGAATCGTGACAAATGTTTCGGTAAAAGGAAATAGCACGAATGCGCAGAATGAAAGGCCCGTTAGGGTCAGGATCAGTGCCCTTCGTTGGCCTAAACGGTCCGCAAAATGCGCGATGAAAGGATTGGCAATCAGTTTGGAGGCTATGCCCGCAGCCAGAATGGTCCCGATATCCGCTGCATTCAAACCGCGGCTTTCGAGCCAGATCGGCCAAAAAACCAAATGGATGCCGAGCATCATGAAAGAGGCCCCATAATATACCGCCAGGCGTGTTGGCATCGTCATGGGGAAGGTGAACCGGCGCAGGTTAACTGTATGGGACCGCTTGCGCCGTCCCTGCGCGCGGGTTTGCGACAAATGAACTGGTCCTTTGTCGCTCGGATAGCGTTTCCTGTACTGGATTTCAAAATTTGGGTGCAGGAGATAGATAAAACCATAAGAACGAACCCAAAATCTATGAGGAAAGACAAAACCTGTGACGCCGGTCACGTCGTAAGCTAGTTTATTGTGCTTAAGTTAATCAACTTTGTGACAATTGTTGATAGTGCTTATCGACGTGAGGGGCGTTTTACAATGATAGAAGTGCGATCGGGGTTGGAATCTGACGCTGTTTTAACGGCGGAAATTAAAGCGGCAAGCAAGCAGGAAAGCCTCGCCCGCATCGCGTCTGAATTTCCGTTTCCCCTATTAAGGGTTTCCCGTGACGGCCACATGCTGTTCGCCAATGCACATGGCATAAACCTGGCTCGACAGGCAAAAATCAAGTTGGGGGATTTGATACCCAAAGATTGGCGCGCACCCTTGCAGCGCGCCGTTGAAGGGGGCGAAGCGGTAAATGCGGACTGGTCGATAGATGGAAAATTTTATTCCCTGGCCTTTGTCAACGCCCCGGAATCCCATTATGTCAGCATTTTTGTCCGCGATATGTCCGACGATTACCGCGAGGAATATCGGGACCCGTTGACCGGGTTGGCCAACCGGGTCCTTTTTCTGGACCGTCTCAGGCAGGTCGTGTCGCTGGCGTTGCGGAATGAGCAGCAGGTGGCGGTTCATGTCATTCGGTTTCAGCATTTTAAAGGATTTGCCGATACGCTGGGTCATGGGACAGCGGATGGGTATCTTTGTAAAATTGCCGAGCGCCTGAATAGCACGATAAGAACTTCCGATACGGTTGCCCGGCTCAGCCATAATGAGTTTGCGGTTATTCAGGTCGAGCCGAAAAGTCGCGAAGGGGTGAAAACGGCGGCGAAAAAGCTGCAGACAGCCATGGAGAACCCGATTGCCATTGCTGGAGAACGTTTGTTGTGTCGCTCACACATCGGTATTTCGGTGTTCCCCGACGATGCGGAATCACCAGAAGATCTGTTGCGCAATGCCTTGCTGGCGTTGGATCAGGAAATTCAGATGGGCGAAATGCGCTACCGGTTTTTCATGCCGCCGATGAAAGAAAAAATGGATCGGCGCTGGGCGATTGAAGATGATCTGGAGAGGGCCATAAGGGACGAAGACTTTACCGTGCTTTTTCAGCCGAAACAGGAGTTGTCGAGCGGACGTCTCAGTGGCATGGAGGCCTTGGTACGCTGGAACCACAGGGAATACGGCGAACTTTCACCCGAGGAGTTTATTCCGGTTGCCGAGCGTTCACGGTTGATCCTGCCGCTCGGTGCGTGGGTTATGCAAAAATCCTGTCAGGTCGCAAAAAACATGCACGATTTGGACCTGGGGCCGCTTAAGGTGGCAGTCAATCTTTCTTCCCTGCAGTTCAGTGATCAGGGTATCGTTGAGTCCATCCGTTCGGTGCTTGATGAAACCGGTTTGCGCCCCGAATTTCTGGAATTGGAGATCACGGAAACGATCGCCATGAAAGATGCCATTTCAGCCAATGAAACCTTTAAGGAAATCGCCAATTTAGGCGTTTCCATCTCGATTGATGATTTTGGCACCGGCTATTCCAGTCTGGCCTATCTGAAAAGTTTTCAGGTGCAGCGGATTAAAATCGATAAATTGTTTATTGATGATATCGGCTCGGATGCGGGGGTCGGGTCGATTGCGCGCGCGGTTACGACCATGGGCCACAGTTTTGGCATGGATGTGACAGCGGAAGGGGTGAGTACGGTGGAGCAGGTCGCCTTTCTCAGGCGTCTGGAGTGTGATGAAATTCAGGGAGATTATTTGTCTCCGCCCCTGAATGCCGATGCGTTTGAAGCTTTCGTTCGGGGGTTTGAGCCGCCGCATCATTATGTGCAAGGGGTCCTGAACTGGTCGAGCTTCAAGGACGCGGGAGATGCCCATATAAAATCATCACCCGCCAGGCCGAGTCTGAACGCCGACGAGCGTTTAAAAGATGAGCGCCGCTCCAGTTCCTGATGTTAGGAGCTAGCTGGCTTTTTCCAGATTGCCGACCATCTCAAGCCAGCGCTCTTCCGTCTCTGCCAGTTCGGATTTGATTTCGCCAAGCTTTAATTGCAATTCCAAAAGTTTGGCGGTGGCGCCTTCATAAATTTCCGGGTCGCCAAGGCGGGTCTCTATTTCGTCGCGTTGACGAGCTAGCCGTTCCATCCGTTTTTCTGCATTTTTAACGGACTTTCTGAGATCGGCCGTTTCGGCGCGCTGGGCAGCGCGCTCCTGACGTTGCAGTTTACGGTTTGTTTTCGGGGAGTCTGAAGGCGTGTCGGTTTTCTGGTCCCGCCGTTTTTCGCGGCGTTGATCAAGTAAGAGCTTTCGGTAGTCGCCCAGATCGCCATCAAAGGGGGTGCAGTTGTGATCTGCGACCTGCCATAGGCGGTCACAAACCAGTTCCAGCAAATGGGCGTCGTGACTGACCAGAATGACCGCCCCGTCGTAGGCGTTCAGAGCCTGAATAAGGGCTTCACGGGCATCCACATCCAGATGGTTGGTCGGCTCATCGAGAAGCAGGACGTGGGGCGCTTGCAAACTCATAAGGGCAAAGAGCAGGCGGGCTTTTTCGCCGCCGGACAGGTTCGCGCATTGGGTGTCGGCTTTCTCGCCGGAAAACCCGAACCGGCCCAGATGCGCACGCACTTTGGCAATTGTCGCCATGGGCATAGCCCTGGCCGCATGATCGTAGGGGGTTTGTTCCATGACCAGTTCTTCGGTCTGATGCTGGGCAAAATAGCCGATCCGCAGCTTGGATGATTTGCGTAGTTTGCCTTCCATGGGCTTGAGACGGTCCGCCAGCAATTTGACCAATGTCGATTTGCCGTTGCCGTTGGCACCCAGCAGGCCAATGCGGTCGTCCATATCAATCCGCAAATCGAGCTTTTTCAGAATGGGGTTTCCAGCCTCGTAACCGACATCCAGTTCTTCCAACGTGATCAATGGTGGTGACAACGGATCCGGTGTGGGGAAATCAAAGGTGACGGTATGTTCATCGACGGCTGACGCGATGGGTTCCATGCGTTCCAGCATCTTGACCCGGCTTTGCGCCTGACGGGCTTTCGACGCCGTGTAGCGGAAGCGGTCGACAAAAGCTTCAATGCGGCGGCGCTCCGCCAACTGTTTGCTGCGCAATTTGGCGTTCAGGTTTTGCTGCTCGCGCCGGGTGTTTTCAAACTGGTCATAACCGCCCGTGTAGCGGTTAAGCTTGCCGTTTTCGAGATGGATAATCTGATCTACAACACGGTTCAACAGGGTCCGGTCGTGGGAAATAATAATGATCGTGCCTTGCCAGGCGGCCAGATAGCTCTCCAGCCAAAGTGCGGCCTCCAGATCGAGGTGGTTGGTCGGCTCATCGAGCAGCAGCAGGTCGGGGCTGGCGAATAGGGTTGCGGCTAGGGCAACGCGCATGCGCCAGCCGCCGGAAAACGCGCTACAGGGTCGGTTTTGGGCCTCTTCATCAAAGCCGAGGCCAGCCAGAATGCGGGCTGCCCTAGCCGGGGCGGACTGGGCATCGATATCTGCGAGCCGGGTATGGATTTCGGCAATTTCCTGAGGGTCCGTCGCCGTTTCAGCGCGGGCTTCCAGATCAGTCAGTTCGTGATCGGCGGCGAGAACGGTTGTCAGCAGGCTGTCCGAGCCCGCCGGCGCTTCCTGGGCAACGGTGCCGACGCTTTTCGATTTACGCAGCTGGATGGCACCATCATCGGTGCTGATTTCGCCCAGAATGAGACGGAACAAGGTTGTTTTCCCTGATCCATTGCGTCCGACAAGGCCAACCCGATGGCCTTCGGAAATGGCGACTGTTGCCTGGTCAAAGAGCAGGCGCGTGCCGATTCTGTAGGTGAGATCATTGATATGCAGCATGATTGGGGCGTGATAACACGGTGCAGCATGATTGAAAATGCACCATCGCCATCTTTCGTGCTGAATAACTTCCGTTTTGCATTGGCTTGCCACAGTGCCCTTGTGGCGCTATAACGCGCCCCGCGTCGGCGATATCCGTATAAAGGTGCGCCGATGTGCAGAAGACTGCAATTGAATGAACACAACTCTTAAACAACAATTAGGGGATACAAGATGGCCATTGAGCGCACGCTCTCCATCATCAAGCCGGACGCCACGCGCCGCAACCTGACGGGTAAAATCAACCAGCGTTTTGAAGACAACGGTCTGCGTATCATTGCGCAGAAGCGGCTTCACCTGACGCGTGGACAAGCCGAAGGTTTTTATGCCGTACACAAAGAACGCGCCTTTTTTGGCGAGCTTTGTGATTTTATGACTTCCGGCCCGGTTGTTGTTCAGGTTTTGGAAGGTGAAAACGCCGTCCTCAAAAACCGTGAAATCATGGGTGCAACCAACCCGGCAAATGCCGACGAAGGCACAATCCGCAAGGATTTCGCGGAAAGCATTGAAGCGAACTCGGTTCATGGTTCCGACGCACCGGAGACGGCGGCTGAGGAAATCAGCTACTTTTTCAGCCAGATTGAAGTGGTCGGCTAACACGCCACTTCCATCTGTTCTGAATAAGACAGTTAACGGCCGCCTTCAGGGCGGCCGTTTGCTTTTTGGGTAAGGACATGCAATCAGATTTAGGCTTCAATCAACCGAAATCATTTCTGCAGGACGACCCTTTTGACCAAGTCGATTATCATCACTAACAGACAAGCCCGCCAATTGTTCCTTGAACGTCAGGGACTGGCCCGGTCACCCCGCCAAAAATTGTCGAAAACCGGTTTACTGGAGATGATTACCGATTTGGGGTTTGTTCAGCTCGATAGCATCAATACCGTTGCCCGTGCCCATCACATGATCCTGTTTACCCGCAATCAGACCTATCAACCCAAACACCTCACACATCTGCTCGAGACTGACCGCAGTCTGTTTGAACACTGGACTCATGATGCCGCTGTGATTCCGAGCGCCTTTTATCCTTACTGGAAACACCGGTTTGAACGGGAAAAAGCAACCTTGCCCGAGCGCTGGCGCACACGCCGCCGTGAAGGGTTCGATGAGGTCATGACGGACATTCTGCAACAAGTCGCCTGCGAAGGCCCTAAGATGGCCCGCGATGTTGGAACGCGTCGCAAAAAAGGGACCGGTTGGTGGGACTGGCACCCAGAAAAAACCGCGTTGGAACTTCATTGGCGCACCGGGGCGTTATCGATTTCCGGGCGGTCCGGGTTTCAGAAAATCTATGATATCACCGAAAATGTTATCCCCGAATTGCACCGAAACGCCTCGGTCAGCGGCGAGGCTTTCATTGACTGGGCCTGTCGTTCGGCGCTTTCGAGGCTGGGAACGGCAACATCCGGGGAAATTGCCGCATTCTGGGATCTGATTACCCCGCAGGAAGCCCGCGCCTGGTGTCAGGAGCATCTGAACAATATGGAACTGATGGAAGTTCTGATTGAACCTGCAGACGGCGTTCAACCGACAAAAGCCATGGCGTTTCCGGATTTGCCTCAACAGTTGTCTAACATGCCGGAACCGCCGAACCGGGTTCGTGTCTTATCCCCGTTTGATCCGTTGATCAGGGACAGAAAGCGCTGTCTGCGCCTGTTCGGGTTTGATTACAAAATTGAGGTTTTTGTGCCGGAAGCCAAACGCAAATATGGCTATTATGTTTTCCCGCTGCTTGAGGGGCAGCGCTTCATCGGGCGCATTGACATGAAACACGTAAAAGAAAACGACGCGCTTGAGGTCAAGGGATTGTGGCTGGAACCCGGTATTCGCATGGGGAAGGGAAGGCGCGACCAATTGCTTGCCGAACTGGATCGTTACCGGCGTTTTGTTGGCGCTGGGTCATTGCGTGCAGAGATTCAGGCCGTCTAACGCGGCAGCAGTTTGCATTTTGCGACGGCATGATTAACTGTAAGCTGAAACATCAAGCCCAATGATAGAGAGACAGATCATGGAAAACTTCACCCCTGTATCGGCCCTGATCGGCGGGCTGTTGATCGGCGGCGCATCGGCGCTGTTGTTATGGACGACCGGCCGGATTGCCGGAATAAGCGGCATCTTGGGCGGTTTGCTGAGCTTTGATCGTGAAAACAGGCCCTGGCGTCTGGCGTTTATAATTGGCTTGTTGCTTGGTCCGTTTGCGGTCAGTGAGTTTGGCCCCGGTATTGTGCCCGTCACTATTGATGCGGATATTCCAATGCTGGTTGCTGCGGGCCTTCTGGTTGGCGTCGGAACGCGGCTGGGATCTGGTTGCACCAGCGGTCACGGCGTTTGCGGGATTGGCCGGCTGTCCGTCCGCTCCCTGGTTGCCACAGTGGTCTTTATGGCGGCGGGTGCGGTGACTGTATATGTCGTCAGGCACCTGATCGGGATGGGAGGCTGAGTCATGCAAATTCCTTTTTTCGCTCTCATTTCTGGCTTGCTGTTTGGTATAGGTCTGACGGTTTCCAGAATGATTGATCCATCCAAGGTGCTCGGTTTTCTGGATGTAGCCGGGGCCTGGGACCCGTCACTGGCCTTTGTCATGGGCGGCGCGCTGCTGGTCACGATCCCTGCTTTCTGGTTTGTTAAAAAGCGGGTTAAAACCCTGCTCGGCCTGGATATAAGTCTGCCGAACCGAAACGATATTGATACGCCACTGATTCTGGGTGCTGTCCTGTTTGGTGTTGGCTGGGGACTGGGCGGTTTTTGCCCGGGGCCGGCCCTATCGGCCCTGTCTTTCGGTTTGCTCAAGCCGCTGGTTTTTGTTGGCGCGATGATTGTTGGGATGGTTGGCGTCGGGATGTTCCGCAAAAGCCATGGCTGAGCGGGCAGCAAGGTTGTATAAGGTCTGACAGACAAGAGGCATAAGCCTGACAGGGAGAACTAAAATGGCTGATTTTAATGTGTTTCGGACCAATCACACGAGTTTTACGGTTTCCGATCTGGACCGCAGCATCGGGTTTTTTTGCGATGGTCTTGGTTTTGAATTGATCAATCGTGCACCACGCGACCCGAAAGTAGTTGAAGAAATTTCGGCCGTTAAGGGCGCAGATATTGAAGTGGCTTTTATTCAGGGGCCGGGGCATCGCATTGAACTGATCCAGTACCATGGACCGGTGGACCGCGGGCAGACCGTGGGGCGTCCCTGTGATGCCGGTTTCGCCCATCTGGCTTATGATGTGGATGACGTGGATGCAGCCATCGATGCCGCAAAGAAATATACATTTGTGCCGCTGGGTGCGCCGGTGACCATCGACAAGGGCCCCAATACGGGCAGTCGTGTGGTCTATTTGCGTGATGTCGACGGGGTTTCCATCGAGTTCATCGAGAAAGCCGCTTAGAAACAGGCCGGGCGCTTTCTGGCACCCGGTTTAAGCTTCAACGTAAATGTCAGATACCGCCTCTTCCCATCGGGGAGCGCCATTGGCGCTTTTGCTGCATGGCAATTTTCGCCGGTGCTGGCTTGTTGGCGCTCTGGCCGGAACCATGCGCTGGCTCGACATGCTGGCGGTCGGGGTCTATGTGCTGGAAGTTTCCGGCTCGCCTCTGCTGGTAGCGATGACGTTATTTGTTCGTATGTTGCCGATGTTTCTGTTTGGTGCCGTTGCCGGGGCCTATGCGGAACGGGTGGACCGAAAAAAGCTGCTGGTGGTTTCTTTATTTATTCTGGCGGCCATGTACGGCGGCCTTTTTATCATATTCAAAACCGGTCATCTTGAGCTTTGGCATCTCTTTGCTGGGGTGTTCTTCAGCGGCACTTTCTGGGCTCTGGAAATGACCGTACGCCGGACCATGATCGCCGAAATTGCCGGTTTGGACCGGATATCGGCGGCCATGGGATTAGATACCTGCACCAATAACGCGACCCGCATGCTGGGGCCCTTCGTTGGCGGCTTTCTTTATGAAACGTTTGGCCTGGAAGGAACGCTGGTGCTTGGCGCTGGCGCACATTTGGTGGCCGGGGTGTTGCTGATGGCGGTTGTCTATGCGTATATACCATCAACCGGGCCGCGTCTGTCGATCATCGCCAATATTGTTGAGGGCATGCGGTTTGTCCGCTCAAGCCGACCGGTCATGGCGACTCTGGCGATAACCCTGATTCTCAACCTGTTCGGGTTTTCCTTCATGTCGCTGGTCCCTGTTATCGCCCGCGAAGAGCTTGGGTTATCGCCGTTCCCGACAGGAGTCCTGATGTCGGCGGAAGGGTGTGGGGCCTTGTTCGGGGCTTTGGTCATCGCATTTTATGCGGGGTCCAGACGTTTTCATCAAATCTATTTTGGCGGTGCCAGCCTCTATATTGTCTGTGTGCTGCTGTTTGCCACATCGCCCTATTTCATTGTGTCATTTCTATTGTTGTTCATCGCCGGTTTTGGCCTTTCGGGATTTGCCGCCATGCAATCCGCCCTGATCATCGCCAATACACCGCCTGAACGGCGCAACCGGGTGATGGGGGTGCTGGCCACCTGTATTGGTTCCGGGCCTTTCGGGATTCTGATGGTCGGCATGCTGGCCGATATCCTGGGGGCGGCGACAGCCGTTCTGGTGATGTCGGTCATTGGCGTCGCGCTCATGGTCGGTGCCGTTTTGTATTGGCCCGAAATGCGAAAACTGCGCGACGCCTGAGCGGGGACTTATGCCTCCGATGCCGGGGTGATCTGCATGCCGCCGAAGCTTTGTTCAGTCGGGAAAAGCTCCAGGGTGCCGATATTCACCCGCCAGGGGGTATCAAGAACATAGATAATGGCATCGGATATATCTTCCGATTGCAGGGCCTCAAAACCCTCAAAAGCCTTGGCGCTTTTTTCCGGATCATCGACGGCCACGTTGAAGAAATTGGTCGCCACCCGACCGGGGCAGATTTCCGTGACCCGGACCCGCGAGCCTTTCAGTTCTATGCGCAAGTTTTGCGACATGGAATGGATGGCCCCCTTGCTGGCACCATAAACAGAGGAGTTTATGGGATAAAGCCCGGCAACCGAACCCAGATTGATGATATGGCCGCGCTTGCGTTTGACCATCCCGGCGCCGGTCGCGCGAATCACGTGCGCCGCGCCAATGACATTGGTCTCAAGGGTGGTTTCAATATCATCCGGATCGGCTTCAAACAAAGCTTCGAACCCGCGCCCCAAGCCTGCGTTGTTGATCAAGATGTCAATTTCCAGATTCTCAAGCTGGCCGTAAATGGAAGCCTTGTCACGAACGTCCAGCACAAGCGGCGTGCAGCCGGTTTCGTCCGCCAGAGCATCGAGCTTTTCCTTGCGCCGCGCGGCGGCATAAACCTTGATGCCTTGGTTGGTCAGCGCGCGTACGGTGGCCTCCCCAATACCGCTGGAAGCACCGGTGACGAGAGCTGTTTTGTAATCCTGAAGGGCCATGAGAATCTCCTGAGTTAAGCGTGTGCCGGAAAGCTACGGCAACGCTATTCGGCTGACAACCCACGATTGGACATTTCTTATGTGAACAGAGGGAAACAGGCATTCCCTTTGTGCGTCTTGTACTTGGCCGTCAAACTGTCCAACATGATTGCGCCTGATCTGACACGATCTGACGAGAGGTCCATATGTTATTTCCATCGCTGCCTGAGCCGCACGCCATTGCGGTCTTGATCCTGATTGTCGTCGCGCTTTATCTGTTTACCCGCGAAAACATCACTCTGGAGACGTCAAGCCTGGCGGTTCTGGTGCTGTTGATTGCCGGCTTTGAGATATTCCCTTTTTCAGAAAAAGGCGAAGCCCTTGAAGCCGTTGATTTTTTTAATGGCTTTGGTCATGAGGCTCTGATTGCAGTCTGCGCCCTGATGATTGCCGGGCAGGGACTGGTCCGTACCGGAGCGCTTGAGCCGGTTGGTCGCACCCTGGCGAGTTTGTGGGCGGTCAGCCCGGTTTTGTCGCTTCTCCTGACGCTGATTGTCGGCGCGACCCTGAGTGCCTTTGTCAACAATGTACCTGTTGTCGTCCTGCTGCTGCCGATCCTGACCAGCATTTCACTGCGTACGGAAAAACCGGCATCAAGCATTCTAATGCCTATGGGCCTCGCCACGCTGGTGGGTGGGATGACCACCACCATCGGAACATCGACCAACCTTTTGGTCATTTCCATCGCGGCAGATCTGGGCCTGCGCCGACTGAACATGTTTGATTTCTTCCTGCCGGCAGTCATCGCCGGTGGGGTGGCTATTTTATATCTTTGGTTGCTCGCGCCGCGTATGTTGCCGAAACGGGAAAGCCCACTTGGTGATATGTCTCCCCGAGTCTTCACCGGCTTTCTGCATGTGGAGAAAGACGGTTTTGCCAATGGCAAGACCGTTGCCGAGGTTATGGAACATGTCGGCAGCGGCCTCAATATCAGGGAGATACACCGGGGTCGAAATACGGTTCTAACCCCATATGCCAAAACCGTCCTGAAAACCGGAGATCGGCTCAGCATTCGCGATACCCCACAAAATCTGAAAGAATTTGAAACCGGCTTGGGAGCCACCCTTTATAGCGGCGACACCCTGGTAGATGAAGAACATCCGTTGAGTGCAGATGACCAGCAAATTGCCGAGATTGTCGTCACCGATGACTCGCCGTTGGAAGGCACGACACTGGCGCGGGCACGATTCACCGAGAATTATCAACTGGTCATGCTGGCGCTACATCGCTCCGGTGTCCGTGGGGCTTTTTTGCGTAAAAGTAAGGAGATTGCCGATGTCCGGTTGAGGGTTGGCGATGTTTTGCTGGTACAAGGCAGTCTGGAGCAAATATCCGCGATCAAGCGCCAGGGCGATTTTCTGGTGTTGGACGCCACCGTTGACGTTGCCCATACGCACCGTGCCCCGCTCGCTCTGGCCATCATGTTCGGCATTATCGCCGTTGCCGGGCTTGGTTTGATGCCTATTGCGGTCAGCGCAGTTTGCGGTGTTTTCCTGATGATCGTGACTCAGTGCATCCGCTGGCAGGATGCAGCGCAGGCGTTGAGTACACAGGTCATCATGATCGTGGTTGCGAGTTTGGCCTTGGGCTCGGCATTGCTGAAGACCGGCGGCGCCGATTATCTGGCGCAAGTGTTCCTGGCGCTTGCTGGCGATGCCTCGCCCATGGTGCTGCTTAGTGCGCTGATGCTGGTGATGGCGTTGCTGACCAATATCGTCTCCAACAATGCGGCGGCGGTTATCGGCACGCCCATTGCTTTCGGGATTGCCCAGCAATTGGCGTTACCGGCCGAGCCGTTTGTGCTGGCGGTGCTGTTTGGCGCAAATATGAGCTATGCCACACCCATGGCCTACAAGACCAACCTTCTGGTGATGAACGCGGGCGGTTATCGATTCTCGGACTTTATGCGGGTGGGAATCCCCATGCTGCTGATTGTCTGGCTCACTTTGTCCTGGATTCTGCCCCTGCTTTACGGGCTTTGATTCTAGTTGAGCAGGTCAAACAGCATATTGGCGATGTTGTCGTATCCTTCTTTCATCAACCAGCCCGCGACGACGCCCAAGGCAAACTGAATGTCGAAAATGAAATTGAAAAGCCACCCCGCCAGAAACACGACGGCTGAATATAACAGGCCTGAAATGAACTTCATATGAAGGTACCCTTGTTTCCTACGTTGGCAGTGTGAGCTGGATAGATTGTTATATTCTTAATTAATCGGTGCTTTTCAATGGCTGGTCGAGCACTATTTAAGCAAATGGAAAAGCAAAAAGCAGAAAAACGGGAGTTGAAACGGCGATGGACCTTAATCTCAGTGGGAAAAAAGTTGTTATAACCGGTGGATCAAAAGGCATCGGCAAGGGAGTTGCTTTTGCGATGGCACGAGAAGGCTGCGAATTGCATCTGGTGTCACGAACGCTTGCCGAGCTTGAGGCGACATCTGAGGAAATTCGCAAGGTCGCCGATGTTCCCATACATATCCATGCGAAGGACATCAGTATCAGTCGTTCCATAGCAGAAATTTTGATGGAAACCGGAACCCCGGACATTTTGATCAATAATGCCGGGGCCATTCCGGCGGGAACCCTGCAGGCCATTGACGAAGCGCGTTGGCGTGAAGCCTGGGAGCTTAAGGTGTTTGGTTATATCAATATGTGTCGGACGTTTTATGCGGCTATGAAAGAGCGGGGGCATGGGGTGATCGTCAATGTGACGGGGCTGGCGGCAGATCGCACGGATGCCGATTATATTGCGGGGACGACCGGTAATGCAGGGCTTAACGCTTTCACACGGACCCTCGGCAGCCGCAGTCTGGGCGACGGCATTCGAGTACTTTCTGTGAGCCCTGGGGCGGTTGCCACGGAGCGTCTGATTGGCCTGATGAAGACGCGGGCTGAATCGGAATTCAACGATCCGGACCGCTGGCAGAGCTATCTGTCGCGATTGCCGCTGGAACGTGCGGCCTATGTTGAAGAGGTTGCCGATGTTATTGCCTTTATGGCCTCTGAAAGGGCGGCTTATATGAGCGGAACGGTGGTGACTGTTGATGGCGGGCATGGGGCCAATAACGGTAGCTTTAGCTGACAGGCCTACATGTCGGACGGGTTTTCTGATTATCACAGGGGCAAATCTGAATCTGTGGCATTTGAAAGTGACTTAAGGTCAGCTAAGTGCGCTTATTAATGAGATTTGCGTTTTATGGTTGGTCCGCACACGCAGCCCACAGATAATCAATTTTGTTAAGCGGAACTGTAGGGAATTGCAGTAAGTTCATCTTAGGCAGGTTTCTGATTCCGCGATCAATATTTTAAGTTGCGTGTTTCAATTAGGTGCAAAAATGTATACAATTCGTAATCGCTTGCGCACGTTGAGAGTGGCCTAAGTACGACAATTCAAGCAAACCCACGACTAGACAATTGCGACTGTGCCGTATCGCCGAATACCGCGAAATTGCTTTGGGGGTTGGAAACTAAAAACATCTGACACTAGGAAAGCGGGATTATGGTTAAGCAATCTCAAGAACCATCTGACACGGAAAAATCGGTTGATGACCGCCTGGATCAACTGGAGGCGACCTATTTTAATGCTGAAAAGACGGGTGCTGATCCTACAAATTCAGGTCCGGAGAAAATTGATGCCGTAGACAAAGCGCAGGCAATCGAAAACGATATAGCGCAACAAGGGGCGTTGGCGGCACAGAGTTGTGCCGATGAACTCGGCGAGCTCTTGCACACCAAATTTATCCAGTTGTTGGCGGAAAAGGTTCGGGACAATAAAGGTCAGTTGAGCGCTTCGGATATTGTCGATATGGGTGACGAGTTCCGCAAGGAAATTGTCAACATCAAGGATGCTTTCGTGAAGGCCGTTGAATCCTACGCCATGGCGCGGCAGAAAAAATACACGAGCCAAACCCGCAGCAATCTGTTTCATCGCCTCCTGGTTCGAAATTTTGAGCGGCAATTCACGGATGAAAAAACCCTTGAGAAGCGGCCAGACATGTTGTCGCGCCGAATGCTCCCTGGTTTTTTCAATATGATGATGCTGATGTTCGGTAAACCGAAGTTGGCGGAATATGAAAAGCGGATGACAAAGCTGATTGAACGCTTGCAGCGCGACCGGGAGGGTGAGATTGAGTGGGAAGATATCTATAATGCACCGGAAGCGCGCAAGATCTCATTGCGGGCTGAAGTTGAAATTGCACAATACTTCCGTGACGTTGATAAACGGCTTTCCTGGATGGTGGCGATGGTTAATTCAAACCTGATTCCGCCGCCCGATAACCGCACGGGTACCGCCTGGGTGTTTAACGAAGAAGCGGCGAAAAATATGTTGGGCGGGCTGTTTTCCGATCTACGGCTGGCCATGAACGACCAGAACTCGCGTGAAGCGTTTGCCAAGCAAATGGGGCTGGACGTGGTCGAAAACCTGGACACAGTCGTCGAGCGATTCAGCTAGCCGACACCAGCCTGAAGCGCCTTGATGAAATGATACCTGCGGATACCGCCACCAATTGTTTTGTTGCTGGCGGTGTCTGTCATCTCTTCGCGAACAAGATGGAACCCACAATTGCGATAGAGGGCAAGGGCGGCGTGCTGCAGTTCAGATGTGCTGAGATGGAGGTTCTGAACGCCGTCTACCCTGCATTTTTCCTCCGCAAAAGTGAGCATGCTCTGGGCAATGCCCTGGCGTCGGGCCTGCGGAGAGACATACATCCGGCGCAGTTCCGCATCCTGATCCCCATATTGCTCAAGACCGAACATGCCGACGAGCTGTGAATGTCTTTCGGCAAGCCAGAAGCTGCCATTGTGTTGTGCATAATAATCCGATACCCGTCCCATCTCCTCTTCCAGAGAACGCTCAATATAGGCATCAAATGCCTGCCGGAGGTCTGGCGGAGAGAGCAGGCGATTGACTTCGATGAACAGATCTTCAACAGCGCTGGCATCTGAAGGGGCAAAAGGGCGTATGGTAACGCTATATGCCATCTGAAACGATCGGGGGGGTGGGGTTGATCAGGCTGCCCGTAGGGCCGGAATGGCCTTCGATCAGGGCCCGTTCGTTGACGATGGCAACCTTTCCTTCGGCAATCAGGCGCACCGCCTGCGGATAGATTTTATGTTCTTGCACGAGTATCCGCGCGGCCAGCGTATCGGCCGTATCATCGTCCATAACGGGCACTGCAGCCTGGACGATGATCGGCCCCGTATCCATTTCCTTGCGCACATAATGAACCGTGCAGCCGCTGAAACGCGCTCCGGCATCAATGGCCGCTTGCTGGACGTTCAGGCCCTTGAAGGCCGGGAGTAGAGAAGGATGAATGTTGATCATACGGTCGCGCCAGTAATCGCAAAACGCGTCGGATAGAAGTCGCATGAACCCGGCCAGACAGATGAGTTCAGTCTTGTCGGCTTCCATGGCTTTGGTCATTTCGCCATCGAAGTCGGCCCGGTTCGAATAGGCCTTATGGTCAAAGACGAGCGTCTGAATATTTGCCGCTCTGGCGCGTTCCAGCCCGTAGGCGCTTGCTTTGTTGGAAATGACAAGCCCGATCCGTGCGGGAAAATCAGGGGCGGCGCAGGCGTCAATGAGAGCCTGCAGGTTGGAGCCGCGCCCCGATATGGGAACGCATAAATTCAGTTTTTCCATTGTGCTTCAGAATTGAGAATTTGTACACGCGGCGTGTCATCTGGCGCTTGATTCACAGCACCAATCTCGAAGACCGTTTCTTCATGAGCCTGTAGAACAGACGTAACAGCTTGCAGGCGCTCGGGTGCGACAATACAGACCATGCCGATGCCACAGTTGAATGTGCGGTTCATTTCAGAGGTTGCAATGCCGCCGGTATCCGCCATCCATTTGAAGACACCGGGAACCTTCCAGGCGCTGGCATCGAGAGTCACGCCCAGACCGTCCGGGAGGACCCGGGGAATATTTTCAGTCAGGCCACCGCCAGTGATATGGGCTAGGGCATGGACGCCACCTTCACGGATTGCAGCGAGACAGCTTTTCACATAAAGCCGGGTCGGTGTCAGCAGGGCTTCGCCGAGGGAACGGGTCCCGTCAAAGGGCGCAGGTGACGCATAGGATATGCCTGCCGTCTCAACCACTTTACGGGCAAGCGAAAACCCGTTGGAATGCAAACCACTGGAGGCCAACCCGAGGACAATGTCACCGTCACGGACCTGATCCCCCGTGAGAATCTGATCACGCTCAACGGCGCCGACGCAAAACCCGGCCAGATCGTAGTCGCCATCACCATACATCCCCGGCATTTCGGCGGTTTCACCGCCAATCAAGGCGCAACCCGCCAGAGAACATCCTTTGGCGATGCCTTCAATTATGGCTTTGCCCGCCTGCACATCGAGTTTTCCGGTCGCAAAATAGTCAAGAAAAAGCAGGGGTTCTGCGCCCTGAACAATGAGGTCGTTGGCGCACATGGCGACGAGATCAATGCCAATGGAGTTGTGGATGTTGGCCGCTGTCGCGATCATTAGCTTAGTGCCAACGCCATCGGTGCCGCTGACCAGTATCGGATCGGAAAAGCCTGCCGCCTTTAAATCAAACAGTGCGCCAAAGCCGCCCAGGCCGGAAGTGACGCCGGGGCGGCGGGTGGCCGCTGCCAAGGGCTTGATCTCATCAACCAGGCTGTTGCCGGCATCTATATCAACTCCGGAATCCTTGTAATTAAGAGATTGCCCGTTTTTATGATTTTCGTTGCTAATGGGTTTTTCCTCCGGCGACCTGTGCTAATCTATCCATCCAATGGTGGCGAAAATAAAGAGTTCGAAACGGTTTGCAATGATCGATATGTCATCTATGCGTAAATACATGGGGTTTAGCGCCCTTTTTCTGGTTTTTTTGATGTCATTTGTTTCTGCAGGTTCAGCGCAGGTGGCAACAGATGTTTTTGAGGTGCGCAATGTCGTCGTAGACGTGACTGATGAGTCGGCAACGCAGGCTCGTGAAAAAGCCCTGCAGCAGGGGAGCCGCACTGCCTTTCAACGATTGCTGGAGCGTTTGACCCTGATGCGCGACCGGGACCGCCTACCTCGATTGGAGCAGGAAGAAATCGCCAGTTTTGTTCGGGATTTTGCCGTATCTGACGAAAAGACAGCCTCAAAACGCTATCTGGCCAAACTGAGCTACAGGTTCAAACGCGACGAGATACGCCAATTGCTGAAAGACTTTAACCTGCAATTCGCCGAAACTCCAAGTAAGCCGGCCCTGATTTTGCCGGTTTACCAGTCGGCGGGTGCCATCGCTTTATGGGATGATCCCAATCCCTGGCGGGAAACCTGGGCCGAGGTTGTCGAGCTGGAAGGGCTGGTGCCGCTGGTCCGGCCGCAAGGCGATCTTGCCGATGTCGGTTCCATTGGGCCCGATCAGGCGATCCAGGGTGACCGTGAACGCTTGCAGGCCATCGCTGACCGTTATGGTACAGGGGACGTGATTGTCGCCTACGCGCAGATGCGCCTTGATGTGGCGGTTGCCCGCCAGCGCCTTGACGTGTTTGTTACACGCTACGGCAATCATCCGGAACCGCTAACCGCAGAGCTTAATTTTAGCCAGGGCGCAGACGAATCTGTGCAGGTGTTGCTGGGCCGGGCGGCTGTCGGTGTTGGGGAATATATTGAAAATCAATGGAAGGAAGATAACCTTCTCAAGTTGAACCGCCCCAATATCATCGCCATCGCCGTGCCGATTATTGGCATCAAGGACTGGCTGGTTGTTCAGGAACGCCTGGAAGGCGTTGCGCTGGTTCGCAAGGCGGAGCTTGTGCTGTTGTCGCTGGATGAGGCGCGCGTCAATTTGCATTATGTGGGTGATCCGGAGCAGCTACAGGTCTCGCTCAGTCAGGCGGATTTGGTGATGGTACAGGAAGATGGCGAATGGGTCGTTTATTTGGCCGACATCATAAATTCCGGTAAGTCTTGAGCCATCGCCCGTGAATGTACCCAACCTGATTACGCTTGTGCGTATTTGCATGGTCCCGGTTATTTCCTGGCTGATCATGAAGGACAATCTCCTCATGGCTTTCTGGGTGGCTGTTGCGGCGGCGATCAGCGATGCGCTCGATGGGATCATCGCCAAGCACTTTGATTGCGTAACGGAACTTGGGGCCTTTCTCGATCCAATTGCCGATAAAGCGTTGCTTGTCTGCCTGTTCATCACATTGGGCGTGCAGGACTACATTGCCATGTGGCTGGTCTATCTGGTTGTGTTTCGCGATCTGCTCATCGTTGGCGGCGCTTTGATCTTCCATACGATCACACATTCGCTCAAAATGGAGCCCCTGAAAATCAGCAAAATCAATACGGTGGTACAGCTTGGATTTGTCGTCGGTATTCTGGCGATTGAAGGTTACGGACTTGATATTGACGGATTTCGCGCAATCTTAACATCAGGTGTTGCCCTGACGACCCTGCTATCCGGGACGGCCTATGTTTATCTGTGGACGCGGAAAGTGGCTGAATTTGAAAATAACAAACCATGACATCAATGAATGAGGGATTTGATGAGTAAGGACCGTAAAATTGTCATATGGGTCATGGGGGTCGGCGCCTTCATTTTGCTTTTGCATTTACTGAGTTCGATGCTTCTGCCCTTTGTGGTCGGCATGGCGATTGCCTATTTTCTGGATCCGGTTGCGGATCGGCTTGAGGAAAACGGGCTTTCCCGGACAGCGGCAACCTGCTCGATTCTACTGGCCTTTTTTCTGGCGACGATTGTCCTAGTCTTACTGATTGTCCCGTTGCTGCAAAACCAGGTAGTTGAGTTTGTGCATTTGGTCCCGAGTATTCTGGAATCTGTTCAGGCCTATGTTCAGCCCTATCTGGAACGGCTAAAGGCCGATTTGCCACCGGAAGCCATTGAAAGAATCCGGGAAGCCGCAGGCTCTTATACGGGCAAGATTGCTTCATGGGTGAGCGGTGTTCTGGCCGGTTTGTGGAGCGGTGGTGTTGCCGTGTTCAATGTCCTTTCACTGGTTGTCATCACACCGGTGGTCGCCTTTTATCTATTACGTGATTGGGATTTGATCACCGCAAAAATCGACTCCTGGTTGCCGCGTCAGGCGGCACCGACAATCCGCGAGCAAATTGCCGCCATTGATGCAACCATTGCCGGATTTGTTCGGGGTCAATCGAGCGTGTGTTTTGTGTTGGCAGCGCTTTACGGGGTCAGTCTGACGGTTCTTGAGCTGAAATCGGGTTTGCTGGTCGGAATTGGCGCCGGGCTTATTTCCTTTATTCCTTATCTGGGTGCGACCATCGGTATCGTCGTCGCGGTGGTTATTGCGCTGTTCCAGTTTTCGGACTGGGTCACGATTGCGTTTGTTGCCGGAGTATTCCTGATTGGACAGACGCTGGAAAGCTATGTGCTGACACCGCGGTTGGTTGGAGACCGCGTTGGTTTGCATCCGGTCTGGATTATTTTTGCGTTGCTTGCCGGGGGGGCTTTGATGGGCTTTACCGGCGTTTTGATCGCTGTGCCGGTGGCGGCTGTGACAGGTGTTCTTGTGCGCTTTGGCCTGACCCGCTACATGGCGAGTGAGTTGTATCATGGTGGGCCCGATTCCGGCGATGGTAAGGCCGAGGAAACTGGCAAGTGAACACAGACCGGCAACTTGTTCTGGATTTTGAGCACCGGCCATCGCTTACGGGGGATGATTTTCTTGTATCCGATTGTAATCGAGAAGCCATCGACTGGATTGATTCCTGGCCTGACTGGCCGTCGCCAGCGCTGGTCATTATCGGCGCACCCGGTGCCGGTAAAAGCCATTTGGCGGCGGTCTTTGCCGGCCGGTCCAATGCCCTTCAGGTCACCGCTGATGCCTTCAGCGAGGCGGCTTCTGATGTGGAGGAAGACCTCGTTGTCGAGGACGTTGATCAGGTTCTTGCCGAAGCCTATGAAGAGCCTCTTCTGCATTTATACAATGCGGCCAAGGAATCCGGCCACCGGCTCCTGCTGACGGCCCGAACGCCGCCTGTACGTTGGGGCATCAAGCTTGCGGATTTACGTTCGCGGATGAATGCGGCGTTGACGGTTGAAATCGGTCCACCGGAGGATTCCCTGATTGCAGCGTTATTGGTGAAAATGTTCGCAGACCGACAGGTTCAGGTCTCGCACGACGTCATATCCTATGCGATCAGCCGAATGGAGCGGTCTTTTCCTGCGGCCCGTCTGGTTGTCGAAAAAGCCGATGAGCTGGCGTTGAGGGAAAAAAAACGGATCACCGTGCCCCTGATAAAACGGGTTCTGGAAGCGGTTGAACAGGAGGAAGATAATGGACTTAGGCATAGCGGGTAAAAAGGCGATTGTGTGTGCGGCATCCAAGGGGCTTGGCAAAGCCTGTGCTGTGTCTTTGGCTCGCGAAGGGGCGGACGTAACCATATGTGCACGAACACAGGAAACCCTGAACGCGACGGCAGAAGAAATCCGGCGGCTTGGCGGGGGTGCCGTGACGGCCATTGCCTGCGATATCACATCCGAGGCGGGGCGCGATCAGGTTTTATCGCAATGCCCCAACCCGGACATACTGGTCAATAATGCCGGTGGACCGCCGCCCGGCGATTTTCGGGACTGGGAGCGCGATGACTGGATCAAGGCCATTGACGCGAACATGTTGACCCCTATTTTCCTGATCAAATCGACGGTCGACGGCATGATGGCCCGTAAATTCGGACGCATAATCAACATCACATCGTCGGCGGTAAAAGCCCCCATTGATGTGCTGGGGCTTTCCAATGGTGCGCGGGCCGGGCTCACCGGATTTGTTGCCGGTATCGCCCGCAAGACCGTTGCCAACAATGTAACGATAAATGGCATTCTGCCGGGGCCTTTTGATACGGATCGTCTACGCGGTACGATGAGGGCCGTCGCGGCAAAAACCGGACGCAGTGAAGAAGACGTTGCGGCGGACCGTGCGGCGGGAAATCCGGCGGGACGGTTTGGCGAGGCCTCCGAGTTTGGTGAATTATGCGCTTTTCTTTGCTCAACACAGGCTGGCTATATAACCGGTCAGAACATTCTTATTGATGGTGGAAACTTTCCGGGGACTTTATAAAAGAAGTGCAGATACGGCTATTCTCTTGGTCATAACAGTGTCATAAAAAGTGTGTAGACCTTGCCCATGGAAAACCGTACACCGCCTTCAAATGAAAAACCTGTAATGGATGATGCTTCTCCCGTGACCCAAACTGTAAACAATCCATCCCGGAAACCCGATGCCCCCACGGTGACGCAAAACCTGAATAAACTGTTGTCATCGCCATCTCGGATTATCAATCGGGAGCTGTCGTGGCTGGCCTTCAACAAGCGGGTTTTGGAGGAAGCTTACAACATCAACCATCCTTTGCTGGAACGGGTTCGTTTTCTGTCCATATCGGCCTCAAACCTGAATGAATTTTATATGGTTCGGGTTGCGGGGCTGCGCGGTCAGGTCCGCGCCGGGGTGAAAACAGACAGTGATGACGGCCTTTCGCCGCGTCAGCAACTGGACGCCGTTCACAAAAGCGCCGCAGACTTGATGGCGGAGCAGGGCAAGTGCTGGGTTGTTCTTAAAGGGGATCTCGAGAAAGAGGGAATTCACGTTTATGAAAATGGCGAAGCGCTGAGCCCGAAGGAAGTCAACTGGCTGGAAAAGCATTTCATTGACCATATATTCCCGGTTTTGACGCCAATCGCAACCAATCCGGCTCACCCGTTTCCTTTTATTCCGAACTTGGGGTTCTGTCTCGTTTATATGCTGGAGCATATCGATACCGATGAAACCATGCGGGCCCTGATACCCATTCCAAGCCTGCTTAAAAGACATATCCGTTTGCCGGGTAAAAAAATCCAGTTCATCCGTATTGAGTCGGTCATCGAGTTGTTTTTGGACCGTCTGTTCCCGAGATTCGGTGTTATGGAAAGCGGATGTTTTCGGGTTTTACGTGACAGTGAAATGGAAATCGATGAAGAAGCCGAAGATCTGGTGCGAACGTTTGAAAGCGCGCTCAAGCGCCGTCGCAGAGGCTCTGTCATTCGGTTGACCTATGACGATAAAATGTCTGATGAATTGCGAGAACTGGTTACAGAGGAACTGGCCGTCGAGGACGACGATGTTATTTCCATTCACGGCCCGATTGGCTTGGCCGATACCAAGGAACTGATTATCGACGAGCGCCCGGACCTGCTCTTCAAGCCCTTTCATGCCCGCTTTCCAGAGCGCATCCGCGATTGTGGCGGGGATATCTTTGCGGCCATCCGTAAAAAAGACTTTGTCGTTCATCATCCATATGAAAGTTTTGATGCGGTTGTTCAGTTTGTCCGCCAAGCCGCCCAGGATCCAGATGTGGTCGCGATCAAGCAGGCGCTTTATCGGACCAGCAATGACTCACCGATTATTGCGGCGCTGATCCAGGCTGCCGAAGCCGGAAAATCGGTTACGGCCATGGTCGAGTTACAGGCGCGTTTTGATGAAGAGGCGAACCTGCGCTGGGCCCGTGATCTGGAGCGGGCCGGGGCCCAGGTTGTTTATGGGTTTCTCGATAAAAAGACCCATGCCAAGGTCAATCTGATCGTTCGCCGCGAAGGGTCGGGGCTGGTTTCCTATGTGCACTACGGAACCGGAAACTATCATCCTATCACTGCCAAGGTTTATACGGACCTGTCGTTCTTCTCAACGGATCAGGGGCTTTGCCGGGACGCGGCACGGGTCTTCAATTACATGACCGGGCACGCGACGCCGAATGACATGGAAAAAATAGCCTTTGCGCCGCTGACCTTGCGCCAAAGGCTGGTTGAAAATATTGAGGCAGAAACCAAGAATGCTCTGGCTGGAAAACCGGCTGCTATATGGGCGAAAATGAATGCGCTTGTCGATGTGGAGATTATCGACGCCTTATACAAGGCCTCACATGCAGGCGTACAAATCGATCTGGTGATCCGGGGCATCTGCTGCTTACGACCTGGGCTTGAGGGCCTGTCGGATAATATACGCGTTAAAAGCATCGTTGGGCGGTATCTGGAGCATTCAAGGATTGTCTGTTTTGCCAACGGTGAACCTTTACCGTCGCGCAAAGCAAAAGTTTATATTTCGTCTGCTGACTGGATGCCGCGCAACCTGAACCGGCGCATTGAAACGCTGGTGCCAATTGAAAACCCAACAGTGCATCGTCAGGTTTTGGATGAAATCATGGCGGTCACTTTAAAAGATGAAGCACAAAGCTGGACCTTGTCTGCGGATGGCAGTTACCAACGCATTAACAAGAAAAATGGTTTTTCGGCGCATAATTATTTCATGACGCATGCATCCCTTTCTGGTCAAGGCGGGCAAGACCTTGTAAAGGGTAAAATGAATTCCACGAGGCGGACAAAGCGCTGATATTAGATGGCTGTGCTTTCGTTTAAAAAATTGAGTAAGCGTCCTTTGAAAACCTCAGGCCGCATGGCCGTGGTTGATATTGGCTCCAATACGGTACGGCTGGTCGTTTATGATACGCCCAACCGGTTACCGGTCCCCATTTTCAACGAAAAAGCATCATGCCAACTTGGGCTCGGCCTGTCGAAGACCGGGCGCCTGAACCCGGAAGGTGTGATCTCGGCATTCGATAGTCTGACCCGGTTTATCCGGCTTGCTGAGGCCATGGGTGTCGAACGCATGGATCTGGTCGCCACGGCGGCCGTGCGGGATGCAACGGACGGCCCTGATTTCGTCGCCCGCGTGGAAGGGGAACTGGGCGTCAAGGTGTTCATACCGACGGGCTCAGAAGAAGCCCAGCTGGCGGCGCACGGCTTGCTCAGCGGCATTCCTGACGCCGATGGCGTTTTGGTCGACATGGGCGGAGGAAGCGTTGATCTTGTAGAGCTGAATGCAGGCGCATTTGGACGCACGGTCTCCTTACCACTTGGCCATTTGCGCTTGCCGGAAGCCGCCGATAACAACATGACGCGGGCCCGCGAAATCATTGATGCGGAATTGGCCAATTTGCCATGGTTGGCAGAAGGCAAAGGCAGGAGCTTATTTGCCATTGGCGGCTCATGGCGTGCTTTGGGGCGTGTTTTTATTGACCAGACGTCCTATCCGCTGCACGTGATTGATGGCTATACCATGCGTAGCGCCGATGTTCAGAAATTGTGCCCGGTGATTTCTCATCTGGGTCCGGAATCGGCAAAAGGCGTTCCGGGAATTGCAAAAGCGCGAGTGCGCTCTCTTCCCTATGCGGCGTTGATTCTGGAAGCCATGCTGGCGGCAACAAATGCCAAAAAGGTTGTGTTTTCAGGCTTTGGGATGCGTGAGGGACAGTTGCGCAAAATGCTCCCCACCGGGTTGAGCCAACAAGACCCGCTTTTAAGTGGCTGTGCGGCGATGGCCGAGCGGACAGGGCGTTTCGCCATTACAGGCCAGGAGATTTTTGACTGGATTTCCCCCTTGTTTCCGCCTGAACGCGATGCGGAAAGCCGATTGCGAATGGCGGCCAGTATGCTCTCGGATATTGGCTGGGACGAACATCCGGATTACCGGGCGGAACATTCTTTCCTGAGAACCCTGCGTCTGCCCTTTGCCGGGTTGAGCCACGCCGACCGGGTTTTTTTATCGCTGGCCATCTTTATTCGTTATAACGGAAGCCCGAGCAATGAATTGGTCAAGTCTGTGGGCGCCTTGATGACGGATTACGATTTTGACCATGCCAACGTAACTGGCCTGGCTTTGCGTCTTGCACTCACGATCTCAGGATCTGCACCCGGCATTTTGCAAAAATCACATTTTGTTATGGATGATGCCAACCTGGTTTTGAGAATTCACGACGGGTCCGCAGGCGACCGACAAATTTTCTCAGGCGATGCTGTGGGGCGACGCTTGAAAACTTTGGCCCGGGCTCTCGGGCGCGAAGCGTCCATCGAATGATTTGACGGAAGCTATTCGGTTTTCAGTTCAGCCAATACCAGTTTTTTGCCGCGGACGGCCAGGCCGTATTCACCGGAGCGGATTTTCAAGGCATCTTCGCCAAACATTTCGCGACGCCATCCCGTGAGGGCCTGAACGCCCGCGTCCTCTCCAAACGCTGCCAATAACTCGACATCGGCGCTGGAGGCGATCAGTTTTGGTGCTACGTCATAGCTGTCACATTTAAGTTTCAGCAGCACTTTCAGCATATCCTTAATCGGCCCTATGCCCCGGGGCATGTCCGGCTTTTCTATAAGCGGTGGGCACTCATCGTCTGGAGTGCTCAATCCTTTTGCGACGGCATCCAGCAATTCCTGTCCCGAGCGCCCTTCGGCCATTTTTGCGCCAAGGCCACGGGTTCGCGTTAACTCGGCAACGGAAGAAGGAGTGTGGTGGGCAATCTCAACCAGAGCTTCGTCACGCAGAATCCGGTTACGGGGGACATCACGCCGTTGCGCCAGTTCTTCTCGCCAGGCGGCGAGTTCACGTAACACCGCCAGAAAGCGCTTTGTCTTGGCGCGTGCCTTGATCCTGCGGTAGGCGTTGGCCGGGTTGCCGTTATAGGTTTCGGGGCGGTTCAGGATATCCATTTCCTGTTCGATCCAGCTTGTCCGTCCCTTGCTTTCCAGCATTGCAGCAAGTTTTTTATAAGCGACCCGCAGGTGAGTCACGTCGGCGAGTGCATATTGAATCTGCTTCTCGCTCAAAGGGCGCAATGTCCAGTCTGTAAAACGAGAACTTTTGTCGACCTGGGCTTTGGCGAGCTTGGAGACCAACTGCTCATAACCAACGGAATCTCCGAAACCGCAGACCATCGCCGCAATTTGCGAATCAAAAATAGGCGCTGGCAAGGTTCCGGTTAGATGGAAGAAGATTTCCATATCCTGGCGCGCCGCATGAAAGACTTTCAGGACGCCCGGATCATTAAAAATTTCAAAGACCGGCGTCAAATCAATGCCGGGGGCCAGGGCATCAATGACGGCTGCATTGTCATCATTGGCGATCTGAACAAGACACAATTGCGGCCAATAGGTTTTCTCACGCAGAAACTCTGTGTCTACAGTGATGTATTCAGTCCCGGCGAGGCGATTGCAAAATGCCTGAAGGGCATCATTTTCTGTAATTAATGGCATCCTACGGAGGTATAGGGCAATGACAGAACAGTCAATGCATAAGCGTGATATGGCGATCATTTGAGTAAATAAAGGGATAGAGCCGGTCGGCTCAGTGGTTTGGGGATAAATGCCGGGGCTGGCTTTTCATGAACATCCCGCTTGCTGTCTGCCTCATCTTGGGCATTCTTGCGCAAATCAGGCCTTTAATCCTCGCAGAAATGGTGTAAACAGGCCCGGCAATGACCTGTTTGTCGCTGGCGATTTAATTCTGCGGTAAATGTGGTTTTTTGAGCTGTAACCGATATCTAAAAGGACGGCACGTTAATCTCCTTGGTGCCTGGAAAACATGATGCATTCATATAGAACACACACCTGCGCAGAAATTCGATCCACAGATACGGACCAGGAAGTCCGGATTTCCGGCTGGGTCCACCGCAAGCGCGATCATGGCAACCTGTTGTTTGTCGATCTGCGCGATCATTATGGCCTGACCCAGTGCGTTATTGATGTCTCCAGCCCCTTGTTTGAAAGCGTTGAGGGTGCGCGGCCGGAAAGCGTGATCACGGTCACCGGGCCCGTAGTCAAGCGCTCTGATGAGACTATTAATCCAAATCTGCCAACTGGTGAAGTTGAAGTCCGGATTGAGCAGGTGACGGTTGAAAGCGCTGCTGAAGTCCTGCCCATGCAGGTGGCTGGCGATGCCGACTTTGGTGAGGATATCCGTTTGCGCTATCGTTTTCTGGATTTGCGCCGGGAAAAAATTCACGCCAACATCATGCTGCGTTCCGCCGTCATTTCTTCCATCCGGCGGCGGATGACCGATGCCGGTTTTCTGGAAATTCAGACACCCATTCTGACCGCATCGTCACCGGAAGGCGCGCGCGACTATCTGGTGCCCAGCCGCCATCACCCGGGCCAATTCTATGCGTTGCCGCAGGCGCCGCAGCAGTTCAAGCAGTTGCTGATGGTTTCGGGTTTCGACAAATACTTTCAGATAGCCCCGTGCTTTCGCGATGAAGACGCCCGCGCCGACCGCTCTCCGGGCGAGTTCTATCAACTCGATCTGGAAATGGCTTTTGTTGAACAGGATGATGTCTTTAACGCGCTCGAGCCTGTTCTTTCCGGCGTTTTTGAAGAATTTTCAAACGGTAGGGCCGTCACCAAAGGCGCGTTCCCGCGTATCCCGTATGCCGAATCGATGCTGAAGTATGGCTCCGACAAGCCCGATTTGCGAAACCCCATCGTGATTTCCGATGTTACAGAAGCTTACCGGGAGTCCGGGTTTGGGTTGTTTTCGAAGCTCGTCGGTCAGGGCAGTATCGTACGTGCCATTCCCGCGCCGGGTGCGGCCGACCGTCCACGCAGCTTCTTCGACAAGCTGAATGACTGGGCCCGTGATGAAGGAGCGGGTGGGCTTGGCTATATCGTATTTGGTGCCGATGGCGAAGCCAAAGGCCCGATTGCCAAGAACCTGGAAGCGGATCGTGTTGCGACCATTAAAGAAATTTCCGGAGCCCAGGACGGCGATGCCGTTTTCTTTGTCTGTGGTAGTGAGAAAGACGCTGCAAAGTTCGCTGGCGTTGTCCGTGAGCGGATTTGTGATGAACTGGCCATCCGGGCGGAAGGGCGCTTCGATTTTTGCTGGATTGTCGATTATCCAATGTTTGAGATGGATGAGGATACCGGCAAGATCGAGTTTTCCCACAACCCGTTTTCAATGCCGCAAGGCGGGCTGGAAGCTTTGGAATCTATGGATCCATTGGATATTCTCGCCTATCAGTACGATATCGTCTGTAATGGGATTGAGCTGTCTTCCGGGGCCATTCGAAACCACCGCCCGGACATTATGCTGAAAGCCTTCGGGATTGCCGGATATGGCCCGGAAGTTGTTGAAGAGAAGTTTGGCGGTATGCTTCGGGCTTTCCGTTATGGCGCTCCTCCGCACGGTGGGTCGGCCCCCGGCATTGATCGAATGGTGATGCTGCTGGCCGATGAGCCGAACATTCGTGAAGTCATTGCCTTCCCGATGAACCAAAGGGCGGAAGACTTGCTAATGGGTGCACCAGGCCATGCCGATGAAAGGCACCTGAAAGAGCTCCACCTGAAGCTCAATTTGCCGAAAGCAAAGCGTACGGATGGCGAAAAAGCGGGTTCCGAGTAAGCTCAGAATTCTACCTATACGAGGAATTTTTGATGTCGCTAAAACCTATTGTAATAATGCGTTACAATAATTGAGTTGCACAATTGAACCGATTTCGGTCATACTTGACTGAATTTGTTGGGTTTAAGCTTGATTTGGGGTGAGGGGCCATTTTCGTAATCACGTGACGAAATAGGAATCTGGGAAGCCATGTTACGTAAATCTTTGGTTTTGATTGGAAGCGCTTTTTTGCTTGGCGGCTGTGCCATCCCGGTTCCGCTGCAAATTGCTTCCTGGGCGCTGGATGGAATATCCATGCTAACCACTCAGAAATCAGTCACGGATCACGGGATATCAATGATGGCGCAACGCGATTGTGCCGTCTGGCGTGGCGTTACGGAAGGCGAACTGTGCCGCGAAGTGGAAGCCACCGACGCTCTGGTTGCCGAAGATACTGTAAAATCGCCGACATCTGCAGGACTCAAACCCACAACCGGATTCAATACACAGGCGTTGAATGAAACCCACGCATCGGCGCTAGTCGATAGCCGTGGTGTGGTTGCGCCTGTTTTGTCAATCCGCCAACCGCTTCAGGTGCGCGCCGTACCAACCCACGCTTTGAGGGCTGCCTGGGCGGAGAAAACGCATAGGGAAACTGTTGAGCCAACTGCAGCCGTATCTGCTCAAGGACATGCGTTAAGGGCGGTTAAATCGCAACCACAGGCCATCAAACCGGAGCCGGAAGTTGTGGTCAGCAAAGCGCCTTCTGTTCAGGTGACTTCTCTTTCATCCAATCAATCCGTTCCAGCGAAGACAATAACCAGAGTTGCAAATAAGGAACCGGAAAAGGGGATTTATTATGTGATCGGGAGTTTCCGCGACCCGGCTAATGCGGAACGGTTGGTCGCAAAAAACAGTGTGCTATCGCCTGCCGTCCTGAACGCTCGCCTGGATGGAACCAACGTTTATCGGGTTGTTGTCGGGCCTGTTCCGCGTGGTAAGGAAAAGCGGCTTCACCGGGCGTTGGCGCGGGATGGCTTTCCGGATACCTGGGCCATTCGTGTCGACCCGGATAATTGGCGGTTTGCCCAATTGAAGAGGCCTCATTCTAAGACGGCTCTTCAACTGGCCACCCTGCAAAAATAACTCCCGGCGGTTTCTTAACCCGGCACCAACACCCTTCGGCTTAAATACCGCATCAACCCGACAATCCGTTTCGCCTGGTCCAGATTGTTACTGTTTGGGTGGGTATGGCGCTTGGCAAAGCTGAGTTTATCTTCCCAATAGCGCACAAGATCTCGTTTGCCGTCTGGCCGGGCCTTTTCGTTCGTCAATGCCCCAATCGTTTTGTCAAAAAAGGGATTCAACTCCGGGTGCTGGGACAAAGCCGAATAATCATCAAAGGAAATGATGCCTGCGGCATAGAGATCAAGGCTGAAATCGGACATCTCGCGGGGCGATATGCGCCGCACGTTCATGCCGCTGGCCAGCTGTTTTATGGGGGACGGAGCGGCGCCGATCACATCGTGTGAAATCCGGGCATAGCCTGGACGGATGGCAGGCACAGGCGGAATGTTGATCACTGCCAATGCCGTGCCGGGAACCCCGTGCTTGCCGAGAAGCGCGTCCGCAGCCCCAACGCTATTCAAGGCCATGGCGTCTTCCTGTCCGGTTTTGTTTCAAATACATCATTTCAAGATCTCCTGTTTTTGCTGTTGCTTCAGAAATAACGAATTAACCTTTTGTTAAGAAGCAAAGGGCGTGCCAAAATAAGAAAGACGTTAAATCAACAGGTTAACAAAATATTAACAGGAGCATTCCGGGTATTTTTTGCCATCAGGGCATTTAATGCCGGGTCGGGGCGGGGTGAGCAGGAAATGTGTTGGCATTTTCCGTTTGGGGTTGGACAAGCCCTAACGGCTCGCCTTAAAGTTTGAAATATCGGAATTGGCCCCTATATCAGAAGTCAGGTCACATAAGGATAACAGAGTTCCATGATGCGCTTTTCAACAGCCGGTTTTGTCGCAGCGATGTTTCTGGCGCCCATTCACTCGGTGTTTGCCGCCGCTGATCTTGCGCCCCACCGCGCCCTTTACAATATGTCGCTGGTAGAAGCGAGTTCACGTTCCGGCATCACCGGCGCGCGGGGTGCCATGATGTATCGCTTTGAAGACGCCTGTGACGCCTGGACGTCGGAAACAAAAGTTATCCTGAAGATGATCTACAACGAAGGTGACGAGATTGAGACCACATGGTCGTTCACCAGTTGGGAGGCCAAAAATGGTCTGAGCTACCGCTTCAAGGTCCGCCATAACCGCAATGGGGATGCCATCGAGGTGTTGGAAGGAGCGGTTAATCGTGAGGCCCCGGGCGGTGCAGCAATTGCCAACTATTCCAACCCAAAGGATACAAAAATCTCCCTACCCAAGGGAACGATGTTCCCGACACAGCATTTGGCCGGACTGCTGGATGCGGGCCGGAAAAATAAACTGACGGTCTCGAAGGTCGTATTCGATGGAGCCAGTTTGGATAACCCCTACCAAATCAACGCCCTGATCACCAAGCCCGTTTCCAACGTGTCGCAAGACAAAGCGGCCCGGCATATACGCATGGCGTTTTTCCCCATTCTGCAAAAAAGCGAGGAACCCGAGTTTGAATTGGGTATTACTTATCGACCCAATGGGGTCGCTGAATATATCCGTCAGGACTTTGGTGGGTTCGCCCTTGATTTGGATGCCAACAGCATCGAGGTTTTGAAAAAGCCCGACTGTTAGGCGGTATTCCACAACCAGGCGGCACCGCGTACGCCGCTCGAATCGCCATGCACATTCTTCTTTAACTGTGTATCGCAAAAATCGGAAAAAACCCATTTCTCCCATAACTGCGGCACATTGTCGTATAGCCTGTCGATGTTTGACATGCCGCCGCCCAGTACGATGATGTGCGGGTCGAGGATGTTGATGACATTGGCCAGCCCGCGCGCCAACCGGTCTTCATAGCGGGCGAGTGTGGCCGCGCAATCGGGGTCCCCTGAAAGTGCGCCGGAAACGATGGCCTGTGTTGACAGCGATTGCTGGGTGTGGCGTTTGTGGTCACGCACCATGCCAGGGCCGGACAGATAGGTTTCAACACAGCCGGTCAGGCCGCAATAGCAGTTCGGGCCCGGATGCTCGCCCTCATTTAATTCCCCGACAGATTCTTGCGGCCAGGGCAGGGGAATATGGCCCCATTCGCCGGTAATGGCATTGGGGCCGGAAAGCAGGGTTCTGTTGAAGGCGATACCGCCGCCGACGCCGGTTCCCAAAATCACCCCGAAAACCACTTCTGCACCTGCCCCGGCGCCGTCCGTCGCTTCCGATATGGAAAAACAGTCGGCATCGTTGGCCAGTTTGACCGGGCGCTTCAGGACGGTTTGCAGGTCCTTGTCCAAAGGCTGGCCAATCAGGCAGACGGAATTGGCATTCTTGATGACGCGCGTTCGTGGCGACAGGGTGCCGGGAATACCAACGCCCACGGGGGTGTTTTCAGAAATTCCGGAATGATTTGCAATGTCTTCAACCAGACCACGGACGGCTTTGAGAACACCTTGGTAATCGCCCTGAGGCGTCGATACCCGCTTGCGGTATTGTTCCACACCTTTGTCATCGAGCAAAATACCTTCAATCTTGGTGCCTCCTAAATCGATCCCGATACGCACATTTAACCTCTTTATTGTCGATGCCCCGGCATTTGCCGCTGCCTGGGCGTTTTGCTCTCTCTGTCGGCAATCCGATACTTAGCGCTTTGAGCGTCAAAAAAATATACTATATATTGCGATGTTAACCATATTTTTGGACTATTTTCCTTTAATAAGGAATCAGGCTTTGTTAGAAGTAGTGTAGCGCCAACGCGTGCTCTTGAAATGGGTAACTGGGAATGAACTTAAATCAATTTTTCAACGACGAGGGGCAGCTCGTTTCTCCGCCGGTGTTTGACGGCCTCGAGAAACTTGGGTTAAGCGGTCAGGATGTCGCACAAATTGCCGGAGTTTCGCCACCAACGGTGAGTAAATGGCGCAATGGGCATGTGCCCGTTCCCAGTGAGATGGTGGCCTTACTGACCCTTGTTTTGGCCAGTTATGTCGAGGACGTTCTGGATCAACAGGCCGACAGCAAGGCGCGCGGGCAGGTCTGGAGTTTCTATCAACGGGCCGGACTGGACGCGGCACGTGAGGACTTGGCAACACAGGAAACAATTAACCATAAACTGCCGCCCATGGCGCTGCGGACCGGCGCCATCCGGTTTCGTTATTGGTGGAATGTGCAAGCACGCAGTCAAATGCCCGATGCGCCCATGGCCGCCAATGCGCCTGCGCATGCTGCGCCCGCTTTCTGAGCCGTGATTTAGGGGACGCCGATGAGTAATTCTTTGGGGATCACACAGGATGGGCTGAATACGGCACTAGACATCAAAAATGATTACAAAGCCAAACGACCGATTTTGGTTCCCGGCGAGGCCGAGCGTATGCTGGTGCCGGAAAATCTGCTCAATCACAATATCGATCTGCGTGGCATCGAAGACCCGTTGCCTCTGGCAATGATGGCGACCCGCGACCCGGAAGCGCCCATGGCTTTGGCCGCCGCCGCCCGCCTGTCGCCGCTTGGTGCCTCCACCAAGCTGGTCAATGGGGTGCTGCAGATTGTCGGCGAGTCGACCAAACACGAAATGGTCAAGGAATGCCTGAAGTACATCACGGATCAGGCCTTTGACCCGGAATCGATCGCCAAGGTCCGCCGTCATACGTCGAAGTTTATCGTTCAGACCCGCCAGCAATATACGTCGGCGTTGCGTGAAAACCTGCATAGCCTGATGGAGGGGTCCATTGCACCCAGGCAGTTTGTGCATGAGTTTTTTGAACTGACCGAAGCCGGCAACATGCGACACAACATCCGCCTCAAGCTGGTGGTCAGTTTGCTGCTGTCGGGTAACGTGCGGCCGAGCGTTAAGTTTCTGATGCTGGAAAACATCGAACGGCTACCCAAACCGGTCCGCATTTCCATCGTTTCGGCCGTGCTCAAGGCTGAACCAACACGCCATACGGAAATCATCAAAGAAGAACTGCGCTATATCGTCTCCCAGCAAAGCCTGCTGCGTGATGTGCATTAAACGGCAGTGCGCTTTCTTTCCCAACTCCATCATTTATATCTAGATCATGTATAAACCGGATTATCTCTTCGGCACCGATGTGCCGGATCTCGGCACGACGCTGCAAGTCACACCCGGTGTGTACTGGTTGCGCATGCCGCTGCCGTTCAAGCTCAATCATATCAATTTGTGGCTGCTCGATGATGGCGATGGTTGGACCGTTGTCGATACCGGGATCGCGCGTGATGAAGTCAAAGATGCCTGGCGATCTCTGGCTGAAACCTACTTTTCAAAAGACAAACCACTGAAGCGGATTATCGTTACCCACTATCATCCCGACCATGTAGGGCTGGCGGGCTGGATGTGCGAGACGTTTCAGGTGCAACTCTGGATGCCGCTGACCGAATGGACGTTTGCCCGCATGTTCAGTCTTGATACCTTCGAGACAGGGCGCGACGAGTTTGTCGGGTTTTATAAGGCAGCCGGTTTTGACGATGAACTGACGAAAAGCGTCAACGCCCGCATGGGCCGTTATCCGTCTGTTGTTTCAGCCATTCCCACCAGTATCGTGCGTATTTCGGAAGGCGACGAGATCGACATTGGCGGGCGCAATTGGCGGGTGATCGTCGGCACTGGCCATGCACCGGAGCATGCCTGTCTTTATTGCGCCGAGGCGAACATCCTGATTTCCGGTGATCAGGTCTTGCCACGCATCAGCCCCAATGTGGGCGTCTGGCCGCAGGAACCGACAGCCAACCCGCTGGCCCTGTTCCTCGCCAGCCTGGATAAGTTTCAAGATCTGCCGGAAGACACACTGACCCTGCCGAGCCATGACTGGCCGTTCCATGGGCTGCTTGGGCGACTTGATGACCTGCGTGAACACCATCGCGAGCGGCTTGATGAAACCTGGGCCGCCTGCAAAGCACCGGCAACCGGAGTGGATGTGCTGAAAGCTTTGTTCAAAAGAGAATTTGATGCCCACCAACTGTTCTTCGCTATTGGCGAGGCGTTGGCTCATGTCCATCATCTGGAGGGCTCAGGCCGTGTGGTCCGCGAAATAGACCCCGCCGGTGTTCATTATTTTCGGCAGGCAATCTAACCCGCTGCGGGCTATATACGCGCCAACGGCGCCCCGGCTTTTTTCCAGGCATCGAGCCCACCGCCGATATGATAGGCGTTCCGGAAACCGGCGTCTTTGACGTCCTTTAGCGCCAGCGCCGAACGTTCGCCATAGGCACAGTACAACATAAGGGATTTGCCGGTTTGTGTCGCCATGGCATGTAACAAGCCGCCCGGCTTAATGGCGGTTTCGATGGTTCCGTAAGGCGCATGAACGGACCCCGGTATGATGCCGTCGCGTTGGCGTTCATGGTCCTCGCGTAAATCGACAAACAGCGTATCAGGGGTATCCAACTGTGCCTGTGCTTCGGTGGGGCTGAGGGTAAAATCAACGATTTCCGGATCATCCGCGTGAAAACCGATAGCCAGATTGACCGGGATCACTTCATCCATCAACTTCGGATTGGGTAGATTAAGGTTATCCATAATTTCGGCATATTCTTCGGCTGACCTGACCTGCAGGCGCGGATTGAAGGCTTTTTCCTCGGCAATGGTGCTGACGGTATCGCCTTTATAGTCATGCGCCGGGTAGACAAGTGTTTCATCTGGCAGGGTCAGAAGCTTTGTGAACAGGGAGGTGTAGGCATCATAGGGGCTGCCATTCTGGAAGTCGGTGCGACCTGTGCCACGAATGAGCAAGGTATCGCCGGTGAAAATCCGGTCATCCATCTTAAAACAGTAGGAATCATCGGTATGTCCGGGTGTGTGCAGGGCTTGCAGTTCAACAGAGTCGATATGGATCATTTCGCCATCATCAACACGCATGGATACCACATCGACCTGTGATTCGCGCCCCATGACGGTGATACAGTGGGTCTGGTCGCGCAATGCACCCAGGGCCGTCACATGATCGGCATGGCAATGGGTATCAAGGGCTTTGACCAGTTTGAGATCAAGCTCGGAAAACAGCCGGAGATAATGCTCCAGTTTGCCGATCACCGGGTCAATGATCAGCGCTTCACCGCCACTGCGCGCCGCAAGCAGATAGGTGTAGGTGCTGGATTCCTGATCAAAAAGCTGGCGAAAAATCATTGCGAAACCCATTTTTCGATGTTCAGGGTGAAGATTATGCCTCTAACATATTCAATAAATACTATATGAAATAGCCGAAACTTACCAATCGATTAATTGCATTATTTTGCAAGAATCGCTTGCCGGTGGCCCGCATTGCACTAAATTCTATTGTATAAAATAACAATACAGGGGGTTTTACATGCCAAGAACTGTTCTCGATTTGAAGGGCCTCAGTTGCCCGTTACCGGTTTTAAAAGCCAACAAGGCGATCAAGGAACTGATTCCCGGTGATGTGCTGGTCATCTTGGCAACAGACCCGGCTGCGCCAAAGGATTTTGAGGTTTTTTGTGAGAACACAGGGCATGAACTGACGTCAGTAACAGACGACGAAGGCTTTTTCGAGATTGTCCTGACCAAACAGGACTAGAGAAATATCAGACTCCTCTTCAAGTTTACTGCCCTGATCAATAGCTACGGTCTCACTCTCGGGATCGCCCCCAGTCTCTTTTTAGCCATCCGGTATATGTCAGTTGTTATTCGGCTGGTTTTTGCGCCATCTTGTCGTTCAGATATTTTGCGGTATCGAGGCGTTTGCGTTCCAGAACGCCGGCAAACAGGGTCAGCAGCGGCGGTACGATAAGCAGGGTGAGGACAGCGGAAAGCGCAAGGCCACCGAGCACGACAGCACCTAAACCGCGATAAAGTTCGGAGCCGGAGCCCGGCAACAGGACCAGCGGCATCATGCCAAACACGCTGGTCAGCGTCGACATGAAGATCGGGCGGATGCGGTTGCGGGTGGCTTCCAGCGTCGCGTCAGCGACGTCCATGCCTTCTTCGCGGATATGATAGAGGGTCTGGTGGACCAGCAGGATGGCGTTATTCACCACAATCCCGATCAGGATGACGAAACCGAGCAGGGTCAGCATGTCGAGGGGCTGGAATTCCTGAAAATTGGCCAGCCACAGGCCGATCACCCCGCCAGCTGTCGCCAACGGCACCGACAGCATGATGATGGCTGGATAGAAGAAGTTTTCGAACAGTACAGCCATAACCAGATAGACGATGACCAATGCCATCAACAGATCAACCTGAATGGCGTCCTTGGTCTCGCTGAGCTTATCGGCGGTGCCGCTCAGGTTGATCTGGATGCCCGATGGCAGCCCTTCCGCCCGGATCGGGTTGATCACTTTCTCATTCAGCTCATCGATGACGGCTTGCAGCGGAATGCTGCTGGGCGGCTGGATTTGCAGGGTAACCGTGCGTTCACGCTCGATATGACGGATTTCCGTCGGGCCGGAGGTGACGATCACATCAGCCAGGGAACTGGCCGGAATGATTTTGCCGGACCGTGTTACGACAGGCAGGTTATTGATGCCCTGGGTTTCGTTGATTTCATTAAGCCGGCCCTTCAGGGTCAGGTCCATTCGGCTGGAGCCGACAGTGATTTCGGCGACCCGCAAGCCATCGTTGAAGGCGTCGATGGTGTCGCCTAGTTCGCGGGTGGAGACGCCGTTGTCGGCCAGTTTTGTGCGGTTGGGTATGATCCGGACTTCCGGCGCCCCTAGGGTGAGGCCTGGTATAGGGCGCATTTGCGTACCCTGATCGCGCGGCATGAGTTGGTTGATCATGCCAAAACTTCTCAGCGCCACATCCAGGATTTCCTGCATATCGGGGCCGGAAATATTAAAATCAATAGAGCGTTTGCCGCCAATCCCGCGGCCAAACAGCGATTGCTGGGTGACCAGACCAAAGGTGCCGGGTTCCTGAAAAGCGGCCTGGCGCATAAAGGGCAGAAGCTCGCGGACTCGGTTCGGGTCAGCGGCCTGGGCGCCGAGGATGGTGCGGCCCCGAAAGGCAACAAAGAAAAAGCGCGACATTTTCGGAATTTCGCCGGGTGCCGAGAAGGGGGCTTCTGGGGTCGCCAGATGGGGGCGGACAGTGGCTTCGAACTTTTGCGCGATGTCGACTGTTGTCCGCAGGTTATAACCGGGCGGTGGCAGGATGATGCCGAAAATCAGGTTCTTGTTGCCATCGGGCAGGTAGTCCTGCTTGGGCAGCAGTTGCCAGGTAATGAGGCTGGCTGTGCCGCAAATGACGGCGACAACGATCAAGGCGAGCGGTTTGCTCGACGTGACCCGGCGGGTAAAACCGACAGCAGCGCGCACGAAAAATTCGGCAAAGTCATCGATGACAGGAATGCGCATGCGTGTGATATGGGCCTGTCCGTCCTTGCCCAAAAGCCGGTTGGCCAGGGCCGGAATGACGGTAATGGCGACCAGCAACGACAGCATGACCGAGACAGACAGGGCGACGGCGATATCGCGGAACAATTGGCCGACCTCAAGCTCCATCACCAAAAGCGGGATGAAGACCATAACCGTAGTTAGGGCTGACACGAGAATGGCGCCCCAGACCTGTGAGGCACCGAGGTACGCCGCCTCGGCCCGGCTTTTGCCGTTTTCCCGATGCCGGTAAATGTTCTCAAGAACCACAATTGCTGCATCGACCACCATACCGACGGCAAAGGCGATCCCGGCCAGCGACACGACATTGATGGAGCGGCCCAGCGCCGCCATGGCGACGAAGGCGCCAATGATCGACACCGGAATGGCCAGCGAGACAACGAGTGTCGCGCCGCCGGAGCGTAAAAACAGCAGCAGCATGAAGGCCGCAAGCATGCCACCGACAAGAATGTTTTGCTGAACGAGATCAATGGAGGAATTGATATAGGTGGTCTCGTCGTAAACCTGAACCAGTTCAAGGCCTTCTTCAGGCAAGGTCGAGCTGTTCAATTCGGAAACAGCTTCCTGAATGCCTTCCATAACCTTGATCACGTTGGCGCCGTTTTCGCGGACTGTATTGACGGCCATGGCCGGTTGTCCGTTTAGGCGAATGCGAGCGACCGGTTCCTTGTAGTTAAATTTCACATCGGCAATATCGCCAACTGTGACGCGGGCAATTCTTCCCGAGGCGCTGTCCTGATCGGAACGCAACAGGACCGAGCTGACATCCTCGATTTTCGAGAACTCACCTTCCGTGCGGACCACATAACGGCGCTTGCCTTCCTCCACATCACCAGCCGAAACAGAAGCGTTGGCGGCGCGCAGTTTGCTAACAACCTCGGTAACTGTCAGGCCGTATCGTGCCATGCGCTCGGGATCGACAATGATCTCAAGCTGCTGCTCGGATCCGCCATAAACGTTGACACGCGATACGCCGGTGACCCGCTCAAGCCGGTCCTGGATAATATCCTCGACAAAATCGCCATAGGTATGCATCTCGGCGACGTCGTTGTCTTTCTTAAGCAGAATAAACCACGCGATAGGATTGTCGTCGGAGCCGGAGGTGCGCATGGAGGGTTGGTTGACTTCAGCAGGATAACCGTCGACCCGATCAAGTCGGTTGGCGACCAGCAGCAGGGACTTGTCCATGTTGACGCCGATTTGAAATTCCAACTCAATACGCGACCGGCCATCTTCAGAGGTGGAGATAATCTGCTCCAGCCCTTCAATGCCACGCAAGACCTCTTCCTGTCGGTTGGTGATTTCCCGCTCGACTTCTGCCGGTGCCGCACCGGGCCAGATGGTTTCCAGCGTGATGATCGGTTTACGCACGTCGGGGATCAACTGAATCGGGATCGCCTGCAGGGCAACCAGACCGAACATGACAATCATCAAAACCGCCGCCATCACGGCGACTGGGCGTTCAATGGACAGGCGGATCAGGTTCATCGGTTTTATCCCTTAACGTTTTTCGGGTCCGTCTGTCCGTCGGACTGGACCTGACCCTCCGTTGGTTTGGGCATGCCTTCGTAACGGATGGGCTGGTTGGGGGCGAGGCGCTCATTGCCGCGAATGACAACAATATCGCCAGCCACCAGACCGCCTAGGACAATAAACCGATTGCCCGAGGCTTCCCCCAGTTGGACGGTCCGGAATGCGGCATGACCCTTGTCAAACAGGACAACCAGCTGATTGCCACGGCGGTTCAAAACAGCGTCCTTGTGGACAGACAGCACGTCTTTTTGTCCACCGGACGGCAAATCGAGGGTTACCGACTGATTGGCGGCCAGATTGGCAACGCCGTTCATTTCAATGGGCTCGAAACGGACAGCCCGGGTACGGGTTTGCGAGTTCTCTTCCGGTACGACGGCCCTGACGGCTGCCTTGATGCGACTTTCCATGTCGAGACTGACGTTGACCATGACGCCCGGTTTAAGACCGCTGATGCGCTCGGAAGGGACATCCGCCTCGATTTCCAAAGTGGTGTCGTCAATCAACGTAAAAACCGGAGATCCAACATTTACGTAAGAACCGACAGAGGTGTGCTTTTGTGTCACGACGCCGCTATAGGGGGCCTTGATCTCGCCGTCCTGATAATCGATTTGATGCAATTTCAGATTGGCCTGCACACGGCGTAATTGCGCCCGGGCTTCTGCCGCTTCGCTTTCGGCGACCAAAATACTTTGCTTTTTGTCATCCATGCGGGCCTGCGAGAAGGCTGGTGATTTGCTCAGGGAATCAAGGCGTTTTAACTCAAGCCGCAATAGCTCGATCCTGGCTTCGGCGGTTTCCGCTTGTGCGGCATAGCTTGCCACCTCGGCTTTTGACAGATTGAGTTGCCATTGTAAGCGGTCGCGGACCAGCACGGCCATGACGTCACCGGCTTCAACACGATCTCCCACATCGACTTCGATTTTACCGATGGCACCTTTTGATCGCGCGGCGACAACGCCCGTCTGGCGTGCGACAAAGCGACCGATAACGGGCACCGTTTGCGTAAGCGGGACGACTTTTACCGCGTCCACCTCGACAAGCGTTGCGGGAGGACCGCCCGCTTGCGCAAAAGCCTGTGCGCCGGCGCCTGTAAGAAAGAGAGAAAAGAGCATTGCTCCGAAAAAGGGCTTGCAGACTTTTTCCCCATTCAGCGCTACCAAAAGTTGGTTTGTCGACATCCTATCCGTCCTTATATGTGCCCATCCATCGAACAGGAACTTTTGTACAATTTTGAAAACACTGAGACTCACAGAAATGGGATTTTGTATGCAATAAACGTATGAGGTGAATTGCCATGGCCCACAGGTAAACTCATCAGGTTAATTTAGGGACTCGGTCTTGACTATTCAATCAGAATCAACACCTGAGAAGCATAGGATTTATAATGCTTTTAATAAGATTTTATGTGACTCTATCGAACATGGAAAAGACAGATAATTTCTTATCTTGGCAAGTATGCGGACTTTGACGCAAGATAGGATTCATGATGACAGTTTTGCGAATTTTCATTGGGTTGATCTTTTGCGGGTTTCTGACGCCACCTGTCCAGGCTGATTTGGTCGGTCATGGCGGAATTATACGGGCCATCGATTTTTCTGCCGATGGACGCCAGGTGCTGACAGGCAGTTTTGATTTTTCGGCCATTATCTGGGATTTTGAAGAGCAGTCGGAGCTTGCCAGACTGGAGGGGCATGAAGGTCCTGTGACCAATGCCCTGTTCATGGATGATGGCAAACGGGCGGTGACCACCAGTGATGATCATACGACGATTATCTGGGATCTGGAGCGATATGAGCCCATTCACCGGCTGAGTGGGCACGGGCATAAAGTTATGGCCCTATCGGTAAGCCCGGATAACAGATGGATTGCGACCGGTGGCTGGGACGGCCTGGTTATTCTATGGGATGCTGTAACCGGTGAACAAATCCGCCAGTTCGAACATCCGGCTCCCATTAACGCAGTCGTCTTTCTGGATGAAGGGCGCCGCCTGGCCAGTGCAGGGCATGACCGGATCATCCGGATTTTTGAAAGCCGCAGCGGGCGGCCATTAGGGCGGCTGGAAGGCCACCTTATGGGCATTACGCAGATGGCGGCAGCGCGCCATGGCACACAATTGATTTCTGCCAGCATTGACGGGTCACTCCGCATTTGGGATGCCGAAAGCTTTAAGGAACTCAGCAAGCTGGAAGGCCATAACAAGCAGGTGTTTGGTGTGCGCCTCGTAGGCAAAAACCAGCAGGCGGTGTCTGTCGGGCGCGATGGATTTATCATTCATTGGGACTTGGAGACGGGGCAGATCATTCGCAAAATCCGGGCTCATGAGAAAACGGCCTGGGCCGTCGCGGTTTCTCCCGATGGCCGATTTGTCGTCAGTTCCGGATCGGACGAACGCGCCCGTGTCTGGCATCTTGAGAGCGGCGACCGAATTGGTGCTGAGGTTGGCGAAGCCGATGAACCTAAACCCTGGCTGACGAGCGATCATCCCGGCGCAAAATTGTACCTAAAATGCGCCCGATGTCATTCGCTATCGGCGGAGGGTGTCCGCCGCTCCGGCCCCCATTTTGCCAATCTGCTTGGGCGAAAAGCTGGAAGTCTTGAAAACTACAAATATTCCAAGGCCTTAACAGGAGCTGAATTTGAATGGAATGAGCAGGCGCTGTTTGATTTGTTCGATAAAGGGCCCGATAAATATTTGCCGGGCACAAAAATGCCGGTGCAAAGGGTGACCGACAAAAAACAATTGCAGCAGTTGATCGCTTACTTAAAAGTGCTGACCAGTACTCCAGACTCTGCCGAATAAACCAATAGGAACATCAATCCATGGCCACTCAACTCTATTCTCATCCGGCATGTGTTGCGCACGATCCGGGCACTCACCATCCGGAATGTCCGGACCGGCTACGTTCGGTGATGGCGGGACTGGATGAGGATGAGTTCCGTCACCTTGAACGCCTGGAGGCGCCGCAGATAGATCTGAATGTCGTCAAAGACGTGCATGGGTCAGAATATGTGGAAAATGTGCTCGATCATGTGCCCGCGACGGGGCGGGTCAGCCTTGATCCGGACACCGTAATGTCGCCATCCTCCGGCGAAGCCGCCATGCGCGCCAGCGGTGGTGCCGTGTCGGCTGTTGATGCCGTACTCGCAAAAAAGACCGATAATGCCTTTTGTGCGGTTCGACCGCCGGGGCACCATGCCGAATCGTCGCGCGCAATGGGGTTTTGCCTGTTCAATTCGGCTGCCATTGCGGCCTTTCATGCCCGGGTCAGTCATGGCCTGGAGAGCGTCGCTGTCATTGACTTCGATGTTCACCACGGAAACGGCACCCAGCACAGCTTCGAGCGTGAAGCCGGGTTATTTTACGGATCAAGCCACCAGTTCCCGGCCTATCCGGGAACGGGTGCACGCAGTGAAACGGGTGTTGCCGATAATATCTGCAATGTCCCTTTGTCTCCTGGCTCGGGCTCCGCTGAATTTCGCGATGCCTATCAAAACGGAATTCTTCCGGTATTACGGTACTTTAACCCGGAACTCCTGATCATATCCGCGGGCTTCGATGCCCATACCGATGACCCGCTGGCCCAGTTGAACGTCCAAACGGATGACTATGCCTGGGTCACCCGGCAACTGATGGATGTGGCGGATGAATGTTGTGAAGGGCGTGTCGTTTCTCTGTTGGAAGGCGGTTATGATCTGGATGCCCTGCGCGACAGCACTAAGGCTCATGTGCGAACCCTGATGGATGTCTGAGGATTGTTGGCCTATCTACGTACAGGGCTTGCCCTTGCGGGCCCAGAATCATACACTCCGGCCCTTGATTTCAGGGGGTGTTGATGGCTGAAGACAAATTACCGGCGGATATAAAAAAACTGAGTTTTGAAGATGCGCTCAGTGAACTTGAGGATATTGTCCGTGAACTTGAGTCTGGTCGGGGGGCTCTGGATGACGCCATTAATGCCTATGCCCGTGGCGCTCATTTGAAAAGCCATTGTGAAGCCAAACTGAAAGATGCGCAGATGCGGATCGACAAGATTGTCGTCGGTTCCGAAGGGGCCGTTGATGTGCAGCCTGCTGATTACGAATAATATTTTAAACGGAATTTCCTTTGACTGATTTTAAACAAGCTATGACGGACATCGCGGATGCGGTGAGTGGAGTCCTTGACGATTTGCTGGAGCGTATCGACGGGCCGGAAAACAGGCTTCTGGAAGCCATGCGCTATTCCTCACTGGGCGGGGGCAAGCGGGTTCGTCCGTTTCTGGTTGTCGCCAGTGCGGATTTGTTCGGTGTGGCGCGGCATCGCTCGTTGCGGGTCGCTGCGGCCATCGAGATGATCCACTGTTATTCACTGGTCCATGATGATCTTCCGGCCATGGATGATGACGAATTACGCCGTGGCCAGCCGACGACCCACATAAAATTTGACGAAGCGACAGCCATACTGGCCGGTGACGCACTGTTGACCAAAGCCTTTGAGGTTCTGGCCGCGCCGGAAACCCATTCGGACGGGACGGTTCGGGCGGATTTGTGCCTGGCCTTTGCGAAAGCCGCCGGTGAGCGCGGCATGGTGGGCGGACAGATGCTGGATCTTGTGGCCGAAGACAAGGATTTGGGCGTGCCGGAAATTACGCGTCTGCAACGCATGAAAACCGGCGAGCTGATTTCCGTATCCTGTGAGGCTGGTGGCATTCTTGGCCGGGCTTCGGCAGATGCCAGAAGTGTGTTGCATGGATATGCCCATGACATCGGCCTGGCCTTTCAGATTGCGGATGACCTTTTGGACGTGGAAGGTTCGGCGGAAGAGGTTGGGAAGAAAACAGGCAAGGACGAAGCTGCTGGTAAAGCCACGTTTGTTTCTTTATTAGGGGCCGAACGGGCGCGGGAGCAAGCCGATTTGTTGAGCCAGCAGGCGATTACGCACCTGGATATATTCGGAGACAAGGCCGTGCTTTTACAGGATTTGGCGAGGTTTATCGTCAGCCGGAAGTCTTGATTTGCGATTGTTCAAAGTTTTTTCGCAAATTATTGAAAAATATGCAAATATTGTAATGCGAGTTAGGTGAAATAAAAGGGTACTTTGTGACAGATATTCAAAATACGCCGCTTCTCGATATGGTGAGGAGCCCTGCCGATATCCGGAATTTCAACATTGCTGAGCTGAAGCAACTGGCCGATGAGCTGCGAAACGATACGGTTCGCAATGTTTCGGTCACGGGGGGGCACTTGGGTGCCAGCCTTGGCGTTGTCGAGCTGACGGTTGCCATACACCATATTTTTGACACCCCGCATGACCGTTTGATCTGGGATGTGGGCCATCAGTGTTATCCCCATAAAATTCTGACCGGACGTCGCGACCGTATGCCAACACTACGTCAGGGTGGGGGCTTGTCCGGCTTTACCAAGCGCACGGAAAGCGAATACGACCCCTTTGGTGCGGCCCACTCATCGACATCGATTTCCGCCGGACTGGGAATGGCTGTCGCTGCGGAATTGTCCGGCACGCCGCGCAACGTGGTTTCTGTTATTGGCGACGGGTCGATGACAGCAGGTATGGCTTATGAAGCCATGAACAATGCGGGCTCCATGGATGCCCGTCTGATCGTGATCCTGAATGATAACGATATGTCGATTGCGCCACCGGTTGGCGCATTGAACGCCTATTTGTCGCGGTTGATCTCCTCCAAGTCGTTCCGCTCGGTCCGGCATTTCGCGAAGGACGTGATGAAGAAGTTTCCGCGCCCCATCGAAGAAGCAGCAGGCAAGATTGATGAATACAGCCGTGGCCTGGTCACCGGTGGGACTTTGTTCGAGGAACTGGGCTTCTATTATGTGGGGCCCATTGATGGGCACAATCTGGATCATTTGATACCGGTATTGAAAAACCTGCGTGATGATGTGGAGCCCGGGCCGGTTTTGATCCATGTGGTCACAGAAAAAGGCCATGGTTATGGCCCTGCCGAGAAATCAGCCGACAAGTACCATGGTGTTTCGAAATTTGATGTGGTGACCGGCAAACAGCACAAGCCGGTGGCCAATGCGCCCAGCTATACGGGCGTGTTTGCCCAGGCCCTGATCGCGGAAGCCAAAGTAGATGACAAGATTGTGGCCATCTCTGCCGCCATGCCAGGCGGGACGGGGGTTGATAAATTCTCTGAACAGTTCCCGGAACGCAGTTTTGATGTGGGCATTGCCGAACAGCATGCGGTGACTTTTGCCGCCGGTCTGGCGACGGAAGGTTATAAACCGTTTGCTGCCATATACTCGACGTTTCTCCAGCGTGCCTATGATCAGGTTGTGCATGACGTGGCCATCCAGAACCTGCCGGTTCGTTTCGCCATTGACCGGGCCGGATATGTGGGTGCCGATGGTTCGACCCATTGCGGCGCCTTTGATCTGGCATATCTGTGCACCTTGCCGAATTTTGTTGTGATGGCGCCCAGTGACGAAGCAGAACTGATGCATATGACCGCAACGGCTGTTGCGATTGATAACGCGCCCAGTGCGATCCGTTACCCACGAGGAGAAGGGGTCGGCGTGGAATTGCCATCCAGGGGAACGGTTCTCGAAATCGGCAAAGGCCGGATTGTCCGCGAAGGCAAAACGGTGGCTTTGTTGAGCCTAGGCGCATCGCTGAAAGAAGCGCTGAAAGCGGCTGAAGACCTGGAAACCCGCGGCCTACAGACAACCGTCGCTGATGCACGATTTGCCAAACCGCTGGATCACGAGATGATCCGCCAACTGGCGAAAGACCATGATGTGCTGATCACCATTGAAGAAGGTGCGGCCGGTGGCTTTGCGGCGCATGTCATGCAATTCATGGCGAACGAAGGCTTGCTCGAGAACGGTCTGAAAGTCCGCAACCTGACCATGCCGGATGAATTCCTTGAACAGGACAGCCCGGACAAACAACTCGATCAGGCGGGCCTAAGTGCGCGGCATATCGTCGCGCGGGTGCTCTCCGCTTTGGGGCGCGATGCCGAAGCGAAACGGGTTAACGAAACACAGCGGGCCTGATCTTGGCGGGTAAACCCGCAAAAAAACGTCTCGATCAAATGCTGGTCGAGCGCGGTCTGGTCGAAAGCCTTGCCGTGGCGCAAAGCCTTGTTATGGCGGGCAAAGTCTTTTCACAGGAACGCAGGCTTGAGAAAGCCGGGCAACCGGTTTCCGAGGATATGGCGCTGGAAGTCCGGGGCCAGGACCATCCCTGGGTGTCGCGTGGTGGTCTGAAACTGGCCAAGGCGCTGGATGAATTCGGACTTTCGACTGATAACAAGATCTGTATGGATGTGGGCGCTTCAACTGGTGGCTTTACAGATGTCATGTTGCAGTCTGGGGCGCGCCGGGTTTATGCGGTGGATGTGGGGCATGGCCAACTGGCCTGGAAACTGCGCTCGGATGACCGGGTCATTGTCATGGAGAAAACCAACGCCCGCCACCTGACTTCGGAGCAGGTCCCCGACAGCCTTGATTTTATCGCCTGTGATGCGAGTTTCATCGGTTTGCAAACGGTCTTGCCTGCCGCCATGGAACTGGCCGGACAAGGGGCGTATCTGGTGTCTCTGATCAAGCCGCAGTTCGAGGTGGCGCGTGGCGATGTCGGCGCAGGCGGAGTGGTGCGAGACCTTAACCTGCATGACGCAGTGTGCCGAAAAATCAAAGACTGGATCGAGGGTTTGCCCGACTGGCAAGTCATTGGCCTGACCGAAAGCCCGATCAAAGGCCCGGAAGGGAATATTGAATTTCTGATCGGGGCTCAGAAAACAAAGGTGCCTATATAAGCTTCACTCATGCTCGAAAGGAAGGCCTGCTGCGGCCCAGGCGGATGTTCCGCCGGTCATATTGTAGGCTTCTTCCAGTTTTCCGATATTAAGAAGATATTGCCCGACCTGCAAAGACCGCATGCCGCGGGCGCAGACAAACACCAGCTTTTTACCAGCGTCCGCCGGAACGGCATCCGGATTGAAATTCGACATGGGATTATGAAGGGCGCCCGGAATTTTCACTTCTTCCAGTTCTTCTGTTTCACGCACATCAATCAGGGTGGCTTCACCGGCATCGACCCAGTCTTTGGCTGTTTGCGCATCCACTTCAATCATTTCTGGCATTTGCTTCCCTCATGCAGTTGATTTTATTCTCTAGCACATATGGAAGACCCAATCTAAGTTTCATTTAGGTTTATAGGAGGGTTTGGGAAGAATGTTTCAGGATGAACGGGGACTGGCGTTTACAGCGTCGAGCGAGGCCGCCATTGCGGCGTTTGACAAGACGATTGATGCTTATTTCCGTATGGGGCGTGATATTGGGCCCAATCTGAAGGCGACACTGGACCTCGATCCGGAAATGCCAATGGCGCACTGCCTTAAAGGATATTTTTTTCATCTGATGGCGGCAGGTCCCATGCTTGCGCGGGCCCGAACCTGCTATGAGACGGCGCTTGCTTTGAGTGAGAAGGCAAGCCCCCGGGAACAGGCCCATATTGCAGCGCTGGGCAAATGGTGTGATGACGACAAGGCGGGCGCGACCCGAATCTGGGATGATATCCTGGATGGACACCCAACCGACGTCATCGCTTTACGCCTCACACATCATGCGCATTTTTATACGGGTCACGCTGCGACTATGCGCCATAGCCTTGAAACCGCCTTTCAGTTCTGGGAGCCGACGATGCCCGGCTACAGTCATGTGCTTGGGATGCGGGCCTTCGCCTTTGAGGAATGCGGAGATTATCTGCAGGCGGAAGCGCAGGGGCGCAAGGCGATTGATTTGAACCCGCTTGATCCCTGGGCTGTTCACGCCGTGGCGCATGTGATGGAAATGCAGGACCGCAATGCGGATGGAATTGACTGGATCACACGTTTGGAACCACACTGGATGCAGGCCAACAACTTTCGTTATCATCTGGTCTGGCATCGCGCCCTGATGTATCTGGGGCAGGGGGCTTTTGATGAGGTGCTCAGAATTTACGATGAACATTTGTGGGACCCTGGGTCGGATGAATATCTCGATATCTGCAATGATGCCTCCTTGCTGATCCGGTTGGAGTTCTATGGGGTCGATGTCGGCGACCGCTGGCAGGTGTTGCAGGAGAAAGTCACAAACCGGACCCGCGACCACATCATGACCTTTGTCGATGCCCATTTCGAACTGGTGCTGGCATCCGCCAATGATGCGGATGGCGCACAAGACCTGATTGAGAGCTTCCGGGAAAAGGGCGGTGCCGAGCGGCTGGAAATTGGTGTGCCCCTATGCCAGGCCATTTCGGATTACCGTGCGGGCAACTACAAGCAAACGCAGGCGGCCTTGATGGATATTCGTGGACGAATTATTGAAATCGGTGGCAGTCATGCGCAACGCGATATGTTTGAGCTGTTGCTGATTGAGGCTTCCATCAAGGGCGGTGACGTTAATACGGCGCGTCACATGCTTGAAAACCGGACGCAAACCAGCCCTCAAAATGGCCTGAACTGGAAAAAGCTGGCGGAAATCCTGTCGGGTGTTGATGACGTGGCGGCTGAGGCGGCGGGCGCAAAGGCAGTCCGTTTGCTGGTGGCCTAACGGTATTTGTGAATTTCGCAGTTTTGCATGTGATAGCCAGCCAATTGCGTAAAGAACGTGCCGTGACCGACAACAGCGACCGGTCCATCGTCCCATTGGTCCAGCCATGACCGAAATTCCCGGGCGCGTGATGTGAAGGTTTCTTCCGGTTCGACCTGTATTTTCTGGTCGGAGTTGGGATCACCATGCCACCAGTAGTCCGGCAAATGGTCAAAGTCCAAATGGCTGAAGCGTTGTTTGAGAGTCCGGGGATGGCTGCCGACATCGCAACTGCTGAGCAGATTTTCCCGCATATGCGGGTTGATGGTGATGGGGTGGTCGTCGCCAAAAATAAGCATGGCGGTTTGAATGGCGCGCACCAGCGGTGAAGCGATCACATGCTTGATTCCATAGTCGGAAACCTGTTCGCGCGCCGCCTTGGCTTGCTGGATGCCGAGTTCCGTCAACGGCGCATCGAAAATCATCGGGTCGTTAAGCGGATCCTCTGCATGGGCCGCGTTGAATTCGGATTGTCCGTGGCGAATCAGATAAATAGACATCACGTGATACTCAAGTTGCGAATTAACCGCACTGGGCGCGGTGGCGCAGCATATGGTCGGCCAGAACGCAGGCCATCATGGCTTCACCGATGGGCACGGCGCGAATGCCGACGCAAGGGTCGTGACGGCCCTTGGTGATAATTTCCGTTTCGGCGCCATGACGATCGATGGTCTGGCGCGGCGCCAGAATGGAACTGGTGGGTTTAACGGCAAAGCGACAAACCACATCCTGCCCGGTGGACAGACCACCCAGAATACCACCCGCATGGTTGGATAAGAATTCCGGACGGTTGAGGCCGGCCCGCATTTCGTCGGCGTTTTGTTCGCCGGTTAGCGCTGCAGCGCCGAACCCGTCGCCGATTTCTACGCCCTTGACCGCATTAATGCTCATCATGGCGGATGCCAGGTCCTGATCCAGTTTGCCATAGATAGGCGCCCCCCAGCCGACCGGAACGCCGGTTGCTACAACCTCAATCACGGCGCCAACGGAGGAGCCGCTTTTGCGGATATCATCCAAATAACCCTCGAACTCGGGTACGGCTTCTGCATCAGGTGAGAAGAAAGGATTGTCGTTGACCTGTTTCCAGTCCCAATTGGCGCGGTTGATATGGCGTTCACCCATCTGCACCAAAGCCGCCCGAATTTGAATTTCCGTACCTAAGACCTTGCGGGCAATGGCACCAGCGGCAACGCGCATGGCGGTTTCACGGGCGGATGAGCGTCCGCCGCCCCGGTAATCGCGTATTCCGTATTTGGAAATATAGGTATAATCGGCATGTCCGGGCCGGTATTTGTCCTTGATGTCGCCGTAATCCTTGGAGCGCTGGTCGACATTCTCGATCAACAGGCCGATGGATGTGCCGGTGGTCACCCCTTCAAATACACCGGAGAGGATTTTTACCGTGTCCGGTTCCTGGCGTTGTGTGGTGAAACGTGACTGGCCGGGACGCCGCTTGTTCAAATCAATCTGAATATCTTCTTCCGTCAGGGGGATGCCGGGCGGTGTGCCGTCGACCACACAGCCGATCGCTGGCCCATGGCTTTCGCCAAAGGTTGTGAAACGGAAAAGATGACCAAAAGAGTTATGCGACATAGTGGCAGTGTTAAACCACGGAAATATCGGGCGCGTCTACCGCTTTCATACCTACAATGTTATATCCACAGTCCACATGGTGCGTTTCGCCCGTAACACCGCTGGAAAGATCGGATAACAAATAAAGCCCGGCACCGCCGATATCATCCATGGTGACGTTGCGGCGCATGGGAGAGTTATATTCGTTCCATTTCAGGATATAGCGGAAATCGCCGATTCCGGAAGCCGCGAGGGTTTTCATAGGCCCCGCCGACATGGAATTGACGCGGATATTCTCTTTGCCCAGATCTTCGGCCAGATAACGCACGCTCGTTTCAAGTGCCGCCTTGGCAACGCCCATGACGTTGTAGTGGGGCATCACGCGCTCTGCCCCATAATAGGTTAGCGTCATCAGGCTGCCGCCTTCGGTCATCAGTTTACGCGCACGCTGGCAAACGGCCGTGAACGAATAGCAGGAAATGTTCATGGTTTTCGCGAAGTTTTCCGGGCTGGTATCGATATAACCGCCCTTCAGTTCTTCCTTGTCCGAATAGGCGATGGCATGGACGAGAAAATCAAGTTTCCCCCACTGCTTTTCAATTTCTGCGAACGTTGCATCCAGACTGGGCGTGTCGGTGACGTCGCATGGAACAACAATGCTTGAGCCAACCGATTCTGCTAACGGTTCGACCCGTTTTTTGAGAGCGTCACCTTGATAAGTGAATGCCAGTTCAGCACCTTGATCATGGACAGCCTTGGCAATGCCCCAAGCGATTGAACGGTCATTGGCGACCCCCATAATCAGTCCCTTTTTTCCGGCCATCAGGCTTCCGGTTGCGGTCATCAGCTACCTCGTGTTGCGGGTTATTCTTATTCAGAGAATCAATACGTTAGATCGTACACAAATCGCTGGAAATGGCAAAAACTACAGCGTTCACTTTAGATTACAATTTGTAACAACGCCCGGCATCCGGATATGCAATCCTGATCTGTTTGCAAAGTCCCAATTGTGCTTTGTATGATGGGTTTGGACCGGGCGCAGGGGTAATACAATATGGAAAATTCGGATCAGGCAGCGACGAAGGGGCGTGCGGAATCGATCGCGCATCTTAGCTATCTCAGGCCGTTCCTCGTGTATGTCTGGAAGCGTTTCGTGCGCGACCGCGGGTGGCGTATGGCGGCGGGGCTTAGTTACACGTCTCTACTGGCGGTTGTTCCCTTAAGCGCCATCGCTTTTTCCATGCTGGCTGCCTTCCCTGTCTTTGAAGGGGTAAAGGAACAGTTTCAGGATGTCCTGTTTCAAAATTTCCTGCCTTCGTCGGCGGAAGCGATGCAGGACTATTTTAATACCTTTATTTCCAATACTTCCGGCTTGTCTGCTGTGGGAATTATCGCCCTGGCGGCGACGTCCGTTTTGTTGCTGGGGACGATTGAAGCCGATCTGAACGCGATTTTCCGGGTCGAAAAACCGCGCGCTCTGGTGCCGCGCCTGTTGGTCTTCTGGGCCATGATTACACTGGGGCCGTTGCTGCTGGGTGCCAGTTTTTCGCTCTCGACCTATTTTTTTGCTGCCACAAAATGGCTGGGCGTCGATATTTTCACAGGTCCTCTGGGGCTGCTGACCCAATCGGTACCGACAGTAATTATCATCGTACTGCTATCGATATTTTATCTTGCCATACCCAATCGCCCGGTTGCTCTCAGGGCAGCATGCATCGGTGGGCTTTCCGCGGGCGTCCTGTTTGCCGGGCTACGGCACGGGTTTGGCTGGTATGTGGCGACTTTTCCCACCTATCAGAATATCTACGGCGCGCTTTCCGTCGTGCCCATTTTTCTGGTCTGGATGTATTTGTCGTGGACGGTTGTCCTGCTGGGCGGGGTTTTGACAGCGTCATTGTCGGATTGGGCAAGTGCTGGCGGCAAGCCGGTTGGTGCGACCCTGCATGCAGGTCCCCGGCTGATCATCGGTCTGCGTATTCTCGACATTCTTCATGAAGCCTCCGCCGTGGACGGTACGGTGGCGCGTAATGAATTGCTTGGCCGTTTGGGGGCAGGCGAGCAGGCATCGGATCGTGTTTTAAGCTTTCTGAAAGAGGCCCATTTTGTTGAACGTACCGAAGACGGGGGCTGGATTCTCAGTCGGGATCTGGCAAAAGCTACGCTTTATGATCTTTATCAGGCCCTGCAACTGGGGCTGCGTGACGAAGATATAGAGCAGGCCCATGAGAGCGGTGAAGAAACTTGGCAGGGCCGACTGGCAAGCCAGTTGGATAATTTGAAAGATTCCCAGAAATCAGCACTGAATCCAGCGATTATGGAGATGCTGGAGAAAAATCCAGAGTAAGACCGGGGGGCGCGCTTAGGTGTCGACCCGCTTGCGCGAGACGTCATAAGCATTTTTTTCGGACCAGGCTTTTACAAAATCTGTGAATTCCTTGTCCTGTTTTTTGGGCAAAACCACTTGCAGTGTCACATATTGATCGCCCCGAGCCGGGTCGCCCTCAGGCGTTTTCGCAAGGGGCAATCCGCGGCCTTTCAGGCGCAGGATTGTGCCTGTGTTGGACGCGGGCGGCACGCTCAGGCTGACCATCCCGTCAATGGTCGGCACCTGAACTTTTGCGCCAAGTACAGCTTCTGGAAGCGTCACAGGCAAATCCAACAGAATATCGGTTTCGACCCGCCGGAACATGGGGTCCGGGCTTACGGTGATGTCGACCATGGCATCTCCCGCCGTGCCGCCGCCAAAGCCGGGCATGCCTTGTCCTTTCAGACGCAGGGTTCGGCCATTTTCAATGCCGGGGGGAACAGTTACTTTGAGTCGGGTGCCATTGGTCGTGCTGATATATTTGTCGCCGCCTTTGACCGCATCGAGAAAACCCAGGGTCAGGTTATATTCCACGTCAGCGCCGTTGACCTTTATATTCATACGGCTGGTTTTTGAGTTTGAGTCCGTTCGGTTGCGGCTGTCGGCATAATCGGGCCTCGATGACCTGGGCCGAGTGCCACCTGAATTTTTTGCACCCAGACCGGTGATTTCGCCCCGGTCGAATTGCCCGCGCGTCACGTCGTTTGAAAGAATGTTGTAGGCACTAGAGATGGCCTTGAATTTTTCTTCCGAAGCGGTGCTGTTTTTATCGAGGTCGGGGTGATGTTCGCGGGCAAGTTTGCGGTAGGCGGTTTTGATCTCTGCCGCTGTCGCATGAATGCTGACGCCAAGAATTTTATACGGGTTGTTCATGCGTATCTGCCAAACGTGGTCATAGCCTAATATGGCATAGCCTGAGCAGGCGTTCCATCCTCTATTCGGGGCGGCCCGATATCAGATTGAACGTCTACAGATTTCCGTTAGTTGTTGCAACTCAGCTGGATATTTTCCAGGTCCCATCGGGTTGGCGGCAGGCCGTACCGGTGGCGGTTTCTTCTTTGCCGTCCACATAAATGGTCGATTCGTATTCACGGCAGGTTGCCCCGGACGTGGCGGCATAGGTGCGTGTTGGCTTGAAGGTACCGGAATTGCCACTATCGGGGTTTTTCCAGGCGGTCGCCGTGCCGACTTTCGAGTACTCGAGGCTTTTTTGGGCGTTTTTCTCCATCATCAGCCGGTCAGCGGCATCCAGCGATTTGCCGACTTCACTGCCCAGATAGGCACCGCCAAGGGTGCCGACAACCATCGCCGCCATCTTTCCTTTGCCGCCACCCAGTTGCGAGCCGACAAGGGCGCCAACGCCGGCGCCCAGTAGCGTACCTACGGTTTGTTTCGGAGCATCCTGCGCAGACTGGCAGGCGCTTAAGGTAGCTGTCAGGATCAGAACAGCGGAAAAACGTTTGTAAGAATTCAGGCGTAGCATTCGTAAATATTCCTCATATTTTTCCACGTATCATAAATCGCGTGGCGTTGATAAAGATAGCGTTTACGGTTATCCAACAAAACATCTGTTACGGTTCATCAATCCCCACCTGCGTTATGGACCCGGTCCGGTGTTCAGGATAAATATGGGATTGCATTTACCATTCCATTGCCAATAGGCAGGAAATATGGAGATATTATGGCAATGAAAGCGTGTCGACTATGATGTCAATCACTCCTTTTGGCGCAATTTTAAAGCAGTTCAATGAATGGCTGGAAGAGGCGCGCTCGAAAGAGCCGGCCAATGCGGAAGCCATGGCATTGGCGACCGCAACGGCAGACGGGATTCCGTCTGTCCGGATGGTTTTGTTGAAAGGTGCGGGGGAACAGGGGTTTGATTTTTATACAAACCTGAGCAGCCGCAAAGGCGGTGAACTGGCGAAAAACCCGAATGCTGCGCTCTGTTTTCACTGGAAGTCCATGGACAAACAAATTCGCATTGAAGGCCCGGTCAGTCGGATCAGTGATGAGGAAGCCGACGCCTATTTTGCCTCGCGCGCACGGGCCAGCCGGATTGGTGCCTGGGCTTCCAAACAATCACAGCCCATGGAAGGCCGTTTTGAATTTGAAGCGCGGATCGCCAAATATACAGCCCAGTTCAATATCGGCGAGGTGCCACGCCCCGATTTCTGGTCGGGGTTTCGTCTCAACCCGAACCGTATCGAGTTCTGGCAGGAGCAAAGTTTTCGGCTGCATGACCGGAGCGTCTACCGGCTGCAGGATGGGGACTGGAAAATGGAGAAACTCTACCCGTGACACCGAACGGTTTTTCAGATGCCGATTCCGGAAAGCTCATGCGATGGGCAACCTATGCGTCGGTTCTGGTCGCCAGCATTCTGATTGTAAGCAAACTCTACGCCTGGATGGTTACGGACTCTGTCAGCCTGCTATCGACCCTAATTGACTCTTTTCTGGATGCGGCAGCCAGCCTCGTCAATTTGCTGGCAGTGCGACACTCCCTCCAGCCGGCTGACCGCGAGCATCGTTTTGGCCATGGCAAGGCGGAGGCGCTTGCCGGACTGGCCCAGTCGGCTTTCATCACGGGCTCTGCCCTGTTTTTGCTGATTGAAGCCGCCGAGCGGCTGCTGAACCCGAAAATGCTGCTGCAGACACAGGTCGGCTATTTTGTCATGGTTCTTTCAATCGTTCTGACCGTTGGGCTGGTTGTGTTCCAGCGTTATGTGGTGAAGCGTTCGGGATCGTTGGCGATCAGCGCCGATTCCCTCCATTATCAGGGCGACGTGATGATTAACGCCAGTGTTATTCTGTCGTTGTATCTGGTCAGTCAGTTTGATTTGCCTCTCGTCGACCCCCTGTTCGCCATCGCCATCGCTGCCTATATCGTCTATACCGCCTGGCAAATCGGGGCCGAGGCTTTTCAGGTTTTAATGGACCGTGAATTGCCTGATGAAGACCGTCAGAAAATTCGTGAAATTGTTATTGGTGATCCGGGCGTTCTGGGTATGCATGATTTGCGGACCCGATCTTCCGGGACCCAGGTGTTTATCCAACTGCATCTTGAGCTTGATGGGCAGATGAAGCTGCATGAAGCTCACAAAATCGCGGATCGGGTTGAGCTGATGGTCGCCGATGCATTTCCCAATGCCGAAGTGATTGTTCATCAGGATCCGGATGGGCTCCCTGAAAATAAAGAGGTTTTTCGGGAACCAAAACCGAACAACTGAGAGCAAGCCCTGCAACCGAGCGACCGGTTGGTTCCTTTAAGTGGAAAAGACATGCGATTGGTGAAAAGAACGACTGATAGATGACTGGCACGACATTGGATCTGTTGGCCAGTTCCGGTCGTCTTGGGCGGTTCCTGATGGAAGACGTGGCGGAGATGATCGCCGAAAGCCATATCCATGCACCGATAGAGACAGATGCTGAAGGGCTCTCGAAGATTATGGGCGACGTTTCCCGGTCTATGCTGGAACAGCGCTTGGAGGCGGGTTGCGTCCGGTTATGCGGCAGGCAACTGAGCCTGCAAAACATACGCGTGGCAGCGGATCAGTCGGTCCGTCTGGAGCGCGCTGGAAAAGCAACTGACGCCGTTCCCCTTGATATTGTTGCGGATCTTTCCGGTGTGCTTGTTGAAATAAAAGAACGTGGATTTCGGAAAGAGGCGAACATTCTGTTCAACCGGTACTTTGATGTAACGGGTAGTGTATTGGACGCGCCTGAAACATTATCCGCCCTATCGTGGTTTATGGCGGCTCAGAAAGACAAGTCATCCCCACCGGCAGGATTTATGGATAACATCAGACAGCCCCGGATTGTTGCCGTTGGCGGTTTGTCGGGGGGTGGTAAATCAAGGACGGCAAGGGAACTGGCACCGTTGTTCGATTGCGCTGTCGGGGCCCGGGTCGTGCGTACGGATGTGGTGCGCAAGCGCATGATGGGGGTTAAACTGTCCGAACGGTTGCGCTCGCATGGATATACCCGCGAGGCCGATACACAAACATACAAGCTGTTTTATGAGGAATTAACAAAAGCACTGGAACAGGGCTATCCGGTCATTGCGGATGCGGTTTTTGCCAGACCCGAACAGCGGGCCGGGGTTGAAACGGTGGCCCGGAAAATGAATGTGCCGCTTGAGGGGCTTTGGGTCGACGCCCCGCCGGACGTGCGGGCGCAACGCATTGCCGCGCGACAGAACAACGTTTCTGATGTGACGGAAACCGTCATCAAGCGTCAATTGGGGATTGATCTGGGGACGATTGACTGGCATCCGGTCGACAGTTCCGGGCCTAAGAAAGACACGCTAATGATGGCGCGCAAGCAGCTGGGGCTGTAGCGCCAAACTCTGTCTATTTATTTGTTTTTATTGAAGAACTATCATTATTGATAGGCGATGTGTTATACTTGCCCCAATTAAAAGATTTAGCAATTGAGGAGCATAAAATGGCAATGCGTACAGTTCTTGTTTCTGCAAATGGCGCTTCAGGCTCAAAGGCCTTGTTGGATTCTGCTTTTCGATTGGCGAAGGATATGGATGCGCATCTGAATGTTCTGCATGTCAAAGCCGACCCGCGGGAAACCATTCCTTTGCTGGGGGAAGGTATGTCGGTCAGCATGATTGATGACATGACCCGTCTTGCTGAAGAAGAATCCGACAACCGCGCGAAACGGGCCCGGGCGCATTTTGATGCCTGCGTTTCTGAAACCTCGGCCATTCAGAGCCTTGAGCCCGCATCCGCTGGGTTCAGCGTGTCATGGGTAGAAGCCAGTGGCCGGGAAGACGATGTGGTTGCCCAGTTCGGGCGTGTTTCAGACCTGATTGTCGTTTCCAGGCCAGATGCCGAAGTTGAGGCCGGGCATACGCTTGTGCTGAACGCAGCTCTTTTTGAAACAGGGCGCCCGGTTCTGGTGGCGCCGCCCGGCGGCATGGGTGAAATTGGCCGCAAGGTCGTTGTGTCTTGGAATGGCAGCGCCCAGTCGGCCCGCGCCGTCTCCAGCGCTCTTTCTTTTCTCAAAAACGCTGATGAAGTCACTGTATTTACGATTGAGGGGCCACGGACGATCGGCCAGTCCAGCACAGGTATTCTCGAATATATGGCCTATCACGGTATAAAATGTTCGGCCCATACGCTTGCCAAAACCGGGACTTCCGTTGGTGAAGACCTGTTGAAGGAAGCGCGTTCGGTGGGTGCGGATATGATCGTGATGGGGGCCTATACCCATAGCCGGATGCGGCAATTGATTTTGGGTGGAGTGACCAGCCACGTCCTTGATAATTCACCGTTGCCCCTGTTTATGGCGCATTAAAGTCGGGAAAGTCCGCGTCGGTTTTTCTGGACGCACGCCGATAAGTGAATAATATCAGGTGTATGCTACATCGGAAGATACTCGAACCCGTACTTGCACGCCTTGATGGAGAACGCGCCGGTTATTTCACCAATCTGGTTGAAAAGATCGAGCAGGACCCGCGGGTTGAACCCGAAGCAAACCTCGTCTATCTGGTTTTGAAAGAAACCGTTGCCCATCTGCCGACCTATTTGAGTTCGGACCAGATGATCTCCCAACTTCTGGCGTTCGTGCATAAACACCGGCACGACCTGAACGAAATTCTGTATTCCCGTGATTATTTACATGACACGGAACTGATCCGCAGCGTCACCAACAAATTTGTCAGCGGGATCCTGGCGACTACGCTCGAAAAATATGAGGATGGGCAAATCGATACAGGAGAGCAAAAAGTCTATCGTGTCTCATGGCCCTACACCGAAGTCGATTTTCCTTTTGTCGACAAGGATGATGACTGACGACAACGTGTTGTTTGGGTGCCTACGGGGTTCGGTTAGCAATCAGGTAGAGATAAAACGCATCATTCAGGGTTTATCGGTTTTTGTTCTGGCGGCGAGTTGACGGACCGGCTGCGAAAAAAGGGTTTACGTTTCGGTCGGCCCAGAACCCGCAGCGCAAGTTGCATGGGCATCACCCGGCTTCTTGCCGCCAGCCAAAGGGCCTGCAAACCGCCTTCCTGTAGTTGCGAGAAGGCCTGTTGCGCCGAGGTCGCGCCGCTCAGGGCAATGCGCAATAAACGGCGTGCCGTAATCAGCCAGATAGGGCTTATGACCAGCGACAGGACGGTGACGGTCACAACCAGTTGAAACTCATCCTCACTGATCAGGTTGAGGCTCCGGCCTGCGGCACCAAGCAGAAAGGAAAACTCGCCGATCTGGGCCAGCATCACGCCGGAAATAAAGGCATGCGGCCAGGGTTCGCGCAACAGGATCAAAATGCCGACATTGAGACCTGTTTTAACAACAGTGATAATGAAAATGATCAGCAAAACCTGGCTCAGGTTATCCCAGACAAAATGAAGGTCGATCAGCAAGCCGATAGAGACGAAAAAAACCATGATCAAGACGCTTTGAAAGGGCTGTACACTGCGCCCTATGGTTCGCCGTGCGCTGCTGTTGCCGACCAGAAGCCCGGCTAAAAACGCTCCATATGCCGCAGTCAGTCCGAGAAGCGCCGTGATCAGGGCTGCCCCGAAACAAATCACAAGACCGTATATTGGCCTGAGTTCGAGGGATGTGGCGAGAACATCCGAAAGGGGCAGTTTGACTTTCTGCCGCCTGCCGAGAAACCAGACCAATCCGATGAGCAACAGGAAGGACAGGGCGATCTTGAACAGGTCCTCAATCCGCGCTTCGTTGCCGGCGACGGCGGTCGTGATCAACATCATCGGCACAATCGCCAGATCCTGTGCGATCAGAATAGAGACGGACAACTGTCCGACCTGTGTTTGCAGGATGTTCAAGTTCTGGAGCATTTTGATGGCGACCGCGGTGCTGCTGACGGCGACCACGAACCCGAGCAAAATGGCCGTGCCTGTCGACCAGCCGGTGAACCGAGATACCAGCGTCATGATCCCGACCGCAGCCGCAATTTGCAGCAAGGCGGTCAGCGTTGCAACCAGCCAGACGGCGCGAAACCCGCGCAGGCTGAGTTCCATGCCGACAAAGTAAAGGAGCAGTAAAACACCGAGTTCCGCCAAAAAAGAGATGCTCTCACGGTTTTCGATCAGACCGGCCCCTGACGGCCCCAAAGCCACGCCGATCAGGATGTAGCCGACCAGAGCAGGCTGGCGAAACCGCGTGAAGATGATGCCGGTGATTAAGGCAGCCAGAGCGATGACGACCAGGGAAACGAGCTCCGGGTTTACAGTCAAACCTCTACCTCCGTCAGCAAGCCGTGGATGCCAGTCGAGTCCACAAATGAAGCAATAAAATTAGCTGGTTTTGATCTTATATGAGATTGCTCTGCTTTCGCACAATTATGTGCATTTTCAGCGATTATATATTTCCGACCAAGCCATTATCTGTCTCATTGATGGACTTGCTCCGGGACAATAGGCACCGCGCACCGATTATGAAAAGAGGTCTGCCTGGCGCGGCGGCGGCGGGGTTTCTTCTACGGCGATCATCGGTGCCTGATCATAGGGGACCAGATGATGGCGGACGGAGGTAAAGGTTTCGGCGGGGTTGAGCCAGCTAGCTTCTCCTTGCGGTGTTAGAATGACCGGCATGCGGTTGTGGATGTGGGCGATCTCCGGGCTGGGTGGGCAGGTGATGATGGTAAACCGATCGCCATCGATAAGCCCGGCCATGGAAAAGACTGCCTTGTCACTGGGATAAATGGTGTTCTTGTATTTTACACCCTCCAGCTTGCGCCATTCAAAATAACCGGTCGCCGGGACAAGACACCGCTGTTCGAGTAGCGGGGCGAAGGTTTTCTTTTCCGAGAGACTTTCGGCGCGGGCGTTGATCAGGGGTTTATTATCCCAGGAAACGTCAAATCCCCAGCCGCAGAGAACGGCTTTCCCTCCTGGCTTGATGATTAGGGTATGATCCGTCGGCCGGATCACCGGCATGTTTATGGCCGGTGGGGAATCTTCCAACCCGAATCGGGTGGCCAGGTCACCGGGTTGCTGATTGAGTTCAAAGCGCGCGCACATGGCCTAACCGTATCCGATATCACATTAATTCCATCGCTGCTGGTGTCAGACAGCATATTCTTTTAACGTCCTTTACATGGAAGAAAACAGAAAAACTGTCATTATCACAGGCGCCAGCCGCGGGATCGGTCATGCGACGGCGCGGCTTTTTCTGGAGCGCGGCTGGCAGATCATCACCTGCTCGCGAGAGGAAGCACCGCCAGAGTGTGGACGCGATAAAAACTGGACCGTCCACATTGCCACAGACCTCGCCAATGCAGACAGCATTGCGAATTTTGTTGAAAAGGCCAACGAAGCGCTGGGCGACGCCCCACTGCACGGGCTGGTCAACAATGCCGGCATGTCGCCGAAATCGAGTTACAAGGAACGGTTGGGCTGTCTGAACGGGGAAATTGACGCCTGGCGCGATGTTTTCGATCTGAACCTCTATGCGCCGCTCAAATTGTCGCGCGGTTTTGCCGCTGCATTGCATCGGGGACAGGGGGGGATTGTCAACATCACCTCCATTGCCGGGCATAAAATCCATCCTTTTGCCGGTTCCGCCTATTCCATATCGAAAGCGGCGCTGTCGGCCTTAACGCGCGAAATGGCGCAGGAATTTGCAGCGCTCGATGTGCGGGTTAATGCGGTTGCCCCCGGTGAAATTGAAACCGATATGGTGCAACCCGAATATGAGGTTCTGATCCCCCGCATCCCGCTTGAACGGATGGGGACTGCAAAGGATGTTGCCGGGGCCATCTATTATCTTTGTTCTGATGATTCGCGCTATGTAACGGGGACCGAAGTCTGGGTCACCGGCGGGCAGCATATTTATTGACCCCCCAGGCCGGCACGGTATGAAGACTATTTGAATGGCGGACAGCACGAAATCAAAACGTGAAAATGCGGTTTTGCTGCATCACCCGGATGCCGTCGATACCGACCGCGAAGCGCTGATGGGGCGGCACGCGGCGGGGGAAGGGTTTTTTAAAGGTTTTGTTCGTCATTCCGGCGTTGATGCCTTTTATTGCCAGTGCCTGGAAGACGGCCATGCGGAAGACTTCGCCCAACGCGCCTCGGCTTTTGGAGCGCTGGATCGCGAATGCATAAATGTTCCGGTTGGCCAGATGGGACAATCGCCGGAAGCCCCCAAAACCCTGATGATCCCGCAACCGGGAATGTCCATGTATGCGTGGCGACGGCGCATTAGCGCCCATGCCCGTTCCTATTCCTTATGCGGGCTGAACCACACCATCGCTTCGGATACGGTTATGGAGGACATCGGCCAGTTGCTGACATCGCCCGTTCAGTCCTGGGATGCCCTTATTTGTACGTCGCAAGCCGTCAAGTCGACCTTGCAGCGGTTGTTGGACAATTGGGCCGACTATCTGGGCCGCCGTTCCGGTGGCCGGTTCAAGCCGGAAGTGCAGATGCCGATTATTCCCTTAGGGGTTGATACCGCCCGCTACGCTGCAACGCCGCAGGCTGAAGAGGCCCGAATGGCCATCCGCCGCGGGCTTGGTATCGGCGATGACGATATTGCGGTGCTTTATTTTGGACGCATGAGCTTTCATGCGAAGGCCCATCCCCTGCCGATGTATCTGGGGCTGGAAGAAGCGGCGAAACGGACCGGCAAGCGTATTCACCTGTTACAGGCCGGACGGTTCGCCAATGATGGCGTTGAGCAGGAGTTTCGTGAGGGAGCGCGCCGCTATTGCCCGGGTGTCAATGCGATTTTTCTGGATGGCCGGGACCAGGGGGTCAGTGAAAGGGTTTGGTTTGCTGCGGATATTTTTACCTCCCTGTCGGATAATATTCAGGAGAGTTTCGGGCTTACCCCGATTGAGGCAATGGCTGCCGGATTGCCGGTCGTTGCCAGCAATTGGGATGGTTACCGCGATACGGTGCGCCATGGCACTGATGGCATCCTGATTCCCACCTGGTTGCCTTTGCCGGACTCCGGGTCCGACCTGAGCCTGCAAATTGAGGGCAGTTTAACCGAGGAAATGCGGAGCCGCTCCTATAACCAGTATTCCGGCGTGGTTTCACAGGCGACAGCAGTTGACGTGGGGGCCGCCGCCGATGCCTATAGCGCGCTGGCCGTCGATCCGGCCTTGCGTCGTCGGCTTGGCGAGGCGGGACGCAAACGGGCACGCGAGACCTATGACTGGCAGGTCGTGATCAATGCCTATCAGGATTTGTGGCGGGAACTTGCCAATATCCGGTCCCGCAGCGTGGAATCGGGCGCACCGGTACAGGGCCGTCCCGCCCATCCGCTCCGCGATGATCCTTTCGCCCTGTTCCAGAGCTATCCTTCGGGAACAATCAATGGTGATGCTGTCGTCACGTTGACGTCACCGGGACGAGATGGACTGCCCGTTGATTTCAAGGTGCGGCTGGCTGAAATGCGGGCCTCGACGATGAACGATTATGCGCAAAGCGCGATGCTTTCTGATGAGGATATCCACCGTGTGGCCGGAGTTTTGAGTGATAAAGGGGCATGTTCGGTGATTGCCCTTGCCGAACCCCTTGACGAGGGCGTGCGCTTTCGCCTGCCCCGGACGCTGGCCTGGCTGGCAAAGCTCGGGTTGGTCGCTCTTTCGGAACCAACGGCCAGTGCCAAAACCGCCTTTTCCGGTCCGGCGCCAGCGAAGACGGAAGCGCAGTCGTTGGTTGATCTGGGTTTGGCGGCACGGTCGCGTGGCGCCATTGAAGCGGGGGCGGAATATTTTGAAAAAGCCCTGCGTACGGACCCGGATCATGTGGAGGCGAACTTCCAGTTTGGTGAACTTCTGGCAGCTGTACAAAAGTTGCCGGATGCGGCCCGCTGTCTGCAGCGTGCGGTCGATCAAGACAGAACGCATCTTGCTGCGCGGCGCAGTCTCGGCAAGGTTCTATTTTTGCTGGGTGATGAACGCGCGGCGCTGGAAATGCTGGAAGATGCCGTCGCGCTGGATGCGGATGATGTGGAGTCGCGCTATTTGCTAGGTGCTGGTTATCGCCGTGCCGGGGCGGCAAACAAGGCCATCCCGCATTTGCAGGCCGCCCTGAAACTCAGTCCGCAACGCTCTGATGCCCTGACCCATATTGCACTGGCCCGCAAATCCCTGGGGCGTGCAAGCGAAGCACGGATTGCCATCGACCAGGCGTTGGAGATTGACCCGAGCAATGTGTTCGCACGGGCTGCCTATCTGAGTTTGCGGACCGAAACCCGGGGGCGCAAGAACCTGAGCCATTTGAAGACGGCTAAGCGCGTCGGTATTCATATCAATCGGCGGTTCCATTTCCCCTTGTTGCGGGGGCTTTTTGACGCTCTGAGCGAAGAGCACTGGCCATTGATAACGGGAGATGGGCGCGAGCTGATCGAGTTTGATCCGGATGTGGTCATTGTGTGCGATGGGCAGGCCGAGGTGCTCAGGGCATCCATACCGAAAGCCACCTATATCCAGACCCGGAATTCTATGGCTGTGAAAAACTACTTCACCCGGATTCCGAAGCCGGGTGATTATATCTGTGTTTCCAGTGAGGCGGTAAAAAAGCAGTTCATGGATATGGGCGGGCTGAAACAGGAACGGCTTTGGGTGACGGGTTATGTGGGGAATGACGCCTTGTTTAAAAAGCAGGGGCGTTCACTGCCGTTCGACTTGCCGATCGATAAGAAAGTGGTGCTCTATGCGCCGACATTCACGCCGTCAATGACGTCCGCCGCAATGCTGGGTGAAAATCTCGTGTCCCTGATCCGCGGAGAGCGCACCGATATCTGCATTCTCATCAAGCCTCATCCGAATTTTTGCGAACAGCCTTCGGATATTCGGTCCTCCTGGCAAAAACTCTCGGCAACGGACCCGGACGTCTATCTTATGGATGATCCGGAAGCCGATATCAGTGCCGCAATGCAGGCATCGGATATGATGATTTCGGATGCTTCCGGTGTGGTCTTTCAGTATCTGACACTGGACCGTCCCATTGTGTTGTTGTCCAATCCAAACAAGTCAAAAGACGTCGTGTTTTTTGATGCTGACGGCCCGGAATGGGCGTGGCGTGACGTAGGCCATGAACTCAGTGACGTCAGCCAACTGGCGGCGGCTGTCGACGAAGCGCTTGATAACCCCCTACAGCACCAGGACAAACGCCGTCAATATCGCGACATTCTGTTTGGCGATTTGCGGGATGGCGATGCAGCTGAGCGGATTGTCCGGAAAATCAACGAGGTGAATTCTTAAGGCTTAACGCGGGAAACGCCGTTTCCGGTTGAATATCGGATGTGCTAACCTAGGTTATCCCCAGAAATATCTATATGTCGGCTTATCTGTTCATTTACGCCCAACATATAGGGGTGTATGATGATGCTCTGGTTTAATCATCGTGAACTGTTGAGGGTGCCATGGCTGAGATCAATTCTGGCAATGCAGCAAAGGGAAATGCGCAAGCGATTGCCGATTCTCTGGGAGCTGTCGTTCCCGATCACCTCCTGGAGCCAGCGCGCTCCTCGGAATTTGGCGGTGCCACGGATGGACTTGGCCACAAAGAAACGGAAGATTATGACGATTGGCAGCCGCCATTTTACCTAAAATACAGGCTCGCGAGCTTGCTGGGGCTGGCACTTTCCTTTGCCTGGATTGCCGGATCGATCAAATTCATCGACCGCGGCCTTGGCTGGGAAAACGTCAGCAGTTTATTGCCTCATGAAATTGGCGGGCTTGCTGCCGGAACCCTGACACCGCTGGCACTGCTGTGGATGGTTGTCGCGTTTTTTGAACGTGGCCAGCATCTGCGTCAGGAAACCGAGATGTTACGTTGGCACTTGCGCCGCCTGATCTATCCGTCGGATCGGGCACAGTCCCGGCTCAATGAAATCACCGATATCATGCGCCGACAGGCGCGGGATCTGACCAAGGCATCGGAAGATGCGGCACGGCGCGGAGAGGCGGTAACCGGACTGATCCGCCAACGCACGGTCGAACTGTCACAGGTTTCGGAAGATGCGGATTTGCGGGCTCATGCGGTTGCTGATGCCTTGCGCAGACAAACGGAAGACTTGCAGGCCGTTTCCGGCGAAGCCATTACGCAGGCCCGCGATACGGGTGATCTGATGGAGTTGCGGTCACGCGAATTGTCGGCGTCAGCTGAACGCGCTTCGACCCGCGCTGAAGGAATTACGCAAATCCTTGCACAGCGGACTGAAGAGTTGAAATCGACGGCGGACGGCGTTGAAAAACGGGCGACGGCAACGGCGGACCTTCTGACGGGGAGCACCAATGAGCTCGATAGCGTTGCCGAGCGGGCGGCTTCCCGGCTGGAAGCGGCAGGCGCCCATCTGCGCGGGAATATTGATGAAATATCAGAAAGTACGGAAGCTGCGGTATCGCTGATTCTGAACGGGTCAGAAACGGTCGCTGCACATACCCGGGATATGTCCGAACATACGGAACGTGCAGCTGGCCAGACCGCGCAAATGGGTGAGGCGCTGGGCCGTCAAAGTGATCTGCTGACCAAAACGGCGGAGCTTGTCGCTCAGAAATCGGCTCGTATTGAAGCCGATATGAACAATCAGTCTCATACGCTGATCGATACTTCAGATCAGGTGACAGCCCGGGTCAGGGAGATGGGAGCTTTGTTCAGGGTCCAGGCACAGGATATGGATGCCACTTCTGGCAAGGTGGCTGAGCAGGTCAAAGGTGTCAGAAAAGAGTTTCGCGAGCAGGCAGAGGACATGGCGAAACTTGCCAACGAAACCGAAGCTAAGGCGGAAGCCGTTGGCGACAACCTGCGCGCCAGTTCCGATGCTCTGGATGCTATTGCCGAACAGGTTTTAAAGCAGGTTGAGCGGGCGGGTGAGGAACTGGACGCCCGTAGCGCGGGCCTCAATGAAGCGGCCGGCGCCGCACGCAGCGATATTGCTGACGTGGGCAATCTGATTACCGAAAAAGCGGATTCCCTGGCGCGGATCGCCAATCAAAGCGTACTTCGCATAAATGCATCCGGCGACTCTCTTAAAGCCCGTTCCGGTGATTTGTCCCAGGCTTCTGCACTGGCGGCGACACAAATAGGGACCATATCGGATACCTTGTCTGAAAAAGCGCAGCAGTTGTCGTTGTCCAGCGAGAAAGGGGTTGCCGACGTTGGTTCGGCTCAGCACGCATTGACCCAGGCAAACGATGAAATTGCGCGTACATCGGCACGGACATCTGAGATCGTTGGCCAGTTCCGCGGACAACTGGACCAACTGGGCGTGATCTCTGAAGGCACAACCATGCGTCTCAAGGATCTTGGTGAAACGGTGGAGGCGCAATCGGTAACACTGGATGTGGTGTCGGCGCAGGCGGTTGACCGGGTTGAGCAAGTGGCCCGGGTTCTGGATATGCGGGCGAGCCATCTGTCGGAATTGTCATCGCGGGCTGCCACCATGATGGTCAATGCGGGGGCTGCATTGCGAGAGCGCGCAGATGAACTCGATAACCAGACTGTTCGTTCGGAGCAACGGCTTCATGCGGTGAACGATGAAATTCAGGATACGTTGACCGAATTGATGACGTCATCGGATGCGGCTGCTGGTAAAGTCCGGCAAATAACCGATGTTTTGCGAAGCAGCACGGTTGCCTTGTCGGGTGCCAGTAAATCCGCCGTTGGTGATATTGGTGTGGCGCGTGATCTCTTTAACGCCAATACGGAAAACCTGTCAGAAGGTGCGGATCGGGTCACTCAATTGCTGTCGTTGGTTACGGAAGTGATGATGGGGCAGGCCGGTGAACTGAAGTCAGCGTCTGACCGGGCCCGCGAACAAATGGATATGATTGGTGACCTTTATAAAATCCGCTCCATGGAACTGGATGATCTGACCGAGCGGTCTGCGTTGCGGCTGGGTGAGGCAGGTGACCGTCTGAAAGCGACAGCGCACGGCCTGGATACGGTTACGGATGGTGCCGTAGATCGGATCGATAAGGTTACTCTTGATTTACAGGCGGGATCCGATCACGTGACCTATACGGTCGATAATGCCGCAGCGAAAATTTCCGAACTGACGGTGACGGCGCAAAACCGGATGGTCAATACGGCGGAAAAAGCCGCAGAAAAAATGCTGGAGCTTTCGTCGTCCACTCAAGGTCATGTCGTCGAGGTTTCTGACACAGCGATTGACCGTATGTCCGAAGTCTCCATGTCGATGAAAGTGCATGTGGACAGCGCAACATCGGCATCATCGCGGGCGGCTTCAAATCTGGAAGGCATTGCTCAATCCCTGAAAGGACATATTGGCGAACTGGAATCGTCTCTTGATCAGGCCCGTGACCGGTTTGATGACGTTGGTAATCTGTTGCATCGTAGTTCGCAGGATTTGACAACCGCTTACAATGCGGCTTCTACCCATGTTCAGGCCTTTTCCGACTCTCTGCACCAGGAAGCGACGGAACTGGCGACGGTTTCCTCAGACGCTGTTGCTAATCTGGCAAAAACCAGCGACAGCCTACATGAACGTTCCCATGAACTGTCGGAAAGCGCTGATCAGGCGGCGCAACTGATTACACTGGTCACGGACGCCCTGAGCCGGCATTCCGACGAAGTCTCAAGTGCGTCGCGGGGGCTTTCCAATGGAGTTGAACAGGTCGCATCATCGTTGCGCGGGCAATACGACGAACTGGACCTGATGTCGACACGTTCTATTCACAACCTGAAGGAAGTCGGCAATGACTTGCGCAAAAATTATCAGGAACTTTCGGGTGTTTCTGCCAAGGCGATCGTCGAGTTTGAGGAGGTCGGAACAACGCTGGGCCATCAGGCGGAAGTTTTGGGGGCTTCGGCAGACAAGTCTATCGCACGTTTGTCACGGGTCGGAGAAGCGATCAGCCAGCGCGCTGGTGAGGCGGCGGTAACGGTTGAAAGCAATGCGACAAAACTGTCGAAAATAACAGAGACCTTCCGCAATCAGGCCTTTGAAGCGGGGACCAATGCGGAGGGTGTTGTAACGCAAATTGAGTCGTTGAGCGAAGGCCTTCGCCGCCAGCTTTATAGCCTGTCGACAACCTATCAGCAGGCGGAGCAGGGCCTTGAGCAGCTGGGGGGTGCGCTAAGCCGCCGATCAACGGAATTGACGACGACAACCGATGCGGCGATGAACAAGGTTGCCGCATGGGATCAGCAGGTGCGTACACATTCCAATGCCTTGAATGAAACGACGGGGCAGGTGGTTGAGCGGGCCAGCGAAGCGACCCAGATGCTGGAGCGTCGGACCAGCGAAATGCGTGAAGTGTCAAACGAGGCGAAAGCTCTGATTGAAACATTGAAGCAGCGTCGCAGCGAAGTCGGGCTGGATAACTTTATGCACCAATCGGCGTTTATTTCCGAACGCCTGCAGTCTCTGGCCGTCGATATGAACCGGGTTCTGGAAACAACGGTGACCGAAGATGACTGGCGGCGATTCAACAAAGGTGAGCGCGGTGTCTTCGTCCGCAAGATGCTTGGCTTCCGCGAGAAAGCCAAATTGACGGTCATCCGGGATAAATATCAAAATGATATGGAATTCAGGGATTATGTCAGTCGCTATCTGCAGGAGTTTGAAACGCTTTTGACCGAGGCTGGCAAACGCGATCAGGGCAGCGCTCTATCGCAGACTTTCCTGTCATCCGATGTGGGCAAGGTTTATATGCTGCTGGCGCGGGCTCTGGGGCGTGATCTTTAAACCGCTGACGTCGGCGGGGTGAACCAGGCGAGTTCTTCAGACAGTTCGACGACGCGCCCGACGATGATCAAGGTGGCACCGCTTAACCGGGCATCCATGATTTCCTGAGGTAGTTTGTGAAGCACCGACTTTAGGGTTTTCTGTTCGGGGCGTGTACCCATGTTGAGTGCTGCGGCCGGGGTGTCGGCCGGTAAACCAGCGGCGATCAGTTCTTCAGATATTTGTTTGATATTGGTCAGCCCCATGTAAATAACCAGGGTTGTGTCCGGATCGGCCAGACTTTGCCAGTTCAGATCCAGCTTGGAGCCGGCTTCCATATGGCCGGTCACAAAACGCACGCCATGGGAAAGCCCCCTGTGGGTCAGGGGAATTCCGGCATATGACGCGCATCCGGCGGAAGAAGTGATGCCGGGCACGATTTCAAAAGGAACCGCATGTCGGGCCAGATAGAGGGCCTCTTCGCCGCCGCGTCCAAAAACGAACGGGTCTCCCCCTTTCAGACGAACCACTTTTTTGGACTGTCGGGCCAGACGGACAAGGAGGTCGTTAATATCAATTTGCGGCATGTGATGGTTGCGGGCCCGTTTACCGGCAAAGATGCGTTCGGCCCGTTCGGGTATCATCTCGAGAATGGGTTTCGACACCAACAGGTCGTAAACGACCACATCCGCTTCGGCGATAACGCGTGCGGCTTTCAGGGTCAGCAGATCCGGGTCGCCGGGACCAGCACCGACAAGCATCACAGGATGGAGAAGGGTCACGGATATTGGGCCATTTCAGAAAACTAAGGGAGTCCGAATTTTATCATAATTTCCGGAAAGGCAAATAGGGTTGGCTTTCCGGCAAGGTGATTTATTTTGATGCGTGTCTTTCACCACAAAACGGTATTCAAACTAAAATGCAGACTCCACAATCCGAGCATTCCGATTTTGAACGGCCTATTGCCCTATGGCTGTTCGGGCTGGCTATTATGGTTTTTGCCATGGTGGTATTGGGGGGAGTAACCCGATTAACGGATTCCGGCCTGTCGATGGTGGAGTGGCGGCCTGTCACCGGTTGGCTGCCGCCTTTCACCGAGATGGAATGGCTGCGCATTTTTGAAAAATATCAGGCCTATCCTGAATTCCATAAAGTGAATGCCGATATGAGTGTAGAGGAATTCAAGGGGATTTTCTGGCTTGAATTCCTGCACCGGCTTTGGGGACGCGTGATCGGGATCGCGTTTTTCGTGCCGTTTGTCTATTTCCTGGTTAAAGGCGGAATCCGTGGGCGGCGGATGGTTGTTCTGGGCCTGATTTTCATTCTGGGCGGCCTGCAGGGGGGCATGGGCTGGTTTATGGTCAAAAGCGGCTTGGTTGATCGACCGGACGTCAGCCAGTACAGGCTGGCGGCACATCTTATTCTGGCGTTACTGATATATGCGAGCCTGATTTGGTGCGGTCTTGAAATTTGGTTTGGCAAAAAGAAAGCTGATCGGGAAAACCGGCCTCTATCTGCTTATAGCCTCTGGGTTATCTGTTTTGTTTTTGTAACGGCCTTTTCGGGTGCGCTGGTCGCCGGGCTGGATGCCGGTTTGAGTTACAATACGTTTCCGCTTATGGATGGCGATTTGATACCGGACGGGCTTTTCGAGATGCAACCGGTTTATCTGAATTTTTTTGAAAACCGCCTCACTGTGCAGTTCGATCATCGCCTGTTAGCGATTTTTACATTTCTTCTGGTGATGCGGTTTTGTTATGTCGCCACAAAAGCGCCAGCTACGCCCGAAGTCATGCGTCCGGTACAGGGGTTGGCGATGATGATATGTGCGCAGGTTATGCTTGGTATTTCGACGCTGCTGTTGGCGGTGCCGGTCTTCCTCGGTGCTCTTCATCAGGCGGGAGCTCTTTTGGTGCTGGGTTTTGCGATTTGGGCGGCCTATGAAATCCGATATCCGGTGCGAAAACTGGCAACCTAGCTGGTGGGATCCTATATTGGGATTGGTGAGTTTAAAACATTAAAAAACGATCTTGTTAAAGGCTACTTTCGGTCTGCGTCGGCTTGGGGTAGGATGGGAAAGACTGTGGTGCCCTTCCGGGCCGGAAAGTAATATTTTAAGAGAAAATGTCTTAGGTAAAGGGAAGTTCGTATGAGCAATAACGGAAAAAAATTTCGATTGGTTACCCGGAGTGATTTCGATGGCCTGGTCTGTGCCGTTCTGTTGAAGGATCTGGATTTGATCGATGATATCAAATTTGTCCACCCCAAAGACATGCAGGACGGAACCATATTGATATCAGACAGCGATATTACGACTAACCTTCCCTACGTCCCCGGCGTACATCTGGCTTTTGATCATCATTCCAGTGAAATAAGCCGGGTTGAAGACCGCCCAGACAATTATATCATCGAAGCACATGCTCCTTCTGCGGCGCGGGTTGTCTACAACTATTATGGCGGAAAAGCGAAGTTTCCGTCGATTTCAGAAGAAATGATGGATGCCGTCGACAAAGGGGATTCCGCCCAATATTCGGTGGATGAAATTCTCAATCCAACAGGCTGGGTGTTGATGAATTACCTGATGGATTCCCGTACCGGCCTTGGTCGTTTTCGGGAGTTTCGGGTCTCTAACTACCAGTTGATGATGCAGTTGATTGATTACTGCCGGGAGCACTCTATTGACGAAATTCTGGCGTTACCGGATGTCATCGAACGCGTTGAACTCTATAAAGAGCACGAAACCCTGTTCAGGGATCAGGTGAAGCGGTGTTCAACCATACACAAAAACCTGATTGTTCTGGATCTGCGTAATGAGGATACAATTTATGCAGGTAACCGGTTCATGATTTACGCTCTGCATCCGGAATGCAATATTTCCATTCATGTGATGTGGGGGCTGAACAAGCTGAATACCGTTTTCGCCACCGGTAAATCGATTGTAACCCGAACATCCAAAACCGATATTGGTGAACTCATGCTCGCTTACGGCGGGGGCGGGCACACGAATGCTGGGACCTGTCAGGTTGAAAACGACGAAGCGGATCAGGTTCTCGGAGAACTGGTGGAAAAGATTACCGCAGACGGTTGATCTTAACGGAAGGCCAAGGCCGTGAAGCACTGGAAAAGATCCCCGCAGCCGATATTGCTCGGTATTGCGATGCTGATGTCGTTGGCGCTTTTGCCAACTATAAGCGGCTGTGCAACGGACCCGGGCAGTCCATTGTCACGGGTCTTGCGCGTTGTTGGTCATGGGTCGGAACTTCCGGAAGCTGCGGCGAAGGAATTTACCCGTTTTGAAACGACATACCGGAAATTCGCAACCCGGCCCGACGATGAAAGGCTGGATTATTTCGGCTTTGCCTTCAAACGGCTGCGGGCCAGTTATGTTCATGAAGTCCCAGATGCTGATTTGATCAATGCCGCGATCAGGGGCGTTGAGGAGACAAAACCCGAACCGGGATCCATGGAGCCGGATGACCTGGTTGAGGCCGCTCTGGATGCCATGACCGCATCGCTCGACCCGCATACGGCTTATATGAACCGCGAGGAATTTCTGGAAAGCACCGTGCAGACTTCCGGTGAATTCGGGGGGCTGGGAATTGAAGTCACCATGGAAGAGGGGCTTGTGAAAGTCGTTTCCCCCATTGAAGATACGCCGGCATCACGCAGCAATATTCAGGCTGGCGATTTGATCACCCATGTGGACAATGACCCTATTCAGGGGAAAACCCTGGCGGAGGCGGTTAAAAAAATGCGTGGCCGCCCGGGAACGGATATTGAATTGCGGCTGCGCAGAAAAGGTGTTGCTGATTTTGACGTTTCCCTGACGCGGGCCATTATCACCGTGCAAGCGGTGCGCTCGCGCATGGAGGGGGATATTGCCTATGTGCGCGTGTCGCGCTTTTCCGAGCGTATGGAAGGCGGCGTAATCAAGGCATTTGCCGCGCTGCGGGCGGAATATGGGGGTGAACCAAAAGGTGTTATTCTTGATTTGCGCAACAATCCGGGAGGGTTGCTTGATCAATCGGTCATCCTCAGCGATTCCTTCCTCGACGCTGGACAAATTGTGTCGGTGCGGGGCCGTAGTTATGGCTCTTCGTCTTCCTTTACAGCGGAAGAGGGCGATCTGGCCAATGGTCTGCCAATGGTGGTCCTTATCAATGGTGGTAGCGCTTCGGCGTCCGAAATTGTCGCCAGTTCTCTGAAGTATCACAAGCGGGCGACAATCATGGGCACCCAATCTTTTGGCAAGGGCTCCGTGCAGCGGATTATCCCGTTGCCCATTGACGGTGCCCTGAAACTGACAACGGCGCTCTATTACGGACCGGACGGCCATACTTTACAGGCTCGCGGTGTTGCTCCGGATGTCCTGTTGGTACCCGAAAAGACCACTGCCGATGAAGAGACCGTTCATGGCCGTAAGGAAGCGGATTTGCCAGGTGCTTTACCGGCCGTCGATGAGGCCGTTCAGGAAACCCAAACTTCCATCCCTGTTACTGCCTGTGAAGAGCTGGGCGAGAAGAAAGACAGGGAACTGGGCTGTGCAGTGGCGTTTTTGCATGCCGGTTCAACAGCCAAATTTGTTGCCCAGTTTGCTGCTCGCCAGAGTATGTAGGTCAGCGCGAGAAGGTTTTACGGACATAATCAATCAGTTGCTCGAGGCTCTGATCGACCGATAGGTTGACGGTGTCGATCGTCAGTTCCGGCGCGACCGGTATTTCATAAGGGGCTGAAATACCGGTGAAGTCTTCAATTTCTCCCCGCCGCGCTTTTGCATAGGAGCCGCTGGTATCACGGGCTTCACAAACTTCAATCGGCGCATCCAGATAAATTTCGTGAAACTGATTGGGTGCGAGGGCGCGCACCCGGTCGCGGTCTGCCCGGTATGGGGAAATAAATGCAGTGATGGCAATAATCCCGGCACTGGAGAACAGACGCGCCGATTGACCGACGCGGCGGATGTTTTCCGAACGGTCCTCCGGCGAGAAGCTCAAGTCTTCGGACAGGTGCTGACGGATGTTCTCGCCGTCGAGCACGTAGGACTGGTAGCCATTATCGAACAGGGCTTTTTCAAGGGCGAACGAAAGGGTCGTTTTGCCGGATCCCGGCAGCCCGGTAAACCAGACAATCCCGCTTTTGTGGCCATTGACCTGCCAGCGTTGTTCCAGATTGATGCCGTGCTCAATGGTATCGATATTGGTCGAGCGGGCGCCTGTGCGTCGGCGTTGGTCGGGGAAGCCTTCTGTATCGATGAGGCCGCCGCCAGCGATATCGTCGCTATCGACAAGGACAAATCGTCCGGTATTTGCATTGTCGGTAAAGGCGTCAACGGACATCAGGCCGCGTGATCGAAAGACCACCTCGCCAATGGCGTAGCGACCAACCTGGTCGCCGTCGGCTTCACCCAGGTCTTCCACATTAATCACTTTTTCAATGCGTTCGACTTCAACCACGTAATCGGCGGTATTCATTTTAAGCCGGTAACGGCTGCCCACGGTTAGTGGCGTTTTGCCAAGCCAGAACAGTTTGGCGCGGAAGGTGTTCATCAAAAGTGGAGGCGAAACGGTGTGGCTTGCGACTTCGCCGCGTTCAATGAAAATTTGCTGATCGAGCGTTATTCCGATGGATTGTCCGGCGCTGGCTTCCGTTGGTAACTTATCGACATTCCAAGACTCGATGGACTGAACGCGGGCGGTTTTGTTGGAGGGCGAGAAGGTGAGTTCGTCGCCAACAGCTAGTTGGCCGCTTTCAATGCGGCCGGCAATGATGCGGCGCTTGTCAAATTTATAGACGTCCTGCACCGGCAGACGCAGCGGCAGGGCCGTGTCAGGAGCCGGGGCGGTAAAGTCATCCAGACATTCCAGCAAGGTCAGGCCTGCGTACCAATCCATATTCGAGGATTTATCGACAATATTATCGCCATCACGCCCCGATACGGGTACGACCTGTATGGCGGAACTGTCGAGCCCGATGGACGCCAGATAGTTGAGGCATTCCGTTTTGACCTCTTCGTAGCGGTCTTGTGAATAACCGACCAGATCCATCTTCGAGAGGGCGACGACAACCCGGCGCAGGCCCAGTAGGTGCAGCAGATAAGCATGGCGGCGGGTTTCCTCGCGCACGCCGTGTTCGGCATCGATGACCAGGACGGCGGCATCGGCGGACGCCGCGCCGGTGACCATGTTTTTGATGAATTCGTGGTGTCCGGGTGCGTCAATCAGCACATAGCGACGCTGGGTTGAGTTAAAGAAAACCTGCGAGACATCAATGGTGATGCCCTGGTCGCGCTCGGCCTGCAGGGCATCCATAACGAAGGCCCACTCAAACGGCATGCCGCGCTTTTTACACATTGCCTTGATTGCTTCAACGCGGCCATCCGGCAAAGTTCCGGTGTCATGGAAAATACGACCGACAACCGTCGACTTTCCGTGATCCACATGACCGACGATGACGATCTTTAATGGTGCGATTTGTGTGTCGATAGGTGTGAGAGCGTTCATAATTACATATATCCGTCTGCGCGGAGGCGCTCGAAGGCATCTTCCGATTCATGATCCATGGCGCGTCCGCTGCGTTCGGCCACTTTTGTGGTTTCAAGCTCAGCGATGATTTCTTCAATGGTGCTGGCGTTGCTGTCGACAGGGAAGGTGATATTCTTGTCGCCCAGCGACCGGTATCGTTTGCCGTTTTTCGCAAAATACAGATCAATAGCAGGAATGTTTTCGCGTTGCATATATCGCCAAATATCCAGTTCCGTCCAATGGAGCAGGGGGTGTATGCGGACATGAGTGCCGGGGGCGAAATCCGTTTTGTATTGATCCCAGAATTCCGGAGGCTGGTCTCGGACGTCCCAGTGGGCATCGACGCCGCGTGGGCTAAAGACTCGCTCTTTTGCTCGCGTCCCTTCTTCGTCGCGGCGAATGCCTGCGATAATGCCAGGAAATGGGTTCGCCGTCAGAAAATTCTTTAATCCGGCTGTTTTCCGGGCCGCTGCACGGGCGGCTGGCGGCAAGGATTGATCCATCTCTTCAAGTGGCGGGCAATCCCCCAACAGCAGATCGAGATTCCATTCCTTGGCGTAGCGGTCACGAAACTCATACATTTCCGGAAATTTCATGCCCGTATCCACGTGGATCACCGGAAAAGGCACGTAGCCATAGAAAGCTTTTTTCGCCAGCCAAACCATGACATTGGAATCTTTGCCGAGCGACCACAGCATGCCAATGCGTTCCAGGCGATTAAAGGCCTCGCGCAGGATGTAGATGCTTTTACTCTCAATTGCGTCCAGATGGTCCATTACGGCTCCGTTTGTCAGTGTTAGGCTTGTTTATGGTGGTTTAAGGAAGAATGAAAGCGAAAATTGTATATTTTTTATTTGTAATTAAAAAATAAAATACAAAAAATTTTAGTAAAATAACTGGACCGGTGCTTTCTCGCAATCTGGACCGTCGAAAATCCGCTGTATGAAGATAGACTAGCCTTTAGATTAGCCATGGTCCTAATTCCTTGGGTAATTGTCTTGTAATTTGCATAATAGTTTCGCAATTTCGAATATGACTTGTTTATAATTCAAAACCAAAACGATATATCAAAGGGGTCTTTATGAAGTCTGGAGTTGGTTTGGGTACGCCTACACCCCATGTGGATACGTCGCCTTCGGTTGGGGATGAGATTAAGTATACCACCTGTTATATGTGCGCCTGCCGTTGCGGGATAAAAGTCTATCTCCAGGATGGCACTATTCGATATATTCAGGGCAATCGCGATCACCCGGTCAACAAAGGGGTGCTTTGCGCCAAGGGGTCTGCTGGGATCATGACTCAAATGTCGCCAGCCAAACTGACCAAGCCTTTAAAACGTGTCGGCCCCAGAGGCTCGGGCGAGTTTAAGGAAATTGAATGGGAAGAGGCGCTTGAGACCGCTGCCGACTGGCTGTCGCGGATTCGTGCCACAGACCCGAAAAAACTCGCATTCTTTACGGGCCGCGATCAAAGCCAGGCCTTGACCGGCTGGTGGGCAAGCCAGTTCGGCACTCCCAACTACGCGGCTCATGGTGGGTTTTGCTCAGTTAATATGGCAGCCGCCGGACTCTATTCCATCGGCGGTTCGTTTTGGGAGTTTGGTGAGCCGGACTGGGAGCACACCAAATATCTGATGATGTTCGGCGTTGCCGAAGATCACGATTCGAACCCCATTAAAATCGGCCTCGGAAAACTCAAAACGCGCGGTGCCAAGTTTGTCTCAGTGAACCCGGTTCGCACCGGTTATTCGGCCATTGCAGACCAGTGGATTGGCATCCGTCCTGGTACAGATGGCCTGTTCGTGATGTCGCTGATCCACCAACTGCTGAAATCCAACAAGATCGATATCGATTATCTGGTGCGCTACACCAATGCCCATTGGCTGGTTATTAATGATCCAGGTGCGGCTGATGATGGCTTGTTTGCCAGAGATGCCGATGGCAATCCGCTGTGTTGGGATGGCAAGTCGAAGGCCTTGGCCAATGCCCGTTTGCCTGAAGTGAGCCCTGTGGTTGTTGGCGAATACACATTGCCCGATGGCCGCAAAGGCCATCCAGCCTTCAATCTGGTCGCCGAGCGTTATCTGGATGACAAATATGCAGCCATCAACGTGGCAGAAAAAACCGGACTGACCGTGGAGACAATTGAACGGGCCGCAGCGGAACTGGCGCATTATGCCTTTGAAGAAGAGATTGAGCTGGATGTGGAGTGGACCGACTGGGCCGGTCGCAAACACAAGACCATGAAGGGTCGCCCCGTTGCCATGCATGCCATGCGTGGTATTTCTGCCCACTCTAACGGTTTTCATACGTGTCGTGCTTTGCATCTGTTGCAAATGCTGCTGGGCAGTATCGATTGTCCCGGTGGCTTTCGTCATAAACCGCCGTTTCCAAAACCGATTCCGCCGGGTCTCAAACCGGCTGGCAAGCCGGGACAGGTGAATGCGGATACGCCATTACCAGGGCCGCCATTGGGCTTTCCGACAAGCCCGGAAGATTTGCTGGTCGATGCCGAGGGCAACCCGCAACGAATCGACAAGGCCTTCTCATGGGAATTCCCCTTATCGGCCCATGGCTTGATGCATCTGGTCATTACCAATGCCTGGAAGGGTGATCCATACCCAATTGATACCCTGATGATGTTCATGGCCAATATGGGCTGGAACTCATCGATGAATACGTCGGGCATAATTGATATGCTGACAGACAAGAATGAAGAGACGGGTGAATATAAAATCCCTCGGATCATTTATGCCGATGCTTATTATTCGGAAACCGTGCCTTATGCGGACCTGATTTTACCTGATACCACTTATCTGGAGCGCTACGATTGCATTTCGCTTCTGGATCGTCCGATCTGCGAAGCCGATGCCTGTCAGGATTCAATCCGCCAACCGATTATCGAGCTGGACCGCGATGTGCGGCCATTTCAGTCTGTACTTTTGGATTTGGGGGCCCGGTTGGGGCTTGGGGCCATGGTCAATGCGGATGGTGCGCCGAAATATCCTGGTGGATACCCAGATTACATCGTCAACCACGAGCGCGCTCCGGGGATTGGCTCACTGGCCGGATGGCGCGGTGAAAGCGGCGAATTGCATGGACGCGGCGCACCGAACCCGAATCAGCTGGAAAAATATATCGAAAACAAATGTTTCTGGAGCCATAAATTCACGCCCGAGCAGCGTTATTACAAGATGGCCAACAAGGACTATCTGGACTGGGCCACGGAAATGGGCTTTGTCGGCAGTTCCGAGCAGATCGTTATGGAAATCTATTCCGAAGCTATGCAGAAATTTCGTCTGGCGGCGCGCGGTCATGGCGAGATCCAGCCACCGGAAGCGCACCGGGCACGCGTCGATGCCTATTTTGATCCCATGCCGATCTGGTATGAGCCCTTTGAAGAGGCAATGGTCGAAACGGATGAGTTTCCGTTCCATGCCATTACCCAGCGGCCTATGCATATGTATCATTCCTGGGGTTCGCAAAACGCCTGGTTGCGCCAGGTTACCGGCTCCAACAAGCTCTATATGAACACAAAGTCGGGAACGAAACTGGGGCTGGCCGATGACGACTGGGTTTGGGTAACCAGCCATCATGGGCGTATCCGGGTACAGGTCGCCTTGATGGATGGGGTCAATGAAAATACTGTGTGGACTTGGAATGCCATCGGTAAACAGTCCGGTGCGTGGAATCTGGACAAAGATGCTGGGGAATCCAAAAAAGGCTTTTTGCTGAACCATGTCATCTCGGAATTGTTGCCGCCGCGTGAAGGTGGGTATCGCTACGCCAATGCGGACCCGGTCACCGGGCAGGCGGCGTGGTATGACCTGCGGGTCAAAATCGAAAAAGCGGATCCGGCAGAAGCAGCAGAAACCTATCCGCAGTTCGATGCGGCACAACGCCCCGCCGGGATTTCGGAAGCTCCTGACATTTTACGCTATGGCAAGTCCATGCGCGAGAAGCGGGAGAACTGAGATGACCAACCTGCCCACACAAACGCAAACCCGGCTCGGCCTGGTCATTGATCTCGATATCTGTGTCGGTTGTCATGCCTGCGCGGTCAATTGCAAGGAATGGAATACCGGCGGGCATATGGCGCCGCTGACTGATTTCAACCCTTATGGCAAAGGCCAGGACGGGGTTTGGTTCAACCGGGTTCATACCTATGAAGCGGTACCGGAAGAAGGCGGATGCGCGCAAACGGTGCACTTCCCACGGTCTTGTTTGCACTGTGAAGATGCGGCCTGTGTGACGGTTTGTCCGACCGGCGCATCGTTTAAACGCGAGGAAGACGGCATTGTGCTGGTGGAAGAAAGCCTGTGCATCGGCTGTAAACTGTGTTCCTGGGCTTGTGCCTACGGCGCGCGGGAATTTGATACGGACGCCGGTGTGATGAAAAAATGCACCTTGTGCGTGGATCGTATTTACAATGAAAATCTGGAAGAAATCGACCGGGTTCCGGCCTGCGTGTCTACTTGCCCGGTCAGTGCCCGGCATTTTGGTGATCTGGGTGATCCGGAATCAGACGTTTCCAAACTGGTCAAGGCGCGTGGCGGATATGATTTGATGCCTGAGCTGGGTTACAAGCCGACCAATAAGTACCTGCCGCCGCGCCCGCGCGCCGAAGCCGCCCGGCAAATGGCTTCTGCACCGGTAATTGAAGCATTGCCAAAAAATAACCAACCATTGCTTCAGTGGGTTGATAAATTCCTGTCCCGTTAATACCAACGCATAAGAGAACCGCGCATGCATCCTGCCTTTTCCGTTATTTTCTTCACCGTTTCTTCAGGAACCGGCTATGGCCTTTTGTTCTTGCTGGGCCTGCTCGGGGCAATGGGAAAACTGCCTGCGAACCCGCTGTTTGGTTTCGCCGGAATGGCCTTGGGGCTCGGGCTGGTTGGGGCGGGGTTGCTGTCGTCGATGCTGCATCTGGGACATCCGGAGCGGGCCTGGCGGGCTTTCAGCCAGTGGCGGACCTCTTGGCTGAGCCGTGAAGGAGTGGTTTCCGTATTGAGCTTCGGGCCGGGGATCGGGTTTCTGTATTTGTGGGTGTTTGAAGGCCCCGGACATTCCTTGTTCGGTCTTTTGGGCGGATTGACGGCGCTGTTTGCTGTGCTCACCGTATATTGCACAGCGATGATCTACCGCAGCCTGCCGCCCATCCACCAGTGGGCCAATGGCTGGACGGCTCCGGGCTATCTGTTTATGGGTTTGGCGGGCGGAGGCGTTGTGCTGGTGGCTCTGCTTGCCGTTTGTGGTGGGCCTCTATCAACAGCACCTTTATGCGCTGCGGGTGCGCTTTTGGTGGCCTGGGGAATTAAAACCGGCTATTGGCGCTTTATCGACGTCTCGCAATCTGCAAGCACGGCAGAAACGGCTACCGGTTTGGGGGGCATTGGCAAGGTCCGGCAGTTGGAAGGGCCGCATACGGAAGACAACTACCTGCTCAAGGAGATGGGGTTTCGAGTGGGCCAGAAGCACGCCGAAAAACTCAGGCGTTATGCCCATGTTTTCACATTCCTGCTGCCAGCCCTGTTTTTAATGGCGGCTCAGCAGTTGGCTGGTTTTGGCCTTATCGCCTTTTCGTGCGGAGCAGTTGTATCGTTTGCGCTGGGCGCCATTGTCGAGCGTTGGCTGTTTTTTGCGGAAGCCCGTCATACGGTGACGCTTTATTACAATCGGTAAAACTTTGGTTTAAGATCACGGTCTTGATCTAATTAATCAAAACAACCGGATGCATTTGACTTGGCTTTCGGACTTTGGCTATGTTGCACCCATAAGAAAAACAACAAAGCACGCGAACACTTGCGGATGACCTGAAATGATGGTGTCCGGCGGAGTGTAAAATGGCCGATATTACCGATACCGTCACCTTCAATGCTGACGGTGCTGATTCTATTTCCCTTCCTGAAGGTTTTTCTCTTACGACCGCCGAGTTCGAGGCGAGCGGCGACGATCTGATCGTCACTGGTCCGGATGGTACGCAGGTTGTGATCGAGGATTACTATTCCCAGGACAATCCACCGCAACTGACAACACCTGATGGCGCCGAAGTGTCCGGCGACATGGTCGTGCAGTTAACCGGAAACATGGAGCCGCAAACGGCCGATGCGTCTTCTGGCGATGATGTCAGCGTTATCACCGGCACCGATGGGGTTGGCCTGCCAAGCGGTAATGACCCGAGCGTCCTGACCGGCACCGATGGTGAACCCATCGGTAACGTTGAAAACCTGACCGGTGAAGTGTTTGCGATCCGCACGGATGGCACCCGGGTTGAGTTGCAGGTCGGTGATCCGGTTTATCAGGGTGATATTCTGGAATCCGGCCCTGATGGCGCAATCGGTGTGATGCTGGCGGACGAGACGACGTTTTCCATGGGCGAAAGTGGACGTATGGTTCTGGACGAAATGGTCTATGACCCGGCGACCCAGGAAGGCTCTGTCTCGCTGTCCGTTCTGGAAGGGGTCTTCACATTTGTTTCCGGCCAAGTCGCCAAGACAGATCCGGACGCCATGACGCTTGATACACCCGTTGCGACCATCGGTATCCGCGGTACGCAGGTGGGTATTGAAATCCCTAATGGCGAAGACATGAATGTCGTCCTCATGGAAGAAGCCGATGGTTTTGTCGGTGAGGTTGTGGTTCAGAACGATGCCGGTGTGCAGGTTTTGAACGGCGCAAACCAGCTGACTGTTGTCCAGAGTTTCGATATTGCCCCGGCGGAAATCCGGGCTATGGAACTGGACCTCATGGTCAACCAGTTTGCGACGGCCCTAGAACATCTGCCACTGATCCACGGCAATCAAAACGATTTTGGTACGCAAAGCAGCGAAGGGGAGTTTCTTGACGAGGAAATCCTGCCGCTTGAGGAAGACGAACTGGATGCCGCTGATCTGGATAATTTTGAAACGGCGGCCGGTGAGGAAGAAGCCGGTGACACGGCAACAGATGAAATCAAGGTTGTCAGCGATCTTGTCTTCGAAACCGAAGTTGAAATGGTTGAGGGGACAGACGGAGCAGACCTAATTAGCGTTGGTGGACCAGGAGTAAATCAAAATACGGGCGATGACCGTTCTGAAGGTATCTCTGAGGTTGATCCAAACAAAGATCAGATTGTCGCTGGAGGTGATGAAGGCGAAACCATAATCGGCGGCGAAGGTAACGACACCCTGAGCGGCGGTGGCGGCGATGATTACATCGACGGTGGCGAAGGTAACGACACGATTAACGGCGACGAAGGCGATGACCGGTTGATGGGGTCGTCCGGCAATGATGTGATCAATGGTGGCGACGATAATGACCATATCGAAGGCGGCGCAGGTAATGACGTTCTGGATGGTGGCGCCGGCGACGACTATATCGATGGCGGCGACGGCGATGACGATATTCAGGGCGGCGACGGTAATGATACACTGCTGGGCGGTGCCGACAATGACACCATCGATGGTGGCGCTGGCGACGACCAGATTTATGGCAATGCTGGCAACGACCAGATATTGGGCAGCGCCGGAAACGATACGATATATGGCGGCGATGGCGACGACACGATAGATGGTGGCGACGGCGATGATCTGATTTTCGGTGAAGATGGTAACGATGTTCTGCTTGGCAGCAACGGCGATGATACGCTTGATGGCGGCGCGGGGGATGATGACATCTCGGGCGGCGAAGGGGATGACAGGCTTGATGGCGGATTTGGCGACGATGTTCTGGACGGCGGCGCGGGCAATGACGTGGTTGATGGTGGCGCTGGAAACGATATTCTGGTCCTCAGTACCGGTACGGACACGCTTGATGGTGGCCTTGGAAACGACACTCTGACGGTTGACCCGACGTTTGCCGGGGAAGGCGTCATCATCAATTTGGCGACCGGCCAGGCGACGCTCAATGCAACGGGCGACACGTCAACCGTGATCAGTATTGAAAATGTCGTTGGCGGCGATGGCGATGACGTCATTACCGGTAACGCATACAACAACATTCTTACCGGTGGCGCCGGGGATGACATCATCAATGGTGGTCGAGGTGATGGCGATGTGGCCACTTTTTCTGGAAATTTTGGTGATTCGACCTTTGTATACGACACAGAAAGTGGAACGGTTACGGTAACAGGACCGGACGGAACCGACACCGTTTCCAACATTGAAAGCTTTGCGTTTTCTGATTTGAATCTTGCAATCATTGAAGCACCGCTTTTGGAAGACACCGCTTATAATCTGGATACGGAAGGGGCGCTGGAAGGTGTATCCGATGCAGTTAGCGTAACCATTTCCGGCGTTCCGGAAGGAGCCGTTTTGTCGGCTGGTACGGATAATGGCGATGGCACCTGGACGCTGACAGGCTTTACAACGGTTGTTCCCGGCACGGTAACCGAGATCATTGATGGCGTTGAAACCCTTGTTGAGACCGAAACCACGGTCGAGACGACGCTCGCCGACTTGCTGGGCGGGTTGACGATAACGCCGCCCGAAAACTCAAATGAGGACTTCACCTTGTTTGTGACCGGTGTTGATGCCAACGGCACGGCGACCGATGCCTCCATGGTCAATATGATTGTCGAAGGGGTTGCTGATACGGCTAATCTGGAAGTGGGTGATGTTTCCGGGCCGGAAGACGAGTGGCTCTCTCTGGCTCCGCAATATGATGATAACGGTAATCTGGTTTCCGGCATCGACGCCAGCCTTGTCGATACGGATGGTTCCGAAACCCTGTCGCTGACCATTGCCGGTATCCCGCAGGGTCCGGGCTTCAGTGAGGAAGATCTGGCGTCGATCCAGCAAAGTCTGGGTGAAGATTCCGGTATTTCACTGGCTGATCTTGGTTTTGACGGCCCCAATGCCGTATTGCGGGCGACGGTGAACGATGAAGTGGTCGAATTTACCCTAGATTCGCAATCCAACAGTTTCGTCATTGAAGGCTACACAGCCGACGAGATGTCCCAAATTATTAATACGTTGGAGCTCAAGCCGCCGTTCAACCACGATGAGGATTTTGATTTACAGGTTTCCGCAACAACGACGGAAGACGACGGCGATTCAACCTCGACCGAATTTTCCTCTGTCCATGTTGCACTGGAGCCAGTCGCCGATGCGCCGTTCCTGTCGGTCAGCGCCGGTGGCGATGATTCGACCTTCGCGCGTGGAGATACGGTCTTTGTCGGTGGCGACAATATTGTTGAAGCCGGTTCCAGCCTTGAAGACGAAGCAATCGCTCTGTCTATCGACCCAACGTCCTTTGACCCGTCGGAAACCCTGTCCATAACCATTTCCGGAATTCCCGAAGGTGCTGTGCTTTGGGTGGGTGTCGAAGGGGGGCCACAATTCCCCATACAGATTGATGATGGAACGGCAACCATCAGCAATGAAGCCTTGCTCGGCAACATATCTATTACACCACCACCGAATTCCAACGAAGAATTCCAGATTACGGTGACGGCGACATCAACCGAGCCGGAAAACAATGATACGGCATCAACTACCGCTTTCATCAATATCCATCCGACCGGCGTTGCCGATGAGCCGGTGTTTGAAGTGCAGAATGTAACCGGTAATGAAGACACCGCCATTCCGCTCGAGATCAATGCCGAACTGACGGACACAGATGGTTCGGAAGCGCTGTCGGTCCATATTTCCGGTTTCCCGGAAGGGGCCAGTCTGACTTACACGGATGGCGACGGCACCCATGAAATTGCCATTGGTGCGGATGGGTCTGTTGAATTGTCGCCGGAACAACTGTCCGGTCTGTCTGTTACGCCGCCAGAAAACTCCAACGTCGATATCGATTTGACCATTGCCGTCACCGTGACGGAGAACGATGGCGACTCGATTACGCGTACGGAAGATATGACGGTCATCGTCAATTCCGTTGCCGATACGGCGAACTTGAACGTTGAGGATGCTGTCGGTACGGAAGATACACAGGTGCCGCTTGATCTGACTTCTTCTCTGGTCGATACGGATGGTTCCGAAACCTTGACGATCACCGTTTCCGGCCTGCCGGAAGGGGCAACCTTAAGCGCTGGCGTCTTGAATGATGACGGCAGCTATACGCTGACCCCGGACCAGCTTGACGGTTTGATGTTGAACCCCGCCGCCGATTCAAATGAAGATTTTGATCTGACCGTTACGGCAACAACCGTCGATCTGGAACCGGATGGCGAGCCGGGTGATGGCGATACAACCAGCACCACACAAACCGTTCATGTGGACATGAAAGGCGTTGCCGATACGCCGACACTGAATGCCGCATTGGGAGGTCCGTTGCCGAAGGCGGATGGATCCGCTTACGCAGCAGACGATGACATGACCTATAATCTCGATCTGACGTCAGCACTGACCGATACGGACAGTGCCGTTGGCCGGGAAGAGTCGGAAACCCTGTCGATTACCATTAGTAATGTACCGGAAGGGGTTACCCTGTCTGCTGGCGTTGCTGAAGGGCCTGATGCGGACGGGATGTACACCTACACCTTGACGCCGGATCAGATGGAAGGGCTGACCATGACGGTTGCCAGTTCCGTGCCTGATGATTTTGAACTGAGCATTGTCTCAACGGCAACGGAAAACGACGGAGATACGGCATCAACGGCGACATCGCTTCATGTGGAAGTCGCTGCAACGCCTGAATTGGGCATACATGCGGCGGAAGGCTTCGAAGATAAGCCGATCGCCCTGAATATTGATGCTGCACTTACCGATACAGATGGAGAAGCCCTGTCGATCACGATTTCCGACATTCCGGAAGGCGCAGTAATCACATCCGGTGGTGTGACATATCCTGTGACCGATGGCAGCCTGCTGATCACGGAAGATATGATCGACGCTGGCGTTTTGGAAGATCTGCACATTACAGCACCGGCAAATTCGGGTGATGATTTTAATCTGACCATTACAGCGACATCGACCACGAGCGATGGCGATATTGCGGAAGTGGACGTGGTGCTGCCTGTTCAGGTTGAAGCCATTGCTGACGACCCGAATTTGACCGTTGAGAACCTTAATATCGAAGCCGAAAAAGACACGGCTATTGAGCTCAACCTGTCTTCCAGCCTTGCCGATACGGATGGGTCTGAAACCCTGTCGATTACCATCGAAAATGTTCCGTCGGGGGCTATTTTGTCTGCGGGTACGGATAATGGGGATGGGTCCTGGACAATTGAAGCCATTGAGGTCGATGGCGTGGTCGTCACAACCGTTGCCGATCAATTGGCCAGCTTGACCATAACGCCTGAAGCTGGATCGGAAGATGACTTTACGCTGGTGGTGCGCGCAACCAGTACGGATACGGACCCGAATTCGGGTGAAACCGATACGGCGACTGTAACGGAATATGTCAACGTCACGCTGATCGAAGGTGCCGATGCTCCTATCGTTACCGTTGGTGATGCCGTTGGCTTTGAAGATACGGCCATTCCGCTCAACATTGATGCGCAATTGACGGACGTTGATGAAGTTCTCTCCATCACCATCAGCGGCATTCCGGACGGGGCGTTCCTGTCGCCTATAGGCAACCTGAACCCTGATGGGTCCATGACCTTTACCGGACCAGAGTTGAACCCGGATGGAACGCCGGCATCTGCGGCAGAAAAAATGGAAATGCTGCAGGAAATGATGGCCAACCTTCAAATTGTCCCTGCACCAGACTCCAACACGGATTTTGATCTGACGGTAACGGTTGAATCCCATGATGGGTCCGATATCGCCAGTGTAACGAATATCCTGTCCGTTGAAGTCATCGGTATTGCCGATGCGCCGGACCTGACTGTCAGCAATGCGACGGGTGCCGAAGGCACGCCGATTGCGCTTGATATTGCATCGGCACTTAACGATCAGGATGGTTCAGAAACCCTCTCGATCACCATTGCCAACGTTCCGTTTGGCGCCCAGCTTTCTGCGGGGACAAACAATCTGGATGGCACCTGGACCATAGAAGCCTATGAAGTGGAGGGTGTGGTTATATCCGTAGCGGAGCAGCTGGAAACCCTGACCATTACGCCTGCCCCAGGTTCGGAAGATGACTTTTCTCTGCAGGTGACGGCCACGGCTACCGATGTGGAAGCGGCTGGCGAGAATCAGCACACAAGCACGGCATCTGTCAGTTCCATCATCAACATTGATGTGACCGGTGTTGCCGACGAACCGACGGTGGTTATCGGTGAGGCCGTTGGTTACGAAGATACCGCCATTCCACTGAATATCGACGTGACAGCGGCCGATGAAGGTGAAGTTTTGTCGATAACCATCAGTGGCATTCCGGAAGGCGCTTCTTTGTCTGTCGGAACGGTCAACGAAGACGGCACCGTCACTCTGACGCCAGAGCAACTGGTTAACCTGACAATTACACCGCCCGCCGATTCAAACGTCGATATGGAATTGAGCATTGAGATCACGTCAACGGAAGGCGGCGAAGCTGTCTCGGTCACAAAAAACATGACAGTTGAGGTGATTGGTGTGGCCGATGCACCGAGCCTGAGCGCCAGCGATGCGACAGGCGATGAAGGCACACCGATTGCGCTCGATATCTCTTCTGCCCTGACAGATCAGGACGGATCCGAATCCTTGTCGATCACCATCTCCAATGTTCCTGCCGGTGCTGTCCTGTCCGCCGGTATGTTGAATGTGGATGGTTCCTGGACCTTAACTGCCGAACAGCTGGACGGTCTGACCATCACGCCGGCACCGGGCGCAGAAGATGATTTTTCATTGCAAGTGACAGCTACGGCAACCGATACGGAAGCCCCGGGTGAACTGCCGCACACCGACAGCGCCTCGGTCAGCACGGTCATTAATGTCGATGTGACCGGTGTCGCCGACGCGCCGACAGTGGTGATCGGGGAAGCGGTGGGGTATGAAGACACTGCCATTCCACTGAATATCGATGTGACGGCGGCGGATGAAGGAGAAGTTCTCTCCATCACCATCAGCGGTATTCCGGAAGGCGCTTCGCTGTCGGTCGGGACGGTCAATGACGATGGTTCCGTCACCCTGACGCCGGAGCAACTGGCAGATCTGACAATTACGCCGCCTGCGGATTCAAACGTCGATATCCCGTTGAATATTTCGGTGACGTCATCGGAAGGTGGCGAGTCCGTAACGGTCAACCATTCCATGACCGTCGATGTGGTTGGTGTGGCCGATGCGCCCAACCTCACAACAACAGATACGGCAACGGAAGAAAACACGGCGATCGCGCTGGATGTCACTTCGTCTTTGAATGATGTTGATGGTTCAGAAAGCCTGTCGCTGACGATTTCCAACATCCCTGACGGTGCAGTCTTAATGTCGGGTGATACGGTCCTTTCGGTTGTCGATGGGGTGGCGAATGTCGCCCCGGGCCAATTGGCCGGTCTGTCGCTGACACCGCCACTGAATTCGGAAGAGGACATCACCCTGCAGGTGACGGCGACGTCCAGCGAAAATGATGGCGACACGGCTTCCGTTAGCGGCGTGATCAATATTGCCGTTGCCGGTGGCGCCGACGCGCCGACGCTGGTTCTGGATGATGTGGTCGGCAGTGAAGATACGGCTATTCCGCTGAATATCGAAGCCAATCTGACGGATGAGGGCGAAACTCTTTCTGTGACCATTCAGGGCGTACCGGAAGGCGCGAGCCTTTCCGCCGGCGAAGATCTCGGCAATGGCGTCTGGCAGGTGGAACCCAGCCAGCTTGAAGGCCTGACGCTTACACCGCCCGCCAATTCGAACGTGGATATCGACCTGACCGTAACAGCCACTTCAACGTCGGCTGATGGTTCGGTTGCTGAAACAACCAGTACCATGGTTGTCGATGTACGCAGCGTCGCTGATACACCTGACCTGACTGTCAATAATGTGGTGGACGCCGAGAACGGCACACCAATTGCGCTCGATATCTCCTCTTCCTTAAGCGATCTAGATGGATCGGAAAGCCTGTCGATTACCGTCTCCGGTCTGCCCCAGGGGACAACGCTTTCCGCCGGTATCGTCAACGACGATGGCTCGGTCACTCTGACGCCAGCCGAGCTGGACGGCCTGACCCTGACGCCGGGACAACCGGGAATGGCGGACTTCGCATTGACCGTAACGGCGACGGCAACCGATGTTGAGCCTGATGATGAACTGGGCGCGGGCGATGTGGCCACGGTTACAGGCACCATGAACATCTCTTTTGAAGACGAAGCCGATGCCCCGACACTGATTCTCGACGATGTCAGAGGCGATGAAGATACGGCCATTCCGCTTGATGTGACCGCAGCTCTGACCGATACGGACGGTTCCGAAACCCTGTCCATCGCCATTTCCGGGATTCCGGGTGGTGCTGTATTGATGTCGGGTGGTGTCGAGATTTCTGTCGCTGATGGAGCGGCAACGCTGACGCCGGATCAGTTGACCAATCTGACCATCACACCGCCTGCGGATTCGAATGAGGATTTCGATCTGACGGTGACCGCGACTTCCACAGAAATAAATGGCGGCGATACCGCGACAACGACTGGCAGCATCCATGTGGATGTGGTCGGCGTGGCCGATGCGCCAACCCTCACCGTGACGCTGGGCGAAGGCCAAGTGATCACGGAAGGCGGAGAACCTGTCGATGTTACTATCGATATGGACAATGTGGCGGAAAGTGGGAACGGTTTCAGTGTCGCTGGGCGTTCGATTGACGCCAACGGTGAGTTGACGGAGGCGTCTGCCGACAACATCAGTTTCCATAACGGATACCCGCAAGGGTTTGGCGTCGGGGGTGCGTCTTCGGGCGATAGCACGGAAATTGGCTACGATAATGCCCATGGTGTATCGGAGCAACTGGTCGTTTCATTTGATGGGGATGTCTCCTCCGCGGATGTTTCCTTTGCCTGGCAAAACCCGGGCGAAAGCGCCGTGTTCGAGTTCTACAAAGATGGCGTGAAAGTGGGTGAAGGCACCATCACGGGCGGCAGTGACGGAATTGATCCGGCTATTACGCTTGCCCCTGAAAACAGCAGTGCTTTCGACCAGATTGTTTTTGCCGCTCCCGGTTCAGATGATGACTATCTGATTAACTCGATCAGTTTCACCGCTTCGCAAGGTGGCGATAGCGTCATTGAGTATCCGTTGGATATCTCCTCAAGTCTTACTGATACGGATTTGTCGGAAACCTTGTCGATATCGGTAAACGGGCTGCCGAACGGTGCCGTTCTGTCGGCTGGAACAGTTAATTCGGATGGCTCCGTTTCACTGACACCGGCTCAACTGGCAAACCTGACGGTGACTGTTCCCAATGGTGCGCAGGCCTTTGATTTGCAAGTCACGGCGACGTCGACGGAAAACGACGGGGACACAGCCAGTGTCTCGCAGTCTGTTTCGGTTCAGCCGACGTATGTAACTGCATCGGCGCCAGAGCTTGATGTTGACAGCGCTTCAGGTTTTGAAGATGGCGCAATTTCATTGAACATTGATGCCGCTTTGACCGATACGGATGGCTCCGAGAGCCTGTCGATCACGATCTCTGGTGTTCCTGGCGATGCGACGTTATCGGCTGGAACGAACAACAACGATGGCACCTGGACCCTGACCAGTGAACAGTTGACGGGGTTGAGTATCAACCCTCCGGCAAACTCCAATGAGGATATGACCCTGACGGTCAGCGCAACGTCTACCGAATCTTCCAGCGGCGATACGGAAACGGTTTCTGCCAACCTGACAGTAACGGTGACCGGCGTTGCCGATACGCCGCAAATCACGGTGCAAGACGAACAGGGTAATGAAGACACCTGGACGCAGCTTAATCTGGACAGCGGGGCCAGCATTGATACCGATGGGTCCGAGACCCTGAGTATCCAGATTTCCGGTGTTCCGGACGGGGCGCAGTTGAGCCCGGGAACGGACCTGGGGGGTGGTGTCTGGACGATGACACCTGCACAGTTGCCATCGGTTTGCATCCTGCCGCCCAATGATTTTTCGGGCGTGATAGAACTGACCCTGCATGTGACATCGACGGAAGATGATGGCGATTCAAATACCGTTTCGCAGGCCTTTGAAGTTGATGTGATTGGTGTGGCCGATGCACCGGACGTGGATGTAACGGCGGCTTCCGGCTTTGAGGACACAGCGATTGCACTGGATATCTCTGCCGCTCTGACGGACCAGTCAGAAACATTGAGCATTCAAATTGGAAATATTCCAACGGATGCTGTCCTGATGTCAGGCGATACGGTTATTTCAGTAAGTAATGGGATTGCTGACGTTAGTCAGGCACAACTGGCGAACCTGACGATTACGCCGCCCGCCGACTCGAATGTTGATTTCAATCTGACAGTGACGGCGACCTCAACGGAAGCCAATGGTAGCACGGCTGTTCAAACCGCGACGGTTCCGGTTAGCGTGACCGGTGTGGCCGATGCACCGAGCCTGAGCGTGAGCGTTGGAGAGGGTGTGGTTGAGGACACCTCCACCGGAGTATCGACCATTTCCGTCACCAATGCAGGAAATATCGAAGCCGGTTATGACAACAGCTACGGCTATTTTGTCAAAGATGAGAATGGCGAACCGGTAGAAGGTGGAATCATCTGGTCGAATATCAAGTCGACGGTTGGTGAAACTGTCAGCATTGAACTGGAAGGTGTTGATCCGGCCAATATCGGGTTCTTCCTGATCCCGAACGGAGATGATAACAACCCGAACATGACCGACGGGATGGCGGTGACTTTCCAGCAGGATTCAAATGGCAAATGGCAAGCCGTCGGCCCCAACGGGAATGTCCTGCAAGGTACCGGTGCGGATGCCTTCTTTACCGACACAAACCTGAACAGCGACAACTACGACCATATGGAAGATACCCATGTGGTTGGCAACCAGAACTGGGAAGATCTGGTTGGCGGTGGCGATCGTGATTACAACGATGGCAACTTTGAAGTCCAGATTACCAATGAGCCGGGTACGGTGGGCGCAACGACTTATCCGCTGGATATCTCGTCAAGCCTGTCGGATACGGATGGATCAGAAACCCTTTCTATTTCTGTCACCGGCTTGCCCAGCGGTGCCGTGTTGTCGGCAGGTACGGTCAATACGGACGGTTCCGTTACGCTGACGCCTGCGCAACTGGCAAACCTCACCGTTTCCGTTCCAAATGATGCCGCCGACTTTAATTTGCAGGTCAGCGCGACAGCCACTGAAAATGACGGTGACATGGCAACGGTTCAAACATCTATTGCTTTTGAAGCTCAGGATATTTCAGCCGAAGGCGTTGAGATCGATACAACCGCTTCCAGTGGGCTGGAAGACCAGTCTATCGCTTTGGATATCGATGTGACGCAACTGGATACGGATGGATCGGAATCCATGAGCATTACGATCACCGGTGTGCCAACAGGGGCGACCCTGTCAGCCGGTACGGACAATCGTGATGGTACCTGGACGCTTGATGAAACCCAGCTTGACGGGTTGTCGATTACGCCTCCCGCAGATTCGAACACCGACTTTCAGCTTGGCGTGAGTGTCACTACCACCGAATCCAATGGCGGTGCCACGACGACGACAACAGATACGCTGGACGTCAATGTGACGGGTGTGGCCGATGCGCCGACGCTGGATGTTTCTGTGACCCATACGGGTTCCGATGACGGGATTTCCGAAATTCCTGTTCCTCAAACAATTTCGAGCACGGCATCAAGCAGCGGCAATCCGGTTACCGTCTCTGGCGTGCCGAATGGCGCGACGCTCTCGGCGGGTACGGATAATCAGGATGGTACCTGGACTCTGAATGCCGCTGATTTGGCGGACCTGACGATCACATCACCCAATAATACGGCAGGCGATAGCGTGCCGCTCACTTTTTCGGTGACGGAAGCCGGTGGTCAAGCTGAAACCCTGGTCTCGGAAACCTTCAATAACGGTGTCTCAGGCTGGTCGGGCTGCGTTTCCAGCGATCATGGAAAAATGGAAATTGAGCACGACGAAACGGCCAGAAAAACCTTCGATTTCGGTGATGAAAACGCTGGCAAGACGGTCACGATTTCCTTCGACAGCCAAGCCTTTGGCGACTGGGAAGAAAGTGGAGACCACACGGATTACCTGAAGGTTTCGGCAAACGGCGAACGGGTATTAACGACATCAGAAGGCGATCAGGCCCGGCATACGATTACAGTAACGCTGGACTCACAGGGGAAACTGGACCTCCGCATGAAGGCCGACTCGACGGCTGATGACGAAGGGTTGTTTATCGATAACCTGAAAATCGAAACGGATGGCAGCTGGGGCGGTGCTACGGTCACGGAAGCTGTGAGCGTGACGATGGAAGCGGAAGCGCAATCCTATGATTTGGATATCACCTCGGCACTGACTGATACCGACGGATCGGAAACGCTTTCCGTCACCGTGAGCGGATTGCCAAGCGGCACCGTGTTGTCGGCTGGTGATCAAAATCAGGATGGTTCGTGGACACTGGAATCGGGCGATCTCGATGGCTTGACGATGATGGTGCCAAATGGTGCTCCGGAGTTCAACGTACAGGTGAGTGCGACTGCAACGGAAAACGACGGCGATACAAACACCGTATCCTCTTCTGTTACCGTTACCGCCATTGAGACAGATCAGGTCGCCAGCGACCCGACCCTGAGCGTCAGTAATGCCGTCGGCGTCGAGGATACGGCCATCGCCCTGGATATTGATGCGGCCCTGACCGATACGGATGGTTCAGAAGTCATGTCTATTGTCATTTCCGGGGTGCCGAACGGCGCTGTCCTGTCAGCAGGCACCAACAACAATGACGGCACATGGACATTGACCGGTGATCAGGTTGATGGGCTGACCCTAACTCCACCAGCCAACTCCAATACGGATTTCTCACTGGGTGTTGCTGTGACGTCGACAGAAACCTCAACGGGCGATACGTCGACCACATCAGCGACCATTGATGTCGATGTCGTGGGTGTTGCTGATCAGCCGACGCTGGAACTTGCCGTTACCCATACAGGTGGAAATGACGGAATTGCCGATGTTGCGGTTCCGCAAACGATTTCCAGCACGGCAACAAGCACCGGAAATGCGGTTACCGTTTCCGGCCTTCCCAATGGCGTAACCCTGTCTGCGGGAACCGACAATCAGGACGGCACCTGGACGCTGGATCCGGATGACCTGGCCGATCTGACGATCACCTCAACCGGCGATACGGCAGGGGATTCTGTGACGCTCTCGTTCTCGGTGGCTGAAGCGGGGAGTCAAACCCAGAATCTGGCATCTGAAACCTTCAGCAACGGAGTTTCCGGCTGGTCGGGTTGTGTCTCAAGTGACCATGGAAAGATGGAAATCGAGAAAGATGAGACGGCAACAAAAACCTTTAATTTTGGTAGCGAAAATGCCGGCAAGACAGTCACGATTTCATTCGACAGCGAATCCTTTGGGGGGTGGGATGATGACGGAAACCATCAGGATTATCTGAAAGTTACGGCAAACGGTGAACGGGTTCTGACGACATCGGAAGAAGGACAAGCCCACCACACGATGACCGCGACACTCGACGGTAATGGGAGGCTAAGCCTCCGCATGAATGCCGATGCGACAGGTAGCGACGAAGGGATGTATATCGACAACCTGAAAATCGAAACCGTAGCTACAGGCGGGGAAACAGTAACGGATTCCGTTAGCCTAACCCTGGAAGCTGAAACGCAGTCCTATGATCTTGATATCACGTCAGCACTGACGGATACGGATGGCTCTGAAACACTTTCGATTACTGTAAGTGGACTGCCGAACGGTACGGAACTCTCTGCCGGTAGTGAAAACCAGGATGGATCATGGACGCTGGCATCAGGCGACCTCGCCAACCTGACAATGACGGTTCCAAGCGGTGCGCCGGAGTTCAACGTGCAGGTAAGCGCAACTGCGACAGAGAATGACGGCGATACGAATACGGTGTCTTCATCGGTCACGGTTGCCGCCATTGTGACGGATCAGAACGCCAGCGACCCGACGTTGACTGTCAGCGATGCGGCGGGCGATGAAGATACGTCCATTGCTCTGAATATCGATGCGGCCCTGACCGATACGGACGGCTCGGAAGTGATGTCGATCCTGATTTCAGGTGTTCCGAGTGGCGCAACCCTGTCAGCAGGTACCAACAACAATGATGGCACCTGGACATTGAGCGGTGAACAGGTTGATGGTCTGACGCTCACTCCGCCAACCAACTCAAACACCGACTTCGCACTTGATGTGACAGTCACCTCGACGGAGACCTCAAGCGGCGACACCTCAACCACCTCAGCAACCATCAATGTGGATGTGCAGGGTGTGGCTGATGGGCCTTCCGATGTTTCTGTAAGCATTGGCGCGGCGACAGCGAGCGGCGGGGTCTCTGCTGTTGCTCACTGGACACTGGATGAAACATCAAATGATTCCGGTACGACTATCCACGACCGTATCGGGAATCACAATGGCAACACCGACAGTCGCCAGACGATGACTGATGCTGGTCAGTATGGTACAGCCGCCGCCTTTGAAGGCGGGGAGGGTCACTATGCGGACTTTATTGAAGTTCCGCACGATTCAGCCCTGAAGCCGGAAAGCGGTTCAATGACCCTATGGTTCAATGCCGATGATGTCAGCAATGGGACATTGGCCTCATCCGATTCATCCAATTTTGACACCGGCGGGCATTTTGACCTGTCCTTGAATAACGGACATGTGGAATTGCGTATGCAGGACACGGACAGCTCGCATACGATCTCCAGTTCCGGTGCCGGATCGGATGGCGATGTTTCAACCGGTGGCTGGAACCAGGTCACCGTGAGCTGGGGTGAAGGCGGCATGAAAATGTACATCAACGGAGACCTCGTCGCTTCGGATACATCCTATACAGGAGGCCTGCAAGGCAACGAAAACCCGTGGACATTTGGTGCTTCGCAGATGGTCAGTGACGATAACTCCTCAGATGGCGTGCGTGATTTCTTTGACGGACATATGGATGACATCGCCATTTTCAATGAGCCGTTGACGGAAAGCCAGATCGCCAGCCTTTACCAAAACGGCGTTCAGAGCACGATCGGTTCCGATGGCGACACCCTGACTTATCCAGTTGATATTTCGGCAAACCTCTTGGATGCAGACGGTTCCGAAACCTTGTCTGTGACGATTGGAAGTCTGCCGACCGGCGCAGAGCTATCAGTCGGAACCGATAACGGCGACGGCACCTGGACGCTGACGGAAGCCCAACTGGATGGCTTGCAGGTCAGCGTTCCTGCAAATGCCGGTGACTTTGATTTTGGCGTAACCGTAACAACGACGGAAAACGATGGGGATACGCGTTCGGTCAGCACCGTTGCAACCGTTGTCGCAGCAACCACAGCAGGCCCGATCATTGAAGACCCAGGTGCTTATGATCAGGAAGGCAGTATCGGCAACGATACCATGCGTGGTTATTCCGGTGATGATGTCATGCAGGGCAACGACGGCAATGACCGGATGTATGGGGATGATAGCTGGTACCAGGATTCGGATGGTGAGGATACGATGTTTGGTGGTGCCGGCAACGATACAATGATTGGCGGTGGTGGTGACGATGCCATGGATGGTGGCACCGGTAACGACATCCTTATCGGCGACCAGACATGGCAGAGCGAACAAGGTGGTAATGACGTGATTGTTGGCGGTGCCGGTAATGACGGGATCGTTGGTGGTTCCGGTTCCGACGTGATTTACGGGGGAGACGGTTCCGGTAATGTTGACGGCAGTGATAATGATGTGATTTTCGGCGATTCCTACGACGTCAATGAGAATCACGATTACTACAGCGACCAGGACGGTGACGATGTTATTCACGCGGAAGGTGGAGACGACACGGTTTACGGTGGTGGCGGTGACGACACCGTATATGGTGGCGACGGCGACGATCTGATCAGCGGCGGCATCATGTCGGATTATAATCACAGCAACAGTGGTGATGACTACCTTGATGGCGGGGCTGGCGACGACCGGTTGCTGGGCGGTGCGGGTGCCGATACGCTGATTGGTGGCACCGGCAACGATACCCTGACGGGCGGATCTGGCAGTGACAGCTTTGTTTTCGATGCGGAAAGCGGCCACGACATCATTACGGATATCTTCGAGCAGGATACCCTTGTCTTTGAAGGTCAGGAGTTCGATATGGATGACCTGATCCTGACGGAGAATGATGACGGTGACGTTGTCGTGTCCTTCCAGGGGGTTGCCAATTCGTCTGTTACCCTCGACGGGGTCCGGATGGAAGACCTGGACGCCAATAATGACGGGGATTCCAGCGATGGTTATTCGGTATCCGAAGATGGTGGGAAAGTTACAATTACGATCGATAGTCTGAGCTAAGTGACAGTCTGGGTGCGCGGCCCCGATGCGGGGGCTGTTGGCGGCTTATATAAGTTTCTGATGATTATGCTAAGCCGCCGGGGGGAAGGGCATGCCTGTATGCTTGCGTATGGCCTGCCTTTTATGTCGGCATCAAACCTCCCGATACCAATCCCGCATTTCGATAATGTTTTGCCAAACTGTAGTCGCGCTTGGATTCATTAAACTGTAAAAACGGCTTGTGCAGCCGATTAGTCCTGCTTGATTTGTGTGCAGACATGTAATGGTATGTAATATAGGATGATGGTAATAGAACGGTGGAATGCAGACTTGTTGATTTCGTCCTTTTTTAAATACGCATGCCATGAGGAGGCGGCTGTCCTGAAATCCCTTAAATCTCTGAAATACTTAAGTGGTTTCGGATCAAATTATCCGGCTTGCCGTCTCTAGGATTCCTATGATCCCCTTTGTTATTCATATTGTTCATTCCCTTGGTGTCCTAACCTTGCTCATGGTTGGTGTTGTCATTGCCCAGAGGAAAATGGGCTCTATAAACCGGCTGCAAACCAAAAACGCCATTGTGGGTATGTTGTTCGGTCTGGTTATTGTTCTGGTGATGCTGGATCCAATCAAGCTGGCCGAAGGTGGGGTTTTCGACCCACGCGGTGGTCCAGCCATATTGGCGGGCGTCTTTGCCGGGCCCGTGGGAGCTTTGATTGCCACAATTTTGGGCTCGGTAGCGCGCGTATATTTGATCGGTGGTCCTTTTGCCTTGGGCGGAGTGGTTGGTTTTGTCCTCTATGGTGCTTTTGGTGTTGTGGCCGGAATGGCGATCAAGAAACATAAGATAAAAATCGGGCCTTATGTGTTGCTCGGCCTGGGTCTGTTCGGTTCATTGGCTGTTGTCCCGGCATTTTTTGTGAATGCGGATTTTGAGACGGGGATAAAGATTCTGGAAAAGGCTGGGCCGGTTCTTCTGATTAACAATGTGGTTGGCACCTTTATTGTTGGCATGTTTGTCTTACAGGCCAATCGCTGGCAAATCATTTCGCAGCGGCTGGAGTCCGAGCAAGCCAACAACCTGCGTCTCGCCCGGATTGCGCAAAACACGACCAATGGCATCATCGTCACGGATGAGTATGGAACAACGGAATGGGTTAATAGCAGCTTTGAAGAGATGACCGGCTATGGCCTTCACGAGGTTTACGGGCGGCGTCTGGGGGGTATCCTCCAGGGACCTGATTCCGACCCGGACGTCATTGAGGAAATGAGCCGGAAAATAAAAAACAAGGAAGACTTTGACGTTACCCTCGTCAATTATCACAAGAACGGCCAAGCTTATTTCGTGCATATCGATTGCCAGACATATCTGGATGCGGATGGCGCGCTTAAATTTATGGCCGTTGAAAACGATGTCACCGCACAGGTTTTAGCTCAAAAAGAATTACGTAAAAGTGAGAAGCGGTTCAAGGATTTTGCTGAAGCATCATCCGATTGGCTATGGGAGATGGACGCCGATGACAGGGTTCTTTTTGTATCCGACCGGATTGAAGCAATAACTGGGGAACGGCCCAGTTCATTTATTGGTAAAACGCGAGAGGAATTGACTGGAGAAGATTATTACACTGAGAAATGGGATGAGCTGAGAGAAGCGATTGCTGCCCGTAAACCCATTAAAGGCTTTCAATATGCCAGAAGCGGTGCAAATGGAACCGAGATAAAAATCGCTATACACGGCATACCATTTTATGACGAAGACGGTGTGTTTGGTGGCTATCGCGGCACTGGATCTGATATCACGAAGCAACAGGCCATATACGACCGGGCGGTCGAGGCGGAACAGAAACTTCTCACAGCCATTGAATCCCTTGAAGACGGGTTTGTTCTTTTTGATGCGGATGACCGGCTGGTTTTATGTAATGAAAAATATAAAGAAACCTATGAGCTGTCCCGAGATTTACTGACGCCGGGGCGTAAATTTTCAGACATTATCCAGATCGCGGCTGAAAGAGGCCAGTTTTTGTTTGACGGAGAGCACCTGGATGAGTGGGTTTCAGAGCGTATCGCTGGTCATGCACTTGATCATTCGGTCTTTGAAAAGAAAATGCCGAACGGGCAATGGCTTAAAATTTCCGAGAGCAGAACGCCACAGGGGGGGATTGTTGGATATCACGTCGATGTTACACAGTTGAAAACCGCACAGCAAAGCGCAGAGGCGGCCAATCTGGCAAAATCGAACTTTCTGTCGACGATGAGCCATGAAATTCGGACCCCCCTTAACGGTGTTCTCGGGCTGGCCCAGTTGTTGATGGATACGGACCTTGATGACGATCAAAGACAAAAAGTAAATACAATCTTATCATCGGGGCAGACCCTTCTCGTCATTATCAATGACGTTCTTGATATGAGCAAAATAGAGGCCGGTGGTATTGAACTCGAGAATCAGGCTTTCAGCCTGAACAGCCTATTTTCTTCGATGACGGCGCTTTTCCAAAGCCTTGCCGATGGCAAGGGGGTGGAACTGGAAATCAATTACCAGCTCGATCCCGAACTTTTCGTCAAAGGAGATTCTGTTCGAATACGCCAAATTCTCTGGAATCTGTTAAGCAATGCCATCAAATTTACGGACGAGGGCCGGGTTGCTTTACGTGTTGAAGAGTGCACGGAATATATAGACGGCGTTGATCAGCATAAAGACCACCTGCTTTGTTTTTCTGTTGAGGACACGGGGCTTGGGATCGCGCCGGAACGGATTGGTGCGATTTTTGATGCGTTCACCCAGGAAGACAATTCAATTTCCCGAAAATTTGGTGGTACGGGGCTTGGACTTTCCATTGTCAAGCAGCTCACAGAAATGATGGGCGGGACTATTTCTGTTCACAGTACGCTTGGGGAAGGAACAGTTTTTGATGTTTATATTCCTTTCGATGACGCAACTGCAACTGACAGTGAGGTTGTGGCGTTGCGAAATACACAAAACAGCACGGAAAAGGCGGCGCCATTAAAGGTTCTGATTGCCGAAGATAATGATGTGAACGCCATGATCGCCCGCTCGTTTCTGGAAAAATTCGGACATGAAGTCAGGCATGCGGTTAACGGAAAGCTGGTAGTGGAAGCCGCAAAGGATGGCTGGGCCGACTTGATCCTGATGGATATCCATATGCCGGAGATGGATGGTATCGATGCCACCAAAGAAATTCGCAAGACCAAAATCGGTAAAACGCTGCCGATTGTCGGGCTTACCGCTGAGGCATTTGCTGAGCGTCATGCGTTGTTTCTTGAAGCCGGAATGAACGGTGTTTTGACCAAGCCCTTCACAGAATTGCAACTGGCCGAAACTTTGGCTGTTTACAGGAACGATGAGAGGCTTTGTGCGCCACAAAATGTTACAGAAGACGCCAACAGGACAGAGGAACTGACCGACTTGACAGAAAATATAACAACATCTGAAAGCCAAATCCTGGAACCACAGCAAGCCGAACCGCCCACTGGAGATGTTGCCCGCTTGGAAGAGATGCGCGATCAGTTGACGCCAGCCATTGTTGCGACGCTGCTGCAACAGGCGCAAGAGATGCTGCAGGAGACGCTTCTGGAGTTACGACAAGCCGTTACTGATGGTGACGGTAATGTCATTCGCGATAAAGCCCATGCGATTAAAGGGGCAAGTGGTTCCATGTTCGCCTCTCACCTTTCTGAGCTGGCCGCAACGATGGAACAGAATGCCCAAGATATTGGGGAAGTTTCGAAATCAATGCCCGCTTTTGAAATTGCTGCAGCGAAGACTCTCGATTGGTGGCGTGAGCAAGAAGGCTAGACGCACAGGCCTCTTAATTTCGAAGTCATGCTCAAAGAGGCAAGTGACGTTTTTTTTAAGTGTATGACAATGGACGATCCATCTTATTAATGTTCAAGCTATTATTCTACATTTAAGAATATACGGATCGCCAATTACGTGCGTAAACATCATTTGTATTCACCACTGTGATGTGAATTGCTTACATGTTAATGTATGTAGGTAAATTTGAGGATATTCTATGAAGTTGGGTGACCGCGGTATCGAGAGCGTTGCCAATAGATGATTTTGGGTTGTTTTGAAGACCCGGATTAAGTGGTGTTGGGAGAAGCTGTTATACGAAGTGCAATGGTAGGGGTGGTTTTCTTTGTTTCTGCATGGCTGTCTCCGGGAGCCGCGTGGAGCCTTGATTTGGGGTTGTCCCCGAACCATGTTTTCGGTTTGTGGGTTAATATCTACAAGGCGTATGAAAGTCTTGAAAATGACCTGGGTCTTGTTCCAGAGGATGATAATGGCCCAACGCCTCTTATTCCGAATTCCTTTGAAGGAAAAACACCAACGGATGTCTTCAATAAAGCGATTGTCGTTCAATCAAATCTTATAGAAATATTCGAACTGGATAATCCCCCACCTATTCCCCGTTGGATCCGTGACTTCCAGGCTTTGGAAGTGGCCAGTTCAGAGGCGAAAACAACGCCAAGTCAGGTTTTTGTGCTGTCCTCGCAAATCCTGAATGCCCTTGTTGAAAAACATATTGATGTGACGCAAGGACGACTTCCGGTTGGCGGGTTTTATTCAGATACCGCTAATTTCAATAAAACGCCAAGTGATGTGTTTGGTTTGGTCGATCTCCTTGCCCGCCGGTTGGAGCGCGTTAAAACGACAAAAGAGAACAGGGCATCAACGATCCAACGGGACGGATGAGCATGATCAAGGCCCTCGGCATATCAAGATTCGCCTGGATTATTACGACTTCATTGCTGGTCGTAATCACTGTATCTTCCGTGATCGTTTTTCTTTCTGTTCGTAACGCCGAGCGTATGGGCGATTTGTGGCAGAAGTTTGAAAAAACATCTGCGGAAAAAACGCTGATTCTCAGTGAGATACGAGGGCTTTTTGGCTTCGATGGCGTGAATTACCACCTGAGCAGGTTTGTCCTACGGAATGACCGCAGAAGTATCTATATAACCCATAAAAAGATTTTGGAGCTATCCATTGCGCTGACGGCCTATGAGACTCTGGGCCTGGACGAATTGGAGAAGGATGCTTTTGCGGTCCTACAGGCAACAACAGCGCAATACTACAAGGTGGCTGTTGAAGCGGAATCCCTTGCCGACAGGGGGGCGTCACCGGCAGAAATCGATCAGGCCATTCAGTTTGACGACGCTTCGGCTATCTCTTCTTTTGTGTTGCTGGATCAGCGTCTGCTTGAGCGCTTTCGGAGCAACAGCGAAAACGTCCGTCAGTCTGTTGAGAACCTGACGACCCTCACACATGTTTCGGGGGTTGTACTGGTTTGCATGCTGTTACTGTTGACTGCTCTCATTCTCTGGTATGTGCGTTGGCGCCTGTTAATGCCTTTTGGTAAATTCATCCGGACGTTCGAAAATATTAATCTTGAAGAAGACCAACTGGCACGTCTGCCAATCGATAAAAAGATACAAGGAACAGAATTAGGGGCTTTTGCCGAGGCTTTTAACAAGATGGTCGGGATTTTGTTCGCTAGAACGCGTGAGCTTAGTTTTCAAAAGTATGCTCTTGATGAGCACTCCATCGTCAGTATGACAGATATTAAAGGCAATATTGTCTATGTGAATGAAAAGTTCTGTGCCATCAGTGGTTTTAAGCAACAGGAATTGATCGGCCAAAATCACCGCATTTTGAAATCTGATGAGCATTCAAAGGCATTTTATTCCGTTATCTGGAGCACCATCGCAAACGGAAAAACCTGGCGCGGAGATATCAAAAACAAAAACAAGAACGGCAGCTATTACTGGGTGAGATCAACCATTGTCCCGATGCTTGATGAGGCCGGAAAGCCGTTCCGTTATGTCTCTATCCGGACAGATATAACGAATGAGAAGTTGAAGGAGGTTGAGCTTATCAAAAGTTCGGAAGAAGCCAACTTGGCAACACATGCCAAATCCAATTTTCTGTCAACGATGAGCCACGAAATACGCACACCGCTGAATGGGGTGCTGGGCTTGGCCCAGTTGTTGATTGATACGGACCTGGATAAAGACCAGCGGCAAAAAGTTGACACAATTATCTCATCCGGACAGACGCTTCTTGCGATCATTAACGATGTTCTCGACATGAGTAAAATTGAGGCGGGCGGGCTCGAACTGGAAACAACGCCCTTCAGTTTGAAAGAATTGTTGTCGATGATTACAACACCGTTCCAAAGTCTGGCCGATGACAAAGGTATCGAACTGGTCGTGAGTAATGAAATTTCGTCAAACTTGATCGTTAAGGGAGATCCGGTCCGGCTCCGTCAGATTTTATGGAACCTGTTGAGTAATGCCATCAAATTTACGGAACAGGGCCACGTGCGTCTGGTCATTTCAGAAATGGAAAACGCCCAAACAAAAATTGAACATACAAAAGATCATGTGTTGCGCTTTTCCATTTCAGATACAGGTGCGGGTATTGCGTCAGATCGCATAAAGGCGATTTTTGATGCCTTTGCACAGGAAGATGATTCCATTACCCGTAAACACGGCGGAACCGGCTTGGGGCTCTCCATTGTACAGCAGCTTGTGGATTTAATGGGGGGCAAGATTGAACTTGAAAGCGAGGTCGGCACAGGGTCGACATTTAATGTCTGCATTCCTTTTGATAGAGCTTCCGCTGATCAGGTCGAACAATTGTCGATGCGTAAACCAGACAGCATGGTTGAGGTGAAGGCATCTCCTCTCAATATTCTGATTGCAGAGGATAATTCGGTCAATGCGATGATTGCGAAATCGTTCCTTGAGAAATTTGGCCATCATGTGCGTCATGTAGAGAATGGAAAATTAGCGGTAAAGGCGGCCAAAGACGGGTGGGCGGATTTTATTCTGATGGATATTCATATGCCAGAAATGAATGGTATCGACGCGACAAAAAGCATCCGCGCGACTGATTTGGGAAAATCACTGCCGATTGTCGGGCTGACCGCTGAAGCTTTTGCAGAGCGCCATGCCCTGTTTTTAAAAGCGGGTATGAACGGTGTGCTCACGAAACCCTTTACAGAGCGACAACTCGCAGACACGCTTGCCAAATACCGAAAAGGCGATCAGCGCCAGAAAGGCCGGGTTGAAGGTCCGGAAGACACTTCATACGGGTTTAAGGAAAACGGGGGAAACGAAATGGATGACAAAAATGATATGGCTGCAACGGATTCAGTTCCATCTACTGCGCCCGCAGGAGATATTGAGAAACTCGATGAGCTTCGTGATCAACTAAACCCGGAAATCGTTTCGAACCTTTTGAAGCAGGCCCAGGTATCCTTAACAGAGAGAGTGGTCCAACTACGCCAGGCGGTTGAGGGAAAAGACGGGGATCAAATAAAAGAGGTGGCACATGCCATCAAGGGGGTGAGCAGTTCTCTTTTCGCTGGAGATCTCTCCGAAGTGGCGGAGAGTATTGAAAAAAATGCACATGATCTTGAGGCTGTTAAAGCCAAAATGGAGGCGTTTGAGGCCTGCGCGACGGCGGCAGCGGACTGGTGGCGGGATCAGGAGGGGGCGGGGGCTTCTTGATCGGACATAATAGATTTGCTTCTGGTTCGAGAGCGTCTTGTTGTCGATAATCATCTGAAACCAAGACAACAGCGCAATGTTTATTCGGGCGGTGCTTCTCTGAAGTGCGCCCAGATTTGCGTTCCGCCCCGGTTATCGAGGAAATTCAGCAAGGCGGACACCGGCTTGCGGTCATAACGGGTTCCGACATCTTCCAGCAAAATGTCGGCGGCTTTCTGGAACGGCATGGCGCTGCGGTAGGCACGGGTGCTGACCATGCCGACAAAGGCGTTAGCGACAGACAGAATCCGTGCCGTCATGATGATCTCTTCGCCCTTCAGCCCCAAGGGGCCCCTACCGTCAATGGTTTCGCCAAACTGCCGGATGGTTTCAAGGACCGGGCCATCGAATTCGACACCATCGAGCATTTCAACTGTTGTCATATAGGCGTTGCCAAGAAGCGTCCGCTCTTCCGGAGTCAGGTCATTGGTTTTGGTGAGCGTTTCTTCTGGAATGAAAATCTTGCCGAGATTCATCAGATTGCCGGAGATATCGACCGTTTTTAATTCAACATCCTCAAGCCCCATTTCGTGGGCAATCGCCCGGGCCACTTCCGCGACACGGTACGAATGATTGGCGGAAAAAGGATCGCGTCGATCAACAACACCAACCAGCGTATCGGTTAATTGGCGCATCATTTTCTCGCCCCGTCGCTTTTCGTGCGTCAGTTCGGTAATATCACTGAGAATCATCAGAACGGCAGGCGGAAAATCGCGATCCCCGCGCAACGGGATTTGATGAACACGGATGACTTCAAGCGGATTGTCTTCATCAGCTTCATTTTCATCACCAAAGGTCACGGTATGGGACTGCTTCTCCATGGTCCGCAGAACTTCTTTATTGAGTTCCGCATAGACATTGGCTTTCACCGGACCAATGACGCTGGCCATGGTTTTACCCATCATGTCTTCAGGAGCCAACCCGGAAGCTTCTGCGGCAGGCAGGTTGGAGAACGTATAATGGGTGTCGCCATCAACGGCGACAATATGGTTTGGCTGATTGTCGGTGACGACCCGCATGAACTTGCTGATATTGCCGAACCGCTCGAGAGCAATTTCAGCCTCGTGCAGAGCTTGCGTGGCGCGCATGGAAGCGCCTTTTTTCCATACGTACAAAACGGCCAGCGTAACAATGACGATAATCGCAATGAAAACACCTAGGATAACGGTCAGGCGGTTGTCCGTTGCCGACAGGGATTCACCACGCGAGATTTTACGGATCAATACCCAGGGCAGATTTGCGATGGGACGTGATCCGGCGAGGACTTCCGTTCCTGCGTAATCCAGACTGATGGCAAAGCCGCCTGGCCGGGCAAGCGCCTGAGCGGCAGCAAGGTCGGGTGTATCGGCCGACAGGGAGCGTTTGAGGGCTTCCGTACCGTCTTTGAGTGGCGTCAGATATTCAACGGTGGCACCATTTGACCGCACCAGATAGGTTTCCGATGTTTGTGTGGTATCGCCTGGTTGCCGGAGGCGGTCATACAGGTCTTTGCCGACAAGGCGAAGCCCGACGACGGCCCCGATGCCCTGCGCGCCCTCGGCATCATCCTGAATTCCGTATACAGGCAGGACAAAACCCATCGTCGGCTCACCACTGGCGCCCAGATAAATGTCGATGATTGCCGGTTCTCCGTCGAGCGCCTGGGCGACGGCTTTTCGCACCCGTCCGGAAATGGGAGGCATGTCCGGGGTGCTGGCGATGGATTTGCCATCCTTGTCAACCAGACCGATACCGGCAACGCCAACGCGTTCGACATTGGCCGAAATTTCGCCAACGGGTGGCGGCGCCTTGAACCCGATGCGCTCGGCGGTCGCGATAAGCAAATTGCGAAGATAGGTCGCCGATGCAGCCGCTCCTCCGCTGTCTGCTGCTGCCTGGCTGTCTTCTCCCAAAAGCTCGGCCAGACCTGCTGGGGTGTCCAGAGCCGGTGCAGTTTCCAGAGAAGGTTCTTCATCCAGTGACGGCTCCGGACCCAAACCAAGTGTCGGCATTGGGGCTGCTTGCTGCACCGGCGCTTCTGCGCTGGCGGCCACATCAGACATGTAAAGTTGCAGAGATGCATTTTGTGCCAGTTCACGCATATAGCCGAAATTCATTTCGACCCATTCGTTGACGGCGGCCGTGCGGCTGTCGGCAATAATCCCCAAACGAACCTGCCAGGCCTGGATGTCGCGTTGACGCTCGGATTCGACAAAAAAGAACGCACCGGTTATGGCCGCGCCAACCGTTACGATAATAGCCCCCAGTATTGCCGCCGCCATTTTGTTGATTTTGGGCGTGCTTTTGGGAGCTGCTGGTGCCGCAGCTTCTTCCGTGGCGGTCTCTTCAGGAGCTTCGCTGCCCTCATCTTCGGTGGTTTGGGCCATGCCCGATCCCCAATATGTAATTAATTTCCAATATCTTACGGGTTCGGATTCAGGACGCAAGGAGAATTCGGAAATACGATCATTGTTCTGCGTTTAAGAAACCGGACTATTGCCCGCAAGCTACTGAAAATATTAATATAGGTCTGCTAACCGAATTAAGGGCCAAATAGGGCCTCTATGGTTAGATCAATAGTAAGGATTAAAAATTGTCCCGAATGATCAGGAATAGACCCGCTCAACGTTGGCGATTCGGCACTGTCGGCTGTTTTGTTGCGGCTTTGATTGTTTGTACTGTGGGGGTGCCAACGCATGCTGCGCAGAAATATTTACCCAGTTTTTTCAATAGCGTTGAAACGCGTTCGAAAAATCTCTCTCCCTTTAAAAAATGGAATTCTGCACTGGCCCGCTATACCGAGGAGTTCAAGGGCACACAAAAACTGAAATGCACTTCGGACCGCCTCAATATTTGCGACTACGGGGACTGGAAAACCTTTCTGATCAGTATCAAAAAGTACGATAAATTCACACAACTTCGCGCGGTCAACGCACGCATGAACAAAGCCCAGTATATTTCAGATAAATCCAATTGGGGACAAAAGGATTATTGGGCGACACCGGGCGAGTTTATGGCGCGGTTTGGCGACTGTGAAGACTATGCAATTGTCAAGTTCCTGTCCCTACGGCTATTGGGCTTTAAGGAAAACGAACTGCGAGTGGTTGCCGTCAAAGACCTGAACCTGAAAGTCGGGCATGCGATTCTGGTGGCAATGCTCACGGATGAAAAGACCAAAGAAGAAAAAGTCTATGTATTAGATAACCAGATCAAACAGGTGGTTGAAGCCAAAACCATTCGTCATTACGAACCGGTATTTTCCATCAACAACAGTTCCTGGTGGCGTCATCGCCGGCAATAAAGGCCGCAGCGACTAGAGGTCACGGCGGTCTGTGTCGCCGCGACGCGGGCCTTGGCGTCGGGTGTCGTTGTCTAAACGACGTTCTTCTGAACGTCTTTCCTTTTCTTTACGTCGTTCGGTTTCGACAGCAATCGCTTTTTCCCGTCGCTCGACTTCGCGCCGCTCAAGGTCTCTGCGTTCCTGGGCCCGACGATCATTGTCGCGGCGATCTGAGCTTTTTCGTTCGGCACCACTTGAAGTCATAATTTTAAATCCTATCCCTCATATTCCTTTATTCAGCAGAATTTAGTTCGATGCGCCTGGGTAAGGCAAGCCCGGATTGCTGAATTAAGCCTGGAAAATCTGGATTTTGTGACTAAATTCCGGGTTATCAGATGTGGATGGATTTTCATCCCTACGGGCTCGGACATTTCTTTGACTTCACTCAAATCACAAATCGATCAACGGCGCACGTTCGCCATTATCTCTCACCCGGATGCGGGAAAAACGACGTTAACGGAAAAACTGTTGCTGTTTGGCGGCGCCATCCAGTTGGCGGGCGCTGTCAAGGCGCGTGGCGAACAACGCCGCGCCCATTCCGACTGGATGAAAGTCGAGCGGGAACGCGGCATTTCGGTTGCATCGTCGGTGATGACATATGTCTTTGACGGCCATACCTTCAATCTTCTCGATACCCCCGGTCACGAGGATTTCAGTGAAGATACCTACCGGACCCTGACGGCGGTCGATTCCGCGATCATGGTGATTGACGCCTCACGCGGTATTGAGAAGCAGACGCTGAAACTGTTTGAAGTCTGCCGGCTCCGGAATGTGCCGATTTTCACGTTTATCAACAAAATGGATCGGGAAGCCCGCGATCCTTTTGATCTGCTCGATGAAATTGAACAGACTCTGGCGTTGGATGTGACGCCCGCCAGCTGGCCCATAGGCATGGGGCGGGATTTCCTGGGATGTTACGACCTGTTGAATGATCGCCTTGTTTTAATTGCCAAAACGAAAGGCGAAATCCCGGATGAAGGGGAGGTTTGTGAAGGTCTTGACGACCCTAAGCTTGATCAACTGCTCCCCACACATGCCGTCGCCAAACTGCGCGAAGAGGTCGAAATGGTGCGTGGCCTTTGCCCACCTTTTGATTTGCAGGCTTACCGGGAAGGAAATCTGACGCCGGTTTTCTTTGGCAGTGCTCTGAATAATTTTGGCGTGCGCGAGTTGCTCAAGGAACTGGGTAAAGATGCGCCGTCACCTCGAAAACAGCCTGCGGTGGGTCGCGATGTGGACCCGGAAGAGCCAAAAGTCAGCGGTTTTGTGTTTAAGATTCAAGCCAATATGGACCCGAAGCATCGCGATCGGATCGCTTTTGTGAAAATTTGTTCCGGTCGGTTTCGCCGCGGCATGAAGATGTTGCATGTCCGAACCGGCAAAATACTGAATATCCACAATCCGGTTCTGTTTCTGGCGCAGGACCGAGAACTGGCCGAAGAAGCGTATGCGGGAGACATTATCGGTATTCCCAACCACGGCAACTTGCGTATTGGCGATAGCCTGACGGAAGGCGAGGAAATCCATTTTACTGGCATTCCGAGCTTCGCACCGGAAATGCTGAAAAAAGTGCGACCCGATGACCCCATGCGCGCAAAACACCTGGGCAAGGCTTTGCAGCAGCTGGCTGAAGAAGGGGCTGCACGGGTTTTCAAACCAATAGTCGGTTCGGATTGGATCGTTGGTGTTGTTGGTGTTTTGCAATTTGAGGTCTTGGCGGACCGTATCCGAAGTGAATATGATATCCCCGTAAGGTTTGAAACGACCGAGCTTTACACGGCCCGTTGGGCTGAAACCGAGGATCATATATTGATGAAAAAGTTTCTGGATTCATCACAGGCATCGATTGCCAACGACCATGATGGCGCTCCTGTCTTTATGGCCAGGAACGCCTGGCATATGAACAAGGCTGAGGAAGACTGGCCGGAAATTGCCTTTCGAAAAACAAAGGAGCAGACGTTTTAGTCATATCTGACTAAAGTAAGTTTCAATTATGGATATCTCCAGTTCGCATATTCCGTGGCCAACGAGCCAATTCTACCATTTGACGGACGATGAACGCCAAGCGCGATTGCAACAGCTTCTGGAATCCCGCCCCGACGGGCCCCTTTGGGTATTTGCCTTTGGCTCGCTCATGTGGAATCCCTGTTTTGAACATGATTATTGTGAAGCCGCCTATTTTCAGGGATGGGAGCGGAAATTTCATATCTGGACATCGCTGGCTCGGGGAACGCCGGAGCGACCGGGACTGGGACTGTGTCTGGAGCAGGGTGAGAGCGACTGTAAGGGCCTCGTGTACCGGCTGTTGCCCGATAACGAGGAAGAAGACTGGTCCCGGCTCTGGAAACGCGAAATGGTTTCCGGCATTTACAAGGCGGTTTGGGCGGACTTAACGCTGGAATGCGGCGAAAAAGTCTCCGCGGTGACGTTTGTCGTCGATCCGACCCACCCCCAGTATGCCGGAGGAATGCCTCTGCCGATGATGTCTGAAATCATTGCGGGTGCTGCCGGCCAATATGGAAAATGCAGGGACTATCTGGCGTCAACCGTTGAAGAAATGGCAAAACTGGGCGTTGTCGATGAGTATCTGAATGAACTGCTGGCGGCGGTGGACGCCCGATGCGAAGGCCTTTAGGGCCCATGGCTCACGGATAATGCTACTTTTTTAGCCGGGCGACTGGGCGCAATCAATGCAGGTGGCAAACGTCGGGTCATGTGACAGGCGCTTTTCACCAATTTCCTCACCACAGGTCACACAGTCGCCGAAATCACCATTTTCAATCCGCATAAGCGCCCCGTCGATGCGCTGTAATTCAATACCGCGCCGGCGTTCGGTTTCCAGTTGCATGGCCTGGTTTTGCAGAGCATCCATGCGCGACAGGCGACCGACAGATGTCTGGTCCAACTCTACCGGTTTGCGGTCATTGCGCGTTGTTTCCGACAGATGGTCCAGTTCTGCGCGCATCTCCTGCAGACGTTTTCTGTAGGCGGTTAATTTGCTTTTCTGCATGGATCAGCCTTTCCCTGATACCGATGGTGGCACTCCCGGCGTTTTGGTGCAAGTTGGTTGCTTGATTGGGCAGAAATGCTGGAGTATGACCAGCCACCCCATGTTTTCTTTGAGTTTGACGCAATACAGAGCATCTTATGAATCTATTTGAGACTTTCCGCGAAGACATCGTGACCATCGTTTCCGATCTGGTTGCGAGCAATCGCCTGCCCGATGGCCTGAATCTCGACCGCATCAATGTTGAGCCGCCACGCGATCCCAGCCACGGTGATTTAACGACCAACGCAGCCATGGTTCTGGCCAAACCCGCAGGCCTTAAGCCCCGCGACCTGGCCAGCCAGATTGCTGAGGCGCTTACGACGCTGGCGTCTGTCGAGCACGTGGATATCGCAGGCCCCGGTTTTATCAATATCCGTTTATCCTTGTCTTTTTGGCATCAGCAGATGAACGACGTTCTTAAACAGGGCGTCTCGTTTGGTCAGTCACAGATGGGTAAAGGGCAGAAGGTCAACATCGAATATGTTTCGGCCAACCCGACCGGCCCCTTGCATGTGGCCCATGCCCGTGGTGCTGTGACGGGGGATGCGCTGGCGGCCCTGATGCGCAAGGCCGGTTATGATGTAACCACGGAATATTACATCAATGATGCAGGCTCTCAGGTCGATACATTGGCGCGTTCGGCGCATTTGCGCTACCGCGAAGCGCTGGGGGAAGATATTGGCGAAATTCCCGATGGCCTGTATCCGGGAGATTATATGATTCCGGTCGGCAAGGCACTGGCCGAGCGCGATGGTGACAAATGGCAAAATGCCGAAGAAAGCGAATGGTTGGCGGAATTCCGGTTGTTTGCGGTTGACCGGATGATGGATCTCGTGCGCGAAGACCTGAAATGTCTGGGGATCGAGCAGGATGTGTATACATCGGAAAAAGCGCTGGTTGATGCCGGTGCCGTTGAGAAAGCATTCCAGGCGCTGGAAGAGAAGGGCCTGATCTACACCGGTGTGCTGGAAGCGCCGAAAGGCAAAACCCCCGACGACTGGGAACCGCGCCCGCAAACCCTGTTCAAGGCGACGGAGTTTGGTGACGATACTGATCGTCCGCTCAAGAAATCGGACGGTAGCTGGACCTATTTCACCAATGATATCGCCAATCATTACGACAAATACCGGCGCGGTTTCACCCAGATGATTGATATCTTCGGCGCGGATCACGGCGGTTACGTGAAGCGCATGAAAGCGGCAACAAAGGCGATCAGCGGTGGCGAGGCGGAGCTGGAAATCAAGCTCTGCCAGATGGTGCATCTGATGAAGGGTGGCGAGCCTATGCGGATGTCCAAACGCTCCGGCAATTTTGTGACTTTGCGCGATCTCATTGATGAAGTGGGCAAGGATGTGGTGCGCTTCATCATGTTGACCCGCAAGAGCGATACGCAAATGGAGTTTGATTTACAGAAAGTGCTGGAGCAGTCGCGTGACAATCCGGTGTTTTATGTGCAGTACGCCCATGCCCGTTGTCATTCGGTGTTGCGCAATGCCCTGGAAACACTGGGTGCTGGATCTATTGAAGACTTGAAACTGGCAGATGTGGCCCTAGACCGCATCGATGACCCGGCGGAACTGGAACTGATCCGGACCATGGCCAACTGGCCGCGTATCGTGGAAGGCGCTGCGCAAGCCCAGGAGCCGCATCGCATTGCCTATTACCTGAACGATCTGGCGACGCATTTTCACGGCTTGTGGAACAAGGGCAAGGATGATGCCCGGTTGCGTTTTATCCATGAGGATGACCGTGAACTCACACTGGCCCGTTTGGCGCTTATCCAGTCTGTGGCGCTGGTTATTGCTTCCGGCCTGGCGGTGTTTGGCGTAACTCCGGTGGAGGAATTGCGCTGACCCCTGCAGAGAAACGCATGCAGAAATCCATGAAAGCGCTAATGGCGCTGTGTCCGGACGTGGCGCGCGCCCATAAACTGATCGGAACGCCTCCCGCCCGTCACCACCAAGCCGGGTTCGCTTCGTTGCTGCGGATCATTATCGATCAGCAGGTTTCCGTACAGGCGGGTGCCGCTATCTGGCGGCGGGTGGATGAAGGACTGACGGAATGCACACCGCAGCATGTTCTGAAGGCGGGCGAAGAAACGCTGCGGACCTTTGGCCTCAGCCGTCCCAAGGCGCGATACGCCCTCTGCCTGGCGGAAGCGATTGTTACCGGTGATCTCAATCTGGAGGCTCTGGAGAAGGCTGATAACGATGAGGTGCGGGCGCAACTGACGGCGATCAAGGGCATTGGCCGATGGACCGCCGAAATTTACCTGATGTTTGCGCTGGGCCGCCCGGACGTCTGGCCCGCCGGTGATCTGGCGCTGGCGGAAGCGGCGAAGCGCTTGCTTGGTCTGGATGCACGCCCGACCCCGGATGAACTGGATGAGATCGGCGAACGCTGGCGGCCGGAACGCACAACAGCGGCGGTATTTCTGTGGCATTGTTATAAAAAGCTGTCGCTTGAATAGGTTTTGCTGGAACCCGCATACTCCATCCGTGTCTTCATCGTTGTTAACAGTGCCGCAACGCGCACAGGCTTTCCAAGGGAAAAACGGTTGGCTAGACTATTGGCAGCCGTTTTTTTCTGGGAGAATGAGCTGTGACGCCTAATAAATTAATGACCGGTGCTCTTTTTATCTTTGTTTTTTCTCTATCTGTTTCAATTGGTTATGGAAAGTTGGCGGGTGCGGATGAGGCAAAGGAACCGAAATTACCCGAAGCCGGCGTGGTTGCGGAGCCAGAGGATAATGACCCTTTTGAGACGCTGAACCGCTTCACCTCGGGATTTAACCGTATTCTCCGTGACGCAATTCTGGACCCGTTGGTCGATGGCTATCAGGCGGTAACACCTGAACCCTTGCAGGAAGCCATTGGTAACGCTGCGTCCAATCTTTCGGAGCCTGTCACCGCCGTCAGCAGCCTTTTATCGGGCGATCCCGAGAATGCGGCGAATGCGACCAAGCGGTTTTTTGTCAATACAACGATTGGTCTGGGGGGGACCAGCGACAAGGCAACCGAGATGGGCATTGAACAGCGTCGCGAAGATTTAGGGCAGGCGGCGGCCGTTCATGGCGCCCGCTCGGGGCCCTATATTGTTTTGCCGCTTCTCGGGCCCAGCACGACCCGCGATGCTTTGGGCGATGTGCTGACTGGGGTTGCCAGTCCCATGCCGCTTGTCGGAGCAATCGCGACGGGTGGCGTTGAATATTCAAAAAACCAGGATGATATTCAGGCCATAACCAAGGGGTCGCTTGATCCTTATACAGTAGAAAAGAACGCTTTCCGACAGTATCGGGATTATCAGATCAATAATGGTGCAGTGAATGAGCCGGATTTTCCTGCGTTTGAAATAAACGCACAATAAAAGCTGTCACCCGTTTGCTATCGGGGGCTTTGTATATAAATTTAAGATCGTTGGGCATGCAAATGCCGAGCTTCCGGCTTTGTTCCGCATCGCTATTGAAGGTGTCGGATAAGTGCCTGTGCACGGTTGAAATCAGAAAAAGTTAAGAAAAATAAAATTTGATTTAGAATAAATAAAATAAAAAAGTTGAATAAGGGCCGTATTCGATAGTATGTAAGGATAATCTTGAATACCTTTGGTAGAGGGTATGCGTAATGGTAGTTTATTATTTATCAGGTTTGGCCATTGCCGCCGGTTTGGCCATTCTGGGGCTGATCTTTTTGGCGCCTCGCAAAGGCGATAAGTAAATCCTAAATGAACGGCAATTACTTTTATTGTAAAATTATGTAATCCTGCGACATGGCCAATTAGCTGATCCGCTGGTTATTAGATTGTCCGCTGTTTCAAGGGATCGGATCAAGCATACTGTCCGGCCGTATACCCGGAAGCCCATGCCCACTGAAAATTAAAGCCGCCCAGATGGCCCGTGACGTCGACAACTTCGCCGATGAAATACAGGCCCGGCACGGCCTTGGTTTCGAGCGTTTTTGACGATAGCGCTCCGGTATCAACGCCGCCCCGTGTGACTTCAGCGGTTCGGTAACCTTCACTACCATTGGGCTGAACATGCCATTCATTAATACGGTTTGCGAGCGCCTGCAGGGTCTTGTCCGGGACGTTGGCGAACTGCCCGGCCAGGCCAAGCTCCTGGGCGAGGGTTGCAGCCAAACGTTTGGGAAAGAGGCCGTTCAAGAAGGCTGAAACCGTTTGTTTCGGGTTGGACTGTTTCTCGGTTTTCAGGAGTTCATAGGCATTTTGAGCAGGCAGTAAATCAATGACGATCCGCTCACCCAAATCCCAGTAAGATGAAATCTGCAGGATAGCCGGACCGCTCAGGCCCCGATGCGTAAACAAAAGGGCTTCATCGAAATGTGTTTTTTTGCAATGGATACGGGTTTCAACCGACAGGCCGGCCAGTTCCTTCATGCGCTCGGCTTTTGGCCCATCGAAAGTGAGCGGGACCAACGCCGGGACGGTTGGAATCAGGCCCAGGCCAAACTGCTGAGCGATGTCGTATCCAATTCCGGTAGCGCCCATTTTGGGAATGGATTTGCCGCCACTGGCGACAATCAGAGATCCTGCCTCAAAGATTTGTGTTGGGGTTTTGACCCGAAAACCGTTTGTTTTTTCGACAGCTTCAATTTCCACGCCTAAACGGATTTCGACGCCAACGCTGGCGCATTCGGATCGCAACATATCAATGATTTGTTTTGATGAGTCATCGCAGAATAACTGACCGAGCTTCTTTTCGTGGTAGGCAATACCGTGACGTTCCAGCATTTCGATGAAATTGCGGGGGGTGTAACGGGCCAGTGCGGAAATGCAAAAGCGCGGATTGTCAGATATGAAGTTTGCAGCTGTGGTATGGATGTTGGTGAAATTGCAGCGACCTCCACCGGAAATCCGGATTTTTTCACCAGGCTTTTGTGCACGTTCGAGGATGACGACACGGCGACCGCGTTTACCGCATTCGATCGCAGCCATCATCCCTGCCGCACCGGCACCAATAATAATGACGTCGTAGATGGCAGATGTCCTTAATCTGGGTTGCAATAAAAAAAGACAATAGGGGATAGAATAGGTCAGCTAAAGGATTAGCAAACATTCGCCGGCCATGGACTAGGGCACGGGCGTCGGGGCGTCGATCTTCTGTTTGCGGATTGAGCTGCGGTGCAGGGTATAAAGCGTGCTACCAATGATCAGAAGTGCTCCGGTCAGTGTCCAAAGGGTTGGCAACTCATTGAAATAGAGAACGCCAATGACCGTGGCGAACAGCAGGCGCGTATATTCCATGGGAGCGATAGCAGCAGCTTCGCCAGCCTTGAAGGCCTGTATGGTCAGATACTGGGCAACAGACATCAAGCCACCGGCCATCACAATCAGGATAAGCTCTTCCAGGTTTGGTGTTTTCCAATAATAAAAAGCTGGCCCCGCCATGATCAGCGCGATGGATACCGACTGGAAGGACATAATCGTTAGCGGCGAGTCAATTTGTGTGATTTTGCGCAGGATAATCATATTGGCCGCGACAAAAAACGCGGAAATAATGGCCAAGATCGCATAGATATTGACGTTGTCCGGACTGGGGTGGGCGACAATTAAAACCCCGGCAAAGCCAACGAGCGTCCCCACCCAGCGGCGAATACCGACAATTTCATTGAGGATAAAAATGGCCAGCAGGGTGGCAAACAACGTGCGCCCGAAACTCAGGGTGATGGCTTCGGCAAGTGGCAAATAGACGATTGATGTAAAGCCGGTGATCATGGCGATCGTCGAAAATGCGGTGCGCAGCAAATGAATCCGTTTATGGTCTGATTTGAACGCGGTGCGTGAATGTTTGAGGATTACGGGAGAGATAATCAAAAGCACGCAGATTTGCCGGATGAACAGAATTTCGACGATCGCGAAGTCCTGACCAATTTTTTTGATCAGGCCACTCATCACAGCCGTAAACAGGCCCGCCAGCAATAAAAATATGCCACCGCGGACATTGCCTGAAATTGCCGTCCAGCGCTGGATGAGTGATGCCATAAAAGTCTGCGTATTCATGTCTCCAAGCTATCTGACGGAAGCCTAATTAGCCAAGAGTTTGCGTCTGTTGGCTTAATCTTTTTTGCGTAGGGGGCTTTCAGAAATGTCTGCGCGTCCGTTTGGGCTGTTTTATCCAAAGATTGTTTTTTGGATATTAATATATGGAAAAAAGAGTGCCTACCCTTTCCTGAAGATAAGACAAACCTATATTAATATTACAGTATAGGTTGAATACCTGACCTCTTGTTTTCACAGATGCAAAATCACAGGCTAAAATGAAAAATGGAGAATGTCAGCTATGTCGTTTTTTGACAGGTTTGCGACCGTTGGTGATGTTATCAAGCTGAAAAAAACAGACACCCCGTCCCATGGAGGGCTTCTTAAGGTTCCAGTAAATTCATCATTTCAGAGCCTTGCCGGTTATCTGACGGATCACAAAATCGGGGTGGCTTTTATTTACAATTCGTCGCGGAAAATAATTGGTCTTATCTCGGAGCGCGACATGTTACGTCATATCACGCTCTATGGAGAAAAGGCTTTTCATATGCCAATTTCCTCCATGATGGCAAAGTCTATCGAGTGTTGTCATATGAGCGATAAACTGAAGCAGGTTGCATCACGCATGGCCGAAAAGCACATTCGGCATATGGCTGTCGTCAATAATGAAAACAAACATGTTGGGGTGATCAGTTCAAGCGACGTTGAATTGTTCGCGGGTGAAGGATAAGGGGCGGTAGCTGAGGGGGGGGGGGTGCCGGTTCGTGTCTGTTTAGGTCCAACGGATAAAATATCGATTTTTTCTGTATTTCCATTCCATTGCTGTTATGGTTGGGGCATGCAATTTGGAGTTCAAAATGGTTGATAGCGTTAGCGCAAGTTCTGTCATTGCCCTGAAAGCAGCGCAAACCCAGCAAGGGGCGGCTCAGGTTGGCGTAAAGTTGTCTGTTCAAAAAGATCAGGAAATCGTCGGGATGCTTGAGAAAGCACAAGATAACTTGCAGGCTGTAACCCCGACCCGCGGCAACAACATCAATATCAACGTTTGAGCTTCATGATGGGCTGTGGCCTATCCGCTTTACGATGATTTTTGCCACGGTGAACCGGCGAACAATTTCCGAATAAACTGTTCTTGAGGTTGAATACGATCAATTAGCTGCCCGCTATTGATTTTTTTATGTTCAGTGCATCCAGTGCGGACTTGATCGGAATAAACATATTCAGGTTCTGGCTATCCCCGATCACATAACTCGAGACGCTAATCCCTATGACATTGCCCCCTTCGTCCAAAAGTGGGCCTCCACTATTTCCTGGGGAAATGGCGGCGTCGGACTGGATGAAGTCCAGGCCCGTCGGCTCGTCCTGTCTCAAGGCGCTGACAATTCCTGTTGTCACCGTTGATTTGAGGCCTTCTATAACGGGTGTGCCAACCACATAGACCTTTTCAAGAGGGGCCGGTAATTTCGTTCGAAGGGGCAGCACAGCAGGTGCACGAACGGGAATCTTGATAAGTGCTACATCCCGCCGTTCACTGACACGCAGGACTTCGCCTTCAATTTCAAGGCCGTTATTCAGAATGACGCTGAGTCTTTTCGCCTTTCCGACGACATGCGAATTTGTCAGGACAAGCCCGTTTTCCGCAATCACAAAACCCGAGCCATGCCCAGTGCCAATCCGGATCGTGACAACGGAAGGGAGGATGCTGTCGAAATTGTCCTGTAAGTCAAACTGGTCAAGGGGCTTGTCTGCAATATTGAGAAGAGGCTTTCCAATGGCCTGATCTACCGGTTTTTGTTTTCTCAGTGCGATATCAACAAAATCCTGCATGCCCATCAGGTTCTCGGCGGCATGTGCAAAGGCGTTCTGGAACGCAAGCATTACGCCGTCACGTTTTTGTTGTTTCTGTTTGAAATACCCCTCAGTTTTTGTCTGCATGACTTCACGTTGTAGCAGGGTTGAAAAAACTGACCACTCGACAGATACAAACATTTCACCGCTAAATGTGTTGAGCGGGCGTCCGTCCCACCAGTGGTGGGCATGGCAAATATTACCCTTTATTTCCGTTATCCGCGCGCCAATGCGATATTCGGCCGATTGTACGGACCTTTCCTGACCAAACAGGTCCTTGGGGTTGCCTGCGATATTGATGCCTTTTTGACTCAAGACTTCATGAAAGATTTCTCCAAGCTCAGTGCTCCAGTTGCCAAGGGCCGAACTGCCAGCACCCCATTCGATTATGGCATCATCCCCATAGTCTTTGTTGCATAACGTACCATCAACGCCTTTTACGCCGGCACCGGGGAAGTGGGCAATTGGCTCGCCCCGTTTCAGGCCTGCGATAATTTTGCTTAATGCGAAAGATGCCTGTTTTGTCGCAGGCACGGTGACTTCCGTACCTGATGTAGTTGATACATTTGGGATATTCATGGATGACGTGGTATTGCACGCGACAACAAGGAAAAGCATTGAAGTGAGAAAAGCGAATGTCGTTATAGGCGTTTGATTCATGCCATTTCCTTGTGTTTAAAAGGGAAACTTGATCAACTAATAAATAGTATTAAAGAAAATCGAATACAACCAAAAGAATCTTTCTCAAGCATTGCTCTACCTAAGCCTTTTGTTGTGACATCTCGGTTTTTTTCATGTCTGAGCCATCTGTGATGACCCGGTTGCGGCCTTCCGCTTTTGCCAGATACAGGCAATCATCAACCCGCTTGAGTACGTTTTCGATGCTCTGATCCTCTGTTCTCCAGGCCGCCAGTCCGATACTGATGGTGAAGCTGATTTTAGTGTTTTCCCAGTTGACGGTCATGTCTGAAACCGCCTTGCGGATGCGTTCACCCAGAACGGCACCACCCTCAACAGGTGTCTCGGGTAGCATCACCACAAATTCTTCACCCCCAAAACGACTGATGACGTCGATCCGGCGCAATTGCTTTTTAATGGTTTCAACAGTTGCATTGATGGCGGCATCTCCTGCCGGATGACCATGGGTGTCGTTAATTTTTTTAAAGTGATCGATATCCACCATCAGGACAGAAAGTTTGTGGCCTTGTCGCCGAGCTCGGGTAATTTCCTGTTCCGCAAGTTCCAGAAAATGACGTCGGTTAAATGCGCCGGTTAGCGGGTCGGTTGTCGCCAGCTTTCGGAGTTTATCCTCCATTTCTTTTTGCCGGGTGATATCAACAATAAGGCCGTTGAAAACCGTTTCGTCATCGTTAATAGGAACTGGCGTCGAAATGCCCCGGCACCATTTTTCATCGCCTTCATCTGTGAGAACACGCCCTTCAAAGGACCATTCAGACTGGTTGTTAAAAGCTTCTCGGATGGTGTCGAGAAAGCGTTGCCGGTCATCGGGGTGAATTTTCAGGGCTTCCCAGTCCTTCTGCAGTTCCTCGGGCGTAACACCATAGATTTCCTGACAACGGGGGCTGACGTATAAATACCCCCGATCACCGTTGCGCCGTTCGCTCATTTGAAAGATGACGCCGGGGACATTGCTGGCCATCGCCTTAAATTTTTCTTCATTTGCCATGAGGCTGGATTTGGCGGAGACCAATTCAACGACGGTTTTTTCCAAGGCTTCCTTTTTCTCCATTACGACGTTCAAAGCCTTGCGAACCTGCCGTTCCATGGGCCTAAAGATAAAAATAATCTCGATCGCCAATATGAAGAGAGCAGAAATCCAGAGCAGGGTTTCGAGGTTCTGAATTCGTTTAATGGCCCGATTTCCGATCGCTTCATATTCATCGACAGCGGAATCAAACATGAAGTTGATAACATGGGGCCCATATTGCTGAATAAAAATATATTCGGGAGAGTTTGTAGAAAGTTCGCCGAATGGCATTTCATAAATGACACGTGCCCGTTGTCGGTAGCGCTCAACGGCGATATCGAGGCCTGCCGCTTCGTCAAAATAAATCGTTTCCAGTATCGGGTTTGAAATTTTTGGAATGCCTTTTTCCGCATCACCTTCCAACAGCATCTGATGCGCACGTTCGAGGGTGCCGATGGCGCGTCCCAATTGGGCGTTGGCGGTTTCGTAATCTTCCTGACTGCCGGCCGTTGCCATGGTCATGCTGAACAGCGCAATGCGTTCGGCAATCCCGCGCTGGTGGCTCGCAATGTTGACAATTTTCGAATAATTGGCCTGTTTTGCGACAACGGTTTGTAGCGTGAACCATGAAGCCGTCACCAATAGGGCAATGACGCTGAGACCAATCAGATAACGAATGCGCAAGTTTCGGACGGCTTTGAATTCCTGCATGGAATAAATCAGCTTTCAAGACAGTAAGAGGAGCGGGCAGAAATACCCTTTTGAATATATCGGGAACACAGAACTTCCGGTTGGTGGACAGTTGCTGAATATAAGGAGAATGGCGGGAGGGAAGTCAAAAGACAATTATGTGACGGAATTGAGGGCTGGTAGTCTTAAGTCGGGGCAATCAAGAATTATAGAAGTGTTGTCGCAATTCAAAAAAGCATGCTATGGTGTTCACTTGAAGCGAAGTCTTCTTCATCCTCTGGCTCAATGATTTTTACTGATTTGAACAAAAGGGAAACTGAAGCCCGCCATGGCAGATGAAAAAATGTCAATCATTGAAGATTCTCAGACCAGCGATAATTCGACGGCTATTGCGCCTTGGCTTTTGGTCATTGTGGACGATGATGATTCTGTGCATGAGGCAACCCGGTTTGCGCTCGATGATTTTATCTTTGAAGAGCGTCAGCTTGATATTGTCAGTGCCTATTCGGCCGAGCAGGCCCGAGAGTTCATGGCTGAAGAAGATGGAATGGCGGTTATCCTGCTGGATGTCGTGATGGAAACAGAACGGGTTGGACTTGAGCTGGTCAAATGGATCCGCGATGACTTGGGCAACAGCCGTGTGCGTATCGTTTTGAGGACAGGCCAGCCAGGCTATGCACCCGAGCTACAGGTTGTACGCGATTACGATATCAACGACTATAAGGAAAAGAGCCAAATGACGGCTGGGCGTCTGGAGGCAACGGTTTATTCCGCTCTCCGGTCGTTTCGGGATATCGTGCGCCTTGAGGACCAGGCGCAAGTGCTTTCACAGGCACTAAGGTCGGCCGAGTTGGCGGACCGGGCAAAGTCCGATTTTATCACCCACATGAGTCACGAATTCCGAACCCCCCTGAACGGCATTATCGGTTTGTCTGAAATGATTGCCAGTGAAGCGTTGGGGCCCATTGGTAACCAGAAGTATAAAGAATACGGCTGGGACATCGTTGCCTCCGGGCGTCATTTGCAGGAGATGATTGACAGGATACTGGCCTTTTCCGAAAACAGCGATGCAGCTACCCTGAAAATAGAGACCTTCGATCTGAACAAACTGATTGCAGAGCTTCTGGAACAGGAAGACCGCAGAAACAATAAAGTGTCGATCACTTACCCTTCACAGCCCGATGCGTCTGCCAAAGTCGCGAGCCTGTTTTTAAGGGCCGATTTGCATGCAACACAAACCATGCTGGTTAATCTTGTATCCAATGCCATCCGGCATAATGCGCCAGATTGCAAAGTTCGGGTGACAGCGCGCCAACTGCCAAGCAACGGACTCGTCTTATCCGTCATCGATAATGGATCCGGGATTGAGCAAGATGTCCTGGATCGGCTAGGTGATCCTTTCAATATTGTCAGAGATCCCTATATCTCCGGGAAACCAGGTCTTGGCCTTGGGTTGGTTGCTACCAAGACGCTGATAGAGAGGCATGGGGGGACAATGAGTATTGAAACTGCCCATGGCAATGGCACCACGGTGCGCCTCACATTCCCCGAAGACAGCATAATAACCCGGCAAAATAGCTTGGGTAAGCATTTGAACTAACACAAGCGGGGGGATCATTCATTGTGCGATACTTGTTAAGTGAATTTGTGGTTTCGATGCGTCGGGTGGCGACCATTGGCGCAGGCACACTGTTGATGGGGTTGTTGCTGTCTTCCTGTGGAGACCCTGATCCAATCAAAATCGGTTTCATCGGTGGTTTAAGTGGTCGCTCGGCGGATCTCGGCGAGGATTCTCGAAATGCTTTGCAAATGGCCATTGCCAATGCCAACAAGGCGGGTGGGATCAAGGGGCGTCGGCTCGAACTTTTGGTGCGTGACGATGCCAATGACCCGGATGTCGCCGCAACGGCTGTGCGGGATCTGCACGATGCAGGTGTCACCGCGATTATCGGGCCAAACATCAGTTCTGTCGGGGCTGGCATGTTACCTGTTCTTAATGAACTGGGGGTCGTTACGATTTCTTCGACAGTGTCGTCGTTGGCTTTTGCGGACCTTGATGATTATTTATTCCGCATAAACTGGACGACAAAAGACAACGCCAAGATATATGCGGAACATTACTACGGGCGTGGCATCAGGCAGGTTGCAGCTGCCATTGATCTCAATAACCGTATTTTTTCGGAAAGCTGGCTGGCTGAGTTTAAAGATGAATTTCAGGAACTGGGCGGAAAAGTCATCGCCGACGATCTGTTTGATGCGAATGCCGAACGCGGATATTCGGATACCGCAAAAACACTTTTGGATAGTAATCCCGACGCCCTGTTGATTATTGGCAATAGCGTGGATGTGGCTCAAATGTCACAACAAATTCGCAAGCTAAATCAGGATATTCTGCTGATCGCGGCCGAATGGGCGGCATCAGAAAGACTGCTGTTTTTGGGGGGGAGCGCAATTGAAGGCCTTGAAATGGTGCAGTCATATGATCGAAGCGGGCAGTCGGAGAATTACACGAAATTCAAGTCCGCCTATATCAGCCAGTTTCAACGCGAGCCCGGTTATGCCGGTGTGGCAACGCATGATGCGGCAACCGTGTTGTTTCGTGCGCTTGCCGATCATGTTGAAGGCAAACCGCTTAAAGAGGCGCTATTGTCCCTTAGCCCCACACAAGGGTTGCAGCAGCATATAAAATTTAACGCGTTTGGAGATGCACAGAGACAGGCCTTTTTTGTTGTTGTTCGGGGCGGAAAATTCAAGGCCCTATGAAGTATTTGCCGGACATCCATCTTCGGACATCCATTGTTCTGTTACTCGCCGGAACACTTTTGGCGACACTGCTGATCGTTGGTAGCGGAATCTTTGCTGTGATGGTTGAGCGCATTTCGGCTGAAAATCAGATCCATGTACGCAAGACGGCCACGGCCATGGCCGATCGTATAGAAACCTTCTTAGGAGATGTTGAAGCCCGGGTACTCCTGGCGGGAACGGTTTATGAGAGCTTGCCTGTGGAAAAGCATGACATGATTTTAAAAAACGCGCTTTTGCCGAATCTGGATGCTATTTACAGTATTGATGCCAATGGCAAGCTGGCAGCTGTTAGTGTGGCAAACATCAGCGAAGCGCGTAGAAAAGAGCTGATTGGCATTGATCTCTCTGCCTACCGAATTTTCTTTGGTGCACCTTCGGATCGGCAAGCAGTACATTGGAGCGACAAACATACGTCTGCCGTCACCGGCGTTGTTACCGTCGGTTTGGCGGTCCCGATTGAGGGGGGTAATGGCACAATCATTGCCGAGCTCGCATTGGAGACACTCTTGAAAATCAGCAATATCGCCGCTGAAAGCGGGAGCCTTGAATACTGGATTATTGACAGCAAGGGAGAAGTCGTCGCCGATACCAATCCGACAAAGTTCGGGAAAACAAACCTCTACAGCCTGCCTGTTGTTTCGGCGGGACTTGCCGGAAATCCCTTGCCTCAGACCATGATGCACGGTGATACACTATACCATGTTTCGGCCTCCTACTCGGAAGCCTTGGGCTGGCTGGTTGTCAGCCGAATACCAGCACACCTGCAGAATCCAAGGTTACGCGAAATCGTCCTGGTTATTCTTTTGATTGTGGCCGGCTCGGTACTTGTTGGGTTGATCATCATTCCCATCTGGGCGCAACGAATTGTACGTCCGATCCGCAGTACTGCGCAGCGGGCGCATGAGGTTGCCAATGGAACAGAATTGAAGGACTGGCCACGCAGCGGGATTGTCGAACTGAACCAGCTTTCGTTGGACTTGCAGGCGATGTCCGATGCGATCAGTTACCGCGAAGACGAACTGCATCGACTGAATGAGAACCTTGAAAGCCGGGTCAAGAAAAGAACACAAGAGCTGTTAGGTACAAACCAAAAGCTGGAGCAAGCCCTGGCGACGGTTGAGCATGCGAAAGACGAACTCATTCAATCTGAAAAAATGGCCGCGCTTGGCCGTCTGGTCGCCGGTGTGGCCCATGAATTGAACACTCCTCTGGGGAACGGCCGTATGGCGGTCAGTGCTCTGGCCCTCAAACTTGCGCATTTTGAGGAAAGCCTGGAAAGCGGGTTGCTGCGCTCCAATCTAACGGCTTTTTTGAAAGCCGTGGGGAAAAGCACTGAAATAGCCGAGCAAAACCTGCTCCGTGCCAGTGAACTGATTGGCAGTTTCAAAGAGGTTGCTGCAGACCGTACGGCATCGCGGCGTCGCAAGTTTGCTCTGAAGGAAATTGTTGACGAAGTCCTGTTAACGCTGACACCGATGTTAAAGTCCCAGCCGATCAAGATCAAAACCGAGATACCTGACAACCTGGCTTTCGACAGCTATCCGGGTGAGCTTGGTCAGGTGCTGACCAATCTGATTGTAAATGCGGCCACGCATGCCTTCAAAGAACAAGGCGGAACCTTGACCATAACCGCAGAAAGGCAGGCAGAAGGGTTTGCCGTTATTCGTGTGCAGGACGATGGAGCCGGGATGACGGAGCACAATACAAAGCGCGCCTTTGACCCTTTCTTTACAACAGCCATGGGGCAGGGGGGCACAGGGCTTGGTCTGTTTGTAACCTTTAACGCGATTGCCAATGTGCTTGAGGGCAGCATAAGTCTGGAAAGCAAAGAGGGCGAAGGCAGCCTTTTCACGATCCGCATCCCCCTGGTTGCTTCCAGAGAAAAATTGAGCGGGGCCACCGGTTAGCAAAAAAAGCCCGCACGTATTGTTGTCGTTAACATGTAATTGACTACTGCAGAATACTCGGCACCCCCGGTTTCAGAATACAAAAAAAATTGGTTGTATCAGTGTTGAATGATGCTCAGGCCTCTATCCCTCCGCATCCAGATCATCAAAAACCTGTTTCACATGACGCATGGTGTCCAAGGCGGCTGGCATGCCGCAATAGACGGCGGTTTGCAGGGTTGTCTCGATTATCTCCTGACGGCTGCAGCCGTTGTTTATGGCGCCTTTCAGATGAACCCGAAGTTCGTGAGGCCGATTGAGCGCCGTCAGCATGCCGATATTGATCAGGCTTCGGGATTTGCGGTCCAGTCCGGGTCGAGCCCAAACGGCTCCCCAGCCGTATTCGATGACCATATCCTGTAACGGTTTGGTCATTTCATCGGACTGCGCCAAAGACCGGTCAACGTGGGCATCTCCAAGAACCTCACGGCGTGTTTTCTCTCCGATCTCGTATGTGTCTTCATTCATCTGGGGCTCCTGTGGAAGGTGGGTATGGAAACCACCAGTATAGAGAACGCGTCTTGGCAGTAAAATCGATTGAAGCTCATGCCCCCTTGAAGAAGGGCTTTTGATACCGGTATTGTTTCAGTCCACATCAAACAGGGAATAAAATAATGGAAGTACGCATGGATGGCCGTAACGCCATCATCACGGGCGGTAGTCTGGGACTGGGAAAGGCCATCGCAACGGAATATGTGCGCTCCGGCGCCAATGTGGCGATCATAGCCCGCCGTCAGGAAACGCTGGATCAGGCGAAAGCCGAAATGGAGCAGGCAGGCGGTGGCACAGTTGTCGCCATTGCTGCCGATATCCGGCAGGCTGAAGAATGTGAGCGGGCTGTTACACTGGCGGAGGCGTCGTTCGGCGGGATTGATATTCTGGTCAACAACGCGGGAACATCTCAGCGGGGACCGTTTCTCGAGGTCAGCGATGAATTGTGGCAGGACGATCTGGATTTGAAATTGTTCGCCTCAATCCGGCTCTGTCGCCGGGTCATCCCGGGCATGCGCGAGCGGCGCTGGGGGCGTATCATTAACGTTCTTAACGTGGGGGCCAAAATGCCGGGGGCAGAGGGGGCACCGACGGCCGTCAGCCGGGCCGCCGGAATGGCACTCATGAAAGTGCTGGCCAACGAAGGGGCTCCCTATAACGTTCTGGTCAATGGGATGCTGGTCGGCAAAATCCGCAGTGATCAGTGGGAGCGCCGTTATGCGTCCGGTCCGAGCGACCTGTCGCTTGATGAATGGTATGCCGAGCAAGGCAAGGATTTACCCATGGGGCGTATGGGGACAGCGGAAGAGTTCGCCAACATGGCCTGCTTTCTGGCCTCCGATGCGGGTTCCTACATAAATGGCGCTGCGATCAATGTGGATGGAGGATTGTGCAAGGTCGTTTAGGGAGATGAGATGAAAACAGCACTTTTCCAGTTTGCAAGACAGGCAGGAGGTGCCGCATGAGTTATGTGGTGACGGCAACCTTCAAAGTGAAAACCGGCGCGGCCACCCGGTTTTCTGAAAAGATGTCGGCACATGCTACCGCATCGCTGGGCGAAGAAGGCTGTCAGGTGTTCGATATCTGCCGGAACGTTGATCATCCGGACCTGTTCTTGCTGTATGAAGTCTATACGGACGATACGGCCTATCTCAGCCACCGCGAAACGCCCCATTATCTCTATTTTCGGGAATGGGCACCGCCGCTGGTGGAACCAAATGACGGAGAGATTTATCAAAGCCGGTCGGTTTGGCAGGGCAGGTGAATTCTGCTGAATTCACCTGCACCTGGTCAATTTTTGCCGGGTTGATTATGCCTTGTCGGCATGGAGAGCGCTTTCGGCGCTGTTGCCTAACATGAATTCCTTGAATTCGCTGAGCGTATGCGCGGCATGTCCATTGAAGAACCCATAGTTGCCTTGCGTCAGCATCAGGGCTTTCAGGTAGATGCTGTTGTCGCTGGCCGAATCGCTGGCCATTGACGAACTGGCTTCCAGTCGGGCCTGCATTTCAACAGCAATCAGCCCTTCAATGGTCTGACGCTGTAGCAGCGACATTTCTGACAGGGAGACCTCGCTCAAATCCATAAGTTGCAGGATTTTCTGGCGGATTCCCTCGGCTACCCGGTTTTGCAGCTCTTCTGCGTAGGCGCGTGCGCCGTGTTTGCGGATAAAGGCCAAAGCGCTCTCGGAATCCTGTTCCTGTACCGGGGTTTCCGGGATGGATACCTGGCGTTTCTGGTCCAGAGCTTTCAGGTTTGAAAGGCGTGGCCCATAGGCCGAGGTTTTCGGGGTTGCCGTATTGGACGGCTCTTTCGAATGAAAAGGCGCCTGTGTATAGGCGGTTTCCATTTGCTCTGTTTTTTCGATATTCATCGCAACCTCTGAAGTTCGTTGTTGGAACACAGGGTTGAGCAATTTCTATGCCAGAATGCAGGTATCGATGAAAGGATATAAAAAGTATCCGAAGCGCACCGCCTATTGGTCGTCCGAATCCGGGTCGACGACCTCATTAAACATTTGTGTGTAATATTTGGTCAGAATATGGCTGTCGTCGGAGATGTCTTGTACGGACAGCACATTGGTCACGGTCTCGCCATCGCTGGATAGGGGCAGGCGGAGCAGGTACTGGTAAGTGCGCCGCCCCGTCAGAAAGGGAAAGTGGGCGACAAAAAACATCGGCGTGCGTTGTTCCTGCACCATTCGATACTGGCGGATGACCTGATCCCGAAAGTCTGGTGGCTGCATTTCCTGAATGGTTTTGTTGGACAACTCATAGCCGTGCAGGTTGGCGATGGCCGTCCCATAATAGCGATAGCGGATATCTCCCGTCGGCCCTTCCATGTCGACGACAATACATTTAGGCAGTAGTGCGGTGGGTAAATCCATAAGCTGGATATCGGTCCAGGCCGGTGCAAAGGCGTCGCCGCGCTTGGCCTGCCAGTATTCGAGGACTTCGGCGAACACAGGTGTCGGATTGTCGGCCATATCGACAACCTGAAATCTCATGCGGCCATTGTTTTTTTCCATGACGTCAGATTTTATTGCCTTTCTATAACAACCATGCCCTGTAAGCGAAGCGGATACAATGGGCATAGAGCTACTGGCGAACAGTTATGGCGCAGAAATCCGGGATAAATTAACCCAAGAGCGTGCATTGGTCTTGAAAATCAACTTTGCCGCTTGGGCTGCATGTTTTGGGAAAAATGGTGCCGGTTGCAAGATTCGAACTCGCGACCTACTGATTACAAATCAGCCGCTCTACCAACTGAGCTAAACCGGCGTTGACCTCATTGCCTGAGATTCGGCGGAACATAATCGAATGATCCGGGATCGGCAAGACGGTCTTTTATCTTATTTCGATCTTATTTCAGGTTATTTGGATTTCGTCCGGTTGATCTCGTAGAGCGCGATGGAGGCGGCGATTGACAAGTTGAGGCTTTCCATCTGCCCGGAGATCGGTATTTTCGCCAGATAATCGCAGGTTTCGGCCGTTAACTGGCGCAGTCCGCTGCCCTCGGCCCCCATGACAATGGCCGTGCGTCCGGTCATTTCGGTCTCGGCCAGGGTCTGGTGGGCGCGACCATCAAGGCCGACACACCAGTAGCCGGCGTCTTTTAAAGAGCGCAGGGCACGGGCCAGATTGGTGACGCGGACAAAAGGCATGGTTTCCAGCGCCCCGGCGGCGGCTTTCGCCATGGCGCCGGTGGATTCGGGCGTGCCGCGGTCGGGCACCACAACAGCATCGGCGCCAAACGCCGCCGCCGAACGCAGGACCGAGCCGATATTGCGTGGATCATTGGCCTGATCGAGAACCAGAAGGGTGCTGTTGTCAGCGGTTCCGGCAATCAGATCGGCCAGATTGGGGTTGGGCAGGGGATTGCAAAGCAGGGCCAAACCCTGATGCACGGAATCGGCAGGCAGCACAGACTCCAGATGCGCCCGGTCAACAACCTGTGGCGTTGGCCGCTCCGGCGTGAGTTTGTCGGCAATCAGGTCGGCGGAATGACTGGTGACCAGAATATTATGGATTTGGCGTTTCGGGTTGCCCAGTGCTGCCAGGCAGGCATGGATGCCATAAAGCCAGAGACCGGAAGCGCCCGCCGGACGCATTGCGTGGCCGGTTCGGGGCGGATGGCTGCGGTTGGCTTTACGGTCCGGTTTTTTACGCGACGGATTGTGCTTTTTTGTGCTCATGAGGCGCTTTAGCATGATCCATAAGGCTTGTCTGCATTATCCTGTTGCTTGATCCTGAAATTGCTTTGAAAAATCCTGCTTTTATGCGTTGACAATGGGCCGCAAATCCTCATATTGCGGGTTTCCCGGCGGCGGAAGCTTGCCGGGGTTTTGTGATGGAGGGATGCCCGAGTGGCTAAAGGGGACGGGCTGTAAACCCGTTGACGTACGTCTACGTTGGTTCGAATCCAACTCCCTCCACCATTTTTTTAGTTTCGGTATG